>CP070829.1:0-130353 GCA_020344755.1 Gemmatimonadales bacterium
TCACGGTGCGCACCGTGAAGAGCTGGGACGATTGACCCCTCCGCCACCGTCCCCCTATCGTCGAGAAGGCAGCCCATACCGGACCCTCCCCGGACCCGAGCACCGGCCAAACATGCCAGAGACCAGCGTCGTCACCCTCTCACGGCACATCCTCGAAGAAGAGCGCCGTCACCCCGAGGCCTCGGGGCAGTTCACCTCCGTCCTGCTGGAGGTGGCCCTCGCCGCCAAGATCATCTCACGGGAGGTGAACAAGGCGGGGCTCGTGGATGACATCATGGGGAGCACCGGCGAGGAGAACCTCCACGGGGAACGGGTCCAGAAGCTGGACGCCTACGCCGACGAAGTCATCTACAAGGCCCTGGACCACACGGGGACGCTCTGCTGCATGGGGTCGGAGGAGCACGAAGGGCTGCTCCCGATCCCCGATCGGTTTCCCAAGGGAGAGTACGTCCTCCTCTTCGATCCGCTGGATGGGTCGTCCAACATCGACGTGAACGTGTCCATCGGGACGATCTTCTCCATCCACCGCCGGGTGTCCGGACCCGAGGGGTCGGACGGGCTTCTGGAGGACTGCCTCCAACCCGGAAAGAACCAGGTCGCCGCGGGCTATGTCGTCTATGGATCGTCCACCATTCTCGTCTACACCAGTGGGAACGGAGTCCACGGCTTCACCTTGGATCCGTCCATCGGCGAGTTCCTGCTTAGTCATCCGGACATCCGCATGCCGGACGGGGTCGGAAACATCTACTCGGTCAACGAGTCCTACTATCGGCGTTGGAGCCCGGGGCAGCAGCGGTTCGTCTCGGAGCTCAAGACCAGCGACCCGCCCTTCACCTCGCGCTACATCGGGTCCATGGTGGCGGACGTACATCGCACCCTCCTCAAGGGAGGGATCTTCATGTACCCACCGGAGGTGCGGAAGCCGGGCGGGAAGCTTCGCCTGCTGTACGAGGCGGCGCCCATGGCCTTCCTGGTGGAGCAGGCGGGGGGTAAGGCCACCGATGGCCGGCGGGACCTCCTCGAGATCGAGCCCACCAGCCTGCATCAGCGAACACCTCT
Source organism: Gemmatimonadales bacterium (assembly GCA_020344755.1). GTDB lineage: Bacteria > Gemmatimonadota > Gemmatimonadetes > Longimicrobiales > Gaopeijiaceae > Gaopeijia. The sequence goes on from CP070829.1 coordinate 1,060, forward strand.
GTACGTGGGATCCAGGGAGCTGGTGGATCGGGCGGCCGAGTACCTGGCGCAGGACGACCTCTAGAAGGGGCGCTTACTCGGCCATCCCACCGGTGCGGGGGCTCAGGGGAGGGGGACGCCCAACTCCTCCATCTCCACGGCCACCGCCGACAGGAGGGTGGAGCGGGCGGGCCAGTCGAGGAAGGCGCCCTTGAAGCCGTTCCAGGCCAGGAGGGCCAACTCCGGACCACTGAATCCGAGGTGGTCTCGCGCGGCTTCATACTCCCGTACCAGCGTGGTTCCGGAGACCAACCGATTGTCGGTGCAGATCGTCACGGGAATCCCAAGGTCGTAGTACCGCCGGAGCGGATGCTCGGCGTAGGACGCCGTGACCCTCGTCTGCAGGTTCGAGGTCAGGCAGACCTCCACCGGGATCTGCTGGTCCCGGATGATCTCCTCCAGGAGCGGATCTTCCTGGAGGCGGGTCCCGTGGCCGATTCGCTGGGCCCGGCCCTCCACCAGCGCTTCCCGGATGGATTCGGGGCCCCAGGCCTCCCCGGCGTGCACCGTGCGTGGGACCCCGCCTCGGGCGGCCACTGTGAAGGCCTCCGCATGCTCCCGGGCCGGATGCCCCGCCTCCCCACCGGCCAGGTCGAATCCCACCACGCCCCGACCCCGGTACGAAACGGCCAGCTCCGCCAACGCCGTGGATACCTCCGGCGAGAGAGAGCGGAGAGCGCATACGACGATCCCGCCGCGTACACCGGTCTCCGCCATGCCTCGGACCATGCCCCGTAGGGAGGCGTCCAGGACCTCGTCCAAGGTGAGACCGTCCCGGGTGTTGAGGACCGGGGAATAGCGGATCTCCAGATAGCGCGTATTCTCCGCCGCCGCGTCCAGGACCAGCTCGTAGGCGGCCCGCTCAAGCGCGGGCTCCGACTGGAGCACCGCAAGCGTCACCTCGAAGCGTCGGAGGTAGTCTTCCAGGTCCCGGGACTCGTCCGCGCGCATGAAGTCGGCCACCGCCTCGGGATCCCGAGCCGGGATTCGAAGGCCCACCTCCCGGGCGAGCTCCAGGAGGGTTTCCGGTCGGAGGCTGCCATCGAGGTGGACGTGCAGCTCCGGCTTCGGGAGTCGTCGAATGAAGTCGTCGGACATGGGGATGGAACTCCGGACCGATCGGGTGGTTCCCCAGTCTCGGTCCTGCTCCGGCCCGGCGACGAAGCCCGCTCGTGGCCGGGGAACCGGCTCAGCAGCGGGGATTGCCGGTCACATACCCCTTGTCCACGTCGACCAGGGGCGCCGGATAGTCCCCGGAGAAGCAGGCGCTGCAGAACGGCCCGGACTCCTCCACCGCACCCTCCATTCCGTCCTGGGAGAGGTAGCCCAGGGAGTTGACCTCCAGCTCCTTTCGAATCTCCTCGACCGAATGATCCGAGCCGATGAGCTCCTTCCGGGACGGCATGTCGATTCCATAGAAGCACGGGAATCGGACCGGAGGGGAGGCAATGCGGAAGTGCACCTCCTTGGCGCCGGCTTCACGGAAGAACTTGGCCAGCGATCGGGAGGTCGTGCCCCGCACCAGGGAGTCGTCCACCACGATCACCCGCTTCCCGGCGATCACCTCCCGCACCGGGTTGTACTTCATCCGGGCGCCGAAGTCGCGGTCCGCCTGGGAAGGCTTGATGAAGGTGCGACCCACGTAGTGGTTTCGAAGGAGCCCGAGCTCGAAGGGAATCCCGCTCTCCTCGGCGTATCCAAGCGCCGCGGAGTTGGCCGAGTCCGGGACCGCGATGACACAGTCGGCCTCCACCGGGTGCTCCCGGGCGAGTTGACGCCCGAAGGCTCTGCGGGCCCGGTCCACGCTCACGCCCCAGAGCTTCGAGTCTGGGCGGGCGAAGTAGACCAGCTCGAAGATGCACGGAGATTGCCGGTCCACAGGGGGCAGCGGACGGAGCTTCGTGACCTTTCCCCCCCGGATCTTCAAGACCTCACCCGGAGCCAGGTCGCGGACGAATGTGGCGCCCATGATGTCCAGGGCACAGGTCTCGGACGCCACCACGTGGCCGCCACCCAGCCTTCCCAGAACCAGGGGGCGGAAGCCCCTCGGGTCCCGGGCCGCGTAGAGGGTGTCGCCCACCGAGATCACCATGGAGAAGGCGCCCTCCAGGTGAGTCAGGGCATCGTCGATCTGGGCGTCCACGGTGTCATGGCGGGACCGGGCGACCAGGTGGACCATCACCTCCGAGTCGTTGGTGGACTGGAAGAGGGAGCCCTCCTTCACCAACCAGGTTCGCAGGTCGTGGGCGTTGGTCAGGTTCCCGTTGTGGGCCACCGCGAGGTCTCCCTCGGCGTATCGAACCACGATGGGTTGAGCGTTCCGGGCTCCGCCACCGCCGGCCGTGGAGTACCGAACGTGGCCGATGGCCGTCCCGCCCTCGAGACGTTTGATGGTCTCGGCGTCGAAGATGTCCGCCACCAGGCCGAGTCCCTTGTGCATCCGGGCCTCGCCCTCGTGCACCGTCACGATTCCGCCGGCTTCCTGGCCCCGGTGCTGGAGAGCGTAGAGGCCCAGGAAGGCCATCTCGGACGCATTCTCCACCCCTGAGATCCCCACGACCCCGCACTCCTCCCTGGGTCGGTCGTCCAGCATGGGGAGCGGCACGGAAACGGGACTTCCGGAACCCGGACGTCCGGACTCGTGTCCAGCAGAGCCTGTAGTCGTGCGCGACTCCCGTCCCCGGCAGGGTCCGGAAAGGTCGTCCTCGGCGGCGGATCCTGCGATTCCCGGTTGGGTCATTCCGAATCGGCGGTGAGGGTCTGGTCCATGCGGCGCGGCAATGCGCGAGTGAAAGCCTGCCGAGCCGCGTGCGTGTCCACGTGCACCCGGTGCGCTCCGGCCTCGATGACGAGCCCGTCTCCCGCCTCTCGCACCGTCCCGAGGGATTGGGCGGGGACCCCGTGCTTGTCGGCGATCTCCAGGATCGCCTCGACGTCGTCCGGATCACACGAGAGGACGATTCGCCCCTGGGCCTCGCCGAAAAGGAGTGGAACGGGTGCGATGGGATCGTCCACCCGCACCTCGAAGCCCAGCGGCTTCTCCTGGCCGACGGCCGACTCCGAGAGCGCCACCGCCAGCCCCCCTTCCGAGCAGTCATGGGCCGAGCACACGAGAGCGGACCGGATCATCTCGAGCGTCGCCTGCTGAAGGCTCCGTTCCGCCATGAGGTCCACCGACGGAGGGGCTCCGGCCACCAGCCCGTGGAAGGCGTAGAGGTATTCCGAGCCCCCCAATTCGTTCGTGTTGACCCCCAGGAGGACGATGGCGTCGCCGGGACGGCGGAAGGCGTGGGTCGTGACGTGGTCCACGTCCTCCACTACCCCCACCATTCCGATGACCGGAGTGGGGTAGATCGCGCGCCCGTCCGTCTCGTTGTAGAAGGAGACGTTCCCCCCGGTCACGGGAGTCTCGAAGATCCGGCACGCCTCCGCCATGCCATCGACCGCTTGCCGGAACTGGTAGTAGATGTGGGGCTTCGTGGGATTACCGAAGTTCAGGTTGTTCGTGATGGCCAGCGGGAGGGCTCCCGTGCAGACCAGGTTCCGCGCTGCCTCCGCCATGGCGGCCTGGGCTCCGGTCTTCGGCGCCAGGTAGACGTACCGACCGTTGCAGTCGGTGGTCGCCGCCACCGCCCGACGTGTCCCCCGGATGCGGACCACTCCGGCGTCCCCTCCGGGCCGCACGGCGGTGCCGGTCCGAACCGTGGTGTCGTACTGATTGTAGATCCACCGCTTGGAGGCCAGGTTCGGCGAATCCAGAAGGGTGAGCACCGCCTCCGAGAGGTCGCGCTCCGGAGCGTCCGCTTCGGGGAGTTCCCGGTCTCGGAGCTGGGCGATCTCCAGGGCCTCGATGCCCTCTCGCTCGTAGGTCGGGCATCCGGTCGTCAGAGGCAGGGCCGGAATCTCCGCCACCGTCACACCGCTCTCCTGGACCCGGAAGAGGCCATCGTCCGTCACCTCGCCGATGACCGCCGCCTCCAGTTCCCACTTCTCCAGGATCTTCCTGACCTCGTCTTCCTTTCCCTGCTCGGCCACCACGAGCATTCGCTCCTGGGACTCGGACAGGAGGATCTCGTACGGGGTCATGCCCTCCTCGCGCACCGGGACCCGCGATACATCGATGGTGACCCCTGTGCCGCCCCGGCCCGCCATCTCGGTGGCGGAGGAGGTGAGGCCGGCGGCGCCCATGTCCTGGATTCCCACGATGTGGCCGCTCTTGATGAGTTCCAGGGAGGCCTCGAGGAGGAGCTTCTCCGTGAAGGGATCTCCCACCTGTACCATCGGGCGGGAATCCTCGTCGGCGTCTTCGCTGAGTTCCTCGGACGCGAAGGTGGCCCCGTGGATCCCATCGCGACCGGTCCGAGCCCCCACCGCCATGAGAGTATTGCCAACGCCTTCCGCCACCCCCGTGATGAGGTCCTCGTGCTTCATGAGTCCGAGGCACATGGCGTTCACGATGGGGTTGCCCTCGTAGCCACGGTCGAAGTGGACCTCGCCACCGATGTTGGGAATCCCCACGCAATTGCCGTAGTCCCCGATCCCCTTCACCACGCCACTGAAGAGGTATCGCACCCGGGGGGAGTCCAGGTCCCCGAAGCGAAGCGAGTCCAGGACGGCGATGGGTCGAGCGCCCATGGTGAAGATGTCACGGAGAATCCCCCCGACCCCCGTGGCCGCGCCCTGGTAGGGCTCAATGGCCGAGGGGTGATTGTGGGACTCGATCTTGAAGGCCAGTGCGTAGCCGTCCCCGATGTCGATGACTCCGGCGTTTTCCCCGGGACCCTGGATGACCCAGGGTGCCTGCGTGGGGAGCAGGCGGAGTGCGGGTCTGGAGTTCTTGTAGCCGCAGTGCTCGGACCACATGGCGCTGAAGACGCCGAGCTCCGTGAACGTCGGCGCGCGACCCATGATCCGGAGAACGCGCTCGTACTCCTCGGCGGAGAGGCCGTGTCCGGTCACCACCTCGTCGGTGATCTCCGGATCCCCGGAGCGCGGGGGGACCAGGCCAGGCTTCAGGCTACGGGGTTCGGAAACGGTGGTGTCGCTCACGGGAAACGGGGTTGGGGACGACGGTGCGAGGGGAACAGGGAGCGTGACACGGAGGAGATCAGCCTGCAGTGGCCAGCGAGGCGAGCAGGGAGGTGAACACTCCCAACCCGTCGGCGGAGCCCAGGAGAGTCTCCATGGCTCGCTCCGGGTGGGGCATCATCCCCATGACGTTTCCGGCGGGATTCACGATTCCAGCGATGTTGTTCAGCGAGCCGTTGGGGTTTGCCTCACGAACGACCTCGCCAGATTCGTCCACATACCGGAAGAGAACGAGACCCTCCCCCTCCAGACGGTCCAGCGTCTCCCGGTCGGCGCGGTAGTTCCCCTCGGCATGGGCCAGCGGGATCCGAAGCACCTGACCAGGAGCGTAGTCCGAGGTGAAGACGGTGTCGGTGCGTTCGACCCGAAGGAGGCAGTCCTCGCTCTGGAACCTGAGGCTCTCGTTTCGGATCAGCGCCCCGGGCAGGAGACCGGCCTCACAGAGGATCTGGAAACCGTTGCATATCCCGACGACGGGGCCGCCCTGCTCAGCGAAAGCGCGCACGTCCTCCATGATGGGGGAGAAGCGGGCAATGGCACCGGCCCTCAGGTAATCTCCGTAGCTGAACCCACCGGGAAGCAGGACGGCGTCCATTCCCTCTAGGCCCCGGTCCCGATGCCAGCGCCACACGGGCTCGCCCCCGACCTGCTTCACGGCCTGGTAGAGATCGTAGTCGCAGTTGGAGCCCGGAAAGGTGAGGACGGCGACCCTCATCACGCTTCCTCCACCTGGTAGACCTCGAAGTCCTCCGTCACGGGGTTGGCCAGCAGCTTCCGGCACATGGCTTCGGCCTCCGACCGGGCGGACTCCTCCGACTCCGCCTCCATCTCCACGTGGATGGCCTTTCCCACCCGAACGTCGTCGACGGCGGTCCAGCCGAGATTCTGCAGGGAGTGATGGATGGCCTTGCCCTGCGGGTCCAGGATGCCGGGTCGCGGGGTGACCCGGATCTCGATGCGGTAGTGCGCCACTCAGGCATCCTCCGGTGGTGTCCCGGCTCTTCGGTCCGGGGGTGTCAATTCCGTGTAGTCCATCGTGCGCTCGTTCTCCGCTCCCTCGTCGTCCTCGTCCAGGTCCAGGAGCGGGTCTCGCTCCGGTAGCCGCTCCAGGAGACCGAGCAGAACCGAGCGCAGCAGGCCCCAGACGGTATACAGAACGAGGGAGGTGAAGAAGTAGTACCGGGGTACGGTCAGGGCCAGGAAGACCAGGGTGAGCACCCAGGCGGTGGTGAGAAGCCCCTTCCGGGTCCGGAATCCGATCCGCGGGACCTTGGCATAGGGGACGTGGCTCACCATGAGGACCCCCAGGAGCACCATGGCCATGGCCATGATGTTCTCCCACGGGAGATCCGACAGATACGTCTGGAAAAAGGGGGTCTGGCTGAACGGGTAGTACGAGGCCAGCGTCATCCCCGCACTGGGGGAGGGGAGGCCGTTGAAGTGCCGCTTGGCTTCGCCCCCCTGCTCCACATTGAAGCGGGCCAGCCGCACCACGGCGGCCACGATATAGACGTACGAGAGGGTCCAGCTCCACGACGCCGCGTCGTAGAAGAAGATCTCGTACATGATGAGGCCCGGAGCCACGCCGAAGGAGATGGCGTCCACCAGGGAGTCCAGCTCGGCCCCGAAAGCGGAGCCCGTGCGGGTGAACCGCGCCACCCGCCCGTCCAGCATGTCCAGGATTCCGGCGAAGATGATGAACCAGCCCGCCCACTCGAGGTCACCCCGGGAGGCGGCCACGATGGCGTAGATCCCGAAGAACAGGTTCCCCAGGGTGAAGGCGGACGGGAGGATGATGACTCCGCGCTGCAGCGAAGGGCGCCTGCGATCAGGGCCTCGTGCGACGCCGGGGTCCCGCGGGAGCGCGCTCATGGTGCCGATACCGGGAACCGGGGGGGGCGGTAGTCTTCCAGCGTCTCCCCGGTGAGGCGCTGGAAGACGTCCTGGTAGCGTTCCGCGGCCGCACGGACCACCTCGGGCGGCAAGTCCGGCGGCGGGGGGCTCTTGTCCCAGTCCGGGAGGGCGTCGAGCCAGTCCCGGATGGGCTGCTTGTCCAGCGAAGGCTGGCCCCGGCCCACGGCATAGCTGTCCTCCGGCCAGAACCTCGAGGAGTCGGGGGTCATCACCTCGTCGATCAGGAGGAGGCGTCCGCCCCCGTCGTGGCCGAACTCGAACTTCGTGTCCGCGAGAATGATCCCGCGCTCGCGGGCCACCTGACTTCCATAGTGGTAGACCCGCCGGGACAGGTGCTCGAGCTCTGCAGTCAGCTCGTCGCCAAGAAGCTCCCTCACCCGGCCCACCGTGATGTTCTCGTCGTGACCCTCCTGGGCCTTGGTGGCGGGCGAGAAGAGGGGAAGGGGAAGCGCTTCGCTCTCCCGTAGCCCCTCGTCCAGCGGTTCCCCGGCGAGGGTGCCGTGGTCGCGGTATTCCCTCCACGCAGAACCGGCCATGTACCCCCGTACGACGCACTCCACCAGCACCGGAGCCGTGCGCCGAACCAGCATCGACCGGCCCGCCCAGGAATTCCGGGACTCGGCCAGTTCGGGGTGGAGATCCACGATGTGTCCCGGGTCCACGGCCAGCAGGTGGTGGGCGATTCCCTCGTCCCGCTCGAGCCGTGACAGCCACCACCCTGTGATCTGGGTCAAGACCTCGCCTTTTCGTGGGATAGGCTGGGGGAGGATCACGTCGAAGGCGCTGACCCGATCGGACGCCACCATCAGGAGGCGGTCCTCTCCGACCGCATAGACGTCCCGGACCTTTCCGCGGTGCACCAGCGGGAGCGGGAGGTCCGATCGGAGCATCGGCGAGTCAGACCCGGACATCGGGCTCTCCAAGGAGGGTGGCGGCGGCGGCATGCTCCTCCAGGACCGGGTTCACCCAGCTGTCCAGGAAGCCGTCCACCTGCTCCGGAGCTCGGCCCACGAACCGATGGGCGTCCATCAAGGCCATGATCGAGTCCCGGTCCATTCCGAAGGCGGGATCACCCGCTATCCGTTCCACGAGATCCGACGGACGGCCCTCCTTCATCTCCCGGGCCGCGGCGTGCGCATGCTGTCGGATCCGTTCGTGAAGCTCCTGCCGGTCCCCACCGGCGGAGGTGGCGTCCATGAGAATCGTCTCTGTGGCCATGAACGGAAGATGCTCTTCCAGGTTCCGGGCCACCACCGAGGGGTTCACGATCAGCCCCTTGGAGACGTTCTCCACCAGGACCAGGGCACCGTCCAGTGCCAGGAAGGCGTCCGGAATGGACATACGCCGGTTGGCGGAATCGTCCAGGGTCCGCTCCAGCCACTGGGTGGCCGCGGTGATCGCCGGGTCCTGGACGAGGGTGATGACATGGCGGGCCAGGGCGCAGATGCGCTCGGCCCGCATGGGATTCCGCTTGTACGGCATGGCCGAGGAGCCGATCTGTTCCGACTCCCAGGGCTCCTCCACCTCCCGGAGGTGTGCCAGCAGTCGGAGGTCGTGCCCCATCTTGCTGACGGAGGCGGCGATTCCGGCGAGCGTCGCCTGCACGGCGTAGTCCACCTTACGGGGGTAGGTCTGGCCGCTCACCCCGTAGGTGTCTGCGAAGCCCATCTTCTCCCCGACGAGCCGATCCAACCGGTCCACCCGGGCGTGATCGCCCTCGAAGAGCTCGAGGAACGAGGCCTGGGTCCCGGTGGTTCCCCGAACGCCCCGGAACCGGAGGGTGCCCAGGCGGAATCGGACTTCTTCCAGGTCCAGGAGCAGGTCCTGAATCCACAGGGTCGCCCGTTTCCCCACCGTGGTGGGCTGGGCCGGCTGGAAGTGGGTGTAGGCGAGAGTCGGGAGATCCCGGTGGCGGCGGGCAAACTCCGCCAGCGCTTCCACGCACCGGACCACCCGGGCCCGGATCAGCTCCAGCCCCTGACGATGGAGGATGAGATCCGTGTTGTCCCCGATGAAGGCGGACGTGGCGCCCAGGTGGATGATCCCCCGGGCGGACGGGGCGTCGTCTCCGAAGAGGTGGACGTGGGCCATGACGTCGTGGCGAAAGCGACGCTCGTATTCCGCCGCCTTCTGCAGGTCCAGCCGGTCCAGGGCGGCACGCATCTCCTCCACGGCCTTTTCGGGAATGGGGAGCCCCAGCTCCTGCTGGCTCTCCGCCAGGGCCAGCCAGATCCGCCTCCAGGTTCCGTAGCGATTCGCGGGGGAAAAGACCGCCTGCATCTCACTGGAGGCGTACCGGTCGGAGAGGGGGTGCTGGTAGCGCTGCAGGTCCTGGGTCACGTGATCTGCTCCCTTTTCTCCCTGGGCCGCCCCGCTCGGGGTTCAGCCACCGTAGGTGAGGGTGATGTACTGTCGCCGCCCGTCCCGGAGGAAGGAGAGACCGAAGCGCAACCGGCGCCCCGCTTCCTCGATTTCCTGGAAGACCTCAGCGAGCTCCTCTGCGGAATCCACCTGCCGATTCCCGATCCCGAAGATCACGTCTCCTTCCCGGAGACCCGTGCGAGATTGGAGTTCCGGCGTGATTCCAACCACCAGGGCGCCGAAGTCGATGGCCAGGTCCCGCTCGTTGCGGATCTGCGGGGTCACGGTGATCACGTCCAGGTCTTGCAGCACCTGGATCCGGAGGGCCAGCCGCGAGGGGAACGGGGCCGCCACGAGCTCCACCGTGCCTGCCTCCTCTACATCAAGGACCAGGCGATCGCCCTCCCGAAGATCCAGGAGGATATCCTCCCAATCCAAAGGGGCGGAGAGGCGACGGCCGTTGGCCGAGACGATGCGCCGGCCGGGACGCAGACCCGCCGCCTGAGCAGGGGATCCACCGGTGACCTCCACGATGGTCACGCCCCGGCTCCGGCCCCACTCGTCCGCCTCCTCCGCGTCCACCGAGAGCCCCAGCCATGCCCTGCGGATCTCGCCGGTGGCGAGGATGTCTTCCGCGACACGGAGGGCACGGTCGATGGGAATCGCGAATCCGAGCCCCTCACTTCCACCGCTCCTGGAGAAGATGGAGGAATTCACTCCGATCACCTGTCCCTGCACGTTCACCAGCGGACCGCCCGAGTTGCCCGGGTTGATTGCGGCGTCGGTCTGGATCATTCCCAGGTAGAAACTCTCATCCTGGTCGGAGGGGATGATGTGCCGGTTCACCGCGCTCACCACACCCGCGGTGACGGTGGGTTCTGGATTGGAGATGAGGGTGCCGAACGGGTTCCCCAACGCCAGCGCCCATTCCCCGATGAGGAGGTCCCTCGAGCTTCCCAGGGGGACCTCCACGAGGTCCGCCGCTCCCGGGTCCACTCGGAGGACCGCCACGTCCGTGACCTCGTCTTCTCCCACCAGTTCCGGCTCGAGGTCGGTCCCGTCAGGAAGCGTGACCTGGATCCGCTCGGCACCACGGATGACGTGCTGGTTCGTGAGGATGACCCCCTCCGACGCGTCGATGACGAAGCCGGACCCGTATCCGCCGGAGCGGCGGAGGCGGGTCCCGCCGAACATGTCGAAGAAGGAGGTTCGTACCTGCTGGGTCCGGATCACCGAGATGGTCACGACCCCGGGGGCCACGCGCTCCGCAGCGCGCACGATGGCGTTCTGACGGGAGAGAGCCAGTTCCTGGGATACCTGGCCCGCGTCCAGCGCCGACGGGTCCCGGGTCTCCAGCGGAAACCGGGGCGCCGCCTCCGGAGTCCGGTCCGCCACCGCCTCCGACGGCACCGGGCCGTTTGCAGCGGCTTCCGGGACACCGGAATCGCAGCTCCATGCCGCGGGGACGAGCACCAGCAGGGTCACTGCGCGATGAGCAACGCCGCGTCGGGGGAGCCCGTTCAGGCGACTCGCAGAGGGGAGATTCATGGTCCGCGCCGGAAGAGGTGGTGAACGATCCCCTGGACTAGAGCTCCTTGCCCAGCTTCTTCCAGTCCGCCATAAAGGCGGCAAGCCCCTTGTCCGTGAGGGGGTGCTGTATGAGCTGATACAGCACTTTCGGCGGGAGGGTGCCGCAGTCCGCTCCCTGGAGCATGGATTCCACCATGTGGATCGGGTGGCGGATGGAGGCGGCGAGGATCTCGGTCTCCAGCCCGTAGTTGTCGTAGACCTGGCGGATCTGGCCGATGACCTCCATCCCGTGATGCGAGATGTCGTCGAGTCGCCCGACGAATGGGGACACGTAGGTGGCCCCCGCCTTTGCAGCCAGGAGGGCCTGGGAGGCGGAGAAGCACAGGGTCACGTTGGTCTTCACTCCCTCCGCGGTGAGAGCTCGGCAGGCGCGGAGCCCGTCCTCGGTGAGGGGAAGCTTGACCACGATGTTGGAGTGCAGGGCCGCGAGCCGCTTCCCTTCCGAGACCATCTGGTCCTTCTCCAGTGCCACGACCTCGGCGCTCACCGGCCCGTCCACGGTATTGCAGATCTCCAGGAAGTGATCCTTCGGGTCCGCGTCTCCGGCCGACTTCGCCATGAGGGAGGGGTTGGTGGTGACCCCGTCGATGAGGCCCGCATCGGCGGCACGACGGATTTCGGAGAGGTCCGCGGTATCCAGGAAGATCTTCATGCGGTCAAGTCTCGGTTGTGGTGGTCAGGAAAGCCTCCTCCGGGTACTCGACGAGGGCCAGGACGAGGCCCTCGGGCGGTGCCGGGGGGGAGGTGACGAGCGGGGTGTCCGGATCGTCCAGGAGTGTCTCGAGGTGTGAGGCCGGTCGCCGGTGCAACCCCACCTCCACCAGAGTGCCCACAAGATAGCGAACCATGTGGTGCAGGTATCGATTGGCCCGGATGGTGAAGCTGACCCCCAAGTCTTCCCAGGGATCCCAGGCGGCTTCTTCCACCGTGCAGCGGTCGCCCCGCTCGGGTTGGCCGGTCTTGGCGAAGGCACGGAACGAGTGGTCTCCCACCAGGCGGTCACTGGCCTGGCGCATTCTCCCGAGGTCGAGCTCCTCCCCCAAAGGCCAACACCAACGCCGATGGAAAGGGGACGCGGCGAGCCGACTGGTACCGATCCGGTAGCGGTACGTCCTGCGGGTGGCGTCGTACCGCGCATGAAACCGGGAGGGCGCCGGGCGGACCGACTCGATCCACACGTCGTCCTCCAGCAGGCCGTTGAGAGCGCGGTGAAGTCTCCGCGCCGACCACCGTGACGGGAGATCGACGGCGGCCACCTGGCCGGTGGCGTGCACGCCCGTGTCGGTCCGCCCGGATCCGACCACCGGCCGCCGGGCGCCGGAGATCCGCTCGATCACGGCCTCCAGGTCCCCCTGCACAGTCCTGACGTCCGGCTGGATCTGCCAACCATGGAACGCTCCGCCATCGTAGTGGATGGTCAGGACGAAGCGGGTGAGTTCTTCGCGGCTCAAAGGCCTTCTCGGGAGAAGGAAGGGAGACCACTACGGTAGGCTGGGGAAGGGGGGTGTCAACCCGGCCCCGTGCCGTCACCGGAACTCGAAGCCACGCCGCCGGGCCGGACCGTGGCGTCACCTCGTCGGACCGCTGGGATCCTCCCGGGGGCCCGCAGGTACAGACGGGGGCCGCACCGCTGCCTACGATCCCGATTTCCCACCCTGCCATGGACGAGCACCCAGTGGAGTTCCCGGACCTCATTCGGAAGGTGACAGAGGGGGAACATCTCGATGCGGAGGAGGCCGAGGCGGCCTTCGATGCCTTCCTCACGGGGGAGGCAACCCCGGTCGTCATGGCCGCCCTCCTGGCCGCGCTTCGAACCAAGGGGGTCCGTGCTGCGGAGGTGGCCGGAGGGGTCCGGGCGCTTCAGAAGGCCATGAGGCCGGTGGCCTCGGACCGGCCCGACGAACTGGTGGATACCGCGGGGACCGGGGGAGGCAGCCTCACCACCTTCAACATCTCCACCGCAGCCGCCCTCGTGGCGGCCGGGGCCGGCGTGCGGATGGCCAAGCACGGCAATCGGTCCTACTCCTCCCGAAGCGGGAGTGCCGACGTCCTGGAGGCCCTTGGGGTGCGGATCGAGCTGGATCCGGAGCATATGGGTGAGATCCTGGCTGAGACCGGCATCGTGTTCATGTTCGCACCCATCCTCCACCCCGCCATGCGGCACGTTGGGCCTGTGCGCCGAGAGCTCAGGATTCCCACGATCATGAACCTCCTGGGCCCGCTCACGAACCCTGCCGGGGCCCGGCGGCAGGTGGTCGGGGTGGCGGACCCGCGCCTCATCTCGTTGGTGATCGGAAGCCTTGCGGAGCTGGGTCACCACCACGCCCTGGTGGTACACGGGTTCCCCGGCATGGACGAGTTGAGCCCTCTGGGTTCGACGCGCGTGGCGGAGCTGGATCGCGGGACCGTGGAAGAGTACGAAGTCTCGCCCGAAGAGTTGGGAGTGGAGATCCATCCCTGGGAAGGGCTCGCGGGTGGGGAGCCCGAGGACAACGCCCGCCTCATCCTCGAGATCCTCGAGGGCCGCAACCGCGACGCGGCCCGCTCCGCGGTCCTCCTGAACGCGGGGGCGGCGGTCTACATCGCCGGCAAGGCCGACTCGCTGAAGGGAGGAGTGCTACTGGCCCGGGAATCGGTGGATTCGGGCCAGGCCCGTGAGAAGCTCGAGCAGCTCAGGTCGGCTTCGAGGCGCTGACCGCCACCGTCAGACTCCAAGGTCCAGGCACTGGCGTGCGGGCACCACGGGCGAATCGGATCTCCCGCGTGCCGGCCTTCGAACGACCCACAGCGACGACGCGGCGCCGATCCATGGGTGGACCCGAGAGAACCTGTGGCCTCGAAGCCGATACGAGCCGGGCTGGGGCGGAAGTGTAGAGGATCCGAGGCCCGGAGAAGAGATCTCCCTGGGCTGGACCGCCCGTCACTCGTATTTCCGGATGACGCCGACCACGACACCCTGAATCTGCACGTCCCGGGCATCCTCCACGATGGGCGACATGGTGGAGTTCGCCGGCTGGAGGCGAATGCGGTTTCCGGGTTCTCGGTAGAGCTTCTTCACCGTGGCGGATTCGCCCCGCACCAATGCCACGACCATCTGGCCATCCTCCGCCGAATCCTGGGAGGCCACCACGATGTAGTCCCCGTCTCGGATCTGTTCCTCGATCATGGAGCTTCCCTGGACGCGGAGGACGTAGTTGTCCCGGCCGCGCCGAACCATGTCCGGCGGGACCGCCAGGGCCTCGTCGTCCTGGACGGCCTCGATGGGAAGGCCTGCGGCGACGGTCCCCAGAAGGGGAAGGGGCACCGCAGGTGGCGCCGAGTCGGCTTCCACCAACTCGATGGAACGGCTCTCGTTGTAGGCCTTCCGGATGTACCCCTTGCGTTCCAGATTGCTCAGGTGCTCATGGACGGTGGCCAGCGACGAATAGCCGAAGTGCTCGGCGATCTCCTCGAAGCTGGGGGCGTACCCCCGGTCCTGGATGAATTCGCCGATGTGATCGAGGATTTCCTTCTGGCGCTTGGTCAGCGGCATGGCCGTCGCTCCGTGGACCCGGTACCCGAATAAGACCCGAACAAGGATACCCGAACGTTGCCCGAAGCGCAAGCGGCCTCCCGGGGCGATATCCTCCGGACCATCGTCGCGGCGAAGCGGCGGGAGATCGAGGCGCTCGTCCCACGGGCCGGGGCGTTGGAGAGGTCCGCGCGCAACGCTCCGCCGGCCCGGGATTTCGCCGGGGCACTGGTCCGGGACCGGGTCGCCGTGATCGCCGAAGTCAAGCGCCGCTCCCCGGGGGCTGGAGAGATCCGTCCGGGCCTTCGGGCCGGTGACCTGGCCCGGAGCTACCAGGAGGCAGGAGCGGCGGCGTTGAGCGTCCTCACCGACCGTGCGTTCTTCGGTGGCTCGCTGGACGATCTGAGATCGGCGCGCTCAGCCACCGGGATCCCGGCCCTGCGGAAGGACTTCGTTCTCGACCCCGTTCAGGTCCTGGAGGCCCGGGCGGCAGGGGCCGACGCCATCCTGCTCATCGTGCGGATCCTGGAGGACGGCCCGCTCCGTCAACTTCGGGAGTTCGCCGAATCTCTTGGGATGACGGCGCTGGTGGAGGTCCACAGCCAAGGAGAGTTGGAACGCGCGGTGGCTTCGGGTGCCCGGATCGTGGGGGTGAACAACCGGGATCTCCGGACCTTTCGGACGGACCTGGACGTGACCGAGGAACTGCTTCCCCTGCTCCCGCCCACCGGGGTCCTCGTCTCGGAGAGCGGGATCCGGACCGGGTCCGACGTGGCGCGCCTCGGCCGAGCGGGGGTCCACGCCGTCCTCGTGGGCGAGTCCATCCTGCGGGCTCCCGACCCTGCAGAGCAGGTGCGGCTCCTGGCGGCGCACCCGCGAGCGGAGCGCCCGTGAGCGCTCCGGCGGTGAAGATCTGTGGCCTCACTCGTCTGGAGGATGCCACGGCGGCGGCGGCGGCGGGCGCCGACTTCCTCGGCATGATCGCCTCCCGGGGATTCGGACGGTCCGCTCCCGTGTTCCTGGGCCCGGCCATGACGCGGGCCACGGGTCTCCCGGTGGTGGCCGTGGTGGTGAACGAGCCGCTGGACCAGGTGGTTTCACTGGGAGGGGAGACGGGGGCGGCGGTCCTCCAGCTGCACGGGGACGAGACACCGGAGATGCTCCAAGCCCTCAGGGCTCAGGGACCCTGGAAACTCTGGAAGGGTCTGAGGGTTCGGACCTCCGGAGAGGTGGAGGCTGCCCTCCGGGAATTCGGACCCGTAGCGGACGGCATCCTCCTGGATGGCTGGCACCCGGAGCACCGGGGTGGATCCGGCGTCCGGTTTCCCTGGGATGTGGTCGAGCCCCTTCGAGGACGGTTCCCCAAGGGCGTCGACTTCATCGCGGCAGGAGGACTGACCCCGGCGAACGTGGCCGAGGCGGTCACGCGGCTCCGGCCGCAGGTGGTGGACGTGAGTTCCGGAGTCGAGGCAGCGCCGGGGGTGAAGGATCCGGCGATGGTGCGTTCCTTCGTCGAGAACGCCAAGGGGGAGGGGACATAACACGGTGACGCAAACCAAGGTGGGAATGGAATCGAGCCATCGCTTCGGGGTCTTCGGCGGACGGTACGTCCCCGAGACCCTCATCGCGGCGCTGGACGAGCTCGAGGTGGCCTACGAAGAGGCTGGACGCGATCCGGGATTCACCGAGGAGCTGGAGCTCCTTCTCAAGGACTATGTCGGCCGCCCCTCGCCCCTGTACCGAGCGCGGCGACTGGAGGAGGCCGTGGGGGCGGGACCGGTCTACCTCAAGCGGGAGGACCTGAACCACACCGGCGCCCACAAGATCAACAACACGGTGGGCCAGGCGCTCCTGGCCCGCCGGATGGGGAAGCGCCGCATCATCGCAGAGACCGGTGCCGGGCAGCACGGGGTTGCGACGGCCACGGCGTGCGCCCTCTTCGACATGGAGTGTGTGGTCTACATGGGGGCGGAGGACGTGGAGCGTCAGGCCCTCAACGTCTTCCGCATGCGTCTCCTCGGGGCCACGGTCGTTCCGGTGCACTCCGGTACCCGGACCTTGAAGGACGCGACCAACGAGGCCATCCGGGACTGGGTCACCAACGTCCGGGACACCCATTACATCATCGGCTCGGTGGTGGGCCCGGCACCCTTCCCTAGAATGGTGCGCGACTTCCACGCGGTGATCGGGCGCGAGACCCGGGCCGAGATCCTCGAGCGGGAAGGACGCCTTCCGGCGGCGGTGGTGGCGTGCGTGGGCGGTGGTTCGAACGCCATGGGAATCTTCCACCCCTTCGTGGACGATGCGGCTGTAGCGCTGGTCGGGGTGGAGGCCGCCGGGGAGGGGATCGCGTCGGGGCGCCACTCGGCTACCCTCACTGCCGGCACCCCCGGGGTACTCCACGGGGCGATGAGCTATCTTCTCCAGGACGACGATGGCCAGGTGGCGCCGGCTCACTCCGTCTCCGCCGGTCTGGACTACCCCGGTGTGGGGCCCGAACATAGTCACCTGAAGGATACCGGCCGGGCCACCTACGTCTCGGTCACGGATGAGGAAGCACTGGCGGCGTTCGATACGCTCGCTCGGCTGGAGGGGATCATTCCCGCACTGGAAACGGCCCATGCCGTGGCGCACCTGCTGAAGATGGGCGAGGACTATCGGGATCGGGGGCCGCTGGTCCTCTGCCTGAGCGGTCGGGGGGACAAGGACGTGACCCACGTCGCGAAGCTCCGCGGTCGGACGCACGAGAGCTGACCCTGTGGAACGCCCTCCCGAACCCGCCGGCACCGGAGAGCCCGACCTGTCCTTGGTACCCGTCGACCTCATCGCCGAGTTCTTCATCACGCTGGGGAAGGCGCTCCGAGCCTTCCAGCTCTACGACGAGAACAACCCGGTCTACCAACGGTTCACCCAGGCCTTGGCGGCTGCCTTCCAGGGTCTCTGGGATGAGCTGGACGAGCTTCACCTCGTCGTGGAGGAAGACCGCCTTCTGGTAGAGGGTGAAGAGGTCTATCGGAACGCCACCCGGTCCGAGTCCCTGGCCTTCCTCCTGTACAAGGACGGGATCCGGAGCCTGACGTTCCGACGCGGGATCGAGCGAGAGGCGAAGCCCCTTCTCACGGTGCTGAACAAGGCCCGCCTGGCCCGGAGCGACGGCGACGATCTCATCACCCTGCTCTGGGAGGCGGACCTACGGTACCTGCAGTACCGACACGTGGACCTGCTCGCCGAGGGCGTGACCCTGCCGGAGGCGGGTCCGGGACACTCCGTGGGCGAGCTCCAGGCGGTGCTGGAGGCCGAGACGGCCGAGGGTGAGGAAGACGGCGGCCCTTCGGCCTCGGTGGCGGCGGCTCCCCCCCAGACGCTCAACCGCGAAGACTTCAATCCCACTCTCTACAGCCTGGATGCCCGGGAAATGGAAGAGGTGGAGGCCGCCATCGCGGAGGAGATGGGGCGAGACGTCCGCGGTGAGGTGCTCAACGCTCTCTTCGACCGCTTGGAGGAGCGCAACCCGGATCGGCAGTCCGAGATCCTCGAGATCGTGTCGCTATTGGTCCCCGGACTCCTGGCCCGGGGAGAGCTTCTGGCGGCGTCCGGCGTCCTGGCGGAGCTCCGGAGGGTGGAGGGCCAGGAAGGGATCATGACCGCCGACCATCGGCAGATGGTGAGCCGCCTCCTGGATCGTCTCTCCAGCGAGGAGACGGTGGCCGAGTTGGTACGCGCGCTGGAGGGGGGCACGATCGTGCCTTCGCCCGGTCTCCTGGCCGACTTCCTCGTGCAGCTCCGTGCTCAGGCCCTGGGAATCCTCATCCGCGCAGCCGAGACCACGCCGTCCCGGGAGCTCCAGGAGGTGCTACGGGAAGCCGTGGCCGGGATCGCCCAGAGGAACCGAAAGGGCCTGGTCCGGTTTCTCCAGTCGGACGATCCCATCGTCCTCTCGGGTGCGCTGTTCCTGGCGGGCCGAATGAAGGTGAAGGAGGCGGCCCCCTATCTCACCGACCTCCTCTACCACGTGGCACCCGAGGTCCGGAAGGCCGCCGTCCAGTCGGTTCTCGATCTCCAGGCGACGACCCTGGCCAGCGCTCTCCAGGAAACGCTATTGGATCCGGAGGCCGAGGTACGGGTGGCCGCCGCCCGGGCCCTGGAGGCGTTGCGGTATCGAGGCGCGGGTCCTCGCTTCCGCGAGATCCTCCAGAGCAAGGAGATCCGGTCCGCCGACCTGACCGAGCAGATCGCCATGTTCGAGGCGTATGGGGCGGTGGAAGATCCCCAGGCGGTGAGCTTCCTCGGGAAGTACCTGAACGGGAAGGGGTTCCTCGGCCGCCGCGAGCCCTCCGAGATCCGGGCCTGCGCGGCTCTGGCCCTCGGCAAGGTGGGGACTCCCGAGGCGAAGGAGGCCCTCCGGAAGGCCGTGACCGACGACGATCCCGTGGTCCGCAACGCTGTGGGTCGGGCTCTCCGGGGGGGACAAGGGGGCGCACGGTGACGACGAATCAGCAAGTGGGTCGCCAGATCCTCATCGCCCTGTACGGCTCGCTCCGCGCCCTGAAGCTCTACCCCCTGGAGAACGACGCCGTCCAGCAGGCGCTCACGGACCTCCACGGGCGGGTGACCGACCTGGTGGAACGAGAGCGGGGAATGGAACTCCGGGTGGTCGGAGAGTTCTTCTTCCTGAACGAGACGCGTCTCCGACTCGACCTATCGACCTTCGCGACCTTCGGTACCGTGGCCAAGGCGCTGCAGGACCACGGGATCGGTGCCGTGGAAGTCGCGCCGGGGGTTCAGAGGGGCGAGTGGGCCCCCTTCCTGTCCCTGCTCCTGCGCACCCCCGAAGGCGACGAGGTCTATCGCACCTTCCTGAACCGGGTGGCCGGAACCCCGGTGAACCACATCCTCACCCGGCCGAGCGAAGACGTCTCGGGAGAGCTGGACGAAGAGGAGGCGATCGAACAAGCGAAACGCACCTACGCCCAGTCGGTCAAGGTCGCCAAGGACATCCTGGGGGACGTCCGCTTGGGGAAGGCGGTGAACGTGCGGAAGGTGAAGCGCGCGGTGCAGGGGATCGTGGACCAGGTCCTGAGCAACGAGCCATCGATGCTCACCATGACCACGCTCCGGGACTTCGACGAGTACACCTTCACCCACTCCGTGAACGTCTGCATCCTCAGCGTCATCATCGGGCAGCGCATCGGACTGGACCGGCTGCAGCTGTACGAGCTCGGGATGGGAGCGCTGCTGCACGATCTGGGCAAGATGCGGTTGGACGTGGACGTTCTCAACAAGACCGGGTCCCTCACCGACGAGGAGTGGTCGCAGATGAAGGAGCATCCCACCGACGGGCTGCTCATCCTCTTCGACATGGGGGGGTTCGCCGACATGCCGTACCGCCAGATGCTGATGGCGTACGAGCACCACATGAAGCTGGATCTCACCGGGTACCCGACCAATCGCAGGCCTCGGCAGCCGACTCTCTTCTCCCGGATCGTCACCGTGGCCGACGGCTTCGACGCCGCCACTTCCATCCGCAGCTACCAGCACATTCCGTGGGCTCCGGACCAAGTTCTTCGGGAGATGCGTGACAACCCGAGCCGCGGGTACGACCCCCTCCTGGTCAAAGTCCTCATCACCGCGACCGGGGTGTTCCCCATCGGGACGCTGGTCATTCTGGACTCCTACGAGCTTGCGGTGGTCTCGGGTGTGAATCCGAATCCGGAGCTGCTCCACCTCCCGAAGGTGAAGGTGATCTCGGACTCCATGGGGATTCCCCTGGCGGAGCCGGTGACGATGGACCTGGCAGAGGTGGATCCGGCGACGGGGATCCCGCCCCGCTCCATCGTCAAGACCACCGAGCCCCAGAAGTACGGAATCCGGGTGGCCGACTACCTGATCTGAACTGCGCCACCACCCCACGCCCCGCTCCCGACTCCCGTCCGATACGACTTCCGGCATGAAGGCGACCGTGTCCCGCATCTCCCGAGCCTTCCAGGACCGTGCCCAAGGCGGCAAGGCTGCCCTGATTCCCTACGTCACGGCCGGGTTCCCCGACCTGGACGTCACGGACCGGATCCTCGATGGCCTGGTGGAGGCCGGTGCGGACATCATCGAGCTGGGGATCCCCTTCAGCGATCCGCTGGCCGACGGGCCCACCATCCAGGCGTCCTCGTTCCGGGCTCTCCAGAACGGGGTGAGAGTGGAGTGGGTGCTGGAGCGGCTCCGAGCCTTCCGGAGCCGCCACGACGTGGCCGTGGTTCTCTTCACCTACCTCAATCCGGTGGTGCACTACGGTCCGGAGAGATTCTGCCGCGACGCGAGACAGGCCGGGGCCGACGGGCTTCTGCTCACGGACCTTCCGGCAGGGGCGGATCCCGGACTCGAGGAGACGGTGCGCGGGTCGGGGCTCGAGCTCATCCGTCTTCTGGCACCCACGACGCCCCTGGAGCGTGTTCCCGAGGTGGCCGCCGGGGGAAGCGGGTTCCTCTACTACATCTCCCGAACCGGCGTGACCGGTGCCTCCGCGGAGCTACGGCAGGAGCTGGCGAACGAGGTGGCCCAGGTCCGGGAGGCGGCCGAGCTGCCCGTGGCTGTGGGCTTCGGCATCAGCACCCCGGAGCAGGCCGCGTCGGTGGCGGGAATCGCGGACGGAGTCGTGGTCGGCAGCGCGCTGATCCACGCGCTGGAGGCGGGGGGGGTGGAGGGGGCGGTGGAGTTCGTTCGGGCCCTGCGGGACGCCATGGACGGGGCCTGAGGTCCGACGGTCCCGGCCTCCGCGACCGCTCCCGGGTCCCTTCCCACCCATCCCCCGGCAGGCCGGCTGCGCGCCCTGGGAATCACTCCTCCCGCAGCCGTTCCTCCAGCGTCTCGTCCGGTTGCACGAACACGGTCTTCACTCTCTCGGGAATGACGGAGCCGGCGGCCGCCTTCCGCGGTTTGCGCACGTACTTTCTCCGGGTCCAGTCCACCGGAACGCTCCCGGAGGTTCGGGCCCGGGAGTGAAGGGCCGCCAGGACCGCGGCTTCCCGGAGATCCCCAGGGGGCGGCGAGCCCTCGCCGGACCAGCGGAGGATCACATGCGCTCCAGCCGCGTGCCGCGCGTGGAGCCAGATCTCGTTCGGCTTCGAATGGTGGAAGGTGAGCTCGTCGTTTCCCGCGGCGCCCCGGCCGACGCGAATCTCCAGTCCTCCCGACGATCGGTAGCGCCGGAAGGGAGAGGGCCCGCCCTGGGAACCGCCTCGGACCGGCGTGTCTCGCCGGGGGATCACGGCCTCGATCTCTTCCCGGGAGGCCTCCCCCCGCGTCGCCCGGTCCCGTACGTCCCGAAGCCGATCCCAGGCCGCCCGGGCCCGGTCGATGCGCCCGGGGAGTTCCTCGATGGCCCGCCGCACCCGAGCCGCGCGATCGTAGTGACGCCGGGCGTTCGCGTCGGGACCCGCTCCTGGGTCCAGGGGAACCGTCACTGTCGTTCCATCGAACCCCTCCAGCTCCACCGAGCTCCTTCCCTCGGGCACCAGGTGGAAACGCGCCAGGATCAGGTCGCCCCAGGCCTGGAGTTCGGCTGGGTCCGGCAGGCCCGACAACTCCTCCTCCAGCCGCGCGGTCCGGGTCCGGGCCCGCTCGGTTTCCGCCTCCAGCGCATCCACCAGTGCGCCGGGGATCAGCGTCTCCGGTGCTCCTGCCCGACCCGACTGCTCCGCCTCCCGGAACGCCTCCAGGAGGTCGACGGTCCTGGCAAGAGTGCGGCCGGCAAGGGGGACCGGGTAGGGTTGGGGCCCGTGGGGGCCGGAGAGCACGGCGGCTTCCACCGGACTCCCGGGGAGGGCCAGGGCCGCGGAGCGGAGGTGCTGCCAAAGGCCGTAGCCGCCAGGGGCGAGCAGGTGGGGCATCACCAGCGGGGACGACCAGGCAACGGCTCGGAGCACCTCCCTCCGCTCCTGGCCGGGTTCGGCCGCCGCCAGGACTCCACGCCACCAGTCCGGCCCGGGATCCTCCTCGATTCCCTGCCGCCGGGACGGGGGCGGGAAGGTGTACGGGTGCCCCCGCCGCAGGCTCCGCTCACCCTCGCGGGTGCGCAGGAGCGAACGGATGGTCTCCTCCGGGCCCTCGGTGACGAGGACGTTCTCCTGGTTCGGGAGCAACTCGAGCACGAGGCGTCCCGCCGGGGGACGCCCTCGGATCCGTCGCCACTCCAGGACCATCACCCGGTCGTCCGGCGGCGCCCACACCCGGGTGAGGCGGGCCGGCAGGGCCGTGGCCTCGGGGGGAGGATCGCCGGGGTCCAGGACGCGGAGCCCCGTTCGTTCGGGGTGGAGGTCCCACACCAGGACCGCCTCTCGCAGGAAGACGACCGCCCTGCGGAGCACCGGGTCGAGATGATGAGCCCGGATCCGACAGCCCGAGAACCGGGCGTCCAGGACTCGCGCCGTGGCGCCAACGAGGGCCGCATCCCACTGGATTCGCATTCCTCAAGCTAGGTCCGTGGTGGCAGGCTGCGAAGCACTGCGCACGCCCGGCGACCGTGCACCGACTCGATTGACCCTGTGCGTGCCTTCTCCCTAGCTTCTGGCGCCGAGCGCCGACCCCGCGTACCGCCCAAACCGTCCATGTCCCGAATCCACCCGCTCGTGAAGAAGGCCTCCAAGGGGAAGCTCCCGGAGTGGGCGAAGGTGAGCAAGGGTCGGTACGCCCATATGGAACGCGTGGCGGCGCTGCTGGAGGAATGGGCCCGGGCCGCGGACCTTTCGAAGCGAGAGCGGCAGCGATGGGTGGCCCTGGGGTATCTCCACGACGCCCTCAAAGGTGCGTCCCCCGGAGTCCTGCGCCCCGGCGTGCGAAAGGACCTGCGGGGCCTTCCCGATTCGGTTCTTCATGGGCCCGCCGCGTCGGCACGGCTGGAGGAGGAAGGGGTGGAGGACCAGGGCCTGCTCCTGGCAGTCCGCTACCACACCCTGGGTCATCCATCCCTGGACGATGCCGGGAAGGCGCTTTATGTGGCCGACTTCCTGGATCCGGGCCGCAACCTGCGGAACAGTTGGAGGGCAGGGCTCCGCTCTCGCATGCCGGGAGATCTGGACGAAGTGACCCGCGAGGTGGTGGGAGCCCGGGTGGCCCACCTGATCAAGAAGGGTCGCCCGGTCCTGCCGGAGACGCTTGCCTTCTGGAACTCACTGGTGGGAGGGGAACCTTGGGCGCCCGTGTCCGAAGCGTAGCGGTCCTGGTGGTGGTCCTGGTCACGGGTGCCGTCCTCGGGACGTGGTTCGCCCAGTGGCTCGCCTCGCCGGACACGGCGGTCTCCAGGGTCTCCGTCCCGATCCCGACGGTGTTCGGAGAGAGAGTGAGGGTGGAGGTAATGAACGGAGGGGGTCGGGCAGGGATGGCCCGAGTCGCCACCGGCGCTCTGCGCGACGCGGGATTCGACGTGGTGGACGTGGGGAACTGGACGACCTTCGAGGAGCCGGTCTCGTTCATCCTGGACCGCGTGGGTCGCCTGGAGACGGCCCGTCGAGCCGCGGATGCGTTGGGCATCACCGAGGTCCGATCGGAGCCCGACACGAACCTCTATGTGGATCTCACCGTAATAGTGGGTCGGGACTGGTCGCCGGAGAGCATTCCGGCTCCCTCCCTCGAGCAACCGGATCGTCCCTGGTGGGACCTCCGGCGATATCTCAAGCGGCCGAGTGCGCCAGTGAGCCCCGGCGCGCGGTTGGTGGACCCCGAGAACGAAGATGAGGGTGGACGATGAGCCCACGAGGTGAGGGGCGGAAGGGCCGGAAGCGTGACCGAGCCCCCGCGAGCTCCGGATCGGAGGACCAGGCGGCGGAGGATGCGCGCGAGTCCGGGTGGAAGGAGAACGTCCGGTCCCTCGCGGCGGCGGTGGTGATCTTCATCCTGCTGCGTCTGTTCGTCCTCGATACCTTCTACATCACCTCCGGCTCCATGGAGGAGTCGCTCCTGGTGGGCGACTTCCTGGTGGTGAACGATGCCGCGATCGGAACCCGGATCCCCTTCACCTCCCTCCGGGTCCCGGGCTACAGCGGACCGAAGCGGGGGGACATCCTGGTCTTCGATCCCCCGCACGAGGAGGACATGAAGCTCGTCAAGCGCCTCATCGGCGTCCCCGGGGATACACTCCAGATGAGAGACCGGGTGCTCTACCTGAACGGCCAGGCGCAGGACGAGCCCTATGTGAAGTCCACCGGACTCGCCGACGCCTCCGACCCCTGGATGTCGTGGCAGGCATCCCATCTGGCCCCGGGGCTCGACCGTGCCGCGTACCGTCCCACGCGGGACAACTGGGGACCCATCATCATTCCCGAGGACCGGTATTTCATGCTTGGGGACAACCGGGACAACAGCCTGGATTCCAGGTACTGGGGACTCCTGGAGAAATGGCGGCTGGAGGGACGGGTCTCCTTCATCTACTTCTCGTACAACTCCCAGTCGTACCGGCCCTTCCCCTTCCTTCGTGAGATACGCTGGGGGAGGATCTTCAGTCGGCCACGCTGAGGGGGAAGTGGAGGCCCGGGGCTAGGTGGTGCCGGGGGCTCCGCGGCGGCCTTCCACCTGGACGAGGGCATGTGCCCTGAGCTGGCCGCAGGCCGCGTCGATATCCCGGCCCCGTGGCTCCCGGACGGCCACGTCCACCCCCCGCTCCTCCAGTACCCGCGCGAAGTGGGCGACGCGGTCGGGTGGGCTCGCGCCCCAATCCCGGTACGGGATGGGGTTGAAGGGAATCAGGTTCACGAAGGCCCGGAGGTCCCGGGCCATGGTCGCCAAGCGGGGAGCCAGGGACGGGTCGTCGTTGACGCCGTCAATCATGGTGTACTCGAACGTGATCCGTTTCCCTCCGGCTGCGTCGAACTCCCTGAGCGCGTCCAGCACCTCGGGAAGGGGCCAACGCTTCTCAAGTGGGATGAGCTCGCGGCGCAACGCCTCATCCGGGGCGTGCAGCGAGAGGGCGAGGCGGAACTGTTCCGGTCGCCGGGCCAACTCCCGGATGCCCGGCACGACCCCCACGGTGGAGACCGTGATCCGGCGCGCACCGAAGCGATACCCCTGGTTCAGGATCGTGAGGGAGCTCATGACCGCCTCGCGGTTGGCCAGCGGTTCCCCCATCCCCATGTACACCAGGTTGGTGATGGGACCGTACCCCTCTTCCGCCGCCCAGCGACGCGAGGCCCGGAACTGGCTCACGATCTCTCCGGCGGTGAGATGTCGCCGGAACCCACCCCATCCCGTGGCGCAGAAGGTGCACCCCATGGCGCATCCCGCCTGGGAGGAAATGCAGAGGGTGAGGCGATCGCCCGCCGGGATCAGGACGGACTCCACCAGCTCTCCGTCATGGAGCCTCCACAGGTGCTTGGCCGTGCCGTCGCTGGACCGGGCCACGGTGTCCACCTCGGGCTCCCGGAGCTCGTATGCGGCGGCCAGAGCCTTGCGCTCCTCCAGCGGGAGGTCCGTCATGTCATCCACGCCCTGGGCGTCACCCTCGAAGATCCAGCGGACGACCTGGCGGGCGCGAAACGGCGGCTTGCCCCGGGCGGCGAAGAACCGCTCGAGCTCCTGCTGGAGCAGATCGGGCTCGAGACCGAGGAGGTCCGAACGAGGCGAGTCTGGTGGCATGCGGACGCCGGAAAATCGCTTGAGAGGCGGGAAGGGGCCGGTTAAGTTAGCGCCCTACCCGAACGAGCAGGAGGGCACACCCCTGTCACCCCGAACCGGACGTCCGTGATCCAAAGCCTCGTGGCCTGGGGGCCCGCTACCCTCTGGGCAGCGGTCCTTTTTTTCTTGAGCGCCCAGGAGTTCTCGGATCCCTCCCCGTTCCCCATCAACGACAAGGTGGCCCACTTCGTCCTGTACTCGGTGCTGGGCGGGGCGTTGGCATTCGGACGATCGTGGGCGTCGCGTTCTCCCGGCCACCTCCTGCTCCTGGCCACTGGTCTCCTGTACGCCATCTCGGATGAGATCCACCAGAGCTTCGTACCTTCCCGCACTCCCTCGGCCGGTGACCTGGTGGCGGACGCGCTGGGTCTGGCCGTGGGCTATGCGGGAGTGGTGGCCGTCGCCCGACGCCGCGGACCGGGGCGCTGAACTGCACAAGGCATCATGACTGACCAAACACCGGGCGCCACGGCCCTTCGAACCTCCTACCTGGGCGGCCTGACCGCCGCCGACGTGGACCGGGAGCTCTCCCTGGTGGGGTGGGTCCATCGCCGCCGCCTCATGGCCGGGGACCTGACGTTCCTCGATCTGAGAGATCGGACCGGCCTGCTGCAGGCCTCGGTGAGCCCCGAGTTCACCGACGCCGCCGGAACGGCTTTGGCCCGGGAGCTGGGGGCGGAGGACGTGGTGCGGGTGACCGGGACCCTCGCGCTCCGCCCAGACCCCAATCCGGAGCTCCCCACCGGGGAGGTGGAGCTGCGGGTCCGGTCCATGGAGCGACTGAACGCGGCGGAGACGCCGGCCATCCCCGTTTACCGGGGTCCAGAGGAGGAGTTGCCTTCCGAAGAGCTCCGGCTGCGTCACCGATCCCTGGACCTGCGGCGCCCGGAGCTCCAGAGCACGCTGGAGCTGCGCCACCGCCTCATCCTTGCGGTGCGGAACCATATGGACTCGCTGGGCTTCTTGGAGGTGGAGACCCCCATCCTCACCAAGCCCACCCCCGAGGGGGCCCGGGACTACCTGGTGCCCTCGCGGGTCCATCCCGGAGAATTCTACGCGCTACCACAGAGCCCCCAGATCTACAAGCAGATCCTCATGGTGTCGGGCTTCGACCGGTACTTCCAGATCGCCCGGTGCTTCCGCGACGAGGACCTCCGGGCCGATCGCCAGCCCGAGTTCACCCAGATCGATGTGGAGGCCTCCTTCGTGGGGGCGGACGACATCCTGGGTTGGATGGAGGGGTTGATGTCCCGGCTCGCGGGGGTGGGGGGTGCCCACGCGACCGCACCGTTCCCGCGCATGACGTGGGACGAGGCCATGGAGCGATTCGGCTCCGACCGACCGGACCTCCGGTGGGAGCTGGAGATCACCGACTGGACGGAGATCCTGGGGAAGGTCGACTCCCGCATCCTTCAGGGCGCGGTGGAGGCGGGAGGTCGAATCCGAGGCCTGATGCTCAGGGACGGGGCACGTCTGTCGAGGAGGGAGATCGAAGCGGTGGAGGGCCGCGCGAAGGCCGCGGGCGCTCCGGGCCTCCTCTGGGCCAAGCGTACCCAGGAAGGCTCATCGGGGCCCCTGGCGAAGTTCGCCGGCGAGGAAGCGCTGGACGCCATGGAGGTCGAGCCGGGCGACCTGGTACTGGTGGCGGCGGGGTCCGACGGAATGACTTCTGCCGCACTGGACGCGGCCCGAGTCCCGGCGTTGGAGGCGGTGGGGGTACCCGTCGTGCAGGAGCACGCCTGGCTCTGGGTGACGGACTTCCCGGTCTTCGAGGACCACGATGGTGCCCTGGGGCCGAACCACCACCCCTTCGTCCTTCCCCACCCGGAGTTCATCGACTCCCTGGAGGACGATCCCCTGGCGGCCCGTGGTGCGGCCTACGACCTGGTCTACAATGGGTCCGAGCTGGGCTCGGGGAGCATCCGGATCCACGACGCCGAGCTCCAGCGCCGGATCTTCAGAATTCTTGGGTTGGCGGAGGCGGAGATCGACCGGAAGTTTGGATTCTTGCTGGGAGCGCTGAAGACCGGTGCGCCTCCCCACGGGGGGATCGCCCTGGGAATGGATCGGATCGTCCAGCGGTTCGCTCAGGTACCCTCTCTGAGGGACGTGATCGCATTCCCCAAGACCACCGCGGCCCGGGCCCTGTTCGAGGGAGCTCCGACCCTGGTGGATCCCGGGGAGCTGGAGGAGTTGCACATCCGGGTCCGGACCGCCGGATCCGCAGCCGATTAGCCGTGGGCTGAGACCCACCCGCACGGAGAGCCAATGGCCGAAGTGGACGCCACGATGGTCGAGCACCGCCTGGACGCGGAAGGGGTGGATCACCTCCTCCTCGCCGGCGTGAACGATCGACACCTCCAGGAGCTGAACCAGCTGTTCGGCATCCGGGTGATCCTGCGTGGAGACCGCGTCATCCTCTCCGGGCCGCTGGAGGCGGTGGAGCGGTCCGTGCCGGTGGTGCAGCACCTCATCGAGTTGTCCCGCTTGCGGGCCCCGTTCGATGCCCACGACATCGCCCGCTTTGCGGAGAGCTTCGATGCCCTGGGCCACACCGGAGTCCTTCCCGATCAGGAGGAGATCCGGATCGCCCTTCCCGGTTCACGGAAGGTCATCAGCCCCAAGTCCGAAGGGCAGCGTCGCTACCTGGAAGAGGTCCAGGCGAACGATATCGTGATCGGGATCGGGCCCGCGGGCACGGGCAAGACGTACCTGGCAGTGGCCGCGGCGGTGGACGCGCTCTACAAGAAGAGGGTGCGCCGGATCATCCTGGCCCGTCCCGCGGTGGAGGCGGGCGAGAACCTGGGCTTCCTCCCGGGAGACCTCCAGGAAAAGGTGGATCCCTACCTCCGCCCCCTCTACGACGCCCTGGAAGACATGATGCCCCAGGAGCGGATGCGGCGAGCCCTGGAGGAGCGAACCATCGAGATCGCGCCACTGGCGTACATGAGGGGTCGCACGCTGTCGGACGCCTTCGTGATCCTGGATGAAGCCCAGAACGCGACCGCGGCCCAGATGAAGATGTTCCTGACCCGCCTGGGGTTGAATTCCAGGGTGGTGATCACCGGGGACAAGACCCAGATCGATCTTCCGCGTCGCTCGGATTCGGGGCTGCTGGAGGTGGAACGGATTCTCGCCGGCATCGACGGCATCTCCATCGTCTACCTGGACGCCATGGACGTGATCCGCCACCGACTGGTGAAGGACATCATCCGCGCCTACGCCCAGGCCGACGACGAGGCCCTGGAGGACGCTTGACGCGCCAGCCTCACTCCCCGCCGCCGCCCCCGGTGGTTCGCCCGTCCCGTCCCGGAGGGCTGGTGCACCACGGGATGCGGATCGGACTGGTCCTGGTGCTCGCGGCCCTCACCACCCTCCTCTTCCCTCCGGATCCCCGGATCGGGATGGAGCGCTACTCGGTGGACACCTTCGCCACCTCCGACGTCATCGCGGAGGTGGCGTTCGACGTCCCCGTGGAACCGGAGGAGCTGGAGGACGCGCGAACCGAGGCCCGCCTGTCCGTACCCCCCACGTTGGACTTCCGGACCGACGCGGTGGACACGACCGTTGCGCGCCTGGAGCGGTTCTTCACCCAACTGGAGGTCGCCCGAGAGCAAGGCCAGGGACAAGCCGTCCAGCGCTTCCTGGAGGACCGCTCGATTGCGGCCACCCCCGCGCAGGTCCGGCTCGTCCTGACCGAGGCGGTGCTCGGCCAACTCCGGGGTGCGGCGATGCGGGCGGCGAGAGACGTGCTTCCCACGGGCGTCGTGGATGGGGCCGACCTCTCGGGCTCGGCCTCCAGCACCGTGACGATCCGGGACGTTCCCGATGACACGGAGCGCTCGGTCGACCGGGCGGTCATCCTCACCACGGGAGAGTTCCTGGATCGGGCCGGCCGATTCCTTCCCGACGACATCCCACCGGACGGCCAGCAGCTTCTCCGGCTCATCCTCGTGCAACACCTCCGGCCGTCGCTGGAGTTGAATGCCGCTGCCACCGAGCTGAACCGAGACCTGGTGGCCCAGGCCGTTCCCACGTCCCGCCAGACGGTGCAGGTGGGGGAGGCCGTGGTCCGTGCGAACGAGCAGATCACCCCGGCGGTCCTGGAGCGGCTGTCGGCCTACGAGGAGGCGCTCCGGACCCAGGGCCTGAGGGACGAGAACGCGCAGCTCCGACTCGTCCCCCTGGCCGGCTCGGCCCTGCTGAACCTCCTCATCGTGGGGATCTTCTTCTCCTTCATCTACTTCTTCCGGACGGAGGTGTATGACCGGACCCGGTGGGTGATCCTGGTGGCGATCCTCATTGCCGTGTACGTGGCTGGATCGGCGGTGGTGGTCCGGAGCGGGTGGCCGGTGGAGGCCCTCCCCATCGTATTCTCGGCGCTCGCCGTGGCGGTGTTGTGGGACGGGAGGATGGCCCTGGTGCTGGCCATGACGCTGGCGGTGCTCTCCTCCGTGCAGTCCGGGCTCCAGGGGTTGGCGGTCTTGGTGCCCACCTTCGTGGGGGGCGCTGCAGCGGGGATGAGTGTTCGGGTCGTGCGCCGGCGGGCCCAGACCTGGGTCTTCATCGCCCTGATCTTCGCCGCCTATTCCGCCGCCATCCTCTCCCTGGCCCTCCTCGTGGGGGCGGAGTTCGACCGCGTTGGAATCTCCCTCGCCGCAGCGGCGGGGAATGCGGTGGTGAGTGCGATCCTCGCCATGGGGTTCATCCCGGTGTTCGAGATGATCACCGGGATCACCACGGACCAGACGCTGCTCGAGTGGGGTGATCCCAACCGACCCCTCTTGCGCCGGCTCTCCATGGAGGCCCCGGGGACCTACGCCCATACCATCAACGTGGCGAATCTGGGCGAGGCGGCCGCTGCGGCCATCGGCGCCAACGGCCTCCTGTGCCGGGTGGGGCTCTACTACCACGACGTGGGGAAGATGCTCAAGCCCCATTACTTCGTGGAGAACCAGCCCGACGGCCGAAACCCCCACGACCGCCTGAAGCCGGATACCTCCGCCGCCATCGTGCGGGAGCACATTACCGAGGGGTACAAGCTCGCCCGGGAGTCGAAGGTTCCGAAGGTGATCGCGAACTTCATCCTGGAGCACCACGGGACCCAGCGCATCGGGTTCTTCTGGGACCGGGCGGTGGAAGAGTACGGAGAGGAGACGCTGGATCCCGAGGACTACCGGTACCCCGGGCCTCGGCCGCGGAGCAAGGAGACCGCCATCGCCATGCTCGCCGATTCCGTGGAGTCCGCGACTCGAGCCATGCAGGATCCATCGCCGGAGCGGATCCGGGGTCTGATCGACTCCATCGTGGATGCGAAGATCTCCCACGGGCAGCTGGACGACGCGCCCCTGACGCTCCGTGAAGTGACCCGGATCAAGAGCCAGTTCGTGAAGGTGTTGAGCGGGGTCTATCACCACCGGATCGACTACCCCGAGACCAAGCACCTCACGAAAGCACCGGACCCTGGTGGAGAAGAGGGTGCGGGAGGCGGCGGAATGTCGCCGGCCGGAGAGGCTCCCGGAGCCGGCGGCGGTAGGGCCGATGCCCTCCACGGGAAGGGAAATGGGGGCAAGCGGTCCCGGTCCCGTGAGCCCGGGGGCGCGGATCACCCCGAGCTTCCCCTGGGCGACCGCCCGCGGGGGGACCCCCCCGGCGAGGATTCCTGACGGGAGGGGCCGGTCGATGGTGGAGGTCCACGTGGCGTCGGGGGGACGGACGGAGTTGGACGGCCCGCTGGAGGCGGCGGTCCGGCTGGTTCTCTCCCACCACCGAGTGGATACCGCCGAGGTTTCCCTGGCCCTTCTCGGCGACGAAGCCATCCAGGCTCTGAACCGGGACCACCTGGGACACGACTATCCCACCGACGTCCTCTCCTTCGCCCTCTGGGAGGAGGGGGAACCGGTGGTGGGGGACGTCTACCTCGGGTACGAGCAGGCTCTCCGGCAAGCCGACGCCGAAGGGGTTCCCGATCTCGAGGAACTACTGCGGCTGGCCATCCACGGGACCCTCCACGTGCTGGGATACGAGCATCCCGAGGAGGCCGCCTCCCGCCCGTCGTCCGAGATGTACCGGCTCCAGGAAGCGCTACTCCGCGACCTGCTTTCCCGCTGACTCCAGGGTCACGCCCGGCACCGAGCAAGACCCGCGGTCTCGTCTTGCCGAGGGGCCTCGGGCCTGGGATCTTCCGAGGTCGCCACCGCCTCCCCTGGCCCTCTGGTCTCCATGAGCAACTCGCCGGAAAAGGAAATCACCCAGGTAGACCTGGCGAAGCTCGTCGACTCCGGTGACCTGGAGACTCTGGCGGGGGCCGTGGTGGAGCTGGACCTCCACGCCTCCGACGTAGCCGACCTGCTGGAGGAGCTGGATCCGGCGGAGCAGGTGGAGCTGGTTCGGGCACTCCCGGCGGAGATGGCGTCGGAGGCTCTCGCCGAGATGGAGGAGGGAGACGAGCGCGGCGACCTCCTCGCTTCACTCGATCCACTGAAGGGGGCGGAGCTCCTCCACGAGCTTGCCGACGACGACGCCGCAGACCTCATCGCCGAGCTGGAGCCGGACGAGGCGAACCGCATCCTCGCCAACCTCCCCGTGGAGGAAGCCGGGGATCTGAGGGGTCTCCTCCTCTATGACGAGGAGACGGCCGGTGGACGCATGACCACCGAGCTGGTGGCCGTGGAAGCGACCCTGTCCGCCTACGAGGCCATTGCGGAGATCCGCCGGCAAGGCCAGGAAGTGGAGGACTTCTACACGGTCTTCGTGGTGGACAAGAAGGACCGTCTCCTGGGCACGGTGCCCCTGGCGGAGGTCGTGGTGGCGGAGCCCGACACGCCGGTGGCGGACCTGGTGGTGGATGCTCCGGTGACCATTCTCCCGGATACGGACCAGGAGGAGGTGGGCCGGCTCATGGCCCGGTACAACCTGGTCTCCGCACCGGTGGTCAACGAGTTCGGACAGCTCATGGGTCGGATCACCTTCGACGACATCATCGATGTCATGGAGGCGGAGCAGACCGAGGACATCCTGCGCCTGGCCGGGGTGTCGGACGAGGAGGAAGTGCGCGCCGACTGGCAGGATGCCGTGCGGACACGGCTCCCCTGGCTCGGGCTCAACCTGGTGAGCATCACCCTGGCGTCTTCCGTGGTGATCCTCTTCGAGAGCGCCATCGCCCAGTTCACCTTCCTGGCCATGTTCCTCCCCATCATCGGCGGTATGGGCGGAAACTCGGGAACCCAGGCACTCGCCGTCACCGTCCGGCGGATCGCCCTGGCGTCGAGCGACCTGGAGCGGCGTTCCGATGCGGTGAGCAAGGAGCTCCTCGTGGGCTTGGTGAACGGCCTCACCCTGGGGCTCTTCGCCGCCGCCGCCGTCTGGGTCGTGGGGACCCGGGTCGACGCCATTCCGCCGGCCCTCCCGGTGGTCGTCCTGTTCGCTCTCTGGGGGAACATCCTCCTGGCAGGCTTCGCCGGCGCCTTCATCCCCACCCTCCTCGATCGGATGGGAATCGATCCGGCGGTGGCTTCGTCGGTGTTCCTGACCACGTTCACCGACCTGGTGGGATTCGCGCTCCTCCTGGGTCTCGCGTCGTTCCTCCTCTTCTGACCCATGAAGCGGATCGGCCGGTTCTACCGAGTGGTGGCCCACCTCCTGCCCCTGGTCATGGGCTTCCTGCGGGACCGGCGACGGTGGGTCCTGGTGGGGCGTCCGGCCCGGCGGACCCCGGAGCAGCACCTGCGCAGGGCGCGGCGGCTGGCAGACTCACTGGGCCGGCTCGGACCCACGTTCATCAAGCTGGCTCAGCTCCTCTCCGCCCGGGCGGACATCTTCCCAGAGCCCTATCTGAGCGAGATCCGGAAGCTGCAGGACCAGGTGGAACCCGACCCGACGGCGAGCATCGTCGCGGTCCTGGAGGGAGAGCTGGGGCGTCCGGTCCGCGAGGTCTTCGACTCGTTCGAGCCCGAGCCCATCGCTGCGGCGTCCCTGGGACAGGTCCACACCGCCCGGCTGGGCGGTCGGGAGGTGGTGGTGAAGGTCCTACGACCCGGGGTGGAGGAGCTGGTGGCGCTGGACCTGGACATCTCCTTCCGGCTCCTCTTCTGGCTGAACATCCTCTTCCCGAATCACCATGTCCGGGCCCTCACCGGTGTGGTCCGGGAGTTCAGCGCGAAGGTCCGGGAGGAGATGGACTTCCGAAGGGAAGCGGAGCACATGCGCCACTTCCGGGAGACCTACCGCTCCGAGCTCAGCGTGAGGATTCCCGATGTCGTGGAGGAACACACGCGCCGACGCGTCCTGGTGATGGAGCGGCTGCGGGGCACCAAGGTGGACCAGCTCCAGGAGGCCTTCGACACCGGCCGGTTGTCCTTCCAGGGCACCATGGAGTCGCTGACCGGGCTGTACCTGCGGATGATGATGGTGGACGGATTCCTGCACGCCGATCCCCACCCCGGGAACCTCCTGGTACAGGACGACGGAACCCTGGTGCTGCTGGACTGGGGAATGGTCGTGGAGATCCCGCGCTGGACCCGGGAGTCCATCCTGAACGTGGCCCTGGCCGTGGCCCGCGAGGACCTGGACGGCATCATCTCCGGGATGTATCAGCTCGGAATGATCTCCCCGGAGGTGTCCCGGGGTGAGATCCGGGAGGCGGCGCTGGAGATCATGCGCATCGTGGATCGCGCCCAGACCACAAGTCAGGAGCGCCTTCAGGAGCTGATCCAGGAGCTCTTCGACACCTTCTACACCTGGCCCCTGATCCTGCCGCAGGAACTGGTCTACTTCTTCCGGGCGGGGGCGCTCCTGGAGGGGATCGGATTCGGATACGACCCGAACTTCAACGGGCTGCACTTCATGCGGGGCGTCATCGGCCGATACCGGGGGGACATTCTCCGCACCACCGGCCGGGAGCCGGCTCAGCTGGCCAAGAGCCTCGTGGACGAGGCGCAGACCACGCTGCGGTCGCTCCGCGAGTTGGTGGTCCGGGCGGAACGGGAAGAGCTCCGGGTCCGGGTCCATCCCCAGGACAGCCAGGGACAGCAGCGCTTTCTGCTCCTCCAGGCGCGGCGGGTCCTCCTTTCGGTCTTCGCCACGGCCACGGCCCTCATCACGTCCATCCTGTTCATCTCCATCCGGAGTTATTGGCTTCTCGCCGTGGGGCTGCTGAGCTCCCTCGCGATGTTCGTGCTCGTCTTCTTCCTTCCCAGCCACCTCCTGGAGAATCCGCTCCGACACGCTCGGGGCATCCGGCCCCACGACCGCTGGAGCTGACGGCGCCTCGCGCGGCTACCGGAGGTGCCGGGGACCCCCTGGGGGGCACTCTCCCGGAACGCTTCCACGGGGGCGGGGTTGGCGGTAGCGTTGTCCGATCGATCCAGAGACGTACCGGCATCCCGGTTGCACCCACCGAGGGAGGGAGATGGAGGGGCTTTCCCCACAGCTGCGTGACCTGCTGAAGCGATTCGATCAGGGGCAGAAACTGGCTCTGGCCCGGGCCATCAGCATCGTCGAGAACGAGCGAGACGGATTCCAGGCCCTCCTCCACGCGGTTCTCGCCCGGGGACTGCGGTCCGAGCGGCTGGGCATCACGGGCCCGCCCGGGGCCGGCAAGTCGTCTCTCGTCGCGGAACTGGCGAACCACTACCGGGCCCAGGGGGACGAGGTCGGAGTCGTGGCGGTGGACCCGTCCTCTCCCTACTCCGGGGGAGCGCTCCTGGGGGACCGGATTCGCATGAACGACCTGGCCACGGATCCAGGGATCTTCATCCGGTCCATGGCCACGCGGGGCTCGCTGGGTGGCCTGGCCACTACCACCAAGGAGGTCATCGACCTCATGGACGGATTCGGGTTCCCGCGGGTCATGGTGGAAACCGTGGGGGTAGGCCAGACGGAACTGGAGGTCACCAGCGCCACCGACACCGTCGTGGTGGTCCTGGTGCCCGAGTCGGGGGACGGCGTCCAGGCGATGAAGGCCGGGCTCATGGAGATCGCGGACGTCTTCGTGGTGAACAAGGCGGACCGTCCCGGAGCGGACCGGTTGCTGAAGGAGCTCCGCATGGCCATTCACCTCCGCGCCGGGGAGGCCATGAAGGACATCCCCGCTCACCACGGCGTGGACATGGGGGCGGCGGTCCGGGAAGGAGCGCCCGGAAAGAAGCCCCGGAGATGGGAGAAGCCCGAAGGATGGCAAATTCCGGTGCTGGCTACCGAGGCGCACTCCGGCAAGGGAGTCACGGAGCTCGCGGATGCGGTGGAGGCCCACCGGGCCCACCTCCTGGCCTCCGGCGAGCTGGAGGTCCGCCGACGGAAACGGGCGGAGATCCGTGTCCGGGACGTGGTGTCGCGGGAGCTTCGTCGGGTAGCCTGGCGGGCGGTGGCAGGAGAAGAGCTGGCTCGGGGGCTCGACCGGATCACCGAAGGGGCGGCAACGCCCTACTCCCTCGCCCAGCGATTCGTCGAGGGGATCCTCGGCGGGGGCGGTCCGAAGCGGGGGACACCGTGAGGCGCCTCCGGAGCGCAGGAGGGGGTCTCGTCCTGGCACTCGCGGTGGCGCAGCCGGGAGTGGGGCAGACGCCCCTGCTCCTGGACACCCTCCACGTGGCGGTGGATTCCCGGCTTGCCTCCGGCGCCGGTGCCGTGCAGGTGCTGGACGCGGAGGAACTGGCGGCCCTCCCCGTCCGGAGCGTGGAAGAGGCCCTTCGCTGGGGGCTGGGAATCGATCTCCAGCGGCGCTCCGCCGCACAGGCGGACCTCTCGATCCGGGGCAGTACCTTCGAGCAGGTACTCGTCCTGGTGGATGGCGTTCGGATGTCCGACCCGCAGACCGGCCATTTCGACCTGGACCTGACGGTTCCCCTCGACCGGGTCGAGCGGATCGAGATCCTCCGGGGTCCCGCGTCGGCGGTCCACGGGGCGGATGCCGTGGGAGGGGTGGTGAACGTCGTCACGAAGGACGGCCGGGGCCTGGAGACGACCACCGGCGTCACCCGGGTGGAGGGAGGCTCCAACAAGCACTGGTCGGCGAGTCTCGACGCCACCGTACCGCTCGGCGCCTGGCGCCTGGGGACCGGGGGTGGGTTCGAGTCGTCCGACGGCCACCGCGACGGGACCGACTACCGCATCTCCCGGGCATCGGGCCGGTTGGTGGGCCCCGCGGCGGGGGGACGTGCCTTCGTAGAGGTGGGTCATGCGCGCCGAAAGTTCGGTGCCGACGCGTTCTATGCCCCCTATCCGTCCTACGAGGAGACTCGCACCACCACCGCCTCCGCGCGCTGGGTGGGCCGCCTGACCGGCTCTCTCGTACTGGAGCCCCGCGTCTCCCACCGCGTGCACGAGGACGACTTCATCCTTCGACGTGAAGACCCGGCCTTCTATCGGAATCTGCACGACTCCCGGCAGACCAGCGGCCAGCTTCTCGCGCGCCTGCCCCTGGGGGGCAGCGGCGCGCTGGCGGTGGGGGGAGAGTGGACCCGGGAAGCTCTGGAGAGCACGAATCTGGGGGACCGGGAGCAGGACCTGCGGGCGGGCTTCGCCGAGGCGGTGTTCAGGGTGGGAACCGCCCAGGTGCAGGGGGGCGTGAGGTACGATGATCGGGACGACGTGGGCGGGTTCGCCTCTCCGTCCGCCTCCCTCCGCTGGGAGGAAGGTCCTCTGGGACTGCACGCCTCGTGGGGCCGGACGTTTCGGGCTCCCACCTGGACCGAGCGGTACTACCAGGATCCGGCCAACGTCGGGACTCCCGACCTGTCCGTGGAACGCGGGTGGGCGGTGGACGTGGGGGGGGAGCTCCGGAGGGAAGAGCGTCTCCTGGCGGTGCGGGCATTCCACCGGGTCACGAAGGACCTCATCGACTGGGCACGGCCGGTGGAGGCCGATGCTTCGGTACCCTGGGAGACCCGGAACGTGCGGCGGGCGACGGTCCGGGGCCTGGAGGCGGAGCTGGAGGGCGTGAGATGGAGCGGGATCACCTGGGGGGTGTCCGGCACCTGGCTCACCCTGGATGCGGTGGACGCGGAAGGCTTCCTCTCCAAGTACGCTCTGCGCCCCGTTCACAGGGAGCTGCTGGTCAAGGGGCGCCTGGACCTGCCGGACGGTTCCTGGGTTCAGGCGGCGGCCGCGGACCGCGCGCGAGTAGGCGGGGGGGGCGGGCTGACCCTCGACGTTCGGCTGGACTTCCCGGTGGGTCAGGCCCGTGGCTACCTGGACGTCCTCAATCTGACGGATGCCGGGTATCCCGACGTGACCGGCCTTCCGGTGCCGGGCCGCTCCTTCGTGGCCGGTGTCCGCACGCCCTTCGGAGGGAGACGGGACGCGCCGCGTTGACCCCCCCGAGGCGGACGGGACATCTTTCAACCACTGTTTCCCTCTCAGAGACCGCACGATGTCCACGATCGAACACGACGTTCTCGGCGCCGAAGAACTTGCCCGGAGCATCCGGGAGAAGGAGAAGGAGCTGGCTCGGCTTCGAGCCCGCCTGGAGGAGTGGGAAGACGCCTACCAGGGGACAGCGAGGCGCGAAGGTCTCTTCACGTCGGTCTCGGGGAGGGAGGTGAAGCCGCTCTACACGCCCCTCGACTCCGAGGGAAGCTACACCGAGCGAATCGGCGTGCCGGGCGCCTACCCCTTCACCCGCGGACCGTACGGGACCATGTACCGGACCCGGCTCTGGACGATGCGGCAGTTCGCGGGGTTCGCCACGGCCGAGGAGACGAACGCGCGATACCATTACCTCCTCAACCATGGTCAGACGGGGCTGAGCGTGGCGTTCGACTTCCCCACCCTCATGGGGTACGACGGGGATCATCCCCGGTCACTGGGGGAGGTGGGAGTCTGTGGCGTGGCCATCTCCTCACTGGCGGACATGGAGACGCTCTTCCGCGGAATTCCGTTGGACCAGGTCTCGGTCTCCATGACCATCAATGGTCCCGCCATCATCCTCTTCTGCTTCTACGTGGCCGCTGCGGAGAGGCAGGGGGTCTCGCCGGAGCAGCTCCGGGGCACGGTCCAGAACGACATCCTCAAGGAATACCAGGCGCAGCACGCGTGGGTGTACCCTCCGGAGCCAGCGCTCCGGCTCATCGTGGACATGTTCGAGTGGTGCAGCGAGCACGCGCCCAAGTACAATCCCATCTCCATATCCGGCTACCACATCCGGGAGGCCGGTGCCACCGCCGGTGAGGAGCTGGCGTTCACGCTGCGGAACGGCTTCGAGTACGTGGAGCGGGGAATCGCGCGCGGGCTGGACGTAGACAGCTTCGCCCCCCGCCTCTCCTTCTTCTTCGACATCCACAACGACTTCTTCGAGGAGATCGCCAAGCTCCGTGCGGCCCGCCGCATCTGGGCCCGCCACCTCCGGGAGAAGTACGGGGCCACGAGTCCCGAGTCGTGGCGTCTCCGCACCCACTGCCAGACTGCCGGCGTGACGCTCACGGCCCAGCAGCCGGAGACCAACATCGTCCGGGTCGCCTACCAGGCCATGGCGGCGGCGCTGGGAGGGACCCAGTCGTTGCACACCAACTCCATGGACGAGACGCTGGCCCTTCCCACCGAGAAGGCGGTCCGGATCGCGCTACGCACCCAGCAGGTCCTCGCCCACGAGACCGGCGTGCCCAACACCATCGATCCCCTGGCCGGCTCCTACTACGTGGAGAACCTCACCGACGAACTCGAGTCGGAGGCGGAGGCCATCTTCGCGGAGATCGAGGATCAGGGCGGGGTCGTGCCGGGAATCGAGAACGGCTGGTTCCAGCGGCGGATCGCGCAGTCGGCCATGCGCCAGCAAGAGGAGATCGAGTCCGGCCGTCGGGTGATCGTCGGGGTAAACGAGTTCACGGAAGGCTCGGGGGATATCGAGATCGACACCCTCAAGATCGATCCGTCGGTGGAGGAGAGGCAGCGGGAGCGCATGGCGGCACTTCGGGCAGAGCGCGACGACGTCCGGGTGACCGAAGCCCTGGAGGCACTGAGGCGCGCGGCGGAGGACGGTCGGAATGTCGTACCTTTCATCCTGGAGTGCGCACGGGCCTACTGCACCCTCTACGAGATCCGGGAGGCCATGGAGAAGGTCTTCGGCGCCTACAAGGAGCCGGTCTTCTTCTAGACCCGGGTCCCGGAGCGGGACCGGGGTACCGAGGGACGGGGGGTTGGGCTCGCGAGTCGAGTCGCCACCGCGTGCCTCCCCGTAGCCCCGGCACGGGCCGAGGCGGAGGGTGGGGCCACCCGCCTCCCCGAGGTCCTCGAAACGTGGTAACCTTGAACGGTTCCTGGACTTCCTTTCCTGATCCTGCGGGGGACGACACGGAATGACGGATGAACGAAAGATTCGGGTCCTGGTGGCCAAGCCCGGGCTGGACGGTCACGACCGAGGTGCGAAGGTCATCGCATCCTCCTTCCGGGATGCCGGATTCGAGGTCATCTACACCGGGCTGCACCAGACTCCGGAGATGATCGTGAACGCGGCGATCCAGGAGGACGTGGACGTGGTCGCCATGTCGATCCTGTCCGGTGCGCACATGACGCTCTTCCCCCGGGTGAAGGACCTGCTTCGCGAGGCGGGCGCCGATCACATTCTCCTGACCGGTGGCGGGATCATTCCCGAGGACGATGCCAAGGCGCTGGAAGAGCAGGGGATCGGGAAGCTCTTCGGGCCCGGAACCCCCACCTCCGCCGCCGTGGCGTACATCAAGGAGTGGTTCGAGACCCAGGGCGAGCGGGTGTGATGACCGGGGGAGAGGGCAGGCTGGCCGAGCTCTCCCGGGAACTTCAGGAGCTGCGGGCTCGCCTTCGCGAGGGTGGGGGCAAGAAGCGCATCGAGCGCCAGCACGTCCAGGGAAAGCTCACGGCGCGGGAGCGGGTCGAGAGACTTCTGGATCCGGACACCCCCTTCGTTGAGGTGGGTCTCCTGGTGGCCCACGACCAGTACGACGGCCAGGCACCGGGGGCTGGCGTCGTGACCGGTGTGGGTCGTGTCCACGACCGGGAGGTGGTGGTGGTGGCCAACGACGCCACCGTCAAGGCCGGGTCCTGGTGGCCGGAGACCATCAAGAAGATGCTCCGGGCCCAGGAAATCGCCATGCGATGCCGCGTGCCCATCATCTACCTGGTGGACTCCGCGGGCGTGAATCTGCCCTACCAGGGCGGGGTCTTCCCGGGGCAGTACGGAGCGGCCCGGCTTTTCTACTACAACTCCATCATGCGCAGGTACCTGGGGATTCCCCAGCTCGCGGCGGTCATGGGCCCGTGCATCGCGGGGGGAGCGTACCTCCCGGCGCTGAGCGACGTGATCCTCATGGTGGAGGGCACGTCGTTCATGGGTCTTGGAGGTCCGAACCTGGTGAAGGGCGCCACCGGTCAGTCGGTGGAGGCGGAAGAGTTGGGAGGCGCGCGCGTCCATACCGAGGTGAGCGGGGTCGCCCACTACGCGGTTCCCGACGACGAGGCCTGTCTGGCGAAGCTCCGCCAGCTGGTCCGGGAGCTGCCGCGAGAGACGGAACTCTCCCCGGCGGGCCCCGGGACCGAGCCTCGACGTTCTGCGGAAGCCCTGTACGAGCTCCTGCCGGCGGACCACCGGCAGCCGTACGACATGCGGGCGGTCCTGGAGACCCTCCTGGACGGGGAGGGCCTGGACGAGTTCCAGCCCGAGCACGCCGGGGAGATGATCTGCGGCACCGGGTTCATTCGCGGCTTTCCCGTGGGCGTGATCGCGAACCATCGGGGAATCGTGAAAGACCGCCGTCCCGGTCCCCCCCGCTTCGGGGGGATCGTCTATACCGAGAGCGCACGGAAGGTGGCCTACTTCATCGAAACCATGAACCGCCACCGTACGCCACTGCTCTTCGTGCAGGACGTGAGCGGCTTCATGGTGGGACCCGACGCCGAGCACTCGGGGATCATCCGCGCCGGTGCGGAGTTCGTGGAGGCCATGGCCACGGCCACCGTCCCGAAGCTGGTCCTGACCCTCAACCACGCCTCCGGCGCCGGGTACTACGCCATGGCCGGGCAGGGCTTCGACCCCGACTTCATCCTCTCGCTCCCCACGGGCCGGATGGGGGTCATGGAGGGGGAAAGCGCGGTGATGGCGCTCTTCAGCAGTCAGCTGGAGAAGCTCAAGGCCGAGGGACGGGTGCCGGACGAGGACCTCACGACTCGCATGGATGACGTCCGCGCCGAGTACGATCGTCAGCTGGACGCCCGGTTCGCAGCCGCTCGGGGGTTCGTGGACGAGGTGGTGCTTCCCGAGGAGGTCCGGCCGGCCCTGGAGCTCCTGATCCGTACGGCGCTACACAATCCAGGTCCCCACATCGGGGCCTTCCAGCTTTCCTCGGAGGGCCCGCCCTCTCGGACGCCCACGGGGCCGACGACCTGAATCTACGACCGACGACGCGACCCATGGCTGAGAGAACGCACATCCGCATCGCCTCGGGGCAGGGCTTCTGGGGAGACGATCTGGAGGCCCCGGTCCGGCAGGTCGAGGGCGGAGCCATCGACTACCTGGTGATGGACTACCTGGCGGAAGTCACGATGTCCATCATGCAGAAGCAGCGGGCCCGGGATCCGGCGGCCGGCTACGCCCGGGACTTCATTCCCCTCATGGAGCGGATTCTCCCGGCGTGCGTGGAGCGGGGGATCCGAGTGGTCACGAACGCCGGGGGGGTGAATCCCGGGGGCTGTGCCGCGGCCCTCGTGGAGGTGGGACGTCGGGTCGGGCTGGGGGGACGGGCGCGGGTGGGCC
Source organism: Gemmatimonadales bacterium (assembly GCA_020344755.1). Lineage (GTDB taxonomy): Bacteria > Gemmatimonadota > Gemmatimonadetes > Longimicrobiales > Gaopeijiaceae > Gaopeijia. Next base: position 43,938 of record CP070829.1, read on the forward strand.
GGGTTGAGGGGGACGACATCCTCGATCGTCTCGACGCCCTCCTCGAGGAGGGTCACGACTTGGCCCACATGGAGACGGGAGAGCCCCTCCGGGCGGTGCGAGACCGGGTGGAGAGCGCGAACGTCTATCTCGGGGCCGCGCCGATCGTGGAGGCGCTGCAAGGGGGTGCGGACGTAGTGGTCACGGGCCGTTCCACCGACACCGCGTTGACCTACGCCCCCATGATCCACGAGTTCGGCTGGGGGCCGGACGACCACGACCGCCTCGCGGCAGGCGTGGTCGCCGGGCATATCAACGAGTGCGGTGCGCAGAGCACCGGGGGCAACTGCCTGATCGACTGGTGGACCCTTCCCTTCATGGAGGAGGTGGGCTTTCCCATCATCGAGGCGGATCCCGACGGCACCTTCGTGGTGACGAAGCATCGCGGGACCGGCGGGCGCGTGACTCGCGGCACCGTGAGCGAGCAGATCGTCTACGAGATGGGAGATCCCTCCGAGTACATCACCCCGGACGTGGTGGCGGACTTCACCTCCATCCGACTTGAGGACGAAGGTCCGGACCGGGTTCGGGTGCGCGGGATCCGCGGCGGTCCGCGGACCGATTTCCTGAAGGTGAGCATCGCCTACGCGGATGGCTGGAAGGCCACCGGAACCCTCACCTACGCGTGGCCCGATGCCGCGGCCAAAGCCCAGGCCGCCGCCAAGGTGCTCCGGGCGCGGCTGGATCGACTCGGGCTCGAGTTCGACGCCGTGCGGACCGAACTCGTGGGGTGGGATTCGACCCACGGGTCGCTGGTTGGCCCGCCCCCTGCCGACCTTCCTGAAGTCCAGCTCCGTGTGGGCGTCCGGGGACGGGACCGAGCGGCGGTGGAGCGGTTCACCCGCGAGATCGCCCCCCTGGTTCTCACCGGACCGCCGTCGGTGACGGGCTTCGCTGGGGGCCGGCCCCGGGTGCAGCAGATCATGGCCTACTGGCCCGCGCTCATCCGCCGGGAGGCGGTGGAGCCCCACCTCACGGTTCACGTGTCGGAGGTCTGAGATGGCACGAATCCCTCTGGTGCACCTGGCCCACGCCCGCTCCGGCGACAAAGGCGACACCGCCAACGTCGGCGTGATCGCCTACGAGCCGGACCACTACCCGCTCCTTCAGGAACAGCTCACCCCTTCGGCGGTGAAGCACCACTTCGGCACCATGGTCCGCGGTCCGGTGGAGCGTTTCGAGCTGCCGAACCTCCACGCACTGAACTTCCTCCTCCACGGGGCTCTGGACGGAGGCGGGACCGTCTCCCTCATGAACGACGCCCAGGGGAAGGTCTTCAGCACCGCACTGCTCCGGATGGAGGTGGAGGTCCCCGACGCGGTGGCGGAGGCGGTGCGGGAGCGGGGACGGATTCCCCCGGGATGGGACCCGGATCACTACGGGGAGAGCCGCCATGACTGAAGTTGACCGGAGCCGCTTGGAGCCCGACGTGCTTGTGGTGGACGTGACCGATGGCATCGCGACCCTCACCCTCAACCGCCCGGCCAAGCGGAATGCCCTGAATGGAGAGCTTGTGGACGCCCTCCACGACGCCCTGGGCGAGGTGGCGGGAGACCCCGGTGTCCGGCTGGTGGCGATCCGGGGCGAGGGCAAGGACTTCTGCGCCGGTGCCGATCTGGCGGAACTGGCGGCCATCGCCGGCAAGGGAAGCGAGGAGAGCCTCGCCGACGCCCAGCGTATGGGAGACCTGTTCGTGGCGGTCCGGACCCTGGAGCGACCGGTGGTCGCGGTGGTCCAGGGGAAGGCCCTGGCCGGCGGCGCCGGACTGGCCACGGCGTGCGACCTGGTCCTGGCCCGGGAGGACGCGGTGTTCGGATACCCGGAGGTGCACCTGGGCTTCGTCCCGGCGATGGTCATGGCGATCCTCCGCAGGAAGGTGGGAGAATCCAGGGCCTTCGAGCTCGTCGCCCGGGGCCGTCGGATCGACGCGGCGAAGGCCTCGGAGCTCGGGCTGGTCAATCAGGTGATTCCCGAGGCCAACTTCGACGCGGCCGTGGCCGCCTACCTGGAGGAGATGGCGGCGTTGCCCCCCTCGGCGCTGGCCCTCACCAAGCGGCTCCTCTACGGCCTGGATGGGATGCACTTCGAAGAGGCTATCGCTCGGGGAGCGGAGGTGAACGCGGTGGCGAGGCTCACCGAGGCCTGTCGAGAGGGTGTGCGACGATTCCTCGAAGGAAAGCGTCGTTCCTGATGTTCATCGACAGACGAAAGAGGGATCGAGGTACCAATCTCAAGTGGCGGGTTCGGCTCCTGGGACTCGGGGCCCTCCTCGGCCTCGTGGGGATCGGGACCGAGCGGGAGTGGTTGGTCAACGTGGCGCTCGGTGTCCTCATCGTGGGATTCGGCCTGCGGTTCCTTGCTCGAGACGAGGCCGCTGCGGAGGAGGAGGAGGCGTCACCGGATGAGGAGGAGGCGCCACCGGGGGAAGAAGAGCCGCCCGACGGTTCTCGCGGAGACGTAGATGCCTCCACTGAGGGCGGGCCCTCCGGGAAGGAAGGGGAGGGCGGACCGGGGAATACGTAGGGGAGAACGGGAATACGTACCCCACAGGCCCCAACTTTGTGAACCTGGACATTCCCCCGAATGGAGAGAGTCATGGAGATTCCCAACGGTCATCAGGGTCCCAGATCTTTGGCGGCCCTCGTCGTGGTCCTGGCGTTGGCGGCCCTGGACGCCGATTCCGCCGGGGCCCAGGCCGTGCCGGGCCTGGAGGTGCTCCCGGACACCACGGTGATGCAGGTGGTCGAACTCCGGGACGGCTCCACCCTCTACGGGCGGATCGTGGACGTGGGTCCGCCGGTGTCGTTCCGTCTGAGCAGCGGCCAGATCCTCACCCTGGAGCCCGCCTCCATCCGGGAGGTGCGGGTCAGCGCCGGCCGCGTCGTGAACGGCCAGGTCTGGGAGCCGGACCCGAACCCCACCCGGCTCTTCTTCATGCCCACGGCCCGCACCACCCCTGCCGGCTCCGGCTACTTCTCCGTCTACGAGCTCATCATCCCATTCCTCTCCTTCTCACTCACCGACCGCCTGATGATCGCAGGAGGTACGCCGCTCATCGGGGACTTCGACGGTGATCGGCCCTTCTGGATCGCGCCCAAGTTCAAGGTCCTGGACGGAGAGCGTGCCCAGGTAGCGGTGGGGCTGTGGTCCATCTCCACGGGAGATGCGGACGACGGCATCTACTCCCTGCTCTTCGGCACGGGGACGTTCGGGACTTCAGACCAGGCCCTGACGGTGGGGCTCGGATACGGAATGGAGGGAACCGACTTTGCCGATTCGCCGGTGGCGGTCATCGGAGGAGAGTTGCGGGTCTCCCGAAGAGTCAAGCTCGTGACGGAGAACTGGCTCTTTCCGGGCTCCACCGGCTTCCTGTCGGCGGGTCCCCGCTTCATGGGCGATCACCTGTCCGCGGACGTGGGGCTGGCGTTCCTCATCGATGAAGCGGATGACATCGTCTTCCCCCTGGTGAACTTCGTATACAGCTGGTGAAGGGTCCGGACCCCGCCCCGGAGTGGCCCGGGGTGGGGTCCCGCAGGCCCGGCGCCGCCGCCCGGGGCAACGAGGCATGGAGTCGCCCCAGGGACGGATCCATCGTCCGGGATGGACCCCCTTCTCGACACGCTGCGGGACCGATTCGGATACGAGCGCTTCCGCCCAGGCCAGGAGCCGCTGGTCCGGGCGGTTCTGAAAGGCCGGGACGCGCTGGGCCTCCTCCCCACCGGTGGCGGAAAGAGTCTGACCTACCTCCTTCCCGGCTTTCGCCTGCCCGACCCAATTCTGGTGGTCAGCCCCCTCGTGGCGCTCATGGAGGATCAGCTTCGACGGGCTCGAGACCTCGGACTTCGGGCAGAGGCCCTCGTGGGAGCGATGCCTGCGGGCCCGAAGCGGCGGATTCTCCGAGAGGTGGAACGGGGTGACGTGGATCTTCTCTTCCTTGCCCCGGAACGGCTGAGGGGACGATCCGGGGCTGGGATCCGGCGAATACGCTTCGGCGCGCTGGTCGTGGACGAAGCCCACTGCGTGGTGCAGTGGGGATTCGACTTCCGCCCCGACTACCTCCTCCTCGAGGGCTTGGGACGCGCCCTCTCCACACCCGTCCTGGCCCTCACGGCCACCGCCACACCGGCCATGCGGCGGGCCCTGGCACGGATCCTGGGGCTGCGGCGACCCGTGCGGGTGGTGCAGAGCTTCGACCGTCCCAACCTGCGCTGGGAGGTCACCCGGGCGCGCCATCCGGCGCATCGCTGGCAACTTCTCTGGCACGCGCTCTCGTCGGAACCCGGCCCGCAAGTGGTCTATGCGGCGACCCGGGGGGAGGTAGAGGGACTCACGCGTGCGCTCCGCTTCCGAGGGGTCCGGGCAGGGGCCTACCACGCGGGCCTGCCCTCCCACGCCCGCTCTCGAGCTCAGGCGGCTTTTCTCGCGGGCCGAGTTCGCGTCATGGTCGCCACCAATGCCTTCGGCATGGGAGTGGACAAGCCGGATATCCGTTCGGTCCTCCACTGGCGCCCTCCGGCGTCCCTGGAGGCCTACTACCAGGAGGCAGGGCGGGGCGGGCGGGACGGGCTCCCGGCCCGGGCCCTGGTCCTCTGGAGCCCCGGTGACCTCCAGCGGCTGCGATCACGGGTGGGTCAGTCGTTTCCTCCGGCTCCCCTCCTGGCCCGGGCTGCATGGAGGCTCCGACTTGACGGGTGGCCGCAGGATGCGGGGGCCTGGGACCGGCTCGCCACACGGCTGGATTTTCAGGGAGGGCGAGACGGAGGTGCGGCGCTGGCGCGATCCATGGGCCGCCTCTTCGAGGTGGGAGCCGGAGGAACCGGGAGCCGGGGCCAGGGGTTGGACCGCCCGTCCCCGGACGCGTTGTGGCGGGCGGTGCGCGCTCGCCGGGCCGCCCTGGGTCGCCTCCGGGCCGTGACGGGTTACCTGCATGCCCGCGGATGCCGACGGGGTCGGATCCTGGACTACTTTGGGGAGGAGAGGGGCCGCGGTCCCGGGACCGGGGCGGACCGGGGGTGCCCAGGCGGCGGTAGGTCTCTTTGAGCCGCTCAGCGGCCGGTCTATCTTAAGCGACCCCTTTGACCCGAGCGAAGCGGGGACGTCGGCGTCCCCGAGCCTTCATGCATCGATACTTCACCGAATCCCACCTCCAGCTCAGGAATCGCGTTCGCGCCTTCGCCCAGGAGTCCGTCGTTCCGGTGGCACGGGAGCTGGATGCGTCGTGCATCTTTCCCTGGGAGAACGTCCGAACCATGGGCGAGATGGGGCTCCTCGGGATCCCCGTGCCGGGGGAGTACGGGGGTCAGGGGCTGGACTATACCAGCTACATCCTGGCGGTGGACGAGCTGGCCCGCTTCGACGCCAGCCACGCCATCACGGTTTCGGCGCACACGACGCTGGGCAGCGGTCCCATTCTCGAGTTCGGAACGGAGGAGCAGCGGGCCCACTACCTTCCACTCCTGGCGTCGGGCAGGGTGCTGGGGGGCTTCGGTTTGACGGAGCCCGGTGCAGGCTCGGACTCGGGTGGAACGCGGACCCGCGCCGTTCGTGAGGGGGCGGCCTTCCGGATCAACGGAAGCAAGATCTTCATCACCCATGCGGGTGTGGGAGAGATCTTCACGGTGACCGCGGTGACGGATTCGGAGCGTGGTGCCAAGGGAATCTCCTCCTTCGTGGTGACCAAGCCCTCCGTGGATGCCGAGAAGGCCCGGTCCCTGGGGCTGGGCCCCGGGGAGGGTGAGTTGGAGTACATTCCCGGTGTGCGGTCCGGGAAGAAGGAAGACAAGATGGGGTGGCGAGCTTCCGACACCCGGGAGTTGCTCCTGGAGGACGCCCTCGTCCCCCAGGAGAACCTGTTGGGAGAGGAGGGGCGGGGGTTCGTGAACTTCATGCGGACTCTGGACGCCGGACGCATCGGCGTGGCGGGACTGTCCCTCGGGCTGGCCAGAGGCGCCTTCGACGCCGCGGTCCGCTACACGGCGGAGAGGCGGCAGTTCGGGCGTCCCCTCTATGACTTCCAGCAGGTCCAGTTCCCGCTAGCGGACATCGCCACGGCGATCCAGGCTGGGGAGCATCTGACCTATCATGCCGCGTGGCTGAAAGACCAGGGGCACCCGTACACCAAGGAAGCCTCCATGGCCAAGCTCTTCTGTTCAGAACTGGCCATGGAGGCGACATTGAAGGCGATTCAGCTCATGGGAGGCGCCGGGTACTCCGACGACTTCCCTGTGGAGCGCATGGCTCGAGACGCCAAAATCTGCGAGATCGGCGAAGGGACCAGCGAGGTGCAGCGTCTGGTTATCGCCCGACACGTCCTGCGGGAAGCGCTGGGCGCGTGAGGGCATAAATCGACAAGAACAGGCTCCAGCAAGCACTCCTCGTGGTGCTGCGCAGCCAGCCCGGTCCGGGGACGCCTTGCCCCGTGCGGGGATGGTGCGGCAGCGCGGCGACGGGTGGGAGCCGCGAACGAAACGGAGTCGTCAGGATTGCGTCGTGAAATTCTGGTGAGCGCCTCCCCCCAGGAATCGTGGGTGGCGCTCCTCGAGGATGGCCAGCTGGTGGAGGTGATGTTCGATCGCCCCGACCAGGGTCGGCTGATTGGAGATATCTACCTGGGACGCGTGGATGCGGTGATTCCCGGGATCCAGGCCGCGTTCGTCGACATCGGGGCGGAGAAGGCGGGCTTCCTGCACGTCTCCGACCTCGACTACGACGACGAGGAGGACGACGAAGAGAACGGGAATGGCGGTGGCCGGCGCCGGAAGCGCGAGTACCCACCCATCCAGGAGCAGGTGCAGAAGGGCCAGCAGATCCTGGTCCAGGTCACGAAGGAGCCCATCAGCACCAAGGGGCCGCGCCTCACCGCACAGGTGTCATTGCCCGGGCGGTTCCTGGTCTACATTCCCGGCTCCTCCCACATCGGAATCTCCCGCAAGATCGAGGATCGCGGGGAGCGGAGCCGCCTTCGCGCCATGATGAAGGAGATCGTTCCGGCGGGTCAGGCCGGGGTGATCGTCCGCACTGTGGGGGAGGAGGTTACGAGGGAGACGCTGGAGCGGGAGTACAAGCGCCTGCACAAGAACTGGAAGAAGATCCAGTCCAAGGCCCGCTCCATCCGGCGTCCGCCGGCGCCGGTGCACCGTGAGGCGAAGCTCATCTCCGGCGTCATTCGCGACCTCTTCTCCGACAAGTTCGAATCCCTCACCGTGGATTCGAAGGACGTCCACAACGAGATCGTCCAGTACGTCTCGAACGTTGCGCCGGAACTCCTGGACCGGATCCACCTCCACGAGGGGGACGTACCGCTCTTCGACCGTCACGGCGTGGAGCAGGAAATCCAGCAGGCCTTCGACAAGAAGGTGGATCTTCCATCCGGGGGCTACATCATCGTCGAGCCCACCGAGGCCCTGGTCTCCATCGACGTGAACACCGGGCGGTACACGGGCAAGAAGGACCCGGAGCGGACCATCCTGAAGACCAACCTGGACGCGGCCCGGGAGATTGCGAAACAGCTTCGCCTCCGGGACGTGGGTGGGATCATCGTGGTGGATTTCATCGACATGGACTCGCAGCAGAACCGGGATCGGGTTCTGCATGAACTCCGGAGCCACCTCGGGCGGGACCGGGCCCGGACCCGAGCCTTCGAGGTGTCGGGATTGGGATTGGTGGAGATGACCCGGCAGCGAGTCCGGCCTTCCCTGTTCCAGGCGTTGACCCGCCGGTGTGAGCATTGTGGCGGCGACGGGCGCGTGTATACCCCCGCCACGGTGGTCCGGCGCATCGAGCGGTCGCTGGTCCGGGCCGGCGCGGCGCCGGACGAGAAGAGGGTGGTGATTCGGGTGCATCCGGAGGTGGCCCTCAGGGTCCTGGAGGAGGAGCCGAAGTTCCTGGAGCGGATGGGGCGGCGGACGGGGCTCAAGCTGAGCCTGCGAGACGACCCCATGATCCGGGAGGATGAGTTCCACCTCCTCTCGGGGCCGGCCGAGGCGGATGTCACCTCCCGGTACGTGATGCACGAGATCCGTTGACCCCCGGGGTTGACCTCGATCGGGCATTTCACGAATTTTTCAGGCTCTGTGCAACATGAAAACCCCTGGGGTTCCTAGTATGTACGCGGTCTTCAGAAGCGGTGGTAAGCAGTTCCGCGCCGAGCCCGGTGCCCACATCCGGATTCCGTCCATCCAGGCGGAGCCCGGCGAGGCGGTGACCTTCGAGGAAGTACTCCTCGCGTCCGGCGACGACGCGGTGAAGGTCGGAGAGCCGCTTGTGGAGGGCGCGAAGGTGACGGCCGAGGTCGTCCGGCACGGCCGGGACCGCAAGGTCATCGTCTTCAAGCGGAAGCGCCGGAAGGGCTTCCGGAAGAAGCAGGGACACCGGCAGGGATTCACGGAAATTCGCGTGGACGAGGTGGTGGTCTGACATGGCACACAAGAAGGGTGTCGGCTCGAGCCGAAACGGACGCGACAGTAACCCCCAGTACCTCGGGGTGAAGCGGTACGGAGGTGAGTTCGTCACCGCCGGAAGCATCCTGGTGCGCCAGCGTGGGACCAAGTTCCACCCCGGGCGAAATGTGAAGCGGGGTGGAGACGACACCCTCTTCGCAGTAGCGGACGGGTACGTGAAGTTCGAGAACTTCCAGCGGCGTAGCGCCATCTCGGTCTACCCGTCCGAGTAGTCCCTGCAGGCGGGTTCCACCTCCAGGGAAACTTGGGGGTGGCATTTTTTTGTGCAGGGTTGAAACTTTGACAATACCGAAGCGCGTTCGGCCTGACTAACCTCCGCCGAACGCCATGCCAGGCGCAAGCCGGTTCGCCTGGTTCCGGTCCGAAGGTCACGCACCCAGGCGCAGTGCATCCGTGCACTGCGTTGTTCGGTCAGCGAGACGCATGGAGGTAGGACAGTGAATTCGAACGAACGACCCCGAAGATCGGGGCCAGTGTTCGCATTGAAGGACGTATTCAACGATACGTCCGCCCACGTCCCTGGCGTGGTCAATATGTGCTCGATGGGGGTGCTCGCCATGGCGATCGCCGTTCCCGTCGCGTTCAGCAACGTGGAAGAAGCCCCCGCGAGCGAGGTGGAGCTGGCTCCCCTCCCCGTGGTGCTCCCGGAGACGTCCGCGTACCCGGACCTTCCGCTCGAGTTGAACGAACGCGTGGAGTACTGGATCCGGCGATTCACGTCGGACCAACGCCCCACCTTCGAGCTCTTTCTCACCCAGGAAGGTGCCTTCGGGGACCTGATCCGCGAGAAGCTGCGAGCCCGCGGCATGCCGGACAATCTCCTGTACCTGGCCATGATCGAATCGGGCTTGCGGCCTGGAGCGACGTCCAGGGTGGAGGCGGCGGGCGTGTGGCAGTTCATGGGGCCCACCGCGGAGGCGTACGGACTCCGGGTGGACCCGTGGGTGGATGAGCGTCGCGACCCGCTCAAGGCCACGGATGCAGCGCTGGACTACCTGGCTTGGCTGCACGACTACTACCAATCCTGGTACATGGCCGCGGCGGCGTACAACGCGGGCCCGACCCGCGTGAACCAGGTGCTCCAGGACGCCGGGATGATGGAGGTGAGGGGGGACTCCGTCTACTGGCAGGTCCGCCACCTTCTTCCGTTCGAGACCCGGGAATACGTGCCGCGGCTTCTCGCGGCGGCGTTCCTGGCCAGCGCACTGCACGAGAACGGCTTCCACCAGGTCCGTCGGGAGAGCCCCTACGAGTTCGACCAGGTCTGGGTCCCCGGAGGCACGTCGTTGAGTCGCGTGGCCGGCCGCATCGGAATGGACCGCGACATGCTCTGGGTCCTGAATCCCCACCTGGTCCAGGGGCGGACCCCGCCTGGCGAGGCCTATCCCCTGAGAGTACCGGTGGGTGCGGCCTTCCAGGTCGTTGCCTCCCTCGGTGACCAACCGTGGAGCGCGAGGCTCGCCGACGATTGAGCCGGCGCAGGCCCCCGGAGGCGGGCTCCCCGGCATGATCCGGCGGATCCCGTTGGGCCTCCTCCTCTGCTCGTTGCTGAGCGGGGGAGGAGGCCTCGTCGCGCAGGACTCGGCCACCCTCATCGGGCGGGTGATGGACCAGGAGACCCGCTCACCGGTCCAGGGCGCCTTCGTGGCCCTGATGGACGAAGCCGGGGTGCGTACGGCGGCGGTGCTGTCGGATGCCACGGGCCGGTTCGTGCTCCGCGCGCCGGCGCCGGGGACGTACAGGCTTCGGGTCGAGCGGATCGGCACGGAGAGTGTCCTCACGGAGTTCTTCACCGTGACCCCCGGTCAGGTCGTGACCCGGGACGTGGCCACCCGGGCCGCCGCCGTGGCCCTCGAGGGGATGGAGGTGACGGGGGATGCCCGCTGTGAGCTGGATCGGGAGGAGGGGTCGGCCACCGTCCGGCTCTGGGAGGAGGCGCGGAAGGCGCTGGAGGTGGCGGAGTGGGTGGATGAGGCCGGGTACATCTATGAGACCCGGACCTACCGTCGCCGCATGGACGAACGGGCCCGACGGGTCCTGGAAGAGGAGGCGGAGCTCGGCACGCGCGTGGGGAAGGGGGCGTTTCGGAGTCTCGACGCCGACCGCCTCGTGCAGGACGGGTTCATCCAGAGAGACGGAGACCAACAGGTCTACTACGCCCCGGATGCTGCGACCCTGCTTTCCGACGCCTTCCTGGCCACGCATTGCTTCCGTGCCGTGAGAGACGACGGGCGGCTCGGACTGGAGTTCGAGCCCGCCCCGGGGCGCCGGACGTCCGAGATCCGTGGCACGCTGTGGTTCGCGGACGACGGTAGCCTGGACCACCTGGAATACCGCTACCTGGAGCTCCTGTCCGAGCGGGACGCCCGTCTGGGAGGAGAGATCTACCTGACTCTCCTGGAGGAGGGGGCGTGGATCGTCCAGGCCTGGCGGATCCGAATGCCCCTGTATGAGGCGACCGAGTCCGCCTCCGGCGATCGCTGGAACCGCCGCCTGGTGGGGATCCACGAGGTGGGCGGTGAGGTGCGGACGGCCCGTCGAGCCCACTCCATCGACGCGGTCTTCAGTGCCAGGACGGGGGCAGTCCGGGGGGAGGCACGATCCGAGGGTGGCGATGAGCCCCTGGCGGGGGCCCAGGTCTTCCTGTCGGGGACGAGCTACGCTGCCATTACCGCAGAGGATGGGACCTTCCTGCTGGAGGGGGTGACGCCCGGGGAATATGCACTCGTCCTGGACCATCCCGCCGTGGCGGAGATGGGTGAACTCTCCGTGGGCACCACCGTGGACGTGCAAGCCGATTCCCTGGTGGCGGTCCGTGTCGCGATACCTGCTCGGCGGGAGATCCTGGTCCGGCGCTGTGACTCCCGGGACCTGGTGGCCCTGACGGAACCCGACTACCGGGATCCCGGGGAACCCAGCGTCGTGGGCGGAGTGGTGGTCGACGAGGAGGGCGAGGCTGTGCGGGAATGGCCGGTTCGGGTGCGATGGACCCGCTTCGACCCGGACGTGGCGGGCCGCATCGAGGAGCAGTGGCGAGCGGTGGTGGTCGTCTCCGGCTCCCGCGGCGCGTGGGTGGTCTGCGGCCTACCTGCCGATGTCTACATCACCGTGGAGACTGCGGACCGCCGTCTCTCCCGGGACGAGCTGGAGGCCGGCCGCGGGAGCTGGGGGGACGGGCAGGGCGTCGGGCGGTTCTGGGGCGGCGAGGTTGTGTGGGTGGAGGCCCGGGCAGGGGGTTGACCGCTCTACCCCTCCGGGTCGGGCGCGGAAGGCGGCTCCGGGGGACCCCAGTGGCTCTTACCGGTCTGCGCTTCCCTGGCCGAGGCGATGATCCGCCAGATCACGTCTCGAATCAGCTCCTCGTCCACGTCCATCTCCCGGGCCCTTTGGGCGGCCCGGCGCACCACCTTCGCCTCCTGGGAAGGGTCCAGTACCGGGCGTCCCAAGGTCTCCTTGATTCGCCCGATCTCCAGGACCAGGGCCCTCCGTTCCCCCACCATCCCGATGAGCTCGGCGTCCACCTTCTCGAGCCGGGCCCGGAGCCGAGTCAGGAGGGTCTCCAGATCTCCCTGATCCGTCATCGTGCAGCGTGCGGGAGGGAGCCCGGTCCCGTATCTCCGTCCACCTCGGGGGGAGCGGTGCCCTCCGCATCTGCTGGGGTGCTCCCCGGGGGCGTGGCCTCCGACGGTGCCCGCGAGAAGAAGCGCGTCAGGTGGCGGTCCGGCTGCCGCGGCGTGGCGAGGCTCACCGCCACCAGGACCGGCACATGGACCAGCAGCCCCAGGATCCCCTCGTGGATCTGGAACGGCTTGAGCTCCGGGTTGGCCCAGAAGAAGACGGCGGTGACGGCACCCGCCACCAGCCCCCATAACGCTCCGGCGGTGGTGGCCCGCTTCCAGTAGAGCCCGGCGACCACCGTGGGGGCGAACTGGGAGATGATTCCGTAGGCCGTTGCCAGGAGCAGCACCAGGGACGAGTCCGGGTCCAACGCCGCCACGTAGGCCGCGGCGCCTACCAATAGCACGAGTGCGCGCATGAGCAGGCGCTGCTGGTGATCCGTGAGCTTCTTGTAGGGGCCGATTCCGTCCTCGACCACCACGGAGGCAGCCGCGTGCAGGAGGGCGTCTCCCGTGGACATGGAGGCCGAGAGAGCGCCCGCGCAGAACAGGCCCACCACCAGCGGCGGAAGGCCGGTCTCCAGGACCATGAAGGGGAGAATGAAGTCGGGCGCCGGGGGGGATTGGGGAAAGAGCACTCCCGCGAACCCGATGAGGAACACCGGCACGAGGAAGAGTTGGAAGGTGGGGAACAGGATGACGGTGCGGCGCATGGTATCGTCGTCCTTCGCCGCGAAGGCCTTCATGAAGAGGTGTGGCCACATCATCAGCCCCACCATGCTCACGAGGATCAGGCTGGAGTAGGCTCCCCACGACCAGGGCTCCCCGGAGGCATCCAGGCCAGGGGGGATCAGGAGCTCGGGGCGAAACTCGGCGATTCGCTCGAACATGGCGCCCACACCCCCGTACATCTTCGTGGGGAGGTAGAGCCCGAGGGTCCACGCGATGACCACCATGAAGATGCCCTGGAAGGTGTTGGTCCACCCCACCGCCATGACGCCGGCGCCCAGGACGTAGACGATCACGATGCCATACGCCACCAGAGCACCCAGCCAGAGGGGGATGTTGCCGTCCGTCACCGTCTCGATGACGATGCCGGCTCCCCGCATCTGGAGTGTGATGTAGGGCACGAAGGCGATCAGGCTGAGGAGCGCGATGAGGGTGGAGAGGGAACGCGACGGGAAGCGACCCACCAGGAGCTGTGCCTGCGTGACGTATCCGTGCCGGCGCCCGAGGGAGCTGATGCGGGGCCCGATCCAGTAGAATGGAGCCATCCCCACCGCGCCGTACGCCAGGATGTAGAAGGCGGCGGCACCCCGCGAGTAGGCCCACCCGGGACCTCCAAGGAAGGCGAAGGCGCTGAAGACGGACGCACCGGTCACGAAGTACATGACCAGGAGGCCAAAGCTCCGGTCTCCGGCCACGTAGCCCGCGACGCTATGGGACTGCCGCCGGCCTGCCAGGAGCCCGATGGTGAGCGTGACCGCGAGGTATACGCCGATGATGATGGAGACCAGGATCCATCGCTCCATCAGTCGTCCTCCCGATGGCGGCTCTCCACCCGGTCGAGGGCGACGAGCACGAACAGTGCACCCAAGACCCACCCGGCCACCCAGGCGAAGGAGAATGGGAGGCCCAGGATCAAGGGGCGAATCCGGGCGAAGGGCACCATGCCGGGCCAGGTTACGAAGATCACCATGAGAACCAGGTAGGTGCCCGTGAGGATCCGTGCAGCGCGCAGGCTCATGCGGTCAGCCCTCCCGTGCGGCTCCCGCGAGGGTGACGGGGGCCGGTCCAGGAGGTCCCCCGGGAGGGTGGCGAGGAGGAGGTCTGCGCGCCGGACGTGCCGGGGGACGCTCTCGGGGATGGGAGGCTCCCGATCATGGGCATGGCGGACTCCTTCGATTTCGAGGGAAGGGGCATCCTACCCAACATGGAGCCCGGAGGCGAGAGAGGCGGTCCGATTCCCGTGCGGCACCGGAAACGAGGGTCCTCCCGCATGCCTCCTCGTCCGGCCGCACGAGCCTCGTCACCGGTGGAAAGGGGCCCGCTCCGGTCTGCGGCGGCGATCCCGGCTTAGTGGGGGAGAAGACCGACGAGGCGAAGGAGGATCGCCAGCAGGACGAGCAGGGAAGGGAAGAGAGCCAGGCCGACGGAAAAGGTGAGGCCAAGGCGATACAGGGTCGGTCCCACGGGGAGGAGCTCGCCGCTCCCGATCTTCTCCGCGAGAACCTCCACGGCAGGCCCGAGTGAATAGCACACGTTCGCGCCCAATCCGAAGACCACCACGGGCTCCCAGGGCAGCGCTCCTCCGCCATCCCCCAGGAGAACGACGGCGAGGGAGACCACTCCCAGGGTCACGACTCCCGCGGTTCCCACGATGAGGTTGTAGGCGAGACGACGCCGCTCCCACCAGCCGAGGATGCCGAGGGTGGTCCGTCGAGCGGGTGCGGGATAGAGGAAATCAGCGAGGGTGTTCACGAGTCCTCCTCGGGCAGCGGTGGGATGGATTCCCGATATGAAAAGTACTTTATGATACAAAGTGCCATCGGAATTGATCCACTTCAAGGCTGGTGTGGGGCTGTCTTCCGAAGAAAGCCTGCACCCCGGGATGTGTAGCGTCCCTGCGTCACTCTTGGCTCCCACGCATCAGGGCCCCTCACTGTGGTCCCGCCGGAAGGCCCGAGATTCCTCGTGTCGGCGCGCCCGGTAGTCTGGCCCCGAAACTGCGTTATAGGGGGCGTCGACTTCACCTGGCGGTTCCGGAGGATCCTCATGCGTCTCACACCGGCGCCCAGCGGGCACGACGAGTCGCCTGCGGGCGTTCGGTGCCCCAAGCGCGTGCGCTTTGCGCGCCCTACGGTGGTCGGCGTGGCGACGGCGGGGGCCAGCCTCCTCGTCTGGATCTTCGCCAGCATCCTCCTGGTGATCCCCAGTGTGTTCTATGTCATCCCGCTTCCGGAGGAGGCCGATGGCCTCACACTCTGTCTTCCGGGACTGGGTCCGCTCCAGCGTGTTCGAGAGGGCCTTCCGCCGGCCCAGGAGGAGTTGGCGTACATCCACGAGGGCGTTCACGCCGAGCAATGCCGGGCCAACGGTGCCCTCTGGTACGCCCGCAGGACTCTGAGTCCACAGGGTCGCCTCACCCTGGAGGCCCAGGCCCTCTGCCAGGAGGTGTCCGTCCTCTCGCGACGCGGTGGAGATCCTGGGCGTCTGGTGGATGCTGCGGTGGCCGCTCTGGTGAGTGACTACTTCGAAGAGGGTCGTGTCTCCGGGTGGGAGGCGGCGGCGGCCGTCGAACAGGCCTGCGGGCCCTTGATCACCGGACCTGTCGGCATCGCGCAGTAGGGGCATGCATCCCGGGGCCGGGTGGCCGCTCCGGTCCCGCTGTCCCACCTCCCTCCACGAATCCGGGATTCACGCGGCTTCGCGGCTCGTCCCCCCATGGATCGGGCCTCATGCCCCGCGCTCCCCGGTGGACATGGTGTGTTCGGTTTGTATTCGGTAGCTTACGGTTCGGTCGTCTTTGACCGTGCCGCACACCAAACCGAGGAGGCCCCGGCCATGGACGGGAAGACCCTGATTCCGGAGTTCGACCAGGAGGCGGCAACCACCCGGAAGACCCTGGAGCGTGTGCCCTTCGACAGGGCCGACTGGAAGCCCCACGAGAAGTCCTCCCCCCTGGGAGAGCTGGCGGCCCACGTGGCGGATATCCCCGCGTGGGTGGCCGTGACCGTGAACCAGGATGTCTTCGAGATGGAGGGTCCGTACGAGCTTCCGAAGGCCGAGTCGGTGGAGGAACTCCTGGAGATCTACGACCGGAACGTGGCCGAGGCCCGGGCCGTCCTGGAGGGTGCCAGCGCCGCCGACCTCATGGGCACCTGGTCCATGAAGCAGGAGGGCGAGATCGTCTTCAGCATGCCCAAGATGGCCGTGCTCCGGAGCTTCGTGTTCAGCCACGCCGTCCACCACCGCGCCCAGCTGGGGGTTTATCTACGCTTGCTGGACGTGCCGGTACCGGCGACGTACGGGCCGTCGGCGGACGAGGAGATGTAGCTCGGGGGGTGGACCCGCGCCTTCCGCCCGGGTTGGGAGCGAGCCGAGGCTCTCCGGATCGTCAGCCGCCCAGGATGACGGCGTCGGGAATCTCGTAGCGCTCCGAGCCCACACGGATGAAGTGGAGGTCCGCTTCCCGTGTGGCGCGGAAGTCCCCGGGATCCGCCTCACTGGTGTCCGCTCCGATGGCGCGGCCCATTCGGAAGTAGAGGGTCCGCGTGCGGCCATCCGGCCTCTGGATCACCACGGTGGCGTAGCCGCCGCCGGCCCGGGAAGCGCTCCCGACCACCTCCCAGAGTGATGGGCGAGCGGCCGGGGAGCTCCTTCGACCAGGCGGCCAGGTGCCGAACGAAGAGGCGGGAGGGTCCGACTGGACCCTCCCGCCTTGGATCAAAGAGGTCGGTTCGACTCAGCGAAGATCCAGATAGAACGGCTCTCCGCTGGCGAGGGCCCTCTCGAGCTCCTCGGCGGTGTCCACCAGGTCGCCCTGCTCCTGGTCACCGGCAGCACAGGTGACGTTGATCTGCATCGGTGTATAGAGACCGAACGTCAAGCCACTGACCAGCTGGTTCAGGAACGACAGTTGGGTCTCGACCCGTGCAACCCCGTTGCTGCACTGGCTCATGGCATTCACTGTGGACGGCGGAACGAGCCCGTAGATGAACCCGTGGGCCCAGGGCACGTCCACGCTCTGCGGGCCCGGTGTGAGTCCGGTCTCCACCGTGGCGTGGTAGCAGCCCGACAGCACGAGGACACTGAGGCATGCGATGGCAAGTCGCCGCATGGATATCTCCTGTTGAGGTGACGAAGCGACCAACGCGCATCACAGTATCCGCGCCCAGGGTGGGAAAGCAATGGGATCGTTGCCGTTCGGACCCCTGGGGAAGCCACAGTACCGGATATCCTGCTCCTCTCGAGTGTGGAGCTGGCTCCTCCCGGACCGAGGCCCACCGGGCCGAACGCAGTGCCAGGGAAGCCAGGAGCGCCTTGTGGGAGAGTCGGGGCGTGCCACATGTTGATTTCCTCCCGATGGGCCTCACGGGGACGCCGTGACCGGCCCAGTCAGGACCCGTCATGTGCGCGGTGGAGGTGCCGTGAAGACCCTTCAGGAGCACATACGCCGGAGTCGTCTGGGGCACTGGGCCCTGGCCTACACCGGGGGCGCCTGGCTGACTCTCCAGGTGGTGGACGTTCTGGCGGATCAGTTTCAGTGGCCGCTGCGGCTCCAGCAGAGCATCACCGTGATCCTGGTGGCAGGGCTGCTGGTGACCGTGGTCCTCGCCTGGTACCACGGCGAAAAGGGGCACCAGCGGTTCACGGCGGCGGAGCTGCTGATCATCGGCTCCCTCCTCCTTCTTGCGGGGGTCACACTTCGCGTCCTGCGCTCACCGGGAGATGTTGCGGCGCGGCCGGAGCTGTGGCCATCCAGGCCCGTCAGCCCTCCCACGGTCGTGGCGGTGCTCCCCTTTCATAACCTGAGCGGAGACCCGGCGGATGATCCCCTGGCCAGCGGGTTGCACGAGGACATCCTCACCCAGCTTTCGGGCATCGCGGATCTCACCGTCATCTCCCGACGCTCGGTGCTCGAGTATGCGGAAGAGAACCGTAACCTCCGGGAAGTGGGGGCGGAGCTGGGGGCACGGTCGCTGCTGGAGGGGAGCATTCGGCGGGACGGCGGACGATTGAGGTTCACGGTGCAGCTCATCGATGCCGTGACCGACTCCCACCTCTGGGCCCAGACGTACGACCGCACCCTGGAGGACGTGTTCGAGATCCAGTCGGAGGTGGCCCGGCAGGTGTCCGCAGCCCTGGAGGCAACGCTGACGCCGGACGAGAATCGCCGGCTGGGGCGGCCAGTGGCGCCTGGGACGAGGCCGTGGGCGTTGGTACAGCGGGCCCGCGCAGTGGGTGCGCGCGGAGCCACGGATCTGGCGACTCACGCGGAGGAGGAGCGGCTCCTCCGGGAAGCGCTGGTCCTGGATCCGGAGTACGCCCTGGCCCGAGCCATGCTTTCCCTGAACTTCGCCAATCGATCATGGAACCTGGGAATGGGCATGGAGTGGGCCGATTCCGCGCGGATCGAGGCCCGGCGTGCCATCGAGCTACAGCCGGATCTGGCGACGGCCCACTACGCCCTGGGGGTCGCCTATCACGAGCAGGGGTTTCTGGACGGGGCGGAGGCGTCGTACCACACCGCCATTGAAATGGACCCCAACATGGTAGAGGCCCACCGGGCGCTGGGGCGGATCGCCGCCGTCCGGGGCCGCTTCGGCCAGGCCATCGCCCACCTCCGCGACGCGCTGGTACGGGAGCCCCGGGGCTTCGATATCCGGACCCAACTGGGTCATGCATACGCGGCACTGGGAGACCTGGATTCTGCAGAGCAGTGGTTTGAAGCCGAACTGGAGCTTCGCCGTCGGATCGGGTCGGCTGCGACCGAGGTCGAGGCGTGGGCACACTGGTGGGCGGGAAGGCTCGAGGACGCGACGGTCGCGGCAGCTGGCGATGTTCGACTCCGTTCCGGGAGTCCAGTGGCCGCGGTGGGACTGGCCGAACTCGAACTCATGGCCGGGGACCCGGGTGAGGCGCTCCGGTTCGCGTCGGAGGCCCTTGAGCTTGCCGGGGATGAGGAGGACCTCGCCTACCTCTTCTTCGCCACCACGACGCTGGGAGCCGCCCTCCGGCAGCTGGGGGACACGGCCGCCGCCCGGCTCCGGTTCGAAGCCAGCCGCGCCTCACTCCTGAAAGAGGTAGAGCAACAGGACCAGTATCCCCTCACCTACCTTGAGCTGGCGGCGGTGGAGGAGGCTCTGGGTAGGCGACCTGACGCACTCCGATGGGCCCGGCGAGCCTTCGACCTGGGCAGCCGCCACGTCCACCTGATCGAGTCCTATCCGGCCTTCGCTGAGCTGCGGCGCGCCCCGGAGTTGCGGGCGATCCTCGAGGCGATGCGCGAGGACGTTGCCCGGCAAAGGGAGAGAGTGCTCCAGAGCGAGCGGGCCGCTGGCCTTCGCTGAGGCGCATTCCAGATCCTACTCTTGAGGGGTGACGGGCTCCGCACTGGATCCCCGCCAAGAACGCGATCCTTGCCGCGGGTAGGCCTTCCGGTCTACGGTGAGGGAGACTCCGAACCGGCCGTGCCTCCCTCCCCAAGGTCGCTTCCATGGTGATTCGTGTTGCCCTGGCACTCGCGCTCTTCGCGCTCGTTCCGGTGCCGGAGGCACCCTCGGCGTGGCCCGCATCGGCCCCTCCGGCCTCCGCGGCCGACTCCCTGGTCGCTCCACCGATTCTCCCGAATCGGTCCCGAGAGCCTCGCACGGTGGAGGTCACGCTCACCGCCACGGCCTCCACGGTCGAGCTGGTTCCAGGGGTCCGGTCCGATGCCTTCGTCTACAACGGACGGGTGCCCGGGCCGACGCTGGAGGTCCGGGAGGGCGACCGCCTCATCATCCACGTCCGGAACGAGCTTCCGGAAGAGACCACGGTCCACTGGCACGGTCTGCACCTTCCCTGGCAGGCCGACGGGAGCCCCTTCTACCCCATTGCTCCGGGAGAGCAGGCGGACTTCGACTTCGTCCTGCCCGAGGGGAGCGCGGGCACCTACTGGTACCACCCGCACCCGCACCACCGCACGGCGTTCCAGGTGGCCAAGGGCCTCTATGGCGCCCTCATCGTGCGAGCGGCCCACGATCCCCTCCCTGCCATGACCGAGAAGCTCCTGATCCTCTCGGACAACCGGTTCCTCCCCGACGGCTCGATCCAGATCCCCGATGCCGGATCGCTGGAGGCCCGGATCGACTTCGAGAATGGTCGCGAGGGCGACGTGCTCTTCGTGAACGGGCAGGTGATGCCCACCGTCCACATCCGGAGCGGGGAGGTTCAGCGGTGGCGGATCGTCAACGCCTCTGCGGCCCGGGTCTATCGGCTGGCCATTCCGGGGCACGAGCTGCTGCACGTGGGAAGCGACGGGGGGCTGTTCGGCCAGGCCCTTCCCGTGGACGAGATCGTGGTCTCGGCCTCCGAGCGGGTAGAGGTCCTGGTGCGGGGGACCGGGGATCCCGGGACCCGTGTCGCCCTCCAGACTCTGCCGTACGACCGCTACATCCCCCAGACCCGGCCTCCGGATTGGGACGAGCCCCGGGACCTGGTGACTCTGGAGTACACCGGAGACCCGGCCGTGCGGCCTGTTGAGATCCCGAAGGTGATCCGCCCCATCGAGCCGCTGGACTCCGACGAGGTCACGGTGACCCGGGTGATGTCCCTGACCCAGGGGTTCATCAACGGCCGGACCATGGACATGGGTCGGGTCGACGAGGTGGCGACCCTGGGCACGACGGAGATCTGGCAGATCGAGAACCTGGTGGGGATGGACCACCCCTTCCACCTGCACGGGTTCAGCTTCCAGGTCATCGACCGGAACGGCGTCCCCGAGCCGTTCCCGAAGTGGGAGGACACCGTGAACGTGCCCAAGCACGAGACGGTGCGGTTCATCGTGAAGTTCGAGGACTACCCCGGGAAGTGGATGTATCACTGCCACATCCTCGACCACGAGAACTTCGGAATGATGGGCGTCCTTGAAGTCCGCAAGCCATGAGGAGCGAGAACATGAGAGGCTCGAAGGGTTCAGCTGTTGCAGCGCCGTTGTGGGCCATCGCCGCCATGGCGGCGGTGGTGGGCACCGTCACGGCTTTCGGCGTGGGACCGGACCCGAGGGCTCCCGGCAGCGAGGCGACACCCGAGGCCGCACGCCAGGAGCAGATCCTCCGGGGAAGACAGCTGGTGCTGGAGCACGGCTGCGGAGGATGTCACGGTGGATGGGACAATCCCGGTGCGGAGGGATTCCTGGCGGGGGTGACCAGTCCCGCCCAGGAGTTCCTGATCGGCCCGTGCGCGTGGGAACCCGGGGCCGAGCCGTGCTTCCGGACCCGGCCCCGAAACCTCACGCCCCACCCCACCACTGGAATGGGCCGGTTCAGCGAGCGGCAGATCTTCAATTCCCTCCGCTACGGTCTCCGTCCTGGCGAGACCGCGGACGTGGAGATCACCTCGTCGACGCCCGGTGAGGGCAACTTCCCCATGTTCCCCAAGTATCTGGCCCCGCCCATGCCATGGGCGGCCTGGCGGCACATGCCCGACGAGGACCTGTGGGCGATTGCCGCCTACCTCAAGGACGGGCTGAAGCCGGTGGACAACCTGGTGGAGGACAGCGAAGGACCCCCGGACTTCTGGGTCAGCAACTACACCGAGGAGGCCTACGGCACCTATCCGCTGCCTCCCTTCCCCACCGCCAACGAGCAGGAGCCGCCAGCGTCGGCGAACCGGGAACAGGTCCTCCGGGGTCGGCACCTGGTTGTGCAGCACGGGTGCGGAGACTGCCACGGAGGGCTGACGAATCCAGCCGCTCCGGCATTCCTGGCGGGCGTGACGGCACCGGTCCAGGTCTTCCCGGTGGGACCGTGCCTCGTCGATCCGGAGGCCCCGTGCTTCATGATGCGCCCCCGGAACCTCACGCCTCACTCGACGACCGGAATCGGTCGCTGGACGGACCGGCAGCTCTTCAACGCCCTCCGGCACGGCCTTCGGCCCGCGGGATACCCGGACCGTGTCATCACCGCGGACAACCACCCGGACAACCCGGATCTCCTCGCACCGGGAATGGTCTGGGTGGAGAAACGTCACATGAGCGATGACGACCTCTGGGCCATCATCGCCTACCTGCGACACGGCCTGAAGCCGGTGGAGAACGAGGTGGAGGAGAGCGACCGCCCGGCGGAGGGGTGGGGGGGGACCTACGTGGACCTGGGAGTGGGGACGTATCCCGCGGTCCCGTTCCCCACCGCCAACGAGGTGGGTGGTTAGGCCGTTGGTGGGATCGTCCCTGACCCGACCGTCGCTTGCTGGCGTGTCCGGCCCGAGGCTCGGACGGCCGGCGGGTCCGAGGTCCCGACGGCCCGGTCCCAGGTTCGGACGGCTCGGCGCACTCCACCGGATCCCGCGACGGTTCTGGCTTCTGCTCGGCGCTCTCCTGGTCGCGGCACCCCGTGGCGCGGCGGGGCAGGGGGACCCACGGGCGGAGGTGGAGGCCCGGGAGATCGGCTTCGCCCAGACCATGGCGGACCGGGACTTCCAGGCCTTCCTGAGCTTCATCTCTCCCGAGGCCGTGTTCTTCTCGTCTGACGGCCCCCTGAGGGGGCGTGAGGCCATCGCCGCAGGGTGGGCCCCCTACTTCGAAGGAGACGTGGCCCCCTTCTCCTGGGGTCCGGACACCGTGGAGGTTCTGGACTCCGGGACCCTGGCCCTGACCTCTGGCCCCGTCCTCTCCGCCGACGGCCAGGAGGTTGGGCGGTTCAACAGCATCTGGCGCAAGGACCCGGACGGCGTCTGGCGGGTGGTCTTCGACCGAGGCTCGTAGCGAGGAGCGACCTCGGCCCGTCACGCCTTCCGTAGCCACCTGCGGACGTCGCTCAGCGTTCGGGTGTTCAGGATGTCCCCCTTCTCCAGCCACCCCCGGCGGGCCTGGTCCACGCCGTACCGCATGAAGCGGAGGTGGTCCGGACGGTGGGCGTCGGTGCTGACGACCACGGGAACCCCCAGTTCGCGGGCACGGATGACGTGGAGGTCGCTCAGATCCAGGCGCTGGGGATTCGCGTTCAGCTCCACGGCCACGCCGTGTTCCTTCGCCGCCTTCAGCACCTCCTCCAGGTCCAGGTCACACGGCTCCCGCGTGTTGATCAGCCGCCCGGTGGGGTGGGCCAGGATGTGGACCGCCGGGTGGCTCACGGCCTTTACGATCCGGTCCGTCTGCGTCGCCCGGGGCAGGTCCATGTGGGAGTGGACCGAGACCAGGACCACGTCCAGCCGCGCCAGGTGTTCGTCGTCCAGGTCCAGCGACCCGTCCTTCAGGATGTCCACCTCCATGCCCGCAAACATGTGGATCCCCGTCACCTGCTTCCGGGCCTTGTCCAACTCTGCCCACTGCTTCTCCAGGCGCTTCTCGTCCATGCCCCCGGCCACGGTGACCCGCTTGGAGTGGTCCGTGACGGCCATGTAGGAGTAGCCCAGCTCCCGGCACGCCTCCGCCATCTCCCGGATGGACGCGGTACCGTCGCTCCAGGTGGTGTGCATCTGCAGGTCGCCCCGGACGTCGTCGAGCTCGACGAGGCGGGGTAGGGCACCTGCCTCGGCGGCCTCGATCTCACCCCGGTTCTCCCGGAGCTCCGGGGGGGTCCACACCAGCCCCACGGCTTCGTACACCTCCGCTTCGGTGGCACCAGCCACCCGATCTGAAGGTCCGGAGGTCCGCTTGGCGGGGCCTCCTCGCTTGCGGGCCTTGAAGACGCCGTACTCGTTGATCTTCAGGCCGCGTTCCACGCCGCGCCGACGAATGGCGACATTGTGGTCCTTGGATCCCGTGAAGTAGTGGAGAGCCGCGCCATAGGACTCCCGGGGGACGACCCGGAGATCGACGTGCAGGCCGGTGCGAAGCACGATGGTTCCCCGGGTCTCTCCGGCGCTCTCCACCCGCCTCGCGTCCGGGTAACGGGTGAAATGGTCCATGACAGGCCTGGATTCGTCGCAGACCGCCAGGAGATCCAGGTCTCCCACGGTCTCCTTCCGCCGGCGGTAGCTCCCGGCCACCTCCAACACCTCGATGCCAGGTGCGTCCGCCATGTGGGCCAGGAGCGGTCGCACGAGCTCGTCCGCCTCGGAGATCAGTGCGCGACCCGCATGGCGGCGGAAGTCGTCGATGGATCGCCTCATCCGTTGCGCGGTCTTCTCGCCGAAGCCCCTGAGGGCCTGGACCCGACCTTCGTCCAGGGCCTCCTCCAGGTCGTCCAGTGACTCGACCCCCAGTTCGTGCCAGAGCCGCTCCGCCCGCTTGGGACCCACGCCGTCCAACCGGAGCAGGTCTGCCAGCGTCCCGGGGACCTCCTTCTCCAGCGACCGAAGAAGGCGAAGCTCACCCGTGTGGACGAGCTCGGCGATGTAGCCGGCGATGTCCTTGCCGATCCCGGGGAGTTCGGTGAGGTCTTCGCCTTCGCCTACCATCTCGGCCAGGGGACGGGTCAGCCCGTCGATGGTCTGGACCGCGTTCCGGTAGGCCCGGACGCGAAACGGGTTGGCGCCCTGGATCTCGAGAAGGTCCGCGACCTCGGAGAGGACGTGGGTGATCTCCACATTCTCCATGGCGGCTCATCCCTTCACGACCCCGAGCGGGGCCATGCGCGCGACCTTCCGTGCCAGGCCCGCGCGGTGCACCACGTCGACCACCCGATCCACGTCCTTGTACGCGTAGGGAGCCTCCTCCGCCAGCTCCTTCATGGAGGGGCAGCGGACCACCACCCCTCTTTCCTGGAGCTCCCGACGCACCTGTGCTCCCGGCCGGGTGCGGCGGGCCTCACCTCGGCTCATTCGCCGCCCTGCCCCGTGGCAGGCACTCCCGAACGATCGCTCCAGCGCCTCGTCTCGACCGACGAGGACGTGGGAGCCCGTGCCCATGCTTCCCGGGATGAAGACCGGCTGGCCCACGCCCCGATAGGCCTGGGGGGTCTCCGGATGGGAAGGGCCGAAGGCCCGAGTGGCGCCCTTCCGGTGCACGCAGACCCTGATCCCTCCGTGCTCCTCTACCTTCGCGACGTTGTGCGCCACGTCGTACACCAGGCGCACGGCGACATCCGGGGCCAGCACCCGGGCACACACCTCCCGCACGCGATGGGTGATCACCTGCCGATTGCACCACGCGAAGTTGGCGGCGGCGCACATGGCCCCGAAGTAGTCCCGGCCCGCGTCGGAATCGAAGGGGGCACAGGCCAGCTGTCGGTCCGGCAGCGTGATCCCGTTGTCGGCCATGGCCCGGTCCATCTCGGCGACGTAGTCGGTGCAGACCTGGTGCCCGAGTCCCCGGGAGCCCGTGTGGATCAGAACTGCGACCTGGTCCGGTTCCAGTCCGAGAGCTGTGGCGGCCTCGGACTCGAAGATCTCGGCGACCCGCTCCACTTCGACGAAGTGGTTCCCGGCCCCCATGCTTCCCAGCTGGCTCCGCCCCCGATCCCGCGCTCGCCGAGATACCTTGCCCGGGTCCGCTCCGGGCAGGCACCCGCCGGACTCCGTGTGGGGCGGGTCCTCCGGCGTCGCCAGGCCGCGCTCCACGAGGTAGGGACATCCCTCGGTGAACACCCGGTCGAGCTCCCGGTCGGTCAGCACCAGCTTCCCCCCACGGCCCGTCCCCGATGGAATGCTCCGGCTCAGCTCGTGGACCAGGGGCTCCAGTCGTCGGCCGAGGTCCTGCGCGGACAGTCCAGTGGCCAGCAACCGGACTCCACAGTTGATGTCGTACCCCACGCCCCCGGGAGAGATGACACCGTCGGTGATCCGGAAGGCCGCCACGCCGCCTACGGGAAAGCCATACCCCTCGTGCACGTCGGGCATCGCGTAGACCGCCCCGGTTACTCCCGGAAGTGTGGCCACGTTCAGGAGTTGCTCCAGGGAGCGGTCGCCGGAGATCTGCTCCCAGAGCCAGGGGTCCGCGTAGATCCGGGCGGGCACTCGCATGTCCGCGCGGGCCTCCGAGGGAATCTCATAAAGCGTGTCGCCCGCTCTCTGCGCCAGATGTGCAGGCGGGATCTCGGTAGTCTGCATCATATGTCCAGCGTCACCTCGGCCGTGAGGCCTTCAGAGTCCTCCGAGACCCGCGCCCCGTGCAGCGTCGCCGCCTTCACCAGGACGAAGGGGCGCGTGAGCGACACGCCGGAGGCCCGGAGCCAGAGCGTCTCCCCCCGCTCGCGGACTTCTTCCACCACGGCGGGAAGCCACTGCTCCACCTCGCACAGGTAGACCATCTCGTTCAACCACTGGACGAGGAGGGAGGCGCGATCGATCCCCCCGACCTCGAAGTCCTGGCGTTCCCGGAGCCTCCGGCCCCGCATGGTCGGAGGCACCAGCTCCCCGAACGCCCGGGTCGCTTCGGACAGAAGTTCGGGGAAGCTCGGGGCGCGGATCCTGAGGGTGAGCTCGGAGACATGGTCCACCATCTCGTGACGGGCCCGGGACACCCCCCGGACGCCGCTGCTGGCCGTCTTCACGGCGACACCTCCCTGCCGTAGCGGTCCTGCACTCACCCCGCCCTCGCTCCTCCGGTCACCTGCAAGGCCCGAGCCGGTCGCGGCTCGGCTTCCCGGTCTCTCCAGGAGCCCGGCCGGCCCTCCACCGCCGCGGAACAGCCCGGGCCCGGGGTTCGGTCAGGAAGGCGGGGAATGTGCCAATTCGTCGCGATCTGGGACGATCTTTCCCCGGCGGGGAGGGGAACCGGGCCGCGACGCCCCGGTTCGATGGAACACGGCTTGCACGGTACGCTCCTCCGGGATCCGCGCCCCGATTGCGGCATCCGACGCAAGACCTGGAGGAGTGCGCATGTCCGTAGGCCTCGATCTGGATCAGTACCAGCTGAAGAAGCGGGTCCTGCTCGTCTTCGCCCCGAATCCGAGTGATGCCCGCTACCGGGAGCAGCGGGCCTACCTGGAAGAGGACGCGATGTTGGCGGACGAATGGAGGATCGCCGAATTCGGGATCTTCGAGGACGGGCCGTCGTTCGCGGAGGAGAGGGCACTTGCCCGTGAGGAATCGAGTCGGGCACGGGCCGACTTCGGCGTCGAGGCGGGAGCGTTCGGACTCCGCCTCCTGGACCTGGACGGTACGGAGATCCTCCGCTCCTCCGAGCCCGTTCCCCTCGGGGATTTCGTGGAGCTGATGGCCGCGAAGGCGCCCTGGCTCCTCTAGCGGCCCTTGAAGTCCGGCTTCCGCTTCTCGGTGAAGGCCTTCACCCCCTCCTGACCGTCTTCGCTGCCGAAGGCCGCCAGGAAGAGTTCCTTCTCCAACTCCAGGCCGGCGGACAGGGGGGTCTCCATGGCGGCCTGCACGGACTGCTTGATGAGGCGGAGGGAGACCGGGGACCAGCGGGCCATGCGCGCCGCCACCTCCAGAGCCTTGTCCAGGTGCTGGCCTTCCTCCACCAGGAACTCCACCAGGCCGATGCGCCACGCTTCCTCGGCGTCGATCATCTCGCCGGTGAGAGCGATGCGCAGGGCCTGCCCCGGGCCCACCAGACGGGCGAGGCGTTGGGTGCCGCCGGCCCCGGGGATGAGGCCGATGCGGATCTCCGCCTGGGAGAACCGGGCCGTGGCGTCCGCCACACGTACGTCGCAGGCCAGGGCAAGCTCGGAGCCGCCGCCAAGACAGTAGCCGTGTACGGCGGCGATGATGGGCTTCGGGAAGGCCGCCAGGGCGTCGTAGACCCGGCGTCGGAGGTAGACCTGCCGCTGCTCATTGGCGGTACGGGCGGCGAACTCCGAGATGTCTGCACCGGCCACGAAGGCCTTGTCGCCTGCGCCATGGAGGACGGCCACCCTCACACGGTCGTCCTCGGACAGGGCGTCCACCGCATCCATGAGGCGCTGGCGCACCTCCTCATTCAGGGCGTTGAGCTTGTCCTGCCGGTCCAGGGTGATGACGGCGATCCCGTCGTCCCGAATTTCGACCCGCACGGGGGCGTCGCTCATCCTTCGCTCCAGTCGTAGAATCCCCGTCCGCTCTTCTTGCCGAGCTTCCCTTCCTCCACCATCCGGCGAAGGAGGTCCGGCGGACGGAATGCCTCGCTTCCCAGCGTCTCGTGTAGGTATTGGGCGATCCCCAGGCGTACGTCCAGCCCCACCAGGTCGGTGAGCCGAAGGGGGCCCATGGGATGCCGGTAGCCCAGCTCCATCGCCCGGTCGATGTCCTCCGGGGCGGCGACCCCCTCCTCCACCATGCGGATGGCCTCCATCCCCAACACGATCCCGAGGCGGGAGGAGGCGAAGCCGGGAGAGTCCTTCACCACCACGGGCTCCTTTCCAAGGCGACGGACGAAGTCCGTGGCGGCGTCCCGCACTGCGTCCGAGGTGCGGGGGCCCCAGACCACCTCCACCAGTTTCATGAGGTGGACGGGGTTGAAGAAGTGCAGCCCCACCACACGGCTTGGATCCGCTACCGCCTCGGAGATCCCGGCGATGGAGAGGGAGGAGGTGTTCGTGGCCAGGATGGCGTGAGGCGGCGCGGCGGCGTCCACTTCCCGAAAGATCCGCTGCTTGAGCTCCAGCACCTCGGGCACGGCTTCCACCACCAGGTCGGCCCGCTCCACGGCGAAGGCGAGATCGTGGGCGCCCTGAAGCCGGTTGAGGCTGTCGTGGTGCTCCTGGGAGGAGAGCTTTCCGAGCTCGAGGCCCTTGTCCAGGTTTCTCCGGATCCGGTCGAAGCCCTGTTCCAGGGCGTCGTCATCCACGTCGAAGAGGGTGGCCCGGCAGCCGGCCGACGCACACACCTGTGCGATTCCGGCGCCCATGGTGCCGGCGCCCAGTACGGTCACGTACTTGATCTCGGTCATCGGTCGTTCATCCCGACGAAATCGTTCAGACGCTTTCCACGAGGACGGCGATCCCCTGGCCGACCCCGATGCACATGGTGGCCAGCCCTCGACGAGCTTCCCGCCGGCGCATCTCGTGGACCAGGGTGGTGAGGATGCGGGCGCCGGAGCACCCCACCGGATGTCCCAGGGCAATGGCCCCTCCGTTGACGTTCACCCGGTCCGGGTCCAGCCCCAGCTCCCGCATGCAGGGAATGGACTGGGCCGCGAACGCCTCGTTCAGCTCCACCAGGTCCAGATCCTCCACCGACCAGCCGGCCCGCTCCAGGGCCATGCGGGTCGCCGGCACCGGTCCGATCCCCATCCGGTGGGGCTCCACTCCCGCCACGGCCGTGGCCACCACCTTCACCATGGGGGTCAGGCCGGCAGCCTGGGCTCGGGCCCCGCTGACCACCAGGAGTGCCGCGGCCCCGTCGTTGATCCCGCTGGCGTTTCCCGCCGTGACCGTACCCCCCTCCTTCCGAAAGACGGTGCGCAGCCGGGCCAGCGCCTCAAGGTCGGTGCCCGGGCGGGGGTGCTCGTCCGTGGACACCACCACCGGGTCGCCCTTCCGCTGCGGAAGGGTCACCGGGAGGATCTCGTCCGCGAAACGCCCTGCCTCCATGGCTGCAGCGGCACGGCGCTGGCTTTCCACCGCGAAGGCGTCCTGCTCGTCCCGGCCCACGGCGAACTCCTCCGCCACCACCTCGGCGGTCTGCCCCAGGCCGATGGTCCACTCCTCCGGAAAGGCCGGATTCACGAAGCGCCACCCCAGGACCGTGTCGGCAGTCTCCGGGACCCCCCACGGGTATCCGGTCTGGGGCTTGAGGATCACCCATGGAGCCCGGCTCATGCTCTCCACCCCACCGGTCACGAAGGCGTCCCCTTCACCGCACCGGATGGCGTGGAAGGCGCTGGCGACGGCCTGGAGGCCCGAGCCGCACAGACGGTTCACCGTCTGGCCCGGTACGGTCACCGGCACACCGGCCCTCAGGAGGGCCATGCGGGCCACATTCCGATTGTCCTCTCCCGCCTGGTTGGTGCACCCGAAGATGACGTCGTCCAGGGAGGCGGCGTCGAATCCGGTGCGCTCCAGCAGCCCCTGGAGGACGTGGGCGGCCAGGTCGTCGGGCCGCACCGACGCGAGGGATCCGCCGTGGCGTCCGATGGGGGTCCGGACGGCGTCCACGATGACCGCATCCCGCTCGTGGAAACCGGTGCCCTGGTGCCGCTCTCGTTCGCTCATCGGTCCACCGCCACCCAGATGCTCTTCGTCTCGGTGTACTTCTCCACCGCGGTCCGGTACCCCAGGTCGCGCCCGTGCCCGCTCTCCTTCACGCCTCCGAAGGGGGAGCCGGGGTCGTACTGGTTGTACGTGTTGACCCAGACGATCCCGGCCTGGAGATCGCGGGCCACACGGTGTGCCTTGCCAATGTCCCGGGTCCACACGCCGGAGGCGAGGCCGAAGGCGGTATCGTTCGCCTTGTTGACGGCGTCATCCACGTCGGAGAACCGGATGACGGCGGCCACGGGCCCGAAGATCTCCTCCCGGGCGATCCGCATCTCCGGGGTCACGTCGGCAAACACGGTGGCGGTGACGAAGTTGCCGCGCCCGTCCACCCGGACCCGCTCGCCGCCGGTCACGAGCCTCGCTCCCTCGGCGCTTCCCGACTCCACGTAACCCAGGACCCGTTCCAGCTGGGTCTCGCTGACGATGGCCCCCAGCCGGGTCCCCCGGTCCATGGGGTCCCCGACGGTCTGCCTGCGGGCGTTCTCCGCCAGAGCTTCCACGAAGTCCTCGTAGACGCTCTCCTGGACGAAGATTCGGGAACCCGCGGCGCAGACCTCGCCCTTCCCGTAGAAGATCCCCGTGGTGGCGCCCCGCACCGCGGCCTTCAGATCGGCGTCGTCGAAGACGATGTTGGGGGACTTCCCGCCCAGTTCCAGCGAGACTTTCTTGAGGCTCGCGGCCGACTCCCGGGCGATGATCCGGCCCACCTCGGTGGAACCGGTGAAGGAGATGGCGTCCACCCCCGGGTGCTTCACCAGGGCGGCGCCGGCGTCCTCGCCGAAGCCCGGCACCACGTTGAACACCCCGGCGGGGAAACCCGCCTCCGCCGCCAACTCCGCAAGGAAGAGCGCGGTGAGCGGCGTCTCCTCGGCGGGCTTCAGAACCACCGTATTCCCGCATGCCAGGGCCGGAGCCACCTTCCAGGAGGCGATGTTGAGGGGGAAGTTCCAGGGGGTGATGCACCCCACGACCCCCACCGGCTGCCGGAGCGTGTAGTTCAGGAAGGGGCCGGAAACCGGGATGGTCTCACCGAAGATCTTGTCGGCCATCCCGGCGAAGTAGCGGAAGACCCCCACCGTGGAAGGGACGTCGATCTTCCGGGATTCGAAATACGTCTTGCCGTTGTCCCGGGTCTCCAGGGACGCCATCTCGTCGCCGTTGGCCTCCACGAGGTCGGCGAGCCTCCAGAGGAGGGCCCCGCGCTTGTGGGGGTCCATGCTCCTCCATTCCGGAGAGACCAGGGCTCGCCGGGCCGCGGCCACCGCCCGGTCCACGTCGGGAGCATCGGCCCGGGCCACCTGGGCGGTGACTTCTCCCGTGGCCGGATTCACGGTGGGGAAGGTGTCGCCGGAGGCGGCGTCCTCCCATTCGTTGTCGATCCAGAGTCGGTTGCGGATGGCTTCGCTCATGGAATTCCGGTGCGGGCGGGGAAGACACAAAACGCGGGGCCCGGGACGGATCCCGGACCCCGCGGCAAGGGGCGCCGGATCAGCTGCCCTTGAACTCCGGCTTGCGCTTCTGGACGTAGGCGGCGAGGCCCTCCTTCGCGTCCATGCTGGCGAAGAGCTTCGCCTGTAGCTCCCGCTCCAGGGCCAGGGCGTACTCGAAGGGGATCTCCCCGCCGGACTGGACAGACCGCTTGATGTGGCCCGCCGCCATGGTTGCGCAGTTGGGGGTGGTGAACCGGCGCGCGTACTCCATGATCTTCGCCAGGAAGTCCGCCCGGTCCTCCGCCTCCCAGATCTGGTTGATGATGCCGAGCTCGTGCCCCTTCTCGAAGGAGAACACCTCGCCGGTGACCATGAGCTCGATGGCCTTCGCCTTTCCGACCATACGGGTCAGGCGCGCGGTGCCACCGGTACCCGGCAGCACGCCCAGGTTGATCTCCGGTAGCCCCACCTTCCCGGCGTCCTTCCGGGCGATACGCATGTCCGCCGCCATGGCGACCTCGAGCCCACCGCCCACGGTGTGACCGTTCAGAGCGGCGATGGTGAGCTTCGGCGTCTGCTCGAGCCGGCTCAGCGTCTCGTTGGCGTGGAGGCAGAAGTAGTACTTCCAGACCGGATCCGCCTGGTCGAGCATGTTGATGTCGGCGCCGGCGCAGAAGAACTTCTCCCCCCAGCCTGTGATGACGATGACTTCCACGTCGGTGTCGAAACGCGCCCGGACGATGGCTTCATCCAGCTGCCGCATCATCTCGTGCGTGTACGTGTTGACCGGTGGGTCGTCCAGGGAGATGACGGCGATCTTGTCCTCGACCTCGTAGCGGACCAGAACCTTATCGGACATGGGCTTCCTTCGACTCTCTGATCGGGGGGATTCGGGGGCCTCCGAGCGGCCCGGAGGCGCGGCGGAAGCTACCCGGTTGTCGCGGCGGCGGTCAAGCGAGCCCCGGTCCGCGGGCGGGGCGGATCGGGCGGGGGCATGAGCCTTGGCCGGGGCCGGACTCCTACGCTACCATGGTAGTATGGTTGGACGGCTACCCGGCGAGAATCGACAGCTCAGGCGCCGGCCCTGGTGGGTGTATTCGATCCCGGGGCTGGTGACCCTCTGTGCGGTGGCGTGTCACGACTCTCCCTCGGACCCGCTGGCCTCCATCACCACCGTGGAGACCGTGCCCTCACTGGCGATCTCCTCGTACCTCCCTGCCGTCGGCGAGCTGGCGGCACGCCTCCCGGAGCACGAGGTCCTCCAGGAGGCCCTGGTGGAGTGGGAAGCGTCCTGGGACCGGGAGGATGGCGAGCTGATCCGGTCGGAACTCCGCCAGGAGGTCGCGCCGGTCCTCTACGAGGTCCTGGGCGCCTCCTCAGCCCGTTCCGCCGTCCAAGCCCTGGGCTGGCTCCGGGAGACGCCGGACCTGGCCGAGGGGCTCCCCCCTGAACTGGGGCGCGCCGTGGCCCGGGCGCTAGATCTCCTGGGTCAGGCGGACGAGGCGCTGGAGGCCGGTCACGGTGACGTGGCACTCGGCCTGGCTCTGGCCGCCTCCGACGCGGTGCGCTCCGTCACCCCGGAGGCGGTCGCTCGCCGGCTCATCGGCCGTGGCCGGACGCTCATGGACTCCGGCGCCATGGCGCTGGGGGACGAGCAACGGGCCCGGCACCTCCTGAACGGCGCCCAGAGGGCGCTGGACCGGGAAGACTACACCCGGGCCATCCAGCGGGCCTTCTACGCCTGCCAGGTCATGGAGGGGGTCCGGGAGAAGCCGGAGCCGCCCTACCTGGACGGCTCGGCAGAAGCGGACTCCGCGGGGCCCGCCGCCAGCGGAGGCGAGCCGATCCCCTAGGGGGTCGGACTACATCTCTCCCCGAGCCATCTTCCGAAGCACGGTGTGCAGGATTCCACCGTTCCGGTAGTACTCCACGTCCACCTCGGAGTCCAGTCGCACCCGGGCGCCGAATCGCACTTCGGAGCCGTCGTCCCTCGTGGCCACCACCTGGAGCGTGGCTCCCGGCTCGAGGCCGTCCTCCACTCCGGTGATGTCGAAGGTCTCCCGGCCGGTCAGCCCGAGGCTCTCCACCGAGGCTCCGTCGGCGAACTCCAGCGGCAGCACGCCCATCCCCACCAGGTTGCTCCGGTGGATGCGCTCGTAGCTCTGGGCGATGACCGCCTTCACCCCCAGCAGCGCCGTCCCCTTGGCGGCCCAATCCCGCGACGATCCCGTGCCGTACTCCTTCCCCGCCAGGACCACCAGCGGCGTGCCCTCGGCCACGTACTCCATGGCGGCGTCGTAGATGGAGGACTCCTCGCCGGAGGGGAAGTGGACCGTGAATCCTCCCTCCTTTCCGTCCAGGAGCAGATTCCGGATGCGGACGTTCGCGAAGGTGCCCCGCATCATCACCTCGTGGTTCCCCCGACGGGATCCGTAGGTGTTGAACTGAACGGGTCCCACGCCGTGCTCGATGAGGTACTTCCCCGCAGGCCCGGTCTTCGCGATGGCCCCGGCCGGGGAGATGTGGTCGGTGGTGACCGTGTCCCCCAGGAGCGCCATCACCCGCGCGCCGTGAATGTCACTGAAGGGCGCCTCGTCCGGGGACATCCCCTGGAAGAACGGGGGATTCCGGATGTACGTGGACGCCGGATCCCAGTCATAGAGGGCGCTCTCCCGGGGCACCGGCAGTTCCCTCCAGAGGTCATCGCCATCGAAGACCTCGCCATAGCGATCCTGGTACATCTCCGGCTTGAGCGACGCGGTCACGGTCCGCCTCACCTCGTCCTGTGTAGGCCAGATGTCCGCCAGGAAGACCGGCTTGCCGTCCTTTCCGTGTCCCAGGGGCTCGTTGTAGAGGTCGATATCGATGCGGCCCGCCAGCGCGAAGGCCACCACGAGCATGGGCGAGGCCAGGTAGTTGGCCCGGACCAGGGGGTGGATGCGGGCCTCGAAGTTCCGGTTCCCCGAGAGGACCGACGCCACGACCAGCCCGTCGTCCCGGACCACCGTCTCGATCGCTTCCGGGAGGGGCCCCGAGTTCCCGATGCACGTGGTGCAACCGTAGCCCACCACATCGAAGCCCAGCGCCTCCAGCGATGGAAGCAGCCCCGAGTTGGCCAGGTAGTCGGTCACCACCTTCGAGCCCGGGGCCATGGACGTCTTCACCCACGGCTTCACCTGCAGGCCGGCTTCCACCGCCCTCTTCGCCACGAGCCCCGCACCGATCATCACGGAGGGGTTCGAGGTGTTGGTGCAGCTGGTGATCGCGGCGATCACGATGGACCCGTCTCCGATCTCCAACTCCCGCCCTTCGTGGGAGAACGAGCGATACCGGTTCCGGTCTCCGGTGCGTCGGGCGCTCCGGAGCGCGGTCGCGCCCGCGTGGACGTCGCCGCCCTCCCCCACCCAACTCTCGGAGGCACGAGCCTCGGAAGCGTCCGGGTCCACCTCCGGCAGGGAGAATCCAGCCGGGACCAGGGTGGGCAGGTGCTCTCCGAAGGCTTCCCGGATCCGGGCCAGTGCGATGCGGTCCTGGGGACGCTTCGGCCCGGCCAGCGACGGCTCCACTGTGGACAGGTCGAGCTCCAGGGAGGAGGTGAACTCCGGGTCCGGTGTGTCATCGGTTCGGAAGAGTCCCATGGCCTGCGAGACCGTCCGCACCCGCTCCACGAGCTCGGGGGGGCGGCCGGTTCCCGCCAGGTAGCGGAGCGCCTCGTCGTCCACCGGGAAGAACCCGATGGTGGCGCCGTACTCCGGTGCCATGTTGGCCAGGGTGGCCTTGTCCGGAAGGGAGAGGTTCGACAGCCCGGGCCCGTAGAACTCCACGAAGCGGCCCACCACGCCGTGGGCCCGTAGCATCTCCGTCACCCTCAGGACCAGGTCGGTGGCGGTGGCTCCCTCCGGAAGGGTCCCCACCATCTTCATTCCCACCACCTCGGGGAGAAGCATGTAGTAGGGCTGCCCCAGGAGCACGGCCTCGGCCTCGATCCCGCCGACCCCCCAGCCCACGACCCCGAGTCCGTTGATCATGGTGGTGTGGGAATCGGTCCCCACCAGGGTGTCTGGGAAGGCCACGAAGGAGCCGTCCTCCTGGCGGCGGTGCATCACCGAGGCGAGATACTCCAGGTTCACCTGGTGGACGATGCCGGTGCCGGGGGGGACGACGCGGAAGTTCTCGAAGGCCTGCTGAGCCCAGCGCAGGAGCGTGTAGCGCTCCCGGTTTCGCCGGTACTCCATCTCCACGTTCCGGCGGTACGCCTCCTGGTTCCCGAAGAAGTCCACCTGCACGGAGTGGTCGATGACCAGGTCCGCCGGGACCACGGGGTTGATGCGCTGGGGATCCCCGCCCAGGGCCTCGATCCCGTTTCGCATGGCCGCCAGGTCCACCACTGCCGGAACACCGGTGAAGTCCTGCAGCACCACCCGCGAGGGCATGAAGGGAATGTCGGCTCCAGCGTTGTTCGGACTCCACGCCGCCACCGCCCTCACGTGATCCTCGCTCACGTAGCCCTTGCCGGCGTGCCGCAGCACGTTCTCCAGCAGGACACGGATGGAGAAGGGAAGGGCCGACAGCGTCACCAGCCCCGCCTCCTCGAGCACGGAGAGGTCGTAGTACGAGGTGGGACCTTCCGGAAGGTCCACCGTCTTCAGGGCGCCGAAGGGGTCGATCAGGGAGTCAGCCAAGGTCATCCTCTCGGAGGCGTTGGAGGTGCATTCCGCCGGACCAAACCGAGGCTCCGGCACAGCACAATAGAATAGAACGACCTCCGAGCGAATTACAGGTGAGCCAGCCGTGTGAGCCGGCGGGCCGGAGCCGGAAGCAGACCCTGCCCCCCGATCGAGGGAACCGTCCGCCGTTTCAGCCGCCCACCACCGCCTCGGCCCGGATCTCCACCGGCGCGAGGAGGGTGTCGTCGGGGCCGAACTCCCAGACCAGGACCCCCTCTTCCTCCCGCTCGGCGTTGTGATCCGTAACCTCTCCGGGGAGGCGGAGCCGGAAGACGATGGCGGTGTTGAACCCCAGGTCCACCCCGGGAATCTTTCGCTCGACGTCCATGAAGATCTCGTCTCCCTCCACCACGTCCAGGATCAGCGTCTCCAGCTCGCCCACGGAGGTATCGGGGTACCGAGGCCGGACCACCCTCGCCGCCTGCTCCGCCGTGGTCCGGGCCATCTCACCGGTCAGGGCCTCCTCGTCGGCCCCCTCGTCCAGGATGCCGGCGTCCACCATCATCCAGAAGCGGGTACGGAAGGTCCCCGCAATCTGCCCGCGCTCCGCCGGCGCCAGCCGGGGAAAGCGCCGGTCCAGCTGATCGTCGAGGGATTGGACCAGGGCCTCCACCAGGATGTCCAGGGCCTGTTCCCAGGTGAAGGTCTCCTCGTACCGGAGGGTTGTGGTGCCGTCGCTGGTGCGGCCCCGGGCGACCCGAACCGTGTTGTGAAAGCGGACGTCGCCCAGGCGGACGTACCCGACCCGGTCGTCGGCGTGGGCCGGTATCGTTCCATCGATGGCGACAGTCCCCGAGATCTGTGCCCAGGCGGCCAGATTCGGCACCTCGGTCGTCCTGTAGAAGGTGAAGACGGTGTCTCCGTCGCTCTCCACATGGAATCCGGGGATCCAGCCGTCGGCCTCGGTCAGGTGGGTGACCGCCAGGAAATCCTGGCGCGCTTCCTGGGAGTCCGGGGCGTCGGTGACCTCCACCCGGACCTCGCGGACGCCGCTGCCGTCCGCGCGCAGGGTGGTCTCTACGGTGTAGTCGGCGCACGCCGCCAGAGCGGCACAGGCCCCCGCCACCGCCAGGTGCCGGGTCGACGTCGTCAGAATGCGGTTGATCATCGTTCGCCTCCGTTCAACTCAGGAGATCCACCAACTCGGCGGTGGGTAGGGTGAGGTCGCGGCGGACCGAAGCCTCGTCGATGGCCTGGAGCAGGTCCGTGGCCCGGAGGGCCTCCCCGGCGGGGACCCGGTCCAGGAGGCCGTCGACCATGCGACTCATGCGGGACGAGGGCCGGCTCTTGAGGAGCCGGAACCGGGCCTCCGACACGATCACGCGGTCCGAGGGCACCCGGTCCAGGAGCTCCACCAGCTCCGCCACGGTGATGGTCTCCTGTTGGGAGAGGAGCCGGAGCCAGGACGGTGCGGAGGAGGCCCCCCGGCTTCCTCCTGCCAGGGTCCGCAGTCCGGCCACCCGTGCCCGCTGCGCCTCGAGGTCCAGCTCGAGCCGGGCCTCCCGCAACCGGGCCTCCCGGAGCTGGAGTCCGAGGGCGCCGGTGGCGACCAGGAGAATCAGGCTGGCGGCCGCCAGGAGGGGGACCCGGAGGGAGGACCAACCCCGGAGCCCTGCGGGGCGCCCGGGACGGACCGATTGCGGCTGCGCCTCCCGCGCCGAGGCGGAGGCGTCGGCACCAAGGGCGTCCCGCACCCTGCCGTACATCCCGTCCACCACGTGGAGCGGTACCCGGGCCTCCAACTCGGCCAGTGAGGGCCCGGCCAGGTGACGCTTCAACTCGAGTTGCCGGCCACACGTCGTGCACGCCTCGCCGTGTGCCTCCAGGAGGTCCCGGGCAACGTCGGCAAGGGTTCCGTCCACGAGCCGCTCCAACTGGTCTTCGAAGACCCGGCAATCCACCGAATCCATCATGTCCTCCCCTCCAGGGGTCTGAGCCACTCCGCCAGGCGGCGCCGGGCGGTGTGCAGGGTCACACGCAGCGTTCCGTACCGGATCCCCAGCTCCCGGGCCACCGTCCGCTGATCCTCCTCCTCCACGTCCACCCGAAGGAAGACCTCCTGCTGGGAGGGGCTCAGACCGCGGGCCGCCTCCATCACCCGCTCCCGGAACTCCCGGGCCTCCAGGAGGGCGTCGGGGGCATGGGATCCGGGCGCCTCGAGCCGCTGGATCCGCTCCACGGGTCGGGATTCCTGCCGTCTCTCCCACGGGCGGCGTACGTGGTCCCGGCAGACGTTCCGGTGGATGGTGTGGAGCCACCCCGTGAACGGTCGCTTCGGGTCCCATCGCCCCAGGCTCCGGTAGACTCGAATCCACGTTTCCTGGGCCAGGTCCCCGGCGGCGTCCCAGTCGGAGGTGTAGCGAAAGGCGAGGGCCACCAGGCTCCGGGTGAGGCGTCGGACCAGGGCCTCGAAGGCGCGCTCGTCGCCCTCCTGGGCCGCCAGGGCCAGCGTCCGGAGCTCAGCTTCGTCCACCGGGATGCCTCCTCCAGGGGGGCAGGGGGTCGGCGCGGCGCAGCCCGCCGCCGGGGGTCTCTGCGGGGAGTACGCGTCTCGGGCCCGAAATGTTAATGCCCAGTGGGTGACCGCGCGTGGGGGGCGGCTCCCAGGCCTGGGCGGCAGCCCGATGGTAGGTCCCCAACGGCACACACGACGGCAAAACGCCCCCCACGGCCGGAGCCGCAGGGGGCGCACCTCCACCGGGAACGCCGGCGGGGAGGCGGGGGCGGGACCGCTACATCCCGGCCATCCCCCGCAGCACTCCGGCGAGGGCCGAGAGTCGTGCGGCGTCTCCCCCCTGCAGTCCGGCCTCCACCTGGGCGGCGTCGGCCTCCAGCGTGGCGGCCATTCCCTGCAGCTCCGCGGCGGAGGCGGTGTCCGTCTCCGCCCGTTCCAGGAGGGCGTCCAGCGCCTCGGCACGCTCCGCCAGGATCCTCTTGGCCCGGATCATCTGATCCAGGTACGCCCGGGCCACGGGAGCCGCGTCGGGCCACGACAGGTGGGGCTGCATCTGGGCGTTGAACTCGTCGAGCGTCACCAACTCGGCCGCGGCGATCTCCGCCTCGGAGAGGTGCTCGGAGGGGGTGAGGCGGAAGACGTCGATCCCCCGGGAGATCTCGGCGCCGTAGATGTGGCCGTTGTACCAGTAGGTGGACCAGAATCCTCCGGTGTAGAGCTCCGTCTCGCTCAGCGGGCCTCGGTCGAAGTAGGCGATCTCGAACGGGTTCGCGGGATCGGTGAAGTCCATGACGGACACGCCGCCCTGGTACCAGGCCTGGACCTTGATGTCCCGCCCCGGGACGGGGACGAGAGAGCCGTTGTGGGCCACACAGTTCTCCGTCTCGCTCTGGGCCACCGGGAGCTTGTAGTAGCCCGCCAGGGTCATCTCGTCGCCCTGTCGCCGGAAGATGGCGTTGGCGCCCCAGGTGGCCGGGTCGGTGCCCCGGCACCGCGGGGCGGAGCCGCCCCCCCACTCGTCGGTAAAGACCAGCTTGGAGCCGTCGTTGGAGAAGGTGGCGGAGTGCCAGTAGGCGAAGTTCGGATCGAAGACCTCGTCGATCCGGACGGGATTCGCGGGGTCGGAGATGTCCAGCAGGATCCCGTTTCCGGAACACGCCCCCGCCGCCAGGCCCAGAGCCGGGTAGGCCGTGATGTCGTGGCACTGGTGGGTGCGCCGGGTGCGCTGGGCACCCTCGTATGCCGCGCCACCGGCGTGGAGGGCGTCGATCCGCCCGGTCTCCGGGTCCGCGAAGATCCGGGGCATGTTCACGATCTCAGCCGCCCCCGGGTTGGCCAGCGGCACCCGGACCACCTCGATGCGGAAGAGGGAGGTGTTGGGGTCCTCGTCGGGCTCCGCTCCGGAGCAGCCGGCCATTTCCTCCCCGGGGCGGGGGGAGTTGGTGCCCTGGATGTAGACGTAGACGTGCTCGTCGTCGTCCGGGTCCTCCACCAGGGTGTGGGTGTGGGAGCCGCGGCAGGACTGGATGGCCGCGACCTGCCTCGGACTGTCCAGGTCCGAGATGTCGAAGATGCGGATCCCCCGGAGGCGCTCACCGCTCACCGCCTCCTCCACGCCGCCCACGCCGCAGTCCAACCGGCCCCGGGTCTCCTGGGCCGACATCACCAGGAGGTTGCCGTAGACCGATACGTCCCCCTGGCCCCCGGGGCACACCACCGAGACCCGGAGTGTCGGGCTCGCGGGGTCCGAGATGTCGTAGACCTGGAACCCGTTGTAGTTACCCTGGAACATGTACGGCCCCTGGAACGCCAGATCGGTGTTGCTGAAGCGGCCGTCACCGGGGGTCTCGGGATTGAAGAAGCCCTCCGCCCGCTGCAGGGAGGCCAGGTGCTCCATTCCGGAGACGGCGGACTCCGCGTCGTGCCATCCGGCGGCGAGACCGATGCGTGGGTCGTTGGGATCCCAGTCCAGGCGGGGCGGCGTCGCGCGGGCCTCGGCCCCGGCGGCCTGGGCGCCCACGGCGGATCCGTCCTGGGCGAGTGCCACGGCGGGCGCGGTGAGGAGGAGGGCCGCGAGGGCGAGGGGGAGGGTCGGTCGGGTCATGTTCTGCCTCGGTGGGGTTACGGTCGGAGAAAAGCCAGGAGGGAACGCATCCGCGCGATCTCCGCGCGCTGGTCGGCGTCCACGTGGGACGCGAACTGGAAGAGCTCGGATTCCTGCCCCGCGCCGTCGGTGGAGAAGAGGGCATCCACCATCACGATGGCGCCTTCGTGGTGCTGGATCATGAACTCCAGGAAGAGCCGGTCGAACTCGGCGCCCCTGGCGGACTGCAGCTGCTCCATCTGCTCGGGAGTGAGCATTCCCGGCATCATGGGAAGATCCCCGGAGCCGGCGTGCTCCATCCCGTGATGGGCGGCGGCGGCCGGGACCTCCTGCCCCCGGTCCCGAAGCCACCGCTCCATCAGCGCGATCTCGTCCCGCTGGGAGATCTCCATGCGGAGGGCCATCTGGTGCACGCCCCGATGGGCCGCCCGGTCCGGGACCAGGGCGGTCATCTGGAGGGCCTGGGCGTGGTGCGGGATCATGCCCTGCATGAAGGCCACGTCCGCCTCGGTGTGGGCCACGCCTCCCAGGGCCTCCAGGTCCGTTCCCGCCACCACCCGGGTGGCCTCACCCGGCGCACCGGGCTGAACGATCCTGGCGCCGGCCGTGGAGCCGGTGTCGCCGCCAGGCGGGAAGGGGGCCGGCGAGGTGGCGCACCCGAGGACCGGAAGACAGACCAGGGCGGTGGCGAGGGGGGAGATCGAGGTGAGGAGCTTCATCGCAGCAGAGGGTCGAGTTCGCGAGCAGGTACCGTCGGCGTTCCCGGAGGGTTCCCGGCCTTCGTCCTCCCCCGGTACCGGGGGGGGACGGTTCACCGCGGCGCGAATCGCACGAAGCCGGAAGATTGGATGGGCCAGCGGAAAGGCTTAGACTAGACGTCCGCGCCGGGGTGGCGGAATTGGCAGACGCAGGCGACTCAAAATCGCCCGGGAGTGATCCCTTGAGGGTTCGAGTCCCTCCCTCGGCATTCCTCTAAATCATTGGCTGGCAAAGAAAAGCGGCCCTTCCAATCTTCGGGTGGGCCGCTTCTTTTTCGACACAGATCGACTCACGGTGCCGCGATTGTGCCGCGCATCGGCTCAGGCTGGACCGGCCGCAGCGGATCGCGAACGGCGATGGAGGGCCGCCCACTGCACCACTCCTTCCGCCCGAGCGACTGCATCCCCGATGGCGTAGCGCCTCCACAAACCGCTCCAGATCTTCTGAATGGAAGAATCCCTTTCGAGTGTTCCGGACTTCGATGCGCGGCGGGGCCGTCTTGCCCCCGCCGGTACCCAGCCAGCACTCTGCCGACCGGCTCGGTCCCATAACCCCATCAGAGCGATTCCATTGAGCGCCTCTTCCTGCCGGTGCGGTCCCTTCATTCTGCTCGCCTGCGCCATGGGTCTGTTCGCCGCCGGCGGGGTGACGGCGCAGGAGCGCGCGTCGGCCGCCAGCGGAGCGGCCGTGGGCGATATCCGGATCGACGGCCGGCTGGACGAGGCCGACTGGGCCGCGGCCACACCCCTGGGTAGCCTGACGATGGTCGAGCCGGTGGAGGGGGAGGCAGTCCGTTTCCCGACCGAGGTGCGCGTGCTCGCGGACGCCGGGAACCTGTACGTGGGCGTGCGGGCCCATGATCCGGATCCGTCCGGGATCGTGAGCTTTTCGAAGGCGCGGGACAGCCAGCTCCGCTCCGAGGATCACGTCAAGATCCTCATCGACCCCTTCATGGACGGGCAGTCGGGGTACGTCTTCGCGGTCAACCCGGGGGGAGCGCGCTACGACGCCCTGGTGGCGGATCAGGGGCTGGGCGAGAACCAGAGCTGGGACGCGGCCTGGGAGGCGTCGACCACGCGCGACGCGGAGGGGTGGACGGTCGAGATCCGCATCCCGGTGCAGAGTATCAGCTTCGAAGCGGGCCGCGACCGGTGGGGGTTCAACGTCGAGCGCCGTGTACAGCGTGTCCTGGAGGTGAGCCGCTGGGCCAGTCCGGAGCGTGCAGCGCCCCTGACGCAGAGCGACCGCGCCGGGGTGCTGACCGGGATCCCCGCCTTCCAGACCGGGATGGGGCTGACCGTCCGTCCGTCGATTTCCGGTGGCGCGCAGAAGGACGGCCCGGACGTGGGCTGGGACAACCGGTTCGAGCCGAGCCTGGACGTCTTTCAGCGGATCGGCTCGAACGTCACGGCCGTGGCGACGCTCAATACCGACTTTGCGGAGACGGAGGTCGACACCCGCCGCACGAACTTGACGCGCTTTCCCCTCTTCTTCGAGGAGAAGCGGTCGTTCTTCCTCGACGGAGCCGACATCTTCGACTTCGGCGCGGGGATGACCACCTTCCACAGCCGGGACCTGGTCCCCTTCTTCACCCGTCGGATCGGCCTCGTCGAGGGGCAGCAGGTGCCGATCCGGGCGGGCGGGAAGGTGAGCGGCCGGGCCGGGCGGACCAGCTTCGGTGGGCTCGTGACCGGGACCGGCTCCGTGGACGGGCTGGTGGACGACACCGAGATGGGCGCGTTTCGCCTGAAGCAGAACGTGCTGGAACGGTCCAGCATCGGGCTCCTCGGCACCTTCGGGGATCCCCTCGGCCGAGCGGACAGCTGGATGATCGGTGGCGACGCCATCTACAACACGTCGGGCTTCCTCGGAGACCGGAATCTGATCGTCGGCGTCTGGGGCCTGGCCGCCGGCAGGGAGGGGCTGGAGGGGGACCGCTCCGCCGTCGGCGGCATCATCGACTATCCCAACGACGTCTGGGACCTCTGGCTCTCGTGGAAGCGCCTCGGCGAATCCTTCGATCCGTCGCTCGGATTCGTTCCGCGCCGGGGGGTCCACCTGGCGAACCTCGGGGTCAACTACCGCTGGTGGTCACCCACCTCGAGCGTGCGGAACCTCTACTTCGAACTGGTGCCGATCCTCGCCTGGGATCTGGACGGGAACCTGGAGAGCTACCGGATCTTCACGGCGCCGATCAACGTCCGCTTCGAGAGCGGGGACCGGTTCGAGTTCAACGTCCAGCCGCAGGGAGAGCGCCTTCCCGAAGCCTTCGAGATCGCGGACGGGGTGGTGATTCCCATGGGGACGTACGATTGGGTGCGGTATCGCGCCGAAATGGACTTCGCCGCCAAGCGCACGGTCAGCGGCAGGGTCTCCTGGTGGTTCGGCCCCTTCTACGACGGCGACGTCAGCGAACTCTCCGTCCGGCTGGCGGTCAATCCGTCGGACCTGATCACCTTCGAGCTGACGGGCACCCGCAACGAGGGGCGCGTTTCGGCCGGCAGGATCCTGCAGGAGGTGCTGGGCTCACGCGTCCGTGTGAACTTCTCGCCCGACCTGCAGGTCAGCACCTTCGCTCAGTACGAGCGCGAGTCGGACG
Organism: Gemmatimonadales bacterium; assembly: GCA_020344755.1. GTDB lineage: Bacteria > Gemmatimonadota > Gemmatimonadetes > Longimicrobiales > Gaopeijiaceae > Gaopeijia. The sequence continues at coordinate 87,907 of CP070829.1, forward strand.
AGTTCGGTATCAACGCCCGATTGCGCTGGACCTTCGATCCGCTCGGAGACCTCTTCGTCATCTACAACCACAACACCATGGACGACGAGCTCCTGGGATGGCGGACGCAGGCCGCCCGCCTCTCCCTCAAGGTGCAGTACGCATTCCGCTATTGAGTGACTTGCCGCGGAGCTCGGCCTGCCGTATCGAAGTCGCACGACCGACGCACCCTTCCGGAGGTTCCCATGTCCATCGCCCACTCGCGCTTCATCCTCACCATTACGGCCCTCGCCCTCACGGCTCCTCTCTCGGCCCAGTCGGCGACGCCCGATTTCCGGGAAGAGTGGCGCGGCCAGTTCGAGTCCTCGGCCCGGAAAATCGTCATGCTGGCCGAGGCGATGCCTGAGGACGCTTACGGCTGGCGGCCCATGGAGGGCGTGGCGTCGGTGGTCGAGGTGTACATGCACATCGCCCGCTACAACTACATGTATCCGGACCAGAACATGGGGGTGGCGGCCCCGCGTCCCTACGCCACCCTGGAGGAGGATTCCGTCACCAAGGAGGAGGCGGTGGAGATCCTCTCCACGTCACTCGATCACGTGCGCGCGGTCGTCGACGGGATGTCGGACGAGGAGCTGCAGGGGCGGACGCGACTCTACGGGCGTGACGTGGCCAACTGGGCGGTGCTCTTCCAGCTCGTCACGCACATGAACGAGCATCTGGGCCAGTCGATCGCCTACGCGCGCACGAACGGCGTGGTCCCGCCCTGGAGCCGGTAGGCACCCGTGGCCGGGGCTCCGGCACCCTAGCGCGCAGGGGAACAGACCCGCTCGCTCGTCTCAAGGACGACGACCCGGTCCACCAGGTCGGTTGCACCTTCCGGCAGGCGGAGCGTGACCCCGTGGTCGTCCTGCCCGAATCCCAGTGTCTCGCCCGTGGCGAGCATCTGCGCAGTAGTGATGCAGCGCTCCAGAGGCGGCAGGCTCAGGATTGCATCGGGCCAGTCCAGGACGTGGACGTACACGCGGTTCCCCCGCTGCGTGGTGACCCCCCAGGAGCGGGGCGCGAAGGGCCCGCCGCGGGTCCCGTAAATGGACTCGCCGTGGTCCGCCAGCCACTCCCCCATGGCCTCGAGGCGCTCCACGGCCTCGGGCTGGAGGGTCCCGTCGGGGCGCGGCCCCACATTCAGGAGCAGGTTGGCATCCGCCCCCGCGGCGCGCACCAGGTACCGGATCAGCTCCGGGACCGACTTCCACCGGCGGTCCGTGACGTTGAATCCCCAGGAGCCGTTCATGGTGAGCGAGGTTTCCAGCGGGAGATCGCTGATCTCCGCGGTGTTCCACCCCGCCGAGTTGTGTCCGGGCAGGTCCTGCTCGAAGGTCTGGCCGTCCTCCCCCGGCAGGGGGTCCTGGTGGTGGTTCGGGATGATGAGGGCCTGGGGTTGAAGCTCGTGGATCAGGCGATACGTCCGGTCGAGCCGCCAGTCGGCCTCCGGCTTGTCCCACATGCCGTCGAACCAGATGCCGCCGAGAGGCCCGTAGCGGGTCAGCAGCTCGGTGAGCTGCGCGTCCATGAAGTCCAGGTAGGCGCTCCACTCCCCAGAGGCCGGGCGGTCCGAGGCGTGCCCGGTTCTTCCTCGCGGAAAGTAGTCCGGATGGCGCCAGTCCAACTGGGAGTAGTAGAAGAAGAGCTGCAGCCCCGCGGCGCGGCAGGCCTCGGCAAGCTCCGCCAGTGGGTCTCGTCCGTACCGGGCCCAGTCCACGATGTCGTAGTCCGTGGCGTCCGTGTCGAACATGGAGAAGCCGTCGTGGTGCCGGGCTGTGATGGTGATGTATTTCATGCCGGCGCGCTTGGCGACGTCGACCCAGGCTCGGGCATCGAAGTTCACGGGGTCGAAGTCCGAGGCCAGCCACTCGTACTCGGCCACGTTCATGGGGCGGGTCTCCATGACCCACTCGCCGGAGCCCAGTTGGCTGTAGACGCCCCAATGGATGAACATCCCGAAGCGGTCACTCCGGTAGCGTTCCCGGGCGTCCAGGCGGACCTGCGGTACCGTGTCGGAGGACTGGGCGGGAAGGCGCGCGGGGTCGGCACCCGCCGCCAGGATTAGAGCCACCGCCATCCCGATTCTGCCCCAGGGAGGGCGACGGCCCTCCGCCTGGGATCCGTCGGGGCGATCGGTCCCCCCGTGGGAGCCGCGCCCCCAATGGGAGCCGCGCCCCAGAACGTCGGCACGGATGAGTCCAGACCCGGGCCCGCCTCCAGACCCGCGCCCGAGCCCGGGTCCGCGCCCGTGAGCGGTCACGATGCACTACCGTCGTGAGGCCCGACCTCCGGTCGATCGGCCGGTGGCGTGGCTTCCGCCGAGAGGAGCCCGGCGTCGTGGATCTCTTCACCCAACGGCACCGCCCCCATGGAGAGGACGAAGGTGAAGGCCTCCTCGGGCGGCACGGGGAGCTCGTACACCTTTTCCTTCGGCACCACCAGGAGGAAGCCGGACATGGGATTCGGCGCCGTGGGAAGGAAGACGGTCACCGCGTCCGAGCCGACCAGGTCGTGGGCGTCCGCCGGAGCAGGGCCGGTAAGGAAGGCCACGGCCCACGTGCCGGGGGTGGGATACTCGCAGAGCACCGCCTTCTTGAAGGCCTCCGCGTCCTGTCCCACCAGCGACTCCACGATGCGCCGGCTCCCACGGTAGACCGGTCGGGCCACCGGGACGTGGTCCACGATCCACTCCCAGATCCGGGTCATGCGTCGGCCCAGGGCCCGTTCGGTCAGGAAGCCGGTAACCAGGAGCAGCAGGAGGAGGGCCACCAATCCCAGCCCGGGGAAGGGGCGCCCCAGGAGCGACTCGAAATACCCCCCCAGGATGCGGTCCAGCCTCGTGAAGAGCCACCAGAGGGCCCACATGGTGGCACTCACCGGGACGACGAGTGCGATGCCTTCCAGGAGAAACCGTCGGAGTCGTTTCATGGGGAGCCGGGACGAGGGGATCAGTGCGGGGCCCGCCCTAGGGAATAGGGAGTCCAAAGTGGATGCGGCAAGCCCCGCCGTGGCCACCCGTGACGCACTCCCCCCGCGGAGGCCGTGGCGGACCGGTTCGGGGGTTCCCCCGACTTGGGGGAAAGCCTTGTGTTCTCTATACTATCGGGGTTGAGCAGACCGACTCGAACGAGACCGTGATCGCCGTGGTACGGCGTCCATCTTCAGGAGGGGAAATGGCGGAGAACGCCTCGAACACCCTGACCATCAGGGACAACCGCACCGGGAAGGAGTACGAGGTCGACGTCCTGGAAGGGGATACCATCCGGGCCATGGATCTGAGGCAGATCAAGGTCCGGGACGAGGACTTCGGGATGATGTCCTTCGATCCCGCCTACACGAACACGGCCTCCACGAGCAGCACCGTCACCTTCATCGACGGTGGAAAGGGGATCCTCAGGTATCGCGGTTACCCCATCGAACAGCTGGCCGAGCGCTCCAACTTCCTGGAGGTCGCCTATCTGATCCTCAAGGGAGAGCTCCCCACCGGTGACGAGTTGGACGAGTTCGTCCACCACGTGACGTATCACACCTACGTCCACGAGAACGTCGTCCACCTGTTCGACTCGTTCCGGTACGACGCCCACGCCATGGGGATGATGATCTCGGCGGTGTCGGCCCTCTCGACCTTCTATCCGGAGGCGAAGGACGTGCGGGACCCCTCCAACCGCTGGATCCAGATGGTGCGGCTGGTGGCGAAGATGCCGACGCTGGCGGCCTTCGCCTATCGGCACCACCGGGGGCTCCCGAAGGTGTATCCGGAGAACGAGTTGTCGTACACGGCCAACTTCCTGAACATGCTCTTCCGGATCGGGGTGAAGGAGTACAGGCCCAACCCGGTCCTGGAGCGGGCGTTGGACGTGCTCTTCATCCTGCACGCGGACCACGAGCAAAACTGCTCGGCCACCACCATGCGGGTGATCGGCTCCGCCGAGGCGGATCCATACTGCTCCCTCGCCGGCGCCATGGGTGCCTTGTACGGGCCGCTCCACGGCGGGGCCAACGAGGCCGTGCTGCGCATGCTGCACCGTATCGGGGACGTGAAGAACGTTCCGGCCTTCATCGAGGGAGTGAAGAACCGGGAGGAGCGTTTGATGGGGTTCGGCCACCGGGTCTACAAGGCGTACGATCCGCGGGCGAGCATCATCAAGCGGACGGCGGACGAGGTCTTCGAGGTCACGGGTCGCAACCCGCTCCTGGATATCGCCCTGGAACTGGAGAAGATCGCCCTCAACGAGGACTTCTTCGTCTCCAGGAACCTCTACCCCAACGTCGACTTCTACTCGGGCCTGATCTACCAGGCTCTGGGTTTCCCCGTGGAGATGTTCCCGGTGCTGTTCGCCATTCCCAGGACGGTGGGGTGGCTGGCCCAGTGGGAGGAGATGCTCGAGGACAAGGAGCAGAAGATCGCCCGGCCGAGGCAGGTCTATGTCGGCGAGGACGCCCGCGACTTCGTCTCCGTGGAGGACCGGGGCTGAATCCGGGCGGAGCCGGCCGAGGCGAAGACGGGCGGGGACCCTCCGACCTGGGGGGTCCCCGTTCTGATTCGAGGCGTCCAGGCCCCTTCTCCTGCCCTCCCGAGCCCCCCGCACCCTTGAGGGACCTTTGACACAGATTCTCTGTCTCGACACCCACCACGACGGGGTCCCCGGAGCCATCGCCGTCTACGTAGTGCTGGGGCCCGAGCCGACCCTGGTGGACCCCGGGCCCGCCACGGTGCGCCCCCGGGTGCTGGAAAGCCTCCGGGCGCAAGGGATTCCCCCCGGCGACATCCGGCATATCTGTGTCACGCATGTCCACCTGGATCATGCGGGCTCCGCCGGTGCGTGGGTCGCGGAGTACCCGGATATTGCGGTGCACGTCCACGAGGAGGCCGCCCTCCACCTGGTGGACCCACGCCGGCTGGTTGTCTCCACCCGTCGCACCTTCGGGGATGCCCACGACCGCCTCTGGGGCAGGGTGGTGCCCGTCCCGGCCCATGCCATTCGTGCCGTGAGGCCGGGGGAAGTGGGCCCGTTCCGCTGGCTCCGGGCCCTACACACGCCGGGACACATCGAGCAGCACCTGGCCTACCTCCACGAAGTCTCCGGGACGCTGTTCTCCGGCGACAGCATGGGGATCCTCCTGGGTCGGGAGGCGCCGGTACATCCGCCCACCCCGCCTCCCACCCTGGACCTGGCGGCCTGGCTCGGGACCCTTCGGGAGATCGAAGCGGTAGCTCCGGAACAGGTCGGTGCGACGCACTTCGGGCTGCACAGGGAGGTGAAGGCCCGGGCCGCCGAACTGCGGACAGCCCTCCTGGACCTGGCATCTCGCGCGGAGGGCGCAATGGAGCGGGGGAGGGAGGAGGAGGATGCCGAGGCCTTCCAGGAGGAGACGATCGAGCGCCTCCGGAGGCACCGGCCGAACGACGAGGTCGAGCGGTACTTCACCGCCTTCTCCGCCGCCAACGACTACCGGGGAATGGTGAGATATCTCCGGAGGAATCCGGATTGGAGCGGAGCGTGATGCAGTCAGCGCAGACCCCGGCCTCCCGGAGAGGCGTACCCGGCCCGACCGCCGCACGGATCGCACTGGGGACGCTCCTTGCGGCGACGCCCCTCGCAGGGCAGGCGGGGCGACCCCTGCCTGGTCCGGTTGTGCCGCCCCCGGCGTTCCGGGCAGCGCTGGAGGAGGGGACCCGTTCCGAAGACGGTCGTCCTGGTCCGAACTACTGGCAGAACCACGCCCAGTACCGCATCGAGGCCTCCCTGGACCCGCTGGAGGCCCGGGTCGAAGGGTCGGTTTCGATCCGCTACGAGAACCGGAGCCCCGACGCCCTGGACCGGCTGCTCCTGCACCTCCATCAGAACCTCCATGCCACCGGGGTGGCTCGCCACGTAGCCCAGGAGGTGACCGGGGGCGTGGAGTTGCGGGCCGTGCGCCTGGGCGGAGAGGAGGTCCGGCCCCTGGCCGGCGACGGCCCCCCGAGCCCCGGGTACCGTGTCGAGGGCACCCTCATGACCCTCTCCCTCGACGAGCCGATCCCTCCCGGAGGGTCGGTGGAGGTGGAGGTGGAATGGAGCGGGGTCCTTCCGCAGAATGGCGCCGGACGCATGGGCCACTCGGAGCGGGAGATGTTCTTCGTGGCCTACTGGTATCCCCGCGTCGCGGTCTACGACGACCTGCGGGGGTGGGATGCCCAGCCCTACCTGGGTGGGGCCGAGTTCTACGACGGCTTCGGGGACTACGAGGTCGCCCTCACGGTGCCTTCGGGGTGGACCGTCATGGCCACCGGGGAACTCCTCAACCCCCAGGAGGTCTTCGCAGCGCGAACGCTCGAGCGGCTTGCGGCCGCTGCGGAGGCCGACACGGTCATCACGGTGGCCACCGTGGATGAGCTGCAGGCCGGCGGCGTGACGGTAGTGGGGACAGCGTCGACCCTGACGTACCGCTTCCAGGGAGAGGGGGTGAGGGACTTCACCTGGACTGCCTCCGAGGCCCAGCAGTGGGACGCCACCAGCGCCCGGGTTCCGGACCGGGACGGGGACGGCGTGGCGGACCGGGTGGCCATCCACGCTTTCTGGCGCCCCCAACGGGCCCCTCTCTGGAGGGACCAGGCCCGGTACGCCAAACACGCCATCGAGCATCACTCCCGCTTCACCGGCTTCCCCTACCCCTGGCCGCACATGACCTCGGTGGAGGGCGCCGACATCATTGGCGGGGGAATGGAATTCCCCATGCTCACCCTCATCGGTCCGTACCTGGGCCGCTCTTCCCAGGACCTCTACAACGTCACCTCCCACGAGCTGGGGCACATGTGGATCCCCATGGTGGTGGGGACGAACGAGAAGCGGTATGCCTGGATGGATGAGGGGCCCACCACCTTCCTGGAGAACCAGAGCCGGTACGACTACTGGCCGGGAACGGATGCCCACGCGTCGGAGCGGGAGACCTATCTGGACGCGGCGCGGCGCGAGGTGGAAGAGCCCCTCATGCGCCACGGCGACTACTACCAGGCGGGGGGGTACGGAGTGGCGTCGTATGCCAAGCCGAGCACGCTCCTGGTGACCCTCCGCACCCTACTCGGTCCGGAGGCCTTCCGGAGGACCTACCGCGACTTCGTCCAGGACTGGGCTTTCAAGCACCCCACACCCTGGGACCTGTTCAACGCCTTCGAGCGCGAGGCGGGCCTGGATCTCGACTGGTTCTGGCAATCCTTCTTCTACGAAACCTGGACCGTGGATCTGGCTGTGGCGGAGGTGGCGGCTGGTGCCGACGACACCGTGATCCGGATCAGGGACCTTGGCTCGGCACCGGTGCCTGTTCAGGTGCGGGTCGAGACGGATTCCGGGACGGTCGTGGACCGGGAGATTGCCGTGGTGAGCTGGCTCTCCGGGGAGCGGGATGTGGAGATCCGGATCCCGCTGGCGTCCGGGGAGGTGATCCGGGTGGTGTTGGACCCCGGGGAGGTGCTTCCCGACGTGGATCGGTCGAACAACACCTGGGAGCGATAGCCTCGTTTCGGGTGCCGTTTCGGGGCCTTCAGCGGGCGCCTGTAACCGGTGCGTAACGGCTTGCTCAGGCCTATCTTGAAAATGGCACGGGTGGTCACGCCTCGTCCGGAGCGCACGTAACGCTCCGGCCTCTCCCCGAGGCACCCGCCGAGGTTCGCGCCCGGCGTGCGGGGGCGGGCCCGCACTCGGTCACCGGCGCCACGCGCACTCACGATCACCGATCGGGTGCCGGAGATGTCCGGCCTGGATCGCTAGGAGGACGATGGCTTCAGCGCCGCTGCTTCGCTGGTTCCGGGAGACCGGGTCCGTTGACGTTGGAGAGGTAGGGGGCAAGGGCGCCTCGCTGGGTGAGATGTTCAACCAGCTCGCCGAGCGGGGCGTCAGCGTTCCAGACGGATTCACCACCACGATCGAGGCCTATCGCCTCTTCCTGGAGGGGCCTCCGGGCTCGGCGCGAGGGGACGATTACGACGAGCTGGCAGAGGAGGCCCGCGGCGGGCTGGAATCCGCCGGGAGCCTGAAGGAGGGCCTGGCCGCGCTGTTCGATGCCGCCACCCTGGCCGGGGAAAGCGACCTCCACGCCCGGTCCGTCATCGCCCGTGCCATGATTCTCTCCACCCCCATCCCGGAGGTGGTGAACCAGGCGATTCGAGACGGATATGAGCAGCTCTGCCAGATCTATGGCCGGGAGGTGGACGCCGCCGTCCGGTCCTCGGCCACGCGCGAGGATTCCGATGTGGCCTCATTCGCCGGCCAGTACGAGTCCTACCTGAACGTCCGGGGGCCCGAGGAGGTCCTGGACTCCTGGCGGAAGTGCGTCGCCTCGGGGTTTTCGGAGCGGGCGGTGGGATACCAGTTGAGCCACGACATGAATCCCCTCCAGGGGGGCGTGGCGGTGGTGGTGATGAAGATGGTCCGCTCGGACCTGGCAACCTCCGGGGTGCTGTTCACCCTCGATCCGGACTCCGGGAACCGAAACGTCGTCGTCATCACGTCCGCCTACGGGCTGGGTGAGATGGTGGTCCAGGGCAATGTCTCTCCGGATACCTTCGTGGTCTGGAAGGACGGGCTCCGAAAGGGGACCCGCGCCCTGGTCCACAGGCGGATGGGGGCAAAGGACCGGAAGCTCGTCTACACGGTGCAGGGCGGGACCGCCACGGAGAGCGTGGACGTGGAGTCGGCCCTTCGCCGGCGATGGTCCCTCACCGAGGCGGAAGTGATGGAACTCGCCCGGATGGCGTTGGAGGTGGAAGAGCACTACGAACGTCCCATGGACGTGGAGTGGGCGAAGGACGGCCAGACCGGCCGGCTCTTCCTGGTGCAGGCTCGGCCCGAGACGGTCCACGCCCAGGACGCCAACCAGATGTCCGTGGAGACCTACCGCTTCACCCAGCACACGCTGGAGGGATTGGAGGCCTCCGGTCGGCTCCTCCTCAAGGGGATTGCCGTCGGGACCCGGATTGGCTCCGGCCCGGTTCGGCGCTATCGCACCTACGACGAGGTGATCGAGCGGAAACGCAGGCTCCGTACGCTCCACAAGGAGGGTGTGGTACTGGAGAAGGACGTGCCGGCCGAGGAGCACATCTTCGACCCGGGGGATGTCCTGGTGACGGAGATCACCACCCCCGACTGGGAGCCGCTCATGAAGAAGGCCTCCCTCATCATCACCGAGCGGGGTGGGCGGACGTCCCACGCCGCAATCGTGGCGCGGGAGTTCGGGATCCCCGCCATCGTCGGATGTGCGGGAGCCATGGACGCCCTCGCGCCCATGCAGGAGGTCACGGGTACCTGTGCCCAGGGGGACACCGGGCTCGTCTTCAACGGCAAGGTGCCCTTCGAGGTGGAAAAGGTGGCGCTGGAGGAGATTCCCGAGACCGAGACGCTGATCAAGCTGAACGTGGGCTTCCCGGACAAGGCCCTCACGGATGCCCGGCTCCCGGTGGACGGAGTGGGCCTGGCCCGCCTGGAGTTCATTCTAACCGCCCAGGTGGGAATCCACCCCCTGGCCCTCGCCTTCTACGACGAGCTCGACGCTTTTTGCCACCACGGGTTCGTGGCCCCAAGCCTCAAGCCCTACGAGGAGCGGCTCCGGGCCGAGGACCCCCATGAGCTCTCCACTCTCGTGGGGGCCGTGGAGCGCCGAACGCCGGGTTACACGGACCAGCGGGCCTTCTTCGTGGACCAGGTGAAATACGGCGTCGGCCTCATCTGTGCCGCGTTCTACCCGCGGCCGGTCCTGGTGCGGCTCTCGGACCTGAAGTCCAATGAGTACCGCGATCTCCTCGGTGGACGGCTCTTCGAGCCGGACGAGGAGAACCCCATGATCGCGTGGCGGGGCGCGAGCCGGTACACCGACCCGGGGTTCCAGGACGCGTTCTCGATGGAGTGCGAGGCGCTCCGGTTCGTCCAGGAGGAGATGGGGCTCGACAACCTCCAGCTGATGGTGCCGTTCTGCCGCACGCCGGAGGAGGGAAAGGCGGTGGTGGAGATCCTGAGCCGAGAAGGCCTCGGGCCGGGTCAGGGGATTCCCCTCTTCCTGATGGTTGAGCTCCCGTCGAACGTCCTGGAGGCCCCGGCCTTCATCGAGGCCATGGAGCTCACGGGGGGGTCGGTCGGCTCCAACGACCTGGTCCAGACCGTCTACGCGGTCTCCCGGGACGACCTGGAGCATTATGCCCACCCCGTGGATGCGCGTTCACCGGCGGTTCAGACGATGATTCGACAGGCCATCCGCACCTTCCGGGACTCCGGGCTGGAGATCGGGATCTGCGGCCAGGCGCCGTCGGACTATCCGGAGGAGATTCCGCCATTCCTCGTGGAGGTCGGGATTTCGTCCATCTCGGTGACCCCGGACACCGCCATCCGGGTGAAGCTGGCGGTGGCCGCCGCGGAGCAGGAGCAGAAGCGCGGCTCCTGAGCCACGGAGGGGTGTGGCCACCGAGCCTCCTCGCGGAGGCTCGGCCCGACGATGGCGTCAGCCGCCCGTGGCGAACAGCGACCTGACGAGGCCGTCCCTGAACTCGGAGTCCGGGGCCAGGTAGCTTCCAAGCAGCGCTCCGCGTCGCACTTCGCCCTCTGCCCGGTTCTCGAACAGGATCCCCCCTGCCGGGTCCTGGACCACGATGTGGAGGCGGTCGCCCAGGATCCGGTAGGTGATGGACTCGTCGGTCCGGAAGCCCCGTTCCCGAAACAGCTGGAACTGTCGCGTGTTCTCCGTCACGATGACGTCCAGCTCGTCACGGGTCAGGAAGCCACCCTTCCGGGCCCCTTCCAGGTTGTCCCGCATCCCGTCGAGGAACTGGTCCAGGCTCACCTTCCGGTGGAACCGGCTCCGGATCAGGACCGCCTGGGAGCCCATGACCCGCTCCACCAGGGAGTCGGCCACGGACGGCGCGTAGGGCGTCCCGTCGACGAGGGATCGAAGCGCGGCCTCGGTGGCCGGGTCGACCTCGATGCTGACGGTGAGGACGTCGATGTTGAAGATGGTGCGCTCGTAGAGCATCTCCATCACCGGCTCGAGACCCCACGCCGTCGCCCGGACGTCTCCGGTGGCGGGAGTGGGCCGGCTCCCCTCCTGGGCAGCACCCTGGGAGAACGGCACAAACGCCGCGATGGCCGCGATAAGGAGAGGGAGAAACGGGTGACGCATGGGAGGGTCTTGGGGCTCTGAGCAGGTGGGCGAATGTCCTCCTACGCCTCAGTAGGCCCGTGGGTCCCCGTTCCGACGAATCCCGCCCCGGACCGGCCCTCCCGTCAGGCGGACTCCACCGGAGCCGCCAGGCCCAGGAGGGCACCCCCGGGCGCCACGATGAAGATCTCGTCCATCCCGTAGAAGGTGGTGCGCCGCGGCACGACGATCTCGGGGTCGGGGATGCGGCTCAGGACCTCGTCCACCGAGTCCACCTGAAGGAAGAGGAGGGAGGTGCTCTCCGCCAGCCGGTCCGCCAGCCCGGTCCGCCCAGCCTTCGTGGCGGCGGCGCCCACGTCCGCCTCGACGCTGGCCCGGCTCTGGAGCATGAGTTCCGCGTCGCCCAGCGAGAGCATGACGAACCCCAGGGGACCACCCTCGGCGTCCGGCGGGTGGGGGACCTGGGCCGTCACCGCAAAGCCCACGGCGTCGGTCCAGAAGGGAAGGAGAGGCTCGATGGCCTCGACGGTCAGGATCGGGGTGAGTCTGGCCATGTTCCGAGACACTCCGGGTCGGGGGATGGAAACAGGGAATTCGGGTCGGCGTGCCCTGGGGGCCTCCCGACCCATGGTAACCTGGAAGGGGTGGGGAGGTGCAGGCGCGGGTCGGTCGCGGGGAACTCCCCACGCGTCTGTACACCTTCTCCCGGTGCCCTCATGGGGAGTTGGCTGTCACGCTTCATGTGATGCCCTCCCAGTGGGGCGCGCCTCTGAGCGGCGCGTCCGAGACCGTCACCGGGAGTCGGCATACGAGAGGTCCGGCTCCCCAGCCGAGGGAGTCGCCTATGTCGACGATCAAACAGGCCCTCGCCAACCGAATTCCCGAGCGCAGGCGCGAGATCGCGGACCTGGTGAAGAATTTCGGAGATCACGTCATCTCCCAGGTCAACGTCAAGCAGGCCTATGGTGGCATGCGCGGAGTGAAGGGCCTGGTCTGTGACACGTCCCTGGTGGACCCCTACAAGGGGCTCATCATCCGCGGAATCCCCATCGACGAACTGGCCGACAAGTCCGCCGAAGAGATCTTCTTCCTCCTCGTGGTGGGAGAGCTGCCCGACGAGGAGGAGCTGAGCACTCTCAAGCAGAACCTGTTCGCCCGTTCGGAGGTCCCGGAATACGTCTGGCGGGTCATGAGGGACCTTCCGGAGACCGCGCATCCGATGGACATGCTGGTGACCGCCATCGCGATCCTGGAGGCCCAGTCGGTCTTCCGGAAGCGCTATGACCAGGGGATGAAGAAGGAGGAGTACTGGGAGCCGGCCCTGGAAGACAGCCTCAACCTTCTGGCCAAGCTCCCGTCCCTGGCGGCCGGGATCTATCGGATCCGCTACAACAAGGGAGACCTGATCCTCCCCGATCCGAAGCTGGACTGGTCGGAGAACTACGGGCACATGCTCGGGATCGACACCCCGGACTTCCTCGACCTCATGCGTCTCTACATGGTCCTGCACTCGGACCACGAGGGCGGAAATGTGAGCGCCTTCACCGCGCACGTGGTGGCATCGGCGCTCTCCGATCCCTACTACGCGGTGTCGGCGGGGCTGTCCGGGCTGGCGGGCCCGCTGCACGGACTGGCGAACCAGGAGTGCCTGAAGTTCGTCCTGGGTGTCATGGACCGCTTCGACGGGGCTCCCACGTCCGACGAGATGAGAGACTACACCTGGCAGGTCCTGAACAGCGGCCGGGTGATCCCGGGCTACGGCCATGCCGTGTTGAGGGCCACGGATCCGCGCTTCAAGGCGTTCCACGCCTTCGGGAAAAAGCATTTCCCCGAGGATCCGGTCTTCAAGACCGTGGACGTCGGCTTCCAGGTCATTCCCGAAGTCCTGCAGGAGCACGGAAAGGCCGCCAACCCGTGGCCCAACGTGGACGCCGGCTCCGGCGCCCTTCTGTATCACTACGGGATCGAGGAGATGAGCTACTACACGGTCCTCTTCAGCGTGAGCCGCGCCATGGGGATCTGTGCCCAGCTCGTCACCAGCCGGGCCATGATGGAGCCCATCACCCGGCCCAAGTCCGTCTCCACGGCGTGGATGAAGGCGGAGGTGGGGATGACGGAGGCGGCCGCGACCTGACGGCAAGCCGCCGACGGGGGGCCGCGCCACACGCGGCCCCGGCACGGGGCGGGGGGGATTCCCTCCGCCCCGTTTCCTTCCCCCTCCGGAGAAGGAGCATCGAGAGGTCGAGGGCCTCATCCCCAACTCTTGGCTCCGGGGGAGTTCTGGCGGAGCGCGGTGAGGTAGCGGAAGGGATCTGGAGGAGAGCCGGTGTCGCTCCCCGGCCGCTCCCTGGAGGAAGATCCGGAATTGTCGTTCTGCTTTCCGGTACGTGGGTCGCCGCCCCAGTAGTCCAGGACCTGGGGGAGGGAAGCGTTGAGTTCCTGGGGCCCCGCCCGGGAGCGCTCGTCACCCCGGATGGCTTCCACCGTCCGAGCCACCACATTGAGGCTGGCGCCGTCCTTCCGGAGCTCACCCTGCACCAGGAGGAAGGGCTCCATTCGGATGACCGAACGGTATCGCTCATAGGTTTTCGGCTTCACAATTACGTTTACAGGACCAAACTCATCTTCCATCAATACAAAGACATAGCCTTTTGCAGTCGAGGGGCGTTGTCGGGCCGTCACCATCCCCGCCACCCGGACCCGGGAGCGCTGGGGAAGGTGGGGCAGGCGTTCGGAGGAGACGGTGTCCCTTGGAAGCTGGTCCTTCAGGAGGGAGAGGGGATGGAGGCGGGTGGAGAACCGGAGCATGCGGTACTCCGCCACCATGCGGTCCGCGTCGTCCAGGTCGTGGAAGGCCAGGTCGGCATACGGGGCCTCCAGGGGAAGCTCCCGTTGGGGGTGATCGTCCCGGCCCCCGGTGCGGCGGGCATCGGATTCCGGGCCCAGCCAGAGTCCCGCTTGCCAGAGGAGTTCCCGGCGGGTGAGGCCCAGCCCCTCGAAGGCGCCCACCCAGATGAGATTCTCCACCGCGGGACGCTTCAGTGTGGCGGGGGTCCGGCGGAGGAAGTCCACCAGCGAACCGTACGGGCCCCGGTATTCCCGCTCCTCCACGATCCCCAGCGCCATCTCCTCGCCCAGGCCACGGACGAAACCGAGGCCCACCCGGAGGTGCTCGCCTTCGGCAGTGCACGGGACCTGGCTCCGGTTCACGTCCGGGAGGAGGATGTGGATCCCGTTCCGCCGGGCGTCCCGCCCCAGGGCGTCCAGGGAATAGAAACCCATGGGCTGGTTGTTGAAGAGGGCCACGTAGTACTCCACCGGGTAGTAGTGGCGTAGCCAGGCGGATTGGTAGGCCAGGAGCCCGAAGGCGGCGGCGTGGGACTTGGGGAAGCCGAACTCGCTGAAGGCGGAGACCTGGTCGAAGACCTTCCGGGCCGTGACCTCGTCCACCCCCCGTTCCGCGGCCCCTTTGAGGAAGGCCTCCAGATGGGCCCGCATGGCATCGTGGGAGCGCTTCCGGCTCATGGCCCTCCGGAGGCTCTCGGCCTGCCCGTCGGTGAACCCGGCCAGCGCCTGGCAGACGGTGAGGACCTGGTCCTGGTAGATGATGACCCCCAGCGTCTCGTTCAGCGGCCCCTCCAGGAGCGGGTGGTCGTATTCCAGCCGGTAGTTCGGGCTCTCGCGCAGGAGCTCCCGGCGCCGGACGTAGGGATTCACGGCGCCGCCCACGATGGGTCCGGGGCGGACGATGGCCACCTGGACCGCCAGATCCTCCAGGTTCCGGGGCCGGACCCGGCGGATCATCTGGATCTGGGCCCGGCTCTCCACCTGGAAGAGGCCGACGGTGTCTCCCTCGCAGATGCGGTCGAAGACGGCTTCGTCCTCGTAGTCGATGCGGGCCAGGTCCGGAGGGGCGCCGTGACGCTCGGCGATGAGGTCCACGGCGTCCTCCACCAGGGAGAGCATTCCCAGCGCCAGGAAGTCGATCTTGATGAAGCCGGCGTCGTCGCAGGAATCCTTGTCCCACTGGCAGAGGACCCGCCCCTCCATGGCCGCCGGCTCCAGGGGGACCAGCTCCACCAGGGGACGGGAGGAGATGATCATCCCCCCCACGTGCTGGGAGACGTGCCGGGGGAGGCCGGCGATCTCCTCCGCCAGGGCACCCAGCGCCTGCCAGAGGGGAGCCCGGGCCTTCTCCTTGAACTCCGGGATCCGCTCCAGCTCGTCCTTGAGCCCCCGGGCCGAGCCCCGCTCCGCCAGCTTGGAGAGCTTCTCCAGGTCCCCCTGGGGGAGGTCCAGGACCTTGCCGATCTCGCGCACGGTGGAGCGGACACGGAAGGTGGGGAAGGTGCACACCAGCCCGGCGTGCTCCCGGCCGTAGACCTCGTAGATGCGCAGGATGAGCTCTTCCCGGATCTCCCGGGGGAAGTCCAGGTCGATGTCCGGGACGCTCTTGAGCGCCTCGTTCAGAAAGCGTCCCAGGAAGAGGTCCGCTTTCACCGGGTCGATGTGGGAAAGCCCGATGAGGTAGCAGATGATGGAGGAGACCGAAGAGCCCCGGCCCCGTCCCGGCGGGAGGGAGGAGTGGGCCCGGGGAGAGTCCCCCCGGACTTCCCGGCCCACCTCCCGGGCCAGGTTCATGATGTCCCGGTAGACCAGGAAGAAGCCCGCCAGGTCGTGGAGGTCCACCAGTTTGAGCTCCTGGTGGAGCCGCTCCTCCGCTTCCCGCTCCTCCCTCGAGCCCGGCTCGTAGCGCCGCTCGATCTCCGCCAGGCAGACGGCGGCCAGCATCTCCAGGGCGCCACCCCGGTCGCTTCCCACGAAGTCCGGGAACTCGTACCCCAGGTCCGTGGTCAGGTCGAAGGCCGCACACCGCTCGGCAATGCGGAGCGTGTGCGCCAGGGCATCCTCACGGCCCCGGAAGCGGTGGGCCATCTCCTCACGGGAGGCCAGGTGGTAGCAGGCGTTGGGACGTCGCACTCCGTGGGAGCCGTCCAGTGTGCTCCGGTGCCGCATGGCCACCAGGACGTCCTGGAGCCGGTGCCGCTCCCTCCGGTGGTAGTGGACGTTCCCGGTGGCTACCACCGGGAGCCCCATGCGATCGGCCAGTCGTCCCAGGAGCCGGCCCCGGTCCCCGTCTCCCCGGGTCTCGTTGTCCTGGAGCTCCACGAAGAGGTTCCGGGGGCCGAAGGCTCGCACCAGCCGCTTCGCCATCTCCTCCCCCTCGGCCTGACTCCCCTCCAGCGCAGCCAGGAGGGGGCTCCGGCGACACCCGGTGAGGCAGACGATCCCCTCCACCGCTGGCGGGTCCAGGAGGACGTCCAGGGGGAGGGAGGGGGCGTCCCGGGGACTCTCCATGCGCGTGCGCGTCACGAGCCTCGAGAGATTGGCGTAGCCCCTCGGGGTTTCGGCAAGGAGGGTGACGTGGTAGGACGCCCCGCTGTCGCTGTGGGATCCACCCGTGCCCCCGACACCGGCGTCCGTTGGAAAGCACTCCCGCAGTGTCAACTCCACTCCAGTGATGGCCTGGATCCCGTGGGCCCGTGCCATCTGTGCAAACTCCATGGAGCCGTAGAGGCCATCGTGGTCGGTGAGGGCCAGGGCGGGATACTCCAGCTCCAGCGCCTTCAGGAGGAGCTCCTCGGGGTGGGAAGCACCGTCCAGGAAGGAGAATCCCGAGTGGCAGTGGAGCTCGACGTAGGGCGGGGTGTCCGAGGATGGGGGCGGCATGAGAGAAATGTTTTCGGTTTTTGTTCGGTATTAACCGAATATATACCGAAAACCGAGGGGCGCCAGAGTGCTTGGGAACGCCGGCGACCAGGCCGGGTTCTGTAGCCGTCCGATCTCCACATCCACCCCGACTTCAGATCTCATGCGTGCTTCCCTCCCGATCTTCGCCGTTCTCGCCCTGGCCGCCTGCGCACCCGAATCCGGAGACCCGCCTGCCGGGGGGACCCGGGACGGTTCCGAGGCAGCGGCGCCGTCCGGCTTCCAGGTCGAGATCGTCTCTCCCGCCGACGGTGACACGGTGGACGGTCCCACCCTCACCGTGACGCTGAACGTCACCGGCGGGCGGATCGTTCCGGCGGGCGACACCACGTCCGGTACCGGGCACCATCACCTGTACCTGGACGCGGATCTCACCCCCGCCTCCCAGCCCGTGCCCAGCATCCCCGGGAGCGTGGTCCACATGGGAGACGGCTCCTCCACCTACAGCTTCACCGAGGTGGAGCCCGGGGAGCATCGGGTCATCGCGGTCGTGGCGGACGGCGTCCACGTGCCCCTGCAGCCCTGGGTGGTGGATACGGTGCACGTGGTGGTTCGCTGATTCGCACGGCGTAGCTGCCGACGGGGATGGCGGGGCTCACGCCCACCCCGGGAGATCTCGGACACGTTCCCGTACGGAGTTATCTTTGGATGCGTGCCGCTCCCCGCCGGGGTGGCGCGCACTTCCCTTTTCGGGCCATGTACTCGACGCTTCGCTCCACTCCCGATCTCCAATCGACCACGATCCGCGCGGCCACCGTCGCGGATCTGGACGTCCTCGTACGGTTGGAGGAGCGCTGTTTCACCTCGGACCAGGCGAACCGTAGGCAGCTCCGTCACCTGTTGACCCGGGCCAACGCCGCGACTCTCGTGGCCGAAGACGTGGTCAGCGGGACGGTCCTGGGGGACGTCATCGTCCTCTTCTCCCGGGGTACCGCCACCGCCCGCCTCTATTCCGTCGCCGTGGATCCGGACGCCCGGGGTCGGAAGGTCGGTCAGGTGCTGCTTGAGGCCGCCGAGGCCGAGGCGTGGCGTCGGGAGCGAGCCTGGATGCGGGCGGAGATCCGCAAGGACAACCGGGCCTCCATTGGACTCTTCGAGTCCGCCGGCTACCGGCGCTTCGGGGAGTACGCGGATTACTACGCCGACCACATGGATGCGTGGCGGTACGAGAAGCCCCTGGACGAGCGGCTCAAGCCCTCCCTGGCCCGCGTCCCCTGGTACCGCCAGACACTGGAGTTCACCTGCGGGCCCGCGGCCCTCATCATGGGCATGAAGGCGCTGGATCCCAGGCTGGAGCCGGATCGGACCCTCGAACTGCGCCTGTGGCGCGAGGCCACCACCATCTTCATGACCTCGGGGTACGGCGGATGTGGTCCGTACGGCCTCGCGCTGGCGGCGTATCGAAGGGGGTTCAAGCCCGAGGTCGTGGTCAGTGACCCGGGTGTGCACATGGTGGAATCGGTCCGGGACCCGGACAAGAAGGAGGTCATGGGTCTGGTCCAGCAGGACATGGAAGGGGAGATGGCAGAGGCGGGGATCCCCATTCGGATGGACCGAGTCACGCTCGAGGAGTTGGAGTTCCGGTTCCAGGGCGGGGAGATCCCTCTGGTGCTCATCAGCTCCTGGCAGATCTACGAGGAGCGCTCACCCCATTGGGTGGTGGTAACCGGGTTCGATGAGCACTTCGTCTACGTGCACGACCCGTACGTGGACGACAAGGAGGGCGAGCTCCCGTCGGATTCCATGAACATGCCCATCGGCCGGGAGCAGTTCCGGCGAATGACCCGGTACGGGCGGCGAGGGTTGCAGGCCGCCGTGTTCCTCTCCGGCCGGCGGGGCTCAAGGCGGTCCCGGGGCCGGCGGACGGACCTGGGGAGTGGAGCGACGTGAGCCCGGGACACGTGCTGCTGGTGGACGATGCAACCCAGTGGAAGCCCGACTACCCGGTCCACCGTGTCGTGCCCGTGCGGGAGTACCTCACCGGGCCCGAGTGGTCGGGGGTCCGGGACCTGCGAGTGGTGAATCTCTGCCGGGACACCCAGTATCACAGCCCCGGCTATTACGCCTCCCTCCTGGCCGAAGCCCGAGGCCATCGGGTGGTGCCGTCGGTGCGGACGCTCCAGGACCTGAGCCGGAAGACGCTCTACGGGGAGACCCTGGAGGCCCTGGAGAAGGACCTGGACCGTGCCCTCAGCCGCGCGACCCGGCCTCCCGAGGAGGATCGGCTCGAGCTCCACGTGTACTTCGGATGGACCGCGTCACCGGAGCTCGGGCGGTTGGCCCGCTCGCTCTTCGAGGCCTTTCCCGCGCCTGTGCTCCGGGTGGAGCTCCGGCGCAAGGGGATGTGGCATATCACCGCCCTGCGGGCGCAGGGGCTCCGGGCCGTGCCGCCGGGCGAGGAGGAGGCCTTCTTCCATGCGCTGGAGGGACATCTCGGGAGACGCTGGCGGCGTCCCCGCGACCGCCGCACCGCACGCTACGATCTGGCCGTTCTGTACGACCCCGACGAGGTGCTGGCGCCTTCGAACCGGGGGGCGCTCGCCCAGTTCATCCGTGCCGCACGGAAACTGGGGATGGATGCCGAGCTCGTGACGCGACGGGATCTGGGGCGCCTGGGAGAGTACGACGCCCTGTTCATCCGGGAGACGACCGCGGTGGACCATCACACCTACCGCTTCGCTCGCAAGGCGGCGTCGGAAGGGCTGGTGGTCATGGACGATCCGGACTCCATCCTCCGGTGCACCAACAAGATCTATCTGGCGGAACTCCTGGCCCGGGCCCGCATCCCCACCCCGCGGAGTGTCATTGTGTCCCGGGAGGATCTGGACCGGGCGGAGTCGGAGCTGGGATATCCCATGGTCTTGAAGATCCCCGACGGGTCGTTCTCCCGGGGTGTCTTCAAGGTCCGGAGCCGGACCGAACTGCAGGAGCGGGCCGGTGAACTGTTCCGTGCTTCGGAACTCCTGCTGGCCCAGGAATACACCTTCACGCCGTTCGACTGGAGGGTCGGCGTCCTGGCCGGGGAACCACTCTTCGTATGCCGCTACCACATGTCCCGGGGGCACTGGCAGATTCTGGATCACTCGGCCAAGGGTGGCGCAAGGGAAGGGGATGTGGACACCGTAGCCGTGACGGACGCGCCCGAGAAAGTGGTGCGGACGGCGGTTCGAGCAGCCCGTCAGATCGGGGATGGGCTGTACGGAGTCGATCTCAAGGAGACAGGGGACGGTGTGGTGGTCATCGAGGTGAACGACAATCCGAACATCGACGCAGGCGTCGAGGACGCGGTCCTGGGGCGAGAGCTCTATCTGCGAGTCATGCGTGAGTTCCTGCGCCGCCTCGAAGCCCGGACGCGTCGCCCGTGATGGCCCACCTCTCTGGCGTCATCCTCGGTCTGGTCCTCCTGATCCTGGGGGCGGAGCTCCTGGTACGGGGCGCCGTGTCGTTGGCGAGGCGCGCGGACCTTCCCCCTCTCCTGATCGGTCTGACGGTGGTGGCCTTCGGTACCTCCACGCCGGAAGTGGCGGTGAGCCTGGGGGCCACGTCCGGAGGCGAGCCCGCCGTAAGCCTCGGCAACGTCCTGGGCAGCAACGTCTTCAATATCCTGGTGATCCTGGGGCTCTCGGCGGTCGTGGCCCCGCTGGTGGTGAAGAGCCGGATCGTCCGGATCGATGTCCCTCTGATGCTGGCAGCCGCCGTCCTTCCGCTGGTGCTGGCCGTCGACGGCAGCCTGGGCCGCTTCGACGGGATCGTGCTCCTCGCCGGACTCGCTGCTTATCTGGTGGTCCTGGGTCTCCTGGCGCGCCAGGAACGGCGGGACGACGGGTTGCGGCAGTCCCGTGCCCTCAGCGTGCCCGTGTCGCTCCTCTTCGTCACCGGCGGCTTGGTCCTTCTGGGGTTTGGAGCCGGAGTGCTGGTGAAAGGGGCCAGCGGGTTGGCCCGTGTACTGGGGGTCGGAGAAGTCATCATCGGCCTCACAGTGGTGGCCGTGGGTACCTCCCTCCCGGAGTTGGCCACCTCCGTGATCGCCGCCGTCCGCGATCAGCGGGACCTGGCGGTGGGTAACGTCTTGGGCAGCAACGTCTTCAATGCCCTGGGCGTACTGGGAGCCGGCGCATTGGCATCCGGACGCACCGACGTCCCCATTGGCGTTCTCATGCTGGACTTCCCCGTGATGATCGCCGTTTCTCTAGCCTGTCTGCCGGTCTTCCTCACCGGCGCCACCATCAGTCGGACGGAAGGGAGCATCTTCCTGTTCTACTACGCGGTCTACATGACCTACCTGGGACTCCACGCCGCGGACCACACGCTGCACGAGGAGTTCGGCATCGCCGTCGTGGGCGCCGTCCTTCCGCTGACGCTTGCCGTGGCGGGCGCTCTCTGGGTGCGTGGTGTGCGGGATCAGGCCTCGGAAGAATGGCGGGGGGGTGAGGGGAGCGGGCTCGCGGAGGTCCGGGAGCGGGACTGAGGAGGACGGTCCGCCCTCGGAAGGGACACCGTCCGGGTCGCCGACCGCGGCGCGAGCCGTGGCAGGACGGTGGGAGGCTCCCCGGATTCTTGCCCTGGCTGCCCTCCCCGGTCAGCTTGGCCCCGTCCGGGACCTTCCCGGCAGGCGCGCCCGTCCCCCGGTCCAGACCACGGAGTGATCCGCCATGTACCGACGTCTCCCCATCCTCTCTCGTCCTCCGGGACCCGTGGTGGCCTTCCTGCTGGGAGCCGTCTGCCTGGTGACCTCTCCCGTCCCGGCGGCCGGACAGGACCTGGTCCTGCTGAACGCCAACGTCGTGGACGTGAACGACGGCACCGTGCTCGAGGGCGTGCACGTCCTGGTCGAAGGGGAACAGATCCAGGACCTGCGCGAGGGCGAGTATACCCCCCCGTCCGACGCACGGGTGGTGGACCTCCAGGGTCGGTTCCTGGCTCCGGGACTCATGGACGCCCATGTCCACGTGGGCTCCTCGGACCAGGCGTGGCGCGCCCTGCTCTCGGGGGTGACCACCATGCGGTCCATGGGCACCTCCCACTTCGTGGACGTGGGGATCCGGGATCTGCAGCGGTCCGGGCACCTGCAGGCCCCGGAGTACCTCGCCGCCGGGTATCACGTCCGTCCCCCCGCGGCGGAGGACTTCTTCTTCGACCACCCGGAGCTGGGTCACCTCATGGAGGACGAGATCCGAGGTGAGGAAGCGGTACGCGCAATGACCCGGGCGATGGTCTCCCATGGGGTCGACTTCGTGAAGACCAACGCCACGGAGCGGGCCGGACTTCCGAACACCGATCCCCGCAAGCGCTTTTACTCGTACGCGGAGCTGAGCGCCATCGTGCAAGAGGCCGGGGCCGCGGAGGTACCGGTGGCGGCTCACGCCCACGGCGACGCCGGGGCACGGGATGCGGTGGCGGCCGGCGTCCGGAGCATCGAACACGGGACCTATCTCTCCCGGGAGACGCTGGCGCTGATGCGGGAGCGGGGCACCTTCCTGGTCCCGACCATCGCCATCGTCCGGGACCTCACCATTCCCGGGGGCGACTACGACAACGCCGTGCTCAACATCCGGGGTCGCCACATGCTTCCCCGGGTCCAGGAGATGGCCCGGATGGCCCACGGGATGGGCGTGAAGATCGCCGCCGCCACCGACACGGGGTACGGTCCCGAGAGTACCACCACCCTCGCCCACGAGCTGCTGGAGCTGGTGGAGATCGGGATGACTCCCCTGGAGGCGCTGCGGGCGGCCACGCTGGTGAACGCCGAGCTGTTCGGCGTGGCCGGCCGCACCGGGTGGATCGGCCCCGGCCTGGAGGCGGACCTGATCGTGCTGGAGCGGAATCCCCTGGAGGACATCGGCGTGGTCCAGGATGTCCTCATGGTGGTGAGCGACGGAGAAGTGATCGTCCAGCGGGGGGATTGGCCCGCTCAGCGCCCGGTGTCCCAGTGACCCCGGAGCGTGACCTCGCCCGTAGCAGTCTGACTTCATCGGAGGGATCCATGCATCGTCGCGCCTACCTGCTGCTCGCCACCCTCGTCCTGGGGTCCTGCGCCCCGCCCCCCGCCGGGGAGGCTCCGGCGGACTCGGGCAGCGAGACGCCCGAGCCCGAGTTCACCCTCGGTGCCGAGGACACCCATGCGCGCTTCAGTGCCACCATTCCACCGGTGCTGACCGTGCCGTCGGGGGCGGTGGTGGAGGTCTTCACCGAAGAGGCGTCCGACGGCCAACTGGAGGTGGGGTCCACCGCCGCCGACGTACCGGGGGTGGACTTCGATCCCATCCACCCCCTCACCGGTCCGGTGTACGTCGAGGGGGCGGAGCCCGGGGACGTCCTGGCGGTGACGCTGCACGAGATCGAGATCCTGGGTTGGGGCTGGACCGGGGTCTTCCCCGGCTTCGGGTTCCTCGCAGACGAGTTCACCGAGCCGTACCTGAAGACCTTCGAGATCTCCCCGGGTGCCACCGAAGTGGCCTTCAACGACCGGATCCGGATCCCGCTGAAGCCCTTCCCGGGGGTGATGGGGGTGGCCCCGGCGACGGACGAGTTGCTCAGCACCATTCCGCCCCGGGCCAACGGCGGAAACATGGACAACCGCCACCTGACGGCGGGGACCACCGTCTACTTCCCGGTCTTCGTGGAGGGGGCCCTCTTCTCCATCGGGGACACCCATGCCGCGCAGGGGGACGGCGAGGTCTCCGGGACCGCCATCGAGGCGCCCATGCGGATCGTCTACCAGGTGGAGGTGCTCAAGGGGGTGCGTCCGATCCCCGAGCCCCAGTACGAGACCGACCAGGTCTACGGGGTGACCGCCTTCGCCACCACGCTGGACGAGGCGGCCCGAAAGGCCACGCGCTACATGATCGACTACCTGGCGGAGGAGCACGGCCTGAGCCGCACCGACGCGTACGCCCTGGCCTCGCTGGTGGCGGACCTGAAGATCTCGGAGACGGTGGACGTGCCCCACATGCTCGTGAGCATGCACATCCCCAAGTCGGTGCTGGGAGCCCAATGAGACGAATCGGAGCGAGTCGGCGGGCGACCCGCCTCCACCGTGGGGGCGGACTCGGGCGGGGTCGGACTTTGGCGGCGGTGGGGGCGCTGGCCGCCGTCCTGGCCGTGGGGCTCCTCCCGACGGAGGCCGCGTCCCAGGAGGCGCGGCGGCGCTGGGAGCGCCAGTGCCAGATCCGGGCGGAGAAGTTCGACCTGGTCCTTCCCGGAGCCATGCGGGCCAACGGCATCGACATGTGGATCACCGTCATGCGAGAGGGGCTGCACGATCCTCTCTACGAAGCGCTGGGAAGGGGCTACGTGGGGGGCTGGGCGTACTACGTCTTCACGGACCGGGGAGGAGCCCGCATCGAGCGGGCGGCGCTGGGGGCCAGCGGCTACATGCTGGAGGAGTGCGGGGTCTACGACCTCTTCGCCGGAGCCGATGCGCTGGCGGACTTCGTCCGGGAGCGCGATCCGGCGCACATCGGGGTGAACATGGCGGCCTCCATCGGGGGCGCCGACGGGCTCTCCCACAGCTCGTACCTCCACCTTCGAGAGACACTGGGGGCGCCGTGGGCCGACCGCCTGGTCTCGGCGGAGAAGCTGGTCTCGGACTTCCGGTCCACGCGCACCGCCTCGGAGATCGCCGCATTCGCCGAGGCGGGGGAGATCTCCCGGGAGATCGCCGAACGGGCCTTCTCCAACGAGGTCGTCACCCCCGGCGTCACGGCCCTGGAGGACGTGGCCTGGTGGATGTGGGACCAGCTCCTGGCCCGGGGGCTGGATTCGTCCTTCGACATGCCCTCGGTCTACATCACGGGACCGGAAGGGATCGTGGCCACCTCCTCGGATCGCATCATCCAACGGGGCGACCTGCTCATGATCGACTGGGGCGTGGGCTACCTGGACTTCTACACGGACATGAAACGGATCGCGTACGTGCTTCGAGAAGGAGAGACGGAGGCGCCGGCGGGGCTCCAGCATGCCTTCGACCAGGCCGTGCGGGTCCGGGACGTGATGAAGGCGTCCATCCGGCCCGCCCCCACCGCGCAAGAGGCCCTGAACGCAACGTGGGACGCCATCGAGGCGGCGGGCTTCAACCGCATCGAGTTCAACCAACCTACCGATGATCCCGCGGTGACGGACGTGGTCATCGGGCCCCACTCCGTGGGGAATCTGGGCCATGGAATCGGACCGTCCCTGGCCTTCTTCAATCCCACGCGGCTCACCTACGAGCTCCGCCCGGGAACACTCATCTCCGTCGAACTCTTCGCCTACACCGCCAATCCCGACTGGGGGAATGCCAAGGTCCGCATCCCCCTGGAAGACGACGCCGTGGTGACGAATCGAGGTGTGGAATGGCTCTATCCCGTGAATTCCCGCATCCTGCTGATCCGATGAAGCAACGCGTCTGGGACGGCTACGAGCTTCACTTCGAGCGGCTCACCTCGCCGGAGGTCGGGGACGCCCTCTCCCGCGGGTGGACCTCCGTGGTCTTCGCGTGCGGCGCCGTGGAGCAGCACGGCCCCCACATCGCCATGTCCATGGACGCGTCCCACGGCACGGCCCTGGCCGAGGCGGTGGCGCGGAAGCTGGGCCGCACCCTGGTGGCTCCCACCATCCGCGTCGGGTGCTCGGAGCACCACATGTCGTTCCCCGGCACCCTCAGCCTCCGCAAGACCACCTTCCAGGCCACGGTGGCGGATTACGTCTGGTCCCTGGCCCGCCACGGATTCGAGCGGATTCTGATTCTTCCCACCCACGGCGGGAACTTCGGCCCGTTGAAGGAGCTTCTTCCCCGGCTGCGGGACGTGGCCGGCCGGAACGTGGAGGTCCGGGGCGCCGTGGATCTCCACGGGCTCATGGAGGTCTGGACGCGGGTGGCGGAGGAGGAATTCGGGCTGGGCGCCAGGGTCGGAGGGCACGCCGACGTGGCCGAGGGCTCCATCATGATGGCCCTCTACCCGGACCGGGTCCGGCCGGACCGCATGGTGGCGGGCAGGGTCGGACCGCTGGAGCCGGAGGTGGTGGAGCGGCTCATGCGGGAGGGGATGGCGGCCGTGTCGGCCAACGGCATCCTGGGGGATCCCCACGGGATGAACCCGGCCCTTGGGCGACTGCTCGTGGACGCCCTGGCGGAGCAGCTGGCGGAGCAGTTCGGGCGGGGAGGATGACGCCGGAGCGCAGGAAGGGGGTGAGGTCCCGGAGGGCAGGGCGGACAGCCTGGTTCGGGCGTGCACCCGGGGTGGGCCTGGGAGTCCTCGTGGCGCTGGGGATGGCGATTCTCGCCACGGCGTGCGGGGGGGAGGGGAGGGCCGACGCCCCCTACACGGTGCGCGACAGTGCCGGCATCCCCGTGGTGGAGAACCGGGCGCCGACCTGGGCTCCGGGGGAAGCCTGGCTCGTGGACGCGGAGCCGGTCCTGACGCTGGGCTCCCTGGACGGGCCGGAGGAGACCCAGTTCTTCGACGTCGCCACCGTTCGTCTCCGCGACGACGGCGCCCTGCTGGTGGCGGACGCCGGAAACCACCGGATCTCGGCCTTCGATTCCGACGGGATCTACCTGTGGTCCCAGGGCCGGGAAGGGGAGGGGCCGGAGGAGTACCAGGGAATCTCCACGCTCCTCGTGTTGCCCGGTGATT
Source organism: Gemmatimonadales bacterium (assembly GCA_020344755.1). Classification (GTDB taxonomy): domain Bacteria; phylum Gemmatimonadota; class Gemmatimonadetes; order Longimicrobiales; family Gaopeijiaceae; genus Gaopeijia. Next base: position 114,438 of record CP070829.1, read on the forward strand.
CGGCGCTGGTCTACGACGGCCGGGCCCGGCGGGTCACGGTGCTGGCGCCGGACGGTACCCCGGCCCGGAGCTACACGCCGGTGCCACCGGAGGGCTCGTCCAGGAACGCGCCCATGACGCTGGCGGCCGAGGGACTCACCGTGAGCTCCGCCGGGGTGGTGTTCACTTCCGAGGACGGGGGGACGGCGGGACGACTGGAGCGCCGTCCCGAGCGCTTCCTCCTCACCGACACCGAGGGGACGGTGGCGGACACCCTTGGCTCGCTTCCAGGCCGGGAGATGTGGTTGGTGGCCAACGAGCAGATGATCGCGGTCCGGAGCGTCCCCTTCGCCAAGGAGGCGGTGGTGGACGGCGCCGGGGGTCGGGTCGTCATGGCGGTCACGGAGTACCCGGAATGGCGGATGCTGGACACGGGCGGAGTGCCGACCCGCATCGTGCGCATGGACGCCGCACCCCCGGAGGTGACGCAGCAGGACTGGGAGCGGGCCCGGGATGCCAGCATCCCCGCGGACGCCGAGCCCGAGACGAGGACCCGGATCCGACTGGACTTCGAGGAGATCTCCCGCCCGGACCGGTGGCCCGCATTCGCCGACGTGCTGCTGGACGACCAGAGGCACCTGTGGGTGCAGCGTTTCGTGCCGCCATGGGAGGAGGCGGCCCCCCGGCCCTGGTGGGTCTTCGATCCGGAGGGGATCCTCCTCGGGGAGGTGACCTTTCCCGCGGGGCTGGAGGTGGACCAGATCCGCGGTGCGCACCTCGTGGGCCGCTGGGAGGACGAGCTGGGGGTCCAACAGGTCCGGGTCTACCGGATCGTGGGCCGGGAAGGGTAGAAAGGGCTCCCGGATCCAGGGGTGGCACCCGGCTTCTCCCGCCGGGGGTGAGGCCCTCCCGGGGGTGCGACCCTCCCGCGGGGCTGTCCTCCTGCGGTCTCCCCTCAGGCCTCACCGGAGCCGTCGCCGGCCCGGAGCTCCTCCAGCACCTGGAAGGCCATCCCTCCGGCGATCCCCCGACGGGCCATGAAGCCCTGAAAGCGTCGCCGGGCCTTCTCCCCTTCCGGCGTCCTGCCGGCTGTGAGAAGGCCGGCGGACAACGCCGGAGGTTGTCTCCGGAGCCACCTCCGGGCCAGCTCCCGGGCGATCTCGAGCTCGGAGGCCCCCTCCTCCCGGAAGGCGTGGTCCAGGGCCGCCTCGACGAGGGCGCCGTCCACCCCCTTCTTCCGTAGCTCGGCGGACAGGGCCCGGCGCCCCTTCGGCCGGAGGCGGAGACGGTCCGCCACCCACGCCCGGGCGAAGGCGTCGTCGTCGATCCAGCCGCGCTCCTCGAGCTCGTCCGCCACCTCCCGGATCAGCTTCGGCGGGACGTCCTTCTTCCGGAGCCGGTCTTCGATCTCCCGCCGGGAGCGGGCCCGGTGCGAGAGGAGCCGGAGCGCCGCCTCCCGGGCGTCCCAACGGAGGCCCGCCTCCACCAGGCTGGCCCGAAGGTGGGGGTCGACCGGGTCCCCTTCCCGGAGCCCTTCCCGGAGCAGCGTGCCGGCGTCCAGGCGGATCTCGGTGCCGTCCTCCAGGACCACCACGGCCTTCTCCCCGCGAGGGCCCGAGACCCGCAGGGAGGTCACCCGCGTGGCGGGGGAAGGGGGTGGGGACGGTTCGCTCACAGCGGGACCTTGATTGACGATGTCAACAATATGAAAGAGCCCAATTTACGGGGGGATTCGGTGACCCCCGGATTCCGGCCGTCCGGGAAGATCCGGACGGGTACGAGGAGGGGAGAGGCCCCGCTCCCGGGGGCGGCCGGTCTCCCCGGACCCCTTCATAGCGCCCCCGCGCCGGAACGTTCCTCGGCGGGCGGCCGGAGCGGCCACGGCTCCCCTTCCGTGAAGGTACCAGCCGCCGTCCACCAGGTCCCGGTAGAGGGTGGAGACGCGTCCGTCCTCCAGGACCACCTGGTGGTAGATCCGGTGGATGGGGGTCCGCCACCACTCGTCGTCGATGCGCCAGCGCTCCCGAATGGAGAGGACCCGGAGGGGGCCGTGACCCAGGCGAACCTCCGCCGGAGTACCGTCCCCCCCGGTGCGGACCTGGACGGGGCAGGGCGCGTCCAGGGGGCGGAGGCGGGCACCGCCTCCGGTGTCGCCGCGGACCCCGCCGTGCGCACCGCCACGGGCCTCCCCGCGAGCACCGCCCCTCACGGCTCGAACTTCCTCATGGCTCGAGCCCCCTCACGGCTCGAACCGCAACAGGGCGTGGCGGCGCTCCGGGATCCGGGACCAGGGGTCCATCTCCACCACCCGGTACAGGGGGGAGTCGCCCAGGCGCAGCGTAAGCTCCCGCACCGCCTTCCGCAGGGAAGGGGGGACGGATCCCTCCGAGAGGGTGCGCCCCTCCACCGGGCGGCCGGCGTCGTCGGTACGCTGGAAGAGCTCTTCCTGACTGGTGGGAGCGCCGAACTGCACGAACTCCAGGGCCAGCCCCTCCACGGACCGGGGCGGAGGGATGAGTTCCATGCGGGAGCGCAGGAGGAAGGCGAGCTGCCGGACGGACCCGGTAGGCTCCTTGAGGACCGCTCCCACCACCCAGGAGCCGCCCCCCTCCAGGCGTCCCGTGAGGCGTACCTCCTGGATGCTCCGCCCCCGGCGGACGGGACGGGCCAGTCCCCGCTCCAGGAGCCGGTCCAGGGCACTGTGGATGAACTCCACCTGGCCCACCGGGGAGGGGAAGTCCAGGGTCACCCGGATGGGGCGGGGGCGGTGCCAGGGGCGGACCCGGTCGATGCGGCGTCCCGTGGCCCAGGCCAGGGCATCCCGCCCGTCCTGGCCGAACTGGGCCACCAGCGCCGGCTCGGCAAAGCGGGTGAGGGCGCCCAGCGTCTCCACACCCAGTCGCTCCAGCCGAGTGATCATCTCCTCCTCCACCGGGAGAGCCGCCACCGGACAGCGGGCCAGGAAGTCCGGGAGCTCCACCTCGGAGACGATCACCGGTTTGCCGGGGCGGGAGCGGGCCGCCGCCACCCAGGCGCCGAAGGTTCCCGGAGCCCACCCCGCCCGGGTGGCCGCCACCAGGGGGCGGGGAAGGACGTCGAAGAGGGCCCGGAGAATGGTGCGCACCTGGTTCGGGGGAGAGCCGTAGAGGCGGCCCAGCCCGTCCATCCCCAGGAACACCTTTCCCCGCTCCGGCCCGGGCTCCACCACCGGGGTCCGCTCCACCAGCGCCTCCAGGAGGTCGGCCATGGCCGTGTCGTAGTGGGCCGGATCCGGCTCCAGCAGGGTCAGGGCGGGGCAGAGGGAGACGGCCTGGGAGACCAGCTGTCCCGGGCGCACCCCCGCCTCGAAGGCCCGCTCCGAGACCTGCCAGACGGTGCGCCGCACGCCCTCGTCGGAGGAGAGGAGGGCCACCGAAGTCCGGTCCAGCTCCGGCGAGCGCACCAGCTCCAGGCGTAGCTCGAAGGTGGGGAGCCAGAGGCAGAGGACCATCCGGCTCCCCCTCCGGGCGGTGGCGGAGGAGGCGGACGACGTGGGACCGGCGTGGTGGGCACGCGAGGCGTGGGCCATGAGGTCGGACATGGGGACTCGGAATCGGAGGTGGAACGCGCCGCCGAGGGGTCTGCGGTGGCGGACTCCCCAGGCGGCGCGAATGCCGAATAAATACCGAAACCGAATATAAACCGAAAATCAGTGTACCGCCAGCGGAAGCTCCGCCGCTTCCCTCTGGATGGGAGGGAGAGCTACGGGTAGAATCCATGTGAGGCCCGAATTCGGGTTTCCGACATCATCGAATCGAAGCGGAGAGACCCATGCCCGAACCGACGGAGAAGCTGAAGACCCTGCTGGAACGGCTGGAGAAGGAGCGGGACGAGCTCAAGCTCCAGCTCGGTCTGGCCAAGCTCGAGGCCCGGGAGGACTGGCAGGAGTTGGAGGGCAAGCTCGACGCGCTGCGGGGACGCATGAAGGTCCTGGGCGCAGAGGCCGCCAACGCCTCCAGTGACGTGGCCGCCGCGGCCAGCACGCTCGCAGAGGAGCTCAAGGACGGCTTCGCTCGGCTCCGGCGCCTGATGTAGGAGCCGGCGGCCGGGCGCGGTACCGGAGCAGCCGCTCGGGCCCGGCCCAGTGGTACGCGGCGATGCGTACCGACCTGTCGAGACTGAACCCTCGGTACCGCGCCACGTGAGCATGTCCTCCGCGTCCGTTTCGGAGAGGAGTCTGCGTCGGATGTAGCGGCTCAGGACCCGCCGCCGAGCCGGTGCGCCACCTTTCCGCACTCCGGGGGCAGGCCTAGCTTCGCCGCGTTCCACGCCACTCCCCGAACCCCGAGTTCGAGATGTCGCAGCACCGGCTTCCGAACACGCTCACCGGACCGTGTATCCCCATCATCCTGGTGCTCCTCCTTCCCATCGTGGCGGTCGCGCAGACGATCCCGGACGAGGTCGGTAGCACCCTCAGCTTCCGGCATGTCGGGCCGGTCGGGAATCGCGTGAGCACCGTCACGGGGATACCGGGCGATCCCAACGTCTACTACTTCGGCGCGGCGTCCGGCGGGGTCTGGCGCAGCACCGACGCCGGCCATTCATGGGAGCCGCTCTTCGACGACCAGGATGTACAATCGATCGGCGCGATCGCCCTCGCGCCTTCGGACCCCGAAATCGTCTGGGTCGGCACCGGGGAATCGAAGGTCCGCTCCAACATCTCCCACGGGGCCGGGGTGTACCGCTCCGAAGACGGTGGTGACACGTGGCGCCTCATGGGACTCGCGGGCTCCGGGAGAATCTCTCGCATCCGCATCCACCCCACGGATCCGAACACCGTGTACGTGGCCGCGCTCGGGCACCTCTACGGCCCTCAGGAGGAGAAGGGGGTGTACCGCACCCGGGACGGGGGCGAGACCTGGGAACGCGTCCTCTTTACCGACCCGATGACGGGCCCCTCGGACCTCTGGATGAACCCCGCCGACCCGGATCACCTCGTGGCAGGGATGTGGACCATGCACATCCGCACCTGGGGACGATGGAGCGGTGGGCCCAATGACGGGCTCTACATGACCCGCGACGGGGGCGAGAGCTGGGAACGCCTCACCGGCGACGGCCTCCCCGAAGGAACGATGGGCCGCATCGGACTGACGGGATCACCCGACGATCCGGACCGGATCTATGCCCTCATCGAGACGAACGTCTACGACGCCTTCGAACCCATCGAGGAGCACGACGGCACGCTCTGGCGCTCGGACGACGGCGGGGAGACCTGGGCGATGGTCAACGCCGACCACTCGCTGGTGCAGCGTCCCCACTACTACTCCCGGGCGCTCGCGGCGCCTGACGACGCGGACGAGATCCACTTCCTCGCCACCTCACACCGAGTCTCCCGGGACGGGGGTGAGACCACCTCGTCCGAGGGAGGTGGGTCGGGCGGAGACCACCACGCCATGTGGATCGATCCCCAAAGTCCCGACCGCATGATCGTCGGTCATGACCAGGGCGTTTCGATCTCGACCAATCGGGGGCAGGACTGGTACCGACCCCTCCTCCCGATCGCGCAGATGTACCACGTCACCGTGGACAACGCGATCCCCTACAACCTCTACGGCAACCGTCAGGACGGCCCCTCGATCAGAGGTCCGTCGATGGTCCGGTACGGCAGCACGATCCCGATTGGCGAGTGGCGGCCGGTGGGGGGATGCGAGAGCGGCTGGGCGGTTCCCGACACCGTGAACCAGGTTGTCTATTCAGGATGTTACGAGGGAATCCTGGACCGTCATGATCTGGCGACGCGCACCTCGCGCACCATCTCCGTCTGGCCTGACAACCCGGAGGGGTGGGCCGCCGAGGGCCTTCGGTACCGCTTCCAGTGGACCTTCCCGATCACCCTCTCTCCCCACGATGCCAATACCGTCTACGTCGGCTCGCAGCACCTGCACCGATCCCGGAACGGTGGACAGAGCTGGGACGTGATCTCGCCGGACCTGAGCACGGGGCTCGACTCACTCATGAAGAAGACGGGAGGGCTGACGCCCGATGACGCGTCGCCGACCTACGCGGCGGTCCTCTTCGCCATTGCCGAATCGCCGCTCGAGCCCGGCGTGATCTGGGCGGGGACCAACGACGGGAAGCTCCATCGCAGCGGTGACGGGGGAGGAGCCTGGATCGATGTCAGTGATCGGCTACCCGGGCTGCCGCCATTGAGCACCATTTCCTCCATCGAGCCTTCCGGGCATCACCCGGGAACCGTGTACGTCGCGGTGGACGCGCACCAGCTGGGGGACTTCGACCCCTATCTGTTTGTGAGCGAGGACCACGGCAAGACCTGGCGACGGATCGACACCGGGATTCCGAGGGGCCCACTCTCGTATACCCACGTCCTCCGTGAGGACCCGCATCGCCCGGGTCTCCTCTACGTCGGGACCGAGAACGGCCTCTACGCCTCGCTCGACCGCGGGGAAAGCTGGAGTTCGATCCAGGGGAATCTGCCCCGCGCTCCCGTGCATTGGCTGACCGTCGAGCCCCGTTTCAACGACCTCGTCGTGGCGACGTACGGACGGGGGTTCTGGATCGCCGACGACATCTCGGCGCTCCAGCGCTGGCAAGGCGAGCCCGACGAGCCGCATCTCTTCCCGCCGCGCCCCGCCTACCGATGGCTTTCCACGAGCAGCCCGAACAGCCAGCCCGGCGACCCCGCGGCGGGTCGGAATGCCCCTCGAGGTGCCTTGATCTCCTACTGGCTGCCACCCGATGTCGACTCGGTCTCCGTGGAGATCCTCGACGCGGAGGGTACTCTCGTTCGCACGCTCGGAAGCCTCGGCCGAGACGCCGGTCTGAACCGCACCTCGTGGGATCTCGCGCACACGGCCTCCGAACGCCCGAGGATCTACACCTCTCCGCTCCAGCACGCGCACGTCCAGGTCGGTGCCCCGGGGTGGCGCTCGCCCCCCGACGGTGGACGTGTGACTCCGGAGGCGGTCCCGGGACGTTACAGCGTGCGAATGACGGTCGACGGCATCACGAGGACCGCGCCGCTGACGGTCCTGCCGGACCCCGAGTCCTCGGGCACCGGGGAAGGGATGGCGGCCCAGCTCGCCATGGCGCTCGAGCTCCGAGCGGAGGCCGAGCAGGTCGCCGAGCTGATCGAGGAGATCGAGATCCTGCGGGTGGGCCTGACCGCGACGAGGGAGGCCGTCGGCGCGTCCGCTCCTGGGGAGATGACCGAGAGGATCGACACCGCCGAGGATGCCCTCGAGTCGCTCGAGATGGAACTCTACGACCTCCGGATGAGCGGCGGAGTCGCGCGACAGGATGCACTCCGCTGGCCAAGGAGACTCTATGCCAAGATCACGAGCCTGGCCGGGTACATCAGCGGCACCGACGACCCGCCCACCGACCAGGCGCGGGAGGTTCACGAGCTCTACAAGAGGGCGCTCGTCGACGCTCTTGCGACGATGCGGCTGATCCGTGAGCGCGACGTGGCGCCGGTCGACGCGTGGCTGACCGGGAACGGATTCCCCACGCTCGAGGCCGCAGGTCGAGCGGCGATCGAGCCCGAGGACGAGGAGGGCGGATGAGGAACGGACGATGAGGCTCTCGGACGGCCGTGCGTCTCGCCCGAGCCGGTGGAGAAGCTCGAGGGGCTGAGCCCAATCGCGGTGCGACCGTCCCACGCCACCCGACGGAGCTCGTCAGACGAGCCGTGCGCCAGCTGAGCTCGGCGAGACACCAGAGGATGCGGGCCTGAGACGATGCGGCGCGAAGGGCGGCCAGGCGCAGTACCGGAGCTGCCGCACGAGCCGAGCGTCGAGGCCGAGAGCAGGATGAGGCTCAGCGGGGAGGCATGTGCCGCTTGAAAGAGTCGGTGCGGGAGCCCACTGTGGCAGCACTTCACCGAAGCCATCCAGCCCCGCGCCCCATGCACATCACCCGCATCTCCGCCTACCAGGTCGACCTGCCCCTGCACGAGGGGAGCTACAACTGGTCCGGCGGGAAGTCCGTCTCGGTCTTCGACTCCACCCTCGTCCGGATCGACACCGACGAGGGGGTGACGGGGTGGGGCGAAGTGTGCCCCCTCGGACCCTTCTACCTGCCGGCCTACGGGCAGGGCGTGCGCGCGGGGATCCAGGAGCTCGGGCCCCACCTCCTGGGCCTCGACCCGACGCGGCTGGGGCCGCTGAACCACCGGATGGACGCGGCTCTGAAGGGCCACCCGTACGTGAAGTCGCCCATCGACATGGCGTGCTGGGACCTGCTGGGGAAGGTCACGGGGCAGCCGGTGGTGGAGCTGCTCGGCGGGCGCTTCGGGGACGACGTGCACCTCTACCGGGCCATCTCGCAGGAGTCCCCGGAGGCCATGGCGGGGAAGGTGGCGGGGTACCGCGCCGAGGGGTACCGGCGCTTCCAGCTGAAGGTCGGCGGGACGGTGGAGGAGGACATCCGGCGGATCCACGCCGTGGCCGCGGAGCTGGAGGAGAGCGACATCCTCATCGCGGATGCGAACACGGGGTGGCTTCGGCATGAGGCGGCCCGGGTCGTCCGCGCCGTCGCGGACGTCGACGTGTACATCGAACAGCCGTGTGAGGGCTACGAGGCCTGCCTCTCCGTACGACGCCACCACACCGATCACCCCTTCGTCCTGGACGAGAGCGTCGACGGCCTCGACATGCTGCTGCGCGCGCACGCCGACCACGCCATGGACGTCGTGAACATCAAGATCTCGAAGTTCGGAGGCCTCACGAAGGCCCTTCAGGCGCGGGACCTGTGCGCCTCGCTGGGCACGGCCATGACGCTCGAGGATTCGTGGGGCGGGGACGTGACCACGGCCGCCATCGCTGCCCTGGCGCACTCGACGCCGCCCGAGCTCCTCTTCACGGCCACGGACTTCAACTCGTACGTGACGGTCTCGACGGCGGAGGGGGCACCCCAGCGCGAGAACGGCCGGATGGCCGCCTCGACGGCGCCGGGGCTCGGGATCGAGCCTCGGATGGACGTGCTGGGCGACCCGGTCCTGGTGGTGGAGTAGCGACCAGGGTCTGCCCGGCGTCAGCCCAGCCTGGCCAGCACCCCGTCGGCCACCGCACGTCCCACGGCCGAGCACGAAGCCGCCCGCGCCTCGCCCACCATGTCGTAGGTGAGGGGCTCGCCAGCCTTCAGCAGATCCACCACGGCGGCCTCCACGGCCTCCGCGCCCTTCTGCAGTGCCGCGTCCCCCTTCTGTTCCGACAGCCACGAGAGGCCCTCGCGGGTGGCCAGGATCATGGCCAGAGGGTTCGCCTTGTCCTGCCCGGCGTGCTTGGGAGCGGACCCGTGAATGGGCTCGAACATCCCGTGGTGGTCGCCGACGTTGGCGCCCACAGCGAGGCCCATCCCGCCCTGGAGGACGCTGGCCAGGTCGGTGACGATGTCGCCGAACATGTTGGTGGTGACGCCCACGTCGTACCACTCGGGCTTCTGGATGAGCCACTGGGTGAAGGCGTCGACGATGGCCGTGTCCTTCTCGATCTCGGGATACTCCTCGCCGATCTCGTGGAAGATCTTCACGAACATGCGGCAGCCGTCCAGGACGTTGTCCTTGGCGATGCACGTCACGCGCTTCACCCCGTCTCCCGGAGCCCCATTCCGCCGCCGGGCCAGCTCGAACGCCTTGCGGATGACCCGCTCCGATCCCTTCCGGGTCACGACCCGGACGTCTACGGCCACCTCACCCTCGCCGGCCCGGCTCAGTACGCCGCCGATGCCCGCGTAGAGGTCCTCGGTGTTCTCACGGACCAACACCATGTCCACCTTCTCCGGCTCCCACACCCGGGCGGGCTGGCCATGGACCTTGTGGTTGACCCCTTCGTAGAGCTTCACCGGGCGGACGTTGGCGTAGAGATCCAACGCGGCCCGGGTCCCGATGACCGGGCTCCACCCGGCCATGTTGCCGTCCTTCATGGTCACGGGCCGGCCGTTCCCCTCCGGATCGGGCCACCCCACGGCGCCCAGGAGCACCAGGTCCGCCGCGGCCACCTCCTGCTCGGCGCCTTCGGGCCAGTCCCGTGAGCCGTGCTTCAGGTAGAACTCGCCGCCGCAGGGGATCTCCTCGATGTCGAATCCGACCCCCAGCGCGGAACCCACGGCCTCGAGGACCCGCCGGCCCTCCCTGGCGACCTCCACGCCGATCCCATCGCCGGGAAGCAGCACGACCCGATACGACATCCGTCCTCCGATTCCAGTGGTTGATCCTGTCAGAGCGTTCTCTGCCGAGAAGGATAACCGATGCCCGGGGGAGCCTGAAACGAGGGGCGCGCCCCGGTTGGCGCTCCGGCGCGACTTGGCGGCGTCCGCCCCCTCACCCCAGCGCCCGCGCCACGGCCCGGGTCCGCGCCTCCGCCTCGGCGGCGTACGCCTCGAAACGGGGGTGGCCCCGCAGCGAGTCGAAGAAGGGGCAGAGCTCGCGGATGTAGAGGGCCGGGTGGAAGGAGGCCACCGAGTGTTCCAGGAGGTCCAGCGCCCGGTCGTGGGCGCCGGCCAGGGCGTAGACCTCCGCCAGGTGGAACTCGTGGTGGCTGTCCAGGGGCGGCGTGCCCTCCACGTGAGCCAGGGCATCCTCGGGGCGCCCTTCCAGCGCCGCCACCATCCCCGCCAGTTGCCCGGTGTAGATCATGGTGGGCGCCGTGTCCTGGAGAATCCGCACGTGCCGGGCGGCGGCCTCCGTCTGTCCCAGTAGCAGCTGGGTGTACGCGACGGTCCAGCGGGCCATGGTGTGGCCCGGGTCCAGCTCCATGGCCCGGTGACCGCTGGACAGGGCCTCGGCGTACTTCCCCACGAACCACCGCACCGCGGTGTTGGACATCCAGGTCATGGACGACAGCGGGTCGCACACCACCATGCGGGCCGCCGTCTCCAGCGACTTCTCGCTCTGCCCCGCCCCCGAGTAGTACACGGAGAGGAAGAAGAGACGATCCACGTCGTTCGGGTCCCGCTCCAGCGACGCCTCGAGGTGCTGGATGGCCTTCAGGATGTCCCCACGCTCATTACCCACGAACCCCAGGATCCCGTGCGCGGCGGCGTAGGCGCCCTCCGGGGCCTCCTCCAGGAGGGCGCGGGCCGTGGCCTCCGCCCGGTCCAGCCCCGAATGATCCGGGGCCAGGCCCGCGCGCACTCTCTCCACCTCCGCCACTGCCTCCAGCGCTCGAAGGGGGATGGTATCGCCCTCGATCTCCCGGGCCCGAGCCAACAGCGCCAGGCCACGTTCGATCCCGGGGCCGTAGCGGCGGAGCTCCTGCTTGGCCTGCAGGTACAGCTCATACGCTTTGACGTTCTCGATGGGGCGGGCGGCCAGCTGCCGGTCCTCGTCGGAGGTCAGGGTCACGTTCAGCGCCGCCACGATCTCCCGGGCGACCCGCTCCTGGACCTCGAAGACGTCCTCCATGGTCCCGTTGAAGCGCTCGCTCCAGACCGGCTCGTCTGCGGCGGCGTCCACCAGCTGGGCCGTGATGCGGAGCCGGTCTCCCGCCTTTCGCACTCCGCCCTCCACCACGTAGCGCACCCCCAGCTCCCGCCCGATGGTGCGGACGTCCTTGTCGGTGCCCTTCAGCCGCATGGCGGAGGTGCGGGAGATCACGCTCAGGCCCTTCACCGAGGAGAGGTCCGCGATGATCTCCTCGGTGAGCCCGTCGCTGAAGTACTCGTTCTCCGGGTCCGACGAGAGGTTCGCGAAGGGAAGCACCACCACCGAGGGACGCTCCGACGAGGTGGCGGCCGGAGCCGGGGCCGGGCTCGGCTCTCGAATGGCCTGTGCGAACTCGGCGCCGGTGGCGTACCGGGCGTCGGGCTCGGTCTCCATGGCCCGGCGAATCGCCGAGGCCAGGGTCTCCGGCACGTCGGCGCGGGCGTTCCGCACCGACGGGGGTTCGCCCATGACCCTCTGGGCCATCATGGCCAACGCGGTCCCGGTGAAGGGCAGGGCGCCCGACAGGCACTCGAAGAGGAGGCAGGCCAGGCTGTACAGGTCGCTCCGGCCGTCCACCGCCTCGCCCTTCACCTGCTCGGGGCTCAGGTAGGCCGGCGTGCCCAGGACCGCCCCGTCCACCGTCAACCCCGGGCCCTCCACGGTGGTGTGCGCGCTGGCGATCCCGAAGTCGGCCACCAGGGCGTGGCCCTCGTGGAGCATGACGTTCTCGGGCTTGATGTCCCGGTGGACGATCCCCGTCCTGTGGGCGTAGTCCAGCGCCTGGGCGACCTCGGAACAGACGCGGACGGCTTCCTCCACCGGCATGGGCCCGCCCTCTTCCAAGCGCTCCCGCAGGGTCTCACCGGCGACGTACGGCATCACGTAGTAGCGGAGGCCGTCGGCTTCGCCGGAATCGTGGAGCGGCAGGATGTGGGGATGACTGAGGCGGGCCGCCACCTGGATCTCCCGCTGGAAGCGCGCGTCCGCCGTGCCCCGCTCGCCGGAGCCCTCCATGACCTTCACCGCCACCGGACGCCCGTGTCGCAGGTCCTCCGCCCGGTAGACCGTGGCCATCCCGCCACGACCGAGTTCCGGTCCGAGGCGGTAGCGGCCGGCCAGGGCGGTGTTCAGGCGGGAGACCACGTCCATGTGACTGCGGGGGGAAGGAGGAGCCGGTGGGGTGCGAAGGGGAAGGACCCCAAGATGGGGTCGGGGGTCCGTGGAGGCGAGGGGGGTCCGGCACGCGGAATGCGGCCCGCGGGCGCCGCCGCCCCGCGACCCTCCACCCCGGCGGGTCCCGGGGGTAGATTGCGCCGTCCTGCCCCCTCCTCCTTCCGTCCTCTCGCACCTCCCCATGTGCGGATTCCTCGCCATCGCTTCCACCCGCCCCGGGCGGCCGCTGCCCCACGAGATGGGGGAGCTGCTCCGGCTCCGGGACACCCTGGTCCACCGGGGGCCCGACGCCGGCGGCGCCTGGAGGAGTGACGACGGGAGGCTGGCCCTCCTCCACCGGAGGCTGAAGGTCATCGACCTGGAGGGGGGCGCCCAGCCCATGGCGGGGCGGGGTGGGGCCGTCCGGGTGGTCTACAACGGCGAGATCTACAACTACCGCGAGCTACGGAAGGAGCTGGAGTACCGGGGTCGGCGGTTCGAGACCCGGAGCGACACGGAGGTCCTGGTGGCCGCCTACGAGGCGTGGGGCCCGCGGTGTGTCGAGCGCTTCAATGGGATCTTCTCCTTCGCCCTCTGGGACGAGGAGGCCGGGACCCTGCTCCTGGCCCGGGACCCCCTGGGGGTGAAGCCCCTCTACTACGGGGCCTGGGACGGGCGCTTCTACGCCGCCAGCGAGGCCAAGGCCATCGTGGAGGATCCCCGGGTCCCCCGAGAGGTGGATCCCGAGGCGCTGGATCTCTTCTTCCACGAGAGCTACGTACCGGCGCCCTGGGCCGCCTGGAAGGGGATGCGCAAGCTCCGGGCCGGCGAGCGCCTCGTGCTGGACCTGCGAAATCCAACGGACGATCTCCCCCAGCCGGAACGGTACTACGAGCTCCCCTTCGGCCGGGTGGACGCCCCTCCCGCCCGGGAGGAGGAGGTCCTGGAGGGGCTGGACGAGTCGCTGGCCCGGGCGGTGCGTCGGCAGGCGGTGAGCGACGTGCCGTTGGGGGCGTTCCTCTCCGGTGGCGTGGACTCGAGCCTCCTGGTGGGCTACCTGGCGGAGCACTCGGACCACCCGATCCACACCTTTTCGGTGAGCTTCGAGGGGGACCCCAACGACGAGGCCCCGTGGGCGGAGCGCGTCTCGGAGCGGTACGGCACCGAGCATCACCGCCTCGTGGTCGGAGCGGACCGGCTGGAGGACCTGGAACGCCTGGCCTGGTCCTACGACGAGCCCTTCGCCGACCCGGCGGCGGTGCCCACCGCCATCGTGAGCGCGTATGCCCGGGAGCGGGTGACGGTGGCCCTCTCCGGGGACGGCGGGGACGAGACCCACGCAGGGTATCCCCGCTACCGCCGGATGGAGCTGCAGCGGTGGATGGATCACATCCCCCTGGGGGTGCGGCGGGTGCTGGGGAAGCCCGGGGCCCGGGCCTTCCCCTCCTACCGGCGCCGTGGCGCCCTGGACCAGCTCATGCGGGGGCCGGCGGATCGGTACGATGCCATGACCCGGCAGATCGCCCCGCACCACCGGAGGCGCATCTACTCCCCGGGATTCCTGGAGGGGCTGCGGGACGTCGCACAGGGTCCGGTCGAAGGGGCCCGGGCCTGGAGGCGCTTCGGGGAGGGCGCCCCGGGAAGGCCGGTGGTGGACCAGGCCCAGCGCCTGGACCTCCTGTCCTACCTGCCCGAGCAGCTCATGACCAAGCTGGACCGGGCGTCCATGCGCGTTTCCCTGGAGGGCCGGGTGCCGTTCCTGGACCTGGACGCCGTGGCCTTCGCCGCCACCATCCCCTTCCACCTGCGCATGCGGCGGGGCACGCCCAAGTACCTGCTGCGGCGGCTCCTGGCCCGCCGGATGGGCCCGGACTTCGTGAACCGCCGCAAGCAGGGCTTCACGGTCCCGAGGAGCCGGTGGATCGGGGCCCTGTCCCCGTCCGCGCTGGACGAGGTCCTCACCACCGGGGGCGTCGAGCGCTGGCTGGAACCGGAGGCCGTGCGGCGTCACGTCCTGGAGGATCCCAAGGGCCGGGGCTACCTCTGGCCGCTCCTGGTCTTCGCCCACTGGGTGCGGGCGTACCAACCCACAGGCTAGGGCTTCACGGGCTACCGCCCCCCGTCTAGCGCCGCCGGGGGCCCTGGCGGATCAGCCGGCCGTACAGGTCCAGGTACTGGCTGACGATGTGCTCCTCGGAGAAGTCGCTCCGGGCCCGGGTGAGCCCGCCCTGCCCCAGCGTCCGTCGGGCGTTGTCGTCTTTCAGGAGATCCTCCACCGCCGCGGCCAGGGTCGGCGGGTCCTCGCACGGCACCACCCGGGCGTCGCGCTCGGGCCGGACGAACTCCTCGGCCCCCCGGAACCGGGTGGTGACCAGGGGCGCGCCGTGGGACCAGGCTTCCAGGACCACGTTCCCGAAGGGCTCCTCCCGCCGAGGCGGGAAGACCACGAGATCCGCCATGTCGTAGTAGGGCCCCGCGCTGGCCACCCAACCCGTCCACCGGACCCGATCCTGGACGTCGAGCCTCTCGGAGAGGCGCTCCAGGTCGCGGCTGGACGGACCGTCGCCCACCAGGACCAGGTGGACGGGGCGTTCCGCCACGGTCGCAGGGATCCGGGCAAAGGCCCGCAGCAGGACGTCGAACCCCTTCACCGGCACGAACCGGCCCGGCGAGACCAGGACCAGGGCGTCCGCCGGGAGGTCCAGCTCGTAGCGGAGGCCCTGTAGCACCTGGGCACTGGTCGGCGTGGGCACGTCCACGAAGTTGTAGATGTGGAAGATCCGCTCCTTGGGGAAGCCTCCCGCCACCAGGTGCCGGCAGATCCCCAGGGTGTTCCCGATCCACGCGTCGCAGTGCTTGTAGGCCCGGAGGCGGTAGTAGTTGCCGAGCCGCCCCACGTGCACCGGACCGCGGCGCCCCATGCGCGTCAGGCGGGTGGCCCGGCCCATGTAGCTCTGGACCACCTCCGCCCCGTGGCTCCGGGCCACCTTCCGGATCTTTCGTGCGGAGAGGAAATCCGCACCGCTCCGCATCCCGACGGTGGTGCAGGGCACGCGGCCCGCCACGTCCTCCACCACCGGGCTCCCGGGCCGGGTGACCACGTGGGTCGGGTGCCCCCGGCTCTCGAGGGCGGTAGCGAGGCGCACCAGGAAGTTCTCGGCCCCGCCGCCGATGCGCGTGCCCACCACATGGAGCGTTCGAATCATCGTCTCATCCGAGCCATTGAAGGAAACGGCGGACCCCGTCCCGGAATTCGGTCCGGGGCTCGTAGCCCAACACCCGGCGCGCCCGGGAGACGTCCGCGTAGGTCCGGACCACGTCCCCGGGCTGGGGCGGGAGCCGCTCCACCTGGGGCTCCACCCC
>CP070829.1:130453-235094 GCA_020344755.1 Gemmatimonadales bacterium
CGCCCGGCCCCCTCGTTCTTTCCGGTCCACCCGGATCGGGAACGCGGCCTGTCCGACCGGAGACCCAGGCCAGTCGGGATCGAGAGCACGACTCTCCCAGCCCTTGAACGCGGTCTGTCCGGCCCGGGTCGGTTGGGATAGCTTGGCGCCGAGACGCCCCGCAAAGGAGACCGCCCGTGCAGATCCCCGTCGCCCTCGCGGCCCTCCTGGTGGCCGCGCCCCCGCTCATGGCCCAGACCACGGTGCTGGACACACTGCGCACCCGTGCCGAGCAGACCGAATACCTGGAGACGACACGCTACCCTGAAGTGGTGGACTTCATGGACCGGGTCGCGGAAGTGTCGCCCCACATGCACCGGGTCACCATGGGCTACACCCACGAAGGCCGCGCCATCCCCATGATGGTGGTGGGGAGGATCCCGGACGGGTCCCCCGACGCGGTCCGGGCGAGCGGGAAGCTCCGGGTGTACCTGCAGGGGAACATCCACGGGGGTGAGGTTCCGGGAAAGGAGGCGCTGCTCATGCTGCTCCGGGAATTCGCGGATGGGGGGCACGCCGATCTCCTGGACGACCTGGTGCTCCTGGTCGTGCCCCTCTACAACGCCGACGGGAACGAGCGGGTGGCGCTGGACAACAGGCCACGCCAGAACGGCCCGTTGGGTGGCATGGGCCAGCGCCCCAATGCGCAGGGACTGGACCTGAATCGGGACCACATGAAGCTGGATTCTCCGGAGGCCCGATCCCTGGCGGCGATGCTCACCGCCTATGATCCGGAGGTCGGGGTAGACCTGCACACCACGAACGGCACCCGACACGCCTATCACCTGACGTATTCGCCCCCCCTTCACCCCGGAACGAGCGCCGCGATCGTGGACCTCCTTCGCGGGCAGGCGCTTCCCCGGATCACCCGGCGCATCCGCGACGCCGACGGCTGGCACTTTTACTACTACGGGAACGCTTCCCGCCGGAGTGGCGAGATGGGATGGTACACCTTCGACCATCGTCCCCGCTTCAACAACAACTACCTGGGACTCCGCAATCGGGTGGCCATACTGAGTGAGGCCTACGCCTACGCCACATTCCGCGACCGGGTGATGGCCACCAAGCGGTTCGTGGAGGAGATCCTGAGGTGGGCGGTGGACGACGTCGCAGCGATCCGCGATGCCGTGGAGCGCGCCGAGGTATCGTTGGTGGGCCAGGATCTTCCGGTGCGGGCCACCTTCGAAGGTTCGGCGGAGCCCGTGGAGATCCTCATGGGTGAGGTGGAGACGCTCCGGCATCCCTACACCGGTGCGATGATCCTGAACCGCCTGGACACGGTGGAACCCACCCCCATGCGAGAGTTCGGGACTTTCCAGGGAACCGAGTTCGAGACCGTGCCCCGGTGGTACGTCATCCCCGCGGAGGTGGAGCCGGCGGTGGACCGGCTTCTGGCCCACGGCGTGCCGGTGGCCACGAATCGGGTGGCGCGGACCGCCACGGTGGAGGTCTTCCAGGTGGACTCCACCACCGTCTCTCCCCGGGCCTTCCAGGGTCACCAGGAGCGGACCGTCTTCGGCCGATGGGTCGAAGAGACCCGCACGATTCCGGCGGGGGCGCACATCGTGGACGTGGCCCACCCCCTGGGACGCCTGGCGTTCTACCTCCTGGAGCCCCGGTCGGATGACGGGCTGACGAACTGGGCACTCCTGGATGGGTTCCTGGAGGGCGGCTACCCGATCTGGCGCATGCGCTGACCGTGCCGGCATGGTTTGGGCCGGGTTGATGGTCCGGACGGGCCCCCCGACGTCTGGTGACCACCGGGTAGGGACCCCTATGATGGGAGGTCGACCCCTCCCGGAGCGTCCATCCTGCACCCTCGTCTCATGACCCGATCGCAGCTCATCGCCGCCGGACTTCCTCTGCTCCTTGCCGGGTGCGGAGCCAGCACCCCTCCCGAGGAAGATCTGGGACCCGCCGCGGTGGAAGCCGCCGCCGCCACCATCACCGCCCAGGACATGCTCGACCGCATCGGCGTCATGGCGCACGACAGCATGCGGGGTCGTGCGACACCGTCCCCGGAGCTGGACGAAGTGGCGAACTGGATCGCCCGGGAGTTCGAGGCCATGGGATTGGAGCCCGGAGGCGAAGAGGGGGGCTACCTGCAGCGCTATGAGGTACCGGAAACCGAGGGGGAGACGGCACCCAACGTGGTGGGAATCCTCCGGGGGCGAGATCCGGAGCTGAGGGACGAATACCTCGTGTTCACCGCCCACATGGACCACGTGGGGGTGCGACGTCCCGACGAGTCCGGCGATTCCATCTACAACGGGGCGGACGACGACGCATCCGGCACGGCTGCCATCATGGAGGTGGCGGAGGCCATGACCTCTCTTCCCCGGCCGCCACGCCGCTCGCTGATCTTCGTGGCGGTGAGTGGTGAGGAGCGGGGACTCTGGGGGAGCCGACACTTCGTTCTCGAGCCACCGGTTCCAGTCACGTCCATGGTGGCGAACCTGAACGCGGACATGGTGGGGCGGAACTGGTCCGACACCATCGTGGCCATCGGGAAGGAGCACTCGTCGCTGGGTGAGACCCTGGAACGGGTCAACGCGGCGCGCCCCGACCTTGGAATGACCGCCATCGACGACATCTGGCCCGACGAGCGATTCTACTACCGCTCGGACCACTACAACTTCGCCCGGAACGGGGTGCCGATCCTGTTCTTCTTCAACGGGACCCACGCGGAGTATCACCGTCCGGCCGACGAGGTCGAGCTGATCGACGGGGAAAAGACGGCCCGCATCGGGCAGCTGCTCTTCTATCTTGGATTGGAGGTGGCCGAGGCCCCCGATGCGCCCGCCTGGAATCCGGACAGCTATGAACAGATCGTGGAATCGGCCGGTCGCCGATAGCGCCGTGCAAGCCCGGTCGGCGCGCCGATACCTCCGGGCCCTGGCTGGGATCGGGTTGTGCCTTGCCTGGGCCGGAGCCTCGGAGGCACAGACGCGAGAGGAGCAGGCCTTCCTTCGTTCGGCGGCGAACCATTTCGGGTTCGCAGAGCGGGAGGTGGCCTTTCTCGCCCAAGGCGAAGCCAGCCCGGACGAGATCCCGGTCGTCCTCCACCTGGCGAGGCAGGCCGGTGTGTCCGCCGAAGCCATCCTGGCTCTTCGCCGGGGCGGACTTTCCTGGACGGATCTCCTGCGCCGCTACGGAATGCACGCGGGGCAGTTGCACGTGGATCTGGAGACCGTTCCGAGGGAGGGAGCGCTCGGTCGGGCGTACGAGACGTTCGCCGGCCGCCCCCGCTCCTCCTGGGAGGTGATCCGCCTGGCGGACGATCAGGTCGTGGCGCTGGTGGCGCTGAGTTTCCTTTCCCGATACCTGCAGATCTCGCCGGAGCAGGTGGCCGTAGCCCTGGCGGGGTCACTTTCCCCGGTTGAGGCGTACCGCGCCCTCCTGGGTCGCCGCTCCGCTTGACGGGGGGTCACGGTACCCCCGATTCTGGCCATCCGGACCTGTCTTCCCGCCGCCCGAGGTCTTCCATCGATACCCAGGCACTCACTGGCCTCCAGGAGTACTCCGACGAGGAGATGAAGGAGCGTGCCGAGGACTTTCTCGCCATGGTCCGGACCCGCCGAACGGTGCGGGACTTCGCGCCGGATCCTGTACCCATGGACGTGGTGGAACGGTGTATCGAGGCTGCCGGGACGGCTCCCAACGGCGCCAACCGGCAACCGTGGCACTTTGCCGTGATCACCGACCCCGGGGTCAAGCGGCGGATTCGGGAAGCGGCGGAGAAGGAGGAGCGGGCCTTCTACGGAGGCCGTGCCCCCCAGGACTGGTTGGACGCTCTGGCCCACCTGGGCACCGACGAGCACAAACCGTTCCTGGAGACCGCACCGGTCCTCATCGCCGTCTTCGCCGAGAGCTATGCGCTCGACGACGATGGCGAGCGGATGAAGAACTACTACGTCACGGAGTCGGTGGGGATCGCCACGGGCATCCTCGTCACCGCACTCCACGCCAGCGGGCTGGCGACCTTGACCCACACACCCTCCCCCATGGGCTTCCTGAACGAGATCGTACAACGCCCGAGGAATGAACGCCCGTTCCTCCTCCTGGTGGTGGGCCGTCCCGCTCCGGGAGCCCGGGTTCCGGTCATCTCCAAGAAGCCCCTGTCCGAGATCACGAGCCACCACTGACCGCCATGGGTAGAGACGTCACAGCGGAGGCCGGGTCCGAAGCCTTCCGGCACTTCACCAAAGCCATCCTCCGAGACCTCCAGGCCCTCGAGATGATGCTGCACCAGGGGATGATCGAGTCCGGGGTGCGGAGAATCGGGGCGGAGCAGGAGCTCTTCCTGGTGAACGAGGGCATGCGTCCTGCACCGGTGGCTGTGGAGGTGCTGGAGCATCTGGGTCCCCCATTCACCTCGGAGCTCGCTCGGTTCAACCTGGAGGCCAACCTCCCCCCGCTTCTGTTGGAGGGGAAGGTCTTCTCCACGCTCCAGAACCGGCTCGACGAGCTCCTGGCCCAGGCCCGGGAGGCGGCGGCGAAAGAGTCGGCGCGGGTCGTGTTGACGGGGATCCTCCCAACCCTGTCGAAGTCGGACCTGGGGATGGACAACATCACCCCAAAAGAGCGCTACTACGCGCTGAACGACGCCGTGGGGCGGATGCTCAAGGGGAATCCCTACCGGCTCCGCATCGAGGGGACGGACGAGCTCCACGTGGAGCACGACTCGGTCATGCTCGAGGCGTGCAATACCAGTTGCCAGGTCCATCTTCAGGTCTCCGCGGACGAGTTCGCCCGCATGCACAACGTGGCGCAGGCGGTGACGGGACCGGTCCTGGCATCGGCGGTGAACTCGCCTCTCCTCTTCGGTCGACGGCTCTGGTCGGAGACACGCATCGCCCTCTTCCAGCAGTCCCTGGACACCCGGAGCCCATCTCTGCACATGCGGGAGATGAGTGCCCGGGTGCGCTTCGGCGACCACTGGACCCACGAGTCCGTCTTGGAGCTCTTCCAGGAGGACGTCGCGCGCTTCCGGGTCCTTCTGGCGGCGGAGGTGGAGGAGGACCCCCTGGCGGTCCTGGAGGCGGGAGGTGTGCCCAGGCTCACGGCGCTCCAGCTGTTCAACGGAACGGTGTATCGCTGGAACCGGCCGTGCTACGGGATCAGTGAAGGGAAGCCCCACCTGCGCATCGAATGCAGGGCCCTCCCTTCGGGGCCCTCCGTGGTGGACGAGGTGGCGAACGCGGCGTTCTGGCTCGGTACCGTCATGGGGATGTCCCAGGAGTTCGGGGACGTCACCCGAATGCTCGACTTCGACGACACCCGGGCGAACTTCGCCGCTGCCGCCAAGCTCGGGCTGAAGTCGGCCATGTACTGGAAGGACGGGCAATCCGTGGCGGCGCCTCGGCTGATCCTGGATACCCTCATCCCCATGGCCCGAGAGGGATTGCTCTCGTGCAACGTGGACCGGGACGAGGTGGAGTACTACCTGGGGATCATCCACGATCGGGTCCGCTCACTCTCCAACGGCTCCCGTTGGGCCCGGCGGTCACTGGCGTCCATGAAGGACCGGGGCACGCGGGCCGAGCAGATGGGCGCCCTCACCGCCAGCATGCTGCAGCACCAGGAGGAGGGAACTCCTGTGCATACCTGGGACCTGGCGGAGGCCCCGGGGACCCGGGATTGGGAGTCCAGCTATCACCAGGTCGAGCAGTACATGACGACCCACCTTTTCACGGTGCACGAGGAAGAGCTCATCGACCTGGTGGCCTTCCTCATGGATCGGAAACAGATCCGGCACGTCCTGGTGGAGGACGACGACCACCGGCTCACGGGAATCGTCTCGTACCGATCTCTCCTTCGCCTCATTGCACACGACACCAGCGAGCAGGCAAGGAACCGGCCTGTCCGGGAGATCATGGAGACGGAGCCCATCACCGCCACACCCGAGACCTCCACCCTGGAGGCCATCGAGCTTCTTCGGAAGCACCGCGTGTCGTGCCTCCCCGTGGTGAAGGAGGGACGCCTGGTGGGGATCGTGAGCGAGCGGGACTTCATGCCCATCGCGTACCACCTGCTCGAAGAGCGCCTGAGGCAGGAGTAGGTGCAGGCGCTCGCGTTGCGGGTCGGCGACCTGACCCGCGTCCTGGGGGATTTCGGGGACGGCGGGGAGGGCCCCACGCTCGTCGTGGTTTCGGGTCTCCACGGGAACGAACCGGCGGGCGTGCTGGCTTGCCAGAGGGTCTGTGAGCTCCTGGACGAGGGAGGTCTGACACGGTCGGGGCGGGTCCTCCTGCTCGTGGGCAATCTGGCCGCCCTCCGTGCCGGCGCCCGGTACCTGAACCGCGACCTCAATCGGGCGTGGACCCGCGCGCAGATCGATGCAGTCCGTCAGGACGGGTATGGCGACGCCGAGGACCGGGAGCAGCGGGAGCTCCTGGGCCTCCTGGACGTGGCCGTCCAGGAGGCCCGCGGACCCGTCTATCTGCTCGACCTCCACACGACTTCCGGTCCGGGAGCGGCGTTCAGCACGGTGGCGGATACCCTTCCCAACCGGTCGGTGGCGCTCTCCCTTCCGGTCCCCATGGTCCTGGGGCTCGAGGAGCTGGTGGAGGGGACGCTCCACGACTACATGGGCCAGCACGGGGTGACGACGTTGGCGTTCGAGTCGGGTCAGCACCAGGAGCCGGAGGCGGTGGACCGGGCCGAGGCCGCCGTCTGGATCGTCCTCGACACCGTCGGGCTGACCCGCGACCGGGACGCACCTCGCGTGGCGGAGGGGCGCCGGCTGCTTGCGCAGGGTCATCGTCACCTCCCACGGGCGGTGGAGGTGCGATACCGCCATCCCATCGCCCCCGGTGATTTCTTCCGTATGACGGAGGGATTCGGGAACTTCCAGCCCGTCCGGGCGGGCGAGGTCGTGGGCCGGGACCGGGACGGGGAAGTGGTCTCTCCGGAGACTGCCCGGATCCTGATGCCCCTCTACCAGCGGCAGGGCTCCGACGGGTTCTTCGTCGTTCGTGAGTTCACCCCGTTCTGGCTCCGTGTGTCCAGAGTGGCCCGCCGCGGGCGCCTGGACCGGGTGGCGCACTGGCTCCCGGGGGTCCGGCGTCACCCGGAGGACCCTCACGCCCTCGTCGTGGATCGTGGGGTCGCTCGCTGGTACGCCATGCAGGTCCTCCATCTCCTTGGATTCCGGCGGGAGGTGGAAGTGGGGGACACCCTGGTGGTTCAGCGCCGGCCGCACGACGCCTGATCATGTGTGGGCGCTACACTCTGGCGCTGCCCCTCGGGGAGCTGGTGGAGGTCTTCGACGTGGCGCAGCTGGGCATGGGCGAGTGGCCTCCCCACTTCAACATCGCTCCCACCCAGCGGGCACCGGTGGTCCTGGCCGACGGCTCCGGAAAGCGGCGCATGGGGCTGATGCGGTGGGGGCTGGTCCCGTCGTGGGCCAAGGATCCGGCCATGGGGAACCGGATGATCAACGCCCGGGCCGAGACGGCGGCCGAGAAGCCGGCCTTCCGTGCGGCCTTCCGCGCACGCCGGTGTCTCGTGCCCGCGGACGGCTTCTACGAGTGGCGGAGGCCCGAGCAGGGAAGCGGGCCCAAGACCCCGTACCACATCCGACCGCCAGGGGGTGGCGTGATGGCGATGGCGGGTTTGTGGGAGCGCTGGCGTCCCGGCCCGGAAGACCAGGAAGAGATGCACACCTTCACCATCCTGACCCGGGAGGCGGCCCCGTGGATACGGCCGCTCCACCATCGGATGCCGGTTGTGCTCAGCCCTTCGGCCTGGAGCCCCTGGCTGGACCCGGACTCGGGAGCGGAGCGCCTTCACGAGCTCCTGGAGGCGGCGGGCGATCCTCCGTTGGAGGCTCGGGAAGTCTCGACCCATGTGAATCGCCCGGGCAACGACGACCCCGCCTGTATGGTGCCCGTGCAGGGCGGGGATCACCTGACCCGCTGAGCTAGTTCGCCGGGACCGTCCTCTCCGCCGCCCACATCCGAAGCGCCGCTACCTTTTCTCCCATGAGAGCGGACAGGGGCCGGGTCCGTGCGATCTCGCCTCGAAGATGCCCCGCCGTGAGGGGCTCTCCGGCCGCGAACGCGGCGTACTGTGCGGACACGACCGCTTGCTCCAGCTCGGACCCGCTGAAGCCGGTGGTAACCTCACCCAGTTCCTGCACGGGAAAGGAGCCGGGGTCCAACCCGCGGCGCGCGAGGTGGATTCGGAGGATCTCCTCCCGGGTGACCCGATCCGGGAGGTCGACGAAGAAGACCTCGTCGAATCGTCCCTTCCTCAGGAACTCCGGGGGGAGACGCTGGACATCGTTGGCAGTGGCCACGACGAACACGTCCCCTTCCCGCTCCTGCATCCACGAAAGGAAGCTGCCCAGGATGCGTTGGGACACGCCTCCGTCCTCCGTTCCCCCGGAGGCGAAGGCCTTCTCCAGCTCATCGACCCAGAGGACCACGGGAGCCATTCGCTCCGCCGTGCGCATGGCCCGTCGGAAGTTCTGCTCGCTCTCCCCGATGTACTTGTTGTAGAGGGTCGAAGGGTCGAGCCGCAGGAGGGGCAGATTCCACTCGGCGGACACCGCCTTGGCCGACATGCTCTTGCCGCAGCCCGGGACTCCCAGGAGAAGCACGCCGCGTGGAAAAGGGAGTCCCATCTCCCGGGCCTTTCCCGGGCTCCGGACCACCGCGGTACGGGCGGCGAGCCAGGCCTTGAATCCCCTCAGGTCCGCGACCTCGTCCAGCGTCCTCTCCACCGGATAGTACTCGAGGAGACCCTCCCTCTCCACGACCTCCCGCTTGGCATCCACCACGTGGCCGATGGCCTGGAGGGTCAGCTTGCCGTCCTCGACGATGGCGCGGGTGAGCGTCTTTTCCGCCTCCAAGAGCGTGAAGCCACTCAGGTGGCGAAGGAGCTGGTCCGTCTCGTCGGGGGTGAGCGAGACTTCCACATGCCTGCGAGCCGAGAGGTCCCGGAGGATGGTCTCCAGGAGCTCCCGGAACTCCTGGGGTCCCGGACCCGGCAGCCCGAGACGAGCCGAGTGCGGGCGAATACGCTCCGGGAGTTCGAGGTCCTGACCCGTCAGAACCACCGCTCCCACAGGCCCTTCCATGCAACGGGCCACCTCCCTCAGCAATGCCTGGACGTCCGGGTCCACCAGGTCGGACCGGGTCACCCCCTGGAGGTGGTAGACACCGTCGGTCCTGGCCTGGGTCACGTGACCCACTGCCCGCGCCAGCGGCCGGGTATCGTACACCGGATCCGGCAGCTCCCACCTTCGCAGCCCCTCCAGCCGGGTCCAAACGAAGAACGGGACTCCCAGTCGGTCGGAGAGGTGATGAAGCAGTACCTGGGCCCGTGCGTCCTCTGGCGTGTCCAGATGGATCAGCCCGTACCGGGCGCGGATCAGCAGCTCGAGGTCTCTCAGGGAATCCCGGACGGGAAAGCTCACGGGCCGGCCTCAGCGCTCCTGGGCGTCGGTGGCGGTTCGGCGGGCGGACTGCCCCCGGTCGTCCAGGGTCAGCACCCGTCCCGGGAGGGCCCACGTCAGCTCCCCGTTCTCCACAACCGCCTCACCTCCAACCAGCACGTGATCGATGCCCGACGGATAACGGTGCGGATCGAAGAAGTCCGCCTGGTCCCGGAGTTCGCCCAGGTCGAAGACCACCAGGTCGGCGTGGAAGCCCTCCCGCACCTGCCCCCGGTCCCGCAGTCCCATGAGGACCGCGGGAAGGGAGGTCATGGAGCGGACGGCGGCCTCCACGGTGAGGACGCTCCGATCCCGGGCATACCAGGCGAGCTTGCGGGGAAAGGTCCCGTAGAAACGCGGATGCACCGAGCGGGGGTCGTCGGGGTGGGCGAGCCCCCCGTCCGAGGCCGTGGCCACCCACGGGACGGCGGCATACGCCTCCACGTCGTCCTCGGACATGGAGAACCCCCGCAGGCGCCCGCCGCCCCGACGTACCGGGTCCCCACGGAGCTGCAGCTCCAGGGCGGTCTCCACCGGATCCAGAGCCCAACGGTCCGCCACCTCCTGCAGCGACAATCCCACCAGGTCCTCCATGGGATGCTCGAAGATCACCACCCGATCGGCCCCACCGCGACGTCGGATCTCGTGGGCGACGTCGCGACGGATCATGGCGGCGGTCTCCGGCTCCGACAGATTTGCGCGCAGCACCTCCGCCGGAGCCCCGCGGCCGTCGCCGGAGCGGGCATCCTCGTCTTGCAGAGCCCAGCCGGGGATCAGCACCGTGTTCCCGTCGGAGCCGGATGTGGGGTAGGGGTACTGGTCCGCCCACACCCGAACGCCCTGATCGCGAGCTCGCTGGATGAGCTGGATGGCCGCATGACTCGAGCCCCAGTAGTGGGCTCCCTTGGCCTTGATGTGGGAGGCCACCGCTCGCACGCCGCTCCTGCGACTGATCTCGATGGTCTCCATGACCGCGTCCAGCAGGGTCGGGGCCCCGGCCTCGTCCTGCGAGGGCCAGAACCACATGGGGTCCGCCCCCTCGCTCCGCTCATGGCTGATGTACACCCCGTCCACGGGTTCGAGCTCGGCGACCAGGGCCGCGACCTCGTCCACGTCGCTCCACCGACCGGGCACGTACTCGAGCCCTGCGGAGATCCCCACCGCGCCCTCGGTGAGCGCCTGGCGGACCAGCGCCCTCATCTCCGCCACCTCGCCGTCGGTGGCGAGTCGCATGAAGTCGTTCCCCATGACCCGCCGACGCACCGACCCGTGCCCCACCATGAGCATGGTGTTCGCACCGATCCCCTGCTCCTCCAGCAGGGCGCGCTGTTCCGCGATGGGCCAGGGGGAACGGCCATCGTGGTTCACCACCACCGTGGTGACCCCCTGCGCCACGATGTTGGGCATGGCCTTCCGCTTCACCTCGTCGGTGCGGATGGTGGCTCCCCCGATCCGGGCACTTCCGTCGTCGGCGTGGGAGTGGATGTCGATGAACCCCGGGGCGACGTACTTCCCCGTGGCGTCGATGACCCTTTCCGCGGTGGCGCCGCCGAGCTGTCCCACGGCCACGATCCGACCATCCCGGACGCCCACGTCGGCGGCGAACCAGGGGTTCCCGGTTCCGTCCATGACCCGTCCGTTTCGAATCAGCACGTCGTAGTGCTCCTGAGCGTGCACAGCACCGGGAGCCGTCACGGCCAGAAGAGCCGCGGACATCAGGCCCGGGATCACGGCGCGGTGGAGAGGACGAGTGCGGGGTCGGCGAGGCATGGCGAGTCTGGAGTTGAGGTGGAAACCCGAGGTTATCTTCACGGGTCCGCGCCGAGCAAGATCACCCTTGCCTGTTGAGTTGTGGGCGGTGCAGGCTTCATATGGGGAAAGAGCGCTTTCCTTCAACCCCCTTCGATTCTCATCCCTCGACTCGTGATCCAGCCCGCCGTGAATGCCCCTCGACCCCGATCGAGCCTGGCAGAGGAGCTCCAGGCCCTCTGGCGGTCTGCCACGGCGGACAACATCGGGCCGGCCCTCCGGGAGGCCCGGGAGCGGGTGGCGGCGGCCCCTCCTGCCGTCCAGGAGGAGGTGGCGGAGCTCATGGTGTCCCTGGAGCAGCTGGAGAGGTGGCTGCGGGACCTCTGAGGCGTGATTCCTCCGACTCCGAGGCCTTGGGGGAGTGCGGGGGGGCCGGCATATTGAGGGGCTCTCCGGGTCGGCCCGTCGCCCCGGCGAACCCATCCCCGTCATCCCCGCGCCGGACATGACTCGTCCCCTTCTTCCCGAATCCCAGGTGGACCCCCGAGGCGGCGGCTCCATCGTCCTCATCGTCATGGACGGCCTGGGTGGCCTTCCCGATCCCGAGACTGGACGCACGGAGCTGGAGACTGCCCGGACCCCCAACCTGGATGGGCTCGCGGCCCGTTCCTCCCTGGGAATGCTCGTCCCCGTGGGGCCCGGGATCACACCGGGGAGCGGGCCCGGCCACCTGTCGCTCTTCGGGTATGACCCGTTGGAGTACGTCATCGGCCGGGGAGCGCTGAGTGCCCTTGGGGTCGGCATGGAGCTGGCGTCCGGAGACGTGGCGGCTCGCCTGAACCTGGCCACCTTCGACGATCAGGACCGGGTCACGGACCGACGGGCGGGGCGCCCGTCCGACGCGGAGGCCCGCCGCGTGGTGGAGAAGGTGCGGGGAGCCGTGGAGGCGCCGGAAGGGGTCCGCTTGACACTGGTCCCCGAGAAGGAGCACCGCGTGGTCCTGCACATCCGTGGCGAGGGTCTCGGAGCGGACCTCACGGATACGGATCCGCTGGTCGAGGGCGAGCCGGCCCACCGGTGTGAGGCGACGGATCCGGGCTCCGAGTTCGCGGCGGAGCTCGTACGGAGCTTTCTGGCACAAGCCCGGAACGCGCTGGCGGACGAGCCGGCGCTCAACGGCTTCCTGGCTCGAGGCTTCGCGCGCTTCGAAGGAATTCCTTCCCAGGAGGAGCGGTTCGGGCTCCGGGGCGTGGCCATCGCCAAGTACCCCATGTATCGGGGCGTGGCCCGACTGGTCGGGATGAACGTGGACGGCGTGCCCGGGAGCACGTCCGAGACGGTGGATCACCTGGAGGCGGCCTGGGGGAAGTACGATCTCTACTTCCTGCACTTCAAGGACACGGACACCCGGGGGCACGACGGCGACTTCGCCGGAAAGGTGGCGGCCATCGAAGAGGTGGACCGCCTGATTCCCCGTGTCCTGGACCTGGATCCGGAGGTGGTGATCGTCACCGGGGACCACTCCACGCCCACCCGCATGAAGGAGCATTCCTGGCACCCGGTCCCCACCTTGCTGGCCTCGCCCCTGGCGCGCCCCTCGGCAGCGGCCTTCGGGGAGGGGAGCTGCCGAGGTGGCGATCTGGGGACCTTTCACGGCACCCACCTGATTCCCCAAGCCCTGGCCCACGCCGGGCGCCTGGTGAAGTTCGGGGCGTGACCGAGCCGGGGCAGGGTCTCGAGCATCTTCTCGTCCAGGCTCGGG
Organism: Gemmatimonadales bacterium; assembly: GCA_020344755.1. Lineage (GTDB taxonomy): Bacteria > Gemmatimonadota > Gemmatimonadetes > Longimicrobiales > Gaopeijiaceae > Gaopeijia. Next base: position 143,446 of record CP070829.1, read on the forward strand.
AGCTCGGAGCGGAGGGGGATTTCGCCGGTATGGCCGAGAAGCTCCGGGGGGAGCTGGACGCCTATCCGGATGACCCTGCGCTGCTCTGTTGGCTGGGCGTCGCGGAGCGGGAGCTGGGGTTGGAGGGGGTGGCGTACGAGCGGTTCAAGCAGGCCCTGGCCCTGGACCCGGAGGACCCCTACATCCTCGCCACCGCGGGAAACGCCCTGGCCCACTTCGACGACCCGGACGCCGAGGTCGCCCTTCGGGCGGCGTCGGTCATGGCTCCGGACCTCCCGCTGACCCGGTGGATGTACGGGGCCTTCCTCTCCAGGGAGGGCTTCGTCGCCGAGGCACGCAGGGAGCTGGACGAGGCCAAGGCCATGAGCCCCGACGACGCCACCGTCGCCTATGAGTCCGGAGTCGCGTACGCCCTGGCCGGAGACCTGGCGTCCGCCGTGGACGAGTTCGCGCGGGCGTTGGATCTCGCCCCGGACGAGAGCTGGTCTCGGGTGGTGCTGGGGCTGGCCCTGGTCGAGGACGACAGGTTGGAGGAGGGCGAGGTCGAGCTGGACCTCGCGGCCCGCCAACGATCGGACGACGTGGAAGCCCAACTGGTGGCGGGCCTCGCCGCCTGCGCGAGCGGAAGGGAGGAGGACGCGTGGGAGTTCCTCGAGCGCGCACGGTTCGGTGCCCAGGGTACGGACCTGCTCACGATCGAGGCCGTGGAGGAGCGGATCGAAGACGGGCCGGACGCGGCTGGTCGCTTCCTTCGGCACACCCTGGCCCCCGTGGTGTTCAGAGAGCGGTTGCAGGCCCGGCCCTGACCGGACCCCAGTGGACCTTCGACCTCCGGAACGGGGAGGCAGACGGCGTGTCGCGAATCGATTTCACCTTCCACCGACACACCCTGGAGAACGGACTTCGGGTCGTGGTGGCGCCGGACGCCTCCCGCCCCGTGGTGGCGGTGAACCTCTGGTACGGTGTGGGCTCCCGAAATGAGCGGAGAGGCCGGACGGGCTTCGCCCATCTCTTCGAGCACATGATGTTCCAGGGCTCGGCGCACGTTCCCAAGAATCAGCACTTCGAGCTGGTGGAGCGGGCGGGTGGCTCCCTGAACGCATCGACCTGGTTCGATCGGACCAACTACTTCGAGACGCTCCCGTCGCACCACCTGGACCTCGCGCTGTGGCTCGAATCGGATCGGATGGGGTGGATGGTCCAGGCCATGACCCAGGAGAAGCTGGACAACCAGCGCGACGTGGTGAAGAACGAGAAGCGGGAGCGCTACGACAACCGACCCTATGGGGATTGGCAGGAGAGACTCCAGCGGATGGTCTGGCCGGAGGATCACCCCTACCGCCACACCGTCATCGGATCCATGGAGGACCTGGATGCGGCGACTCTCGAGGACGTGGCGGATTTCTTCAACACCTTCTACGTCCCGAACAACGCGGTCCTGACGGTGGCGGGCGACGTGGACCCGGACGATGCCCTCCGCCGGGTGGAGCACTGGTTCGGCGAGATTCACCGTGGAGCCGCGGTCCCGGAGCTTCCCGGCGACACGGCGGCGTCCATTCCCATGTCGGCGCCGGTGGTGGACGAGGTCGAGGCCGATGTTCCCCTGCCTCGTGTGATGATGGGGTTCCGGATTCCCGCCTACACCGATCCCGGGTTCGCGGCGCTGGAGGTGGCCGGGTCCGTCCTGGGGGCCGGTCGGGCATCCCGGCTCTACCGGAACCTGGTGCGAACCGGTGTAGCCAGGGATGCGTTCAGCTACCCGTTTCCCCTGGTGAGCGGTGCGTCCATCCTCCTGGTGGGCGTGACGGGGTTTCCGGAGTCGGATCCCGGGGAGCTCGCGGAAGCGGTCCGCCACCAGCTCCGGGGGCTCGTGCAGGTGGAGGAGAGCGAGGTGGCCCGGGGACTGGCCCTGGAGGAAGCCAGGCTGGTGCGGGCGCTGGAGGGGCTGGGCGAGAGGGCCGACCGGATCTCCATGAGCACCATGCTCTTCGATCGGCCGGAGCGGATTACCGAGGAGCTGGAGGACCTTCGGGCCGTGTCACTGGCCGACGTCCACGACGCCGCGGACCGATTCCTGGCCACGGAGAATCACGCCACGCTCCTGTACCGACCCAACGAGGCAACGGCATGAGCGGCGCGAACCGAACGACCCCACCGAAGGCGGGGCCCTTGAGGGATTTCGCTTTTCCGACAGTGGTCCGATCCCGGCTCGACACCGGTCTGGCGGTGGACGTGGTGCCCATCCATCACCTCCCGGTAGCCACCGCCTTCCTGGTGATCCCCGCCGGAGAGGACACCCTCTCCGAGGAACGGGCAGGTATCGCCGTGCTCGCAGGCGATGCCCTTGAAGGGGGGACGCGCCGGCGGTCCGGCGTGGAGCTGGCGGAGGCCCTCGAGACGATCGGGGCGGACCTGGATGTGGGAACGGGTTGGAATGCCACGACGGTGTCCCTGTCGTGCCTGGCCGACCGGTTGGACGAGGCTCTCGGGCTGCTCGGGGAGATGGTGCTCGAGCCGGCCTTCCCCGAGGCCGAGGTGGCGCGTACCCGGGGACAGCACCTCGCCCGGATCCAGCAGCGGAGCATGGATCCCGGGGCGCTGGCCTCGGACCGGGCCGCCCGTGAGATCTACGCTCCAGGGGAGCCCTACGGCCGCCCCCTCCTGGGGAGCTTGGAATCCGTCGCCGATATGGGGCGTGACTCCTTGATCGGATTCGCCGAGAGCTACTACCGCCCCGAAGGAGGGGGACTGGTGGTGGCGGGCGACGTGGACCCGGACGAGGTGCGCGCCCTGGCGGCAGGGATCTTCGGAGGTTGGGAGGGTGCTCCCCCGGTGCGATCCTCACCCAAGGGCGTGGCCCGGTCCCTGGAACGCCGGATCGTGGTGGTGGACCGCCCCGGATCGGTGCAGTCGGAGCTCCGGATGGGTCATCCCGGGGCACCCCGGAACGTGCCGCGGTACGAATCCCTGGTGGTCGCCACCGCCGTCCTCGGGGGGACCTTCTCCTCCCGCCTCAACCTCAACCTGCGGGAGAAGCACGGCTTCACCTACGGCGTCCGCAGCCGCATCGCCTACCGGCGTGGCCCCGGGCCCTTCAGCGTGGTCACCGCCGTGGACACCGCCGTGACGGCCCGAGCCGTTCAGGAGGCGGTGGGGGAGATGGAGCGGTACGTGCGCGATGGACCGACGAAGGAGGAGGTGGCGTCCGCCCGGGACTACCTGGCGGGAATCTTCCCGCTCCGGCTGGAGACCACGGGCCAGGTGGCGGCGCGGGTGGCGGAGTTGAGGGTGTACGATCTGCCCGACGACACCTGGGCGGGCCACCGCGAGCGCATCCGGGCCGTGACCCGGCGTGCTGCAACGGAGGCGGCTCGGGAGCACATCCGCCCCGGGGAGCTCGCCATCACGGTGGTCGGCGATGCCGCCGCCGTGGTCCCGGAACTGGAGGGGCTGGACCTGGGTCCCGTGGAAGTGCACACTCCCTGACAGAACGGCAGGGAGGCGTCGGGGCGCGCTGCGGGCCCCCATATCCTGTGGTGTCCTCCAGGGAGGACACGGCCTGTCGTGGCTCCTCCCCGGAAGCTGCATGCAACCCTCCGGTGGTCCCGACGTATCCAATAGGCGGAGGCAAAGGGCCCGGCGGGGGATCCCTCACCGCCTGAATCGGAGACAACATGACGCACGTTGCACCCCCGGACGGTCCCGGTCGCCTCCATCGGCAGCCCGTGCACAAGGGCCGCATCGTGGATCTGAGCATCGACACGGTGCGGTTTCCGGACGGATCCACCGGGGAGCTGGAGTTCATTCGGCACCGGGGAGCGTCGGCGGTGCTTCCCCTGCTGGGGGCGCCCGAGGATGCGGATCCGGTGGTGCTGCTGGTGAGACAGTACAGGTATGCCGCGGGGGGTTACGTGTATGAAGTACCGGCGGGCATGCCCGATCGAAACGGGGAGCCGTGGGAGGACTGTGCGCGGAGGGAGTTGGAGGAGGAGACGGGTCAGAGGGCCGGGTCGCTGCAGTACCTGACCCGGATCTTCACGACGCCCGGGTTCACGGACGAGGTGATCCGGCTCTACCTGGCGTGGGATCTGGAAGCGGGAAACCGGCAGTTGGACCACGACGAGTTCGTGGAGGTGGTGAGGGTGCCGTTCTCGCAAGCGGTCGAGTGGGTTCGGGATGGGACGATCGTGGACTGCAAGAGCATCGCCACGATCCTGTATGCCGCCCAATTCGTGTTGGGTGGGCCGGCGTGACAGAAGGGCAGGGACCGCGCCGGAGCGGCGCAGGTCGTCTCATTGAACGTCCTCGCGAGAGGACGCTGAGCGGGGTGGGAACAGGGGGAATCGCCCGTAAGAGCGTCATTTCCCGGGTGGCACGGATGGTGCATTGATCGGAGGGCGAAGCCCGGATTCGCTGGGCCCTCGTGACGACGACGCGGTGGAGGAGAACATGGCATCGAGCGCAGTCAGGAAGAAGAACGAGCAGGCCCTGTCCATGGGCGAGGCCGTGCTGCGTCGTCGGGCACTCAGGGATCTGACGGACAGCCAGGTGGTTCAGGCCTTCCTCGACGGCGAGCAGCGGGCCTTCGGTGAACTGGTCCGCCGTTATGACAACCGGCTCGTCAACTTCGTCTACCGCACGGTGGGTGACCGGGAGCGGGCCCAGGATCTGGTCCAGGAGACCTTCGTTCGGGTGTACCGACACCTTCACCGGTTCGACCAGACCAAGAAGTTTTCGACCTGGATCTACACCATCGCCGGCAACCTGGCGAAGAATGAGCTCCGGAACCGCTCCAGGAATCCCCTGGTCCTCTTCCAGACCCTCAAGCAGAACTGGGATGCGGACCACCGGCCCCTGGAGTGGGAGGACACCCAGTATAAGCCGGACGACCTCTATCGGAAGCGCTTCCTTCGCGAAAAGGTCGAGGAGGCCGTGGCCCAACTTCCCGAGCACCACCGCGTCGTATTCGTGCTCCGGGAGCTTCAGGGCAAGACGTACGAGGAGATCGCCGAGATCACCGGGTGCAACCTCGGTACGGTGAAGAGCCGACTGAACCGGGCCCGGAACAACTTCGCCCAGATCATCGCCCCCATGGTGGACTGAACCCGACCGGGATGGAGGGCGGAGCGGCCCCGGCAGGCGAGTCCTGCCGGGGCCGTCGCGATTTCCGGGTGCGTGGCCGGCGCCGGCGCGGTGGAACCCAGGTCGTCCCGACCCTGTACGAACAGAAGATCGACGCACATGCGCGCGGGCGTCCGGATTGTCAGTTGTAGGTCCTTTCAGGCGAGCCAATGACCTGTCGACAGTTCATCGAGGGATTCTCCGAATACGTGGACGGCGTAGGGGATCCCGAACAGTTGGAGGCGGCCAGGGTCCACGCGGATTCCTGTCCGGCGTGCAGGCGGTACGAGGAGGTCTACCGGAGGGGGGTGGATCTCCTCCGTTCCTTTCCGGAGGTGAGCGTCTCCGACGGGTTCGAGCCGGATCTGGAGGTCCGCCTCCGCCGGGACACCGCCTTCGCCTTGAGACATCTCGGGCACCGTCCGCCCTCCTCCGGCTCGGCCATGGCCGTCGTGTTCGGGATGGCTGTCATCCTCGTAGGAGCGGCGTGGGCACCGTTCCTCTTCATGCGGCCGGTGCAGGTGGATCTCGCACCCATCGTGGCCGCATCGCCCGTCCGGAGTTTTCCGGTACGGATGCCGGACATCGAGCTGCTTCCCACCCGGGCCCAACGCAAGGACCCGTCCCTGTCCAACGCCAGGCTCTGGGAGGAATCCGCACGACTCTTCCAGCAGTACGCTCCCGTCATGCGGGGATACCAGGCCGGCGGCTCGCTGCGCCTGGGCCTGGACTGACGCGACTCCTCTTGGCCCCGACTGTCACCTCTCCCAGGACTTGGGGATGATCGATCCGGCCAAGCCGCTCCTGGACCGGGGAGGCCTCGGAGGAGTGTTCTACCTCCATGGCGAAGACGAATTCAGAAAGGGCCAGGCCCTCCGGAGCCTGGTGGACGCGCACCTGGATCCCGGCACCAGAGACTTCAATCTGGACCGGCTTCGGGGGAGGGAGGTGGCCACGGAGCAGCTCGCCTCCGTGCTGGAGACGCCACCCATGATGGCGGAGTGGCGGGTCGTGGTGGTGACGGAGGTGGAGGCCTTCGCCGGAAGCCCGAAGGCCCGGTCCCTCCTGCTGGACGTGGCCGGCTCTCCTCCGCCGGGGCTGGCCCTGATCCTCTCGTGCACCAAGCCCTCCGGCTCGCGGGCCAAGTTCTACTCCCAGCTGGCATCGGCGGCTCGCGCCCTGGAGTTCCGCCCCCTCTCCCAGGACGATGTGCCCGGATGGCTCATGGAGCGGGCCAGGGAGGTGCTGGGCGTGGAGATGGAGGTGGGTGCGGCGCGAGCGTTGGCCCAGGCGGTGGGCGCGGACCTGGGTGTCCTCAGCCAGGAGTTGGAGAAGCTCTCCGGCTACGTCCAGGACGGACGGCCCATCACGCGCGAAGACGTGGAGGCCGCCGGTACCCACCTCCCGGTGCAGGACCGCTGGGGTTGGATCGACCTCGTGGGCCACCGGAAGTTCGGCGAGGCCCTTTCCACCCTGCGCGTGCTCCTGGGGCAAGGAGAGTCCGGAGTCGGACTCTCCATCTCACTGGCGACCCACCTCCTCCGTCTGGGGGTGATCGTGGAGCGCGGACCGCAGGCCCTGGAACGGGCATTGCCACCGAATCAGAGGTGGCTCGCGCGTCAGCTCCAGGCCCAGGCCCGGGGGTGGAATTCGAGAGATGTCGCGGCGGCACTGGAGGGGCTGGGCACCCTGGACCGTCGTCTCAAGTCCTCTGGTGCGTCGGACGAGTCCCTCCTCCAGTCCTGGATCCTGGAACGCATGGTGGTGGACGCATGAGGACGATGGTGACGGCCCTCCTCCTGGCCGTGCTCTCGAGCCCGGTGGCGGCGCAGACATTGGACGATGTGGACCGTCTCATGCGGGACGGGAGGGTCCAGGAGGCTCGTCAGGCCCTGGTGGATTGGTCCGGGGCCAACCGGCGTCCGGACCGCGACGACGCCCAGCGCGCGCTCTGGTTTCGGGGGCTCCTGACTCTGGATCCGGCGCAGGCCGCGGCTTCGTTCCGGAGGCTCGTGGTCGAGTATCCGGGCGGACCGTTCACCGACCTGGCGCTCCAACGCCTCGGAACGGCTGCCGCGCTCCGAGGCGACCTCCGGGCCGCCGAGGCCAGCTTCAACATGCTGGCCCGCGACTATCCCGGGAGTCCGGCGCGCGGAGCGGCCATGGAATGGCTCGCGAAGAACGGCGCGGCGTTGGATTCGCTGCGGGCCACGGACGCCTCCGCCGGAAGGGATCCGAGCCGGTCCGTCCGGGTCACACCCACCCCCTCGGTTCCCCCCCGCTCCGACGAGGAACGAGCGCCGCCGCCGCCGGATTGGCGGGCCCGGGTGGCATCGGCGGGGAACTTCACCGCCCAGCTGGGAGCCTTCTCCACCCTGGAGCGGGCGGAGGCGCTGGCCTCACGCGCCCGGGATGCCGGGTTCGAAGTCCGCGTCGTGCAGCTGGCGGGGAGCGACTTCTTCCGGGTGCGGGTGGGCCGGTTCCTGGACGCCGAGGACGCACGAGCCGAGGTGGCCCGGCTCCGGAATGCGGGATTCGACGCGGCCCTGGCCACCGACGCTGCCCGGGAGCGCGCGGGCGGCTGAGCCGCCCCGGGATTCCCCCGCTCCCGGAAACCGCTCAGAGGGCTGCGAGCACGCGCTCCATGCGGGCCCGAACCTCCCGGGCCAGGGGAGCGATGTCTTCCCGATCCGTCACCGAGAGCTGGATCTCCGGATCCAGGATCGCCACCACCGACTCGTCCTGGTCGTCCCCCTGGTACACCACGACGTTGCAGGGGAGGAGGAGGCCGATGTCCGTCTCCGCGCTGAGGGCCTGGTAGGCCAGCGGCGGATTGCACGCCCCCAGGATCCGGTAGGGGCGGAAGTCCACGTCGATCTTCTGCTTCAAGGTCGCCCGGACGTCGATCTCCGTGAGGACACCGAACCCCTCCTTCTTGAGCTCCTCCCGGACGCGCGCGTCGGCTTCATCCACCGGAAGGGCCAGTGTCTTCTTCAGTCCGTATGCGATCGCCGGCTCGGCCATCGGTCTCTCCTGGCGTTCGGACAACAAGGCTGCGGGTACGGCGCGGGACCGGGACTCCAACCACCCGGCCCATGAATTGAAGCGGAAGGCTTCATCCATCGTCAAGCCCGGTCCCGGACTCCCGCGAGATTGCACCGGTCTGCCCGGGGACGGAGATTGGGAGTCCTTCCGGCGCAACTCTTGGTGCCGGGTTCGGATCGACAAGGGGAGTGATCATGCGGCGACGGGTGCGAGAGGGTGGACTCCTGCTTCTTCCCCTCCTGCTGGCCACGGGCATCGGGGCGCAGGGGGACGACGACCGACACTTCCGGCCCATGGATGTGTTCGGATTGGAGTGGGCCACCGACCCCCAGGTCTCTCCCGACGGAAGACAGGTCGTCTACGTCCGGAACTTCTTCGACGTCATGACCGACCGGCGACGGACCAACCTCTGGCTGGTTTCCACGGATGGCTCGTTTCATCGGCCCCTCACATCCGGCACCCGTGCGCACGGATCGCCACGGTGGGCCCCCCAGGGCGACCGCATCCTGTGGGTCTCCTCCCAGGACGGCTCCAGCCAACTCTGGATCCGCTGGATGGACACAGGCGAGGAGGCGCGGATCACCCATCTCACGAAGAGCCCCGGAAACCTCTCCTGGTCCCCGGACGGCGAGTGGATCGCCTTCACCATGTTCGTCGACGACGCGGCCGACCCCGCGCTGGCACAGGGAATGCCCGCCCCGCCGGAAGGGGCGGACTGGGCTGCGCCCGCGGTCGTCATCGACGACGTCCAATACAAGGCGGACGGCCAGGCGGGCTTCGTGAAACAGGGCAAGACTCACGTATTCATCGTCCCTTCGGAGGGGGGGACCCCTCGCCAGGTGACCTCGGGCCCGTACAACCACACCCAGCCCACCTGGACCCCCGACGGCCGGGGCCTCCTGGTGGTGGCCAACCGGCGAGACGACGCATCGTTCGAGGCCAACGACACCGACCTGTACGAGATCGCCCTGGAAGACGGCTCCCTCACCCGTCTCACGGACCGCTACGGGCCGGACGCCGGACCTGCCGTCTCCCCCGACGGGAGACTCGTTGCCTTCACCGGCTTCGACGACGCGCTGCAGGGCTACCAGGTCACCCGCCTGTACGTGATGGATCGGGACGGGTCTGGCCGGCGCGAGATCCGGACCGGGCTCGACCGCTCGGTGGGGAGCCTGGCCTGGAGCGCAGATGGACGTGGGCTCTTCCTGGGCTACACCGACCGGGGTGTCGGCAGGATCGCGTTCGTGACGCTGGAGGGGGCGGTGACGGTGCTCGCGGAAGACGTCGGCGGCGCCTCCATGGGCCGGCCCTACGCCGGCGGGTCCTTCTCGGTGAACGGGGCCGGCACCTTCGCCTACACCGTGGCCAATCCGTACCGGCCCTCCGAGGTGGGCCTGGGTACGGGCGACGGTGGCGTCCGCGTCCTCACCGACCTCAACCGGGATCTTCTGGGACACAAGGCGCTGGGGGAGGTCGAGGAGATCTGGTGGGAATCCTCCTTCGACGGACGTCCGGTCCAGGGCTGGATCGTCAAGCCGCCGGACTTCGATCCCGACCGGGAGTATCCCCTGGTGCTGGAGATCCACGGCGGCCCCTTCTCCGCCTACGGCCCCCACTTCTCGCCGGAGGTCCAGCTCTACGCCGCCGCCGGGAACGTGGTCCTCTACACGAATCCCCGTGGGAGCACCTCCTACGGGGAGGAGTTCGGAAACCTCATCCATCACGCCTACCCCGGGAACGACTACGACGACCTCATGTCCGGAGTGGACGCGGTGCTGGGGCGGGGGTACGTGGACGAGGACCGTCTCTTCGTGACCGGGGGGTCCGGGGGTGGAGTGCTCACGGCGTGGATCGTCGGGAAGACCGACCGATTCGCGGCAGCGGCGGTGCAGAAGCCGGTGATCAACTGGGCCAGCTTCGTGCTCCACGCCGACGGGATTCCGTTCTTCGCCCGGTACTGGTTCGGTCGCATGCCCTGGGATGATCCCATGCACTACTGGAATCGTTCCCCACTCTCCCTGGTGGGGAACGTGACCACTCCCACCATGCTCATCACGGGCGAGGTGGACTACCGGACGCCCATGTCGGAGACCGAGCAGTACTATGGCGCTCTGCTCCTGGAAGGGGTGCCCACCGCCATGGTCCGAGTTCCGGAGGCTTCCCATGGGATCGCGTCCCGACCGAGCCAGATGCTGACCAAGGTGACCCACATCCTGGGCTGGTTCGACCGCTATCCGACGCGAAGCCGGCGGCCGGTGTCCTGAGGGGGCAGGCCCCATCATGGACGGGACGGGCTCCTGCATGAGATCGAAGGGCTCACCGCTCTCGGCGGGGTACCGGGGGCTGCTTCCTGGAGGGAGGGTACGCGCCGTTGAATAGCCAGGCCGAGGCACCCAGGGGGTACGGGTTCGGTACCGGACCCGTCTTCCTCGCCAGCATCAGCACCATTCTCGGTGCCGTCATGTTCCTCCGCTTCGGGTACGCGGTGGGGAGCGTGGGCCTGCTGGGGTCGATCCTGCTCATCGCCCTGGGCCATATGGTGACCATCCCCACGGCGCTGGCCATCGCGGAGATCGCCACGAATCGCCGCGTGGAAGGGGGGGGAGAGTACTTCATCATCTCCCGATCCTTCGGAACCTCCATCGGCGGCGCCATCGGCATCAGCCTCTATGCGTCCCAGGCCATCTCGGTGGCCTTCTACATGATCGCCTTCGCGGAGGCGTTCACTCCCCTGGCGCCCTTCTTCGAGTCCGCCACCGGGGTTCCCTTCGACACCCGGTTCGTGTCCCTTCCGGCGACCCTGGGCCTCGTCGCGCTGGTCCTCACCAAGGGGGCGGACCTGGGGGTGAAGGCGCTCTACGTCGTGGCCACCATCCTCGGCCTCGCCCTGGCCCTCTTCTTCGCCGGCGGGGCGGTGGAGGGATTCGATCCGGCCAATGCGGGGATCGTCGGGGGGGCCCGGGGGGCGGACCCGTTCATGCTGGTCTTCGCCATCTGCTTCCCGGCCTTCACTGGCATGACCGCGGGGGTGGGGCTCTCTGGTGACCTGGCCAATCCCCGACGCTCGATCCCGCTGGGAATCATGAGCGCAACGGTGGTTGGGATGCTGGTGTACCTGCTCCTGGTGACGAAGCTGGCCTTCTCCGCCGATCCCCAGGCCCTGGTGGACGACCAGCTCATCATGGGGCGCATCGCCGTCTGGGGCCCCATCATCCCGATCGGGCTGGCCGCGGCGACCCTCTCCAGTGCCATCGGCTCCATCGTGGTGGCACCCCGTACCCTCCAGGCCCTGGGCGGAGACGAGGTGGTGCCGGCGTCCCGGCTCAATCGTCTGCTGGCCGCCGGAGTCGGGAAGACCAACGAGCCCCGTCACGCCACCCTGGTGACGTCGGTCATCGCCCTGATCTTCGTCATGCTCGGATCCGTCAACCTGGTGGCCCGCATCGTGTCGATGTTCTTCATGGTCACCTACGGGGCGCTCTGTGCCATCTCCTTCCTGGAGCACTTCGCGGCGCGGCCGTCGTACCGGCCCTCCTTCCGGTCCAAGTGGTGGGTATCCCTGACCGGCGCGGTGGCCTCCTTCATTCTCATGCTCCAGATGGACCTCCTCTTCGCCGTGGCCGCCATCCTTGTGATGGTGGGGCTCTACCTCGTCATCCGACGGGCTCGCGGGGTGGGTGGGGACGACCTGCAGGCCATCTTCCACGGGGTCATGACGCAGGCCACCCGGTGGAGCCAGATCAAGCTTCAGAAGACGCCGGGGAGCGACTGGCGGCCCAGCGTCATCCTGGTCACACCCCGCACCTTCGACCGGGCGGCCCCCATGCAGATGCTGGAGTGGCTCGGGCACCGGTACGGGTTCGGCACCTACCTGCACTTCGTGAAGGGTCGGCTGGAACCGGGAACCACGGAGGCGGCGCGGGAGGTGCAGAAGCGGCTTGTGGCCACTACACGCCAGCGGAAGGGAGCCGTCTTCGTGGACACCATGGTGAGTCCGTCCATGGAGTCGGCGTTGGCCCAGGCACTCCAGATGCCGGGGGTCTCGGGAATGGACAACAACACCGTCCTCTTCGAGTCGCTGGTCCACGATCCCAATACCGTACTGGAGGAGATCCGGGATGGCTGCCGGCTCGCCTCGGTGGCCCAGATGAATCGACTGGTCCTCCTGCACACGGATCACTTCTTCGGGAACAAGAAGGACATCCACGTCTGGCTGACCTGGAACGACTATCGAAACGCCAATCTCATGATCCTCCTCGCCTACATCCTCCTGGGGCATCCGGACTGGAACCACGGCGAGATCACCCTGTACGCCGCCTATCCCAAGGAGGACGTGAAGGAGCGCACCGCCGAACTCCGCTCCATGATCACCGGCGGCCGGCTCCTGATCTCGGAGAAGAATCTGCAGGTCTTCGGCACCGACGACAGAACGGACTTCGGCCGCCTGATGGAGGTGAAGTCCGAGCACGCCGACCTGGTCATCCGCGGCTTCACAGAGGAGAAGCTGGAGCAGAAGGGCCCCACCCTCTTCAAGCGTCACCCGGGTCTCAAGGACCTGCTCTGGGTCTCGGCCGAGGAACGGATCTTCATCGACTGAACCCCGCCTCGCCGCGCGGGGGATGTTGCGGAGGTGCAACAAGACCGGTCCACAAAGAGGCTTTCCCCGAGGAGGATTGAAGGCCGGAAGCCCAGGAATCACGGGGCGTCCGGGATAGGCACGACTCGTGCTAGGCAAAGTTTGCCACCCTAGGCAAATTCTTCCGAAGCTCGCGAAACGAGGTCCACAATCATGGGTCGCTGGGTAGACATCTCCCGGGTACGGGTGCGCCGGGACTGGATGCTCCCGCCCACCGGGGACTCCCCCCTGGAGTCCGACCGTCTGGTGCAGTATGCGGAGAGCGCGGTCCAGACCGCCGAGAGGCGCTATCGGACACCCTGGGCTCGGGGTCCCCGCGGCCCCCTGCGGCGCAACGAAGGGGTTCCCATTCCCCTGGAGACGCCGGTCTTCCTCTTCCAGGAGGAGCTGGATCGCTTGCGGGAGCGTCGGCATCGCTCCCGTCTTCCAGCCGTCGTGTTCGGCCTCTCGGCCCTGGTGACCGCCCTCCTGACCTGGATGCTCTCGGGCTGACGAAGGCCCGTTGGCGACGGGGCTGCCCGTGCCGCCGCGCCACTGCGAGCCTCGTTCTCTCGGCAACCTCCGACCCGTCTCCGCACCACTCCGAGCCCCTCCTTCCCGGCGTTTGCGACTCGTCCGGGCGGCACTCCCGGTCTCGTGCGCGTCCGGTTCACGGGCCCGACCATGCCGCACTCCCCGCTCGGTTCGGCTGACGGCCCAGCCTCGTTCCCGCGGGCTCGCGTTGCCCCCGTGTCCCGTCCGTACGGCGCCCCCGCGCCCCAGCCTCCGCTCCGGCGTGTGCACCCATGTGTGTGCACGATCCGGGGCCTGAGACGTCGTACCAGGTAGAGATATGCACCGGGCTCCGAGCGCGCGGGAGTCCAAGAGCCTGGAGGACGGCCATGAGGACGGGATGGAAGCAGCGGGGAGAGCGAGCAGGATCCAGGTGGACTGCGGGGGAGTTCCGGGGCGAAGGCGGCGGGAAGATGCGGCGTCGTGCTGGTTGGGTGGGGGTCGCCTTGCTGGGCATCGGATCGCTGGCGCTCCTGAACGGACCGAAACCGGCGTCGGCCCAGGGATGGGTCGAGCCGCGCGGGCCGATCAACGGATTCGCGGTGGAGAAGACCCGCAGCGAGGTCGCGGTCCGGATCGAGGGACGCGTGGCCGTGGTGGAGGTCTCGGAGTGGTTCCGGAATGGGGGCCTCCGGGTGGCGGAGGGCGAGTACCTGTATCCCCTTCCCGGTGAGGCGGTCTTCCAGGGCTTCTCCCTCTTCCAGGGCGAGGTGGAACTTCGTGGGGAGATCATGGACGCCGGTGCCGCCCGGGCCATCTACGAGGAGATCGTCCGGCGGCGGGCGGACCCGGCCCTGATCGAGCTGGCCGGACAGGGTCTCCTGCGGGCGCGGGTGTTTCCCATCGAACCCGGCCAGGAACGGAAGGTGACGCTCCGCTATACGCAGGTGCTTTCCCGAGCGGGGGACGCCCTGCAGTTCGCCTACGCGGGCGGTGTCCGGCGTGCTTGGGAGTCGGCCCGCCCCGCGGTACTGGGCAACGATGGCGTGCGGAGCCCGGTCTTGGCCTCGGGTGAGACCCACTTCCGCGTGGTGGTAGCCGACGGGGAGAGCGTCCTGGACCCGTTCTCTCCCACGCACGCCATCCGCACCGAGAGGGAGGGGGGACGCCTCGTGATCGAGCTGGATGAGCCCAGTCTGATGGGACGCCTGGCCCTCTTCCTCCCGCTGGCGCGGGACCGAGTCGGCCTCTCGGTGGCCACCCATCGGCCTCCGGGGGAGGACGGATACTTCATGTTGACCCTTTCCCCGGGCCGGGAGCCTGGACGCGCCGAGCCCCGGGACGTGACGGTGGTGGTGGACGTGTCCGGCTCCATGTCCGGGGAGAAGATCGAGCAGGCCCGGGCGGCACTGCACGGGCTTCTCGGCACCCTGTCCGGAGACGACCGGTTCCGGCTCCTGGCCTTCTCCAATGCGGTGCGCATGGAGCGGGAGGGCTGGGCCCCGGTGAACCGCCGCTCGATCCGCCGGGCCCGGGCCTGGGTGGACCGGCTGACGGCCGACGGAGGCACCAACATCGAGGGCGCGCTTCGGGAAGCGTTTCGTCCCGATCAGCCGGAGGACCGGCTTCCGATGGTGATCTTCGTCACCGACGGGCTCCCCTCGGTGGGAGAGAACAACCCGGAGCGTCTCGCCGATCGGGCGGAGGCCGAGGCGGGTCGGGCGCGGGTGTTCGCCTTCGGGATCGGTCACGACGTGAACACGCACCTCTTGGACCGGCTGGGTGAGGCGGGCCGCGGAAGCACGGGATACGTGCAGCCCGGGGAAGACGTGGAGCGGGCCCTGGGACTCCTGGCGACAAAGATCCGGCATCCAGTCCTGACGGACCTGGAAATCCAGGGCGCGCCGGTGCGCTTCGAGGAGATCCACCCGGTCCGGCTGCCGGACCTGTTCGCAGGTGAGGAACTGATCCTGTTCGGGCGCTACAAGGGTGACGGCCGGGGAGAGGTCCGCATCCGCGGCCGCCGGGGAGGACGGGCACCCACCTTCGGCGTCGTGGCGGCGTTTCCACAGAGCCACGAGGCCAACGAGTTCATCCCACGGCTCTGGGCCTCACGTAAGCTCGGACACCTGATGCGGCAGATCTGGACCGAGGGAGAGACGCCCGGCCTTGTCGAGGAGATCCGTTCCGTGGCGCTCCGGTACGGACTTCCCAGCCCGTACACCAGCTATCTGGTACAGGAACCAGAGATCTTGGCAGACCGAGTCTCGCTGCCGCACGGAGCGCGGACGTTCGTGGCGCCCCATCGGCAGACCCAGGGGACGTCCCCCACCGCCGCCGTGGGCTCGGGGGCGGTGCGGCAGGCCGAAGAGGCGCGCCGGCTGCGCGATGCGGCCTCGGTCCAGAAGCTGGCGGCTATGGAGGCCGAGATGATGGACCGGATGGTCGAAGGGACGCCAGCCGGGGAACTCCGGAGTGCCGGCGGACGCATCTTCGCCCTGGAGGACGGGGTATGGACCGACGCGGCGTACCGGGATGGGGACGAGCGAATCCGGGTGGCGGTCTTCTCGCCCGCGTATTTTCGTGTCGTCGCGGCGCTGGACGAGGTCCGCCGGATCGCCGGTGAGCTGACCCCGGTGGTGGTGGCCGGCGCGGAGGTGAGCCTCGAGATCGGACCCGAGGGGTTGGAGGACCTCACGGACGGCGAGCTGGAGGAGCTGGTGCGGCGATTCCGTGGCGCGGGGGACGGACCCAGGGGGAAGTGGTGAGCATCGACTGGAGCGAACTCTACCGGACCACATTTCCGGAGCTGGTCCGGTTCCTCCACCGAAAGGTGTGGGATCCGGACCAGGCCCGGGACCTGGCCCAGGAGGCATTCGTCCGGGCGCTACGGGATCCTCCGGAGCGTCCCCGGGCCTGGCTGTTCCGGGTGGCGGCGAACCTGGCCCGGGACGAGGCCCGGACCGCCCTCCGCCGGAAGCGGCACCTGACGCTGCTGGTGACGGAAGCCCACGTGACCCGGGAGGTGGCTCCCACCCCGTCGGAGGAGATGGATCGGGCCCGCCACCGGGAGCGGCTCCGGACGGCGCTGGCCTCCCTCAGTGAGCGTGACCGGGAAGTCCTTCTTCTGAAGGAGGCTGGATTGAGCTACACGGAGATCGCCGAAGAGACGGGTCTGGCGGCCGGAGCGGTGGGCACGACGCTGGCCCGGGCGCGCCGTCGCCTCAAGGACGCCTATGAGGCTGGGCACGAGGAGGAGAACGATGCGGCACGTGGATGATGGGGCGCTCCACGCCTGGCTCGACGGGGAGATGGAGGTCTACCCGGCGGACGAGGCGCGCTGGATTCGCGAACATCTGGCCACCTGCTCGGCGTGTGCGGAGCGGCTGGAGGATGCGCGGGCCCTGAGGGAGGAGGCCGTGGCGATCCTCTCGGGAGACGACGTCGAGCTGGAGAACCTGCCGTCGCTGGAGGAGCTACGGGCCCAGGCGCGGGGCTCGGGCGCGGGGCACGAACCGGTTGTAGGCGGAGGTGGGGACGCGGGGCCCGTCCGGGGATCGCGGGGACGCCGCCGCTCGCGGCAACTGGCGTGGGCCGCCTCCATCGTCCTGGCGGCCGGTGCGGGCTGGATGGCGAACGCACTTCTTCCGCCCGGAGGGCCTTCGGGGCTGCAATACCTGCCTCCGCCCGGGCTCGATGCCCCAGCCCAGCGGCAGCCTGCCGAGTTCCGCTCGGTCGCGTTTCCCGACGGCGAGGAGGAGGACGGGGAGGCCTCCGGGGCCGGGGCGTCGGCGTTGGAGGAAGGGGGAGAGGGGGTGGAGCCCTCGGCCCCCTCCACGTCGACCGAGAACGCAGAGCTGCCCACGGTGGGTCCGTCCCCGGATCGTGCCCGGTCGGTGACCCCTCCCGAACAGGAGGTCGTTGGTTTGGCCTCCGAGGCGGCATTGGCGACGGAGGCCGAGAAGTTGGCGGCTCCCGTGGCGGATACGGGTGTCACCCTCCCTGCCGCACTGGTATCGGAGCTGTCGGACGTGGTGGAGGCGCGGCGCAGCGCACCCACGGAGCCGGAGGTCGAGCCCGCGCCGGAGATGGAGCGGATTGTGGCCCAGGCCGACGTGGTGGCGGCCGTTCCGGAAGGGGTGATCCCCGGGCTCCCGGTCCTGTCGGTGGAGGCGGTTCCGGCCCCCGGAGAAGGCTGGTGGGTTCGCCAGCGCATGGAGTCCGGAGTGGAAGTGGACGTCTTCCTTCTGCCCTCATCGACCCCACCCTCCGAGCTCCCGGCTCCGGCCGACGGGGTCAATCAATGGGTGGAGCGACGGGGTGACGGGTGGCGGGTATTGCGGGGTCGGCTCCCGGTGGAGGTCCTGCAGGCGCTGGCGGAAGGACGCTGAGGGTCCGAGACCGCGCCCGAGGCTTCCCCCGGGGGCGCCCCGGGGCGGATAGCGAGGCCTGGAAGTGCGCGATATCCTGACGCACCCTCGCCAGCCCACTTATGGAGCCACCCATGCGCGGAACCGCGGTTCGATCCAGGATCCCGTTCGCGATCCCGTTCTCCCTGCTCCTCGCCCTCGCGGTGTGCAGTCCGGCCCACGGCCAGGAGCTGCGCGCCTTCACGGTAGACGATGCCCTCAGCGTCCGGGGAGTCTCCATTATCGACGCCACATCCGATGCCCGGTGGATCGCGGCACGGGTCACCACGGCTCGGAGCCGGATGGGCACGGACCACTTCCGCTTCGGCGATCCCACCTACCTGGCGCCCTCGACGAATGAGCTCCTGGTCCTGGACGCCGCCACGGGCGAGACCCGGGCCGTCTTCGACGACCCCGTCCAGACCCGCGACGAGGCCTGGTCCCCTGACGGCCGCCGGTTGGCTTTCCTCCGGGCGGTGGATGGCGCGCTTCGGCTGGAGGTCTACGAGCGGGAGCGGGACCGGGTGCGTGCGGTGCGGCTCCGACCGGCTCGGGAGTTGGCGCCCGGGGTCCTGCAATGGCTTCCCGACGGGAGTGGGGTGGTGGTGGCCGTTCGCGCCGAAGGTTGGAGGGATCGGGCGCGGCAGGCCTACCGCGCGCTGGAGGAGGGACCCATCGTCGTCCAGGATTCCCGGGAGGACTTCCTCTCATGGGATGCCGTGCGGGACCTGGGGGACCTGGCGGAGCTGGCCGTCGTCTCCCTGGAGGCGGGATCCATCCGGATCCTGGCGCCGGAGGGCCCCCACACGGATGTCCGCCTGGATCCCGACGGTGAGCACCTGACCTACACTGTGGCTCGTCCGCAGCGGACCTCGTACCGGCGCGGAGCGGGCACCGAGTACGAGATGATCCGCCTGGGCCTGGCCCCGGGGTCGGAGCCGGTGACGCTGGTGCCGGCCTCCGAGGACCGGATCCGTCCGGACTTCAGTCCGGACGGATCACGATTCGCCTGGTCGGAGGAGGGTGACGTGTTCGTGCGGGCGGTCACGGCGGACTCCGCCGTGAACCTCACGACGGACCACCGGGATGCCCTCACCGCCACCGACTCCACGCGCCGCTCCTATTCACTGGAGACCTGGTCACCCGACGGTCGCGCCCTCCTGCTTCGCGCCCAGGACGGACTGTGGATGCTTTCCGCCGACGGTGGGTCCCCATCTCCGGTGCTGGAGCGTCCGGGCACGTCACGCGAAGAGTGGCGGGAGGGTCCCGAGTGGGATGTCGTGGAGTGGACGACCGACGGGCAGCTCTACGTGGCGACCTCCGCCCGGGACCGGTGGGAGCGCAGCCTTCTGCGCGTCGATCTGGACTGGGGCACCGAGGACGTCCTGGTGTCCGACTCCAACCTCTACCGACAGTGGACCGTGGCGGAGGACGGATCCCGGATCGTCTTCCGCCGCTCCGACGGCGATCGCCCCGACGAAGTGTGGGCGGCGCACGGGGATTTCAGCGAGGCCCGGCCCCTGACCGACCTGAACGCCTTCCTGGGTGAAGTGGCGCTGGCCCGGAGCGAGCTCGTCTCCTATCTGGACGTGGACGGGAACGAGCTGCACGGAATCCTCTACCATCCCCCGGGCCGCAGCGACGGTGAGCGACGCCCGTTGGTCGCGGAGATCTACGAGGATTTCTTCGACAACGGGTACAACTACTCGGCCCAGATGTTGGCGGCGCAGGGGTGGTTCGTGCTTCGGCCCAGTGTGGAATTCGAGATCGGCTTTCCCGGTGAGGCGTGGATGAAGGGGGTCACTGCGGCCATCAATACGCTGGTGGACCGGGGACTCGCGGACAACGACCGGTTGGGGGTGCACGGGACCAGCTACGGCGGATACGCGGCCAACCTACTCATCACCCAGACCGACCGGTTCGCGGCGGCCATCAACATCTCCGGGAAGGTGAACATCGTCTCCTTCCTGGGCGACTCGGAGAAGATCACAACCCGAAACTACAACGCCGCGGAGGAGACCCAGGACCGGATCGGCGCGACCCTGTGGGAGCAGCCGCAGAAGTACATCGCCCACTCCGCGGTCATGTACGCCGACCGCATCGACACCCCCCTCCTCCTCCTCACGGGGCAGGGCGACTGGAATGTTCCGGCAACCAACACCCGCGAGATGTACTACGCCCTGCGGAGGCTGGGGAAGGAGGTGGTATGGGTGAACTACATGCGAGCGGGGCACGGCGCGGGCCGGGCCGGGCTGGAGGAGGACTTCCGGGACCACTGGCGGCGGATCGTCGAGTGGTACGGGGAACACTTCGAATGGGGCGAGGACCCCATGACTTCTTGACCCCGGAGGAGCCCCCCTCCGACGGTGCCGACGACGGTCGGAGGCGGGGCTCGAAGAGCTCACGCCCGCTGGGGCGCTGGCTGCACCGGAGGCGGTTCCCTATCATGGCCCCGCCCGTCCCTCAGGCCCTTCCTGGACTCCACCGCGACCTCGCCCCGTGACCTCCATCTCCCGTGCATTCCCCCGCCTGACGGCTGGGCTTCTTCCGGCATTGTGCGTGTTCTCCCTCCCCTTGGGGGCGCAGGACGCCGGGGGCGTGCCTACCGGCGCAGCGATTCGTGCCGAGGCACCGGTGCAGGTGGACGGCCGCCTGGACGAGGCGGCCTGGAGCCAGGCGCCGGCGCTGGCCGGATTCATCCAGTCCGAACCCTTCGAGGGGGACCCGGTGACCGAGGAGACCGTGGTCCGTGTCCTCTATGACGACGATGCCGTGTACGTGGGTGCGTGGCTCCTGGACACCGACGTGGAGGGACTGGTGTTCGGCGAGACCCGCCGGGACGCCGCCATGGAGGAGACGGACGCGATCCTCTTCGTGCTGGATACCTACCTGGACCGGCAGAACGGCTACGTCTTCGGGACCACGCCGGCGGGGATCGAGTACGACGGCCAGGTCACCCGGGAGGGGCAGGGGGGCTTCGGAGGTGCCCGGATGATGGCCGGGTCCATGTCCGGGGTGAACACGAACTGGGATGGTTCCTGGGAGGTGGCGACCCACCGGGATGGGGCCGGGTGGTACGCCGAGTTCCGGATTCCCTTTTCCACCCTCCGGTACGACCGGGGTGGGGAGCAGCGGTGGGGCTTCAACGTGGTGCGGCGCATCCGGCGGAAGAACGAGGAGGCCTTCTGGTCGCCCGTGCCCCGCCAGTTCGACCTGTACCGCATCTCCATGGCCGGAACCCTGGAAGGCATCGAGGCGCCCTTCCGTCGGACCGCGCAGGTGACACCGTACGTCCTCGGCTCGAGCCGATGGGCGTACCTGGACGCCGACGGCGAAGCCTTTCTGGACGGGGCCTCGGAGCGGACCGGCGACTTCGAAGTGGGAGGAGACGCGAAGTTCGCCCTGAGCCCGTCCCTGACCCTGGATGCCACCGTCAACACCGACTTCGCCCAGGTAGAGGTGGACGATCAGCAGGTGAACCTGACGCGGTTCCGGCTGTTCTTTCCCGAGAAGCGGCCCTTCTTCCTGGAGAACGCCGGCACCTTCTCGGTGGGTACACCCCAATCCGTGGAGCTCTTCTTCTCCCGGCGCATCGGCATCGAGAGCGGCTCCGAGGTGCCCATCCTCGGGGGAGGGCGCCTCACCGGACGGGTGGCGGGTCTCAACGTGGGGCTCCTGAACATCCAGACCAAGGAAGTGGAGGGAGTGGCCCCGGCCAACAACTTCTCCGCGGTCCGCACCTTCCGGGAATGGGAGAACCGGACCCGCCTGGGAGGCACCTTCGTCTCCCGGCTGAACACCCAGGACGGCGACGACTACAACCTCACGTACGGGCTCGACGGGCGGTTGGGGATCGGGGAGTCCCTGACCCTGGACGGATACGCGGCCTTCACCGACACGCCTGCGGACGCCGAGACCCCCGAGGACCGGACCGGTGAGTATGCACTCTCCCTGAGCGCCGAGTACACCAGCCGGGACTGGGAGGGGGGGCTGGCCGTCCGGGAGGTGGGCGAGGGCTTCAACCCCGAGGTGGGATTCCTCGACCGGGGTGCGTACCGGGTCTACTCGGTCCGGCTCCTGCGGAAGTACCGCTTCGAGGGGGCAGAGTGGTTCCGGGAGCTGCGGCCCCACGTTTCCCACCGGGAATTCCGGGACCTGGACGGGTTCATCGAGACACGCCTGATCCACGTGGATTCCCACTTCGAGTTCTCCAACGGGGCCTTCTTCCAGCTCCCCGCCATCAACTTCACCCGGGAGGGTCTGAAGGACGACTTCGAGATCGCCGAGGGGATCGTGGTGCCCGCCGGGACGTACGACAACGTGGAGTGGGGATTCCGCTACAACACGGACCGGAGCGCTACCCTCTCACTCGAGGGGCGCATCACGATCGGGGGCTTCTACTCCGGGAACCGAGCCGGATCCGACGCGACCCTGAACGTCCGCCTCGGGGAGACCTTCGTCACGGGTCTCCGGGTGGACTACAACGACGTGAACCTGCCCGAGGGCGACTTCGCCACCCGGCTGGTGGGCCTGAAGACGGCGTATTCCTTCACCCCGCGCATCTACCTTCAATCCCTGCTGCAGTACAACGATCGAACCGACACCTTCAGCGCCAACCTCCGTTTCGGGTGGCTGAATACGGCAGGAACCGGACTCTTCATCGTCTACAACGACCTGCGGAACACCGAGACCTTCGACCGGGTTGGCATCCCGCGGGGCCCGCTGGACCGGACCCTGATCCTGAAGTTCACGCGGCAGTTCAACCTGGGAGGGTAGCCCGATCCACGTACTGGTTACCGGCGCCACCGGCTACATCGGCGGGCGCCTCGTCCCGCGGCTCCTGGCGGCGGGCCACCAGGTCCGGGTGCTGGTCCGGGACGTGGACCGGCTCGCGGACCGTCCCTGGACCGACCAGGTGGAGAAGGTGGAGGGGAACGTGCTGGATCCCGGCGTGATGCAGCGCGCCCTGCGGGGGATCGACGCGGCGTACTACCTGATCCACTCCATGTGCTCAGGGCCCGACTTCGCACGGCGGGACCGGGAAGCGGCGCGGTCCTTCGCCGAGGAGGCCGGGCACCTCAAGCAGGTGATCTATCTGGGGGGGATCCTACCGGACGAGACGACGGTGCGGAACTCGAAGCATCTCCGCTCCCGGGCGGAGGTGGGGGAGATCCTCCGGGAGCGACTCCCCACCACCGAGTTCCGGGCCGGACCCATCATCGGATCCGGGTCCGCCTCCTTCGAGATGGTGCGCTACCTCACGGAAAGGCTCCCGGCCATGGTGGCACCCCGCTGGATCGAGCACGAGGTGCAGCCCATCGCGGTGCGGCACGTCCTGGACTACCTGGTGGCGGTCCTGGGCCGGGAGGACGCGGTGGGGGTCATCGACATCGGGGGCGAGGTCCTGACCTTCAAGGAGATGATGCTCGGGTACGCCCGGGTGCGCGGTCTGCCCCGGGTCATCATTCCCGTCCCCGTGCTGGCACCGGGGCTGGCCGCCCTCTGGGTCGGGCTCGTCACCCCGATTCCCAACTGCCTGGCGGTTCCCCTGGTGCGGGGGATGGTGCGGCCCGTCGTCGGGGACCTGACCCGGGCCCGAGCGCTCTTCCCGGAGATCCATCCCATGGGCTACCAGGAGGCCGTGGAGCTGGCGCTGGACCGGACCCGGGAGGAGAGCGTGATGACCCGGTGGAGCGATGCCGTGGGCCGGGACGAGACCTTCGAGTTCGAGGACCGGGAAGGCCTGGCCCGGGAGGTGCGCACGCGGCTGGTGGACGCCCCGTCAGAGGCGGTCTTCAAGGCCTTCACCTCTCTGGGCGGGGACCGGGGCTGGCTGGTCTGGAACTGGGCCTGGAAGGCCCGAGGTCTTCTGGACCAGGTGGTGGGCGGGCCCGGGCTGCGCCGCGGGCGCAGGGACCCGGCCGAGCTGCGGCGGGGCGACGCCGTGGACTTCTGGCGGGTAGAAGAGATCCAGGAGCCCCGGCTCCTCCGGTTGCGGGCGGAGATGAAGCTACCCGGGCGGGCCTGGCTCCAGTTCGAGGCGGAGCCGGAGGACGGGAAGACCCGGCTGGTCCAGGCGGCCCTCTTCGCGCCCCGGGGTTTCCTCGGTTGGCTCTACTGGTACAGCGTCTACCCGTTCCACCGCCTGATCTTCGACCATCTCATCGACGGCGTGGCGGAGCTGGCGCGGGAGATCACCGAGGCGGAGCAGGGCGACCCCCGGACCGGACCCTGATCCTGAAGTTCACGCGGCAATTCAACCTGGGAGGGTAGCCCGGTCGACTGCAGGGTGGCCGGCCCCTCCGATCAGGCGAAGCGCCACTCCTTCCAGCGGAGTCCCACGCCCGTCTGCCCCTGGTCCGGTGAGACCCGGGTCACGGACCCCGTTCCGGTCACCCGCCTCACCTCGTTGGCCGCCCGGGGGAAGAAGATCTCGACGGGCAGGTCCGCACCCTCGTCGAAGGGCTGATCACACACGGCGTAGAGACCGCTGGAGCTCAGGTTCCTCGACTCGGCGCGGATGCCGGCCAGGGTGACCACGAGCCGCAACTCGTAGCGGTGGGCACCGCGCCGGTCGGGTTGTTGGGATTCCATGGGGTGTGGGTAACCTCGTGGGGTGCAGGATTCGCACGATACGAGCAGCCACCGGACCTGTCCAGCGCTTTCTTCCCCCGCCGGGATCCTCCCCGCCCGGTTCCTAACGCAGTCGCACCGTGGTGCTTACCGTCCCGCCCTTCTGCGAGTCGTATTCCACCGTAAGCGAGCCGGAGCCCCGCACCAGATATTCGATCACGCGGGTCGTCCTTCCCGGCGCGCCACTCCGAATCAGGATGCGGTCCAGCTCCGCCTGGTCGATCCGCTGGGTGGGCCCTGGCCGGTGCACGTCGTCCACCCAGCCGGCGGTGATGATCTCCACGTTTCCTTCCACCGAGAGGATGTCGGGGCGGACGATCCGGTTCTCGCGGGCTCGGGCGGTGACGGTGGGGATGAGGCGCTCGTTGCGGATCGGGACACGCACCCGCCACACGTCGCCACCGACCCGTTCCACCGATGCCTCACCCATGGTCATGAGGGGCATCTGGTCGGCGTGGTAGAGGGTGAAAGCCATGTTTCGGTGAAAGAGCTCTATGCTGAGGAAGCGGGGGTTCACCCGCCCGCTGAGCTTCTTCCACCCTCCCATCTCCACCGCCCCGTAGACCGGATGGTCGAAGGGCGCCCATTCCACGTACTGGTCCCCGAACTCCAGGAAGTCGTCGAAGAAGAAACGGGAACGCTGCCCGGAGATGGGGGAGTCCGGATCCTGCTGCTGCTCCTGGAGGAGGGGGGAGTTGAAGTACTGACCCCCGTTCCACAGCTCGTTGGAGAAGGAGACGACCCCCAGGCCGTCGTTGGTCCAGTCGATGGACCCCCCGTGCACCGTGTAGAGCCCCTGCCAGATCACGTAGTAGTTGTAGTACGGCAGGATCCGCTCCCCGTTCTCCCCCAGCTCGTCGTACACCCGGATGTCCGCCGCCGGGTAGTCGCCGTACCAGGCCATCCCCGGGCCTCGCAGGATCATCCCGCCGGTGTTATGGAAGGACTGGAAGCCGGCGATGTTCGGCCGGGTCATCATGAAGTCGTTGATGGCCCGGGCTTCCGGCAGCTGGAACGGATAGTCCATGGAGCCGCCCTGGATGTAGTTCGGCTGCCAGTCGGAGCCGTAGTTCCGATTGGGATCGTAGCCCCCCACCGGATCCTCGTTTACGCGCCCGTCCCCGTCGTTGTCCAGTCCTTCGGACCCGAGGAGGACCCAGTCGCCGACCTCACCCGGGGGAACCGGCTCCATGATGCGCGGATCGTCGTGGCTGATCCGGAAGTCCCCCTCTCCGGGGACGTACTTCCGGATCTGCTCGATGACCCCGTTCCCGTTCAGGTCGTCGGGTCCGTCCTCGTCGAAGAGCCCGTCCCCGTCGGAGTCCACGGGGACGTGACCGGTGCGGGCGCCGGAGCCTGTCCCGTCCAGGAAGTAGTCCCGGCCGTCGGGATTCACGCTGGGGAGGAGATAGAAGACCCGCTCGTCCACCATTCGCCGGACGTCGGGGATCCGGTCGTAGTTCTCCATGAGGTACCAGATGGTGTAGAGCACGACCTCGGCCCCCTGGATCTCGTTCCCGTGGACGTTGGCCTCGATGAACATCCCCGCCTTCTCCAGCTCGCTTCCGGTGGCGGGGTTGTTGATGGTCATGAGCCACATCTCCCGACCCCCGTAGCTCTGCCCCAGCGACTGAAGGGAGAGGAATTCGGGCCAGGTCTCCGCCATGAGCTGCATCCGCTCGCCGATCTCGTCGTGATCCAGCCATCGGTCCCAGGTGAGGGGCAGGGTGTGCTCCGGGTCGGAGCCCCGCTCCTGCTGGGCCGCCGCCGGGGCGAGGGCCGGACCCGCCAGCGTCAGGATCGTCACGACGGCCAGTGTGGTGATGTTCTGCTTCATCGGTCACCTCCCAGGCGAACGGTGACGGTGTCGTGGCCGCCCTTCTCACTCCGGAGCCGGATTTCCACACGGTCCCCGGCGCTTCCCCGGATCACCCAGGCGAAGGAATGGCGTGTCCCGGAGCCTTCCAGGCGTTGGACGGTGGCGGACTTGTCGTCCCCGGTGATGATGTCCTCCGGGTCCACCTGGATCTGGACCAGGACCGGATCCACCGCTCGGGCCACCACCCCATGCTGGAGCGCGGACGGGAAGTATCCGGCGTTCTCGATGGTGGCCTCCACCGTGAATACGCCGCCGCCGTGGGCGGTGACGTCGGTCTCTACGATCCGGATGCGGGGAAGCATCCCGCCCAGGCGGGCGAGGAACCGCCCCTGGCCCTCTCCCAAGGTGGCGAGCATCTCCGGTGCGGGGTTCGTCGTCACGTACGGGAGGAAGCCCCCGATCTCCACCTCACCCAGAGTCGGATGGGGGTACGGAGTCCAGTCCAGGAAGGCCTCCACCCCCGATGCCTCCAGGCCCTCGAGGAGCTGGAGATCCAGGGGACCGCTTCCGCTCCCGCGACCTCCTCGGGCACCCGCGGCAGCTCGGGCCTGCCCTGCCTCGCCCTCCTCGGCTGGTGCGGAGGGCATGCCCCATCCGGTGGTGGAGAACGAGGGGACGCCGAACTGGAAGTACCCGTAGTCGAAGAACGCGCCCTGGGGTGCCCGGTGGATCCCCACCGACTCGATTCCCGTGACCTCCCGATAGGCTTCCGACACGGTGGCGAAATAGTCCACGTCGTTCCGGTGCACGGTGGTGGATGGCCGGCGCCCGGCATTGGGGTCGTTGTCCCGGCCTGGTTGGGCGCCGCGCAGGCGCGGTCCGCCCCCGAAGAATCCGAAGCCCCCACCGCCTCCGCTGCGGAAGACGCCCACGTCGTGGATACCCTCCAGGGAGGCCGCGGCGAAGGCCGGGAGATCCAGCGCCCGAGCCTCCGAGAGCGCGCCTCGGGCATCCGGCGGGGTCACCAGGTTGTCCGTGTGCCCGTAGGTGACGATGGCGGCGATGTTCCCGTGGGCGATGACGAAGTCCATGAGGGCCCGGCTCTCGGGCTCGCTCACCATGTGTACCCCTGCGTCCGCCTCCCAATAGGGGTAGGCGTGCTGGAAGTTACGGTTCAGGTCCACGCCACCGGGGGGATCCTCGTTGTAGAAGCCGTCCCCATCGTCGTCCCGGCCTTCCCAGTACAGGGTGTAGCTCCCCGTCTCCCCTGCTGCCGCGTCGGCCCGCTTCATCAGCCGCGGGGCATCCGGATGGACCATGAAGGCGCCGGCGGGGTCCCGGACCCGCATGAGTGTGATGGCACCGTCGCCGTTCAGGTCGTCGGGACCGTCCTCGTCGGTCCGACCGTCGTTGTCGTCGTCCACGGGGCGAGCGTTCGCGGTACGGTCCCAGCGTGTGGCGGCGAAGAAGGCCTCCGCGCCGTCGGTGTTGAGGCGCGGGACCACGTACACCACGCTCTCCGCCAGGAGGCGGGTCACCTCCTCGTCCTGGCCATCCTGCGCCAGGAGGTACCGGATCGCTTCCACCGCCAGGGTGCTCCCCAGCAGGTGGTCCCCTTCCAGGTTGCCCACCACCAGGAGGCCGGGCCGGCTCTCCAGCGGCGCGCCACCCGGAGCGGCCACCGTGACCATCCAGATCTCCCGGCCCTCCATCGAGGACCCGATCTCGGTGAGGGTGGCCCGGTCGGAGGCGTTCGCCAGCGACCGGAGCTGGTCTCCCAGCTCGTCGTGGGACCAGTAGGACTGGGCGCCCGCCTGCGCGGGGGCGGCAGCCAGGATGAGGGTCAGGGCCAAAGGCCTCAGGGACCTTCCTCTCTGCACGATCCACTCCTTGTCGCGAGACCGGTCTTCCCGGCGCCGTGCCGGGAACGACGACCTTCCGGGCCGTTCAAGCAGAGGACCCGGGAGGAACTGATCCTGTTGGGAACCGGGCGAACCCCGGCCGCCGGAGGAGCGGGCCCGCCGTCTTCTCAGGCGCTTCCCGGTCGCTGAACCGGACCTGTCCAGGCGGTCTCGACCCGGCCCCAGAGCGTCGTTCGCATCTGGTCCACACGAGTCTGAAAGCCCGGCGCGTCTCGGACGGGATCGAACAGGTCCGACTCCAGCACCCGGAGCTCCACCCCCGTGGGGGAGTGTTCGTAGGCCACCTCGATCCACCGAAGCGCCTCGTCCGCGTCGCCGGAGTATCCGTGGAATACCGCCAGATCCTCCGCCAACAGGACGGGAGTGAACTCCTGGGAGGACATGGAGGGGTAGTCGCGCACCAGCGAGTCCACGAGGCGTCGGGCTTCGTCACGGGCTCCCGATGCCCAGAGGCAAAGGGCCCGGGTGCCCTCGTGGGGTCCGAGCTCCATCTGCAGGCAGTCCTCGGGGCGACCCAGGAGCACCAGGCTTCTCGCCTTGAGGACGCGGGGCAGCATGAGTTCCGGCTCCAGCTCCAGCGCGATATCCGAGTAGGTCACCGCCTCCTCGTGGCGGCCCACGTGGAACGCCTGGTACGCCACCGCGATCTGGCGGCCGGAGTGGAGGGGATCCAGCTCGGCCCCTCGCAACACTTCCTCGTACGCCCTCTCCAGGTCTCCCTGGAGGGTGTGCACCCGGGCGGACCAGCTGGGGACCGCGGGGTTGTTCGGTTCCAGGTTTCGCGCCCGCTCGATGTCGATGGCCGCCAACTCGGCGGGAGAGGCCGCCAGCGAGCGGATATAGCTCCGGGCCGCATAGCCCTCGGCGACCTGTGGGCTCGCCTCGATCCCGCGGGTGGCCAGGGCGTGGGCCAGTCCTGCTGCCGTGTATTCGTCCACCCCCACCTCGTACCGGTAGGTGAGGGCCAGGGCGTAGGCCTGGGAAAGCTTGGCGTAGGCCGGTCCGTAGGAGGGGTCCTTCTCGATGGCGCTCCAGTACGAGTCGATGGCGCGACGGACCTCCCGGGGAGTGCGTCGCCCGAGGAACTCGTTCCCGATCTGGTAGTCCCGGTACCCGGGACCCGGTGTGGCCCGAGCCCGCAGGGCGATGGCCTCGTCCGCGCCCACCAGCTGGGTGAAGTCCTGGGCCACCTGTTGGGCGATACGGGGTTGCTCGTCGAACCAGTCGCCGAGGCGGAGGTCCCGTCGAAGACCCGGCCGCTGCCGCTCGTCCTCCCCCACGTACCCGATCCCGATCCCCACCCGATCACCCTGGAGCACCAGGTTGACCTGGATCAGGTGCTCCACGTCCAGCGAGTCCAGAATCTCGCTGGCGGAGAGTTGGGCGTCTGCCAGCACCCTCGACGAGTAGTACGACCTCACGTCCAACCAGGGGACCGCGGCCAGGGTGCTGGTGATCTCGCTGGCCAGGGCGTCCCCGATCACCTCCGCTTCCACGGCGGCGTCCGAACCCACCACCTGGCCCTCCGGGGAGAGGACGGCGACGGAGGTGAGGTACCCGTCGTTGGCCTCGAGCGGGGGAGGCGGTTCCCCCGGGGGTAGCAGGATCACGACCGCGGCCACCACCACGGCGAGGACGGCGAGCCCCACCTGCAGCCGTCGCCGCCGGCCCCGGTGCGGCGCGCGGGGGTGGGATCCGGTTCGCGGAAGCCCACCCACCCCGTGGGTTGCCTGAATGGCGGCACCCAGGTCCTGCGCGAAGTCGGCGGTGGTCGGATACCGGTCGCGGGGGAGCTTCTGAAGCGCCCGGTTCACGACGGCCTCGATCTCCTCCGGGATGACCGAGCGGAGCGCCCGCATGGAAGGAACGGTCCCGGAAAGGTGGCGCGCCAGCGTGGACTGGGGCGTCCGCCCCTGGAAGGGGGGCTCGCCGGTGAGCATCTCGAAGAGGACACACGCCAGGGCATACTGATCCGCGGGGGTGTCGACGGTGTCCGAGCCCGAGGCCTGCTCCGGGGCCATGTACTCCACCGTTCCCAGCGTGTGACCCTCGTCAGTGATCCGGTCCGCCGCCTCACCCAACGCCCGCGCGATCCCGAAATCCGCCACCAGTGCGTGACCGTCCCGGAAGTGGATGTTGTCGGGCTTCACGTCCCGGTGGACCACGCCCTGCTCGTGCGCATAGTGGAGCGCCCGGGCCACCTCGAGGGTGATCCTCACCGCCTCCTCCACCGAGAGCGGCCCCTCCTTGCGGATGCGGTCCGCGAGGGTGTCACCCTGGATGAAGGGCATCGCGTAGTAGAGGGAATCGCCCACCTCTCCCGCGGCGAAGATGGGGACGATGTGGGGATGGGAGAGCTTGGAGGTGACGTTCACCTCCTGGAGGAACCGGCTCCGCCCACCCTCGCTGAGCCGCGTGTCCATGATCTTGAGGGCGACGAGCCGCTCCGGGTGCTTCTCCCGGGCGAGGTAGACCCGGGACATTCCTCCCTGCGCGATCTCACGCTGGGCCTCGTACCGCTCGGGGAGCAGGCCCTGGAGTTCCTGGAGGGAGTATTGGGTCATGGCGAGAACCACGTCATCAGTGGGGGCTCGAAGCGCCCCGACGGGGGAGGGACCTCGTACCCGATTGGTGCAGCATACGCCGGCGGATAGCCTGGCGCGAGAGTCCTAACCCCTGGGTCGCGCCCCCGGTGCGGTACCTCGGAGCGGGATCTACTGGGGCGCCTGGTGCCGGATGAAGCGGGCGATTCGCCAACGGCCGTCGTCCTCTCTCCTGAGAATCCACACGTAGCGCTGCTCCGCCGAGACCGGTGAGACCCCTTCGGAGCGCGGGGTACCCGTGTAGGTCAACGTGCCCCGGACGTACCCGAGGTCGCCGGACACTTCCACCTCGTCGGCCCGGAAGTCGATGTCGACCACATAGTTCTCGAACGGAGCGGCCCAATAGGGGGTCAGGACGGCCTTCCCCTCGTCGGCTTCCTCCCCGGGTCGGAAGTAGATGGCGTCCTCGGTGAAGAGCGCCATGGCTCCCTCCGCATCGCCCTCGCGAGTGAGACGCCGCAGCTCGGTCCGGACCTCGTGGATGGCCTCCACGTCGGCGCCAGGATCGGGAAGTGGGGACCCCGGTGGCCCGCACGCGATGAGTCCCGGGAGGAGCGCCGCGGAGGCGATGACGCAGATCCGAATCATGGGCAGAAGGGAGAAAGGAGCGGAGGGGGTTCAGGCGGAGGGGCCGAAGGACCGCGGCGTGCGCACAAGATGCGGTCCGTCGGAAGACACGGCGACCTCAACTCACCGACGGGTATTTCGCGGCAATCGCCCGCAGCCCGGCTTCCAGGAACTCCCGGTCCAGCCATCGCCCGCGGACCATCACCCCTGCACGCTCGGTAAGGTGACCCAGATCCTCCAGCGGGTTGGCCTCCAGGAGGACCAGGTCGGCCCGCTGACCGGCGGCCACCGTTCCGAAGGAGCCGTCCTGCCCCAGGACCTCCCCGACGTAGCGGCCCACGTTTCGTGTGCCGGACACGAGGATGGTCCGGTTGTCGAGCCCCGCCGCCGACATGGCGTCCAGCTCCCGGTGGAGGGCGAAGCCCGGCACGTTGAAGAGCTGCGGCGAGTCGGTCCCCATGAGGAGGAGCACGTCCTCTTCGGCCAGGATCCGGAGCATTCGATCCCGGGCCTGGAGGAAGGCCTCCCGGGTCGCCGGTTCCAGGCGGGGTGTGCCTGCGGCCTGGTTCCGCCACCCCTGCCGCTGCTGTGGCGAGACGTAGTTCATCTCCGGGAGTCGGAGCGCCGTGTCCGCATCCCGCGCTCCGTAGAGGTTGGCCCACAGGTACTGGGTCGGCACCACGTATGCGCCCCGCTCCCGGGTCAGACGGGCGAGGCGCCGCATGCGGCGTTCGTTCAGGCCGGCCACGAGCTCGTCCACGCTGGCCGGAGTACCTCCGGCGGCGGCCTCCAGGTACCCGTCCATGTGGTCCACCGTGGAGATCCCCGTCTCCAGGGCGTGGACCAGCCCGACATCCGCGGGGACGTGCCCTGCGAAGGTGAGTCCCACCTCACCCGCCACCACCACCATCCGGTCCCACGTCTCCCGGGACACGCCCGGGTGGATCTTCATGAGGTCGTACCCGACCTCCGCCGCGGCCCGCATCATCGCCTCGGCGGCCTCGGGGCTGGGTGCGCTGTTTCCGTTGATGCTGGGGGCGGCAGCGTAGAAGGCCGGGCCGAGCATCTCGTGGGCCAGGAGCTCGTCCCGGAGGTCGATCTGATAGGGCGAGCCCAGCATCCCGCGGATCGTGGTGATGCCATTGGCCACGTAGAGGAACATGATGTCCTCCAGCACCCCCTCCTGGGGCCGCCCCTGGGCCACCGGTGGGACGTGGGCGTGCATCTCCGCCAGGCCGGGCATGAGGTAGCGCCCTTCTCCGTCGATGACGGTGGCGCCCTCCGGCACCGCCACCGAGGCCACCGACCCCACGGCGACGATCCGGTCGTCCCGCACCAGCACGGTCTGGTTCTCCAACACTTCGGTGGCGCCCTCCATGGGGAGCACCGAGACGTTCACGAAGGCGAACACACCGGGAGGGGTGTCGGCGCCCTGGGCTCGCACGCCGAGCGGGAGCAGGAGGAGGACAGCGAGGGTCGCTGGAAGGAGGCGGTGGTGGGGTCGAGGGAGGGACATGGGAACCGGGGATGGAGGGTCGAGAGTTCGCGGCCGGTCGCGCGTCCAGCGCCACCCGGCTGTGGGAATGTACGAGGAGAAGGCCTCTGGTGTGCCAGGGGGGGGCGGGGGGAGGCGTCGCCTGCTCCGTTCCTTCCGCTGCCCCGTCCGCCGGACACGTGCCTGCGGGGCGGGGGCACTCCTATACTATCCCTCTCGGACAGGACGGGCCGGCGCGCCCCCGGGCTCCTCTCCCGTCCTCACGACTGCCATCCCCCTCTGCAGGACGGCCATGAACACTGACGAAGAAGTCCTGGCTACCGCCGCGGCGTGGCGAGCCTCCGGTATGGAGGTGGCCCTGGCGACCGTGGTCCGGACCTGGGGATCCGCGCCGCGGCCGGCCGGAAGCCACATGGCGGTGAATGGCTCCGGCGATTTCTGTGGCTCCGTTTCCGGGGGGTGCGTGGAGACCGCGGTGGTGGACGCCGCCCTGGAGGTGATCCAATCCGGAGAGGGTCGGCAGCTGAGCTTCGGGGTGACCGACGAGATGGCCTGGGAGGTGGGGCTCGCGTGCGGGGGAAAGGTGGCCATCTGGGTGGAGCGAGTCGGATGAGGGACGACTTCCTCCACCGGCTGCTCCGTGCGCTGGAGGAAGGGCGGCCCGTGGTGACCGCCACGCTGCTCCCGGAGGGGTCGCAGGCGCTCATCCTTCCCCTGGAGCCGGACGCAGGCGAAGGCGCTCCGGGGTGGGATCCGGTGGAGGGGGGCAGTCTCCTGGACGAGGCACGGAAAGCCCTCCTGGAGGACCGTTCGGCGTCCATCACGTCCGAGGTGGGGACGGTCTTCCTCCGGCCCTACAACCCCCCGGTGCGGTTGGTGGTGGTGGGGGCCGTGCACATCACTGCGCCGCTCGCGCAGATGGCGGGTGCCGCCGGGATCGAGGTGCACGTGGTGGACCCCCGCACCGCCTTCGCCACGGCGGAGCGTTTCCCCGGTGTGCACGTCCTGGATCGCTGGCCGGCGGAGGCTCTGGAAGAACTACAGCCGGACCATCGGACGGCGGTCGTGACGCTGACCCACGACGCAAAGCTCGACGACCCGGCACTCCGGGCGGCGCTGGCCTCACCGGCGTTCTATGTGGGGGCGCTCGGGAGCACCCGGACCCACGCGAAGCGCGTGAAGCGCCTCCGTGAGGACGGGGTGTCGGAGGAGGACATCGGTCGCATCCGCGCCCCCGTGGGAGTGGACATCGGAGCCCGGACCCCCGCCGAGATCGCGGTCGCCATCCTCGCGGAGCTGGTGGCACATCTCCGCCGTGCGGAGGCCTCGTGAAGTTCGGCCCCTTCGCACCCGCCCAGGTGGAGGGCGGCATTCTCGCCCACTCCCTTCGTCTTCCAGACGGCGCACTTCTGCGGAAGGGAATTCGTCTGGGTCCGGAGGAGGTCGCTCGCCTGGAGGCGGCCGGAGTGGAGACCGTCACCGTCGCGCTCCTGGAGGCGTCGGACGTTCCCGAGGACGATGCCGCCCGAAAGGTGGCGCAGGCCCTCGCGGGACCGGGTACGAAAGCACGCGGCGCCCGCACCGGTCGGTGTAACCTGGTCGCCACGGAAGCGGGAGTCGTCACGGTGGACGTCGCCACGGTTCGACGGGTGAACGAGGTCCACGAGGCCGTGACGGTGTCCACCCTCCTCCCGGAGGCCCCCGTACGCCCCGGGGAACTGGTGGCCACCGTGAAAGTGATTCCCTATGCGGTTCCCGGCGACGTGGTGGACACGTGTGCGGCCGCTGCCTGCGAAGCCGGAGCAGCCCTACGCGTCGAGCCCTTCGGCCGTCCCCGGGCAGTCCTGGTCCAGACCGTCGGTCCGGGATCGTCGGACGCCGTGGTCCATCGATCCGAGGCCGTCCTCCGCCACCGAATGGAGGCGCTGGGTGGTTCTCTGACCACGATGCCGACGGTTCCCCACGCCCCCGAGGAGATCCGGCGAGCCCTGGGGGAGGCGCTGGCAGTGGGCCCGGACCTGGTGCTCGTGCTCGGTGCTTCCGCGGTGGGAGATCGCCACGATGTGGTCCCCGCGGCGGTGCGCCGAGCCGGGGGGCGGGTCCTGCGGCTGGGGATCCCGGTGGACCCGGGCAACCTGACGCTCCTGGCCGAGTGCGGTGGGACCCCGGTCCTCGGTGTCCCCGGGTGCGCCCGGTCCCCCCGCCGCAACGGGTTCGACTGGATTCTCGAGCGGGTGGTCGCCGGGAGATCCCTGGAGGAACTGGACGTTCCAGGGCTGGGCATCGGGGGGCTGCTGAAGGAGACGCCTCAACGGCCGGAGCCACGGCGGCGGCCGGTGGAGGCCCGGAAGCCTCGACTCCGCGTGGCTGGGGTGATCCTCGCCGCGGGACGTTCCACTCGTATGGGACCGGTCAACAAGCTCTTGGCCGACGTGGGGGGCGAGCCCATGGTCCGGAGGGTCACGCGCACGGTGCTGGGGGTCACCGCGGAGCCGGTGGTCGTGGTCCTGGGCCACGAAGGCGCCGCGGTGAAGGAGGCCCTGGAAGGACTCGACGTGGAGTTCGTGGAGAATCCGGACCACGGCCTCGGGATGGCCACGTCGGTGGCAGCCGGCATCGAGGCCGTCTCGGGACGGGCCGACGGCGCCATGATCGTCCTGGGGGACATGCCGTGGATCGGCGAGGGCGACCTGCGGGCTCTGCTCGCCGCCTTCGCTCCGGACGAGGGAAGGGGGATCTGCGCTCCCGTGGTGGATCGGAAGCGCGGCAATCCCATCGTGTGGGCCGCCAGGTACTTCCCGGACCTCCGAGCCCTTGAAGGGGACGTGGGAGGGCGCCACCTCCTCTCCCTCTACGACGACGACGTTTGCGAGGTGGCGGTGGGGAGCGAAGGAGTCCTGAGGGACGTGGACACCCCCGAGGCCCTGGACCGCGCACCTTCGAAGGAGACCTGATCCCCGTGTTCGAAAGCATCGACGCCACCCGTGCGGCCCTCGAGCGGGAGGGGTACTTCACCGACCCGGGCCTGGCCACCAGCCTCTTCCTCTCGCTGCGCATGCAGAAGGCCCTCTTCCTGGAGGGCGAGCCCGGGGTGGGAAAGACCGAGGTCGCCCGGGTTCTCTCCAGGGTGCTGGACGTTCCTCTGATTCGGCTCCAGTGCTACGAGGGCTTGGACATCAACCACGCGGTGTACGAGTGGAACTATCCGCGACAGCTCATCGCCATCCAGGCCCGGGCCGGTGGGCACGAGGGAGACGTCGCCGACATCTTCTCCGAGGAGTATCTCCTTCGCCGGCCCCTCCTCCAGGCCATCGACCGGAGCCACGAGCGCGCGCCCGTCCTGCTCATCGACGAGCTCGACCGCGCCGACGAAGAGTTCGAGTCGTTCCTCCTGGAACTCCTGGGAGATTTCCAGATCACGATTCCCGAACTGGGGACCTTCCGGGCCGACCACCCGCCCGTGACCGTGATCACCTCCAACCGCACCCGGGAGATCCACGACGCCCTCAAGCGTCGATGCATCTACCACTGGATCGATTACCCCTCGCCGGAGCAGGAGCTCAAGATCGTCCTGGGGAAGGTGCCCGAGGCCCCGGAGGCCCTGGCTCGTCAGGTGGTGGCGTTCGTGCAGCGTCTCCGCCGGGAGGAGCTGTACAAGCTGCCGGGTGTGGCCGAGTCCCTGGACTGGGCACGGGCACTCACTCACCTGTCCACGGAGGACCTGGACGAGGAAGTGGTGGATCGGACGTTGGGCCTCCTCCTCAAGTATCAGGACGACGTGGACCTGGTGCGGGGTCGGCGGGCCGCGGAAGTCCTGGCCGAGATCGAATCTCGGTGAGCGGTCTCCGATTCATCGAGAACCTGGTCGGTTTCGGGCGCGCCCTGCGAACCGTGGGAATTCCGGTGACACCATCCCAGGTGGGTGAGCTGACCCAGGCGCTGTCCTGGGTGGAGCTGGGGGACCGGGCCGAAGTCTTTCGGACGGCGCGGGCCATCCTGGTGAAGCGACGGGAGGACCTGCTCCTGTTCGAAACGGTGTTCAACACCTATTGGCGTCACCCCGACATCCCGGTGCCTCAGGCTCGAGCCCGCCCACCGGCTCCCCGAGACCCGCCCCGGCGGTCCGCCTTCACCGTGGCTACCTACGCCGCGTTCAAGGCTCGGGCGGAGATGGAGGAGCGTGACGTGGCGGACCGGGCCGGCACCTACAGCGACGAGGAGCGCCTCCAGCGGAAACGGTTCGCCGAGATGACTCCCGAGGAGCTGGACGCTGCCCGCCGCATGTTGGCCCGGTTCCGGTGGGAGGCGAGCGTTCGCGTGACCCGCCGGTATTCAAGCGATCCAACGGGTGCGTCGGTCGACCTCCGCCGTGTGCTGCGCCACGCGGGCCGGCTGGGGGCGGTACCCGCGTACCTCCCACGCCGGAGCCGGGCGGAGAAGCAGCGGCCCGTGGTGCTTCTGGCCGACGTGAGCGGGTCCATGGAACGGTACTCGAAGCTGGTGCTCCACTTCTTCCACTCCCTGGTTCGGTCCATGACGGACGTGGAGACCTTCGTCTTCGGCACCCGTCTCTCGCGGATCACTCCGCACCTCCGCCTCCGAAACGTGGACCGGGCCCTGGCTCAGGCCGGCCGCGAGGTGGTGGATTGGGCCGGTGGGACGCGAATCGGGGCCTGCGTGGGAGAGTTCAACCGGACGTGGAGCCGCCGCGTGCTTCGCCGTGGGGCCGTGGTGGTGGTGGTGAGCGACGGTTGCGACCGCGGCGACCCGTCGGTGCTGGCCCGGGAGATGCGGTACCTGAAGCACCGGTGCCACCGGCTCGTGTGGCTCAATCCCCACTCGGGACACGAGGAGTACGCACCTCGGGTTGCGGGAATGGCTGCGGCCCTGCCATTTGTAGATAATTTCCTCCCTGCCCGGGACATCCAGTCCCTGCGCGAATTCGGCGAGGTGCTCAAGCGAGTTCGCGCGTCCGGAAGGGGGATCGGCCCCAGGCGGCTCGGCGAGACGCGGCCGCCTGGGATTCGTGTCCCTGTCGGCAGTGGAAACGCGTGAACCTCCTCGGGGGATAGCCTCATGAAGGTCGGTGGCGACTACACATTCGACGGCCCCCAGCAGCTCGTCTGGGATACCTTTCTCGATCCCGAGGTGCTGGCCGGCGTCCTACCGGGCTGCGAGAAGCTGGAGCTGGTGGGAGAGAACGAGTACGAGGGAGCGCTCAAGATCAAGATCGGGCCCGTCCAGGGTCAGTTCCTGGGAAAGGTCAAGCTCGAGGACATACAGCCGCCCGACGCCTACACCATGCAGGTCGATGGCCGCGGGGCCCCGGGCTTCGTCAAAGCGACGGGTCACCTGAAGCTCCAGCCTTCAGGAGATCAAACCTTGGTGACGTATGAGGGCGACGCACAGGTAGGTGGACGCCTGGCCAGCGTGGGGCAGCGGCTCGTGGAGAGCTCCGCCAAGGCCATCATCAAGCAGAGCCTGGACGGCCTCAACGCCGCGGTGAAGGCCCGCAGCGCGGCGGCGGAGGCCGGTGAAGATGCGCCCGCCCCCACCCCGGTGGCGGCCCCGTCGCAGGCGGAGTTCGCTGCGACCGTGGCCAAGGAGGTCGCGAAGGATCTGCTGCCTACCTGGGCGCGGTACGGGCTCTTCGCCCTGGTGGTGCTGGTGATCCTCTACGTGGTGTTTTCGGTCCTGACCTAGAGCCGGAATCTGCCCAGAGCGCAACGACGCCCTGGTGATGGACATTCGAACGTCTGGTACGCATCCCCGAGAAAGAAGGAGGTCACGTGATTCCCGGTGAATTCGAGTACCACGCTCCGTCCAATCTGGACGAGGCAGTGGCTCTCCTGGAGCGCTTCGGCGACGACGCCAAGGTCCTCGCAGGGGGGCACAGCCTGGTTCCTGCCATGCGCTTCAGGCTGGCGCTCCCGGAGCACCTGGTGGACCTCAACCGTATCGACGGGCTCGCCTACATTCGCGAGGAAGGGGGCCATCTGGCTCTCGGTTCCATGACCCGGGAGGCCGACCTGGAGCACTCGTCCTTGGTGGCCGAACGGTACCCGCTCCTGGCCGACGCGGGGCGGGTCATTGCCGACCCTCTCGTCCGCAACCGCGGTACGGTGGGCGGAAACCTGGCCCACGCGGATCCGGCCAACGACCACCCGGCAGTCGTCCTCGCCTACGGCGCCACCCTGGTAGCCCATGGGTCCGGCGGCCGTCGAGAGATCCACGCGGACGACTTCTTCGTGGGCCTGTTCGAGAGCGCGCTCCAACCCAACGAGATCCTGGTGGAGATCCGCATTCCGTCTCCCGGCCCGGGCTCGGGTGGGGCGTACGAGAAGTTCGAGCGCAAGGTGGGCGACTACGCCATCTCTGCCGTGGCGGTGCAGCTCACCATGAGCGGGAGCACCTGCACGTCGGCGCGGATCGGACTCACCAACGTGAGCCCGGTTCCCATGCGAGCCACGAATGCCGAGGCGGTCCTGGCGGGAAGCGGGGTGACCGAGGACGTCGTGGAGGCCGCTGGGCAGGCGGCCGCCGCCGAGTGTGACCCGTCCGCCGACCTGCGAGGCTCGGAAGATTACAAGCGCGATGTCACCCGGGTGCTGGTGAAGCGGGCCATCCGGAGAGCCGTGCAAAGGGCACAGGGAGGTGCCGCATGAGCAAGCACAACATTACCGTCACCGTGAACGGGGAGGCCGTGACCAAGGAAGTCGACGGGCGCACGCTTCTCGTCCACTTCATCCGGGAGGAGCTGGCCCTCACCGGGACGCACATTGGGTGCGACACCACGAGCTGCGGCGCTTGCACGGTCCACCTGGACGGTACCGCCGTGAAGAGCTGCACCGTGTTCGCCGTCCAGGCCGACGGGTACGCCGTGGACACGGTGGAGGGGCTGGCCGAAGGGGCCGATCTCCACCCGCTGCAGGAGGGCTTCTGGGAGAAGCACGGCCTCCAGTGCGGGTATTGCACGCCGGGAATGATGATGGCGGCGAAAGAGCTCCTGGCCCGCAACCCCGACCCGACGGAAGAGGAGATTCGCTGGGGCATCTCGGGCAACCTCTGCCGATGCACCGGCTACAACAAGATCGTGGAGGCCATCCAGTACGCGGCCGAGAAGATGCGGGAGTCCCGTGAGGAGGCGTCGGTATGAGCCAGTTGGAAGATCGCGTCCAGCATATGCAGCCCGTTCCCGAGGGAAGCTCCGCCCAGGTGGAGACCACCGATGAGGTGCGGGTCACGACGCCCGAGAAGATCTGCGGCATGGGCCACCGGATGAAGCGGAAGGAGGATGCCCGCTTCATTCGCGGAAAGGGCAACTACGTGGACGACGTCAAGCTCCCCGGGATGCTCTACATGGACATCGTCCGGAGTCCCTACGCCCACGCGAAGATCCTGAACATCGACGCCAGCGAGGCCCTGGAGATGCCGGGAGTGTTGGCGGTCATCACCGGCAAGGACCTCGAGGCCGCAGGGAACCTCCACTGGATGCCGACGCTCATGTCGGACACCCAGATGGTCCTGCCCATCGACAAGGTGGTGTACTTCGCCCAGGAGGTGTGCGCCGTCGTTGCGACGGACCGCTACATCGCCGCCGATGCGGTGGAAAAGGTCTACGTGGACTACGAGCCGCTTCCGGCGGTGGTGGATCCGTTCGAGGCCATGAAGGACACGGTGATCGTCCGGGACGACAAGGAGAACAAGACCAACCACATCTGGCACTGGGAGGCCGGCGACAAGGAGGCCACGGACCAGGTCTTCGCCGAGGCGGCCACGGTGGTGAAGGAGAAGATGCACATCCCCCGCATCCACGTGGCGTCCATCGAGACGTGCGGGATGGTGGCGAACTACAATCCCGCCACCGGGAAGATGCAGCTCTACATGACCACCCAGGCGCCCCACGCCATCCGGACCGTGTTCGCGCTGGTGAGTGGCCTGCCGGAGCAGAAGATCCAGGTCATCTCCCCGGACATCGGCGGGGGATTCGGCGGAAAGGTGCCCGTGTATCCGGGATACGTGATCTGCGCCGTGGCCAGCCTGGTCACCGGCAAGCCGGTGAAGTGGATCGAGGACCGGAGTGAGAACCTCCAGGCCGATTCCTTCGCCCGGGACTACCACATCGAGGCCGAGATGGCCGCCGATGCGGACGGGAAGATCACCGGGCTCCGGGTGAAGACGCTGGCGGACCACGGCGCCGCGGATGCGGCGGCCAACCCGTCCCGGTTCCCGGCCGGGCTGTACAGCATCTGCACCGGCTCGTACGACATGAAGGCGGCCCACGTGGCCGTGGACGGGGTCTACACCACGAAGCCGCCCGGAGGGGTGGCGTACCGTTGCTCCTTCCGGGTCACCGAAGCGGTCCACATGGTGGAGCGCATGGCCGACATCCTGGCCCATGAGCTGGGCGAAGATCCGGCGGACTTCCGGATGAAGAACTTCATCCAGCCGGAACAGTTCCCCTACAAGTCGCCCACGGCGTGGGAGTACGACTCCGGGAACTATCCCGCGGCGCTCGAGAAGGCCATGGACATGATCGACTACCGGGCGCTGCGGCAGGAGCAGGCCGAGAAGCGCGCCCGGGGAGAGTTCATGGGAATCGGCATCTCCAGCTTCACCGAGGTAGTGGGCGCCGGGAATTCCCGGGACTTCGATATCCTGGGCATCAAGATGTTCGATTCGGCGGAGATCCGGATTCACCCCACGGGCAAGGCCATCGCCCGCTTCGGGACCAAGTCCCAGGGGCAGGGTCACGAGACGACCTACGCCCAGATCGTCGCCGAGGAGCTGGGCATCCCGGCCCAGGACGTGGAGGTCGAAGAGGGGGACACGGACACCGCCCCGTATGGCCTGGGCACGTATGCGAGCCGCTCCACCCCCACC
The DNA here is from genome assembly GCA_020344755.1 of Gemmatimonadales bacterium. Taxonomy (GTDB): domain Bacteria; phylum Gemmatimonadota; class Gemmatimonadetes; order Longimicrobiales; family Gaopeijiaceae; genus Gaopeijia. Next base: position 185,071 of record CP070829.1, read on the forward strand.
GCCGGCGCGGCCGCGGCCATGGCGTCGCGGAAGATCAAGGCCAAGGCACGCAAGATTGCCGCGTACCTCCTGGAGGTGGGGGAGGACGACCTGGAGTGGAACGTGGACCGCTGGCAGGTCAAGGGGTCCCCGGATCAGCACAAGACCATCCAGGACATCGCCTTTGCGGCCTACACCAACCATCCCCACGGCATGGAGGCCGGCCTGGAGGCCACCGACTACTACGATCCCCCGAACATGACCTTCCCCTTCGGCAGCTACATCGCCGTGGTGGACATCGACAAGGGAACCGGGAACGTGACGGTCCGGAGGTTCGTGGCAGTGGATGACTGCGGCCACATCATCAATCCGATGGTGGTGGAGGGGCAGGTCGAGGGTGGGCTCACCCAGGGCCTGGCTCCGGCTTTGTACGAGGAGATCGTCTACGACGAGAACGGGCAGAACCTGTCCGGGACCTTCGCCGACTACCTCCTGCCCACGGCCGTGGAGTCGCCCAAGTGGGAGACGGGCCACACCATCACCCCGTCGCCCCATCACCCATTGGGTGCGAAGGGCGTGGGAGAGTCGCCCACGGTGGGAGCACCGCCGGCTATCGCCAATGCGGTGGTGGACGCCCTGTGGCATCTGGGCGTGCGGCACATCGACATCCCCATCACGCCCGAGCGGGTCTGGAAGGTCATGCGGGAGGCGGGCGTCACCGACTGACGCACGCACCACCGGAGGACCGTGGGGTACGGGGACGAGGAAGCTTGGGCCGGGCGCTTCGGCGCCCGGCCCTCTTCCCACGGCAACACTCGAGCTTCACCACGATCCCCGTGCGCGGGAGAGTCCAATGTTCGATGAGTTCTTCCTGACGGCCAGCGAGCTGAGGGGCGCGGGGGTTCCCTTCGCCACCGCCGTGGTGGTGCGGGCGGAACGACCGACGTCGGGCAAGCCCGGGGACCGGGCCATCGTCACCCTGGACGGCACCATGCACGGTTGGATCGGGGGGAGCTGTGCCCAGCCCACGGTGGTGCAGGAGGCGGTGCGGGCCATCGCCGATGGAACCCCCCGCCTCATCCGCCTGTCTCCCGAGCCGGGGACTCGACCAGTCCCCGAGGGGATCGAGGAAGTCCCCATGACGTGCTTCAGTGGAGGAACCCTGGACATCTTCATCGAGCCCCACGCGCCCGAGCCCCACCTCCTGGTCGTGGGCAGCCTTCCCGTCGCCCAGGCGCTGGCGCACCTGGGGAAAGCCATGAGCTATCGAGTGACCGCGGTGGACCCCGGCGATGGGGATGCCATGTCCCATGCGGACACGGTCCTGCGGGATCCCGCCGAGATCGCCTCTGTGGCGACCCCGATGACCTTCGCGGTCGTGGCCACCCACGGCGACTTCGACGAGCCCGCCCTGAAGGCGATCCTGGGCACGGCGGTGCCGTACGTGGGCCTCGTGGCGAGCCGGGCCCGGGGTGCAGCGGTCCTGGAGCACCTGATCAGGGACGGCGTGGCCCAGGAGGTGGTGGATCGGGTCCGCTTCCCCGCCGGGCTGGACATTCACGCCCAGCGCGGGGACGAGATCGCCGTCTCCATCCTGGCGGAGATCGTGCAGACCCGCCGGACCATGGGGGAGGTGTCGTGGGAGGGGGAGGAGTCGGAGGCCGCGGCGCCGACGGAGCCGGAGACGGCCATCGATCCCGTCTGCCACATGACGGTGAAGGTGGAGGGAGCGCTCCACACCCACGAGCACGCCGGCACGGTGTACTACTTCTGCTGTGGAGGTTGCCGGAGCCGGTTCGCCGAGGACCCGGACCCGTACCTCGCCGCCGGGTAGCCGGAGGCCCGGGGCCGTGCGGATCGGCGACCTCGGCCTGGGGGAGCTGCGAGACCTGGCCGACGCCACCGTCCTGGTGGCCGCCGCGTCCGAGGCCGGCCTCTTCCAGGTGCTGCACGAAGCTCCCGCCACCGCCGAAGCCGTGGCTCAGGGGCTCGGGTACGACCTCCGAGCGACCCGGATCGTCCTCCACGGCCTGGTGGAGACGGGGCTCGTGGAGGTGGACGGGGGCCAGTTCCGGCTCTCCGCCCGGGCCGAGCGGGAGCTGGGGGATCCGGCCGGACCGGGTTTCGTGGGGCGAGGCCTTCCGCACTGGCTGTACGCCGTGCGCGCCACCACCCGCCTCGGGGAGGTCCTGCGGCGCGGGGGCCCCCTGGAGACACGGCCGGCCCGGCGGACTCCGGATCACGTGGCCCGGTTCACCTCCGCCATGGCGGCGGCCCCTCCCGAGCGGGTCCAGCGAATCGTGGACCTCTGCCTGGAACGCCACCCCGCGGCCCGCACCGTCCTGGACCTGGGGGGCGGTCCCGGCCACATGACGCGGGCCTTCGTGGCCCGAGGGCTTCGGGGCACGCTCGTCGATACGGCGGACATCGTGGCGCACGTCCAGGAGGCCTTCGGCCTGCGGGAACTGGAGGGGTTGGAGGTGGTGGCGGGCGACTTCACGCGAGATGCTCTACCCCGCGGGCCATTCGATCTGGTCCTCCTCTCGAACGTCATCCACATCTACGACGGGCCGACCATCGCCACCCTGTTCAGGCAGGCCTGCGAGGTGCTCGCCCCTGGCGGTGTGCTGGCGGTGGCCGAGTTCCTGCGAGGACGTTCCAGGCGGGCCGCCCACCTGGCACTGCAGATGCTCCTGAAGTCCGACCGCGGGGACGCCCATTCCGAAGAAGAGATCCGGGGATGGATGGAGGACGCGGGTTTTGGGGACGTCCGTGTGGATGCCCTGGACCGGGATCGCCACCTGCTCACCGCCCGGCGGGCCGACTGAGGCGGATGGGGGTGGCGAGTCCGGAGAGCGGCGGGCCCGCCGGCGCGTGAGGGGACGGCGCCCGCCCCCCCCGCCCTCCGGGAAATCCAAGAGGCGGGGGGCGCGGAGCCCCCGCAAGAAAAGGCTAGCGGCCGGTGGGGAACCCGCCGCTCGTCACCGGGGGACTCGCCGCTCCAACTCGCCGAACCAGTTCTGGACGACGATCAGTCGCGGTTTCGACTCGTCGCCCCTCTCGTGGCGCCGCACCATGAGGAAGCGCTGGTCGTCCGGCGTGATGTCGTACAGTCCCCCGATCCACCGGTAGAGGTTCGACTCGTAGGTGGGCTGGATCTGGAACAGTACCTGGCGGTTCAACACCCGGAACCCGCTGGAGCCGTCGTAGGTCAGGGAGACGAGACGGTGGTCCCCGTCGACGTAGAAGAGCTCCCGGCCGTTGTGGGCCCACAGGGGCATGGAGCCGCCACCAGTGGAGAGTTGCCAACGGCCCCGGTCCACCTCGGGGAACGGCCTCACGAAGACCTCCTCCTGGCCCGTCTCGGTGGAGACGTACGCGATCCAGCGGCCGTCCCGAGACACTTCGGGTCCCGTCTCCTCGGCGGGTCCCGCCGCGACGGGGAACATGACGGAATCCCGGTCCGGCCGGATCGCGGTGATGTCCCGTCCCCCCTGGGTGTTCCGGAACCCTCCGGCCCGCATCACCAGGTGCTCTCCGTCCGGTGCCCAGAAGCCCTGTGCCAGGAAGCCGTCCCGGGGTTCGAAGATCAGCTCGGCGTCGCCGAGCCCGTCGGCGGGCTTCTGCCAGGCGGCGTAGGTTCCCGTTCGATTCGAGATGAACGAGATGGTCGTCCCGTCCGACGACCAGCGAGGCTGCCGGTCCTCGGCTTCGTGGAAGGTGAATCGGGCCGGGGGTGCGCCTCCGATCTCCTTGATCCAGATGTCGTACCCGGCCTCGGTCCACGCTCTGTACGCCAGACGCCCGCCGTCGGGGGAGAGGCGCCACCCCCGGTCGGCGTTCCCCGCGTCGAAGGTCCATCCCGGCTCCACCGCCCGGGCCACCCCCGTCCGGTCCACCCAGACGAACTCGTCCTCCGCGAAGGTCCCGGTCCAGTAGAGGAGGGTCCCGGTGGACGAAATGGCGTAGAAGGGCCGACCGAGCCCCGTCTGGACGACGTCCGGGATCACGGCAACCGGGGTTCCCGCGACCCGGGCGGTGCCCGCGTCGAACGGGACGGCCATGAGCCCACCCTCGGCTCCGTAGACCAGGTAGCCGTTGGCGGCGAGGTCCGCGCCGGCTCCGTTAAGGACGTGGTGGACCTCCCCGCTCGACAGATCCAGCGCCTCGATCCGGGTGGGGCCGCGGCCGGCCACGGTGTAGAGCAGCCACCGGTTTCCCGGTAGGACCAGGGGATAGAGGTGGACTGTCCCCTCCTCTGGGGTGGTGAGGGGTTCCGCATCCCCGCCCTGTCGAGGGATCCGGGCGAGCCCTCCGCCGGGGGCGCCGAAGTAGACCTGCCCGTCACTCCCCCAGTCCGGCTTCGTCATTCGGGCGGGCGCCAGCTCCCGCACGGGTCCGCCGTCCACCGGCGTGACCTGGAGCCGGCCCGCCTCCTGGCCTCCAGCGAAGTAGAGAATCTCGGTGCCGTCCGGAGAGATGGCCGCGGCGGCTCCCGGGTCCGTGCCCGGGAGGGGGGTCCACTCCAACTCGTCCAGCCGGCGGACCCAGAGCCCCACCACGTCGTCGGCACCCGGCCGGGACATGACGAGGGTGGAGCCGTCGTCCGAGATGTCGATGCTCGACTGGGGGTCCCTCTCCGGAGGAATCTCCAGTGAGAAGATCTCCAGGGGAGCGTCGGGGGGCGCGTCATCGGACGACAAGAGGGACCATCCTAGGGCTGCGGCCAGGAGGACGCTGAGGACAGCGAGTCCACGGTTCACTCTCACCGGCGCCGCTGCGCCTGGACCCTCCGGGCCGTGCCGGAATCCCGCATCCTCCAACGCGCGGACCATGTCCTGCAGGCTGGCGAACCGGTCCGCCGGGACTCTCTCCAGGCACTTTCGGATGGCGGCATCCACGTTGGCGGGAACGCTGGGACGGTCGTCGCGGACCGAGACCGGTTCTGCGCTGATGATCCGCCCCAGGACCGCCTGCGCGGTGGAGCCGGTATAGGGCGGTCGCCCCGCGAGCATCTCGTAGAGGACGCATCCCAGGGAGAAGGTATCCGTCGACGGTCCCACGGAGGCCTCCCCAGTGGCCTGCTCGGGGCTCATGTAATAGGGCGTGCCGACACTCAGCCCCGTCTCGGTGAGGCGGGCCCCGGCGCTAGCGCCCAGTGCCAGGGCGATCCCGAAATCCCCCACCACCGGTTGGCCGCCCTGGAAGAGGATGTTCGCCGGCTTGATGTCCCGGTGCACGACGCCCCGCTGGTGCGCGTAGTCCAACGCCGTGGCCACCGCGGCGGCGATGCGAACCGCCTCCTCCACCGGGAGCTGCTGCTCCCGGTCCAGGCGGTCCCGCAGGGATTCCCCCTCCAGGAGGGGCATGACGTAGAAGAGGAAGCCATCGGCTTCCCCGGAGTCGTAGAGCGGGAGGATATGGGGATGCTGCAGGTTCGCCGTGGTCTCGATCTCCCCCAGGAAGCGTGCCGCTCCCACCACGGCTGCGAGCTCAGGGTCCAACACCTTCAGCGCCACCTGTCGGTTGTGCCGCAGGTCCCGAGCCCGGTACACCGTGGCCATTCCACCGCGACCGAGCTCCGACTCGAGTCGGTAGCGGCCGTCGAGTGCCGTGTTCAGACGGGGGAGGGTGTCGGACATGGCTTTAGAGGAACCCTGGGGGTGATGGAGGCACTCCAGACCTCGTCCGAGCAGCCCTGGAGCGCCAGGGGCCCAAGATGGGGGCGGGCCTGCCGGCGCGCGAGGGGACGGCGCCCGCCCCCCGCGCGCCCGGCGGGTCTACCGGTTTCGCGTCACCACCGCGCCGATCCCCGCTCGCTCCAGCGCAGCGTTGAAGGCCGGCACCTGTTCGGCCACCACCCCCTCCAGGCGCTCCAGCAGCGGTTCGGTCTCCGCCACCAGGTCGTCGAACCGCTGGTACGAACCGGCGGTGGGGCGGCCGTACGACCCGTTCACGTGGCTGTACAGGTAGGCCAGCTGGTCGTCGAGCATGGGCGGGAAGTTGATGGGATCCTGACCCGATTCGCTCCTGGTCTGGATCAGGGCCTCCTCCACCTCGGTGAGGGTCTCGCCCATGGCGTCGGCCAGGGAGTCCAGCTCGGCCACCGCCTCCTCCGGCCATTCTCCGTCCCGGGCCCGGGCCACGAAGTCACGGGTCTGCTCCCGGATGGAGCGGATCTCCCGAATCGCGTTGTGCACCTCCGTGAGGCGGTCCCGGACCTGCATGGTGAGGGCGAACTGGGCCTGCATGTCCGCGGCGGTCACCGTGGGAATGCGGGGGTCGAGTCCCACCTGGACCGTGACGTCCCGCTCCACCTCACCCACTTCCACCCGCAGGGTGTAGCTCCCCGGCGGGGCCCAGGCGCCCCCGGTGTTCGCCAGGGAGAACTGCGCCGTGGAGATCACGTCCGGGCCGGGATAGCGCAGGTCCCAGACGAACCGGTTCATCCCCGGCGCGACCTCGAGCTCCTCCTCCTGGAGGTTCGGATCTTCCGCCTCCTCGTCCTCGGCGTCCTCGGCGGTCACATCCTCGCCCTCGGGAATGTCCCCCTCCTCCCCTTCCGCGTCCGTCGCTCCGGCCTCGCCCCCTTCGTCCGCATCGCCCTCCTCCACGGCACCCTCGAACTCTCGGATCACCATCCCCGACGAATCCAGGACCTCGATCTCCACCTCGTCCACCCCGTCCCCGACCCAGTAGTCCAGGACCACCCCGTTGGGGGCGTCCTCCGGGGCCCGGTCACCTCCGGTGGCCCGGAAGCGGGCCAGGGTGGCATCCCGGGGCTGGAACAGATGGAGCGTGGATTCCCGGATGGCGTCCTGCATGGCGTGAAGCGGGGTGACGTCGTCCAGAATCCAGAACGAGCGGCCCTGGGTGGACACCACCAGGTCCCGCCGGTGGACCTTGAGATCGGTGATGGGGGTCCGGGGCAGATTCTGCTGGAAGGGCTGCCAGTGCGCGCCGCCATCGAAGGAGACGAACATCCCGAATTCGGTTCCGGCGTAGAGCAGCCCCTCCCGGTCCGGGTCCTCCCGCACCACCCGTACGGGGTGGTCGGCCGGGATGCCGTTGGTGCCGTCGGTGAGGAGGTCCCAGCTCTCCCCGAAGTCTTCGGTCAGGAAGACGTAGGGACGGAAGTCGCCGTCCCGGTACCGGTACACGGCCATGACGGCACGCCCAGGGGTGTTCGGCGAGAGGTCGATGGAGTTCACCGTCCCCTCCGGCGGCATCCGGTCCGGCGTGATCTCGGTCCAGCTTCCGCCCCCGTCCCGGGTGATGTGGACCCGGCCATCGTCGGTGCCCGCCCACAGCTCCGCCGCTTGGTGAGGGGACTCGCTCAGCACGAAGACGGTGTTGTAGACCTCCACCCCGGTGTGGTCCACCTGGAGGGGCCCACCCGGCAGTCCCTGCTGGGCTTCGTTGTCGGTGGTGAGGTCCGGAGAGATGGTCTCCCAGCTCATCCCCCCGTCTGTGGTCCTGTGCACGTACTGGGAGGTGTGGTAGACCACCTGCGGATCGTGCCGGGAGATGAGGATGGGGGCGTTCCACTGGAACCGGTAGCGGGCGTCCCGGGGCGCGACCCCGTCCCCCATCTGGGGATACAGGATCATGTTGCGGCTCTCCCCGGTCCTCAGGTTCGAGCGGTCGATCTGCCCGATGTAGTTCCCGGCCCAGACGATGTGGGCCGAGTCCGGGTGGGGATGGACCGAGATGTGTCCGCTCTCGGCGCCCCCGACGCTCCGCCAGTCCTGTTCCGGGGAGAGGTCCCCGGCCACCCGGGAGGTGACGGAGATGGTCGAGTTGTCCTGTTGCGCGCCGTAGAGGCGGTAGGGGAACTGGTGATCCACCTCCACCCGGTAGAACTCGGCCGTGGGCTGGTTGTGCATGGTGGACCAGCTCCGCCCGGCGTTGAGGCTCACCTGGGCGCCGCCATCGTTCCCCACCACCATCGCCTCCGGGTCATCCGGGTGGATCCACAGGTCGTGGACGTCGCCGTGGGGCACCCGGATCCGCTCCCAGTCTTCCCCCCCGTCCACGGAGCGGTACATCCCGGTGTTCAGGACGTAGACGGTGTTCGGGTCCCGGGGGTCCGCCTCCAGGTGGGAGTAGTACCAGTGCCGCTGCCGGAATCGCCGGTCCCGGGTCACCTTCCGCCAGCTCTCCCCGCCGTCGTCGGTGCGCCAGATTCCCCCATGGGGATCCGGGGCGCTGATGAGGGCCCAGACCCGGTCGGGATCCGCTGGGGAGATCGCCAGCCCGATCCGCCCGAAGAGCGCCTCCGAGGGGAGGCCGTTGTCCACCGAGGGGTCGGTGAGACGGGTCCAGTTGTCGCCTCCGTCGGTGCTCTTCCAGACACCTCCGTCCCGGGAGGCGTCCACCAGCGTCCACGGCTTCCGCTCCGCCCGCCACATCCCAGCGTAGAGCTCCCGTGGATTCCGGGGGTTCATGACGATGTCCACCGCGCCGACCGAGTCGGCCACGAAGAGCACCCGCTCCCAGGAGGCGCCACCGTCCCGGGTGCGGTAGACCCCCCGCTCCTCGTTCTTGGCGAAGCCGTTCCCCAGCGCCGCCACGAAGGCCACGTCCGGATCCCTCGGGTCCACCTGGATCTTCCCGATCAGACCGGCGTCCGGCAGCCCCAGGAAAGACCAGCTCTTCCCCCGGTCGGTGGACCGCCAGACGCCTCTGCCGGTGCTCACGTTTCCTCGGATTCCGGCGGAGCCCGTCCCCACGTAGATGACGTTGGGGTCCCCGGGTGCGACTTCCACAGCACCGATGGAGCCCACGTCCAGGAAGCCGTCGGTGACGTTCTCCCAGCTCTCCCCTGCGTCCCGGGTGATCCAGACGCCCCCGCCGGTGGTCCCCATCACGTAGTGATACGGGTCGTCCGGGAAGCCACCCACCGCGGTCACCCGCCCCCCCCGGTAGGGGCCCACCATCCGGTACTCGACGGTGGAGAGGAGATCCGGGTGGACCGTCTGGTTCGGTTCCAGGTCCTGGGCCGAGGCCCCAGGGGCCGGGGAGAGGAGGGCGAGGAGGGCGAGGAGGACTGCGACGCCCGCGGCTGGGGAAAGGCGTTTCATGGGGAGTGCGGCGAAGGGACGGAAGGGTCGCTGCGGGCATCCTGGGGCGCCGCACCTCAGAAGACCAGACCCACCGCCTTCACCACCAGCCAACCGGCGGCCCACGCCCCGGCGGCCAGGACCCCCAATCCGGACACCAGGACGGCACCCACCAGGAAACGACTCCGGCGGGCGGTCCGCTCCGGCGCCGCCACGTGGGCTTCCAGGAGCTCGAGATTCCGATTGTTGGCCTTCCACGTCGCGTCGAAGAGATCCCCCAGGAGGGGAACGACACCGGCCACGGCATCTCCCAGGATGTTCCCCAGCATCCGGAGGAGCAGGGGAGCTCCGGCCCGGAGCTGCGCCGCCGCCACGAGCAGGTAGAAGCCGATGGACCAGGACACCCAGTCGCCCACCGCGGGAAAGAGCCCCAGCAGCGGATCGACGCCGATCCGCCACCGGGTGCCTGGGATGGGGACGAGGTCGTCCATGACCCAGGCGATGGCCCGGGCCCGGGCGAGGGGCGCCGGGACCTGGGTCGTGGGAGGCCGGGGCGAGTCGGGTGTCGGCTGCGTCATGGAGCGAAGGTACGGGGGCAGGGCCCCGGGCGCCCGGAATCGCGCCTCCCTCGTCCGTGGCGGAAGGGCGGCGCTGGCACCTGCCAGACACCCTGCGCAGGATCGGATCCCCTGCCCGCCATTCCATCGCCCCCAGCGCCCTGTTAGCCTCCACCCCATGCAGTCGTCCCTCCCCTTCGCCGAGGCTCCCTCCGACCCGGATCGGCCTTCCGATCCTCTCATCGTCCTGAGGCAGGTGTTCGGCTTCGACACCTTCCGCCCGGGGCAACGGGAGATCATCGACACCGTACTGGCGGGCCGGGACTGCATCGGCGTCATGCCGACGGGGGCGGGAAAGTCCCTGACCTACATGCTGCCGGCCCGGATCCTCCCGGGGACGGTCCTGGTGATCTCGCCCCTCATCTCCCTCATGAAAGACCAGGTGGACGCCCTGAGGGAGCTGGGCTTTCGGGCGGCGGAGATCAACTCCACCCTGGATCCGGAGGAGCGCTCCGCGAGACTCGAGGCCCTTCGCCGGGGGGAGCTGGAGCTGGTGTACCTGGCTCCGGAGGCCCTGGACGGGCGGCTTCGGGACTTCGTGCGTGCATGCCCCATCGACCTCCTGGTGGTGGACGAGGCCCACTGCATCTCGCAGTGGGGTCACGATTTCCGGCCCTCGTACCGCCGCCTGGAGGGCCTCAAGGAGGAGCTGGGTGTGCCGGTCCTGGCCCTTACCGCGACTGCGACCCGGCCCGTGGCGCTGGACATCCTCCGGCAACTGGGCATGCGGAGGCCGGGTGGGTACAAGGGGTCGTTCTTCCGCCCCAATCTCAAGGTGGCGTGCCGAAAGAAGGGGCAGGGCGGGAACACCCGGGCGGAGATCCTGGCGCTGGTGCGGGAGCACGCCGGAGAGAGCGGGATCGTCTACTGCCTGAGCCGGCGGACCGTGGACCAGACCTGCGACTTCCTGGTGAAGGAGGGCGTGCGCGCGGTGCCCTATCATGCCGGGCTGGAGGACGACGAGCGGGCCCGGAACCAGGAGGCCTTCCAGCTGGACGAGGTGGACGTGGTGGTGGCCACCGTGGCCTTCGGGATGGGGATCGACAAGTCCAACGTCCGCTTCGTCATCCACCGGGACATGCCGAAGGACGTGGAGTCCTGGTACCAGGAGATGGGGCGTGCCGGGAGGGACGGCCTGGAGAGTGATTGCATCCTCTTTTATTCCTGGGCGGATGTGAAGCTGCACGAGCGGTTCCTGGACGAGATCGACGACCCGGACGTTTGGCACCAGAAGCGGCAGGCCACGGTGGACCTCTTCGAGCTGGTGGAACGGGGCGGGTGCCGACACCAGGCCCTGGTCGGCCACTTCGACGAGGAGCTGGGGCCGTGCGGCGATGCGTGCGACGTCTGCACCGGGCTACCGGTGGCGGAGCGGGCCGCCGAGGCGATCCTCCGACAGAAGGGCGCGCGCCGCAGGGGCGGGGCGGGCGCCGCCGGTGGAGGTGGCGGCCGGGGTCGATCCGATCCCGCCGAGCTCCTCTTCTCCGGGTCGGACCAGGACGCCTTCGAATACCTTCGGACGGTCCGCAAGGGGCTGGCCGAAGAGGCGGGCGTCCCGGCCTACATCGTCTTCAGCGACAAGGTCCTGAAGGAGATGGTCCAACGTCGACCCTCCTCGGCGGCGGAGCTCCTGGACGTGCCCGGGATCGGCCCTGCGAAGCTGGAGAAGTACGGCCGGGTCTTCCTGGACGCTCTGTCCAGGCTCGCCTGACTCCAGGCTGGAGCGACGCCGGCGATTCACCACCCGGTCCGGTGGCCGTCCCGACCGTCGGCAGCAGGAGCCCGGCGGGACGGATCCCCGCGGGCCCGGTCACTCCGGGAGCGGTTCCTTCCCGTCCCAGCCCCGAGCCCACGCCACCTCCAGCCGGAAGGGCCCGGCCTGACCGTCGGAGATCACGAACCCCACCTGCCGGATCCGGGAGGGATCCAGGGGCGCGGCGTCGGGCACCTCCCTCCCCCTGAGTCGAGGCCGAAAGTCGCCGAAGGGAATCACCACCTCGGCCCAATCGTCTGCCGGAGGCTCGAGGCGGGCCTGGTGGTTGGTGCCCGACATGCGCCGGTCATTGCGCAGCGTCACCCGGTACCGCCGGCCGTCGCCTCGCACCCGCAGGACGATCCCGGCGCCATCCGAGAGGTCCAGGCTCTCCAGGTTGGCGCGCACCGAGGCGAAGCCGCCGTCGTGCACCGGCGAGAGCACCCCCTCGAAGATCCCGACCCCGGCGTCCCCCGTTCGCATGCGGCTCATGGATCGCCCTCCCATGACCCGGTCGTCCACGGGCTGGAAACGTGGGGGCGTCGCGTCGGCGAAGTCCAGGAGGGTGGTGGGCAAGGTGCTCATACCCTTCCGTACGCACGTGCCGAGGTGAGGGTCCCAACCGCCGCCTTCCCGCATCCACGCCGGCGCATTCCGGAGTGCGGACCGCCGCATTGAAGGGTGCAGACCGACGGGCCGGAGGTTCGGGTCCTCGGGCCGGGCCCGACCCACCACGGGCGGTGCCCTTTTCCCCACAGGACCGGGGGACGAGGTTCAGGGGGCGTCTCCTTTCCGTGATCGGTCCGGGAGGGCGGGGGCGCAGCGCGAGACGGTGAACCCACGTCGGGAAGGCGAGCTTGAGGGATTTCTACGTCGGGTCGGAGGTCGGCAGGCTGCGGACGGTGCTCGTCCATCGACCGGACCTGGAGCTCCGGAGGCTGACCCCGGACAACCATCACGAGCTCCTCTTCGACGACGTCCTGTGGGTCCGGAAGGCCCGCCAGGAACACGACGCCTTCGTGGACGTCATGCGGGACGCAGGGGTGGAGGTCCTGTACCTGCAGGAGCTCCTCGCCCAGACGCTGGACGTTCCCGAGGCCCGCAAGCTCGCAGTCGAGCTGGCCTTCACCTCCCAGTCCCTTGGTCCCGGAGCCCTGGACGAGGTGCGTGCGATGGCCATGGAGGCGCCCTCTTCCCGCCTGTCGAGCTACCTGGTGGCGGGCGTGACGACGAGCGAGCTGGAGGAAGCCGGGCTGGACGTGGAGGCCATGGCCCGACACTCCCTCCTGGCCGCCACCATCTGGTCCGAGGACTTCATTCTTCCTCCCCTCCCCAACAGCGTCTTCACCCGGGATTCGTCGTCGTGGGTCTACGACGGGGTGATCCTGAACAGCATGGCCTCCGAAGCCCGGCACCTGGAGACGGTGAACGTGGCCCTGGTCTACCGCTTCCACCCCCGCTTCCGGGCGGGGGGCTTCCAGCGGCTCCACCCCACCTCCGACCCCCTGACCCGGTTGGAGGCCCAGGACTTCGGGCGTGCCACCCTGGAGGGAGGTGACATCCTTCCCATCGGCCACCGTGCCGTGCTGGTGGGGTGGAGCGAGCGCACCTCGGGGCGGGCCATCGAGCTCCTGGCCCAGACACTCTTCGAGGCGGGTTCCGTGGACCGGGTGATCGCCTGCCGGATGACCCGGGACCGGCGGCACATGCACCTGGACACCGTTTGCACCTTCCTGGACCGGGACGCGGTCACCATCTACCCGCGGGTGGTGAACGAAATCCAGCCCTACAGCCTCCGCCCCGGCGACCGGGAGGGGACGGTGGATGTGACTCGGGAGCAGTCCTTCCTCCACGCGGTGGCGGATGCCCTGGGCGTCACGTCGCTGCGGATCATCTCCACGGGTGGGGACCGGTTCCAGGCGGCGCGGGAGCAGTGGGACGACGCCAACAACGTGCTGGCCCTGGAGCCCGGCGTGGTGATCTCGTACAGCAAGAACGAGTACACCAACGACCAGATCCGGAAAGCGGGGATCCAGGTCATCGAGATCGATGGGTCGGAGCTGGGGCGCGGGCGGGGCGGCGGGCACTGCATGTCGTGCCCCGTCCTCCGGGACGAGATCTGACCGCCGGCCCCCTCCCGAGGGTGGCGTCTGCCGCCGGGTCCGACATGGCCCGGCCCGTACCCTGAGGCTCCGGCTGGTGCGACGGCAGGCCGCCCGTTAGATCAACCCATCGCCCCTATCCTCGCCCCTGCGATGCCCGTCTACACCACGGCCTGTCCACGGAACTGCTACAGCACCTGCACGCTCCGGGTGGAGGTCCAGGACGGGCGGGTCCGGCGCATCGAGGGCCACCGCGGGAATCGGGCCACGCCCGAGGGACCGTGCCTGAAAGGGCTGAGCTACGCGGAGCGCGTCCACTCGCCGGAGCGGATCCTCCACCCCCTGCGCCGCACCGCCGGCGGGAGCTTCGCCCGGGTCGGTTGGGACGAGGCGCTGGACGAGCTGACGCAACGGCTCCAGGAGGTCCGCACGCGCCACGGACCTCGCTCGGTCCTCTACTACTCGGCCAGCGGCACGAAGGGACTCATGAACCGCGTGGGCGCCGACTTCTGGCGGCTGTTCGGGGGATACACCACCACCTACGGTGACCTGTGCTGGCCTGCGGGGTTGGAGGCCACCCGCCTCACCCTGGGTGCGAACAAGCACAACGCGCCGTGGGACCTGGAGAATGCGGGGCTCATCGTCTTCTGGGGGAAGAACGCCGCGGAGACCAACATCCACCAGGGCGTCTTCGCGGACCGGGCGATGCGCCGAGGGGCGAAGGTGGTGGTGGTGGATCCCCGTCGAACCCAGACCGCGGAGGGGGCGCACCTCCTCCTTCAGCCCCGGCCAGGAAGCGACGGGGCCCTGGCACTGGCGGTGGCCCGGCTCCTGGTGGAGCGGGGGGCCGTGGACCGACCCTTCGTCGAGCGCCACGTGAAGGGGTATGCCGAGTACGAGGCGAGCCTCGCCCCCTACACTCCAGCGTGGGCTGCGGAAACCTGCGGGATTCCGGAGCACCAGGTCCGGGAGCTCGCGGAGCTCGTGGCCACCTCCGGGCCGGTGAGCATCAACGCCGGCTACGGGATGCAGCGCTATGCCAACAGCGGCCAGACCATACGCGCCATCCTTACCCTCCTGGTCCTGACCGGGAACATCGGCAAGCCTGGCGCCGGGTGGATCTTCGCGGATCTGCAGTCCCACCTCTTCGACGACGTCAAAGACCCCCTGGCCTTCTTCCCGCCGGAGAGGGACGACGGCGTGGCCCGGGTGTCCATCTCCACGGCGCGGCTGGGGGAGGGGATCCTGGCCCAGCGGGATCCACCGGTGCGGTTCCTCTGGGTGGAGCGGGGCAATCCCGTGACGCAGAACCCGGATACCCACCGGGTCCTCGAGGCGATCCGGTCCCTGGACTTCCGGGTGGTGGTGGAGCAGTTCCTGACCGATACCGCCGCGGAGGCGGACCTGGTGCTTCCCGCCAAGACACTCTTCGAGCAGACCGACGTCATCGGGGCCTACTGGCACCCCTACGTCCAACTGAAGCAGAAGATCCTGGAACCGCCGGGGGAGGTCCGGCCCGAGAGCGAGATCTACTGGGCGCTGGCGGAACGGCTGGGGATTCCACTGTCGGACCGGGAGGGGGTGCTTCCGGCCCCCGGAGACGCGGAGGTGAGCGCCTACCTCGAGCGCTACCTGGCGCCCTTTCCCGAGCTGACGCTGGAGCGGCTCGCCCAAGGCCCGGTGATTGCGCCGGGCCACCAGGAGGTCGCCTTCAGCGACTTCGTCTTCCCCACACCGTCCGGGAAGATCGAGCTCCGGAGCGAGGAGGCGGTGGAAAGATGGGGGGTCGACCCGCTCCCCGGCTGGGCTCCGCCGGCGGATCGAGAGGCATTGGGGCTCCCCGTGCGGGACGACGGCGAGCGGGGGGCTCCGGACCCGGCCCGACGTGACGTGGAGTGGCTCCACTTCCTGACCCCCAACACCAAGAACCGCATCCACTCCCAGTTCAACAACCTGGCCACGATCCGGGCACTCAGCCCCGGGCCCTTCCTCCAGATGCATCCGAAAGACGCAGCGGCACGTGGAATCGTCCCGGGTGATCGGGTGCGGATCTGGAACGACCGGGGCGAGCTGGAGGCCCCGGTTCGCCTCGACCGGGGAATTCGCCCCGGGTGTGTGGCCATGACCAACGGGTGGTGGATCACCGAAGGAGGTACGGTGAACGTCCTTTCCCCCGCCGCGGAGACGGACATGGGGTACGGCGCCGCCTTCCACGAGACCCGGGTCCGAGTCGGTCTCGCTCCGAGATAGCGACCCGCGGGGGGAGGTCCAGGGGACCCGTACGCTCGTGTCCCGGCCGCTTCAGCCCCAGACGACCCCGAGTCGCTCCCAGAGCTGGAGGAAGGGCTCCCGTGGCTTGCGGCAGATGTGGACGCGGACTTCCTGCTCCTCTGGCACACCCATGGGGTTCAGGACGGCGCCGGCGTCCTCGACTTCCTCGAAGATCTCCAGGAGCTCGACCACGGAGCCACCCAGGATGAGGACCACCGCCGGATCCGACATCCCCGGGCCCCAGGCGTAGAAGTCGCCGTGGCGCGATGCCGGGTACGGTAGCCCGAGCTCCTCGTGGTAGACCGCCAGCGCGCCGGCTCGCCCATAGTTGCCGCCGACGATGACGGTCCGGGACCGCTCTTCCTGGGGCAGCCCGTGGAAGACCCGGGCCACCGCCTGAGCCTGCTCCCTCCAGCCCAGCATGTCGGCGTAGTCCTGCGGAAGGGGGAGGACCTGACCGAAATTCGTGGTCACGGCCCGGGTGATCCCCACGGCGGCGCTGTAGCGGGCCATCGAGGGCGGCGGGAGCAGAGGAATCCCCATGGGGAGGACCACCAGTCCGGCGGCCACCACGGCGGCCAGGACACCCCTTCTCGGCCAGGGGCGTGAAGAGAGGAGGCCTCCCGCCCACACCGCACCACCCACGTACAAGGCCGGGTGCATCGGCCCCAGGTAGTAGCCCTTCCCACCCGTTGCCAGGAAGAGGATCGCGGCTGCGACGGCGGCGATCCCGAGGGGCCGGAAGGGGCGAAGGCGCCGCGTCGTGAAGAACCCCACCAACCCCAGGAGGAGGAACGGGGCTGCGCCGAACGCGGAGAGCATCTGGTCCGACAGGAAGGCCGACGGCGTGACCCGGGCCAGTTGGGTTTCCCGGAGGATCCGTGCCTGCTCGAGGAACGGCCAATCCCAGGCCACCTGCCCCAGAACGGAGGGGAGGGCCACCAGCGCCCCGGTTGCCACCGCCAGCCAGGGCCACCGGGTACGGAGGTCACGGCGGAGGGGCGAGAGGAGGGCCCCCGTCGCCACGGCGATGCCGAAGATGGCGGCGCTGAACTTGGTGAGTCCGCCGAGGCCCGCCGCGAGTCCGAAGACGAGCCACCATTTGCGGTCTCCCCCCGCCAGGAGGGAGACGAAGGCAAGTGTGGCCACGGTCCACCACAGCTGCTCGAAGACCACGGGCTGGAAGAGGGCTCCCGCCCGCATGAACAGGGGCGAGACGAGGAACGCGGAGGCTGCCAGGACTTGCGCCTCCCGTCCGCCGCCCATCCGTCGCGCCGTGGTGGCCGCGATCACGATGATGGCGGAGAGCGCCAGCGCCGACACCAGGCGTGTGCCCCAGAGGGTGGGGCCGGGGAGGAGCTGGGCCACCTTCCCCAGCAGCGCGATGAGGGGCGGGAACTGCATGCGCAGCGGCTCCAGGTGGTCCGCCATGGCGAGGTAGAGCAGTTCGTCCCTGTGGAAGCCGTACCCTGGCCGGGGCAGGAGGTGGAGCGCCAGGGAGAGTCCGGAAAGCACCCAGACGGTCCGGGGCAGGGACGGGCGGGTGGGCGCGGGTGCATCCATGCCGGGCACCATCTCCCGTGACAGGAGGGGTGTCAAGCCAAACTGGAGCCCACCGCCGCCGGGGCCGGCCTCCCCCGGCCTGGCGGTGCGTCCGTTCCCCTTCCCGCGCTCGGGCCCGTGGGAGCGCGCCACCCTGTCCGACGTCGCCGTGCATGCCGTAGCTTCGGCCCATGCCCCGGAACGGTTTCCAGCTGGACCTGAACCTCTGCACTGGGTGCGCCGCGTGCGTGGTGGCGTGCGCCATCGAGAACGAGCTGCCCTGGGGGACCTCGTGGCGTTGGGTGGACACCTTCAATGCGGAGCGCCTTCCCGGCATTCCGGTCCATCACCTCTCTCTGGCCTGCAACCACTGTGCGGATGCCCCCTGTGCCCGCGCGTGTCCCGCCGCGGCGTACTCCAGGGACCCCGCCACGGGGGCGGTGCTCCTGGACGGGGAGAAGTGCATCGGGTGCCGATACTGCACCTGGGCCTGCCCCTACGACGCACCCCGGTTCGATGCCGCCGAGGGTGTGGTGAGCAAGTGCACCTTCTGCAACCACCGGCAGCGTGAGGGAAAGTCGCCGGCGTGCGTGGGCCAGTGCCCCACGGGGGCGCTCCGCTTCGGACCGGTGGACGAGCTGGAGGGCCGGCCGCAGGTACCGGGCTTTCCCCGGGCCCCGGCGGACCCGGCCATCCGCTTTCTTCCCCTCCGGCCCGGTACCTGGGTGCCGTCCGTAGATCTACCCGCGGAGCGTGGCGAGGCGGGCGAAGAACTCCACCCCTGGCGGTACGAGGCCCAGCCGATCCCACAGCCGGCTCCGGAAGCGAAGCTCTCCTTCGCCCGGGAGTGGCCCCTCTGGTTCTTCACCCTCACGGTGAGCGTGCTGGTGGGGCTCATGGCCAGCCCCGGAGGCAGGGCCACGCTGGGGTGGCCGGTCTTCGCGGCGGCCGCAGGGCTGGCCGTCACCGCCAGCACCCTGCACCTGGGCCGGCCGGAGCGGGCCTGGCGGGCCATGCTCGGGTGGCGAACGTCCTGGCTCAGTCGGGAGATTCTCCTCTTCGGCGCCTTCGCCGCCAGCGGAACCGCGCTCCTGGCCGGCGCCTTCGGGGATCTCCGCGTGGCCGGCGTCCCCGTGTGGGAGACGGGGGTGGCGCTCCTGGGCTTCGCCACCCTCTTCGCCATGGACCGGGTGTACGGGGTCGTCCACTCCCGGGAGGTGGGCTTCCACAGCGCCCGGACCCTCACCACCGGGTTGCTGGTGGCCACCCTCGTGGCGGCGCCTGCCCCGGTCTGGATGACGGTGGTGGGATACAAGCTCCTCCTGTACGGAGCCCGCAAGCACCGCCTGGCCGCGAGAGGGCGCCCGTGGGGTCCCCGGGTGTCCGGGATCCGCGTGGCGAGCAGTCTATCGGGGGCGGCGCTGCTGGCCGGCGGAATCCCGGCTTCCGCCATCCTGCTGGGCCCCGGGGGCGGCCTTTCCCTGGTGGGAACCGCTCCGGTGACGGCGGTGGCTGGACTGGTTCTCCTGGCCCTGGGCGAGGCGCTGGACCGGGGGGAGTTCTACCAGGAATTGACCGTTCCCACGCCGGCCCGCCAGGTGCAGGAGGACCTGGCGTCCGTGGTGGCGGCGTTGACCTGAGAGTCCGCGAATCGGTCGAAGCGGCGACCCGGGTCCGGCCCCACTGCTCACTTCTCGCCGGATGGCGGGGTCTGCGGTGCGCGGACGGAAGGCTGCCTGTAGATTGCGCCGCCCACGTCCCGGCACCGTCCCATTCCTCCGAAACGGAGATCGACCCCATGGCTCCTGGGCCCGCCCCCGCCCCCTCGTCCACGCTTCTTCCATCCCGGGTCCGCAACTCGCGTGCGAGTGTGACCCTGGCAGCCCTCCTGGCCGTTGCCGGCGGGGTCACGGTGGCTCCGGCCCAGGCCCAATCCACCCGCGATGCCGTGCTTCGCCACGTGGAGCATTACGCCGGTGACTACGGGGCCATGGCCCAGGAGATCTGGGACCTGGCGGAGGTGGGATACCAGGAGCACGAGAGCTCGCAGATCCTTCAGGAGCGACTTCGGGCGGCGGGGTTCCGGGTCGAGGCCGGGGTGGCCGGAATCCCCACCGCCTTCGTGGCGGAGTGGGGGAGCGGCGGGCCCATCCTGGGGATCATGGCGGAGTTCGACGCCCTCCCGGGCATCACCCAGGACCGGACTCCGGAGCGGAATCCCATCGAGGGAAAGCCGGCGGGGCACGCTTGCGGGCACCACCTCTTCGGCACGGGGTCGGTGGCTGCGGGCCTGGCGGCCAAGGAATGGCTGGAGTCCACCGGGGCCCCGGGCACCATCCGGGTCTACGGGACCCCGGCGGAGGAGGGGGGCGCCGGGAAGGTCTACATGGTCCGGGCTGGGCTCATGGATGACGTGGAGGTCATGGTGCACTGGCATCCCAGCTCATCGAATACGGCCAACGCCGCGACCTCGCTGGCCAACAAGTCGGCGAAATTCCGGTTCACCGGCGTCTCGGCGCACGCGGCAGGGGCTCCCGACCGGGGCCGCAGCGCCCTGGATGGGGTGGAGGCCATGAACCACATGGTGAACCTCATGCGGGAGCACGTCCCGTCCTCTACCCGGATCCACTACGTCATCACCTACGGGGGCGCGGCGCCCAACGTCATCCCCGACTTCGCCGAGGTCTTCTACTACGTCCGGCACCCCGATCCGAAGGAGGTGCAGCGGATCTTCGACTGGGTGGCCGACGCGGCGGAGGGCGCAGCCCTGGGGACCGGAACCCAGGTGGAATACGAAGTCATCCACGGGATCTACAACGTCCTCATGAACGTGACGCTCCAGGAGGTCATGCACGCGAACCTCCAGCAGGTCGGGGGCGTGGAATACACGCCGGAGGAGCGGCGTTTCGCGGAGATGATCCGAAGCACCCTGGGTGAGGACGCGCCCCCGGTGGACCAGGCGGCGGAGGTCCTGCCCTTCGAGATCGACCCCTCCGCTGCGGGGCGGGGCTCCACGGATGTGGCCGACGTCAGTTGGGCCGTTCCCACGGTGGGGCTGCGGGCCGCCACCTGGGTGCCGGGGACCTCGTCCCATTCCTGGCAGGCGGTGGCCGCGGGGGGCACCACCATCGGTGAGAAGGGGATGGTGGTGGCGGCCAAGACCATGGCCCTCACCCTGGTGGACCTCTTCCAGGACGAGGACCTCCGGGTCCGGGCCCGGGCCGAGTGGGAAGAGCGGCGGGGTCCCGACTTCGTCTACGAGCCCCTCCTGGGAGACCGGGACCCGCCCCTGGACTACCGGGTGCGGCCCGGGGGTTCGTGACCGGGTCCCCGAAGAAGGAAACGCGCCCTCCGGACGCACCGCGCGCCATCCTGGCGGGTGCCACCGGGCTCGTGGGGCGATACCTGCTCCGCGAGCTCCTCACGCGCACGCGGGGCGATGGCGACCCGGCCTATAGAGAGGTGGTGGTCCTGACCCGGCGGCCGCTTCCGGACGCTCTCCCGGCCGGGCTGGATGGGGACCGGGTCCAGGAGGTGGAGGCGGACTTCACCCGGCTCGGCGAGCTGGGTGAGGCCGTGGTCGCGGACCATGTCTTCTGCGCCCTGGGCACCACGATTCGAAAGGCTGGAAGCCGGGAGCGGTTCCGGGCGGTGGACCACGGACTCCCCATGGCGCTGGCCCGGGCGACCCGGGCGGCGGGGGCCCGTCATTTCGGCCTGGTGAGCTCCATGGGAGCCCGCTCCGACGCCGGGACCTTCTACCTGCGGGTGAAGGGTGAGCTGGAAGAGGAACTCCGGGGGGTGGGGTTCCCGTCCGTCGGCATCGTGCGTCCGTCGGTGATCGGCGGGCCCAGGGGAGAGTTCCGCCCGGCGGAGGCGGTGGGCCGGGTGCTCCTGAGCCTGGTTCCGGGTCGGCTGCGCACCGTGCACGCCGCCGACATCGCGGCGGCCATGGTGACGCTGGCGCTGGAGGAGGCTCCAGGCGTCCAGGTGCTGGAGTCGGAGGAGATCCGGAGGCTGGCGAAGGGCTAGTCGCACGGCCCTCTCGTCGGTGCTTGCCCCGCGGCGGGGTCGGGCGGCAGGTTCGGGCCATGCGATACTTGACCGTTCTGGTTCTGGCTTTGTCCGCCTGCGTGGGTGCCGAAATCCCGCAGGGCCCTTCGACCCTGGAAACCCCCTTCGGAACCCTCTGGTACGACGTCGAGGGAGAGGGCCAGGGGACTCCGGCGATCCTCCTTCATGGGGGGCCGGGTTTCAACAGCTACTACCTGAATCCCATGCGGGCGCTGGGGGCCGACCGGCCGGTGGTGCTCTACGACCAGATCGGGAGCGGCCGCTCCACGAGCTCCACGGGCCCCTCGGACTGGACCGTCGAGAACTTCGTGGCGGAGTTGGAGACGCTCCGTTCGGCGCTGGGGCTCGAACGAGTGCACCTGATCGGACACTCCTGGGGCACCATCCTGGCGGCGGAGTACTGGCGCGCGCATCCGGAGCAGGTGGCCAGCATGGTCTTCATGAGCCCGGCCCTCTCGATTCCGGCCTGGCTCGCCGACGGAGACACGCTCCTGATGACCCTGCCCGACTCGATCCAGCAGGTCGTGGCGGAGCACGAAGCCGCCGGCACCTTCGAGGACCCGGCGTACCAGGCTGCCGTGGGAGTGTTCTACGAAGCGTATCTCGCCCGTTCCCTGCCGTGGTCCGAGGACGTGGACAGCGCCTTCGCCTTCGCCAACCTCGACATCTACGGCACCATGTGGGGGCCCAGCGAGTTCACGGCCACGGGCACGCTCCGGGACTACGACGCATCCCCCTGGCTCGGTGAGATCGACGTACCAGCCCTCTTCACCACTGGCGAGTTCGACGAGGCACGCCCGCCCACGGTCCGTCGGATCGCGGCGCTGGTTCCGGGCTCGGAGATGGAGGTGATCCCAGGCGCGGCGCATCTCACCATGCACGACGCCCCGGAGGCAACGAACCAGGTGGTCCGGGACTTCCTCCGGCGGGTCGACGGGCGGTAGGAGGGAGGTCGAGTCGGACGGGCCTGCTCCCGAATGCTGGATGCGAGGTTGACTCGGGCGCGATACCCGCCGCATCCGGCGCGTTATCCGCTGCAGTCGGCCGCCTGGGAGTACATCGCCGCCCGGTCCGGTCGTCCCCACGCCTCGTAGAGCGCGGCGAGGCGTTCACGCGCCTGCTCCGTCCTTGCCGCGCCGCAGCCCGGGTCCACCTCGAACGCCTGGATGGCCTGGAGAAGGGCAGCCTCCCCTTCGCCGTACCGGCCCACCGCCGTGAGGCAGACCCCCTGCATCGAGCGCCCCACGGCTACACGGAAGCGGTCCCCTTCCTGTTCCAGGACCGGGATGGCCTCCGCCAGGAGCGCGGCACCTTCCCGGGACTCGCCTCGGACCTCGCAGAGGAAGGCCGCCAGGAGCCGCTTACTATCCGCCACGACGGACCCGCCGTCCCCGAACAGTGAGAGGCGGAGAGCCAATGCTTCTCGATAAAGGTCCTCGGCCTCGTCGTATCGGTTCTTCCGGAGGTCCAGGAGGAGCGCCAGGTTCGCCGTGATGGTGGCCAGTTGGGACGATCTCGGTGCCCGTGCCTGAAAGAGGGTGCGGGCCCCTCGGTAGAGCTCGGCGGCTTCGTCGTACTGGCCCATGTCGTCGAGGAGGTTGGCCAGGTTGTTCATGCTGGACGCCACCAGGCCGGCCTCGGGACCGTAGAACGATCTCCTGGCGTCCAGGGCCCGCCGGAGGAGCGACTCCGCTTCGTCGTACCTTTCCTGGTCCACGTACATGGTTCCCAGGGCGTCCCACACCTCTGCTAACGCGCCGGGGTCCGCCCCCGAGCGCTCGCGGATGTCCAGTGCCTCCCGGAAGGCCGAGTCGGCGGCGTCGAAGTCCCGGCGGTCCTTGGCCAGGATGCCGAGCCCCATGAGGGTGACGGCCACGTCGGGGTGCGTATCGCCTAGCGTCTCCCTGCGCATGGCCAGGGCGGTGCGGAAGAGGGAGTCGGCTCGGGAGAGGCGCCCCTCCGCACGTTCCAGCTGTGCGAGCTGGTCGAGGCTCTCCGCCAGCTCGGGGTGCGGTCCTTGGTACAACTCCGTACGGATCTCCAGGGCCGACTCCAGGAGGTCCCGGGCCGCTTCGTACTGGCTCAGCTTGAAGTAGGTCACACCGAAGGTGCTCTTCACCGAAGCCTCCACCTCCGGCTGCCCCTCCAACTCCGCAATCCTCCCCGAAGCCACGTCCAGGGCCGCCACCAACGTCACCTCCGGGCCTGCTCCCTGGAACGGATCGGAGACCCAGATCGTCTCGCGCAGGAACTCCTCGGCAGCGGTGGCCCGGGCCAAAGCGCGGCGCGCGCCTGCGGCCATGACCGACACTGCGACCGCCGAGGCGATCACCAGGAGTACGGCCGCTGCCGTCATCCCCACACCGACCCGGTGACGGCGCACGAACTTGGCAGCCCGGTAACGCGCGCTCGGCGGGCGGGCGAGGACCGGCTCGTTCCGTAGGCAGCGCTCGAGGTCCAGGGCCAGGTCATTGGCCGTGGCGTAGCGGCGGTCCCGGTCCTTCTCGATGGCCTTCATGGCGATCCAGTCCAGGTCGCCCCGGAGCTTGTGCCGGAGGCCCCGGGGGTCGGTCCGCCGGAATCGCGCGATGGCGTCCTGGGTAACGCCCTCCAGCGTGCCGTACTTCGTGCTCGGCCGGGGTGGGTCTACGTCCCTCATCAGGAGCTTCGTCATGAAGCCCGCGACCCCCAGTTCATTGGGATCCTGAGGGAGTCGTCCCACCAGGAGCTCGTAGAGCAGGATGCCCAGGCTGTACACGTCGGCCCGGGTATCCACGTCCAGACCGGTGGCGCCTGCCTGCTCGGGGCTCATGTAGGCGGGCGTCCCCAGCGCCTGTCCGAAGCCCGTGACCAGGGTCCGCTCGGTGAGGCGAGCTCCGGTGGCTTTGGCCACCCCGAAGTCGATCACCTTGGGACGCGGCACGCCGTCCTGCTCGGATACCAGGACGTTGGAGGGCTTCAGGTCCCGGTGGATCACCCCCTTCAGGTGGGCGTGCTGCACCGCGTGACAGACCTCCACCACCAGCCGGACCCGGTCCTCGATGGAGAGCTTCCGGGCGTCGGCGTAGTCCTTCAGGGACTCACCGTGGACCAGCTCCATGACGAAGAAGGGACGCCCCGACTCGGTGCTTCCCGCGTCCAGGACCTGGGCGATACCCGGGTGCTCCATCACCGCCAGGGCCTGACGTTCGGCCTCGAATCGCGCCAGCACCTCCCGGGAATCCAGCCCGGGCTTCATCACCTTGAGGGCCACCCGACGGGTCATGGGAAGCCGCTGCTCGGCCTCGTACACCACACCCATTCCGCCCTCGCCCAGGACACGGAGAATGTGGTAGGGGCCAATGACCTCGGGATGAACGGGACCCACGGAGGCGTGGTTCGAGCCGGGGCGCTCTCCGGAGGCTCCGGCCGAGGGATTCGCCGAGTCGTTGGAGTTCATGGGCCGACCTCCTGGCGGCGACCGCGCGTCCGCCGACTCCGGGCGCTTCCGACGCAGCAACCCGGATCGGAGCCGCGGCCGACAGGGCCTTCCCGAAAGTGAGGCAGGGCCGGGGGGACGGCAATGACCGGACAGCGGATCCGCATGAGTCAGCGGCCCGGGCGCGCGCGCCCTTCCGCCCCCGGGAGGACCGCCGTGTGGAAAGAGGCGCCGGACCGGCGCCCGGCCCTATTCTCTCCGCTTCATCTCCAGCTCGTGGAACCAGAGGTCGTCGTTGGGGACGTCCAGCTTCATCTCCGTGACCTCCCCGAACTCGTCCAGGACGAAGGTGGCGGTCCCCTGTCCGAACCAGGCCAGCGTCTTCCGCCACCGGATGATGAAGGTGTCGTAGTGGAGGTGTTCCAGGTCCGCCACCAGGTCGGGGTTCGGGAGGAGCCGGAGGACCAGCCCGCCGTTCTCCTCGGTCACCGTGGCATCTCCGTACATGGGCCCGCCGTAGGTTCCGGCGTACCCCTCCGGCGGGAGCGAGGGTGAAGTGCCGGGCACCCGGTTCTCCTCCGGGGCCCGCTGCCGGGCCTCGAAGCGTTCCCGGGAGCTGAGCCAGCCGGGGAGGGCGTCTCCGGCCCAGTCCTTCTCCTCCCCGCCCAGGTAGGCGTCCAGGACCCGGTAGGCCAGCGGCGTGGCCAGCCCCGTCATCCCGTTGGTGAGGACCACGACTCCCAGACCCTCCTCCGGCACCAGCACCACCCGGGAGTACATGCCGTCGTAGCCGCCACCGTGGCTCATGACCTTCCGGCCCAGGTAGTCGTTCAGGCTCCACCCCATGCCGTAGCCCCGGAAATGCGTGGACGGGTACTGCCGCGCGTATCCGGGGCTCACCGCCATGGGATTCAGAACGTTCCACATCTCCTGCTGCCGTGCCGGGTCGAAGAGCCGGACCCCATTCCACTCGCCACCGGCAAGTTGGGCCCGCATCCACAGGGACATGTCGTGGACGCTGGAGATGATCCCCCCTGCGGCGCCCATGGCGTCCCAGTTGTACCACTCGATGGGGATCGTCTCACCGGCCACGTACTTGTGGGGAGTCGCCACGTTCGCCATCCCGGCGAGGTCGTCGGTGGAGGTCACCGAGCGGCTCATCCCCAGTGGCGCGAAGAAACGGCCCTCCACGTAGTCGTGCCAATCCTCGCCGCTCACCGCCCGCAACACCTCTCCCGCTGCGATGAACATGAGGTTGGTGTAGCCGTACCCGTCCCGGAAGGAGAAGGCGGGCTCCAGGTACCGGGCCCGGCGCACCACCTCCTCGGCGGAGTAGCTCGTCCCGTACCAGAGGAGATCCCCGGAGTAGGTGCCGAGCCCCGCCCGGTGCGAGAGGAGATCCCGGATGCGGATCTCCTGCGTGACGTAGTCGTCGTAGAGCCGGAACCACGGAAGGTGGTCCAGGACCCGGTCGTCCCAGGACAGGTGCCCGGCGTCCACCTGCTGGGCCAGGGCCGCAGCGGTGAAGGCCTTGGAGTTCGAGGCGATGGCATAGAGGGTGTGCTCGTCCACGGGGGTACTGCCGCGGACGTCCGCCACTCCGTACCCTTTCTCCAGCACCACCTCCCCGTCCTTGACGATGGCGACGGAGAAGCCCGGGAGCGGCCATGCCCCGAGGGCCTCCGCGAAGTAGGCGTCCAGGGCGCCCACGTCCACCTGTTGGCCCGTGACCGGGAGCGCTCCCGGGAGGAGTGCCCAGAGGACCAGGAAGGGAAGGTGGTGCGGACGAGGGCGCCGGCGGGTGGGGTGAGGCGCGGGGCGGGCCATTCGAACCTCCGGAGATGCGTGACTGGAGTCCGGAATCTACGGTGGGGACCGTCGGCGCGCGTGTCGGGAGGGTCCCCGTCCCGGCGTGGTGCCACGTCCGGACACGGCCCACGGGAGCCGGGGTGAACGCCCTGAGGCTCATGCGCTCTCGGCTGGGCAACGCGGTGGGGATGCGGGAGCTCCTGGTCACCGTGCACGACACCACCCTGGCGCAGCTCGAAGCGGAGGCCCGCTGAGCGACGGATTGCGTGGCCTGCCAGGCCCCCCGCAAGATGCCCCCACTGTGGCTTCCCGCCTCGCCTTCTCGAACCTACCCCGGAGTACCCCGTGCGACGACTGCTCCTCGCTCTCCTTCTTCCCCTCCTGCCGCCCTCCGCTCCCGCGTCCCTGGGGGCCCAGGAGTCGCAAGAGCCTCCGGTAGACCCCGCGTTCTTCTCTGCTTTCAGCTATCGGAACGTGGGGCCGTACCGGGGCGGTCGGGTGACCGCCGTGGCGGGAGTGCCCCAGCATCCCTTCACCTTCTACATGGGAAGCACGGGGGGTGGCGTCTTCAAGACCGAGGACGCGGGCGTCGCCTGGCGGAACACCACCGACGGACAGCTCCAGGTGGGAGGGATCGGAGCCATTGCCGTCGCTCCGTCGGATCCCAACGTGGTGTACGTGGGCACCGGCTCGGCCGAGCCCCGGGGCAACATCTCCCCGGGAATCGGGATGTACCGGAGCACCGACGCCGGAAGGACGTGGACCTACATCGGGCTGCGGGAGGCCGGACAGATCGGGAAGATCCAGGTCCACCCCGACGACCCGGACCGGCTCTGGGTGGCGGCGCTGGGGAGCCTCTTCCGGGACAACGCGGAGCGGGGCGTCTTCCGCTCCCGGGACGGCGGTGCGAGCTGGGAGAAGGTCCTCTTCGTCAGCGATTCCACGGGGGTGGTGGACATCGCCATGGATCCCACCAATCCACGGATCCTCTTCGCCACCGCCTGGCGGGCGAAGCGCCTGCCCTGGACCATGATCTCCGGGTCGACGGAGGGGGGACTCTACCGGTCGAAGGACGGGGGTGACACCTGGCAGCGGCTCTCGGCCGGGCTCCCCCAGGGCCTCTGGGGGAAGGCCGGCGTCGCAGTGTCGCCGGCCAATCCCCAGCGGGTCTGGGTCCTGGTGGAGGCCGAGGGCGAGGCTGGTGGGATGTACCGGTCCGACAACGGAGGCGACTCCTTCCGCCAGGTGAGCGCCGACCGGGGGATTCGGTCCCGGCCGTGGTACTACATGCGAGTCACCGCCGACCCCCGGGACGAGAACACCATCTACGTGAACAACGTCCTCTTCTACCGCTCCCTGGACGGCGGGAGCACGTACACGCCCATTCCCACGGTGCCCCACCCGGACAGCCACATCGTGTGGATCAATCCGGACAACCCGGACATCATGATCGAGGGCGACGACGGGGGCGCCACGGTCACGCTGAACGGCGGGCGAACCTGGTCCACCCAGCGGAACCAGGCCACCGCCGAGCTCTACCGCGTCACGGTGGATAACCAGTTCCCGTACCGGCTGTACGGGGCTCAGCAGGACAACACCACCATCTCCGTGCCCTCCCGCTTGCCCGCCACGGTGGCGAGCGACTTCGAGCAGGAATTCCAGGTGGGCGGGTGTGAGAGCGGACACATCGCCGTGGATCCCCGGGGACATGACATCGTCTATGCGGGGTGCTTCGGCGGGACCATCAGCCGGTACGACGTGCGCACCGGGGACACCCGGGAGGTGATGCCCTGGCCCCAGAACCAGATGGCACAGCGGGTCGGGGACCTGCGCTTCCGCTTCCAGTGGAACGCCCCCATCCGGATCTCGCCCCACGATCCGGACGTCCTCTACCACATGTCCAATCACGTCCACCGTTCGCTCAACGGCGGCCAGACCTGGGAAACCCTGAGCCCGGACCTCACCACCGACGACCCGGAACACCAGGAGTTCGCCGGCGGTCCCATCACCCAGGACGGCACCGGTGTGGAGGTCTACGGGACCATCTTCGCCTTCGAGGAGTCGCCGGTGGAGCCCGGCGTTCTGTGGGCCGGGAGCGACGACGGGCTCATCCACGTCTCCCGGGACAACGGAGCCACCTGGACCGACGTGACCCCGAGCGGCTTCCCGGCGGGGGCCACGGTGAACACCATCGATCCCTCCGTCCACGGCGGCGGGCGGGTGCACGTGGCGGCCTACCGGTACCGGCAGGGAGACGCACGGCCCTACCTCTATCGCTCCGACGACTACGGACGGAACTGGAGCCTGCTCACGGACGGGTCCAACGGGATTCCTCCGGAGCACTTCACCCGCGTGGTACGGGAGGATCCGGCACGACGGGATCTCCTGTACGCAGGCACCGAGTTCGGGATGTACCTCTCCTTCGACGGCGGTGACCGCTGGCAGCCCTTCCAGCGCAACCTTCCGGTCACCCCGGTGACGGACATCCAGGTCCACCAGGACGACCTGGTCCTCTCCACCCAGGGGCGTTCCTTCTGGATTCTGGACGACCTCACGCCGCTCCACGCACTGGGTGACGACGTGTGGGGGCGGACCGCCACCCTCCACCGGCCGAAGGACGCGCACCGGGTCTTCTTCTCCGGCGGGCTCTCGCTGGGTGGAGGGGTCCGGGCCCAGAACCGTCCGGACGGGGCGCTGCTCCACTACACCCTCACCGAGGACGTCGAGGGCCCGGTGACCCTGACGGTCACCGACGCCGCGGGAGACACGGCCCGCACCTTCTCCAGCGAAGCCACCGAGGGGCCGGCATTGGGTGCCTTCGCCGCCCTGGCGGAGCTGTTCGGGCTCGGCGGGGGAGGTGCGCTTCTGCCCACGGCCCGGGGGACGCACCGGGTGGCTTGGGACCTGCGCTACCCGGCCCCGAGCCTTCCCGAGGGCGCCGTCATCTTCGGAACCCTCTCCCAACCCGTGGCCCCTCCCGGGGAGTACACGGTCACCCTGACGGTGAACGGCGAATCCCAATCCCAGGTGCTGCACGTCCTGCCCGATCCCAGGGACCAGGTTCCCCAGGCCGACTTCGTGGCCCAGTTCGACTTCCTGGAGGAGCTGGGAGCGATCATCCAGGAGGTGGCCGGCGACACCGATGCCCTCCGTTCGGTGCGGAGCCAGGTGGGATCCATCTCGGAGGTGGCGGTGGATGCGGGGCTCTCCGATGAGGACCTGGCGCGGGTAGAGGAGGCGGCGGGAGGGATCACGGAGAAGCTCGGGGCCGTGGAGGAGGAGATCCTCCAGACCGACAACCGGAGCTTCTACGATCCCCTGGACAACCCGGGGAAGCTCGTCTCGCAGCTCGCCTATCTCTACAACACGGTCGCTGGAGGTCTGGGGGTCTCCGCGGACGCACGCCCCACCGACGCCGCGGTGGAGCGCCTCCAGGAGCTCCGTGGAGAGGTCGGGGCCGTGGAGGAGACGCTGGACCGGATCTTCTCCGAGGACCTGGCGGCCTTCAACAACCTGATCCGTGCCCTGGGGCTCGAGCCCGTGGTGGTGGATCGAAACCGGCGTCTGATCAGCTAGGGAGGTAGACATGACCCGCATTCTCAGATCCGCCGGGCTCGCGGTGACGGTGGGAGCCGTCCTCTCCGCCTGCGGACCCTCCCCCCAGCCCATTCCCCTGGTGGAGACCACGATTCCGGACGTTCAGGCCGCCATCCTGGACGGCCGCACCACCTGCCGGATGGTGGTGCAGGGCTACCTGGACCGGATCGCGGCCTACGACGAACCCGTCAACGCCATCACCGAGGTGAATCCCCGGGCGCTGCAGGTGGCGGATTCCGTGGACGCCGCCCTGGCGGCAGGTGATGAGCCGGGGGCGCTCTTCTGCGTCCCCGTCCTGGTGAAGGACAACTTCGACACCCACGACATGGTCACGACCGGGGGCTCGATCGCGCTGATCAACAGTCTCCCGCCGGACGACGCCTTCATGGTGCGGCGCATACGGGAAGAAGGCGCCATCGTCCTCGCCAAGACCAACCTGGCCGAGTGGGCCTTCACCGCCCGACAGTCCGTCTCCTCCGCGTACGATACGACCCGGAACGCGTATGCCCTGGACCGGGTGCCGGCGGGCTCCAGCGGGGGAACCGCCTCTGGAGTCGCCGCGAACCTCGGCCTCATCGGACTGGGGAGCGATACCGGCAACAGCATCCGGGGGCCGTCCTCCCACCTCTCCCTGGTGGGGATCCGGTCCACCATCGGCCTCACCTCGCGCGACGGCGTCATCCCCCTCTCCTTCGACCGGGACATCGCCGGCCCCATGGGCCGGACCGTGGCGGACGTGGTGCGGGTGTTCGACGTGGTGGCCGGGTACGACGCAGGGGATCCCTACACGGAGCTGGGGCGCGGCCGGCGGGAGCCCGACTACACCGCCTTCCTGAACGCCGACGGACTCCAGGGCGCCCGGATCGGGGTCCTGGTGCCTCTGGTGGACGTCGAGGATCCGAACGAGGAGATCCGGGCCATCTTCGACCAGGCGGTGGCGGACCTCCGTCGCCTGGGCGCGGAGGTGATGGAAGTGGACATGGACCTGGATGCCGAGTTGGATCGGTCCAATCTGTTCTGCCGCCGCTTCCGCTACGACATCTGGACCTACACCGGGACCCTGGAGAACCCTCCCTTCCGGGACGTGGCCACCCTCCTGGAAACGGGCCAGATCCACGAGCACGCCGAGCGCACGCTGCGGAACTATTCCCAGCTTCCCCTGGACGTCCACCCGGCCCAGTGGGATCCCCCCTGTCCGGATTACCCGGACCACGAGGGCCGACAGGCCTTCCTTGCGGCGGTGGCTGCCGTGATGGATTCGGTCCGGGTCGATGCCCTGATCTACCCGTCGTGGACCCACCCGCCGGCACACATCGACCGGGCCAACGAGGAGTACCGGGGCGACAACTCGCAGCTGGTGGCGCCCCCCACCGGGATGCCGGCCATCACCGTCCCCATGGGCTACAGCTACGGGAACCTCCCGGTGGGGCTGCAGATCCTGGGGCGCCCCTACTCGGAGGGGCGGCTCTTCGAGCTGGCCTACGCCTACGAGCAGGGTACGCTTCACCGTCGGCCGCCGGAGGGGTTCGGTGAGCTGGCCTCGGAGGGTGGGGAGGACTAGCTGCTCGCGCACAAGCCCATGGCCGAACAGGGGGCGTCGGCCCTATGCTGTCCCGACCGGGGGCGAGCCCTCTTGGCCGAAGGGGAGCGGAGGAGGCGGCGGCCCGCGGCCCCGGAACTCTACCTCCCACAAGGAGCGCTTCATGAAGAAGCCGATACTCGTGGCCCTCGTTCTCCTGCTCTTCGGCGCCCCGGGGGTCACGGCGCAGCAAGCGGAGGCCGCTAGCCGGGTCTACGTCGCCTACTACCAGGTGTCCTGGGGTGACCTGGCCGAGTGGCTCGAGATCTACCAGGCGGACTGGGCTCCCCTCCTCCAGGACGCCGTGGAGCGCGGCGATCTCTCGGGCTTCGGCGCCCAGACCCACAACACCGGGGGGATCTACAACTTCCGACTCTCCCTGCGTGGGACGCGGGACACCAACTTCGACCGTGTATGGGAGGAGTTGATGGGCACCTGGATGACGGAGAAGCCGGGCTCGTTCAACCGGGTCCTATCCCTGATGGAGGGGCACGACGACGAGATCTGGAACATCGACGTCATGGAAACGGACGGAGCCGGGGACTGGCAGTACATGTACGACAACGTGGTCGAGGTCCCCTACGAGGACTGGATGGGGTTCACCGACGTCTTCAACGACGCGGCCGGTCCGGTTTTCGCCCAGGCCCGGGACGACGGCATCCTCGCGGGGTGGGTGATCGAGACCCACAACACCGGGGGGCGCTTCAACTGGAAGGTCATCCTCCTCTTCCCGGGGTGGAACGACATCCACGAGCTCCAGACCCGGCTCCTGACCGCCGTGCCCCTCACGCACCCCATGTGGGACTACTGGAAGACCCACAAGGATGAGCTCTGGGAGCGGTTCCCGGCAGCGGGGAACTGAGCCGACCTGTCCGACGCGGCGGGTTCTTCCGCATGCGGGGGCCCACCGCCGATTCCCGGCCCCGGTCGCAGAGCGCGGCCGGGGCCGGGGCGCGTCGGCGACCCTCCCTGGTTCTCTCCTCACCTGCACCGTATCCTCGGCCCATGACCCAAATCCCGCCCCGCCCCGCTACCCTCGTGGCTGCCGGCCTCCTGGTGGTCGCAGCCTGTTCCCCCGCTTCCGAGTCCTCGGACGTGCCCCCGGTCCGCTTCGAGCCCGGCGACTACGCCGGCGATGCCTGGTTGAAGGGGAACACCCACACCCACACCACGAACAGTGACGGGGATTCGCCACCGGAGGTGGTGGCCCGGTGGTACCGGGACCACGGCTACGACTTCCTGGTCCTCTCGGACCACAACGTCTTCACCGACCCGGCCACCCTGTCGCACCTCACCGACTCCACCTTCCTTCTCATCGCCGGCGAGGAGGTGAGTTCCCGCTTCGACGGGAAGCCCGTCCACGTGAACGGGCTCAACATTCCCGGTGTGATCGAGGCCCGGGAGGCGGAGACGCTGGTCGCCACCCTCCAGGCCAATGTGGACGCCATCCGGGAGGTCGAGGGCGTGCCCCACATCAACCATCCCAACTTCCGCTGGGCCTTCGGTGCGGAAGAGCTGGCCCAGGTGGAGGGCGACCGCCTCCTGGAGATCCACAACGGCGAGCCCAACGTCCACAACCACGGGGGCGGGGGCACGCCCGGGATGGAGGAGGTATGGGACATCCTGCTGACGGGCGGAAAGCGAATCTACGGGATCGCCGTGGACGACGCCCACCACTTCCAGGGCGAGTTCGCGCCGGATCGTTCCAACCCCGGACGGGCCTGGGTGGCGGTCCGTGCCGCGGCCCGAGAGCCCCACGCCATCATGACGGCGCTGGAGGCCGGGCATTTCTACGCCAGCACCGGGGTGGAGCTGAGCGACGTCGTGGTGGGGGAGCGCCGGCTCGAGGTGCACATCGCGACCCGGGGGGACTTCCGCTACACCACCGTCTTCGTGGGGGCCGGCGGCGAGGTCCTGTCCACGAGTGTGGCGAATCCCGCCGTCTACGAGTTGACCGGGGACGTGGGGTACGTCCGCGCCCGGGTCACCGACTCGGGGGGGGCGGTGGCGTGGACCCAGCCGGTCTTCGTGGAGGCGATCCCGCTGGAGGGCAGCTGATTTGTCCCGTGTTCGCATCCTCTCCATCGACGGGGGAGGGGTCCGGGGCATCATCCCCGCCATGGTCCTGGCGGAGCTGGAGGAGCGGTCGGGACGACGGGTGCCGGAGCTCTTCGACCTGGTGGCCGGTACCTCCACGGGCGGGATCCTCGCCCTGGGGCTCACCTGCCCGGATCCGGCGGAGCCCACCCGGGCCCGCTACCGGGCCCGGGACATGGTGGAGCTCTACGACGTGCATGCCGCCACCATCTTCCACCGCTCGGCCCTCCGCCGGCTCCCTGGAGCGGAGCTTCTGGAGGAGCGGTACTCGGCAGACGGCCTGGTCCGGCTGCTGGAGGAGTACTTCGGTCCGGCTCGGCTGAAGGATGCTCTGACCCGGGTACTGCTCACCGCCTACGAGCTGGAGCGCCGCACCGCCTTCTTCTTCAAGAGCTGGAAGGCCGCCCGCGACCCGGACTACGACTTCTCCCTGGTGGACGTGGCCCGGGCCACGGCGGCGGCTCCTACCTACTTCGAGCCCCACCGGATCGACGCGGGCAACGACTACTTCTCCCTGGTGGACGGAGGCGTCTTCGCCAACAACCCGGCCATGTGCGCCCTGGCGGAGGCGTTCCGGGGCGCGGCGGAGGGGGAGGTGCCGGAGGTGGTGCTCCTCTCTCTCGGCACCGGTGAGCTCACCCGCCGGATCCGGCACGAAGATGCCACCGGCTTCGGTCTGGCTCGTTGGGCCCGGCCCATCATCAGTGTCATGATGGACGGGGTGAGCGACTCGGTCCGCTACCAGTGTGACCAGATCCTCGGAGCCAATCACTTCCGCTTCCAGGCACGCCTGGACGAAGGCGCCGACGACCTGGACGACGCATCCCGCGAGAACATGCGTGCGCTCCGGCTCCTGGGGGAGCGGATGATCCACGCCGAGCCGGCGAAGATGGACCGGCTGATCGAGGCGCTGGTCCGCTAGGAGCCGTCAGCGAGTGCGCGGCCGAAGGCCGTAGGCCTGGACCACCATTCCATCCTGGGTGTCCCGTCCGGTCACCCACCCCACCCGCCCGTCCCCCGCCTCCCGGAGCGCGGACGGCGGCGACAGGAGCCTCAGGGCCGGACCGCCGTCCCGGGGCTCCAGGAAGAGGAGCCCGTCCCTCGAGCGCAGCCGGCCGAGGGTCGCCGGTCGGCCGTCGACGGTGCGAAGCTCGAACCGACGCACCTCCAGGACGTCGCCCGACGGTCGAGGGCCGCACGCGTCCACCTCCGCCCCGTTGAGCCAGCGGATGTCTTCGCCGGTGCGGTCGACCAGCGATACGCGGACGCCTTCGGCCGCCTCCAGGGAGAGGAACTCCTCCACCTCGGTCGACTCGGCGTGCAGCACGCCCAGGATGCACGGCTCCCCGGGCTCCGGGGCCGGCTCACCCGAACCGGCGCCCGGGGAGTGACAGGCCGCCGCCCCCATGACCAGAATCGCGCCGGGGAGCACAGCCCTGCGGCGGAGCGGACCGCGGTCGGCTCCCCTCACTGGATCCGGAGCACCCAGAGGAGGGTGTTGGGCGGCGCCGGACCCCCGGCAGCATCGGTGAGGCGGAGCCCGGCCGGTGGAGGGGTGCCGGGCGGGGACCACTCCACGTAGGCGGTGGACAGCGCCCGGACACTGGTCTGGATCACCGGGGCTTCGATGGGCGCCGAGAAGGTGCGGAGCTGGCGGTCTTCCGGCAGTGCCGCGAAGACGTCCGCCACGTTCCAGGAGGGGATCCAGTCGCCGACCCGATCGTCCGCCCAGAGGGAGATCGAGAACAGGGCCACCAGCTCGTCGCCGGGGATCCCGGTCACCTCCGCCACGTTGGGGATTCCCCTCTCCGTACCCCCGGTGAGATCCCGCATGAGGGCCTCCTCTCCGCCGGGGTGGGATTCGCCGTACCGGTCCAGCACCATGCGGAGGAAGGTGGAGGGGACGCCGTAGGGCGCCCGGCCGTTCCAGCACGGGCCGTCGTTCCCCTCGGAGGTCCGCCCGGCCCAGGAGCACTGCTGGGGCGCGCCCACCACCTGCTCACTTCCATTGAAGCCGAAGTAGTAGGTCATGTCCCGCCACCAGTCGTTGTACCACCCCGGGGGCGTGGCGGCTTCCACCTCCGCCCACCCCAGGTTGGAGAGGGGGGCGTGACCCCGGACCCGGAAGCCGGTCAGGTGCTCCGCCAGCGTGGCCCCGCCCTCCGTTTCCCAGGAAGCCTTGCTCCCGGCACCGTCGAAATACCGCCGACCCAGCTGAACGACGTGGGTGGCCTCGTGGGTGATGAGGGTCGGGTAGAGCTCCCAGATCCGCTCCAGGGAGACCTGCCGGCCCAGGGTACCGTCCGGATCCGGGGCCAGTCCGTAGAAGAGCTCGCCTTCGTTGCTGGCGCTGCAGCTGGTCTTCGGGAACAGGTCCACCCCGTAGACGAAACCGAGCACCCCCTCCCGCTCGTTCACCTCCCGGGTCATGACCACCAGGAGTCGGCCATTGTCGTCCAGGTCGGACATGGTGCCGAAGTAGTCGGTGAGCGTCGGGCCGATGGCGTCGACGTAGAGGGCGTCGAAGTCCTCCATGGTCTCGAGGGGGAGGGCCTCCAGGACCGGGTTCTCCACGTCCTCGAGAAAGACCAGGGCATCCCCCACGTAGCGGGCCACGGTCCGGATCTGGGTGCCATCACTGCATCCGTCCGGGACGGAGATCCGGATGGTGTCCCCCTGGCTCGGCGGGACCATGGATGGCCCCGCGGCCTGGGCGGCCCGGGGGAGGGAAGGCGGCCCGAGCCGCCGGAACCACTCTTCCTCCGACTGCCGGATCCGGGCTTCCGCCTCCGCATGCTGTCGGGCCCAGGGATCCTCCGGCGGCATCACGGCGGGGGAGGGGGGACGGACTGACGGGGCGGCGCCGGTGGGGAGTCCCCCCAGGGGCGAGAAGACGGGGCCCGGAGTCGTGCGGGCCCGGGGAGGCGCCGTGGCGACCAGCTCCTCCCCCACGGCCGTGGAGAGGCGCACCTCGCTCACCGACGAGGGAACCTGGGAGGTGGAAACGAGGCCCACCATGTAGCGGGCGCCCTCCGGTGCGCCGGCCAGCCGGATGCAGTCGTCGCCGTAGAGCGCCTGGCCCACCTCCGGAGAAGCCACGTCCCGCGGTTGGACCGGGACGTCCTGGACGCTCCAGCCTCCGAAGGCGTCGAGCCGCAGCGAGGCCGTGCGGGTGGGCAGGCAGGCGGACTCCGGGACCCGGATGGTCAGGCCAGACGGCGACGCCTCCAGCACCTCGACGGGATCGTCACCGATCTGGACGTGGTTCAGCTCCGGGAGGTCTCCGAAGCCCTCTCCGGTGATGGTGGCCAGCTCTCCCTCCAGGAGGACCGCCGGGCTGACGGAGGTGATCCGTGGTCCGTCCAGGGAGGAGGCGGTCACCTGAACGGAGACGGTGTCGCTCACGTCGCCGGACGTCCCGTGCACGAGGGCCGAACCGGCCCCCACCGCGGTGACCGTGCCCGCGTCGTCCACCTGGACCACCGCCGGGTCGGTGCTGCCCCAGGCGATCTCGAGGTCCGCCACGGAGAACGCCCGGGCGTCCAGGGCCCGGACCGTCAGGGCCAGGGAGGCTCCGGGCCAGGGCAGGGTCAGGGGATCGGGGCCCAGGGTCAGGGTGGCGGTGACCTGCGCCACGGTCACCG
Organism: Gemmatimonadales bacterium; assembly: GCA_020344755.1. Taxonomy (GTDB): domain Bacteria; phylum Gemmatimonadota; class Gemmatimonadetes; order Longimicrobiales; family Gaopeijiaceae; genus Gaopeijia. The sequence goes on from CP070829.1 coordinate 222,615, forward strand.
TGGCCTGGGCGGACGCGGCCCCGGAAGTGGCGGTGACCACGGTCTGCCCATTTCCCCTCGCCGTAAGGACGCCCGAGCCGGACACGAAGACCACGCTCGCGTCCGCGGTGGTCCACATGACCGTACGACCCGCCATGGCCTGCCCGTTCTGGTCCTGTACCACGGCGGTGAGGGGGACCGACCCCCCCAGGGCATCGAAGACCACCTCGGTGGACGACAGGGTGACGGAGGTGGGGACGGAAGGTGGGGGCGGCTCCGTGGGGGAGTCACCGCCTCCGCAGGCGAGGAGGGTCAGGGCCGGCAGGAGCCGGAGGTGCTTGGTCACTTGCGACGATTCTGGTGGGGAAGGGTCTCCCAAGAGGTCACCGCGGTCGTCGGCCCGCAAGGCCCGCGTCGGGACCCTCCCGCGGCGGGCCACCCCTCGGGGCCCGTTCGCGGCGGGCTAGCCGGGCTGGACGTCGTGGAAGGTGAGCGCCGGTTCGTCCCGGACCGTGTTCTGCAGGGACCACTCCGAATCGAATAGAACCATGGTGTGGCCGTCGGCATCCTCCACCGTCCGGCGCCCGTAGGCGCTCCCCACCGACCGGATCTTCTCCTCTGGTCCCGTGACCCACCGAGCGCAGTGGAAGGGGAGGGTCTCCAGCTTCACCTTCACCCCGTACTCCCGCTCCAGCCGGTCCACCAGGACATCGAATTGGAGTCGGCCCACGGCTCCCACCACCGGGACGGGCCCCGAGAGGGAATGGGAGTAGAGCAGGAGGATCGTGCCCTCCTCCGCCAGGTGGTGAAGCCCCCGGTCCAACTGCTTTCGCTTGAGGGCTTCCTCGATCCTCACCGAGGCGAAGTGTTCCGGGCTGAACCGGGGCACGCCCGCATATTCGAGACCCGGGTCCAGGCTGAGGGTGTCGCCCACCCGGAGCGTACCCCGGTCGTGGATTCCCACCACGTCCCCGGCCACGGCGTCACCGGCGGTGGCCCGGTCCCGGGCCATGATCTCCTGGGGCGCCGCCAGGCGGACCGTCTTCCCCGTCCTGGAGTGGTGAGCCTCCATCCCCGCCTCGTACCGGCCGGAGCAGACCCGGAGGAAGGCGATGCGGTCCCGGTGCCGCGGATCCATGTTCGCCTGGACCTTGAACACGAAGCCGGAGAAGGGTGAGGAGATCGGATCCACCGGCGCTTCGCCGCTCACCCGGGGCGCCGGAGGCGGCGCGAGCTCGAGGAAGTCCCGGAGAAGGACCTCCACACCGGCATTCGTCAGGGCGCTTCCGAAGTAGACCGGAGTCAACTCACCCCGGGCCAGCGCCGCCGGATCCCAGGGGGTGCCGACCTCGTCCAGGAGGGCCAGCTCCTCCCGGAACTGCGTCGCCTGGACCGGGCTCAGGTGCTCGTCCACCGCCTCGTCGTCCAGCCCCACCACCCGGGCATCGACCCGGGTCTGTCCGTGATCGCCCTTGTGGGTGAAGAGGTGGACTTCCCCGGTGAGGCGATCCGCCAGCGCGGCGAGCCGACCGTCCCGCCTCCCGGGCCACGCCGCGGCGTAGCACTCGATCCCCAGGTCCGACGACACATCGTCCAGGATCTGCAGGGGGTCCTCTCCCACCCGGTCGCACTTGTTCACGAAGGTGGTGATGGGAAGGCGCCGCCGACGGCAGACCGAGAAGAGCTTTCGGGTCTGTGCCTCCACCCCCTTTCGGTTGTCCAGGAGCATGACAGCGGAATCCGCCGCCGCCAGCGCCCGGTACGTGTCCTCCGAGAAGTCCTGGTGGCCGGGGGTGTCCAGGAGGTTGATCCGGTAGCCCTCCCACTCGAAGTGGAGGGCGCTGGCGGTGATGGAGATCCCCCGCTCGCGCTCCATCTCCATCCAGTCGGAGGTGGCGTGGCGCTGCGCCCCCCGACCCTTCACCGACCCCGCCAGGTGGAGCGCGCCTCCGTAGAGAAGGAGCTTCTCCGTGAGGGTCGTCTTCCCGGCGTCCGGGTGGCTGATGATGGCGAAGGTGCGCCGCCGCGCGATCTCCGCCTGGAGGGTCCGGGAGTTCATGGCCCGAAAGGTCACGGAAGGGGATGGAGGTGTCTACCGATGACAGACCGGACCCCCTCCTCGACGACGCCCAGCGCACCCGGCGCGGCCCGGACGAAGAAAGGGCCCGGCACCGGGAGCTTCCCCGGCGCCGGGCCCTCACCCTCGGACAGGAGGGACGGTCTACATCCCGCCCATGGGCCGACCGTTGGTGATCGTCCAGTGGATCGTCCGCGAGCCGTCCTCGTTGGTCCCGAGGAGGTTGAGGTACCATCCGCTCTGCACCACTCCGGCTCCGTCCGGGCCTTCGATCTGATACCACCCGCCGTCGGCCATGAATCCGTCGCCGAAGTCCATGCTACCGACATTCACGATGTTGATGGAGGCGCCGGGCATCATGCGGGCCTCCAGATCCGCCTGCAGCGCGTCGTGCCCTTCCACGATGGGCCCGTTGGCATACGACACCATGGCGTCCTCGGCGTACATCCCGAGAATCGCCGACACGTCGCCGGCGTTCCAGGCGTCCGCGTAGGCCGAAGCCATAGCCGCGTTCTCCCCACCTTCTTCGGGCATCTCCTCCATCGGGTCCGCCCAGGCCCACCCCTCGGGCCGTTCCGCATCATAGTTCGTCAGCGATCCGATGATCTTCCACTCGCCCTCGACCTTGGACATGATGTTCATGTAGCTACCGGAGAAGGTCATCGGCTCGGCCCCCTCGGGTGTGACCTCCACCGAGTAGCTTCCCAAGGACATGGCGTTGTCTCCGAAGATCCGCGTCGCCACCCCCGTGATCTCGGCGGTGGGGGACGCGGTCATGGACTCGGCGAGAGACGCCTCGATTGCGGCGCGCCCCTGTTGGTACGCGCCGTCCGCCGGAAGCGACCACGCTTCCTCGCCGTAGACCGACGCGACCATGTCCGCGTGGTGCATGTTGTAGTGGGTCTCCCAGTACTCTCCGAGTTCCTGGAGGGCGACTTCGTCGGGGGAGGGAGCGGCCTCTTCGGCCGGCATGGCCTCCTCGGCCGGCGGCTCCGCGCACGCCACCACCAGGGCACCCAGGGCCAACACCAGGCTTCTGCGGAAGATCATTGTCTACTCCGGAAGGGAGGGGGCGCGGGCCCACCGCGGGCCCACGTTGGGCGGACAGGGTGGGGCACCCGGTCAGGCGCCCCGCTGCACTCGCAATCCGAAAACATAGGGGCTCGACCCCCGAAACCGCACGTACTGCGCGCGCGGAGGAGCGGTGGACCGCCGCGGAGACCCCCCGCACCCCGGGATTCGCCGAACGGTTCGGGGCCTTCAGGCGGGCGCGCCGGCCGTGGCCTTCTTGCGGGCCTCCAGCTCGTCGATGAGGGCGCTGGCAGTGCCCTCGCTCCCTCCGGTGAGCTCGTCCAGGGAGGGGACGCCCACGAGCTCCGCGGCCTCCGCCTCGCTGGTCCCGGTCTCCTTGAGAAGACCCTCGATGAACTTCCGTTGCTTGGCGCTGGGGGGACGACGCTCCTCGTAGAGGGCCGACAGCACGTCCAGAATCCGGCTCGCCTGGCTGGTGGTGCGGATGGACTCGATTCCGCCTTCGCCGAGGATGTCGCCGAGTTCTTCCTCGTCCAGCGCCAGGTCCTCCAGAAGTGTATCCACGTAGTCGAGCTGGGCCGGAGAAGGTGCCGGCTCCACCCCTGCCTGCCGGAGGCGCGCCGTAAGATCCTGGGCATCCCGGTACGACAGCCCTTCCAGGTCTTCGGGGATCGGCCCGACGTCCGAGGCGTCCGTGAGGTTGGCGAGAAGACGCCCCAGCATCTGGTGCTGTTTCGGGGTGCTGCCCCCGGCGTTGCGGCGCTCCCTCGCCGCCTCGTGGAGGTCCCGCACCCGGTCCCGCCACGCCTCCCAACGTTCCGGCGCCTGCACTTCACCGGCGGCCACCTGGTCCAGGCCGGTCTCCATGGTGGCGGTGAACTCCGGACTGAACAGTTCGGCCCGGTCCTCGTGCTCCGCGCCGCGGGCGTAGAGTGGCGCTGCGTCGAGCCAGACGGCCCGGCCGCGGACGGTGGGGGCCACCGCGCCGTCCTCCTCCTGTACGTACCCCCGCTCCTCCAGCTTATCCACCGTGCGGCTGTAGGTGGACGGCCGGCCGATCCCTGCGTCCTTCATCGCCTTGATCAGGGTGTGAGCGCGGTAGCGGGCCGGGGGACGGGTCTCATCCTCCACCAGCTCCGGGTTGGGCTCCCCCTCGCGGCCGGGATCCAGCGTCCACACGGCACCCTCGGCAAGGGGAACGTCCGGGGGCGCGGTGGGTCGCTGGGGCTCGAACTCCCGATACGCAGCCTCCCAGCCCAGGAAGGTGCGCCACGAGAGGGTCCCGGTGAGGGGGCGGTCGAGCCCCGCACAGGTCGCTTCTACGTCACGCGCGGCACTGGTGGACGGTGCCATCTGGCTGGCCAGGGTACGCGCCCGGATGAGTCGGTAGAGACGCCGAGCGTCCTCGTCCTCCAGCCCCACCTCCGGTACCTGGAGGCGGGTGGGCCGGATGGCTTCGTGGGCGTCCTGTGAAGGGCCACTGGCCACGTTGCCCTTCGCCTCCGGGCCCAGGTACTCCTCCCCGAAGTCGGCCTTCACGATGCCCCGCGCCGCGGTCACGGCCTGGGCCGCCAGGCGGGTGGAGTCGGTTCGGATGTAGGTAATGTGCCCCGCCTCGTAGAGCATGGAGGCCAGGGCGGAGGTCTTCCGCGGGGACCAGCCCAGGCGGGATCCCCCATCCTGGAGGAGCGTGTCGGTGGAGAAGGGAGGTTGGGGCTTTCGGGGCCGGGGGGTGCGTTCCTGGATCCGGGCCAGCGTCACCCGCCCCGCGGACGAGAGCGCGTCGAAGGCCTGCTGGGCTGCCGCCCCGTCGAAGGTCCGGACCAGGCTCGTGTTGCCCGCAGCGTCCCGCCACCGCTCCGGGTCTCCCCGGCCGTGGAACCGGACCTGCATCGCCTGTCCCTCGGCACGTGCCCGGACCTCGAAATACGGGGTGGGGACGAAGGCCTCTCGCTCCAGCTCCCGCTCTACGACGAAGCCCAGCGTCGGCGTCTGTACTCGGCCCATCGAGGCGCCCCGGCCCACGATGGCGCTGGCCATCTTGGAGGTGCGGAACCCCACCAGGCGATCCAGGAACTTCCTCACCAAGGCTGAATCCACCATGCCCTGGTCCACCCGGCGGGGATGCTCGATCGCCTCCTTCACCGCCTCTTCCGTCACCTCCTGGAATGCGACCCGGTGGGTGGGTCCGTGGTCGGAGAGGAGACGGTCCAGACACCAGGCGATGAACTCCCCCTCCCGGTCCGGGTCCGTGGCGATCCAGAACACGGGGTGCTCACCTCCGGCCGCCAGGATCCTCTCCACCGCCTTCTCCCCCCGGTCCGTCCAGACCCAGGGCGGGGTGGGAAGCTCGCCGGGCCGGTTCGCCCAGTATGCCTTCTTCGCTTCCTTTCCGTACTTCTTCCGATCGTCCGGGAGGGTCTCCACGTGGCCCCCCGTGGCCACGACCTCCCAATCCTCCGCCAGGTATCTCTTGAGGGTGCGGCCCTTGGCCGCGGATTCGACGATGAGGACGTTCATGGCGGGAGGGTGAGGTGGATCGGGTCTTGGCTCGGGGTCGGGCTTGGCCGGCCTGCCGCCGGGGCGGGTACGGCCGATCCGAGTCTCACCGCTGGACCGCGGCGCGTCAACGCCAACTCCATTTCCCACCCTGGCCTGGAACTCCCCTCCCACCGCATCTTGTGGCCCCATGACGACCCTCCCTCTCGCCGGCCGCGTGGCTCCCTCCCGGAAAGGTGTCCGGTGACGGTTCCGGACCGACTGGCCTCAGCCCTGGCCGACCGCTACCGCATTGCCCGGGAGCTGGGTGAAGGGGGCATGGCTACAGTCTACCTGGCCGAGGACCTCCGGCACGACCGCAGAGTGGCCCTCAAGGTCCTCAAGCCCGAGCTGGCGGCCGTGGTGGGGGCCGAGCGATTCCTGGCCGAGATCAAGACCACGGCCAACCTGCAGCACCCGAACATCCTCCCTCTCTTCGACAGTGGAGAAGCGGAGGGGCTCGTCTGGTACACCATGCCCTACGTCGCCGGAGATTCCCTCCGGGACCGCCTCGACCGGGAGGGGCAGCTTCCCGTGGACGAGAGCGTGCGCATGGCCAGGGCGGTGGCGGCCGCGCTGGACTATGCGCACCGCCACGGGGTCGTCCACAGAGACATCAAGCCCGCCAACATTCTCCTGCAGGACGGGCAGCCTGTGGTGGCGGACTTTGGAATCGCGCTGGCGGTACAGCACGCGGGTGGGGGACGCCTGACCGAGACGGGATTGTCGCTGGGAACGCCCTACTACATGAGTCCCGAACAGGCCACGGGGGATCGGGACCCGGACGCCCGTTCCGACGTCTACGCCCTGGCCTGCGTCCTGTACGAGATGCTGGCGGGGGAGCCGCCCTTCACCGGCGGAAGCGCCCAGGCGGTCCTCGGGCGGATCCTCACGTCGGAGGCGCCGCGAGTGACGGAGCACCGCCAGTCGACACCTCCGAACGTGGAGGCGGCGCTGCTCCGGGCCCTGGAGAAGCTCCCTGCCGACCGCTTCGAGTCGGCTGCGGCGTTCGGTGGGGCTCTGAACGATTCGGGCTTCCGTCACCGACTGCTGGAGACGCCACCCCGAGGCGGGGCCCGTGGGAGGAACCTCCCGGCGTGGGCGGCCGGTGCCGCGGCGGTCGCCTTCGCCGCGCTGTGGCTCGCCGGGGTTGGGGGGGAGGACGTCCCACGCCCCGTGCACCGCTTTTCCATCAACCTCGGCGAGCCCTGGATTCCCGGCGTGGCCGTCTCCCGGGACGGCTCCCTGCTGGCGTACCGGGACACGGCACGGCGGGTCTGGGTCCGGGACCTGCGGGCCATGCAGGAACGGCTCCTCGCCGAGACGCCCACGCTCGACGTGCCGGTCTTCTCCCCCGAGGGGAGCGAGGTGCTGTTCTACGCCGACCAGGAGTACGAGCTCACCGCCGTGCCGTTGGATCTCCGGCCGCCCCGGACGCTGAATGACGGCGCATGGAACGACGAGCGGTCCCTGGGGAGCTCCTGGACGGACGCCGGCGAGGTGGTGATCATCGAGCCCGACGCCATCCGGCGGGCGCCAGACCAGGGGGGTGAGTGGCAGGAGGTTCGGAGGGTGGAACAGGGGGAGCAGTTCGGCGGGACCAGCCCCCTGCCCGGGGGTGACTGGGTCCTGGTGGACCGGAGGGCCCGACCGGAAGGTGCCGCGGTGGGACGACTCCACCTCGAGACGGGGACCATCGAGCCCATCCTCCAGGGCTGGGACGGCCGCTATGCCGATGGGTTCCTCTTCTTGAACCAGGACGGCAATCTCGTGGCGGCGAGCTACGATCCGGCCTCGAACCAGGTGGGGGAGCCAATGCTCGTGGCGGAGGACGTTCCCATCGGTGGGTTCGACGTGTCCGAGGACGGGCTGCTGGTCTACCAGACCCGCGGACCACCCACCGAGCCCGGTCTCGACCACCGGAATCGAAAAGGGGACCGGAGTCGTCTGGAGGTGGCGATCCCGCAGGGCGTCCGCCCGGAGCAGGTCCGGGTCTCTCCCCGGGGCGATCTGCTGGTGTACGACGGTGCCGGAGAGCTCTGGGTGCAGCGCATGGGCGGCGGCGAGCCTCAGCGGATGGGGCGGGCCGGGGAGCCGGTCTTCAATCCCCGCTGGAGCAGCGACGGGGAGTACGTCTACTTCCTGCCCTCGGACACGCGGGAGTCCGGGACGCTCTACCGCCAGCGTGCGGATCTCACCCGCCCGCCCGAGACGGTGCTGGAGACCCCCCGTCGGATCTACGACCTGGCCCTTCACCCCGATGGACGACGCGCCGCGCTGGTATTCGAGAACGCGGTAGAGAATGGCGACCTGGCGGTGGCGGATCTGGTGACGGGGGAATGGCGGTACCTGGAGGGGGTCGGGGAGTCGGACGAGCACGCACCGACCCTGAGCCCGGACGGGCGGTGGCTGGCCTATCAGACGAATGACGAAGGCCCCCAAGAGATCTACGTGACGCCTTTCCCCGAGGGTGGGCGGCGGGACCAGGTCTCGGTGGACGGGGGCCGCAGTCCCCTCTGGAGCCAGGACGGGAGCGAGCTCTTCTACCTGGATCAGTTCGACCAACTCGTAAGCCTGCGCATCGCGGGCGACTCCGACCTGGACGTCCAGTCCCGGTCCGTCCTCTTCAACGCGCGCTCCAACGTCCCCGTCCTCATCTGGCGGTACCGGACGGCCTATTCCGAGGACGGGCGGGGCGGATTCGTCTTTCCGGACGTGGGGGCCTCCACTCCCGGGGATATGGTGGTGGTGTTGAACGTGACTGAGGACCTGCGGACCCGGCTGGCCGCATCGGGAGGTGCATCGTGAGCGAGCGGAGTCCGGGGGGCGTCGTCGAGCGCCTCAATGCGGCCCTGGTCGGCCGGTACCGCATCGAGCGTGAGCTCGGAGCCGGCGGCATGGCCACGGTCTACCTGGCGCAGGACCTGAAGCACGACCGGGAGGTGGCCATCAAGGTGCTCCGGCCGGAGTTGGCGGCGGTGGTGGGGGCCGAGCGTTTCCTAGCGGAGATCAAGACCACCGCCAATCTCCAGCACCCCCATATCCTTCCCCTCTTCGATTCCGGTGAGGCGGACGGCTTCCTCTTCTACGTGATGCCGTACGTCAGGGGCGAGACGCTCCGGCAGCGCATCGACCGGGAGAAGCAGCTCAGCGTCGGTGAGGCCGTGAGCCTGGCCGGAAAGGTGGCCGACGCCCTGGACTACGCCCACGAGCTGGGGATCGTGCACCGGGACATCAAGCCGGGAAACATCCTGCTGAGCGAGCGGGGTGAGCCCCTGGTGGCGGACTTCGGGATCGCGCTGGCGGTGAGCGCCGCAGGGGGCGGTCGCATCACGGAGACGGGCCTGAGCCTGGGCACCCCCCACTACATGAGCCCGGAGCAGGCCACGGGAGACCGGGAGATCGACCCCCGTTCGGACGTTTACGCACTGGGGTGTGTCCTGTACGAGATGCTGTCGGGGCAGCCTCCGTTCGCCGCGGCCACGGCCCAGGGGGTGCTGGTGCAGATCCTCACCAGCGACGCCCGGCCCATCAGCTCGGTCCGCCGCTCTACTCCCCCCCACGTGGAGGGGGCGCTGGCTCGGGCCCTGGAGAAGCTCCCGGCGGATCGGTTCGAGAGCGCGGCGGCCCTGAAGAGAGCCCTGGCGGACGAGTCCTTCCGGTATACCCCGGCCGCCGCCTCCCAGCCGGCGATCCAGCCGCAGCCCCTTGCAGCGCAGGACGCCGCCCCCCGGCGGCCGTGGCTGAAGGATTACCGCTCCGTGGCGGCCCTGGCCGCCGTGGTGATCACCGGGGTGGGGTGGGCCGTGGCGTCCCGGGCACCGGTGACCCCGGATCCGGTTCCCTTCCGAGCCGGTCTGCAGGACTTCACCCCATTGATCCGCGGAGGGGCCACGCGCCTGGCTGTCTCGTCCGACGGGACCTGGATGGCGGTGGCGAGCCGGGACGAGGACGGGATGCGGTCCATCCGGGTACGCAGGTCCGACCAGAGGGAGTTCCGGTCGCTGGAGGGGAGCGAGGGAGCCTGGGGTCCCACCTTCTCACCGGACGGGCGCTGGATCGCTTTCATCCAGGCGGGCGAGGTCCGGAGGATGGAGGTGACGGGCGGACCCGTGCTGTCCGTGACTCCGGGGTTCCTGCCGCACTGGGGACTCCCGGACTCCCTGGTCTTCGATGGACAGGAGGGGATCGGCCTGATCCGACCGTCCGGCGGAGACCCGGAGATTCTCGTGCCCGAGGGGTCCTATCCCCACCTCCTGCCGGACGGGAGCGGCGTCCTTTTCAGCGCGCCCGGAGGCAACGAGGGTCGCGCCATCCGGCTCGTGGAGCTGGAGTCCCGGGAGGTGCGCGATCTGGGTCTCTTCGGGTTCTCCCCCACGTATGTGGCCAGCGGGCACGTGCTCTACGGCACCGCCGAAGGCACCGTCATGGCCGTACCGTTCGACCTGGCGCGGCTGCAGGTGACGGGGGACCCGGTGCCCGTGATCCCCGCGGTCCACACCAGCTCCGGGAGCATGCCGCACTTCGCCGTGTCCGCCAGCGGAACCGCCCTGTATGCGCTGCCGGTGGAGGGGTTCTCCACCGCCGCGTCCCGGCTGGTCACGGTGGACCTGGAAGGGAGGGAGACGGTCATCAACCTCCAGGAGGCCGACTTCTACCGGCCGCACTTCTCCCCCGATGGCGAGAAGATCGTCTACGAGATCGACGCCGGAATCCACGTCTATGACCTGGTCACGGGCGAGAACCGCCTGCTGGTGCCAGGCTCCCAGACCGACTTCCCGTCCTGGTCCCACGACGGGGAGTACGTCTACTTCGGCTTCAGCGGCCCGGACACCGACATGAACGACGGCTTCCGGATTCGGGCGGACGGCTCCGGGGAGATGGAGGCCCTGTGGCGACGCCCGAACCGGAACTTCCCCATCGTGGCGTCGCCGGACGGCCGGTACGTGCTGGTCCAGGACGAGACGGACACCCGCGGCGCCGACATGCTCCTCCTGACGGACAGCGGGGGCTCCTGGGAGCTGTCGGAGTTCCTGCGGGCCGACTGGAACGAGACCATGCCGGACCTCTCCCCGGACGGGGCGTGGGTAACGTACGCCTCGGACGAGACGGGCGTGTGGGAGGTGTACGCCCGGTCCTTCCCGGATCGTCGGAATCCGGTCCAGGTCTCGGTGGACGGGGGGAGTGAGCCGCTCTGGGCGCCCACCGGGGACGCCATCTACTTCCGGGACGGACGGAGGGTGATGCGGGCGCCGGTGCGGTTGGGGGACACCCTCCAGGTGGGGACCCCCGAGTTCCTGTTCGAGGGGGACTGGGTTCTGAATCCAGGACCCTCCAACAGCAAAGGCTGGCACATCCACCCCGACGGTCGCTCCTTCGTGATGGTGCGCCCCCGGGAGACCGCTCGAAGGTCCGGTGACCCGAGTCTCTTCCCCATGGAGCTCGAGGTGGTGGTGAACTGGTTCCAGGAGCTCCGGAGCCGGATGGGCGGCTGAGGCTAGGGCGGCGGACCCTTCCGCCCCAACTACGCACTCATGACCCGGAATCCGGGCCGAACGCCCGGACCGCGATCCCTCCGTACGAGGAAATCAGGAATTCTCCGACTTTCGCGGGCCATCGGCGCCGGGAGCGTTCAGGGAGAGGCACGGCTCTACCGGCGAGCTGACAAGTCCGGAGGTGACCATGGTCACCATCGTGGAACGACCTGAGGCCCCGCCCCAGGCACCATCCGAGGTGCAGAAGGACGTGGCGAACAAGGTGAGCGCCGCCGCCTGGGCGATCTTCTTCGCCTGGCTCGGCTACGCGATCCTGGCCCAGATCCCGCTGGGGGTGGGTCTACTCGGGGTCGGGGTGATTACCCTGGGCGCGCAGGGAGTCCGGAAGGCGTTCGGGCTCTCCCTGGAGGGATTCTGGTTCCTGGCCGGTATCCTGCTGGTGATGGCCGGAGTCTGGAACCTCCTCTCCCTGGAGGTGCCGTTCCTGCCGTACCTGTTCTTCGCAGTGGCCCTGGGGGTGCTCGCAGGGGCGTTCCTGCAGCGGCGCTGACGGCCGGCTCCGGGCGCTAACGCCCGGGTCGGTACCGCCGAATCGCACCCTCCCGAATGGCCTCGTCCGTCCACGCCACGGCCTTCATCTCGCCCCGGGCGAACATCTCGGCCTGATCGGCGTGGTGGGAGGAGTCCACCCTGGGGCTCTGCCCGTACGCCAGCACGGTGTAGGCCCGGGGCGGATCGCCGTAGGGGGGATCGCCGAACTCCACGGCGAAGATCCACGCGTCGCCCCGGTTCGCCGCCCAGCGGCCGTCTTCCATTTCCTCGAAGGAGAGGGTGCGGAAGCAGCCGAGCGTCCCTTCACACCCGGACACGGGAACGTCCACCTCCCCGCGGACCACCCGGTGGACCTCTCCCCACGGCACGTTCAGCGCCCAACCCCGGGCCTCCATGGAGTCCGCCGCCGCGGCCAATGCCTCCAGCGCCGCCTCGGGATCCCCCAGACCCGCCGGGGTCTCCATGGGCCGCTCGGGAGTCCAGGGCTCCCGCCAGTAACTCGCCGTATCCACCGCCGTTCGGTAGAGCCGCTCCCAGGTCTTGAAGAGGACCCCACCCCGGGAGGTCGCATCCGCGGTCCGGTCCCAACGGGCCAGGACCCGGGCCGCGTCTCGGGCCCGGGAAGGTGCACCCGATGCCAGACCGGCCTGGACCAGGTCCGTGACGAGGCGTTCCGCCACCAGCATCCGGGGCGAGTTCTTCAGCTCCACCACCTCCTCCAGGGAGAGGAGCCCGTCGGTGCCGCCGGGAGCCCGGGTCCCGTTCCATCCCCGGTGGCGAAGCCCACGCTCGCGAAGAGCGCCCCCG
>CP070829.1:235194-327222 GCA_020344755.1 Gemmatimonadales bacterium
CATTCGGCTGCCAACATTCCCGGTCCAGGAGACGGATCCGGCGTTCATGACGGTGGTGGAAGCGGCCACGCTGCTGAGGGAGGGGTCGATGGGTGCCGGTGAGCTGATGGAGGCATGCCTCGCCCGTGTCCGTTCCTACGAGTCCATCTATCAGGCGTTCAATACCGTCACCCGGGAGACCGCGCTGGAGCAGGCACACGCGATCGAGGACAGGGCCGCGAGGGACGAGACATCGCCGCTGACGGGAATCCCGCTCGCGGTGAAGGACAACTTCTTCACCGCCGGCGTCCTGACCACGGCGAACTCGCACCTCTTCAAGGAGTTCGTTCCGGACTTCGACGCGGAGGCGTGGGCACGACTCCGGGCCGCGGGAGGCATCCTGTTGGGCAAGACCCAGATGGGCCCTCTGGCCACCTCCCGCGCCACGACCCCGGACGGGACCGTCACGACTCGCAATGCGTGGGCGCCCGGCAATCCCCGGATCAGTCCAGGCGGGTCCTCGTCTGGGTCGGCGACGGCGGTGGCGGCTGGGATGGCACTCGCCGCCACGGGCACGCAGACCGGCGGGTCCATCACCAATCCTGCGGCTGCCCAGGGCCTGACCGGGCTCAAGCCGACCATGGGCCGGGTGTCGCTCCGAGGCGTGATCCCCCTGTCGTACACCCGTGACCACCCCGGTCCCCTGGCCCGGGACGCCCAGGACGTGGCTCTGCTCCTTCAGCTGATGGCCGGCCCCGACCCGGCGGACCCCCGGACCCTGGGGCAACCCTCCCTACCTGACCTGTTGACGGCAGCGATTCCGTCCCTGACAACCGGGGGTTCGCCACGGTTGCGGTGGCCCACCCGGATCGGCGTTCCCCCGGATTACCTTCAGGAGCGGGGGGGCGAGCCTCCCCCCGAGCCTCCCCCGGATGCCACCGCAGAGGACCGGGCACGATACGAGCGGATGAGGGAGGCCCGTGACCGTGCTGGTGGCGAAGTTCAGGCCCGACGGCGCATGCTGGAGACTTTCCGGGAGTTGGGGGCCGACATCGTGGAGGTCCCTCATCCCACCGACTGGGAGGTGCTGACGGGAGGGAGCTTCAACAACGCTCGCCTGCCCGAGCGATCCGAGATGTTCCTGGAGCACCTTCGATCGGACGTCCGGGGCTTTGGAGTCTCCCTCTCACCCTGGATCAACGGGCTCCTGCTTTCCGGGACCGAGTACCTGCGTGGTCAGCGGGCCAAGCTGCTCCTCCTGGAGCGGGTCCTGGGGGAGATCTTCTCCCGGTGCGACGTGGTCGTGCAGACGCGGCCCATCCCCTTCGACATCATCGGGCTGCCCCTGATCTCCTTCCCCATCGGGGTCCGGGAGAGCGAGGATGGTGCGTTACCCGTAGGGGGGCTTCTGGGAGGCATGCCCTGGGCGGAGGATCGCCTGATCTCCATGGCCGCGGCCTTCCAGGCCGCCACGGACTGGCATCGGCGTCGTCCTCCCGAGCCCGAGGTGGCTGGGGACGGAATCGGCCCGGCGGCCCCGCGGGACGGTGCGGCCGACGGAGAGCCGGTGCTCCGGATGGATGTACTCGACGTCTGGGACGAGTGCCAGTAGGCCGAAACGGCAGCCCGCACTAGACCGCCATGGCTTTCCAGCCTCCCCGGCGGAAGAAGATCGCGGCCACCACGGCCAGGGTGGAGAAGGCCACCGCGATGGCGACGAATACCCCTTCGGGTCCCATCCCCAAGGGAAACGCCAGGAGCCAGGCGAGAGGGATCTCCAAGAACCAGAAGCAGCCCAGGTTCATCCAGGTGGGTGACCACGCGTCCCCCGCTCCGTTGAAGGCCGCGGTGAGCACCATTCCGTAGGCGTAGAAGGGGAATCCGGCCGCCATGATCCGGAGTCCGTTCACTGCATACTCCGCGGTTACCGGGTCCACGGCGAACAGCCCGACGATGGGTCGGGCGAAGACGAGGAACACCAGTCCGACCGTCCCCAGGAAGGCCAGGTTCATCCGACCGGCCACCCAGGCCGACGCCTCGGCCCGGTCCGGCTGCTCCGCTCCGAGATTCTGCCCCACCATGGTGGAGGCGGCATTGCTCAGCCCCCACGCCGGGAGTAGGGCAAACAGGACGACCCGGACCGCCACCGTGTAGCCTGCGGTGGCCTCGCTGCCGAAGGAGGCGATGACCCGAACCAGCCCGATCCACGACGCGGTGCTCACGAACACCTGGAAGGTGCCCGTCCCCGACAGACGGATCAGGCGGCCCATCACGTCCACCCGGACCCTCAGGTGCTCGATCCCCAGCCGCAGGCGGTCGGAGATCCGGAAGAGCGTCCACAGCTGGACCAGCACGGCGGTGCCGCGTCCCAGGGTCGTGGCCACGGCCGCCCCCGTGACGCCGAGCTCCGGGAACGGACCCAGCCCGAAAATCAGAAGGGGGTCCAGGACGATGTTGAGCCCGTTCGCCAACCAGAGCACGCGCATGGCGATCGCGGCGTCCCCCGCTCCCCGGAAGGCCGCATTCAGCAGGAACAGCAGGAAGATGACGCCGTTGAAGCCCAGGAGGGTGCGGGTGTAGCCCGTGCCCACGGCCACGACGGCCTCGCTTCCTCCCATGAGGCGCAGGAGGTTGGGTGCCTGCCAGGCTCCGAGCCCGCCCAGGATTGCCGCCAGCGCCCCCCCGAGAAGGATCCCCTGAACCGTGGCGTTGGCGGCGGCGTTCGCGTCTCCCTCCCCCGTCCGGCGGGAGACCGTGGCGGTGACCCCGATGGAGAGGCCCATGGCCGCCGTGTAGACGATGGCCATCATGGATTCGGTCAAACCCACCGAGGTGAGGGCGTCGGACCCGAGGCGTGAGACGAAGAAGACGTCCACCACGGCGAAGACCGACTCCATCGCCATTTCCAGGACCATGGGAACCGCCAGCAGCACGATGGCGGGCCCGAGAGGACCGGAGGTGGGGTCTCCCCGGCCCCGGAGGGCATCCGCCACCAGGACGACGGCGCCTCGAACCCGGCCCGCTCCGGCCGATCGAGAGGGCGCTGGGGCGCTGGGGGGATCAGGAGGAGCCGAGTCGGCGTGCTGCGGACCTTCCGGGGGAGGCGGCGGGAAGGAGGAGTCGTGCGTCATGGGTGTCCGGGACCGAAAAGAAAAACGGCTCCCCGGGCGCCGCCGGGAAGCCGCTCACGCGCAATCTGTTGCGTCGGTCTCTCAGGCCCACCCGGGGGAGATCGTAACGTGCCGGGAGGCGACCGATGGGAGATCGGTCGCTTCTCGGCTGAGGGTGGTCTTGCGCACGGGCGACTCCATCAGAGGGAATCCAGCGCCTCCAGTCTACCCCGGATCCGAGAGCGAGACAACGTCCTCGTGGCGGGATCCCAAGCGACCTCGTTATGGTATCAGGCTCGACGAATGACCCTTCGACGGCGCGTGGGACCCTCCCATGCCCCGAAATCCACGCAGAACCGCAAGGGATGAGGATGAAGAAGCTCGGAAGTCTGATGCTGCTCGGTGCGGCGCTGGGGGCCCTCCTGGGACCGCGGCAGGTGCACGCCCAGTTCGGCGTCGCCCTGGAGGTCGGAGACGGCCAGGTCCTCGCCTCCGAACCCGGTCGAACCCTCGGGCCCGGAGCCGTGCTCGTTTACGAGAAGCGGGGCACGGCATGGATGCTGGCCGGGGAGTTCACCGCCTCGGACGGTGAGATCGGAGACCGCTTCGGCGCAGCCATGGCCCTGGACGGCGACCACCTTCTGGTAGCCGGGAGCAACGGAGTCTACGCCTTCCGAAACGACGGGGGCTCCTGGATCGAGACGGGTAAGCTGGTTGCCGCGGATGCCGGGGAAGCGGATGGATTCGGTCAGGCGCTGGCCCTGGCGGGGGACATGGCATTGGTGGGTGCCCCGGGCCAGATGGATGGAAACGGGGCAGTCTACGTCTTCCATCGCGGTGACGACGGCTGGTCTCAGGTGGGCGAGAAGCTCACCGTCGCCGAGACGGGAACCGGCTTCGGCGCTTCCGTGGCTTTCGACGGGGGGAACGCTCTCGTGGGGGCTCCCATGGCGAACAATCGCGTCGGGGCCGCCCATGCCTTCAGGGCCGAGGGCATGACCCTGGAGCCCATGGGGCAGCTCGAGGTCCAGGGACTCGCCGGGCGCAGCCAATTCGGGCAGGGGGTCTGGGTCGGAGGCGGTTGGGCCACGGTCCAGGCTCCCTTCGTCAACGGGGCGACCGGGACCGTCTTCGTCTACGCCATGGGCGAGGAGGGCTGGGATCCGGTAGGGCAGCTCCAGGCCTTCGACGGCGGACTGAGGCACATCTTCGGCGCGGCCGTGGCCGTGAACGATGGGGAGGTCTGGGTCGGTGCCGCAGGGGCGAACGACTTCGCCGGCGCGGCCTACGTCTTCCGCGTCAACGAGGAAGGCACCGATATCACCAGCGTGCGGAAGATCACCCCCGGGGAAGGCTTCAGCGGCCGTACCCAGGCGGCGTCGACCCTGGCGGTGAACAACGACGTCGCGGTCATGGGCGTGCTCGGTGCCGACAACGGAGCTGGATCGGTGGTGGTCATGGAGCGAGGCGGCGACGGCGAGTGGGAGCGCTCGGCGGTACTCGAAACCCCCATGGAGGGCTTCGATCCGGTCACCGGCGAAGAGGTAGCCTGCGAGAGTGGGAGCGCCGTCGGGTGGGACTGCTCGGAGGTCGACCTGGTGTCCTTCATTCCGGTATCCGAGTTGGCCGGGGAAGAGGGTGTGCGGGGGATTCGCACCAATGACAACTGGGGCTGGCAGGACCCGGAGACGGGCCGCTATTACGCACTGGTGGGGATGACGGACCGGGCCTCCTTCGTGGACATGACGGATCCGCTGAACCCCCGGGTTGTGGGGATCCTCCACATGACGGAAGGCGCGAACGGCAGCTCGTGGCGTGACATCAAGACCTATCAGAACCACGCCTTCATCGTCTCCGACGGTTCCGGGCAGCATGGGATGCAGGTGTTCGACCTGACCCGTCTCCGGGATCACGCCAGCGGAGATCCGGTGGTCTTCGACGCCGATGCCCTCTACACCGAGATCGCTTCGGCGCACAACATCGTCATCAACGAGGAGAGCGGGTTCGCGTTCTCGGTCGGCAGCTCCTCGGGCGGGATCACCTGCGGCGGTGGGCTGCACATCATCGACATCCGCGAGCCGACGAATCCGACCTTCGCGGGTTGCTTCTCGGACCCCCAGACGGGGCGGGCCAGCACTGGGTACACCCACGACGCCCAGTGCGTCACCTACTCGGGTCCGGACGCGGATCACCAGGGGAAGGAGATCTGCTTCGGGGCGAACGAGACGATGCTCTCCATCGCCGACGTGACCGACAAGGAGAACACCGTGGCGCTCTCCCGGTCGGCGTATCCCTCGGTAGGGTACTCGCACCAGGGGTGGCTCAGTGAGGACCAGGCCTGGTTCTTCATGAACGACGAGCTGGACGAGCTGCAAGGACTCGTTGGACAGACCCGTACCCTGGTGTGGGACGTGTCGGATCTGGACGATCCGCAGTTGGTGGCGGAGCACCTCGGGACCCAGGAGTCGTCGGATCACAACCTCTACGTGGTCGGCGACCTGATGTACCAGTCCAACTACCAGAGCGGTCTGCGGATCCTGGACATCCAGGATCCCGCCAACCCGGTGGAGGTGGCCTTCTTCGACACCGTCCCCTACGGTGACAACGGTGCCGGTTTCGGGGGCTCCTGGTCCAACTACCCCTTCTTCGACAACGGGCTGGTCCTCGTCACCAGCGGTAATGAGGGGATGTTCCTGGTGCGCCCCACGATCCGGCGCACCGTCTTCTAGGAACGTCACGGCGGCGCTTCGGCCGGCGGATCCGGATCGAAGTGCCGATGGTTGTTTACGATTCTGGGGAGGGGGGGCCGCGGCTCCCCCTCCCCCTTCGCAGGAGCTTCCCTCGCGGGGGCGCTGGTCGCGCTGACCGCTCGCTCGGGCGCGATCCCATCGGGAAGTCAATGAATGCAACTGATACCGCGGAGTGATTCGATGAGGGTGAGTGTGAAGGAGATGCGGCGCGTGGGGCTGGTCGGACTGGGGATCCTGGGAATGGCCGCTGGCGGGGATCTTCAGGCCCAGGACCAGAGCCTCCTCTACGTTGCGGTACAGGGAGACGCGCAGGTGGCGATCGTGGACATGGCCGAGCTGGAGGAGGTGGCACGCATCGACCTGCAGACCCTGGGCTTCACCGCGAACGCCAAGCCGCACCACGTGGCCGTGGAGGCGGACGGGAGCCACTGGTACCTCTCGCTCATCGGTGAGAATCGGGTCCTCAAGTTCGACCGGGAGAACCGCCTGGTTGCGCAGGCGGAGTTCGAAGTCCCGGGAATGCTGGCGGTACATCCGAGCCGGGACCTCCTCCTGGTGGGACGCTCCATGAGCGCTGTGAGCCCGCCCCAACGAATCGGGGCCATCACGCGGTCCACCATGGAGGTGGAAGAGGTGGACGTCTTCTTCCCCCGGCCCCACGCCATCGCGGTGTCTCCCGACGGCCAGCGGGTGTACACCGCTTCCCTCGCGGTGAACCAGATGGGGGCCGTGGACCTCGAGACGCTCGACCTCACCCTCACGGACCTCGAGGGTCCCGTGCATACCCTCGTGCAGTTCGCGGTCTCGCCCGATGGCTCCACCCTGGTCGGCACGGCCCAGCTCACGGGCCGCCTCCTCATCTTCGACCTCACGGACCCGGAGCACCCCGCGTTGCGGGACCAGGTGGAGGTGGGGCGACAGCCATGGCACCCGGTGTTCGGTGCCGATGGGCGCACGGTCTACTTCGGAGTGAAGCTGGACAACAGGGTGGTGGCCGTGGACGTGACCACCGGAGAAGTGGTGTGGAGTACCGATCATCCCGGGCTCAGCGCCCCCCACGGAGCGGCGGTCTCGCCCGACGGGCGGTTCCTCTTCGTCTCCAGCAACGGACCCGGTGGGATGGCCATGGATCCGGAGCATGAGATGCACGAGGGCGAGGAGCATGGCGCGATGCATCCCGCCGAGACCGGCACCATCACGGTGTTGGACACCTCCGACGGAACCGTGGTCAAGGTGCTGGAGATGGGAACGAACACCACGGGAGTGGGGGCCGCGAGCCGGTGATCCCCTCGGTAGCATCCCGCGCGGGTGGCGCGCTTCTGGGTGGCCTTCTGGCCATGGGGTGCGCCGCCGGTCCCGCAGCCCCTCCCGATCCCGTCCGACCCTCCGACACCTTCCGCCGGGAGGTGACTCCGTTTCCGGTCCTGGATGAGAACGGGACCCCCTATGCGCACCCCTTCCTGGGCGGTTTGGACGTGCCGCGGCCGCAGTTCGCCGATCCGGACGGCGACGGGGATCCGGACCTCTTCATCCAGGAGCGTACGGACCAGCTCATGTTCTTCGAGAACGTGGGTACGGCAGCGGAGCCTCGATTCGTCTGGCGCACCGATCGTTGGCTGGATCTCGCCGTGGGGGAGTGGAGCCGCTTCTACGACATGGACGGGGACGGGGACCTGGACCTCCTGGCCGAGTCCCCCTTCAGCTACATCCGGTACTTCCGAAACGACGGGAGCCCCACCTCCCCTCGGTACGTGGCTGCGGCGGACACGCTCCGGGAAAGCACGGGCAGGCCCGTCTTCTCGGACCGCCAGAACATCCCGAACCTCACCGACATCGACTGCGATGGCCGAGTCGACCTCTTCCTGGGTCGAGTGGACGGAACGGTCAGCCGCTTCGAGGAAGGAGCACGGGCGCCGGACGGCGTCCCGGTTTTCGACCTGGTCACGGAGCGCTTCGAGGACATCGAGATCGTGGCCGCCATCGCGGTGCCCGGTGGCATGGGAGCGGACGGCATGGCCCTGGGGTCGCAGGGAGCGCCGGAGGCGTCGCAGCCCGGTGGGACCGATGGGTGGCCCGTGCGTCGCGCCATGGCGTGGCCGGCATCCCCGTCCGGCGCCCGGGGAACCGCCCTCCATGGGGCCAACTCCATGGTCTTCGCCGATGTGGACGACGACGGTGACCAGGACTTCTTCTGGGGCGACTTCTTCGAGCCCGGTCTGCTCTGGATCGAGAACCTGGGAAGCTGCCAGCGGCCGGATCTGCGAGCCATGCCTCAGCCCGTGCCCGCCGACGAGCTGATCGCCACCAGCGGATACAACGCCGCTGCCATTCACGACCTGGACGGCGACGGCGACCAGGACCTTCTCATCGGCGTTTTGGGCGGCGCCTTCAACCCCAACACCACCGCCGCGGAGAACCTCATCTACCACGAGCGCCTCCCGTCCGGGCTCGTGACCCGGCGGACGGCGCGGTTCCTGGACGGGATCGACGTGGGGAGTGAGAGCACCGTCACTCTCGGCGACCTGGACGGCGACGGCGACCTGGACATGCTTCTCGGGAGCAAGCTGGATCCGCAGACGCTGAATGCGGCGAGGCTCTATCTCTTCGAGAACGTGGGCACGCGCAATGCTCCGTCGTACCTACTCAGCGACACCTTGGCGGTGGCTGAGACCTACCACCTGGCACCGTCCCTGGCGGACCTGGATGCGGACGGGGACCTGGACCTGGTCCTGGGGACCTGGAACCAGGACGTCCGCTACCTGAGGAACGAAGGCAGCGAAACGGACGCCCGCTTCCAGGCCGTGGGAGAGGAACCGCTGGCGGACCTGCCTCGGGGGAGCCACTCCACACCTGCCCTGGGCGATCTGGACGGGGATGGGGATCTGGACCTGCTGGTGGGGGAGTCTTCCGGCGAGATCAACCTCTTCATGAACGCTGGGACCCCCCAGGATCCCCGGTACGAGCTGGTGACGGAGCGACTCGGCGGGATCGACGTGGGCCGCAGGAGCGCCCCGGCCCTGGTGGACCTGGACGCCGACGGGGACCTGGATCTGCTCGTGGGTAGCGAGGACGGTGGGGCGGCGGTCTTCCTGAACACCGGTACGCCGCAGGAGCCGACCTTCGCCGCGGAGGACAGCCTGGCTGTGCCCCTTCCGGCCTACGCCACCCCGGTCCTGGCGGACGTGGATGGCGACGGCGATCTCGACGTGGTGGCGGGAGGGCTGGGAGGTGGGGTCGTCTTCTTCAGGAACACTCGCACCCGCTGATCCCGTGTCCCCCCGACGCGGCACTGGGTGGCGTGACGAGGCCGCCTCGGGCCTCATGGCGACGACCCTCACCCACTTTCCGCTCGAGGGACCGGTCCTCGTGGTGGATGACCCCGAGGAGGACGCGGCCCAGGCCGTGAGGGCCCAGGGCCGGGACGTGGTTCGGTGGTCCCGGATGGACACGCCAGGGGGAGAAGTGGGGAGTCCCTGGCCTTCCCCCGGTCCGTTCGGCGCTGCACTCGTGCGTCTCCCACCGTCCCGGAACGCCCTGGACTTCCTTCTGCACGCCGTCGGCTCGGTGGTGGCTCCTGGGGGGCGGATCTTCGTGTACGGCTCCAAGGACGAGGGAATCGCCTCCACGGGCCGGAGGATGGAGCCGTGGGTAGAGACGGTAGCCGTGCGTGCGAATGCGCGCCGGTGCCGGGTGCTGGAGGGGCAGCTGAAGGGAACCGACTCCCGACCGGCCCATGGGGCGGAGCTCTCCGCCTGGCGGACCGTCTCCACCGTCGACCTCGGGTGGGGTCCGGTGGATTGGGTGAGCTACCCGGGGACATTCGCGAAGGGTGGAGTGGATCCAGGCACGACCCTTCTCCTCACAAACCTCCCACTCTGGCCCCGAGGCGGCCGTGTGCTGGACTTCGCGGCGGGCACCGGCGTGCTGGCGGCGGTGATGGCGCACCGAGATCCAACTGCGCAGGTCGTCATGGTGGAGCCCGATGCCCTGTCCCGGGAGGCCGCCGGAGAGAACGTTCCTGGGGGGTCGTTCGCGCCGCCGTACTCCTGGTGGGAGGCGGGTCCTTTTCACGCCATCGTGTCGAACCCACCGTATCACCGCGGGAAGGAGGAGAGCCTGGAGGTCCTGGCCTCACTGATCGCCCGTGCCCCGGGGGCGTTGGTGTCCGGGGGTGAGCTGCGGATCGTGGTTCAGCGGCGCCTCCCGGTGGAACCTCTGCTTCGGGAAGGCTTCCCCGCTCCCGAGGTGGTGGTGGACGAAGGCCCCTACCGCGTCTGGCGAGCCCTCCGTCTCTGATGGCGTCGGGTCCGCCGGGTCCCCTCGTCTCGGCGTCCACCTGCGGGGAACTGTCCTGGAGCGTCCATCCCGGTGACGAGGCTGGAGGGACGAACTGGAACGGGCCCCCGGGGTGCGCCCCGGGAGCCCGTCTTCGCTCCGTCCCTCCCTCTCGGCGGAAGGGATCTCAAGAGGCGGCCAGCGTCTCCTCTCCAGCTTCCTTCGCCCGTCGCTGGTCGACCCCCGCCAGCTGGGGGCTCACGTTGTACCGGTATCCCGTCCAGATCATCAGGAGCCCGACGAGCTCCATGACGTAGAGCACCTCGGTGTGCCCCATGCGCGTGGCCATTCCTCCGATCCCCGGAAGGAGTGCGCCCACGGCGATGAAGACGTTTCCGATGAAGCGGTGCTTGAGCGCGGCGTGCGTCCGGAACCGCCATGCGGAGAGCGCCGCACCCCCTACCAGGAAGACGAAGGCGTAGGTGTTGATGAAGGGCGAGAACAGGCGCACCCGCTGCCACTCCATGACGGAGCCGGTGAGGCGGTGCGTCTCCACGGCGGCCATGTCGATGGGAGTCATAAGCACCCCCACCGAGGCCACCGCGACGAAGGCGACCAGTACCACCGTCAGCCGATCGGCGGTCTTCTTCGAGAGAAGCAGGTAGACGGTCCCCTGGGCCAGGGGCGCACCACCCAGCAGGGCTCCGGAGATGTACCAGGCCCGGAAGACGCCTTCATTCCAGCCAAAGAGCGTCGTGAACGCTTCGGTGAAGGTTCCCACTCCGAAGAGCAGGATGCCCGCGGACCACCAGAGAAGGTGGGGTGCCGGCCGCCGCTCCTTCCACCGGGCGTACACCCGCGGTGCGAAGAACAGCGCCACGATGGTGGTGATGATGGGAATGAAGTGGACGAACGATCGCATGGCTGAAGGTCTTGTCGGGAGGGAGGGACGGCGACTCGGCTAGAAGACCACCTCGTAGGTGAGGCTGATGTTCCGGCCGGGTTCGGGTCGGAAGAACGAGGCGTTGGACGTCTCCGCGTAGAGGACGTCGGTGAGGTTCGTCACCGCCAGGTTGAGACCGTGGGTCACCCCGAAGACCTCGAAGAGACGGACGCCGCCCCGGAGGTTCATGACGTGGTAGGAGGGAATGACTTCGCCCAGCGGGTTGTCGGGTTCGACGAGACTCTGCTCATCGCTCCACCGCACGTCGTACTGTCCCCAGAACCGCCCGCCGGGGTGCTGATATCGGAGGCGGCCCGTCAGCTTTTTCGAGAAGCTCTCGCCCACCGGGTTCTCCGGATCGATGGCGTCCTCCGCGTCCAGCTCGGAGTAGCCGGCGCCGACACTGAATCCCGGGAGCACGACCAGGTCATCGAGGTCGACGTTGGCGTTGAACTCGAACCCCTGGAAGATGATCTCGTCCAGGTTCACGTTCTGGTAGACGTCCAGGCCGTCCTGCTGCAAGGTGTCACCCTGGGCGTCGAGGACCGGGCGTCCACGGATCCCGTCGAAGATCCGATTCCGGAAGAAGAAAGCCTCGAAGAATATCCCTCCGTGCTGATAGCGGGCGCCCACATCCACGTTGAAGCTGGTCTCCGCCTTCAGGTCGGTGTTGGCCACCTGGTAGGCTCCGGCTTCCGCCACCGCGCCGTCGAAGAAGAGTTCCACCAGGTTCGGGGAGCGGAAGCCCCGTCCTGTGGAGACGACCAGGTCCAGCTCGTCCGTGACGCGGACGAGTCCATTCACCGCCGCCACGAAGGTGCTGTTGTCGGCGGAAACCGGCGCCACCCCGGGCATGGTCGGCGTGTCGAAGGTCTCGGCGGACACGCGCTGGTAGCGTCCGCCACCCACCAGGGAGACCCGGGAGCCCAGGTCGAATTCCGCCTGCACGAAGGAGCCCAGGCTGGTGAACTCGGCGTTCGGGATGCTCGGCCGGTCGGAGACCGTCACCATCGGAGGCATCCCTGGAGGCCCGAACCCGGACATGGTGGTGGTGTTGTTGTCCGTCCCCTCGGCCTCGTCACGGAAGCCGTCGAGTCCGTATGTGAGGAGGACATCACCCGCCACGAGCTTTCGGGCCTCCGCCCGGAAGCCGTAGGTCCGGATGTCCGTGAAGTTGCGGTTGTCCAGCTCGATGCTGGCCCCGGGAAACGGGACGATCTGGGTGTTGAACACCAGGTCCCGCTCGTTGTCCTGACCGTACGCCAGCAGCTCGACGCGATCCGCGACGACGAAATCAAGCTCCTGACTCCTGAAGCCCAGCGTGGCCTTGTTGAAGCTCTGCTGTGGATAGGTGATGTCGATGGTGGGATCGCCCGGGTTGTACTCCGAGGGGTCCACATATCCGAACCCCGCGTCATCCGAGCGATAGGCCTCGAACTTCCCGAACACGCTGGTGTTGTCCGAGAAGTCCCACCCGAGCCGGAGGTCCAGGCTCCGATCCTCGAGGCCCGACCCGTTCACCGTGACCTCGTTGGCCAGTTCTATGTCTCCGAAGGTGCCGCCCGGAGCGGTGTAGGCGTCGGTGGACCGGGTCATCCCGCCGGCGACGATGGAGAACGCCCCCGCCCGGCCCGAGATTCGGCCGGCGATCCGGCTCTGGCCATCTACGTCACCGTAGCGGTAGGAGGCGTTCCCGTGGAACCCGTCTCCCCCGGGCACCCGGGTGATGATGTTCACGACGCCGCCGATGGCGTCGGAGCCGTAGAGCACCGAGGCCGGACCCCGGACGATCTCCACCTGCTCCACCGCGCCCACGTCCACCAGGGCGGGCAGCTCACCGAAGTCCCGCTGCCGGCGGGAGTTGTTGATCCGGAGCCCGTCCGCAAGGAGGAGGATGCGCTGGCCCCGCTGGCCCCGAATGGCGGGCCGCGCCTGGTTCGGACCCACGCCGGTGACGTCCAGACCCGGGATGTCGCGGAACAGGTCGCTGACGCTGTTTGGGGAGAGGAGCGCAAGTTGCGCCTGGTCCACCACCGAAACAGGACGTGGGGTCTGGGTGATCTGGCGCGGGCCGCGGGTGGCGGTCACCAGAAGGGGATCGATCTTGAAGACGATGCTGTCACCGGTCTCGTCTCCGGCTCGCTGCATGCCCGAGGCCGGAACGGCAGCGAGGAGGAGGGTGAGCCCCGCGGCGGCAGTGGCGATGTAAGAGCGCATGGTCTCTCTGTCCTTCGGTGCGTGAACGTACGTGTCGCTTGATTTGCGCACGTTCACGATAGGCCCGATGGGACCGAGGCTTCAGTCGGGAGGTTGCCGAAGGTGCCCTCCGTAGATGTACCTAGGGCTCCTGTGGGTCGGCCCGTGGTGGTTCGTCCTGGGCCGGACCTCGAAGGTCAGTCCGGGGCCTCTCCCTCCAGCTCCAGCTCCACCACGAACCGGGTGAGATCGGCGACGCTCCGCATACGGAGTTTGGCCATCACCCGCTCACGGTGGGTCTCCACCGTGCGGTGACTGATGCCCAGTACCTCAGCGATCTCGCGGCTCGTCTTCCCGCTCGCGACGTGGAGCATCACCTCTCGCTCGCGGGGCGTCAGGCGCTCGAGGCGCCCCCGCTGCTTGTCCCGTTCCAGCTCGGCTCGCAGCGCGATGGAAAGTTGGTGGGTGACCCGGTCGCTGAGGTACTCCTTCCCGGACCCGACCACCTGCACGGCCTCGCGTAGCTCCGAGGGATCCGCATCCTTGAGCAGATACCCGTCGGCCCCTGCCCGGAGGGCTTCCAGGACGTACTCGGGATTGTCGTGCATGGAGAGGATCAAGATCCTGCAATCCCTCCCGGCCTCCCGAAGCGTCCGGGTGACCTCCAGACCGTCCATCTCCGGCATGTTCACGTCGAGCACGACCACGTCCGGTGAGGTCTCGTCCACGAGCCGTATGGCCTCCGCACCACTCCCCGCATCGGCCACCACCTCCACGCCCTCGGAGCCATCCAGGACCGCACGGATCCCCTGGCGAACCACGGCGTGGTCGTCCACTACCATCAACTTCAGAGTGCTCATGCCGTCTCCTCAGAGCTCCAAATCGATTTTCAGGGAAGCGCCCCCCAGGGCAGAGGACCCCAGCGACACCTCCCCTCCGAGCGCTGCAATCCGCTCCCTCATTCCCGCCAGCCCGGACGAGTGACGCAGTGAGCCCTCGAGAATGTGCTCGGGATAGCCCGTTCCATCGTCGAGGATCTCGATCGAAACCATCCCGGGATCGGCACCCACCTTTACCACGACCTGCTCTGCGCCGGCGTGTCGCGCCGCGTTGGCCAGGCCCTCCTGTACGGTACGGTAGAGCGCCAGTTCCACCGCCGGCGGCAAATCGGGAAGGACCGGGGGGAGGTCTCCTCGTACCTTTAGCCCGCCCCCCGAGCCCAGATCACGGATGAGAGCCCGAAGGGCGCTGAGCAGCCCGAGATCATCCAGCGCCACGGGACGCAGGTTTCTGGCCACCTGCCGGATGCTCCGGATCCCGTCCCCCAGGAGAGCACGGGTCTGCTCGAGATTCGCCGCGTCCTCGGGTTCGACCTTCTCCTGGAGGAGACCCAGGCGGAGGTTCACCGCAGCCAGGACCTGCGCGGTCTCGTCGTGGAGTTCCCGGGAGATCCGATCCCGCTCCTCCTCGTGGCGCTGCACCATCCGCTCCTGGAGCTCCTCCAACTCCTGGGTACGGTCGGCCAGTCGCCGGTTCAGGTCGGCGTTCCACAGGGCCCCGCCCATCTGCTGGCCCAGCGCCACGAGAAAGGTGTCGTCCAGAGCCGTGAAGGGATCACGGGCCTCCCCCACAACGACCAGGGCGCCGGCCACGCGTTCGCGCTGCACGACCGGGAGCGCGGCTACGTAGTCGTGGGGAAAGTCCGTTCTTCCCAACTCCTTGGCGACCTTGGGCTCCCCGGTACGCATCACCTCGGCGAGGAGCGGCGCCAGCACGACGTCGGGCGGCTCCTCGGTCCAGCCCTCGCACTCACCGGCAGCGGCCAGGATGAGCCCTCCCTGTCTGCTGTCCCCGGGAGGCGGGAGGGAGCTGACGCCGCCTGGATTCGCCCAGAAGAGTGCGCTCCCACTCACGGCGCGGAGCTCGAGCGCCCGTTCGATGAGCGCCTCCGGGAGCTCTTCCGGGGGGCGCCCGGACTGCAACTCCGCCGAGAGTGCGGAGAGCGCCTTGAGGCCCTCATCCAGGTCCTCCTGGACCAGGAGCAGGATCCCGGCCCCCACCGACAGCTCGAAGAGCGCGTCGAGGTAATAGCCGTACGGGTTCCAGATTCCCCGGGCACGGAGGAACGGGTAGTCCAGGTGATGCAGGGCCCACAGCACGAGAAAAGCGGCCAGGAGCCGGGCCGCTCGGGAACCGGCCTCCCGGTGGTACTGGAAGAAGGCCCAAGCCGTGGCCAGTGTCGCCACGTGCAGAAAGAGCACCGCCGGAAGAGCGGCCAGCATGAAGTTGTCCAGCTCATAGATGGCCAGGTAGGACCAGACGGGCGGGAAGACGATGAGGATCCAGAACCGCGGCTGCCAGCGGAGCTGCTGGGCGAACACCAGCGCTGCCCATAGGAGTGCCAGAGCCGTCCAGCCGGTGAAGACCTGGTGATAGTACAGCCAGACCGGGAGGCCCGTGTGAAGGAAGACGATGATGGCGCCCATCCGCAGAGCGTAGACGCCCCAGGCCACGGCCCAGTCCCGGAAGTAGGACTTGCGGTACCGTCGGTGCAGGTGGAGGCAGAGGACCACGAGCCCAAGGGTGAGAACCGCCTGGAAATACGCTGCGGCGAGCTCGGTTCCGGTGAGCTGGGGTACGGAGAGGTCCATGGCTCAACAAGAAAACCGACCTGGATGGAGCCGGCAACGGCGCCAACTGTCCCTCACAGCGAGGCGTATCCGTCAGCGGACCGGGACCGGCGCTCCAAGTCGAAGCGCCTCCAGCCCCACGACGCAGCGCCGGCCCAGGACTCGGACCCCGGTCTCCCGGGCCTCCGAGAGCGCGCTGGCGAAGTCGGGGTCGATGCCAGGCGCGGCCTCGATGACGCGGGCGTCGTCCCGCTGGAGCACGAAGAGGACGGCCGCCTCGAACTCGCCGGATCCGACCATCTCGGTCAGCTCCCGGACGTGCCTCGCGCCTCGGGCGGTGACAGCGTCGGGAAAGCGCGCGATCCCGCCCTCCACCAGCGTCACGCTCTTCACCTCCATGGCCAGGGGACGCCGCCCGGGTGCCTCGAGCAGGAAGTCGAACCGGGATCGCCCGTGGGCCCACTCGGCCCGCGCCAACCTCCAGGGGTGAAGCTCTCTCAGGGCATCGCGCTCGAGGGCGAAGCGGATGAGACGGTTCGGGAGCGACGTGTCGATGCTCACCACGCCCTCGCCGTCCGGTCTTTCCACCAGCACCGCGGACCAGCGGGTCTTCCGGCCCGGCCCGGCGGCGGGTCGGATCCACACCCGACGGCCGGGGATCAGGAGCTCCCGGAGCCGACCGGGATCCGCCATGTGCACCTCCTGCACCACCCTCTCACCCGGGACCCGGCACCGGAGGAGGAAGCGGTTGGGCCGCTCGACGAACCTGGACTCGACGAGCGGCCCATCCAGGGGGATTCGGATGTCCCTCACCGACGCGGTCAGCGGGCCCGCCCCTGCACTGCCAACATTTCCGAGTCGGCCCGGTCGTCGACGTTGGACGGAAACTCGCCGATCTTCACGCTCCGGATCACCACGGGGGCACTCCCCGGGCCGGATCCGATGATCGTGGCGTCCTTGGCCGGGGTGCATCCCCCGGTCCGGGTGTCGGCCGGCTCCTGTGCAGCGTTCACGAAGCCGCCATTCGGTTGGGTGGCGGAGACGAGCAGGGGGCCAACGTGGCGGTGCGGGAGACGCGGCTGCGTCGGGTCATGCTCCTTCCTCCGCGATGTCAGAGAGGCGGACCCGCCTGGAGCGCATCCCGGATCTCACCGGCACGAGTCCGGATGGCTTCCAGCTCCGCGTCCGTCTTTCTCTCCAGATTTCGCACCTGGAAGGTCATTCGGCGGTTGTCGCCGAAACGCCCCCGGTGTCGGTCCAGGAAATCCCAATAGAGGGTGGTGAAGGGACAGGCCTGCGGCCCCAACGCTTCGGCCGGGTCGTAGCGGCACCCGGCACAGTGATTTCCCTGCCGGTCAATGTACCGGCCGGAGGCGCAGTAGGGCTTGGTTCCCACCAGACCGCCATCGCCGAACTGGCTCATCCCCAGAGTGTTCGGGAGGGACACCCAGTCCACGGCATCGAGGTAGAGAGCCATGTGCCAGAGGTGGAAACGGTAGGGGTGGACCCCTGCCAGCTGGGCGAAGAGTCCCAACACCATGAGGCGCTGGATGTGGTGGGCGTATCCGTGGTCCAGGACGTTGCGCAGGGCATCGCGGACGCAGACCATCTCGGTCTCACCGGTCCAATAGAAGGCGGGGACCTGCACGTCGTCACAGTCCAGGGCGTTCCGCTCGGCGTATTCCGGCATGAAGGTCCAGTAGATTCCCCGGACGTACTCCCTCCAGCCAAGAAGCTGCCGGACGAAGCCCTCCACGGAGTTCAGGGGAGCCCGGCCCGCGTCCAGCGCCCCCACCGCCGCCTCGAGGCAACGCTTCGGGGTAATCAGCTTGAGGTTCAGTGCCGTGGAAAGGCGGGAGTGGTAGAGGAACGGCTTCCCCTGCCAAAGGGCGTCCTGGTAGGTCCCGAACCTCGGGAGCCGGTCCCGAATGAACGCCTCGAGGGCCTCCTCCGCATGGGCTGGTGTTACCGCCTCGCCGAAGCCCGCCAGGTGGCCGGGATGGCTTGCGTACCGGGCGTCCACCAACGCCAGAACCTCGGCGGTGACGTCGTCCGGCTCGAAGGTGGGTGGGGCGGGAATGGGCCCCGGTCCATCCTTACCGAACGAGGCGCGGTTTGCCTTGTCGAAGTTCCACTCACCTCCCGCCGGGTGTCCTCCCTCGTCCATGAGCCACCCGGTACGCTTCCGCATCCACCGGTAGAAGTCCTCCATGAGGAAGCGCCGGCGTCCCGCAGCCCACGTCCGGAAGTCGTCCAGGGAGCAAAGGAAGTGGGGGTCCGGGAGGATCTCCAGGGGCAGGTCCGCATCCTGCCCTGCCCGAAGCAGTACCTCCCGCACGCGGTGGTCGCCGGGTTCAACAGCCACCACCCGCTCGGGGGCCAGTCTCCGGAGATCCGCAGCCAGGAGCGTGGCGAAGTCGGGGCACCTGTCCCCACCCGGGTCGGTGGTCAGCTCGTGGTAGTGGACATCGAACCCCTCCCCCCGTCGGGCGTCCCGATAGTGCCGCATGGCGGCCAGAAAGAGGGCGATGCGGCGTTTGTGGGAGGGGACCGCGGTGATCTCCTCGTCCACCTCGGCCATCCAAAGGGCATCCCGGTCCGGCTCCAGCCCCAGAATCTCGGGGACGGACGGGTCGAGCTGGTCCCCGAAAACCACGAGCAGGGTGCGGATGGTCACCAGCCCCAGGTCCCCGGCCCTCCTTTGAAGGGCCCCTTGATCTCCGGAGTGATCCAACCGCCGTAGAAGCCTCCGGGCTGGGGCTCCACCTCCACGCCGTCGACGGTACACGACTCCATGGGGCTGGCGTAGAAGGCGATGAGGCCCTTCAGGGCCGTGAATCGGGGAGAGGGGTGGGGATAGCTCCACCCCACTCGCTCCGCCACGGCGTCCCCGACACGGAGGGTCCAGTAGCGGGCGGCGCCCTTCCACTCGCAGAGGGAGCCGCCGCCGGCTTCTTCCAGGAAGTCCATGCGCAGGTCCCCTTCCGGGAGGTAGTAGACGGGGGGGTGGCTGGTCTCAAGGACCCGCCAGGCGCCGCGGGTGTCCGCGACGACCTGACCGTTGAAGACCACTCGGATGCGCTTATCCACCGGCTCCAGGACGGGGGGGCGGGGATACTGCCAGACGGACTCCTCGCCGGGGCGGACGGGGTCGGGGCGGACGAACGGATGGGGCACGGGGAGCTCGGTGTGAGAGTCGATCGGGGAGGGCGGACATAGGGGAGTCGGGCGCAAACATGACCCCCGCACCCGACCGCAGGGTTCCATCCTCACTCCCCTTGCATTCCAAGGGGAGAGTGGCCAACTTCCCCTGGTATTGCTAGGGGACCGTCGTCCGACGGAGTGGCTGGATTCATCCGTGTGCCCAGTCAGGGAGGCGTTCCGGAACCGGAGCCATGGCCATGACCGATACCAGCGTGACCCTCCTGAAGGGAACTGTCGACCTGTTGATTCTGGCGGCCCTGGGGGAGGGGGGTGCCAAGCACGGATATGGAATCGCCGAGTGGATCGAAACGAGCACGGCGGGCGACCTCCTCCTGGAAGAGGGGACGCTCTACCCGGCCCTTCACCGTCTCCAGCGGAAGGGGTTCCTGACGTCCGAGTGGGGGGCCAGCGAGAACAACCGGAGAGCGCGGTACTATCGGCTCACGCGGCAGGGCGTGGAAGCGCGGACAAAGGCGATGAAGGAGTGGGACCGGTATTCCAGGGCCGTGTCGGCGGCGCTGAAGCCTGGTGCAGCCCGGTGACCCCAAGGATTGGAGGTCCCGACCTGGAGGGAGAGGAGGAGGCCCGGGACGAAGTGGAGTTCCACATCGAGTCGCGGGCCCGGCGGCTCATGTCGGAGGGCTGGTCCGAGGCAGGAGCTTGGCAGGAGGCCCGGCGGAGGTTCGGCGATCCCGACCGGGTCCGAGCGGCGGTCGAGCGTGAGATGAAGAGGAGGAGGTGGACGATGCGGATACGCGGGTGGCTCGACGGGTTCGGGACGGACCTCCGGGTTGGACTACGGCAGTGGCGGAGGGATCCTGGGACCCTCCTCGTGGCAGGACTCACGCTGGCGCTGGGCATCGGTGCCACCACCGCGATCTTCTCCCTGGTCTACGGAATCCTCCTTCGGCCCCTCCCGTTTCCCCAGCCGGACCGACTCGTGGCTCTGTGGGTCGACGTGACCGAGCGCGGCGGCCCGGAAAGGGAGTGGTGGGGGTATCCCAACATCCACGACGTCCGGCAGGAGGTCGGAGCGTTCCACGAGGTGGGGATCTACACGGGATGGCTTCCCGTTCTTACCGGCCGCGGGACGCCCACCCAACTCTCGGGGAGCGTCGTCACGGCGGGAACCCTCGCCGAGGTCCTGGGCGGGGAGCCGGTACTCGGGCGCCTCTTTCTGCCGGAGGAGGACGTCGCCGGGGGGCCGAACGTGGTCGTGGTGTCCCACAGACTCTGGCAAGACGTCCTGGGCGCCCACCCTGATGCCGTGGGAGAGACCCTGGTCCTGAACGGGACCACGTTCGAGGTGATCGGCGTTCTTCCAGCGGGATTCGAGGCTCCGATCCAGGCTGGTTCCGAGATCTTCGGGCTGGCTCAGGTGGATGCGGCGGCCGTCGCGGACGTGCGTGGGAACTTCTCCTGGCGTGCCATCGGGCGCCTTGCCCCGCAGGTGACTCTCGAGGCGGCTCAGGCGGAGCTCACGGCGCTGGCCACCCGCCTGGAGGGGGTATACCCGGAGCACAACTCGGGGATGACCTTCACCGTCGCGGAGCTGCGAGGCGACATGGTAGCCCAGGCACGGACGGCCTTGGTCCTGGTCCTGGCTGCGGTGGTCCTGGTCCTTCTCCTGGCCTGTGTGAACGTCTCCAACCTCCTGCTCGCCAGGAACGCCACCCGCGAGGGCGCATTCGCGGTGCGGGCGGCGCTGGGCTCCGGCCGGGGGCGCGTCGTCCGGCTACTCGTGGTAGAAGCCGGGATCCTCGCCGGGGTCGGCGGGCTCGTCGGCCTCGGGTTGGGTGTCCTCGGGACGCGGGGACTCGTGGCGCTGGCTCCCAACGGGACTCCCCGCCTGGAATCGATCGCCGTCGACGTCCGCGTGATGGGGGCCGCGGCCCTCACCACCATCCTGGTTGCTGTCGTCACCGGGCTTCTCCCCGCGTTTCGAGCGGGCCGCGGCGACCTCCGGCGCGCCCTGACCAGCGGGGGGCGCGGCGGACCTGGATCTGGAGGACTCCACCTGCGCGGCGGGCTCGTGGTTGTGCAGGTGTCCCTGGCCGTAGCCCTCCTGTGCACCGCAGGCCTCCTCACACGTTCGCTCGCGCAGCTCCGCAGCGTGGACCTGGGATTCGAGCCGCGAGGGGTGTTGACCTTCTTCCTCGGTCTCCCGGGGGAGGCCTACCGGGACCGGAACACCCGGGCCGACTTCCTCCGGACCCTGGAGGACCGCCTGCGTGCCCTCCCCGGCGTGGAGGGGGTGGGAGGTGTGACCGCTCTCCCTCTGGCCGGCTTCGACTCAGACGTGGACTTCCGCCTCGAAGGAGCCCCGGAGCCAGAGCCTGGGCGCCAACCTACGGCGTGGGTCCGGAGGGTGACGCCGACCTACATGGAGACCCTGGGGCTGAGGCTCCTGTCCGGGCGGGGGATCCAGGCCCGGGACGTGCCGGGAAGCCCCCCGGTGGTGGTCATCAACGAGACGCTGGCGCAGCGCTACTTCCCCGACATGAATCCCATCGGAAGCCGGCTGAATCTGGGGAGCGGTGAAGATCCGCTGTGGTTCGAGATCGTGGGGGTGGTCGAGAACATCCGGAACTTCGACGTCCGCGACGACTGGCGGTCCGCCTTCTATATCGCCAACGGGCAGTATCCCGGGGGCGCGCTCTTCTTCGCGCTTCGGGTCTCCGAGGGCCTGGTGCCCACTTCGCTGACGCCGGCGATACGAGCCACGCTGGCGGAGATGGACCCGAACCTGGCCGCCACGGCCGTCACTCCCATGGAGGAGCAGGTCCGGGCTGCCCTCGGGCCCGACCGCTTTCTGGCCTGGCTTCTCGGTGGCTTCGCCGCTCTCGCCTTGACCCTTGCGGTGGTGGGGCTCTACGGCGTGGTGAGCTACGCGGTGGGGCAACGGATGCGGGAGGTGGCCGTGCGCATGGCCCTGGGTGCCGACGCCGGGAGCATCCATGGGCGGGTGCTGACGCGCAGCCTGGTACCGGTGGGTGCGGGGCTGCTCGCGGGATTCGGACTGGCGTGGGCGGCCGGTCGTTTCGCATCGTCCCTCCTGTACCAGGTCGCTTCCACGGACCCGATGAGCTACGGAGGCACGGCCGTCCTCCTGGTGCTCACGGCCTTGGTGGCGGCCGGCATCCCGGCCTTCCGGGCCTCTCGGGCGGACCCCATGACCCTCCTGCGAGACGAGTAGCACCGGTGACCCCTCCCCTGCTTCGCCTGGGCATCGACCTGGGTGGAACGAAGACGGAGATCGTCGCCCTCGGCCGTGCGGGGGAGGGCCTCTACCGCCGGAGGGTGTCCACGCCCAGGGACTACCGCGGAACCCTGTCCTGCATCGCCGGGTTGGTGGCCGAGGCGGAGCGGGCCCTGGCCGGCCACGGCACGGTGGGGGTGGGCATCCCAGGGACGGTCTCTGCGGGGACCGGGCTGGTGAAGAACGCGAATTCCACCTGGCTCATCGGGCAGCCACTGGACAGGGACCTGGCCGACGTGCTGGAGCGCCCGGTGCGGGTGATGAACGATGCCAACTGCTTCGCCCTGAGCGAAGCGTCGGACGGCGCCGGCGCAGGAGCCGCCAGCGTCTTCGGAGTCATCCTGGGGACCGGAGTCGGAGGGGGCATCGTCCTGGACGGCAAGGTGGTGGCCGGGGCCAACCTCGTGGCGGGCGAATGGGGGCACATCCCGCTCCCGGCCCCGAGAGACGACGAGCGGCCCGGACCGCAGTGCTATTGCGGGCACCGTGGGTGTGTGGAGACCTGGCTGTCGGGACCTGGACTGGCGGCGGACCACGCGAGGATGACCGGGGAGGAGCTGACCGCGGCCGAGATCGGCCGACGTGCAGGAGAAGGGGAACCGGTCGCTGCCGCCACCCTGGAGCGCTACGTCGAGAGGCTCGGACGGGCACTGGCGGTGGTGGTGAACATCGTGGATCCCGAGGTGGTGGTACTGGGGGGCGGGGTCTCCAACCTCCCCGGGCTTCCTGAGAGGGTGGCCCGGGCCCTGCCCGCCCATGTCTTCTCGGACCAGGTGACGACCCGGGTGGTCCGACACGAGCACGGGGACTCCAGCGGTGTCCGGGGTGCCGCATGGCTCTGGACCGAGGCCGAGGCCCGGGCCGTGACCGGGGGCTGACACCGGATCGCCTCTGCCGGGGCGGGGGGCCGGGCCCAACGCGGGCGATACCTCGCGGGTCCTCGGTCATGACACCAGGTCGGAGCGACCCGCCCGAGAGGCCACCCACTGGGTCCGGACGTTGACCCCCGTGCCGGCGACGGGCAATCTGTCGGTTCAGCCTGCTTGCGAACTTCAGCCGCAGACGGAGTCGAAGTCCATGTTCCGGTTCTCTCGCGGCGCCACGCTCGGCGCCCTCGTCTCCCTCGGTCTTCTGGGTCTCGGGCCCTCGCCGGACACGGCGGATCCCTCGGTCCTCCACTCGCTCTCCTACCGGCTCCTCGGGCCCACCCAGGGTGGCCGGGTGACCGCCGTCGCCGGGCACCGGTCGCACCCGGGCACCTTCTACATGGGAGCCACCGGGGGTGGGGTCTGGAAGACGGACGACTACGGTGCGAACTGGTACCCGGTCTCCGACGGGTACTTCGCCACGGGGTCCATCGGTGCGATTCGGGTCGCCCGGTCCGACGCGGACGTCGTGTATGTGGGCACGGGTTCCGACGGAATCCGGAGCAACGTGATCCTGGGACGGGGCGTCTACCGGTCCGACGATGCCGGAGCCACCTGGCGCTTCCTGGGGCTGCGGGAGTCCGGGCAGATCGGTGCAGTGGAGATCCATCCGCAGGATCCGGATGTCGCCTACGTGGCAGCGCTCGGGAATCCGTTCACGAAGAATCCCGAGCGAGGTGTGTTCCGCACCCGTGATGGTGGACGGAGCTGGGACCAGGTGCTCTTCACCTCCGACTCGGTCGGCGCCATCGACCTGGAGTTCCACCCCACCAATCCCGACGTGATCTACGCCTCCATGTGGCGCGGTGAGCGGAAGCCCTGGACCATCATTTCCGGGATGGCGGAGTCTGCCGAGGAAGACGGGATCTGGCGGTCCGAAGATGGTGGGGACACGTGGAACTACGTTCAGTTGAACCTCCCTTCCGGTCTCATCGGAAAGATCGACTTCGCCGTGACACCGGCGGATCCGGACCGGGTCTACGCGGTGGTGGAGACGAAGGAGCCCGAGGAGGGGCTGTATCGATCCGACGACGCGGGACGCACCTGGCGCCTGGTGAGCAACCACAAGCCCCTCCTGGATCGCCCCTTCTATTACACCAACGTGGACGTGGACCCCACCGACCCCGACAAGGTGTGGGTCAGCGCCACGCAGTTCTGGTACTCGGGGGATGGGGGCGAGAGCTGGGAGCGCCGGAGCACGCCTCACGGAGACAACCATGACCTTTGGATCAATCCGGACGATCCCCGAATCATGGTTCAATCCAACGACGGCGGTGCGAACGTCACGCGAGACGGAGGACGAACCTGGTCGTCTCGCAACAACCAGCCCACCGCCGAGCTCTACTCCCTGGACTTCGACGACCGTTTCCCGCGGTGGCTCTACTCGGGCCAGCAGGACAACGGTACCGCCATCATGGTCCCCAGCGACCGGCCCACGGAGGAGCTGCCGGCCTGGGCGGGGTGGAAGGATGCCGCCGGATGCGAGACCGGTCCGGCGGTGCCCAAGCCCGGGGAGCCGAACATCATCTACGCCAACTGCAAGGGACGCTTCGGGCGCTACAACACCGAGACCGGACAGGAGAAGCAGTATTACGTGGGCGCGTGGAACCTGTACGGGACGAATCCCGCCGAGCTGGAGTACCGGTTCCAGCGGGTGGTCCCCATCGAGGTTTCCCCTCACGATCCGGGAATCGTCTATCACGGCTCGCAGTTCGTGCATCGGACCACCGACGAGGGCGTCACGTGGGAGACCATCTCTCCGGACCTCACCGCCTTCCGACCCGAGCGCCAGATGGTGTCCGGGGGACCCATTACCCGGGATGCCACTGGAGAGGAGCACTACTCGACCCTCTACGTGATCGAGGAGTCCCCGCTGGAGCAGGGGGTGATCTGGGTGGGTGCCAACGACGGCCCGGTACACGTCACCCGGGACGGGGGCAGCACGTGGACCGAGGTCACGCCACCGGACATGCCGCCGGAGGGCCGCATCCAGAACATCGATCCCTCCGCCCACGATCCGGCGAAGGCGTACGTGGCAGGGTACCGGTATCTGCTGGGGGACCTGCAGCCCTACATCTACCGGACCGAGGACTACGGCGAGACGTGGACCCGGCTCACCGACGGGACGAACGGGATTCCAGTGGATCATCCCACCCGCGTGGTACGGGAGGATCCGGACCGGGAGGGCCTTCTCTACGCGGGCACCGAGTTCGGCATGTTCGTGTCCATGGACGACGGCGCAACCTGGGAGTCGTTCCAGCAGAACCTACCCGTGACGCCCGTCACGGACCTGAAGGTGGTGGACCAGAACCTCTACGTCTCCACCATGGGACGGTCGTTCTGGGTCATGGACAACCTCACCCCGCTCCACGCCCTGGTCGACGGGATGAACCCGCAGTCGGTACAGCTCCTGGAGCCCCGTGACACGTACCGGGTCCGGGGCGGATTCCGCTTCGGTGGAGGGGCGGGAGGGGCCCAGGTAAGCCCCCAGTGGGCTCCCAGCGGAGTCATGGTGGACTACTGGATTCCGGAGGGATTCTCCGGTGACCTCTCTCTGGAAGTGCGCGACCGGGGTGGTCAGGTGCTGCGGACCTTCGAGGCGGGCGGTCCCGGACTGCGTCGAGAGCAGGACCAGGGGATGCGGGCTCCCTTCACGCGGGTGACCGGCACCGCGTCTCTCACCACCCGTCCCGGGATGAACCGGTTCGTGTGGGACTTCGGCGGTCTTGGCGAGGGACGCCGGGGCGGGCCCCCGGTACCGCCCGGCGTATATGAGATTCGGCTCTCGGCGGGGGGACGGGTGCTTTCCCGGGAGGCCCGCATCATCATCGACCCGCGGGTCGCGGCGGACGGGGTGACCCAGCAGGACCTGCAGGAGCAGTACATCCTCTCGCTCTCGATCCAGCAGACCATGGCGGAGGAGCGGGCGGTGAACAACCGCGTGCAGCAGGGGATCCAGCGTGCCACGGGCGAGGCGAAGGCCGCCTTCGAATCCCTCGACCACCGTCTCAATACCCTGGAGGAGGGCAGCTACCAGACGCCCATGCTTCAGGCGCAGCTCTCCTACCTGTACAGCATGCTTCAGCGTGCGGACCAGAAGCCGGGCAGGGACGCGTACGTGCGGCACGACCAGCTGAAGGCGGAGCTGACGGACATCGTGGCCGAGCTGGAACGGTTGGAGCGGCTGATCGCTCAACAGGACGGGGGACGGCCGGTCGGGTAGCGGCGGGCAATGTGGCAATGGGATGCGGGGATCGGAGCCGGTGCGGCGCCGGTCCCCGCGGTCACTCCCCCTCTGCCAACATCTCGGCAGCCTGCTGCATGTAGGTCCAGAGGCCCGGTGCCATGGTGATTCCTCGCTGGGCCATCATCCGTTCCGGCTCCTCGTTTCGGTACATGGTGTCCAGTGACGCCCGAAGGCCTTCGTCCCCCCCGGTGAAGAGTCCGATGAGATGGCGGGCGCGGCGGGCGAGAGACAGAACGTCGGGATGGTCGGGGGGCTTCCCCCGGCTCATGGCGGTCTCGAAGGCCTGGAAGAGCTCCACCCACTCCTGCTGGGCCACGCGGATCCGTTCCGGTCCCAGTTCGGTCTCGCGCCGCTCCAGCGCCTCGAGCTGTTCCCGCGTGTAGTAGCGCTCCATCCGCACCGTTCGGCCCACGGAGTCCGCCAACTCTCCGAGCCCCACGTCTTCGGTCCCCGACGCCAGCCGGCGGCTCAACGCTTCGAGTTCGCGACACAGCGCTTCCTCGGCGTGGATTCGATCACGGATACGCTGGATCTGGAGGTCGAGCATCTCCCGGAGCGACCGGTGGTCACCGTCCAGAGAGCTCTTGATCTCCTCCAGGGAAAGCCCGAGGTGCTTGAGGGACATGATCTGGTGAAGTCGCCGGACCTCGGGTCTGCCGTACAGCCGGTGCCCAGCCCGATTGCGGCGGGCCGGGAGCAGAAGTCCGATCTCCTCGTAATGGTGGAGCGTACGCACGGTCAGCCCCGTGCGGCGGGCCAACTCCCCCACCTTCAATGACTCTTCCACGGCGTGGGATCCGGATCGAGAAACTCAGGGTGTCCCAAGTTGAACCCTCACGCTACGTGAGGTGCAACCCTCACCGCTCCGGGAGCAGGAAGGCGAACCGGTCGTCGACCCGGTACCAGAGGGATGGTCGGACGAGTCGAAGGACGGCCTCCTGGAGCGCGGGGTCTGGGATCTCGACGACGACCGTCCCCACCGCATCGCCTTCCATGAGAGGACCGAGGCTCCGCCCGAGCGTCCAGTGACCCCAGCCCATGCGGAACCCGGGGCGAGTGAAGGTGAACTCGGAGGGAAGAAGATCGGCCAACTCCGAAGGGATCTCTCCCACGGGCGCACTGGAGTACTCCAGGTCCAGTCCACGGGCCTGGAGTGCGGCCGCCTCCACCGTGCGGATGGCCGTGACCACTTCCCGGGCGTCTCGTTGAAGACGGGCGGTCCGCAGGGCTGGAAGGGTGAGGGCGGCGCCGATGGCCAGGACCGAGAGCCCGATGACGACCTCCACCACCGTGTAGCCCCGCCTCACGGTGGGGTCTCCAACGTTCGAAGTGCCGGGGCGATGAACTCCGCCAGTGGCTGATCCGACCGGTACTCCACTTCGACGTCCCCGGCGCGCCCCAGCAGCAGGAAGGTTCCTCCGTCGAGCCGTCGGTAGAGGATCCCGGGCAGAGAGTCTCCCACCTCCCGGAGGAAGTCCGGGAGTCGGCGCACCTGGTCCCGGTGTGCGAAAATGCGCTCCGCTTGCAGCGCCACAGCCATGCGGAGTCCCGCCTCGATACGGGCGGTACTCATCTCCCCCCCCGGAGGTGGGCCGAGGAAGGCGGGAGGGAAGAGCCAGAGCCAACCGGCCACGGCGGTCGACAGGAGCGCGACGGCCAGGCGGAGGGGGGTCGTGGCGCGACGCGGGCCGGTCGGTCGGCGGCCCACCTCACGGGCTTCGGAATCCCGGGCCACCTCCGCCAGCATGGCCTCCCGTTCCTGCTCCGAGCTCAGGGAGGGCGCATCGGGAGAAGGCTTGGCGGGTGCATCGGCCTGAGCCAGGATCTCCCCCAGGAGGGCTTCCCGCTCCTCCCGGGAGCTCAGTCCCGGTCCCTCGGGGGGGCCTTCGGCAGGTGGCTTGGGCTGATCGTCCATGGCCCGAAGAATCTACGCAACCGAATGCGGTCTCCTCAATTCGGCCTCCGATCCCCGGAGGACCGGCGACAGGTCCGACACCGCTACAGCGCGTCCCTGCGTGGTGATCCCTTCAGGGCGTGAGCCAGTAGTTCACCTTGATCAGGAAGATGTTGTCCGGCGGGGCGTCGAAGAGTGCCCTCCGGTCGCGTCCGAACTCGAAGTCGCCCACTCCCGACGCGTAGTCCGTTCGGACCTGTTGCCAGGCCAGGTAGAGCGTGGAGCCGGGCCGCCACTCCCAACGGAGCACGGCGTTTCCGCGCAGGGAGCGAAGGTTGAAGTCGGGGTCGAAGGCGCCGGACTCGACCAGGTCCAGTCGGGGCGCGAAGTCGTAGCTCCCCGGCTGGACCAGCTGTGCGGGGGCCTTGTAGTCCCCGGAGGCGATGTAGGGCTGAACGTAGGTTTCGAGGGAGAGCCTGGGCGTGAAGGTGACGTTCAGCCTCGTGGTGAAGGAGACCTCGGTACGCTCGAGGGGGGCGAAAATGTAATCGGCTCCGTAGGTGGAGGCGTTCGCCTCGTTGGGAATCGTGGCCACATACTGTGCCTGCGTAAGGCCCCGAAAGACGGCGGGACCGGTGGTGACGTTCCACCGGTCGGAGCGGAACGAGATCCTCAACCCCCCTCCAGCACTCCACCCGTCGTATGCGTCCCGCGTTCCATTGAACAGGAGGCCGAAGGCCAACGCCCTCCGGGAGTCCGTGCCGAGGTGAAGGGTGGTGCCGGTGGTGGCGGGCCGCTCCATGAGGGGGCCGCCCCGGGTCGAGCGATCGTCCTGCGCCCGGTGGGACCGGCTCACCCCTACTTCCACGTTCCAGAAGTCCAGCGTTCGGAACGAGAAGCCCAGGGCGGTAACCGCCTGGATCCGCTCCCAGTCGAAGTTGTGCTCGAGCCGGTTGTCCAACGCGATGGAGTAGTTCCGGAAGAAAGCACCCGGCCGCGTCTGGACCCAGGAGAGGTTGGCCTGGAGGTCCCGCCGGTCGGTGCGGATCTGGAAGCCCAGATCGTTCACCTCGTACCCCGGAGACGTCTCCGCCACCGCGACCTCGCCGCGCCAATGCTCCCCCGCCTGGCGGGTGAGCGAGAGGCCCACCGAGTGCCCGGTCATGGAGGTCACGTCCGTCTCCACATCGAGGTGGGAGGCGTCCGGCCGCTGGAAGAAGTGGTTCCCGGCGGTCTGGACCCGGACCAGCGCCTCCGGGCTCCCCCGGATGTGACTCCAGGCGGCGGATCCTTGAAAGAGCCAGGCCCGATCCCCGAACTCATGACGGAAGTCCAGGCCGCCGCTGTAGGCCCCACTCCTCAGCCAGGCCTCCGACGCAGGGGAGCTCAGACGGCGGTTCACCGCCGTCAGCATGAACCCCAGCGCCGAGAGCCCCTGACGCAGATCCCGACGCCCTCGAGCCACCAGGTAGTTGGCCATGGGCTCGACCGTGAAGTCCTGCTCGGCGCCCGTCGCCGGATCCATG
This sequence comes from Gemmatimonadales bacterium, assembly GCA_020344755.1. Taxonomy (GTDB): domain Bacteria; phylum Gemmatimonadota; class Gemmatimonadetes; order Longimicrobiales; family Gaopeijiaceae; genus Gaopeijia. The sequence continues at coordinate 265,134 of CP070829.1, forward strand.
AAGCGGGCCTTCTCCTCCTGGGTCACCGCCTCGATGAGTCCCAGGCTCCACCCGTTGGAGGTCTTCCCTGTGAACTTGCCGGCACCCAGGATCGTGGTTCCCTCCGGTGCGTCCGCGGGACCGGGAGGGGCCAGTTGGGGGGCCCGGCCCACCCGTCGGGAGTAGAACATCTGACCCCCCGACGTGTTGCGCCCGAAGTCGAAGATCTCGCTTCCTTCCACGAAGAAGGGTCGCTTCTCCTCGAAGAACGTCTCGTAGACCCCGAGGTTCACCACTGCCGGATCTACTTCCACCTGGCCGAAGTCGGGGTTCAGGGTTGCGTTGAGGGTGAGGGTCGACGTGGCTCTCCAGCGAAGATCCAGCCCCGCGGAGCCGAAGCTCTCCGAGTCCTCGCGAAAGGGATTGACGCCGGGATCGATCCGCTCGTTGCGGGCCACGACGTAGGGGAGGAGCTCGAGCCGGTTCCCCTGCTCGATGTCCGAGACTCCCAGGAGGTGTCCGAAGCTGGGGATTCCGCCCCGCTCGATCTTGGGGACGTACGTCGTGGTCGAGTACTCGGCCCGCCGCCCGATCATTCGCTCCAGGAGGATTCCCCAGGTCTGCTCCCGCTCCTGGGAGAACCGAATCTGGCTGAAGGGGATCCGGTACTCCGCCGTCCAGCCACCCTCGTCCACCGTGGTGGCCACATCCCACACGGCGTCCCATGAATTGTCGTCCGACTCCCTCCCCTCGGCGTTGACGGACTTCACCGCGTCACGCTGAACTCCCGCGGGGTTGACGTCGAAGGTGAACCCGGTCCGGTGGTCGTGGTACGAGTCGATCACCACACCCAGCCAGTCCGAGTCCAGGAGAGCCATGTCCCTCCGTCCCAGGCGGCTCTGCACCGGCTGCCGGTCGTGAAGGCGGACTCCGATGTAGAGGGCCTCGTCGTCGTAGAGGATCCGGGCTTCGGTCCGCTCGCTCGCCGGCTGGCCCTCCTCGGGGTCCACCTGAACGAACCGGTCGATGATGGGCGCCGCCGACCACGCCGCCTCGTCCAGGACCCCGTCCACGGCGATCTCGCCGGTGGCCCGGACGGCCCGATGAATCGGCCTGGCGGTCACGTGGTCTTCCAGCCCGTCCCCGGCCTCCTGGGCCATTGACGCGGTTCCGGTCAGGAACAGACCGGCCAGGAGGAAGGTGAACACGCGTGCCGGATGCCCCGGCAGGGAGACGGTCTCGATCATCGTCGGGTGGGGTTCGGTGGCGGGCGGCCCCACTGGTCCGAGGGCCGGGAGCGGGCAGGATGATCCTACGTACCCCGTGGGACTATGGTTTCTGCGAGGGGGTTGCCCACCAGCTCATCACGTCACCCTCAGCCGTTCCGCCACCGCTTCGTGCCCCTGAAAGCGCGCAACCTCCTCGGGGGTCCGGCCGTCTCCGTCGGTCGCGTCGACGTCGGTGCCGGCCTCCACCAGGAGGCCCACGACCGCCAAACGTCCGAACATGGCCGCGAAGTGGAGCGCCGTCGCGCCAGCCCCGTTCCGGGCGGAGAGGTCGGCACCGTTCTCCACTCTCCACCAGAACTCGCGCGACATTGGGGAAGCCCTTGAATCCCATTCCCATGAGGGGCGTGTCCCGCTGGGGTCCGAAAGATCGGGGTTCGCTCCATGGCCTCCGTGTCTCCCCGCTGCGCGGCCCCATGAGGGGCCACCGGCGCGGGTCCGCCGGTGGCATGATGGGACCCTCGGGCTCGCCGCGCGAGGCGCCCGTCCACCCGCTGTCATGCCACCCCGCCCATACCCGGTGCCCCGACAACCACCATGGAGTCTCGTCCCCGCCGACCTTGACGCTGTCTGGGCGCTCGGCCAGCCTGAGCCTTCCGGTTTCCCTCCAACCCCCCACTCCATGACCTCCCAGGCCATCACCCGCCCCGACCGAAGCCTTGCGGCCCCGTGCGTCACCGCTGCGGCCCTGACGCTCCTCCTCCTCGCCCTTCCCTCGGCAGGGTGGTCGGCGCTGTCTGGCCAGGGGGTCCCGTCCCGCGATCCCAATATCGAAGCGATCCTCGACCAGGTGTCGCCCGAGCGGATGGAGGAGTACCTGGCAGTCCTGACCAGCTTCGGAACGCGGCACACGATGAGTGTGGACCTGGCCCCGGAGCGGGGAATCGTCCCGGCACGCGAGTACATCCTGGAGCAGTTCCGCGGCTTCTCGCCCAGGCTCGAAGCGTCGCTCGACTGTTTCACGATTCCGGCACAGGGTCGGATCCCGGGGGAGGTGGAGCTGTGCAATGTCATGGCCGTCCTCCCGGGCCGGAGTCCGCGCCGGGTGTACGTGAGCGGCCACTACGACTCGGTAGCCCGTCGGAGGGACACCGGGCGCTTCGACTGGTCGCGCTGGGAAAACTCGGCCCCCGGGGCCAACGACGACGGAAGCGGGACGGTCCTGACCATGGAGTTGGCACGCGTCTTCGCACAGAGCGGGCTGGAGTTCGACGCCACCCTGGTCTTCATCGCCCTGGCCGCGGAGGAGGAAGGGTTGGTGGGTGCCACACTGCATGCCCAGAAGGCGGTACGGGATTCCCTTCGCATCGAAGCGGTCTTCAACAACGACATCATCGGAAACTCGTCGGGAGGAAACGGGATCCTGGACAGCCGCACGGTGCGGGTCTTCTCCGAAGGGCCTATGGACTCCATGTCACGGCAGATGGCCCGGTTCATCCGGCGCTGGGGAACGCTCTACGTTCCAGGACATGAAGTCCGACTCATCGCCCGCGAGGACCGGTTCGGCCGCGGCGGTGATCACACAGCCTTCAACCGGCTGGGCTTCCCCGGGGTGCGTTTCAGCGAGTCCCGGGAGAACTATTCGCGCCAGCATGAGCCAGCCGACACCCTGGGGGGGGTCGATTTCGCCTACCTCGCCCGGAACGCCCGGGTCAATGCCGCCGCCGTCGCCACGGTGGCCATGGCTCCGCCGGCTCCCATCGTGGACCTGGGGCGGGGACCCATGCTGGGCCGGGGTGAGTCCGGTTACGCGGCGCACCTCCGCTGGGAGGAGAGCCCGGGCGCGGCGGGTTACCGAATCGTCTGGAGGGAGGCCTGGTCCCCCGACTGGGCGCACGAGATCTACGTGGGGCCTGGATCCGAGTTCGTCATGGAGGACATCTCCATCGACGACCACATCTTCGGCATCGCCGCGGTAGGTCCGGATGGCCACGAGAGCCTGGTCAGGCCCTACGTGCGGCCCCCGCGTCCCTTCACCCCGGTCCGGGAGGTGGGGGTGGGGCGGGAATGAGTGTCATGCCCAGCAGTGCTCGGGGAGCCACCAGCGTCTACATTCGACGAAACCTCTGGGAGATGAACACGCCATGAACGACCTCACGCCTTCCTTCACCGCGGCATTCGAAGCGGTGCCCTCCCGCACCACTCCTGGCCTCGCATCGCTCCGGCTCCTCCTCCCGAGACTCGTCGCCCTGACGACCGTCACCCTCCTGATCGCAGCCTGCGGGGGTACGGAGGAGGGCGGGATGCCGGAGGGGGAGGCCGATGTGTCGGCGGTCCCGGCGGCCGCCGAGCCTTCCGGCGCCATCACCGTGGCAGGGGTCGGTTTCGCGACTCCCGAGTCGGTCCTGCACGAGCGGGTCGGGGACGTCTACCTGGTCTCCAACATCAACGGGGCCGCCCTGGATAAGGACGGCAACGGCTTCATTTCGAAGCTCTCTCCGGAGGGAGAGGTCCTGGAGTTGAGGTGGATCGATGGCGCGGCGGATGGTGTGACGCTGAACGCCCCGAAGGGAATGGCCATCGACGACGAACTCCTGTACGTGGCGGATATCGACTGCGTACGGCTCTTCGAACTGGAGACGGGGGCACCCGCCGGGGAGGTCTGTCCTCCGGGGGCCACGTTCCTCAACGATGTGGCGCCCCACCCGGAGGCGGGAGTCCTGGTCACCGACAGCGGTTTGGACGCCACCTTCACGCCCGTCGGGGCCGACGCGGTCTACCACGTCCTCGGCACGCAAGCCGCTGCGGCAGTGCGGGATCCGGATTTCGGTGCACCCAACGGGGTGGCCATCTTCGGGGGAGAGGTCTACGTGGTGACCTTCATGTCCGGCCGGATCTTCCGGATCACCGGTCAGGATGAGAAGGAGGAGATCCTGGCCGTGGAGGGGGGGCAGTTGGACGGGATCCACTTCCTGACGGACGGACGGGCGCTGGTGTCCAACTGGGCTACCTCCTGCATTCACGCCCTCGACCCGGACGGGGGACTGGAATGCGTGATGCCGGACCTGGAGGCACCTGCCGACATCGGCGTGGATCACACCCGAGACCGGGTCCTGGTCCCGCTCTTCAACGCGAACGAGGTGCGGATCCTCCCCGTGGGGTGAGGATCGTGTCCAAGTGGGCCGGTGGGTGTGCCGAGATGGGACCCCACCGGCCGATCTTCGCGCCGATCCGGCGGACGCTGACCTAAGGCGCCGCCTCCACGCGCTGCAGTCGGGCTTGTCCCCCGGCGACCAGGGCCACGACCTCGCCCTCCTCGTCTCGTTCGAAGACGATGGTCTGGCCGTCTTCCAGGTCGAAGAAGGAATCGGGCGCTTCCGCATCGGCGTGGAGGGTGACCGTCCCCTGTCCCGGAACGTCGACCTCCAGCATCCCCTCCGCCGCCCGGACCCTCGCCTCGATCTCTCCGCCTTCCATGACGTAGCGTCCCTCGAAGACCGCGAGCTCCTCCCCTGAAGGGAACCGCGCAGTCCGGATCGTCGGCTTGTATCCGGGCCAGTCGTACGCCTGGGAGATCGACCGCAGGATCTCGGCGGCGAGGGCGCTTCCCTGATCTCCGTTGGTCATGACGGCGGCACCATCACCCCGGTCCCGATAGACGACCCACTGGGCCTTGAATCCCTCGTTCGAGCCGCCGTGGCCGAAGGTGATGTCGTCTCCCTCCCGACCGATCCCGAATCCGAGTCCGTAGCTGTTGAAGCCCTCCTCACCCTCACGGTATGGCATGAACATCTCGGCCAGCGTCTCCGCCGAGACGACCCCCCCCGAGGCAGGGTCGGCGAGCACTGCGCGCAGATGCGAAGAGAGGGTGAGCAATTCGGTGGGGGTGGTCCAAAGCCCTGCCGCAGCCTGCTCGGGGTAGTTGTGCCACTCCCCCTCCACCTCGGTCCCATCGGCCCGGTACCCCCGGGCGGCTTCGTCCCATCGACTCTCGGGCAGTGGCTGCGCGTAGGTGGAGATCCGCAGGCCTGCAGGGTCCAGGACCCGCTGCCGCACCACCTCTTCGAAGGGCAGCCCCGCGAGGTCTTCCAGCATCTGCTCCATGACCGTGTAGCCACCGCCGGAGTATTGCCAGCTGACCCCTGGCTCCTTGTAGACCCGTACGGCCGGAGTATTCCCAAGTCCATCCAGGACTTCGACGTTACTGGCGATCACCGCGTCGCCGAACGGCTCGTCCTTCCGATAGCCGGGGAACCCCCAGACCGTGAGCCCGGCGGTATGGCTGAGGAGGCCCCGTAAGGTCACGACCGAATCCGTGGTGAACTCGTTGTCCGGAACACGCCAACTGGTCATGTAGTCGTTCACGGGTGCGTCGAGTGCCACCCTCCCCTCCTCGACGAAGGTCATGGCGGCGAGGGCAGCCACCGGCTTGGAGATGGAAGCCGCCTGGAAGAGGGTCGTGGGTTCCACCGGCCGGCCCGTCTCCCGGTCCGCGACGCCCCAACCCCGTGCCCACACGACCTGCCCGTCGTCCATGACCGCCACACTCACCCCGGGCACGTTGTAGCGCTCCATGCGCTCCTCGAGCAGGTGGGTGTCGGGCTCCTCACCCTCGAGTTGGATCGCGGTGAGGAGTCCGGCGGCCACGTCGTCGGGCGTCGGAGTCGAAGGGCCGTCTACGGGCTCGCAGGCGACGAGCGCCGTGAGGAGTAGAATCAGCCAGGAGATGTTCGTACCGGAGCCCATGATGACCTGGTGTTGACGTAGAGGTGGGCGGTGGGTCCGCCGGGGACACGAAGGTGCCCGGGTGTGGCCCCGGGCGGGGGCCGAGGGACCCGGGGAAGTTAGCCAAGACGGACCTCGACTGCTGCCCGGGCCCCCGGATGCGTCCTTCCAGACAGCTGAGGAGAGCGCCGAGGCTGGGTCGGAGATTCGGGCATTCTTGCCCGCGGCGAGGGCCTGCGGGAGATTCCCGGCTCCCCTCACAATGGAAGAGCCCATGCCCCGCACCCTTCCTCGGGCCGCTCGCCGGATCGCGGCCCACCTGGCAGCAGCGTTCGCGGTGCTGCCCATGCTCGCGCTCGCGGTAGAGCCTACCGCCGCCCAGGAGAACGTCTCGCCTCGTGAGTACCGGGACTTGGCTCGAGACCTCCTTCGGGAGCTGATCGAGATCGACACGAACGTCGACGACGGGAACATCACTGCCGCGGCGGAGGCGATGGCGGACCGCCTCCGCGCCGCCGGATTCCCGGAGGAGGACATCCTGGTGGACGGCCCGACTCCCACGAAGGGGAATCTCGTGGTGCGGTACCCGGGCCGGGACCCGGGTCTCAAGCCCCTGTTGGCGCTGGCTCATATCGACGTGGTAGCCGCCGACCCAGCGGATTGGAGCGTTCCGCCGTTCGAGTTCCTCGAGCGTGACGGCTACTTCTGGGGACGGGGCGTCACCGACGACAAGGACGAGGCGGCGATCTACATCGCGAACCTCATCCGCATGAGGGACCAGGGGTTCGTGCCGGAGCGGGGAATCGTGGTGGCCCTCACAGCCGACGAGGAAGGAGGTGACCACAACGGTGTCCAATGGCTCCTGGAGCACCGGCGAGACTGGATCGACGCCGCATATGCCCTGAATGAGGGGGGCGGCGGGATGGAGCGGGGCGGTCGCAGGATCTCCAACAACGTCCAGGCCAGCGAGAAGGTCTACCAGTCGTTCACCCTCGCAGCGACCAACCCCGGCGGGCACTCGTCCCTCCCGGTGAAGAAGAATGCCATCTACGATCTCTCCAGGGCTCTCCTGTCCATCCAGTCGTACGACTTCCCCGTCATGCTCAACGAGGTGACGACGGCGTACTTCACCCGGACCGCGGAGATCGTCGGAGGGGAGATGGGTGAAGCCATGCGGGCCGTCCTGGCCGACGCGGGCGACAGCCACGCGCTGGGGGTCCTGGCCCCGCAGCCTCAGTACAACTCGCGTCTCCGGACCACCTGCGTGGCCACCCGTCTCCAGGGAGGGCATGCGGACAACGCCCTTCCCCAATTGGCGCAGGCGACCGTGAACTGTCGGATCCTTCCGACCCACGACCCTGCGGATGTCCGGGCCCGGTTGCAGGAGTTGGCGGGTTCGGAAATCACCGTCACGCCCGTCGACGAGCCTCAACCGTCGCCCCCCTCCCCCCTTACGGATGAAGTGCTGGGGGACATCGAGCGGATCACGGCGGCCATGTGGCCCGGCGTGCCGGTCCTTCCGGTCATGAGTACGGGGGCCACCGATGCGCTCTACCTCCGGAATGCAGGGATTCCGGTCTACGGCGTGAGCGGGATCTTCCACGACGTGGATGATGTGCGCGCCCACGGCCAGGACGAGCGGATCCGGATCGAGCACTTCCATGAGGGACAGGAATTCCTGTACCGGCTCGTCCGGGCACTGACCGGGCGGAGGATCAGTTGACCTCGCTCCGGAGCGGGATGACGGTCTGCTGCCAAGCCCGCGGAATGGTGCGACCGGCGGTTCCATGGACGGATTCTCCACGCCGCCGGTCCCCCCCCTGCGGTACGACCGCCCCGTGAGGTCCCTTCGTCCGCCGGTTGGCCGGGTCGCAGGTCTCTTCAGCCGAGAGCTCGTGGACCGGTCACAGACCACGGCGTCCCTTCCTCCCGCTCTCCGCGGGTCCGGTCCCCAGACCTATGCGGGTCACCGGGTCGCGGCTCTCACGGAGGGTGCCGAACGGGGTGACAAGGACCCGTAGGACATCCGCGTTCACTGCGAGCGTTCCGTAACCCGGCGCTCGCCGCTCACCGCCCCGCTCCTCCCCCAACCCCACGGATCGGATCCATGGACGCCCAACTCCAAGCCGTACGGCAGGATCTCCGCGCCGCCTCCCAGCGCCTGGATCGCCTCTTGAAGGGCCTCTCGGACGAAGGGTGGCGCCGCCGGCCGCAGACGGGGTCCTGGTCCGCCGCCGAATGCGTGGCCCACCTGAACATCACGCACGAGGCCTACCTCCCCCGCCTCCGCACCGGGCTCGAGGCGGTCCCTACCTCCGGGGAGCGGGGGAGCGGCCGGCTGCGGAAGGGTCCCCTGGGCTGGATGTTCGGACGGATGGTGGGGCCACTCCCCCGCGTGGCCGGGAGACGGCGGGGGCGGGTGAAGGCTCCCGCCGCGTTCGTTCCCGGGGGTGAGCTTCCCAGGTCCGAGGTGGTCGAGCGGTTTCGCACCCTCCAGTCGGAGCTGATGGAGTTCGTGGAGGCGTGCGAGGGGCGCCCCATCGATGGGGTGAGGATCCAGTCCCCCTTCGTGGAATCGGTCTCCTTCAACCTCTTCGCGACGCTGGTCATCATCGCCCGACATCAGCACCGGCACCTCCAGCAGGCGGAGGAAGCGGCCGGCGGGACCGGGTAGCTCCGGCGCCGATGGCCCTCGTCAGTACCCCGACGCCCGGCGGTTCTGGAACGGGACGCGGTCGGGGCCCCACATCCAGGAGAGTCCGAGCTTCACCCAATAACGCCATGCGGACCCGCCCGAGTCCTCGAATCGGATATCGTCGAGGAAGATCTCCGCGTCGCCGTAGTTCTGGAAGAGAGCCTCGCCGGTCAAGGCCAGCATGAGCCGCCCCGACAGCAGCGCCTCGACTCCCAGGGCCGGTCCAACCAGGACGCCATTCTGCTCGAGCCGGAGCGTCGCCACCGTGGCGGAGGTCCGAGTGTATCCCACCCGGGCGCCGAGGAAGGGGTAGATCCGGGGGAAGGACCCGAGTCTCCGCCGTACGACCCCGCTGGCCGTGAACTCGTCCACGTCGAACTCCGACTGATCTCCAATGGTCACGTCGGTCTTGAACCGGCTGGAGGTCAGGTCGAACCCGACCTGAACGGGCCACCCCACGTTGAAGAGGGCGGTGGCTCCGGTCCCGGCCCCGGCCCTGTAACTCTCCGCCTCCTCGCCCGACCACCACCCGCCACCGCCCCAGATCTCAATGGTGTGGGGAAAGCCTGCGGACTGCGCCCTCGCAGTACTCGGGGGCGTCAAGAGGCCTGCCACGCAGAGAAGACCTGCAACCGTGAGGAGTCGATGTGACATGAGGGGCCCTGCCCGAGGCGTTGCGGATGGAGCACGATGACCTCCACCCGGGACGGGGGCGGTAGTACATTCGGGACTCTGAAAAGCCCGACGTGCTCAAGGTCTCGAAACAATGATCCTACCCCCCCAGGTCGTCAACGCCCGCGCCGCGGGTCTGCTCGTCGCAGCGCTGCTCCTCTCGGGCGCCCCGCTCCACGGACAGGATCCCTCAAGTCGCCGCCCGGCGGATCGGGGCCGGCAGATCGTCTCCATGGGACAGCCGGACGCGTTCAGGTACTACGCCAATGGCGAAGTGGGGCTGGCCCCCATCGACGACCGGGAGTTCATCGGACGATTCGCACTGGGGATCGAGAAGGACCTCTTCAATCCCCTGACGCATGTCCTGTCGGTGAATGGCGAGTACTACATGGGAATCTCGGGAGAGGGTGCGGGCGCAGTCGGGGTCCGGGCCGGGCTGTTGAGCCCTCTCCTCCGCTTCGGTGGAGGGATCCAGTACGACTTCAAGGACGAGCGTGGGCGGGGTTTCGTGCAGTTCCGTCATCCTATCCGGCGTTCCGGTGTCTTCTGGCCGGGAGGTCAGTTCCGCATCCTGTGGGCACCGGGCGCCGAGCAGTCCCTGACCTTCGGGGTGAGCGTGCCCCTGGGTCAGCCCTTCGCGGGCCGTACCCGCCCCCGGAGAGCCAGGGCAGAAGTGGCCCTTCCCGTCGGACGGAAGGAGGCGGCCGTCCAGGACCCGCCGAGCGAGACGAGACCCATCCTGGCGCAGGCTCGGCACGATGCCGAGTTGATCGGCCGCATGTACGTCCCCTTCGTCGACCACTCCGGGGGGGACCTGGACGCGGCGGCACAGCGGTTCGCACAGGATATGGCTCGCCTCGCCGAGGATGCGATGGCCGTGGAGCCCGAGTCCACCAGCCCGTCCGGACGGATGGATACGCCTCCGGAGGCCGTGGTGCGGCGGTTTCACCACTCCATGCACCGAGCCTTCGAGGTGGCGTGCGGACCCTGTGTCCGTGACGCCGACGCCATGTACGACGCCGCACACGCGGCCCTCCTGGACGAGCTGATCTTTCCTTTCAACCGGATGCTCGGCCAGAAGAAGGCTCCCACCGTTTTCGACGAGCTCGCCGCCCGAGCGCGGGTGGCCTTCGCCCGGGCCCTGGTGTTGGACCACGGGGTTCCGCCCCGGGAGGCGGTCCCGGCAGAGGCGGTGTTCGCCGAGCTGGTCGAGATCGTCCGCGGTGTCGCGGAAGCTTCGGAAGCGGCTTGGCGGGACGACCGGATGGTCTTCCTTCCCATCCAGCTCGGCCTCCTTCCCGAGGACCACGACGGCCAGGCGAAGATCGACGCCCTGGTGGAGCGCGCCCTGGATCGTCCGCTTCTGGAGGGCAACGAAGTCTGGTACGTCGTGGCGGAACAATTCCAGTACGAGCTCCTGCGGATGATCCACGCCGCAGAGAGATACCACGTCCTCTGGATTCATGACTTCCGGGGCTACGACGGTCAGGGCGACCCGGACGCGGTGGCATACAGGATCGTGCTCGACGGATACCTCCGAGCCCTGGCCGAGCGTCTGGAAGCCTTCGATCGCGAAGGCCACCTCCCGGTCTACATGATCTTCATCGACCAGTGGTTCTACCAGGCGAATCGAGGTCGGTTGTGGCTCACCCTCCTGGAGAATCCCCTCACACACCAGCTGAACCTGCCCGAGGGGTTCGAGGAATGGGAGGTCCGGATCCGGGAGATGCAGGATCGGATCCGGCGGGCGATCGAGAACTCCGATCTTCTCCAGACCGAGATCCGCGAGTATGGCGAGGATTGGCTTTTCAACCGCGTGAAGGTCCACGTCAACGTCACCGATCCGGCGGACGTGACCTTCTGGACGGACGAGCTGGTCCCGTGGATCGGCATGCCGGACGCGTTGATGCGGGATCACCGGAAGATCGCCTTCTACGACGTCCATCCCGACGATCCAGAGGCGGGGATGGCCCTGTACACCGGGATGGGGGTGGGGGAGCACTACACCGGCCCGACGTGGGATGACCGTGCCGTCCTGGTCCGGGGCCCGGCTCTTCTGTACCTCCGGACCGAGGCCCGCGACCTCCTCCTCCAGCAGGGCTTTCGACCGGATCAGATCCCGTTCCCGCTCCAGGAAGAGGAGAACGAGCACCGGTTGGACTACACGTCACCCTCCGGCCCACCGGCGGACGTGGCCTCTCGGGCGATCCAGGTCCACAACCACATCGGCTATGGACCCAAGGAAGCCACCGTCCTGAAGGCGACCCTCTACAACCTCATGCCGTCCGGTGCGGTGTCCAAGTCACCGGATTCGCTGTGGAATCTTCCCCTCTGGAGCTCGCTGCTCCTGGGGCACGCTCTCCGCGGAGGACAGGTGGCCATCGTGGCGCCGCGCGACGACACGGCGCCGGCGAGGAGTTCCATCTCGCTCTCGCGAGCGCAGGAGGTGCTGGCACGAACGGTCTGGGCGGCGCGACTTCTGGAGGCTCCCCTGGACCGCGCGGGGGGTGCGATCCGGGTCGGATTCTACGACCCCAGGAGCGGGGTGGGGGACATTCCCTCCCGCTTGAGGCAGCTGGCGCAGACCTTCCGGGCCGAGAGGTGGCTCAGGGATCTGCACCGGCTGAGTGAGGAGGACCTCTCGGCCTTCGAGACGCTCGCGGATTCCCTGGTCGACTCCGGCTTCGATGCCCTCTACCTGGAGAGCGACGAACTGGATCGGCCGAAGCTTCACATGAAAGCGCACCTCTTCATGACGGAGGAGGCGTGGGCGCCGCTCCTGGACCAGCCCGACATCCTGGAGTTCCTCCTGGAGTACGCCCGGGAGCGAGCCCGCCAGGTCGGTCTGCCCGGTGAGGAGCGCGACCTCCGTGCCCTGAGCAACCGCCTGGCCCCCATCCGCCGCCGGCTCTTGGCAGGATACGAGGCATCGGTCTCACCCAGCGAGCGCGAGCGGTCGGGGCTCTACCTGGTCGTGGGTTCACACAACCAGAATTACCGCAGCATGGCCCTCGATGGAGAGGTGCTGTTGGCGGTGGCCGGGCCCCAGGCGGCGGTGGGTCTGGCGGACTTCATCCTCATTCTGGGGCTCAGCGACTGGGTCAGCACACCCGACGAGATCGAACGGCACCTCCCGGAGGCGGGTCACTTCTTCCGCCGCCTGGCCCGCTGGGCTCAGATCGTGAGCTGAGCCCAGCGGGCGAGAGGGGCCAGGGGCCCTGGGATCAGCGTGATCCCGTCCGAACCGCCATTCCAACCCCCACGAACCACCGGTCGGTGTCCGGCGAGATGGCCCCGTTGAGGTCCAGTTGCAGGTCCGGCCCCGACAGGTACGCGAGACCCGCCTCGAGCCAGTCCGACTGCGTGCCGTCGACGAAGCTCCCGGCCCACCCGGCGTAGGCGCTCAGGGACGCCGTGAGACCCACGGAAGGGGTCACGGATGCGGTGACCTGGTCCTCCACGGCTCCCGATCCCTTGCTGAATCCAAGGTTCACACCGAGGGCCGCGGCCTCCCCCAACGCCACGTCCGCCAGGGCCACCACCGTCGGGATCCACTCGTCGGATCCCAAGCCCTCACTCCCCGTGGGTACGGTGAGGAGCCCCTGGAGGGAAAGGTCCGCGCGGTCGCCGATCCCCCTCGCGACGGGGACCTTCACCCCCACCGCCGCGTCCTCGAATCCGTCCGCGCCGTTCGCTCCCTCACCTCGGCTGTTCACCCAGGAATTCCCGAGGAATTCCAGCTCGACCCCTGCGATGCCGTATCGTACCAGGAGCTGGCCGATCGCCAGAGCGTCGGGTCCGGGGCCACCGGCCCAGGCAGTCCCGAACTCGGCCTGCAGGACCCCGGGCGCCACTACCACCGATGCGCTCCCGATGCCCGGCCGATCCGATGCGATGGTCTCCTGGGCGCCCCCCGGAACGGCTGCGGCGAGGCCAAGGGCCACGGCAATCCAACGAGCAGGCGCGGCACCCGGGCCCCGAGGCCGCCGAACGGGACTCCAGGAGCCGATCATCCGGCCCGGGAGCCCGGTCATCGCCAGAAGACGTTCTGCCGGGCTCCGGCCCCTGGGGCCACCCGGATCACCGGCAGCGACTGGTGATGCATCACCCTCATCATCGGCACCTGTTGCCGCCGGTCCATGATGCGTTGGGCGCGCTCCTGGATCTGCTCCCGCTGCTGTTCGGAGAGTTCCGACATGGATCGTCCCTGGAGCATCGCCTCGATCACCTCCTCCACGGACTCCGGTGTTTCCTCGAGCACGTGGTCCGTCCAACCCCAGGTGATGAGGTTGTCATCCGTCTCCGGCTCCATGAGGTAGGTGATCAGGTTGCCCATGGACTGGGCCGAGGGCACCCAGAACCACCCTTCCGCCACCTCCACGGTCTCCATCTCCTTCTCCACCTCGACGGATCGGAGGTAGTGCCCCTGGAAGTAGGAGTCGGTCCGTACACCCGTGGCGTAGTAGACCTCCGCGTCGATCTCCGCAGTGCCGCGGAACCGATAGACCGCGATGTCGTGATCCATGAGAAGCGGCACCACGGAGGCCATGGCCGGAGGGAGCAGATAACCCACGGGCCGGGACGTGGTGCGGGTGGGGGTGTAGCGCAGCCAGACCGGGACCTCCTGGAGCGCGTACCCTCCGGGGGCGTCTTCGTCCGGCATCCACACGGGTTCGTTTCCCCGGTTCACCAGATCGTAGTCGAGGACCACCTCACCCCCGCCTGCGTGTCCCGCCTGAATCGCACGCATTCGCGAGGCGGTGGTGAGGCCGCGGATCTCGTCGCGTCGTTCGGCCGCTACCTCCAGGATCGCACCGAGGGCCAGCACTCCGCCTCGGATCTGGTGATAGTAGCGCTCTTCCTCGGGAATCTCCGCCAACTGGCCGTCCCTCATGACCCGACGCGAGTTCCGCGGCGTCTCCAGAAGAATCCCGATGGAGTTGGTGAGACCCGTGTAGACGTGGTGCTTTCGCGGCTCGACGGAGGTGGAGCCCCATCCCCTCTGCCCATCGATGGTTCTAGCACCGGAGTAATCGAAGGCCGCGTAGTCCTCGGCCGCCACCGCCTCCCTGATCCGAGGGAAGATCTGCTCATACGGGTAGGCCCGAAGCTGCGGATCCGCGGCCGGGTTCAGAGTTCCCTGGTAGGTGATGACGTAGGGGTCGGAGCCTCCATGGTGGCCATCGACGTGAATGTCCGGAGTCCACTCCGTCATCACCTGGGTTACGTAGGCGTGGATCTCCTGCGACTCGAGCTTGAGGTAGTCCCGGTTCATGTCGTACCCGGCCTCGTTGGTGCGCCGGTCCGCCTCCCCTCCATCCGGGTTGGTGAGAGGCGTGCCGATGACGATGACGTCCTCCAGGACGTGCCGGAGATCTCCCGCGACCAACTCCCTCGCAACCAGTTGAAAGGCCTCCTTGGGAGAGACCTCGTTTCCGTGGACGGAGGGAGCCACGAAGACGATGGTCTTGCCGGACCGGATGGCGTCCTGGGCGTTCACGATCGGGTCTTCGGCGATCACGATGAGGTTCATCTCCCGCCCCATGATGGTCTCGGTGAGCGGTTGCATGCTCACCAGTTCGCTCATGGCGTCGAGCTCGTACCAGAACTCCATGAGAGGCTCGAATGGGGTGGGCCCCGCGCGGAAACTCTGCCGTTCCTGCCAGGTCTGGGGAAGCTCCTGAGAGGAGAGGGCACCGACCCCCGGAACCGGGAGCAGGGCGAGAAGGGCGGAAACCGGAAGAAGGGCGTGGGTGAGCCGGAGTCGGCGGGTGACGTGCGTCATGATCGGCGTGGGTTGAAGGCCCATACGTGATACCGAGGGACAGAGTAGAGCCTTCGGCCTCGAGGGGCACCCCCGAGGAGGCCGGACCGGCCCGCGCGCAGCGGCTGCCCCGCTGCTACCCGTTCCGTCGGTGCCAGGCCTGAAGGACCTGGGCTTCCCGCTCCCGGCTGATGCCGAAGGGAATGCCGTCTCGAGGAAGACGTTCCTCCGAGGGGCGCGTCAGGTTCCACGCCGCCGTGTCCGCGGCGGTCACCGCCAGGGGTCGGAAGGTGAGTCCCGAGGCGATGGCGGGCACGTTGTCCACATACATGAGCGGGTCCCCGGGGATCCAGGACGGAAGGTTCTGCCAGGGCGTGACCTCCTGCTCCTGCAGGAAGTCCAGCGGAAGCCAGGTGAAGTGCACCGCGACCCCGAAGGCCGCGCGGATTCCATAGAGCATCTCGGCCATGGACAAGCGAGCTGCCGGTCCCACGCCATTGAAGACGCCCGCCGTCCCATTCTCGGCCAAGCGCACCACCCACTCCGTGAGATCCCGCTGATCGATGATCTGATTCGCGTGGTCCGGGTTGCCCGGCGCCAGGACCTCTCCTCCCTCCGCGACCCGGACCGGCCAGTAGGTGAAGCGTTCCGTGGGATCGCCCGGACCGACGATCAGACCGGGCCGCACCACGGTGGAGCGGCCCGGGAAGGCCGCCTGAACGATCTCCTCCGCATACGCCTTCATGGGGCCGTATTCCAGCGGCTCTCCATCCGTCCATCCGTCGGGTCGGGGCATGAGGGCGTAGTCGCTGCCCACGATGGGCTCCCTGAGGATCCGGTCCGGTCGGCTCAGGGCGGGGTCGATCTGGTAGGCCGAGATGGACGAGACGAAGATGTAGTGGTCTGCCGCGTCCCTGAGGATCTCCGTGCTACGCTGGACCCACCGGTAGTCGCGGCTCGTATTGTTGTCGATCACCACGTCCCACGTCCGTCCCAGGATGGCGTCGTGGTTGTCGTTCCGGTCTCCGATGAGGTGCTCCACCTCCGGAAGGTCCGCCTGGGACCGCCCCCGGGTGAAGATGGACACCTGGTGCCCCCGCTCTACCGCGTACCGCACCGTATGGGGCCCGATGAACCCGGTGCCGCCGAAGATGAGGATTCTCTTGGACTCCGGGGCTTCCTGGACCCCGGCCCGCACCGCGGCCTCGATCCCGGGGGTCCGGACGCCGGTCAGCGCCTGTGCGGATGCAGACAGGGGGTCCACCGCCATGCCTGCACCCACCACTCCGACGGTCCTGAGGAAGTCTCTGCGATTCGGGGTCATGCGCTCCTGAGCCTCCGTTTGAGGGAGCCCCCACTCTCGTTACCCCGCGTCCCGGGCGCAACAGGGATCAGCTACCGAGTTGCTCAAGTGCGGTGGTCCGGCTCACGCGACCCAGTCGAAGGCGATGGATCGGCCAGGCGCAGGACCTCGTACTCCCAGCGGCGGACCTGTCGACGCATGCGGTCCAGGACCGGGGCGTGCACGGCCGGCGCCTGCCTACGGGGTCTGTGAGGGCATCGACAGGCCGAGCTGCTGGGCCATGAAGGCCAGCTCGCGGGCCGAGTCCTCGATTCTGAGCGACGTGGGCCTACCCCGTCCTGCCGCGTGCCCGCCCATTTCGTCGTACCACAGCACGACCGGCAGTCCGGAGGCGCTGGCCGCCTGGAGTCGGGCTGTCAGCTTCCGGGCCTGGAGCGGAGGGACCCGGGTGTCCAGGTCGCCGGTGGTGAGCATGATGGCCGGATACTCCACACCGTCCGTGACCGCCTGGTAGGGGGAGTAGGTCTGCATGGCCTCGAAGTGCTCTGGAATGCGGGCGTCACCGTACTCCAGGAGGGCGGGCATGTTGTTGGCGTCCTGGAAGCTCCAGAACCGGATCATGTCCAGGTCGGGATACGTGCAGAGGACGGCCCGGAAAAGGTCCGGACGGAGCGTCATGGCAGAGGCGACCAGGAGACCCCCGTTGCTTCCCCCACTGATGCCCAGGCGGTCCGGGGAGGTGTAGCCCTCCGCGATGAGGTGCTCCGCTGCGGCGATGAAGTCGGCGAAGACGTTGGGCTTGTTCTCGAGCATTCCCCCACGGTGCCAATCCTCCCCGAACTCGCTCCCCCCCCGGAGCGTGGCAACGGCCCAGACCCCTCCCATCTCCACCCAGGTGGCTCGCGTGGTGGAGAACCCGGGCTTGAGGGACACGTTGAAGCCGCCGTAGCCGCCCAGGATGGTGGGATGACTCCCGTCGAGCTCGATGCCCTCCCGATGCATGACGTAAAGAGGAGCTCGGGTCCCGTCGGCGGAGGTGAACCAGAGCTGCCGCACCACCATCCCCGCGGTATCGAAGGGCACATCGGCCGAGTCCGTCAGAGTCCGCTCGCCGGTTTCCAGGTCGAGGGCCCAGGTCCGAGACGGCTGAAGGTATCCGGTGGAGGTGAGCTCCAGGCTTCCCTCTTCCTCTCCTCGAGAAACCCGCACGGACGAGTGGTCCGGCACATCGATCTCACCTGCAGGCGTTCCGTCCATCTCGAAGACGCGGATCCGATCGGCGACGTCGTGCAGGTAGGTGGCGTAGATCCGCCCGTCGACGAAGGTGTAGCTCTGCAGGACGTCCTCTCCCTCGGGGAGCCGCTCTTCCCAGTGCTCCGGGTCCGGATCCGCCGGATCCGCCACCATGAGCCGGTAGTTCGACGCGTTCCAGTCCGTGAGGATCAAGAGATCTCCCTCCCGGTACCGGACCTGGAAGTGAGCGGCGACTCCCTCCACGATGGGACGGAGGGGGCCCCGGCTGCGGGCATCCTGGATGAACCAGTCCGCCCGGGCCCAACCGTGGTTGGCGTTGTAGAGGATCCACCGCCCGTCCGGGGTCTCGTTCCTCCCGATGAACACCTCGGGGCCGTACCCGTCGCCCCAGAGGACTGGATCCTCGGCCACATCGGATCCCAGGGCATGGTGCCGGAGCCGGGGGCCGATGTAACGGTCCCGATGGACGTAGGTGAACCCCTGGCTGTCATCGTCCCAGTCGATGCCTCCGTACAGTGCCGAAGGAAGACGGTCCGGCAGGTCCTGACCCGTCTCCAGGTCCCGGATCCGAAGTTCGATTTCGTCCGCGCCACCCTGCCGCACCGTGTACATCATGTAGCGCTCGTCTGGAGAGACGTCCCCCAGGCTCACGGGCACCCGGTACTCCGGGTGGAAGTCGGCGGGATCGAGAAAGACGTCGTAGTCCCCGTCCGGGGACGGCTCTTCCTCGGTCTCGTCGTCCTGGGCGGGTCGCCGGTAGATGCGCCCCATCTCCTCGCCTTCCCGGCGCATGGTGAAGTACTCCCAATCCCCCACTTCCCGGGTACTCCCCACGTCTTCGCGGTCCATGAATCGAGCGAGCCGGCCCCGGAGGGAGTCCCGGAGGGCCGAACTCCCCACCACCACCTCGGCGTACGCATTCTGTGCAGCGATCCACTCACGTGTCTCCGTGGCCGCCTGGTCTTCGAGCCATCGGTAGTCATCGGCGAAGACCACCCCGTGCAGTGTGTCGTAGACCGTCTCGATCCGGGTGTCCGGAGGCTCGGGGTAGGGAGGTGCGCAGGCTGCAAGCCCGAGGAGTCCGGCCGAGAGGAGGGATAAGCAGAGGCGCATGGTCGTTCTCGGGAGGTAGGGAGTGACGACGGGGAGGGCCCAAGCGGATCCGAGTACCCGGAAGAGCGGGGAGGTCATGGGCCGTCCTCCAGCGGTGGAACCGCATCCATGAAGAGCTCGAAGGCACGATTCAGGGCCCGTGCCCCTGCTCGGGAACCCGTGTACTTGCCGAGGCGGACCACCACCAGACCGTGGGACGGGACGACGGTGGCGCTCTGCCCACCGGCCCCGCGCATTCCGTACGCGGTGGTGGGGAGGGGCCAACCCCCGTCCCCGTTCACCCACAGGAAGGCACCGCCGTAGATGGGCCGCCCGTCCGCCACCCAGGCCGGGGCGAGCTCCGTGGCGTACGCCACGTACCCCTCGGGGAGGATGCGCTCGCCATTCCACATGCCGTCCTGGAGGTAGAGGTTCCCCAGTCGCGCCCAATCCCTTGCGGGCAGGAACTCATACCCCTGGGTCAGGAAGTTGCCGTACGGATCCGTCTCCAGGATGGCATCACGGATCCCGATGCGGTCAAAGAGGGCCCGCTGGGGAAAGGAGTGATAGTCCTCCCCCCGGTCCTCGACACCCAGGCGAATGAGATAGTTGGTGAGAACCGGATCGGTATTTCGGTAGCGACCCACCGTGTTGGGGGGCCACTGGGGTGGGCGGGTGGCGGCGTACTCGAAGGAGTTCACCGTTCCCGTGTAGAGGTAGACGTGGTCCGGGTACCCCACATCGGGGTCGTAGTCGGGATCCTGGGGTGCCCGGATCCGGATCCCGGAGGACATGCGCATGATGTCCCCGATCCGGATGTCCTTCCTCGGGTCTCCCTCGGCTTGCCACTCCGGAACCGGTGCGGGCTGCCAGAGGTCGTAGACTCCCTGCTGGATCAGGACCCCCATGAGGCTTCCGGTGAGGCTCTTTCCCATGGACCAGCTCTCCAACGGGGTGTGGATGCCCACCTCGTCGCTGTATCGCTCGCCCAGGATTCGCCCCTTGTAGGTCACGACCAGGGCCAGGGTCCGTGCCTCCAGCGGACCGAAGCCCGCGTCCAACGCTTCGTCCACCTTGGCCCGGTCCACCTCGGCGGGCCACGGGTCGTCCGGGAGCACGTCTCCCATGGGCCAGGGAGTCGACTCCGCCGGCGGGAGTCGGCGTGGCACGTCGGTGGGCGTGAAGAACACCGAGTCCTCCCCCAGGGGCGAAGTCACGCACCCCTGGTTTCGGTAGCGCTTCGCGGTCCGCACGACCCCGTCCGGGAGGGTGAGGCTGACCCTCTGGGCCTGGACGTCCACCACCGTATCCACCACATGTGCCCGCTCCTCGAAGGGCGAGGTGAAGCCGCCCACGTTCGCCGCCGCGTCCTCCGGGTCCAGGCCCGTGATGAAGACGGCGGAGCAGAGCACCTTGGCAAAGCCGGAGGTGTGGTGGTGAAGCGGTTCACCCGGTGGGGGAACGTACTCCGTGTCCAGTTCGAGGGAGTCACCACGGGCCAGGAGTATGGACAGGGGTCCGGGGGTCTCCGCCTCCCCTGTATCTCCGCCGGACTCGGAACCCTCGCCACCACAGCCCGCCAACAGCATGCTGAGCGCGATCCCAGCCAGGGCCGAGCCACATCGGGACCGGGCCGGGTGACCGGAACGGGACCGGCCCAGGTACTGCTGCCGGAAAGAGCTGAAGACCGAGACGACGGGGAGGGCGAGCGGTCCCTTCATGGGTTCCTCCGTGGGGTCGACATGGCTGACCGGGTCGGGACAGAATCGGGGCGATGCACCTTGGGCACAACTGCCGGACAGTCCATTCTTCAGACCCGCGGGTAGATAGGATGGACTCCCCGACCGCCCGGCGTCCGCAAAGGCACATGCGAGGGCCCGGGAGTGACGCGGGAGTGGAGTACGCCTGACGCACCACGAGAAGGAGGGGGTTTCCGATGAGGTTCCCGGCACGCCGAGACGCGACGGTCTTGCTCACGACCTTGGCGCTGACCGCCGCCTGCAACGATCCCACGGGCCCGGGCGTCGATCCCATCACAGAGCTTCCGCGCCAGCTCAGTACGGCTGAGAGGACGCTCATCGAAGCAGGGAACGGGTTCGGCCTGGAGCTCATGCGCCAGGTCACCCAGGCGGAGGAGGGGCCCAACGTCGTGATCTCGCCACTGAGCGCATCCATGGCGCTGGGAATGACGTTGAACGGCGCCGCGGGAAGTACCTTCGAAGCCATGCGCGCCACCCTGGGGTACGGGGTGCTGACCCAGGAGGAGATCAACACCGGTTACCACGATCTCCTGGAGCTACTTCGGGGCCTGGACGGAACGGTGGAGTTCTCGGTGGCGAACTCGGTCTGGTCCCGGGACGGCTTTCCCTTCCACGACGCCTTCTTCCAGCAGGTCTCCGGCGCGTTCGATGCTCACCTGGAGACCCGGGACTTCGGTGATCCGGCCACGCTCGATGCCATCAACGGCTGGGTGTCGGAAGAGACCAACGGCTACATCCCTCGTCTCCTCGACGGCATCGATCCGCAGATGGTGATGTTCCTTGTGAACGCCATCTACTTCGATGGGCGGTGGACGACGCGCTTCGATGCCGGGGAGACGATGGCGTGGGACTTCCGTCGCGCCGATGGAAGTACCGTGGCGGTGGACATGATGACCCTCCGGGAACACACCGTTCCCACGCTCCGGACCGAGGCCTTTACGGCTGCGGAGCTGACCTACGGCGGGGGTGCATTCGGGATGGTGGTCGTGGTACCGGAGGGGGAGACCACCGCCCACGACCTGGCGTCGGGAATGGACGCGGAGTGGTGGAACTCACTCACTGGCGGTCTGGAGGACTTCGAGCTGGCGCGCATCTCCCTGCCGCGTTTCACTCTGTCCTACGGCACCACCTTGAACGAAGCGCTGAAGGCCATGGGGATGGAGGTGGCCTTCTCGGAGACGGAGGCGGACTTCACCAACCTGTCACCCGAGGGGGACCGGCTCTACATCGACGAGGTCCGCCAGAAGACCTTCATCCAGGTGGATGAGGCCGGTACGAAGGCTGCTGCCGCCACTTCGGTGGGGATCGGCGTCACCTCCCTGCCGCCCATGCTGGTGGCGGACCGGCCCTTTCTCTTCGCCATCCGGGAGCGGCTCAGCGGCACCCTCCTCTTCACGGGCCTGGTGGGCGATCCCACGGTGGAGGAGTAGGACCGGGATCCGGGCCCGCTCCATCCGGATCTCCGCTCGCGGTAATCGAGGGCGATTCGACCCGTGTGGACTCCGAGGCGACGCTCCGGCCCTGCAGGAGGGCCTGGGCATCGACGCCCCGGACGCCGCCACGCTGCCCCCGCGTGGGGGAAGCCCACGAGCGCAGGTGAAGAGCCCTCGTCCGGCTGCGCCGATCGGGCGGAGGTGACGATCCGCCCGGATGCAGGTCAGGATCCGGTGGGCACGAAGGCCACGATGCGGAGCGGTCCCCCGCTCCCACCCTCGATCTTCATCGGAAGAGCGACGACAAAGGCGCCGGACTCCGGGAGGCGCTCCAGGTTCGCCACGTTCTCGAAGCCGGCGAGGTCCGCTGAGTACAGCGTCACGTGGGACTGGAAATCTTCGGACTGGCCGTAGTCGATGCTGGGCGTGTCGATGCCTACGGCGGCGAGATTCCTGTTCTCCACGAGCCACGTTGCCGCCTCCGGCGCCAGTCCCGGGAAGTGCAATTCCGGCACGGCATCGGGCCCGATGAGAGCTGTGCCGAGGTAGTCGACGCGGTCACTCCACTTCTCACCCCAGCCGGTTCGGAGGAGGAGGATTCCACCGTCCGGCAGCGTCCCGTGAGCCACTTCCCACGCTTCGAGGTCGGCCACGGTCACCAGGTAGTCGGCGTGTGCCCGGGACGATACGTCCACCACCGCCGCGGGCCCCATGAGGTCGCTGAGGGGGATCTGGTCCGTCGTCCGCCGCCCCTCCGCGAAGTGGATGGGTGCGTCGAGGTGGGTTCCACCGTGCTCGGCCGTGGCGAACTCGTAGGAGGAGTAGAAGAAGCCTCCGTCCGTGGGTCCATACGCCAACTGGGTGAGGCGAAATCCCGCCGTGTCGGTAGGCCAGTAGATGGTGGAGGGTCCGTAGGCGTGGGTCAGGTCGATCCACTCACCGGTCGCTCCGGCGAAGACCTGGGCGTAATCGGGTCCGGGTCCGTTGCACGCGGCCAGGAAGACCACGGGTACCAGCCGAGATGTGAGGCGCATGAATGTGGCGTCTCCAGGATACTGGGGGAGCCCGGGGCCGCCACTTGGCTAGCGGTGGAACCCCGGGGGCGGGTGGAGCGGAGACAATGCGCCGCGGGAGAGTCGACACGCAAGCGATGGATCGGACAGTGGGGGCGGGGCCGTGGAGGCCCGGGACAGGACTACGGGTGGGGCCGCGGACGTCGGGGACGACGTGGAGATGGCAGGTGCGCTAGCGCCGAGGACCCAGGGCTCCACGAAGGACGTCGACCATGGAGCTGGTGACCTCCTCGAGGCTCTTCGCCAGGTTCTCCAGAGCGACCCGGTCCGCCGATTCTCCGGCTCCGCGGGCGTCCGACTCGGAGGCCTTCGCGTCATCGGATTCGGCATCCGAGACCGGCGGGTCCGCGGCGGCCGTGGTGGACGGCTTGGCGGACAGCCGACCGCTGTCGGAGCGGAATTGCTGGGCCAGCTTTCGGGCCGTCCGGCCCATCTCCAGGAAGAAGGTGGAGTATCCCTGAACGACACTTCTGACAACGGCCTGTGGTTCAGGACCCTTCCCGTCCTCCCGCCTGGAAAGGCCCCGCTCCACCTCCCCGAGGGCGGCCCGGCCAGATTCCACGAGGCCCTCGAGGAGACCGACACCGGCTCGCAGCGAGTTCAGGCCTGTCTCCGAGAGCGAAGCCGAGTCCGCCGAATCGGGCGCATCGGTAGGAGGGGTGGTTTCCGAAGGATCCTGGGGGCTCATGATCGGACTCGTGAGCGCCGAAGTTGATGGATCACGTACTCTCGGTGCGCTCGGAACCCTTCAGGTCCTCGCCGAACTTCTCGAGCTCGTGCCCCAGGGCGGACAAGCCCTTTCCCCAGCCCTTTGCCGTCCCGCGGATCATGGCGAGCATGAAGTCGGTGGTCGCGTCGAAGATGTCCTTCGTCGCGTCGGTGACCCCCGAGGTCTTCGATTCCTTGGCGCTACCCATGGTGTTCTCCTTGTCGATGCGACCCGCCCCGCGCTCGGAGCCGGGGCTCGGTCCCTGGACCTGCTAGAGGTCGTCGAAGTCCTGCTCCACCTGCGCCAGGGACCAGACCAGCAGCGCTCCGGCGCCCAAGACCCACCAGGTGTACGGTTGCAGGGCCGCGGCCATCGAATTGAGAAGACCAGGTCTCCAGCCCGATGGGAGTCGCGGCAGGGCTAACAATAGGACGGTGCCGGCGGCCGCCGCCAGCTTCATCTGACGGGCCAGGCCGGCCAGCACCCGCTCGGTGCGGGTCGCGGGCCGGGTGCGCCGCGACGCGGGCTCGTCCGGCTCTGCGGCGCGTGAGAGTGCCTCCATGAGGGCCCCGGGCCCTTCCACGAGCAATTGGAGGACCGCCCCCACCTTGGGCACGGTAGCCCCGCTCTCCACCATCTCCACCGTCCTCCGGAGCCGCTCGTCACTGACGAATTCTCGGATCAGGCGCTGCCAGTTCACGCTGGGATCCAGTTGGAGGACCACCATGTCGCCGATGATGATGGTCCGGTACAAACGGACCAGCGGCGCGGGCAGCCGGAGGCCGGCGCGCCGAACCGCTCCGAGGGTCTGGGTGAAGAGGTTGAAGTTACTGCGGCGGGACACGTTGGAGGTTCCAGGGGCCACGCCGGGCTGTTCCACCTCGGCGAGCCAGTCCCGCAGAATGCGCTTGAACTCGGCCTCGAAGTCCGTCAGGTCCCGAGCCGGAAGCGGCTCCATGGTGGCGACAAGGTGACGATAGGCGGCGTCCAACCGACCCTCTGCGATGGCCTCGCGCATCTTGAACTCGTGGGTCCAGAGACGCTCATCCAGCCACCCGACCATCCCCAGGTCGATCCAGGCCAGGGTGCCTCCCTTCATCACGATGAGATTCGCCGCGTGCGGATCGGCGTGGAACAGGCGGTGACGCATCGCCTGGTCCAGGAATGAGCGCACCATGAGGCACGCCGTCCGGTGGGGGGTGATTCCGTCCTCCTCCCAACGAGCGAGTTGCTCCACGGCCGCGGACCGGATCGGCCCCATGGCCGCGGCATCGCCGCCTCCCCCTTCCCGGGCGACCCTGGCGACGCGCATGAGCTCCTTGACCGTCACCCCGGTGATCTCTTCCATGGTGACGACGCCCGAAGAACTGAACCGGGGAAAGACCTTGGGGCAGGTGTGATCCGTATCGTCCCGCAACATGCGGTCTCGAAGCTGACGCAGGTTGCGGACCTCCCGTCTGAAGTCCAATTCCTCCCGCGTGAGCATCTGGAGTTCCCGGGCCAGGGACCGGACCCCCATCCGCCGGAATGGCCGCAGCGTCCCCAATGCCCGGGCAAGGGCGCCCACGAGGGCGAGATCCACCCGGAAACGCTTCTCCACCCCCGGGCGGATCACCTTCACCACCACCGGTGTGCCGTCCAGGAGGCGGGCCCGGTGAACCTGCGCCACCGACGCGGCGCTCAGCGGGAGATCTTCGAACTCGGAGAAGGCCTCACCGACCGATCCGATGCGGAGCTCCCGCTCCATCCGTCGAGTGATCAGACGCGTCGGGACCCGCGGTAGGTCATCGAGCATGCTCGCCAACTCACCGCAGAACCGGTCCGGGAGCACATCGTGCCGGTGAGCCAGGAGTTGACCGACCTTGGCGAAGCCCGCTCCAGCGGCTTCCAACCGCTTACGGAGAAGACGTGGCCCGAACCCCGGGAATCGCCTCCGTACAAAGGGTTCGGAGAGACGCAGGAGAAGGATGACTCCCAGGAGCTCGACGGCCCGGGTGAGCCGAGCCAGGAAGACCACCGGCGTCGGGAGGTGGCTGATGGCGGAGGCTCGCAGGAGTCCCAGGGAGCGGTCGACGCTGGGAGGGCGAGAGCCTTGTTGCCCGGAGGTCGACGGCTCGGGCGCGCGTGACGCCTCGGACCCGACCGTCTCCCGTCCGGTCCCGTCCAGGGGGGCCTCCACTTCCGCGCGTTGTCGAGCCACTCGACCCTCCGGTCTAGGTCGCCTCCCACGGGAAATCCCCGGCAACCGGGCCGTGAGGCTCGACGGATGATACGGGATGGCCCAAGCATGGACCAGCACATCAGTCCAAGTCGTCTGGACCTTCAACGCCCGCCACCGTATTCTCACCGCCGCCCAGCACTCCTGGCGCCGGATCCGGGCCTTCCCCTGTCGGCCCTCTCCACGCTCCGAATGCCTTCACCGCCTGATTCCCGCCGTGACGAACGACACCCGAGAAAGCGAGAAGCAGAAGGTCGTGGTTCTGGGCGGTGGCGTCGGCGCCATGGCCGCTGTCTTCGCACTCACCTCACCGGACAACCCCCGGCGGGACGACTACGACGTCACCGTGTACCAGATGGGGTGGAGGCTCGGGGGTAAGGGTGCGAGTGGCCGGAATGCCCGGTACCACCAACGCATCGAGGAGCACGGGCTCCACATCTGGATGGGCTGGTACCACAACGCATTCCGGCTGCTCCGCGAGTGCTACGACCAGTTGGGCCGCGCACCCACGGAGCCACTGGCCCTGTGGAGCGACGCGTTCAAGGCACACCGGCTCGTCACACTCATGGACCGGCACGACGGACTCTGGAAGCCGTGGCACGTCCGTTTTCCGCTCACCAGCGACGAGCCGGGTGGAGGCTATCCATCCATCTCAGGGCAAGTCCAGCTTCTGCTGGGCTGGGGGCGGGTGATTCGGTCCGTCCTGCGTGAGAAAGGGGACGCCGGAGTTCGGTTCCTGCGGGACGTCCTCGGCGCGGGATCCATCCTGGGGCTGGCATCGAGCGGCCTCCCCGGGCTCCTTCTCTTCCTTCGCGCCACCGCCCTGGACAGGACGGTGGGGGCGTCGCGGTGTCGGCGGGTCCGGCGAACGGCGCAGCGTCTTCGCAGCAGGGTCCACGCGGCCATGGGCTCCGGGGTCTACGATGACGACGATACCCTGCGCCGATCCACCGAGATGCTGGACCTGGTGTGTACCGTGGTGATGGGCCTGATCGACGAAGGGGTTGCAGCGGGGACGTCGACCTTCAACGACCTGGATGAGCAGGAGTTGAGAGGCTTTCTCCGCAAGCACGGATGCCGTCCGGAACTCCTGGATTGTGCCTTCCTGAGAGCCTACTACAACCTCGCCCTGGCCTATCGGAGCGGAGACTCCACGGACCCGGCCAACGAAGACGCCGCCGCCGGGGTGGCCGTCAACATCATGCTCCGGGCGTGCTGTGGTTACCGCGGCGCCTTCATGTGGGAGATGCAGGCGGGGATGGGGGACACGATCTTCGCACCGTTCTACCAGGTGTTGCGGAGCCGAGGGGTCCGGTTCGAGTTCTTCCACACAGTGCGTGCGCTTCGGCCGTCGAAGGATGGTGGCTCGGTCACCGAGATCCACCTGGAGAGGCAGGTCGATCTCGTGCACGACGAATACCAACCCCTCGTCGATGTCCAGGGACTCCCCTGTTGGCCAGCGGAGCCCCTGTACGACCAGATCGTCCGGGGAGACCTGCTCAAGGCCGGCGCCGAGGGTCATCGGTACGATCTGGAGTCACTGGAGAGCGGATGGTCTCCAGCCGGGGAGGTGACGCTTCGGAAAGGTGAGGACTTCCAACACGTGATCCTGGGCATACCCGCCATGGCCCAGTCCTTCGCGCTCCCGCTGGCTGAAAGGAACGCCAGCTGGAGGACGATGATGGACCAGGTGGAGACGGTCGCGACCCAGGCCGTACAGTTGTGGCTGGGGCCGTCCGCGCCGGACCTGGGCTGGCAGTCACCGCGGGACGAGCTCCATACGCCTCCCCCGAGAACGGTGCTGGGTGCCTTTGCCCAGCCGTTTCATACCTGGGCCGACTTCAGTCACCTGGCGTCCAGTGAGGCGTGGCCGGATGGACTGCGACCTGGCTCCATCGCCTACCTCCTGGGCACCATTCCCGCGGCGATGGAGGAGGCCGCCGAGGCTTCGCGCTCCGAGGGCAACAGCAGCTACGTGCGCGCCGCCTCCCTGGAGTGGCTGTCTCGCTACGCACGGATTCTTTGGCCGGCGCTCTGCCGTGAGGACGGGAGTCTGCGTTGGGACTTGCTGGTGGATCCGTACGAACGGTCCGGAGCTGAGCGGGCTTGTTCCCAGTATTATCGGGCCAATACGGAGGGCAGTGAGCGTTACGTTCAGCACAGTTCCGGCACGACGAAGTTCCGCCTTCGCGCCGGGGAGTCCGGATTCCGCAACCTGATCCTGGCCGGTGACTGGATCGACACGGGGATCTGTGGGGGCTGTGTGGAGACGGCGACCATGTCCGGACTTCAAGCGGCGCGAGCCATCTCCGGGCATCCCCGCGTGGTACCCGGCGAGTCGCGACGGTAGCCGGGGGAAGTCCCTTCTGGCGTCAGAAGTAGGCCGTCAGCCCCACCAGGATGCGACGTCGATCCACCGAGCCCCCGTAGATGTGATAGGTGGCTTCGTCCAGGAGATTCGTCGCCACGGCGTGGACCCGCACGCGAGGCAGCACGAGGTATCCGACTCCGGCGTCGATCCGTTGGCTGGAGGGCACCCGACCCTGAAAGAACCCCGATGACCAGTCATGGGCCGTCTTCACATTCGCGCCGGCCCAGGCGTCGAACTGGCTGCCCGTGTACCCGATCCGGACGTTCGCCTTGTGCCTCGGGGTGTTGGGTACGATCAGATCACCGGGCACCAGCGGCACACCGGCATCCACTTCGTACTCGAAGTAGGTGTAGTTGCCCTCGACGTGCATGCGTGGCGTGACCTCCACCGCAGCGGAGAGTTCGACTCCCCACTCGGTGGCCCGGCCGGCATTGCCGTAGGAGTAGGCGATGACCGTGGTCTCACTCGCATCATTCAGCCGCGTCAGCCCGGAGGCAGGTCCGAGCGCGGACAGGACTGCGTCTTCCAGGGCTTCCCGCACCGCGGGGTCCTGCACCGCGGCCGGCGCGGTCCAGGGACCCAGCGCGGGGTTGGCGTACGGTAGCAGGGCGCTGACGAAATCCCGGACGACGGAGTAATAGGCGTCCACCGACAGCTGGAGCCGCTCCCGGACTTCTCCGCGATAGCCCACCTCGTAGCTGGTGACGTATTCCACGTCCAGGTCCGGGTTCCCGAGAGCCAACGCCGGCACGGCCGCGGATTGGGTGAAGAGCGTGCCTTCGGGTACGGCGGAGAGCGCGGGGCCGAAGGCGTCCCTGAGCGCCGCTTCCAGAGGCGAGAGGTCCGCGGGAAGCCCCAGAGGCACGTTCAGGAAGAAGTTCGTCATACGGGGGGTCTGAAAGGCCCGGCCCGCCGACAGACGAAGCGAGTGGGTCTCCCAGGGTGAATACACCAGCGCCACCTTCGGAGAGACCTGGGTATCGTAGAGGTTCGACCCGTCGACCCGGCCAGCCAGGACAAGGCTCAGACCCGAGGTGAGTCGGGCCTGTACCTGGCCGAATGCACCCGACGCCCAGTCGTTTCGCGCGTCATCCTCCGGCGCCACCAGGGTCCCTCTCGAATCGACGAGGCTCCGTCGATACGACCCCCCCGCCACCAGGTGCACGCGCCCGTCCAGGACCGCCTGATTCCACTGGGACTCCACGTGAAGGATGCTGGACTTCTCCTCGATGGGCGCACCGCTGGCCAGGGATTTCTGCTCCGACACGCGGCCCGAGTACCACGCCATGACGTCGAGACGGTCGTCGTGCCAGGCAATGCGAGCCCAGGGCCGCAGCGCGTGGTCGACCTGGAACCGTCCCACGTTGGTCATGAAGACCTGATTGGTGGCCCGGGCGGCTCCGGCCTCCACGGTTCCGGTCCCTCCCCCGGGGTGGTAGTAGTCCAGACGCGCCGACCCGTAGACGTTCTGGACGGGATCCGGCTCCCCCTCGGCAGCGCTGGCGGGACCGCTGGTGGTCTGACCGTTCAGCGGCACCGCCTCGAACCCGGGCGGTGGGGCGTTGACGGTGAACTCACTGGTATCGACGGCGGCAGCGTATTCCGCGTCCAGGTCACCGGGTGCGGTGCGCGATACATGCCAATCCCGGCTTCTGTAGAAACCGACGTTCGCACGGATCCCGAACCGTTCGTCCTGTCCGAAGACGCTGGCGTGCCGGAGGTCGCCCCGGACGGTCCCCAACTCCCCGCCGGCAAGAGACATCTTGTTGCCCACCACGTCCCGCGCGTAGGGTGTGAGAATGTTGATGACGCCATTGTAGGCGTTGGCGCCGTACAGGGCCGAGCCCGGCCCGCGAACCACCTCCAGGCGCGCGATGTCTTCCAGGGGCAGGCTGAGCGCGCTCCACTCCTGGGCAGCGAGAAACGGGATGGCGAGGTCCCGGCCGTCCATGAGGACCAGGAGTCGCTGAGAGAGGTCGGCGTTGAACCCGCGAGTGTTCACGTTGAAGTCGTGAATGCCGTTGGACGACACGTCCATGCCGGCCAGTCCCTGGATGACCTGGGGGTGCTGGCCCGTCACCGAGTAGCTTCGGGACTGAAGGCGATCGGCCACGGCGATGGCCACGGGTGCCTCCACCAGGCTCTCGGACACGCGCGAACCGCCGGAGACGATGATCTCGCTCAACGCGAAGGGCACCGGCCGGTATTCGATGCGGAGCTCCAACTCGCTCCCCCCCAGTACCTGAATGGGCACCCGCTGACCACCGGTGGACATCCACGACACGATGAGGACCTGGGCACCCACCGGCACGTCGACAATGCGGAATCGACCTTCATCATCAGTGAAGGCGCCGAGTCCGGTGCTCTCGACCTCCACCCGCGCCCACGCCAGGGGCGAAGCGTCGTCGACCTGCTGGACCACCCCCGAGACGATGCCCACTTCCTGGGCGAGCAAGCTCGGGGCACAGAGGCCCAAGCAGCCGAGCCAGACGGACGAGAGAACGGCACGGAGCGGACCACTGATCCGGGATTTCGGCACAGGTCGCAACACTATTCCCTCCTCACTACGCACTCGGGGGACCCATCACGGGAGATCCTCGACAGGCACAAAGGCACCCGCCCCCGGACCGCGTCAAGGGATTCGATCGTCCTCCAGGGCGAAGACCCGTATCGGCTCGGCAACGTTCTTCAGGGTGTGCGACCCTCGATCGGCAAGGGCGAACTCGGTCTGGATCCGCTCGGCGGTCTCGGCCGTCACGAGAATCTCTCCTCCCACCGCCGACGCGCCCACCCGGGCTGCGATGTTGGTCGTGGAGCCTGTTGCGGTATAGGTGTAGCGAGTCCCGGCTGCGCTCTCGAACTTGCTGGCGCCGAGGGAGGCCGGACCCGAATTGATTCCCACGTTCACCACCACCGCCTCTTCCGGGGGGCCGTTCGAGTTCAACTCCAGCGTCTTCCTTCGAATGGCCAGGGCCGCGGCGGCTGCGTTACTCGCGTTCACCGCGGGATCCGGATCCTGAAAGAGGATCATCAGGCCGTCGCCGGCGGTCTCCGCGATCTCTCCCCCATTGGCCACAACTTCTCCCAGGTAGCTGGAGAAATACCGTTGTACGGCCTGGTGGGCGCGGTCCGTTCCCAGGGTCTCGCACATCCGGGTATAGCCGGCGATATCCAGGAAGAGCACCGAGACATCCGCCAGCCGCTTGGACAGCTGGGGTGCGTCCGGGTTCTCGTCGATGGCTCGCTGCACGGATTCGGGTACGAACTTGGCCAGTTCGAGCTTGGCCTTCTCCAGCAGATCCAACTTGCTGCGCGCGGCATCGAGATCTTGCGAGCTCTGCGCCAGGGTCTCGCTGAGCCGGGCGTTCTCGATGGCGATGGACACCTCCGATGCGATGAGCTGGAGCACCTGCAACCGCTGTGGGGTGAAGGCACCCACGGTGAGGTTGTTCTCCAGGTAGAGGACGCCGATGAGTTCCCCTTGCTTGAGCACCGGCGAGCAGAGCACCGACTTGGGCTGGGTCCGGACCACGTAGGGGTCCGAGAGAAACCGGGCGTCGGCCCGAGCGTCGGGGATCACGAGGTCGCTGCGGGTCCGGGCCACGTACTGGACGATGGGGAAACAGAGGTCCGGACTGGTATTGGCCGGTTCCGCCGTGAGGACCGCAATGGTCTCGTCCTCGACGGATCCCCGGGCCTCGATGAGCAGGTTCCCGTCCAGGGAGACGAGGACGCATCCACGCTGAGCTCCTGCGTTCTCGAGGACGAGACGGAGGAGCCGATCCAGAAGACGTCGCAGGTCGGTCTCGCCGGAGATGGTCTGAGCGGTCTTCAGGACCGAAGCCAGATCCATGGCGTCCTCGGCACGGACCTGGGCAAGGTGAGGTGTCTCGACCGGCCGTTCCCCGTGCGCCGAGCTGGGCGCGAGATCCATCTCCGGGAATTCGGAGGCCAGCAAGGCCACCTTCTGGCCGGCGCCCCAACGATTGTACGCCTGAGCCGCCGCCTTCAGGTACACGGACGCGACGGTCTGGCGGCCAATCGCGAGACAGGTCCTGCCGGCTCGCTCATTGGTGATGCCCACGGTCTGCACGAACCCGGCCGACCCGCCGGCTTCGAGGGCGGCATCGTACTTCGCGAGAGACGCCTCGGGATTCTTGAGTCCCAATAGCTCGGCTTCCAACAGGTGGAGTCGGCCCTCGAAGTTGTCGGGACAGGCGGCGGCCCACTTCTTGAACTTGCGAATGCTTCGGCGGAGCACCCTGACCCATCGGCGGCTGCCGGAGGGGGATGTCCGGGCCATGGCACCGGCCGCGAGGCCGTAGAAGAAGACGTGGTCCGCCACATTGATCTGACCGACCACATGCTCCACGAGCTCGTCGGCCTCCGCCCCGGTGGCGCCCGCGAGTTCGAATTCGCCCAGGTGGTATGCGAGTTGGAGCTTGTAGATCAAGAACTCCACCAGGCGAGTCACGTTGTCACCGCCGGTGATCTCCATGGCATCGGAAGATCCACCGAATGCGGCTGTGGTGGCAGGACCTTGCTCCTCTCGGCCAGACAGGATGCGAATCCAGTGCCCGATGGCGTCCAGCAGCACCGAGAAGTCGTTGTTCGAGGAATGGACGAAGTCCTGGTACCGATCGACCACCGACTCCATCTCACTCAGCGGCGTGCCGAGGTAGGTATGGGTGAAGAGCTCCGAGAGTGCTGCGTACACTGCGTAGTCGGCATGGCCCGCATTCACTGCCAGCTTGTGGGCCTCACGAAGAAGCGCGAGGCTCGTGCTCAACGGCTCCGTCCAGTGGTTGATGAAGCCGGCAAAGACGTAGAGCGCGTTGCATCGGACGCCAATGTCATCGAAGCGATTGGAGAGGGTCACTGCAGTCTGGCCGAACTCTTGACCGGCCCGGTGGTCCCCCACCAGCGAGCCCACGACGAGGCCGTGGAGGACATATCCCTGCGGAGAAGCCGGCCCGTTTCCGAATCGGATCGACATGTTCGCGATTCGCCCCGACACCAGCGCCATGAGATAGGGGTTCCGGATGTAGGCAGGGACCGAGATCACCTTCAGGATCTGGAGCGCCGCGTTTCGGACCGGGTCCATCATCTCCGGGAGGTCCACGAGCGCGGTCGGCCGGCGGCGACCTACCAGGATCCGG
The DNA here is from genome assembly GCA_020344755.1 of Gemmatimonadales bacterium. Lineage (GTDB taxonomy): Bacteria > Gemmatimonadota > Gemmatimonadetes > Longimicrobiales > Gaopeijiaceae > Gaopeijia. The sequence goes on from CP070829.1 coordinate 298,567, forward strand.
TTCTTCGCGATCTCCAGAAGCACATGGAGGGCGTTGGTCTTGGAGGGAATTCGGACTCCGAGCTCCCGGAGGGAGCGGATTCCCAGCTCGATGGCTGCGTCACTTCGGTCCGACGCTGTGTCGATCAACATTTTCTGAGTCGACACGTAAGCCCGGTCCACCGGGTCTGACACGCGCTCATCCAGAATGGCGAAATCGGCGTCTGCATCCGGAAACGCGCCGGTGACGAAGTGGACCTGGAGACGCCGCAGATGCAGCTCGTACGCCAGGGCGTAGTCGTTCTCCCACGCGTCGGTGCCCAACAACGAGACCCCCGCCGCCAGGCACTCGAGCGCCGCCTCGTAGGCTGCCGTCGCCTGAGCCTTCCGGGCGGCAACGAGGTTCAACTCGGACAGGTCACGTCTCTCCTCGGAGTCGAGAATGAGTTCGAGTCCTCGGTTGAGATTGTTCACGATCTCGAAGGGGGCCTGTCTCAACTCCTCCAGCGACGTGGCCGCGCGAAGCCGCCGTCCAATATCGAGGTGGGTCCGCGCGCGATCGGCGTGAGGGGTCAGCGCGTACGCGGCCTGTTGAACGCGATCGTGCAAGAACCGATAGGCGTCCCGTTCAACCGGGGGCTCGGACCCTTCAATGGGCCGGGCTCGATCCGTCGCTCCCACCAGCAATCCGTCCCGTCGCGCACTTCTGAGAGCCAGCTCGACCTCACGAGGGTCGCGCTCGCACACAGTGGCGATGGTTCGCAGGGTGAAAGCGGTCCCGAGAAACGCGGCGAGTCGGAGGGTCCTTTGCGCCTCGCCCGAGAGACGAGAGATCCGGGTGGTCATCAGGTCCACCACGTCGTCGGTGATCCCCTCCGACTCGATCCGTTCCAGGTCCCACGTCCACCGTTCGCCGTCTCGATCGAAAACGAGAAGCCCTTCGGCGTAGAGAAACTGCAGGAATTGACTGACGAAAAAGGGGTTTCCCGCAGTCTTCCGATGCACGAGCTCGGCGAGGGCACCAGCGGCTGCCGGGCCGCAACGGAGGGAGTCCTCCACGAGGTCGCGGACATGCTCCACCGCCAGCGGGCGGAGCTCGACCCGCAGCACGTCTCGACCTTCCTCGTTCAGGTCCTCGAGCATGACGTTCAGCCGGTGGTCGAGCCCGACCTCGCTTTCGCGATACGCTCCCACCACCAGTAGATGTCCGGTCGAGATATCGGTAACCAGGGCACGCAGAAGCCCGAGCGAGGCTGCGTCCACCCACTGGAGGTCGTCGAGGAAGATGACCAGTGGGTGGGCTTCGTCCGCCAGCGCTCGCGCGAAATCGCGGAAGACGTAGTTGAACCGGTTCCGGTCCTCCTCCACCGGCAGCTCGGGAACCGGAGGGCACGGACCGGTGATGAGCTCCAACTCCGGGAGCACGTCGATGAGGACCCGGCCTCGCGATCCCAGCGCGGCCAGCAGCTTCTCTCGCCACGACGCGAGTTCGGCGTCCGACCGGCTGAGGATCTGCCCCACGAGTTCCCCCAGTGCGGCCACGAGACCGGCGTAAGGGGCATCGTGGCGGAACTGGTCGAACTTCCCGGACACGAAGTGGCCGTTGGCCTCGATGACCGCGCTCTGGAGCTCCTTGACGAGAACCGACTTCCCGGTCCCGGGTGCGCCCGAGACCACCACGAGTTGGGCAAGACCCTCCCGGGTCTGCGCGAAGGCGTCGGCAAGACGTGCCCGTGGCTCGTCTCGGCCGTAGAGCTTCTGCGAGAGTTGGAACGTTTCGGACGAGTCGTGGCGGCCGAGAGGGAAGTCCTCGACGGCCGAACTCATCTGGAGTTGGAGGAGGCACTCCGAAAGGTCGGCCTTGAGCCCCCGGGCACTCTGGTATCGCTCATCCGGCCCCTTGGCCAGCAACTTCATCGTGATGTTCGACAAGGGCACCGGTACCCTTGGATCGACCCGGTGAGGTGGCTCCGGAAGACGAGCGAGATGAGCGTGGACGATCTGGAGCGGGTCCGCGAAGTTGAAGGGCAGACGCCCGGCAAGGAGCTGATAGAGGATAATCCCCGCCGAGTAGTGGTCCGCGCGGTGGTCCACCACCTGAACCAACCGGCCTGTCTGCTCAGGCGCGACGTGGGTCAGCAACCCCTTGATCTGCCCCGCGAGGGGAATCTCGTATCCCTCCTCGGCCACGCGGCCGGCGAGGCCCAGGTCCGCGAGTCTCACCTCCCCCGTACCCTGGTCGTACCAAACGCTGTGAGGGTTCAGGTTCCTGTGGATGATGTGCCGAGCGTGGAGCTTGCCCAGCAGATCGGCCAGCTTGACTCCGACGGACACCACCTCGGACAGCTCGAGACGGCGCAGAGCCATGACCTGCTGCAGCGGCCGCATCCCGTCGTCCTCCAGGACCAATGCCTCCCCGTTGTCCTGCCGCTCGAGAGAGAGCGGGCGAATGACCACGTCCGTTGGCAGGGAAGCGCTGATCTCGTAGTCACGTCGAAGACGATTCGCGCGTGCGCCGTGGTCGCTACCGACCTTCGGGACCCTGATGAGGACCGCGCGCCCCGTCGCAGCCTCGGTGCCACCATAGACGAGGAAGCCGGACTCCTCCCATACCGGGTCTCCGACGGAATAGCCCCGAAGTCTCATCTCAGCGCACGGCGCGGACGAAAGACTGGATCAGCCAGGCTTCCGCGCGGTCAGGACGGCGTAGAACCATGTCTCCCGGAGCAGGGCTTGGTATTGACGCTGGATGGCCACGGCGTTGCGGTGCTGGACGGTGTTCCGAAGGCCTAAGGCGTGAAACGCGGAGAGCAGCGGGTGAGCCAGGCGGGCCCGGTTGTGCGCCCTGCGCAGGGAGGGGCGAACGGCCTCCGTGTGATCCTCGATTACGACGTCGCGTAGACCTGCCCGCGCGGCGGCAGCCAGATGCTCGGCGCGGGTGTCGATGTCCGGGATCTCCCAGCCGTCGAGCCACTCCCGCACCACGGACTCGTGGGCGGCTGGCAAATCGCGTCCGGTGCGGAAGTACTCCGCCACGATCAGTCGCCCGCCGGGTCGAAGTACCCGCGTTGCCTCGCAGTAGAAGGCCGCCTTGTCCGGCGCGTGGCAGAGGCTCTCGAGAGCCCACACCACGTCGAACGAATCCTCGTCCAGGCCCGTGTCGGTGTAGTCGGCCACGCGGAATTGGACCGATCCCTCGAGCCCCTGTCGGGCGGCTTGCCGCCGAGCTCGGCGAACCTGGCTGGGGACCAGCGTAACTCCCACCACTTCCGCCCCGCGCTCGCGGGCCATCCAGATGCTGCTTCCACCGATTCCGCAGCCGGCGTCCAGCACCCGTACGCCAGCCCGGATCTCGGCGATGTCGGCAAGGACTCGGTTCGTGTTCTCCAGCGCCTCCGCATGACCGCGATTCTTCGCGTCGTGAAACCCGAAGTGGATGGCCATGTTGCTGCCGTTGAGCCAGGCGAGGCGATAGTCCACCCAGGTCTCGTCGTAGTATTGCACAACGGCACGCCGGACGTCTTCGCCGACACCAACTTGCGCATCGTCGTATGGCGACATTCTCTGGAGTCGTCACTTTGGGAGGGATGGTGGCTCCAGCTTCGGGGCCGGGCCAGGAAAGCAAAGAAAGCTGCGCGCTTCCCAGATTGTCAAACCACTTGTGTCCCCGCATCTCCGTGGTCATGGAGGTCCTACCGGTTGGGCATTCAGATCCCAGAGGATGCAGTACTCGTCTACGGGTCGACCGGATTCACCGGGCGCCTCATCATCGCAGAGGCAGTACGCCGGCAGTTGCCGGTCATCCTGGGGGGGCGAGGGGAATCGGTCCGACATCAGGCGCGGGATCTGGGGCTTCCCTTCCGCGTGTTTGCCGTGGAGAGCCCGGAAGCCAGGGTTGCCTTGAGGGGTTGTCGAGCCCTGCTGAACTGCGCGGGCCCGTTCTCTCACACGGCGGCTCCGCTGGTGGATGTCTGCCTGGACGCCGGGGTCCACTACCTCGACATCAACGGCGAGGTGGAGGTCTTCGAAGCCCTGGCGGCTGGGGATCCGGTCGCACGTGACGCCGGAGTCATGGTCCTGCCGGGGGTCGGATTCGACGTGGTGCCCACCGACTGTCTGGCAGCGCATCTCCTGCGCCGTTGCCCCGCGGCCACTCGCCTCACCCTGGCCTTCCGAATCGAGGGCCTCGTATCGCGGGGCACCCTCTTGTCGATGCTGGAGAACGTGGGAAGAGCTGGGCTGGAGCGCCGGAACGGGATCCTGGAGGCCGTGGAGCCTGGGGGCCGAGAGATGGTGGTGGACTTCGGGGAGGGTCCGGTCCAAGCCCTGCAGGTCGCGTGGGGCGACCTCTCCACCGCGTACCGAAGTACCGCAATCCGCGACATCCAGGTCTATGCCGCCCCGTCCCCCGGCTGGCGGTGGATCCTGCGGTTGACCGCGCACTTGGGGCGCCCTCTGGCGAAGCGCTGGGCCCAGAACCTTTTGAGACCGTTGGTGGCTCTCGCACCGGAGGGACCGTCGGCCGAGGCTCGATCACGTGGGGGCTCCGCCGTCTGGGGTCGGGTGGAGACGGACTCCGGTCAGGTGGCCACGGCCCGACTCACGGGACCCCAGCCGCACGATCTCACCGCCCAGGCGGCGGTGGCAGCGGCCGCACGAGTCCTGGCGGGCGACGGGGCACCCGGCTTTCAGACCCCGTCCATGGCCTTCGGCCCCGACTTCGTTCTCGGTCTCCGTGGCGTGACACGCATCGACCTCTGAGGTCCGAGCCGCCCCCAGCTACTTCGGAACCAGCCAGTCGCCGTCGCGCTCCCAGGCCTTGAGGCCCTCTCTCTCCAGGAAGAGTTCTTGTTCGCTGGACCCGATGGTGTCCCTGCGGATGCAGAAGTCCGGCTTCTGTTGGATGTGCTTCTCCCCCCCTTTCGTCCTTCGCCACCACCGGGGCGCACCCCAGTGCTCCCACTCCTCGCTGAGAATGCTCTCGATGGCCATCTGCGGCCCCACCGGATCCGGCGCGTCGGGGTCACCCATGTCCTCCCGTTGGACGATGGTCCTCAGGATGGCCAGGGCAGCACCGGAATCCGCGTGGGCGATGGCTTGGAGCTTCTCACCGATCCGTTGTGGACTGGTCTCGACCTCCTTGAGCACATCTTCAAGCTGCTTCGAGAGATCCGGGGCCGCGTCGGAGGCGGCGGTGTGTATGAGATCCTTCAATCTCGGCTTCTCCCACTGCACGGTCTCGCGCCGGCAAATCGTTCGCGCCAGGGACTCCCGCATGGCCACGCGAGCCCAGAAGGGGCGCACCGGCTGGAGGAAATGGATCACACTTTCGTCGCGGGCGTCGGTGGCCTTCGTCTCCAGCCCCAGCACTTCCACGATGGGGTGGCTCGGGTACGCGTGGATGGCCACGTGGACCCGCTCCTCCAATTCCCGCAGGTCATAGACCTTGGTGATCTGCGTCTCCACCGACAGGAGCGCCTGGTAACAGGCATGGAGGGGGTCGCTGGAGTCGCGGCATTGACGAAGTACGATCTCGTTGAAGGGCGCATGGGACCCCAGGAGCCGAAGCGCCAGGCCCTTCAGTTGCTGGAAGCGGTCCCCATGGTCCTCTGAAGACTCGACCTTTCGCTTCAGCTCGTCGGCGAGGGTCTTTCCCCACGTCTCGGCGATGAAACGCCAGTTCACGGCATCGTTGTAACGGAGCGTGTCCCTGGCCTCGATCTCCACCAGGGGGCGGTGCACGGCCTTCTGCCCCACGCCAAGGGCGGGTAGTACCTCGGCGGAGAGAGTGAGATACGTGTTCTCCGCCACGGGTCCGGACTCTTCGAGCCAGCGCATCGGGGGGCTCTCGATGTCGGCCTTCTCGGTACCGCACCCCGTGATTTCCCGGTCGGACGCAACGTGGGCGTCCATGTTGGCGAAGGAGAAGGGTGAGAGGAGCGCAACACCGATCAACTCCCACGCGTCGGCGTCTCCTTTCTTGCCCTTGGCGCCCTCGATCTTCCGGTACCACTTCACCGGAACCTTGAAGTCCAGCTCCCGTTCCCTCCAGGCCCCGATGTTGTTGGTCTCCGACGTCATCACCCCGTGCTGCGTACCGTAGCTGTTGGCAGTGAGGTACACGTAGCGTCCGAAGGGCTCGAATCGCAGGCCGGCACTCTCGAGATCGGTGTTCAGGTAGTCGTTGCAGAGACTCCGAAGCTTGGACGGGTCGGCCAGCAGCGGGAAGACGCGAAGCGTCACGTCTGGGAAGTCGAAGGGACCCGGTACGGCCTGCAGCGCCGCACCTCGCGCCGCGTTGTAGAGGACCTCCTCACTGCGTCCCAGGGCGGTGTGAACGTCCCGCCAGTGGTCCAGGTCGTACTCGGGGACGCCCTCCGGGCTCACCGCCCGGGGTTCGAGGGAATCGCTGACCGTGGGGTCCTCCCGGCGGTTCTCCCTCCAGTGGTTCGAGTCCTTGGCCGACGTCTCCGCGGTGCGCCAGCAGAGGGGGTACCCGCGCCCGTAATGGAACTCCACGTCGCACCAGAACGGGAGGACGGGCCTCAGGATTGACCCACTGTCGCCGTCCTTGTCCCACTCCTCTTCCACCTGAAGGCCCAGGGTCTCGATAATGGGCTGCGAGGCATATCGATGAAGGGCGACTCGGAACCCTCCCGACGTGTCGCCCAGCAGGAGCTTGGTATCGCCCAGCAGGCCGGCGCGGTTCAGGCGGCTCATGCCCATGACCGAATAGTTCAGCTCCTGGTAGCAAGGCAGGTCGGGGTGCTCGGCGTCCCGAAACTGCTTCAGGTTGACGTTGTTGACGACGAGCTTGGGCTCGGACGACTCGTTGGCCGATGAGGATGCGTCACCTCCGGAGCGCCAGAAGGCCAGCAACGCGTCCGGCAGGACACTCTGCGCCAGGTCGAGACTGTACCCGAACATCTGCCGGAGGACGTCCGGCGTGTGGGTCGGCTCGAATCCCCGCACGTTCAGGCGGAGGGCGCTATCCAGGAGGTCGCCGGCCAGGGACAACCCTCCCCGGACGGCATTCTGGAGCGCCGTCACGGGATTCAGCGGGTTGAAGACGTCGAAGGGAATCTGGGAGAAGGACAGTTCCGGTGCGGAGTAGACCTCCAGCAGGGTCCGCTTCTCCATCTCCTCGTTGGCGTACGTGTCCCGGAAGACCTCGGTGCTCATGGAGAGGAGCCGCGTCCGTCCACGGGGGTCGTCGGCCCACTCGTTCACGTCCGCGTCCATGGTGGCCAGGACCTTCGGCCACCCGTACACCTCTCGGCCCGTCATCAACGACCACTCGTCGTCCACGAAGATGAACGGATGGACCAGGGCGAAGTCCTGGAAGGTCAGCCGACCCTCCTTGTCGGCCTTGTAGCGTTCCAGCGGGACGGCGAAGCTCACCTCGCGCTGCGAGACCCAGAACCGCTTGCCCACGTCCACGGACATGTCCCCGTAGTCGAGGACCACCAGGTAGACGTACGGGAGAAGGGGCCTGAAGTACGCGATCGACCTCGGGATGTCCATGTTGAGGTACGAGTCGCAGAAGGCGTTGAGGCTCGCGATGTTCGCCGGTAGGGGGAAGACCCGGGCCGTGACGCCGTGGAACTGGAAGGGCGGAACCGCGGTGAGGGCTGCCCCCACCTTGCTCGAACTCTTGTAGAGGGGTTTCCACCGGGGCATGACGGTTCCTGGGGCTGGAGGGTCGGGTGCCCACCGGGGCAGGGTCCCGGGGCGCCACTAGCCCGATGCTAGGGAGGCGTCTCGCCACGCGCCAGCATCCCGTCTGGCGGTTCCTGAGGCGTGGCGGGTAGAGGGTTCGCCAAGGGGCGCAGCCCGGCCGGGGTTCTCGCTGGCACACCCGCCTCTTGTACGCGATCCGGTGCGGCTGGTCGGCGTCCGCCCCTGGGCGCCTCTTCTTGTCATCCTCATTTTCCTGGAAGTTGCCCGGAACCCAGTGCACGTGGCTTTCGCCCTCGAAGGCCAGGATTTGGGTGGCGATTCGGAGGCGCAGGAAGGGCCGAAGTGCCGGCCACGACCTCCTCACTCGGATGTGGAAGCGACTCCTGCCCCACCTGGCGCCCCGCTGGAATTCGTGGCGGCGCGGCCCGGGTGCCAGTACTTTCGGCCTCGGAGGAGGACTCGCATGCCATCCGATCGGATCGCTCTCAACGCCGATGTCGTCGGCTACAGCGCGCTCATCGCCGACGACCTCGAAGCGATGACCAAGACGATGCGCATCTACCACGAACTCGTGGACCGCGAGGTAGGCGGACGGGGCGGGACGGTTGCCAACTTCGTTGGCGACCAGTTCATGGCCGTGTTCGACGATGCCGTTGCGGCGCTCGGTGCGGCGATCGCGATCACCAAGGCGATCGAGGAGCACAACGCCGACGTTCCGGCAGCACGAAGGGCCCGGTTCCGCATGGGACTCGACCTCGGGCCCGTCGAATCGACGTCCAGCGGCTACCACGGAGACGCGCTCAACATCGCCGCCCGGGTCCAGGCAATAGCGCCCGCCGGAGGCATCTCGGTGTCCGGTCGTGTGTATCGGGCGATCGACGAGCCAGAGCTCAGGTTCCGCGCCGTCGGGAAGAGGCACATGAAAAACATCCCCGAGGGAGTCGACGTCTACGAGTTCGTCGACCTCCCCAGCACGGGTGTGGGTGCGCCGAAGGGATCCCTCGACCTCGAGAACCCGACGGTGGCCATTCTGCCAAGCCACACCGATCAGGTCGACGACAGCGTTCGGTCGGCCGCCGAGGTGATTCGTGCCGACCTCGTGCACCGGCTGGCCCGTGTCCCACAGCTCAACATCATCGACGCCCGGGCGAGTGTCGGAACCGCCACCCCGGACCGCAATGCTCGCTACATGCTCGAAACGGGCGTCCACCAGTTCGGCGACACCATCCGCCTCTACGCCACCTTATTCGACGTCGGGACGATCAACGTCGTGAAGTCGCACAAGTGGACCGGCCCATTGTCCGACATCGTCGGCCGATCCGATGAAATCAGCGAGGAGGTCGCCCGATCGATCGAAGTCGACCTCATTGTCGGCGAGCCGGCGCGGTTGTACGCCGAGCTGGAGGATCCCGAAGCGATCGAGCGGATCTACCTCGGTTGGTACCACTTCCGATCCGACGTCCCCGAGGGGTGGGCGAAATCGGTCGACCTCTTCGACGCCGTGCATCGCACCCATCCTGAGCTGCCCTACGGGGCGGTCCTCAAGGCCTACGCCCTCTGGATGGGTGCGGCGAACGGCTGGGCCCCGGACCCCGAAGCGGCACTCGACGAGGCGCACCGCCTCGCCGTCCAGGCCCGGGCCCAGGGCGATCACACCGGAATGGGGCAGGCACTCGAGGCGGCGGTCGCCATGTCACGAGGCGACAACGAGGGGGCAGTCGCCGCACTGGAGGGCCTGGCCGCAGTTCGGCCCACCTGCGACGTCACCTACGGACTCGAGGGATCGGTGCGGCGTTACCTCGGTGATTGGGAGAAGGCCGTGGAGGCGTGCGACATGGCGATGCGGCTCACGGGCCTCAACAAGCCGTGGTACCCCACCGTAAAGGCCGCATCCCTCTTCGTCGGAGGCCAGACGAACGAGGCAGCGATCATTGCGCAGGGAGTCCTGGAGCACCAGCCCAACAACCTCGAGGCGCTCCTCGTCCTCGCGGCCGCCCAGGTGGAACTCGGACTCGACCGTCGAGCCGCAGGTACCGCCGACCTCATCCGAGAACGATTCCCTTCTGTCGACGTCGAGGGCTGGCTGGACAAGACCCCGTATCAGCGGCGCGAGGTGGTCGATCGGTGGAAGGACGACCTCGCGGCTGCGGGGGCGATCGCCTAACCCCGGTCGAAGCGGGCGATCGGGAGCGAGAAGGGGAGGATCGGGGCGGATTGAACCCTCGCCACGGCTGCGGGGCCGCCCGCCATCAGTGCCTGAGCGTCCTCCAACGACGCCGCCCGGATCAGCGCAATTCCGAACAGGTTGCGGATCACTTCACCAACCGTCGTACCGCTGGCTCAGCTCAGCTCGGCCTCCCGTAGCACTGGGATGATCTGCTCCCGTGTGTGTCGTCTCCAGCCCATCCGTGACCTTCTCGCTGAAGCTGCGACCAGCGCCCCATCCTCAGGGTCGGGGACGAGGCGTACGGGGTCCCCGTGATCGACGATCTCACCCAGCGCACCGGAGGTGTCGTCCACCACCGGCGCTTCAACACCGAGGACTGGATGGGACAGGAGGGGCTGAGGTACGAGAGCGCCGATCCGGGCTTCCTACGGGGGGTGCGGCTCGCGCGCCAGCTCGGGGTCCGGGGCGGGCCGAACGCGGGCCGAATAGGGCGATCTCCGAGGGATCGGGCGTCAGAGCCCAGGGGGAAAGCCGCGGATGCCCGGGCAGCCCGAGGTGCGCGAGGATCTGCCGGACGAAGGGAGGGTCGGTGAGGAGGGCGACGATGCGCATCTCGCCGTAGCAGGCGGGAGACCGACGGGGGCGCACCTCATTGACCCGGGCCAGGAGCACAGCTCGAAGGATTCGACCCGCCGTCTGGGCTGATACGGTCTTCAGGCCTGGACGCGGTCATCCATTCGATCCAAGCCGCTCCGCTGTCTCAGGAGAGTGCCGTCGGTGCTTGACTGGCTCAGCCGCCGGGAGAATATTGCCTGCGCAAGCCTCTACTGACCCATCAACTACAGGCATCCTCCCTGCCTGCACGTGCGTTAGGGAATGATGCCGTATCCTCTTTACCGATGGGGCAGGGGTTCTCCTCGCCCGACTGTGCTTGGGTCCAGGGGGCCGGGACACCGTTCCGCGCGCCCGCCCTCGATCGTCTTCGATGATCCGCTCGGCGCGTGCCGCCGAGATGGAAGGGCCCAAGCCGCACCCTCCAACACCATGGCTCAGCCGGAGCCCCGCTTCCTCGTGTGGGAAACGGGGCTTTCGCTCGCATGTCAGGAAGGTCGGACCCTTGCTGGGACGCGCCGAGCGACGCCTACCAGCCCAACTGCAACCGTAGCCCCTCGACCAGTACGACGGATCCGGACCGGTCGCTACCTCACGACTGGACAAGGGGGGGTGCCGCCATGGCAATAGTGTGAGGGAGGGCGTGTCCACGGGGTGGACCGCGATGAGGCGCAGCTGACCTGCGCAGCTGCAGTACGAGTTCCGAGCTTATTCAAGCGAGGTTGAGATGAGATTGATGCGATACCAACTAGCTGCCCTTGCTGCGGTCTTCTTGTTGCTGCTTGGATTGCCTCAGAATGTTGCGGCACAAGCCCGCGCGGTAACCGGCACGATCACCGACGCACGGACCGGTGAGCCCATCGTCGGGGCCCAGGTCTCCATTCGGGACCGAGGTCTTGGGGTCATTTCCAACGAGGCCGGTCGGTTCCTGATGGTGAACCTGCCAGAGGGGCGCTTGGAGCTTCGGGTGCTCTTCGTGGGCTACGCTCCTCAGTCGAGGATCCTGGAGGTTTCGGCAGGGGAGACCGCGGTCGAGGACTTCCAATTGACCATCCAGGCCATCCAGCTTGAGGCGTTGGTGGCCACAGGCTACGCCCAGCAGACCCGCCGGGAGGTGAGTAGCTCCATCAGCACGGTAGCGTCGGCGGACTTGGAGGCCCCGGCAGTCGCCAGCGTCGACGCGATCCTCCAAGGGAAGGCGGCCGGAGTCCAGGTCACGCAGAACGCCGGCAATCCCGGAAACGGCATCACCGTCCGTGTGCGAGGATCCTCGTCCATCTCGGCCAGCAACCAGCCGCTGTACGTAGTGGATGGAATGCCCATCTTCCGGGGCGATTTCTCCCAGATCGGCCTGGGTGGGCAGGATCTCTCGGCCATCACCGGCCTGAATCCGGACGAGATTGAGTCCGTGGCGATCCTCAAGGACGCCGCGGCAGCGGCCATCTACGGGTCCCGGGGCTCCAACGGAGTGGTCCTCATCACCACCAAGCGAGGCAACGTCACCCTTGCCGAGGGCGGCTCCGGCGCTCCTCGCTTCCAGTTCAACATGTCGAGGGGCCAACAGAAGATCGCGAAGAAGGTCGACGTGATGAACACAGCGGAGTGGATGGACTACTTCTCCGACGCCATGCGGAACGATGGATACTCCGAGCAGGATATCCAGGACGAGTTCGAGTGGCTGGGAGTCGATCCGTCCGTGGACACCGACTGGCAAGACGAAGTCCTCCGAACCGCACCGATCACGAACAGCTCCTTGTCCATAAGCGGCGGGAGTTCCCGCTTCCGCTACCTGGTGTCCGGGTCCTACTTCGATCAGACAGGAATCGTCATCGGGTCCTCGTACAACAGGGCCTCGGGTCGAGTCAATCTGGACCTGGAAGCCACGGACCGAATCAACGTGGCCGTGTCCATGTCGTTGTCCCAGGAAGTCAACGAGCGCATCGAGGCCGACAACTCCATCACCAGCGCGGTCACAAACGCTATCGCCAACGAGCCCTGGGTGCCCGTGTACAATGACGACGGCACCTACTCCAGCTCGGCCTCGTACGCGAACCCCGTTGGGATCGGCCTGGAGAACGAAGTCGAGGCCCGTACGCTTCGTGGTTTCGGTAACATCGAAGCGACAGCGGTCCTCTTCCCATGGCTCCGGGCGACAAGTCGCGTGGGCTTCGACTACCTGGACCTGCGTGAGTACGAGTATCAGTCCTCCGAGGTGGCGCTTCAGTATGCGTACGGCCAGGGCGGGATCGCTCAGATCGGGAACTCACAGGGGCGGCGCCATCTGACGGAGGCGTATCTGACCGCCAACAGGTTCTTCGGCGCGCACGAGCTTGGCCTGACCACGGGTGCCAGCACGGAGACCACCGACCGTGAGGTCAGCTTCGCACGCGGCGAGGGCTTCACCAGCCCGGATCTCCACTGGCCCACAAACGCGGCCAGAGCCGCTGACGTCGACGGGACGATGTGGGAACACAACCTGATCTCGGGCTTTGCCAGGGCCAATTACACCTACGACAACCGATACATCGTCAACGGCAGCATTCGCTCCGATGGCTCGTCCCGCTTCGGTCAGGACAAGAAATGGGGCACGTTCCTGTCCCTTTCTGCGGCTTGGCAACTGACGAACGAGTCTTTCATGGATGACGTGGATTTCCTGACTGATCTCAAGCTTCGCGCCAGCTATGGCGAGACGGGCAATGAGGCCATCGGGAATTTCCAGTTCCTGGGCCTCTACGGAACGGCCAACTACGGCGACCTTCCGGGCACGGCTCCGAGCAACCTGTCCAACCCAGGCCTGAAGTGGGAAACCACCACCGAGTGGAACGTCGGTATCGACGCTTCGCTCTTCTCGGACCGCATCGGCCTCGTCTTCGATCTGTACAAGAAGAAGACCGATGACCTCCTGCTGAATCGACCCGTGACCTCGACCAGTGGTTTCACCTCTGTCTTGGCCAACGTGGGCGCCATGGAAAACCGGGGCTGGGAAGCGATTGTGAGGACGGTCAACGTTCAGGGGGACGGAACCGGCGGCCTCGAGTGGACCACGGACCTCAGCGTCACCCATAACGTCAACGAGGTCACCAAGCTGTACTCTCCGGATCCAAATGAACCGGGTGAGCCCTTCATGGGCGGCTGGTACAACCGGGTCGAAGAAGGACACCCCATCGGTGAGTTCTACACCGTCCACTACGAAGGTGTCGATCCCGCTACGGGTGACGCCCTCTTTACGGACTTGGACGCCGATGGAAACAGGATCGGCACCACGACGGACCCGAGCTCCGAAGACCGAATGTATGTCGGAAGTCCCCACCCCGACTATTTCGGCGGGCTGCGAAACACCCTGCGCGTTGCCGGATTCGACCTCACGGCCTTCCTGCAGTACAGCTTTGGAAACAGCCTCTTCAACGCGATGCGGGAGTACAGCGACGACGGCGGCTACTTCTACGACAACAAGTTTGCCGACGTCGGCGACGACTACTGGACTCCTGAGAATACCGATGCCAGCCAGCCTCGCCCGAGCTACTTCGGCAGCTCCGGGGCCAGGGAGGAATCTGACCGTTGGCTGGAGGACGCTTCCTATACTCGGCTTCAGGAGGTGACTCTGGGCTACACGCTGCCTAGCAGCCTCGCGGGCAGGCTGAAGATGCAGCAGGCTCGCATCTACCTGGCCGGTAGAAACCTGTATACGTGGACCGAGTACTCGGGCTACTCCCCCGACATGAATACGGGGGGATCCGACGCCGGCGCCGCTTCATTGGCCATCGACTTCTACGGCTACCCCTTCGCTCGCTCGTTCACCATTGGCTTCCAGGGAATCTGGTAGGAAGGGGAAAGGAGTATACCATGACCAAGCAAAGATTGGTGCCCGCTCTTCTCACAGCTATCGCCTTGGGCGCCTGCAACACCGACGAACTCCTGAACGTCCTCCCGGTCGACGAGATCTCCGACGAGATCGCAATCGTCGACGCCAAGAGCGCTCGAGCCGCACTGGCCGGAGCCTATAGCTCTCTTCAATCCGGCGACCTCTATGGTGGGGACTGGGTGCTTTGGGTCGACGTTCTCACCGATGATGTTGAGCACACCGGTACGTTCGGTAGTTGGGCGGATGGGGACCTTCACAACTTCCGGCCTCAGATGGGGTCCATCGACGGAATCTGGACCAACTCCTACGGAGGCATCAACCGGGTGAACCTTCTGATTCAGAAGGTTCCGGTGATTGAGACCATCGACGCCGCCGATGCCAACGACATCCTGGGGCAGGCATACGGTCTCAGGGCCCTGCATTACTTCAACCTGGTCAGGGCCTGGGGCGACGTCCCCTTGGTGTTGGTCCCACCTGCGAACCTGGAGGAAGCCGCTCAGGTGAGCCGGGACCCGGTTTCGGCTGTGTATGGCCAGATCGAATCCGATCTGGCTCAGGCAGGATCGCTGCTCAGTAGCGGTAGCAATGACGACCATACCTTCATCACGGCCGGATTTGTCACTGCCTTCGAGGCGAAGGTGGCCCTCTATCAGCAGGATTGGCTCACTGCCGTATCCAAAGCCCAGCAGGTCGTGGCCAGCGGCGAGTATTCCCTGGTCACCAACCTGAGGGATGCCTTCAGCGCGGACGGCAACCCCAGCGCAGAGGACATCTTCCGCGTGGCCTTCACAACGGTCGACTGGAATAACCAAGGCTACTACTACTTGTACGAGGGCCGGTTCGAGCAAGGGGCCACACAGGAGATCTATGACCTGTACGAGCCCGGCGACCTCCGGTTCGAACTGAACTTCCCGCATCCCGACGACATTCGCAGTGATGGGATCGAGGTCACCAAGTATCCTACACCCATCGGCTCGGAAGACATCCATGTCCTCCGGTACGCCGACGTCCTGCTCATCCTGGCGGAGGCGCTCGCTGAGCAGAACGAGCTTTCCGACGCCGTGGGGTACCTGAATCAGATCCGCGCACGGGCTGGTGTGTCCGAGTATGTCTTCGGGACGGACCTCGTGAGCCAGCAGGACGTTCTGGACGCCGTATACCTGGAGCGTCGGCTCGAGTTCGCCTTCGAGGGTGAGCGTTGGCACGATCTGGTCCGTACAGGCAGGGCCGTGGCTGTACTCGGTCCCTCGGGCCGGTTCGAACCCCACGAGGTTATCTGGCCCATTCCCGTGGGTGAGATGGACACCGCGCCCAACCTGGTGCAGAACCCGGGATACTGAGCAACCTTGAACCAGCGGCGTCGTGGCCCCGTCCCACATCTGTGGAACGGGGCCACGTTTCAATAGACTCTCCTGTCCTCCTCGGAGACCCGAGACCTTCTGGACGCGAGTCTGCTGCGGGAGGGGTCCCTCAGCGCCTCTTCAGGCTGATGAGGATCACCCCGTGCGCCCCTCGGGTCCCGTAGGCAGAGGTGGAGCCCAGGTCCTTCAGCACCCGGATGCTCCTCACGTCCGAAGGATTCATGGTTCTAAGGGTCGAGCTGAAGCCATAGGCGGGGATCGAAACGCCATCAACCACCAGGAGGGGCTCCCCATTGAAATAGATGGACTGGTCCCCCCGGATCCTGATGCTGATTTCTCCGCCCGGGCCCTCCTCGACCTGCAGCCCGGTCACGCGGCCGCGGAGCATCTCCACCATGGTCGAGAAGGAACTTCCGCTCTCTTCCTCGGGCTCCAGCGACGCCACCGCACCCGCGACCTGGTCCTCGGTTGGCTCGCCGTACCCTCTGGGAGCGTCACCCAGGGGAGCGACCGGCGTGTCGGACGCAGTTGCGTTCCCGCCGCAGGCCTGGATGAGCGCGAAGCCGAGTGCCACCGCCAGGCCTCTGAAGACAGTGTTCATGCTTCCTTCCTCCTCAACCCAGATACCATCCGCGGTGGAGTCCGTTCCCAATCGCTGAAGACCAAAGGGGTTCCCGGCGAGGGGAGAACGCTAGGCTTCGAGGTTGCCGGTGCTTCCGACGTTGGACGTCGACCTCCCAGGTCCCGGCCTCCAGGTGGACCGTGTCCGCGGGCTCACCCGCTTCGATCATGGCCGGGCCCACCGGGATCCTGGCCGGGAGGGCGGGGGAAGTCAGCGCCCCTGTATGGGTCCCTGGTAGCGGTCGAGCCAGGTGAGCGACTCGCGGATCACCGGAAGCCGGGGCAAGGAATGCCCGACTCCCGGGAAGGTGCGGTGCCGCTTGTCCTCCGACGGCGTCCCCAGGAGCCCATACAGAGGCACCTGTGAGGTCTCGTAGGGATAAGGCACATCGTTCATGCCGTTCAGCATCAACACGGGCTGGGTGACTCGGCTCGCGTAGTTGAAGGGGTCGACCTCCGGCTCGCTCCGGGCGAAAGGCATGCCTCCCGAGTAGAGGATCCCCGTGCGGATCCGGGGCTCCACGGCCAGAACGATCGGACCCATGCGCCCTCCCCAACTCGTGCCTGCGTACGCGACGGCTTCGGTGGCGATGTCGGATCTCGTCTCGAGGTAGTCCAGCGCACGGGACACGTCCTGGACCCAGTTCGTCGCGAACTCCGTGAAGCGTTTCGATTCGCTGGGCTGGTTGCTCTCCAGCGAGTCGCCCTGGACATAGGTGCCCCGAAGGTAAGGATAGATGACCGCTCTCCCGCTGCGCAGCATCCAGTCGTCCTCGTTGGAAACGAATCCTTCGAAGTCCGCCGCGAGGAAGGCCCCGCTGCCCGGGAAGACGATCACGACCGGATGCGGCCCGGGCCCGTTCGGACGCAGGAGGATGGCCCCGCCAGGGGTGGAGCGGTACGGAACCGTGTACGCGATGCGCTCCCACACGAAGCCACCCGGCGAAGTCCCCGACGCCTCGACGCTGGCATCCAGAGGCTGGCGGTCGTACTGGAAGCGGCGCCGAAAGACCTCGAAGACTTCGTCCGACACGGGCGTCTCGGCCGTGAAATCCCGGCGAAACAGCGCGATGGGGTCCCGTGCGTTCCGCGAGTCCTCGTTGACCTCCAGTTCCAGGATGCACCGAAAGCCGTTCTCGGGGGAACGATCCATCGGGTCGAGGTCGGCGACGTGGGCGAAATAGTACTCCGGATCCCGCCACGACCCTCCCACGCTGAGTCGCAGGCCGCTGGACTCGTTCCACACCCACTCCCTGAGGTTTCCGGCCAGCTCCAGAGCACCCCAGCGTCCGAAGGCGGAGGGGTCGGCCGTGCGGGGACCATCGGAGGCGAAGTTGGCTCGTGCCGCGATCTCCGGTGAAGAGAACGCCACCCCGGACGAGCCGGTCCAGTGGTAGAGCGTCGGGAGCGTCTTGCCCTGCCAGCGGCAGTAGGCCATGGCCTCGAACCAGCTCACGCCCGACACGGGAAAGTCGTCCGAGCCGGGTGGGGGAGCCCCCACCTCCCAGCCGCCGGGGCCGGGCAGGCCCGTCCGATCCACCATGCTCGCCACCTGAGACTCGGAAGGCGGCTCGACACCGAGATCCTCCCAGAAGGCGGGGGACTGGTAGGCGCCTGCTTCGACGAAGCCGAGAAAGGCGGAGTTGGTCACCTCCACGCGGTCGTAGAGGAACGCCGGCAGGTTATGGGTCAGGTCGGGTCCCGTGTCGGTGGTCCACGCCGGGTAGAGGCCGGAAGGGTGCGGGAGCATGCCCTCGGGCACCTCGTCCAGGGGCGTGAGACTCCTGGGCAGGTCCGACCCGAACCACGGAGCCAGGGGCTGGCTGACGTACCCTTCCCTCACGATACGCCAAGCCCTGAGGCCCCGAGGCACCCGGATACCCAGAAGCGGCGTGACCCCCAGGTGTTGCCACGCCGAGTCGGCGGCCAGGTACGGCCGGCTCCAGACGTCGGCGCCTGGCGGATCGGAGACCACGTCGCGCCTGACCGCGGCGGCCGCCATGGCCTCCTCGAACAAGGGGTCGCCCTCAACTTCGCGGGCGACTCCCTGGAGAAGTTCAAACGCGTCGTCGTACTGCCCGGCTTCGGCCAGCCGCATCGCTTCGGGCAGCACTTCGTTCCTGGCGTGTCGGGTCCGCTGCGACGAGAGGACGGTATACCCCAGACTCACCACCAGGACTAACGCCAGGACCCATCCGCCGACGGCCAGAACGGGGCGGCCGGACGAAGGTCGCGCAGGGACCGTCTCGCCCGCCCGCCGACGAAGGGAGACCCCTCCCAGGACGACGACGAACCCCACGGCCAGGAGCAGCTGAACGACTTGCTGGACGCGGCTCCCGAGTTCCCACGCTTCCGACAGGGCCTGCAGCACCTGAATGACCACCCAAGCCGTGGCCAGGTAACCGAGCGCCCACTGCTTCAGGCTCAGCGCGTCCGGGGCGTCACGGGTCGGAGGCATGGGTCAGGGGTCTGCAGGAGGTCGGACTGGGCGAAGATAATGCACCCCGGTGCGCGTGTTTGTCGAGCGGACCGGATCGTCGTCCTGAGCTCGGTCAGGAAGCGCTCCGCGCCGGCCACGGCCGCCAGTTCGGGCTTCAGCACCTTGAGGAACAGAAAATCCAACCGGGCTCGGCGCATTCCGGCGCAGGACGAGCGGGCGCTTCGGGGGTGCGCAAGGGACGGGTGTCGGGGCACGGGGCGGGCCGGCCGCGGACCGATGCGGGGTTCCGAGGGATCGGGCGTCAGGGCCCGGGGGGCAGTCCGCTAATGTGGGGGTGGGCCGGCGGGATGCTTGAACGGGCGGCCGACGGAGCACGGGGGTGGTTCACCTCCCGGAGGACATGGAGGTCTGCGGATCCGTCAGGCGGACCGAGCGCCTTGGTCCAATGACACCAGCGCATCGCCAGCCGCCACGGGTCTTCTGCGGAAGACCATGAGAAGACGGTGGCCTACGGTTCGGTGAGCACACCGACGGCTCCCACGAACTCGCGGAGGTCGCCCAACGCTTCTGGAATCGCGGCGTCGCCCGCCCTACCGCACCAGCTTCTTGTACTTGATCCGATGCGGCTGGTCCGCGTCCGCTCCCAGGCGCCGCTTCTTGTCGTCTTCGTACTCCTGGAAGTTCCCGGGGTACCAGTGGACGTGGGAATCGCCCTCGAAGGCCAGGATGTGGGTCGCCACCCGGTCCAGGAACCACCGGTCGTGGGAGATGACCAGGACGCATCCGGCGAACTGGAGGATGGCGTCCTCCAGCGCCCGGAGGGTGTCCACATCCAGGTCGTTGGTGGGCTCGTCCAGGAGCATGACGTTCCCGCCCTCCTTGAGGAGCTTGGCCAGGTGCAGCCGGTTTCGCTCGCCGCCGGAGAGGACCCCCACCTTCTTCTGCTGATCGGCGCCCCGGAAGTTGAACCACGACAGGTAGGCCCGCCCGTTCACCTCGGCCCGGCCGAAGTTCAGTACGTCGGCGCCGCCGGTGACCTCCTCGAAGACGCTCTTGTCGCCGTCCAGCGCGGCCCTGCTCTGGTCCACGTAGGCCAGCTTCACCGTGTCCCCCACGGACAGGGAGCCGGCGTCGGGCTGCTCCTGGCCGGTGATCATCCGGAAGAGGGTGGTCTTGCCGGCGCCGTTGGCTCCGATGATTCCCACGATGGCCCCTGGGGGGACGTCGAAGCTCAGGTCCTCGATGAGGAGTTTGTCGCCGTAGGCCTTGGAGATCTTGTCAGCCTTGATGACGACGCTCCCCAGGCGGGGACCCTTGGGGATGAGGATCTCGGCGGTCTTCACCTGCTCCCGCTCGTCAGCGGCCAGGAGCTCCTCGTAGGCGCTCAGGCGGGCCTTCCCCTTGGACTGCCGCGCCCGGGGCGCCATGCGCACCCACTCCAGCTCGCGCTCCAGCGTCTTGGCCCGGGCGGACTTCTCCTTCTCCTCCATCCGCATGCGCTCCTGCTTCTGCTCGAGCCAGGAGGTGTAGTTTCCCTTCCACGGGATCCCCTCGCCCCGGTCCAGCTCCAGGATCCACTCCGCCACGTTGTCCAGGAAGTACCGGTCGTGGGTGATGGCCACCACGGTGCCGGGAAACTGGGCCAGGTAGCGCTCCAGCCACAGGACCGACTCGGCGTCCAGGTGGTTGGTGGGCTCGTCCAGGAGGAGCATGTCCGGCTCCTCCAGCAGGATCCGGCAAAGCGCCACACGGCGCTTCTCGCCGCCGGAGAGCTTCGTCACGTCCGCGTCTCCGGGGGGGAGGCGCAGGGCGTCCATGGCGATCTCCAGCTTCCGGTCCAGGTCCCAGGCATTGGCGGCCTCGATGCGGTCCTGGAGCTTCGCTTGCTCCTCGATAAGTGCGTTCATCTCCTCGTCGGTGGTGACCTCCCCGAACTTCATGCTCACCTCCTCGAACTTCCTCAGGAGGTCCCGGGTCTCTTTCACCGCCAGCTCCACGTTCCCCTTCACATCCAGCGAGGGGTCCAACTCCGGCTCCTGGGGGAGGTAGCCGATGCGCGTTCCCTTCATGGCCCAGGCTTCCCCCAGGAAGTCCTGGTCGATGCCCGCCATGACCTTGAGCAGCGACGACTTCCCGGATCCGTTGGGCCCCACAACCCCGATCTTCGCCCCGGGGAAGAAGGAGAGGCTGATGTTCTTCAGGATCTCCCGCTTGGGCGGGACGATCTTGGAGAGACGATACATGTGGTAGATGAACTTCTGCTCGGACATGTCGTGACGAATCGCTGGAGGTTCGCATTGGGAGGGCTGCGTGGGGCATCGCGCCGCGCCGCAGCCCGGAAAGATAAGGGTGCGGCCTGGGGGGGTGCAGTGGTCCGCTCCAGAGCCCGGGGAGGGAAGGACCGGACGGGAAGCACCCACATCGGGCCCGTCAGGCTGGACGGACGAGCGGGATCGGTCCCACTATGGCGGACCCGTTTCCCTCCCGAGGAGAGGCCCATGCCCCGCAGTCCGTCCTGCGATCTCCGTACTGGCCTGTACCGGTGCGCACCGCTGCTTCTGACCCTATGGCTCCCCGCCCCGGGTATGACCCAGGTCACCTCCGCTGACTACACCCGCGCCGACCGGTTCCTGAGCTGGAACGCGGGCCAGCTGGTCACAGGGGACCAGGTGGTGCCGAACTGGTTGGATGGGGATCGCTTCTGGTACCGGAACCGGGTCCTGGAGGGGCACGAGTTCGTCCTGGTGGATCCCACGGTGCCCTCCCGTAGACCCGCCTTCGACCACCACCGGATCGCAGCGGCCCTCTCCATGGCGGCGGACACCTCCTACGTTGGAACGAAGCTCCCCTTCGACGACTTCGAGTTCGTGGACGGGGGGATCCGCTTCCACACCGCCGACTCGGTGCGCTGGAGCTGCACCACCACGGACTATTTCTGCACCGGTCCCGACTCCATCCCGGCGCCGCCCCGTACGGAGATCACCTCTCCCGATGGCCGCTGGGTGGCCTTCTCCCGTGACGAGAATCTCTGGGTCCGGTCCACGGAGACGGGAGAGGAAATCCAGCTCTCCACCGACGGGGAGGAGGACTTCGGGTATGCCGTGCCCCAGGAGGGATGCTGTAGCGTGGTGACGCTGGCCAGGCGGGGCGACGAGGCGCCCCCGGTCCTGGCGTGGTCCCCCGATTCCCGGATGATCGGCACCCACCGCCTGGACGAGCGGGCGGTGGAGCAGCTCCACCTCCTGGAGACGGCCACCGGCCGGCCCGTCCTCCACAGCTACCGTGTGGCCCTTCCGGGGGACTCGGTCATTCCGACCTACGAGGTACACCTCTTCGACGTCGAGGGACGCTCCCACGTCCGGGCCGATGTGGATCCCATCGACGCGGTGAACACCTCGTGCTGCGGGTTGGCCATCGACACGCTTTGGAAGGACGCCAGGTGGGGGGAGGGCGCCGACGAGCTCTTCTTCACGAGGGGGGTGCGAAGCTACGACACCCTTCAGCTCCATGCCGCCAACACGTCCACCGGGGAGACCCGAATGATTCTGGAGGAGACCTCCAAGACCTACGTGGAGGCCAACGCGGGTCGTGGCGGCGTCCCGAATTGGCGGGTCATCAACGACAACTCGGAGGTGGTGTGGTGGTCCGAGCGTGACGGGTGGGGCCACCTGTACCTCTTCGACGCGGCGAGCGGTGAGCTCAGGAACCGGATCACCGAGGGACCCTGGATGGTGGCCGACCTCCTGGTGGTGGACGAGGCGAGCCGATGGGTCTACTTCACTGCGGTGGGTCGCGAGGAGGATCGAAACCCCTACTACCAGCATCTCTATCGGGCCCGCCTGGACGGGAGCGCGGTGGAGCTTCTGTCTCCGGAGGAAGCCGATCACCAGATCCGGATGAGCCCCTCGGGTCGCTACTTCGTGGACCAGTACGGGACCTACGAGTCCGCTCCCGTCACGGTACTCCGGGACCGGAGTGGGCGGGTCCTGGCCACGCTCGAGGAGGCGGACTTCTCGACGCTGCTGGCCACCGGGTGGCGCTTTCCCGTCCCCTTCACTGCGCTGGCCCGAGATGGGGTGACCCCGGTTCACGGCCTCCTCTTCTTTCCCTCGGACTTCGACGAGGACGCGTCGTACCCGGTCGTGGACTACATCTATCCCGGCCCCCAGGTGGGCCCCATCCGCTCCCGGCAGGGCTCGGTGAGCCAGGGGGGGAATGCCGCGGCGCTGGCGGAGCTGGGCTTCATCGTCTTCCAGATCGACGCCCTCGGGACGCCCCTGAGGGATAAAGCCTTCCACGACGCCTATTACGGCAACATGCGGGACAACGGGATCCCCGATCACATCGCCGCCCTGCGACAACTGGCCACCCGATATCCACAGATGGACCTGGACCGGGTGGGGATCTTCGGGCACTCCGGGGGTGGCTTCTCCTCCACCGACGCCATCCTGAGCTACCCGGACTTCTTCAAGGTGGCCGTCTCCACCGCCGGGAACCACGACAATCGCAGCTACGATTTCACCTGGGGCGAGAAGTACCACGGGCTGCTGACCCGGAACCCCGACGGGACCGACTCCTTCGACTCCCAGGCGAACCAGAACATCGCCCACCGGCTCGAGGGGAAGGTGCTGTTCATGTACGGTACCCTGGACGACAACGTGCACCCCAACGCCAACCTCCTGGTCATCGACGAGCTCATCAGGGCGAACAAGGACTTCGACCTGGTGGTGCTTCCCAATCGGAATCACGGCTTCTCCAACGAGCCGTATGTGATCCGTCGGACGTGGGACTACTTCGTTCGACACCTGAAGGGGGTGGAGCCCCCGGAAGGCTTCGAGATCGTCCGGCCCACCAACTGAGGAGTCGGCGATGAGCATCTTCCACCTGGAGATTTCCATCGACCGGGTCAACGGGGCCCGGACACTGCCGGACAGAGTCCGCCGGACGCGCCTGGCCGGCGCCCTGGGATTGGCTGTGATGGTGCTGGGGATTGGGACGCCCGTGGCAGCGCAGGAACGGGGGGAAGGGGCGTTGGCCGCCCTGGGAAGCTCCGCCGTAACTGCCGCAGACTATGCCAAGTCGGCGCTCCTCCTCCCATGGTCCGCCAACGACCTGGTGAAGGGGGACGCGGTGCAGCCGAACTGGATTGCGGGCAGCGACCGCTTCTGGTACCGGACCCGAGTCGAGGAGGGGCACGAATTCATCCGGGTGGACCCGGTCGCCAACACCCGGGGTCCTCTCTTCGACCGGCATCGCCTGGCCTCGGCGCTCTCCCTGGCGGCGGACACCTCGTACGTGGGCACGAAGCTCCCCTTCCGGGACTTCGACTTCGCCGGTTCCGAGGCCCGCATCGCCTTCGACGCCGGCAAACGGCGCTTCGAGTGCGACCTCCGGGCCTACGATTGCGTGGCGGTGGATACCCTCCAGGATCGTCGGGCCTTCGTGGTCTCACCGGACTCCACGCTGGAGGTCTTCATGATGGGCCACGACCTCTACGTGCGTCCCTTCATGGGGGGGGACACGGTCCGCCTCACCAACGACGGCGAGCCCCTCTTCCAGTATGGGGCGGGCATGCCCAGCCCCGGTCAGGTGAAGAACGGCACCCCGCAGCGCCCACAGGTAAGCTGGGCCCCGAACTCCCGGCGGCTCGCGGTGGTGCGCCCCGACGAGCGAGGCGTGGAGATGATGCACTATCTCTCCTACACCCCCCCTCGGCCCCGGCACTTCGCCCGGCCCTATGCGCTCCCCGGCGATTCCGTGATCCCCCAACCGGTGATCCACATCCTGGATCTTCCCGGAGACCTGGGCGCCGCCGCGGCGGATCCGGACACGGGACGAGCCCACGCCGGCGCCAACCATCAATTGGTGCTGGGGGAGGACCTCTGGACCCTGGGCTTCGGGGCCAACAACTACAGCGGAGGGGGGCCGGCGGCGGACTCCGCCTGGACGGCCGACTCCAGAAAGCTCCGCCTCTACCACTTCACGCGGGGAGCGAAGAAGCTCACCCTGGCGGAGGTGGAGGCCTCCACCGGAGAGGCTCGCGTCCTGGCCGCCGACTCCTCGAAGACCAACGTCATCGGGAACCACTGGCGGGGACCCAAGAGCTTCTGGGCCTCCGACGATGGGAGCACGGTGATCTGGTGGTCCGAGCGGGACGGCTGGGCGCACCTCTATCGGATGGACGCCGCCACCGAGCGCGCGCCCCGGGTGACGCAGCTCACCGCCGGTCCGTGGACGGTAGGGACCCTGCTCCACGTAGACGAGGAGCGCCGGCTCCTCTACTTCACCGGCCGGGGTCGGGAAGCGGGACGGAACGTCTACTATGCCCACCTCTACCGAGTGGGCTTCGACGGTTCGGGGCTCACCCTCCTCACCCCGGAAGACGCCAACCACGAGGTCACCTTTTCTCCCTCGGGGAACTACTTCGTGGACGTGCAGTCGCGCATCGAGGCGCCACCGGTCTCGGTGCTGCGCAGAGCCCGGGACGGCGCGGTGGTGCGGGAGCTGGAGTCCGCCGACGTGACCCTCCTGGAAGAGGCGGGATGGCGGCCGGCGGAGGTCTTCACGGCGAAGGCCCGGGACGGGATCACGGAGATCTACGGGATCGTTCACTTCCCCGCAGACCTGGACACCACCCGGAGCTACCCGGTTCTGGAGTACATCTATCCCGGACCGTTCACGGGGAGCGTGGGTGCGTGGTCCTTCAAGGGCGGGAGCGAGCAGCGGGCGTTGGCGAACCTGGGCTTCGTGGTGGTCCAGGTGGACCACCTGGGGACGCCGTACCGCTCGAAGGCCATGCACGACAATTACTACGGGGACATGGGAGACAACGGCATCGCCGACCACGTGGCGGCGGTGAAGCAGCTGGCGGCTCGATTCCCGTTCATGGACCTGGACCGGGTGGGGATCTGGGGCCATTCCGGGGGCGGATTCGCGTCCACGGGGGCCATCCTCCGCTTCCCGGACTTCTACAAGGTGGCCGTCTCCGGGGCCGGGAATCACGACCAGCGCACCTACGGTATCCATTGGGGACCCCTGTATCAGGGGCTCTTTCAGATGGACACGGTGCGGGGCGGCGACAACTACGAGAGCCAAGCGAACCAGCTCCTGGTGGAGAACCTGAAAGGGAAGCTCCTCCTCATGCACGGGGACATGGATGACAACGTGCACCCGGCCATGACCATCCAGGTGGTGAACCGCCTCATCGCCGCCAACAAGGACTTCGACCTCGTCATCGCGCCGGACCGGGCCCACTCCCTGAACGAGCCCTACTTCATCCGTCGGCGGTGGGACTACTTCGTGAGGCACCTCCTGGGAGCGGATCCTCCCCGGGAGTTCGAGATCGTGCGACCAGGCAACTGATCCAAGGGTGGATCGGCAGCCGAATCAATCCAGAGGGTGTGACATGATGCGACGAGCGAGCCCGGTTCTTCTCTCTGCACTGGTCCTGGGGGGGCTGGTGACGACGGTACCGTTGGGTGACGTCCTCGAGGCGCAGGAGCAGCCCCGCCCCCGGGTCGACGAGACCCGATATACCCAGGCCGAGCGCTACCTGGCCTGGCACGCCGACAACCTCGTCTACGGCGACGCTGTGGTTCCCGGTTGGATGGCCGGAGGGAACCGCTTCTGGTACCGGAACCAGACGCCGGAGGGGGCCGAGTTCGTGGTGGTGGATGCGGCCCGTGGCAGCCGGGGCCTCCTCTTCGACCGGGACCGGCTGGCGGCGGCCATGTCCCTGGCGGCGGACACCTCCTTCGTGGGCCACAAGCTGCCCTTCCGCACCTTCGAATTCGGCGACGGCTCCAACGAGGGCGTCATCGAGTTCGAGGCCAACAAGAAGGGTTTCTCCTGCGACATCCGGGCCTACACCTGCATGGTAGGGGACACCTTCCCGGACGACGACGGCTTCGTCACATCTCCCGATGGGACGCTGGAGGCGTTCATCCACGAGCACGACCTCTGGGTCCGCACCGTGGAGAGTGGGGATTCCACCCGGCTCACCACCGATGGCGAGGAGCTCTGGGAGTACGGGATCCAGGCGGCGCGCCCCGGGCAGATCATCGCCGGCACGGTGCAGCGGCCCGTCCTGCAGTGGTCTCCGGACTCCCGCCGGATCGCGGTGCAGCGGATGGACGAGCGGAACGTGGGGACCTTCCCCCTCTACTCCTCCACCCACGTGCGGCCCAAGGCGTACGAGTACCCGTACCCCATTCCCAGCGACTCCGTCATTCCCCGCTTCGACGTGCATGTGGTGGGGGTGGAGGACGGCTCCAATGTGCGGGTGCAGCTCGAGCCCCAGCCCTACCTCACCTTCACCGCCGCGGGAATGAGGGATTCCACCTGGGTCACGGTGAAGTGGAAGGAGGGCGGGGAGCGTCTCTACCTGACCCACGCCACGCGGGGGGCCAAGAGCATCAGCCTCTACGAGGCGGACCTGGCCACGGGAGAGGCCACCCCCATCGTGGGGGACACGCTGGCCACCCACGTGGAGCTCAACCTGGACATCGTAGGAGGAAACCCGAACTGGGACGTGGTCAACGGCGGACAGGACGTCCTCTGGTTCTCGGAGCGCGACGGGTGGGCCCACCTGTACCGCTTCGGGCCCGACGGTGCCCTGAAGAATCGGGTCACCTCCGGGCCCTGGACCTTCGGGGAGATCCTGCACGTGGACGAGGCCTCGGACCGGATCTGGTTCACCGCACGGGGTCGGGAGGAGGACCGCCTCCCCATGTTCCGCCAGCTCTACGCCGTGAACCTGGACGGCACAGGCCTCACCCTCCTGGCCGGGGACGACGGGGATCACACCGTCTCCCCCACCCCTGACGGCCGCTGGTTCGTGGACGCGTACTCGCGCCCGGACGTACCCCCCGTGTCCGTGCTCCGGGACCGGAGCGGGCGGGTGGTCATGGAGCTGGAGACGGCGGACGTGAGCGCCCTGGAGGAGATGGGGTGGTCGCCGCCCCGGGTCTTCGAGTACAAGGCCCGGGACGGGGTCACCTCCGTTTGGGGGCTCATGTACACCCCGTCGGACTTCGACTCCGCCAGGGCCTACCCGGTGGTAGAGTACATCTACCCGGGCCCCTTCATCGGAAGCGTGGGGACCTGGAACTTCGGGGGAAGCGCCCAGGGGTTGGGCCGGCGCGGGGACCAGGACGCGCTAGCGGAGCTCGGGTTCGTGGTGCTGCAGATGGACCACCTGGGAACGTCCCTCCGCTCCAAGGCCATGCTGGACCACTATTGGGGCAACATGGGGGACAACGGCATTCCCGATCATGTGGCGGCGTTGCGGCAGCTCGGTGCGCGCCACGACTTCCTGGACCTGGATCGGGTGGGGATCTACGGCCACTCGGGGGGCGGGTTCGCCTCTACCGACGCCATCCTCCGCTACCCCGACATATACAAGGTTGCGGTCTCAACGGCCGGGAACCACGACAACCGGACCTACCACGCAGCCTACGCCGAGAAGTACCAGGGGCTCTTCACCCAGGACACGGTGAAGGGGACCCATTCGTACCAGAACCAGGTGAACGCCTCCCTGGCGGAGAACCTCCAGGGCAAGCTCTTCCTCATGACCGGGGACATGGACGACAACGTTCACCCGGCCATGACCATCCAGGTGGCGGATGCCCTCATCAAGGCGAACAAGAGCTTCGACTTTCTCATCCTCCCGAACCGGGCCCACGGGCTCAACGAACCGTATGTGGTGCGCCGGCGGTGGGACTACTTCGTGGAGCACCTCCTGGGCGCGACGCCGCCCCGAGACTTCCGCATCACCCGACCGGAGGGTTGATCCGATGAGACGTTCTCGCCCCCTTTTCGCTGCCTCCGTCCTGGCGGCGCTGGCGCTCCCCGTATCGCCCGGCCTCCCGACCGGGCCCCCGGTCCGCGGGCCCGGACCCGGTACCGACCCCGGTCCCGGAGCCGCTTCTTGGCTG
>CP070829.1:327322-397900 GCA_020344755.1 Gemmatimonadales bacterium
GTTGTGGAGCTGCCAGAGCCGGGCGCGCTCGGGTTGGAGCACCGGGCCTTCGTGATCGGTCTGCGGCGCTCCGTCCGCCTCTCGTTGGGACACGAACAGCGCCATCTGACCGGCTCCCTCCTCACCGCGAGGCCCCGACCTCCCGGCCCCTCCCGCCCCGTCCGGAACGTCCCGCCATGGAGAACCCGGCTCCCCGACCCTCGTGCGCGTCGGACCTCCAGGGGCGGTGAAGGTCGCGCTGCTCTCCTCCCGGGAAAGGGCCGAACGGACCGCCTCTTCCACCAGGCTCTCGACCCCGTCCTGGTCCCGGAAGCGGACCTCCGCCTTCGCGGGGTGGACGTTCACGTCCACGGCTCCCTCCGGTACCTCCAGGTACAGCACGTACCAGGGGCGCGAACCGTATGGGATGGTGGTCCGGTAGCCCCGGTCCACGGCCCGCTGGAGCTTGGAGTCGCGGAACGGGCGCCCGTTCACGAACAGGTAGCCCCTCCGGAGACCCGGCTGCGCCGCATCGGGTCGCTGGGCCAGGCCGGAAAGCCCGTAGGCCACACCGGGCCGGGAGACGCTCGCGGGCCCCGCGGCCGGGTCCCCCACGGCGACCATGCTGGAGGCGGCCTCGTCCCCCCACAACCGGGCCACCCGCTCGCCCAGGTCCCGGGAGGAAGGAAGATCCAGGATCGCGCGGTCGTCCGAGAAGAGCTCGATCCGGACTCCCGGGTTGGCCAGGGCCAGCGTGGTGACGACTTCGCCGATGGCACGGGTCTCGGCACTCACACTCTTCATGAAGGCGCTCCGGGCCGGAGCGTTGAAGAACAGGCCCTTCACCTCCACCGTGGTGCCGCGCCGACGCGGGAAGTCCGTCACCTCGAGGATCCGTCCCCCCGTGCTCCGGAGAAGCGTCCCCACCTCCCCCATCCCGTCGTGGGTTTCCAGGTTCAACCGTGAGACCGCTGCGATGGACGGAAGCGCCTCACCTCGAAAGCCGAAGCTCCGCACCGTCTTGAGATCCCCCGCAGTCCGTATCTTGCTGGTGGCGTGGCGATCGAGGGCCAGGAGAGCGTCTTCCCGCCCCATCCCCTGGCCATCGTCCGTTACACGGATCCGTCTCTTGCCTCCGCGCTCGATCCGGACCTCCACGGAGGTGGCACCGGCATCCAGGGCATTCTCCACCAATTCGCGGACCACCGAGGCAGGCCGCTCCACCACCTCCCCAGCCGCGATCTGGTTCGCCACATCGTCCGGGAGGACCTGGATCCGACGACTCACGCCGCTCCTCCCGTGGGCTCGAGCCCGTAGAAGGCCCGCGCGTTCTCCGTGACCCGCCGGGAGAACTCACCTGGATCCTCGCCTCGGATCTCCGCCACACGCCTCGACGTCAGGGTGACGAAGGCCGGCTCGTTCCGGTGCCCCCGGTGGGGGACCGGCGCAAGGTAGGGTGCGTCGGTCTCCACCAGGATCCGTTCCTCGGGGACCCGCCGGACCTGATCCATTCCATCGAATCGGCTGAAGGTGACGATCCCCGAGAACGAGACGTACCACCCCGCCTCCAGACCCGCGTCCAGCAGCTCGTCTCCACCGGTGAAGCAGTGGAGCACCCCCCGGATTCCCGGAGGCAGGCCCCGCAGGACCGAGCACATCTCGGAGTCCGCGGAACGGGAATGAATCACCAGGGGCAGATCATACCGTTCCGCGAGCGCCACCTGACGCTCCAGGACCTCCACCTGCGACGCCCGGGGGGCGAAGTCATAGTGGAAGTCCAGTCCGCATTCGCCCACGGCCACCACCCGGGGGTGGGTCAGGAGTTCGCCGACCTCCAGGTCCCACCCTTTCCGCGCTTCACCCGCCTCGTGGGGGTGGAGGCCCGCGGTACACCATACGCGGGGGTCCGCTTCGGCCAGCCGGAGGGCGTTCCGGGCATCGTCCGGCGTCGACGAGATGGCCACCACGCCCTGCACGCCGGCGCTCCACGCACGACGGAGGACTTCCTGGCGATCCTCGTCGAAAGCGTCGGAAGTGATGTGGCAGTGGCTGTCGAAGGACATCCGGAACGGCGGGGGATTACAGGCGGGATGCGCAGAGGGCCCGGCGGGGTGCCGAGCCCTCTGGTATCGCCCGGACTCAGACCGGGACCGCGTCGGCCGCCTTGTGGAGCTTCTTCTTCTTGCTGCGGTCCCTCATCCGCTTCTCGATCTCCAGAAGCGCCGGAGACGCCACGAAGATGGAAGAGTACGTCCCGATGACCACACCCAGGATCAGCACCAGCGAGAAATCCCGAATGACCGCCGGTCCCAGGATCAGGAGCGCCATGAGCACCGCAAGCGTCGTTCCGGAGGTCAGGACCGTGCGTGGAAGCGTCTCGTTGATGGAGCGGTTCACCAACTCGGCCTGGTCCTGCTTCCGAGCGCCCTTCTTCCCGAGGTTCTCACGGATGCGGTCGAACACCACGATGGTGTCGTTCAGCGAGTACCCCACGATCGTCAGGATCGCCGCCACCGTAGGAAGCATGATCTCCACCCGGAAGACAGCCAGGAAGCCCAGGGTGATGAGGATATCGTGCAAGGTGGCGATCACCGCTGCCATCCCGAAGCGAAGCTCGAAACGGATCGCCAGGTAGATGAGGGTCAGGACGAAGGAGAAGAGGATCGCCAGCGCCGCCTTGCTCTGGAGCTCCGACCCGATCTTGGGCCCCACCAGTTCCGTTCGCGAGACCTCGTAGGTCGGCCCGAAGGCCTGGGTCAGCTGGGTCTCGATCCCGGTCCGGACCTCGTCGATGGTGGCATCGGAGAGCTGGGCACGGATCACGAACTCGTTCTCACCGCTGAACCGAGTGACCTCGGGGCCCGAGACGCCGCCCAGGGCGGAGCGGACATCCTGCACGGTGACGTCGTCCTCGAAGTGGACCTGCACCAGGGATCCCCCGGTGAAGTCCACTCCGTAGTTCTGCCAGTTGCCGATGGCGAAGACGTTGAAGACCATGCCAGCGATTCCGGCGAGAATCACGATGGCAGAGATGACATACGCCGTCCGGCGCTTCTCGATGAAGTGGTAGCTGGCGTGGTTGAATAGACGCATGGTGCCTCTAGATGCTGATGGGATCCGAGGCCTTCTTGCCCTGCAGGTAGAGCAGGAAGAAGGTCCGGGTCACGTAGAGCGCGGAGACGAACGAGGCCACGATTCCGATGGACAGCGTCACCGCGAATCCACGAACCGGGCCCGTCCCGAACTGGAAGAGGATCAGGGCCGTGATGAGGGTCGTGAGGTTGGCGTCGACGATGGCCGAGAGGGCGTGTCCGAAGCCTTCGTCCACCGCCGTTCGGGTGGCCCGCCCCGCCTCCAGTTCCTCTCGGATCCGCTCGAAGATGAGCACGTTGGCGTCCACCGCCATTCCCACCGACAGGATCAGTCCGGCAATCCCGGGAAGGGTGAGTGTCGCGTTGAACGCCGCGAGCCCACCCAGGATGATGACCACGTAGACCATGAGGGCGCCCACGGCCAGGACGCCAGCCATCCGGTAGTACCCGATCATGATGAACAGGACCAGGATGACGCCCACCAGGCCGGCGGTCTCACCCTGTTCGATGGAGCCGGCTCCCAGTGACGGTCCCACGGTCCGCTCCTCCATGATGCGCAGAGGCGCCGGGAGGGCACCGGCTCGGAGGACCAGGGCCAGGTCGTTGGCCTCCTCCATGGGTGCGCCGGTGAGGTCGATCTGGCCCGACGCTCCGATCCGATCACGGATCACCGGCGCGCTCATGACCTCCCCGTCCAGGACGATGGCCAGGAAGTCTCCCACGTGCTGGCCCGTGAACCGGGCGAAGTCCCTGCCGCCCCGGCGATCCAGCTCGAAGCGGACCTGGGGGGTGTTGTACTGAGGATCCCTCGCGGCCTGCGCGGTCTCCAGCGACTCCCCGGTGAGGAATGCCTCGTCCTCCAGGACGTACAGCCGCCGATAGGTGCGGGCGCCCTGACCCACGAGCTCCGCACCCCAGTGCAATTCGACGTTGCGGGGGAGTGTCCGCCGGACCTCCGGCATGGCCAGGAAGAGCTCCGCCTGGGGCATGTCTTCCACCGCGACCAGGTAGATGCCCTCGCCGTCTCCCTGCAGGAGAAGCGAGGTGAAAGGCCTCAGGTTCGCCTCTGGCTCTTCCTGGTCCTGGGCCCCGGCGGAGTCTGCCGCAGCCTCCGTGGTGTCCCCACCGAAGAGCAGGGCCGCCACATCGTCGGTCTGGTCAGGTGCCTCGACGGCCCTCCCCAGCACCTGCAGAGAGTCCACTCCGACCGCCGCGACGATCGCCCGGTCCATCCGAGCCAGTGCGGACTGGAGCTCCGACGTGGGGAGAACCAGCTTGAACTCGAGGAACGCCGCCTGCTGAACGATGTCCCGAGCCCGCTGCTGGTCGGAGATTCCCGCCAACTCGACGATCAAGCGCTCGGAGCCCGACTTCTGGATGAGAGGCTCCTCGACTCCCAGCTCGTCGATGCGGGTCCGGATGACCCGTTCCACCCGGTCGATGGCGTCGGCCCGAGCCTCCGGCGTCATCGTCCCGAGGGAGTCGTCCACCTCCAGCACCAGGTGCATCCCGCCCTGGAGATCCAGGCCGAGCTTGATCGGCGACTGGACACAACCCGCGTCCTCACCCCGGTTGCACGACTCCTGGTAGTGATCGTAGAGCTGCCAGGCGCATACGACGATCAGCGCCAGCGTGGTGATGATGCGGCCGCGCACCGTTTTGAACATGAACCCGCTTTCCCTCGTCGACTGGTAAAAAAAGCCCGGACGACCCCGGAGAGCCGCCCGTGATGATTAGCCCATCATCCCCCGATCGAGCCTGAAGAGTAGCCCGCCGTGAACAGCCTCTTAACCTGACGGACCCACCCGGGGGTGTCAATCGATCTCGCCGGCCCGATTTCCCTACCCCGCCCGCCTCGGAAAGAGCCCACGGGAGGTGATCGGAGATGGACTCACACGGCCCTGCGGAGGACGGCCCGGACCCGCGCCATGAGCCGCGTCGAATCCGTCGCCTTGGTCACGTAGTCGTCCGCCCCGGCGTCCAGGAGGGCGGCCTCGTCTTCGTCGGTCCCCGTGCCCGTGTGGATGAGGACCGGGAGAGCCGCCGTGGTGACCGACCCCCGGATGTGGGTCAGGACTTCCCGGCCTTCCATCCCGGGCATCTCCAGATCCAGAATGACCAGTGAGTACGATGGATCGCGCTTGAGCACGTCCAGGGCCTCGAGGCCATCCACCGCCTCATCCACCTCGAAGCCGTCTCTTTCGAGGAGAGAGCGGGAGAGGAGGCGGGCGTCCGCGTCGTCGTCCACCACCAGGGCCCGGGGTGGGCCTTCACTCTTCTCCTCCGGCTCCTCTTCGAGGGCCTGGCCCAGCACGCGCTCCGCCTCCACAAGCGTGGTCTTTCCCGCGGAAACGTGCTCCAGGGCCACCTCGTGCATGGTTCGCATCCCACCCTGCTCCGCCACCCGTGAAAGGGTGGCGTGTCCCTTCCTCTGCTCCACCGCCGCCTGGAAACGCGGACCCGCCGCCATGACCTCCACGACCGGTAGCCGGCCCCGGTAACCCGTGAAGCCGCACTCCTGGCACCCCACGGCCCGGACCACCGGCTCCATTCCGTGGCGCTCGGTCAGCCGCTGCTCCTCGGGAGTGAGCTGGCCTCGAACCGACTCGGCGCAGGCAGAGCACACCCGCCGCATGAGCCGCTGCGCCAGCGCGCCCCGGAGCGTCTGGGCGATGGTTCCGAAGGGGAGGCCCATGTCGGCCAGCCGCGCCACCGCCGCCACCGCGTCGTTGGCATGGACCGTCGCCAGTACGAGGTGACCCGTCATGGCGGCCTGGGCGGCCACCTCCGCCGTCTCACGGTCCCGGATCTCCCCCACCAGGATCACGTCCGGATCCTGGCGAAGGATGGCCCGGAGGGCCGATCCGAAGGTCACGCCCTGCCGGGTCTCCACCTGGGTCTGGGTGATGGCCGGGAGGTCGTACTCGATGGGGTCTTCCACCGTCATGATGTTGATCTGACCGTCGGCCATCTCGCGAAGCGCGCCGTACAGCGTCGTGGTCTTTCCGGAGCCCGTGGGACCGGTGATCACCACGATCCCATCCCGGTGCGTAAGGAGCCCCCGAAGCCGGTCCAACTCCACCTTCGGGAGGTCCAGGTCGTCCAGTGTCAGGCCCGCACTCGAGTCCAGTACACGGATCACGCACTTCTCGGATCCCGCGGCGGGGAGTGTGGAGACCCGGAGGTCGTAGTGCAGACTCCGAATCCGGACCCGGGCCTTTCCGTCCTGCGGGCGAAGGCGGTCCGCGATGTCCAGCTTGGAGAGAATCTTGATCCGGGATATGACCCGGTTCAGCGCCGACATGGGCAGATCCATGTGCTTGCGCAACACCCCGTCCACCCGATACCGGACCGCGCCGCCATTCCTTCCCGGCTCGATGTGGATGTCGCTGGCTCCCTGGGCGATGCCGTCGGAGATGATGAGGTTCGTGAGCCGTATCACCGGAGTGGCGTCGGCATCGCTCTCCGACACCTCCTCCGGGCCCATCTCCTCAACCAGGGAGACGGCGTCGGCCCCCACCTCCCCGTCGTCCAGCGACCCCAGGAGCGACTCCACCTGTCGGCTCGGCGAGAACCGGCCGTCCAGGGCTTCCTGGATGGCCGACGGTGACGCCACCTGGAAGACCGCTGTTCGGCCCGAGCTGAACCCCACGGCGCGCTCCATCTCCACGTCGGTGGGATCGCAGGTGGCCACCACCAGCTGCCGATCCTCCTGGAGCATCGGGAAGACGTGGTACTTCCGGGACATGGCCTCGGGAAGGGCCAGGGCGGCGTTGGGGTCGGCCAGGCGGAAGTCCGCCGCCTGGAGCCGGTAGTAGTCCGCCACCCGACGGGCCAACTCGTCCTCCGAGATCCCGAAGGCCCTGGACACCACCGGCCACGCATCTCGTATGGCGGTGTCCGCCGGCACCTCCACGGAGACCCCGGGGGCGATGCCCGCCCGCTCCACGACCCGAACCAGCCAGTGCGGTGGTCGGGTCATGGCAGCACAGCCTTACGCTTGGCTCGCTTTTCCTCGTACATGGCCGAGTCGGCCCGGGCGAGGAGATCGTCCAGGCGCACCACGGCGGATCCATCGTACCTCGTGGCCCCGATGCTCACCGACAGGCGGTAGGGATCACGGGAATTGCGATTGAAGCCGTCCACGGCCCGCTTCACCCTCCGGACGAACACCTCCAGCGGCTCCGCCGCAGCCTCCGGGGCGAGGACCGCGAACGCGTCGCCCCCGAGCCGGGCCATGAGGTCCGAGCTCCGAAAGCAGGCGCGCAGGATCTCCGCCAGCCGCAGGAGCGCCCGGTCCCCCACGTGGTGGCCCAGGGTGTCATTGATGGTCTTGAAGCGATCCACGTCCAGGTAGATGAGGGCCACACCCTTCCCGGACCGGCGAGCGAGCTTCAGGTAGTGCTCACCCAGGTCGCCGAAGCCCCGCCGGTTGTAGAGCCCGGTGAGGTCGTCGATGAGCGACAGCGAACGCAGCGCTGTAAGGAGACGATGGCGCTCGATGGCATAGCGGAGCGACCGCACCAGGAGTCCCTCCGTGACGTCTTTCCGAACCAGATAGTCCTGGGCTCCCCCCTGCACGCTGGCCAGCGCCATCTCGTCGTCTTCCTGCGAGGTCAGGACGACGATGGGCACGCCGGGGGAGAAGGCGAAGGTCCGTTCGAACGTCACCAGGCCCTGGCTGTCGGGGAGGTCGAGGTTGAGCATCACCACGTCCACACCCCCGCGCGTGATGTGCTCGAGGCCGACGGCAAGCTCGCCGGCATGAACCGTCTCGAAGTCACCGTGGGCCGACTCGAGAACGCCGCTGATCTCCCGGGCGGATTCCTGATCGGGCTCCACCAGGAGCACTCGAATGGGTCGCTTGCTCAACTGGGACGGGCAGGAGGTGGTCGACGTTGGGGTTCGCTGACGTCGGGGAAGCTACCCACATGCCCGGGGGCCCGCCACCTTCGATAAACGGATGGCGGCCCCTGGCATTCTCCAGGGCACCGCCGTCCCCCCTGCGACCGCAGGTCCTGAAAGCGAGCTTTCCGGAGAGAGCTCGTCATTTCCCTCCGCGACCGAGGATCAGCGAGGCCAGGAAATCCGCCACCTCCGGCTCATCGCGCTGTGCCAACCAGAACAGCGCTGCCCTTCGGGTCTCTGCGTGCGGTGCATCGGTGGCCAGCTCCATGAGGACCTCCTTGGCCCGCCCTCCCCCGTGTTGTGACAGGGCGAATACCGCCGCCTCCCGCACCGACCCCTCTCCGTCCTCCCGGGCCACCTCGGAGAGGGGTGCCACGACCTGCTCCGCCGCCAACTGCCCGGCCCAGAAGAGCGCGGACCGCCGAACATCCGCGGGCAACTCCCGGTCCCGGGCCGCACGGATGATCCCGGACGCCGGATCCGCTCCCCGTGGCAGGCGAGCGAGGAAGAATCCATGTTCCACAACCTCCGGGTCCGTATCCCGGTAGGCCAGCGTGACAAGCAAGTCGGACGCCTCCACGGGGTCCACCATACCCAGGGACCGTGCGTCTTCCAGGGGGCGGACCCGGCGGGCCCGGAGGGAACGGATCATTCCGTCCCTCCGCTCGAGCTCGACCTGCAGCGGACCCGGTCCGCACGCGCCGTCGGTACGCCCATCCCACCTCCAGTGGGAATCCTCCCGACCCTCCGCGTCGCGGATCCGGATGGCGTGGTCACAGACCTCGACCCCGTCCGAGACCGGCGCCTGGAATGTGACCCAGCCATCGCCTCCTGCGTCGATCCGACTCCCCAACGACTGCGCCTCTGCGGCTCCGGTGGTGGCGACGAACGAGAGCACGCCGAGCACCTTCCAGGCCCCGGATCTCCGACGCATCTCAGCCACCTCCCCGGACGAGCTCCAGAAGGAACTCCGGCACCCGGGGATCCTCGCTCTGACCCAGCCAGAAGATCACGCGCTCCTTGAGCTCCGGATCGGTCTCGGCCCGCGCGATCTCCATGAGGGCGTCCACCGCCGCCGTCTCGGCCTCCTCCACCTGCTGAGCCAGCACCATGACGGCGTGTTCCCGGAGTTCCCGGTCCTCCGCCGTCCGGTAGACGCGGACAACCTGGGCCGGGGTCAGACCCGCCTGCCCGGCCCAGAACAGGGCATTGCGCCG
Source organism: Gemmatimonadales bacterium (assembly GCA_020344755.1). Lineage (GTDB taxonomy): Bacteria > Gemmatimonadota > Gemmatimonadetes > Longimicrobiales > Gaopeijiaceae > Gaopeijia. The sequence goes on from CP070829.1 coordinate 336,519, forward strand.
AATCTCGACGCTCTCCGACGGGTCCATGGCCCGCTCCACGAGCCAGGCGCTGGACTCCGGGTCACCGGACCGGCCGATGGCGAAGAGGACCCGCTCCTTGAGTTCGCGATCGGACAGCGAACCATACAGGTCCCGCATGAACGGGAGGCTTCCTTCCATCTGGCCCAGCCAGAAGACCGCTTGCTCCCGCAGGTGGGCGGGCGTGTCCGGGCCTCGGGCAAAGGACTCCAGGACGGCCCGAGCCTCCGGATGGCCGGACTGGCCCAGGGCGAGCAGGGCTCGCTCCTGGATCTCCGGGGCCGCATCTCCGGCGGAGAGGATATCCATGAGGGCTTCAATGGCCGCCGGGTCGTCCACCTGCGACAGCCAGAAGACCGCCGCCTCTCGCACCGCCGGGTCCGGATCCGGATTCTCGTGCGCCAGGTCCACGAGGACGTCCACCGTCTCGGAGGTCATGTGCTGAGCCAGGAGGACGACCGCCTGCCTACGGAGCTCGGCCGAGCACACTCCCCTCTCCGCCAGTACTTCTCGAAGGATGGGGACCGCCCTTTCAGAATCCATGTTCAGCAGCGCCGACAGGGCCGCCGATCGGACCCCCTGTTCCTCGTCCTCGCAACTCTGCGCCGCCTGTGCCCGAACCCGGGCGGTGGCCTCCGCATCTCCGCGACGCGCCGCCGCAGCGGTGATCCGTGCCTCCAGCGTGCGCGCGTCCTCCCGCGTCGCGGCCTCGGCGAAGAGCTCGGCCTGCTCCGCCAGGAGGTCACGTGCCCGCGCGAGATTGGCAGAGGAACCCTCTCGATACCGTGCCAATGCCTCGAAATAGTAGGCATCTCCAGTGTACGGCGAGCGCGAGAAGCGCTGCCTCAACTCCATGAACAGCCGTGCCGCCTCCCGGTACTCCTCCCGGGCCAGGGCTCGCCTCGCCTGCCGGTAGAGGTCGTCCTCCGGGTCCTGAACCAGTCCCTCGATCTCCTGGAGCCGGGCGTCGAGCCAAGCCAGCCCTGCAAGCTCCTCCCGCTCCGCCCCCAATGGGGCGTCCACGGAACGCATCGCGGTCGGTGCGTTCGGAGGGATCGCCTGTGCCGCCACCCCACCTGCGAGGACCAGCCCCACCCACGTCATCCCGATCACATTCCCACGCATGGTCATTCCTCCGTCAGCTCCCAGCCAATCGCGCCTGGGCCGTGGGGATCACGGCCTGCATGCGAGGCAGCACGTTTCCTTCCGAAAGTCCCTCATCCAGCAACTCCAGCTCCTGCCGGGCTCTCGCCCCCTCCACGCCTCCACCGGCGACCAGCGTGGTCTGAAGCAGGATCAACTCCAGGTCCTCCAGGATCGACGCGACTTCGGGGTCCATGGGGAGCCCGGAGTCCAGGAGGAAACGGGTCTGGTCCAGCAACTGGCCGGCCCATTCCGCCACCTCCGGGTCTACCGTTCCTCGGGCCACGTCCGACTTCACCAGGGTGAGGAGGGGTTCGGTCCGGGCGAGGTGCTCGACCGCCGCAGCCCGGTTCGCCCGAACCAGGCGGCTCCGGTCCACCGGAACGGCCTCGGCCTCTGCCGCCGTGGTCACCCCCTCGGCTCCCGGAACCGGGGCTCGGGACCAACGCCCGATTCCGATCCCAACAGCCAGCACCGCCGTCGCCGCCATCGCCAACCACGCCGCCGGGGCGAGCCCGCGGCGCGTCCCCGAGGAGCCCGAGGCACGCAGGGGGATCACCGCCGCGGCGTCCTCCGTCGCGCCCTCGGCGGCGTCATCCCTGCCGCTGGCCACGAGCCGAGCCTCCAGCCGGACCCAGATCTCGTCCCGGGGTGTGGGAGGGGGTGGGTTGAAATGCTCACGAACCATGTCCGCCGTCCAGTCCCGGTCCTCGTCCGTCATCGTTCGTCGTCTCCCTTCTACCGTCACGCGTACTCGGGCGCGAAGTCGCTCAGGGCATCCCTGAGCCTTGCCCGCGCCCGGCTCAAGCGGGCCTTCGAGGTCCCCTCGGCGACGTCCAGCGCCCGTGCGATCTCGCCGTGGTTGTAGCCCTCCACGTCGTGGAGGACGAATACGGTCCGGTAGATCTCCGGAAGGCTTTCCACCGCCGCCTTCACCCGGTCTCGAAGGTGGGGATCGGAGCGCTGCGACGGTCGGGCCGCCAGGGGCCCTGCCGTCTCCAGGTCCCGCTCCCGGTCCCGGTGTCGCTTCACCCTGCGGATCTCGTTCAGGGCCACCGAGGTGGTCACGGCGTGAAGCCAGGTGGAGAAGGCTGCGTCGCCCCGGAACTGCTCCAACCGGCGGTACACCCGGAAGAAGGCCTCCTGCGTGATGTCCCGTGCCATTTCGTCGTCTCCCACCATGCGGTACGCCAGCCCGTAGACCCGGTCGACATGCAGGTCGTAGAGGCGTCTGAAGGCTCCGGTATCCCCGGCACGCGCCCGCTCGATGTAATCTGCTTCCGTCAACCGTGGCTCCACCTGTGGTGCCCCTCGTCGTTTGGTTCCAGCTGATGGGACACAGCCTCGGCCGGAACCGTTGCGTCCCCCCGGCACTGCCCCAACTTCAATGGATGAAGAAGCGTACGATCCAGGTGGCCATGAGCGCGATTCTCGGGATCATGCTGGCGCTGGTCTTCACCTTCAGGGAGATGATCCCGGAGTTGGGCCGGGGCCCCGGCTCCCCCGAAACCGCATCGGCACTCCTTCCCGCCCCTTATCCGGCGCCCCCCCTGGCGTTGGTGGACCCGCAGGGCCGTCGCCTCGAGCTTCAGGCCCTCCGGGGTACCCTCGTGGCGGTCTTCTTCGGCTACACGCATTGTCCGGACGTGTGTCCCCTGACCCTCCAGCGGCTCGGGAGGCTTCAGGAGGCTTGGGGAAGCGACCGGCCCGAGCTCTCCGTGGTCTTCGTCTCGGTGGATCCGGAACGGGACACGCCCGACCGGCTCCGGACCTTCGTGGAGTCCCTCCCGGGTCACGTACTCGCTCTGACCGCGCCGGAGGACGAAGTCCGGCAGCAAGCGGCAGCCTGGGGTGTGATGGTCCGAGAGCGGCACGAGGAGGGCCTTCCGATGGGGGAGTACCTGGTGGACCACACGGCCCGCACCTTCCTGCTCGATCTGGATGGGCGGGTGATCGCCACCCTCCCCCCCATGCCGAGCCCGGGGGAGGTGGACCGAACCGTTGCCGAGGTGTTGGAGACCCTGCGGTGACCCGGACCGTCGGCCCTCGGTGGGGGCGCGCCCCAGGGCGGGTGGCCCCTCGCCCCGACCTCCAGCGTCGGATCCAATTCGCCGGACGCAGGATCCGCGTCCCTACCCTGTGGGTCCTCCAGTTCGGCGTCGTCACCTCGCTGGCCGCGTGCGGTCCCCCGGGTGTCGAACGGGAAGGGGATACCGCCATCGAGATCGAGTACGGAATCTCCCCCACGCCCCCCATGGTGGGTCCGGCCCAGGTCTGGGCACGGGTCCGGGACGGAGGGCGAGCGGCCCCGACGTCCGCGACCGTCCAGGTCCGCATGTTCGACGCGGACGGGAGCGCAGGGCCGGAGGTGACCCTCGAGCCCGACTCCTCGGGGCTCTGGACCGGAACGGTGCCTTTCCCTTCGTCGGGAGAAGGGATGCTCCAGTTCAGGGTGGGGCTCGCGGACGCCCGCCGCGCCACGATTCGACATCCCGTCTCCGTGAGTCGACGCCCGGGAGCCTCTTAGCCGGGCGCTATTCCAGGGGGAGTTCCAGCACGGCCTCGGCTCCCGGCCCATCCTCTCGATTCCGCAGCATCAGGTTGCCCCCGTGGCTCTCGGCGATCTGTCGTGAGAGGGCCAGCCCGATTCCGGATCCGCCGGGTTTGGTGGTGTAGAACGGCACGAACAGGTTCCCCGTCTCGGGAATTCCGCCTCCGCGGTCCCGCACTCGGAGGCGCCACACGGGAGGATCCGACTCCCAGGCCACCTCCACGGTGGCCTCTCTCGCCTCGGCCTCAAGTGTCGCGTCCACCGCATTGCGGATCAGGTTGATGAGAAGCTGCTCGAGCTGGTCCGGGTCGGCCTGGACTTCCAGGCGGGGCCCGGGGCAGATCTCCACCGGAAGACGGACCTCCAGGGATGCAACACGTCGGGCCAGCTCCCCGACGCGGACGGGGGAACGTTCCGGCTCGGGGAGGCGGGCCAGGCGGGCATAGGCGCCCATGAACCGTCCCAGAGCCTCTGCCCGCCCCTGGATCACCTCCAGACCCCGTCCTACGTCCTCCTCGAGATCCTCGGGTGGAGGCTCCCGGGACATCAGATCCTGGAGGCTGGCGCTGATGGACTTGATGGGCGCCAGTGAATTGTTGATCTCGTGGGAGAGGACCCTGATGATGCGCTTCCAGGCCTGGCGCTCCTCCTCCCGTAGGGCTCGGCTCAGGTCCGAGAGCACCAGCAGCCTCAGCGGCATCCCTTCCTGCCGGATTACGCTGCGTCGCAGCTCCCACCGGCCCTGTCCCCCAGGGTACGAGAGCTCCAGGGTCCGGGGGGCGACCCCGCGCAGGCCATCGTCGAGCCGTAGCTCCGCCGCCGTCCGGCCCAGGAGGCGGTCGGACGGCTGCCCCAGGAGGCGCTCTCCGGCACGGTTCACCAGGGCCAGGACCTCGTCCTCGTCGAAGGCGAACAGTGCGACGTCCACGGACTCGAGGACCTTCCGGAGAAACTCGGTCGCCTCCACCGCACCCAGGCGTTGCTCCCGCAGGATCGCCTCCAGGGCGTTCACCTCCCGGTACGCAAGGGAGAGCGCGTCGTCCATGCCCTCTTCCGGAAGACGTGCCCGGATCGAGAAGTCTCCCTCCCGGAGCGCCGCCAACATGTTCGCCAGCGTTTGCAGGGGGCGCACCACACGGTCGCGGAGGGCCAGGGAGCTCATGAGCCAGAGGATCACCACGACCACCGTCGCCGCCCACCGGACCCCCAACGACACGTCCCCGAACCAGAGGAGCGCCAGGGCCAGCACCACGGCCGGAAGCCCGGTGGCCAGGGCGAGGACGACGATCCGGCGGTCGTGGGGGAGGCGTCGAAGGCGGACCGGCGGGCGAGCCGACCCCCGCCGAGGGGGCTTGGGTCGAGTTCGGGGCCGATCCATCCCGTTCCCCACCTTCCCCCTACCCCGCCGAGAGTCCGTGGCGCTGAAGCCGCCGGTAGAGCGCGCTCCGCGACAGTCCCAGCTGCTCGGCGGCCCGGCTCACGTTCCCCTCGTGCCGCTCCAGCGACTTCTCGATCAGACGGCGCTCCACTTCGTCCAGCGTCAGCCCCTCGAGTTCACCGGTCTCGTCGTCTCCTCGACGCCGGAGCATGAGGTCGGCCCCGGTCACCTCGGGTCCCCGGGCCATGAGAACCGCTCGATGCATGGCGTGCTCCATCTCGCGTACGTTCCCGGGCCAACCGTGGCGAAGGATCACCTCCGCCGCCTCGGCCGACAGGCCCTCCACGGTCCGGTCGTAGCGAGCCGCCGCCCGCCTGAGGAAGAGGAGGGCCAGGGGTACCAGGTCCTCGCGCCGCTCCCGCAGAGGCGGAAGGTGGATCTCCACGGTGTTGAGCCGATAGAGCAGGTCCTCCCGGAACGTCCCGCTGGCTACCGCCTCTTCCAGGTTCGCGTTCGTGGCGGAGAGGACCCGGACGTCGACGAAGCGCACCTTGGACGACCCGACCCGCTGGACCTCGCCGGTCTCCAGAACGCGGAGGAGCTTGGACTGCTGCTGCAGGCTGATATTCGCGATCTCGTCCAGGAACAGGGTGCCGCCGTCAGCCAGCTCGAAGCACCCCACCCGGTCGGACTTCGCGTCGGTGAACGCGCCCCGAACGTGTCCGAAGATCTCGCTCTCGAAGACGCCTTCGCTGAAGCCACCGACGTTCACCGAAACCAGGGGCCTCTGTGCGCGCCCCGAGGCCGCGTGGAGCCAGCGGGCCACCACCTCCTTCCCGGTTCCGTGTTCGCCTCGGATCAGGACATTCGCGTCCGAGGGCGCTACCCGCTCCATGATGTCCAGGACCGGCCCCATGGCCCTGGATCCGGCGATGAGGTCGGGAAGCCCCTGCAGGTCCCGCAATCGACGGTTTTCGCCCTCCAGTCGTTCCGCACTCCGGAGGGCCCGCCCCAGTTCCGCCTGGGTGCGCAGCGTGGTGAGGAGGCGCTCGTTCTCCCAGGGCTTCTCCACGTAGTCCCGGGCACCCCGGCGCATGGCTTCCACCGCCCCCTCGACGCTCCCCCAAGCGGTCATGACCACCACGGGGAGGGTTCGGTCCAGCTCCTGGATCCGCTGGAGAAGGTCGAGCCCCTCCGCGCCGGAGGTGGTGTCCCGGGTGTAGTTGAGATCCATCAGAACCACGTCGAATTCCCGGGCCTCCACCTCCTGGAGGACCCCGGCGGGGCTCTGGGCAGTGCGGATGTCGAACCCGGATCCTTTCAGGAGAAGCCGCAGGGCCTCCAGGACGTCGGGCTGATCGTCCGCCACCAGGACCCGCACCGGTGCCGGGGACGACGACCCGTTCATTCGTCCACCACCCACCCGTCCTGAAGGTGGATGATCCGGTTTCCGTACCCGGCGAATTTCTCGTTGTGGGTCACCTGGACGATGGTGGTGCCCTCCTCGTTGAGCTTCTTGAGGAGGTCCATGATCATCTCGCCCTGGGAGGAGTGCAGGCTTCCGGTGGGCTCGTCCGCCAGGATCACCCTGGGTTCGGCGATGACGGCCCGAGCGACGGCCACGAGTTGCTGCTGGCCGCCGGACAACTGGTTCGGGTAGAGGTCCTTCTTGCCGACGATATTGAAGCGATCCAGGGTGTCGGCAACGATGGCCTGCCGGTCCTTGCGCTTCACGTTTCGGTACGAGAGCGGAATCTCGAGGTTCTCGTACACGGTCAGGTCGTCCAGGAGGTGATACTGCTGGAAGACGAACCCGACGTATGCCTTGTTCAACTCGATGCGGGCCTTGGGGCGCATGACGTGCACCGCGTGACCGTCCAGGTAGTACTCGCCCCGCCAATCGGCGTCCAGCATCCCCAGGATGCTGAGGAGGGTGGACTTCCCCGCGCCGGAGGGGCCCATGATGGTGACGAACTCTCCGGTCTCGATCACCGCACTCACCCGTCGCAGGACGAAGGTCTCCCCCGCCCCGGTGCGGAACGACTTCTCGATGTTTCTCAGCTCGATCATGCGGCGGACCCGCCATTCAGTGTCATTCTCTTTCTCGTCCCGGCCCGGCGATGGGCCGCGCCCAATTTAGTCAATCCCCTCGCTTCCGGCAGCGGCGGCCCCTCGAACGCCCGAGGGGGCCGGGCGTGACGCCCGGCCCCCTCGTTTGCGGCGCGTGCGGCGTCCGGATGAGGCGCCGCCGCTCCGGCGTCCCTCAGTCGTGGCCCACGTCGAAGCCCGCTTCCTCCAGCTCCTGCGCCCGCTTCGCGTCGTCCTCGCTCACCACCTGCCCGTCGAACAGGTGCACGCTCCGGTCCGCCACGTGCGCATATCGAGGATCGTGCGTCACCATACAGATCGTCGCCCCCTCCTCGTGCAGCTCCTTCAGGAGCTCCATTACCGCGTTCCCGTTCTTCGAATCCAGGTTCCCCGTCGGCTCGTCCGCCAGCAGGATCAACGGCTTCCCCACGATCGCACGTGCCACCGCCACCCGCTGCTGCTGTCCCCCGCTCAGCTGACTCGGATAGTGCTTCATCCGGTGCGCCATCCCCACACGCTCCAGCGCCGCCTCCACACGCTCCCGTCGCTCGCTTCCCCCCATCCCACGGTACGTCAGCGGCAGCTCCACGTTCTCGTAGACCGTCAGGTCCCCGATCAGGTTGAACGCCTGGAAGACGAATCCGATCGCCTGGTTCCGGATCTTCGCCCGCTGCCCCGCGCTCAGATTCTCCACCGGCTCCCCGTCCAGCAGGTACTTCCCCCCGGTCGGTGAATCCAGCAGCCCCAGGATCGACAGCAACGTCGTCTTTCCGCACCCCGATGGACCCGCGATCGACACGAATTCCCCGCTCTCGATGTCCAGGTTGATCCCGCTGAGGGCGTGCGTCTCCACCTCGTCCGTGTAGAACACCTTCGACAGCTCGTTGAGGTGGATGAGTGAATGGCTGCTGTTCGACATCGTCGTCCTCCCTTCCCTTTCGATAGTTGAATTCCAGGCGGCCGCGTCAGCGGATCCGGACCCGGTCGTAGCCGTCGTACTGGGACATATCCGAGAGGATGACCACATCCCCGGGAGACAGTCCTTCCCTGATCTCGATCTCGTTCACCGAGCTGGCCCCCAGGAGCACCGCGATTCGCTCCGCGTGCTCTCCATCCGGCGTCAACCGGAAGAGGCTGACCCGCTGATTGGCCTGCCCGAACTGCGGCCGTCCGACGTAGACCACGTCGTCGAGGCGCTCGATGATGACGTTCCCGTCCACGCTCAAGTCCGGCCGCGCGCTGGGCGGGAGAGGCGTGGGAAGGCTGACGTCGATGGTCACAGTTCCCTGCCGGACCGCGGGATCGATCCGGGTCACGCGACCCTGGATGGTGTCCGAGCGGGTGTCTACCAGCGCGGTCTGGCCCACGACGATCTCCTGGGCCTGGGTCTGGGTGATGCGAATCTCCGCCTTCAGGCGCCCGGGAACCACGATGCGGGCAAGTTCCTGACCCGAAAGCACGTACTGCCCCTCCTGGAGGGGGTTCGCCACCGGCGAGAGAATCCCGGCGTTCGGGGCCCGGACCACAAGCGAGGCAAGGCGGTCCTGGTTGAACTCCACCTGGTCCTGAAGGCGTTCCACCTGGAGCGCCTGGGCGGCCAGCTGGTCCGCCTGGCCCTCCTGCATCACCTGGAGCCTGCGCTCTTCGAGGTCCAAGCGGATCTCGTACTCCTCCACGGCCTCCCGGGTGCGCTCGAGCTCCGCCCGAGCCACCAGATCCGGATTGGTGTCGAAGAGCCGTTGGTTGGTCTCGTAATCCCTGCGGGCCTGGGCCAGCTGCGTCCGGAGCGTGGCGACGGCCCCCTCCTGCTGCAGCTCCTGGGTCCGGAGGTTGCTCCGCAGCTGCAGGAGAGAGGCCTGCGCCTGGGAGAGCTGGGTCTGCGCCTGGAGCAGCTGCATGTTCACGTCCGGATTCGACATCTCCAGGATGACGTCCCCCTCCTCCACGTTCGTCCCCGGCAGGAGGTGGATCCGTTCCACCCGCCCGTTGGTGACCGCCGTGATGAAGCGAGCGTCTTCCGGAACAAGCGTTCCGGGTCCCCGGATCTGCCGGACCAGTGTGCCCCGCTTCACGGTGTCCCGCCATACCACCGCCGAGTCCACCGCCGGCGCGGCGGGATCGAGCGAGCGGAAGAAGAGGGTCAGGCCCACAAGGGCGACGGCACCCACCGCGATCCAGACGGAGCGCTTCCGCTTCTTGGGCTTGGTGTCTCGGATGATGTCCACGGGAATATCTCTCGGTGCAATCGATCGTTGTCGTATGCTCTCAAACGGCGCTCAGCGGCGTGCGGTCAGCCCCCCGCCCCATCGTCTTCACCCAACCCACCACCTGGGCGGAGGGACCGACCGGTGGCCGCCTCCAGAACCACCAGCGCCTGGTGGAATCCGTACTGTGCGTTCAGGTAGTCCCGCTCCGCGGTGCTGAGCGAGGTCTCCGCGTCCTGCAGATCCAGGATCGACGTGTTCCCCACCGCGTAGCGCTGACGAGCCTGCTCCAGCTGCTGCCGCGCGAGCTCCAGGTTGCGCGCTTCGATCTCGGTGCTACGGTGCGCCGACCGCACATCGTCCAGCGCCTGCGTGATGGCGGTCGTGAGACGAAGCTCCTCGGCCCGGAGGTCGTGCGCGGCATCTCGGGCTGCGGCCTCTGCCTGCTCCACCTGACGTTGGCGCGAGAACCCCTGGAAGACCGGGACGCTCACACGGAGCTGCAAGGTCAGCGGGTTCTTCGTGAAATCGAAGGGAAAGACCTGATTTTGGGAAAGCGCCGCGTCCCCGATCGCCGGGGTGTAGACGTACCGGGAACAGTCCTGGGGTGCGTAGGCCGGAAGCCCTCCCGGAATCGCCGAATCGATGGCGTTGAAGTTCTGACACGAGGCCAACTGGCTGTCGTACTTTCCTTCCACGCTGTTGCGGATGAAGTCTTCGTTCCGGGCCTGGAGAGCGTTTCCGGAAAAGGCCGTTGTGAGACTGAGCGACGGCAGATAGCTGCTCCAGGCCTGCTTCACCTGGGCCCCCTGGGCGTCCTCGGTGGCGCGGAAGGAGCGCAGCGAAGGATGCCGGGCCATGGCGTCCGTGATCAGGTCGGCCGGGGACCAGGGCGGCTCGAAGATGACGAACTCACTCACCAACTCCACATCACCGTCCATCCCCGTGCCCAGCTGCTCCATGAGGCGGAGTCGCTCGGCCCGGTGGTCCCGTTCCGCATTCAGGAGGGCGATTTCGGCGCGCCCCAGCGTCACCTCCGCCTGGATCGCCTCGGTGCCCGCCGCCGCCCCCGCGGCCACCCGGGTTCGGACGATCTCCAGGTTCTGCGCTGCTCGCTCCTGCTGGTCCAGGGCCACCCGGACCGCGTCCCGGGCCCTGAGAGCCGTCATGTACTGCAGCGTGACGAGCTGCTGCATGTTGAACCGAGCGGCGTCGATCCCCGCGCTCACGGAGCGGGCATTCGCCCGTGCGCTGGGGAGGGCATAGAGGGTGCGGCCGTCCAGCGTCCAGTTGAGGGAGAGGCTGTAGCTGGAGCTGTACCAGTCGGTGCTCTGGGCCCCGAAATCGAGGGTCCCGATCCGCTGGACACCGGCCTCGGTGTACGCCGCGCTCCCGCTGGCGATCGCGGAGGGAAGAAAGCTCGCGTAGGCCTCACGGACCTGCCAGTCTGCCGCGGCCTGGTCGTTTGCGCGCCGAAGGTAGACCGGGTTGTTCCGCTCCGCGATCTCCAGCGCCTCCTGAAGGCTGAGCTGCCGCGCCTCCTGGGCCGCCAGGGAGGTCGCCAGGAGGCTTCCGAGAAGCTGTGCCGCCACGAACCACATCCGCCGGTGCGCCACGCCACCCCTCACCTCAACCCGAATCCCGCTCTTCCTCACCGTGACCTCCCGCCGTCACCTGGTTCGCGAATCCCCAACGAAGGAAATCCACCCCGATCGACCCCGGAATCCACCGGCATCCACCCCGCGATTTCACCACCCATCGACCGGGGCGGGTCTCCCTCTGGGCCCTGCATAAGGGAAGGACCGTGCCAGAAAATGGTGTCCGTCCTATATCTCATGACAACAACACCTTGACTCGATTCACCTGAAGTGCTGTCCTCCGGGTGGATGGGCGGTTCTGGGATCGCTCGTCCCATTTCCGGACACCTTTCAGCCTCCCGGCGCCCCCACGGTCCTGGGCCCTCCCGGTTTCAGCCGGACCGAAACGTCGGCCTCGGGAGCCCGTATGGAGGTGAGTCCCACGGACCCCCGTGAGCCCGGCAGCGACCGGCGCATGAACCCGATCCGTGGGTCGGCGCGGTCCGCTACCACTCCCCTCTCGAGGTTGTCATGGCCACCTTCCCCGCTTTCCATCCCGCCGGCACCCGCTTCGGGCCCGGGAGCAAGCTCCCGCGACTCCTGGTGATCTTCCTTGCGGTCGCCGGATGGTCCTTGACCCTCCCCTTGCCGGCGTCGGCACAGGGCGGGGCTTCGGCCCCCTGCAGCGCCCCCGAGTACCGTGCGTTCGACTTCTGGATCGGGGAGTGGGACGTGTTCTCCCCCGACGGCCGCAAGGTGGGAGCGAACGCGATCCGCTCCACCATGGGCGGATGCGTGCTCCACGAGAGCTACGACGGACAACAGGGATTCCACGGCGAGAGCTTCAATTCGTGGGATGCTCTCCGGGGGGTCTGGCATCAGTCGTGGATGGACAACTCCGGGACCGTCCTCCTCATCGAGGGCGGGGTGCGGGACGGGGCAATGGTCCTGGAGGGCACCACCATGGGAGCAGACGGTGCGACGGTGTTGAACCGCATCACCTGGACTGTGCTGAACGAGTCTGGGGACCGGGTTCGGCAGCATTGGCAGGCTTCCACCGATGGAGGCGAGACCTGGACCCAAGTCTTCGACGGGGAATACCGGCGAAGGAGCCTCCCCTCCCGCTAGTTCCGTGCCTGCGCCGGCCGGGTACCGGACGGTTCCGGCGGCCCGGGGGGATGGCTATCTTCCCCCGCCCCCAACCCTCGAGCCATGGCACACGACCCCTATCGAGACTTCCTCCGGGCGCTACCTCCGGAGTCCATTGTACAGCGCCGGGTCTCCCTGGCCCCCTTCACCACCTTCCGCATCGGGGGCCCGGCGGACCTTCTCGTTCGGGCCGGGACGCCGGAGTCCCTGGCCGCGGCGATCCAGGCCGCACGGTCGAGCGGCGTCCCCCACTTCCTCCTGGGCCGGGGCGCGAACCTCCTTGTGGGCGACCAGGGCTTCCGGGGCGTCGTGATCCGAAGCGAAGCGCCCCCGGAGGGGGACGGGCTCGGTGGGATCCACTTCCTCGACGAGGTCACGGTCCGAGCTGCAGCCGGAGTGGAGACCTTCCCGGATCTCATTCTGGCCACGGTGGAGAGGGGGCTGGCCGGACTGCACCATTACGTGGGCATCCCCTCGACGGTGGGTGGTGCCCTGTGGCAGAACCTCCATTTCCTTTCACCGGACCGGAAACGGACCTGCTTCATCGAGGAGGTCCTCGCCGGCGCGGAGATCCTCACGGCGGAGGGAGAACGGAGAAGGGTTGGAGTGGAGTATTTCGAGTTCGGATACGACGACTCCATTCTCCACCACCGAGCCGACGTCGTGCTGTCCGCCGACTTCCGCCTGCAACCCGCCCCCGTGGAGGAGCTGCGGGCCGTCATCCGATCCAATCTGGAGTGGCGGGACGAACGTCACCCGGACCTCTGGCTCTACCCGTCGGCCGGATCCGTCTTCCAGAAAATCGACGGGATCGGAGCCGGGCGCCTGATCGACGAGGTGGGGTTGAAGGGTCACGTGCTCGGGGCCGCCGGAATCTTCCACAAGCATGCGAACATCATCGTGAATCTCGGGGGGGCCCGGGCCGCGGAGGTGCGGCAGCTCATGGACCTGGCTCAAACCACCGTGGCCCGGGAGTTGGGCTACGACCTTGTGCCGGAGATCGGGCTCGTCGGAGAATTCTGAGCCGCCCAGGGCTTCAGGCCATGGACAGTTCCGCCGCCACGGATCGCAGGGTCTCCGGCTCCAACAGGTGCCCGAGGGGGTGCCAGCGCTCCTCGAGGGTGACCCCCATCCGCTCCACCTGGCCACTCTGACGCTCCAACAGGGCGGGGGTCACGTGGACGTCCTGCCTCCCCTGCACCGACACGATCCTCATGGATGCATAGCGGTCGCGGGCCCGGTCGAGATCCAGGTCCGGAGGCAAGACCTCTCCCCAGAGCACCATCCCGCGAAGGGCACTGGTCCCATACGCCGCCCAACGGGCCACGGTGTGGCACCCCTGCGAGAATCCCAAGCCCACCACCGATACGGGGGCGGGCAGCCCGCCCTCGACATGCCGCAGCAGGAGATCCAGGTAGCGGACGTAGTCGGAGATCTCCACCTCCCGGTCTTCGCGGGTCATCCAGGTCCCCCCCACCCGCGACTCCTCCCCGTGCCGTCCGGACGGATCCCCCACGTAGAAGCGATTCAACGCCTCCGGTGCCACGATGAGCCGCCAGGGCCGGGAAAGGTCGCGGAACCGGCGGATGAACTGGGGTGCGAGCTGGCGGTACCCGTGCAGGACCACCCAGACCTCCCGGACCGCGGGCCCAGGGCTCCCGAGGAGGGCATACCGGGCCGTCCGGGGCACCTGGAGATGGTGCATGGAGGCCTGGGGAGCGTCTCCCACGGTCACCCCAGGAAGCGGCTCACCGTGTACGCCAACGTTCCCACGTGGGCCACCAGAAAGACGCAGAGCGCCCTTCGCGCCCAGGTCCTATCGACCATCCGCAGGTTCCGCAGCACGAGCCACGCGGCGGGAATGGACAACCACCCGAGGACCGGAATGAGGTGGTCCGCCACGGCCGGAACGGGGTCCAGGATCCGGCTCGGGCGATCCAGGATCCCGGTGGTTCGAAGGAGCCACCGGACCGACCACGGATAGAGCGCCATGAAGACCGGGGCGGCCAGCACCGCGTTGACGAAGAACCAGCCCCCAGCCCGCGTCTCCACCCAGGGGACCTCTCCACCCTCCCGCCCTGCGTCGCCTCCCGGGCCCGGGATCTCCTTCACGGTGTGGATCATCTACGCTCGGTCCACGGCAGCCTGGAAGACCGCGTCGAGGCGCTCCAGGCGGTGGGTCTCCTGTCGAAGTTCCAGGAAGGACTGCTGCCAGCGCGTGTCGATCTGCACCAGCGGCGCCAACTGGAAGGAAAGATCGCAGGAGAGGTCGAGGTCCGGGAGTTCCTCGGGCGGCTCCTCCATGCTGGCCACCACCGCGTCGAAGAGCTCCAGGGTCTGCCGTCGGGCCACCTGGATCGCGTCGGAGCGAGGGTGGGAGAGGTCCAGGTAGGGCCTCACCTCAGCCTCGTAGTAGAGCGTCCTCTGTTCCATGCCGTGCACGATCTCGAAGCGTGCATCGCAGCGCACCAGGATCAGGGAGCGTCCGTCCGGGAGGGGCTGGTACTTGTCGATCCTCACCATGGAACCGACGCGGGATTCCTCCAACAGGAACGGGCCCTGGTCATCCGAGTCGTGGTGGATCAACCCGAACCGCCGGTCGTGTTCGAGGCAGTAGGCCACCATGCTGCGGTACCTGGCCTCGAAGATGTGCAGCGGCATGAGTGCTCCGGGAAAGAGCACCACCGGCAGAGGAAAGAGTGGGACGACTTCCATGGCGCCGCGTTACACCTGGGCAGGACTGAGGTTCGAACGACGTGGCACGGAATGACCGTGCCGAAGCCGCCAAACCCTTCTCCTGTCAGAAAGGTCCCCGGGCCTGCGGGCCGCTAGTCGTCCTCCACCTGCAGCCGGTGGAGCTCCCCCGCGAGCCGGAAGCGGATGCGCACCAGGAGAAGGAGGGCCACCACGGCCAGGCCCAACGCCAACCCCCACCAGAGTCCCTGGGCACCCATGCTCCCACGGAAGGCCAGCGCCACCCCCACCGGAAGCCCCGCCACCCAGAAGCCCAGCAAATTGAGGATCATGGGAATCCGCGTATCCCCCACACCTCGCAGGACCCCCATCGCCACCACCTGGAGGCCGTCGAAGACCTGAAAGAGGGCCGCGATGGGAAGGAGCGAGGCGGCCAGGGCGACCACCGGGAGGTCCGAGGAGTAGATGCGGGCCAGCTTCTCCGGGATCAGGAAGAAGATCACCATGGTGACCAGCATGAAGCCGGCCCCCACCAGCAGCCCGCCCAGAGCGGCCCGCCGGGCCCGGTCCGGGTCGGCCGCCCCCACGCCCCTCCCCACCAGCACCGCCGTGGCCTGGGACACCCCCAGGGGCACCATGAAGGTGAGGGCCGAGAGGTTCAGAGCGATCTGATGACCCGCCATGGAGACGGTTCCCAGGACCCCGATCAGGACCCCGGCAAGCCCGAAGGCGCCGTACTCCATCCCCATCTGAGCTCCGATGGGCACACCGACCCGGAGCATCCGGCCCAAGGGCCGCGGTCGGAGCGCCTCCCGACGGAACGGAAGCAGCTGTCCCCGCAGGAGACTCCACCCTATGACCAGCAGCCCCCCCGCCATCACCCCCCGGGACATGGACGAGGCCCACCCGGAGCCCACCGCGCCCAGTGCCGGGAACCCGAGGTTTCCGTAGACCAGGACCCAATTGAAGAAGACGTTGGCCAGGTTCGCCACCGCCATCGCGGCCAGGATGGGGAGGACGCGACCCTGGGCCTGAAGCGTCTGTCGAAAGACCAGGAAGAGGTAGAACGGGAGGAGCCCGGGGATGGTGGCGCGGGCGTAGCCAGCGGCGAGCGGGATGACCTCGCCGGGCTGCCGCGCCAGGACCAGAAGGGGTTCCGCCACCGCCAGCAGAACGGAGGCGGTGCCGGCGAGGGCTACGGCCAGCAGGATCGCCCGCTGTACCGCCCGGGCCGCACCTTCGGCGTCGCCGGCTCCCACCGCCTGGGAGACCACTGGATCCAGGGCGAAGAGGAGCCCCATGCCGAAGACGGCACAGGCGAAGAAGTAGATGTTCCCCAGGGCGACCCCGGCCAGATCCTGGGGGGAGACGTGGCCGACCATGATGGTGTCCACCACACCCAGGAGCATCATCCCGACCTGTACCGCAGCCACTGGCAGGGCCAGCCGCAGGAGCTCGGCGAACTCTTCTCGCCGTGGGAGATGGACGGTCATGCGGGACGGATGGCGCGGCCGAGGGACGCCCTGGCCGGCTCAGCCCCTGCGCTCGGGATCACACCCCTCCCGTCGCCGGGTGTCCGCGAGCTGGAGGATCTTCCACCCATCGGGGGTCATCGTCATGATGAAGACGTCGACCCCGCAGTGCTGGAAGGCCCCATCCACGAAGACGTTGTAAGGGGTCCAGGCCATGGCCAGGTTCCCGTCCACCAGGACCACTTCCTCGAAGGTGACCTCGTCGATGTAGACCTCCGCCCCTGCGACGTTGTTGATGAAGGACTCCACCGGCGTCTCCCGGGTGAGAGGCTCCCCCGAGGGATCCGGCACGGCCGTATGGAGCCGCGCGTCGGCGTGGAAGACCGACCGGAGCTTGGCCTCGTCCTTCTCCCGCATTCCGTCGAACAGCCGGGTGACTACCTCCAGGACCGCAGCCTCCGGAGCCTCCTGTGCACCGAGCCCCGAGGAGAAGAGCCCCACTGCCAAGACCGCCACGCCCACCGCACGGGCCAATCTCTCCATCTTCATCGCTATCGCACTCCGGTACGGGTCTTCGTCTCGCCCCACGGCTGAAGGGCCGCCTGAATCTGAACGCAGGGACTTGCCCGTCAAACCCCCGAGCGCTGATCCTCCGGGGGTACCCGTGCCCGGAGGCCGAATGAGCGAAGCACCCGAGTCGCTTGGAGGAGAGCTCCTGTCGTTGTGGCGCCGGCTCTCCGGGCGCCCCGCCGGGCCCTGGCTCTTCATGCGCGCCGTTTCCCGCATGGTTCCGTACACGGGCGCCCTGGGGTGCCGGGTGGAAGCCCTGGCGGCGGGCCGGGCCACCGTCTCACTGAGGGATCGCCGTGGGGTCCGAAACCACCTCCGTTCCATCCACGCCGTGGCCCTGGTGAATCTAGGGGAATTCGCCACCGGGCTGGCGGTTCTGACCGCGCTGGAACCGGGTGTGCGAGGAATCGTGACGGGATTGTCCGCCCGGTACCACGCCAAGGCCCGTGGCCGGATCGAGGCCAGGTGCGTGGTGGAGGACCGGTGGTCGGCCGGGCAGGTGGCGGAGGCGGTGGCGCACCTGACCGACGCATCCGGTACGGAGGTGGCCACCATCCGCGCCGTCTGGAAGCTCGGAGCCGCACCGTGACCCTCCTGGAGACGGCCCTCACGAGGGACGCGGGGATTCGCATTCCCATCATCGGTGGCCCCATGTACCCGTGCTCGAACCCGGAGCTGGTGGCGGCGGTGTCCGATGCCGGAGGCTTGGGCGTGCTCCAGCCGGTCTCACTGACCTTCGTGCACGGGTACGACTTCCGGGATGGGATCCGCCACATCCGGAGCCTGACGCCCAGCCCCGTGGGCATGAACGCTCTCATCGAGGGGACGAACCGTAGCTACCGCCGGCGCATGGAGGGGTGGATCGACACCGCATTGGAGGAAGGGGTCCGCTTCTTCGTCACCTCGCTCGGGAAGCCCCGCTGGGTGGTCGACCGGGTGCATGGTGCGGGTGGACGGGTCTACCACGACGTCACGGAGCGAAAGTGGGCCCTCAAGGCCGCGGAGTCGGGGGTGGACGGGCTCATCGCCGTGAATCGCCGGGCCGGCGGTCACCCGGGCCCTCTCACGCCAGAGGCACTCCTGGAGGAGCTGGCGGACCTGGGTCTACCGGTGGTCTGCGCGGGAGGCGTGGGGCGGGCGGAGGAGTTCGTCGATGCCCTCCGCATGGGGTACGCCGGCGTCCAGATGGGAACGCGCTTCATCGCGACCCCTGAGTGCAGCGCCAGCGATGCCTACAAGGCCGCCATCCTGGACGCGGGAGCCCAGGACATCGTGTGGAGCGACCGGGTCACGGGCGTGCCTGTGGCGCTCATCAACACACCCTACGTCCAAGCCATGGGTACCGAAGCCGGCCCCCTCGCCCGACGGCTCCTCCGGGGGCGTCGAACAAAGCACTGGATGCGGTCGCTCTATGCCCTCCGCTCGCTCTGGACGCTCCGGAGGTCGTCGTATTCGATGGGGGGGCACCGGGAGTACTGGCAGGCAGGTCGGTCGGTGGACGGGATCAAAAAGGTTGAGCCCGTGGCGGAAATCATCGCTAGATTTGGGAACAGAGCCTTGGGAGACGCGGGTACCACCCCGCGTCCCCACGACGACTGAGCATCCCATCCCGAATCTACGAGAGAGCCCACCATGCGACGTCCTCTGACCGGTCTCACTGCGCTTGCCCTTGCCGCTTCGCTCGTTTCCGTCAACGCCTGCAGCACCAATACGGGCCGCGGGGCCATCATCGGGGCCGCAGCCGGGGCCGCCGTGGGAGCCGCCGTGGGGAGCACCGGTGGATCCACAACGAAGGGTGCCATCATGGGGGCCGTGTTGGGAGGCGCCGCCGGCGCCCTCATCGGACGCCGTATGGACCAGAAGGCCGAGGAACTGGCACGACGGCTCCCCAACGCCTCCATCGAGCGGGTGGGCGAGGGGATCCTCATCACCTTCGACTCGGGCATCCTCTTCGGCTTCGACTCCAGTGACCTGACGGCCGAGGCTCGGTCGAACCTCGCCGCACTGGCGAACTCGTTGAACGACCTCGAGGACGACGCCATCCTCATGGTGGCAGGCCATACGGACGCCACCGGATCCGACGCCTACAACCAGGCCCTGTCCGAGCGCCGGGCTGCGGCGGCAGCGACGTATCTCACCCAGGCGGGGATGGATCCGGCCCAGCTCCAGACGCTGGGACTGGGCGAGACCGAGCCTATCGCGGACAACTCCTCGGAAGCGGGCCAGTCCCAGAACCGCAGGGTGGAGGTCGCGATCTACGCCAGCGAGGAGTATCGCCAGCGCGTGCAGAGCCGGGTCGGCCAGTAGGTTCGAACCGACTGACGGATCCTGGTGGACATACTCCGCCCGGGAGCGGATGCCTCCGAGGCCCAGAAGAGGGCCTACGAGGTCATCTTCGAGCACCACAGCGTCGCGGGCCGGACGTTCGACATCGGCCTCATCCTGGCGATCCTGGCCAGCGTGGCCGCCGTGGTCCTGGAGAGCGTCGCCAGTGTTCGGGCCGACCATGGGCCCCTCCTCAGGGGGATCGAGTGGGGCTTCACCCTTCTGTTCACGGCGGAGTACATCCTTCGCCTCTGGTGCGTCTCACGGCCACTCCGGTACGCACGGAGCTTCTTCGGGATCGTGGACCTCCTGGCGGTCCTCCCCACCTACCTGGCCGTGCTGCTCCCGGGTGGCCAGGTGCTGGCGGTGGTGCGCATCCTCCGGGTCCTGCGGGTCTTCCGGATCCTCAAGCTCGGGCAGTACGTGGGGGAGGCCCGCCTCCTTGTCACCGCCCTTCGGGCCAGCCGGGTGAAGATCACCGTCTTCGTCTTCACCGTCCTCACGCTGGTGGTGGTGCTGGGAAGCGTCATCTACCTGGTGGAGGGTCGACGTCCCGAGAGCGGATTCACCAGCATCCCGATCTCCATGTACTGGGCGGTGGTGACCCTCACGACGGTGGGGTATGGTGACGTGGCCCCGGTCACCCCGCTGGGGCAGACCCTGGCGGCGCTGATCATGATCCTGGGGTACGGCATCATCGCCGTGCCCACCGGAATCGTGAGCGTGGAGCTGGCCCACGTGGCTCGGGAAGAGGCCGCTCGCAGTCGATCCTCTTCCGCGGTCGTCCCCACGGGAGGGGCCGGGGAGCGGGAGGATCCGATCGCCGGCGCCTGCACCGTCTGCGAGCTGGCCACCCATGATGCCGATGCCCGCTACTGCAAGCGTTGTGGCGCCCCGCTGGAACGGGAGGAGCGGGGCTGAGGCGGGCCCCACCGCCCGCTCTTTCCTGCCGGCCCCGGAGTCGTCAGGGACTCCGCGGTCCCCGGAACTCCGCCCGGAGTTCCTCCCTCACTCCTTCCGCGGGGGCCAGGGGACGAAGGCCGAGGTTCGGCGCACGTACGCGGCATATCGGGGCCGGCTCTCCGTCAGGTGGGGCTCGAGGAGGGGAACGCCGGAGACCCGCAGGAGCAGGAGAGTCATGGTCACGGGTGCGAAGACCGTCCACCAGGCACCCGCGTCGGCGGCCATGAGCCAAAGCCCCCACCAGAGCAGCGCATCGCCGAAGTAGTTGGGGTGTCTGGAGTACCTCCAGAGCCCCGAATCCAGGACCATCCCACGCCGTGCCGGGTCTCGACGGAATCGGCGGAGCTGCTGGTCGGCAACCGCCTCGAACAGGAAACCTGCCAGGAACACCACGACCCCGGCCCAACCCACGAGGCCGGGCATACCCGGGGAGGCAATCGCCGCGAGGATGGGCCAGGAAAGGAGCCAGATCAGGCCGGCTTGCAGGAGGAAGACGGTCCACAGGCTCACCCACCAGAACCCGTCCCCATGCCGAGCCCTCATCTGGGCGTACCGGTAATCCTCGTCCCCCTTCCCGACCCACCGCACCCCGAGGTGGAGTCCCAGCCGAAGAGCCCAGAGCAGGACTGCCGCCAGGGCCAGAGCCGGCCGGACTCCGGAGGAGGCGGCCCCCCAATGGTAGACCACGGCAAGGACACCGAAGCCGGGCCCCCAGAAGACATCCACCACGGAAGCGTCGCGGCGGACCACGGAGTAGCCCCAGAGAGCCACCATGGGCACAACGATCCAGGGAAGGGCCCAGACCCAGATCGAGGTCACGTCCGGAGCCCCGGAAGGCGAAGTATCTCTTCCTCGGGCGCGCCACGGGACGCCTGTACCCCACTCCGCGAATACATCAGACGCAGTCCCGGACCGACCACCCCTCGGGCCCGCGGACGAGGCGGCACCGGGCGCGGTCTTCCTGGCTGGGATTCTCTCGCATCCCGACGAAGACCGACGCCGTCTCCGCCGTCTCCCAGACGGGGTGGGACACCACCAGCAGGACGGCGGGCTCGTCGGTCTCCAGGATCCGCTCCTGGAGTCCGGCATCCTGGCCGCACTCGGACACCGGAAGGACCCGGGGTTCGACGTCGGTGAGCCGAGAAAGCAGTCGAGCCGACGGGTTCCAGGGCTCGTCGCTCCCTCTCATGAAGGCGTTGTAGGTCAACCCGGAGCGCCGACCCACCGCGAGACACCACGCCCGAGGGGTCCCGGCCCGGGCCGAAGACTGGTAGTTCCGGGCAATGAAGCGGATCACCGCCTCGTGGACCGCCGCCTCGTCCCCGGAGGTGGTGGCACCCTGAAAGGGTGTCCGACTGGAGGAGCACCCAGCGAGGACCAGGAGGAATACCGGCGCCACGCGGGCGGCACGTAATCGGGCTACGGCTCTCGGTGTCCCGTGCTGCACGGTCTCTCCCACCGTGGGATCAGAATCTGCCGCCGCCTCCCCCTCCCAGAGCCGGGAAGCGTGCGTTCACGATGTTGTTGAAGATGGAGCCGAAACGATAACTGATCCCCACCTCGAAGGAGAGTCGGGAGCCCGTGGCGAGGGCGCGGCGACGGGTCAGGATCTCCTCCGGGGTCAGCCCCGCTCCGCTGAGGTAACGCTGGTCGTGGATGATCTCGTAGTTCGCCCGGAGATCGAGCCCCAGCCCACGAATCAGCCGGTAGTTGACGTTCCCGGTGAGCTGGACCTGGTACTCGTCGCTGTGCTGGAGGTACTGCCGGGCCTCCACCCCGAAGTTGGCGCTTCCCCAGGACTCCTGCTGCCGGAACTGGAGGTCGAACTGATGGCGCCAGAGCAGCTCCGACAGCTTCTCGAAAACGGTGATCTCCTCGTATTCCCGATACTCGATCCCCAACGTGTACAGCGCGACCAGGCGTCGCCGGGTCGACTCCTGCCAGGGGAAGTAGTTCCACTCGATGGCAGGGGCAAGGTCGAACCCAAAGTCCCGGTTGAACCGTGTGCTGGACCCGGCCTGGGCCCTTAAACCGGTGGACCAGTGGGAGTCGAGGGAGCGCACGACCAAGGTCCGGGCGTCCCAGTCATCACGCTCGTCCACGAAGCTGTCGCCATCGTCGAACTCCACCTCCCGCCGGGAGAGGTTGAAACTGCCACCCAGGTCGATCTTCCACATGTCGGTGGTGCGGTTTGCCGACGCGCTGAAGCGGAACTCGTCCTGGGTTTCCCGGTCCTCCCGCTCCAGGTCCGCATTTCCCCGGAGGGAGAACACCCAGTAATTCCAGGGGTCTTCCTCCTGCTCTTCCTCCAGCTCCTCGGTCGAAGGGAGGTCACGCTCCACTCCCGTCACTGCGAGCATGTCCGTGAACCCCGCCCGCGCCGCGAAGCGGACGAGCCCCAGGCCGATGGTCTGGGTGAGCCCCGCCACCACCTCCTCCTCGACGTCCGTCCCGCTCGAGGTGAACAGGTAGCGGTCCTCGAGACCTTCGAGGGGTCCCTGACCCTCGAAGTCGAAGGCGTACTGGAAGCCGCCGCTTCCGGCGGACTGGCCCGTGAGGAGCACATAGACCTGGGCATCCTGGGGCTCCCGGACCCAGTTCACCCAGGTGATCTCCTGCCGAAAGCGGTCCTCCCTGCACCGCCAAGTGGCACAGTCGAGAAAGACCCTCAAGGCCGACTCCTCCCGGCTGAGATCGGGAGTGGTCACCTGGGCGGCGGCCGGGAGGGGACAAGAGACGCCCAGGGCCACGAGGGCGGCCAGAAGCGCGATTCGTCGCATGGATCTATCTCGAATGTGGTGAGATCAGTACGTCGACCGCGGAACGGTCAGGGCGGGCCGGTCCGCGGGGCACCGACCCGCCTGAGAGACACGCTGCACGCCCCAGGTGTTGGGGCGCGGGTCTCGAGCGTGGGATCCCATCGCCGAGGAACCCCCTGGGCTCGCTCCCCTACCTGCTATTCCGGCTGGAGTTCCGGTCCCCCGCCAGGCGACAATGAGGACCGGAGCGCAGCCACCGTCTTCCGCTTCCGGGGCGGGCGGGCGGGTGGCGCGGACTCGGTACCGGACTCCGCGGACTCCGGGTCGTCGCCCCCAGCCGCCGTGTAGCCCTCGCCCACGACCCCGTCCTCTCCGGAGTGGGTGAAGTGGCGACGGAAGAACTCCGACATGTCATCCACGAGGGAATACATGACCGGGACCAGGACCAGGGTCAGGAAGGTGGCGAAGATGATCCCGGCGATCACGGCCACGGCCATGGGGCCCCACCACGCGGCTTGCTCCCCACCCCAGTAGAGCTCCGGCGCCAAGCTGGCGTAGAGGCCGAAGAAGTCGAAGTTCAGGCCGACGGCCAGGGGGACCAGCCCCAACGCCGTCGTCGCCGCCGTGAGGACCACAGGGCGGAAACGGGTCTTCCCCCCCTGTACCAGCGCTTCGCGCCGGTTCATCCCGTCCCGGGTCCGAAGGATGTCGATGTAGTCGATGAGGACGATGGCGTTGTTCACCACGATCCCCGCGAGGGAGATGATTCCCACGCCGGTCATGATGATGCCGAAGGGCATGCGGAAGATCATCAGCCCGAGTAGGACCCCCACGGTGGACATGAGCACCGAGGTGAGGATGATGATGGGCTTCACCACCGAGTTGAACTGGCTGACCAGGATAAATCCGATCAGGAAGAGGGCGACGAGGAACGCGCTGGTGAGGAACTCCTGCGCTTCCGCCTGGTCTTCCTGCTGGCCGGTGTACTGGATGGTGTACCCCGGCGGAAGGGAGGCGGCGAAGTCCGCCAGCGCCTCCCGGGTCTCCACAAGGAGCGCATTGGAGTTCACCCCCGCCGCCGCGTCGGCGGACACCGTGGCCATCCGGGTCTGGTCCTTTCGTCGGATGGTGCCGTACCCCTCCCCTACGCGCCATGAAGCCACGGACGAGAGGGGAATCTGCTGCCCGCCCTCCGCCACGACGGTGAGGTTCGCCAGCTGATCCAGCTCCTGGCGGTAGCGGGGTGCGAGCCGCACGACGATGTCGAACTCGTCGTTTCCGGTGCGGAACTTCGCGGCTTCGACTCCCTGGATCGCTCCACGGACCGCCTGCCCCACGTCCAGGGTGGAGAGGTCGTACAGGGCGGCCTTCTCCCGGTCTACGATCACCGACAACTCCGGCCGGGCCGCGTCCAGGTCACTCTCCAGGCCGACCATCCGGACAAAGACCGGGTGGTTCTGCAAGGTCAGGATGGCCTCGTCCGACAACCGCTTCAACACGTCCGGATCCTCTCCCACGATCTCGACGTTCACCGCCGGTCCCCCGGCAACCCCCTCCTGAAGCCCCTCCACCGTGACCTCGGCCCCGGCGATGTCGTTCCCGACTCGATCCTGCATCCAAGCCAGAGTCTCGAATACGTCGAACTCCTGGTCCTGGAAGTCCACGAAGCTGAGGGAGATCCTGCCCCGGTCCGGCCCGGAAGGTCCGCCCTGGCCCATGGCCCCGGTGATGGCATTCCCACCGCCGCTCCCGGCGGCTGCGACACGGGACTTCCAGTCACTCCTCCCAGGTACCGCCCGGAGCTCGGCCTCGAGCCGCTCCACCAGCTCGTTGGTCGCATCCGCCCGGGTCCCCACGGGGGTCTCCACGTCCACGAAGACCTGCTTCGGAGGGATGTCCTCGGGGAAGAACTCGACCCCGTGGTTGAAGCGCCCGAACAGAGCCGCCGTCACCACGAACGAAAGCACGGTCATTCCCAGGATGGCACCCCGGTGCTCGAGGGCCCAACGGATCTGCCCCTCGTAGGTGTGGACGATGGCCGGGACCACACGGGCCTGGAAGAAGTGGGTGAATCGCGTGAGCGCGAAGTGGAAGAGGGCCCAAACCAGGAGCGCCGAGAGCACCAGCAGGCCGGCCGTGAGGGGATTGACCCGCACCAGTACGAGCAACGCCAGAACTCCGGCCGCCATGAGCGTCCAGCGCGCGACTCGGGTGAGCCCCTTCCGCGGCCCGCTCTCGAGCCGCATGAACGACCCGCAGAGGGAGGGAACGATCACCAGTGCCACGAACAGCGACGACGACAACGTCACGATGAGCGTGGTGGGGAGATACCCCATGAACTCCCCGGTCATCCCCGGCCAGAAGAGAAGGGGTGCGAACGCCGCCAGCGTGGTCAACGTCGCGGCGACCACCGGCATCGCGACCTCACCCGTCGCCTTCTTGGCCGCCAGTTTCCGATCCCAGCCCTCTTCCATGTAGCGGTAGATGTTCTCCACCACCACAATGGCGTTGTCCACCAACATCCCCAGGGCGAGGATGAGGGAGAACAGCACCACCATGTTCATGGTCGTCCCCAGGGCCTTGAGCACGACAAAGCTCAGGAGCATGGAAGCGGGGATGGAGATCCCCACGAAGAAGGAGTTGGTGAGGCCGAGGAAGAAGAGCAGCACCCCCACGATGAGGATGAGGCCGGAGACGATGTTGTTCTCCAGGCTGGACACCATCTTGCGGATGTCCTCGGATTGGTCCGAGGTGATCTTCGCCACCGTGGTGGGCGGGAAGAGCGGCTGCATCTCCGCCAGCACACCCTTCACCGCGTCGGAAGTCTGGATGATGTTGCGCCCCGACCGCTTGATGACGTCCAGCGTGACCACGTCGACCCCGTCCAGGCGGGCATAGCTCTCCCGCTCGGCGAAGCCGAAGTCCACCGTCGCCAGGTCCCGCACGTACACCGGGCGATTCCAGTCATTGGTGATGACCAGGTCCTCGATCACCGACGGGTCGTCGAACTCGCCGTCGATCCGAACGAGGTACTTGGAGCGTCCCACGTCGATGGACCCGCCGGGCACGTTCACGTTCTCGCGGCTCACGGCGTCGGTGACGTCGGTGAGAGCCAGACCGTAGTACTTGAGCTTCTGCAGGTCCACATCGACCTGCACCTCCCGCTCGAGACCGCCACGGACATCGACCCTGAGGATCTCCGGCACGGCTTCGAGCCGGTCCTGGAGCTCCTCGGCGATCTCCTTCAGGCGCACCAGCCCGTACTCCCCCGAGAGGTTGACCTGTAGGATGGGAACCTCGGAGAAGTTGAACTCGACGATGGAAGGGTCCTCGGCGTCCGGGGGCAGCTCCGGGCGCGCCAGGTCCACCTTCTCCCGCACCCGTGCGAGCGCGTCCTCCAGGTCCACGGTCGTCTCGAACTCCGCCATGACGCTGGAGAAGCCTTCCGTGGACGTGGACGAGAGCTCCTTGACGTCCCCGATGGTGGACAACTCGTCCTCCAGGGGTCGGGTGACCAGCGTCTCCATGTCCGCCGGTGAGACACCTGGATACGCGGTGTTCACGGCGATCATGGGGAGTTCCACCTCGGGCATGGACTCCTTGGGCGTGGTGAGGTAGGCCTGGATCCCCATCACGGTGAGGATGACGAGAAGGACCTTCACACTGGTGGCATGGTCCACGGCGAAGGAGGTCGGCGCGAACTCCTTGAAGCGAGCGAGGTAGGCGCGGTCGTCCGCGCGCTCCTCGATCGGCGACTCCTGCTCCGCCCCCCGTTGTCGTCTGTCGCTCATCACCTCCCCTCCACCACGCGGATCCGGTCGCCGTCGGCCACGCTCTTCTGCCCCAGGACGATCAGGCGATCGCCCTTCTCCAGACCCGTGGTCACGACGACCTGGTTCGCGGCCGACGGACCGAGCTCCACGGCGCGCGCCCGGGCCATGGCCTGGTCCCCCTCACCTTCCGCCACGAACACGATGTACCCTTCCGTCGTCCGGACCAGGGCGTCCTGGGGGACCACCACGGCCTCTTCCAACGCTCGCCGCTGCAGCGAGACGTCGGCCACCATCTCGGGCTTGATCCGACCCTCCCGGTTGGGAAGACGAATCTCCACCGGGAAAGTGCGGTTGCGCGGGTCCACGGCCACCCCGACGAATCCGATGCGCCCCTCCACCCCCGATTCGGGAAGCACGTCGAAGGTGATTCGGACCGGCGAGCCCACCGCCACGTCCGGAGCGTACCGTTCCGGGACACCCGCGGAGACCTTGACCGGATAAATGTCCACGATGCGGAACGCCGGGCTCCCGGGGGCCAGGAGGGATCCCACCTCCACCATGCGATCCTCCAGGATTCCTTCGACCGGTGCCCGGATCACCGTCCGTGCGAGCCGCTCCTCCAGCATCCGGAGGTTCGCCTCGGACTGCTCCGCGGCGAAGCGAGCCTCCAGGTAGGCGAGCTCGGCCCCAACCCCCTGCTCTTCCCAGAGCCGCTTCCGCCGCTCCCAGGTCTCACGGGCCAACTCCGCCGCGGCGCGGGCCTGGTCCACCTGGGCCTGCAGGACCGCCGCATCCATGCGAAGCAGGGGCTGTCCTTCCTGCACCCACACGCCCTTGGTCGCCAGGATCTCCTGGACCGTCCCACCTTCCTCGGCAGAGACGGTCACGTCCCGGTTGGCCCGGACCACGCCGGTGAGGAAGATCTCTTCGACGAAGCGGCGCGGTTCCACCGGTTCCACGGCGACATTGATGATCCGAGCGAACGCGGATCCGCCTCCGTCCGTCTGTCCTGCGTCGCCGGCCTCGGCGTCTCCGCAAGCTCCCAGCGCCAAAGCCAGCGCACCGGCCAGCCAGAGTCGACGCCCATTTCTATGTTCAAATGTCATGATTGTCTCATTCATCCCAGAATCCGCTCCGCCCGCCCTCACAATCCCGTCCCCGTCAGGGGAACCCGCCCCACCGCTGCGTCCAGACGCGCCCGGGCCACCAGGTAGTCGTAGACGGCCTGCGCGTAGTTGAACTCACTCTCCCGCAGCGCCACCTCCGCATCGGTGAGCTCCAATTGGCTCCCGAGGCCCTCGACGTATTGTGCTCGGGCGATCTCGAAGCCGGCCTGGGCCTGCTCCACGGCAAGGCCCTGTCCCTCGGCCCGGAGGAGAGCCTCCTCGACCTGTTCCATGATGTTGCGGACCTCGGTGGCGGCCTGGCTTCGTGCCAATGCCGTCTGGGTCGCCGCCTGCTGCAGGACCGCCCGACTCTGGTCCACCCGCGCGTCACGCTGGAATCCCTGGAAAAGGGGCAGCGTCAGCTGGATTCCCGCCAGGCGGCTGTACGCCCGCGGCTGACCGAAGAAGTCCGGACGACCGTTCTGCTGGGCGTTGATGCCATAGGTCCCGAAAAGTGAGACCTTGGGAAGATACTCCACCTGCTGCAGCCGCAGCTCCGTGCGACGGAGGTCCTCGTTGGCCTCCAGCTGCCGCACATCGGAGCGGCGCGTCAGCGCGGTCCGGACCAGGGTGTCCGGGTCCACACCGGGCGTCACGCCGGCGAGGGCCAGAATGGCCTGGTTGTCCGCGGAGTTCTGCTCCGGGTTCCGGAGGTTCATCTCCGAGAGGGCCCCCGCGAGCTCCAGGGTCTCGGCCTCGCCGTCGGAGAGATCGAGCTCTACGCCCAGGGACCGCTTGCCCTGCACCACGGCGTTCTCGGCTCGCCGAAGGTTGGGCAGGAGGTTCGCACGCTCCACGCGAAGCCGGAGCACGTCGTAGTCCGACGCCAACCCGGCCTGGTTGAGGGCTTCGGTCTCCGCCAGGCTCTCCTCCACCCGACGAAGGGAGTTCCGCAGGAGGCGGAGCTGTTCCTGGCCCAGGAGGAGCTGGTAGTAGGCCGTGCGCACACGGGTCACCACCTCCTGGACCTGCCCCCGGACCACTTCTTCCTGGAGGGCCCGGAACCGCCCGGCCGCGCCGACACCGATGAAGGCGGCGGCGTTGAAGAGTGGCTGCTCCAGGTTCAGGGAGAGCGCCCAGAGGTTGTCCGCCCCGAACCGCACCGGCACCAACTCGTCGGGATCGGCCGTGGGATCGAAAATGTTCGCCGGCAGGAAGTTCACCGCCGCCGCGATGTTCCGCGTGTAGCTCGTGGTGAGGTCCAGGGAGGGAAAGACGCTCCCCCACGCCTCGGACACCCGCTCATTCGCCTCGTCCAGGGCGAACCGAGCCGCCTGGAGCTGGGCGTTCCGCTCCACCGCCCTGGTGACCGCTCCCTCCAGGGTCAGCATCCGCGGTCCGCTCTCGACTCCCCTCGCCTGCTGCCCCGGCAGCGGGGCCCAGGTGAGCAGGATCCCGAGCAGCGCGACCGTACCCGACCGCGCCAACATCCGGCGCCCTTGGCCGGACCACCCCATATATCGCTTCATCGGAGCCATCCTCTCCGCTTCCCGTTCTCCCTACCTCACACCGCCGCCGCTTCCGAGGCCCGCTCGGGAGACCGGATCCGAATCGCATCCAGGACCGCCGGCGTGCCCACCCCCTCCAGGAGGCGCATCCCGGACTCCTGGAAGAAGACGCGGAACTGCTCCTCGCTCATGACGCCGCTCCCCTCCATGAGTCGGCCCCTCCAGAACAGGATGAGGAGGCCGTGCGCGTGGGCCCACATGGTCACGGAGACCCGCTCAGGATCCCCCACCCGGAGGAGCCCGGCGTCCATGCACTCCCGGACCCGGTCATGCCAGAACTGGCCGATGGCGCACCCCAGGGCCTCCACATCCTCCGGGAGGTCCGTCATCCCGGCGGCCTCGGGTGCCCCGTAGATGAACTCGTAGAGGCGGGGGTTCTCCAGGGCGAAATCCAGGTACCCCTGGGAGGCCAACTCGAGACGCTTCAGGGGCGTGCCGCCCATCAGCCCGCGGTAGAGGTACTGGGCAAACCGCTCATATCCCTGAGCCATCACCTCGTGGAGCAGGCGCTCCTTGCTCTCGTAGTACTTGTAGAGCGCAGGCGCGGTGACACCCACGGCACGGGCGAGCTTGCGCATGGAGAAGCCGTCGGTCCCGTCCCGGAGGAAGAGATCGCAGGCTTCGGCGAGGATTCGTTCACGCTGTTCAGACATGGTGAACAGTGTAAACCAATCGCCCTCCGAGTTCAATGGATGAAGCTGTCAAAAAGGGAAAACGCCGTTTAGTGAAAAAACGTGCGAGCCCCCAGAGGGCGGTCGCGAATGCGGGTACCGGCGACTCCCAGTGGTGCCCTCCGCCCCCCGCCCTCCACCCCCCGGCTTCAGTGGCCGGGGGTGACCCAGGCTCGCACGACGTGATCCTCGGGCCCCAGGGCGTCCACGACCTCGAGTCCATCCACCACCCAGCCGAATGCCGTGTAGCCGCCGTCCAGGTGCGGCTGGGGCGAGTGGGTGACGAAGTACTGCGACGTTTCGGTGTCCTTCCCGGCGCTGGCCATGCCCAGCACTCCCCGGAGGTAGGGGATCCGCGTGAACTCGCTCCGAAGGGTGAAGGGAGCCGGGTCCCGGCCTCCAGCGAGGGTGACGTCTCCGCCTTGCACGACGAAGTTCGGCACCACCCGGTGGAACGGTACGCCATCGTACCGCCCCTCCTCCGCCAGGAGGGTGATCCCGTCCACCGTCAGAGGCGCCTCCTCGGTGCGCAGGGCGAGAACGACGGTCCCCCGATTCGTCTCGAGGTGGAGCCGGGGCTCCGGTCCGAGCCGACGGAGGCGTTCCCAGTCGACGGTCCGATAGGGCCGGCGAGCCCGGGTCCGCACCGGGGCGGCCTCCTCGCGGGTCGCCTCCAGGTCGGCCACCACCTCGCCCCCTCCCAACGGCAGGAAGAGGCTGTCCCGCAGGAGTTCCAGTGCCGGCCGGCTCACCTCGTCAAAACCGCTCCGGGCCAAGTCGGCAAACAGCCGGAAGAAGACGGGGCGCGCCACCTCGAATCCACGGGAGAAGCCCCAACGTCTCTCCAGGGACTCCACGGCGTTCACGGCCGCTCGCCGGGACCCGCCAGCAGCCGCTTCTCCCAAGAGCTCCGCACCCCGCTGCCCCTCCAGGGCCGCGGCGCCTCTCACCCCGGCAAGGAGCACCGCCTCCTCCTGCAGGTCGGGCCGTAGGAACCACTCCTCCACGGGCTCCTGGATCCCCGCCGTCCCCAGGATCTCCAGGATCCCGCCGTTCACAGCGAGGTCGTCGGGATGACGGTCCAGGTGGTCGCGGAGGAACTCCACCACGGGCCGCGACGGTGGAGCCTGGCCCAGCATCTGGACCGCGAGAAGCCGGACGTGGACCGATGGATCGTCCAGCGCCCCGGCCACCGCACCCAGGGGCACCGCGGCGTCCATACCGCCGAGGGCTTCCATGGCCGCGGCCCGAATCTCCCACCGGGCTCCGTTCTGCAGCCACCAGCGCTGCAACCCCCGGCTGAAGAGGTCCTGGGACCGGCCGAGCGCTCGGAGGAGGTGCACTGCGGCCCGATCCCCTGTCTGGTAGCCGGTGAGCGCAATGCGGAGGGCGGGACGGTGGGCCCGCCAGGTTCGGGGATCCGGGTGACGCGCGAAGGCGTACCCGGCCCACCACCTCACCTCGGGATCGGGATGGGTGAGGTCCTCCGCAAGGCGTGCCCACATCTCTTCCTCGCCCGCTCCGGAGAGCACGCAACGGGCCATCGCAAGGTCCACGGCCGCACGCCACTCGGGATCCACGACCTGGAAGAGGCGGTCCCCCGCCGCCGGCTCGCAACGCTTCCCCACCGCCTCCAATTGGGTCCGGAGGGCGTATTCGTTCCACTCCACCTTCAGGGCGTTGAAGAGGGGGGTAGACAGCCCTTCCATGGGGAGCTGGCCCAGGGCGAACGCGGCATCCGCCCGAACCCGGGGATCCAGGTCCAGCAGGAGTTCCAGCAGCCGGGAAGCCGCCGCTGTATCCTGGACCGAGCCGAGAGCGAAGGCGGCCCGTGCCCGCACGGTGGCGTCCTCGTGGTCGAGGTACCGGAGGAGCGCTGCCCCGTCCCGCTGCTCCTGCAGATCCACGATCCGTTGGAGATCGGGCCTGGCCAGGAGCCCGTCCGCCGGTCGTGCGGAGGGTGCCATGTCCGACCCGGGTCGCGCGTCTGGGGGAGCGCAGGACCCGAGCACCAGAGCCACCCCCAACAGGCAGAACGTGCTCAGGGCCCTCATGGCCACACCTCCCACGCCGGGGCGGAATTCGCCCCGTGGACGATCCGGACCGCCCGGCGTACGCCATCGTACTCCTGGAGGATCTTGCCGCGCAGGCGATGGGGGTACTGGGGCCGCGACTCGAGGAACTCGGCGACCAAGGCTACCACCTCCGGTGAATTGTGATTCCCCAACAGGGCGCCAAGCCAGCGCCCGGGGAAGAAGATGTCTCCCGTCCGCTGGATCTCCTCCACCAGCGCCAGCCCGGCCTCCACCAGCCCCGCCCCATGGGCACGCCGCAGGGGATGCTGCAGATAGCCCAGACCCGACAGGACCCAGGGCTCCCGGTCCCGGTTCGCGTCGTCCGCCAGGCTCTCGAAGAAGGCCTCTCGCACGCGGGGATCGGCGGAGAGTGAGGGGCGCACGAACTGGAAGCGGGCTCGGCGGTCCGGGTTCTGGATCCGGTCGAACTGGGCATCGAGAAGGGCCCCGGCGCCCGGGACTTCCCGCACCGCCAGCGCCTCGACCAGGGCGATCTCCTGGCTCTCGGAAAGGGGCACGTCCGGAACCCGCTCCTCCCGCGCCCAGATGCGCCGAAGGCGTGCCACGGCTCCAGGGGTGAGAGCGACGCCCCGGTAGGCGCTGAAGAACGACGCCTTCAGCGTCGCAGTCGGGGCGGAGGTCACGCCACGCCACATCGCCTCCTCCACCTCCGCAGCCCTTTGATTGCGGACCTCGTCCGGCAGGAGGTCCCAGTAGATGGTGCCCACGAGCCCCAGGAGCTGGCCCACGAGAATCTCGTCCCGCTCTTCGTCCAGAGCGGCCAGGGCCAGGTCGAGGACCGCACCGGGAACGACCCGCTCCTCCAGCATGTGGTCCTGGAGGACGAGCCACGCGGCACCTCGCAGGGAGGGGTCGTCCAGCTCCTGGATGTCCAACGCCAGTGCTTCCAGCGCGTCACCCTCAAGCAGGAACATGCCGTACTCGATACCCGCGCCCATGGGGAGCACCCACTCCGGGCGCTCTCGGCCGGTCCACGCCTCCGCCACCACCTCGGTCTCGTGCAACCGAACGGTGCTCCGCTCGAGCCCACCGGGCCACGACGCGACCAACTCCAGAGACTGTGGCCAGATCCGCTCCCGGCCCCAGGGGTCCTCCTGCCGGAGAAGGACCCGTCCCCCTTCTTCTCCTCCGTCCTCGATCGCCACGTGGATGGTGGGACGTCCCGGTTCCTCCACCCAGACGCGGCTCCACGCGGCCAGGTCCTCGTCAGAGAGCCGATCCAGGATGGTGATCAGGTCCGGCCAGGTGGCGTTTCCATAGAGATGGCTGGAGAGGTATTCCCGCATCCCATCCCGGAAGGTGTCCTCCCCTACCGTGCGCTCGAGGTGGGCCATGACCACCGGAGCCTTCTGGTAGATGATCGCGCCGTAGAGGGTCCCGGCCTCGCGGAGGTTTTCGAGGGGCTGCCGGACGGCATTGGCGCCTGGCGTCCGGTCGACACCGTAAGCGGACGGGTGATGGGCCATCAGGAACCGGAGCTTGTGATCCACCTCGGGGAATGAGGGATGCACGATCTTGGCTGCCATGAAGTTGGCGAAGACTTCCTTCGTCCACACGTCGTCGAACCACCGCATGGTCACGAGGTCCCCGAACCACATGTGGGCGGTCTCGTGGGCGATCAGGCTCGCGCGACCCAGGTAGTTGGCCTGCGTCGCCGACTCGTCCAGCATGAGGGAGGATTGCCGATAGAAGATGGAGCCCGGGTGCTCCATCCCGCCGTACTGGAAGGGCGGAAGGAGCACGAAGTCGAACTTCTGGAAGGGATAGTCCAGCCCGGTGTAGTCCTCGAGCCAGTCCACCGCGGTCTGGTGGAGGTCGAAGATCTGCTCCCGGTTTCTGTCCACCGCGGCGGCGTCCGTCTCCCGATGGTACATCGTGAAGAGGAAGCGTCCGCGCCGGGCCATCTCCACCTGGAATCGCCCTGCGGCGAAGGCCATGAGATAGGTGGGAATGGGTCGGCTGGCCCGGAATGAATAGGTCCTCCGCTCCGGGGAGGGCACCACTTCCACCATCTCCCGGTGCACGCCCTCTCCCGCCAGGTCGGCCGGGATCTCCGGCTGGTTCTCCCCGGGCCCGTTCGCCACCGCCACCCAGCCTGCGGGGACAGCGAGCTCCCAGGACACGCGCGCCTTCAGGTCGGGCTGGTCGAACACCGGTAGCGAGAAGTGGGCGCGGTCCGGCACGAAGAGGGTGTAGAGGAATTCGTCGGACCGGTTCAGCGCCTCGTCCCCTGCCAGGTAGGCCAGCTCCACGCGGTTCTCTCCCCGCCGAAGGCTCGCCGCGGGTATCACCACATGGTCGGCCTCGCTCGTCCACTCCACCTTGGATTCGTTGACCACGACCCGCTGCACCCGCTGGGCGGGATCCTTGAAGTCCACCACAAGGGGATGCCGGTCCCGGTCCTCCCACTGGAAGGTGATGACCGTGTTGCCCTGGATCGGATCGGATCGATCCTCGGGAATGTCCAGAGCGATCCGGTATCGGACCTCCGACAGCGTTTGGGCCCGGTGCTCCGCCAGGGCGAGCGGCACCCCCAGCTCCACGGGGGGAGGAGGGGCGTCGGTGCAGGCCTGGAACAAGGCCACCAGGGCAAGGAGGCGGCCAATTCGACGGATGCGCATGTGAATCCTGGGGTGTGGTCCTCGGGACCGGCCCGCAGTGGCGGGCCGAACCGGTCCGGAACGATGACCACCCGGGAAGGCCAAGTAAAGCGCCCAAACCCGCGGACGTGCCTCCCCGCCGCGCCTCGATGGGCGACGGCGGGGAGTCCGTCGCAAGCCGTCAGAGGATCGCGTCGAGGTAGAGGTCGAGCCTCAGCTGTCGAGACGAGCCGGTGAGGCCATGGGAAAGGTCCAGGCGGATGAGTCCGTCCAGGACGCTCCCGCCGATCCCCACTCCGTAGAGGATGTCTTCCGTGTCGAACGCCTCGCGGCGGCCTGCCCACCCTGCATCGCCGAACACGCTCACGGTCGCCACGTCGAACCGCCTCGCCACCTCGGTGCGTGCCCGGGTGAAGGACGAGCCGAAGACGGTGGAGGCGCCATACCCCCGAAGCGAAGATGGGCCTCCCAGGAACCAGTGCCGCTGGAGGGGTGACACACCCCACGTGGTCCCGCCGCCGATCTCCGTACCCAGCCGCCACCGTCCCCCAGCCAGGGGCACGGCAACGCGCAGCGTCGCCGACCCGCGGGCGTAGTCGCTCTGGTCGGTGGTCCCCGCCTCGCGCCACAGCGCCCCGTGCCCATAGAGGTCGAGTCCCACCTGCGGGAGCAGAGGGTCCGTGCCCCACCACGGAGAGAGCCGCAATTCTGCGCCCACCTCCTCTACGCGATCCCCGGGGATGTTCGGGCGGAAGATCCCGTCCCCGCTCCAGCTCCGGAAGAGGGCGAAGTCGATCTTCTTCGAGACCGGATCCTGCCTCTCCACGTAGGCCCGGAAGAAGTGGGAATCCCGGCCGGCCTCCGGCGGCCGCCAGGTCAGGTCGAGGCCGGTGGCCAGGAAGTACTCCCCGTCATCGCGGCCGAAGAGGAAGGCGTTCAGGGTGTTCCCGAACTCCAGGTACCGGCCCCGGGGGTCGGTGGCCTGCAGCTCCCGGTACGCACCCACGGCGACCCTTCGCATGACGGTGGACTTCTCCAGCGTCAGGCGCGCCTTGGGTTCCAGGTCCGCGAGACCCATGAAGCCCGAAGCGCTGAAGTTCCACGGTCCCAGGGGCCCCATGCCCAACCGGGCCTGGAAGCGACCTCCTACGGCGGGGCCCTCTACGCGGTTGTAACGGATCAGATCCGGGCGGTGCCATCCCCAGTTGGCCGCCCACGGAATCCCCCGGATCGGGGGAGCCGGGAGATCCGCCAGCGTGGTCACCCACTCCTCCAGGTCCTCGTCCGAGGCGAAGCCCGGCGCGTCGTCCCAGATCGGGGGCGGCAGGTCCGGACTCGTGGTGATGAGACTCCGATCCTCGGGGACGATGAAGCGGGACTCGCGGCCGGCGGCCACCCGATTCGAGCCGGCGAGGGGCTCGTAGCTCACGCCCGAACCGTCCGAGAGGAGCTCTGCAATGAACGCCATGGCCTCCGCACGGCTCTCGAAATGCCGCTCCGTCAGCGACCCCGGGTCCCCGGCCTGGGCCGCGGCGGCGGCGGCGGCCAGGGCCTGCGCCTCCTCCTCTTCGGTGGTGACGGACTCGATCCGGTACGAGATGTCCATGCTGACGGGAAACTTCATGATTCCCGCCGCCGCCTCACCCTCGACGCGCATGGTCCGGGGAAGCCAGATCTCGAAATCCCAGAGGCCGTACTCGATGGCCACCAGGTTCATGTCGAAGGTCCACGGCTTCAACAGGCCGG
Organism: Gemmatimonadales bacterium; assembly: GCA_020344755.1. GTDB lineage: Bacteria > Gemmatimonadota > Gemmatimonadetes > Longimicrobiales > Gaopeijiaceae > Gaopeijia. Next base: position 372,970 of record CP070829.1, read on the forward strand.
GCACGTACTTGAACGAACCCCGCTCCTCCTCTTCCTGGAGCTCCGGAACGTCTCGCATCGCGTCGAACTGCTGGCTCAACCGGTACACCGCCTGGACCAGGGCTCCGGATTCGGGTTCGATCCAGAGGGCTCCCGTGATCCGGTGCACGTCCGCCTCCCGGGGGAGGACGTCGAGCTTCACCGTCTGGAGCGTTCGGCCGTCGGGAAGGGCCAGAGTTAGCGTGTCCCCGCTGCGGTAGCGGTAGAGCGAGTCTGCGCCGGCGGCCAGCGGGTGGGCGAACCAGAAGTCGTCGTCCCGGGGCTCGTACCCCTCCTCACCCTGGTCGGTGATGCCGAAGAGGAGCCGGTCACCGCCTGGCTCGAAGGGAGCGTCGAACGCCAGGTCGTCCAACCATGTGAGGTTTCCCTCGCGCTCGGCGATCTCTCGCCCCGGGTACTGGGCCCGGGTGCCGAGGATCTGGAGAAGCGGCTCATACTCCCGGTCCCAGAAAGCCCTCACCGCCGTCTCGTTCCTGTACAGGGTCCGATCCTTCAACGGCGTCCGGATGGCGGCGGCGATCCGCTGTTGGATCAAGGCGGTGTAGCGCACGATGGACTCGTCGATGGCCTGCCAGTTCTCCCGGGCCACCTCGTGCAGCGATCGGGCCACCGGGTCCAGGTAGGTATCCGGCGCCTGGGCCCCGAGAGGGCTGCCAAGGGTCGGAGCAAGCGTCGTCAGCAGGGCCGCACAGGCGGCCGTCCGTAGGTCAATCATGCTCGAAGCGTACCTCGTCCAACTCGTCCCAGGTCACCAGCACCCACTCCGTTTCCTCCGGGCCGAGGCCCTCCTCGAACCCTTCCGGAGCGATGAAGATTCCCTTGTTGTCGTCGCTGACATCGTTGGAGTCCTCCAGGTCGAGGACCCGGCCATCCCGCAGGGTCACCCGCGCACCCCGCGACGAGAGCCGCTCGATGCGATCGATCCGACTGAACTCCACGTCGTACTCCACGTCCCGGAACGACCCGTTCAGCATCTCCCAGGACCATCGTTCATCCGCATCCCACAGGATCGCACCGCGGATGGACTCCCCGCCCCGGGTGATCACCGTGCCCACCAGGGGTCGACCCCCGTCGAAGGCGTCGTATCCCACCTCCCGGTCGGGCTGGTGGAACCGGATGGTCTCGAACTCGTCCCACGGGATGTTCACGAGGCCGAGCCCCGGGTCGGAGATCTGCACCCCCCGGTGCCCCCACCCCACGTCGTTGGATCCGTCCAGGACCATCTCCTCACCATCTTCGAGGGTCACGCGCGCCCCACCCCAGCCCCGCTCGATGGCCGCGATCCGGCGGAAGGGCACCTGCCGGTCCCTGCGCCCCTCCTCGCCGTCCAGAATATCGCTGGTCAGGATCTCGTCCAGGTCCCACGCAACGTACCCCGTGTACCGGTTGCCCCACCGGTCCTCCGCCGTGCCGTAGAGCCTCCGCGCCGATGCCGCCGCGACGGCCGGGTGTCCTTCAAAGACGATCCGGTCCAGGTCGCGCCAACCGAGCTCCACGGTGCCTCCCGTGGCATCCTCTACCACGAGTTCCCTTAGGTCCTCCCCAAGATCCGTGCTCCCTCTGGCGAACTCCACCTCCTGCCCGTTCCTCAGGAGCAGGAGCGCGGCGTCCGGTCCCGTCACCTTCAACTCCCGGAGTTGCCCGAACCGGATCCCCGCCTCGGCCCAGGACGGAAACTCCGGGTCCGATTCCTCCCACGAGATCCGGAATCCCATGAGCTCGACGGTTCGGACTCGACGGACCTCCTCACCTTCCATGGCCCGGATCCAGATCCGGTAGTTGTCCCTGGGAACGGGCTTGGAGCCGTCGAGCACGTCCACCCAGCTCCCCTCGTTCCGGTCCCACCGGATGAAGCCTTCGTAGGTGTCGCCCGAGATGGTCTCCACCCGGCCCCAGATCCGGTCTACATCCTGTGCCGCCACCTCTCCCACGGCCACGGCCAGGGCCATCAAGAGCCCACCTGCCACCCTCCCAGTCGGCATCGTCCTCTCCGGTGCGGTGTCGCAATTCGGACAGCATGGGCGGACGGGCCGCCCCCTTTCCCCCGCCCTACGGCGGCCTGACCGAAGGGGTTTCGTCTTGCTTGCGGAGGTTTCGGATTATCTTTACCGCCATGCCCTCTCCGACTCTCCCCCCGGACTCCTACTGCGCACACGCCCTGGGCCACCCCTTCCACGGGCCGTACCACGACCAGGAGTACGGATTTCCCCTCCATGACGACGATGCGCTGTTCGGGCGGCTCATCCTCGAGATCAATCAGGCGGGACTGTCCTGGCTCACCATTCTGAAGAAGAAGGAGAACTTCCACCGGGCGTTCGACGGGTTCTCCGTGGAACGAGTCGCCGGATACGGACCCCGGGACCGGGACCGGCTCCTGTCGGATCCGGGGATCGTGCGGAATCGTTTGAAGGTTGACGCCGTCATCCACAACGCACGGGTCATCCGGGACATGCAGGCGGACTTCGGGAGCTTCGGCGGGTGGCTGGACGCGCACCATCCGCGGGACCGGGCCGAATGGGTCGGCCTCTTCCGGAAGACCTTCCGCTTCACCGGCGGGGAAATCACCGGTGAGTTCCTCGTGAGCACCGGGTACCTGGCCGGCGCCCACCACCCCGGGTGTCCCATCTACCCCCGCGTCCGTCAGGCGCGGCCACCCTGGACCCGGACACACCCCCCCGCATGAAACCCAACGGCGTCGCCCTTCCCCCTGGCGCGTTTCCCCCACCCTTCGTGGCGCCCCGATGGGGCACGAATCCCCACATCCAGACGCTGGCCGGAAAGTTCCTCCGCCCGGGACCGGCGCTCGCCGTCACGCGGGAGCGCTGGGACACTCCCGATGGCGACTTCGTGGACCTCGACTTCCTCCCGGACCAGGGAGGTCCCGTGGTCCTCGTCCTCCACGGCCTGGAGGGCCACACCCGACGCGCCTACGTCTTGAACAGCTTCCGGGCGCTGACGAGAAAGGGAATGGTCCCGGTGGGCCTCAACTTCCGCTCCTGCTCCGGAGAGCCGAACCGCCGCGCGCGAGCCTACCACTCCGGTGAGACCGGTGACCTGGGATTCTGCCTCGAGCGGATCGCGCGGCGCTTCCCGGGACGTCCCCTTGGGGTGGTGGGGTTCTCCCTGGGAGGGAACGTCCTCCTCAAGTACCTGGGCGAACGGGGCACCGGCCCCGCCCCCTCCGAGGTGCCGGGACCACTTCCCGACGCCGCGGTGGCGGTGTCCGTCCCCTACGACCTGGCGGCCGGCGCGGACCTCCTGGCCCGGACGACCATGGGTCAGGTGTACAACCGGTACTTCCTGAAGTCCCTGCTCCGGAAGGCTAGGGACAAGGCACACCTCCTGGCGGACCACGTGAACCTGGAGGCGCTCCGCAAGGCCCGCACCCTCCGGGAATTCGACGACCTCCTCACCGCGCCCGTCCACGGGTTCCGCGACGCCGACCACTACTACGCCGAGAGCAGCAGCATGCTGTTCCTGGAGCACATCCGGACCCCTACCCTCCTGCTCCATTCCGTGGACGACCCCTTTCTGCCCCCGGAGTGCATCCCCCTGGACACCATGGCTGCCAACCCCGCCCTCCACCCCGTGGTCACCGACCGCGGCGGGCACGTCGGCTTCGTGGGGGGAGGAATCCGGCGCCCGTCCTTCTGGGCGGAGAGTTCCCTTTCCGGCTTCCTCGAGGCGGTCCTCGCCGGGAAGGGCGCGGATCGGTAACTTGGCGCGATTCCGGCGTGGGGCCGATGGTCTCGGCTTCACCCCCCTTCCACGCCCATTCTCCACGGAGACAGCGCGTTGAGCACCCAGCACGACAACAGCTTCTTCGGGCACCCCCGGGGGCTGTCGACCCTTTTCTTCACCGAGATGTGGGAGCGCTTCTCCTACTATGGAATGCGCGCGCTCCTGATTCTCTTCATGACGGCGGAAACGACCAACGTCGTCACCGACGCCGCTGGAAACCCGCTCCGGGACAATCCGGGGATGGGGCTCGAAGTGGGCACCGCCGCCGCCATCTACGGGTTGTACACCTCTCTGGTCTACATCCTCGCGCTTCCGGGAGGGTGGGTCGCCGACAACCTCTGGGGCCAGCGCAAGGCGGTGTGGGTCGGAGGATGGATCATCGCCCTGGGACACTTCACCATGGCGGCGCCCACGCTGACCATGGGCGCGGTCCAAGGAGCCTCGGCCGACTTCACCTTCTTCCTGGGCCTGGTCTTCATCATCCTGGGGACCGGGCTGCTCAAGCCCAACGTGAGCACGGTGGTGGGGGAGCTCTATCCCGAGGGCGGGGCCCGTCGGGACGCCGGGTTCTCCATCTTCTACATGGGGATCAACATCGGCGCCTTCCTGGGCCCCATCGTCACCGGCTGGTTGGGTGAGGACCACAACTGGCACTGGGGCTTCGGCGCCGCCGGTGTGGGAATGGTGCTGGGGCTGATCCAGTACCGGATGGGGGCCGACTACCTGGGAGACGCGGGCCACCTCAAGACCGGAGAGACGCCCGAGCAGGTCGCTCGCCGGTCCCGGACCTTTTTCGGCGTCTTCTTCGCGGCCTTGGCGGCCATCGTGGCCTTCGGCTACCTGGTCTCCAACGGCACCATTCCCCTGACGCTCACCCAGATCGCGTCCTATCTGGGAAGCGCGGTGCTGATCCTGGTTGCGCTGTATTTCGTCTATCTCTGGACGGCAGGGGGGCACACCCCGGAGGAGAACAAACGCCTGGGTGTGATCTTCTGGCTGTTCCTCTTGATCGCCGTCTTCTGGTCCGGATTCGAGCAGGCCGGGACGTCGCTGAATCTCTTCGCCCAGGACCTCACGAACCGGGTCGTTTTCGGGTGGGAAGCCCCGGCGTCCTGGCTCCAGTCCGTGAACCCGATCTTCATCATCATCCTGGCTCCCGTCTTCGGCCAGCTGTGGGTCTGGCTGGAGCGGCGCCAGGTGAACCCGTCGATCCCCATGAAGGCCGGCCTGGGACTGGTGGGCCTGGGGATGGGCTTCTTCGTCCTCTCCTGGGGTGCCGCCAACGCCACCCCGGACAACCTGGTCTCCCCCGCCTGGCTGGTCGTGACGTACTTCCTCCACACCGCCGGCGAGCTCACCATCTCTCCGGTGGGGCTCAGCGCCATCACGAAGCTTTCCCCGGAGCGCCGGGTCGGTCAGATGATGGGGATCTGGTTCGTGGGGGCGGCGCTGGGGAACCTCATCGCCGGTCTCGTGGCGGGCCAGCTCGAAAGCCTGGCACCCTTCGCGCTCTTCCGGACCGTGGCCATGATCACGGGCGGTGTGGGCCTCTTCGCCATGCTTGCGGCACCCGGCGTCCGGCGGCTCATGGGAGGCGTGAAGTAGCGCGCGTCACCGGGCCCGGTAGCGTGACGGCTCCGAGACCCTGGATGCTTGACCTCCGGGCCCGGTTCTCCCTAGCCTTCTCCACGTTCGTGGGGTCGTCCTCTCGACGACGCCCGCGGACACGGTAATCGGACGGCCTGGACCGTCCCGCGTTCAGTTTCACTTGATGGAGCAGGTAAGATGCGGACCACCGGAACGGTGAAGTGGTTCAACGACTCGAAGGGCTTCGGGTTCATCGCCCCCGAAGACGGTTCTCGGGATTGCTTCGTGCATTTCTCGGCCATCCAGGGTGATGGGTTCAGAACCCTGGCGGAGGGCGACAGGGTCGAGTTCGACATCGTGGACGGAGCCAAGGGGCCCTCGGCGGAGAACGTGGTCCGGGTCTGACACCGAGACTGCCGAGCACGAAAGAGCGCCGCTCCGGGTCACCCCCGGGGCGGCGCTTCTTCGTGTGGTCCAGCGTCCCTGCCGGTGCCCCTGACCGGCCGGTCCCTCAGGCACCCGGACGATCGACACCCCCGTGTCGGCGGGCGCTCGCCGTCAGAAGAAGACCGCGCCGTGCCAGCTCTCCCGGGCCGGGACCTCCAGCCGCCCCGCCCGAAATGCGCCCAGGTCGGTGAGGGTGCTGTCGAAGACCGGAGTCTCCGGGGTCACGCTCCCCGCCTGACCGGCCGCCCTGAACTCCTTCCGGGAGAGGCGGTGCACCTCGCCGGCCGAATCCCGGTAGTAGACCGGCCCGTGGTCCACGATGCGCTGCCCCAGCGACCCCTCCAGCTCCTTCAGCACCCGGACCATGCTGTCGATGGAGCATCCCGAGGGGGGGACGGAGGCCTGGTCCACGGCCACCAGGAGAAACCGGTCCTCCTCCCAGCTGTACCCGGCGGTCAGGGGCGCGCCGTGCGCCGCCCACCCGTGCAGGAAGTCCTCCACGGTCCGCAGGAGGGTGTCCACCTGACCGGGCTCCAAGGGATCGGGCACGGGAAAGACCCAGAGCCGAGAGTCGTCCGGGAGGGCGTCGAAGGGCACGCGAGGCATCGTGTCAGATCCGGTCCGCTTCCGTGAGGGGCCGCACCTCGCCCCGGGACATGCCCGCCACTCCTCCGGTGGGTGGTGGGGGCTCAGGCTCCCGTTCCGGGGGAATCACTCCCACCCCGTCGTCCGTGAGGGGCAGGATGTCTCCCAGCTCCGAGGTCGGGGCGCGCTTGTCCAGGAGCACCGCCACCCAGCGAAGGTCCTGGGTGTTCTCCAGGAAGATCTTCACCACCATGGTCAGGGGCACCGAGAGGAGGGCTCCCACCGGCCCCCAGGTCCAGCCCCAGAAGACGAGGGACAGGACCACCACCAGGGTGGAAAGCCCCAGCCGCCGGCCCATCAGGTTGGGCTCCAGGATGGAGCCGAAGATGGTGTTGATGACGAAATATCCGAAGGCCACCACAAGGGCGTGACCCAGGGTGCCGACGATGATGAGGCTGAGTGCGATCCCGGGGATCGACGCGATGATCGATCCCACGGTGGGGATGTAGTTCAGGAAGAACCCGATGAGGCCCAGAAGGACGGGGAAGTCCAGGCCCATGAACCACGCCCAGCCCCCGATGGCCAGCCCCGTCATGAGGCTGATGACGGTCTTGATGCCCAGGTATTCCTGGATCTCCCGGATGACCTTCTGGACCCTCTCCTCACCCCGGATCGAGTCCCCGAAGATCGCCTCCAGCTTCCCCGGGAGGACCGTCATCTCCGCGAGGATGAAGGCCATGATCAGGACCACGATGAACGCCTGAGCCAGCAGCGAGGCCCCCAGTTGCGCCGTTCCTCCCAAAAAGTCCAGGAACCGCTCCGGCCCCACCAGGTTCAGGGGCAGGAATTCCCGGATCCATCCCTCGCCGAAGAGCTGGACACCGAAGTCGCCGAGGGTCTCGTCCAGGCTCGCGACCCAGGCCGCCTGGATCTCCTCGAGACGAAAGAGATAGCGCTGGCCCACGGATCGGAGTTCCGTGAGGGCGCGGGTCGCTCCGAGGATCAGGAGCGAGGCCAGTCCCACCACCAGGAGCACGGCCAGACCGATGGCGGCCCCGTCGGGGACCCTCCGGGCCCTCAGGAGCGAGACCAGCGGAAAGGTCAGGACCGCCAGGAAGAGGGCCAGGGCCGCAGGGAGGAGCACGGGAGCGGCGAACTGAAGGCCCCAGACCACCACGACCCCCGTTGCCAGGATCCACAGGAAGCGCGCTCCGGCAAATCGCTCGCTGCGGTCGTAGATCATGGCGGGGGGAGGTGTTGCGGGACAGGTTGACCAATGGTAGGACAATCCAGGGTACCTGACCATACTCCCGCCGTACCATGCCCGTTCCCGACCCACTCCCCCCGATTCCCGAGGACGACGAGGCCCTCCTGAGCGAGTGCCGCGTGGACACGTTCCGGGCGGGGGGTAAGGGAGGCCAGCACCAGAACACCACGGAGACCGGCGTCCGGCTGGTCCACCGGCCCACCGGGCTCCGCGCGGAGAGCCGAACGGAACGCAGCCAGCTGCAGAATCGCCGCCGGGCCCTGGCTCGGCTGCGATCCAAGCTCGAAGAACTGCATCGGAAGCGGCCGGAGCGCGTCCCCACCCGTATTCCCGCGGCCCAGCGACGCAAGCGGCTGGAGGAGAAGCGGCGGCGGGGTGAGACGAAGCGCCTGAGAAAGCGTCCCGATCCGGGAGGCGAGTGAACCACTGGCACGCCCTCCCCGGCGACGGGGTCCTCGACGCCGTCGGCTCCACCCCCGAGGGGCTCTCGGACGCGAGCGCTCGGGCCCGACTCCGTACACACGGACCCAACCTGCTGGAGGCAACCCCCCCCGCCTCGGCGTGGGGGATCCTCCTGTCCCAGTTCCGCAGCGTGGTGGTCCTCCTTCTCCTCTCGGCCACGTTCCTCGCCGCGCTGTTCGGAGAGATCCCGGAGGCCGTGGCCATCGCCGCGGTGCTGGTCCTGAATGCGGGGATCGGCTTCGGGGTCGAGCTGCGCGCCCGACGGGCCATGGAGGCGCTCCTCAGCTACACCGTCCCGTGGGCGACGGCCCTGCGGGACGGGGAGACGTGCCGGGTACCCGCGGCCGAGTTGGTGCCGGGTGACGTGATCCTCGTGGCGGCGGGGGAGTCGGTACCCGCCGACGCACGTGTCCTGGAGGCCTGGGACCTCCGGACCTCGGAAGCGGCCCTCACCGGCGAGTTCGCGCCGGTGGGCAAGCTGGTGGACCCGGTTCCGAGGGAGACGGTCCTGGCGGAGCGCCGATCCATGTTGTTCACCGGCACCTCCGTGGCATCGGGACAAGGGAAGGCGGTGGTGGTGGCCACGGGATCGGGCACGGAGCTCGGCGGCATCGGGAAGCTGGTCCAGTCCGTGGAAGACGAGGAAACCCCGCTGGAAGAGCGCCTCGACGTCCTGGGCCGTCGCCTCGTCTGGCTCACCCTTGGGGTCGCGGCCGTGGTGGGCGGCGTGGGCTTCCTCCAGGGGCTGCCCCCTCGGGAGATGGTGGAGACGGCCCTCGCCCTGGCCATCGCGGCGGTCCCGGAGGGTCTGCCGGCGGTGGCCACCATCGCCCTGGCGGTGGGCCTGAGACGCATGGCGCGACGGAATGCCCTCATCCGCCGCCTGGCCGCCGTGGAAGCCCTGGGAAGCACCACCGTCATCTGCGCGGACAAGACGGGGACCCTCACCTCCGGGGAGATGACCGTCACCCGCGTGGCCGGCATCGGCTGGGAGGTGCAGGTCAGTGGCGCGGGCTACGACCCCGTCGGCTCCTTCTCGAAAGACGGCGTCGCGCTGTCGTCCGGCGAGCTGGATCCCTTCGACGCGCTCCTCCACACCGCGGCCATCTCCGGCGATGCCACGGTCGATGCGGAAGGCCGGCTGCTCCGCGGGGACCCCACCGATGCCGCCCTTCTCATCCTGGCGCGCAAAGCGGGCCTGGACCCCGGCCGGTTACTGGAGGGATCCCAGGTGGTCGAGCGGGTCCCCTTCTCTTCGGTCCGGCCTCTCACCGCCTGCGTCGTGGAGTCGAGCTTGGGCGGAGCGAGCCATGTGAAGGGCGCACCCGCCGAGATCCTGGGGCGATGCACACTCGTCCTTTCGCCCTCGGGCCCCGAGCCCCTGGACCGGGACACGGGCGGGAAGCTCGACGAGCTCAACCAGGCCATGGCGCGGGAGGGGCTCCGGGTCATCGCCCTGGCCCAGGGTCGGGACGTGGGAGGCGACCCCCTCTCGGGGCTGACCTTCCTGGGGTTCGCCGGGATCACGGACCCGCCGGCGGCGGGCGTCCGGGACACCGTCGGAAAGCTCCAACAGGCGGGGATCCGTACCGTCATGATCACCGGGGATCAGGCGGCCACCGCCTCCGCCATCGCACGGGATCTGGACATGCTCGGCGGCGAGTCCCAGGTGGTGGAAGGCCGGGCGTTGGGGAACCTGGACGACGAGGGGCTTCAGCGGCTCGTCGGTACGGCGGCGGCCTTCTCCCGGGCCAGCCCCCGAGACAAGCTCGACATCGTCGACGCCCTTCAAAAGCGCGGCGAGGTGGTGGCGATGCTGGGGGACGGCGTGAACGATGCCCCCGCGCTGAAGAAGGCCAACGTGGGCGTGGCCATGGGCCACCGGGGCACCGATGCCGCGAAGGAGACGGCGGATGTCGTGCTCCAGGACGACCGCTTTCCCACCATCGCCGCCGCGGTGGAGGAAGGACGGGTCATCTTCGACAACATCCGGAAATTCGTCTTCTACCTCTTCAGCTGTAACGTGGCGGAGGTGCTGGTCCTCCTGCTGGCGGGGCTGGCGGCCCTCCCCCTCCCTCTCCTGCCTCTCCAGATCCTCTGGCTGAACCTGGTCACCGACACGTTCCCGGCGCTGGCGCTGGCCATGGAGCCCGGCGAGGAGGGTGTCATGACCCGTCCACCTAGGGATCCCAAGGCCGGGATCATGTCCGGCCCCTTCATCCGCGCCCTTTTCGCCTTCGCCGGCCTCATCACCGCGGTCTCGTTGGGAGCCTTCCTGTGGGGCCTGCGAACGTTGGATCCCCAGAGAGCCACCACCGTGGCCTTCATGACGCTGGCGCTGGCGCAGCTCTTCCACCTCGGGAACGCGCGCTCGCATGGGCCGGTGCTGGCACCCCGGCGAGCCCTGGCCAACCGCTGGGCCGTCGCCGCCGTGCCCCTGGTGCTGCTCCTCCAGCTCCTCGCGGTCTACGCCCCCCCGCTGCAGCGCATCCTGGGAACCGTCCCGCTGCGCGCCGCGGAGTGGGCCGTCATCGTCCCGGCAGCGATCCTCCCCGCCGTCGTGGGCCAAGGCTGGCGGTGGATACGGCAGAGGAAGGGCTGACTCCGAGGGGCCGGTACGCCTTCCTCCCGGCCGCCCGTCCCACGAGAATCCATTCATGAACATCCTGGTCCTGAACGCCGGCTCCTCCACCCTCAAGTTCCAGCTCATCGCGACTGATCTGGAGCGGATCGCCCACGACTCCGACACGCGCCTCGCCCGGGGCATCATCGAGCGAATCGGTGGTGAGGCCATCGTGAAGGCGTACGGGGAGGACGGCCGCAAGTGGTATCGAACGGCGGAGCTCCGGAATCTCGGGGCGGCGGTAGACTACGTCCTGAAATGGTTCGTCTCGTCCGCCGGTCCGCTGGATGCGCTGTCGGAAATCCAAGCGGTGGGGCACCGGGTGGTCCACGGGGGCGAGGAGTTCCAGGCTTCGGTCCGGATCACCGCCGACGTGCTGGACCAGCTCGAGGACATGATCGAGCTGGCCCCCCTCCACAACCCCCACAACCTGCGGGCCATCGAAGCGGTGGCGGCGGCCCTGGGGGACAGCGTCCCGCAGGTGGCGGTATTCGATACGGCATTCCACGCCAGTATGCCCCAGCACGCGTACCTGTACGCCATCCCCTACTCGTACTATCGCCGACACCGTGTGCGAAAATACGGATTCCACGGCACCAGCCACCGGTATGTGGCGCACCGGTGGCGCCAGTTGAACGGCCGTGACCGGAACCAGGGCGACATCATCACCCTGCACCTGGGGAATGGGGCCAGCGCGTGCGCGATCAAGGCCGGCGAATCCGTCGACACCTCCATGGGCTTCACGCCCCTGGACGGGCTGATCATGGGCACCCGCTCCGGGAGCGTCGATCCCGCCATCCTGGACTACATCGCCGCCAAGGAGGGCCTTTCCCTGCGGGACGTGGAGACGATCCTGAACAAGCGTTCCGGTCTGCTGGGGATCAGCGGGCTCACCGGGGACATGCGGGAGCTCCTGGAGGAGATCGAGGAGTTCGACGACCGACGTGCGCACCTGGCGGTGGAGATGTTCGCGTACCGCGCCCGCCAGTACGTCGGGGCCTACCTGGCCGCGTTGGGAGGGGCAGAAGCCGTGGTCTTCACCGGAGGAATCGGGCAGAACGCCCCGGGGATCCGGGGACTCATCTGCCAGGGTCTCGAGTGGGCCGGGCTCACCCTGGACGAGGCGGCCAACCAGAAGGCCGTGGGGGAGGAATCGGCGCGTATCAGCACCGAGGACTCGTCCCTGCAGGCCTGGGTCATCCCCACCGACGAGGAGCTCCTTATCGCCCGGGACACGGTGCGACTCGTCCTGGGTGCGCCGAACCCCTTCTAGCGCGGCACAGCCGAGGTTCCCCGCCCCGGCTCAGGAGATCGCAGGACGTGGGAAGGGCTGCGATACCCGGTCGGGTCGCCGTCCCAGTCCGGGCACGGGCCGCACCAGTGGAATCAGTGGGAGTGCGCGTCCGCGGACCGGTACTGGTCGAAGCTCGCGGTCCCCGGCTCCAGCCCGAATCGCAGGCCGACCTTCCTGCGAACCTCTCGCCGGACCAGCGGGTTGTAGGTCAAGTACACCCCGGCCCGGTACGGACTCCGGAGATGCGTCCGGAAGTCCAGGAAACGCCGGAGGATGGTGAGGGGGCGGCTCCAGGTGTGGCGAGCCTCCGCCAGCGCCCGGGTCAGCTCGTCCGGATCGATCCGCCTGGGCACGAAGGGCGTCGCGTTCACCCGGTAATCCGGGTGGAGCCACCAGCGACCCCCGTACAGCAGCCGGTCCTCCTTCTGGAGGCTCCGGTAGAGCTCCGTGCCCGGATAGGGTGTGAGGACATTGAACGCAGCGAAGGCGAACTTCTGCCGGATCGCCCAGTCCAGGGTCCGCTTCACGGTGTCCAGCGTGTCGGTGTCGTGCCCGAAGGTGAGCGCCGCCCAGGTCTGAAGGCCGTAATCCCGAAGGATCTCGAGCTGGCGGGCATACGGCCCGGCGGCCGAGTGCAGAATGTTCGGATGTCCCTTGCCCATCCGACGGATGGCCTCGGGGTCGAGGCTCTCGAAGCCGATGACGTGCCCCAGACACCCGCTCTCGGCCATCAGCGACATGAGCTCCGGATCCTCCGTCATGTCGATGGAGCCCTGGGAGACCCATCGAATCTTGAGGGGGATCAAGGCCCGGCAGAGCTCCTTGGCGAGCTCCGGATTCGCCGTGAAGTTGTCGTCCACGAAGAAGACGATCTTCTTCTCGAGTGTGGCGAGCTCGGCCACGATCTCGTCGATGTGCCGGTGGTACAGCCGGCGGTCGAAATAGCGTGAGACCGCGCAGAAGGTGCATGCGAAGGGGCACCCCCGGCTGAACTGCATCAGGTGGATGGGAAGGTAGCCCTTCCCGCGGTAGAGGTCTCTTCGGGGTCGCAGACCCCTCGACTGGGCCACCCCCGGCGAAGCCCGGTATACAGGCTGCAGCCGCCCCCGTGCCGCATCGGCCACGACCTCCGGCCAGCCCTGCTCCGCATCCCCCAGGAAGACACTGTCCGCATGGGCCCTCGCCTCTTCCGTTGCGAGGGTGGTGTGGACGCCCCCGAGGACCACCGGTACACCCCGCTGTCGGTATTCGTCGGCGATCTGGTAGGCGCGGCGGGCGGTCCACGTCTCCACCGTGATTCCCACCAGCGAGGTGGGTTCGTCGAAGGGGATCCGCTCCATCCGGTCGTCGTAGATGCGCACGTCCACATCCGGGGGCGTCAGACCGGCGATCACCGAGAGCGTGAGGGGCTCCATGCGGGCCTCGTCCACGTAGAGCGTGTCGTCCGAGGTCCCGATGCGCGGCTTGATCAGGGTGACCCTCATGGCAGACCCTCCGCCGGGACCGGCGTCCGCCCCGGCTGGGTTGAGGGCGGACGGGCGCCCAGTGGTGCATCCTGCTTGCGGTGGATCTCGGTGCGCGAGATGAGGTTGACGGCGAGGAAGACTCCCAGGTTGTAGAGGCTCGACAGGTTGGTGCGGCGGTCGAAGGCCCGTCGGGCGATGCTGCTCAGCGTGTTGAAGCGGGTGCGGGCCCGGTAGCACCCCTCCTCCAGCTCCGTGGCCGTCATCCCCCGGGGGTGGAAGGTCGCGTGGCCGTACCGATACGAGGGATCGAGCCACCAAGGGTCCCGGATGAGCCGGCCCTCGCGCCGGAGCCGCTCGTAGAGGGACGTCGCCGGCGTGGGCGTGAGCGGATTGAAGTTCGCCAGGAAGAACTTGTTGCGGACGGCGAACTCCAGGTTGCGCTCGAACGAATCCGGCGTGTCCCGGTCGTATCCGTGGACGAAGGTGCCGTAGATCATCAGGCCGGCATCCTTGAGGCGCTCGATGGCCCCTTCGTACCCCTGGGCCTTCGCGTTCCAAGCCTTCCGCATCTGCTTCAGGTTCGCCGGATCCAGGGTCTCGAACCCGATGAGCACGGAGATGCAGCCGCTTCGGCGCATGAGATCGACCATGCCGGGCTTCCACGCCACGTCGATGGAGGTCTGGCAGGTCCAGCGGATCCCCAGGGGTACGAGGGCCTCGAACAGCTCCTCCGCCCGGGCCTCGTCGGCGAAGATGTTGTCGTCCACCAGGAAGACGAGCTTGCCATCCAGCGCCTCGATCTCCTCCACCACTTCGCGCACCGGCCGCTGCCTCAGGTTCCGGCCGTAGAAGGCGTGGATAGAGCAGAAGTCGCAGGCCCACTTGCAGCCGCGACCGTACTGAACCAGGCGGACCGGCGCGTAACCCTTTCCCTGGAAGATGGACCGGTCCGGGGTGATCCCGGCCAAGGGCGGGGGTGCGGCCTGCCCGTACCGGGGTGCGAGGCGCCGACGGCGCGCATCTTCCACCACCCGGGGCCAGACGCCCTCAGCGTCCCCCAGCACGAGCGCGTCCGCGTGCCGGGCCGCTTCGTCGGGTACGAAGGTGGGGTGATAGCCACCCATCACCACCGGCACACCCCGGGCCCGGAAGGCATCAGCCAGCTGGTAGGCACGGCGAGCGGTATACGTCTCCACCGTCATGGCCACGAGGTCCGTCGGCTCGTCCAGGGGGATTTCCTCGAGGCGCTCGTCGTACAGGACGCGCTCCACGTCCGGCGGCGTCATGGCCGAGAGGTAGCCGAACGCCAGCGGGGTCATCGCATCCGACGACCGCAGGTCGCCCATGCTCGGCTTGATGAACGAGATGTGCATCCGTGCCCCCTTGTCCGTTGGAATTGTCCGGTCCCGGCCGCCGCACCGCAACCATCTCGACGAGGAGACCCCCTACCTATTGCACGCGGACCCGGTGCTCCCTGATCTTCAGATCCAGGCGGCGAGGAGGCCGCGCACATGCCAACCAGGACCGAGGAGCCTACCAGCACGATGCCCCTGCGCATCGCCCTGATCTCCCCCAAAGGCCCGCTGTATCGGCACCGCGGCGGCATCTGGCGGAAGTCGCTCCGGTATCAGCCTCTCACCCTCACCACCCTCGCGGCGCTGATCCCCGAGGATCTGCCCCATACCGTGGCCTGCATCGACGAGGGGATCGAGGACGTGCCCCTCGACCTGGACGTCGACGTGGTAGGACTCACCGTCATCACCGGGACGGCGGTGCGTGCGTACGAGCTGGCCGATCACTTCCGCTCCCGGGGAATCACGGTCGTCCTCGGGGGACCCCACGTCACCCTGGTGCCCGACAACGCCCAGCCTCACGCCGACGCGGTGGTGGTAGGCTACGCGGAGGACACCTGGCCCCAGCTCCTGCGGGACCAACGCGCCGGCCGGCTCCGCCCGCGCTACACCATGGCTCCGGACTTGAGCCTGGCGGACCGGCCCTTCCCGCGTCGAGACCTCCTCCCCAGCCACCGATTCGTCACCGCCGACGTGTTCGAGGCCACGCGGGGCTGCGCCCACGCCTGCGAGTTCTGCGTGGTTCCCACGGCGTGGGGCCGACACCAGCTCCAGAAGCCGGTGGAGGACGTGGTGGAGGACATCCGCCGGCAGGGCGCTCGCCGGGCGATCTTCGTGGACCTGAACCTCATCTCGGACCGGCGCTACGCCCGGGAGCTGTTCACCGCTCTCATCCCCCTCCGGGTGGACTGGTACGGGCTGGCCACGGTCCTCCTGGTGGACGACCCCGAGCTCCTCGACCTGTGCGCCCGCAGCGGCTGTCGCGGTCTCCTCATGGGACTCGAGTCCCTCTCCCCCGCGAACCTCCAGGGGACGCGAAAGGGCTTCAACCGGCCGGAGCACTTCGCCCGTGTGGTGGAACGGCTCCACGACCACGGTATCGCCCTGCAGGGCTGCTTCGTATTCGGCCTGGACGAGGACGACCCGGACATCTTCCTGAGGACCGCCCAATTCGCCGTGGATGCGGCGATCGACCTGCCGCGATTCGCGGTGGTGACGCCCTTCCCCAACACCCCCCTCTACCGGCGGCTCGAGGCCGAAGGGCGCATCCTTACGCGAAACTGGGAGCTCTACGACGGACAGCATGTGGTCTTCCAACCGGCGCGCATGAGTCCAGAGGAGCTCCGGGACGGCGTGGAAGCGGCGTGGAAGCACACGTACAGCCTCGGTAGCACCTGGCGGCGGATCCGGCGGTCACCCGCCCCCTGGCCGACCCGGATCGCGACGAACCTCGGCTACCGCTTCTACGCGAATCACCTGTCGCGCTACTACAACTGTGACTGGATCATCGGACCCGCACCCGCCCGGGACACCGGCCCAGGTGCCTCCGCGGGGGTTTCCGCATGAAGCCGTTCCGGATCACCCTGGTCCACCCCTGCGTGGGCCGGAGGCCCGGGCAGCGCTATATCCGCACATGGCAGATGGAGTCGCTCCCGGCCGCGACCTTGGCCGGCCTGACCCCGCCGGACGTGCAGGTCCGCTTCTACGATGACCGCTTGGAGCGAATCCCCTTCGACGAGCCCACCGACCTCGTGGGGATCAGCGTGGAGACGTATACGGCGAAGAGGGCGTACCAAATTGCCAGCGACTACCGGCGGCGTGGCGTCCCGGTGGTGATGGGCGGCTTCCACGCCATGCTCTGTCCGGACGAAGTCGCGGACTTCGCGGAGGCGGTGGTGGTGGGAGAGGCCGAATCGGTCTGGGCTGGGCTCGTGGATGACGCCCGGCACGGCACGCTGAAGAAGTTCTATCGGCCGGCTGGCCGGCCGTCCCTGGAAGCGGTCCAACCCGACCGGTCCATCTTCCGGGGCAAGCGCTACCTGCCCATCGGGCTCGTCGAGGCCGGGCGGGGCTGTCACCTGCGATGCGACTTCTGCGCGGTGCAGACCGTCTTTTCGCAGACCCAGACCCGCCGTCCCATCGACCAGATCCTGGCGGAGGTCGAGTCGCTCAAGAAGAAGAAGCGGATCTTCTTCTTCGTCGACGACAACATCACCTCCAACATGACGCAGGCGAAGGAGTTCTTCCGGGCCCTGGCGCCGCTGGGAATCCGGTGGGTGAGCCAGGCCAGCATCAACGCCGCGCACGACGAGGAATTCCTCGATCTCCTTGTGCGAAGCGGGTGCCAGGGGGTCCTCATCGGTCTGGAAAGCCTGGACCCGGAGAACCTCGCCGCCATGGACAAGGCGGTGAACGTGGTCCGGGGTGGCCTCGAAGCCGGGCTGGCGAATCTGCGCCGCCACGGAATCCGCGTGTACGGGACGTTCATCTTCGGCTACGACCGGGACACCGCCGCGAGCTTCGGGCCGGCGGTGGATTTCGCGCAGCGGCATCGGTTCTACATCGCGGCCTTCAACCACCTCACGCCGTTTCCCGGCACCCCGCTGTACCGGCGCTTGCAAGACGAGGGCCGGCTCCTCTACGAGACCTGGTGGCTGGACGACCGCTACAGCTACAACCGGATCCCCTTCCAGCCGAAGGGGATGACACCGGAGGAGCTTCGGAGGGCCTGCCTCGAAGCACGCCGGGAGTTCTACGGGTTGGGGAACATCCTCCAGCGGGGAGTGGACCGCGTGAACCGAGGGAACGCGTTCATGCTGCGGAACTTCCTCCCGATCAATCTCATGCACCGGGGCGACGTGAGTCGTCGGGACCACTATCCCCTGGGGGACATGGCGTGGCGCAACGAGTTCGTGCCGGCAGGGTGACGTCCACGGCGGTAGGCCCAGGTGGATGGGCTTTTGCTGGACCGGAGGACGACGCGGACGTGCGGGCGCTCCTACGGACGTCCGTCATGCCCGGGTCCGTCGACGTGGCGTTCACCCGGGAGCCCCGTCACGAGGTCGGCTCCGGCCTCGCCGGAGCGGTGGACCGGACCCTGCTCTACCGTGACGGATCCCGTCTCGACGGCGTCGGCCGCCTCAGCGTCCTCGACCTTTGGCGAGGGGGCCTCCCCCAGCGTGTGGGCTACTTCGGAGACCTACGGGTCCGGTCGCAGGCACGCCGCCCGGCCCGCATCCTCCGGGACGGATACCGGATCCTGTGTGAGGCCGCCGAGGAGTTGGGAGTGGCCGGGTGCTTCACGAGCATCGCTACGGACAACGACCGGGCCCGGCGGGTCCTCGAGCGAGGGAGGCGGATCGGACTCCCGGAGTACCTCCCCATCGCCGACCTGGTCACTCTCGTGGTTCCGGTCCGCCGGCCGCGTGCGCCTTTCGGCGATCCCGCGCCGAAGGCCCACGCGACCGAGAGCGAGCTCACTTCCTTCCTCGACGGAGTCGCCCGAGGCCACGACCTGGCGCTGGTGTGGAACACGGACCGCTGGCGGGCGCTGGGCCGTCACGGTCTCTCACCCACGGACTTCCACGTGGTCCGGGAGGAGGGCCGGGTCGTGGCGGCCGCAGGACTCTGGGACCAGCGGCCCTTCAAACAGACGGTCATCCATGGCTACCACGGGGCCCTCCGGTGGAGCCGCCCCCTTGTGAATCCACTCGCGGCGTTGGGATGGGCACCACCCCTTCCCCCACCCGGAGCTGTCCTCTCGCAGGGTTATCTGGTGGGGGCCGTCACCCACGCCCGCCACTGGCCGGGGCTCCTGCGAGCGCTCAAGGCCGGGGCCGCCCGCCGGAGGCTGGACTGGATGGTGCTTTCCCGGGACGCTCGGGACCCGGAGCTGGCCACCCTCCGCAAGCTCACCCGCGCCCGGGAATACCACACACGGCTCTACGAGGTGCGGTGGGGGGAGCTCCCCAACTGGACCGGGGAACGGGGCGAGCGTTTCCTGCGCCCCGAGGCGGCGCTGCTGTGAGTGGGGTGGCCGCGAGGGGCCCCGGCCCCTCCGACCTGACCGCATCCGCCACTCGGAGAGCCGCCCTTACCCAGAAAGAACGGCGGGAACTCCTGGACCTGCTTCAACTGCACTTCTCGGGGGTGACCGAGGAGCAGTTCGCCGCCGACCTGGAGGACAAGGACTGGGTCCTCCGTGTACGCGCCGGCGCGCGGCTGGTGGGCTTCTCGACGCTCAAAGCCTACGCCAGCGAATTCGAGGGCCGGCGGGTGAACGTGATCTTCTCCGGCGACACGATCATCGACCCGGTTGCATGGCGGTCTCCCATCCTATCGCGAGAGTGGATCCACCTGGTCAAGCGCCTCCAGCGGGAGCGCCCCGACGAAGAGTGGTACTGGCTTCTGATCTCCTCGGGGTGGCGGACCTATCGCTTCCTCCCCGTCTTCTGGAGCGAGTTCTTCCCCCGGTACGACGCCGAGACTCCTCCAGAGGTCCGCCGTCTCCTGCAGCACCTCGCCGCGGAGCGCTTCCGCGACCGGTTTCTCCCGGACGAGGGGATCGTGCGACTCGAGCGCCCCCAGGCGCTGAGGAACCACCTGGCGGAGGTGCCCGACGGACGGGCCGCCGGCCCCCACGTCGCCTTCTTCCTCGAGAGGAACCCCGGTCACGGCCGGGGCGACGAGCTCGTGTGCCTGACGGAGCTGACCGACGACAACCTCACCCGGGCCGGCCGCCGCATGATTCGGGGACTCCCCACGTGAGCGGCGTCGCAGGCCTGGCGAACGCCGCGTGGCTCCTGAGCGGGACAGGCGCGGTGCTCCAATACCGACGTGCCCTCGAGGAGCCTGGGACCGCCCAGTGGTCATGGCTGGCGGGCCGGATCGCCCGGGACCGGGAGAGCGACCTCGGGCGAGCCCACGGCTTCGGCGGCGTGACCGACTATGCCTCGTTCGAGAAGCGTGTCCCCCTCTGCGGCTGGGAGGACCTGGTCCCCCAGGTCGAGCGGATTCGGGCCGGGGAGGCCGGAGTGCTGGGCCTGGAGCCCGTGACCCACCTCGTTCCCACGAGCGGATCCTCCGGAGCACGGAAGCTGATTCCCTTCACCGCGTCACTGAAGCGGTCCTTCAGCCGAGCCGTGGCCCCGTGGCTCCTGGATCTGGTCCGACAACGACCCGGCGTGCTCGGGGGCCCAGCCTACTGGTCCATCTCTCCCCTCGAGGGGGACGGAGAACCGGACTCGGCCGTCCCGGTGGGCTTCCCGGACGACGCCGAGTATCTGGGATCGGTCCGGGCCGGCTTCGTTCGACGGGTGCTCCCCGTACCCTCCGCCGTGCGGTCGGTACCCGATGTCGGGCTCTTTCGGAGACTGACCTTACTGGCCCTCCTTCGGTGCCGGTCCCTCCGGATGATCTCGGTCTGGCATCCCAGCTTCCTCGAGCTCCTGCTGGAGGCCGCGGTCCCGGACTGGGACGACCTCCTGGAGGCGGTGGCCGACGGAGCCAACCCCTGGTCCGCCGCTCTCCCGCCGGACGAGGCTCGGCTCTGGAGAGCGCGGCCCGATCCTTCGCGGGCCGCCGAGCTCCGGCGGGCGACCGCGGAGGACTGGACTCGTTGGTGGCCGGACCTACAGGTCGTGAGCTGCTGGGGAGAGCAGGCCGCGGAGCCCGGATGGCGACGCCTGGCCGACCGGTGTCCCGACGTCCTGGTACAACGGAAGGGGCTTCTGGCGACGGAGGGCGTGGTGACGATCCCCATCGGCCGAGAGCGGCCCCTGGCCGTGACGTCCCACTTCTTCGAGTTCATCGATGCGTCCGGCGGCATTCGGCTGGCGCATCAATTGGAGAAAGGTGGTCGATACGAGGTGGTTCTCACCAACGGGGCCGGCCTCTGGCGGTACCGCCTCGGCGACCTGGTGGAGTGCACGGGCCACCTGTACGCGACCCCCTCCCTGCGCTTCCTCGGGCGCGCTGGGGGGGTGAGCGACCTCCGGGGCGAGAAGCTCTCCGAGTGGTTCGTGGCCGAAGCAATGTCGGTCCTCCGGGCCTCGGGTCTGTGGTCCGGTGAGGCGCAACTCCACGCGTGGGAGGAAGGGCATAAGGCGGGATACATCCTGGTTGTGGAGACCCCGACAGCGGACGAGGACCTCCCCGAGGCGGCCGACCGTCTGGAGGATGCCCTGATCCAGAACCCGCACTACGCCCTGGCTCGGCGCCTCGGCCAGCTCGAACCTCTCCGCGTCCGGAGGGTCAGGCCTGGCTCCCTGGGCCGTGCACAGCTCGAGGGTGCCGCCCGGCGGGGTCAGCGCCTTGGTGATGTGAAGCCCACCGTGCTCGTCGCGGCCGCGGATCGAGGACCACCGTGAGCCCGTCCGGCGCGCCTCGAGGACGCCTTCTCTTCGCGGGCCGCACGGTCCCGCTGGGACGGCGGCTGATTGCGCGGGATGCCACCCGCTTCGCAATCACAAGCGTGGGTGTGGGGATGACGGTGGTGCTCATGCTCTTCCTATTGGCGCTCTACCAGGGCGCGAGGTCCGAAGCCAACGGGTGGGTCGGCTCCCGGGAGGTGGACGCGTGGGTGGTGCAGCGAAGCACCACGAACTTCATCAAAGCTTCGTCGATCCTGCCCGTCTCCACCGCAGAGGCCCTTCTGGGGCCCGAAGTGAAGGAGGCCACCCCGATCCTCCGGCTCATCAGCTTGCTCCAGGCACCGGAGGACACCATCACCGCCATCGTCATCGGGCTCGAGGTACACTCCGACGCGGGCCGGCCGGAGGTGGTCGCAGGATCGGCTTCCCCCGGGCCAGGGGAGATCGTTCTCGACCGGGCCCTCGCCGCGCGCCTGGGACTCGGGGTCGAGGACTCCTTGACCATCGAACAGCGGCCGTTCCGCGTCACGGGGCTCAGTCGGGGGACGAACTCCGTCCTCACCCAGTTCGCGTTCGTCTCCCTGGAGGACGCCCGCGCGCTCCTGGGCCTGGACCTGGTGGTCAGCTTCGTCCTCGTTCGGGGCATCGAGGGAACCTCGGAGAGCCGGTTGCTCGAGCGATTGCGCGAGCGTGTCCCGGAGGCCGACGTGCTGAGTCAGAGCACCTTCTCCGCAAACAACATGGAGGAGTCCAGGGGAGGTCTGATCCCCTTGCTCCTCACGGTGGCCATCCTCGGGGGGGTGGTGGCCGTCATCGTGCTCACCCTCCTCCTCTACGGGTCCGTGCTCGAGCGTCGGGAGGACTACGCGCTCCTCAGGGCCATGGGGGCCTCCTCCGCCACCCTGCGGCGCGTCGTTCTCGGCCAGGCGGCGGCGGCAGTGGTCGGTGGTCTGATCGTGGGCCCTCTGGCGTACCTGGCGGCGGTCCCCGTCGTGGCCACCCTGGCTCCGGCGGTCCCGGTCGCGTTGAGCCCGCTGCCGGTAGCGGCGGTGGCGGTCGGGGCCTTCGTCATCGGGGGCATCGGGTCCCTGCTCCCGCTCCGGCGAGTCCAGCGGATCGACCCTGGAGAGGTCTTCAGGGCATGAGTGGCCCGTCGCCCGCCGTGCGGCTCCGTGGCGTCACGAGGAGCTTCGGGCCCATCCACCGCGTGGTTTGGGCGGTTGACGATGTCACCCTGCAGATCCCCGCAGGCGAGCTCACCCTTCTCGTGGGTCCCAGCGGGAGCGGCAAGACCACGCTCCTCTCCCTGGCGGGCGGGCTCTTGTCGCCGGACCGTGGGGAGGTCGAGGTCGGCGGTCGGCCCCTGGCTTCTCTCAGCGCCGTGGAGCTCTCCGCCTTCCGCCTCCGGCACGTGGGCTTCGTCTTCCAGCGGTTTCAGATGCTGGAGGCCCTCACCGCGCTGGAGAACATCGAGCTTCCCCTGAATCTCGCGGGCACCCGGCGCCCGGAGTCCCGCCGGCGCGCCCACGCGCTCGCGGCCCGCGCGGGGCTCCACGGCCAGCACGAAGCTCCCTCGGGCGCCCTGAGCGGGGGCGAACAGCAGCGCGTCGCCATCGCCCGGGCGCTGGCCAACGACCCGCATGTGCTCCTGGCGGACGAACCCACGGGAAGCCTCGATTCCCACGCGGGCGAGGGGATCATCGAGCTCCTCCACGAGACCGCATCCCGGGGAACCGCCGTCCTGGTGGCGAGTCACGACGAGCGCTGGATCCCCTACGCGGATCGGATCGTGAGGATGGAGGACGGGAGGGTCCAGCCCGGTCACCCGTGAGAGGGTCGCGGGCAGTCTGAGGACGGGCGCACTCTTTTGAGAGCTCTCTCTGGGGGGTCCTCGCCGAGATGTCCCCTCCGCCGCCCATCACTCACCGACAGGCCCTGCTCCCACCCCCCCGCTCCGCGGGAGGGTGGAAAGCAGGACCTCACAACACTCAGGGGGTCGGGGCGACTCCTGTCTCCACCCAGGTCACCAGGTCGAGGAAGGCGCCGATCTGCTCGGCCCCCGTGAAGGCACAGTGCCCGTACCGATTCACGGTCCGCTGCACCAGCATATCCGAGCGTCCCGCGGCAGCCACGATCTCCGCGTACGCCGGCTCATGGAACAGCGGGACGACGGCGTCCATGGAGGTGTGCAGCGAGAGGACCGGTATGTCGAGCTTCCCGTCCGGCTCATACCAGTGCTTCAGGTAGTTGTCACCGGCCGGGGAGGACTCGAATCGGTCGACGCCCGCATTCAGGGCCTCGTCGTTGGAGGAGCCGGTATACATGCGGCCCGTATTCGAGTAGTAGGGGCGATGGATCCGGGCATCGAAGTCCTCGGTGCCCACGACATTGAAGAACAGGGTGCTCAGGATGGAGTTGATCAACTCCGCTGGATTGGTGTACGGGAGATCGATCTGATCCACCGCGGCGAGCTCCAATGCCGCCGGGAAGTTGGCGGAAACGGCCTGGATCACCGCCGGGATAACCTGGGTCCCGAAGTCCAGACCCTCCGGGATATTCATTGCATCGCCGGGGACGACGTCTGGGAAGAAGTAGTCGAAGAGGACCCGCACGTCCTGGATGTAGTCCACCTCGAGCGGTCCCCCTCCCAGGAAGCTGCACATGGGCATCGCACCGTCGTAGAGGCCCGGGTTCTTCTCCGCAGACATCAGGGTGACCATGCCCCCCAGGGAGTGGCCAATGATGTACGTCCGGTCCGGCTTTCCCACCTTGGAGGCGAAGATCCCGCGCAGCTGCCGCGTTCGGATGACTCCGTCCCGGACCGCATATCCATTCTCGGAATAGCTGGACCAGGCCACCCCGTAGCCCATGGAAAGGAGGGCGTCCTTGAGGCCCTCCACGCCGCCCCGGGGAAGAGCGATGGGCGCCCGGGGAGCCCTGTAGCCGTGTGCGTAGAGAACCAGGTCCCCGTTCCAGTCTGCGGGGACGAAGAGCTCGTACAGCGAGCCCGGGCCGATCTCCCCCTGAATCGAAGCGGGTCCCACGACCCGGGCAGCTGCGGCCGTGGGTTCCAGGGCCGGGCTCGTCACATCGACAGCCTCATCCCCGGTGCAGGCTCCCAGCGTCAAGAATAGCGCGAGGCTGAAGGGGCCGACGGCCTTCGCGCGGCCAATGAGAGAAGTCATGGTACCTCCTTTTGCAGGGCGACACTTGGTGCCCAGCAAGCCGCCAGGTCACCACAGCTGCGCTGCGCAACCGGCGGACCAACTCCCCACCGGAGGCACAGCGGCATCGAGACCGGGAGGGAGAGCCCTTCGCGCCCACCCAACCTGACTCGGATCTATGCCGTGCAGCGGGCCTGCAACCCGCGACATCTGCTGGTGTGGAACCGCCGACGGGTGCCTGGATTGGAGGGTCGTCCGAGTCCGAAGTCGTCGACCGCACTACCGCTGCGAGCATCCCCGTCCCGTTCGGCCGAGAGCGGGGGTCCATTGCCACCACGTCTCGCATCGTATGCGCAGTGCGGACACGAGACAAGCGAAGGCCACTGCAGGCTCGTGCAGAGCCTGGCCATCTCATGGGAATCCGAGGGACTACGCACGAGCCGGTCTCCTGGCATTCGGCACGAGGCGGCGCGTCACCTGTCACACTGCCGAGCCCGGTGCGCACCCGAGGGAGGGGGCCAGATCAGGGCACG
>CP070829.1:398000-467728 GCA_020344755.1 Gemmatimonadales bacterium
TCATCGAGCATCTGCCCGGATTCCAGATGCCGGATCCCTGGGTGACCCGGGAGCTGACCGTTCGGGATCTCCTGAGCCACCGGAGCGGTCTTCCCCGTGGCGACCACCTCTGGTATCTGTCGGCACTCGACCGGGAGGAGGTGGTGGGGCGGGTACGCCTTCTCGAGCCCGCCACCAGCTTCCGGAGCCGCTATGGATATCAGAACATCATGTTCATCACGGCCGGCGAGGTGATCGAAGCCGCCTCGGACCGCTCGTGGGACGCATTTCTGACCTCCAGGATTCTCGAGCCGTTGGGGATGTCACGCACCGGAACCAGTACGTCGGACCTGGTGGGGTCGGACAACGTGGCCACGCCTCACGTCCGGCTGGATGGTGGTGTGGTCCCCATTCCCTGGCCGGACTTCGACAACGTGGGTGCCGCGGGAGCCGTCAACTCCTCCGTCCACGACCTTTCCCGCTGGTTGCAGGTCCAGTTGGGGAAAGGGACCCGGGACGGCCTCACCCTCTGGTCCGACTCCGTGGCACGCGAAATGTGGACGCCCAACACCGTGGTCCCCCTGGGCCAGGAGACACGGCGGACCCATCCCGAGACCCACCTGCAGGCGTATGGAATGGGATGGTTCCTGCAGGACTACCGGGGGCGACTCGTGGTCCGACACGGTGGATCCCTGGACGGGATGCGGGCCCACGTGGCCCTCGTCCCCGAGGAGGGCCTCGGTGTGGTGGCCCTGACGAACCTGAACGAGAGTCGTCTCCCCGTGGCGGTGGTCTGGGAGGTCATCGATCGGTTCCTCGAGCCCCGTGCGAAACCTCGGGATTGGAACGCACTTCTGCATGCGGAAGCGGAACGGGAGCGGGAGGCCTCACAGCGCCGCGAGACCGAGCGCGAGAAGGCGCGTGTCACGGGCACCTCCCCCTCCCTGCCTCTCGAGGCCTACGCCGGGCAGTACCGGAGCGCGCTCAGCGGCGACCTCGAGGTCGATCTGGAGGAGGGCACGCTTCGTCTGGCCTACGGGCCCAACTACCTGGGGACCCTGGCGCACTGGCACTACGACACCTGGCGGGTGACCTGGCAGAACCGGAGCCTGGGATCGGACCTTTTGAGCTTCCAACTCGGGTCGGACGGCACGGTGGAATCCCTGGCCCTGTCGGGCACTGACCGGTTCCGCCGGGTGCCGGCGGAACCCGTCCCGGGGGGCCCTTCCCGCTAGAGAGCTAGAGAGCGGAACGGATCCAGTCCACCCACGCCTCCGGCGTCTCGAGGTGCGGCAGGTGGCCCGCTCCACGCAGCAGGGTGAGGCGGGCGTCGGGGAGGAGGGCCGCCATCCGAACCGCCAGGTCACGGAACTTCTCGTCTGCCTCACCGGCCAGTAGCCTCACCGGAACCCGAAGTTGGTGGAGATCGTCCCAGTACGAGGGCTGGGTGCCCGTCCCCCCACCCCTGAGCCAGGCGGCCATCTGCGCCGGGTCCTGAGCGGACCGGATGCGACGGGCATGCTCCCGCGGCTCTTCGGGGACCCGGCGCAGCCCCTGGAAGAGAGGCAATCCCAGCCAGTGGTCGACGAATCGCGACATCCCTTCTTCCATCAGCCGCCGTGCGGTCTCCTCGTCCCGCTCCCGTCGGGCCTGCCGGGCCGCCGGGTCCTGTAACCCGGGTGATGCACTCTCCAGCAGGAGCATGCGCATGGGCACCCCCTGCGCAGCCGCCGAGAGCGCGATGCGCCCTCCCATGGAATACCCCAGCCATGCCGCGGGTTCACCGAAGAGCACCTCCTGGAGGCGTCCCATCTCCCGGGCGATCCGGGGAACCCGGTACCGCTCCGGGCTCGGCTCGCCCTCGCTCCTCCCGTGGCCGGGCAGGTCCACCGCCGCTACCCACATCCCCTCCAGCCCTTCGGGCAGGTCCCCCCATTCCTCGGCGCTGCCCATGAAGCCGTGGAGGAGAAGGAGGGGTGTCGTGCCCCTCCTCCACTCCCGCACTCGCACCGCTCCCGCACCGGGGACGGGGAGGATCCGGTCCCGGACCTCCCCTACCAATGGGTTCCGGTGACGTGACCCTGATCGTCCACCGAGTAGAACCCGAGATCGGTGCCGGTGCGGAGCTTCACCAGGAAGAGGATCTGACCCGTGTGCATGGAGAAGTGCTCCACCACGTGGTAGACCGCCCGGAGTCCCGTGGTCTCCATCCCCTGGATCGTACGTGGATGGAGGAGCGTCTCCGGGTCGAGCCGGGCCAGGACCTGGTCCGCTTCCGTCACCGAGGCCATCAACTCGGCGAAAGCCTCGCCTCTGGACATCCCGTCTCCCCGGTCGAACTCATCCCGTCGCCGACGCCGGTCCGGGACACCGCCCAGCCCGTGCACCACCCACTGGCGGATGTTTCCGGCCAGGTGCAGGAGGAGGTTTCCGACGCTGTTGGAAACCTCGTTGGGGCGCCACCACACGTCCTCGTCGGGCAGGGCCTCCAGCGCGATCCGGATCTTCGCGGGATACTCCCGGGCCAGGAGCCGGCGGGACTCGTCCAGGAAGGGCGTGAGCGGGTGAGCCATGGCCGAGGTCAGAAGGGCACGCCCAGCGCGGTACAGAGGAACTGCAGGAAGGGCCGGCCCGGCGCGCACAGGGAGAGGAAGTCGTCCACCAGGTCGGCTCCCGTGAGGAACGCCTGGGGTACCGCCGCGAAGGCCACGAAGTCCTTCCGCTTCAGGTCCTCAACGAGGGGGTGTTCCGGATCGAACCCGCGCGGGGGTCGCATGAGGGATTCACCGCCCAGCTCGAAGCTTCGCTTGAAAGCCGGATCGTTCACCGCCTCGCGCCACCCCCCCGGATCCGCAGCCAGACCCTCACGAATCGCCCGGAGGGCAGGTCCTGCGGGGCGCCACGCCCCCATCCCCACGAAGCAGTTACGGGGCTCGATGTGCAGGTACAAACCCGGGGCATGGGCGTCCTTGCCCGCGGCGTGGCGAAACTGGATGCCCGAAGCCGTCTTGAACGGGCTCTTGTCCTTGGAGAAGCGGACGTCCCTGTAGATACGGAAGAGGGAGCCACCCACGGGCCGCGGATCGGCCCGGAGCTGCGGGCTGATGTCATCCAGCCGCTCCCCCACCGCAACGATGAACTCCTGAGCCGGCTCCCTCACGTGGCGTTCGTACCGGTCCCGGTTCTGGTCGAACCAGTCGCGCCGGTTGTTCGCAGCGAGATCCGAGAGGAAGCGGAACGTCTCCCGGGAGAACCGGGTCATCGGTCCGGGTGACTCAGTGCCGGACGGGCCCCGTGCCCGGCCTCCGGCCCTGGTTCGGGTGCTTGAGATGGCTCCAGGTCTCGCCGCGGCGGAGCATGTGGATGGTGCTCGGCGCGACCTCCAGGCGCCGGGCCCACTCCGCTCCCGAGGTGTGCCAGCGGTCCTTCGCCTCGTCCCAGTCGCTCAGGACCTCCAGCACCTGCGCTTCCGAGAGCTCCGCGTGCGGAGACCTCGAGCCCTGCAACCAGACATTGTGCCCACCCCACCGCCCGGTCCTCTGGAGGGGACCCGGGAGCTTCTTGCCGGAAGTCCCCATGCAGTAGTGACGGACCTGATCCGCCGTGAATTTCGGATATTCGCGAGCGATCTCGGCGTAGGACCGTCCATCCTGGGCTAGGTCCCGCCATTTCACCACGAGCGGCCCTGGAGGTCTGGCCATCTTCCTTCCTCTGAGTCGGGGTGGCTTCCGCAGGGATACCGCTCACGGTCCCCGGGTGCCGGCAGACCCCCGGCGAAGCGAAGCAGTTATCCGCTTTACAAGAATAGAGGTCCGGGAACTCCCGAGACAGGGGTGCCAACGACTGAAAGAAATCTTGTTGCCCTCGGCTGGGATCGGGGCCGCCGCCGAAGGGCCCGAACGGCCCGGTCCCGGCCGCATCCCGTCTACCGAACGCCCTGCTCCCACACGGATCTCAGGAAACCTCCCAGTCGCTCCCAGACCTGCTCCCAGGGCGCGGTCCACGGCGCCACCAGCTCGAAGTGCCCGGCTCCCGGCACCGTGGCCACCTCCACCACCTGCCCCGACTCCAGGGCTCGGCGGGTATAGTGTTCGCCATGGCTCGGGGGAACGATGGGGTCCAGCTCCCCCATGAGGAGAAGCTGGGGCGCCGACGCCGGAAGCAGGCTTCCCGGGTCGGACAGGCGGAACCGTTCGGAGCTGGGGTCCACCGGCTCTCCCAGGAAGTCCGACACGATGGTCGGCCCGCATCGGGTGTAGCGGGTGTAGTCCGCCAGGTCGGCGATGGCCGCCAGGCCCACGACCCCCGCCAGAGGCAGCGGATCCCCACCCCGCAGGCGCGGCCCTCCCTCCAGGTCGTGCGGGAGGCTCTCCCGCGCTCCGAGCCAGAGCGCCAGGTGCCCGCCGGAGGAGTGGCCGGACGCCACGACCCGGGACGTGGAGAGGGGATATTCCTCCGCCATGTGGCGCAGGTGGTCCGTACCCAGCGCCACGTCTTCCAGGATCCTCGGCCACCCACCGCCCTCCTGGTCGATCGTGCGGAATTCCAGGCTCCAGGTGGCCCACCCGGCCCGGTTCAGGGTCCCGGCGAAGTGATCCATATACGTGAGGTCGGCGATGGAGAGCCAGCACCCGCCGTGGATGATCACCACCACGGGGTGCGGGCCCGGGCCCTCCGGTAGCCGCAGCTCCCCGAACTGGTGCGGGCCGGGGCCATAGGAGATCCGAGCCGTGACCTGAGGCGCGGACCGTCGCCGGAGCTCGGTTTGCATCTCATCCCAGCTCAACGTCGCCTGACCCTTCGCGGCGACCGGTACGGCAGCGGCAGACGCCAGGACGAGGGCTCCGGCTCCGCCGATCCGGGAGGACCTCACGACCCGGAGCCCCTCAGGCGGTGGGCGAAGCTCCGTCTGAAGCTGGACACCTTGGGCGCGACCACCACCTGGCAGTAGGGCTGCCTGGGGTTGGTCCGGTAGTAGTTCTGGTGGTAGTCCTCCGCCGGGAAGAAGGTCTCCAACGGCTCCACCTGGGTCACCAGCGGATCCTCCCAGATCCCCTCCCGCGCGAGCTCCTCCATCACTTCGCGGGCCGTTCGCTCCTGCTCGTGCGAATGGGTCAGGATGATGGACCGGTATTGGGTCCCCACGTCGGCACCTTGGCGATCCCGTGTCGTGGGATCGTGGATGCCGAAGAAGATCCTCAGGACATCGGCGTAGGGGATGACGCGGGGATCGAAGCTCACCTGCACCACCTCCGCGTGTCCGGTGGCTCCGCTGCACACCTGGCGGTAGGTCGGATTCGGGACCTGCCCACCGGCGTAGCCGCTCACCACCTGCGCCACCCCTTCCACCTCCTGGTACACGGCCTCCAGGCACCAGAAGCAACCTCCCCCCAGGGTCGCGGTCTCCAGCACTCGTTCCACCTTCTTTCCTCCCGTTGGCCGCCGAGGGCCGGTTGGATACCCTTTGTGCGAGGACAAACCCCCGACGCCCCCCCGGAGATCCGACGTGCTCGACATCGCCACCATCCGCGCCCGCTTCCCTGCCCTCCAGCGAGTGGAGGCGGGGCAGCCCGCCGCCTATTTCGACGGTCCCGGGGGAACGCAGGTCGTCCGATCGGTGGTGGACGCCATGGAGGACTACCTGCTCCACCACAACGCCAACACCCACTGGGCCTACGCCACCAGCGCCGAGACCGACGCCCTCATCGCGGGGGCCCGGGAGACGCTGGCCGACTTCCTGGGCTGCGCTCCGGCGGAAGTGGCGTTCGGCGCCAACATGACCACGCTGACCTTCCACTTCACCCGTGCCCTGGGGCGGGACATGGGTCCGGGGGACGAGGTGGTGGTGACACGCCTCGACCACCAGGCCAACGTGGGGCCGTGGCAGGCGTTGGCCCGAGAACGGGGGATTCGCGTGCGTGAAGTCCCCTTCCGGGCAGAGGACGGGACGCTGGAGCTGGACGCGCTGCGACAGGCGGTAGGGGAGCGGACCCGTTGGGTCGCCGTGGGCGCCGCCTCCAACGCCCTGGGAACCATCACGCCGATGGCGCAGCTGCATGAGATCGCCCGGGCCGCCGGCGCCCGGCTCTTCGTGGATGCGGTCCACTACGCCCCCCACGAGCTGGTGGACGTGGACGCCCTCGGGGCTGACGCCCTCGCCTGTTCCCCCTACAAGTTCTACGGCCCCCACATGGGTGTGCTCTTCGTGCGGGAGGACCTCCAGCGCTCCCTGGACGTGCCACGACTCGCTCCCGCCGGCGATCAGCCTCCGGAGGTCCTGGAGACCGGGACCCTCAGCCACGAGGGGATGGTGGGCTCCGCCGCCGCGGTGGACTTCTTCGCCTCGCTGGGAACCGGGGGGAACCGGCGCGCACGCCTCGTCTCCGCCTTCTCGGCGCTGCGGGCCCGGGGTGAGGTCCTCCTGGCCCGGCTCTGGAACGGACTCGAATCCCTGGACGGTGTCACCCTCTACGGACCTCGGCCGGGCACGCCGCGCACTCCGACGGTGGCCTTTACGGTGGCCGGCCACCCGGCGGAGCGGGTGACGGCCCACCTGTCCGACCGCCACGGGATCTTCACCTCCCACGGTGACTTCTACGCGAGCACGGTGGTGGAAGACCTGGGGCTCGCGCCCCACGGGCTGGTCCGCGCGGGGTGCGCATGCTATACCACCGAAGAGGAAGTGGATCGGCTCATCGCGGGTGTCGCCGAACTCCTCTGAGCCTCCCCCACCCTCCGCACCCAGATCCGGGGATCCATGGCCGCCTCCCTTCCGGTCTTCTACAGTTGCCTCAAATGCCCCGCCTACTGCTGTACCTATCCCCAGATCCCGGTTGAGAAGAGGGACATCCGGCGCCTTGCGAAGCGGTTCGGAATCTCCGAGGAGAAGGCGCGGAAGAAGTTCACCAAGAAGGGCGAGGAGCGGGGTACGCGCGTACTCCGCCACCGAGAGGACGCGATCTTCGACTCCGCCTGCATGTTCCTGGATCCGGACAGCCGTGGGTGCACGATCTACGAGCACCGGCCCACCCCGTGTCGCGAGTACCCCGGCACGGTCCGGTGCGGGTACTACGACTTCCTGGCCTCCGAACGGACCCGCCAGGAGGACGACGATCTGGTCATTACCGCCTGGGTGGCGGACCTGTAGCCGATTCGGCCTCCGCCCGCAGCGTGTCCCCCTCCGGGAAGACCACCGCGCCACCCTCCGCCAGGATCAGGGGAATCGGATCACCGTAGTCCGCGGCCCTCACGATGAGTCCGCCCTGAACCTCGATGAGCGTGAGTCCGTCGACCCGGAAGCGTCGGACCACCAGCGAGTCCCCCGACACCCCGGACGGGCCCTCTCGGTTGCCCTCCAGGACCCACTCCGCCACAGCCATCCCGTTTCCGGCGTGGTAGGAGATCACCTCCAGAAAGACCGCGCCGTCCGCGGTGTGGAAAGCCTCCATGAAGTCGGCGATCTCCGGCAGATCCCGATAGGTGACTCCGCTGGTGAAGTCATCGTAGACGGCCGTCGGGTGGAAGAGCCGCTCGATCCCCGTGGCGTCACCGGCCCGCCGCATCTCCATCAGCTCGATCAGTCGGCGCTCCTCGACGGTCACGGAAGACGGTTCGGGACCCGTGCAACCCGGGCCTACGGCCCACGTCAGCACGGCCACCCACACGGGTCGTCTCCACCCCCTGCCGGCTCCCTGGCCGACTCGAGGGCCGTGCCGGGGCACCTCTCTACGGCCACTCACCGTTCATCCCCTCCCCCGCCCCACCACCGGTGGACCCGGCGAGAGCCAAACCCCGCCCAGGCGGACACCACGAGCAACAGGAGCCAGGGGATCCCCGCCTCGACCCGGGCACGCTCCTCCAGGAGCGTGGAGCCCTGAACGGTTCTGAGCCCCCGTACACGGAGGACGCCGGGGACCACCCAGTGATCCCGGATCTCCGTGGTTTCCAACGGCCGGGAGGACAACAGGTCGGGGCCCTCGTACCACGTCCGGTCCACACGGATGGGAACCGAGAGGCCCGGAACGACGGGGATGGCCGCGAGCGCCGCGATCAGGGTCACCCTCCACCATCGACGCCCACCCGGCGGTGCGAGCCTCCCCACGTCGGCCCAGCACCATACCCACAGACCCAACGCCCCCAGGAGGACCGACGCTGCCGCGACCCAGGAGACCATGCCGAAGAGCGCTCAGGTCATCGAGAGCCTACCAGCCCTCGCGATCCCGAAGACCGAGGATGTGGGCCAGGTGGTGCCGGCAGTGCCAGTCGTACAGACACAGGAGCTGGTCCAGGTCCAGCTCGCCAACCTCCGGATGGTGCATCCCCCGCGACCACGCCTCGTCGGGGAGTGCCTCGAGGCCGGTCACCCACCGCCGGTGTAGACCGTCCACCAACCGCAGCGACATCTCCAGCTCGCCGGATCGGGCCTCGCCCTGCTCGGCCCATGCCTTCTCGTCGTAGGGCTGCACCGTGGGATGGTCCTCGGTGACGGCTTTCTTGAAGCGCAGATACGCGTTCAGGTGAGAGTCCGGGAGGTGGTGGACCACCTGGCGGACGGTCCAGCCTCCCGGTCGGTAGGGAGTGTCGAGTTGTGTGTCGGTCAGTCCTGACACCGCATCCCGGAGGCGCCCGGGTAGCTCGGCCAGGACCCGGATCTTCTCCTCCCTCTCCGACGGCGTGAGGGGGGAGCGGAGGGAAGGGGTCCCCAGCGGGTACCGGAGGTCCTCGTCCATGGGCGTCTCTGGCGGCGGTGGGTGGGTTCGTGGGTGGTGGGCGGCTTCGTTGGGCTGCCGAAGTCAGCGGTTGAGGAGGTGCGCGTAGCGGTCCCGGTGCTCGGCCTCGCCGCCCTGTGCGAGATTGTCCCGGTCGGCCCGCATGAGCCGAAGCGCCTCCCTGGCCTCCTCCGCACGGGCCCGATGGTGCCGGAGATCGCCCTCGGCCACCACCAGGTCCTTTCGCGCCGCCACGAGCTCGGTGACGTCGGCTTCCGGTGACATCTCCAGGGCTCGTACCCGTTGGAGGAGCTGGCCCGCCCTCTCCGATGCCTCCCGCGCTTCCTCCTCGTGGTAGCTCTGCCGTTGACGCGCCCTGACCATCCCCTCACGGAGGGCGTGCGACGGACCTACCTGTGGGTTGAAGAAGCGCCTCAGGTCGTCCAACAACCACTGGAGGAGCCACCTCATGGGACCGGGATCCCCAGCTCGGCGAAGACCCTCCCCGGATGCTCGCAGGTGGTCTTCTCCCGGAGGTCCCGGATCTGGGCGGTGAACCGGCGTCGCACGTTCACCTCCTCCTCCTCCCACCGGGCGTAGCCCGCCAGGATATCCACCACCAGGAGGCTGAGGGCGACCATCCCCAACATGCGGGACGCGGTGGTGCCGAGGATCCGGGCAGCGCCACGCCGGCCGGTTGCGAGCGCCATCGCACGGAGGATTCGGAACAGCTCCTGGAGCCCCAACACGACCTCACCGGACTGGACCATGCAGAGGAATCCGGAGACGGCCCGGTCCACCGCCCCGCGCTCCTCCCAGTCGAGGATGAAGTCCAGCCCGAGCAATCCGAGCCAAAACCGGCGACGGGCCAGATCCAACTCCCGGTCGCGCTCCTCCAGGGCGTCTTTGAGGTCGCGTTTGAGCTGTTCGCAGGCGTCCATGGTCTCCGGTTGCCACCGGGATGGAAGGAGGGGGGTTCTCTAGGAATAGTGACAATCCCCCCGGGATTCAGCCAGAGCCTTGAGCGAGGGCCCTGGCCACACCGTCACTCCACCACCGACACGCCGGCGGACCGGTAGGCCGCCAGGACCTCGGGGCTGAAGCAGCAGAATGCGACCTCGGGCGAATTCGGCTCCAGAGCGAGCTCGTCCCGCACCGCGGCCACGGCGACCGCGGTGGCCGCCCCCAATGGGTAACCGTAGATGCCCGTGCTGATGGCTGGGAAGGCCACGGTCCTGGCACCGACCTCGCGGGCCCGCTGCAGAGCAGAGCGATACGCGGAAGCCAGCTCCTCCTCCTCACCCTGCCCACCACCGCGCCACACAGGCCCCACCGCATGAATGACCCACCGTGCCGGGAGGTCGAATCCCGGTGTGACCCGGGCTTCTCCGGTGGGACAACCTCCGAGTTCCCGGCAGGCTCGCGCGAGCTCCGGCCCCGCGGCCGCATGGATAGCTCCGCAGACGCCTCCCCCTGGGGCGAGATTCGAATTCGCGGCGTTCACGATGGCATCCACGGACAGTCCCGTGATGTCCCCCAGCACGGCCGTCACGGTGGGCACGTCAACGCCCCTCCAGGAAGCGACGGATCTCCCGGAGGAAGGCCTCGGGCTGCTCCATGAATGCGAAGTGGCCCGCGTCGCGGATCCGCACCAGCCGCACATCCTCCAGACTCCGGATCAGGGCCTCGCCCCCGACGTCGACGCCCGGCTCCTCCGCTCCGTAGACCAGGAGGGTAGGCACTCCAAATCCCTCCAGCTGCTCCTGGAGGTCGAAGCCCGCGAGTTCGGGCCCCATGACGCCGAGTTGACGACTGCGTTCCAGGTAATCGGGGGGCACGTAGATCGAGAGTCGGTCGGCGGACTCCGGATCATGGAACTGGAGCCGGAACGCGTGCCGGAGCAGGGCCTCGATGGCTTCGGGTTCTCCCGTCGCCACTCCGGGGGCCTCCCTCAGCCTCCTGGCCTCTTGGGAGTGCGCCGGCGGCACGTCCTCCAGCAGGCGCGCCTGCTCCTCCCGCTGCAGGGAGGCGCTGGGCGCGGTGGGGCTGACCAGCACCAGGGACGCCAACCGGTCCGGGTACTGGAGCCCATAGTGGAGGGCCAGGAAGCCGCCCCAGGAGTGGGCCAGGAGAGTGATTCTCTCCAGCCCGAGGGTCTGACGGAGGACCTCCATGTCCGCCACGAACGCCTCCACGCTCACGCTCGTCGAGTCGACGTGCCCCGCGGAGCGCCCCGAGAGTCGCTGATCGAAGAACACCAGGGTCCGATCGTCCCCCAGGGGTGCCAGGTAGGGGAGGAGATACCCGTGGTCCAGGAGAGGACCGCCGTGGACCACCAGGACTGGAGGCCCCGACCCCATGGTCTTCACGAAGAGCTCGGTTCCGTTCACGGGCAGGAGGCCTTCGGAGAAATCGTCCGGCGCTCCCCGGGTCTGAACTTCGGGATCGGAGGGGTCTTCCGGCCCCTCCCGGGTCTGGGATCCGGGAGGAGCTTCCCCCCCGGCACAGGCAGCCCCCAGGACCGCAGCTGCGAGCAATCCGGCCCGTGCCCGGAGCGGTGCCGGCACACCGCGGACCTGGACCGCCCCGTCCATCCTCCTGGTTGTCATCCAAACGCTCCCAATTGCTGTTCGTCCTGGCCTTTGGAGCCCTTCGACTGCATCGCCCCGGTCATCATGCCCTCCCGCTCCACTTCCCCAAACTCGTTCCAGGAACGCCACCGCGCATCACGACCCCACCGAAGCCCCATCTCCACTCCGTAACCAACCCGTCACGTCGTAACGATTCTGTTACAGTTCCGTCTTGGAATCACCTTCTTCCGGGTGCACGTTCCTTCCCGTGAACACAACTCACTCGCCCGCATCCGGAAGGATCTGACATGAATCGAGTGCTTCTGGTCCTCGCGCTCCTGGTAGCCTTCATTCCCGCCGACGCCCTCCAGGCGCAGGCCGAAATCTCGGCCCGGGGCGCGACCCTCAGAATGGGGGGCCGTCTCCACGCCCAGTTCCAGTCCTCCTCGGTGGAGGACACCGAGGCCGACTTCTTCTTCCGCCGGGCTCGGCTCATCGCCGACGTCACCGTGACGGACTTCTGGTCCGGCCGGGTGCAGGCGGACTTCGCCGGTGGTGGCGCCTCCCTCCAGGACGCGTACGTGCGGATGAACTTCGCCGACAACTTCCGGGTCTCCATGGGGCAGTTCAAGCGAGCCTTCGACCTCTTCGAGCTCTCCAGTTCCACCGAACTGAGCATCATTGAGCGGGACGGCCGGGTGGCCGGCGTGAGCGCCTGTACCGGCGTCGGTCGGGTCTGCTCCTACGGCCGTTTCATCAGCCGCCTGGCCCTGGGAGGCCGGGACCAGGGGGTCCGGGTGGAGACCGGTTTCGGACAGTTCTCCTTCCTGGGGACCATCACCAACGGCGCCGGAGCCAACTCGTCGGACGAAAACGACCAGAAGTCCCTCTCCGGGCGGCTCACCTTCCAGGCCACGGACGACATCGCCGTGTCGGCGCAGTTCGCCCGGCACGACTTCGTCAACGGGCTCGAGGACGACTACGCCAACGCTTGGGCCGTGGACGGGGAGTACGGCGGCTTCCGGGACGGCCTGCACGTCCAGGCTGCGCTGACGGGCGGGGACAACTGGCGCATCCTCGACGGAGAGGGTGACCCCTCGACCTTCATGGCCTGGCAGGCCGTGGGAAGCTGGTATCTCCCGCTCTCCACTGAGCGGTTCGTGGCGTGGGAGCCGCTCTTCCGCATCAGTTCCGGGGACCCGAACACCGACGTGGACGACGATGCCGGGCTGATCTTCACCCCCGGGGTCATGCTCTACGTCCAGGGTCGAAACAAGGTGGGATTCAACGTGGACTTCTGGAGCCCCGAGACCGGGGATTCCGAGTGGAGCCTGAAGTTTCAGAGCTTCCTCTACTTCTGATTGGATTTCGGTCTTCCCGACGCCAGATGTAGTCGGATCCTCGAGGGGGGTGCAGCGCGTGGCTGCGCCCCCCTTATCTTCGATGCATCCTCACCATCCGAGTGACCGAGTAGAGGACCGGGCCAGATGCGGTTGAGAATCCACCACGCCCTCTTCATGGGCTTCGCCGGGACCATTGCCGCCGTCGTCCTCCTTCTCGCCTTCCTCGTTGGAAACCGCGTCCGCGCAGAGATGCGGGACACCTTCGAGAGTGAGATGGGGCGGCAGCTGAACCTCACCGGCGTCATCCTGTCCCGGGTGCAGCCGGATGGACTGCAAGCGGCGGTTGACTCGGTAGCCCGGGAGATGGGACACCGTGTCTCCGTCATCGCCCTGGACGGGGAGGTGCTTGCCGACTCGGAGGTGGCACCCGCCGACCTCGCGGGAGTGGACAACCATGCCACCCGCCCCGAGGTGAGGCAGGCCCTCTCCGGAACGCGGGGGTTCGCCACGCGCACCAGCGCCACGGTGAACGACCCCTTCCTCTATGGCGCCCAGTTCGCGGAGGTGGGCGGCCAGGAGATCGTCCTGCGCATCGCAGCCCCCCTCGATCGGATCGACGTCGCCGTGGAGCGCCTCCGGGGACGCATCATCCTCACCGGGGTGGTGGCCATGGTGCCGGCGCTGGTGCTGGCCTGGATCCTGGCCCTCCTCCTCGCGAGCCCGATGGCGAAGCTGGCCGATCAGGCCCGTCTCCTGGCCGCCGGCAACCTGGAGCTCCGGGTCCCCACCGGCCGCCGAGTCGCCGAGCTGGAGAACCTGGCCAGCGCCTTCAACCGGTTGGGAGAAGAGCTCCAGGGCCGCATGACCGAGCTGGCAGGAGAGAGGGACGAGATTCAGGCGCTCATCGACTCCCTCGACCAGGGGCTCCTCGCCCTGGACCCCGACGCCCGGTTCGTGCGCTGGAACCGGACCGCCGTCCAGTTGCTCGCCCTGCCCGAGGGACTTCGTCCCTTCACCCCGGCCACTGCCCTGGTCCGGCACGAAGGGCTCCGTGAGGTGCTTCTCGCCGCCGCCGAGGGCCGAGAGGTCACGCAGGAGGTTCACCTGCACGATCGGGAGTTGGTCGTCACGACCCACCCCCTGTCGGGTGGAGGCGGGGCAGCGGGAATCCTGGACGTGTCCGAGATTCGGCGGCTTGAGCAGGTCCGGAAGGACTTCGTGGCCAACGCCTCCCACGAATTGAAGACCCCCCTCACCTCTTTGCGGGGGTACGCCGAGACCCTCCTGGAGGAGGATCCGGGTGCCGAGATTCGGCGCACCTTTCTGACCTCCATCCTGAACAACACGGTGCGCCTTCAGAACTTGGTGGACGACCTCCTGGACCTTTCCCGGCTCGACTCGGGCGGATGGGTCGCAGACACCCGCCAGCTCGAGGTGGGTCGGATTGCCCGGGAGGCCTTCGATCCCTTCCGGGACGAAGCTGAGGCGGGGAACCGGTCCTTCGAGGTGGAGGGATCGGCGCAGGCGGTGGCCGATCCCGCCGGATTGATCCAGGTCTTCCGTAACCTCTACGAGAACGCCCTTCGGCACACCGATCCCGGTGGATCGGTCCAGGTGGTCATCCGCGAAGAGCCGGAGACGGTGCACGTGGCCGTCTCGGACGACGGCGAGGGGATCCCCCAGAAGTCCCTGCCACGCATCTTCGAGCGCTTCTATCGGGCCGACTCCTCCCGGGACAGGGACCAGGGTGGGACGGGCCTCGGCCTCGCCATCGTGCGGCACCTGGTACAGAGCATGGGAGGCACGGTCTGGGCCGAGAGCGAGCTCAGCGGGGGCACGACCGTGAACTTCACCCTGCCCCGGCACGTCTCTGACGAACAATGACCGTGTTGCACTGCGGCAGTGTGTTACCGGTCCGTTACAGGGCGATTACAGAACGGTACCAGCCCTCTTCTAACGTTGGGTACTCGGACGTTCCGTCCGGCCTTGGTTGCCCAACTCAGGAGAACAGTCAAGTGGAGATTCGTTTGAGCCGGCTCGGTGCGGCCGCGGTGGCCCTCGCCTTCCTTTCCGCCTGCGGTGGCGGCGAACCCGAAGGAGCCGCATCCGGCGCTGCAAAGCTCACCGGGTCCATCGAGATCGACGGCTCCAGCACCGTCTTCCCCGTGGCGGCGGCCGTGGCCGAGGAGTTCCAGATCGCGAACCCCGACACCCGTGTCACCGTGGCCTACTCCGGAACGGGCGGGGGCTTCCAGCGATTCTGCGCTGGCGAGACGGACCTGTCCAACGCCTCCCGGCCCATACGCGACTCCGAGGCCCAGGCGTGTCATGATGCCGGGGTGGAGTTCACCGAGCTCAACGTGGGCTGGGATGGTCTCTCCGTCCTGGCCAACCCGGAGAACGAGTTCCTGCAGTGCCTGACGGTGGAGGAGCTCAATCGGATCTGGGAGCCCAATTCCACCGTGGTCACCTGGCGGGACGTTCGCGACGAGTGGCCGGCAGAGGAAATCCGCCTCTACGGACCCGGCACCGACTCGGGAACCTTCGACTACTTCACCGAGACCATCAACGGTGAGGGAGGCGCTTCCCGGGCCGATTACCAGGCCTCCGAGGACGACAACATCCTGGTGCAGGGAATCGCAGGGGATACCTACTCCCTCGGGTACTTCGGGTACGCCTACTATGCGGAGAACTCGGACATCCTGAAGCTGGTGGCGGTGGACGGGGGTGAAGGGTGCATCCTGCCCTCCGATGCGACCATCCAGGACGGAAGCTACGCCCCGCTCTCGCGACCCCTGTACGTCTACGTCAGGCACTCCGCCCTGACGCGTCCGGAGGTTCGGGCCTACGTGGACTTCATGCTGGAGAACGCCCCGGCGATCGTCCCCTCCACCGGGTACAGCGCGCTCTCCACCGAGCAGTACGCAGAGCAGATGCAGGCCATCGCCGAGGCCGCCGGTGGCGCAGACTGAGCCGGCTCTCGGCCGACCTCACGATTATCGTTCGGGTCCCGCGGGGCCGGCGGCCATCGCTGGCCCTGCGGCGCTCTCGTCGCGGAAGAACCGGGCCCTGAAGGAGCGGCTCATCGGAGCCGTTCTCTTCGTCTGCGCCGCCATTTCCACCCTGGTCACGGTGGGGATCGTGGCGGTGCTCCTGGGAGAGAGCCTGCTCTTCTTCCGCGAGGTCTCCCCTGTGGACTTCCTCACGGACACTCGGTGGACGCCCCTCTTCCAGGATCCCCATTTCGGGATCCTCCCCCTTGCCGCCGGGTCGTTCCTGGTCGCCGCCGGGGCGGCAGCCATCGCCATCCCCGTGGGTCTCTTCAGCGCCATCTTCCTCAGCGAGTACGCAGGCGAGCGCCTTCGCGGCATCCTCAAGCCGCTCCTGGAGATCCTCGCGGGGATCCCCACCGTCGTCTACGGCTACTTCGCCCTCACCTTCATCACCCCCCTCCTCCGGGTCTTCTTCCCGTCCACCGACATCTTCAACGCCGCGGCAGGGGCGATCGTGGTGGGAATCATGATCATTCCGACGGTGGCATCGCTCTCCGAGGACGCCCTTCGAGCCGTGCCCGATGCCCTCCGGGAAGGGGCGTACGGGTTGGGCGCCACGAAGATGGAGGTCTCCACCCGGGTGGTGGTGCCGGGTGCCCTCTCCGGGATCATCGCCTCCTTCATCCTGGGGATCTCCAGGGCCATCGGGGAGACCATGGCGGTCACCATCGCCTCGGGGAACATGCCGAACCTGACCCTGAATCCCCTGGAGTCCATCCAGACGATGACGGCCTACATCGTCCAGGTCTCCAAGGGGGACACCCCCCACGGCACCGTGGAGTACCAGACCCTCTTTGCCGTTGGCCTGACCCTCTTCGTTATCACCCTCCTCATGAACATCCTCAGCCAGTGGGTGCTGGCCCGTTTCCGGGAGGAGTACGAGTGACTCCGAAGCCCCTGGGCGGACCGCCGTCGGCCTTCGAGCGCCGCCGTCATCGGAAGGCCGCGATCTTCGCTGGCCTGGGACTTCTGGCTACCCTCGTGGGAGTCGTGGCGCTGGCCGTCCTCCTGGTGGACGTCACCATGGACGGAATCTCCGCCGTGGACGTCGACTTCATCAACTCCTTCGCATCCCGCATTCCGGAGCGCGCCGGGATCAAGGCCGCCCTCTACGGCTCCGTCTGGATCCTGGCACTCACGGCCGCCGTGGCTTTCCCCCTCTCGGTGGCGGCGGCGATCTACCTCGAGGAGTATGCCGCCAAGAACTGGCTCACCCGCCTGATCCAGCTGAACATCGCGAACCTCGCCGGTGTCCCCTCCATCGTGTACGGGATCCTTGGGCTGACCGTCTTCGTTCGGGCGTTTTCCCTCGAGCGTAGCATCATCTCGGGTGCGTTGACTCTGTCGATCCTGATCCTCCCGGTGATCGTCATGGCCGCGCAGGAGGCGATCCGAGCGGTTCCCAACTCCATTCGGGAGGCTGCCTACGGACTGGGTGCCACCCGCTGGCAGGTGG
Organism: Gemmatimonadales bacterium; assembly: GCA_020344755.1. Lineage (GTDB taxonomy): Bacteria > Gemmatimonadota > Gemmatimonadetes > Longimicrobiales > Gaopeijiaceae > Gaopeijia. The sequence continues at coordinate 415,110 of CP070829.1, forward strand.
TGCGCCAGCAGGTTCTGCCCATGGCCATGCCGGGCATCCTCACCGGGACGATCCTGGCCCTCTCCCGGGCGGTGGGAGAGACCGCACCCCTGATCATGGTGGGGGCGGTGGGCTTCCTGGCCTTCACACCCTCTGGGCTCGGCGACCGCTTCACGGTGCTCCCCCTCCAGATCTACGACTGGATCTCCCGGCCCCAGGACGAGTTCCATGCCCTGGCCGCGGGCGGCATCATCGTCCTCCTCCTCCTGCTTCTCACCATGAACGCGACCGCCATCTTCCTCAGGAACCGTTTTCGGAAGCGGCTCTGAACCCATGGCAACGATTCACGATATCGATACAGAGGGACGGCCCCCCGCGTTGGAGGCACGGAGCCTCTCCGTCTTCTACGGCTCCAAGCAGGCCGTGAAGGAGGTGGACCTGGTGGTCCCGGCCCACAAGGTGGTCGCCCTCATTGGCCCATCCGGATGTGGCAAGAGCACCTTGTTGCGCTGCTTCAACCGGATGAACGACCTGGTGGGGAGCGCCCGGGTCGAGGGACGTGTGGACTTCCACGGGAAGAACCTGTACGACGACGACGTGGACCCCGTGGAGGTCCGGCGCCGGATCGGAATGGTCTTCCAGAAGCCCAACCCCTTTCCCAAGTCCATCTACGACAACGTGGCCTTCGGACCCCGTGTGAATGGCTTCAAGGGTGACCTGGACGGTCTGGTCCAGGATTCGCTCCGGCAGGCGGCCCTGTGGGACGAGATCCACGACCGCCTGGGAGACTCGGCCTACGCGCTTTCCGGAGGGCAGCAGCAGCGGCTTTGCATCGCCCGAACGCTGGCCGTCAAGCCCGAGATCGTCCTCATGGACGAGCCCGCCTCGGCGTTGGACCCCATTGCCACTCAGCGCATCGAGGAGCTCATCTACGAGCTCAAGAAGGACTACACCATCGTCATCGTCACCCACAACATGCAGCAAGCAGCCCGGATTTCGGACTACACGGCCTTCCTCTACATGGGTGCGCTCATCGAGTACGGCCCCACCGACATGATCTTCACCAACCCGTCCGAGGAGCGGACGGAGGCCTACGTTACCGGGAGATTCGGATGAACATGGACGGCACTCCCAAGCGGCATTTCCACGAGGAGCTGGATGGCCTCCAGGAGCTCCTCCTCACGATGGCCGGCAGGGTGGAACAGGCTGTGGCCCGGGCGCTCGAGGCTGTGGCCGTCGCGGACGCAACCGTCGCTGCGGATCTTCGCGCAGGGGACGGCGAGATCGACGAGATGGAGAGCCTGATTGACGAGCGGGTGCAGGAGCTCCTGGCCCTCCATCAGCCCATGGCGTCCGACCTCCGCCTCATCATCACCGTTCTCAAGGTGGCCAACGACGTGGAGCGTGTCGGGGACCATGCGGTGAACATCGCTCGAGCGGTCCGGCGTATGCGGAAGTCCTCTCCGCCTCCGGAGCTCCGGGAACTTCAGGAGATGGGCGACGTGGCTCGCGAGATGCTCTCCGATTCCCTGGCGGCCTTCGTCGCCCGCGACCCGGGATCCGCCATGCGGGTTCATGCCACCGACGACACGGTGGACTCCCTTCGAAAGTCCCTCTTCCGCATCATGGTGACCTATATGCTGGAAGACCCGCGCAACATCGGGAGTGGGCTCGAGGTACTCCTCATCTCGCAGAACATCGAGCGCATTGCGGACCTGGCCACCAACATCGCCGAGGACGTGGTCTTTCTCGTGAAGGGCCGCGAGGGGATCCGCGACATGAAGAACTGGGCGGATCACGACGCGGACGGCGGCGAGGACGAGGGGGGCTGAGGGGCTCGTCGCGACCGACGGTGCGTTGAACTTCAGGGCGCGCCGCCCACCTCACCCGCTAGAAGATCGCCTTGAGGGATTGGGCTTCCACGCCTTGGCCCTGGCCGGTCACCATCCGACGGTGGTAGTCGATCTGACCGAGGTGGTACCCGAAGTGGATGGCCAGGTGGAGCAGAAACCGACCGGTGCGCACCCGTCCCATGGGAAAGTCCGCCGGGAAGGTCTCGTCGAGTCGGGCCCCGTCCATCTCGCCCAGTACCGCGTCCACGACCCGGGCCGTGGAGTCGAGCCGGCCCAGCAATTCCTCCAGGGGAAGGTCCCGGTCTCCGAACTCCCCTTCCCGGTCCCGCACATAATGCGTTCCTCCCAGAACGGCCCCCACATAGTGGTGGAGGTTTCCGGCCAGGTGTAGCGCCAGCGTCCCCGCCGAGTTCGGGATCCCGTCCGGCTTCGCCCAGATGTCCGCAGGGTCCGGATAGGCCAGCAGCTCGCGCTTCACCGTCGCCAGATCGCGCAACAGAATCGTCCTCAGGTCGTCCACGGTCATGGTCGGTGCCCTCCTTGGCGGTTGGGCTCGGTCAGATCCACGGGAGATCCTCCACCGTGCGCTCGTTCACCGTGTCACCGGTGTTCCGGGTTGTGACCGGCTCCAGGAGCAGGATATGGACCTCCTCCCTGGCCACCGGCTTGTGTTCCACGCCCCGGGGCACGATGAAGAACTCTCCCTCTCGGAGCCGCACCGTACGGTCACGAAGGTGGAGCTCCAGCTCACCCGAGAGAACGAGGAAGAGCTCGTCCTCCTCGGGATGTCGGTGCCAGATGAACTCGCCCTGCAGCTTCGCCAGCTTGACGTACTGGCCGTTGAGCTCACCGGCGATCCGGGGCGACCAGTGGTCGGAGAACAGCGCGAGCTTCTCCTTGAGATTCACGACGGCCGGCTCGGCCATTGCAGGCTCTCCCGGGCACCCCATCGGCGGGCCCTTTGGGTTACAGTCCGCGGACCAGCACCACCCGGTCCACTCCGGGAGCGTAGCCATCCCGCTCCCGCGAGGCCACCTGGAATCCCGACTTCTCGAAGAATCCAACGGTCTGGGGCAGGGTCTCGAGCCGCACGGTCCCGATGCCCGGATCCCTGCGCATCAGGTCGAGGCGGGCTTCCAGCATCCTCCGGCCCAGCCCCTGGCCGTGCCGGCTCGACTTGACCATCCCCCAGCACAAGCTGGCCAGCCCGCCGCCTTCTTCGGCGATCCCGCCACACCCGACGATGCCCTCCGCCCGGTCTTCCAGCACGAGGAACGGACCCGGCGGATCCTCGAGAAAGGCCTGGAAAGCCTGCCTCTCCGCAGATCGGAAGAACCCCGGGACATTGGAGTCGAACACCGCCAGGCACGCGGCTCGATCCTCTGGCAGGAACCGTCGGGTCTTCAATCACGCTCCCGGGTCGGAGCCGTAGACCAGGTCCACCGTCGTCGTTACGGGATCGCTGGGAATGGTGAAGACCACGGCGACGTCCTGGAAGACCTGGGGTGCCTCACCCGCGGGAATGACGACCAGGTCCACACACAGGTCCCGGTCCACCGCCGCCGGGGTGACGATCTCCAGGAAATAGTCACCCTGGGATCCGGTGGCCCCCAACCCGGTCAGAGGTGGGGAGGCCAGCTCCCCGGTGTCGCACCGGTAGGCGAACTCCCCCGGGCGAATGGCGGCCGCCACCACGGCCTGGCCCAGAGTGTCGGTCACGATGCCCTCCACCCAGCTGAGGCTGTTCCGGGGAAGGCCGGTGCCCTCGGTCCCACCCACGCAGGCGGATCCGACGGAGACGAGGGCGGCGAAGATCGCTACGGGAAGGAAGGGACGATGCATGGGTCGAACTCGTGGATGGAGAACGGGATCCTTCTTCACCCCCCAGGTGTGGCGAAGGGTCCGCTGGGGCGGTCGCCTGTGGGGAGTCCGGTGGAGGTTGGTGGGGCCTCCATCCCTCCACCGCGCGCCAAGCCCCGTCCTTCCCTACGCCGGGAGGGCCGAATCGTGTCGCTACCAGTAGCCGCGGATCCAGCGGGGTTCGATCCGCACCAGGGCGGCCGCGAGAAGCCCGAGACCGCTCGCTATCCGTCCGCGTCGAGCCGCCCACCCGTCCGCAGGTAGGTGGCGAAGTCGTCGGGAAGGGTGCTCTCGCGAATGGCCTGGGCCGCACGGTCCACGTCGTAGTCCACCCGCCGAAAGTCCACCTCCACCTCGCCCTCGCCCTCGCCCAGCGTGAGAACCACGTACCCGGCTCGCCAGTTGCCGTCCTTGGGACGCCCCACCGACCCGGTGTTCACGAAAAGGACTCCATCCAACTCCCGGGACCAGGGCTTGTGGGTATGGCCGAAGGCCACCACGTCCCCGGGACGAGCGCCCATTCGCTCCGCCATCTTGCCACAGAAATCAGCCGACCGGTCCTCGGTCCAGTAGACCGTGTTCAGCACCGGGTTTCCGTGGATCAGCCGCAGCGTGGGGCCTGCCAGGTGCCCCCCCAGGGGTCGAAGGTCCAGACGGAAGGGGAGGGCGGCGAGCCACGCCCGAGTCTCCGCCGACGTGTGCTCCAGGGTCCAGGCATAGGAGAGGTGGGACAGCTCCGACTGCCGTGGATCCTCGTACTGGCACCCGCAGTGATCGTACCCCGTGGCCACCGTGGAGTCGTAGTTGCCCGCCACGCCGGCGATTCCCCTCTCTCGTAGCCCGGTGACCACCTCGTTGGGCCAGGGAGCGTATCCCACCAGGTCTCCCAGGTGGTAGATGGCCTGGCAACCATCTCCGTCGATCCCCGCCAGGACGGCCTCGAGAGCCGGAAGGTTGCCGTGCACGTCGCTCAACAGGGCGATCCTCATGACGTTCTCCCATTTCCGGCCCGCCGGGCCCCGCTGGTGACCTCGGTGGCGCAGAGGTCCGGGTCCAGCGAGGGGCCTCCGTCACCGACTTCAGCCCCGAACCAGCGGCGCTGGAGCCAGAAGGCCACGTGTACCAACCCCAGGAGGACCGGTACCTCCACAAGGGGACCGATCACCGCAGCGAACGCCGCCCCGTGCGCGATCCCGAAGGTCCCCACCGCCACCGCGATCGCGAGCTCGAAGTTGTTGCTCGCCGCCGTGAAGCTCACCGATACCGTCTTCGAGTAGTCGGCGCCCACGGCTCGGCCCATGGCGAAGCTCACCAGGAACATGGCCACGAAGTAGATCAGAAGGGGCACCGCGATCCGTACGACACCCGCCGGAGTGTCCAGGATCGCCTCCCCCTGGATGGAGAACATGACCACGATGGTGAAGAGGAGCGCCACCAGGGTCAGTGGAGAGATCCGGGGGATGAACTCCCTGGCGTACCACTCTTTCCCCTTCCGCCGCACCAGGGCGAAGCGAGTCGCCATTCCGGCCAGGAAGGGGATCCCCAGGTAGATGAAGACACTCGTGGCGATCTCAGCCATGGTGATGTCCACCACCGCCCCCTCCAGCCCGAGCCACTCCGGCAGGAGGGTGATGAAGAACCAGGCGTAGACGCTGTAGAAGAGGACCTGGAAGACGGAGTTGAACGCGACCAGACCGGCCGCGTAGTCGTTGTCGCCATCCGCCAGCTCGTTCCAGACGATCACCATGGCGATGCACCGGGCCAGACCGATGAGGATCAGTCCCACCATGTACTCGGGGTAGTCCCGGAGGAAGGCCACCGCCAGCACGAACATCAGGATGGGGCCGATGATCCAGTTCTGGACCAGGGAGAGCGCCAGGATCCGCCAGTTTCTGAAGACGTCCCCGAGCTCCTCGTAGCGCACCTTCGCAAGCGGCGGGTACATCATGAGGATCAGCCCGGCGGCGATCGGAAGCGAGGTTGTCCCGAGCTGGGTCCGCTCATTCAGTACCTGGACACCGTCGGACCAGAGGGCGCCCAGCACCACTCCGGCACCCATCGCCAGGAAGATCCAGAGGGTCAGGTAGCGATCCAGTACGGACAAACGCGCCCGCAATGTCTGGCCCGAGGCGTCGCTCACGATTCGGTCTCCGGCTTCCGGGCGCGAACGAACGCCGACATGAACATGCCGTCCACCTCCTCCGACAGGGCCTCCAGGTCCAGGCCCGCCTCCTCGAGGAAGGCCCGGGCCTCCTCCACTCGGTAGACCCGCGTGGGCTCCAGGGAGATATCGTCGAATCCCGCAGCAGCCAACTTGGCGCGGAACGCCCCCACCGAGAGGGCACCCGCGATGCATCCGGCCCACAGCTCCAGGCTCCGCCGCACCAATTCGGGAACCTCGTCATCCCTGCTCACGATGTCCGAGACGGCGAAGCGCCCGCCGGGCTTGAGGACGCGGTATGCCTCCGCGAGGACCCGGTCCTTGTCCGCGGAGAGGTTGATGACGCAGTTCGAGACGATGACATCCACCGATGCGTCGGGGAGGGGGATGGCTTCGATGTCCCCTTTCAGGAACTCGACGTTCTCCGCTCCCGCCTCCCGGGCGTTGGCCCGGGCGAGCTCCAGCATCTCGTCGGTCATATCCAGTCCGTACGCCTTCCCGGTGGGACCCACTCGGCGTGCCGACAACAGGACGTCGATCCCGCCTCCACTCCCAAGGTCCAGGACCACCTCTCCCGGCCTCAGATCCGCCAGCGCCGTGGGGTTGCCGCACCCCAAAGAGGCCAGCATGGCCCCCTCCGGAAGGCTCTCCGAGGTGACCCGATCGTACAAGTCCCGGGTGACCGGGTCTGTGGAGCCGTCCTTCCCTTCCGAGCTGCAACCACAACCGCAGTCTCCTCGCCTTCCTTCCACCACCCGCAGCGCAGCCTGTCCGTACTTCTCGCGGACCGTGGCCCGAAGCTGGTCACTCATGACAATTCCTCCGTCCGGATGCGTGCATCCGGGTAAGGGACCGATCCCGGTCGTGGCGACCCGTGGGGGTCCGAGGGGTCCATTCCATCAATGATCGTTGATGTTTGAGGGCAAAAAAACGACGTCGGCCATCATCCGCAGCAGCGGGAGTCCGGCCGTCCCCGCCACGCCTCCTCGCACACGCTCCCAAGCTCCCCGAGAACGCTCCGCATCTCCTCGAGCGCCTCGGGTACCAGGCGATAGTAGACCCAGCGGCCGTCCCGACGGTCCTCCACCACTCCCGCGTCCTTCAGCTTCTTGAGGTGGAACGAGAGCCGGGACTGAGCCGCGTCGAGGTCTACCTGCAACTCGCAGACACACCGTTCCCCGGCGGAGAGGAGCCGGACGATGGACAGGCGCGTCTCCTCCGCCACGGCCTGGAACCGCTGGAGGAGGATGGCGTCGGAGCTGGGCGGGGAGTTCTTCATACCGACAATCATATCAACGTCTGTTGATATGTCAACCGCCGGTCGCCGCTCCCGTGAGGTCGTCGCACAGGAACCGGGTGCCCTCCACTCTGCCGCCGCCATTGAACCAGGCCACGAGCTTCAGAGCTTCGTCCAGCCACAGATCTTCGATGAAGAGGATGCGACGGGTGACTCGAGTGTCGCCCGCCGGCGTCGTGGGGATGATGTCCCCGAGCACCGCCACACCGCCGGCATCCGGACCGGAACGCGTCGTGTACGCCTCGAATCGAGCCAGCACGGACTCGAGCGCCATCCCTTCGTCCACCTCTACCGCCAGCCGGGCGAGCGGGTGGTGCTCGCATCGGAAGGCGGGGGAATCCAGGAACGACACCGCCGGTACGGCTGCCCAGGCGAGTCCGCCGAGGACCAGGAGGGTGTTCATGCTGGTCAGACGGCTGCAAGGAACGGTCCAGAATTCCCTGGAGGCGGGAACGCGTCCTGGGGCACCTCGCGGAGACCGGCACCCGAGCGGGCGCGTGCCAGCCGGCGGCTCGGCCGGCAGCCCGGCGGCAAACGGGCGGCTAGATCTGTCCCCTGGGGCCCAGGTATTCCCTCCGGAACTGGGGGTGAAGGGCCGCCTCGGATGGCCCACCCAGCCAGTGCGTGGTGCCCGCCACGACCCAGATGACCTGATCCGACACCTGGAAGAGGTCCTCCACGTCGTGCCCGGAGACCACGATCGCGCATCCACCGTCCCGCAGCACCCCGAGCCCGGCGGCGATGAGCGGTCGGTCCGCGGGAGCGATTCCCGCGAACGGCTCGTCCATGAGGAGGCACACCGGGTCGCGCAGCAGCGCCATGGCCAGCGAGGCTCGCTGGCGCTCCCCTCCGGAGATCCGGTGCGGGCGCCGGTCCAGGAACGCCTCGAGACGCATCCGGTGGACCACGTCGTCCATCCGCTCCCTTCCACCGAAGGTCCTCACCACCATCTCCAGGTGCTCCCGCACGGTGAAGTGGGAGGTGAGGGCCGACTCCTGAGCTGAGAAGAAGAGTCCCTCGCGGGCGAGGCGGTGCAGGCGCGGACGCTCCCGGTACTCACCCCGCCAGAAGACGCTTCCCCACCCCGCCCCCAGAGCCCCTGCGGAGATCCTGAGCATGGTCGTCTTCCCGCTTCCGTTCCGCCCCATGAGGGCCGTGACCTGTCCGGAAACTGCGCGGAAGGACGCGGACTTCAGGACGGACTTTCGGCCGAAGGATTTCCCCAGGCCATCCGCGTGCAGGACGAATGCGCCCGCGTCGGGCCGTCCCGGCGCGAGCGGCGAGGTACCCGCCGCACCCACGGCGAGGAGCGGAATGATCTTCCGGCTCGATGCGGCCGCCCTTCTCGCCGGGTCGTGCGGCGGAACCGACCCGGGATTCCCCGGGGTGCCCTGCTCCGGGGACGGGCCCGGCATGAGAAGCTCCGCAACCGCGGGTACGGCGGCTGCCCATGCGGCTGCCTGAGCCATGGGAATGCCGAGATTCCCCAGCAGGACATTCTCCCAGCGCCGCCTCGCATACATCAGAACGACGACCACCACCACCGCCAGGAGTGCCACCGTGGTCCGCAGGTCCAGGGCCAGACCTCCTCCGGGTTGGGCCGCCAGGACGAATCGGCAGAGCAGCCACACCCCGATTCCCCGACGCAGGTAGGCGTTCCGGAGCCTGGGCAGGCGAGCGAGCCGCTTCAAGCTTCGCGTCGCGAGGGGCGTGAGGCCTGCGGGGCCCCGGATCGAGAGGGGAGGGACATCGTGACGACTCCCGGCGGAAGGGTGGACCCGGTCCCGCCATCATGGGGAGATGCACCCGGTCCGGCCACCCTTCGGGAGCGCTCCACCTCACGCACATGAATCGAGAGGGCCGCCCCCGCATCCGGGGACGGCCCTCTCGGCACGACGAGCACCGGCGTCAGACCAGTGTCACGTTTTCCGCCGCGGGACCCTTTGCGCCTTCAACGATTTCGAACTCCACCTCGGCGCCTTCGCTGAGCGTCCTGAATCCGTCGCCCTGGATGGCGCTGAAGTGGACGAAGCAGTCCTTCCCACCACCCTCCGGGGTGATGAATCCGAAGCCCTTCTCATCGCTGAACCACTTCACGGTCCCTTTCGTACGCATCTCGCGCTCCTCCTGTGACGCAAGTCGGAGCCACGCTCACACGCACATCCCGACTGCTTCTCGGTACGCGGCACACCCGCGCCGTGTGTGACCTCGCCGAGGCCACGGATCGACAGGTCGGCCTCCGGAGCCGGCCTCGGTGAACGCCCTGGCGAGCGATGCACCCGGCTCCGCGCCTCCCGGCAGACTGAAGCGAGACGCGTCGGCTGTCAACGAAAATCCCTGTGCCGCAGGATCGGCGACCCTGGCGCCTGCCTGAAACGAGAAAGGGGCCGGCCCCCGAAGGAGCCGACCCCGATGTCGACGACCGAAGTCGCGGCCGGATCAGACCCGGATCACGTTCTCCGCCGCGGGCCCCTTGGGCCCGTCGACAATGTCGAACTCCACGGACTCACCCTCGGCCAGGCTCTTGAAGCCGTCCATCTGGATGGCGCTGTGGTGAACAAAGCAATCCTTGCTCCCGTCCTCCGGAGTGATGAACCCGAAACCCTTCTGATCGTTGAACCACTTCACGGTTCCCTTCGTACGCATCGATGCGCTCCTGTGCAGTGCAAGTCGGAGCCACGATGAACCGTACTTCCCGACTGCTGCTTTTGCGCGGCAACCCCCGCGCTGAGGTGTGACCAACCGCGGCCACAAATCTGATCGGGGCGGCGATCTTCGACGATCCAGATCGTCGCCCGGAGAAATTGTCTGCGCCTCCGGCAAACCCATGCCCGAACGCCTCGGAAAACGGTCGCCACATCGCGCGGATACGTCAATGCCTAACCGCTTCGGACCGTCCTCGCTCACTCCCGCCGCTTGAACCTGTCGAAGACCGTGATCACGGGGCGGACCTCGCAATCGGCATCGAAGTAGTCCCGGTCGCAGGCGCTTGCAGGCTCCCACCAGAAGATCCCCTTCACCCGGCGGTCCGAGATACCCAGGAGAGTCTCGTTCACCGCTTCGAGGAAGGCCTTGCGGGGCCCGCCCGGAAGGTCTTCCGGGAACGGGGGACGCGGGTTGTCCCGGTATTCGTGTGGCCGGTACCCGGCTTCCACCAGGATGATATCCTTGTCCGGGTAATGGTCCAGGAGGGAGAGGACGTTGTCCCGCAGCTCGATGAGGGTCCCGTGCCACCAGGGGTAGTACGAGAGACCGATGATGTCGTACGGAATCCCGTAAGAGTGGAACCGGTCGTAGAAGGCTTTGGCCCCCGGGGTGTCGGCCCCATTGTCATAGTGCAGCATGATGAGCGGGCGCGCCTCCTGGCCTCGGCCCGCGTCGATGCCGTCCAGCCCCGCCTTGAAGAGACGAGCGAAGTTGTCCCAGTGGTCCGGGAGGCGGCCCAGGGGCCACATCATCCCGTTCCGCACCTCGTTTCCGATCTGAACCATCTCCGGCATCACCCCGGCCTCCCGGAACGCGCGGATCGTCTCCCGGGTGTACGCGAAGACCGAGTCCGCCAGCACGTCGATGTCCGTCGTGTCCCATGCGGCGGGGGCCCACTGCTGCTGCGGGTCCGCCCAGTGGTCCGCGTAGTGGTAGTCCAGCAGGAACCGGAAGCCTCGTGCCTTCGCATCCTGTGCGAGGGCGATGGTGTACTCCAGGTCGTTCGGGAGCCGATCGGGAGAGTGGAAGAGCCGGAGGCGGATCCAGTCGTATCCGTGGTCCCGGAAGATGTCCAGGCCCGGCCGGACCACTCCGTTCTCCTTGAATTGGATCCCGCGGGTCTCCTCGGCCCATTTGAGAAAGGAGAGGTCGGCACCCACGGCGTAGGTGAGCGTGACTCCCAGGGTGTCCGCCCCAACTTGCTGGGAGCGGGTCGGGGCTGCGACGAAGACCACCAGGGACGGGACCAGCCAGAACGCGGTGGGAAGGCGTGCAGTCATGGGTCATGGACTCCGTGCATGTCGGCGAGTTCGAGGGCTCGAGCGGTGCCGTCTCCGGACCGGCCGTCCGTCGGCATGAGGTCTCAATCCAGGTCCGGGCCGTCCTGGGGCTCTCCCCCGGAGCTGGACGACGCGCCATAGAAGGTGAGAAGCGCCACCGCAGCCGCGGAGACTCCCACGGACAGGTAGGCCACCGGAAGGAAGAGGAGATCCAGCAACTCCTGTTCGGTGAGTCGGGACGCGGCAAATGCGGCAAGGGTCAGCACCGCGCTGGCCAGGGCCGTCTGCCAGAGTTCCAGGCCGTAGGCCGGGGGCCAATCGGGAGACTCCCGGGATCGGCGTCGATGAAGGGGCCAGACCAGGATCGACCACGGGAAGATCACCAGCGAGGCCAGGGCCCCCAGGGGGAGGCCCACGAGCACGGCGGCCAGCATCGCACCGGCCCAGAGGATCGGTTCAACGGGTTTCGACACCGTTCCTACTCGCTCCTCGGGAGGCCGCAGTGCCATGGATGGCAACGAGGCGCTGGAAGCATGCGCAGTTCCTCGAAGAAGAAGAGAATCGGGCGGGTGGCTCGTCAGGCCTGATCCCCGATCCGACCCTCCCGGGCCCAGAGGAAGAGTGGCAAGGCACAGGACAGGCCGATGGTGAAGGTCACCACCGGAAAAGGCCACCAACGGGCCAACCCCACCCGCCGACTCTCCCGGAACGACCAGAGCAGGAACACCACGGCGCTGAGGGTGATGTCGCCGGTGAGGCCCCGCGGCGCGGGATCCGAGAGAAGCTGCCGCATCCACACGTCGATGCCGGCCCCTTCCAGGATCAGTGACCCGAAGAGGAGATAGGGCACCACGGCCCCGACGATGGCCAGCACAAGGTAGGTCTTACGCATGATCCCATCCGTTCCGTTCAATGGTGAAGTGGAGGGTCGTGGGCGCGGTCGACCGAGCCGTTTCGGGCGTCACTCCGGGGGAGGCCGAGTCGCTCCCGAACGCTCAGCGGGCGAAGTTCCATCGGGGTAGTCGGGCCTCGGTTCGGGACTCCATCACCTCACGGGCACGAGCCACCACCTCGGGGTGCTCGTCGGCTACGTCACGGCTCTCCCCCGGATCCGACTCCAGGTCGTAGAGCTCGATGGGAGCCTCCGCATTGTCATGCCCGCCGAGGCGCACAGCCTTCCACTGCCCCATGCGTACGGCTTGAGCCCCGTTCCAGAGCCCGTGGTACTCCCAGTAGAGATGGTCGTGCACCTGCTGGTTCGACTCCCCCAGGAGGGCGGGAAGGAACGACACCCCATCGATGGCCGCCGGAGGGTCCACACCCACCAGTCCGGCGAAGGTGGGCATCATGTCCCAGAAGGCGGACACGTGCGCGCTGACCGATCCGGGCTCGATTCGTCCGGGCCACCGCGCGATGAGGGGTACCCGGATGCCCCCCTCGTAGACGGAGCCCTTCAGACCCCGAAGCCCGGCCGTGCTCTGGAAGTACTCGGCGTCTACACCCCCGGTGTAGGTCGTGCCGTTGTCACTGGAGAAGAACACCACCGTGTTCTCGTCCAGCCCGAGTTCCGTGAGCTTCACCATGATGCGGCCGATGTGCGCGTCCATGCGGGTGATCATGGCCGCATAGGCGGACAGGGGCCGGTAGTGGGGGAGGTAGCTCCGGTCTCCCAGGTACGGCTCCTCCTCGAAGGCTCCCTCGTATTCCGCCAGGGCGGAGTCGGGCACCTGGAGCGCGAGGTGCGGGACCGTGAAGGGTAGGTAGAGGAAGAACGGCTCGTCCTGGTGCCGTTCCAGGAAGACCAGGGCGTCGTCGGCCATGACGTCCAACGAGTACTCCGTCCCCTGATACTCCCCGTATTGGCTCGGGTCGGAAGGATCGTCGCCCTGGAAGCGTTGGTGAGGGGAGAAGGAGGGGTTGTCCAGCTCCACCCGCTCACCGTTTCGCCACAGGTGGGTGGGATAGAAGTTGTGGGCCAGCTGTTGATCCAGGTATCCGAAGAAGTAGTCGAAGCCCTGGAAGCGGGGCTGGCCCTTCGAGAGGCGCCCTCCCAGACCCCACTTCCCGATCACACCGGTGACGTAGCCCGCCTCCTGGAGCATGGTGCCCACGGTGAGGGTGCCTGAGTCCAGCGGCATCTGGCCCAGCTCGTCCGGATCCGGATAGCCTCCCACCTCGAAGTTGTCCCGGATCTGCCCATGCCCCGTGTGAAGCCCCGTCAGGAGGGTCCCACGGGACGGGGCACAGACCGGGCTTCCCGCGTAGTGGTCGGTGAAGCGCATCCCCTCCGCCGCCATCCGATCCAGGTTGGGGGTGCGAATCCGGGTCTGACCGTACGCGCCCACCTCCCCGTACCCCAGGTCGTCGGCGAGCATGTAGATGATGTTGGGCGGGCGGGACTCTTCCTCGGGCCCGCAACCACCCGCCAGGGCCACCAGGGCCAGAATGCCGGTGAGCTCCGCTCTCCACTTCAAGGGAAAGGCCTCCGTCGAGGGGACACGATCTCCCGCAAGGATAGACCGGCCCTTCCATTCACGCGACCGGACCGAGCCTGCCGTGGGGTCGGGGACGCGACCCTCGGGGGCAATTCGGACCCTTTTCACGCTCGCACCGGCAAAAATGTCCCCCCGCCGGAAAAAAATTCCTTGCACCGGCTCTCCACCGGTTTTGAGCTTTGAGTAGGCGGGTGCGCGCAGAAGTCCCTAGAAGGGCACCTGTCGAAGGCTGCACCCCGAGGACCGCAAGCCGGGGTATCGACCCCGATCCGTATCAGGCAGGAGCCGTTGGAATGAGTACCCGTCTTCCCCCCGCACCGTCGTACAGGACGGCCATCATGGCCGGCTTGGTCCTTGGCCTGATCTCGGCGTGCGGAGATCCCGTGACCAGCCCCGACGAGACGGGTCCAGAGCCCCCGCCTGTCGCCCTCAGTCACGACGAGTACAGCGAATCCCAGGGGATCTACCGCATCCCCTACATCGATGGGGCTTCGCTGACGGTCGCCTCGGATGCGCACGACCACGTGCCCGCGAGCCAGGTCGACCTGGTGGGAGTAGAGGTCGGTGGGGAGATCGTCGCCGCGGCCTCCGGGACTATTCGGGCCATCGTCGACCGTCACGGGAACGACGGGCAGGCCGGCGACGGACTCTCCGCCGACGGCTCGGAGGCCCACGATGACGGAGCCGAGCACGGCTGCGTGGACGATGACACCGTGATCGGTTCCTGCGCCGACTACAACAACTACGTCTGGATCGAGCACCCCAACGGGGAATGGACCCGGTACACCCACTTCGCCACTGGAAGTGTCGCAGCGAACGGGTGGAGCGCAGGGGACTGGGTCGAGGCTGGGCAAGTCCTGGGGACGGAAGGAGACGTGGGCGCCGCTTCCGGCCCCGGGCTCCAGTTCGAGGTGGGGGTGCCGGATGATCCGGATGCGGCGGAGCCGTTCCAGTCGCTCGGGGGCGCCATGACCCCGGACTTCGGCGAGAACGTACTCCCCCTAACCTGTGGCCTTGCCGACCTGCAGTACGCGACCGGGGAGACCCACACCGCCATTCCGTGCGCCCATCAGCCGCCCACCGCCGACGCCGGAGGGCCCTACGAGGTGGACGAGGGCTATGTGGTCCCGCTGGACGGGTCCGGTAGTGTCGACCCCGAGGGCCTGCCTCTCACCTTTTCCTGGGCGCCTGCGGACCTCATGGACGACCCCTCGCTGGAGCGCCCCATGTTCCGGGGAGTGGACGACGGGGAGATCCCGGTCATCCTCACGGTCTACGACCAGGTCGAGGCGCTTTCCGCCAGCGCGGAGGCCTCGGTGAACGTCCTGAACGTTGCGCCGGACGTCTGGATCCCAGAAGACCAGGTGACCGAGATCGTGGAGGGCCAGACCCTCCGTGTCAGGGCGAGCTTCGGTGACCCCGGGCTCGACGACGCACCCTTCACCGCGGTGGTCCAGTGCCACGACGTGGAGGGTTACGATGCCACGGTGGACGGCACGGTGGACTTCGCGGCTGCAGACGGAAGGCTGGAGGGGACGGTGACGGCGGCGTGTCCGTATGGAGACACCAGCCAGTCCGGCGATCCCTCCGAGGGAACCTTCACCGTGACCGTCACCGTGACCGACAAGGACGGAGGCGAGGGAAGCGCCTCCTTCGAGGTCGCGGTTCTCAACGAGGCGCCCAGCCCGTCGGTGCGGTCGAGGCGCGCCACGATGGTGAACGGCAATCCCACCTTCCTCCTTTCTGTTGGGGGTACGCTGCCCCTGGCCGCCCGGGTTACCGATCCGGGGAGTGACGACTTGATGCTCCTGCTGGATTGGGCCGACGGGGAGACGGAGACGGGCAGCTACTTGCTGGATCCTCCCAATCGCGACCCCTTCCCCAGCCCGGACCTGTCACCGCGGGACATCACGGTCCGCACATCCCACCGGTTCTCCGACGCCTGCTACTACCCCGTCCTTCTGACCGTGTCCGACGAGGACGGGGGAACCGGGATTGCGCTCACACACGTGGTCGTGACCGGCACGGCGCGACGCGTGCAAGGCGCGGGATACTGGATGACCCTGTACAGGGGGAACCGAGGGGGATCCCTGGATGAGGCGACCCTGGGCTGCTACCTGCGGATCGCGGGTCACATGTCGGCGGTGTTCGACGAGGAACGTACCGGCACCGACAGCTTCGACTCCTCCTCGGACGTCCTGTGGACCAACGACAGCCGGGGCGCGATGGACCAGCTCCTGGACCGCCAACTCCTCACCGCGTGGCTGAACTTCGCCAACGGGGCGTTGGGTTGGAGCGAAAGGGTGGACACGAACGGCGATGGTGCGGCCGATGCCCTCTTCTGGGAAGCCATCACCGCCGCCGAGGAAGTACGTCTCGACCCGCGGGCCACCCGGCAGGAGCTCGAGGAGCAGAAGGACATTCTCGAGCGCATCAACGGGATGGACGGGGACTGACCGCGGCCCTGAACCCCTCGCCTCGGCTGGGCTCCGCCGCTCTCTTCGCGGGAGCAGGGCAATGCCGCCCCCGCCCCGCTACCGGATCCAGCCCGAGGTATAGAGGAAGACCCCCCCGCCCGGGTAGCGAACGCTTTCTCCAGGAAGGAGCACCAACACCACGCCCGCCAGCTCCACGGGTACGGCGTCCCCGAATCCACGGGGGATGCGGGCGTCGTTCAGGTACACCGGCACGCAGCGCCCACGGAGGTTGAAGCAGGGCCCGTCCACCGTGCGCATCACGACCACGCTGGGCCCGCCCCACTCCCGAAGGAGCTCGACGAGGCCGTTCCCGCGGGCGGCTTGTCGGAGGATCTCGTCGCGATGGATGGGCCTCACTCGGAGCGAACCCGGGCTCACGCCGATGAGGTGTCGGAGCGAGCGCTCCAACGCCAGTCGCTGCTCCACCGTCACCTCGATCCCCTGGATCGGGACGGGGACTCGGCGTACCAAGATGTCCAACCCGTAGGCCTCGTCCCGGGCCGCCACTGCCAGGAGGTGGGAGCGGAATACGTCGATGCCGAGACCTTCCGCCACCAGGTAGTAGTCGCCGGCGCCGGGTGCGTTCAGCCGATAGAACCCGAGAGAATCCGATAGCGAGGCCGCCCGCTGGCGCCCGTTGGCGTCCTGCAGGGCCACCAGGACCGCCGGTACCGGGCGGCCCGCCTCCTCGTCCAGGACCGTGCCCTGGAGGACCTGGGCCCGGACCCAGCCCGGACCGGCCAGGAGCCCGATAACGGCCGCCGCGGTCCACCAGCCCATACTACTCTTCATGCGTCGGCCCCTCTCCGTACGGACACCACCCTGTGAGCCCACCACCCACGGTGGTCGCCACCGCCCGGCTTGCAGGATACGGTCTCCGGTCCGGCCTCACCACACCGAGGTCACGCGTTAAAGGCGTTGCTGAACATCTGTTTATAGTGCATTGAGGATCCTCGCGCGGGTCTGATCCCCCTCCTTCAAGGAGCCCTCCCATGAAGAAGATCCTGCTCACGGTCGGCGCCACATTGGTGCTGGCAGCCTGCACCGAGACCCCTGCGGACCCGCTTGCGGAGGAGCGGACCCTCGACCTCCCCACCGCCGCCGCCAAGGCCGGCCAGGACGACCCCGGCCTCTCCGAGACCGAACAGGCGCTCTTGGACGAACTCATGGCGGGGGCCGACATGGGCGCCATGCTGAACCGGGACGTGGGCTGCGGAATGCTCACCGGCTTCAGCAACAATGGTCAGTTCGTTGCCTTCGGTGGCCTCTTCCCCACCGAAGGCCCCAATGGGATCTGCCCCATGGGGAACTTCGAACGGACCAATCCTGACGGAACGATGGACCTTCACATGAAGGGAACCGGGAACTTCTTCCTCGTGGTTTTCACCCCCTCGGGGTTCTTCCCGTCCGCGGGCTCCAGCGTGAATTGGCGGATCGTGGCGCACGAAGGCGGTGCAAGGACCTTCAATGTCTCCGGGACCCTGAGCGACGGAAGTCGGGTCCGGGCCCACTTCACAACCACTCCGGACGGCAAGAACCCCCAGGGGAACACGCTCTGGATCGAGAGCCTCGGGTACGTCGTGGGCGGTCCGGCTCGGCGTTAGACACGCAGACCCCGGTTCGACGCACGCCCCCGGAGGTCGGCATCGCCGGTCTTCCGGGGGCGTGGCATATGCAGTCGCCCCGTCCCCTTCACCAACGACTCGGGGTCCACGGTCCCCCGAGGCGTCGGCTGGCGAAAGCGGACCGGGCACACGATCATCAGGAAGCCCCCTCCCAACTGGGCTCTGAACCGCAGGTGCTGCCATGGAGGAGCATCCGTCCCGCCTCAAGGCGTTCCTCACCGAGTTGAAGCGCCGGAAGGTCTATCGTGTCGCCGCGGCATACGCGGCTGGGGCGTTCGTGGTCTGGCAGGCCGCAGAGATCGCCCTGCCCGCACTGGGGTTCCCGGGATCGGTGCTCCGCTTCGTGGTGGTGATCTCCCTCCTGGGCTTCCCGGTGGCGGTGGTCCTGGCGTGGATCTACGAGCTCCGCCCTGAGCTTCGTGTCTCGCGAGATCCATCCCACCACCCTTCGCGCCTGGGGTGGTGGCCCGTGTTGGCCGCCGGACTGGTTGTGGCCGGAACGGCCCTGGTCGCCTACATCGTTCTCCGGGTCGAAGGAGACGCCCGCGATGAGACCCGCCTGGCCATCTTCCCGCTGCACTCCCGGTCTCCCGGTGGAGAGAGCCTCGGCGAGGGGGTCGCGGACCTCATCGCCGTGGGGGTGGACGGAACGCCGGGGATCACGGTCGTGGATCCCCGGGCCCTCTGGCCCCCGGTCCTTATGGCCTCGGCCTCTCCGCTCGCGGACCTGGATGAGAATCGACTCGCGGAAACGAGCCGCCGCTTTGATGCTTCGCACTTCGTGACCGGGACCGTTCTGGATGCCGGCGGGAGCCTGCAGGTCGCCCTGCGAATCCACGAGTCCGAGGACGCGGCCGCCATCGCATCGGTACGGGCTTCGGCGCCCAGCGACAGCGTGGGTCCTCTGGTGGATCAGCTGGCCGTCGATCTGGTGGCGTCTCTCTGGCGGGACGATGCGATTCCCGCGGTTGGAAGGGTGGACCAGCACGCCACCTCCAGTCCCCAGGCTCTCGGCGCCTATCTGGAGGCCATGGCCCACGCCCGGCGCGGTCGCTTCGACGAGGCCACGGAAGCCATCGAGCGGGCGGTCGCGGCGGATTCGACCTTCGCCCTCGCCCACCTGGAGCACTTCAGGATCCGGGGTTGGGTGCTCTCGCTGAACAACCAGCCCAAGGTGGGTCTGCGCGAGATCATCGACCGGGCGATGGCGTTCCGCGATCGCCTGACGCCGCGTAACCGGCTGCGGGTGGAGGCCGCACGCGCACTGGACGACACCGACGCGGCCACTTCGGCCATGTTGAACGAGCGCATCATCGAGATCGACTCCAGCGATGCCGACGCCTGGGCCTCCCTGGCGATCATCCAGACCCAGGACGGTTGGATGCTCCATCGGCGGTTCGAGGACGTCCGGCCCACGGTGGAGCGGGCCCTGGAGTTGGACTCACTGAACGTCCCGCTTCTCTACGCCCTCGGGCTCCACCACCTCCTCGCGGGTGACACCGCCGCGGCGGCAGCAGCAGGCATGCACCTGGACCGCGTGAACCCCGAAGGGCCCATCCCTGAAGGATTCCGGGCAGGCCTCTCCGTCCTGACCGCCCCCGAACCCGCCCTGGACTCCGTGATCCGCGCCGTCTCCCGGCAACCCGCCGGACCCGTCATCGGTGCGCTGCGCATCACCCGACTGGTGGACCTGGACCGCTCCCTGCGGCTGGCGGAGTTCCTTCGGGACTCGGCTGGGCAGGTCATGCACCGGCAGCTGGGATTCGGAGCCGCCCTCCAGATCTCCGCCGCTCTTGGCCAGGCGTCCCGAATCGACTCCATGGTCCACGCTCCAACGGTGGACCCGGTTCTGCGCAGCTACGTGCACCGGTATCTCGTGGCCATGGCACTCGCAGGAGCGGGAGACCGGGAGATGGCTCGTCACGCAGCGGAACAGTTGGTCCCGTTCGCCCCTTTGGACTCCCTGGCGTGGGCCGTGGAGACGCAGATCGATGCCTTTGCCGCTGCGTGGGCCATCGGAGCGTTCCACGCCTCCATCGGGGACACGGCCCGGGCAAGGGCCTACCGCGACGCTCTCCTGGCGCTCGGTCCGATGGAGAGCACCGTTCCTCTCTGGGCCGAGTCCGTGGCCGCCGACGTGGAGGCGCGACTCGCCGGCCGACGTGGAGACGAGGAGGCCGCCCTCGCGGCAGCCATGCGCGCCTACGAGCTGTGGATCATCCACGACCCCTCGGAGGGGGGGTGGTTTCCGGAGCCGGGGATCCGATTCCATCTCGCACGGCGACTCGATGCGGCGGGGCGGAGAGAGGACGCTGCGTGGCTCTACCGGTCCTTTCTCACTCCCCACTGGACGTCGTTCTACACGGTGCTGGCTCAGGAGGCGCTGGCGGTGGATCCGGCCGGCGCCAGCGAGCGTTGATTCTCCGAGCCGACCACCCGAGTAGCCCACCCCGTCGGCAATTCCATATCTTGTGAGCCGGACTCCCTCCTCGCACACCGATTCAAGGAAGCCCCTGCATGCCCGAGCAGCCCTGGGTCGACTACTACGAGACCCTCCAGCTCAGCCCGTCTGCGGACCGGGAGACGATCGAACGCGTCTACCGGCTCCTGGCGAAGCGCTACCATCCGGACAACGACGTCACCGGAGATGCGGACCTGTTCAACGAAGTCCGAAGTGCGTACGAGATCCTCACCGATCCGGACTCCCGGGCGGCCTACGACGCCTCCTACGAGCGGGACCGGAGCGAGCAGTGGCAGGTCTTCCGGCAAGACACGGCCGACTCGAATCGGAGCGACGACCAGCGACTGTTCCACGCCGTCCTCTCGCTCCTCTACATCCAGCGCCGCCGTGACCCGGACAACGCCGGGCTCGCTCCCTCCCACCTCGAGCGGATGCTGGCCGTGCCTCGGGAGCACCTGGATTTCCCCCTCTGGTACCTGAAGAAGCGCAACTACGTGGAGGTCCTGGAGAACGGGTTGCTGGCCATCAGCGTCGACGGTGTGGACAAGCTGGGGTCCGGAGACCTGGCCCTTCCTGCGGACCGCCTGCTTCCCGACTCCACCGCCGTGCGCAGGGGGGCCGGCGATCAGCGCGACCCCCGGGCGCTACCGGACCCCACCCACTCCGGTTGACCGAAGGCCTGCCCCGGGGGACCGAGAAGCAGAGCGAGCCGGGAGCTGGTAGGTAGAACGACTTGAACATGGTTCCGGGACCGACCCGGCCACGTCAGTTCATGGTGGGGTCGTAGGGCATCATCGACAGGAGCCGGAAGTCGGGCCCCTTTCGCTCCAGGACCCGGCTCCAGAGGAGCTCGGGTGCGTCCGTGAACACATCCCCCACTCGTGCGGGCTCGACGATCCAGGTGTCCGCATCCATCTCGGCTTCCAGCTGGCCGGGTCCCCAGCCGGAATAACCCGCGAAGACGCGGGCCCTCACGATGTCCCCTTCCGCCTCGGTGGGGACGTCCCCCACGAGGAAGCCAACGGACTCGAATACCAGGAGATCCGCACGATCGGGCCGGGCGAGCTCCGCGAGGAGAACGGGACTCTCCCGCTGCACCGGACCTCCCTCGAACAGGGGTTCCCCGTCCGGGACCAGGTCTCCGAGAGGCGGTACCGCCTGTTGTACCGTGACGTTGAGGGCACGGTTCAGGACGACACCCAGGGCTCCGTCCGGAGTGTGCTCGCCGATGAGGACCACGGTGTGGCGGAAGTTCGGATCGTACAGGCCGCCGCTGGAGACCAGCAGGTGGCCCCGGAGACTCTCCATGGCGCTCCCTCTGGGCGTGGGCATATCTGGACCCTCTCTATCCAACGTAGACCTCCCTCTCCTGCCTCGCCACGAGCGCGAAGGGCCGGCCCCATGTCCCCGGGGTCGGTGGAGGTCGCCTCCGGGGCGTCTCCCTCAGTCCTCCCCCGGTCCGAGAGCCGCCACGAGGCGCGAGAGGAGCCGTCGCTCCGAGTCCGCACTCTCGATGATCTGGTCCGCAACGCTCTCCATCTGGTCCACGGGAAGCTCCCCCGCAGCCTCCTGGATCCTCAGACGCTCCATGGCCCCCAGTGCCTCACCCACCCGCACGGCCTGGCTCAGCACCTCCCGGGCGATCCCCTCCAGGGCAAGATCGGCCCCGGAGGTCACCTCATCCGCCCGGTCACTGAGGTCGGCCAGACGCCGGGTCTCTTCCACGTCCCGCCTGCCGTGCTCCAGAGCCACCAGCTTCGCCTCGCACGAGTTGAAGAAGTCCAGGAGGATGCGGCTCCGCTCGAGCAATTCTCCGAGTGCGGCGTCGAACTTCTTGCTGAGCCGCTCCGCGGTCTCCACCTGCTGCTTTGCCAACAGGCTGGACGGGTCCTGCCGGCACCGTTCGGTCCAGTAGGCCTCTGAGCGACGGGCCTCCTCCAGCGCCTCCTCCAGCGGAGCCCTCGCACGGCCCAACTCCGAGCGGGGTCCCATCAGGCGGGCGCGCTGGACCTCCAGGTCCCGCCGGAAGCTCTCCGCGATCCCCCCGTAGAGTTGCCAGGGTCGGTTTCGGACGATCTCCCGGAACTCCATCAGCCGTCGGTACCGGTACCCCTCCACCAAACCGACGGAGAGGACCACCATGACCAGCGACACCACGAAGGCCCCAATCCATCCCAGCGGTCCGTAGGCCGCGAGCCCCACGAAGAGGGTGAGAATGCCCACGGAGAAGTACATGCTCACCCGGTCGACGGCAGGGTTGGGGCGGAGATCGGGGGCGTACCGCTCGATCAGCACACCGAGATCCGTAGGCTCCAGGGGCTCGAATCGATCCAGTGGTCCCAGGGCCATGGCGTGCTTTCCCCTGACCCGACTACGGGCGGCGGTCGCCCTCCTGCTGTCGGGTGCGACTTCGACTCGGTACGAAGATCGCTACCGCCTGGCCCGTCCGATTGGCCGTGGTCCCCAGGATGGCCTTCGCCACACGGGCTCCGGTGCTGGGGTCCTCCAACTCGCCGATGATGATGGCGTTCGCGCCGAGCTTCCCGGCTTCCTCCCGGAGCTTGTTGAGGAGGTCCGCGTTGTTGAAGAGGTCGGCGTCGCCTTCTGCGTCGAGGATGGCGACCCGGGTATGCTCCGGAACGGTGTCCCCGGGCATGTAGACGTAGACGTCATCCCGGGGCACGGGATTCGCCTGGAACGACGTGTCCAGGACGGTCTTCCCCACGGAGACACACCCGGCCAGGAGAAGGCCGATCAGAAGCCCGAACGCGCGACGCCCCGATGCTGTCAGTGTCATGACGGTACCCGTAAGATCCGTGATTTGGCCGGCTCGGCGCCGCACCCGGACTTCACGGTGGGTGCGCCCGCACCGTCCCCCCTTGCGGCTCCGGAGGGCCGGAGGCTCGACGGGAGGGGCTGAAGATGTCCAAGGGGTGACGAGAGGGGCAAGGCGCTGGCTCCGCGCCTCCTCTCCCGCCGCTTCACCTGCCCCGGGGCGTGGCCCCCCTGCGTCCTGCCACATCAGGGGTCTTCACCCCTCCGGCCACGCCAGACCCGAGCGGCTAGACGCCCGCACGGGATGCCTGGATGCCGGTCATGGGGACCCGGAGTCCGGCTGCCCTTCCTCCGGACCCTCGGCGTTCAGCCAGTACCCCAGCCCCAGGAGGGTGGCGCCAAACCCCAGGAAGAGGAGGATCCTCCAGACCGGGTCCAGCTGAGACAGGTCCACCAGGAGGAGCTTCGCGGCCACCAATCCCAGCGTGCCCAGACCGGCGGCCTGGGCGGCATGGCTCCTGCGGACCCGAGACGTTACCAAGGCACCCACGCCCTGCACCGCCCAGGCAATACTGACCAGAGCCGGGCCCTCGGGACGTGGAGCGAGATCGGCGAAGAGCCATACGAGGAGCCCCACATAGGCGGCAGACCGATAGACCGACGCCCGCCGACCCGCCCAGCTTCCGGCAAGAACCACCATCGCGAGGAATCCCAGGTGGGGGACCGCGCCCTGGTGGAATCCGAGGTATCCCCCTCCTCCGCCGGCCAGCGACTGGGACAGGAACACGGCGGCCGCCACCGCACCAATGGCATGACCGATGGATTCCAGCGCCCGCGCGCCGATCCTCTCCCGGAAGGCCAGCAGAGCCACGACCTCAACGGCAAGAAGGAGGGGGGTGGTCATGCCCCAGCTCACCATCCCGACCCCTGCGGCCAGCGCGAGTGCGGAGCCCTCGGCAGAGGTCGAGCCGGACGACGGACTCCTCCGGACCAGGAGCCACAGGCAGGCGAAGATCACGGCCAGCCCGAGGAAGAGGAACCCGGCACCAAGCCGGCCCAGCGAGAGAAGGTGGACGAGCATGAGGACGGCCGTGCCGGACCCCCACGCAGCCGCGCTCCGAAGGAGGAGTACCGGGCTCTCGTCACTCCACGAGGCCTTCAGCACGGGGCGGAGAAGCGGGAAGGCCGCCGTCACCAGCCAGAAGGTACCCACCAGCCCCAAGGTGGCGATCCCGTACCCCGGAAGAAGGAAGGTGTGGCTCGCGACGCTCAGCCAGCCCCCGACCACCAGGGTCATCAGCAACGCGGGCCATCCCCGATGCACGTACACACCGCCCCCGCCCAGCAGGACCAGGGTGAGGTAGATGGCCACGCCGTCGCCGGGCTCCACCAGCAGGAGCCACGGAGTCGCCAG
This sequence comes from Gemmatimonadales bacterium, assembly GCA_020344755.1. Taxonomy (GTDB): domain Bacteria; phylum Gemmatimonadota; class Gemmatimonadetes; order Longimicrobiales; family Gaopeijiaceae; genus Gaopeijia. The sequence continues at coordinate 439,493 of CP070829.1, forward strand.
GCCACCCACGAGTGCCATCACTGCCAGGGCCGGGGAGTCCTGCCGTTCGGCCAGGACGAAGGCCAGGAGGGTGACGGTGGACATGAATGCCAACGCCAGCGCCGGCGGAAAGTACCCGTAGAACTGCGAGCCGGCGTAGGTCACCAGGTAGAAAAGGGCGATGCTCCCGGCCAGAAGCGCCTGCGCGAGACGCCTCCGAGCAGCCTCCAGACGAAGCCCGGCGATCAGCAGACCCACGCCCGCGCCGGTCCCGGCCACCAATCTCAGCGCGGGGGTGATCCAGCCCCGGTCGAAGGACAACTTCAGGAGGAAGGCGAAGGCGAGAACCACGAACAGGATTCCGGCCCGGCCCAGGAGCTTGTCCGTGTCCCATCGCGGACCCGTAGCGTCGAGCCCCGTGCCGAGCCCGTTACGGGGATCCGGACCCCTTGGGGAACCGGGCGGTTCTTCAAGGGTGGGCGTGTCGACCGGTGTGCCTTCCCCGGCAGAATCCCGGGCGGGTGATTCCCTCCTCGGAGATCGGTCCACCAGCTCCGCCACGACCCGCTCGAGCCGCGCGACGCGCGCCTCCAGGTCGCCGTCCGGATGCACTTCGCTCATGTCGGGCCGACCCCCTTCTGGTCCGGGACTCATCCAAGCGTGCGTGGCCGTATGATGCGGTCCTCCCAGGCCTCAACGCCACCTCTTCGGGCCGGCCACCTAGCAACACAGGGGCCCACCATCCAGCGCCTGCGCGAATATCAGGGCCACGACGGCAAGCACCGCGGCACCCCCCCATGAAGCGAGGCCCAGGCGCTCGCTGGCCCGAATACCCAGCGAGAGGGCCGGTCCATGATTCACTTCCGGGGAGTCCCACTCCTCGCGGGGAAAGGTCGGCATGAACTCGAGCTGCGCGACCACCGCCCCCCAGGGATGTGGATAGAACGCGACCCCCACCGTGCTCCCGAGATGCCCCTGGTCGAGGCTCGAGTAGAATCCCGACGCCGTACCTTCCAGGCGGCGCGGGCCCCACCGCCGACTCAGCCGCACTCTCGCCCCCACCAGGACGGCTTCATTCGGAAAGTCGTACCCGCCGGCACCCGACACTCCCCAACCGGCGCCCGACGCAAGGTCCCAGCGGGCTCCCAGGTCCCCCACCACCACGGCGGTGGACACCAGGTTTCCCTGGTAGGCGGGGCCGCTTCTCCCGAAGGTCGCGGTCGTCTCGGTGATCCAGCGGCGCGTCACCTGGGCATCCAACGGCTTCGCAACGGGCCCGAAGCCCGCGGAAAGTGACACCATCAGGAAGAGAGCGCCCCACAGGACGCGCCGGGTCCGGTTGGACGCCCCAGGAATCACGGCAGGGCAGGCTTCGCGGTCGATCCTTCGGCCCATCTGAGGCTCCGGCGTGGGAGGGAAGTGGCTCTACCGCAACGTGCCGGGGGGCCCAGTCGGGAACAGTACGTAGGGGTACGTATCCGTCCGCCCTCGGGACACCTAGGCGCCGCTACGATGTCCTCCGTCCGCCCTCAGACACGAGGGCGCCACCTGGGGCACCTTTCGCGTGCCCCTACCCGTCGCTGCCGCTTCCTGGAGCTCCGAAGTACAGCATGTTCGGGGCGCCCGAGCGGGCCATGGCGATGTCCAGGAACCCGTCCTCGTCCAGGTCGCCCACCGCGAATCCATAGGCCGTCCCCTCGGCATTCCCGAAGGGTACCGCCGTGAAGGCGCCTGGACCGTCGTTGAAGTAGACCACCGGCCGTGCTTCCACGTAGCCGACGATGACATCCGCACGACCGTTCCCGTCCAGGTCGGTCACGGCTACCGCGTACGGCATCGCCTGGGGCGGGCCGAGCCCTTCGGCTTCCGAATAGGTCCCGTCCGAACGACCCCAGAAGATGGCAGGACCGGTGCGCTGGTCGATCACCACCAGGTCCACCACGCCGTCACCGTTCAGATCCGCCGGCCGGGCGCTCCGGATGGCGGCGTCCGGCGGGCCAAACGGGCGGCGCTCCGGAAAGCCGCCCCCGCCGTCGTTGAGGTACACGAAGCTCTGCCCCCCATCCCGGTGGGGGACCACCAGGTCGAGAGACCCGTCATCATCGACGTCCGCGGCCTCGATGGTGGTGGCGGACCCTTCTGCCACCGCGACGCACTCGTTCTGGAATCGTCCCCCCTCGACACCGAGACAGACAAAGCTCGGACCGGAATCGGACCCGTATCGGTTGGCCAGAACTACGTCCGGGAGCGCGTCCCCGTCGAGGTCCGCCACACCGATATGTCGAGTGGACCAGTCGCCCTGGCCGAAGGTGGACCCCACGGAGAACCGCCCGGTGCCGTCGTTGAGATGCACGAGCTTCGGGTCCGGGTCGTCGTTGCTGACCACCACGTCCAGATCACCGTCCCCGTCCATGTCCACGAGGAGTCCGGAATAGGAGCGGTCGGGAGGGCCTCCGAGGGGATAAGCCGGTCGGAAGCCACCGGCACCGTCCCCCAGCAGAACGAGGTTCTCCAGGGGCCAGTGCCGTCCCTTCACCAGCACGATGTCCTGGTGACCGTCGGCGTTCACATCGCCGATGCTGACGTTGGCCGATGTCGCGGCTGAGTCCTCCAGGGCCAGATGTCGCTGGAAGCTCCGCGAACCGGTGTTCCCCTGGTCCACCTGCCCGCATCCGACCAGAAGAAGGGTCGCGAACAGGGGCGCGTACCCCCCTCCTCGACCAGTCCCGCGAATCCGCATCCCCCCTCCTCGTTTGTGCTCAGGACGTCTCTTCCACGCCGCCGCGTCTCCACCCGTGGGTCGTCGTATCCTCTCTTGCAATACATAGATCTATTATGCATACTGGCTCTAGGTATCTGACCCGATGTTCCTGGATGATCCTTCAGAGGGATTCGAGAATGATCTCGCACAGGGATCCGAAGTGGAGATAGGCAAGGACCTCGTCGCCGCGTCCGCCACGCCTCTGGTGTTGGCCATCCTCAGCGAAGGCGAGAGCTACGGCTATGCCATCATCAAGCGCGTGGACGAGCTCTCCGGCGGGAAGCTGCAGTGGACGGACGGCATGCTGTACCCGGTCCTTCATCGCCTGGAGAGGAACGGCCTCGTAGAGGCTACCTGGGGGCGATCGGAGGCGGGACGTCGGCGGAAGTACTACCGGCTCACGGACCGAGGCTCCGACGAGCTCCAGGACCAGCGGCGACAGTGGCAGGTCGTGAACGAGACGCTCCGCGCGACCCCGTTCACTCCGTTCCACCTCACGCCCCGGATGGCGTGATGCCCGAGGCAGGAGGCACCCAGGTGTTCGAGGAACGAATCAACGAGTGGCGCTCGTACCTGCAGCGGCGGCAGCCCATCGCCGCGACCGACGTGGACGAGTTGGAGGACCACCTCCGGAGCCAGGTGGCGGATCTCCAGGAGGCCGGGTTGGACGAGGAGGAGGCGTTCCTCATCGGGGTGAAGCGCCTGGGCCAGCTCGACGTCCTGTCCCGGGAGTTCGCCCGAGAGCACTCGGAGCGCTTGTGGAAGCGCCTGGTGGTGGACGAGGACGGGTCGGGGCGAGGCGGGTGGAGCCGGGAGGCCTGGGTCGCCCTGGCTCTGGCCATCGCCGCAGCGGCGGCCATCAAGGTGCCTTCCGTCTTCGGCATGAAGATCGAAGACGGTTCAGCGGCGGCCCAGTCGTTCTATACCCTGAACTTCAGCCTCTTCGTCCTCCCGTTCCTCGCAGGCTTCTTCGCCTGGAAACGAGGAATGGAGCGGCGTGGGATCGTGGCACTGTCGGTTCCTTTCGTCGTGGGCGCACTGGCGGTGAACCTCTTCCCCTTCTCACCGGGGGGAAGCACCGAAGTCCTCGCAGCCCTCCACCTTCCCATGGCGCTCTGGCTCGCCGTGGGCGTGGCCTACGCAGGTGGCGCCTGGCGGAGCCACGACCAGCGCATGAACTACGTGCGCTTCTCCGGGGAGTGGTTCATCTACCTCGCCCTCATCGCCATGGGCGGTGGTGTGCTCATGGGATCCACCGTTTTCGTCTTCAGCGCCATCGGTGTCGACCCCGAGGGACTGCTCAATTCCTGGATCCTGCCCTGTGGTGTCATGGGGGCCATCGTCATCGCCGGTTGGCTGGTGGAGGCGAAGCAGAGCGTCATCGAGAACATGGCGCCGGTCCTCACCCTTCTCTTCACCCCCCTCTTCACACTCCTGCTCCTGGCCTTCCTGGTCACCATGGTGTGGACCGGCAGCGGCATCGAAGTGGAGCGGGAGGTCCTCATCGGCTTCGACCTCCTCCTGGTCCTGGTGGTGGGTCTACTCCTCTACGCCATCTCCGCTCGGGATCCCCAGGCGGAGCCAGGGTTCTTCGATACCCTTCAACTCGTGCTGGTGGTGTGTGCTCTCCTGGTGGACGCCATGGCGCTCTGGGCCATCCTGGCCCGGATCAGCGAGTTCGGGTTCAGCCCCAATCGGGTGGCCGCCCTGGGGGAGAACCTCATCCTGGTGGTGAACCTGGGCTGGTCCGCCGTGCTCTACACCCGCTTCGTCCTGAAGCGGGGCAGCTTCAGCTCCCTGGAACGATGGCAGACCGCGTACATCCCGGTCTACGCCGTGTGGGCGTGGCTCGTGGTGGTGGTCTTCCCCCTGGTCTTCCGGTTCCAGTAAGGCGGTTCAGGTCACGGTTGCACACCCCTGGGACCCGGAGCGCACGAGGTCCGCTTCCTGTCTGCGGTCGGGCACACTGCCTGTGGCGGACCTTCGAATCGGTGCGCCCCCGATGCCCTTGTGATGAGGCTCCGCCCCCGGCACCATGGCTGGATGCAGATCGGTATCCGATGGACGTTTCGCCAGGTGATGATCGCCACCGCTCTCCCGAGCGCTTTGGCCGCCACACAGCTTCCGGAAGCACAGGTGGCGGAGTTGTGGAACGAACTGCCGCGGGCGGAAGACTCGCTGGTCTTTCTTCAAAACCCCGTCGGAGCCACGCGCTTCGACGACGGGACCATCGTCGTGGCGGATGGGATGGCCCAGACGGTCTGGACGTTCGACGCCGACGGGGCCTTTCTCAGAGCCTTGGGTCGTCCAGGGGAAGGTCCGAACGAATTCTCGACCCCGAGCTGGCTGGGTCGCTGCGGACCGGAATCCGCGCTGGTCTGGGACTTCAACCTGATGCGCTTCACCGAGGTCCATCCCTCTCGGGGAATCGTCGACCAGCGCCGTCTTCAGGACCGGACGGACCTGCCTCGACCACCCGCTCGGCTGGCCTGCTCTCGCCACGGATACATCCTCGCACACCTTCGGCTTACCGGCGAGAGGATCGAAGGCCGGGTGACCAGTATCCTCACGGCGCCGCTCTACCTCGTGGGTCCGAGCGGTGATGCTCGCCTGATCGACGAGCGAGCCCCGATCATTCATTGGGTCAACGAGGACCGGACCTACCTTCCCGTCTCGCCGACGACGCAATTCGCGGTCGCGGACTCGCTGGTCTTCCTTGCCCGGAGCGACTCGGCGACGGTGCATCTCCTCGACCTGGACGGCGCCGCCTCAGGGGTTTGGGCCTTGGATGTGTCCCGTCGTCCGCCCAGGGACGCGCATATCCGAGCGGACGCCGAGACCCTCACCGAGTTCGTGTCCGATCCCGTGGGCCGAGCGGAAATCATCGAACGATACCTGCGCGGGGAGCGGCCCGACCACCTGCCCGGGTTCAGCGGGCTCCGGGTCGATCCCGGCGGGCGACTCTGGATCGTGGCATCGGTCCCTGGAGACGCACAGACGGTCCTCCACTGCTACGGCACCCGGGGGCGGTTCCAGGGCGCGGTGACCGTGCCCGCCGAATTGGAGGTGTACGAGGTCGGCACGGACTACGTGCTGGGGAGCCGCATCGACCCTCGGACGCTGGAGCCCAAGATCCTCTTGTACGGCTTCCGCGGTTCCTGTTGACCCCGCTGTGTACCCTGGAGTGGGCGGCCGTCAGCCCTCCCCGAAGTGACTTCGGGCCAGTCGCTTCATGAGCTGAATCTGTCCGGCGTGATAGGTGTCGTGCAGGAGCACGCCGGTGATGAGGTCCGCATAGGTCGTACTCCCTGATCCCGCGACCTCGTCGAGCTTCACGGGGTCGAATCCCGCGATGCTGTCCCGAAGCGAAAGGTGGCTTTCCCGGATCCGGCCCCGGTCCTTTCTCCATGACTGCTCATCCCCGGCGGCCCCGGGACGGGGCCAGTTCGCCGGAGCTCCCCAGAACGACCCCGACGGACCGTCGCGGAGACGCCGCTCCACGGCGTAGTTCCAGTACGCCACGTGCAGTCCGAGCTCCCAGATGGTGTGGCGATCGGGATACGGGCGCCATGCGGCGACCCTGGCGGAGACCCCCCTTAGCGCCCCGAGGGCCGTGGGGCCTCCGTGCCAGGGCTTGAATCCCCCCGTGGGGTGCAGATGCCGAAGGACCTCTTCGATTCGTCGATCCATCCCGCCCTCCTGAAGTAGCTCGCGTGTCTCTCGATGGCGCCACCGGCCTCGGGCGACGAGAGGTCAGCCCCCGACCTTCGCCTCGGGGGACGCAGGTCCACTCCTGCCCGCCTCCCCTGGACGCACGAACAAGACGAGCGCCTCCCTTCGCCGCGAGAACGGCCGCCCCACCCTCAGAAACCCCAAGGCCTCGAGCATCTCCTTCATCGCTCCATTGTCGGATCGCGTCGTGGCGAAGACCGCCCGGCCCTCTACCCGACCCAGCAGTCGCGTGCAAAGCTGTCGCGCCACCCCCCGTCGCCGATGCGACGGAATGACGAAGACCCAGCCGAGCTCCAGCTCCCCCTGCGTCCGGGCCAGGTCGAACCCGGTCCCGCGGGCGACCTCCCGGACGTATGCCGGATGGGGCCGCTTGAGTGCCGCAATCCCCACCCACTCGCCCTCGGTGCCGGCCTGGTAGGCAAGGAGATTCGCACGGCGCAGCCGCGCCGGCAGGCCGCCGTCCGAACCGTCGAAGCCTCGTCGCACAAGAGTCTCGAAGTCCACGAACTCGGCCTTGGAGAATTCCGAAGGACGTTTGAGCACCGGGTCAGGCCGGAGAGGCGGCGGGGGAAGCGCGTTCACCGCCGCGACCTCCTCCCACATGGGCGCGCAGCCTGGATCATCTCCATGGTCTCCTACTGAAGCCGGGGCTACGCCTCCTGGACTGCCCACCCCCCGGAGGGGCCCCGGAACGAAGATGGGGATCCGAGGTGGGGGGTGCGAGTCGCCGAGCCATACCACAGGGGTGGCAACCGCCCCGGTGGTGCACGAATCCCAGTGTCAATCCAGCAGGGCGGCCACCACCCGATCCACTTCCTCCGTGGTGTTGTAGACGTGGGTCGAGATCCGGATGGCGTTGTGGCCATCGCGCTGATGTTCGTCGATGTGCGCGTCCGCCCGACTCTCGATCAGGGGGACCGCTTCCAGGGCGTCGATCCCTTCCACCTCGAAGATGGTGCTCCCGGGAGCACTCTGGCCGGCATTGGACGAGAGCAACGTGACCCTCGAAGACTCCGAGAGGCGGGCTTTCAGGTGGTCCGACAGGAACCGGCAGCGGGCTTCGATTCGTTCCAGACCGAGAGTTTCCACGAAGTCCAGCGCCGAAGAAAGAGCGGCTCGCACCGGGAGGTCCAGGGTCCCCGGGGGGTCGAAGGCCGGACTCTCCAGGGAGGCATCGTGGGCGAACGCGGACCGAATCCGATCGCGGGCGGCCGCTCGCACGTACAGGAATCCCGTACCGGAGGGCCCGAGCATCCACTTGTGCAGGCTGGCGGAGTAGGCATCACAGCCCAGCTCGCCCAGGTGGGTGGGAAACTGCCCCACCGCCTGCGCGCCGTCCACCAGGCTGACGAGGCCCCGCGAACGGGCCATCTCGCAGAGGGCTCGGACCGGGTACCGATGGCCGCCTCGGGTCACGTGGCAGAAGGCGATGGCACGGGTCCGGGGAGTGATCGCACGCGCGAAGGCCTCCACGATCTCCTCTTCGGTAGGGAGGGGGCTCGGCACGAAGACCTCGTTGACCGCCACCCCGTCCCTGGCGGCCCTGAACAACCAGGGGCGGCGTCCGGCGGGGTGCTCCTGGCTGGTAATGAGCACCTCGTCGCCCGGAGACAGGTCGAGGCCGGTGGTCTGCAGGTGCAGGGCCTCCGAGGCGTTCCGGGTGAGGACGACCTCCGAGGGGCTCGCTCCAAGCAGCGTCGCCAGGCGCGGCACGACCTCTTCGGCGATCTGGTCTTGAAGAAGGTGCTTGCCATCGAGGGGCTCGGAGGAGAGATGGCGATACCCTTCGCAGACCGCGTCGACCACCTCCCTCGGGGGCATCCCGAGGCTGGCGTTGTTCAGGTACGCCCTGCCGGGCTCGAGAAGGAATCGGCCTCGGACCGCCCTCCACGCATCGTCGGCCGCGCCTGCCGGCGGGCGCAGCTCCTCGAGGGCCCCCCGGCCATCACAGGCGCTGAACCCCACGAGGGCCGCACCTGCGCCGAGCTTGAGCCAGTCCCGTCTCCCCATTCCCGGGGCATCGCTGCAACTCACACTTCCCTCCTCGGTGATATCCCGGTCCGAAGGCATCTCCTCCCCCCCGGGAGCCCGGCCTACGGGTTCCTCTCCAGCCGGTAGAGACGCAGATACGCGACATCGAACTCGTCCCTCCACGAAGCCAGGACATAGTCGTCCCCCACTCCGAGAATCTCCACCAGATCCCGGGGGACCCCCACCTCGGCAAGCCAGCGCCCGGACCGATCGAAGACGCCGAACGGACCCATCCCCTGGGAATCGCGAGTCCGGCTGCCGACCCAGAGGCGCTGGTCACGGTCCCAGAACATCCGGCGGATCGCTGGCAGACTGTCCGGGACGGGGAGCGCATCCATGGCCTCGATCAACTCCCGGTGTCCCACGCCCAGCTGCTCGGCAAGCTCTGGGGCCCGCCGGCGTTCGGCGGCCCTCGCCTCCTCGCCGCCCAGGTCTCTCTTCATGGCAGGGCGTACGATCTGAGCTACCGATCCGTCGGGCCGGTACACGGTCCACTCGGCTCGCTCGGGATGAGATACGGTCACCATCCCACTGTCGGGACCCCGGGCGACGGCCTGGGAGGGGGACAGGGGATCGTGGTAGCCCCGGAGGTGCCTGGCGTTCCCCGAGATCCACGAGATGCGCCCCGCCAGCACCGGGCTGAACTCCCGGGCGAATCCTGTGGTCGGGTCGTAGAACACCACCCGCCTGAGCTGCTGCTGCACGCCCGAATTTCCCATGCCCTGGGACGAAGTCATGGTGTTCAGCAGCGTCCCGTCGGGAGCGGGCTGCCAAACGCGACAGACCGGGCACGGAAACAACGACAGAGCCTCGAGCGCACCGCTCAGAGACTGCTGGTGGATCAGTTCCCCCTCCAGGGTGAACCGGGAGAGCCGAAGGTGGCCGGCGTCCCACGTCACGATCGTGTCCGGGGGCGCCACGACGATCCACGGTGGGCCGCCGAATTCTTCGGGTCCCTCGCCTCTGCGACCGAAGCTCCACAGGTGGGTGCCGTCGCCGGCGAACACTCGGACCTCGTGCGTCCCGACGTCCACCGCAACAATCCGTCCGTCATCGAGCCGTGCCGCGTCCCACACCTCCGTGAACAGGTAGGGATCGGCACCCTCGATCTTCCCGATCTGGAGCACCGGCTCGGGGTCGACCCTCCACTCGGACGTGGCCGGGGTCGGAGCAGTCCACACCAGGAGAACCCCCGCGCTGTCCCGAGATTGATAATCCTGAGCCACCGCAGGCCCCGAGCAGAGAAGGGCCGCCCCCGTGCTCGCCAGGATTGGGAGCCAAGTCCTGCATCCCATGGGATGACCGCCGGCTGAGGTTGTCGACCGATCGATGTAGACCGCCCCGCCCATTTCACCCGTCGGACGCGGTCATCCTACAGAACTCCGCCGCGTTTAGCGGAGACCGCTCTGGTGCGGGGTCCGGTCATCCGGGACCGTCGGGACCCCCGCTGTGCCGCCCCGGCTGGGAAGAGTCACGGGCTGCCTCTGAGAGAACTTCAAGCATGAGCTGGCGGTCGGAAAGTCCCAGGACGAAGAATCCCAGGAAGCTTCCGAAGGGAAGGAGAGCAGCCGCGTAGCAGATGACCCGCAGCAGCCCCGGCTCGTTGGCGAGGCCGGGCAGCACCAGGATGAAGCCCCCAAACCCCAGGGAGACCGTGGCCAACCCGACCTTCATGGGAAGCCAATCGTTCCGGTAGAGGATCCGGCGATGGGCCAGGGACAACGGCAAACCGTCGTCGGTCGCTCCGGTCAGCACGCGATCTCGCGTAGCGTTCACGGCGGTGTAGCCCGCAATCAACGTGTTGACCGCAGCCCAGATAGAGGCGACCAACACGAGACTCAACTGCAGGTCGTTCATCGAAACCTCGGGTCGTCAGTAGTGTCGAGCTCGTGAATGCGGGGGAAGCGGCTCCACGTCGAACACCGCCGCCCAGGGCACCAACACTCCCCGGATCCCGGCGCGATCCCTACCGAACCAGTTCCAGGATCGGCGCCCACGTCGCGTCGTCGGGGGTCTGATAGACGTTGTTGTGCCCCGGGGTCTCCAGCGCAACGAAGGTGCCCCGTTCGCCCACGGCCCCCGCCAGCTCCTCGCCCATGGAGAAGTCGATCACCTCGTCGTCGGGGCTGTGGAGGATGAAGACAGGCATGGCCAGGTCCCGGACCTGCTCGACACCGTTCCAGAGATCCGGGTACTGCTCCCGCTGGTCCGGTTCGATGACGTCCTTGTCCACCAGGACGTCTCGCATCGTCGTGAAGGCGCCGTGCACCATGATCGCCGTCGGCAGGGGCTCGAGCCGGTTCGCCACCTCCATGAGGATGCTGGACCCGAGGGAGTGGGCGAATGCGATGCGCTCCGGGGCCTCTGCGGCCCGCTCGGCGAACCGGCGGTACGCCTCAACGGCGTCCTGGTTCAGCCGGGCCACCGTGGGAGCCCCCGTGCTGCTTCCGAACCCGGTGTAGTCGAAGACGAAGGACGAATACCCCTTCTCCAGAAGGTAGGCCTGCAGCGGGCGCCACTCCCCGATGTGCTCTCCGTTCCCGTGGAGGAGGAAGAAGGCGGGGGCCGCAGGATCGCGTGACACCCAGTTGGCATACAGGGTGCGGTCACCCAGATCGATGGTCAGCCGTTCCGCAGGCAGGTCGTCCTCGGGCGTGGCCGGCTCGGGAACCAGGGTGAAGATCCGGGTCTCCAACTCGGCCAGGTTCCTCTGCTGCTCCTCCGTGATGAGAGCGTCAGCGGCGTCTGCACCGGCCTCGCCACGACAGGCGGACACCGGGACGACCGCCAGCACGGCAAGCGCGACGGTGGGAAGGGTGCCTCTCATGGGGATGCCTCCACGGGTCTGCCGGCCTGGGGAACCGGTCGCGATTCTGGATCTAAGGTGAATCCTGCGGCGGACCCGCGGACTCAGGCGGCCGCGAAGATCTTTCGTCCCTGCAGGACCACCTCCGTCACGAGGAGGGGGACGGCCCAACAAGCCCACGCCATGACCGCCGCCATGTCGCCGGCGGACGCCAGACCCAAGTCGACCACCGTGTCCTGAACGAGCCGGAACGTCACGAACCCGAAGGTCACGACGTAGCTCCGGATCATCCACTCCCGGTGAAGCATGATCTTCCTGCGCCGAATGGCCGCGAAGGCCATGCCCGTGGTGGTGAGCCAGGCGACGGCGAGGAAGAAGAGCCCGGTCCGGAAGGCCAGGCCGGTATCCCGGATCAGCGTCATGGCAATCGCCGCGATGGAACCGCCCAGAATCGTGATCACGTAGGCCCGACCCGCCACCCGGTGGAACTTCCGGTACCGATTCCGGATCCGCGACCAGAGCTGCAACGGCCCGATGGTGATGGCCACGATCCCGAACACGACGTGCGCCAGCAGCCACCCCGCCTGGGGCCAGTACCTCCCGTACGATTCCTCCGTGACGATCAGGTAGTGGAACGCGTACTGGGTCACGAAGTACGCGCCCACGATGAGGACCAGCAGGGCGAGCGACGTGCGGACCGCGCGGGGAAACCCGCCTCCCCGGGGAAGGGCGGACGACGACAGTTCCATCTGCATCTCCAGGCTCGGGACCGGGGCAACCTAGGGGACGGCCACGCTCTCCACCACGTTGGATCTCGACGACCCGGGCGCCGGGTCCCCGGGGGCTCGTGACCCTCGCCTAGGAAGCCGAGCCCCCAGCCGCGTCGAGATGGGCCCGGGCAGAAGGCGTCTGACGCCCCACGATGGCGGGAGCTTCCTGGACCAGGGCGTCGTTGGTCAGGGCATCCACCATGAAGAGGGCGAAGTCGACCCGTCGGGTCCGATTGCTGGCCAGCACCGGATCCCCGACGTGCCGACTCCACAGCGGAAGGCCCTGGCTCTCCCCCTCCTCGAGATCGCTCCCGCGGACCACGGTCCAACGTCGATCGCTGGCGAAGATGCGTCGGCAGGCCTCCACCTGGTCGTCGATGTCGAAGATCCTGAAGATCCGGGCCAACCGCGCGAGGATCGGCACCAGCCAGCGGAGCTGCCAGGAGTATTCGTCCTTGCCGTCCCGCGTGATGTGCCACCCGGCGGAGAAGATCAGGCGGGCCTCAGGATCGGCGTGGTCCAGGACGGCCTGCGCCGTGCCCGTCGAGTATCCGTGAATGCCCCACGGAACCAGGACGGTCAGGACGCCGTCGCATCCGGCCACCGCACGTCCGATGACTTCGGGATCGTTGGTCCGCCCCGGAATGACCGTCATGCGTCCCTCGAACTCCTGCAGCTTCCCCACGCTCTCGGACCTGCAGACACCCACGACTTCGTAACCCCGGTCGAGGGCGTGGCGAACCATGTACTTCCCGAGCTTTCCGGAAGCGCCGACGATGCAGACCCTCATTGGAACGACTCCTCCGTTGGTTCTTCCAGGGAAGACTCACGACCCCCGCCGGGGGGACCCGGCCCAAGATACGAGCCCGAGGGGTGTTGGCCCATCCGAACAGGGGGTTCGCGGATGCCATCGACGAGATCCTGGCGCCGTCAGGGCCAAGAACCGCCAGCTGACCGACCCACGTTGCCCTCCGAATCCTCGGGGGGCTACGAACCCGCCAGCCGCACCAGGCCGAACCACTCCTCCACGTCATCCGGGTCCTGCGTGAACGAGTCTTCGAGCCCGAACTTCCACCAGGCGTCCAGGAGCTCATGGATGACGACCCCAGCCAGCGGCTCACGGGCCGTCGCCACGTCTTCCAGCGCCTGCACCAGACCCGTGGCCTGTTCGAACTCGGTGTTCCCGCCGTACCCGTAGTTTGGCGGCCCGAGGTGCGGTGCGTTCGGCGAGACGCTCAGGCCGGTCTCGGTCACCAGGAGGGGGACCTCGGGATGCCTGGCCTTGAGCTCCTCCACCCACCCCTGGAGGAACGTCCCCGAGACGCTGCCGGCCGTGGTACCCGGCCGCAGGTACGGGATGTCGTACGGGTAGACGTTGTGGCTTCTGAAGTCCAGGAAGGGGGTGTCGATCAGATCGGCGGTTCGAATCTGGTTCGCGTAGGAGACCAGGTGCGTGACGCCGTAGTTGTCCTCTTCGTACTGCTTCAGGTAGTCCGCGATCTCGGCGAGGAAGACCTCGGCCGCGTTCAGGCCCGGGCCGGTTCGGACATGCCGCCCCTCGTAGCGATCCAGGCCCGGGTGTGTGGCGTTCGTTGCGAGAATCGTGCTTTCACTGATCTCGTTCCCCACCAGGTAGGCGATCAGGGGCGCAGACCCGTTCGGGAAGACCCCGTGAATGCGATCCACGACGCTCCGAATGTAGGCACGGGTCGACTCCTTGAAGCCGGGATCGTGCAGGTCGTCCACCTCCGTGCCGATCCAGATGGTCTGGATGAAGTGCAGCGAGCCGATCCGGGCGAGAGCCTCGTAGGCGTAGCGGGGAGCACCCCAGAAGCGAACCGTGTTGGCACCCATGTCGGCGATCTGTTCCAGATCCCGGTCGATGCTGTTCCGGAGCTTCTCGGGAAGGCTCCACGCCGTCTCGGACTCCCACGGCAGGTACCCTGGATAGCCGGGCACGTAGACCACCCCCCGGATCTCGAAGGGCTCCCCGTCCTTCAGGATGCGGTCGGCTCCCACGGTGAACGTGCCTCCCGCGAGTCCAGGTGACCCACTCCAGCGCGCCCGGATTGACGCGTACGCCGGCCGAGGCTGGGTGAGGAACGCCGGAGGCGGGGCCAAGTCGTCCGGGTCCGGCCCCGCGGGACCACCCGATTCGGAGCATCCTGTAGCCCCCAACGCCAGGACGGACGTGATACCCAGGAGTCGACGGACCGCCGGGCTCACCCGATCACCACCCTTCGCCCGGCGGGTCCGGAACTCCAGAACTGCAATCCGACGGCCCTACGTCCCGAGGGTGTCGGGCGCCGATGCCGCCTGGAAGCCGCCAGCGGCGAATCGCCACTGCCCCGAGTCCTCCCTCTTCACCACCCACAGGACGTTCCCTCTCTGGATCCGCGGCTCGCCATCTGCCGCCGTGTAGTGATTGTTGATCTCCGTCCAGGCGTATGCCAGGTCCCCCTGACCATCAATGCGCATCACCGTCGATGTCACGTCGGAATAGGTGTAGTCGTCCCAGAAGCCGGAGATCATCTCCTGGGCGGCTTCTCGGCCCACCACCGCGTTCACCCGCATCTCGACATAGTCGTCGGCGTAGAGCGGCGCGGTCGTCGTGGGGTCACCGTCGCTCCACGAGGCGTCCCACTGGCCGATGAGCGCCCGAATCGCCGCCTCGTCTTCGGGTGTCAGTGCCGCAGGGGCGTCCGGAGCCTCCGGTGCAGGGGCACAGCCAGCCACGGCCACCATCAACAACAGCGCGGAGAAGAGCCCTTTCATGAGGTCCTCCTGGCCCACGAGGGTGGGAGGGTCATTCGGGGATGATGGGGGTCGAACCCGAGGCCTCGCAAGCTCCTCTCGCCTCGGTGAACACCCACAACAGTCCGGACTTTGGCGTCGATTGAGCGACGCCCCGGGGACCGCGAGGCCACGGTCCGGGTGCCGGCGGACGCGCCCCCGCAGCCTCTTCTGCCAATCGTCCCGACATTTTACTTTGCGACACAAAGTAGTAGGGCGTTCGTGCCGGTACATATCGATCCAGGTGCAATGGAGGTGGCATGAGCAAGTGGCTCAGACGGATCCGGGGCGCCATTGGCATGGGACTGACCTGGGGGCTCGCCTGGTTCAGCGCAGGCATGGTCCTGCTCTTCATTGTCGGCTTCGGCGCTGCGGATGTGCCGTTTCCCCTGGGATTCGGTCTCCTGGGTTTCCTCGCCGGGGTGACCTTCTCCGGGGTCCTGGGGCTCGCTGAGGGCCGGCGCACCTTCGACGAAATGTCCCTCCCGCGCTTCGCGGCGTGGGGTGGCCTGGGAGGGGTCCTCCTGTCGGTCCTCTTCATTCTGGTGGCAGGGCTCGGAGGGGATCTCCTCCTGGTCCTGGGCCCCGTGTTCGGCTTGGCAGGCGCCGGCTGCGCCGCAGGCTCGCTGGCTCTCGCCCGGCAGGCGGACGACCGGTCACTCGCGGGGTCCAGGGGGGATGACCTCCTCGGAGACGGGAGCTGACCAACGGCTATACGAGGCCCACTCTCCTGCAGCCCTTCGGCAGGCTCCGTCCGCCTTGCCGCGGCACGCAACGTCACGAGCGAACCCCGGGTCGAACCGGTACGGGAGCGCAGCGCCCGGGACGAGGCGGTCGCGGGAGTTGCCGGCCCCCGGCAACGTCGATCTCGGCCCCGGGAAGGGGCCGTCACACAGCGGGAGGTGTCGAAGTGAAACGCGCTCTGGAGCGTCTCGTGGCCTGCGCTGTCCTCCTGGGCGCCGCGTCGTGTGTCGGAGAGCGAGGATCCCGCGCAGCGGGTCCCGACAAGGGCGATTCGACCGCGATTCAGGTACTCGTGGTCGGGACCGTTCACGATCAGCACGGCCGAAACCCCAACTACACCTACGAGGATGTCGTCCGGATCGTCGACACTTTCGATCCAGATGTGGTGTGCGTGGAAATCCGCCCTGACGACTTCCGGCGAGTTCCGTATCTCAAGGAGATGATGCTAGCCACCGTCTGGGGGGCATCGAAGGGCCGGGAGACGTGTGCCTTCGACTGGTATGACGGGACGACCCGCCGGATTCGGCGCGAGTTGGCGGAGACACCCGAGTACGTCGAGAAGGAGCGGGAGTTCCAGGAACTGATCGCCTCCAACCCGATCACCGTTCCCTTCGAGGAACGCTACGGTGACTACTGGTCGGGAGAGATGGACTACCGCTTCTACAACGGCTCGGAGTACAACCGGTACTTCGAGGAATGGTACCGGCTGTCGCTCGCCGTCTATGGTGACGACCCCTTGAATCTCTACTACGAGAGCCGCAATCGCCGCATGATGGACCAGGCGTGGGAGGTGATCCGTCGGTTCCCCGGGAGGAGAGTGGCGCTCCTCACCGGCACGGAGCACAAGCACTACTTCGACCGCGACTTGGGTTCCCGAGACGGCGTCCAGCTCATCCGCCTGGAGGATCTCCTCCCCCTGACCACGGCACCGCTAGACCCTTCGGTCGAGGCTTTCCTCCTGGAAGAGAACGACCTGCCCTACTACCTGGAGGGCTTCCCGGAAGACACGACGCGCTACTACAGCGGGAAGGTCACCAATCTCATCCACGGTCCGAACATGGACTGGCGGCCCGAGATCATCCCGACGCGAAACATCGAGGTCGCCGGGCTGGTGCTCGCGCGCTGGCGCGCCTCGCAGGCCGAGTCACCCCGGCTCCTTCTCGACGAGGGGTGGCAACACTTCCTGGCTGGGGATTGTCCCGGAGCGATCGAGCACCTCCTGCCCCTGACCGGCGCGATCGAACGCGGCGAAGTCGACGACCTCTTCGTACGAGCCTACGCCTACCGGAACCTCGGTTGGTGCCACGACCTCCTCGGCGACCGAGACTCCGCGCTCGAGGCGTATTCGAGCGTCCGGCGTATCACGGCGGGAACTCGAATGGAGCGGAGCGCCGAGCCGATGCTGCGGGACGTGGAATCCACGCCTTTCGTGTGGGACGCCTCCTGAGACCTGGCTGACGGCTCAGGCTCCACGACCGGTCCCCGGTGGGTGCACCGCTCCCGCCGATCAGCGTTGGAGCAGCGTGAGAATGCTGTCCACATGGGCGACGGAGCGATCCAGGACGGCCACCGTCGCCACTTCGTGGTGGGTACGCTCGGCCAGGAGGTTCCGGAGGAGCTCGGAGTTCCGGGTAGGGATCGCCACACGCACGCGGGTCTCGGGCGTGCCCCGGGCATGCCGATCCACCCAACCCTGGAACCGTTCCCACGCCGGCGTCAGGTCCGCCGCCTCGCGAAGCAGAGGAATCAATCGGCCTTCCGTCAGGCGTTGGGAGGTGGCCTCTTCGTTGAAGACGTCCCGGACCACCCTGGGCCAGGCCACCAGTGCGCTCCGGAGCACCGGATCTTCGATGGCCGAGATGTCCGCGGCCATCTCCAATTCCTCCAGGGTGGCGTTGGCGATGTCCAGGGTGGGGAGGCTCAGAACCGCAAGCACGAGGGTGTCGGGAATCGGAACGACCTCTTCGCTCCCCGCGGTGGCGAGACGGCTCCCGGCCTCCCGAGCCGAGCTGGCGATGAGGGAGTGGAAGTAGCGCTTCTCCAGGAGTTCTTCCCGCGCCTGTCCGAAGTCTCCCGCCAGGTTCTCGAGCTCACTCCGCTGCCTGGCGGTCTCCTGGAGTCCGTCCCACCAGGCATCGATGGCGAAGGCCAGGAGGATGCTCCCCACGATGGCCAGCGCCTCGGCGCCGATACGTGGCCACGAGGCACGCGGAAGGACGGGGGGGCTGGATGGATCAGACACCGAGCACCTCGAGGTCAGCTGTCGGCCCGACGGGCATGCGAGTCCGGTGCCGGCCACTATGCCCAGCCTGGACCGGCCGGTGCAAGGTCCGTCCGCTGGCGGCGGCCACGTCGCCCCCCTCATGTTCTCCACTCGGGGCGCCCGGACCCTCCGGACGGCCCCGGCCCGCGGACCGGCCTCGAAAGGAGCCCTGCAGATGAAGTATCCCGCCCGTCCTCCTGTCTCGTCTCTCCTCCTTCGCACCCTCCCTCTTTTGGCGGCGTGCGTCACCCTGCTCACGGACGCGGCACCCTCGTGGGCACAGGAGGTCACATTCGACCCCGAGGCGCGCCTGGCCGAGCTCGGGATCGTGCTGCCGGAGCCACCCAACCCCGTGGCGAACTATGTGAACGGGGTGCAGGCGGGAAATCTCATCTTCCTCGCGGGGAAGGGTCCTCTACGGTCCGACGGGACGGAGGTTCGCGGGAAGCTCGGCCGAGATCTCACCATCGAGGAGGGGTACGAGGCGGCACGGATCACGGCCATCAACCAGCTCGCAGTACTCAAGGCGATGCTCGGCGATCTCTCCAGAGTGGTGCGTGTCGTGAAGGTCCTGGGGATGGTCAACGCCGATCCACAGTTCGTGGACCAGCCCGCCGTGATCAACGGCTTCTCCGACCTCATCGTGGAGGTGTTCGGGGAACGCGGACGCCACGCCCGAGCCGCGGTAGGGATGGCCACCCTTCCCCGGGGTCAGGCCGTGGAGATCGAGATGATCGTGGAGGTGGCGCCGGAGACCGCGGTGCGCTCCGCCGGCGGTGGCGAGCCGCTGGAGCTGACCTACTTCGGGGCCGCTGGGTGGCGCATCTCGGACGGGAACGTGGTCGTGCTGGTGGACCCGTGGCCGTCCCGGCTGAAGTACGGGGGCGGCGGGCACCCGGATGACGACCGTCCCGACTTCGCCCGCAGCGACCTGGCCTGGTCCGATACCACCCTCATCGACACCCTCATCCCGGAAGCCGACTTCATCCTTGTCCAGCACGGGCACTTCGACCACCTGGGGGACGTCCCCTACATCGCCCGGAAGACCGGCGCCAGCGTGATCGGAACCGAGACCGTCATCATGATCCTGCGGGCCTACGGGGTCCCCGAGGAGCAGCTCTATGCGGTCCACGGAGGGGAGGACTACCAGTTCGACGGTTTCAGCGTCCGCGTGGTGCCCGGCCTCCATTCGGCCCTGAATGACAAGCACTACCACGACACGCGCCGATACGACACCCGCACCCCGCTGGAGGCGCCTCTGCGCATCGATCAGTTCATCGAGGGAGGAGCCCTGAGCTTCCTCGCACGGTTCGATCGCCACACGGTCCTCACCATGGGATCGATGAACTTCATCGAGCGGGAGTTCCAGGGACTCGAGCCGGACATCCTCCTGGCCGGGATAAACGGCTCACGCCTGGGCCTGTACGACTACGACCGGCGACTGCTCACCGCCACGGGCTTCCCTCCGGTCGTTCTCCCCACCCACTGGGACAACTTCCGGCTGCCCTACGGCTTCTCGCAGCAGGACAACGTCGAGCGGAACCTGCTCCCGTTCATCGAGACCGCCCAACGGGTATCCCCACAGTCGACGGTGATCACGCCCGTGCACCTGGAGCCGATTCTCGTGCGCTGACGTCGGGGTGCCCCGACCCCTTCCGTCGGCAGCCGGGACCTTGGCGCCCGAGGACCGTCAGCTCCGCTTCCAGGACCGAAGCCAGGCGCTCGACGGCTCTACGTCTACGCCAGCCAGGAGGACTGAAGCTGGGCGACAATGGCGACCAGAGTGAAAGCAACGAAAAGCACCCCGATGGCGCGGTGGACCTTCGCGTTCTCGGTCCAGGCTCCGACGAGGCCGACGGTCACCGCCGTCGCCTGCACCCCTCGTGCAGGATGGGCCAGCCCCATCCCCAGATTCACCGATGCGCTGGCTGCAGCGCTCGCACCCCAGACCGCCAGGCCCAGGAACCAGCGCCTTCGCGTCGCGAGGTAGTGGTCCTCCCAGGAGGCCACGGCTTCGGCATCCGAGGGTACGACCGTGGCGGCGCAGTAGTAGAGCGTCCCCGGGATCAGGAGCGCGACCAGGAAACCCACGAAGGACCACTCGACCTCGGCGAGGGAGTAGAAGACCCAGAAGCTCATCGCCACCAGGAACAGGGTCGTGCCGGTCAGGATCAGGTGCGACGCGGATCGAACCTCCCTCGACAGCGCCGACGAGAGCCCTCCAATAATCCGGAGAGCCGCCAGTGAATAGAGCAGACTGAAGGCGATCGCCAGGTATTCGAATTGCGTCATGGAGGCAGCGGCACCTCTCCCGAATCGATCGGCGGTGGTTGGTTGTCTGATGCTCCCGCACATCATGCCAGGCTCGGGCCATGGTTCGCAAAGGAGCGCTTCGGTCCGTCCTCGGGCTACGTTGCGGAGACTCCAGGCCGGCATCATGCCCGGCCCGCTCCACATCCTTCAAGCTTGGATCCAGCCGACGGCGTTTGTACTTTGCGACACAAAGTGGTATCGAGGGCGCGTCGCGCCGCACCCTCGGCGGGAACCAGCGCGCACTCTGGGGAGGTCGCGATGAAGGCTTGGGTGAGACGGATCCGAGGCGCCTTGGGGCTGGGAGTGACCTGGGCGGCGGTGGGCTTCTTCGCGGGAATGGTCATCGAGCTGATCCACAACCTCTGGCCCAACCCTCTCGGGGAGGCGGTGGACATCTGGCCCGCGGCACTCGCCTATCCAGGGTTCTTCGGCGGAGTGGCCTTCGCCGCGGTACTGGGGATCGCAGGACGCCGACGCCGATTCGACGAGCTCTCTCTTCCCGCCGTCGCCGCCTGGGGCGCGCTCGGTGGCCTCGTGGTGAGCCTCATCCCCGCCATCCTGGTGGGCATCGGCTGGGCGACACCCAATGTGCCGGTGTGGCGGATCACCCTGGCCCTCGCCGGTCCGTTCACGATCGGGGGAGCCCTGGCCGCCTCGGGTTCGCTGGCCCTGGCCCGCAGGGCCGAGGACCAGGAACTCCTGGAGGGCGGCCTCGACGTCGCCGATGCAGGGCTCTCCGAACGGGAGAAGCGGGAGCTGCTTGGGGGCGGCTGACTCCGCCGGGACCCGGCGAAGCTGATCTCGCCCTAGGCCCGCCGCCTCATGCGCGGTCTTCCAGGCTGCGTGCGATGAGGTCCAGGATGCGCTCGATCTCCGCCAGCACCGGTTCGAACTCGTCCACCAGGTGAGCCTGGATCATGAAGCGGGTCGAGACCACACCGACCAACTCGGTATCGACCGGAATCGTGGATCGGGTTCCGAGCTCCTCCGGTGTGAGGGTTCCTGCAAGCACATCCAACCCGATGGTCCGGAACGGGCTCACGTCCATCCGTTCCCTGAAGACGCGGTCGAGATCGGAGAGGACCAGCTCTCGCGCGCTCCACTCCTCCTCGCTCAACTCTCCCAGGTTGTTCCCCCAGGCGGCCAGTGCGCTCCGGAGCTCGGGATCTCGGACGATCCCCAGCCCGGCCGAGCCCACCAGGCCGTTCAGCGTCCCCAACATCAGTTGGGTCGTGGGTGGGATGTAGAGCCAACCCAGGGCGGTGTCGGGCACCGAGACCATCGGCGCCCCGCCACGAAGCCCGTCCACCACGCTCGCCCGGACCGATTCCACGGATCCCAGGATCCGCCGGTGCATGTCGAGTTGCGCCAGGAGATCCGAGCGGGTGGCGCGGAACTCGGTGTCCAGGGAGCGCAGGACCTGCTCCTCCTCGGACCGGGCCTTCACCGAATCCCACCAGGTGTCCAGGGCGAAGGCCGCGAGAATGCTCGCGACGATGACGACGCCCTCCAGTACGAGGCGCCGGCTCTCCTTGGCGGCAATCATAGGATCGGTCTTCCCCAGGGTCTCTCAGAGGCGATTCGGCACCCAGGGCTCATGATGTAAGACCTCCGGCCCCGAGTGCAAAAGCCCGACTCTCTCATGCCACGCTTTGTCCGGCGCCGACCTACTCCTCTCTCGACAGCACCACCCGCAGGGCCACATTGGCGATCCAACCGGTCTCGGACCCGAGCATCCCGAACCGAAACTGCGGCCCGAAGAGAAGGAACCTGGGGCCGACCATGGCCGCCGCATAGATGCCCACGAAGGTGCGCGTCTCCGACGTGTCGTCCGCGGGAGAGGTGATGGCGCCGCTGAGACCGAGGTCCCCCTGGAACCAGGGGACCGGCTGGTACCGCGTGAATCCCTCGATGTGAACCACGTTCCACACCTGGCGGTCGAAGGAGTGGTCGTTCAGCTCCCATGCGAAGCCACCGCCGATTCCCCACAGGCGGTTGGAGTCGTCCATTCTCCGCGCATACGTGATCGCTCCCGCCCACGTGGGGGACAACTCGAAACCCAGTTGGCTCCGAGGAGGAGTGTACTGGGCCGCCAGCGGCACCGGGACGGCGAAGGCGAGGGCGAGAAACGTGAGGATGACGGGGAACCTCTTCATCGGGAAGCTCAAGGGGAGAGGAGTCTCTTCGGATTCCCCATCGAGGCGGGGGATCCGGATGGGTGGCATGCCAGGCGTCACCGCCCTCCCGGGAGCGCGGCTTCCTCACTGTCCACCTCACGCGCCCGGAGGAAGTTCTGTCGGGGCTCCGGCGAGCGGAGCTGCTCCAGCCAGAGGACCCCGTCGAAGGGATGGCTGTTGCCCCGGGTGGACACGAAGTCGACATCGCCGTCCCCGTCCATGTCCCTCGCGACGAACTTGTCGAACATCCCACGCTTCCGCCTCGAGATGTCATGCCGGGTCCAGCGTCCCGCGGGATCGCCGGGGTTGGCGAACCACGCGAGCCGGCCGAGAGGATCCCCGGTGGTCACCTCCCCGTCCTCGGCCCGCGGACCGCGGCTGTACCCCCCGGCCATGAAGTCCACATCCCCGTCCTGGTCGATGTCCGCCTGCACGAAGCCCACGAGCTCGTCGGGCTCGAAGGTCCCGATGGAATGGAGCCGCCAGGGGTCGTCCGGAGTGGACGGCTGCTCCAGCCACACCAGGTGGTGGAAGAACTCGTTCGTCACGATGTCGAGGCGGCCATCCCCGTTCAGATCCGCGAAGTCCATGTTGAAGCCGTTCACTCCGTGCCGGGCGCCTCCACCTCCGGCGGAGTCGCCTTCACCCTCCGCGGGTGCCTCGCCCTCTCGACCCGTACCTGAGCGGGAGAACGTTCCCTCGATCCTTATGTCGTGCTCGGCGAACGCCACCTCATCACCGGCCAGGTTCTCGAACCACATGATCCGGGTCTCGGCCACCGACCCTCCCACCACGTCCAGGTCGCCGTCGCCGTCCAGGTCCACGGGCTGGGAGTTGATCGGCCAGATCACCCGCGTCAGCTCGTGCTCCACCCATGCGTCGTCGTCCAGGGGGTCACCGGTCAGCTCGAACCAGGAGATGGTGTTCAGCGTCTCGGCATCCCCCTCCTGGTCGCCCTTGTTGGCCGCCACGACCTCCGGCCGGCCGTCTTCATCGAAGTCAGCCAGGAACACCCGGATGAAGGAACCGCGGCCGGTGGTGACCCGGGGTATGAGCCGCTCCCAGTGCGAGGTGCGCGCGTCGGGCCCGGGATTCTCGAAGTAGATGAGGTGCGCGAGCTCCGCCGCGACAACGACGTCCGGATAGCCGTCCCCGTTCATGTCCCCCACCGCCGCATCTTCGGCAGCCGCCGCCTCCGCTCCCTGCGCCAGCGTGATCGACTCCCAGACATCCGGGTCCCCGCTCCCGAAGGAGATCCGGACCAGGCCTTCGGCGACCCCGTCGTAGGTGACGTCGGACTCGTGAACGGAGACGATGTCGAGGTAGCCGTCCAGGTCCAGGTCCGCCATGACGAGTCCGTCACTCCCGGAGAGTTCGGGTCCCGCGGTGGAGATGTCGTCGACGAGGTGCTCGCGCCAGGACACGAAGGACCCATCCGCGCTTCGAGCCTGGGACAACGACAGGCCGACGGGCAGGTTCTCGTCGTCGCCCTGCCGCTCGTCAGAGGGAGCGCAGCCGCCTCCCACGGCGGTGATCAGGAGAAGGACGATGGAGGCGTTGCGTGGCACTGCAGCTCCTGGTCGGGGGGTTCCGGAACGGTCGAGAGGCAAGATGAGGGAGTCCGCGTCCGAATGCGAAGCGGCCCCGCGAGAGCGGTCCGCCTCAGCCGGAGGCCTCCGCCTTGCGGAAGTCCTCCACCAGCGCGCCGGTGGCCTCGGGCATCCTCTGGTCCACATGGGCCTGGAACGCCTCTCCGAACCAGTCCTTGCGGAGGCGCCACCACTCCTGGAAGCCCGGTGTCCGCATGAAGTGCTCGACCGGAGCCTTGGCGTGGGCCCACGCCCAATCCTCGACCAGGCCTGCTTGACGGTAGTGGAGGACCTCCTCGTACGCCCAGAACGCCTGAAGGAGCATTGAGGAGAATCGGACCAGCTCCTCGTCGCCCTCCAGGGCATCGAGCCCGGACAAGCCCCGTGTCCACACGTCCCCGGCCCCCGGCGTGAACGCCAGTTGGCCGATCAGGCCGTTGAGCTTGTCGAGTACGGCCTGGGCGGAGGCGTGCCGAAGTTGCCTCGAGTTGCCCCGGACCTGGGAGGCCAGGTAGAGCAGGGACACGATGACCCCCACCGCGGCGACCATCTCGCCTATCGCGGCCAACGCTTCCCAGTTCATAGGGCTTCGACTCCCGATGGTCTTTGGCTTCGGCCAGACGGCCGAGGGCTCGTGATCACCACCACCATATGGTCCACCTGCCCACATGGGCCACACGCGATGGCCCCCTGGGCTCAGACGGCCTCCGCCTCCGGGTCCTCTTCCTCCTCGTCCACTACCTGGATGAACGGCGTCGGCCGACGATGAAACCGTAGCTCGAAGACGTCCGGGCGGGCGTAGTGGCCCGCCGCATCCAGCTGCCACTTCGGTCCCACCAGCTGATGGGGCTCCACGTCCGCGTAGAGGATGCCTTCTTCGGCCTCCAGCGGCCCGGCCACCAGCTTCCCGTCCGGATCGACGATCACGCTGAGGCCCGGGTTCACCCATCCGTCGATCCCGCCGAGGTACTCGCCCTTGAACTCCAGCTCGTCGGGCACGTGGTCGATGTGGAACGCCTGGCAGACCCCCACCACGAAACACCTCCCTTCCTTGGCGATGTGACGCATGGAGGAGATCCAGGGCTCTCCCCGGTCCCAGGTCGGGGCGACGTGCACCTGCTCGCCCCACGCAGTGAGCGTGTACCGGGCCAGGGGCATGTAGTTCTCCCAGCAGAGGAGCCCTCCGACCCGGGCGAACGGGAGCGGATAGACCTCGAGGTCGCTCCCGTCACCCTGTCCCCACACGAGACGCTCACCGGCTGTGGGTACGAACTTTCGATGCCGCCCGAGCAGGCGTCCGTCGGCTCCGATATAGACCAGGGAGTTGAAGAGCGTGGAGTCGCTCGCCTCGGAGTTCCGCTCGTTGACCCCGATGGCCACCGCCACCTTCGCCCTCCCGGCGGCTTCACACAGTCGGTCGATCGCCGGTCCCGGGATCGAGACGGCGCTGCGGTGCAGCCGCGTGTAGAGGTCTCGGAGGGGGTGCGTCTTCCCCGAGGGAATGAACCACACCCAGACCGGATAGCCGGAGATGAAAGCCTCCGGGAATACCACCAATTGGGCCCCACCCTGCGCGGCCTCGTCGATGAGTCGACACGCCTTGTCGAGGGTCGCGTCCAGATCCAGGTAGACCGGTGCGGCCTGGACGGCGGCGATTCGAAACTCCGCGGATTTCGTCACTGTGAGCTCGTGGTGTGGGGAAGAGCGATGTTTCGGCGAGGAAGTTCGTCCTCGCAAGCGAGACCGGGACGAAAGATGGATGGACTCCTCAACGGCGCCCGAGACTTCTCAGGATTGGCAGGTTCGGCTCCGTATGCGCAATGGCGGCCAGAGAATCCAGATATGGAACAGGGCTCGGTTCATGGCCGGGAGCCGGGCCTGGGTGACCGGAGGGGCGGACTCGGGTTCGAATCGATACCGGACGAACTCCTCCATCGTATCCCCTTCCCCGGCCATCAAATGGCGTTGAGCTTCCCAACGGCACCTGCTCCGTGGCCGGCTGTGAGAGTCCATGATGGGGGGTTTCCGACCCGGGTCGCAAAGGAGCCCCTGCGAGCCCCCGGGCGCTCGCAGGTACGCCTCGAGCCGATCGACGAGCCGGTCGGCCTAGCTCCCCACTGGATTCCGCGGGAGGGACCTCCGCTCGTCCGCCACGAGCTCGATCATACGCTCCAGGTGTCGTTCAAGACTTCCGAACTCGGAATAGGCCGTCGAGAGCCAACCCAAGCGGTGCCCGACCGCGCTCCGCACCGACACGTCGGCGGGGAATGAAACGGTCCCGGAGCTCACGAGTGCCCGGGTCCGCACCCGCTCCTGCGGTGTCATCCCCTGTGTGTCCTCGTCCGATGCGAAGAAGCGTCGACCGATCTCGAAGAGCGTATTCAGATCCAGGTGCGCCCCCACGAGCGGGGCCACCTGAGTGGTGGAAATACCCCGAGCCCCCTCCTCCTCCTCGAACGCATCGGCAATCATGTCCCTCAACCCAGCCAGGAGTAGGCGAAGCTCGGAGTTCGAGACCTGGGCGAGCCGCCCGGACGCGATGAGCGCGTCCACCGCCCCGAGAGAGGGGCTGAATGAGACGCTCCACCCCGTGCCCAACCACGCCAACGTGTCGACCACCTCTACGTAGGGTCCATCCGCCGACCGCAGTTGATGGAGGAGCGAGTCGCCGCCATCGAGAACCCGCCTCAGCGCCACTCGCTCCACCGTCACGAGATCGCGGTTACGCTCGAGCTCTGCCTGGACGCTGGTGAGTTCCTGGGCCAGCTCGCGTGCGAGCTCCCGGTCGGCCCTCCAGCCTTCGAGAAGGAACGCGATCAGGATGCTGGTGAGGATGACGACACCCTCCAGCAGAAGCCGGACGCTCAGTCGATCGGTTATGCTCATCGCTCTCGCTGGATCCCCGCGGTTCGCCGCCTACCGACTGCGGCTCGAACTCCGACTCGAGCGCCCGGGGGCGCTCGGGGTGGGCCGCAACCGTGAGGAGCGGCTCCCCTCCTTCGAGCGTCGAAGACCGGGATCTCGATGGAGCGCGCTCCATCTGGCCAATCAAGATGCGGATCGAGGGGCGCCGGCGCGAGCGACGACACGGCGCTTCGGAGTTCCTCCCCAGTGTCATTCTTCGTGCGGTCGGCTTCCGGTCGAATGCCGTGGGCGGGGAAAGGAGCCGGGTGCGCCCGTCGAGGGCGCCCATCACGATGAAGATGATCTCTGCGGCGGAGCGGTGGAGTCGAGGGGCGCCTCGGCGGCGCGCCGTCAGGCCGGTGAGTCAGCCATCGGAACAGGTGGGCGCGCTCTTTCGAAGTGCCTCGTCGACCAGATCGAAGATCGGCGGGAAGTCGTGACCGGCGAGGATCTGGCCGCCTCAGTCCCTAATCAGCCGCCAGGATTCCGTTCATGAAGGCCTGGAAGGCCGGCGCATACTTCGGTCCTTCCGTCTCCCACACCCAGCGCATGCTCGTGTTGCCGCGAAGCCCCTCGATCTCGACGACGAAACCGGACCAGAGGTCCTCGGGCAGAGTCCCCTGGGTGAAGTGGTAGTGTCCGATCATCCATTGGTGGAATAGGGTCCGCCATCCGGCCTGCAACGTCCTACTGGTGGAGTAGTCGAGGTGGGAGGGGTCCTCGGCCTCGGCAAAGACCAGCCGGGATTCGACCCACGACGGATCCGTGGCGAGCCAGATGTTGATCTCCCTCCACCCGTCCACCACGTCCTGAACCGTCGCGGTCCGGGTGGCCTCCGCGCTCTGTCGGATCTCGAGACCCACGAAGACGAGGGAACCCACGACACCGAGGACACCTGCAAGTTCGGCCAGGTGCCGCGCGCGACCAGAACCCACGATACCTCCCCCTGACGGAATGCTCTCGGCCTGAAAGGTCAGAGTCTATCCTGCGGAACTTCGTGCGTGGAGACCAGTCTCTTCCTCCCTGTGCCCGCACCGGACCCGAGAGAGCCATCTCGAGCCGGAGAGCACGGCATGCTGCGTAACCCGGCACCCCGTCACTTCACGAAGTACCCCGAGACTCGCCACACCTCGTCGCGATCGAGCTGAGGCACCACGGTCTCCTCCCCCCGCTCCTTGTGCTCGAACTTCGTGTCGTACTTCAGCACCACGTAGTGCCCATCCGGAGCCCCGGGGAGCTCGGTGTGGTACTCGGCGGAGCGAAGCGCGCGATGAAGAGGCTTCCCCAGAGCCCGCTGGACCTTGCCCAACGAAGCGGCCCACGCGTCCCGAGTCACCGCGTCCTTGAACGCGGTCGATGCACCGCGCCACGACT
>CP070829.1:467828-537528 GCA_020344755.1 Gemmatimonadales bacterium
TGGAGGCGTTCACGGGGCGCTACTACAGCGCGGAGATCGAGACCTTCTACACCGTGACCCTCGAGCGGCCGGAGGACGACCCCGAGGGCGATCCTCGCCTCGTGGTGAGCCAACTCCGGCTCGGGGAGATCACCCTGCGGCCCGCCGAGCGGGACACCTTCAGCGGCGGCAACGGGGTCACCCTGGAGTTCGAGCGGGACCGCCACGGCGCCGTGATCGCCGTGTACGCCGATGCCACCCGCACCCGAGACGTACGCTTCGCGCGGGTGCGCTAGGCGCGTAGCCCGGTAGCCGGGACGTCACCCGACGTTCCGGCGCACCGGCCCCTCCATCCCTCCCTTCCACCGGAGCTTCCACACCCATGCGAACTTCCCTCCGCACCTCGGCCACCGCACTCATCCTGGCCTCGGCGGTCCTGACCGCCCTCCCGGCCCAGGCGCAGGACCTCCACCCCTCCCGTCGCCCCAGCCCCGTGGGGATCGCCAAGACCTTCCTGGGCGACACCTACGTGAAGGTGACCTACGGGCGTCCCTACATGCGGGGCCGAGCCATCTTCGGCGATGTCTCCATGGGAGACGAGTTCCTGGTCCCCTTCGGCCGGACCTGGCGGACCGGAGCCAACGAAGCCACGGAGATCACCGTGACGGGTCCCGTGCAGTTCGCCGGGCAGCCGCTGCCAGCCGGAACCTACTCCCTCTTCACGGTCCCGGGCCCGGAGGTGTGGGAGGTGCGGATCCACCCGGGACTGGGGATGGACGGAACGGGCCGTCTCGACCCGGGGGCCGGGTTCCGGGAGACCTACGACCCGGCTCTCGACGTCCTCGTGGCGCGTCTCGAGCCGCAAACGATCTCCGAGACGGTGGAACAGTTCACCATCGAATTCGAGACGGCCGACAGAGGGGTCCACATGGTTCTCCGGTGGGAGAACACCGAGGTCCGGGTGCCGGTGAGCCCCGCAGGGAACGGCTAGAACCGCCCGCGGCCGAATTCCATGACCCGCGGCCGGGCCCCGGGCGCAGGGGGGTAGGGGCTATTGAGACCTGACCCACAGCCCGGCCGTGGGCGCCGGTGATCTTCTCCAGGAGGAAGCCCAGGGCGATGGAGAACCCGATGTTCAACCCGTGCTGGATCCAACCCGGCAGGCCCAGGGTGAGCATCAAGGTCTGCGCAATGACCAGGGCAGTGGTCATGTACAGATGGCCGGGAAGCACCTTCCCCGGGTTGAAAGGCAGGGCGGCTCGCTTCATCCGGATCTCCAAGGGGTCTCGAGGCCGTGCCGACCGGGGGTTCTCCAATCGGGGACGACGGTGTACCACCCGGGCGGCTCAGGTTCCGCCCCAGCGTGGCCTATCGCCCGCCTCCGCTCAACTCCACGACGAGATCTCGGGCCACGCGCCCCAGGTTGGTCTCTCCCCGCTGGTAGTTCCGGAGCAGCACGACCCCCACGCCCGTCTCGGGGCTGACCGCCATGTACGCGGTGTAGCCCGCCACCGAACCCCCGTGACCCACCAACGTGAGGCCGTCTCCGACCCGCTCGATGGAAAGGCCGATCCCGTACCCGCGCTCGTCCGACTCGGGGGTCTGGATCGTGATCATTTCGCGCCGGCTCTCGTCCGTCAGGATCCGTAGCCCCGGGACACCGGAGACCGCGCCCAGGAACCGGCCCAGGTCCGCGACGGTGGAGTACACGCCTCCGTTGGGGACCTTGTACCCCCGCCCCCGGTGCTCCCGCCGGGGCTGTTCCGCATCGATGGCGCCGTCCCGCCGATTCACGTACCCCGCGGCCAGCCGGGGCTCCAGCTCCCCGCCCACCACCACGAAGGATGAGCCGGTCATGCCCAGGGGGTCCAAGACCTGCGACTGGACCAGGTCCATGAATGGCTCCCCGGCCGCCCGGGAGAGCGCCAGCCCGAGGGCTCCGAAGCCGATGTTCGAATACTGGTAACGGGCCCCCGGGACGGAGTCGAAGGCCGTGTTCCGCAGCGACTCGACCACACGGTCCTCCCAGAGCTCGAGCGGGCCCGAGACCATCGCCTGCAGGTTCGCGGGCTCGCGCTCGAGTCCTGCCGTGTGACTCGCCAGCTGGCGCAAGGTGACCGGTGGCGCGCCCTCCGCATGCCCGTCCACCGCCGAGAACTCCGGCAGGAAGAGGGACACCGGATCGTCCAGGTCCACGGTGCCCTCATCCACCAGGCGCATGAGCAGCATCCCCGTCACGGACTTGGAGATGGAGCCGGTCCTGGAAACGGTACTGGGAGCCATGGGCCGCTCCTCGTCCCGGTCGCTCCAGCCGAAGCCGCGGGCCCAGACCAGGTCGCCGTCCACCACGACCCCTGCCGCGATCCCGCCGATGCCGTCGGCCATCACCTGGGCGGCGATCTCCCCTGCGAAGGAGGCGATGGCCTCGTCCCACGCAGACGTCTGCATGGCCGACGCGGGGACGATCGGTCCCTGCGTCGTCTGGGCCCCCAGGGAGCCACAGACGGCGAGGAGGAGGGCGAGGACGGACGGAACCGGTCGTGCCATGGTGTGCTCCGGGATCACAGCGGTTGGAGTGGCCAGCGGCGGGAAAGGAAGAGTGGGCCGGGGGCCGCGGGGCAGCAACAGACCTTCCGGTGGGTGGGCGGCCCGCTCGCTCACGCCGCGGCAGGGGGCCGGCGGCGCCCCGCAAGCGTCCCCGACCGCACAGGGACACTGGCGGCTCGCTTGCTTCTCCTGCTGCCATGGGCTCAGACTCGGCACGTGGGACGTGGGTCGGAGACGTCCGTGGCAGCCCGGAGCCCTCCTCGCGCGCTGGAGGCCCCCGCCGCGGTTGAGAGACCTCTTCACAGGCGAAAAACCCGCGCAGTCCGGCGACCCCTGCACAGGCGAAGGGAATGACCCCATGAATCGACGACGCTTCCTGACGCACTCCGCAGCCTTGGGCGCCGGCCTTCCCCTCGGTCTCCAGCCCTCGCCCTTCTCGTGGCGTCCTACGCATAGGCAGGGCGTGGACGGCGGGCGGTTGAACGCCGAGATCCAGGAACTTCGCCGGTTCGGCGGGACCCCGGATGGAGGCACGCACCGGGTGGCGTATTCGGACGCGGACCTGGGTGCCCGGGAGTGGGTCCTGGCCCGCATGCGGGAAGCGGGACTCCGGACCTGGATCGACCCCGCCGGAAACCTGGTGGGTGAGCTTCCCGGAACCGAGCCCAGCCTCCCGCCTCTGGGGGTGGGCTCGCACATCGACACCGTGCCCTTCGGCGGGAGCTACGACGGCACCATCGGTGTGCTGGGTGCGGTGGAGATCGTGCGGAGTCTACAATCCGCTGGTGAGCGGCTGCAGCACCCCCTGCATGTCTATGTCTTCCAGAACGAGGAAGGCGGAAAGACCGGGAGCCGGCTGCTCATCGGAGCCGTGGAGCCCGGCGAGCTGGGGGTCCAGACCGCGTCGGGTTACACCATCCAGGAGGGGATTCGCCGGTTGGGAGGGAATCCGGACGACCTCCAGGCGTCTCGCCTCGAGCCGGGCGCCCTGGCCGCCTTCGTCGAGCTCCACATCGAGCAGGGCGCGACCCTCGAGAGGGCCGGCATTCCCATCGGCGTGGTGGAAGGGATCGTGGGGATCCGGCGGTGGTTCGTGACCGTGACCGGTGAGAAGAACCATGCCGGCACCACCCCCATGGCGCTCCGAAAGGACGCCCTGGTCGCCGCCTCGCACCTGGTCACCGCCATCCACGGGACGGCGCTGGAAATGGAGGGACGCCAGGTGGCCACCGTGGGCCGCATGGAGGTGGAGCCCGGAGCCCCCAACGTCATCCCGGGCTCC
This sequence comes from Gemmatimonadales bacterium, assembly GCA_020344755.1. Classification (GTDB taxonomy): domain Bacteria; phylum Gemmatimonadota; class Gemmatimonadetes; order Longimicrobiales; family Gaopeijiaceae; genus Gaopeijia. The sequence continues at coordinate 471,637 of CP070829.1, forward strand.
GTCCGTTTCACCCTGGAGATCCGCGACCTCTCCATGGCAGGGATCCAGCGGGTCTTCGACGCGGTCCGCGAAGAGGCCATGGCGGTGGAAGCCGAGACCGGTGTCCAGGTGGAGATGGAGCCGTTCTACACCAGTGAGGCGGCGCCCTCGGATGAACGGCTCCGACGGGCCTTCGAAGCCGCAGCGGAACAGGGCGGCCGGGGCCACCTCCGTCTCCCGTCGGGGGCGGGCCACGACGCACAGAGCATGGCCAGGATCTGCCCCATGGGCATGGTCTTCGTGCCCAGCCGGGGCGGGATCAGCCATGCCCCGGAAGAGTTCACGCCGCCGGACCAGATCACGGCGGGCGTGGAGGTGCTCATGGGTGCCCTCATCCGAGCGGATCGGATCTTCTGACCCTGGCTCGCCTCAGGAGCGGGTTCGGCGGTGTCGCCAGACCCACCAGTAAAGCCCGGCGTTGAGAACCAGGACCCCCACACCAAGGCCAATCTGGATCTCTCGTGTCAGCCCCTCCGGATACACGATGGCCGTCACGTAGCGCTCGATGAAGGCCCCGCTGTACCCCGTCTCACCCCCGAGTCGGCGGAGCCGGTTCTCCCAGGGCGTCAGGGGGCAGACCCACCCCGCGAACTCGATGAGGGCGCCCCACGCCACAGCGGGCGCGTGCCCCCACAGGACCTTCGGCCAGCGAAGCGCCAGGAGCGCGCCCAAGACCACGAAGACGAGCCAGAGCCCGTGGACGACCACGAGCGCATCGGCCGCGATGCGATAGAACACGTCCGCCTCCGACGGATCAGACTCCCAGCGCCTCCGTGGCCCGGCTCATCTCCTCGGGGCGGACGTAGATCACGTAGCCATAGCGACCCTCCGAGCCGGCCACACCGTTGGCGGCGTAGACGTTCACACCGGCGTCGTAGAGGCGCTCGTGGACCTCGACCAGGGCCCCGGGCACGTCCGCGCCCCGCACGAGCAGCGCACCGTGGGGTCCATCCAGGTCCAGCCTCAGTCGCCCGCCCTCGGCCTGGAGCCGTCCCGGGTCGTCCGGGAAGATCGTCAGCTGTGTCTGGAAGATCCCCATGGGGATTGCCGTGAAGGCCAACAAGTTCACCCCCGCGTCGGCCAGCGCCGACAGGAAGCGGAACGCCTCGCCCGGTCGATCGGGCACGGTGGTGTGGAAGTACTCCACTCGGCGGATCTCGTGGGCCATGATCTCCTCCGTTGAGAGGTAAGGGAGGGACCCTCAACATAGGGGACGCCGGGGCGCTGCGCCGCCCCCGGCATCGAGTCTTCGTCTGGGCACCGGCTCGTTCCCACTGAGTGCCGAGCCGGCCGACGCGTTCAGTTCGAGCTGGGCCGGTCGATCGCATTCCGTGCGACTTTGTGCGTAGAACGCACAAAGCCCTTCCCCGATCAGTGTTGACAATCTCGGCGCTCCTGGCTTCTTTGTTCGAATACCGAACAAAGTCCCGCGGTCCCGGTAGTGACTCCAGCGGGGGTTCGGTATGGCGCACCCCTTCCCAATGGAGTTGAGACATGACCGCGCGACGTCTGACGGCACTGGCAATCCTGGCCCTTCTCTTCACCGCCGCCTGCGACGATGACGAGAACCCCATGGGACCCGAACCGCCCGATGTGCCGGTTGCGGACGGCGTCTTCCTGGACGACTTCGCCGATAATGTGACGTTCCAGGCCTTCGCCGACTCCAAGGCCGATGGTGTGGAGGTGGATGCCACCGAGGCCTTCCGGGGGAGCGCATCCCTCAAGATCACCGTGCCGGGGTCCGGAGACGCAGCCGGATACGTCGGCGGCGCGCTGACCTCCAGCGCGGCGTGGGATCTCTCCGGGTACACCGCTCTCAGCTTCTGGGCCCGGGCCAGCAAGAACGCCACCCTCGACGTAGCGGGATTCGGGAACGACAACACGGGAAGCTCCCAGTACCAGGTGGAGGTCACCGACCTCGGCCTCTCCGGCGTCTGGCAGAAGTTCATCATCCCCATTCCGGATCCTTCGTCTCTCAGCTCCGAGGCGGGGCTCTTCTACTTCGCCGAGGGACGGGAGGGCGACGAGAGCTACACCATCTGGCTCGACGACATCCGGTTCGAATCGGTGGAGGCCTCCGTGGTGCGCGCTTCCATGGGCAGCCGCACCCTGACGCTGGAGGTGGGAAGCTCCGTGCAGGTGGAAGACCTGACCGCCACGGTGAACGCCGGGGGCGTGGAGCGGACCGTCAGCGCCATGCCGGCGTACTTCACCTTCGCTTCGTCCGACGATGCCGTGGCAGCCGTGCTCCCGGACGGAACGATCAACGTGGTGGGTTCGGGAAGCGCCGTGATCACGGCCTCGCTGGGAGACATCGACGCTACCGGCTCGATCTCCATCTCCACCGGTAGGCCGCTCTCAGAGCCGGCTCCCACGCCCACCCAGGACCCCGCCGACGTCATCTCCCTCTTCAGCAACGCCTACGACGACGTGACCGTGGACACCTGGTCCGCGGAGTGGCCCGATGACGCGGACGTGGAGGACGCGCAGATCCAGGGCGACGACATGAAGCTCTACACCAACCTCAACTTCGCCGGGATCGAGTTCACCTCCCAGACCATCGACGCCACGTCGATGACCCATTTCCACATGGACATCTGGACGCCGGATGCCACGGACGGGGGCGAGGTGTTCAAGATCAAGCTGGTTGACTTCGGCGCCAACGGTGTCTGGGAGCCCACCAACAGCGACAACGTCGAGCACGAGATCTCCGTGACTGCCCCCACCCTGAAGTCCAACGAGTGGGTCAGCATCGACGTGCCTCTCACTGAGTTCGTCGGCCTCACGACCCGGGCCCACATGGCCCAGCTCATCATCTCCGGAGATCCCAACACGGTCTACGTGGACAACGTCTACTTCTACCAGGGCGGACCGGTGGACGCGCCGAGCACTTCGGCGCCCGTGCCCGCCTACGACGCCGTCGACGTCATCTCCCTCTTCAGCGACTCGTACACCGACGTGACGGTGGACACCTGGTCCGCGGTGTGGGACAACGCGGACGTGTCGGACGAGACCGCCGGTGGTAACCCGGTGAAGAAGTACTCCGGGCTGGTCTTCGCGGGCATCGAGTTCACCTCCGCGCCCGTGGACGCCTCGGCCATGACCAACTTCCGCATGGACATCTGGACCCCCGACGCCACCGACGCCGGCCAGGAGTTCAAGATCAAGCTGGTGGACTTCGGCGCCGACGGCGCGTTCGACGGCGGCGACGACGTGGAACACGAAGTCACCCTCACGGCAACCTCCACGCCGGCCATCGGCACCGGGAGCTGGTTCACCCTGGACATCCCCCTGACCGAGTTCGCCGGGCTCACCACCCGGGGGAGCGTGGCCCAGCTCATCATCTCCGGAGGCCTTCCCACGGTCTTCGTGGACAACGTCCTCTTCTACAAGAACGTGTCCGCCCCGAGAACCCCGGCCCCGACACCGACGTATGACGCCGCCAACGTGGTCTCGCTCTTCAGCGATGCCTACACCGACGTGGCCGTTGACACCTGGTCGGCCGTCTGGGACAACGCGGACGTGGCCGACACGGACGCCGGCGGGGATGCGGTGAAGGCCTACACGAACCTGGTCTTCGCCGGGATCGAATTCACCACCGCGCCCGTGGACGCCACGGGGATGACCCACTTCCGCATGGACATCTGGAGCCCCGACGCCACCGACGGCGGTGAGGGCTTCAAGATCAAGCTGGTGGACTTCGGGGCCGACGGCGTCTTCGGAGGGGACGACGTGGAGCACGAGCTGACGCTCACCGCAGCTTCCACGCCCGCCATCGGCACCGGGAACTGGTACGTCCTGGAGATTCCGCTGACGGACTTCACCGGGCTCACGACGCAGGGGAGCGTGGCCCAGCTCATCATCTCCGGTGACCTGCCCACCGTCTACGTGGACAACGTCCTCTTCTTCGAAGACGTGAACTCGCCGGCGGAGGCAGCACCCACGCCCACCGACGCCGCGGCGGACGTCATCTCCTTCTTCAGCGACGCCTACACCGACGTGACGGTGGACACCTGGTCGGCGAGTTGGGATGTGGCGGACGTGGAGGATGCCACGGCAGGCGGGGATCCGGTGAAGAAGTACACGAACCTGAGCTACGCCGGCATCGAGTTCACCTCCTCGCAGGTGGACGCCACCGAGATGACCCACTTCCGCTTCGACTTCTGGACGCCCGACCCCACCGACGGCGGCCAGGTCTTCAAGGTCAAGCTGGTGGACTTCGGAGCGGACGGTGCGTTCGGTGGCGGCGACGACGTGGAGCACGAGATCACCCTCGACGCCTCCTCGTCGCCGGCCCTGGGTACGGGCTCCTGGGTGAGCTTCGACGTGCCGCTGGCGGACTTCACCGGTCTCACCACCCGGGCAAACCTGGCCCAGCTCATCATCTCGGGCGATCCGAACACGGTCTTCCTGGACAACATCTACCTTAGGAAGTAGCCCACGGGCCCCAGAGGGTCCGAAGCAGGTACGATCGCCCCCGCACCACCCGGTGCGGGGGCGATTCGTTTGGGTAGCCACCCGCGCGTGCCGGAGGTAGGATGCGCTGGCACGAAGGGCTTCAGGGAACGCGTCCTCCCGCCGGCCCTCCAGCGGGCCCGTGTCCCGCTCTGCCAGCGGACGTCACCTCCCCAGGAGATCCCGATGCCTCGCACCCGCGCAGCCCTGCTCTCCCTGCTCCCCCTCGTGGCCGGTCTCCATGTGGCAGCGCCCCTGGCGTCCCAGGTGGAGACCGTGGAGGGTCGGTCGCTCGAGCTCGAGGATTACTATGGCTTGAAGCGAGTCGGCGCCCCCGCCATCTCCCCGGGCGGGGAGTGGGTGGTCTACACGGTCTCCACGCCGGTGGAGGAGACCAACGACGATCGCAGCGAGACGTGGCTCGTCCCCGCCAACGGCTCGGGAGAACCGGTTCGGGTCACCCACGAGGGAAGCGACGTGACGTCCCCGTCGTGGTCCGACGACGGTCGCCTGCGCTACGAGCGCGAAGACGGATCCCGGTGGCTGGTGGTGCCCGGTGGGACCTCCGCTCCAGCGCCGGACGAGGAAGGCGACTCAGACGGTGAACTCAGCCCCGACGGGGCCTGGGTCGCCGTGGTCCGGGACCTCCCCGTGGCTCCGGCTCCCGAGCCCGAGTGGTCGGACTTCGAGCGCCGCCACCAGGACCGTTTCGAAGGAGTGCAGTTCGACTGGTACCCCTTCGTTCGCGATGGGCGGCCCTTTCCCCTCCCCGATCCCGCCGCGCAGCCCATGCGGGAGATCTACCTCGAGCCTGCCGACGGCGAAGGCGATCCGCGGCAGCTCACCCGCCTCGGCCTGCGACCCGGGAGCCTCTCGTGGCGAGCCGACGGGCAGGTCCTCCTCTTCACCGCGGACGAGGCGGTGCGGGACCCCTTGGCGTACGGCCGGCCCGACCTCTTCCTGGTCACCGTGGGCGGGGAGCTCACCCGGCTCACCGACGACGGATTCTCGTACTCCGGCGTGGACTTCTCCCCCGACGGGCGCTGGATCTCCTACGTCCGCTCATGGGGCACCGACTTCATCATCGACCGGAAGCTGGATCACGGGGGCCCCCGGGACCTCTACGTCCGCCCCGCCGACGGCGGCGAACCCGTGAACCTGACCGCGGACTTCGACCTGGACGCCGGTTCCCCTCGCTGGTCCCCCGACAGCCGCTACCTCTACTTCACCACCGGCATCGGCGGCGCCGTCCACCTCTTCCGGGTGTCGGCCTCCGGAGGGCCCGTGGAACAGGTCACCCGTGGGGAACGCCGGATCCTGGGGCTCGATACCGACGGTGCGCTCCGCCGCATGACCTACCTGGTGGGTGAGTTCGACCGTCCCCCGGAGGTCTGGACGGCGGACATCGACGGCGGCAATGAGCGGCGTCTCACGAACGTCCACGCGGACTTTCTGGCCGAGGTCTCGCCGAGCCGGTGGGAACGGGTGCGCTACGAGAGCTACGACGGCACCCCCATCGAGGGGTTCCTCCTCCATCCCCACGGATTCGATCCTGCGGCGGGCGGCGGCCGCACCTCGACGCGGGCTCCCGCCCTCGGGGATCCGTCACACGGGTACCCCCTCATCATCGTCAACCACGGCGGGCCCCACTCGGCCTCAGGATACGGGTTCAACTTCAAGAACCAGCTCTTCGCGGCCCACGGCTACTTCGTCTTCCTTCCCAACTTCAGGAGCTCCACGGGCTACGGGGACGACTTCAAGTGGGGGACCTGGGGCGCCTGGGGCACGAACGACGGCGAGGACGTGTTGGCCGGTGTTGACCACCTGGTGGAGCGGTATCCCATCGACGTGGAGCGCGTGGGGACCACTGGTCACTCCTACGGCGGGATCCTCACCAACTGGCTCATCACCCGGTACCCGGACCGCTTCAAGGCCGCCGTGAGCGGGGCCGGCGCATCCAATTGGACGAGCAACTACGCCCACTCGGACGTGGCCCGCACCAAGGAGCTGGAGTTCTTCGGGCGGCCGTGGGAGCCGGAGGCCCGGGCGATCATGATCCGGCAGTCTCCCTACCTGAACTCGGGCGGGGTGAAGGCCGCCACCCTCTTCGTGCACGGCGAAGTGGACTACCGCGTGCCCCTCGAAGGAGCGATCCAGCTCTACACCTCGCTGAAGAAGCAGGGGGTGCCGGCGGAGCTGATCATCTACGAGGGGATGGCTCACGGCATCCGGGGCCACTGGAACGTCGTGCACCGCATGATGCATGAGCTGAGGTGGTGGGAGACCTACCTGAAGCCCGTGGAGGGCGGGCTCGCCAGTGACGGGGCTGACGTGCCCCCGCGTGAGGGGGCGGAGCCGGACGCGGGTGACGTAGGCTGAGGTTGGCGCCAGTGACGGGGCCGTGGTGACCGCGACTGGCGGGGGCCCAGATGGCCCCGAGTGCCGCGGCTGGGGTAGGGGCGAGGCCGCCCTGGGCCAAGCTCTTCGCTGGGAAGCCTCACTCACCCATGCGTCGGAGCCAGTGCATCCCCCATCCGGGTAGCCTCCTCTTCCTCTCTTGCTTAGCGTTGGTCCTTCCCGCTTGCGTCGCCCTGGTCGTTCGCGGGGTCGCGCCGCGCCAGATCCGAGATTCATCCCTCGAACCGCCCCTCACCTCGAAACCTCCATGCTCTCTCCCCTCCAGAAGCAGAAGCTCACCCGGTACTTCCGCGTCTACGACATCGACGACGACGGCACTCTCGGCAGGCCCGATTTCGACCGAGTCCTCGAGAACCTCCGGGTCCTGCACGGGTTGAGTGACGGTGCACCCCGGTGGACCGCGCTCCGGCAGGCCTACCTGGACCGGTGGGAGGCGGTCCGCAGGTCCGCGGACGTAGACGAGGACGGTGGGGTCGACCTGACGGAGTGGCTGGCCTACTGGGCCGATCTCCTCGCCGACGGCGCACGCTACCAGGCTGAAGTCTCCAGCCTGGTGGACCGGCTCTACGCATTGTTCGACACCGACGAGGACGGTGTCATCGGAGCGGACGAGTTCTGCGACTTCTACGGGGCCTTCGGACTCCGGGCGGAGCTGGCCCGCGAGGTGTTCCACGGGCTGGACCGCGACGGCAACGGGTCGATCAGCCGCTCCGAGTTGACGGAGATGGCTCACCAGTTCTATCGCAGCGACGATCCCGGCGCCCCCGGGAACCAACTCTACGGCTCCCTGGAGGGTTGAGAGCGCTCCGGGCATCGATGCAGGCCATCACGGAGTGATGAAGGCCCCCGGCCTGGACCCGATCCACCCACTTGCCCCCGCCACGGCCCGGCCGACACCTTCTCCGCTTCAGGCCCGCTCCCCGGGAGTCCCCCGCCCAACAGACCCGTCCACGCCACCATGACGCCCATGCTCCGCCACACCCGCGTTCTCCTCCCCAGCCTCGCCCTCGCCGCTCTTCCCGCCCCCGTCGTCGGGATCCAGGACACCCAGGAGTGGGACGTGTCCGCTCCACGGGGCGAGGCCCGCACTGTGTCGTTCACGACGACCGAGGGGACCTGGATGAGCGTGGACCTGAGCCCGGACGGCCGGACCCTCGTATTCGATCTCCTGGGAGACCTGTACGCCCTCCCCGTGGAGGGCGGCCAGGCCACGCGCATCACCTCCGGGCCCGCCTGGGACGTGCAGCCCCGCTTCTCGCCCGACGGCCGGCGGATCGCCTTCACCAGTGACCGGGCCGGAGGAGACAACCTCTGGGTGATGAACGCAGACGGCTCGGACCCGACCCAGGTGTCGAAGGAGAGCTTCCGGCTGTTGAACGGGCCGGCCTGGACCCCCGATGGTCAGTACCTCCTGGGCCGGAAGCACTTCACCAGCACCCGATCCCTGGGGGCCGGGGAGGTGTGGATGTACCACGTGGGCGGCGGCTCCGGGATGCGGATCACCGAGCGGCGTAACGACCAGCAGGACCAGGGGAACGAGATCGCCGTCAGCCCCGACGGCCGGTACCTGTACTTCTCCGAGGATGCCACGTCCGGCCCCACCTTCCAGTACAACAAGGACCCCAACCCGGGCATCTACCGCATCCGTCGGCTCGACCGCGAGACCGGGGACATCACCACCATCTCCGGCGGGCCCGGCGGTGCGGCCCGCCCGGTACCTTCGCCCGACGGCGAAAAGCTGGCCCTCGTGCGCCGGGTGCGGGGGGAGTCGGTCCTCTACGTCCGCGACCTGGCCACGGGTGCGGAACGGCCCGTCTGGGACGGGCTGGACCACGACCAGCAGGAGGCGTGGGCCATCTTCGGCGTGTATCCCAACTTCGCCTGGACCCCCGATTCCCGTGACGTAATCCTCTGGGCCGGCGGCAAGCTGGTGCGGGTGAACACCGAGACCCGGGGGGTGGCCGAGGTCCCCTTCCAGGCCGAGGTGGAGCAGACCGTGGCGGAGGTGGTGCGTTTCCCTGCGGAGCTCCATCCGGAGCGCTTCGAAGCCCGGATGATCACCGGCGCCCGCACCACACCGGACGGCCGCACCGTGGTCTTCCATGCCGTGGGTCAGCTGTGGAAGAAGCAGCTCCCGGATGGGACTCCCCAGCGGCTCACCTCGGACGAGCACTTCGAGTACGAGCCGTCCCTGAGCCCCGACGGCCGGACCGTGGTGTACACGACCTGGGACGACGAGCGCCTCTCCGAGATCCGGTCCGTGCCCCTCGCCGGCGGGCGGTCCACGGTCCTCACCCGACGGCCCGGGTACTACTCCGAGCCCCAGTTCAGCCCGGACGGGCGACACATCGTCTTCCGGCGAGGGAGCGGCAACGCCCTTCTCGGTACCCTCCACTCCAGCGACACCGGGCTGTGGGTCATGGCAGCCGACGGGGGTGAGCCTCGGCGGATCCGGGAGAGTGGATCGAATCCGTTCTTCGGGCCGGCAGGGGCCCGGATCTACTTCAGCACCGGTGGCGGAGCCGAGAAGCAGCTCCGCAGCGTCACCCTGGACAACGCCGACGAGCGCGTCCACCTCACCATGAACTACCCCACGGACGTGGCCCTGAGTCCCGACGGCCGGTGGGTGGCGTGGAACGAGCTCTTCCAGGTGTACGTGGCCCCCATGCCCCGGACGGGAGGGCCCCTTGCCCTGTCCAAGGACATGACCGGCGTTCCGGTGACCCGGGTCAGCCGGGACGACGGCATCGCCCTGCACTGGAGCGATGCCGGAACCCTCCACTGGACCTACGGCCCCGAGTACTTCACCCGTACCATGGCGAACTCGTTCGCCTTCGTGGACGGCGCTCCCGAGGAGATTCCATCCGCCGACACGGTGGGCCTTCTCCTGGGTCTGGAGGTGAATGCCGACGCCCACGATGACGTCTTCGCCCTGACCGGCGCCCGCGTGGTGACCATGGTCGGGGACGAGGTCATCGAGGACGGGACGGTGGTGGTCCGCGGCACCCGGATCGCCGCCGTGGGCCCCTCGGACCAGGTCCAGATTCCCTCCGACGCCACCGTCGTCGATGCCCGCGGCCGGACCGTGATCCCGGGGATCGTGGACGCCCACGCCCACGCGAACCACTTCTTCTCGGGGCCCACGCCGGAGCAGAACTGGACGTACTACGCGAACCTGGCCTTCGGTGTCACCACCGCCCACGACCCCTCCGCGAACACCGCGTTCGTCTTCCGGAACCGGGAGCTCCAGCTCGCGGGCCGGATCGTGGGCCCGCGCATCCTCTCCACCGGCACGATCCTCTACGGCGCGGAAGGGGACTTCAAGGCGGTGGTCAACAGCCTCGACGACGCCCGGCGCCACGTGCGGCGGATGAAGCAGGTGGGGGCGGTGAGCGTGAAGAGCTACAACCAGCCGCGGCGGGAGCAGCGGCAGCAGATCCTCCAGGCGGCCCGGGAGCTCGGGATGATGGTGGTCCCGGAAGGGGGCTCCACCTTCTTCCACAACGTCACCATGGTGGTGGACGGGCACACCAGCGTGGAGCACAACGTCCCCGTGGCGCCGCTCTACCGGGACGTCATGGAGCTGTGGCGCCACTCCGGGACGGCGTACACCCCCACCCTCGTGGTGAACTACGGCGGTCCAAGCGGCGAACGGTGGTGGTACGAGACCACCCGCGTCTGGGAGAACGAGCACCTGCTGCGCTTCTTCCCCCGAGGGAACCTGGACGCCCTCAGCCGCCGCGTGGTGAGCACGCCGGAGGAGGAATACCACCACATCGCCGTGGCGGAGCAGGCCAAGAAGCTCGTGGACCAGGGCAACCTGGTGCAGATCGGCGCCCACGGGCAGCTCCAGGGTCTGGCGGCGCACTGGGAGATCTGGATGCTGGAGCAGGGCGGCATGACGCCCCACGAGGCGCTGCGGTCCGCGACGCTCCACGGGGCGCGCTTCCTCGGCCTCGATGGGGACATCGGCTCCATCGAAGCGGGCAAGCTCGCGGACCTGGTGGTCATCGACGGCAATCCCCTGGTGGACCTCCGCACCAGCGAGAAGGTCACCCACGTCATGGTGGGGGGACGGCTCTTCGACACCTCCACCATGAACGAGATCGGCGGTCGGGAGCGGGAGCGGCGCCCCTTCTGGTGGCAGAGGCCCGAGGTGGACGACTCGTTCATCTGGCGGTAGGACGCCGGGCACCACTCGGCCGAGGGGTCCGTTGCTCAGGGCGTTCCGCTCAGCGTCAAGCGTCTGCGCGCTGTCCCGGTCCCGCCCCTTTAGATTGTCCGCAGCCCCTCGTAGTGCTCCACGAGAGCGTCGCGCAGCACCTCCTCGAACGCCAAGAGCTCGAACCCGAGCTGGTCCGCCAGCGACTCGGCGAAGCGGCCTCGATGAAAGCAGCGTGCGAAGATGAGTGCCTCGGGCTCCCGAGCGCGCAACAGCATGGCCGCCCGGAAGTTGACCACCTCGGCGGAGGAGGAGAGCAGGTATACGGGATCGCCGTCCAGACCCGAAAGCTCGTCCCGCACGCGAGCCCAGGTTCCCGGATCCTCCAGGTCGCCATCCACGGTGGAGTGGGCCAGGGTGTCCAGGGGGACGTCCGCTTCGAACTGCCGGATCTTCTGTTCCGCCTCCGCGTCCACGACCAGGATCCGCTCGATCTCGTCTCCCGCGGTGACGCGCAGGAGTTCCAGGATCGTCTGCGCGAATCGGCCGAACCCTCCGAGGACGACCACGTCGCGGTATTCCGTTTCCTCGAAGTGTGGATGCAGGAAGCGCTCGTAGAGGTGGAGCGCACCGATGCGGTGGGTGTTGAAGACCAGAGGCTGGGATCGTCCCGACTTCGCCGCACGGGCCTTCTCGCGGACCATCCGGTTGACGGGCCGCAATAGGCTCAGGTCCGCCACGTGCACCGCGACGGGAAGGGTGGGACAGCGCTCGGTCGCGCCCCATCCCACGTCGAGGTTCACGAGATCGTCGTCGGTGACGACGATCATCCGCTCCGCCCTCTCCATCCCCAACAGACCGAGAGTCGCGGGGCGTCGGGCATCTGCGTGCAGGACCTGGACGCCGCCGAAGCGGTCCACCTCGCTCGTGTTGACCAGGCTCTGGAGATGATCCACCAGGAGCACGGGCGTATCCGGCTCCACTGCGCGGATCGCCTTGAGGTAGGCCAGGCCCACGGGTCCGGCCCCCACCAGGATCACGTGGTCCTGCAGGCTGCTGGCGTCCCGGGTCTTCGGCCGAAGAAGCCGCAGAACTGCCTCCAGGACCGCGGTGGTGGTGATGGCCGGCGCCAGAAAGTAGGCAACCCACAGGGCTGCGCGGGCCCAGACCGTCCCCCCGCTCGGGGCACCCAGGTCCAACCCGCCGAATACGAACAAGCCCGCCGCATAGTAGATCCAGGCCAGAATCGGCTCGTCCACAAGGCTCGCGATGCCGGTGGTCCCCACACCGCTCGCGATGGAGCCCAGCGTCAGCAGGAAGACGAGGATGACCCCCGCCATGCGTACGACGTTCCCGGTCGATACCGGCCGGGTCCGGCGTGGCGTGGTCATTCCTCCGGGCCCGCTTCGCCGCCGGGGCCACTCCGGGTAGACCGAAGGAGCTCCCGGACCCGATCCCGGTGCTCGCGCCGGACCCCGGCGATGAAGGGCCCCCTGTGACCCACGGGATCGATGGGGTGGCCGGCGAGGTCCACCACCTCCCCTCCGGCACCTCGAACCACGAGAAGTCCCGCCGCGAGATCCCACGGTGCCGCCTCCGCCGCCTCCCAGAGGTTGACGTAGGTGAAGTGGCCGCGGGCAGCCCCCAGCAGCGCCCACGACGGCGAACCACCGGGAGCCCGAACCATCCGGACCCGCTTTTCCCTCCACCCCTCCATCAGGGTGTCCAGGGCGTGCCCCGCGTGTCGGGCGGGATGGACGTTCACCAATACCGGCGACGCTTCGCCCGCGGCCTGGGGAAGATCCACGCCCTGGTGACCCTCGCCGAAGACGTCCAGACGAAGGAGCCGGCTCCTTTCGCCGGTGACGGCATAGCCAACCTCGCCCGTCAGTGGGCTCGCGATGAGCCCGATCCGGGGCTCGCCGTCTTCAAAGATGGTCATCACGCTGGCGAAGGTCTCCGTGTGACCGAGGTAGGCGTAGGTGCCATCGATGGGGTCGAGGACGACCGTCCATCCGGCCTCTTCCAGGCTTCCCCCGGTCTCCTCTCCCAGGAACGAGGCCCCCGGTGCGAAGTCCTTCAGCGCCCGGCGCACCAGGGCTTCGATCTCGGATTCCAGCACCGTGGTGGGGGATCCATCCGCCTTCACCTTGGAGACCGCCGCGTGCTCCGCCAGAAGTCGGATCCTCCCCGCCACCGACAGCAGGGCCTGCAACCCGAACTGCACCCAGGAATCGTCATCCAGGCTCCCCGGGGGCATGGACTCTCCCGTCCGCGCCCGGGCCAGCGCATCTCGCTCCCGAAGCTGCAGGCTCATGGAGCTCACCCGGTCCTCGAGAGGAGGCGCTCGGCCACGTCGCCGGCGACCCGCCCTTCGTCGAGGGCCCGGGTCAGCCCCCGCTGGACCGCCTCGGCCTGGCCCGGAGGGATGCGGTTCAGCGTGGACGCATCCAGGGTCCACCATTCCAGCTCCTCGAAATCACCCACGGGCTCGAAGAGATCCGGCACGGTCTCCTCCTCGCCGTCGAGAAGGTACTCCCGTACTTCGACCCAGGCGTGATCCGTCTGTCGCGGGTCGTAGGCATAGCCCTCATGGAGGTGTTCGATGCGACCACGTGGCCGCCACCCTGTCTCCCGCTCCATGACCCGCACGAGGCCCTGGTCGGAATCCTCGTCCGGAAGAAGGAATCCCTTCGGCAGTTCCAGCAGTGTCTCTCCCTCCCTGGAGCCCAGGAGGATCTCCAGGTCGCCGGTGACGGCACTGGTCCGGAACACGACGCCCAACACCGAGGCATTGGCCCCCCAGAGGCCCAGGAGCCCTCGACCCGCCAGGCCGGTACGGCCCCTGGGGTTGAGGGGCCGGCCCTCCTCGTCGCGGAATCGCGCCGGTCGCTCCTTCAGCTCCCCCGGGTCCATCTCTTCCGGATCCGCCCACCCCGCGGGGTCCCGGTCCCGGCCCGCCGCCACCACCGAGGAATCCACGTGGTAGGGCGGGTCGTACCCTTCGCAGTCCAGGACCCAGAGCGACTCGTCGATGGAGATCCGTTGCCGGGGTGGGTAGGTGGCAGGCCGCTCGGCCCGGATCTTCAGGTGGAAGTCGTCCGCCACGAGGTTCAGGGCGATGGACTCGCACGACGAGAGGGCATAGGCCAACTGGGTCTCATCGCACTCCCCGCGATCCCTGCGCTTGTCGAAGCTCAGCGTGTGCATGGCGTACCGCAGCAGCGCGACCCGGTACACGAGCCACTCGTCCTCCGCCTTCAGGGAGAAGCACTTCTGTCGAATGAGCCGGACCGTCGACAGGATCTTCCGGAAGCGCAGATCCCACTTGGCGAACTTCAGGGACTCGGGCAGCTCGTCGGCCGCCGCCGGAATCCGTTGATTCTGGAGGTACTCCTCGAATGCGCTCAGGCGGGGCAGGTCCTCCGGGTCGAAGGCCTTGCTCATGACGAACTTCACGTCGTTCTCGAGCTTGGCGAAATCCAGCTCCACGGGATGAACCGCGCTGTGGGTCCAGTCGATGAACCACACGTTGTCCCCGTCGTCGCAGATCACGTTGGCGAAGTTGAGGTCGCCATGCTGCAGGCATACCTCCGCAGGGATGGAGTCGGGGTTCCGTGCGACCAGCCGGATGACACTCGCCAACTGATCCAGGTCCACGTGCTCTTCCGTGAACCCGGACTCGGCCAGGTATCGGTGAATCAGGGTGCCGTTCTCCCGTAGCCAGACGAGCTGCTGCTCCGATTGAAGGCCCAGAGCACGAAACGGAGCGACCTGGCTTCTCTCCAGGGTGTTCTCGTAGAGCCGGCCGACCAGCAGGTCCAGGGATTTCTCGAATCGAATGAGAAAGTGCCGGATCGCGGCCTCGCTGTCTGCTTCCTCGAAGTGGTCCTGTAGGGTCACCGGCCGGCCCTCCATGGCGGCCAGCTCCATCCCCACCCCCAGGAGGTCCCCTTCGACCACCGGGTAGCCGAAGGTGGGCACGTGCTTCCCGAGGAAGTCCTTGACCTGGTGGTATCCGTCCAGCTCGCGCCGCATCTGGGAGAAGTCGTCGATCTTGATGACCATGGGCTCGGTGCGAGCCTCCCCCTTCCATCCATCCGCCAGGAAGAGCAGGCTGCCGCTGAAGCCACCGGCCAGGGCGCGGAGATGGGTCCGGGTCCAGTGCATGCAGATGAGCTGGACGATGCGCTGGGCATCCGGAGACATGCGCCCGCGGGCCTCCTCCGGTTCGATCCGGCAGGGCTGCCCGCTGGACGGGTCCACGTGGTTGGGATCGACCCCCGCCCACCGCGCTGCGGACTCCAGGTCCAGCACCACCTCCACCCCGGAACGGGGGAGATTGTGGCGCAGGGTGGCGAAGTGAGCCTCGGACGTGGCACTGCCCACCAGGTGGGGACAGACCGCCACACGCTCGAAACCGAGGACGGTGCGAAGGAACATGGCGATGGTCTGCACACGCTTCTCCGTGTGGCACCCCACCACCAGGAACTCCACGTCCGCCGATCCGGAACGCACCGTTTCCGCATCCACTGAAGCCGCACTCGCAATCGCCTCGATCAGCTCTCTCCAGGCGATCCGACCACGAGGGCAGGGAACCACGGCGGCTCCGGCCAGGAGGTCCTCCAGAGGCTCGACCCATTCGGCGAGCATTCCCTCGCCGGCGGATTCCTCCCCGCCTGCAACGGGATCCTCACGCAGGAGGATCACGCCGGCTCCGGTGGCATCCACCGCGGCTCGGAGCAGCTTCGGGAGCGGACCCTCGCCGTAGCGTCGCCCCCGCCCCATCAACCGGGCGATCTCTCCGGCTCCCAGGTTCGACGGGATGCCGTGGAATTGCCTCTCGGGGCTCAGGGCTCCCCGGACCAGGCTGTCTGCGATCACGATGTTCATGGACGATCCCTAGAGAATGCAACCGGCGGAGACCAGCTCTTCGAGCTTGGCCGACTTGGTCGAGGCGACCTCCTTGAGCACCCCGCGGAATTCCGGATAGTCCCCACGAAGCCGTTCGAAGTCGCCGGTGGACAGAAAGAAGACGTCGCTGTGCGTCGTGGCCTGCACCGAGCCGGTGCGTCGTTCGCCCAGCAGGAGCGACAGGTCTCCGAAATAGTCCCCGGCCTCGAGTCCGCCCAGGTGGCGGGCGCCTCCCTCCATGGTGATGGTCAGCTTCCCGCTGCTCACGAAATAGACGCCCGTGGCCACCTCCCCCTCCCGAACCACGAAGCTCCCGGGGACGAAGACCAGGGGTTGGAGCGACATGAGCAGAGCGTTTCGCAGGGCGGGCTCGGCGTGGCGGAAGAGGGGCACCTTCTCGATGAGCTCCCGCGTGAGATGGAAGACGACCTCGAGCCGGATGGGGTCCGGCAGGTCACGCAGGAACTGCTGGGTGCTCGACCCGCGATATCGCTCCCAGATGTACTCGTAGTAGTCCCGGATCTGACGCTGGAGAGGTTCAGGAAGGGCGCGGCTGCGCAAGTACTGGCTGACTCCGTCCGCCCGGTCCCAGAAGGCCGTCTTCGCTGCGTCGATGGAGCTCACCAGGGAGGCGATGCTCCCGATGATGAGCGCGTACATGGAGGCCCCCAGCACCATCACCAGGATGGTGAAGGCATACTCCGCATTCCGCGTCGGCACGATGTCGCCGAAGCCCACCGTGGTGGTGGTGACGAAACCCCAGTAGAGGGAGCGCAGGTACTGGCTCCCCCGGTCCAACCCGTCGATCCCCGCTGCCACGGTCCAGGAGTCCCGGGGGAATCCTTCCACCACCGCCACGAGGAACCACCCGCACGCGATCCAGTGGATCAGCAGGAACACGCCGATCACCAGCTTGCTGATCCTCAGGTAGCCCGTGTTGGTGCTGTGCAGGCGCTCCCACTGGCGGAACGCGCGGAGGAGGCGTTGGAGCCGAAGGAGCCGGGTCGTACGGAGCAGGAGCACCACCGGCACCCCCGCCACCGCGGCGCTCGACATCAGGAAGAGGGCATCCAACGGGACGACCCCAAGAAGGTCGGCGGAGAACCCGGACCGACGGTATCGGCGGACCACGGCCGCCGATTCGGTGACCTCGCTGCCTCCCGCGCGAAAGGTCGTCCGGAAGTTCAGGAAGATGTCCGCAACGAAGAGGACATCCAGGAGGTACACGAGAAGGCTACCGCCGAGATCGACCTCCCGCACGAAGACGATCTGGAAGGGGACCACCAGCCCCGTCACCACCACGGCCAGGACGATGACGAGGTCCCACGCCGTTCTGAAGGTCGAGCGTTCCGGGATCAGGGGCACCGGCGGAGGGATGGCTTGGGCAGCCGCTCCGCTCAAAAGCCCTCCAGCGCCTCGGCTTCGGACGGGAAGACCGCGAAGATGGTACTGAAGCCGGAGATCTCGAAGACCTCGGCCACCGTCTCGTTCAGCCCGCACAGCCGCAGGTTGCCGCCTCCGCCGCGCAACTTCTTCGCCGTGGCCAGGAGGACCCGAAGGCCGGCGCTGGAGATGTAGTCCAGGTCGGAGAAGTCCACCAGGACCTTCACGGTTCCGGCCCCTATCAGGTCGTCGAGGGCCTCCTGCGCTTCGGGGGCCGTATTGGTGTCGAGATTGCCCTCGAACCGGACCACGGCGACACCGTCCTGCTCATCGTGTGAGATCTTCACGTCTGCTCCTCGGTTGGTTCATTCGCCCCACCTTCGTGAGACAGGTACTTGACCAGCACGACCACATTCCGGTCGGTGCGCCGGGTATACGACGCCTCGTCCATGAGATTCTGGACCAGGTGGATTCCGAGTCCACCGATCTCGCGCTCTTCCAGCTCGAGCGCAGTGTCGGGCGAACTGCGGCCAAATGGATTGAAGGGATGCCCGTCGTCACTGATGCGCACCGCGAGGCGATCGGGCGACAACTCGACTCGCACCTCGATGAGGTGCTCGGCCTCATCCTTGTAGGCATAGGAGATGACGTTGTTGAGGAGATCGTCGAAGACCAGCTTCATGCTACGGCGGACCTTCTCGGGCATTCCGTAGGCTGAAGCGAACTCGTCGAACGACCGGTTCACTCTCTCGATTTCCTCATACCGGTTCCCGACTTCGAGCTCCAGGACGTGCATCCCGGCAGCCCCACCCTCCCGGCCGGTGAACTGGACAGCCAGCACCGTCACGTCATCCGCCTGCTCCGCCTCGGCCTGGAACTTCCAGACGTCCTCGGTGGAGGCGGCCACGAGCTCTTCTACGGAGCCGTAGGCACGCGCTTCCAGGACGCGCACCAGGCGATCTTCCTCGTACAATGCCCCCGCGGGATCCATGGCCTCCGTGACGCCGTCCGTGTAGACGAAGAGGAAATCGCCGGACTGCAGCGACTCGGCGTCCTCCCCGTAGACCAGTCCGTCCACGGCTCCCACCACGGGCCCGTGCCGAATCGCCAATCGTACCACCTCACCCGACGCGCGTCGCAGGTAGGGTGGATTGTGGCCGGCGTTGCAGTACGACAACTCGCCCGTCGTCACGTCCAGGATCCCCAGCCACAAGGTCACGAACATGGCCGAGTCGTTGTTCTCGGAGATCTCGTCGTTGACGTGCGTGAGGATGCTTGCCGGAGAGAAGTCGTTGGTCGCCCTGGACTTGATGAGGGTCTTCGTGACGGCCATGAAGAGGGCCGCCGGCACTCCCTTTCCGGACACGTCTCCCACACAGAAGCAGAAGCGGTCCTCGTCGATGAGGAAGAAGTCGTAGAAGTCCCCGCCCACCTCGCGGGCAGGCTCCAGCGTGGCGAAGACGGTGAATTCGTTGCGGTGGGGGAAGGGGGGGAACTTCAGCGGGAGCATACTCATCTGAATGTCCCGGCCGATGTTCAGCTCGCTTTCCATCCGCTCCTTCGCCGTCGTCGTGCGACGCAGGTTGTCGAAGGATTCCTGAAGTTCCTGGTTCTTGACCGTGAGCTCCCGCATCAGGGCGTCGCGCCCCTTCTCTTCCACGGCGTCCCGCAGCTCGCGCTGACGGTGCGACTGCCTCGCCTGCGCCTCGATGTGGGGAAGGTGAAGGCTCATCCGGACGCTGGGCTCCCCGTCGACGCGCACGATGTGCACGGCATCGAAGAATGCCTCTGCCACGGAGTGGTCCATTCGCCCACCCACGCCCACCAGGTCCAGCACGAACTCCGGTTCGGTCCCGTCCAGGCTCAGGTGCACGTCGATGCGACCGACCTGCTCGATGCGGTTGGCCGCCCTGAAAAGCTCGGAGGTGACGGCCGCGATCCGCGTGGCGAGCATCGGATCGCTGGTCAGGTCCTGCAGGAGCCTTCGGATCTTGCCCCGTGCCTCGGGAACCGAGCCCTCGGCTCCACCCAGGATCGTCCCGAGATCGATCACGAGCCCAACTTACAGACGACGACCGTGGCATCGTCGTGGCGCTTGCCGTACTGGGAGACCAGCCGGTCCGCAACGGTCTCCACGCCCTGGTACCGGAGCTGAGGGTAGTCCTCGAAGTCTGTGCGGTCCGAGATCCCGTCCGTGTGGATGATGAGGACGTCGTCCGGATTCAGCTGAGCTGTCTCGACCCGGGGCGTCTTCACCTGGACACCGACGGTGCCGGGCATCGAGCCCATTCGTTGTGACGTCGCACCCTGGATCCGGAACACGGTGTTGCCGATGGCGGCGTGACGAACGGTGCCACTCGACAGGTCGATCCAGCAGACCGAGACCGCCGCACCCACGGTATCTTGGAGGCGATCGTGCAACCGCGTCATGACATGGGCCAGGTCCGGGCTCCCGTGGCTCCTCAGATGGCGGGTCGCTGCCTTCGCCGCCAGGTGCGCCGAGCGTCCGTGCCCGAGCCCGTCCACGACGCCGATGAGCACCCCGCCCTCCACCTCGGTCACCGATACCGCGTCGCCGCTCACCATCTCACCCCGACAGGGCCGATTGACGTGGGCGACCTGCAGGGTGACGCCTGGAGCGACGGAGCTCGGGAAGGACCGGGAACCCCGAAGCGTGCCCCGCTCCGCCAGGCGGGCAGTGCCCGTGAGGGCATCCGAGCCCAGACGCCTTCTCACCCGCGCTCCGGACGGCTGGAGCCACTTGCGGACCACGACGCGTGTCCCTACCCCCACGGTCGATTCGATGTCGAAGTCGTCCATCATCCGCCGCACGCCTGGCAATCCGAGCCCCAGGGTCCCGCTGGAACTGAAGTGATCCTGCAGCGCTCGCTGGACGTCATCGATCCCGGGTCCCCGGTCCGACACCGTGATCTGGATCCCCCTGCGTCGCACATCCTGCACTTCCTCCAGCATGACCGATCCATGCGTGGCGTACTTCAGGATGTTCGTGGCCAACTCGGACACCACCGTTCCGAGGGAGCGGCTCTCGGTGTCCGTGAATCCCATGCCCTTCGCAAGGTCCGTGGCAGAAAGGACTGCGTGGTGCACGTCCCCCTCCGCCCGGATTCTCACCGACCGCCGGACTCGGGCCTTATCGTCCACGGCGTGCCCTGCGCCCGCGTAGCTCACGCCTCGGGATCATCCGTCTCCACCTCTTCCCCCAGGTCCTCGGACGCACCCTCTTCGGTCACCTCACCGGAGTTCCGGTTGCGCATCTTCTCGAAGGCGTCGTCGAGGGTCGCCGTGGCGATCACGCCTTCGGTATCGATCCCCAGATCGATCAGGGCCGACACCACGCCCGCCTGAAGTCCCGAGAGGACGGTCGACGCTCCCATGAGGTGGGCCATCCGCATGGTATCGCGCAGGGCCCGGAAGTCGGCGGCGTCCATCACGTCCACCCCGGAGAGGTCGAGGATGACGCCCCGCGCGCCGGACGACCGCACGAACTCCAGCAACTCGTCCCGGAATGCGGCCAGCACCCGGTCGTCGAGATCGATCTGAATCGATGCCACGACGCATCCCTGCGCCACCTGCAGTGGAATCCTCGCCCCGGCGTCGAGTCCCCGGCTCAACGGCCCCGCCCACCCGCTCGGCCAATGGCACCCACCGCGTCGGCCAGCGCGTCCCGCATGGTCGCGGTGGTATTCACCTCGCCGACGTCGATCCCCAGGTCGACGATCGTCTGTGCGATGGCCGGCGATACCCCGGAGATGGTGGTCTCACACCCCATGAGCTTCGTCGCTCGGGTGATCTTGATGAGGTGGTTGGCCACAGCCGTGTCCACCACGCCGACACCGCTGATGTCGAGAATGAAGACCCGGGCCTGGGTCTCGGCGATCTTGCCCAGAGTCGCGTTCATGATCTCCCGGGAGCGGCGGGAGTCGATGATCCCGACGACCGGGAGAAAGAGCAGGCCGTCCCAGATCTCCGTCACCGGAGTGGACATCTCCATGAGGGAGCGGGACTGCGCGGTCAGCGTCTGTTCCACCAGGTGGTTGTAGGTGTCCACCACGATGGCCGTGTCGAAGTGGAGCAGCTTGATGACCGAGTCCAGGATCGCAGCACGCTCTTCGTCCGCGAAATTCCCTTCCCGGACTACCATGCTGAACAGCTCCTGGAACATGTTCATGCCGGCGAAATAGGTGTTCAACGGGAGCCCGATCCGCGCGTGCGCCTCTCCCACCACGGCCCGCCGCTGCACGTACTCGTTGTCGACCGCGCCGTCCATGAAGAACTCCCAGTAGGAGTCCTGCAGCCGCTGGACGCGTTTGAGGGTCTCGGGGTCCGAGAAGAACTCGTCGTAATCCGGGTGGTTTTCGAGCCAGTCGTACCATCGCTGCACCAGCTCGTCCATCCGGGCCAGGGCCTCGGCGCCGAACCTGCGGATTCTCTCCAGGTCCTCGTCGCTGATGCGATACAGCTCGAGGAGTTCCCTATGGTCGAGGTGGGTCGGGGTGGCAAAGTCATGCGGATGGTTCATGGATTCCTCACGTTGGCTTCTCGATTTCCGGGCCGGGGGCACGTTCATTCGGTTCCATCAGTCGGCTTCCCCCGTGGCGACCTCGATGGCGTCCCTCAGTGACCGGGCCGTGGCGATTCCCGACATGGTTTCGGGGTGGTCGGCCAGATCGGCGGCGAGTTGGGGACGCAAGCCGGACAAGATCACCTTGGCGCCCATGAGCCGAGCCGCCTGGGCTACCAGGGCCAGCTCGTCCGCCACCTCGGGATCCAACCGGGACACCCCTGTAAGGTCGACGATGACGCAGCGATCCCCTCGTTCGTGCAGGCGGTGGGTGAGAGAGTCGCGGATCCGCTGACACCGGGACCGGTCGAGCTCTCCCACCAGGGGGAGCACCACCACGTCGTCGTGTATGGGGATCAGCGGGGTGGAGAGGGCCTCGATGGACCTGTTCTGACGGTCGATCAGGTCGCGCAGCGACACGCGCATGGACTCGAAGCTCCGGGCCAGGTCCCCCACCTCGTCCCCACGGTTCATGTCCACGGGCTGATCCAGCTCACCGCCGGCCAGGGCGTTCGCCGTGACCGACAGGGCCTGGATGGGCCGAACGAGATTGCCAGAGAACCAGTAGGCCAGGAGAGCGAGAAGGGGGATGAGGACCACCAACGCGACCGCCATTCGACGACCGAGTGTTCCGACGGCGGACATGGCCTCGGCGACGTCGATCTCGCTCATGATCACCCAGTTCAGGTCCTGGATGTCCAGGGGCCGGAATGCCGAAAACACCTCCACGTCGCGGTAGTCCCTGAAACGGGACTCGCCGGTCTCACCGGCGAGGGCCCGGCTCACGCCTTCCGTGCGGGCGGGCTGAAGTCCCACCGCACTCTCCTGGGCCTCGATGGATCGCACGACGGTCTCGTCGATCCCGGCCGCCCGGATCGCGGCGAGATATCCTTCCCGCTCCTCGATGAGGAATCGAGACTCCGTCCGCAGCGTCTCGTCCGGTCCCACCAGGTAGGCCTCTCCCGTCTCTCCGAAGCCCACGGACCGCCACGCGCCTCCACTGGTCATGGTCTCGTTGATCCGGCTCAGTGGCATCTGGAAGACCAGGGCTCCCAGGACCTCGCCCTCCTCCACGACGGGGGAGGCAATGAAGGAGGCCGGGGCTCCGTAAGAGGGAAGATAGGGACGGAAGTCTACGAGCCGAGCGTCGGACGCTGCGGGGAACCCCATCGCCGCCGCGGAGACGTCGGCGAGACTGGACTGGCGGTGGGGCCCCGCCGAGAGAGAGGTCCCGAAGTCCACCTCCTTGAAGACGGAGTAGACGATCCGGAGGTCGGTAGCGCTCACCAGGAAGAGATCGTAGTAGCCGAATCGCTCCAGGAACTGTCGAAGGAGCGGGTGGTAGCGCGCGTGGGCCTCGTCGTAGCGGGTACCCGCATCCGAAGCGTCCAGGAGGTGCTTGAAATCCAGGGCGTAGGGGTTGTCGCCGATGTAGAGGTGCTGCAGCGACAGGGCCACCGGGTCCTCGGGCCAGTACCGCGACAGGGGCCCCGGATCGTCCACGCTGGCCTCGAGTCGGGGATAGAACTCGTTCTGATAGTGGACTCTGACTTCACGTTCCACGTCCGGGGCGGACAGCTGCCTCGCTGCGAGTTCCTGCTCCAGCGTCGCGGTGGCCGCCGAGAACTCCCGTAGGGCCGCGACCACCATCCGGTCCTCCGAGAGCGTCACCAACTGGTCGCGAATCGTCTGGAAATAGTCCTCGATCTGTTGGCCCTTGAGCTCCCGTGCTGCGGTGAGTTGGTCGATGGCCTGCTGCTCCAGGGTGCGGACCCCGAGCCGGTACGACACGACAGCCATCGTGCCGATGGACACCAGCGTGACCAGCGCCAGGACCGAGAGCACCCGGACCCGGATCGATCGGTCACGCTCGAAGGAGCCGAACATCCGAGCGACGGCTCAGACCCGGTCCACCCGGACGCGACCCGCGGGCAGGGTCACGTACCAGACCGGCTCCGTAATCACCGATTCCACCGGGTAGAGAAGGCCGTCCTGGTCGAGGACGTCACCCAGCCGCACCGCGACGGTCACCCGTCCCTGGTCGCGCCACTGGCTGTCGGGCCGGAGGGCGAATGCGACCCCCGGGCCGACCTGGCTCGCCACCGTGCCGTACCCCCCACCGTAGACGTCCACCACGGCCTCCGACGGATCCGGATTCGCCGACATCCACCACCCTCCCGAGGACTCGTCGAGCTCGAGGAAGTCTTCCAGCGTAGCTCGGTACAACACCGTTTCGGCGTCGAGACCGTGGGCCTCCAGGGTCTCCGAGAGGATTCGTTCCGTTTCGGGTTCGTGTGGCATGGTCGATGGGCTCGGGGCAGCGCAGACGGCGACAGCCGTGATAATGGCGATACGACTGCAGGGGCGCTAATCCAGCTCCTTGGGAAGATCGCCAGCCTCCTTGGCCCCACCACCCGACCCCAGCCGGGCCAGGTCCACCCCCGTGGCGTTCTTCATCTGTTCCATCATGCTGACCGCCGATCCCGTGAGGTTGCGGACGTAGTTGGGGAGCCCCTCTCCACCGGCGTCTCCGCCGCCATCGAGGATCGTGAGCTTGTCGATGCGGAGGTTCTCCGCGACTACGCGGGTGACCTTGTCCACCAGATCCGGGAACATGCGGATCATGAAGAGATCCTGGGTCGCCCCACCGTCCCACTCTTCCCGCATGAGGTGGACGGCCTCGGCCGTGGCCCGTCCCTCCTCACGAATCCGCGCCGCCCGTCCCTCGGCCTCGAGCCGGTCGGCTTCGGACCGCGCCCGCGCGGGAATGATGGTGTCCGCCGAGTGGCGCTTCTCGCTGAGTTCCGCCCGGCGAGACTCCAGGTCGACTTCCCGGTCCACGCGGGCGATTCGCCCTGCGACCTCCGCGCGCTCGCGCGCCTCGTTGGTCTCGGCTTGGAGGTTTGCACGCTCCACCTCCAGGGCGTTCTCCTTCTCGATCACCTGGCGCTCCGCCGCGATCTCCGCCTCCCGACCGAGGCGCTTCTGCTCCGCGGACACCTGCCGTGCTTCGGCGTCCGCCTGGGCCTCGGCGATGCGGGCGTCCCGCTGAACCTCCGCGTTCCGCTTGCGCCCGATGGCCTCCAGATATCCCGCCTCGTCCGAGAGATCCTGGATCTGGAAGAAGTCCAGGACGATGCCCAGTCCCGAGAGCTCCCCGCGCGCCCTCGCGGTGACCTCCTGCGCCAGATCGAGGCGACGCTCGTTGGCCTCCTCCGGGCTCACGCCGGCAATGACACCCCGGAGCGCGCCTTCGAGCACCTGCTGGGCAGTCTTGTCGATGGCCTCGACCCCCTTGCCCAGGAACCGCTCGATGCCTGCCTCCAGCCCCTCGTCCTCTCGGCCCGCCAGCTTCACATTCGCCTTCCCCTCGATGTCCACGGGAATCATCCCGCGGCACAGCGCCTTGTGGGGCCGGACCTGCACGGTTCGGGTAGTGAGTGGGAGCCGCATGGCCGACTCCAGGAGGGGCCATTTGAATCCCCGCCCCCCCCGAATCAGGCGATAGCCCACCACGGTTCCATCCTGGGTCTTTCGCTTGCGACCCGAGATGATCACCACCTCGTTGGGCTGGCAGATCACGATGTTGGCCTTGATGAAGATCACCAGGGCCAGGATTCCAAAGGCCCCGATCCCGAGATAGATCCCGATCAGCTGTGCTTGGTCCATGATGAGCCCTTCGGAAACGGCTACGTGTTGAAGTAGAGGGAGAACTCGCCCGGGTGCGGTCGAAGCCGGACGAAATCGATCTCGTTCTGACGCTTGTATTCGACCCAGGTCTCGATGAGGTCGGGCGTGAAGACGCCGTCCTGCACCAGGAAGTCGTGGTCGGCCTCGAGCGCGGTGATGGCCTCGTCCAGCGAACCGGGTGTCCGCTCGATGTCGGCGCCCGCCCCGCTGGCCGCCAACTCGTAGATGTCTTCGTCCACCGGGTCGGGCGGCTCGATGCGTCTGCGAACCCCGTCGATCCCCGCACACATGATGGCGGCGAAGCTCAGGTAGGGATTACACGACGGATCGGGCGTGCGAAACTCGATGCGTTTCGACTTCGGTCCCCCGGTCATGGTGGGGATGCGAATGCAGGCGCTCCGGTTCCGACCCGAGTAGAGGAGGTTCATGGGCGCCTCATAGCCCGGCACCAACCGCCGGTACGAATTGGTGGTCGGGCAGCAGATCCCGCACAAGGCCCGCGCGTGGGCCAGCAGCCCTCCGACGAAGTGCAGGGCCACCTCGCTGAGATCACCGTAGCGGCCCGCCTCGTAGAAGACGTTCCGTCCGTCTTTGGACAGGCTGATGTTGTGGTGCATTCCCGATCCGTTCTCCTGCAGGAGCGGCTTGGGCATGAACGTCGCCGTCTTCCCGAACCGGTTCACGACGTTCTTCACCACGTACTTGTACTTGATGGCCGCATCGGCCTGCTGCAGGAGGGGCCCGAAACGGAAGCCGATCTCGCACTGGCCGGCCGCACCGACCTCGTGATGATGCAACTCCGGCTGCAGCCCCACCTTCTTCAGGACGTGCGAAATCTTGGACCGGAGGTTGTTGTACTGGTCCACCGGCGGGGCCGAGAAGTACGCCCCCCGCTGGGCGGCCCGGTGTCCCAGGTTCGGGTCGTCTCCCTTCTCGCCGGTGGACCACGACGCCGCAGAGCTATTCAGGAAGAAGTACCCGTGCTGCGTGGCCTGGTCGAAGCGTACGTCGTCGAAGATGAAGAACTCGATCTCCGGGCCGAAGTACGCCGTGTCGGCGATCCCCAGCGAACGCAACAGGACCTCCGCCCGCCGCGCCACGGACCGTGGATCCCGGGAGAAGGTGTAGCGCCCGTTGGGGTCCACGATGTCGCAGAACACCGAGAGCGCCGGATCATCGAAGAAAGGGTCCGCGAAGACGGATGCGGGATCCGGAATCAGGAGCATGTCGCTCTGGTTGATCCGCGTGAATCCCCGGACCGACGACCCGTCGAAGGCCATCCCGTTCCGGAAGAGCGCCTCGTCCACCATCTCCGCAGGCAGGGTGAGATGCTGGAGGGTCCCCAGGAGGTCCACGAACTTCAGGTCCAGGAATTCGATCCCCTCGTCGTTGATCCTGCGAACCACGTCTCGCGCGCTGGTGGGGCGATTCGGCATGGTCGGCTCCCCTCTCCTAGTACAGCGCCCGCGAGCCGCGCTCGCCGGTCCACACCGTGACCACGTCGTGGAGCTCCGAGACGAAGATCTTCCCCCACCCCCCTGTCTCCATACACCCGCCGGTGATGGCCTCGATGGCGCGCTCCAGCACGGCATCGTTCACTGCCAGCTCCAGGCGAACACGCTTGAGGAGGGAGACCTCCTTCTTCACGCCCCGGAACATCTGCTGCTCGGTCCGCGGGGCGGTGCCCATGACCGAGGTGGCCGTCATGTGCCGGATCTCCGCGTCGAACAGGGCCTGCTTCACCGCCGGCAGCTGCTCGGGCTTGATGACGGCAACGATCATTTTCATTCGCGAGTCTCCCGAGCCTACTCGGTAGTGAAGATCTGGAATCCAGCGTACGACTCGATGCCGTGCTCGTCGATGTCGAGGCCCCGCAACTCGGTCTCGTGCGAGACCCGAAGCCCCAGCACCGAGTCGATGGCCTTGAAGACGATCCACATGGCGACGGCGGTGAAGCCGAGGGCCGCCACGACGCCCAGCATCTGGACGCCCAGGGCACCGAATCCGCCACCCATGAACAGCCCGTCGGCCGACGCCCCGTACGCCTCGCGGCCCCAGAGCCCCACGGCCAGCGTACCGAAGACGCCGCAGAGGCCGTGGACCGCCACCGCCCCCACCGGGTCGTCCACCCGCAGGGCGTCAATCCAGGCGATGCCGTAGATGCACAGCACCCCGGCGATCGCTCCAATGAAGAGCGCGGCTCCCGGGCCGACGGCTGCACACGGGGCCGTGATGGCCACCAACCCCGCGAGGGCTCCGTTCAAGGCGAGCATCAGGTCCGGCTTCCCGTAACGGATCCAACTGGTCACCATTGCCGTGACGGTCGCGATGGACGGAGCCAGGGTCGTGTTGATCGCAACCCGGGCCACCACGTCCGGCTCCCCCATGCCCAGCGTGGAGCCCGCGTTGAAGCCGTACCACCCGAACCAGAGGATGAAGACCCCCAACGACGCGAGCGGGAGGCTGTGGCCGCCAATGGCGTTGGGGGAGCCGTCGGCGTTGAACTTCCCGTACCGGGGACCGAGTACCCATGCCCCGACCAGACCGCTGACGCCGCCCACGGCATGAACCACCGTGGATCCCGCGAAGTCGTGGAAGCCGATGTCGGCCAGCCATCCCCCGCCCCACACCCAGTGCCCGACGATGGGATAGATGAAGGCGGACAGGATGAAGGAGTACGCCAGGTAGGAGGTGAACTTCATCCGCTCCGCCACCGCCCCGGCGACGATGGTGGCTGCCGCTCCCGCGAAGACGGCCTGGAAGAGCCAGAAGGCCTCGACGGGAACGCCTTCCACCGGTGACTCGGCGCCGGCGAGAAACCACCCCTCGGTGCCGAAGAGCAGCCCCTGCGTGCCGTACATGATGGCGTAGCCAAAGATGAAATAGCCCAGGGCGGCGAAGGCAAAGTCCAGGAGGTTCTTCATCAGGACGTTGCCCGCGTTCTTGGTACGGACCAGCCCGGCTTCCAGAACACTGAACCCCGCCTGCATGAAGAACACCAGGATGGCCGCGATCAGGATCCAGAGGGTGTCCAGGGCATTCAAGGCGGCAGCGTCCTGGACCCTGGCAACCAGGGCCGATACGGCCGGGATCACGTCGGGGAATGCAGAGCCCATGGGGAGCTCATCTCCACGGCTTGAGTCATGGTTTGGGCAGGTGGCGAGGCTTGGACGGCGCGGGCAACATGGCCAGCCCCCATGAGCCACGCCACCCCCCCCTGCGGGCATACGAACTCCACGGATTGCGCCCCGCACCGGAGGCCCTCTACCATCCCGCGCGACCTGCCCACCGATCATCGGCCTGGCCGCCCGCGTGGGCACGATTCCTCTGGAATGGGAGCCGAAGTGAGAAGATCCTGGTCGGAGACCGCGCGCCGTGGACTGACCGAATTCGTGGTCATCGTCGTCGGCGTCCTGGCCGCGCTCTGGATCGACGCCGGGTGGTCGTGGCTTCAGGACCGGGACGAGGAGCGGCTGATCCTCGCCGACCTGGCTTCCGACTTCGAGGCGAACCTCGCCACCCTGGATGAGACCATCGCGGTCCACGACCGGCAGCTCCACGCCGTGGAGCGTGGCCTCAACACCGATCTGGCCTCCATTCCCATGGACGAGCTGTCCCCCATGACCCGCGCCGTCTTCACCCTGGAGACCTTCCTGCCCCGCCGAGGGGCCCTGGACGCGGCCATCTCGTCCGGGAGGGTCAATCTCATCCGGGACCACAGACTCCGGTCCGAATTGGCGGGCTGGGGTCGTCTCGTGGTGGAAGCCCGGCCCGACTTCCTGGCTCTGCGGGAAGAGACGCAGCGGATTCTCGACATGATCCTGGCCCATTGAGGGCGGGAGGGCGGGAGGGCCAAACTCCCGATCCCCGCAGTGGCGCATCAGCACCGACGACGCGGCTCCTGCTTCCTCCTCGGCCCGCCGACTCTTGCGAGGGAAATGGGGGCCGATGGATCTTGCCCCCCTTCTCCTCCCCGACCGGCGCATGCCCGACCTCCCCCCCCAACTGACTGCGGCCCTCGAAGACCGCTACCGCGTCGAGCGAAGGCTCGGCGAGGGCGGGATGGCCACGGTCTATCTCGCCGAGGATCTCCGGCACCATCGGCCCGTGGCGCTCAAGGTCCTCAAGCCGGAGCTCGCCGCCATGGTGGGCGCCGACCGCTTCCTGACGGAGATCCGCACCACGGCGCGCCTGCAGCACCCCCACATCCTTCCCTTGCACGATTCGGGGGAGGCGGAGGGGCTCCTTTTCTACGTGATGCCGTACGTGGAGGGCGAATCCCTCCGTGACCGCCTGGACCGGGAGCGGCAGCTCCCGGTGGAGGACGCGGTCCGCATCGCGAGGCAGCTGTCCGAGGCGCTGGACTACGCGCACCGACAGGGCGTGGTCCACCGCGACATCAAGCCGGCGAACGTCCTCCTGGTGGACGGCAATCCGGTACTGGCGGACTTCGGTATCGCCCTCGCGGTAGGCGCCGCAGGCGCGGGTCGGCTGACGGAGACCGGGCTTTCCCTCGGGACGCCCCATTACATGAGTCCGGAACAGGCGACCGGAGAAGGTCACGTGGGGCCGGCCACGGATCTCTACGCCCTGGGCTGCGTGCTCTTCGAGATGCTGGCTGGAGCGCCGCCCTACGTGGCCGGGACCGCCCAGGGGGTCCTGGGGAAGATCCTGACCGAGCCGGTTCCCAGCGCCACGGCAGAGCGTCCGAGCGTTCCGGCCCACGTTGACGCGGTCATCCGAACCGCCCTGGAGAAGGTGCCCGCCGACCGGTTCCGCCGGGGTGCGGAGTTCGTCTCCGCCCTGGAGGATCCCGCCTACCGGGGTCGCGCGCAGGACCGTTCGGCCTCGGAGTCCCGTGACACGGCGGCAGGGTCGTGGGTTCGGACGGCCGCGGCGATGGCGGCCACCGCTGTGGTGGTGGCGCTGGCCATGTCCGTCATCGGGGACGATTCAGCGGGATCCGAGTTCCAGGTGGTTGCCGTCGACGTCTCCGACCTCGGAGGCGGGGCGCAGGTGCGCCTCTCCCCCGACGGACGGAATCTCCTGGCCCGGTCCGAGGGGCGGCTCTGGATTCGTGGCCTCTCCGACTTCACCTGGCGCGAGCTGCCCGGCACCGAGGGGGCGCTGACCCACGGTTGGGCGCCGGACGGCACGTGGATCACCTTCACGGTCGGGGACGAGGTCCGCAGGGTGGCACCGGACGGGGGGCCCGCCAGCACCCTCTTTCGACTCCCCGACGCCTGCTCCTGGCCCGACATCTGTGGCTCCACCTGGGGGTGGGATGGCCGGATCTGGGCGGTAACCGGCTTCGATGACGTGCTGGTGGCGCCGCAAGACGGCGGCCCTCCCGAGCCCCTCTTCCAGCCCGCAGAGGGGGTGCACTATCACCTCCCCCTTCCACTCCCCGGAGGGGCGGCTCTCCTGGGTGCGGACGACGAGGTGGGCGGGCTTCGATGGGAGCTGTGGGACGGCGAGCAGGTCCTGCCCCTGGAGGGAATCGGGTTCCCGGCGGTGTACGGCGACGGCCGTGTGTATCACCAGCGCGGATCGGAGATCTGGGCCACCCCCTGGTCCGAGGACGAACGGACCTTCTCGGGACCGGCCGTATTCGTCGCTCCGGAGGCGCTGGTGCTCGGCGCGGGCGAGGACGGATCGATCCTCGCCCAACCGATCCGGCCCGGGCCCGAGCCTCGGCGGGAACTGGTCTGGGTGGATCGCCAGGGGCGGGAGACGGACTCGGCCATCCAGCCACCGTCGGGGTCCGGTCGGGTCGACGCGGTGGGGCTGTCGCGGGGGGGAGACGTGCTCTGGAGGGACGAGGACCGGCTCTGGTACGCGGGCGCCGACGGGGTCGGAGCGAGCCTCGTCCCCTCCGTGCAGGACAGCGAGGCAAGCTTCGGGGCGTGGAGCCCGGACGCTTCGGTGGTCTTCGTGGACCTGGACCAGCCCGGACGGGAGCGGCACGAGTCGCCCATCCTCCGGGTCGACCTCCGCTCGAGGAGCGTGGAGCCCGTGGTACCCCGGGGGAAGACGCCCTCGGTGTCGTTCGATGGAAGTGCGCTGGTGTTCGACGTGGGCGACGTGGGGGAGGGAGAGCTCCGGATCCTCGACCTGGCGACGGGTCAGGAGCGCCCCTTCACGGCGGGCTTCCCCATCGAACAATCTCCGGCACTCTCCCCAGGCGGGCCCTGGATCGCGTTCGTCACGCAAGACCGCCCCGGTGGGGACCAGGACCTCTGGGTGGCCCGCTTTCCCGACGGCGACGCCCCGGTCTTGATCGAGCGCGGCGTCACCGGCCGGCGACCGATATGGAGCCGCGACGGGAGCCGGCTCTACTTCGCGCAGGACGAGACACTCCACGAGGTCCGGCTGAGCCCTTCCGCGAACGGTCTACGGATCGACGGTCGGGACTACCTCTTCCGGCTGGACGGTCAGGGGTTAGCCGCGAGTTCACTGGTGGCCGATTCCGCCGGCGTCCGCTTTCTGCTCGGCGGGCTGCGGGAGGGCTCCGGGGCGGGCGACCGCACGCTCATGCTGCTCCAGAACTGGCGACCGGATCGCTAGCGGCCTCGACGGCTGCGACCCGGGGAGTCCACTCGAGCGGTGTCGGGCTGCGGCACTTCCGGAGGCGGCTCCCGACCCGGGACGAGTCGGTCCAGAATCATCTCCTGTCGCCAGCGCATCTGCCCCGGATTGTGGGCCGGGTTCGAGGTGAGGGGGTGGGGAAGCGTCCCGGCCAGGGCCGCAGCCTGCGCAATCGTCAGCTCCCGGGCCGACGTCCCGAAGTAGCGCTGAGCCGCCGCTTCGGCACCGAAGATCCCCGGCCCCCACTCCACCAGGTTCAGGTAGAGCTCCAGGATCCGGTCCTTTCCCAGGCGCCGTTCCAGGCGCCGGGCCACCACGAGCTCCAGCGCCTTCCTCAGGAAGCTCCGTTCGGTCCCGAAATACAGGTTCTTGGCCAGCTGCTGGGTCAGCGTGCTCCGGCCACGCAACTCGTCCTGGTGGCTCCGGACGTAGCGCAGTGCGCGGACCAGGGCCGCAAGGTCCGAGGGACTCCGCCACTTGAACTCGTCGTCACCCGTCCACTCCACCTCTTCTGCCAGGGACACCCAGTCCACGCCCTCGTGCTCCCGGAAGCGGTAGTCCTCCGCCACGATCACCGCACGGACGAGGTTCGGTGAGATCTCCGGAAGGGGAAGCCACTCCTGCCGGATGAGCAGGGTGTCGCCCACCAGCCGGGCCTCACGGATCCGCTGCTCCATGAGGGCAGTCCGGTGGGGGTTCCGGCTCCCCAGCGTCCAGGGGTACGGGATGACGACAAAGACCAGGATCACGGACAGGACCATCGCCGCGGCGGCCGCCACCAGGAGCACCCGGAGCCACCGGAGACGGCCCCGGGAGACCCCTTGGCCGCCATCTCCCACCCCCTCGCCATCCGGCGGGCGGAGGAACCAGCCCCGAGCGGCACGGAGGGACCACCCGCGTCTCCGGCTCATCGCAGGGGCCGGACCCAGATGTTGCGGAAGCTGATGGGCGGACTCGGATCGCCGTGGGCCTGGAGCATGATGGGTGCCTCGCCATGGGGCCGGTACACGGGCACTCCCCGGTAGAGCGTCCGGCCTTTCAGCACCACATCGTTCTGCACCACCACGCCGTTGAAGAGGGCGGTGACGCGGGCGGGCGACTCCAGCACCCCCTCCTCGTTGAACCGGGGGGCGGTCCAAAGGACATCGTACGTCTGCCAGGAGCCCGGCGGACGCGCCGGGTTGGCCAGGGGGACATGCTGCTTGTAGACGCTTCCCGCCATGCCATTCACGTAGGTGGCGTTCCCGTACGAGTCCAGGATCTGGAGTTCGTAACCTCCGGGAGGATCCCCGGCGAAGGCCAGGTAGAGGCCGCTGTTGCCCCGGGCCTGCCCCTCCCCGGTGATCTCCTCCGGCACCCGCCACTCCAGGTGGAGCTGGTAGTCCCGGAACCGGCGCCGCGTCTGGATGTCACCCACCGACTTGTCCACTGTGACCACCCCGTCCGCCACCGTCCAACCCGCCGGTGTGTTGTCGCGGACGTTCACCCACTCCGAGAGGTCCGACCCGTCGAAGAGGACGATGGCGTCGTCCGGTGGCGAGGTCGGGCCGGCGTAGCGCCCGGGACGGACCGTCCGGGGTACCGGCTCCCACACCTCCGTGTCCTCGGGACGGGGGGCGGGGCCCGAACCCACCGCTCCCCTGCCGGCCTCCGTCGACTCTCCTGCGGCGTCCCACGCCTCCTCCGGCGCTGGCCCCTTCTGGTACTCCATGAGCATCCGCCAGGCGCCGTCGACCCGCACCAGGAGGGCCTCGAAGTGCACCGTGGCGACGCTCGCCTCACCGCCCCGGGGTCGAAGGGAGTACCGAAAGATCCCCGTCTCGTGGGCGCTGGCCGCGTCGTGGAGTCGCCGGGTGAAGCGGAACTCCACCTCCGCGGCCGCCCTACCCTCCCGCACGTCCACGAATCCGGGCTCCCACCCTTCCAGGGCCCGGGCGATGGGAACACTCGTCCCGGAGGCCAGCGAGACCAGGACCGCATCCGGATGGTAGAGGGAGGCGTACCCCCGGAAGTCCCCGTCCGCCACCGTGCGGGACACCTCGGCCCAGTACGCGTCCAGGCCATCGGGGAGCTGTCCCTGGGACGGTACGGGCACGAGAAGCGTGGCACCCACGAGAAGGGAGCCGAGATTGCGAGGGCTCATGGCCGATCTCCAGGCGGAGGAGTGACGGGAGGAAGGCACTGTCCTCCGCCCAAGATGTGGCCCCCCCAGGCGGGGCGCGACCGGAAGGGCAAGTGTGGGGCTCCGGCTCGTTCGTCCCTACACGATCCTCCTGGCCACCGGATCCCAACGCACCTTTCGGTTCTCCCGGTAGGCCCGGGTCGCCATGTGGCAGGTGATGGCCTCCTCGAAGCCCCGCTCGATGCCGCAGCTCGTCTCGGCGTTCCCCCGGATCGCGTCGATCCACTCCTTGATGTGGAGGTGGTACGAGTTGACCATCTTGCCGTCCCGGTAGGTGTAGAGCAGCCCCCGCTGGGCGAAGTACGCCGCGGTAGCCGACGTCACCGCGTCCACCCCCGACGTCCGGGGGTTGTACGAGAACATGGGCCGGGTGGGATCGATGACGTCGCCGGCGATCTTCTCGGCATACCGGGTGGAGTACTGGTCCGCGGTGACGTGCACCGTCTGGCCCACCTGCATGGTGGCGTCGTGCCCCATGAAGACCTGGCCCCGGTAGAGGCTGTTGGCCAACGTGGCGCTGTACATCAGCGTCAGGTCCCGCTCCGGGTACTCGCACACGGCCTGCCAGACGTCCGGCACTTCCCGGCCATCCTTGAAGTAGTAGATCCCCCCCGACGACACGACGGTGTCGGGAATGCCGATCCCCAGGATCTGGTTCACCGCGTCGTATTCGTGGGACATGAGGTCCCCGGAAAGCCCCGTGCCGTAGTCCCACCAGCACCGCCACCGGAAGAAGCGCTCCGGGCTGAAGGGGACCTTGTTCTCCGAGGGTTCCTGGAACTGCTCCCAGTCGATGGTCGCGGGGGTGCCCCGATCGTCGATGCCGTAGACCCAGGCGCCCCAGGGCGCGTTCCGGTTGGTGGTGACCTCCACCAGGGAGACGTGGCCCAACACACCGGCGTCCACCACCTCCCGGGCCTTGATGTGGGTCTCGGACTGGCGCTGCTGGTGCCCCACCTGGAAGGTGATATCGGAGGCGGTGACCGCATCGTACATCTGATGGGCCTCCTCCTCCGTCCGGGTCATGGCCTTCTCGACGTAGAGGTGCTTTCCCGCCGCCACCGCGTCCAGGGCGATGCGGGTGTGCCAGTGATCCGGGGTGGCGATGACCACCGCGTCCACGTCGCTCTCCAGGAGCTCGGTGTAGCGGCGGTACCGGGTCGCCTGCCCGGCGGTGGCGCCTCCCGGACCGTCGGCGTTCGCGGCCGCCGCCCGGGCGCGCTCGGCCCGCACGTCGAAGAGATCGCACACCGCGGTGATGGAGACATTCAGGTCCTCCTGCCCCATGAACACCTCGAGGGTCCGGTTGGCGGGGTTCTCCAGGTTGTTCCTCGCCTCCGCCTCGATCCAGTCTGGGTGGGCGAAGCCCAGGCACCGTCCCAGCGACTCCCCTTCCCCGCCGAAGCCGACGATGCCCACCCGCACGCGGTCACCCGGCGGCCGGGAGATGGCGTCCGGGATCACCGCGGGGGCGCGGCCCTCGAGCCCCAGCTCCGCCATGATGGCTTCCCGCTTCGCATCGTCCGCCAGCTTCTTCTCGTACCACCCGGCGAAGAACACCCCCAGCACCGGCACCGAGGCCAGCGCCTTCAGCACGTCGCGGCGGCCGATGCCCGCGGACTCGACCTGTCCTTCCGTGTCCTTCACGGATTCGTCGCTCATGCTGCCTCCACGGCTGTGCCGGACTTCACGAAGAGTCGATCGAGGCCGACACGGTGGCCGGTGGGAAGCGCCAGCAGCACCACCAGCGCGGCCAGCTCCACCAGGACCTTGTTGACGATGATGTAGCTGCCCTCGGTGGGCAGAGAGTACTCCAGCCCCGGGAAGGGCGGGGCCGCCAGGTAATACAGGGCCAGGAGCACGATCCCGGCGACGGTGGCCGTCCGGGTGAGGATCCCCACCAACAGGGCGAGTCCGATGAGGGTGAGGCCCCACTCGTTCAGGACATCCACGACGCTCACCGCCCCGGGGTTGAGGGCCAGGTCACGGAAGGTCTCCGAAAACCAGCCCTGGGAATCCTGCAGATAGCTCACCGAGGTCCACTGGGGATTCGTGATCTTGGTCACTCCCTCGTACAGGAAGTGCCAACCCACCAGCATCCGCAGGACCACCAGAGCGGTGAGCTGGAAGCCGCCGTATTGGGCGGCGTCAACGTGCGCTCGACGCATGGTTCTCCCTTCTCATAGGTGTGACTCCGAGACGGAGCGCCAGCGCTTTGAGCGCCGTCGGCGACCGTCCGCGCCCAGGAGCAAACAGGCGCAACCGGGGAGGGTCTCGATCAGTGCCACCGCCCGCGCCGGGTCCAGGACCAGGGCGGTGGTGGCCAGGGCGTCGGCCATCATGGCCGTGGGGGCCGCGACCGACGCGCTCAGGGTGTGGAGGGGGGATTGCCCGGTGGCGGTGTCCACCACGTGGTGCACGCTCCGGTCCTCCGTGAAGAAGTTCTCGTAGCCGCCGGAGGTGGCGATGGCCCCGTCCCGGAGCTCGGTGACCGCCGGGAATCCGTCCCGCTTCAGCGGATCCTGGACACCGATCCTCCACGGACGGCCCTCCGCGTTCGTCCCCGACGCCCGGATGTCGCCCCCGGCGTCGATGAGCCAACGGTCGAGGCCCCGCCGGAGGAGGACGTCGGCCATTCGGTCCACCACGTGCCCCTTGGCGATGCCGTCCAGGGTCAGTCCCATGCCCCCCTTCTCGAAGCGGATGGACCGTTCCTTCACTTTGAGCGCGGACATCCCCACCAGCGCTCTCGCCTCGCGGAGGTCCGCCTCGGGGACCGGTCCCCTGAGTTTCCAGCCCCGGAGCAGGTCCACCACCGGCTTCACCGTGGCATCGAAGGCCCCGTGGCTGAGGCGGTGCATCTCCACCGCTCCCCGCACGACCCCGGAAAGCTCCGGGGGCGGATCGTCCAGCCCACCCCGCTGGTTCAGGATCGACACCGCAGACGTACCGTCGTGGCGATTGAGGAGGGACACCACCCGGTCCAGCTCGGTGAAGGCGTCACCCACCGCGGCGTCGGCCAGGTCCCGGGATGGGTGCACCAACGTCACCGACACCCGGGTCCGCATGGAGGGCGCGGACCAAGTCGCGCGACGCAGGCCCCGGCGCACCCGGACGTTCTCCTCCATCCGGGGCTCCGGATCGACGGTCCGGAAGCCCATTCCCGCCAGAACCGCACTCAGGTCGTTGCCGGGGCGGGACGGGGTCGAGGGGGACATGTGCGACGCCGTCACAGAGGCGAAGCCTCGGGGAGCCCGGGATTCCGCATTGCGCTCCTGGCTGGTGGGCATCTGGTCCTGTCTGCGTCCCTCTAGCGTGCCCTCGGCGTCCGGACCGCGCCATGGGAGAATGCCTGATGACCCTGTGGGGCCTCGCCGGGATCCCCGATCCGGGGGGGCGACAGAGCACCGGAGGGGCGCCACTCCGAGACCCGGCTCACGCACCCGGGAGTTTCCCCCTGCTTTCGAGTACGCGGCGGATGGCCGAGGTTCATGCCATGAACCCGGAACACACCCTGGGCAATCCGTTTCTCCCCACGGACACCGACCCCGGTATCCTGATCCTGGACGGCGGGCTTGCCACCGCCCTGGAGGCCCGGGGGTTCGACCTCGACGACCCCCTCTGGTCCGCCCGCCTCCTCATCGAGGCCCCGGACGCCATCCGGCAGGTCCACGGCGACTTCCTGGCAGCCGGCGCGGACTGCATCGCCACGGTCAGCTACCAGGCCAGCCTCCAGGGATTCGGGAAGCGGGGGATCGGCCGCGACGAGGGGCTGGAGTTGCTTCGACTGGCCACCCGGCTGGCCGTGGAGGCTCGGGACGACTTCTGGAGCGTCGTCGAGAGACGGATCGGACGGCGCCGGCCCCTGGTGGCGGCGAGCGTGGGTCCGTACGGGGCCTACCTGGCGGATGGCTCGGAGTACACCGGGGACTACCGCGCCACGGAGGCGGAGCTGTACGACTTCCATCGAGAGCGGTGGCATCTCTTCGCCGACGGCCCGGCGGACCTCCTGGCGTGCGAGACGATTCCCTCCCGCCGTGAGGTGGGGGTGATTCTGCAGTTGCTTAGAGAGACCCCCCGTCGCCAGGCGTGGCTCAGCGTCAGCTGCCGCGACGCGGCCCACCTCTCCGATGGTACTCCGGTGGGCGAAGTCGCCCGCCTGTGCGATTCGGTCCCAAACCTGGTCGCTGTGGGGATGAATTGCACCAAGCCGGAGTTCATCGAGCCCCTCCTGCGCGAGCTCGGCCGCCATACGGGCAAACCCCTCATCGCCTACCCCAACGCCGGTGAGGATTACCGGGCCGAGTCCCGGACCTGGGCGCCCCCCGCGTCGCCGGTGGACTGGGGCCGGGAGGCGCGCCGGTGGATCCAGGCCGGCGCCCGGGGGGTCGGGGGATGCTGCCGAGTGGGCCCCCGGGAGATCCACGCCTTGAGGAACAGTCTGGCTATCTAACCTCGGGCCGGGCCATAGAGGACCCGAGGCGTCCAGATGGGGAGGCTGTGAAGCCCCCGCTTCCGCCTCCGCCCCCGCCTACGCCTCCACCTCCACCTCCACCTCCGGCTCGATACAGGGAGCGCCGACGGATCCCCTTTCCGAACGGTCCTGCCCCCGGTCTCGTATCCCTAGAGGCCCCCCGATCGAGCCGGACGGCCCGCCGGGTCGGGAGGCTCACCTGGAGGAGGCACGATGGCCCACGAGCTCGAGAGGCTGACCACCGGATCCACCACGTACTGGAAATATGTGTTCCCCACGACGTGGATCACCGCCCTGGGTGGCTTCAACGTCGCCATGTGGCTCGACCTGATCGGCTCGCCGCCGGCCCCCCTGCCCGCGAAGGTCGCCATTCTCGGCCTCTGGCTGGCCTTCTCCCCGTTCTTCGTCTGGTGGAGCACGCAGATGCGCCACGTCTGGACGGACGGAGACCACCTCATCGTACGGCCGCACGGCTCGGACGTCCGGATTCCCCTCTCCGAGATCGTCGAGGTGCGGGAGAGCCGCTACCGCCGCGTGAAGGAGATCACCATCGAGCTCCGACGGAGCACCCCCGGGGTGGGTAGGAAGATCGTGTTTCCCGCCCCGTTCATCCTGCAGAAGCCCTGGAGCGACCATCCTGTCGTCGCGCGCATCAGGGAGATGAAGCGACTGCAGGCGGGGGTGTCCGGCGCGGAGCGGATCAGCGCTTCGGCGGTCTCCGGGAGCGGGGCGGAAGACCGAGGGCGAGGCCGGGGCTGAGCAGGAGGCCGGGACTGAGCACGAAGCTGGCAGGGTTCTGACTCAGCGAGGTCATCGGACTCCTCGAGCGGCGAGGCAGCCGCGAATCCCCGCAGGCCTCGGGCGCCCTCTTGTGTATACAAACACGACTGTATACGATTACGACACACTGGCCGTACCGGCCTCCGGTCTCGACCCGTGCGGCGTAGATGCGCCGTGGGCCCCGACCGGGCTTGCCAAGACGAGGGGACATGGGACGGGAGTCCATCGGAGAACTGGAGCACCTCATCCTGCTGGCCATCGCGGCTCTGGACGCGAACGCCGGCGCGCTTGCGATCCGCCGCCGACTGGAGACGGAAGGTCGCGGAATCACGAGAGGGGCTCTCTACCGCTCCCTCGACCGGCTGGGCGAGAAGGAGCTCATCGTCTGGGAGGTGGAGGAGCCGGCGGCAGACCGCGGGGGGCACGTTCGCCGCGTCTACGGTCTCTCTCCCGACGGGCTGGACGCCATCCGTGAACGACGGGCCACTCTGGAGAGACTCTGGGCCGACGCCGCGGAGGTCGTCCGGTGAGTCAACGCCCCGGCGCACCCCGTCCTCCTCGACGCCTGACGTCACTGCTCGCGCGCGTGATCCCGGATGGCGCGGCCGGCGCCTCGTCGGTGCTGGGCGACTTGTATGAGGAGTATCTCCGCCTCCGTGCGCGCCGCGGAAGGGTCGCGGCGGACCTCTGGTATGCCGCCCAGGTGGTCGCCCTCGGCCTCCCCTGGGGCTTCGCGGCGGTCCGGAGGACGCTGTCCGAGCTCCTGGCGGGCCTCGCACTCGATGTTCGCTCCAGCCTCCGGGGGCTGCGTCGACAACCGGCCCTCATTGTCGTCTCCGTGCTCTCCCTGTCCCTGGGCTCGGGACTCGTGACCGCGGCTGCCACCATGGTGAACGGTGCGTGGTACGCCCCCCTTCCCTGGGCCGCCGCCGAGCGGATGGTGGATCTCGCAGATACTCATCCCACGGAGATCCCGGCGGGCTTTACCCCCGGCACCTCGCTGCGGGCGTTCGAACGTTGGCGGACCGACCTCCCGCAGGGCGTGTTCGAGCGGCTGGAGGCAAGGATGCGGGCGTGGGTCCCCGTCCGGACTGGAGGGATGGCTCCATCCACGGTGCGGGCGATCCGTGTATCCGGCGGATACACCGACCTGCTCGAGCTCCAAGCCAGCACCGGGCGGCTCGTCTCGCCCACGGACGTGGAGCCCGGCGCCGACCCGGTGGTGGTCCTGTCGGACGGGCTGTGGCGGGCGGCGTTCGGGGAGTCCACGGACGCCATCGGACGCACCCTGGACGTCGACGGGGTGGGACACACCGTGATCGGTGTCCTGCGCGCCGATGCCCGGACCCTGGAGGACGCGGAGCTCATCCTTCCCCTGCCCCCCGCGGGATCCGAAGCCACCTTCGCCCAGAGGGGCGTCCAGGTGCTGGGAGTCCTGGCGGAGGGCGTCTCCGTGGAAGCCGCCGACGCGGCGCTGGCATCGCTGGCCTCGGGATTGTATGCCGATGCGGAGGAGCTGACCCCAGGGTGGTCGGCTTCGGCGACCCCCCTTCGCACGGTGCTCGCGCGCCGTGGGGTGCCCCCCATGGGCGCCGTGGCGCTGGTCCTTCTCTGTCTCGTCGTGCTGTTGGTGGCCACGCTCAACCTGGCCTCCCTCCTTCTCGCCCGGACGACGCAGCGAACCCGGGAGTTCGGAGTGCGGGCCGCTCTGGGTGCTGGTACCGCCCAGGTGGCCCGGGCCAGCCTCATGGACGGCCTCCTCCTCGCTGGAGCCGGGGGCCTCCTGGGGCTGGTGGTGGTGGTCCTGGCGAGGGATGCAGCCGTGGCTCGCTTCGCCGCCGAGATCCCGTCCTGGGCCAGCTTCCCCATCGACCTCAGGGTCCTGGCGGCGACCCTCCTGGCGACCACGCTGACGGCGGTGCTCGTCGGCCTGCTGCCCATCGTGCGGGCCTTGGCCATCGGCCGAGGAGCGGGACTCGCCCGATCCGCGACCGGTCAGTCGGGTCGGAGCTCGTCCCGCGGGCAGAACCTCCTGCTGGGAGCGCAGATCGTCTTCGCCCTGGTGCTGGTGGCGGCCAGCGCGGGCGCACTGCGGACCTTCTCCCGCGTGAGCGACTTCGACCGGCTCGGATACCGGTGGGAAGGGTTGACCGGGGTCAACGTATCCCCCGTGGAAGGGGATGGCCCCTGGGTCGTGGCCCGCACTGCCGAAGCGCTGGACCGGGCCTCAGAGCTGGATCCTCGGGTGCAGGCGCACGCCACCAACCGGTCCCTCCGCCTGGCCGGGGCGGATGCTGTCGGAGAGGGCACCCTCGTCCGGATCGGGGGCTTCCCCGAGGCCCTTTTCGGATCGTCGGTACCGAGTGCGTCTCGTGCCGTGGGCCCGGGCTACTTCGAGCTCAACGAGATCCCCATCCTCGCTGGACGGGCCATCACCGAGGCCGATGGCGCCGCATCGCCGCCGGTGGCGGTGGTCTCGCTCGATGCGGCCCGGGCCATGTGGCCCGACCGCGCCCCGGAGTCCGTGCTGGGAGAACTCGTCG
Organism: Gemmatimonadales bacterium; assembly: GCA_020344755.1. GTDB lineage: Bacteria > Gemmatimonadota > Gemmatimonadetes > Longimicrobiales > Gaopeijiaceae > Gaopeijia. Next base: position 513,847 of record CP070829.1, read on the forward strand.
AGCTCGAGCGGGAAGGGCGCCGCTCGAACTTCACCGTGGTCGGCGTGTCGGGACCGGTGATCCTCGATCCGACGACCACAGGGGATCGCACGGTCCCAAGCCTCTACCCGTCGATCCTGCAGACCCCGGACGTGCTCTTTGGCGATGCGGCTTCGGCAATCCAGCTCCAGGTCAGCACCGAGGGTGCTCCGCCCACCCTGCAGGAGTGGACGGCCTGGGTGAACGAGGTGCTCCCCGGCGCCCAGGTCGCCCAGGTCTTCGAGGTCGAAAGGATTCTGCGCCAGTGGGTGCGGCCCATCGGGGTGATGGGGTCCGTCCTCGGCGTTCTGGCGGCGCTCGTCCTGGCCCTGGTCGCCATCGGGATCTACGGGACGGTCTCCTACCGGATCGCTTCGACCCGTCGGGAGATCGGGATCCGGCTCGCCCTCGGCGCCGATGCGGGCAAGGTGGTGGGGGCCGTCGTTCGTCCCGTCGCCCGAGTCGTCCTGGCAGCTCTCTTGCTGGGAGCGGTCTTGGCCCTCGCCTCCGGCCGGGTCCTGTCCGCTGGCGGGATCCCCGTGGGTCAGGGAGACGCCGCGACGCTGGCGCTGGGGGTGGTCCTCATGATCGGCGCCGCGGCGGGCGCCGCCCTGGGCCCGCTTCGGCGCGCGTTGGCCATCGATCCGTCCCTGTCGTTGCGGGAGGAGTAGGGTCCGGCGCCTGACAGTCCGACCACGAGCCGATGCCGTCACCGGACGTGGAAGCTCGTCCGTTCCGTGGCAGTGGAATCCCCGCCAACGAAGGCCACGAACTCACCGGGCTCCACGTCCCAGACTCCCCGGGCGGTGTAGAAGGCCAGATCCTGGGCACGCACGGTGAAGTGCACCGTCGTCGCCTCCCCAGGGTCCAGTTCCACCCGCTCGAATCCTTTCAACTCCCGCACGGGGCGGGCCCGGCTTCCCACCACATCCCGGATATAGAGCTGCGCCACGTCGGATCCGCTGCGATCACCGGTGTTCCGGACATCCACGCTGATGGTCACCTGGCCATCGGGGGACACCTCGGAGCGATCGGCCCGCACGTTGGAGTAGGAGAACGTCGTGTAGCTCAGCCCGTATCCGAAGGGGTAGAGCGGCTCGTTGGGAGCATCGGTGTAGTGGGACCAGAACACCGTGCCGGGATCCACGGGGCGACCCGTGTTGAAATGGTTGTAGTAGATGGGCACCTGCCCCGTCACCCGGGGGAAGGAGACGGGCAGCTTTCCCGACGGGTTGTGGGCACCGAAGAGCACCTCCGCGATGGCGTGCCCCGCCTCGGATCCCAGATGCCAGGCCTCCACGATGGCCGGCGCGTGCTCCGCCACCCAGGGGATGGCCAGCGGGCGCCCGTTCATGAGGACCACCACCACGTTCGGGTTCACCGCCAGCACCTCCCGGAGCAGCGCCTCCTGCTGGCCCTTCAGGGTCAGGTCGGCCACACTCCGGGCCTCCCCGGACTGGAACGCCTCTTCACCGAGCGCCATGACGACCACGTCGGCCCCCGCGGCGACCCGCACCGCCTCGGCGAATCCGCTCCGGTCCTCGGCGTCCAGGGCCAGGTCCTGGATGAAGGATCGCTGCCCGATCCCGAGCTTGTAGCCCTCGGCGTAGCTGACGGTCGTCCCGGCACCGACGGCGGCCTCGACGCCCTCCAGCAGGGAGACGGCGGAGTTCGGGATGGCCTGGGCCCGCCAGGACCCCAGCGGCGCATCCTTGTCCGCCGCCAGCGCACCGATCACCGCGATGGACCGGCCTTCCGGCGGGAGGGGAAGGAGGCGGTCCTGGTTCTTCAAGAGGACGATGGATTTCCGGGCTACGTCCCGGGCCAACGCCAGGTGCTCCGGGCTCAGCAGGAGGTCGGCCTCCCTCTCCGGGTCCGAGTACCGGTACGGGTCGTCGAAGAGCCCCAGGGCGAACTTCACCCGGAGAACGCGCCGGACGGCGTCGTCCAGGAGGGCCTCGTCCACCGCTCCCGATTCGATCAACCTCTCCAGGTGGGCCCGGTAGGCGTCGGACTCCATGTCCATGTCGCTCCCCGCCGAAAGGGCCAGCCGGGCCGCCGCGGCCGGGTCCTCGGCCACGCCGTGGGTGGTCATCTCGAGGATGGATTGCCAGTCGGACACCACGAACCCCGGAAAGCCCCAATCCCCCTTGAGAACGTCCCGCTGGAGGTAGGCGCTGGCCGTGACGGGGATCCCGTCGAGCACGTTGAAGCCGTTCATGACGCTGGCCACGCCCGCCCCCACGGCCGCCTGGAAGGGGGGGAGGATGGTGTTCCAGAGGGTGGCCGTACCCACGTCCACGGTGTTGTACTCTCGGCCCGCCTCGGCGAAGCCGTATCCGGCGAAGTGCTTGGCCGTGGCCGCGATGGAGCTCAGATCCGCCAGGTCATCCCCCTGGAAGCCGCGCACCCGGGCGGCAGCCACCAGCGATCCCAGGTACGGGTCCTCCCCCGCCCCCTCCATCACCCGGCCCCAGCGGGCGTCCCGTCCGATATCGACCATGGGCGCGAAGGTCCACTGGATACCGGCGGCGGCGGCCTCCCGGGCCGCCACCCGGGCCGAGGCGCGGATCGCCTCCAGATCCCAGCTCGCCGTCTCGGCCAGGGGGATGGGGAACATGGTCCGATAGCCGTGGATCACATCCAGCCCGAACAGGAGCGGGATGCCCAGGCGGCTTCCTTCCACCGCCAACTGCTGGGCGCTCCGGGTGGCTTCAGCCCCGGTCACGTTCAGCATGGAGCCCACCCGGCCTTCACGGATCCGCTCGTACCGCCTCCCGGCCTCCCCGTCGTCCGGTGGCGGACCGGTCAGGTCGAAGGTGTTCGAGTACTGGTTGAGCTGGCCTACCTTCTCCGCCACCGTCATCCGCGCCAGTAGCTCGTCGATCCGCCGCTCCCTCTCGGCATCCATCAGGGGATGACCGGACGAGGCCGACTGGGCGGACAGGTTCGAGGCGATGACGCAGAGCGTCACCAGGGAGGAGAGGAGCGGTCTGAGGGTACGCACGTGTGAACTCACCTTACATGGGGGGACGGAGCGCGGTGCTGGGCGCGTCGGCTCCGAGACTGGGGATTTCCTCACCGTCCGGGCAAGGACGGGTCTCTCGACCCGCTCAGGCCGGAGCCTCCAGAGGCTCGCCCAGGCCCGGGCGGAGGGTCACTTCGACGCGCTGGATCGCACCGGTGCGGCGGAAGAGTTCGGCGCTCGCCTCCCGGTCCAGCGTCAGCCCGTCCAGGCTCCGGGAAGAGCCGTCGGCGAGGTGCAGGGTCAGTCCCTCCTCCTCCGCCATGCGATACACCACCGGGACCTGGCAATACGTGAACGCCAGTGAATGCGGCTCCAGCGCCACCGAGGCCTCGGCCCCGTCGACGTCGTAGTAGCGGAAGGTCTCCGGCGTCTCCAGGAACTCGCTCCGACGAAGGAGCAGAGGATCGAATCGTACCCGCCCCTCGGAGACCCACAGGCCCAGCTCGCCGAGTCGTGTGATGACCTCTTCCTTGACCTGCCCGGTCATCCCCGGCTGTTTGGCGCCGGCATTCGCCGGCGTGTGGGAGTAGGGATCGGTGGGGAAGGCACCGAAGACCTCAGGCGCCTTGTTGAAGCCCAGACCCGCTCGCACGTCGTAATACCGCGCCGCCAGCGCCTGGAAGGCGTCCGGGTCTTCGCTGGCCGCCCGCGCCGCGACCTCCTGCACCGCCAGCAGGAGCTTGCTCACCATGTGCCAGTAGATGGACCCGAGCCCCTCGTATCCATAGAAGGTCCCCGACCGGCCGGTGAAGCGCGCATGGTCGAAGACGGACTCGAAGATCTCCCCGATGAGCTCCGACTCCCTGGCCACCAGCTCCGGGGCCCACTCAGCCCGGAGGGCATCCAGGGCCCGCCGAACGTCTCCTGCGTTCTGGAAGGCGGGGTTGAAGTGGACGACTCCATCGATGTCGCGCTCCACCACGGTGGTGTCACCGTCGGCGAGCAGCTTGATGAGGAGCTCCGAGCCCGCCACCCGGGTCTCGGGGATGATGTTCTTCTCGAGGAAACCGGGGAGCTCCCGGTCCGGATAGAGCATGTACGAGTGCTGGTCCGCCCGGTACATCTCGCTGCGGCGGAGCGCGTCGAGGAGTGAGACGGCCTCACGGGGCTCCAGGGCGCCGGAGCTCAGGGCGGCCACCTGGCCCTCCAGCATGGGGTACAGGGGCTTCACGGCAATGCCGTCGTCGGCGATGTCGAGGATGTTGTAGGCGTGGTAGAGGCCGTCCTCCCGCCGGTTCGACTCGATGGAGTGGTCCAGGAAGCGGAGCGTGGACCGGAGGAAGTCGCGCAACGTCTCCGCCCCCACGGCCCGCACCTCGCCGCCGAGCCCACGGGTGTACAGCCCGGCGCGGTAGTCGCCGGCAGCGTTTCCGAGGGTGTCCAGGACGGTCTTTCGGGTCGAGTCGGTGATCCTCGAAGCGTCCAGTAGACCGTCGTGGTCCAGCAGGGCGCACTGGCTCCGCTCCAGCCACACCGCCACCTCGTCGTGCATCTCCACGGCTCCGTCCCCCAGGGCCTCGAAGAGATCCAGGCAGAAGGCCACGTACCGACGGGCGTAGTAGACCGTCACCATGGAGGCGCCGTAGCCCGCCAGGGCGTTGTTGGCGTCGTTCCACTCGGGACGCTGGGTGTTCAGCCAGAATCCCGCCCCCGGCGCGAAGCTGCCGAGCTTGGCCAGGAGGGGGACCAGGAGCTTCTCCGTGAGGTTCGCCCCGTGGAGATCCCCCTCCTCGCCGGCCAGGTACCGACCGTCGAAGCCGATGGCCTCCACCCGCTCCTCGATCCGGACCTCACGCGCCCGGTTGTATTCGATGGCGTGGCGGGGGTCGGCCAGCAACTCCTCGTACGGCCGGAGGTCGTACGGGACGTCGGCGTAGACGAAGCGGGGCGCTCGGAGCAGGCGCTCGAGCCGACCCGGGTGATGCGCACGGGACCACTCCAGGAGCTTGAGGAGATAGATGAGCTGGTGGTCCCCCCAGTACCCGAGGTTGGCCCACGGCTCGTCCGGAGACGGGCGCTCCCAGTCGTAGCCCTCCCGGTGGACGCGGTACGGATTGTATCCATCCGCGGTGGAGGTGTTCAGGAACTTCCCGATGACGCCGTCCAGGTACTGGGGGAAAGACAGGCAGAGGGCCTCCCAGTTCTGGAAGATGTCCCGCCAGTTTCCCTGGTAGCCGAGCCGCCGGGACCCGTCCCGGTCCCGCAGCTCGATGGAGAACCGGTTCCAGGGCCGGCTCGGATCGCCGTGTCGGCGACTGAAGGAGAGGGGAAGGTACTCCGTCACGAGGCGCAGGAGCGCCGGGTCTCCCACTCCCTCCGCGGCCTCCAGGGCAAGCCCCAGCTCGACCTTCTCCCCCAGTGCGGCGAAGAAGGCGGCGTGCTCCTTCCACACCACGCGGTTGAAAGACCGGACGTGGGCCTCCAGATCGGCGACATCGATGTCATAGACGGACTCGAACGTGCCACCCCTCATGACGTTGAAGAGGACGTTGGCGAAGTGATGGACGGACCCCAGGTGGTCCCCGGTCCTCTGCAGACCGTCCGCACCACCGACGATCTTCGCCAGGCGCACGGTGCTCGCCGCCACGTCGTCCAGCACGGCGGACCGTCGCACCTCCTCGTCCACCACGGTCCGGCGGAGTCGCGCGATCTCCGAAGGGCCGTACCCCAGGTCGGTGACCAACAGCCAGTCGCGACTCCCGCCCGCCCGGAGATCCACCTGGGCGCGCACGAAGTACGCACCCCTTCGCCCGCATACCCGGGTCTCCCCGCGCACCTCGCCACCCCTCCGGAACGTGTCGACCTGCCGGGACGAGAGCAGCCGCGCAGCCGCGGAGGGCAAGGTCGACCAGCAGACCGTGGCCCGCAGGGACTCGGCGGGCTCCGTGCTGTCGCCGGGAACGGAGCTCAGCGCGAACGTCGCCAGTCCCGTCGCCCCGTCCAACTCGTTCTGCTTGTGCGCGTCACCCAGCACGCTGAACAGGCGTTGAAAGCCGTCGGCGATCCCCCACGGGAGCAGGTTCTGGATCCCGTCCAGCACCTCCACCGACACGGCCGCCTCACCCCGGTTCTCGAGCTCCGCACGCCGAACGAACCCGAAGCGCTCCGACGGGGACCAGCGGTACCGGAAGGCGAGGGCCAGGTCGTGGTTCACCTCCTCGAACACCAGGGTGTTGCCGTACACGTTCTTGTAGAGGTGCCGCGAGACGCGGTAGAGCCCCTCGTAGCGCCGGCTGAACGGCTCCCAGAGGAGCCGCCGACCCTGCTCTACGACCCTCAGGATGGTCTTCGGGCCCGTGTGATCGGCGGAGTCGTGGATCCGGTCCACCGTTTCGTAGGGGAAGAGCGCGTGGTCCGCATTCCGTCGCCCGGCGGTGAGCCCCCCGTTGCTCGAGATGAACATCCAGTGATCGGACGCGCTCACCACGCTCATGAAGAAGGGGTCCATCCGATCGTAGTTGGCGATCCGATAGAAGGGCTCCCCCCCCAGGGTCACGAAGTCGCCGTGGACCTCGCCCTCCGCTTCGCTCATCCGCAGGGCTTGGACGTACATGGCGTCAGAACTCATCAGCTTCCGATTCTCCATCGGGTGTGCGGGCGCTTCAAAGGCATTTCGGGCCGGACCCTGCGTGAATCCGCCGGGGCTCGCAAGGGGGAGGCGCCGCTGTCGCTCCGGAGTGCCACGCCCAGGGGGCGAGGCGAAGCGCAGGTCGACCCTGGAAACCCCTCTGGCGGCCGACCTCTGATCCTGCCTGCGGCCGGCCATCGAGGGACGCTTCCGCATCGAGCGCACCATCGGCGAGGAAGGGATCGACAGGGTCTGCCCGGAGCACGACGTGAGGCCCGAGCTGCCGGGAAACGGACACCATCGGCGTACGGTCTTGCAGAGGTCCGTATCGGAATATTGAAGATTCCTTTACTTGCGGCACAGGCACTACCCCGCCCATAACAGTCGTCGGCCTGCCCGCCACAACCGTCGCGCAGCCGACGTTCCCCCTCCAATGGAGCCTGACATGTCCGAACGCATGAAGCCGATCCTCGGTGGTATGGTCACGGGGATCATCGTGAACTATCTGGGTGTCTACTACTTCTACGGTCCCATTGCCGAGTCGGCCGGGCCAGGGACCATGGAGCTCCCGAGGGGCGTCGCTCTGGTCATTGCCACGGTCTTCTTCGTCCTCTTCTTCGACTGGGCGAACCAGCAGATCCGGAATCCCATCAAGACCGGTCTCATCGTGGCGGTCTCTCAGATCCTGCTGGTGGACGTCTACTACTACCTGAGTGGCCAGCGGCCCCTTTCGCAGGCGGCGGCCAGCGTGGTGGTCCTGTTGGTGAGTTGGCTTGCGGTGGGGGCAGTGTACGGGAAGCTGATGGGTGCCGGCTCGCAGGGCGGGGACTGAGGGCAGTCCGTCTCGCGAAACCCGGGATTCCCAACTTCGGGCAGGCCGGTCTGTAAGCCGGAATCGTCCGGGAAGTCGTAGAACCGCTGACGGGGGAGGCGTGAAATCGCCTCCCCCGTCGTGCATCCGGCTCCGGTCCGCTCAGGCGCCCACCGCTCCGGACCCTGGTGGACCAGGAAGGGTGATCTCGTACTCGGGCCCCGGCGAGCGCAGCCCTTCTAGAAGGCCGCCTCGGCCACCTCCATGAGCTCTGTGGTGCTCCCTTCCACCACCACTCGGGCCAGCGTCACCTCGGGCAGCACTTCGCGGGCGTAGAAACGTGCCGCCGCGACCTTCCCATCGTAGAAGACTTCTTCTTCCTCCGGCATCCCGCCGGCGGCGAGCCGCTCCAGCGCCACCGCGGCGTTGTGGATGAGGCGCCACCCCACGACCACCTTGCCCAGTGCGTAAAGGACGCGGTTTCCGTGGAGGCCCGTGTGGTAGACGGACTCGGCGTTCCGAGCCATGAGAGCGGCGAAGGTCCGCTGGAGCTCACCCAGCGCCCGGCCCAATCGCTCCCTGGGCTCGGCGAGCCGGTCGCCGCCGGGTCCTTCGGCCCCCCGGCCCGCTTCGGCGGCGATCTGCCCGCCCAGGCCGGTCAGGGTGGCACCCCCGTCCCGAGCCACCTTCCGGAAGACCAGGTCCAGGGCCTGCATGTGGGTGGTGCCCTCGTAGAGGGAGTCGATCTTCTGATCCCGGACGTACTGCTCCATGGGGTAGTCCTGCACGAAGCCCGACCCCCCCAGGACCTGGATGCTCAGGGCGAGCTGCTCGTACACCACCTCCGACGCGAAGCCCTTCACCACGGGAAGGAGAAGGTCGTTCAGCCGGTCCAACTCCGCGGCGGCCGGTGCGGCGTGTCCCCCCTTCAGCTCCACCTGGTCCTGTACGTGGCTCGCGTAGTAGCAGAGAGCCCGGAGCCCCTCCGCATGGCTCTTCTGGAGCATGAGCATGCGCCGCACATCCGGGTGCTCGATGATGCGGACCCGGGGAGACGTCTTGTCCGCCCACTTCGCCAGGTCCGGCCCCTGGATCCGCTCCTTGGCGTACTCCAGGGCGTTCAGGTATGCGGTGGAAAGCGTGGACATGCTCTTGAAGCCGATGGACATGCGGGCCTGCTCGATGAGCGCGAACATCTGCCGGATCCCGTCGTGCTCGTCTCCCATGAGGAAACCGCGCGCGGGCTTCTCCTCGCCGAAGTTCATCACGCAGGTCGCGCTCCCCTTGATCCCCATCTTCTTCTCGATGGAACCGCAGACGACGCCGTTGCGCTCCCCCAGGCTCCCGTCCTCGTTCACCCAGAACTTCGGCACGATGAACAGGGACAGTCCCTTGGTCCCGGGTCCGGCGCCCTCCGGCCGGGCCAGGACCAGGTGGACGATGTTGTCCGGGTAGTCGTAGTCGCCGTTGGTGATCCAGATCTTGGTGCCCTCGATGGCCCAGGTACCGTCTCCCAGGTCCCGGGCACTCGCCGTGGCTTCCCCCACGTCCGAGCCTGCCTGCGGCTCGGAGAGTTGCATGGTCCCACCCCAGCCGCCCTCCAGCATCGCCGGGACGAATCGGGCGCGCTGCTCGTCCGTCCCCAGCAGGTCGATGACCCGGGCGATGAAGGTGCCGAACATGTAGAACATGGCCATGGGGGAGGCGCCGGCCATCATCTCGAAGGCCGCCCATCCCACGCTCGGAGGCATCCCCACCCCACCCCACTCGTCCGCGGCCTCCAGGTACTGCCATCCACCCTCGTAGATCCGGTCGAGCATCTCGTGCACCTCGGGCTGGAGATACACGTTGCCCTCGTCATCCAGCCTCAGGGGAACCCGGTCGGAGGGCTCGAAGGCCTTGGCGATCTCCTGGGTCGCCAGTTGCTCGATGGCGGCGAGGGCATCCCGGGCCGTCTCTTCGTCCAGGTGCGCGAACCGGCCCTGGCCCAGGACGCCGGTGCCCACGCCGTTCACTTCGAAGAGGTTGAAGAAGATGTCCCGGAGATTGCTCTTGTAGTGCAGGGAGTTGGACACGGGAAGCGGGGGTTCGGGTACGTAGGGGATTGCTGAAACCTAAAACCTGTGAGCCCGCTTCCGGCAGGACCGGGAACGGCCCGTGCCCGCGACGGCAGGCGAGGCCACGGGGCGCCGGTCCGATTGCGCCGGCTCTGGGGAGGGGATAGGGTCTCCCCATGTCCCTGGACCCCGTGAAGCAGACGTACGAGAAGCTCGGTCGAGACGACCCGCTCTATGCGGTCTTGTCCCGCAAGGGCCTGGAAGACAACAAGTGGGATCCCGAGGAATTCTTCGAGACGGGAAGGCGCGAGATCGAGGCCGTCCTGGGCTACGTCGATCAGGTGGGGCTTCCCCTCCATCGGGGGCGTGCCCTGGACTTCGGGTGCGCGGTGGGGCGGCTGAGCCAGGCCCTGGCGGAGCACTTCGAGCGGGTCGCGGGCGTCGATATCTCGGCATCGATGGTCGAGCGGGCCCGTGACTTCAATCGGCACGGGAGCCGGGTCGAGTACTTCGTCAATACGGTCCCGAACCTCCGGATTCTCGACAGCGAGTCGTTCGACTTCGTCTATTCCAACATCACCCTCCAACACATCCCGCCGGACGCCGCGGCCGAGTACATCCGGGAGTTCTTCCGGGTCCTGCGGCCCGGTGGGATCGCTGTCTTCCAGGTGCCGAACGGCCCGCCGTTGAAGCCGGGTTCCCTGCGAGCCCGGCTCTATATGCTCCGGCGCCGTCATCTTCGTCGGCTCTGGAAGAGGGTTCGGGGGAAGCCGCCGGTCGAGATCCACTACATCGCGGTCGAGCACGTCCGAGCCCTGATCCGGGAAAGTGGCGCACGCCTGGTGGATGAGGTGGGCCTCGGACGACGCCGGCGTCAGAGCAACCTCCGCTACTGTGCCGTGAAGGAGGCACCCTCGGAGTAGACCCGGAGCCGCAGCCAGCCGAGGCCTCCCGGTTAGGGGAAGTGCCGACTGGGATACTACCGAGCGGCGTAGACCGACTGCCCCTCCTTGATCGTCTCCAGGACCACGATGTCGCCGATGGTCGTGGGGTCCACGGTCAGAGGGTTGGCCGAAAGCACGACGAGATCCGCGAGCTTGCCGACCTCGATCGATCCCTTTCGATCCTCCTCGAAGTGCTGGTACGCGCCCCACAGCGTGATGGCCTTCAGCGCCTCGGCGGGCGTGAGGCGCTCCCCGGCTCCCATGACCTGGCCACTGCGCGAGGTCCGGTTGACCGTCGCCGCCATGACACGCATCAGGTTCGGCAGTGCGACCGGAGCATCCGAGTGGCTGGTCACCCGCAGTCCTCGATCCAGTGCGGACCTCATCGGAGAGATCCGCTGGGCCTGATCGGGACCGACGATCTCGTCGTACCAGTCGCCCCAGTAGAAGGTGTGCATGGGAAAGAGCGACGGCATGATCTGCAGGGCTGCGAGTGAGTCCAGCTGATCCTGCCGAATGAACTGGCCGTGGATCAACACGTGTCTCCGATCCCCTGGGCCGTGCTCCCCGTGGACACCCCCGACGGCTCGGATCAGCTGATCGATGGCGGCGTCCCCGTTGGCATGGGTGAGGACCTGCCACCCCTGCTGGTAGGCCTCCTCGAAGAGCGAGGCGACGAAGGCATCGTCGGGAATCGCCGCATACCCTCGGTAACCCGGTGCCTGTCCGTCAGGGGGGAGGAGATACGGCTCGGTTCGCCAGGCCGTCCTCCCCTGTGGAGAGCCATCCAGCGTCACCTTCATGCCGCCCACCCGATAGCGGTCTCGGTAATCGCGGGTGTGCCACTCGTCCGTGAGAACCTCACGGCTGGCGTAGTCGATGTACGACACCACATCGACGTCGAAGAGTCCTGCCTCGGCGGCCCCAGCCAGGGCCTGGTGGACGTCAGCGCTGGCTCGGCCTTCTTGAATGGTCGTGTGCCCGAAGCTCTTGGCGGTCTCCAGGGCACGCCGCAGAAAGTAGACCTGGTCCTCGGGATCCCCGGGATTCAGGACCTGGAACAGGGTCGGCAACCCTGCCAGCTCCTCGAGCACACCGTTGGGCTCACGGCTTCCGGGACGACGGCGGATGACGCCCCCCTCGGGATCGTCTGATTCGGCGGAGTACCCGATGGCCTCCAGGCCCAGGCTGTTGACGGCGATGATGTGCCCCGAGATGTGCACCGCCATGACCGGAATCTCGGTGGACACCCGATCGAGGTCGTCTCGGGTGGGATGGCGACGTTCGGCGAGAACCGCCTCGTCGTATCCCATGCCGAAGATCCAGCCGGTGCGAGCCACGTCCCCCCCTGCGGCGAATTCCCGCAGAGCCTGGACGACGTCTTCGATGGTATCGGCCCCGCCGTCCGGGGAGGCCAGGAGGTTGGCGCCCACCGCCTGCGGCCCCAGGCCACCCAGGTGGATGTGGCCGTCGATGAACCCGGGAACGAGGGTGTTGCCGGAGAGGTCGGCCAGCGTCGTCGACTCGCCGCGGAACTCGAGCACCTCGGCCTCGGTTCCCACGGCCACGATGCGGCCGTCCCTCACTGCCACGGCCTCGGCGGACGGCCGGTCGTCATCCATGGTGACGACCTCACCGTTCAGGTAGATCGTATCCGCGGGATCAGGAGCCGCACAGCCGACAATCATCAGGCTGGTCGCCATTCCCGCGGCGGCAATTCGAAGCCGCACGTGTCTCATCTTCATTGGCTCACTCGATGCTCGGGTGTTCGCCCGCGTCTCGGGCGATGGTCTCGGGCCGTCGTCTCGGGTGTTCGCTCATGTCTCGGGCGGTCGCTCGCGTGCGAGGACGCGCGACCTCTGGGCTGCAGCGTGCTCCACCGGATCGACAACCCGATCTCGTCCGATGGTCGGCCTGGACCCGACTGCGATCGCCTCCCACGCCGCTCGGAAGAGGGTACCATATACCCCCGCCGTTGCCCGATCGCCACGCCGGCTCGTTGGGCTACCGCACGAGTCCCGAGCCCGGCGGCCTGGTGGTCAACGCCGAATCCCGGACATTCGGCGACCCGAGGCCGCCCCGGTGCGCCCGTGTCCAAGAGGGTTTCCTTCCGGGTCGCTCGAGCGTCGGAACCTCGATTGCCCGACGAGACAGCTCGCCGGACCCGGGGGGCAGAGGAGGGCCCGATTCCGGCGCTCCGATTGACCACCGGGGCTTCGGAGTGCCATATGAGTCATTCGGCGCGCTTCCCGAGGCGCGCGCCGACGGGGCGGGAGACGTCTCTCGGACCGGCTCCCTTCCCGGCCCGCTCATCCTGCTGAGGGAACGCCGCCATGCCGACCACCTTCACGCTGAACGGTTCCCCGATCACCGTCGACGCGCCCCCCGAAATGCCGTTGCTTTGGGTCCTCCGCGACATGCTGGACCTCAAGGGGACGAAGTTCGGGTGCGGCATCTCCCAGTGCGGGGCGTGCACGGTCCACGTGAACGGCCAAGCGGCCCGGAGCTGCCGGGTCCGCCTGGAGACGGTGGAAGGAGACGACGTGCGAACCATCGAAGGGCTTTCTCCCGATGGCCAACACCCCCTGCAGGTAGCGTGGCGGGAGGTCGACGTCCCCCAGTGTGGCTATTGCCAGGCCGGACAGCTCATGGCGGCGGCGGCGCTCCTGGAGCGGAATCCCAATCCCTCGGACGACGACATCGACGCAGCCATGGAGCGAAATCTCTGCAGGTGCGGAACCTACATCCGCATCCGTGAGGGGATTCACCGAGCAGCCCGACAGTTGGCCGACACGGCCGGGAACGAATCCGGATCCCAGGAGGCGAAATGAGCGGCGCGGCGATGGAGCGGCGGCAGTTCCTCAAGGTGACGGCCCTCGCGGGTGGCGGCCTCCTGCTCTCAAGCTATTCCGAGCTGGTGGCGGCCGACGTGGCGGCTACAAGCGCGATCGGGGGCGGAGCGGCCCCCGTCGCCCTCACCGGGCACGTCCGCATCGACCCTGACGGGACCATTACCATCATGGCCCAGAACCCGGAGATCGGGCAGGGCGTGAAGACCATGCTGCCCATGCTCATCGCCGAGGAGCTGGACGTGGCGTGGGAGAGTGTCCGGGTGGAGCAGGCGGACCTGGACACCGACCTCTACTCGGGCCAGTTCGCCGGGGGCAGCCTCGCCACGCCCATGCACTGGTATCCCATGCGGAGGGCCGGTGCCGCGGCACGCCAGATGCTGTTGGCCGCAGCCGCCCAGGAGTGGGGAGTCTCCCGGGACTCCCTGGAAACGGAAGAGGGGGTGGTGCACCACCGGGCCAGTGGGCGGAGCGCGCCCTACGGAGCCTTTGTCACGGCGGCGGCGGGCCTCGCCGTTCCGGACCCGGAGACGGTTCCCCTGAAGGATCCCTCGGAGTTCACCATCATCGGGACGCCCCGGGGCAACGTGGACATCGACCCCATCGTCACCGGCCAGCCGCTCTTCGGCATCGACGTGGTCCAGCCCGGCATGGTCTACGCCGTCTTCGAGAAGTGTCCCGTGTTCGGCGGAAAGGTCCGGAGCGCCAACCTGGACGCCGTCCGGGCGGCACCGGGAGTCCAGGACGCCTTCGTGGTGGAGGGAGGGAGCGATCTGTCGGGCCTCCTGTCCGGCGTGGCCATCGTCGGGGACAACTGGTGGCAGCTGAACCAGGCCCGGCGGACCGTCCTTGAGGTGGAATGGGACGAGGGCGATACGGCGGCGGAGAGCAGCGAGGGCTACCGGGCGCAGGCAGACGCCCTATTCCAGCAGCCGCCCCAGCGGTCGCTCCGGGAGGATGGCGAGTTCGAGGCCGCCTTCCAGGCCGCGGCCCACACCGTGGAGGCGGAGTACCACTACCCCTTCCTCTCCCACACGCCCTTGGAGCCGCAGAACTGCACGGCCCTCTTCCAGAACGGTCACCTGGAGCTCTGGGCGCCCACCCAGACTCCGGAGAGGGGACGCTCCATGGCGGCGGATCTCCTGGGGATCTCCCAGCAGGACATCACCCTCCACCTCACCCGCATGGGCGGTGGCTTCGGGCGGCGCCTGAGCAACGACTACCTGGTGGAGACGGCGTGGATCGCCCGTCAGCTCGAGGGCACCCCGGTCAAGCTCCAGTGGACCCGGGAAGACGACATGCGCCACGACTTCTACCGGCCGGCGGGCTACCACCGACTCGAGGGCGGCGTCGACGACAGCGGCCGCCTCGTGGCGTGGCGGAACCACTTCGTCTCCTTCGGCCGAGGGGACGGGTTCGCCCCCAGCGCCTCGGTCCGGGACTCGGAGTTCCCGGCCGGCGCCGTGCCGAACATGAGCATGGGCGTCAGCCTGATTCCCACCGGCGTGCCCACCGGTGCGCTCCGGGCGCCGGGCAGCAACGCGCTCGCCTTCGTATACCAGTCCTTCCTGGATGAGCTCGCCCACGCGGCCGGTGCCGATCCCCTGCAGTTCCGACTGGATCTGCTCGCCGGAGCCGGGCCGGAGACGGCGCTCGACGCCCCCCGGATGATCCGGGTCCTGGAGCGGGTCCGGGACGTGTCCGGTTGGGGGGCCACGAATCTCCCCGAAGGCACCGGCATGGGGGTGGCCTTCCACTTCAGCCACCGGGGATACGTGGCGGAGGTGGTGCAGGCCACCGTCAGTCCCGACGGCGCGCTCACCGTGGACAAGGTCTGGGCCGCGGTGGATATCGGTCGGCACATCATCAATCCGCTCAACGCGGAGAACAACGCGCAGGGCTCGGTCATCGAGGGGATCTCCCACGCCCTGGGGCAGGAGATCACCATCGCGGACGGCCGGGTGTCTCAGTCGAACTTCAACAACTATCCCCTGCTCCGGATGAGCCAGACCCCGGAGGTGGAGGTCCACTGGGTCGAGAGTGACAACGATCCCACCGGTCTGGGAGAGCCCCCGCTACCGCCGGCGATCCCAGCCCTCTGCAGCGCCATCTTCGCGGTCACCGGGAAGCGGATTCGCGAGCTCCCGATCTGGAAGCACAACCTGAGCTGGGGGTGACGAACCCGGTCGTCACCCCCGGTGGCGGGTAGCGCCGGACCGCAGCGGATCGGGTACGAACGGTCCCGCCACGTCGTGCTGGACTTTCGCTTCGGGCCAGCCGTAGGTTCGGCCTCCACAAGGAGGCCGTCCCATGGTTTCACCGAAGTTCAGCGAGTCCATCAGCACCATCGCGGTCCTGCTCGGGCTGTTCTTCGTCGGATTCGAGATCCGTCAGAACACCAATGCGGTGAAGGGCGCGACGATCCAGGCGCTGGCAGAGATGAGCCAGGAGAACTCGTTCCTGGGCATCGAGAATCCGGATCTTCGCACAGCCTATCGGATCGTGCGTGAGTTCGGTCCCGACTCCCTGACCATCGACCAGCTGGACCTTCTCGGGTGGTTCACCACCTCGTCGCTCCGCGTGATGGAGAACCGGTGGCGCCAGTCGCAGCTCGGCACCCTCGACGACTTCAACACCGCCGCCGCAGGGGACCCCTTCTGGCGCTCGATCTGGTTCCGGGGCTGGTGGGCGCGGAACGGAGTGCAGGTCTACGGGGGCACCAGGTTCTTCGACTTCGTGGAGTCGGAGCTCCTGACCCGCCCGGACCTGGAGCTCTCTCCCTTCGGCCAGGAGACCGACCTCCCGATCCCCGGGAAACGCTGACCCGAGAGGCGAGTTCGGGCTTCGGAGCGGACCCTCCGCACCAGGCCCCGCGGCCGCGGTGCGGGTCGTGCGCAGGGTGCACGACGGGCCCGCACCCCATCCTCCACGATGGTTCTGCGTCACGTCCGCCTGCGCACCCGACCCGGTGCGCAGGGCTCACTGGGCAGCAGAATAGAGCTCGACCGGCTCCGCGAAACCCTTTAGCGATCTCGTACCCTGGGAGTCGAATGTGAGGTCGGAGCCGACGCACGCATCTTTGATCTCACGGGATACGAAGACGGTGCCCGCCTCGGCCACATCACAGATTCGGGACGTCATCTGCACCGCCGAGCCGAAAAGGTCGTCACTCTCCTCCACCGGCTCACCCGCATGCAGCCCGATTCGGATTCGGAGAGGGATCTCACTGTGCGCGTTGTACGTCGCGAACTCCTCCTGGATCCGGATGGCACACAGGACCGCATCGGGTGCCTCCCTGAATGACGCCATGATGCCATCCCCGAGATGCTTGACCTCGGAACCACCGAAGCGCTTCAGACAACGGCGGACGATACTGTCATGCACCCGGACCAATTCCACCGCCCCGGCGTCCCCGAGTCGCGCGGTCATCTCCGTGGACCCGACCATGTCGGTGAACATGATGGAACGAAAACCCGACTCGTCGATGGGCTTCGTCTTGGCGGTCGGCGGATCCTGGATGCGACCGAGAAAGGCCTCCACGGCGGAAAGGTCGACAGGGGTGATCTCGTGGGCCACCTGTCCGTGCGCCTCGGCATGGACCTGGTTGACCGTCTCCCTGTCGGGCGCATCGACGAGGCAAAAGGTGGTGCGACGCGCCTTGTCGTACCAGTAGGTCAGGAACTTCGCTCCGTACCGATCCTGGAGCTCCAGATCTTTGAGGTGTAACTCGGCTACATCCTCTGCGGATAACTCGCCCGCATCGTGACGGTCCATGAAGATCGGCATTCGCGACTCCTCACACGCATGCGTGTAGTCCGGTGCGCTCCAGTTCGAGCGCCCACAGTAGGAGCGGGACTCCACGGCTGCAAATGAGAGTGGTCCGCTCGCCCACCCCCACCGGTGGGTGGTAGCCCCGTCGGGGAGACTGTATCGTGCGAGCGGCACCTGTGTAGTTCGACCGCGGCTGGGCCTGGGCCGATGGCGTCACAGTCGAGGGGGGGTGCCCGAGGGTCCGCGTTTCTTGCCTTTCGAAAAGGGGGCCGTTCTTGAGTGGAGATCGTGGTGAGCGTATGCGGCCGGTGATCCTGATCGCTGACGATCGCGCGGACGCGCTCGAGCGCATCCGTCACGAACTCGACCGTCGTTATGCATCCGACTACCGAATCGTGTGCGAAGCGTCGGCGCAGGGGGCCCTCCAGACCCTCGAGGCGATACGGGACGGCGACGACGCCCTGGCGCTGGTGATGGCTGCGCAGTGGATGGAGACTCTGACGGGGGAGGAGCTGCTCATCCGTGCGAAGGCGATGCACCCGAACGCCAAGCGGGCGCTCCTGATCGACTTCGGTGCCTGGGGCGACCAACCGACGGCGGAGGCGGTCCTCCGGGCCATGGCTCTCGGGCACATGGACTACTACGTGCTCAAGCCATGGCGGTCACCCGACGAACTGTTTCACCGGATGGTCGCGGAGTTCCTTCACGAGTGGTCTCGCACCCGTCCGGGCGCGATCCGTGAGCTCGTCATCATCGCGGACCGTTGGGCCTCGCGAGGCCACGAGCTTCGCGCGCAGCTGGATCGAAACGGTGTACCCCACGCCTTCTATGCGAGTGATTCCCCTGAAGCCGAGAATCTACTGGCCCAGATCGGCGAGACCGCTTCGAGCGGGCCCATCGTGGTCACGTTCGATGGCCGTGTGCTGTTCGATCCGACGAACACCGAGCTGGCTCGAGCCTATGGCGTGAACACACAACTCGGAGATGAACGGGATTTCGACGTAGCCATCGTGGGAGCGGGCCCGGCGGGGTTGTCGGCCGCCGTGTATGCCTCGTCCGAGGGACTCCGCACCCTGGTGGTGGAAGCCGAGTCCATCGGCGGGCAAGCCGGCTCGAGCTCCCTCATCCGGAACTACCTCGGATTCCCGCGGGGAGTGAGCGGTGCGGAGCTCGCGCAGCGGGCGTATCAGCAGGCATGGGTCTTCGGCACGCGCTTCCTGCTCATGCAACGCGTGGTCGGGTTGGAGTGCGGACGAGATCGACACACCCTGATCATGTCCGACCAGAGCCGGGCGACGGCGCGCGCGGTGATTCTGGCCACGGGCGTCTCCTATCGGCGCCTGGACATCGCCGGTCTGGAGGCGCTGGTGGGGGCCGGGGTCTTCTATGGAATGTCGGTATCCGAGGCGCAGGCCCTGGTGCAGGAAGACGTCTTCGTCGTTGGGGGCGGGAATTCCGCCGGGCAGGCCGCGGTGAGCCTCTCGCGCTACGCCCGCCACGTCACCATGCTCGTCCGCGGCTCCACGCTTGCCACCTCGATGTCGCAGTATCTCCAGGACGAGATCGCCGCCAACCGGAAGATCTCCGTCCGTTACCACGCGGAGATTGCGGACGGGGGCGGCGAAGGTCGATTGAGATGGCTTTCGATCCGCGACGCATCGACGGGCGAGAGTACCACGAGCCCTGCGGGGGCGCTGTTCATTCTCATCGGCGCCTGGCCGCACACCGAGTGGCTGCCTCCCGAGTTCGATCGAGACGAGCAGGGCTACCTCCGCACGGGGGTCCAGGCCGAGGCCTCCTGGGACCGCAGGCTTGCACGATCCCCCATGCAGTTCGAGACCAGTGCGCCCGGCGTCTTCGCAGTGGGAGACGTTCGGCAGGGCTCGGTGAAGCGGGTGGCCTCTTCCGTCGGAGAAGGATCGGTCGTCATCGCGCAGGTGCACCGGTACCTGAGCGCACAGTCGGTCGAGAACGGGTCGTAGCTCACCGTCGAGCAACCGCCCGCGTAGGGCGTTCCCCTGGGCGGACCACCATGCCCGGGCCCCGAGTCTTCAGGGCTCCGGATCGCCTCGCGGATGGTGTCTCGGGCGGAGGGCCACCATACTCCGCAGTGCGAGAGCGCGCCCGACCCGCTCCGGCGCCCGGCCCCCTCCCCCCACGCCAGGAGGACGAAGATGTCAGCTCCCGACCCCACCGCACTGCAGCAAGCCCTCAGAGGCCAGGTGATCCCACCGGGGCATCCCGCCTACGACGACTCCCGTGCGATCTGGAACGGGATGATCGACCGGAGACCCTGGGCCATCGCACGTTGTATCGGCACGGCCGACATCCAGGCCTGCTTGAGATACGCGCTCGAGCACGATCTCCCCTTCACCGTCCGTGGAGGGGGCCACAACATCGCCGGACTGGCTGTCGCCGATGACGCACTGATGATCGACCTGTCCGGCATGCGCGGTGCGTGGGTGAACCGCGGCGCGGGCACCGTGCGCGTTCAGCCCGGGGCCACCCTCGGCGATATCGATCGCGAGACGCAGCTCCACGGGCTGGCCGCCGTCCTGGGCTTCGTCTCCAACACCGGCGCCACGGGCCTGACGCTGGGCGGCGGCTTCGGCTACCTGACCCGCGAATACGGGTGGACCTGCGACAACGTGACTTCGGCAGAACTGGTCACGGCCGAGGGCCGGCTCGTCCGGGCCAGCGAAACCGAGAACGCCGACCTGTTCTGGGGACTCCGGGGCGGAGGCGGCAACTTCGGCATCGTGGCGGGCATGGATCACAAGCTCTACCCGGTGGGGCCCGAGATCGTCGGTGGCCTGATCGCCTGGAAGGCAGAGGACGCGGACGCCGTGCTCGAGATGTTCCGCAACGTCACCGTCAATGCGCCGCGGGAGCTGACCTGCGCGGCGCTCATGCGAAAGGCTCCCCCCGCGCCCTGGCTTCCGCCGGAGATGCACGGACAGCCCATCGTGGGCATCGTGCTCTGCCATTCCGGGCCGGTCGAGCAGGCGGAAGCCGACGTGTCCGCCATCATCCACCACGGGTCTCCGGTCGGAAGCGTGGTGCAGCGCCGTTCCTACGTCTCCCAGCAGAGCATCCTCGACGCCACGCAACCCAACGGTCGCCGGTACTACTGGAAGTCGGAGTACCTGCCGGGGCTCGACTCCGACCTCCTTCGCTCCTATCGCGACTACGGTGAGAGGATCGAGTCCCCCCATTCGGCGATTCTCTTGTTTCAGGTGGGCGGCGCGGTTGCCGACCTGCCGGAGGATCACTCGCCGATGGGGAACCGCGATGCACGGTACGTCCTCAACATCACCGCCTCCTGGGAAGGGGCCGAAGAGGACGAACGCCACATCGGCTGGGCGCGCGACGCCTGGGCTTCGATGCGCGGTTTCTCCACCGGCGGTACCTACGTCAACTTCCTCACCGAGGATGACGGAATCGACCGAATCCGGGACGCGTACGGAGCCCACTACGACCGCCTGGTCGAAGTAAAGACCCGTTGGGACCCCGCGAACGTGTTCAACGCGAACAAGAACATCGCACCCCGGTAGGTCTCTCGCGGGTCGGCGGCCAAGGCCCGGCGGGTCGATACGGTGACTGCAGCCTCCCCTGGGTTGAGCCGACCGACTCCGACGCGAGACACCTTCTGAATCAGCTCCTCCTTCCCCCTGTGCGAGTGAGCTGCTGCCGCGGGCCAGCCCGCACATCTCCAGCTGCGATGGTGCGGAGGGGACCACGGCCCTCCGCACCGTCCTTCCGACGGTGTCGTGGATCACGTCTGGCTCGGGGAGGCACGGATCGTTCGCGACGCACTCGCGGCGGAGTCGCGAACGACCATGGGACCCCCCGAACGGGTACCGGGTCGACCCACGAAGGGCCCGGAAGCCGGAGGCCCGGAGTCATCGTGCACGTTGCGCCCACCGATGGGCCCCCGCATCGTGCAGGCGAGGTGTTGCGCGAGACGCGTAAGCGCGGCATGCACAGGAATTCCCTCCCGCCACCGTAACTGGAAGGACGGTGCCGTGGGATTCTCGACAGCCCCGGACGTCGACCACGAAGCGCCCGGCCCGGTCGCGCCCTCGGAACGCATCGCCGTCCTGGACATCCTCCGGGGATTCGCGCTCTTCGGCGTCCTGGTGGTGAACCTGCCGGACCTGGCATGGGAGACCGGGGTGAGCGCCACCCGGTCGGGCCTCCTGCACCAGTCGATCCAATGGGTCGTCGATTTCGCCTTCGGGCACCGCTTCCTGGGGCTCTTCTCCATCCTGTTCGGCGTCGGCTTCGTGATCCAGAAGGAGCGAGCCGCGAGACGCGGGAAGCCCTTCCTTCCGGTCTACCTCCGCCGGATGGCGGTCCTGCTGGTCTTCGGTCTGCTCCACGCCCTGATCTATCCGGGCGACATCCTAGTCCGCTATGCCCTGGTGGGGCTGCTGCTGCCGCTGGCGTACCGGGGCTCCGTTCGCACCGTGACCGTGGCGGCGGCGGCACTCGTGATCCTCTCCGCCGTGGGTCCGGTGGTGGGCGATCTGACGGGACATCTGGTGTCCGAGCCCGTGGTACGGGTCCTCGACGATGCGAACCGGTCGGAGTTCTGCAGCCAGACGAGAGAGCGCATCATGGCGGAGGGGATCGGAGGCCGCCGCGAGCTCTATGAGCGGGGGCGGCTGAGCCAGGTGGCGCCCGTCAATCTCTGCCGGCTCCCTGCCGAGGCCCGCTGGTGGATCCGGACCGGGAGGCTCGAGGGAATTCTCGCGTACTTCCTGATCGGCATGGTGCTGGCCAGGGTCGGCTTCTTCGCCGGCGTCCAGGAGAGGAAACGACTCCTCAAGGGGGTGCTGCTCGGGGGAGCCGTCCTGGGGTTCGCCCTCCTCGCCCTCGAAATGCTCACCCCCGATGTCGAGACCGCGATGTGGGATCTGGTGAAGCGATCCCTGTTGAGCGTCGGAAGGCTCGCGACCTGCCTTGCCTACGGCAGCGGCGTCATCCTGGCCTTCATGACCCCCACCGGGGTGAGGATCCTGTCTCCCCTCGGATCCGTCGGCCGCATGGCGCTCACCGCCTATCTCGGCCAATCCCTCATCGCCACCACGCTCTTCTACGGCTACGGCCTCGGGTGGGGGCGGACACTCAGCTCAGCAGGCGTCATCGCGGTCGGGTTCGGGATCTACGCCGTTCTCATCCCCTTCTGCGTGGTCTGGCTCCGGTACTTCCGATTCGGGCCGTTGGAGTGGATCTGGCGGAGCATCACGTATGGGCGGGTCCAGCCCCTCAGGGGTGGAGCTGGACGGTAAAGGGGGACGATCACGCGCGCCCACCAGCACCAGGCCCGCACTCTCTCCTTGTAGATCACGAATCCACCGGCCATCATCCCTCTCCCGGCAGGTGGGGCGTCCGCCGAGCCATCCGCCACGCATCGGGGGTGGACCGACCGGTGGACGGGGCCGTGGCCGGTGACCTCTCTTTCTTGAATCGCCGTTCGGTGGAGCCAAGCCCCGGACGGCGCTGGCCTCGAGGAGAACAGGATGAGCGGACCTCAGGGCGGTCTATTCCTCGGAGGAGTCGTGGATCCCACCACGGGGGATCGCACCGGCGAGCGACTCGTCACGGAGGCCCACCACCTGACCACCCACGGCGTCGTCGTGGGGATGACCGGGTCGGGAAAGACGGGGCTGGGCGTGATCCTCCTGGAGGAGGCCCTCCTCTCCGGGATCCCGGTCCTGGCTCTGGACCCCAAGGGGGACATGGGGAACCTCCTCCTCACCTTCCCCGAGTTCCGTCCCGCCGACTTCCGTCCCTGGGTCGACGCCGCCGAAGCCCGCCGGAAGGGGGTGGACCTGGACGCTCTCGCCGCTTCCACGGCGGAGAAGTGGAAGGAGGGGCTGGCCTCGTGGGAGGTGGCGCCCGAGCGGCTCCGCGACCTCCGAAGAGCCGCCGACTTCACCATCTATACGCCCGGATCCTCGTCGGGCGTTCCCCTGAACCTCCTGGGGTCCCTCCAGGCCCCGGCCGATGGGACGGATCTGGAGTCCATGCGGGAGGAGATCGAAGGCTTCGTGTCCTCGCTCCTCACCCTGGCGGACGTGGACGCCGACCCCCTCTCCAGTCCCGAGCACATCCTCCTGTCCAATGTGATCGAGCATGCCTGGGGACAAGGGCAGGACCTCCAGCTGGCCGATCTCATCCGGTTCGTCCAGGACCCACCCTTCCGGAAGCTGGGTGTCTTCGCCCTGGAGGACTTCTACCCGGCGAAGGAGCGGAGGAAGCTGGCCATACGCCTGAACGCCCTCCTGGCCTCTCCCTCCTTCAGCGCCTGGCTCCAGGGGACGCCCATGGACATGGACGCCCTGGTGCGAGGACCCGATGGACGCCCCGGGGCCTCCATCGTCTACCTGGCTCACCTGTCGGATGCGGAGCGGCAGTTCGTGGTGACGCTCCTCCTCACCCGTCTGGTGACCTGGATGCGGCAGCAGCCGGGGACCTCGGACCTGCGGCTCCTGGTCTACATGGACGAGATGTTCGGCTTCGCACCGCCCACGGCCCAGCCCCCCTCGAAGAAGCCGATCCTCACCCTGTTCAAGCAGGCACGAGCGCACGGCGTGGGGATGGTGGTCTCCACCCAGAATCCCGTGGACC
>CP070829.1:537628-606172 GCA_020344755.1 Gemmatimonadales bacterium
CGAATCCACTGGCGCGCCACGAACATGGGCATGGCGCAGTGGAACTTGAACTCCACCATCTCGCTGGGTGTGGTGTGTCGGTGGCGCCGGAGGTACCGGATCAGCCCCCGGGTGGCGGAGGTCTTTCGGGTACCATACCCGTAGGATACCCGAGCCGCCCGCTCCACGCTGTCGTCAGAACCCATGTAGTCCACCAGGGACACGAAGCCGTGGTCCAGAACCGGGAAGTACCCGCCCAGGATCTCCTCGGCTGCCGGGTTGGTCGGTCGGTTCGTCTCCATCAGTCTCCTCCCCCCACTCCGGGAACCAGGTTGTAGCCGGGGGGCGCAGCCCCGTTCATGCGCAGATAGGGCACCGTGGCACCCAGGGTCCACACTCCGTGCTCGTGCGCCACCTGGACGATCATCCAACGGGGACGCTCGAGCTGCCCGAAGAGGGACCCGGCTTCCTGCAGGTCCTCCGGGCTCATGGAGGCGAGCATCGCGTCCACCCGGTCGAAGGCCCTGTTCACGAATTCCTTGAGGGCGTCCTTGTCATTGAGATACTCGCCCGGAGACATCCCCAGGTCGACCGCGTCCGTATCCACGCCCAGGGCGATGATGTTCACGGCCCCGGCGGCGATGTGCTCGATCTGCTGGGCGAAGTCCCGGACTCCCTCCGTGGGTGCGGTCCTCAGGCCGGACGCCGGCATGGCGTCCACCATGCCCACCACGTTGCGGCGAAGCCTCAGGAAGTCGTCCATGAGCTTGGACTTGTCCTGGGCTGCCATAGGACCCGCGAGCAGCAGGGCGATCTGCACGGTCAAGAAGCAGTGGACGCCCTTGAACTGGAATCGGTGTAGCATCATCGAATACACTGAGGCGGAAGAGATCGAGGTGCGGAGACCGGGCCGACGCCGACCCGTCCTTCCCTGGGCCGGCCATGGCCGGCTCCACCCTGCCGGCCTCGCAAGATAAGGCCCGCAGCGCGGCCCGACGATGCCGGGGCCGGCCACCCGACACTTGACCCGAAGAGGGCCCTCAGGTGGCGGACAGCTCCCGTAGCCAGGCAGCGAGAGCCCGCTCGGGGTACTGCGGGCTGAATCGGTACCAATCCTCGAGCGCCGAAGGCAGAACGAGCGTCTCGGCTGCCTCGCTGGCCTCCGTTCCCTCTCGGTGGGCTCGTCGGGCGTGGGCTTCAACCCGGTCCAACAGCTCCACGAGAAGGTCCAGGTCGGCGCTGTCCGCCACGGGTCCGTGACCGGGGACGTACACGGTAGGCCGCTGACGGCGGAGCGCCCTCACCGCAGGGGTCAGGAGGGTGGGGATCGTGTCCACGAAATTGGGGAAGAAGCGATTCCAGACCAGGTCTCCGCAGAAGACCACCGAGGGGTCCGGGATCTCCACCGTCAGGTCCGAGGCCGTGTGACCCTCCCTGGGCACGAGACGCACTTCTCGATCTCCCAGGTCCACCGACGTCACCTCCCCGGAGGGCAGGTGGGCTACCCGTTCCAGGGCGTTCAGGAGCGCCTCGTCCTCGCGGCCCAGTGCCGTGTTCCGGGTGAGGGCCCGGGTGGCGGCCGTGGCTCGGATGACCGGCGCTTCCATCTCCGGGCCTGCCAGGCCCGGAAGCCCGGCGCTGTGGTCGCCGTGGTAGTGTGTGAGCACCACCTGATCCGGCCACCTCCCGGTGAGAGCTCGGGCCTGCCGGGCCATCCACGCCGCTCCCTCGGGCGTTCCGAAGGCCTCCACCATCACCACCCCGGTGCGGCCCTGGACGATCCCACCGTTGCAGAGCGTCGCGCGATCCTGCAGGGGCGTGGACACCAGAGCCCAGATGCCGGGCCCAACCTCCTCGAGACGGCCCCAGGGAACCTCCTGGACGATTTTCACACCGGGTCGGTGGGCGAACAGCGGGCGGGCCGTGCCCCCCGCGAACGCCCCCGCCAGAGTCAGCTGGGCGGTACACCCCCCAGCCAGCCGGAGGAAGTCACGACGCGGGTAATATCTACTCTGTACCTCTCCCGAGTCCGGAGGACCCGGATCCTTCCCGGTGCTCCGCTTCATGATCGATCGGGTTCAGGGTTTCACCGGTCACGCATGGGACCCGAGGTGCGGCGGACCGGTATCAAGAACTAGCGGAACCCGAACATACTGGAGAGTCCCATGACGCGCCCCCTCACCCTCATCGCCGCCTGTGCCTCCCTGGGTCTCGCGGGCTGCGCATCCTCGGGCTCCGGTGATCCGTTCGCGGGAGAGGCCACCGAGTCCATCGAGGTGGAGGTCGTGAACCTGAACTTCAACGATGCCACCCTCTACGCCCTTCGAATGGGTCAACGGATCCGAATGGGGGTCGTGACCGGAGCCCGCACCGAGACCTTCACCGTCCGGTGGGCCACCAGCTTTCCCCTCCGGATCGAGATCCGCCTCCTCGGAGGGGAGCGATGCGTCACCGATGAGATCCCCGTGGACCCGGGCGACCGCATCTACCTTGAGATCCCCCAGAACCTCAGTCGGAGTGGTGCGTGTATCCGTCGCTGACGAGCACGAGCATGAGGTCTGCGACGTTGGTCCCGGTCGGGCCGGTCCGGATGAGGTCGCCGAGAGCATCGAGGAGCGGATAGGCGTCGTTCTCCTCCAGGGCGCTCGCCACCTCGAATCCCGAGGCAGCGGCACGAGCTACGGTGCGTCCGTCGGCGACCGCCCCGGCCGCGTCCGTGGGCCCGTCCACTCCGTCGGTCCCCAGGGAAGCCACCAGCACGTCCGCCTCGCCGTCGAGGATCCCTGCGGCCCCCAGAGCCACCTCCTGGTTCCGGCCTCCCCGCCCCTGCCCCTTCACCGTCACCGTGGTCTCCCCCGCGGCCAAGACGCAGGCCGGTGGATGGGGCTCCGCGAGCCCGCTCCGCACCGCCAGCCCCACCTGAGCAAGGCCCCTCCCGGCGCGCCTGGCCTCGCCTGAGAGCTCGGTCGTCAGGACGTGTGTGTGGTAACCGAGTCGACGAGCGACGAGCCGAGCACCTTCGAGCGCGGTCGCCCCACCCCCCACGATCCGCACCACAGGTTCCGGAGCAGTCACGGGATCGGAGGCGACAAGCTGCTCCCCCTGGTCCGCCGAGCGGATGAGGTCCCGTGCCTGGCCGGGTAGACGATTCCATATCCCCCGCCGCCGCAGAAGGATCTCTACCTGTCGCCCGGACCGTTCCCGTGGAGATAGGGGCCCGGAAGCCACCACCCCCGGATCGTCACCCACTACGTCCGACAGGACGAGTCCCAGGATCCGGGCCCCCTGAGCCCGGCGGGCCAAGCCACCTCCCTTCAGCTCCTCCAGGTGCGTGCGGACCTGGTTCAACTCCTGGATGGGAAGGCCGGCTTCGAGGAGGACGGAGGTGGTCTCGCCCAGGGCAGCCAGAGGCAAGCCCGGCCGCGGCAGCGTCAGCAGCGCCGACCCCCCTCCGGAGATCAGGGCCAACAGCCGATCTTCGGCCCCGAGAGATCCGGCCAACTCCGAGATCTCCGCCGCCGCTCGCCGTCCGGACTCATCCGGAACCGGGTGCCCCCCAGAGCGGAGGAGGATGCGTGCGGGCAACCAGGGAGGACGCACGGACCTCACACCCCCAGGCTCCCCGACCGTCTGCATCCCGGGAGCGGAGCCCTCACTCACGGTCGGATGGGGCACGAGAACCACCCCGGTGTCGATGGCGTCCCCCAGCACCTGGAGGGCTCCCCGAGTCATGGTCAGCGCCGCCTTTCCCACCGCCACCAGCACCGTCCGGCCCGCGGACGGGCGAGCCCCGCTCCGGAACGACTCGGAGGCTCGAGACTCCAGCGCCATGGATGGGACCCAGTCGGCAAGCTCCGGGTCGTCCACCAGCGCGCCGGCCACCAGGCGAACCGGGTCCACCGCAGCCAACCCTCCCTGGAGGATCCTGATGGCGTCGCCACGGAGTTGCTCCCGACTCATCGGATCACCTTTCCGGGAAGTGGGCATCCACCACGAGCCGATGGGAGGAGGGAGGTGGACAACGAGCGCTCCGCGACGATGGAATCGGAGGGCGCATGGGACCCGCGACCCCCGGTGCGCTCCATGATGGACCATGCGGCCGCCAGGTACCAGTGAGTGCTTCTCTCCGCCTCCCCTGCGGTTGGAGCCGGACCCGGGAAGCGGAGCCCCGACACGGGGCTCACGCCCCACACGCCGGAAGGGGGATTCCCCCCTGTCGTGCCCTTGGGCCAACCGGTAGCTTCGGGCGCGATGATGGGCTTTCGAACCTGCCGGTGCGGGCTACCACGGGCGTATGTTCCGGCATCCGCAGCGGCAACGGCCCGGGGGTGGCATGTTCGGGGTGTCCCGGTGGATACCCTGGGAGTCGTGGTGTCCCCCTTCCCCAGTCCCCCCCGCCCATCCTGTGTGGAGGACGGGACGGATTCGGACCATCCTGCCCCATTGCCCGATGCGTGGTCACGGACGTAGTCGGGTCGGGTCCCGGACCACCGACGGGACGCCCCTCCCCGGCGGCTTCGCCGGGAGGGCCGCCTCATCACCGTACCCTCGTCGCGCTGGACGCACCGGCGCGGCCACGGCGCCTCCGACATCGGCCGGCCGGCCCCAGACGCTCCCTTGAACCCCAACATGGATTACGACATATGACCCAGTATCTCTCGGCACTCATGGATGACGTGAAGGCCAAGGACCCGGCACAGCCCGAGTTCCATCAGGCGGTCCAGGAGGTCGCGGAGTCGTTGGAGCTGGTCCTGGACCGGCGTCCCGAATACCGGTCCGCCAGGATCCTGGAGCGGATCATCGAGCCCGAGAGGGTGATCCTCTTCCGGGTCCCCTGGGTGAACGACCAGGGAGAAGTCCAGGTCAATCGAGGGTTCCGGGTGGAGATGAACTCCGCCATCGGGCCCTACAAGGGCGGGCTCCGGTTCCACCCGTCCGTGAACCTGGGGATCCTCAAGTTCCTGGCCTTCGAGCAGGTCTTCAAGAACGCGCTCACGACCCTGCCCATGGGTGGCGGGAAGGGAGGATCCGACTTCGATCCCAAGGGGAAGAGCGACGACGAGGTCATGCGCTTCTGCCAAAGCTTCATGACGGAGCTCTTCCGGCACATCGGCCCCAATACCGACGTTCCCGCCGGCGACATCGGAGTGGGCGGGAGAGAGGTCGGGTACCTGTTCGGACAATACAAGCGCCTCGCCAACGAGTTCACCGGAGTGCTCACAGGAAAGGGACTCAACTGGGGCGGCTCCCTGATTCGGCCCGAGGCCACCGGATATGGGTCCGTGTACTTCGCCCAGGAGATGCTGGCCACGCGGGGCGAATCCCTCGAGGGCAAGGTCTGCCTGGTTTCCGGCAGTGGAAACGTGGCGCAGTACACCACGGAGAAGCTCATCGAGCTGGGAGCAAAGCCGGTCACGCTGTCGGATTCCTCCGGTTACATCTTTGACGAGGAGGGGATCGACGCGGACAAGCTGGCCTTCGTAATGGAGCTGAAGAACGAGCGTCGGGGGAGGATCAAGGAGTACGCCGACCAGTATCCCCACGCCGTGTACACCCCCATGGAGCCGGCTCCCCAGCAGCAACCCGACCCGCTCTGGCAGCACAAGGCAGACTGTGCGTTCCCATCCGCCACGCAGAACGAGATCGACGAAGGGGACGCCCAGAACCTCCTGGACAACGGCGTCTACGTGATCTCCGAGGGGGCCAACATGCCCACGACGCCCGAGGGTGTGGGGCTCTTCCTGGATGCGGGGATCCTCTACGGACCCGGCAAAGCGGCGAACGCCGGCGGGGTCGCGGTTTCCGGCCTGGAGATGGCGCAGAACAGCATGCGCTACAGCTGGTCCCGTGAGGAGGTGGACTCCAAGCTCCACCGGATCATGCAGGAGATCCACGCCCGCTGCGTGGCGGTGGCGGATGAATTCGGAACTCCGGGGAATTACGTGAATGGCGCCAATATCGGTGGATTCCTCAAGGTGGCGGACGCCATGCTCGACCAGGGGGTGGTATAGTGCTTCAGGAGGCGTCGCCTCCCGAGCGCTGAGCACGTCGAGCCAGGAGGATCACTCGGTGGCGAGCCCCCCCTCCGCTGAGACCATCCGTTGAAGACCTTCTTCGACTTCTCGGAGCGGTACGGAGGACGTGCCGGAGGTTACCGCGATCTCATGCGGGAACAGATCCGGCACGTCCTCTTCGTCTCGTCGCTGTACGAGTCCTTCATCCTCGCGGAAGACGGCCTGCTGTACGAGCGGGTGCTGGGCAAGTTCCTGGAGGTCACCCCCATGGAGCCCCCGGACCTCACCCGGGTCTCGTCGGGTCGGGAGGCGCTCAGGATCCTTCACCGGCCCCCCACCCCCATCGACCTGGTCATCTCCGCACCCATGCTGGGGGACATGGACGCCTCGGAGCTGGCCACCACCATGCGAGAGGCGGGAATTCATGTGCCCCTGGTGGTCCTGGGCTTCGACCACCGCGAACTCCGGGAGTTCGTGGAGAAGCGTCCTCAGGAGGGCATCCTCGCCCCGTTCCTCTGGCAGGGCGACGCACGGATTCTCCTCGCCATCGTGAAGACGGTGGAGGACCGCCTGAACGTGGAGCGGGACACGCGGATCGGCGTGCCCGTATTCCTGGTGGTGGAGGACAACATCCGGTTCTACTCCTCCTTCCTCCCGGTCATCTACTCGGAGGTCATGAACCTCACGCAGGCGGTGCAGGCCGAGGCCGGCAACCGCCTGCAGCGGCTGATGCGGAACCGGGCGCGTCCAAAGATCCTCCTGGCCACCACCTTCGAGCGGGCCATGAGGGACTTCGAGGCGTATCAGGACGCCATCATGGGAGTCTTCTCCGACATGGAGTTCCATAAGGGGGGCGTTCTGAACAAGGCGGCGGGCCTGAACCTGGCCCGAGCGATCCGCCGCCTCCAGCCGGACATCCCCATCGTCCTCCAGTCCTCCAACCGCGACAACGCTCGGCAAGCCTCGAGCCTCCGGGCCGGCTTCCTCCTGAAGGGTTCCCACGACCTCCTGGGCCAACTTCGGGAGGCCCTCACCGGTGACCTCTTCTTCGGGGACTTCGTGTTCCGGAATCCCGAGGAGGCGGAGCTCGCCCGGGCCGTGGACCTCAAGACTCTGGTGGAGTGCCTCAAGACGGTGCCCGAGGAGAGCATCGCCTTCCACGCCTCCCGGAACGACTTCTCCCGTTGGCTCCGGGCCAGGGCCGAGTTCGGTCTCGCATCTCACCTCCGGCCCCGGCGCCTAGAGGACTTCGCCTCGGTGGAACACCTCCGTACCGAGCTGGTGGAGACCATCGACCGCTACCGTCGAGAGCGGAATCGTGGCACGGTCACGCCCTTCCGTCCCGATCTCTTCGATGCGGAAGAAGGAATCGTGCAGATCGGCGAGGGCTCGCTGGGTGGGAAGGGCCGCGGCCTCGCTTTCGCGAGTCGCCTCCTGGACGAAGTGCGACTCTCCGATCGGTTCCCAGGGGTGAAGATCGCGGTACCGCCCGCCGTGGTCCTGGGAACGAGCGTGTTTCACGAGTTCCTCGACGACAACGACCTTCGCGCCTTCGCACTGGAGACCCAGGACGAGGACGAGATCGTGCGTCGGTTCCTGAACACCCCGTTCTCGGAGGAAGTGCACGACGCGTTGGCGCAGATGGAGTCGGTCCTGACCGCGCCCATCGCCGTGCGCTCTTCGTCGCTACTTGAGGACTCGCCCCACTACCCCTTCGCCGGTGTCTACGACACGTGGCTCCTCCCCAACGATGCCGAGGACCCGGCGGAGCGACTGGCGGAACTCCTGGACGCCATCCGCCGCGTCTACGCGTCGACCTTCACTCCACGGGCCCGCTCTTTCCTGGAAGCGACGCCGTATCGGCTCGAGGAAGAGGCCATGGCGGTGATCATTCAGCGCCTGGTCGGGCACAG
Organism: Gemmatimonadales bacterium; assembly: GCA_020344755.1. Lineage (GTDB taxonomy): Bacteria > Gemmatimonadota > Gemmatimonadetes > Longimicrobiales > Gaopeijiaceae > Gaopeijia. The sequence goes on from CP070829.1 coordinate 545,535, forward strand.
CTATGGAGACCGGTTCTACCCGCATTTTTCGGGGATCGCTCGATCCCACAACTACTACCCCATACCCCCGGCCCGACCCGAGGACGGGATCGTTGCCGTGGCCCTGGGCCTCGGAAAGACGGTGGCCGAAGGAGAGCCGTGCCTCCGGTTCTCTCCCCCCCATCCGGGGCACATCCTCGAGCACTCCTCACCCGAGGACATGTTGGAACACTCTCAGAGGGAGTTCTGGGCGCTCCGCCTCGGAGAGCGTCCCCCGAAGGGGGGCTGGGCTTCCGACGGCCCGCTGGCCCGGTTCAACCTGAAGGAAGCGGAGTCGGATGGATCCCTGGCGCCGGTGGCCTCGACCTACTCCGCGGCCAACGATCGGGTCTACGACGGGACCGGACGGCCCGGCGTTCGCCTCGTGACCTTCGCACCCGTCCTGAAGCACGGCGTCTTCCCCCTCGCCGAGATCGTTCGCGAGATGCTGATCCTGGGAATGGCCGGCACGAGGCTTCCCGTGGAGATCGAGTTTGCGGCCTCCCTGCCCCGGGAGGCCGGCGGTGAGGCGGAGGTCGGCTTCCTCCAGCTGCGGCCTCTGGCGTCCAGCCGGGGCGATCTGGATGTGGACGTGGAGACCGTGGCTCGGGAGGACGTGTTCTGCCAGAGCCCCTCCGTCCTGGGGCACGGTCGGGTGGCGCTGCGGGACTGGATCGTGGTGGACCGGGACGAGTTCGATCGGGCCAGGAGCACCGCGTGCGCCCAGGCCGTCGCCGACTTCAACCGTGACCTCGTCTCGGAGGGTCGTCCTTTTGGCCTGATCGGGGTCGGGCGGTGGGGCTCCACCCACCCCTGGCTTGGCATCCCGGTCCGTTGGGAGGACATCGCGGGTGCTCGCGTCATTGTGGAGGCCGGGTTCAAGGACTTCCGGGTAGCGCCCTCCCAGGGCACCCACTTCTTCCAGAACCTGGTTTCGCTGAATGTGGGCTACTTCACCGTCAACGCCGACCTGGGCGAAGGCTCCGTCGACTGGGAGTGGCTCGCCTCGCATCCGGACCGGGAGACCCGTGGCTGCGTCCACCACCTTCACTTCGACGAGCCGGCTGTGGCCATCATGGACGGCAAGGAACGCACCGGCGTCATCGTCAAACCGGGGCGAGGGAACGGAGTCTGACCGAATCCGCCCCCGTGTCCGGATCGGAGCCGGGCACTAAGTTCCGTTACCCTCCCCACCCCCTGCCCTCAGCGCCATGCGTCACGCCATTCCTGGTAGGTACCCGCTCCTCGCGCTCCTGCTCACGGCCGGGTGCGCTGCACCGGAAGCCAGAGAGGAAATGATCGACCTTCAGGCAAAGGTGGATCAGTACGCCACCGTGCGCCTTACCGCCGACGTCTCGCACCTCACGGAAGGCGAGATCGCCGTGGTCCGGCACCTCTTCCAGGCCATGCCGGCCATGGACCGGGTCTTCTGGCGGCAGGCGTGGGGGGACCCCGAACCCCTCCTCGCACGATCCGGGGACGACCCGGCGCTCCTGCGCTATCTCGAGATCAACTACGGACCTTGGGACCGGCTCGCGGGGGACGAGCCCTTCCTGGACGGTGTGGGACCCAAGCCGGCGGGCGCGCGCTTCTATCCAGAGGACATGTCCGACGAGGAGTTCGAAGCCGCCTCCCTCGAAAATCCCGCGCTCCGTTCCCTCTACACCATGGTCGAACGGAGCGAGGACGGCCGATTGGTCGCTCGACCCTACCACGAGGTCTTCGCCACGGAGCACCGGGAGGCGGCCAGCCACCTGCGCGCTGCGTCTGAAGCCGCCGAGGAGCCGGGATTGAAGCGCTATCTCGAGCTCCGTGCAGACGCGCTCCTTACGGACGAGTACCAGCCCAGCGATTTCGCATGGCTGGACATGAAGGACAATCGAATCGATGTGGTCATCGGCCCCATCGAGACGTACGAGGACCAGCGTTTCGGGCTCAAGGCCGCCCACGAGGGCTACGTCCTTCTCAAGGACATGGAATGGAGCGAGCGTCTCCAGCGCTTCGCGGCCCTCCTTCCCGGACTCCAGGAGGGCCTGCCGGTGCCCCCGGAGTACAAGCGGGAGCGACCCGGGAGCGACTCGGACCTCAATGCATACGACGTGGTCTACTACGCGGGAGATGCGAACGCGGGCTCCAAGACCATCGCCATCAACCTCCCCAACGACGAGGAGGTCCAGTTGGCCCGTGGGACGCGGCGGCTCCAGCTGAAGAATGCCATGCGGGCCAAGTTCGACCAGATCATGGTTCCCATCGCCGCGGAGCTCATCGATCCGGATCAGCGGGCCCACGTCACCTTCGACGCGTTCTTCGCCAACACCATGTTCCACGAAGTGGCGCACGGCCTCGGGATCAAGAACACCCTGAGCGGACGGGGGACGGTACGGGAGGCCCTTCGGGAGCACGCTTCGCCCATGGAGGAGGGCAAGGCCGACGTCCTGGGGCTGTTCATGGTGACCCAGCTCCTACAGGAAGGCGAGATCCAGCAGGGCACGCTGGAGGACTACTACGTGACCTTCCTGGCGGGGATCTTCCGGTCGGTCCGCTTCGGCGCATCCAGCGCACACGGACAGGCCAACATGGTCCGCTTCAACTACTTCCAGGAGCAGGGCGCCTTCACGCGGGATCCCGGGTCCGGGACCTACAGAGTGGACATGGAAGCCATGCGGACTGCGGTGGACGGCCTGAGCCGCTTGATCCTCACGCTCCAGGGAGACGGAGACTACGACGCCGTTGACGCCCTGATGGCGGAGAAGGGCGTGGTCCCGACCGCGCTCCTGGCCGACCTGGACCGGCTGGCCGAGGCAGGGATTCCCGTGGACATCGTCTTCGAGCAGGGAGAGTCGGTGCTCCTCGAGCGGTAGCCTCCGCGATCCCAGCGCCAGGGCGGGAAGAACACGTCCGTCAGAAACGCCAGAGGATGATGGAGAGGGTGGTCACCAGACCAATGCCAACCTGGAGCCAGGTCACCCAATCCCTGGGCTCGGCACGCTGGGGAATGCGGATCTCGTCGCCGGCCTGGAGGCTCATCTGGTCCAGCGTCCGCCCTTGTTGCCGGGCCTGGGCCACCGCTTCGGCGTCCCACAGGAGCTCTCCCATGCGGTAGATCTCGATTCCTTCGAAGTCCGCCGTCGGGGCCTGGCCACTGATGGCGGTCCCGATGCGCGTGATGGCCGGGAGATACACCTCACCTTGCTCCGTCACGCCCACGAAGGCCAGCCGGATGGTCGGATCCGCCGCTCGAATCATCGGATCCCTCAGGAAGCGCTCCAGCTCCGACTGCAAGTGTCCCCGAAGCTCGGAGCGAAGAAGGCCCTCCAGGCTCACGCCACCGATGGGATCCACGTAGACGGAGGGGCCCGGGTCCACCTCGAGGGTGTCCGCCAGCCACGTTTCGCCCTGCAGGGCCACGGAGAGGAAGATCCGGTCTCCGGTGCGGAAATCCCCTTCGAGAAGCCGCGTCTCGATCAGGCTGGCTTCATCGCGGGCCCGGGCCCGCAGCGATTCCGAGTACGCCGTGGACGCCGCAGTGGAGCGGAGCTCGCCCAGGAGCGCTTCGAGATCGGCCCGCGTCTCCAGCATGCGCTGGGCATCGGAGAGGTTGGCACCGGGGGGCACGGTGGTCTGCTGCGCACCCAGTCCAGACGCTCCCAGGAGCGCCGCCGCCAGGATCATCCATCGCATAAGAAGCCTCGATCGCGGAGTGTATTATCTCCCGTAGGACTCAATCTATACCTTGCAGCGGCGCCGTGACGACCCCCGAGTTCCTCGTTGCACCGCCGCAACGGAGGCGCGAGGGATGCAACAACTCTCCCACCCTCGCTCCTGGGACGGAGCTTGGAGGGGGAGGTGGCGCGCACCCCAGAAGTCCGCGCGGAGCCGAGAGTTCCGCCACACGGTCCCGTGCTACGCCTCCCCTCGAATTCCATTGCACGAATCGTGCAGCGATTTGGGCCGGGCTTGACCATATCCCAGGCCCGGCTGCAAAATCACGGGTTGTTTTCGTGCTTGAGTCACTCCTCGAGAGACGTTCGGTGAACCCACCCTCACAGACCGAACTGCAGCGCACGCCCCTGGCCATCGTGGTCGACGACCAGGAGTGGACCGCGCGCTCGCTGGAGAGCATCCTCAGCCCTGCAGGCTTTGCGGTTCTCAAGGCCTACACCGGCCGCCAAGCCCTGGAGCTGGTCCAGCGGGTCAAGCCCGACGTCCTCTTCGTAGACGTGGACCTCCCCGACGTGGACGGGCGGGAGCTCTGCCGGAACCTCATCTCGCAGGGTTCCATCCGGGCCAGCACGCCGATCCTGGCGCTCTGTACCACCCGGCCCCCCCGAGAGCAGCGTCTGGAGATCCTCCGCTCCGGAGCCTGGGACATCGTGAGCCTCCCCCTCGATCCGGAAGAGTTGGTGCTTCGGCTCAATGCGCTGGTGCGGGCGAAGCAGGAGGTGGACGATGCCGTCGACCGGTCCCTCCTGGACTTGGAGACCGGCTTCTACAACGTCAAGGGGTTGATGCGACGGCTCAGCGAGCTGACCGCCGAAGCGCGCCGGTACACGCGGCCCCTGGCGTGCGTGGTGGTGGGCCCTCGGGACGACGCACGCACGCAGTCGATCCTGCGGGAGATCCTAGCCATGGACCCCGCCACGGGACCGGCGCGGGAGCCGGACGACGCCCGGGCCAATCTCTCCATCGCCGAGTCCCTCAGCCGGGTCACCCGGACCTCCGACGCCAAGGGTCTGCTTGGCGAACAGCACTTCGTCATCCTCGCCCCGGACACGGACTTGAACGGAGCCTTCCGGATGGCCGAGCGGGTGCTGGAGAGGTACGGTGCCGAGGGAGAGGAACAGACGCCGGTGTGCGTGGGCCTGTACGCCCTGGAGAACGGCCAGGAGGATCCGCTGCGGCCCGGTGACCTGCTGACCCGGGCCACCACCGCCTTCCGCCGGGCCCAGCATAGGGGAGGCGAGGGCAACCGGATCGAGCTCTTCCGCGAGGATTGACCCCACCCCGGGTCAGTCGGGGATCTGCACCTCCGGGGCCTCGCCGGACGTCACCTGCGGAAGCTCTCCCGTGTCTTCCCCACCGGCCTCGTATCCGGGAACGTAGTAGCTGTAGTAGCCGTATCCCTTGAGCGCCGACGAGGCCACGTCGTTCAGGATCCCGCCCAGGACCCGGACCGGGAGATTGCTCAGCGCCTGGAGCTTCCGCTCCACGATGGCCTTCTCGGACTCTCCGGCGCGGACGACCAGCGCCATGCTCCCGGCCATGGAGGCCAGGTGGAAGGCGTCGGCTCCCACCGCCAAGGGCGGACCATCGATGAGCACCACGTCGTAGCGCTCCCGGAGCCGCGCGAAGAGCTGCTTCACCCTCTCTCCGGCCAGGAGTTCCGGCGCCCGCGCGAGGCGCGCTCCGGAACCCATGAAGTGGAGGTTGGGATACTCGGTTCGATGGATGATCCGCCCGTCGCTGGTGCCGGCGAGGAAGTCCACCAGCCCCGGCGCTCGTTCCCCCCCCACGAGGCGGTGGAGATCGCCGCGGCGGGTGTCCCCGTCGATCAGAAGGGTCCGCCGCCCGATCTTGGCGAACGCCAGACCCAGGTTGGCTGTCACCAGGGTCTTCCCTTCCGAGGGTCCGGGACTGGCGAAGGTCACCATGAGGGGTCCCGCCGTACCGTGGGCGTACATGAGTCGCATCCGAAGATCCCGGAAGGCCTCCTCCACCTCCCCCTCCGTCTTCTTTCCCCGGATCCGGGGTACCATTCCCAGGACCTCCACGCCGATGCCGTGGGTCAGGTCCTCCGGATACCGGAAGCGGGTATCGAAGCGGTCCAGGAGGACAGCCCCCGCCAGGCCGGTACCCAGGAAGCCCAGGAAGACGGCCGCGGCCAGAGGTAGCCGCTGGTCGCTCGAAGGGGTGAAGGGGACCGTCGCTTCGTTGAGGATCTGGAAGTCCTCAAGCGAACCCAAGAACTCCAGCTTCTGGAGCTCGAGTCGAGCCCCAACCTCCCCGTCCAGTACCTCGAGACCATGGACCACGGACTCCAGGCTGTCCTCCCGACCCATGCGGGTCGGGACCGCCCGCAGCTCCGCTGCCGTGGAGTCGATGCGGGCCTGGCCTCTCCGGATGTCCGCGTCCAACCCCCGGAGAATCTCCCGCAGGAGAGAGGGAATGACCACCTGCTCCAGCGTGGTGATGGACTCGGTGAGATCTCGGACGTCCGGGTATTCCTCCGTGTACCGCTGCAGCAGCGTCCTCCGTTCCACCCGGTTCCGCCCCAGCTCGTCCAATGCCGCCCTGATCTCCGAGGATTCATTGACCCTGGGGATCTGCTCCAGGACCGGGATGGGAATCCCCGAGTCCCGACTGTCGCCCAGAACCGCCTCGATGCGCGCCCGGTCGATCTCCAGCTGTTCCTTGTCCGCCTGGAGGTCCTCGAAGCGCCCCACGATCCCCGGACGGGTTTCCTCAGTCCCGGAACCCAGGGGAACCCCACCCCGATCCGACGGCTCGGTGATGGTCCGGACCCGGTGGTCCTCCAGCGCCGCGCGGGCGCTGAAGAGATCCCGGCGGATGCTGTCCAACTGGGCCTGGGTGTCCTGCACGCTCCGGGAAAGCTGCTCCTCCTTCAGCTCCCGGGCGACGGCGTCGAACTCCCGTATGACGCCGTTGAGGATGCGGGCCGCCCGCTCGGGATTCTGGCCGCTCAGCGTGACGGTGATGAAGTTCCCCTGCCGGTTGAGCGAGGCGTTCACCTGCTCCGCCAACGCGGTGGCGGCGTCCGGGGGGGGGAGGACAGTGAAGGCGGCCTGCTGGAGACCCTGGAACTCTCCCGGGTCCGGCCGCCACTGGAAGCCGAGCTCCGCCCCGATGGGATCGCCCACCGAGCCCCTCTCCAGAGGGCGGCCGTCCTGGGTGCTCAGGACCCAGTTGGCTCCGCCTTCGTCCACTTCCAGGAGGAAGCGCCCGACCGAGAAGGAGTCCGTCACGGCGAAGTCCGCGAAGAGCAGCGCGTGCTCGCGGGCATTGGAGAGGTAGAGGCGCTCCCGCAGGACCACGGGCTGGGTGACCCGGCGGTTCTTCAACAGGTCCAGGAGCGAGGTCTCCTCCATGAGCGCCTCGGCCTGGACCGGCCCGCGATTACGGTCAGCGTTGGAGGGAGTGATCACCAGGATGTCGGCCCGGGCGGTGTAGACCGGCTCCACCATCCGATAGGCCAGGAAGGCCGCGCCGACGCCGGCGATACCGCCCAGCACCCACATCCACCAGTATCGGCGCAAGGCCAGGAGGATGCGATCGAGGGAGAACCCGCCCCCGCCCGGTGGCTCACCGTAGTCCCCCCAGTCGTCCTGGTACTGAAACGGCGGGGCCGGCGGCACGGTCGGCGGACGCTGATCCCCCGGATCATGCAGCTTCAGCGGGTGTTGGCTCATGGCGTCCTGAACTGGAGAATCCCGAACCCGACGTTCGGGTCTGGCAAGGAACGGACCAGGCTCGTCCCGAAGGGTCCCCGAAAGATGGGCGCCTTCCTCGGCACATTCAACGATACTCGTTCCCGCCGCGGGGCGCACCACTCTGTAACTTCCCGGGTCCTGATGCGTCGGCGCATCGGTTGAGGGGCGAAGTTTCCCCCGGGCACCGTCGCATCGACACAACAGTTTGGTGAATTCTCCTTGATTTTGGCTGTCGCCGCGGGAAGATTGGCCATAGAGACTTTGACTTCCTCGATCCGTCTACCCTGCCGCCTCCGGGCGGCTTTGCCTTCATGAATTCCTTGCAGCCCAACGAAGTGGACGTGCTGGTCGTCGATGACGAGAGCACCCTGCGCAGCACCTGCCGGGCCTTCCTGGAGGGGTACGGGTACAACGTGACGGCTGTGGAGCGGGCAGAGGACGCTGTGGCGTTGTTGAAGCGGCGGTCCTTCCACATCATGCTCTTCGACCTCTACATGCCGCAGATCTCGGGCCTGGACCTCCTCTCCCAGGCTCTGGAGCTCCACCCCGACTCCAAGGTCATCATGATGACCGGGAATCCCAGCGTGGAGACCTCGGACGCGGCGCTCCGGGCCGGAGCCTTCGATTACATTCCCAAGCCCTTCTCCGCCACCCACCTCGAGATCCTCGTGGACCGGGCGATCCATGCCCTGGCCGAGGATGGGACCGGACACGACGCGGGGCACGGGATCCCGGAATTCCATACGCCGAAGACCTCCCCGAGGCCGGCCCGCCGCACGCAGGACGGAGTGGTGGCGCAACTCGGTGACGTTGCCATCCTCGGCGAGTCGAAGGTGTTCCGGAACGTGGTGGAGCTCGCGCGGCGAGTCGCCAGCACCGACGCATCGGTGTTCATCACGGGAGAGAGCGGCACCGGGAAGGAGCTGATCGCGCAGTACATCCACCAGCACAGCAACCGAAGGGCGAACCCGCTGGTCGAAGTGAACTGTGCCGCCATTCCCGAGAGCCTGTTCGAGTCGGAGATGTTCGGCCACGTGGAGGGGGCCTTCACGGGCGCCATTCGCTCTCGGGAGGGTCTTCTGGAAGCGGCCAGCAATGGCACGCTCTTCCTCGACGAGCTCGTCGAGATGCCGCTCTCGATTCAGGCGAAACTCCTCCGCGTCCTCCAGGACGGGGTGCTCCGTCGCGTGGGCAGCTCCAAGACCGACGCGGTGGTCACGGTGCGATTCGTCGCGGCCACCAACCGAAACCCCCTCGAGGCGGTGGAGCACGGGACCCTTCGCAAGGACCTCTACTTCCGGCTTCGGGTCGTTCCCATCCACATTCCCCCCCTGCGCGAGCGACCGGAGGACATCCCGCCCCTCGTCTCCCACTACCTGACCATCTTCTGGTCGAAGCACCGGCCCGGGGAATCCATGCCGACCCTGCTCCCGACGGCGGTGGACTCCCTTCGGGCCTACGCCTGGCCCGGAAACGTCCGTGAGCTCCGGAACGTCGTGGAGCACGCCGTGGTCATGATGGAGGCGGGGGCACCGGTCGGGTCCGAGGGCTTCACCCTGGGTGAGCCCATGCTGGACGGGGGCTCCGCCGGGTCGCTCGGCATCGATCCGGCCCTCTTCCAGAAGGACTACCATACTGCCCGCGAGGAGATGCTGGCGCACTTCGAAGAGGAATACCTCTCCCAGATCCTCAAGCGAGCCAACGGCAACATCTCGGGTGCCGCGCGCATCGCCGGCGTGGACCGCACGACCCTCTACCGCTTGATGGAGAAGCGGAACCTCTCGAAGCGTGAGCTTCTGGAGCCTTGAGCTCGTCGCGCGTGGCCGTGGACTTCGGGGCACCGCGCTTCGACGGGCCCGATACCGAATCGGAGGAGTCCGGTGTGGAAGAGCGCGAGCGGACCATCGCATCCGTCCACGCTGCCGTGGAACGGCTTCGGGACACGCTCCCGGGGAGGGAAGACATTCCTTCGGCGATCGATACCTCCCTCGAGGAGCTCCTGGATTCGGTTCGGGATGACCTCCTGACCCGCCTGGACGGCAAGGAAGCCCCCGGACTGGGCGACGTGACCCAGGCGCCGGGCCGAATCCGGATCCTCCAGCTTCTCCAGTCCGAACTCATCCACATCTGGGCACGCCTCTCTTCCAAGCCCCCGGCCCGCGACGAGCTCCTGTCCGTCCTCTCGGAGCTCGACCAGATGATCGTCTCGCTGGAACCCCACGGCCGGGACCGCGTGACGGCCATGGTCGAGAGCCAGAGTCCGCTCACCATGGTGGTGCAGCTGGCCCACGACCTCCGCTCGCCCCTCACCTCCGTGCTCTTCCTCGCGGAACTCCTTCAGCGGGGCCGCTCGGGACCGGTGAACGAGACGCAGCAGCGTCAGCTGGGGGTGATCTACTCCGCGGCCTTCGCGCTCGTTTCCGTGGCGAACGACGTCATCGAGCTCGCTCGTGGCGGCGGCACGAGCCTCACGGCGGAGGAATCCGTGCCCTTCTCCCTGGCGGAGACCCTGGGGAACATCCGGGAGATGCTCCAGCCCATGGCGGAGGACAAGGGAATCGAGTTCCGGGTTGTCACACCCCGGGACGACCGCCGCGTGGGCCAGCCTTCGGCCATCTCCAGGGCCCTCCTGAACCTCGCGACCAACGCCGTGAAGTTCACGGAAGAAGGTTTCGTAGAGCTGGCCGCGGAGGTGACGGAGTGGGAGAGCATCCGTTTCACGGTTACGGATTCCGGGCGGGGCATCGGGCCCGAGGCAGAACGCAACCTCTTCCAGCCCTTCCAGAAGTCGGAGCGCCGCAAGGGCGTGTTCTTCTCAGGCAGCGGTCTCGGCCTGAGCATCGTGCGCAGGATCGTCGACGACCTGGGTGGGGCCCTCTCGTACGAGACGCGGCTCAATCACGGGACCCGGTTCGAGTTCACCCTCCGCCTCCCGTCGGCCTCCGACCTCCATCCCTGAGGTCATCGGCGGGGTCGCCCCAAAAGGATCCTTCAGGAAAGTGTTGCGTGGGCCCCACATTCGTGGGCGCCTTCCCACAAGATTTGCGGCCCAGCGACGGCCACCGAAATTGCCAAATGGTTAGCCTCGTGTGAGTTAGGAATTTTGCCCCGGATGTGAACGAGTCTTGCTGCAGGTTTGGGGACGCGGATTTCGACGCGAGAGGCCGCGAATTCGAGATTGACTCCCCTAGCTGATCCCGCGCCTGGGCCAGGTATGAACCTACCAGCACGGAAAATCAGGACTCACACCCAATCGGGCAGCCACTGGTTGTCGCCCGTGCGCTGGCAGCTGCGCCTGGAGCCCGGCGGCGCCGAGGGCGTCGCCCACTTCGGGCCCCGTCCGGCGTATGCAGTTGGGTGGCGCGCGTCCGAATTCGCACTTCGAGCCCTGAACTTCGCGGTCGCGCTGGTGGGGTTGATTCTCACGGCTCCGCTCTTTTTAGCCATCGCCGTCCTGGTCAAGCTCTCCTCACCGGGGCCGGTGATCTATGCTCAGGACCGGGTCGGTCTGGACCGGCGCCGCTGGTCCCGCCGGCGCCCAAGCTCTTCGGTTGAGCGGTCCGCCGGGCGGCGCCGGGACGATACGGGTGGACAGCTGTTCCGCATCTACAAGTTCCGGACGATGGTCGCCGGCTCTGACCGGCAAGGACAGGTGTGGGCCTCGCATAGTGATCCGCGGATCACCGCCGTGGGCCACGTGCTCCGGAAGTATCGCCTGGACGAGCTCCCGCAGCTCCTGAATGTGCTCAGGGGAGACATGAACATGGTGGGACCCCGTCCGGAACAGCCCAATATCTTCCGGGAGCTCCGGGCAAGAGTCTCCGGGTATCGGCATCGGCAGCAGGTCCTACCTGGCATTACCGGATGGGCCCAAATCAACCAGTCCTACGACCAGACGCTCGCGGATGTGCGTCGGAAGGTCGCCTTCGACCTGGAATACATCGAGAAGAGATCGCTTTGGAAGGATCTCAAGATCATGGCTCGGACCGTTCCGGTCATGATCGGGAAGAAGGGTTCCCTTTAGGGATCCGTGTCTTCCCCACGCCCGGGAGCCTCTCCCCCCAGGAAGGGAGGAGCTCCCGGGCGTTCTTGTTTTCGCCACGCCCGCGCCTAGCTTTGGCCTGCGACCGGTGTACAGCCGGAGCCTTCTGACCCCATCTGGATCGGGCATGAGCCGCTACCGCCGTTCCCGCCGTATTTCGAAGTCAGGGTCCCGACGACACCGACACGCACTCTGGTGCTCGCTGCTCCTTGCTGTCGTTGCCTTGCCGGGCGGCTTGGCAGCTCAGGTGACCGCGTCGTCCGACCTCACGGGGTCCGCCGCCGACGAGTTCGGCTCCCCACTCCCAAATGCGCTGGTCTCGCTCTTTCGGGACGGCCATCGCGTGGGAGGTGAGGTCTCCACGGGCCGGGACGGCCGCTTCGCGCTGACGGGACTCGCACCCGGACGGTACGATCTGAGGGTGGAGGCTCTTGGCTTCCACCCCGTGGTGGTGCGAGGTATCGCCGCGCGGCCCGGTGCCCGCATCGACGTTCCCGTGCGGCTTCGTGTGGGGCGCCCTCCGGTCACCGAGGTGGACACGGTGCGGGCCACCGCCGGCGGTCTCGAGTTCGACCGCTGGCTGGAATCGCTGGAGCTCGACGCCCCTTCCGACTCCAGGGACTTGAGACAAGGCCTCACCCTGGTCACGACCCTCGATGAAGGGCTCGGCTCTCTGGGGCTCCCATCCGGGTTCACCTCGTTCACCATTCAGGGTGTGCCGTTTCGCGGTGCTGCGGTGGCTCCCCTGTCGCAGGACCCGGATGCGGCCCTCACCGCCGGTTCCGCTGGGTTGGTGCGGGTGGCACCGCTGGGCGTCTCACGGGGGTTCGGAATGAACTCCGGAGGTGAGGTGGAGGTGTTCAATCCCTCCCTCGCCAGCGGCGAAGCCGAAGTCTTCGCTCACGGTTCGGCCGGAGCGCTCTGGATGGGGGAGTTCGACATGCCCGAGGGTCTGTCGCCCGTGTCCTACTGGGCCGGAGGGAGGAGCGGTGTCGATCTGGTTCCCGACTCCCTGCGGCTGGTCGTGGGCGCGGAGTTCCATCACGTCGAGCGTCCGCGGCTCGGGCTGTTTCCCGAGGGCCCGCTGTCCGAGTCCGAGGTGGAGAGTTCCGAGCGCGTCGCCGCCTACCTCCTGACCGATTGGAACTTCGGAGGAGGTACTCGAGTGGATCTGGGCGCGCGATTCGGGGCGCGGCCCGCAGTCGACTCCAGGAGCGGGCTCGCGTATCCGCGGGGAGCGTCTGCCCAGGAGGCCCGTGACATTCTCGTCGGGGCTGGGCTGGTTTCGGACATTGGCCAGCGCGCGAGCCTCGGCATCCGGGTGGGCTACACACGTTCGCAGCGCACGGGCTCCCTGGATGCATGGGCCCTCGACGCCGGTGCCCCGCTGCTGTTGCAAGCCAGCTCGGGCCTTCGAGGTGGCATTGCTCCGCTGGGTCTTCGGGAGACGGTCCGGGACGGGATCTTCGGATCGGCCAGTGTTGGGTTCGACCTGGGCAACCATACGTTGGAGACCGGACTGGAGATCCTGCGCAGTGGGCACGAGATCGACCCTCTGGAAGGCAGCACAATCCGGGTCGGTGGTGGGGATCCATTCAGCGATGGCTGGACCGGAATCGCCTCCCGATACGAGAACACTCTCGGCGCCCGTGACTTCGGGGTAACACACTTCTCCGCCTTCCTCCGGGACAGCTGGCGACCCGTCCCGGGCGTTCAGCTGGAGCTCGGAGCCCGGTGGCACCAGGAGCGTCTCCCCATCGAGGACCTCCGTTTCAGCCAGGAGTGGATCGGCTTGAGCGGCCTCGAGCCCCCGGACCCCCAGCCGGACGGCGGTGGTTTCGGCACGCACGTGGGTGTCGACTGGTTCGGAGGCGGGGGGAACCTGCGGCTCAGCGGTGTGGTGGGGGTGACCGTCGACGAGACGGACCCGTGGCTGGTGGCCGAGGCCCTGGCCCTGGACGGAGACTCCCAGCACCGCATCGTCCAGTTGGACGGCCCGGATGCCCCGCCGTGGCCGGCCTTCCCTGCCGACGCCGAAGAGGCGCGTGTCTCCCCGTCCCTGGTCCTCCTTCCGGAGACTCGGGCCCTACCCACCAGCTTCTTCGCCGGTGCGGGCCTTTCGACACGCGTCGCCGGTCTCGTGTTCGGAGCACGAGGGACCTTCCGGCGCACGGAGAATCTGACTCGGCGGTCGGACATCAACCGGTTGCCGGTCCCTTCTGGATCCACGGCCGATGGACGGGAGGTCTGGGGAGTCCCCACGGCCCTGGGCTCACTGGTCGCCGCCGAGCCGGGGTCCTTCCGCCGCTTCCAGAGCTTCGATCACGTTTGGGCCGTGGTCCAGGACGGATGGTCCCAGTACGTGGGACTGACGCTGTCGGTGGAACGCCGGGAGGCCGGGAATATCCAACTCGCGGGCTGGTACACCCTTTCCGCCACTACCGACAATCTTCCGGGCCTGGCCCAGAGGCGCCCGGAACTGGCCGGAACCTCGGGAGCCTCCGAAGACGACGACTGGAGCGAGGGGACCTCCGACCTGGACGTCCCCCACCGGATTGGGGCGGCCGTGGCGATCCCTTTCCCGTTCCTGGCAGGCGGTGCGATCCGCGGCCGAATGAGGGCTCGGTCGGGGCGGGCCTTCACGCCGGGATATCGACCGGGAGTCGACCTCAATGCCGACGGCATCGACAACAATGATCCCGCTTGGATTCCCTCGGAGGGGGTGGCGGACCTTGGCACCGAGTGGGATTGCGTGCTCGAGAGCCGAGGCGCCTACATCGAGAGAAATGGGTGCCGGACCTCGTGGGTGTCCTACCTGGATGCGGGTCTCTCTCTGGGCCTGGTGGAGTTCGGTGGTGCCACACTCTCCTTCGAGGTCGACGCATTGAACGTCCTGGACGCACGTGATGGGCCGACGGACGAGGCTCTCTTTCTGGTGGATGGTTCGGCGGGCCTCCAGGCGGACGGAACCACCTGGTCGCCTTCGCTGACCGTCAACCCGGGCCTTGGAGAGGAACTCGTCAACCTGGGGGACGGCCGCATGCTGCGCCTGGGCCTGCGCTGGGGAGGTGGCCGATGAAGAGACACGCGTTCCTGACGGTCTTCCTGGCTGCGGCAGCGTGCGCTGAAGGCACGGTCGATCCTCCGGTGATCGACGCGACCTCCGTGGTGACCGGCATCGTGTACCTGGACTTCGACGGGAACGAAGCCCTGGGTGGGGTGGACGAGCCGGTCGAGGGAGTCCGGGTCCGGGTTACGCTGCCCGGCTCGGGCCAGGAGCTGGCCGCGGACACCACCGACGAGGCCGGCGAGTTCCTCATGGAAGAGATCCCGGTGGGAAGCGTGGAGGTGGGAATCGATCCGACCATCCTGGGGGACACTCTCCTGGCGGTCCCACTGGACAGCACCCGGTTCACACTCGGGGCGGGGTCCGCGCTGGGAGTGGCACTGGGGGTGACCTACCCCCAGCTGACTCTCTCGGAGGTCCGGGAGGGCGAGGCCGGGACCCCGGTCTTCACGCAGGGCGTGGTGCTGAACTCCCGCGGCCAGTCACCGGGAGGTGCCGTCCACGTGGAGGACGATACCGTGGCGCTTCGCGTTCTGGTCCCTCCGGCGGTTCAGGTCCTGGTAGGTGACAGCGTTCGGATCCAGGGCCGAATCGGAACCGACCTGGGTCGACCCGCCCTGCTGGAGGGACGGATGCTCCGGGTGGTTCCGGGTGCCAGGGACGTTCAGCCCCGTACCCCAACCGTTGGTGAGGCCCGGACCGGCGCCGGCGGGTTGGATGCGGCACTGGTGGAATTCACTTCCGGGGCGGTTGCATCGTTCGAGACCGTGTCCGAGGGTTACCTCATGAGAGTGACGGACGAAGTCGATACCTTGGACGTCCGACTTCGCACCGAGCAGGGGTTCTTTCAGGGTGGGGTACCCGAAGGGGCCCAGGTCCTTCGGCTCCTGGGACTCCTGGTCCCGGATCCGACCTCCGGCGATTGGACGCTGGTTCCCCGGTCTCCCACGGACGTACGCCTGGGACCGCCTCCCGCTCCCCCCGCCGGCGACTAGGGATCCCCGCCCGCCCGGCCACTCGTGTGAATCGTGTTCGGCCGTCCCGGCTAGAAGGCGATCACCACGGGCAGGGAGGCGAGGACCAGAAAGCACACGAACACGACCACCATCCAGCGGATGAAGGACGGCCCGTCCTCCACGTTGGCGGTGGCACGGGTCGCTGCCAGGATCAGAAGGAGGCCGAGGCCCGTCACCAGGGCAACGGCAATCGGGACGGTCACGGAGTAGAGGCTGGGAGTTGAATCTCTCGGGTGCTCCAGACCATACGGCGTGTGCCGGTCCATCCACAACCGGGGATCGGCCTCGGACTCCGGTGAGGAGATAGGAGTCCGGTTGTGCGCGGGCCCGAAGGCCTCCGCACGAGTCTCATGGGGCCGCCGGCGGAGGAACGCGAAGGGACAGGCACGTAAGCCCACCTTCCGCCTTTTCGAATTCGGAGATGTCCACTGGGGCCGGGTCGGCGCCAATGGCCGCCAGCACCTCCGAGGTCCTCGGTGCCGAGAGGCTGACGAGGACGGTACTCCCCCGGGCAGGGAGGACGTTGGCGCCGAACGGCTCCGTCTCGTGCACGCGAAGCAGCCGATACCGTGAGAGGGAGTCGACATCCACCCACTCCGGGTTCACGAGGAGGGCGTCCGGCCCCACCGGGGAGCACGCGGTCCTGAGGTGGAGCGCACCCCGCACCGGAACCAGTTGGACCCGATAGCCATGAGGTCCCAGGGCATCGATCAGCTGGTTCAACGCGGCGGGATTGGTTCGAGTGGAGCCCCCGACCAGTACCGTCCGACCGAGGCGGATGACGTCGCCGCCGTCGAGCGTTCCGGGCGACTGGATCGCCCGGACCTGCCTCGTGCCGGGATCTCGACCCTCCAGGACGCCTTTGAGGAGGGCCTCGGCTCCGTGAAGGGTAGCCTCGAGCTCACCGAGCCGACCTGGAGCCGCCGCCCGGCCCCAGACCATCACTTCGGGAAATGCAACGCCCAGGTCTTCGGTGAAGGCGCCGTCCGGGTGATCCGGGAGCGGCGGGAGCTCGAAGACGGCGAAGCCGTGCATCTCCAGCGCGTCCAGATAAGCCCGGTGTTGCTCCATCAGGCGCTCCCCGTCGATGGGTGCACGCGGGCGAAAGGTGAGGGTGGAGTCCCTGGCCAGACGCGGGGAGGGACTCCTGACCAGGGCGGCAGAGGTCACGCTTCCGGACGCCGAAGCACGATGGGGCGGGTCCGACGTTCGTCTCGGTACCGGATCTCCTGGTCCCACTGGACGCATCGGCGACCGCTGTCCATGGAAACCCACTCGGTGCACTGGCCCTGGGCGGTGTAGGGCCGCCGTTCGATGTACTGGAGTTGCGCGCTCACCCGCCCTTCACCATCCCGTCGGACGATGATCTCCCCCTCGCACCCCCGAAAGCTCCACCCTCGCCCCCTCTGCGTCACATCCCTGGGAGGCTCGGCGACGGGTCGGCGACCCACCGTGCCGCACTGCACCAGCACACGTTGGCCCTCCATGAAAAGCGCCGTACCCGTGGTGAACTCCCGCCCAACCTCGCCCATCTCCCAGGGTCCGAGGAGCTCTGCGTACTGTAGCGTCGATGCGTTGCCGGAGCCGGAGGCGCAGCCCTGTAACAGGGCCACGACCATCCCCAGACGCCAGCAACGCCCCCCTGTCACCGATTCCGGTTCGAAGGCGGCACGATCATGATGTGCGACCCGGGTGTCCCCGGGAACATCAGCCAGGGTACGATCTCGGCGGGACGGGTGGTCAGACCGGTAGACTCCTGGGTGGCCATGGGGGTGTACACCACCCAACGGAGGAAGGGATCACGGACCGCCCCCGTCTCCGGGTCGAACCCGCTCCCGGTGAGAATGTGATTGCTGGAACCGTACGGGATGGCCAGTGTTCCGGCGGTGTACTCGTCCCACCGGGTCTGCGTCCGCTCATTCCCGGTGATGCCCTGGGCCAGCAGCTCGCGCCCACGCTCGAAGTAGGCCTCCAGGCTCTTGTGGTGGCACGAGACCTCGAACTCCTCTCGGTTCGGATTCGGCGCCATACAGACCAACTCGCCGCTGCCCTCCCGGAGGAGGACGAACTCGCCGTTGGCGTCATACCCCTGGACGGTAGCGGCGTCCCTGGCCTCGGCCGGCGCAGCCTGTACCGCGAGGGTGATCTGCATCTCGGGCGAGAGATCGCTCCACGGATGCTGTCCGGCGGCGGGAGAGGCCAGCACCAGGGCCGGCAGGAAGGAGACCAGGCAGAGAGGGAGGCGCATGGTGTTCGGCTCCAGCAGTGGGGGAGAGATGGTGACCGCCACGGTGCACCGGAAGCGATGGCCGGTCAAGGTCCCGGGTCCCAACGCTTCCCTCGTCCGGAGTGTCATCGACCAGTAGGGTGATCCTCTCCATCCAATCTTCTCACACGGAATGATCCCGACTCTCCGCCGGGGACCGGGGCTGGCTCTGGCCCTGTTTCTGGCCTTCTGGGCCGCCGACGGCCTTGGCGCGCAGTCCGTCCTGGGCATGACCTGGGATGGTGTTTCGGGAAGACCTGTCGGTGGGGCCACCATTCTCGTGCGGAGCCTGGACGGGGAGACCGTGGGGCACCCCGGGACCGTCTCCGGCCCGGATGGCCTATTCCGGCTCGATCTCGCTGCAGTGACCGGCCCGATCATCCTCATCGCGGAGAAGTCGGGATACGCCAGCAGCGGGCCCTTCCCAGTCCAGGGGAACCGGGATTCTCCGACCAGTGGCCCCGAGCTCCTGCTGGAGCTCCAGAACCTTGCCGCATCCCGGGAGACCTTCACTCTCATGGAGACCGGCTCGATTTCGAGTCAGACGGCTCGAGTCCTGGGCTGGGTCCGTGAACGTGGCTCCGGGCGTCCGATCTCCACTGCGGAGATCACCGTTCTCCAGACGAACCAGACCACGACCACCGACGCCAATGGCATGTTCGTGCTTGACGGGCTCCCCCCCGGAGAAGTCTCCCTGGCGGTCGAGCACCTGAGCTTCGCGCCGGAAGGTCACGTGTTTCGAAGCGAACCCGGCCGCGTCTACGAGATTCAGGCCACAATGGCCGCAGACGCCATCCCCCTGGAGGGCATCGAGGTCTCCGTGCGATCCCGCACCTGGTATAGCCAGATGGAGGGACTCCGTGTCCGGATGCAGACCGGGCTCCGGGGAGATTTCGTTACCGCCACCGAGATCGAGGCCCGGGGTTATCCGCCGGTGGAGGAGACCATCCGAGAGCTGCCGGGTGTGCGGATCATCAAAGCGAGCGCCTTCGACTATGACATCCGCTTTCGCAACTGCGAGCAGCAGCCCGTGGTGTTCGTCGACGGGATTCAGACGAACCAGCCTGAGGACGGAGAGCCCCTGCGGATCCTGAAGATGATCCACTCCATGGACGTCCTGGCGGTGGAGGTCTACCGCGGGGCGGCGAGCGTTCCCGCAGAGTTCGCAGGGCCCGACGCCATGTGCGGGGCCCTGGTGATCTGGACCAAACGCTCGGGCTGAGCCTGACGCGGAGACGAGGGGGCGCTACCTTCCAGGCTGCTTCGTTCCTTGAACCAGGATTCTCCATGCGCTTTTCCGTGGTGGGTGCAGCCCTTGCCGTCGCCGTCGTGGTGTCCAGTTGCACCTCGCAGAACCAGGCGGCCCTCGACACCGATGACCAGAAGGCGAGTTATGCCTTGGGGCTGGAGGTGGGCACACAGTTCGCCCCCGCGGAGAGCCTCCTGGACCCCGACGCCTTCATGCGGGGCTTCCGTGATGCCCTGACCGACGCCGAGCCGGCACTGGACCCGGTGGAGGGGCAGGGCCTGGTCCAGGCCTTCGCTGAGCGTGTGAGGAATGCCCAGACGGCGGAGATGGAGGCTCAGGCCGAAACGAACCGCGGCGAGGGCGAAGCGTACCTGGAGGAGAACGGGCAACGGGAAGGCGTCACCACCACGGAGAGTGGGCTCCAGTACGAGGTCCTCGATCAAGGGGATGGACCGCGCCCCGCCGCCGATGACCGGGTCACCATCCACTACACTGGAACACTCATCGACGGCTCGGAGTTCGACAGCACCAGTGAGGGGCAGCCAGCCACCTTCGGCGTGGGCCAGGTCATCCCCGGGTTCTCCGAAGGGCTCCAGCTCATGCCCGTCGGTAGCCGATTCCGCCTCGTGATCCCCTCCGACCTGGCCTACGGTCCCCAGGGAAGCCCGGGAGGGATCGAGCCCAACGCCACCCTCATCTTCGAGATCGAGCTCCTGGAGATCGCAGCGAACTGATCACCGGCGAGCGGAGCCGTGATCGCCACGCTGATCGCCGTCGCGGGAGGAGGTGCGGCCGGGGCGCTCGGACGCTACGGGCTCTCGGTATGGGTCCAGAGAGGTCTGGGCATGGGGTTCCCGTGGGGGACGCTGGCGGTGAACGTGGTCGGCTCGTTCCTCATGGGCGGTCTGGCCGCTGCCCTTCAAAGGGGGGCGGTGCCTCCGGAAGTCCAGGCCCTGGCGGCGGTGGGCATTCTGGGCAGCTTCACGACCTTCAGCGCCTTCTCCCTGGAGACGATACAGCTTCTGCATGAGGGGGCATGGGCTCGAGCGCTCGCCTACATCGGCGTGAGCGTCGGGGTAGGGCTCCTGGCCGTCGTGGCGGGGATGCGACTGGTGGCCACCCTGCCGGAAGGCTGACGTCGCACCCGTCTCACGGGGCCAGGGATGACGGACCCCCATTCGGGCCCCGGACAGTGACCGAGAGGCCCGACCCGTCACCCGTGGCCCGCGGCTGTCCGTCCCCGTAGCTTCCCTGCGAGCCACTCCCTCGTCACCCGATTCGAGCCTGGTGTGAGCATCGATCGCGTCACTCTCGTCCAGGAGAACCTGGACCGATTTCTGGCCACCGCCCCTGCCGTCGAGCAACCCCGGCACCGCGACGAACCCCTCGTGGAGAGATGCGGGATGACCGTGGGTCGAGCCCTGGAGGTCTTCGAGGACCAGTGCCTGAGCCGGGCCGTGGACGTCGAGGCCCGTCGGTTGAAGGCTGAAGGGCGCAGCTTCTACACCATCTCCTCCGCCGGACACGAGCAGAATGCGGTGGTGGGATCCCTGCTTCGAGTCACCGACCCGTGTCTCCTCCACTACCGGAGCGGAGGGCTGATGATGGCTCGCGCCCGGAAGGACCCGGACACCGACATGGTGATGGACACGATGCTTTCCCTCTGTGCCTCCAGGGACGATCCAACGGCCCAGGGACGGCACAAGGTGTGGGGAAGCCGAAGGCTCTGGGTTCCTCCCCAGACCAGCACCATCGCCTCTCACCTACCCAAGGCGGTGGGGCTGGCCTTCTCCCTGGCTCGGGCGCGGCGGATGGGGGTGGACCCCCACCTCCCGGCCGACAGCATCGTCTGCTGCACCTTTGGGGACGCGTCCGCGAACCACGCCTCCGCCCTGACCGCCATCGGGGCGGCACGCTACGGGAGTCGCAGGGGGAATCCCATCCCCCTTCTCTTCATCTGCGAAGACAACGGAATCGGGATCAGCACCGAGACTCCTCGGCGCTGGATCCGGAACACCTTTTCCCGTCTCTCCTATCTGCGTTATCTGGAAGCGGGTGGAACCCTCGACTCGATCTGGTCCACGGTGGACGAAGCCATTCACCTGTGCCGAAGCACGCGCGCCCCCGTCTTCCTCCGACTCGAGACCGTGCGCCTCTGGGGCCACGCCGGATCCGACATCGAGACCGCGTACCGCACGGCGAGCGAGATCGAGGCCACCGAGGCGCGGGATCCGATCCTGCTGAACGCGCGCCGCCTGGTGGAGACCGGCGCAGCGGACCCCGCCCAGTTGAGTCAGATCGTTGAACGCACCCGCGAGCGCGCCCGACGCGCCGGGGAGGAAGCGGCAAGCCGGGGGCACCTGGAATCGGTGGAGGAGGTGGCGGCGCCCCTTGCGCCCTACGACGAGAGACGGGTGCGCGCCAGCGTGGCCGCCGGGGCGAACGCAGCTGGAAGGAGGGAGTTCTGGGGCGGAGAGGTGCCCGAAGAGGCCGCTTCACCTGTCAAGCGCACCATGGCTTCCCATCTGTCGGCCGCCCTGGCGGACGAGATGCTGCGGCGCCCCGAGATTGTCGTCTTCGGAGAGGATGTGGGCCGGAAGGGGGGGGTGTACTACGTCACTGCCGGATTGCAGAAGCGTCATGGCTCGTCCCGGGTCATCGACACCCACCTGGACGAGACCAGCATCCTGGGCCTGGCCCAGGGGGCTGCCCTGGCGGGTCTCCTGCCGATCCCCGAGATCCAATACCTGGCCTACGTGCACAACGCGGTGGACCAGCTGAGGGGTGAAGCCTCGTCCCTGCAGTTTTTCAGCGCGGGGCAGTTCGCCAACCCCATGGTGGTGCGTATCGCTTCGTTTGCATACCAGCGGGGGTTCGGCGGGCACTTCCACAACGATCACTCCATCGGGGGCCTCCGGGACATCCCGGGGCTGATCTTGGCCACTCCGTCCCGGGGGGACGAAGCGGTGAAGCTGCTCAGGACGTGTATCGCCATGGCCCGGGAGTGCGGCCGCGTGGTGTGCTTCCTGGAACCCATCGCCCTCTACCACGAGAAGGACCTCCACAGTGAAGGAGACGGAGGATGGCTCTTCGACTATCCGCCTCCGGGACAGGGTATCTTACCGGGTGAAGTGGGCGTGTATCCCAGCGACCAGAAGGAGGAGAGGGAAGTTCTGCTCATCAGCTACGCCAACGGACTCCGGATGAGCCTGCAAGCCCAGCGGATCCTTGCGTCGGAGCACGGCATCTCCGTGAGGGTCATGGACCTGCGGTGGCTGAATCCCCTTCCGCTCGAGGCGATCCACGGAGAGGCGAGCAGGGCGACCGGCGTCCTCGTGGTGGATGAGTGCCGGAGTACCGGGGGCGGTATTGCCGATGCCGTGGTGGCGCATCTCGCCGAGGCGGACCTCGGAGTGCCCCTGCGGTCCCTTCGGGCCCCGGACACCTTCGTACCCCTCGGTCCGGCAGCCAGCCGGGTCCTGATCCAGACCCCGGACATCGTCCGGGCGGTGGTGCAGCTGGCACGGAAAGGGACTTCTCCGGCCGGTTGACCTGCACGAAAGACCCCATCCGCCACCCGGAAAGCCCGGACTCTGGGGTTCTTCGCGCGTGCGAATCTCCCCGGCCGGTAGAGAAGCGATCCGTGAGGGGGCGACGACTCCCGCGGCGAGTTCCCCCCACCTTGTCGGTGGATCTCACTTGACAAATATTTAGGCGCACCTAAATTTTATCCCATGGCCAATCCTCTTTTCAACCTGATCGTCTTCGGACTGACCTGCGGCGCGCTGATCGCCTTGCTCTGGCCGCGGTGGGGGCTTCTCTCGCGCTTCCGTCGGGGGTACCGGGCGGGTGTCCGAGTCGGGATGGAGGACGCCCTGAAGCACCTGTACAAGACATGGCGGCAGGGGCGGGAGGCTTCGGTGGAGAGCGTGGCCGGAGCCCTGGAGGTGTCCCAGGCCGCTGCGGCCCGACTGCTCCAGGAGTTGAGGAGCGCGCAGCTCGTGCGCGACGACACGATCCGTCTCACGGACGAGGGGCGCAGCTACGCGCTGAGGATCATCCGAACACATCGGTTGTGGGAGCGTTACCTCGCCGACCGCACCGGAGTGGCACCCGGAGATTGGCACGAACTGGCGGAAGAGCGAGAGCACCATCTGACCGACGAGGCGGTGGAGGCGCTGGACGCCCGCCTTGGCAGACCCCGATTCGACCCGCATGGGGACCCGATCCCGACCTCCACCGGTGACCTCCCGGCCGCCCGTGGCGTTCCCCTTACCCGTCTGGAAGAGGGCGGGCACGGGGTCATCAGCCACCTCGAGGACGAACCTCGTGCCCTCTACGATCGTCTCGTCACGAAGGGCCTTTCCCCGGGCATGCGGCTCGAGGTGCTGGCGCCGGTCCCCGGTGGACTCCGGATCGCGGCCGATGGGCGGGTGATCCAGCTGGAACCCACGGTGGCAGGCAATGTCACCATCGTTCGCGTCGACGCCGAGGAAGTAGAGGCCGAGGCCGCCTGGGAGGGCATCACGCTGGAGGATCTGGGCGCCGATGAAGAGGCCGAGGTCGTGGGCCTTTCCCCGGCCTGTCAGGGAATCCAACGACGCCGGCTGCTGGATCTGGGAATCGTCCCCGGGACCCGAGTCGCCGTGGAGTTGTCTGCCACCGCCGGTGATCCCACTGCCTTCCGGATCCGTGGAGCGCTCATCGCACTTCGGCGTGAGCAACAGCGCTGGGTTCGGATCCGTCGGGCCGAGGAGGCAGCGGCCTGATGGCGTCGGTCTCTCTTCCCACCGTCCCGAGCGGCGGTGGTGCCCAGGCGCACCGCGAGGACAGCCTGGTCCGCCTCGGTCTCAGGCCCGACCGGTGGGACTACCTCGTGGCATTGGCCGGAAACCCGAATACCGGAAAGAGCACGGTATTCAACGCCCTGACCGGGTTGCGTCAGCACACGGGAAACTGGCCCGGGAAGACGGTGGTGCGCGCCGAGGGCGCCTTCGGATTCGATGGAAGCAAGGCGAAGGTGGTGGATCTCCCTGGCACCTATTCACTCCAGGCTGGAAGCACCGATGAGGAGGTGGCCCGGGACTTCCTCCTCTTTGGTCGGCCCGACGTGACGGTGGTGGTGGTGGATGCCACCCGCCTGGAGCGAAACCTCAATCTCCTCCTCCAGATCCTGGACATCACCGACCGGGTCGTGGTCTGCCTGAACCTCATGGACGAGGCGCGGCGTCACGGCATCGCTCTGGACGCGGGCCGGCTGGAGAAGGAACTCGGGGTGCCCGTGGTGCCCACGGTGGCCCGGGCCGGTGAGGGGATCGACCTGCTCCTGCGCAGGATCCACCAGGTGGCCACCGGAGAGCGGACCACCGATCCCGTCCACCTCGGGCCCTTGCCGGCCCCTCTGGAGCGGGCCGTGGAGGAGCTGGTTCCCGCCATCCGGGACGTGTTCCCCTCCCTCCCCAACGCACGGTGGGTCGCGCTCCGTCTCCTGAACGCGGACGAGAGAATCGAGAAGGCGGTGAGGTCCGGCGAGATCGGTCAGCTCGCCCGCGACGCAGCTCCCCCACCGATCACCGGGATTGCCATCGTGGGGAGCGGAGGGTTCGACGCGGACCCGGGGCGGGACGGGAGCGAGAAGGAGGCAGACCGGGGGCGGGATGCCGACACCGGTTTCGGGGAAGGAAACCTGGAGGCGAGCCCTCCGAGACCCATGGTTGCCCCCACGGGAGAGAAGGACGGAACAGAAGCGATCCTGCGTCGCGCCTCGGAATTGCGGTGGACCCTTCCCCATGACACACACGATCGGCTCGTGGCGTCCACCTATGCACGGGCCGAGGCGATCGCCGCCGCCGCCGGAGGATCTACCCTGGCCCGAGCCCGGAGCGGCTTCGACCGGAGCCTCGACCGGCTTCTCACCTCCCCCTGGACGGGCTTCCCGGTCATGCTGCTCATCTTGATGGTGGTCTTCTGGCTCACCATCGCCGGGGCGAACGTTCCTTCGAGCCTGCTGGCCACCCTCCTCATCGACACCGTCCATCCCGCTCTGTCCCAGTTCGGAGCGGGCCTTGGGATGCCCTGGTGGCTCGCCGGATTCCTCTTCGACGGGGTCTACCTGGCCACCGCGTGGGTCGTGAGCGTCATGCTCCCGCCCATGGCGATCTTCTTCCCCCTCTTCACTCTCCTGGAAGACTTCGGGTATCTCCCGCGTGTGGCCTTCAACCTGGACGCGCTCTTCCGCCGCGCCGGGGCTCACGGCAAACAGGCGCTCACCATGGCCATGGGATTCGGCTGCAACGCGGCGGGAGTCATCGCCACGAGGGTGATCGACTCCCCTCGGGAGCGCCTCATCGCCATCGTCACCAACAACTTCAGCCTCTGCAACGGCCGTTGGCCCACGCAGATCCTCCTGGCCACCATCTTCATCGGGGCCCTGGCACCCGCCCACCTCGCTGGCCTGGTCTCGGCCTCGGCCGTGGTGGGAGTGGCGGTCCTTGGGGTGGCGGCCATGTTCGTCGCCTCGTGGTTCCTCTCCCAGACCGTCCTTCGCGGCGAAGCCACCACGTTCTCCCTGGAGCTTCCGCCGTATCGCCCGCCCCGTATCCTCCGGACGCTCTACACCTCGCTCATCGACCGGACGCTCATCGTGCTCTGGCGGGCCGTGGTCTTCGCGGTGCCGGCCGGAGGGGTGATCTGGTTGACGGCGAACATCGCCGTGGGAGGCCAGAGCGTGGCAGGCCACCTCATGGACTTCATGAATCCCTTCGGAGTCCTGGTGGGACTGAATGGAGTGATTCTCCTGGCCTACGTGGTGGCGATCCCGGCCAACGAGATCGTGATCCCCACGATCCTGATGCTCACCGTCCTCACCCTCGGCGCGCCCGAGTTGGGAGAGGGCGCCGGTGTGATGTTCGAGCTCGACTCGGCGATGGCAATCGGGGGCCTGCTCGAGCGAGGCGGATGGACACTTCTGACGGCGGTCAACGTCATGTTGTTCTCGCTCCTCCACAACCCGTGCTCCACCACGATCTACACCATCTACAAGGAGACCGGGAGCCTGAAGTGGACCGCCGTAGCCACCTTCATGCCGCTCCTCATGGGCTTCTCGGTGATCTTCGTTCTGACGCAGGTCTGGAGGCTCTTCACCGGCTGATCTCCTCGCCCGGGTGCTCGCCTTCAGGGGAAGGGCAAGGCGCTCCACCTCCGCCCCCGGAGGCCGCCCCCGACGAGACCCCTGGACCCGCTCCGGACTCCGGGACTGCGACGATCAGCCCTCCCCTTCCACCGAGGCCCGGGTGATTCGGGTCAAGTCGGGGAACTCGGCGTCGAGATACGCGTTCCCCTGGGCTCGCGCCTGAGCCTGGTAGGGGCCGTCGCCTCTTGGAGGGCCGTCCCCGTACTCCGAGAAGAAGGAGTCCACCGTCTCCATCCCCTGCACCACCTCACCGATGGGCGAAAAGCCTCGCTCGTCCAGGGACGGGTTGTCCACCAGGTTGATGAAGATCTCGTTCACTCGAGAGTTCGGGCCAGAGGTCGCGAAGGTGACCCTTCCCCGGGTGTTGGACTGACTCACGGGATCGTCGGGAATGATGCTGTTGCGCCACTGATAGTGAACCGTCGGGTCACCGTGGATCCCGAACTGGGCCATGAAACCCTCCACCACGCGGTACACTCGGATGTCGTCGTAGTACCCGTTCTTGACCAGGTTGTAGAAACGATCGGCCCCGTTCGGGGACCAGGCCCGGTGGACCTCCACCACGAACACGCCACCGGAGGTTTCGAATCGGGCCCGGAACGTCTCCGGCGCCGTCTCCACGAGCCGGGACGGGTAGTAGATGGAACTGAGACCCCCATCCCGGGCCCCGGTCTCGGGGGCGTCGCCCCCGCACGCGGCAGCAAGGAGCAGCGGGATCAGCGAGTAGGGGAGGGATGACGATAATCGGCCGGTTCGCAAAGCAGACTCCTGTGGGGGTGTCGTCCCCACCACGGTCGCCGCCGGGCCCGAATGGCGCCAGCCCCCGAGGAACCCTATGGTGTCGCTCGATTCACCCTCCACTAGATGCCCATGACCCGCTCCCGCCGCGACTTCCTCCGTGCCGCATCGGCCTCCGCCATGTCCGGATTGGGGCTCTCGCTGGCCTCCCCGTTCCTGACGCTCGGACGGCACCGACTCTTTGCCTTGCCCGGTCTGGACTACAGCACCCGGTGCATCGAACTGGTCTCGGGCTCCCTGGTCATCGACATGCTTGGTCTCCTGACCCTGAATGGTGAGACGCGGCAGCGCTGGGGACCCGACCTGGACGGCATCGCCGACGATGAGATCGAGGAGTTCCGCTCCTCGGAGATTGACGTATTCCACATCGCCTCCGGTGTGGGAGGTCTGACCGCCCAGGAGGCCTACCAAAACGTGTTGGCGTTCGTGGGACAGTACAACAGCATCGTGGCCAACCGGCCGGACCTCTTCGTACGCATCGACTCGGCCGAGGACCTGGACACCGTGCAGCGCTCCGGGCGGGCCGGCATCCTCATCGGTGTGCAGAACTCCCAACACTTCCGGACGCCGGATGACGTGGAGGTCTTCCACGCCCTGGGCCAGCGCGTCAGCCAGCTCACCTACAACTCCCGGAACCGCATCGGAAACGGATCGACGGAACGCGTCGACGGAGGGATCAGCGACTTCGGTGTCGCCATCGTCGAGCGAATGAACCAGGTGGGGATGGCCGTGGACGTGTCGCACTGCGGTGACAGGACTACCCTGGATGCGTGCGAGGTCTCGGCTGCCCCGGTTCTCTTTACCCACTCGAACTGCCGTGCCCTCAATCCGGCGCATCCCCGGTGCAAGACCGACGAAGCCATTCGGCGGATGGCCGAGACGGGTGGGGTCATGGGAATCACCGGAGTTCGCAACTTCGTCAGAGCGGCGGAGCCGACCACCCTCGAGGATTACCTCGACCACCTGGACTACGTGCGCGACCTGGTGGGGATCGAGCACGTGGGCATCGGGTCCGACATCGACCTCCATGGATACGACGACATGCCCCCCGACGCCTACGAGGCGCTCAAGGCCAACTACAAGGGGAGCTACGCCTTCCGGGAGAAGATCGACATCGAGGGCATCGACCACCCCCGGCGCATGTTCGATATCACCGAGGGGATGATCCGGCGCGGGTACACCGACGAGCACATCCGGCTGGTCCTGGGGGGGAACTTCCGTCGTGTCCTGGGAGAGATCTGGGCTGCGGAATGACCGCGCTGGACATGGTGCGCCCGGTGGACGTGGTCGCCGCGGTGCTGCGGGACCCCGGCGGCCGCCTCTTCATCGCGCAGCGTCCCCGGCACAAGCGGCACGGCGGGCTATGGGAGTTCCCGGGTGGAAAGGTCCACTCGGGAGAGACCCGGGCCGACGCCGTGGCCAGGGAACTCCAGGAAGAGCTGGGTCTGACTGCGACATGGATCGCGGACGCACCGCTCTTCAGCCGATTGGACCCCGGTCAGCCGTTCCGCATCGTCTTCCTTGAGGCGGAGGCCCGGGGGGTGCCCGTCTTACACGAGCATCAGGCGGTGGCTTGGGTCCCGGTTCCGGTCCCGGTGGAGTACGTCCTGGCGCCGACCGATACCGCTTTTGCAGCCGCGCTCTCCAGAGGGGAGATCCGGCTCAGGGGCAAAGACTGATGCGGGAAGGCCCCGGCTCCGCCTAGCCCTCCTCGGGTTCCCCCTGGAGGGCATTCACCCGCCCTTCCATGACGTTTCGCAACCACCGGAGTCTCCCCTTGGGGATTTCGTGGCGCAGGAGCCGGCCTCGCTGGAATCCCCGGCCCAGGACCATTCCGTCGTGGCAGAGCGCCACGATGCCGTCTCGACCCGCGTCGGGCGCGGACTGCGTCCGCCCGGACTCCAGGAGTCGAACCCACTCGGTCGCGGAGAGTTCGACGCGACCCTCCGAGATCCTGGAGCCGAGCCACCCGAGAAGATCATTTGTGGGCCGTGGTGGCCCATCTCCACCCAGGTCCATGGCTCGAAAGCCCACTGCCACGGCCCGCCAGTGGCCACCCGGCTGCCAATTCTCCAGCGGCCACCCTGCCAGCGAGTGAACCCAGAGATTGCTCCCGCGCTGCATCCACTTCACCTCCGACAGACCCTCGGGGGCCACGCCGAGGCGGGTCTGCAGGAACTCCTGCCCCCTTCGCACCTCGGTGTGGGCCGCCTCCACGTCCACCCCACCGTCGTCTCCCTCCGGAAAGACCGGGGGCACCGGAGACCAGCCGGAGACCGGGATCGAGGTCCGGGACCCATAGGGGGCTCGGTCCTGCTCGTCATGAGAGTCCACCTCGGATCCCCCGGGAATCTCGACGCCTGGCACCGGACCCTCTAGACGCTTCAGGCGGCACAGGAAGAGCCCTCCGGAGTCCAGATGGTGGGGGTAGATACGAACGGCGCCGGCAAGCCGGGGGTCGAACGACGCCCCGTCGAAGCCCGCGAGACCGGGTGCATGGGGGGCCGGGAACTCCACGGGATCCACGTCCAGTGGTGCGTCGGCCAGAACCCGAGTGAGGACCGCTTCGTTCTCGTGCGGCCCAAAGGTGCAGGTCACGTACAACAGGGTCCCCCCGGGTCGGGTGAGCGCCGCCGCACGTCGCAGCAGCTTCTCCTGCGCCCGGGTGACCTGCTTGGCCCATTTCCGCGAGTGTCCCGGGATCATGCCGCCCCGCTTCCGAAGGGTCCCTTCGGCGGAGCAGGGCACGTCCACCATCACCCTGTCGAAAGAGGCACCCAGTGGAAACCGCCGACCGTCGCCGGCCACCGTCATGATGTTGGTGTGACCGAGGCGGTAGATGTTGCCCAGCAGCGCCCGGATACGGGTCTCATTCACATCCGCGGCGACCACGGTCCCCGTGCCCTGCATCCGTTCCGCCAGGTGCGTGGTCTTCCCTCCGGGTGCGGCGCAGAGGTCCAGGACCCGCTCGCCAGGACGAGGATCCAGAAGCGGTGCGGCCCACCCGGTGGCGGCCTGCTGGATATAGAAGAGCCCGGCCCAGTGCTCGAGCGTGTCCGAGATCGGGAAGGGCCCGTCCAGGACCCGGAGGAAGGCGGGCTGATGGGGAAGCGGCTCCACCCGGAACCCCTGGCCTTCGAGTCGGGCCCCCAATTCCGGCCTCTCGATTCGGCAAAGGTTCGTCCGAAGCGTCGTGGGCTCGGGCCGCCGGATCGCTTCCTGGAAGGCCTGCCAGTCGTCCACGAACTCACGATAGCCCTCCAGGGTCTCCCTGCCCCGGATCCGGAGGGCGTCTCTTCCCTCTCGGCGTCGTCCACCCATCACGAAGGTCCGCTCGTAGAGGTGAGGGCGGATACCAGCCCGCCGCCTCGAATCACTGGGACGCGGCCCGCGGGGGGTCGTTGGGCCGAAGCCTCCGAATCGGCGGTCCAGGTTCTTTCCGACCCTGAGCCTCCAGGGCCGATGGGGGATCGGGCGAGGAACTCGAGACGGCAGGGGCTCCCCGGGGAGGGGGGCGCCGGGCGCAGGACCGGTGGGTAGGCCAAGGGAAACGGTCGTCAGGGGGTCGGAGCCGGAACGCCGTTACGCTAGCGGGAGCCCGGGGACCCTTCAATGGGGTCCCGGCCAGGGGCGGTGCTGGCCCGCCGGGGCCTTCCAGATTAGGCTTCTCCTCCCTCCGGTACCACCGCTCGAACCCCTGGCCTGCCATGCCCTCCCTCCCCTCCGTCCCGCGCCTGGGGCGCGTCATCGCCTCCGTGACCGTGGGCACCCTCCTGGTCCCGCTCGCTCCCCTGGAAGGGGTCGGGCACTCGGCAACCACCGCAGGTCCCCCTCCTTCCCCGCTCGAGGAGGTCCGCTGGGCGCCACGAGCCGGCTTCGGATCTGCCGTCGCCCTTGTCGGGGACCGGGTCTTCGCCGGCGATCCAGGGGAGTTCACCCTCTTTCCCATGCCCGCGAACCGGCCCGGGCAGCTGGGCGTCTTCGCCGTGTCGGGTGACGGCAGCTGGGAGCAGCTCACAACCGTCTCTTCGCCCGCGGGCCAGGTCGGAGACGGCTTCGGGTCGGCGGTGGCAGCCTCCGACCGGTGGGTCGTGGTCGGAGCACCCGGGGTCCGCGAGGGGACGGGAGCCGCCTTCGTCTATTCCCGCATCCGGGATGATCTGCGACTCGACTTCACCCTGCAGGGAGTCGAGGAAGGGGGAGGCTTCGGCAGCGCCGTCGCGCTCGCCGGAAACGTCCTGTACGTGGGAGCTCCGGGCGCCCGGGGAGGGACCGGCACCGTGCAGGTCCTGCGATTGGACGCCCCGTACGCGATTCCCGTCCACCTCCAGCCGACCGAACCCGCCCAGGGGAGCCGGTTTGGAGCATCCCTCTCGGCGTCCGGTGATCGGGTGTTGGTGGGCGCTCCGGGTCCGGCACCGGACGCTTTCGGGTTCGGAGGCCCCCTCGCGCTCCTCCCGGGCCGTGCGCATCTGTTCTCCGGAGCACCCGGGGCCATGGCCGAGGTGACGGTGCTCTCCACCGGGGACGACGCCCCTGGGGGCCTGGGATGGTCGGTCCTGCTTCAGGGGACCGACGCCTTTGCCGGGGCCCCCCTGGCGAGGCAGGGGATCGGCGAAGTCGTACACTTCCGGCAGACCGAGGAGGGGTGGGTGGAAGCCGGACGCGTGACCATCGACGCCCAGGGCCAGGCGGGACTCGGGATGGCGCTCGCCTATGCGGACGGTGAGGTGCTGGCTGGAGCGCCGTTCCAGGCCCTCGCGGTGGTCTTCGCCCTCGAGTCCGAAGGGACCCTCACCGAGGTGCAGCGAATCCAGGGCGAAGGGGGGCAGACCTTTTTCGGGGCGGCCCTCGCGGCAGAGCCGGGCCGTGCGGTGGCCGGAGCCCCGGGCGAAGCCCTCTTCGAGGGGGTGGGATATCTCCTGGCCCGAGCGGAAGGTGAGTGGGCCCGGGTCACGGGGTTCGTCCCCGACGTTTCGGGACCCGAGCCCGTGACGGGTGAGCTGGTGGAGTGCTCGCCGGAGGGCGTGGCCGCCGCCTTCCCCTGCTCCGAGGTGGACCTGGTGGCCTTCATTCCGGTGCAGGACCTGGGGGCCGACCGGGGGGTCATGGTGAACGACCTCTGGGGGTGGACCGACCCGGAGACGGCCCGGGAGTACGCCATCGTGGGCCGTAGCGACGCCACCGTCTTCGTGGATGTGACCGACCCCGGAAGCCCGGCGTTCCTGGGAACGCTGCCGTTGAGTGAGGCCGCCGTCATATCCCTCTGGCGGGACATGAAGGTCTACCAGGACCACGCGTTCATCGTGGCCGATGCCGCCGGCGCGCACGGCATCCAGGTCTTCGACCTCACGCAGCTCAGGGGACTCGGCCCGGATCCTGACCGCGTCTTCGCCGAGACGGCGCGATACGACGGCATCTTCTCCGCACACAACATCGTGATCAACGAAGAGACGGGATTCGCCTACGTGGTGGGAGCGAGCATGGGCGGAACCACCTGTGGGGGCGGACTGCACATGGTGGACATCCGGGACCCCGGCAATCCCACCTTCGCCGGTTGCTTCCAGGATGCCACCACGGGACTCGCTGGAACCGGCTACTCCCACGACGCCCAGTGCGTCCTCTACCGGGGCCCGGACCCCGACTACGCCGGTGCGGAGATCTGCTTCGGTGCCAACGAGAATGCCCTCTCCATCGCCGACGTGACGGACAAGTCCGATCCCCGCGCCATCGCCACCGCCCGCTACCCCACCTCGGCATACCTCCACCAGGGCTGGCTGAGTGAGGATCACCGCTACTTCTTCATGAACGACGAGGGAGACGAGATCGCCGGGAGCGCTCCGCGAACCCGCACCTTGGTCTGGGACGTGCAGGATCTGGACGATCCGGTACTCCTGGCCGAGCACCTGGGGACCACCGCGGCGTCGGACCACAATCTCTACGTGCAGCGGAATCTCATGTACCAGTCCAATTACGTCAGCGGGCTACGGATCCTGGACGTGAGCGACCCGGCCAACCCGGTGGAGATCGGGTTCTTCGACACCGTGCCCCAGGGTGGGGACGACCCGGGCTTCGCAGGATCGTGGAGCAACTACCCGTTCTTCGAGAGCGGCACCATCCTGGTCACCAGCATGCGTGAGGGGCTCTTCCTGCTGAAGAGAAAGGAGCGTCGGGCGGTCCTGCAGGACTGAGTCGCCCCGGTAGCAGCTCAGCCGGATCGTCCCGGCAGGATCAGCCCCCCAGCATTCTCGACAGGAGGTCGGTGGCCCATGGCACCTGGATCCCCAGTCGGATGTGGACCACGATGGTGTAGACGACCATTGCACCGCAGGTCAGGCCCAGGAGGACGCTGGCCTCCGTGAGGCGGCGGTAGCTGGCCACGCGGAGTCCGTCGGACCGTCGACCCAGCGGTGTGGCCAGGAGGAAGGAGGTCACACCGAGCACGTACGCAATCGTGATGACCCATGGCTCTCGGCCCGGCACGGCCAGGATGACGGACGCCAGGAAGCAACCCGCCGCCGGAGGGATGAGGACGAAGAGCAGGATCATCGGGATCCCCGCCCGCCGCACCACGGGCCGAAGCGCGCCCCCCTTATGTTCTTCGCGAGCCTGGGCTTCTTCCTTATGGGTCACGGCTCCGCTCTCCATCCTATCGGCGGAGCCCCACGGCCGAGCCGTCCAGCTCCCACGCCGGCTCCGGCTGGAAGCCAAGGTGCGCAAGCGCCGTCACCGCCACATCCACGATCCGGGGAGTTCCCTCGAGCCGCCCCTGGACTGCGGACGGGCCCGAGGCCAGGAAGAAGATTCGGAACTCTTCCTCCGAATCGCCCCCGTGGCCTCCGTCCATCCGTCGGCCGTGGTCGGTGCTCACCAGGATCAACCAGTCTTCCGTCCCGTCCCCCTCTCGTGCACGGATCGCTTCGACGAGCTGCCCAACCCGGCGGTCGGCTTCACGGATGGCTTCGCGATACTCGACTCCGATGGAGCCGTGATGGTGGCTCGTCTCGTCCGGGTTCCCCAGGTAGACGAACAGGGCATCGGGGTCCGCAGACCCAAGCTCCTGAACGGCGATCTCGGTGGAGAGGGAGTCGGCCTCCCGCCATCCCACCTCGTAGCCGTTCAGGACATGCTTCACGTCGGGTGCCGCTCCAATGAGAGGACCCCCGGAGTCGTCTCCCACCAGCGGCATCCAGTCGGCCACCGCGAAGGTGCGAAGCTCCGGCCGAAGGGACTCGATCCGCGTCAGGAAGTCGGGGAAGCGCTCGTATCGACTTCCGGAGAAGTCGTTGGAGGTCACCCCGTGCTTGTCGGGCCACACCCCGGTGAGCATGCTGGACCAACCCGGCCCGCTCACGGTCGGTCGCGTGGTGCGGGCCCGGTCCGAATAGGCGCCCCCCTCGATGAGGGCGTCCAGGTTGGGGGTGTCCACCTCGGCCAGAATGTCAGGCCGAACCCCGTCGATGCCGATGAGGAGGACCTTGGGTCGGGGTTGGCCCTGCTCCGGGCTGCATGCGAGGGCGACCCAGGTGGCGGCGAGACCCGTGAGCACCCGGGATCGCCAGGCGCACATCGGACGCCGACGGAGGGCTTGGGCGACGAGGTTCCGTGGTGGCATGGATCGGACGAGGATGGATCGGGCGAAGGGTTGGATCAGAGGGAGGCTTCGATCCGGCGAACGGTTGGGTCGGGTGGTCCAGTGGGAGGAAGGCTCCCATGGTCCTGTGGTGACCAGGATGGGCCTCGGTGCCGCCTCGTGCAATTCCCCTCTGAAGCAGGGGTCCCGGGTCGGGCGGCCCGGGACTCCGATCCGGTCACAGCCCGGCGGCGAGGAATGACAGCATGGCCGCCGCCAGCGGACCATTGTTCTCCGGTGCGAGGATGTCCCCGGCCAGGACGTGGTAGTCGCCCCCTTCGGCTCCCTCCACCGGGAGGAGCTGCTTCCTGGCCGAGCCCAGCCGCGGGAAGAGTGCTTCGATGCGGGGGACGTCCACCACCCGGTCCCGGGGCGAGAAGGCCACCAGCACCGGCGCTTGGACTTCACCGGGGTCCAGATCCCGAACCAGTCCGACCAACCCCATCATGGGTAGGAGGGCCCGGACCGGATACCGTTCGGTCCAGTAGCGGGCCTGGAGCTCGTTTCGGGTCGTGAAGGAGCGTTCCGGACCCAGGGTGAGGCGGGCGATGGTCCCGCCCCAGGGCCAAAGGAGGACCTCGGCGGACCGGTTATGGGGGCCGAGGTTCGGGGAGACCAGGATCACCGCGGCAATTCGATCCCGCCACCTTTCCTGGGCGGCCAGCCAGAGGGCCAGGGTTCCGCCGGTAGAGGTCCCCATCACTACCACCCTCTCCCCGAGCCGGCTCGCCACCGCCATAGCCTCCTCACCGTCCTGAAGCCAACGCTGCACCGACGCTTCCGCCATGGCCTCGGACGAACGCCCGTGGCCCGTCAGCCGGGTTAGGAACAGGTTCGCCGCCACCGAGTCCGCGACCATCTGGGGGAGGGGCCAGAGTTCCTGGCGGCTGGCGGAGAAGCCGTGGATATACACCACCGTAAGGGGTGTGACCTGCGGAGCTTGCGGATTCGCCCAGACGACCAGCTTCTCCGTCCCCGGAATCAGATCCCGGAAGCGGCTCTCACCGTCCGCCAGATATCCTTCGATGCCGCCGATTCCACTCTCGGGGAGTGCCACCTCGTGGATGTTGGTGTCCACGGGTACCCGGGGGCCCAGCGCGAAGAGCGCCACGCCCGCCAATGCCGCCAGAGCCGACACCGGAGCGACCTGCTTCAGCATGCCCTCTCCGCCTCGCGGGAGCGACTCCGGCGCGGCCGTCGGAAAGGCCCCCACCTCTCCCGTCGCACCCCTGCTCTCACGCCACTCCCCGGGGCGGGAGGGAGATGTGCAGGTGGTCGGCGGTCCCGACATGGCGGAGCACTCGGAATCCCATGAGGCGGAAGGTCCACTCCACCAACCGATTCCGCCACGCGGGCCGTCCGCGAGTGCGCAGGTCGAGGGCATGGACGTAGCCGTCGGACTGGGGATAGTGATCCGAGGCGTCCATGGGGGTGAGCCCCATGGCCAGGTAGTCGTCGGGGTGCCGTCGGGCGTCGGTGACCACGGCGTCCCGGTCCACCAGGACGAGCGCGGTGGAGGCGACGCGGAGCAGGGGGTGGAGGGCCCGGTACTCGGACCGGACCGCATCCCCCTTCATGTTCCGGGCTCCGATGTAGAGCACCCCGTACCCGACGAAGACGAGGCCCAGGACCATCCCAGCCCGGACCAG
Source organism: Gemmatimonadales bacterium (assembly GCA_020344755.1). Taxonomy (GTDB): domain Bacteria; phylum Gemmatimonadota; class Gemmatimonadetes; order Longimicrobiales; family Gaopeijiaceae; genus Gaopeijia. Next base: position 581,913 of record CP070829.1, read on the forward strand.
GAGACGACGCAGTCCACCCGGGATCGCCAGGACCCGCGATACGAGCCAGACGCCGGACCCCGCGGCGACCGTGGCGAAGACCAATCCCACCCCCACCGAGCCCCAAGGGCCGAATCCCCAGGATCCATGGGCATGCACACTCCCCCGGAGGAGGAGCACGAAGGGACCTGAAATCGCGAGGCAGGCGAGGACCGCAGCCCACCCGATACGGCGTCCCCATCTGCGCCGGCCACCCTTCCGGGGTCCACTCCCAGAGAAGGACTGGCCGGAGTCATCGGGCCCCCGCCCGGCTCCGTCCGGGCCACCCGAATGCATGCCCAGTCCGGAGAGGTCGATCTTCAGGTCGCTCACGCCCAATCCTCCCGGCTCCGTTCGAGACTCCGTGCTACCCTCCGTACGAGGAACAGGTTGGCTGCGGTTCGACCGCCGAGGAAGGCGAGGAAGGCTGCGGTGACCCCCACCATCCCGAAGACCCAACCGCCCAGCACGAAGACGACGGCGATGACGAGGACCTCCAGGGAGGTGGCCACCGTGATGGGCGCAGTCCTGTGGGCCTGCACCAGGACGGCCCTCTGGTACGAGAGCCACACGCTCAGAGCCGGCAGGGGCACGAGGATCCGGGTGGGCCAGATGGCGAAGGCCGCCAACTCGGCGTCCAGACCCGAGAGCCGCACGAACCAGACATCCGCAAGCGGCGTGAACGCAACCAGCGCCAGTGCCACGGACGATCCTACCCCCAACACCATCGCGAAGCGGGAGACCGGATCCACGTGCTCGTGCCGGTCCCCCAGGAGCGCGATGGCCGCCTCCTGAAAGCTCAGCCCGAGGCTCCGGAAGATGAACGAGAGCGCGTGGACCACGGGAAAGACCGCTAGAGATTCCAGGGGAAGCGGGGCACGGCCCATGAAGAAGGTGAGCATGGGCTGTACCGCGAGTCCGATGAGCGAAGTCAGCGCCAGCGGATAGTAGAAGCGGGCGATGCCGGTGTACGTGATGCGCCCCCGGGGCCCCGGTTCGGACTCGGGCTTGTCGCGGAGGCTCCGCACCGTCTGCCGGGCCATCCCGTGCGCCGCCAGGGCCTCTGCCACGACCCCCGCGGACAGCGAGGCGGCTCCGACCCACGCACCGGGCCACGGTGCCAGCTGGTACAGTGCCACCGCAACCACCGCCATGACCACCAGGCGAAGGACCGTGCCGTAGGCCACCAGGCGCGTCTTGCCGGAGCGGATCAGGAGGCCATGGAGGAAACGGCGATACCCGATGGCCGCCGGCCAGGGAAGAAAGAGCCAGAGCGCCCCATAGGTGATGCGGGAGACCTCCTCTGGGAGTCCCACGATGCCCTCCATCACCAGGGTGTGCACCGCCGGGATGAGAATGCCCAACAGGAGGCCCGTGGCAATCACGTTCAGGCCCCACATGAAGTTCCGGAGGCGGCGGTAGGCCTCTCGGTCGCGTCCGAGGGCAGTCGCAGCGCTCATGAGCATGATTACGGGCGCTTCCACCAGGATGGCGAATGCGTAGGCCACGCCGTAGGCCGCCAGGTTGAATTTGGCGTCCGCCAGGCGGGCGATGACCGCCGCCAGGAAGGGCCCCTCCGCCGCCATCATGAGCCAGGTGGCGGCAAGGGGAAGCCAGAAGAAGAAGATGGAGCGCTGCGTCGGCTGCACGGATGGGTCCCGTCGAAAGAGAAGCCACTAAGGTAGTCGCCTTGCCCCGGAAGTGGACCCCGCGTCTCTTGGGTATGGACTCTCCCCGTCGAACGGACCCCTCTGAGCCGTCGGAGAACCCCATGGATGCCGCATCCGGCCACTCTTCCCGACCCCGCTGTCCCACCCGGCGCCCCCGGGTCGGGAACACCTCCTCGGCCTCGCGAGGGGTTGCCCGGCCACCGACCGCCGCCCTTCTCCTGGGTTCACTCCTCCTGGTAGGGATCGCGTGCGCACCGGAGCTGTCGGAGGATTCTTGGCGTGTGGCCGTGATCTCCTTCCAGCACGAGACGTGCACCTTCTGCCCCGGCGGTGATGTCACCGTTGAGGATTGGACGCGACTGGCGCCCCCTGCCGGTGGTGACGAGTTGCTCAACTCCGGGAGCTACGTCCGTGGGTTCCGGGACCAGGCACGGGCCTTCGGGGATATCGAGCTCGTCCCGCTCACCTCCCCCCTGGGCGTGTTCGGTGGCTCGTCCCGGAGCTGGAATACCCGTGAGACCTTCGAGCACTTCCTGGGCCAGATGTTGCAGGAGCTGGAGGCCGCCGGCGAGGTGGATGGGGTATACCTGGCGCTACACGGAGCCATGGCCGTGCGGGACGTGCCGCGTCCAGAGGCGGAGATCGCCCGCCGGTTCCGGGAGGCTGTCGGTCCGGACGTGCCCATCGCAGGTACCTTCGACCTGCATGGGAACGAGGATGCGGAGTTCCTGGATTGGGCCGACTTCGCCTTCGTGACGAAGCGGTACCCCCACTACGACGCCTACCTCCAGGGCGAGCGGGCGGCGCGCGGCCTCCGAGAGGCCATGCGGGGGGCCTACCGCCCCACCACCGCTACCCGAAAGCCCGGAGTCATCACCCCCACGGTACTCCAGTGGACGGGGGCCGCACCCTCCATGCTCATCATGGAGCGGGCCCGACGTTGGGAGGCGCGGGAGAGCGGTGTATACGTCTCCGTCTTCTACGGCTACCCCTGGTCCGACGTCCCGGACGTCGGAGCCACCGTGCACGTCATGACCAATGGCGATCAGGAGCTCGCAGACCGCATCGCGGATGACATGAACGACTTCATCTGGCGCGTCCGTGAGGACTTCGCCGTGGGCCGACTGCCCATGCCCGACTCGGCGGCGAAGCTGGTTCGGGCCGCTGTGCGAGCGGGAGAGACCCCGGTGGCGGTGGGAGACCACAGTGACCGGCCCGGTGACGCCACCCACATCCTGCGGGCCTTCCGGGCCAACGGGATCGGCAACACCCTCTACGGAGCCATCACCTCACCGGTGACGCTGAGGGTGCTGGAGGAGTCCGCCGCAGCGCCGGGAGATGCCTTCCAGGGAGAGATCGGCGGATACACTCCTTCGGGCGGGGAGCCGTATCCCATCCAGGGGACGGTGGAGTACTTCGGGGAATGGCAGGGATACGACCGGGTCGCGGTCGTGTCCATCGACAACGGCGACGTGGTGGTGCTGACCCCGGCGTACACACAGGTGACGTCCCCGGACACCTTCCGGGAGCTGGGCCTGGATCCAGCGGATTTCGAGGTCTTCGTCGTCAAGTCCCGGGTCCACTTCCGGCGCGGGTTCGACGAGACCGGATTCGCTCCCACCATCGTGGTGGTGGAGGCCCCAGGGCCTTTCGTTGGGACCACCTTCCTGGATGCCCTGCCCTACCAGAACGTGGACCTGAGTACCCTGTTCCCCTACGGCACTCCACCGGACCGGGAGTAACGCGAGTCGAGACGGGGTGGGGGGTGGCGGGTGATCACCCCACCGCCTCCACCCGGACACGGACCCCGTCCTCCACTTCGTCGGAGGGATAGAGGATCACGGACTCCCCCACCTCCAGCCCTTCCAGGAGTTCCGCCTGCCGCCTCCCCTGCCTCCCGAGTTCGATGCGGCGGAGACGGGCCAGTCCATCGGTCACGGTGAACACGCCCCAACCGGCATCCACCCGGAACAGGGCGCTCGACGGGACCCGGACCACCTCCTCTTCCTCCCACTCCACCAGCGCCACGTCCACCCGAAAGCGATCGCCCAGGACGGTGGCGGAGGCGTCCAGGGCCACCACCACGTTCACCCGCTGCTCCTCTACTCCAAGCGGCGAGACACGTGTGAAGGCGGAGGGCTCGATACGGACGATGAGCCCCCGGAGGGTGTCGGCTCCGAGCCCCGACGTGACGTGAGCCGCCGCTCCGGGTCTGAGGCGCACGGCGTCCTCCGTCAGCACCTCCACGACGACCTCCAGCTCGGAAGGATCCCCGATCTCCAAGACCGGAGATCCCGCCGTGACGGGCCGTTCACATTCCTCGTAGAGCCGCAACACCCGGCCGTCCGCGGGCGTCCTCAAGAGGGTGGGCTCCCCTTCTTCATCTCCGGACCCCAGAAGTGCCGCTCGGGCCGCTTCTCTGGCGTGGGACGCTGCGACGGTCTCCTCCCGTGCCTGCTCCAGGGCCAGGTGCGCCGCACGCTCCAACGTTCGGGCCTGGTCCATTCGCTGTTCCGTCACCGCCCCCGGAGCTCCCCGCCTTACTTGCTGGAGCCGCTCCAATGCCCTTACGGCCTCCCCCCAGGAGGTCTCCGCCCGACGCTCGCGAGCGTCCGCCGCACGCCAGGATGCCTCCGCGCTCTCCAGCCGTTCCTCCGCTTCCCGGCTCGCGCGGCTGTCGAGGGGAAGGGGATAGATGCGTGCCAACACCTCCCCCGCCACCACCGTGTCCCCCACCTCACACTGGAGGCGTTCGAGGCGTCCCGTGACAGGCGCGGAGAGGATGAAACGCTCCTTCACCCGGGTCTCACCGTCTTCGTCCACGGTCACCCGGAGGGGCCCCCGGTCCACCTGGGCAACCTCCACGTCCAGGGCCTCGGGACGCAGGACCAGGAGCAGCGCGACGGCCACCAGAGCGAGGAGGCCGCCGCCGACGAGGTGTCGTCTTCCGATCTTCATGGGACACTACTCCCGTGTCTTCAGCACAGCGATGAGGTCGATTCGGTCGAGTCGGCGGCGCACCAGGAACGCGGAGGCCGCCGCCGAACCCACCACGATGCCCACCGCCTCCAGGTAGGTCACCGGATCCACCACCACCGGGAGACGAAAGAGCTCGGCCTCGAAACGGAGCATCACCAGGAGGGTGAGAAGCCACCCGAGGATCAGGCCTGCGGGAAGCGCCACCGCCAGCAGGACGGCCTGTTCGCCCAGGAGCATCCGGGCCACCTCCGGGCGTGAGAAACCCAAGACTCGGAGGCTGGCCAGCTCCCGCCCACGCTCCGAGAGGGCAACCCGGGTCTGGTTGTAGACGATGGCCATGACCAGGGCGGCCCCGATGATCAGCGTCGAGGTGAGGGCGATGAGAAAGCTCTCCTCGATGGTCTCGTTGAAGCCCTGGACCAGGACCTCCTTCACCACGACGCTCGAGACCCCGGGGAGCCGCTTCAGCCGCGCGTACAGGCTGGCCTGCAGCGAGGCGTCCACCCGGAGCCAAGCCCCTGAGACCGTACCGGACTCGCCCAGCAGATCGTAGAGGGTCGCGGCCTCGACATACACGTCGCCTCCCATGAGCTCGTCCACCAGTCCGGCCACCAACATATCCCGTTGGGGGCGTCGTCCTTCCGTCACCTCCACGCGTACCGTGTCCCCCGGAGCAAGGTGTAGCCGGTCCGCCAGCATCCGGCCCACCAGGAGACCGTGCACCGGGGGCCGGTGGACCCGGAACGAGGCGTCGACGATCTGCCGCAGTTGGGTGCCCGGCGCCAACCCCATGAGGGATGCGCGCCGTTCCCGGTGCCCCTTTACGAGTCGAACCGGCGCAACCCGAACCGGTTCGGCTCGCAGTACCCCGGGCAGGCGCGCCACTTCCCGGAGCGCGTCCCGGCCGCGAGGAGTGTCGAAGTAGACGGCCACGTCCTCTCGGTAGGTGTGGTTGAACTGCAGGTCCGCCACCACGTCGATGGCATCGAACATGGACAGGAGCGCCGTGAGCACCCCCAGGGCGAGGGCGATACCGGCCGCGGTGCTCACCGACTTCCATCGGGCCCGGGTGACGTTGCGGCTTATCATCCGGCCCTCTGGTGTCAGGGCCCGCCACCACCAGCTTCCCTCGTAGCGTCTCTCCCGAAACCCGGGAGGTGCGGGGGGCGCCATGGCGGATGCAGGAGCCAATCGCACGACACTTCGCGCTGCCGCCACGGCCCCGGCAATCCCAGTGGCGACGGCAATGCCCAGGGCCGTCCACACCACGGCGGGCGCAAGCACGAAGTCCGTCTCGGGGAACTGGTAGAAGCGGGCGTAGACTCCTGCCATCCGGTGTGCGAGCCAGATCCCCAGCCCACTACCTCCCGCCGCTCCCACCAGCACCGGAAGCAGGGCCAGCTTCACGTAGTGGATCGCCACGGTGGTGGAGGACAGACCGAAGGCCTTCATGAGCCCGATCTGCTCCCGCTCCATGCGCACCAGGCGAAGCATGGTGGTGTGCAGCAGGAAGGCCGTCACGACCAGGAAGAGCGCGGGGAAGAAGGACGCGGTCACCTGGGTCTCGTCAATTTCCGAGGTGACGAAGATGTGGGAGAGATGGTGGTCCCGACCGTAGCTCCCCACTCCTCCGTAGGGTTCCAGGAGTTCGTCAAAGGCCGCCACCACCGCCTCCTCCGACGCGCCGGGACGGAGGCTCGCGACGACATCGTTGAACCCACCCTGCATCTCGAATGCCGTCGACATGGCGTCGTGGCTCATCCACATGGCGCCGAACCTGCGATTGTCGGGGAAGACGGTCCCGACTCCGCTCACCTCGTAGATGAACTCGGGTGACAGGGCCGTTCCCACGATGGTCAGGCGCTGCCACCGGCCGTTCAGCACCGCCCCGAACGAGTCGCCCTCCCGGAATCCGTTCGCCTCGGCGAACGCGGCGCTCACCACCACCTCGTCCCGCCGTCCCCCTTGTACCATCCGGCCCGACTTCATGTGCAGGCGGTTCAGCGGGGGCGACCCGTGCTCGGGAATGGAGACGAGGCGGCCCGTGGCGGGCTCGGGGAGGCCCGGCACGTCCAGGAGGACATCCCGGACGATCCGCATGTACACCCGGTCGACCCCCTCGACCGCGCCCAGTTGCCCCTCGAGGCTCGACGGCGCCCGCACCGCATGGGCGAACACCTCTCCGAACCCGTACTCGGCGTAGTACGCATCCTGGCTGCCTCGCAGGTATCCGTTCATGGAGCGGAGCATGATGAACACCGCCACGCCGCAGGCCACCAGTACCGCCACCGCCGTGAGTTGCCCCTTCAGGTGCAGGGCGTCGCGCAGGACCTTCAGATCCAGGGTTCGCATGGCGTCACCACTCGATGTCCGAAGGGGTGGCCCGGACTTCGTTTCTCTCCTCCGCCACGATGCGGCCGTCCCGCATCCGCAGGACCCGATCCGCCAGGGAGGCGATGGCTGCGTTGTGCGTCACCAGCACGGTGAGCGTGCCGGTCTCCCGGTTCACCTGTTCAAGTACCTCCAGAATCCGTTTCCCGGTCTCGTAGTCCAGCGACCCGGTGGGCTCGTCACACAGCAGCACGTCGGGCTGCTTGGCGATGGCCCGAGCGATGGCCACCCGCTGCTGCTCCCCCCCTGAGAGCTGGGATGGGAAGTGGTTCAGCCGCTCTCCCAGTCCCACCAGCCCCAGGGCTTCCTCTGGGTCCATGGGGGCCTCGGAGATCTCCGTGACCAGGCGGACGTTCTCCAGGGCCGTGAGGCTCGGCAGGAGATTGAAGAACTGGAACACGAAGCCCACGTGCTCCCGCCGGAATCGGGTGAGCTCCGCTTCGTCGGCGTCCGTGAGTCGATGGTGCTTGAAGTTGACCTCGCCCTCGGTGGGGACGTCCAGCCCTCCCAGGATGTTCAGTAGGGTGGACTTCCCGCTCCCGGAGGGTCCCAGGATCACCACCAGCTCGCCGGCCTCAAGCTCCAGGTCCGTCGAGTCCAGCGCGCGGACCTGGACCTCGCCCATGGTATAGACCTTGGTGAGTCCCCGGGCCCGGAAGACCGGCTCCCGGCCCTGCGAGTTGGGGGTCGGCCTCCCCGAGGTGTGGTTGCCCTCACCGGGCTTCGGATCGCCGGCCTGGTCCGCGGTGGCGTTCCGCTTCCCCAGCCGGAGCGGTGACATTGGCTCCCCTCAGGAGGGTCTCATCTCGACAGGCGCACACCCCACCCGGCGGTTTCGACTGATCCGGGCCAGGGCCGCGTAGATCCTCGACGGGCGGCCGCGTAAGGGCGCCAGCCGTCACAGATCCTCAGTGTAAGGTGTCGTCTCGACCCGGCGCGGTCTGTGGGAGATCCGCCGTAGATGCTGTCGGGAAGGGGCGGCTTCCGGGAGCGGCTTCCGGCTCCCGATCGTGCGGTGTCTTCCAGCCCCGGCGTCGCGAGGGGTGGAGATCCTCTGCCCACGCCACAAGAAAAGGTCCCGGGCGCGCGTGCGACGGCAGCCGGGTCGGAAGGAGTGGACCGAGGTGGACCGGGGCCCACCTTCAATGAGGGACCGGGGTGATGGAGAGTGAGGCTCCGTACGCAGCTCCGGACCCGGCCTCCTTTCAGGATGGCAGAACACTCCGCTCCACGCACCCGTTCTAGCCCGGAAGAGCGTCTTCGGCGGATCCCCGGACTGGCCTCCAACCCACGGCGAGTTGCCTCGTACCCGACACACCCAAGGTCCCGACTGGCATGACTTGCGCGCCTTCCGGCGTCCATCACATGCTGGCATCTGTTCTTCGGACCTCGTCTGGAATCCCTACCCCCTCTTCGAGGCTGGGTCGATGCGGAAGCTCCTCTACGTCGCAGGTACCTACGCCCCCGGCGCATTCGCGGGGAGCGAGTTGAGCGCGCACACGCTGCTGCGTGAACTGAGCGCGCGCCACGGCGTGGACGTGCTGGTGCTGACCGACGCGAAGTATGCCGGCGGTCACGGCGAGCGTCGCACGTACGACGGCGTCGCCGTCCACGGTGTCGAGCACGAGCGCAGGGTCTCCGAGATCGAGGCGGTGGCCGCGGACTTCGCGCCCGATGCTGTCCTGACCCAGCTTCTGTGGTCCGACGTCGCGATGGAGGTGGGGGCCAGGCTCGGGATCCCAACGATTCTCAGGGTAGCTGCGGTGCCCAACATCAGTGACCTCTCACTCCCCAGCGCGATCATTGCCTCCTCCCGCTACGCACAAGACTGGATCCGGAACGAGTGGCGCCGGGAGAGCTACCTGATCCGCCCCTCCATCGACCTGAGCCGGGCGATGGCGCCCGCAGGCAGCACCGAGCCCCGGTTCATCACCATGTTCAACCCCGTGGAGGTGAAGGGCGGCGCGGTCTTTCGGGAGATTGCGCGGGCACTGCCGGGTCGCGAGTTCGCCGTGGTGCCCGGCTGGCACTCGCTGCGCGACGCGACCGGCGGCTTCGACCGCATCAAGATCCGGCACTCCTGGGAGTCGCAGGGCTTCCTCGAGGAGGGAAGTACGACCGGCCTCTCCGCGCGAGTGGCGAAGTGGCTGCGTCGGGTATTCGTCCGCTTGGGCTGGGCCCGACCGGAGCTCGAGATCGAGTACCCGTCCGAGGTGGACCTCTCGGATCTCCCCAACGTCACGGTGCTCGAGCCGCGCGCGGAGGTGGGAGAGATCTACGCGCAGACGCGCCTCCTTCTCGTCCCCTCGCAGTGGGAAGAGACCTTCGGTCGTGTGGCGATAGAGGCCTTCGCAAACGGCATTCCCGTGATCGGGAGCAGCGTTGGAGGGCTCAAGGAGCACGTGGGCGAGGCGGGCATCCTGGTCGAGGAAAAGCGCGACGTCGGGGCGTGGGTACGGGCCATCGAGGAGCTCGACGCACCGGAGCGGTACGAAGAACTCCGTGCGCGGGGAGTCGCCTTCATAGAGCAGAGCTACAGCCTCGAGGAGACCGGGCGCCGGTTTACCTCGGTGCTTGAGCGGGTCACGGCCTCCTGGAGCCCGGCGCCGGCTGCCGTGGGCGCGGCCCCGAGGCCCACCATCCGCATCCTGATCCCCTATTTCGGGGCCTGGCCCCCTTGGATGGGGTTCTTCCTCGAGTCTTGCCGCACCAATCCCTCGATCGACTGGCTGCTACTCGGCGACTGCGACCCGCTAGACGCCGACCTGCCCCCGAACGTCCGCGTCGAGCCCATGGGCCTCGAAGCCTTCCTCCAGTTGGCGAGCGAGCGGCTCGGCATCGAGATCGGCTGGCACGAGCCGTACAAGCTCTGCGACCTGCGCCTCGGCCTCGGCGAGATCTGCCGCGAACACCTTTCGGGCTACGACTTCTTCGGGTGGGGGGATCTCGACGTCGTCTACGGTGACCTGCGTCGCTTCCTGACCTCGGACGTTCTCGAACACGACATCGTCTCCTTCTGTGCCGACCACCTCTCCGGGCACCTCTGTCTACTCCGAAACGACCCTCGGGTGGTGGCCTGCTACCGCGACTTCGAGGGGTGGCGGGAGAAGATGGAGGACCCGGAGTACCGGCACCTGGACGAGACCCCCACGCCTGCGGTTCCCCTCTCGTATCGGCTCCACTCCGCGGAGAGCTTCAATACCCCGCTCTCCCCGAAGATCCGCTGGACCGACGGTCGCTTTGACTTCCCGAAGGAGTGGAACTGGCGTGCCGGCATCCTCACCAACGACAAGGATGGTCACCGGGAGTTCCCGTACCTGCACTTCATGCACTGGAAAGGCGGAGCCTGGGCGCGGGAGTGCGGCAATGCCCATTGGGAGAAGCTGGACACCATCGTCCATGTGGAGGCGAGGGCGGCGCGCCACGGCTTCCGCGTCAACGCGAAGGGCTTCTTTTCCTGGCCGGAGAAGGCGAGCGGCACGCAGTGATCGAACCGGTTCGTCGCCGTCTTTAACCTTCGCTGCCCCGGCGGCGACCAGGAGCGCTGGAGAGTCCGAAGCCATGGCATCCATCGGGGAGATTGCACTCGCGTCCCTCGACGGCTACCACACGGGCGACGGCCGGGACGACTGCCGCGCCTGGTGGATTCCTGGCTCGGAGGAGCCGTGGAGCCCCTGACCGGGCCCCCGATCGCTCCTGGAGCGGCGAACTTGGCCGTGGGGGTTCCTACTCTACGCGAGCCCCTGGCTGGGCCGCTGGGTCACACCCCTCGGGGGTGCTCCGGGGATCGAGCACGCAGCCGGGTCGGAGGCGAAGACGCGCCCTGGCTGGTACTCTCCCAGAATGTCGCCTCGGAGCCGATGCACGCGCCGCGCAGAGCGGGAGCCGGGCCACTCGGAGAACCACGATGCCCCGCCCGAGGCTGTAACCCCAGGCGGGGCCGACCATTGTCACGGTGGACCAAGGTGGAGTCGAGCCACCGATCTCACGCCTATCGCGCCCGAGGCCAAGAGGTGGATGCGCCCTAGAACGGACACACGAACGTCGGATCCACGGCGCAGAGGTAGTAGACCCGGAAACCGGTCACTGCATCCACGAGCTCGGGAACGCCCAACATCACGTCACCCTCGGTGTAGTAATCGCGCGAGTAGTCGGTCTGCAGGGTGCCTTCGACGAACTTTACGATGGACATGCCCGGAGCGGTGAAGGGCGCGCCGTTGAACACCCCAGACATCGTCCAGGTCGCCATGTAGATCCCGTCGACCAGGGTCTCGTCCTCGACCGTGGTGTACAGGTCCGACGATCCGGCGAACAGCCGGCCGAGGAACTCGGCCATCGTACCGGGGCCGTAGATATCGACGATGGGATCGTGGTACTCGTAGTCGCCCGCCAGGTTCGGCAGCACGGCCGTCCAGTTCTCGGCGTTGATCTCGACCAGCTGACGACCGACCTCCAGCTGCGCGCGGCGCAACTGCTCCGGCGAATGCAGGCGGTTTTCGCGTCCGAGCAGGCCCCGCGGGTTGTCCGGTGCCTCGAGTCCAATCCCCGCTCCACTCGGGGCCGCACCGAACGGGCATTCGAAGGTCGGATCCACGGCGCAGCGGTAGTAGGCCCGGAAGTTGTAGACCGCCAGGTCGAGGCCGGGGATGGTGGCCATGATGTCGCCCTCGGAATAATAGTCCCGCTGGTAGTACACCATTGAGGACCCGGCACGGAACTTGAAAATCGAGATGCCCTTGGCCTCGTAGGGAACGCCCAGGAAATCCCCGGACATGATCCAGGTGGCCGAATAGACGTCGCCGACGAGGGTCTCGTCGTCGATGATCGTGACCAGTTCCCCCGCGCCCAGAAGCCGGTACAGGAACCCGGTCATCTGCTCGATGCCGTAGATGTCCACGATCGGATCGTGGTATTCGATATCGTCCGTGTAGTAGGGCAGGACCTCCGCCACGTTTGAGAACTGCACCTCCAGCAGTGCGCGACCGACATCGAGCCGCTGCTGGTGGACTCTTCCGGGAAACGAGGTGAAGAACGGACCTGGTCGGTCTCTCTTTTCCCTCGCACGAGCAGTTCGCGTGCCGGGAGGTCCTTCTCGCAACTCCTCCAATTCTGGCTCTCCGTCCAGTTGGCGCTACGAAGGGATGTTACGACCCGGAATCCGATTTGCGTGGGCCCGCGGTCAAGAGAATCCTCCCGTGCCACCCCTTCCAGAGTGTCGCGACATCGCACCAATGCGTGGCATCCCACGACTCGTCGGAGGTAGGTGCGGACCGAGCCGATTCCCGACCCTGTGGCGGACACCGACGAGACGGAAGCACGAAGCCCCGCCTGTCCGGAAGGCCGCGCGGGGCAACGGGTCTCTCTCGGCGGACAAAAGTGAAGGTGAACTACCGACCTCACTCCGGTCCGATAGGGTTGGGGCCGGTCGCGGATCAGAGCAGGGGGCGGATCGATCCCTTCCTCCATGGGGGCGCGCCCAGGTCCGTTCTTTTACGGATCGCCCATGCCGTGCTTCCCCACACCGAGGCCCGACCCGTCCCGACAGCCCCTCTGCGAGCACCTCTGCATCATAGGTTATGCCGCGCTGCGCGCGGTCAGGTCGACCCTCCAACGCAGAGACTTCCATGCACACCGGCAACGGCCACCCTCACCGATCCGGGCATCCCGGGAAGCACCCCGCCGGATCCCCCAAAAGCGGAAACGGGCGCGCGCCCTACTTCCCCGACTTCGACGAGGCACCCTTCCTGGTCATCTGGGAGACCACCCAGGCCTGTGCCCTGGCGTGCAAGCACTGCCGCGCGGAAGCCCAACCCGATCGGCACCCCGACGAGCTGACGACCGCCGAGGCCAAGACGATGCTGGAGGGCATCCGTCGATTCGGGCCGATCATCTTCGTCTTCTCCGGCGGGGACGCCCTCGAGAGACCGGACATCGTCGAACTCACGGAGTTCGGTACGCGGCTCGGCCTGCGAATGGCCATCACCCCGGCCACGACCCCGCTCTGCACGCGGGAAAGACTGGAGGAACTGCACGCCGCCGGAATGTCCCGCCTCGCGGTGAGCCTGGACGGTCCGAACGCGGCGGTCCACGACGAATTCCGTCAGGTCGAAGGGTCCTTCCACCATGGGCTTCGCATCCTGAAGGCCGCCCGCGAAGTGGGAATGTCCACCCAGGTGAACACGGTGGTCGCCCGACACAACGTGAACGACTTCAGGGTCATGGCGGACCTCCTGACCGAGCTGGGCATCGTCTTCTGGGAGGTCTTCTTTCTCGTGCCCATGGGGCGCGCCCGACCGGAGGACGTGGCCGGTGCCGACGCCTTTGAGCGGGTCTTCCACCACCTCTACGATCTCTCGAAGACCGTGCCCTTCGACATCAAGGCGACGGCCGCGCCGCAGTACGCGCGGATCGTCCTCCAGAGGAAGAAGGCCGAGATGCGGAAGGGCACGCGGGACGAGGCCTCGGACATCCTCACGGACGGGGCCGCCCACTCGCTCAGAGACGGGATCGGGCGGGCTCGCGGTGTCAACGATGGGGACGGCTTCCTGTTCGTCAGTCATACCGGCGAGCTCTTCCCCTCGGGCTTCCTCCCCAAGGCCGCGGGCAACGTCCGTACACACGACCTGGTGGACGTCTACCGAGATTCGGACCTGTTCGTGAGTCTGCGTGACAAGAACCGGTTGAAGGGCAAATGCGCCGTCTGCGAGTATCGTCCGGTCTGCAGCGGGAGCCGGGCTCGGGCCTTTGCCGTCACGGGCGACCCGCTGGAGGCGGAGCCGTATTGCGCTCATGTACCCGGACGCTGGCTGGAGATGGTCGCCGCGGGCGAAGCCCAACCGGTGGAGGAGTACTTCCGGGAGCGTGCGCTGGCCCACGGAGTGCCACTGCCGGTAACGAACTGAGGGACGGGCACCCGACTTCAGGGACCGTCGGCGCGGGGCAGGACTTCTGGCGCGGGAGCCGGACCGCGAGCCTCAGGCGGCGCCGGCCTCTCGTCTCTCCGTGAAGGCCTTCCCTCCCGCTGCCACGATCGCGGCCACTCCCCACACCAGCGCCGAGGCCACCGCCAGATCGACGATCCCCCTCCAGGGGTCCGGAAACGTGCGGACGATGAGGACCGCCACGACAATCGAGAAGGTCCCTGCCCAGGCCCGGGCCAGGCTTCGTGCGCACCCGCCGATGAGCGACATCCCGTAGAGAGGCGCCAGAATGCGGAAGTGCAGCGGGCCGCCACGGCGGAGCGCTACCGCCCGCTCCACGACACGGGGGACCCACTTCCGCTGAAGGGCGCCCCAGCCCTCTCCCACGACGAAGAGGAGGACGAGGAGGATCAATCCCGTCCACTCCACAGGTCCCAAGCCAGCCTGAACCGTCTCGATCCCGCGCCGACCCAGCCGAACCGCCGCGAAGAGAAGCAGGAGCGAGACGCCCCCGAGGGCCCACAGGGCCGCCGCGATCCCACCCAGCCTACGCATGGGCTTCGTCCCGAACCGGGGCACCGGTGAGCGCGCGCGCCGTCCGCTCGGCCTCGGCGAGTCGACCCGGCAACCCGGGGCGACTCCACCAGTTCGCAGCGACGCGGAGCCCAGCGGGCAGGCTCAGCCCTTGGAGTGCGCTCCAGCTGATGTCCCAGGCCGGCATGCGCTCGTGCTCGACGGAAAGAGGTCGAGAGTCGAATCCCGTGCAGGCCTTGAACTCCTTCTTCGCCCGCTCGGCCAGCACCTCCGCTGGCATGTCGGAGACCTCGGGATGCCGGGCACCCCCGAGGTAGGCGGTGTAGAGGTTCTCGCGTCCGAAGAGGCTGTCGTTGTAGGTGACGCCGCGCAGCGCGAGGTCCGGCTCGCTGAACGCCACCTGAAAGCCCAAGCCCCGAAGATCCGTCTCTGCGTGAAGGTGGACCACGGCGAGAGGGTTGTAGCGCAAGCTAGCCACCTTCTCGGCCGCCCGCGGAGCCACCTCAGAGAGGAGATGCGCCGTAACGGGCGCGGGAGCAGTCAGGACCACGGACTCGGCTTCGATGACTTCACCGTCCAACTCCAGGGCCCATCCGCTCCCGGCTTCCCTCACGCATCGGACCGGGGCGTCCAAGCGGAGCCGCTGTCCCAGTCGCGCCGCGAGGGATCGAGGAAGACTGTGCATCCCCCCGTGGAAGGTGCAGGCCGCAGGAGGAACGACCTTTCCACCCCGCCGAAGTAGGGGGAGGAGGAGCGATCGTCGGACCCCGAACTCGCGTAGCACATGGATGAGTGAAAGCCCGACCCGCATCTCTGCCGGGTCGGACCCGTACAGGCCGCCGTAGAGCGGAGCGATGAGTGTCTCGTACAGCTCCCGCCCGACCTTCCGGGTGAAATACTCGGAGACGCGCTCATCCGGATCGGCACCGGCGGTGAAGGGCTCCAGCACCATCCGCAGCTTGCCCGGCAGACTCACGATGTCGGACGACAGGAAGGCTCCGGGGCTGAAGGGGACCGCCCTGAGGCGTCCGGCGCGATAGACGAACAGGTCCAGCCCGCTGGGCGCTTCGACCACCTCGTCCTTCAGCCCGACCTCCTCCACGATCCGCGTGATCCCACTCGTCAGCCGGGCGCGCTGAGGTCCCCAATCCAGGATGCGCCCCTCGACCTCCGCGCTGCGGATGACACCCCCGGGACGGGATCCAGCCTCCAGGACAACGTAGTCCGCCCCCCGCTTCTCCAGCTCCCAGCCCAGCGTCAGTCCCGTGATTCCCCCTCCGACCACCGCGATCACGACGGGCGCCTCACGCCTCGGGAAGGTAGGGACTGGGTCCGACCTCCCGGTGCCCGTTGGTGCACCAGGTACGGTCGCCAGGCCGGCAGCGACACGGCCCGAGGACACCGGTCCCGGCAGGGTCCTCCGCAAGGAGTTCCTCCACGAGATCCGCCATGTACGCAGCGAGCTCCGGGTGGTCGTGAGGCACCGGAACGCGGTGGAACTCCTTGCCGAGCCCCTCCACGAACTCCTTCATCTCGTGGTCCAGTTCAGCGAGCGTCTCCGACTGCTCTTTCATGAAGGAGATGGGCGCTACCACCAGAGTTCGCTCCTCCAGCTCCTTGATCCGCTCCTCGTTCTCGGGTTGGGTCCAGGGAATCCCGCGATTCGAGTGGTTCTGGAAACCCACCGCCCAGCGCTCTGCGCCCAGCGCCGCCGCCACGTCCCGGCAGTGTTCGAAGACATACCGATCGTACCGGTTGCCGTCGCGGAGGTACTTCAGCGGCGTCCCGTGCATGGAGAAGTAGAGGATCGTGTCCGGATCTCTCAGATCCAGTCCGCGGTCCCGGACGAACTCGCGAATGTGCTCGGCGCGGAGCTCGAGATAGCGCGGATGGTGGTGCCATCCAGAGACCGACCGGAAGTCGGGACTCCATCCCAGCTCGTTCAGGGCTCTGCGGACCTCGTCCAGCGCCGCCACGGTCGTCGACTCACCGCAGAGCGGGTAGCCGGTGAGGGCAACCAGGGTCTCCACACCGTCCTCGCGGGCCTGGGCCACCGCCTGCGCGATGGTGGGATCGGTGAACTGGTAGGCCGAATAGACCCGAGCCGGGATCCCCCGTCGGGCGAGCTCCTCCGAGACCGACTCCGTCTGGGCTTCCGACTGCGCGTTGAGGGGGGAGCCGCCGATCTCCTCGTACTCCTCCAGCAGCCCGGGTGCCCGGTCTCGCGCCAGTTGCCGGGTGCGCGCCAGGGCGGCCTCGGCCGCATGGCCCTCGAGCGGTGCGTTCTGCAGGAATATGCGTTCGAGGAAGGCGGTCACCTTCTCGAGGGTGGGTTCGTCGGGCTCGCCGAAGTTCACGAACAGGACGCCTGTCGACATGGCTCTATTTCGGTGCCTGAGGGGGAAGGTCAGCCGCGATGGTGCTCAGCGCGCGGAGTGATGGTGGACCCGGTCGACCAGGAAGGCGACCTGGTCCGGATCGGTGGTTCGGTGGATGCCGTGTCCGAGATTGAAGATGTGGGCAGCGGCCTCCGCGCCCTGGGAGAGGACGGTCCGAATCTCCTGGTCCAACTCGTCACGGGGAGCGAAGAGCGCGGCGGGATCGAGGTTGCCCTGGACCACCGCGTCGGACCCGAGTCGCGCCACCGCCTGGGACAGGGGCAAGGTCCAGTCAATCCCGAGGACATGGCTCCCTGCTTCCTGCGCCGCCTCGAGGAGCGTCGCTCCGCCGTTGGCGAAGTAGATCACGGGAACGTCGGTCTCAGCCTGGACGCCCGTGATCACCCGGCGCATGAGCGGAAGCGCAAAGCGCCGGTAGCTGTCCGGCCCAAGGAGGCCGACCCAGGAGTCGAAGAGCATGAGCGCATCCGCCCCGGACCGGGCCTGGGCGACGAGGTAGCGCACCATGGATCGGCCCAGGAGGTCCATCACCTCCGCCGCCGCCTCGGTCTCTCGGCGCAGGAAGCTCCGGGCCTCCATGAAATCCTTCGAGCCCCCGCCCTGCACCATGTAGCAGAAGAGCGTGAAAGGAGCACCGGCGAAGCCGATGAGCGCCCGATCCGATGGCAGCTCCGCCCGCGTGAGGCGAAGGGCCTCGAGTACGTAGGGTGTCTCCTCCTCGGGGTCCAGGAGCCGCAGTCGCCGGGCATCCTCCACGGATCGGATCGGCTTCGGAAGCACCGGACCGGGGCTGAACTCCACGTCGAGGCCCATCCCCTCCAGCGGCGTCATGATGTCGCTGAAAAGGATGGCGGCGTCGAGCGGGAACCGCTCCATGGGCTGAAGCGTGATGCGCGCCGCAACGTCGGGCGTCTTGGTGGCGGTCAGAAAGTCCACCTTCTCCCTGAGCTTGCGGTACTCCGGGAGATAGCGGCCGGCCTGGCGCATGATCCAGACGGGAACCCGCTCCCCGCGCTCGCCGCGGCAGGCACGTTCGAAGAGGGTGTCGCCTTCAGGCATCTGGAAACCCCTCCTGCGTCATGACGGCTTCAGCGGCCTGGAGGGTGCGCTCGATGTCGTCGGAGGTATGTGCGAAGGACCAGAACCAGGCTTCGAACGGACTGGGAGGAAGGTGGATCCCCTTCTCCAGCAGTCCGTGGAAGAGCGCATTGAATCGCTCCCGAGAAGACGCGGTCACCGAAGGCCAGTCGGTCACCTCGCCTTCGGAGAAGAAGAGCGAACCCATCCCTCCGGCCCGCTGCCACCGCATGGGTATGCCCAGACGACGGGCCAGATCCGCGAAGCCTTCATCGAAGATCCGCCCCAGCGAGTCCAGGTGTGCATGGACGGCGTCCTCCTCCTCGAGGTAGCGGAGGGCGGCCAGCCCCGCCGCGACCGCGAGTGGGTTACCGGAGAGGGTCCCGGCCTGGTAGACCGGTCCGTCCGGGGCGATCCGTCGCATGAGGTCTGCGCGACCGCCATACGCCCCCACCGGAAGTCCACCACCGATGACCTTGCCGAGGGTGGTGAGATCCGGGGTGACGCCATACCGCTCCTGGGCCCCACCGCGGGCGACCCGGAATCCCGTCATGACCTCGTCGAAGATGAGGAGTGCCCCCTGCTCGCTGCAGAGCGTCTTCAATCCCTGCAGGAAGCCATCGACCGGGGGCACGCACCCCATGTTGCCACAGACCGGCTCGACGATGACACAAGCGATCTCTTCCGGGTGTGCTTCGAAGAGTGCCGCGACGGACGAGAGGTCGTTGAATTCCGCGACCAGGGAGTTCGCAGCCGTCCCCCGCGGCACGCCCGGAGAGGAGGGCACCCCGAGCGTCGCCGCACCGGAGCCCGCTTCCACAAGGAAGGCGTCTCCGTGGCCGTGGTACCCACCCCGGAATTTCACCACCCGATCCCTGCCCGTCGCCGCACGTGCCAGCCGAATCGCGCTCATGGTGGCCTCGGTACCCGAGTTGACCATGCGGACCACCTCGACCCCCGGCACCAGGCGCACGATGGTCTCGGCCAGGAGGATCTCCCCCTCCGTGGGCGCCCCGTAGGAAGTACCCCTGGTCACAGCCTCGGTCAGGGCGCGTCGAACGGACGGGTGGTTGTGGCCGAGGACCATCACGCCCCAGGAACCCACGAAGTCCAGCAACCGGCGCCCATCGACGTCCTCCAGGAAGGCTCCGTCGGCGCCACGGATGAAGCGTGGGGTGCCCCCGACGCCCTTGAAGGCGCGCACCGGGCTGTTCACACCCCCGGGCATCACCCGCCAGGCACGCTCGAGCAATTCCGGGCTCCGACCCTGCTCCTCAACCTTCTTCGAATCCATGGTCTCCCTCTGTTCACCACCTGCGATGTCGATACAGGCCGAAATGAGCCCTTCCACCGATGCCTCCGCGGCCAACCTGGCGCGAATTCCTTCCTGTTCGAGAGCGGCGGCCGTGGTCGGACCGATGGCCACGGCCTCCGCGCCCCCGAGTGCGCTCCCCATGGCGTTGCCCAGGACCTCCGACACGGCGCGGACGGCGGATGGGCTGGCGAACAGGATGGCCGTCACCCCCTGGCTCAGGTCCTGCCGAACCGCGATGCCATCCGGTGGCACGATCTCCGTATGATAGGTCTCGACCTGGGCCACCTGAGCGCCCCGGGCCTCCAGCCCGCTCCGGAGCGTGGCTCGAGCCCGCGAGCCCGCGAAGAAGAGGACGCGGGTGCCGCGGAGCGGTTCTCCCTGGGCCAGGGTGTCCACCAGCCCCTGGGCGCCACCCCCGCCGCCGACGGCGTGGACAGGCCATCCGCCCTCCCTCAGAACCTCTGCGGTGGGCTCACCCACGGCGCACACACGTCCGAAGCCCTCCCGCCAGGGGCCCCGGGCGGTCACCACCCGGGCGGCGCGGGGACTGGTGAAGGCCAGCCAATCGAAGCGATGAAGTTCTCCAAGGGCCTTCGTCAGGGCATCGGGGTCCCGGGACTCGCGAAAAGCCAGGGCCGGCCAGGTCCGGACCTCTGCGCCCTCGGCCCGTAGACCGTGCAGGAGTGGATCGTCGGGATCTTCGTGCCGGGTCGTGACGAACCGGGCACCCGAGAGGCGACCCATCAGGGCGCCCCCAGTCTCCTCGGGGGCGGCCCGGCCCAGGATGCGTTCCGCAGCGACTCGAGACCCAGCGCGGCCAGGAGCTCGTTCGCCGCCCGGGCACCCAGGGCCTCGGCCTCCGAGGATTCTCCCGAGACCTCGGCCCAAACGAGCCCGTCGGGTCCCTCCACCGCCGCTCGCAGGTGGAGCACCCCGTCGTGGTGGCGTCCCAGCGCCCCGACGGGCGCCTGGCAACCGGCCTCGAGCCGCCTCAAGCAAGCCCGCTCGGCGGTCACCTCCGAACGGCACACCGGATCGTCCAGGACCGACACGATCTCCCGTGCCCGTTCGTCGTCGGCTCTCGTCTCCAGCGCCAGCGCCCCCTGTGACGCGGCAGGGAGCATGATCCCGGTGGGGAGCGGCTCGGTGATACGGCTCCCGAGGCCCAGACGCCTCAAGCCGGCCGCCGCGAGGATCACGGCGTCACAGCGACCGTCGTCCACCGCCTTCAGCCGGGTCGGCACGTTCCCCCTGAGTTCAGTCAGCTCCAGATCGGGTCGCACGGCCCGCAGGAACGCCTTCCGCCGCGGGCTGGACGTGCCCACACGGGCCCCCGCGGGCAGGTCCGTCAGACCGGGTCCTCCGCTGATCAGGGCATCCCGGCAATCCTCCCGCACCGGGATTGCACAAAGGTGCGTTCCGGCAGGAAGCTCCGTCGCCAGGTCCTTGCAGGAGTGCACGGCCAGGTCCACGCGTCCATCCAGGAGCGCATCCTGGATCTCCTTGGTGAAGAAGGACTGCCCCAGATGCGGCGCGAGAGGGACGTCCTGGATCCGGTCACCCGAAGTGCGGATCTCCACCAGTTCCACCCGTATGCCGGGGTGGTGCTCCTCCAGGGCCCGAGCCACCGACCGGGACTGGGTCATGGCCAGGGCCGAGGCACGTGTCCCCAGCCGGAGAACCGTCACAGCACACCGCCTTTCAGCGAATCGTCCGGCGCTTCGATACCGAAGAGGGACGGGGCCGCATCGATGAGCCAGCGGCCTTCCGGGGTCGACGGATCCGCCTTTCGAATGGCAAGCGTGGGAGCGTGCAGGAGCGTCCGCGCCAGCGAGCGCGCAAACCGGGTCAGCGCCTCTCGCTCCTCGGGGGACTTGCCCCGGGCCCGGCGCTCGGCCTCCTCATGCGCGAGGGCGAGGATCTGCTCGCGCACGGCCCGGAGGATGGGCCCGCTCTTTCTGGACCGTGCCCACTGGATGAAGTTCTCCACCTCCGCTTCCACGATGATCTCAGCCCTCGGGACCTGTTCCTGCCGGGCCAGCTTCGCTTCTTCCACCTGCTCGAAGATCCGAGCCAGATCCATGAGCTGCACCCCGTCCACATCCTCGATCTCGGGACTGAAGTTCCGCGGGTGGGCGAGGTCGATCACATATCGCCGACGCCCCGGGGAGACCGCTCCGCTCGCGAACATCTCCGGGGTGATCAGGTCGTCGCGGCCCGTCACCGCACCCACCAGGACGTCGGCCCTCGAGACGAGGTCGGGCAGGCCCGAGAGGTCGAACGCCTCGCCGTCCACCTCGGTCGCCAGTTCCTCGGCTCGGCCGAGGGTCCGGTTGGCTACGAGGATCCGACTCATGCCGTGCTTCCGCAGGAGCCGCGCCACCAGCGCCCCCGTGTCCCCCGCCCCGAGAACCAGCGCGGTCTTGCCTTCGAAGGTGCCCGCCTGCGCCTCCAGCAGGCAGAGGGCGGCACCGGCGACCGAGGCCGCTCCACGCCCAATCGACGTCTCCGATCGCACTCGCTTCCCCGCAGTCAGCGCACTCTGGAAGAGGCGCATCAGGAATCCGCCCCCCGTCTCCGCGCTTGAGGGGTGGAGCATCGCCTCGCGCACCTGCCCGAGGATCTGGGCCTCGCCGTACACCACCGAGTCCAGGCCCGCCGCCACCCGGAAAAGGTGCCTCGCGGCCTCCTCGCCCCGGTACAGGTAGGTGTGGGCCTCGAGCTCCCCGTGGGGGATCGAGGTACGCGCCGAAACGAGCCCCTTCAGGACCCGGATGACCCGCCTGGGGTGCGGGCTCAGACAGTACACCTCCATGCGGCCGCAAGTCGCCAGGGGAATCGCCTCCACCAGCAGACCCGGGATCTGCTGAAGCCGACGGAGTCCGTCGTAGACCTCGTCGAGCTCGACGTGCATGCGCTCCCTCACGGACGGAGGAGCCACAGACGGGCTCGTGCCGAGAACGAAGAGGCGGCTCTTCATGGTCTCAAGCCACCATGTCCAGACCGGCGTCCGGATCGCTCGACGAGGCCAAGACCCGGCGTGAACCGGTACGTCGCAGGCCGCCCAAGTACGAGGGGCTCCGGCGGGAAGCCCTCATGGTCGAGACCACCGGTCATGAGGCTTCCTTCTCCCGTAGCCAACGGGCTGCGTCCAAGGCGTGGTAGGTGATGACGACATCCGCTCCCGCGCGACGGAAGGCCAGGAGCGTCTCCAGGACCACGGAGCGCTCGTCGATCCACCCGTTGGCCGACGCAGCCTTCACCATGCTGTATTCTCCGCTGACGTTGTATGCGGCCAGCGGATGGTGCGGATAGAGCGTCCGAGTCCGTCGGACTACGTCCAGATAGGCGAGGCCGGGCTTCACCATCAGGATGTCCGCGCCCTCAGCCACGTCGGCCCCGTGCTCGAGCATCGCCTCCCGCCCGTTGGCGGGATCCATCTGGTGGCTGCGGCGGTCGCCGAAACGGGGAGCGCCGTCCGCGGCATCGCGGAAGGGACCGTAGTAGGAGGAGGCGTACTTCGCCGAGTAGGAGAGGATCGGGGTCTGGTCGAAGCCGGCCCCGTCCAGTGCACCACGGATGGCCCGAACCATGCCGTCCAGCATGGCGGACGGCGCCACGATGTCCACACCCGCACGGGCGTGAGAGACCGCCGTTTCGGCCAGGCGACGGAGCGACACGTCGTTCAGGATCTCCCCGTTATCGCCCAGGAGGCCACAGTGGCCATGGTCGGTGTACTCGCAGAGGCAGACGTCGGTGATCACGACCCCTCCGAACCCCTCCCTGCGCAGTTCGCGGACGGCCCTTTGGATCACGCCTTCCTCCGCATCGGCTTCAGTGCCCCGGGCGTCCTTCTTCGCTGGGATCCCGAACAGAATGACGGCCCCGACGCCTGCTTCCTCCGCCTCTCTCGCAACGCCCGCCACCGACCCGAGGGGCCAGCGCATGACGCCGGGCATGGAGGCGATGGGCGTCGGGCGGTCGTCGACCTCCGTGACGAACAGCGGCAGGATCAGGTCGGAGGCTTCGAGTCGAGCCTCGGCGACCAGGCGCCGGAGGGCGGGGGTCTGTCGGAGTCGGCGATAGCGCTCGAACACGAACTGCCGTTTGTGAGAGGGAGGGGGGTCTTACGTTTGAAATTTCCGCCCGTGGGGCTCTCGCAGCCATCCGGCATTTTCCTTTGATTCCCTCCGTAGAAATACCCACGCGAGAATACCCCCGCGCTCCCCACGTTGTGACGCCCGGAACACGGACGGTGTGCGGTTGCGCACGTCCGACCCGCGAACCATGGTCCGGATTCACCCCAACGGTCGCTCGACCTTCGACGGGGTACCCGGGACGCACCGCCTCCGACTTCCGATTCCATGACCGAAGCCACGATTCCGCCCCTCGCCCTCCACGGCTGGTACATGCTGACCCAGTTCGCCGACCTTCAGGGGGCCACCGACCCGGCGCCAGACGACAAGCGACGGGTGAGTCTCGGTGACCTCACGGCGCGCCTCGACGAGTGGTCCGATCTTGGAGACGAGGG
This sequence comes from Gemmatimonadales bacterium, assembly GCA_020344755.1. GTDB lineage: Bacteria > Gemmatimonadota > Gemmatimonadetes > Longimicrobiales > Gaopeijiaceae > Gaopeijia. The sequence continues at coordinate 605,747 of CP070829.1, forward strand.
CTGGAGCGCTTTGTATCACATGGTCGGGGGAGGACACGACTTCCTGATCGTCCACCTGCGACCCACCCTCGAGGCACTGGGTGAGGCCGAGCGCGCCCTACGCCTGCACCCTTCATCGGCCTATCTGTCGGTGACGTCCGGCTACCTCTCGGTGGTGGAGTTGGGTCTGTACGGTCACACGCTCGGGCTGACAAAGCGCGCCGAGCGGGAGGGGATCGAGATCGGCTCCGAGGATTGGATCGCCCTGGTCGACGAACTGCTCACCCAACAGCTCGAGAAGGACTACACGCGGCGGCGACTCTTCCCGAGACAACCGCCGGAGATGCCGTGGCTGTGCTTCTACCCGATGAACAAGCGCCGCAACGTCGGACAGAACTGGTATACGCTCGGTCTCGGCGAGCGAGCGCGGCTCATGCAGGAACACGG
>CP070829.1:606272-671116 GCA_020344755.1 Gemmatimonadales bacterium
CGATTCGGCCCTCCTCCTCATTGTAGAAGGCGTGGTGCCGATAGGCGTCTTCCTGAAAGTCCGTGCCGAACCGTCGATTCAGGACCCGAAGGGCGTTTCGGTTGAACTCCGCCGTGACCCCGGCACCGTCATTGTACGCGGCTTCCAGCTCCGCCAGTGATTTCCGACGGGAGGGGCGCAGGTCCACACCCAGGAGGAAGTGGTCCCCCGGCCGGAGGAACCGGGCCACATTCCGGAGGATGGCCGTGGCCTCGGGATCGGTGAAGTTCCCGATGGTGCTGCCCAGGAAGGCCAAGAGGAGGGGCCGTGGCGCGTCCAGGTTCGGGTCGAGCGGGTGGGTCAGGTCTCCCTCCACCGGCCGGACCTCCAGGTGCGGGTATTCCCTCCGCAGCTGCGCGGCGGTGTCCTCCAGGAACTCGGCGCTCACGTCGACGGGCAGGTAGCATCCGTGGATCCCCTGCGCCTCCATCTGGTCCAGCAGGATCCGGGTCTTCCGGGCGCTGCCAGCCCCGAGCTCCAGGAGGGAGGCGGGACGGATGCGCCGGACGAGTTCCTCCGCCCACGCGTCCAGGAGGGCGTACTCCGTCCGGGTCGGGTAGTACTCCGGCAGCTTCGTAATCCGAACGAAGAGCTCCGAGCCACGGGTATCGTAGAAGTACCGGGAGGAGATCCGCTTCGGGTCCTGCCGAAGACCCTCCCATACTGCTTCGAGCTCTCTGGCGCCTTCGCACACCGATTCGAGCTCGGCGTCGCTCTCGCCGGGGTCTCCCCCGCTGATCCTGCCCTCCGGAGCGTCGGTCCTCACACGCCCTCGACCTCGTCCCGAGCGCATCGGAATCCGGCGAAGATCTGCCTGCGGATGGGGTAGTCCCAGTTCCGGAAGGTGGCGCGGATGGCCCCGGTGCGGGTGGCGAAGGACCCGCCCCGCAGAACCTTGTACTCGTCTCCGAAGAAGACCTCCGAGTACTCGGGGTACGGGAAGGTGCGGTACCCGGGGTAGCCGTGGAAGTCGGAGGACGTCCACTCCCAGACGTCGCCGATCATCCCGTAGCACCCCACCGGACTGACGTTCGATGGGTACGACCACACCGGAGCCGTGTCGAAGGCGAGGGCGTCGACGTTCGCACGCTCCGGCGTGGCGGGTCCATCTCCCCAGGGATAGAGGTGCCGCCGTGCCGCCAGGGGGTCCCAGGTGGCCGCGGCTTCCCACTCGAACTCCGTGGGGAGGCGCTTTCCGGCCCACCGGGCGTAGGCGTCGGCCTCCCAGTAGCACACATGGCAGACCGGCCGTTCCGGATCCAGCGGGCGGATCCGGTCGAAGAAGCGCTCGGTCCACCCCGATCCGGCCTCTTTCCACTCCTTGGGGGAGCCGATCCCCTCTTCACGGATCCAACGGAAGCCCTCCTCCTGCCAGAGCTCGGGCCGAGTGTACCCGCCGTCCTCCACGAAGGCCCGGAACTCCCCGTTGGTCACGGGAGCCGCGTCGATCCAGAAGGGGGCCAGCTCGACCTGGTGAGCCGGGCGCTCGTTGTCGTAGGACTGGGACCGGTCGTCCGTGCCCACATCGACCGTGCCCCCGGGAAACCGGACCATCGTTCCTGGCTCGGGGCGCTCCGATGGCGCCTCGGGAGGCTCCACCGCCCGGGGGGCCACATACGGATCGCCCCGCTTCAACTGGAGTGTCTGGAGGATCGTCTCGTCGTGCTGGTACTCGTGTTGCAGGACCATCCGATACACGAACGATTCCTCGAGCAGGGTACCCCGACTTTCCGCCGCCACCCGGTGGAGAGAGTCCAGGACGCGGCGGCGAATGCCTCCGAGGAACTTCCGGACTTCCACGGCGCCGGGAAGGGGAAGCTGGTCCCGCACGGACCTGGGGTTCCGGAAAGGGTCGTACATTCCCCGGAGCCCCTCACTCCCCCCTGCCCCCTCCAGGTTCTCCAGCAGCCAGACCTCTTCGAAGTGGGCGATGTGACCCAGGTCCCACACGATGGGAGACATGAGGGGGTCGTGTTGCCGACGAAGCTCCTCGTCGGCGAGGGTGCCCACGAGGAGAAGCGTTCGGGCCCGGGCCTCGTGGAGGAGTTCGGCGATTTCGTGGGGTGCGAGGGTCCTGCCGGGCTTCAGATCCATGGGGCGCATCCGCTCCCTTTGCGCGGGAAGTCAACGCAAGATAGGGTTGCTCTCGAACCGGATCTACCGCGACTCCGGTCCGTGACCAACGCTTTTCCGGCGGCGTGGGTTCCACGGGGCGGTTGTCCCTCTCCCTGGCGCTCCTCTGAACGCTTCGCCCACCGCAGAACCCACCCCGGCGCTGGAGGGACGTTCCCTCGTCAAGCGGTACGGCGCCCATCGGGCTCTGGACTCGGCCGACCTCACGGTGCGGCAGGGTGAGACCGTCGCGTTGGTGGGCGAATCGGGCTCCGGGAAGACCACGCTCCTCAGGGTCTTCAATGCCCTGGTGGCCCCCGAGGCGGGCACCGCCTGGGTGGCGGGGCGCCCGGTGTCCCAGGAGGACCCGGTGCAGTTGCGGCGCCGTCTCGGATACGTCCCCCAGGAGGGAGGTCTGCTCCCGCACTGGAGCGTCCTGCGGAACGTCGCGCTCGTCCCGACCCTTCTGCAGAGGGACGATCCGGAGGACCTGGCGCGGCGTGCGCTCGCCCGGGTGGGGCTGGACCCGGCGGCCTTCGAGGGCCGGTATCCCCGGACGCTGTCCGGCGGACAGCGCCAGCGTGTGGCCCTGGCCCGAGCACTGGCGGCGGATCCCAGGGTGATCCTCCTGGATGAGCCCTTCGGCGCCCTGGATGCCCTGAGCCGGTCTGCCCTGGTGGAGACCTTTCAGGAGGTGCTGAAGGAGGCGGGGGTCTCGGCCCTTCTGGTCACCCACGACCTGGGGGTGGCGTTTCGCCTGGCCGGGCGCGTGGCGGTCCTTCGGAACGGGAGAGTCGTGCAGTGCGCGCCTCCCTCGGTACTGCGAGCCGACCCCTCCGACGCCTACGTGCGCGCCCTCCTCCAGCGCGGAGGTGTGGCGTGAGCCGGGTCGACGGCCCTGTCGACGGGAGCCCGGGAGACCGTCGGTGGAGATGTGGGGGTGCACGGACGCCCGGCGGCCGTGCCTCCGGGCCCGCTCTCGCCCTCCTCGTCCTGGCCACGGCGGCGGGAGCTACCCTGCCCCCGACGGACTCGGTGGGCCCCGGCGGGGGTAGCGTCACCCAAGATTCGTCACCACCCCGGCCCCCGGAGTCCGGGCCGCGTCCCGTGGTGGTAGCCAGCAAGAGCTTCGCCGAGAGCCTGCTCCTGGGCGAACTCTTCGCACAGCTCCTGGAAGCGCGGGGCACGACCGTGGATCGCCGATCCGGCTTGGGGTCCACGGAGGTCCTCTTCCGGGCGCTCGTGGCCGGAGAGGTGGACGTCTACCCGGAATACTCGGGCACGGGACTCCTGGTGATCCTGGGAGAGGAGGCCGGTGGGTCCACGCCGCTGGAGGTCTACCGTCGGGTGCGGACGGCCTTCGACCAGCGCTGGGGCTTGCGCTGGCTTCCAGCCCTGGGCTTCCAGAACACCTACGCCGTGGCGGTGCGAAGGTCCACCGCGGACTCGTTGCAGCTGCGCACCCTTTCCGACCTGGCGGTTCGTGCTCCGCAATTGGTGGCAGGCCTGACGCCGGACTTTATCGGACGGAGCGACGGCCTTCCGGGGTTGGAGGCGGCGTACGGGATGCGATTCGGTGAGGTGCGACCCCTGCTCCAGGCGGTGAAGTACCAGGCACTCGCCGCCGGCGAGGTGGACGTCATCGATGGGTACTCCACGGACGGGGCGCTGGCCCGGTACGCCCTGGTGGTCCTCCGGGATGATCAGGGTTTCTTCCCCCCCTACGAGGCCGCCGCGCTGGTGGGGCGCGAGCTGGCGCGGTCCCGACCCGAGGCCGTGACGGCCCTGACCGAGCTGTCGGGTCTCCTGGACGAGGCCACCATGCAACGGGCGAACCGCGCCCTGGAGGTGGAAGGGGAGGCGGTGGAGGCGGTGGCCGCTCGGCTCCTCGGGGAGCTGGGGCTGGTGAGCGGCGAAGCGTTGGGCCCCGACGTCCCGACGTCCGAGCGGCAGAGCTTCCTCCCCTTCTTCTGGGAACGCCGACGGGAGACGCTGGCCCTGACGGTGGAACACCTGGTGCTGGTGGGCGTCTCCCTCCTGGCGGCGATCCTGTTTGCGGTTCCAGGGGGATTGGCCCTGGCCGGACGCCCGGGTTCCGCCGAAGGGGTGATCCGGGGAGTGGGACTTCTCCAGACCGTTCCCTCCATCGCCCTCCTGGCCTTCATGATCCCCCTCCTGGGGATCGGGTTCCTCCCGGCTGCCGCCGCCCTCTTCCTCTATTCGCTCCTTCCCGTGATTCGCAACACCTACACGGGTGTTGTGGAGGCCGATCCCGCTGCGGTGCGGGCCGGCACGGCGTTGGGCATGACCGGTGGGCAGGTCCTCCTGCAGATCCGACTGCCCCTGGCGGCTCCCGTCATCATGGCCGGGATCAGAACCGCTGCCGTCATCAACGTCGGGACGGCGACCCTGGCCGCCTTCATCGGTGCCGGCGGACTGGGCGAGCCCATCGTGGCGGGCCTCGCCCTCTCGGACACCCGCCTCATCCTCTCCGGAGCCCTCCCGGCGGCCCTCCTGGCCGTCCTGGTGGATGGACTCCTCGCCCGGGTGGAAGTTGCGGTGGCTCCCCGGGGTCTCCGGGACCGTGGTCCCGGAGGACGCGGCCGACATCCCCGGTACCCCGGGGACGAGTCGGATGCGGACCTCCCCCTCCGGCCCCCTGCTCTTCCGGCCGAGTCCGACGGCCTCGCACGACCGTCCGGGGACCTCACCGTGCCCTCCGACGACCTTGCCTCGCGCCGTTCTGGCGCCCACCCCCGACGAGATCCCCCCTCATGAAGAGTCCACTTCCGACGCTCAAGCAGTTGATCCTCCCCGGACTCGTCTTCCAGTCCGTGGTCATCGCCGGAGGATACGGTACCGGACGTGAGCTGGTGGAATTCTTCCTCTCCATCGGCCCCGCCCAGGGTCTCTGGGCCATGGCCATGGCGACGCTCCTCTGGAGCGCGGTGGCCATGGCCACTTTCGAGTTCGCCCGGATGACCCGGAGCTTCGACTACCGGGCGCTCATGAAGAACCTGATGGGGCCCGGCTGGGTGGCGTACGAGGTCGCCTACCTGGGAATGCTCCTGCTCGTCCTGGCCGTGGTAGCTGCCGCCGCCGGTGAGATCGTCCGGGATACCTTCGGACTCCCGTATCCCCTCGGAGTGGGCTTCATGATGTGCCTGGTCGGCTTCCTGACCCTCAAGGGAAGCGAGCTGATCGAGCGGGTCCTGACGGTTTGGTCCATCCTTCTCTACGTGACCTATGCGGTCTTTGCCGGGTGGGCGGTGCTGCGTTTCGGGCCCCAGATGGCCGAGGCCCTTCGCTCGCCCGCCACCGGAGACGCCAACTGGGCCCTGAGCGGTGTCCGCTACGCCGGCTACAACATCGGCATTCTCCCGGCGATCCTCTTCGTCCTCCGGAACCACCGCAGCCGAAGCGTGACGTTGGGGGCCGGACTCCTCGTCGGGCCCCTGGCCATGATCCCGGCGCTCCTCTTCTACATCGCCCTTCTGGGTGCGTGGCCCGAGGCGTTGGACCGGGCGGTACCGGCTGCCGCCGTTCTCGAGGCGTTGGGCTCACCCCTCTTCCGCGGCCTCTTCCAGTTGGTGCTCCTGGGAACCCTGGTGGAGACCGGGACCGGGCTGATCCATGCCGTGAACGAACGGATCGCGCATGGATTCGAGGCCGGAGAGCGCCCCTTCCCCTCCTGGGGCCGCCCTGCGGTTGCGGCGGTGCTCCTCCTTCTGGGGAGCGGCCTCTCCGCCTTCGGCCTGGTAGACCTGATCGCCCGTGGATACGGACTCATGACCTGGATCTTCCTGCTGGTCTTCGTGCTCCCGGTTCTCACCCTGGGAAGCTGGCGGATCGCCACCAGCCGCGACCGGTAGCCGGGATCGGAGACGATACGGGGGCAGCGGACCCCGGGTTCCTGGTGCGCTGGGTGGGGAGCCCGCGTCAACGCACGCGGGATTCCCGATCAGTCGCGGGGGGATCCCTGGTCGGCGGCTTCCTCCACCCCCCAGCGGGTGCCCTCGTGCCAGGGTCTCAGGTGCAGGGAGAATCCGCCGCCCGCCTCCGGAGCCCTTTGGAAGGCCCGGACCATGGCTTCCCTCACCGGTCTCACCCGCTTCAGGGGGCAGACCGCGATGAGTCCCGAGCCGGCCCCGGAGAGGGTCACCGCCCACGCGCCTGCAGCGCGGCCGGCAAGGGCGGCCGCCTCTCCACCGGGAACGAGGGGGAGCCGGTACGGGACGTGGAGCTCGTCGTCCATGGCCTCCGCCAGGACCTCGCCCTCCCCGCGCGCCAGCGCCGAAAGGAGGAACGCCATCCGCGCAGCGGTCCGGACCGCGACCCCGTGGGGCACGGTCTCCGGGAGGGCCGCCCGGGCTGTGGCGGTGTCCAGCGGTGCCTCGGGGGCGGCGTACACCCACCCGAGGCGTGGGCTGACCGGATAGTCCGTACACCGCACCTCCCCGCTCTCGGCGATCCGGGCTGCCACGAGGCCCCCGGTGATGGCAGGGGCCGCGTTGTCCGGGTGCCCCTCCCTTGCCGCGACCCAGTCCACCACGGCTCCTCCATCCACGGCACGACCAACGGACAGCAGCCCCAGGACGCGACCTGCGATGCGGGCTGCTGCTGAGGAACCCAGCCCGCGCCCCACCGGAATCCGCGAATGAACCTCGAGCACTCCGCCCGGCGGTGCGTCTCCTTGAGCCACGTCGGTCTCGCTCCGCAACTCCATTTCCATCTCTGGTAGCGACTTGAGCCCATATGTCTCAAGTAACGCCTCAAGCACCAGGTCGTGGCTCGGATCCACGGAGATCTCGGCCAACGTTCCGCTCCGGAGGAGCACGAGGGGGTCGGGCCCGGGGCGGTAGCGGGCCTCGAGAAAGACGTCCACCGCCATCCCCAGGACATCGAAGCCCGGACCCAGGTTGGAGGTGGAGCCCGGTACCCGCACCCAGTATCCGTCGCTCACGTCCCTTCCTCGCATCGGTACGGGTCCCCGGCCCCGGAAAGGACCGCGTCCAGGGCCTCAAGGTCACCCTCCAGGGAGAGGACGACCTCTGGCAGCCTCGCCTCTGCCGACAACCGGGGGTGGGCCGGGACCGGAACACCGGTACACCGCTCCACCACTCGGGGGAACTTGGCCGGGTGGGCCGTGGCCAGGACGGTGACCCGTCCTGCACTCCAGGGCTCCCGCCGCGCCACCGCCACACCTACGGCAGTATGCGGATCCAGATGGGTGCCGCAGGTCGTCCAGGCCCACCGGATGGCGGCCTCGACTTCCTCATCCGGGACGGAGGTCGGATTCAGCGCCGCCTGAAGCCGGGAGGGGTCGTACCCGAAGAGGTCCTCGAGGCGCTCCAGGTTCGAGGGGTGCGCCACATCCATGGCGGTGGCGAGGGTTCGGCGCACCGGCGCGTCCCTCACGACGCCTTCCCGGCAATAGCGGAGCAGCGCGTCATTGGCGTTGAGGGCGGCCACCAGGGAGCCCAGGGGCGCTCCGGTCCGGCTTGCCAGGACCCCGGCGGTGATGTTCCCCAGGTTTCCCGAGGGGACGATCACGGGCCGCCTCGCCGGCTCTCCCTTCCCCCACCCTTCCAGCCGCGCCAAGTGCAGGTAGTAGAAGACCTGGGGGAGAAGCCGACCGAGGTTGATCGAGTTGGCGGAAGTGAGTCGGTGCCGACGTCGGAGTGTTGGGTCCCGGAGTGCGGCCTTCACCAGCTGCTGGCATCGATCGAAGGGTCCGTCCACCTGGACCGCGACAACGTTTCCCCCCAGGGTGGTGAACTGGCGCCGCTGTACGTCGGAGACGCGCCCTTTCGGAAAGAGCACCACCACCCGGACCCCGGCCAGGCCGTGGCAGGCCCGGGCCACGGCCCCACCCGTGTCCCCGGAGGTGGCCACCAGCACGGTTCGCGGGGTCGGGTCCTCCAGTCGGGACCAGACCCGGGCGAGGAACCGGGCTCCCACGTCCTTGAAGGCGAGAGTGGGACCGTGGAACAGCTCGAGGAGCTGAATCCGCCCGTCCAGCGAGGTGAGGGGGACCGGGAAGTTCAGGGCCTCGCGCGCCACCGCTTCCAACTCCGACCTCTGGAGCATCCCTTCAACGAGGTGCGGCGCAGCCCACGCCGCCGTGTCGGAGAGGGTCTCACCCAGAGAGGGCGGTGGAGGTGGGAGCGCGGGCCACTCCATGGGCATGTAGAGCCCGCCGTCTGGCGCGAGCCCTTCTTCCAGTGACTGGACCAGGCCGACCGGGCCGCTCTCCCTGCTGCTTCTCGCCTGCACGAATCCCTCCTGGAAGCCGCGCCCACCGGGACGGAGCACCAGGCTATCCCAGCCCCCCCCCCGGCGCCAGCCCTCGGAGCGGGACCCGATGCCGTGCGACACCCCTCCTCCCCGGCGCCACGGCGGGTGACACATCGGCACACGCCGCGCCGAAGTGCCCATCTCCACCGATCGTGCCGGCACCCCGATGGGCCGCAAGTCCGCGCGGACGCCTATCACCGGCGCCCCCGTGGACGGGCGGCCACGGCACCCTCCTTGCCCGAAGATTCGGCGAACCCCCTCTTCCCGCGGAGCCGAGAATGATCGATAGGATCCTCCTACCCCTGGACGGCTCCGAGCGGGCCGCCTCCGCCATCCCGGTGGTCCTTGACATCGCCGGCGCATTCGGCAGCCGGGTGATCCTCTTGCGGGTCGTCCGGAAGGGGGAGGTCAGCGGGGGCGCTTTCCCCCCGGATCCATCCGAGTGGATGTTGGGGCGCACCGAGGCGGAAGCCTACCTGGAGACGCTCCGGGCCCGATTTCGAGAGGCCCATGTCCCCGCTGAGGTGGTGGTCACCGTGGGGTGTCCCGCCGACGAGATCGTTGAAGCGGCCGAAAAGCACCGGGTCCAGCTCGTCGCCGTCACGACCCACGGCGAAGGAGGGGGGTCCCAGTTTCCGATCTCCGGCACGGCCAACAAGGTGCTGAAGGGGGCGCGCACCTCCGTGCTACTCCTCCCGTGCGGCATGCCGGGGCCCTGGACCCGCTCCCTGCGGAGGGTCCTGGTACCGGTGGACGGCTCCCACCGGGCGGAGTGGGCCTTCCGCATGGCCCTCATCCTGGCGAGGGAGGAGCGAGGGAAGGTGATGCTCCTCCACGTGGTCCGGCCCCCGGCCCTGGAGGTGCCCGGGGCCGACGATCAACTGCGCTCTCTGGCGGAGCAGTATACCTCCCACAGCGAGTGGCTGGCCCGCAGGTATCTGACCGCTCTGACAGCGCGCCTGGGAATCCAGGACGTGGCAGTGGACCACCGGGTCCTGGTCGACGAAAACGTCTGTACCGCCATCATGGAGCTGGCGGCCAGGGAGCAGGCGGAATTCGTGGTGCTGAGCGCCCACGGGTCGGGTGCGGCACCCGGGACCGGGTTCGGCACAGTGACCCGGGCCCTCCTGGATCGCTCGGAGCTTCCCGTTCTCGTCCTCCAGGACGCCCCCGCCGCCGCCCCACGCCGGGAAGAGGTGGTCCCGCATGAGGGCACTCGGGAGCCGAGTCCCCGGGCCTGATCGTGAGCGGGTCCGAGGATCCCGGCCTGACGTCGGCGGCGGAGGACTTGGCCCACACCACCGCCGCCCGAATGGTGCGTGGTCCGGTCCGGCGAGGCCGGCGGCGGCTCATTCGGCTGAGAGACCGTGTACAGGGGGTCTATGCCGGGTTGGAGACGGGGGAGCGACGGGGAGCCTCCGCCGAAGAGTGGCTCCTGGACAACCGGCACCTCGTCATGGGAGCCTGCACCCAGATCCGAACCGACCTCACCCCCGACTTCCTCGCCTCACTCCCCAAGGCCGACGACCAGGGGACCACCCGGGTGGAGCTCCTGGCCCGGGAGCTCATGACGGTGTCCGGTGGCTTCGCGGACCGGGACGCCATCGAGCGGTACGTGACCGCGTTCCAGAGGGTCGCGGCGTTGCGGGTGGGAGAACTCTGGGCTCTCCCGGCATTCCTGCGCGTCTGCGCGCTGGAGTCGCTGGTGCGAGCTGCCGGAACGACTGCGGGATCCCCGCCGGAGGGGGAAGCCATCGAGGAGGTGAGCAGCGAGGAGGTCTCCACGGCAATCCTCTGTCTCAGGAGCCTGGACGCGGAGGACTGGAAGGAGGTGGTGGAGACACTCAGCGTCGTGGACCGATGCCTTCGCACCCTGGATCCCGCCGGGACATACGAGGGAATGGACTTCCACACTCGGGACCGGTACCGGCAAGCCGTGGAGGAGCTGGCCCGCTGGAGCGGACGGTCGGAGCTCGCGGTGGCCCAAGCGGCCGTCCGAGCGAGCCGTGAGCGAGGCGGCAACGGCGCCCACGTGGGCGAGGTCTTGATCGGGTCCGGGCGCCGCCGTTTCGAGTCGGGGCTGGAGGTCGGGCACCCGCCGCAGCGATGGCTACGCCGCGTGCTCTTCCGTTGTGTGGGCCCAGGGTATTTCGCGGTCCTGGTGGTCCTCACCGCGGCACTCGCGTTGCTCATGATCTCGCCGCTGGCGGAGGGGGGCGTGTCGAGCTGGCTCCTGGTCGCCGTGTGCTTCGTGGCGGTCATCCCCGCCAGCGCCGTGGGGGTGGCCGTGGCGAATGCCCTGGCCATGCGGCTCGTACCTCCCCGGGCCCTCCCGAAGATGGACTTCGGCCGGGGCCTGCCCCCGGATTGCCGCACCTGCGTCGCCGTGCCGGCCATCCTGGGGAGGGTGGAGGAGGTCCAGGAGCTGCTTCGGGGGCTGGAGGTGAACTACCTGGCGAACCGGGACCCGAACCTCCGCTTCGTCCTCCTGGCGGACCCTTGTGATGCGCAAGAGGAGGTCACCCCGCGGGACGAGGCGATCCTGGCAACGGCCGTCGACGGAATGCGGGGGTTGAACCTCCGACACGGCGGACCGGAGGGGGGACCCTTCTACCTTCTCGCCCGCTCTCGCCTCTGGAACCCCAAGCAGCGCCGTTGGATGGCCTGGGAACGAAAACGGGGGAAGTTGCAGGAGTTCAATCGTTTCCTGATCACCGGCGAGCTCGGGGGTCTGGTGCCTCGGGTTGGAGAGCCAGTGGACCTCCGCGGCACGCGGTTCGTCCTGACCCTTGACGCGGACACCCGTCTGCCCTCCGGCGTGGCGGCGCGCCTCGCAGGGGCGCTGGCCCACCCCCTCAATCGGGCCGTGTGGGGTCCGGACGGTCGGGTGATCGGGGGATACACGGTGCTCCAACCCCGGATCGACACCCACCCGGGCCACCCGGCCTCCCTCTTCACCCGCATCTTCCAAGGGGAGGAGGGCCTGGACCTCTACTCCAACGCCGCCTCCGACGTCTACCAGGATCTGTTCAGGGAAGGGATCTTCGCCGGGAAAGGCATCTATGACGTGGCCGCATTCGGGCGAGCGGTGGAGGGTAGAGTTCCCACCGATGCGATCCTGAGCCACGATCTCTTCGAGGGCGTCCTGGGTCGCGCCGGGCTGGTGTCGGACGTCGCGGTGCTGGAGGACTTCCCGGCTACGCCCGGGTCTCATATGCGAAGGCTCCACCGGTGGATTCGAGGGGATTGGCAACTCCTCCCCTGGCTTCGCCGGAGCGTGCCGTCCACCGGGGGGCCGCGCATATCGAATCCCCTTTCCTGGCTGGCCCAGTGGAAGGTCCTGGACAACCTCCGAAGGAGTCTCCTCGCACCGGGGTTGCTGGTGCTCCTCCTCATGGGATGGAGCGGGCTCCCCGGAGGTGCATCGTGGTGGACCGCATGGTGCGCGGGGCTCCTGGCGGTGCCGATCCTGCTACCCCTCTTGGTGGGGACCCGGAGCTACCTGACGGCTTCCCCGTCCATGGCGCCGTTCTGGAGGACGCAGCGGGCGCGCTCGGCGCTGGGTCGGTGGTTGGTGGGGCTGGTGCTCCTTCCCTGGGAGGCCTGGGTGGTGTTGGACGCGGTCACTCGGACTCTCTTCAGGTTGGCCGTGACGCGCAGATTCCTCCTGCAGTGGACCCCAGCGGCCGCCACCTCTCGGGTGACGGGTGGAGAACTGGGGCCTCGCTTCTACTTCACCGAGATGCGCTGGGCGCTCCTGGTTCTGGCGGCCTTCGGGGTGTCGAGTGCAGCGGTGGGGGTGCTGGCCACAGGGGCGGCCCTTCCCTGGCTCCTGGTCTGGATCGGCTCGCCCTTCGCCGCGTGGTTCCTCGGGCGGCCATCCGGAGCCACGGCGATCGCAGGATTCTCCCGGGCGGAGCGCCAGGAGCTTCGGCTCATTCTCCGGAAGGGGTGGGCCTTCTTCGAGCGGTACGCAGGCCCGGAGGATCACTGGCTTCCTCCGGACCACGTCCAGTTCGACCCCCCGGTGGGAACGGCACACCGGACCTCTCCCACCAATGTGGGCCTCTCCCTGGTGACCGCGCAGATCGCCCTGGACCTGGGACACCTGTCGCCGGGCAGGTTCGTGGCCCGGATCGCCGCGATGTTGGATACCCTTTCCCGCCTGGAGACCTACCGAGGGCACCTTCTCAACTGGTACGACACGCGGAGGCTCGTAGCCCTCCACCCCCGATACGTGTCCACGGTGGACAGCGGCAACCTCGCCGCCTGCATGTGGTCCGTGTCCGCCGGGCTGCAGGCGCTGTTGACGACTCCGCCCCCACTCCTCCGCGCCATGAGCGGATTGGCGGACAGCCTCGACCTGGCCGCCGAACGTCTCCGGGCCCTCGGCCTCTCCGATGCATCCACCCTGCGACTCGCCCAGGGGCTCCGCCGCTGGCCCGAGCAGCCGGTGGCCCTGGGATCACTCTCCCCCGCCCCGCCGTTCGACGTCTGGCACGCGCAGCTCCTGGGGCTGGAGCAGGAGGTCCTGGCGTCGGTTGCCGGGACCCGGCCACCGGCGGCGGAGATGGCCGAGCTGCGTTGGTGGTTGGCGGCAACCGGGCGCTCCCTGGCGGCGCTGCAGGAGGAGTGGGAGACCCTCCTCCCCTGGGGCCCCGTCCTGCGAGCACCTCCGAATCAGTTGAGCGGGGCGCCGGAGGATTCCTCGGTGGGTCGCGCATGGGGAGAGCTTCGCGCTGCGCTGTCGGACCGACCCACCCTGGAGGCGCTCCCAGCCTACCATCGACGACTCCAGGAGATCGTCACCCGCCTGATCCGGGCGGTCAGAGCTCCCAGCCACGGTCCCGACGGTGGGTTCGACCGCCCTGGGGTGGAAGCTTGGGCCGAGAACCTCCGCGTCTCACTGGCAGAGGCGGAGGCCGCCGCCCATCAGCTCTGCGAGACCACGGCGCAGTGTGCAGAGCGCCTGGACCGGTTCGTGCGTGACATGGACTTCCGCTTCCTCTTCGATCCGTCGCGGAAGCTGTTCCACATCGGCTACAATGCCGACGCGGTGACCCTGGACCAGAGCTACTACGACCTCTTCGCCTCCGAGGCACGCCTGGCCAGTTATGTCGCCATCATGCTGGACCAGGTCCCAGCCGAGCACTGGCTGACCCTCCGACGCCCCTTCCGCCGTCTGGAACAAGGGGCTGCCCTCGTCTCGTGGGGGGGGAGCATGTTCGAGTATCTCCTCCCATCCCTCTTCCTCCGGACTCCGGAAGGCTCCCTCTCGCATGAGGCCTGCCACGGGGCTGTTCGGGCTCAGATCCAGTTCGCAAGGAAGCTCGGGCTCCCGTGGGGCGTGTCCGAGTCGGCCTACGGCGAGACGGACGAGGGGCGCCGGTACCGGTATCGTGCGTTCGGCGTCCCGTCCCTGGCCCTTCATCGTGACGCCGCCCCCCGGGTCGTGGTGGCGCCGTACGCCATGGGGCTGGCCATGACGGTCGCACCCCGGGAAGCCCTCGAGGAACTCCGACGAGCGCACGCCATGGGTCTGGAGGGGCCGGTGGGGTACTGGGATGCCGCCGACTTCGGAGAGCCCGGGGGCCGGGGAAGCGCTCCGCGAGTCGTGCAGACCATCATGGCGCACCACCAGGGAATGCTCCTGGCCGGCATACACCACGCCCTCACCGGTGGGGCCATGGTGGACCGCTTCCACCGTGGCGCCGAGGCCCAGGCGCTGGAGTTCCTCCTGCATGAGCGGGCGCCGGGATCCGTTCGCGTGACCTGCGAGGTGGCGGCGCCTCGGGTGCGCCCGGTCACTCCCCCTCTCCCTGCCCCCGTTCCTCCCTGGCATGTGGCCCTGGCGACCTTCCCGCCGGAGAGCACGGCCCTGGCCAACGGCCGCCTCAGCGCTTTCGTCATGGCCAACGGAGGAGGAGGCCTCCGCTGGGAGGGATTCGACATCTTTCGGTGGCGGCCGGACCCCACTTCCGTGGCATGGGGGGAGTGGGGCTATGTCCTGGACCGGAGCACCGGCGAGATGCACTCGGTGGCCCGGGCCCCGACCTGGGAGAAGGCCGAGCATGAAGAGGTCCTGTTCGGCGAGAGCTCCGTCGAGCTCCATCGCGACGTCGGCCCCCTTCGCCTTCGGACCCGGATCACTGTGGCTCCCTCCGCCGACGTGGAGATTCGGGAGGTGGGGGTGGTGAACGAGACCTCGGGGCCCCGGACCGTGGAGGTAACCACCCTGGCCGAGGTGGCTCTGGCCCGCCCCTCCGAGGACCGTCGCCATCCGGCGTTCGCCCGTCTCTTCGTGGAGGCGGACCCCGACCTGAGGACCGGCACGCTCTGGTTCGGTCGCCGCGCCGAGGGCCTGGACGACACACCCGTCTGTCTCGGGGTCCGGTACGTGCCCGTAACGGGTGATTGGACCATGGTGGGTTGGGAGGTGGATCGTGAGCGTTTCCTGGGCCGGCTCGGTGACCTCTCCTCCCCCCGGGGAGCCCGGATCCCCCACGCCGGTCGTCCCCCTGGCGGGGCCTGGGCCCCCATCGACCCGGTGGCGTCCTGGAGCCTTCGGGTGACGATTCCGCCCGGCGGCGAGGCCGTGGTCGCATTCCTCAACGGTGTGGGGCACAGCAGGGGATCCGTGGCGCGGGCCCTGGAGACGCTGCACTCTCCCGGGAGCTTCGCCGTGGCGCAGAACCACCTGAGAGATCGGTGCCGGAGGCTCCGGCAGCGCCTGGGGGTGGAGCCCCACGAGCCTCCCCTGTTCCAGAGGCTGCTCACCCACCTCGCATTCCCGTACCGGGTGCAACCCACGGACCCGGGGCCGGCGAGCGATGGCGGAGCGGGACAGGAGTTCCTCTGGTCCCTCGGTGTCTCGGGGGACCGGCCCGTCTTGACCGTGGTGCGCCGCCCGGAGGCGCAGGGCCCCCTCCTGCGGCAGCTCCTGCGTGCGCATCCCTACCTGGGGGCCCGCGGGGTGGAGTTCGACCTCGTGGTGGTCGGGCGCGAGCAAGATGCCTACGGTGAGCCTGTGCGGGGGTCGATCGAGGCCACGCTCCGGGACATGGGACTCCTTCGCCTGCTGAACGCCGCCGGAGGCGTCTTCTACGTCCCCGGGGGACGGATCTCGGGAGCTTCCGAGGCGCGCCTGAGGGAGGCCAGCACCCTGTTCCTAGGCGAGGACGTCGATTCCCTCGAAGGGTTCCTCGGCGAATCCCCGGAGGAGGGAATCGAGCTGCCCGTCTTCGTCCCCGTTCCCTCCTCGCCGCTGGAGGCCACCCACGACCCGCCCCTACCGGCCCTGGCGGGCCTCCACTTCCGCGGGCGCTGGGGAGGGCACGCACCTCGCGCCCGCAGCTTCGTCATCGAAATGGATGAGGGTGGGCATACCCCCGCGCCCTGGAGCAACGTCCTCGCCAACCCGGGTTTCGGAACGCTGGTGACCGAGTCCGGCGGCGGGTACACCTGGGCCGAAAACGCGGGAGAGTCCCGACTCACGCCCTTCGCCAACGACCCGGTACGGGACCCGGCGGGAGAGATCCTCTATCTCCGGGACGAAGAGACGGGAGAAATCTGGACGCCTACCCCGGCCCCGGCTGGCATCCCTCCGCATCGGGTGGTCCATCGCGCGGAAGAGACGGTCTTCCGGAACCGGGCCCACGGACTGGACCAGGCCCTGCGCATCTGGGTTCCGGAGGAGGGTTCCGCAAAGGTGTACGACCTCCGCGTATCAGACTGCCGGAACCGCCCCCGAAGGGTGACGGCAACCCTGTATGTCGAGTGGGTGCTGGGGAATCGCCGCGCCGTCACCGCACCCCACGTCACCACCGGCTTCGATCCTGGGAAGGGGATCCTGCGGGCCCGGTGCCCCTTCCCGCCCGGCTCCTACCCTCGCGTCGGGGCGGTGGCCGCGGACGCGGTGGTCCACGGTTTCACGTGCGACCGGCGGGAGTTCCTCGGGGACGAGGGGGATCGGGCCCGACCCGCGGGTCTCCTCCGGGTGGGGCTCGCCGGGAAGGTGGGTGCGGGACTGGATCCATGTGCCGCACTCCAACTCCACCTCGACATTCCGGCCGGCGGGCGGCGGCGCGTACGCTTCTTCCTCGTCTCGGCCCGGACTCTCGAGGTCGCCGAGGAAGCGGTGGCCGCACTCCGTGGGGAGGGGGGTGGAGCCCGGGCCCGCGTGGCGGTCCGACGCCGGTGGAGCGGGCTCCTGGACTCCCTCCTCGTACGGACCCCGGAGCCCGCCATGGACCGGCTCCTGAACGGGTGGCTCCTTCATCAGACGCTCTCGTCTCGCATCTGGGGTCGGACCGGATACTACCAGTCCAGCGGCGCATTCGGCTTCCGAGATCAACTCCAGGACTCCCTGGCCTTCCTCCACCAGGCGCCGGACCTCTGTCGCGAACGAATCCTGGATGCCGCCCGGCACCAGTTCCCCGAGGGGGACGTCCTGCACTGGTGGCATCCCCCGGACGACCGGGGAGTGCGGACCCGGTGTTCGGACGACCGGCTCTGGCTCCCGTTCGTCACGGCCGAGTACCTGGCAGCCACCGGAGACCGGGGCCTTCTGGACGAGCCGGTACCCTACCTGGACGGTCCGCTCCTCGAGCCAGGTGAGTCGGAGCGCTACGACGTCTATCCGGCGTCGGGAGAGGCGCCCCTCTACGACCACTGTCTGCGCGCCCTGGAGCGGGACGGCATCCTCTCCCCCCGGGGACTCCCGCTCCTGGGCACCGGGGACTGGAACGACGGGCTCAACCGGGCCGGCCGGGCGGGCCGCGGTGAGAGCGTCTGGCTGGCGTGGTTCCTCATCGATGTCCTGACCCGGTTCGCACCCGTCTGTCGGGAACGCGGGGAGCCTTCCCGTGGCGAGGCTCTGGAGGTTCGTGCAAGGGCGCTCAGGGAGGCGGTGGAGCGACTCGCTTGGGATGGGAACTGGTACATCCGGGGGACCTACGACGATGGGTTTCCCCTGGGGTCCAGCGCCAACGAGGAGGGTCGGATCGACTCCCTGCCCCAGACGTGGGCCGTGCTCTCCGGGGCCGGGGATCCCCAGCGGTGCCGGACCGCCATGGAGAGCGTCTGGCGAGAGCTCGTGGACCGGGAGGCCCGGATCGTACGCCTCCTGAAGCCACCCTTCCACCTGACACGCAGATCCCCCGGGTACATCAAGAGCTACCCGCCGGGGGTGCGAGAGAACGGGGGCCAGTATACCCATGCAGCCACCTGGGTCGGCTGGGCATTCACCCTCCTGGGGGACGGCGACCGGGCAGAAGAGGTCTTCCGGATCCTGAATCCCCTCCTCCGCCCCGACAGCGGGGCCTCGCCGGATCCCTACCGGGTGGAGCCCTACGTGGTGGCCGGAGACGTCTACGGGGAGCCGCCCCACCGGGGGCGCGGAGGGTGGACCTGGTACACGGGCTCCGCTGCCTGGCTCTATCGACTCGGTATGGAACAGATCCTCGGGATCCAACCCGTCCCCGGGGGGATCCGGATCCAGCCCTGCATTCCACGCAGGTGGACCGGGTACCAGGTGGAGCGGCGCGTGGGTGCAGCTCGCTACCTGATCCGGGTGGAGAATCCGGGACGCGGGACGGGGGAATTGGAGACCCTCAAGCTGGATGGGACACCGCTCCCCGGGCCGGTGGTGCCCCTTCTGGACGACGGGCACCGCCACGAGGTGGTCGCTCGGGTCGTGCCGGCGCGGGAGGGGGTGGGCCGACCGGCTGTGTCGCCGTCGTGAAGACGCCGCGCCCACAACTCCGGCCGCATCCGCATCTCCCACCCCCTCCCTCAGCCCGGACGAGTTCTCTCAGGCCGAGCGCCGCCGCCTGCGGAGGGTCACCATGCTCAAGATCCCCAGGGCGGGCCCGATGGCCAGCAGGGAGAAGCCTGCCCCCCACCCGGAGCTGTCCACCACGCGGCTGGCCAGATCGATGGAGAAGCCCGTGAGTGCGAATCCCAGGGCGGTCTGGAGCGTGAGGGCGGTGCCCACGGCATGCGCTGGCGCCACCTCGGTCACCACCGCGCTGAACTGGGCGGAGTCGGCCACCACGCTGAACCCCCACACCAGGGTCAGTGGAAGGAGGAGGGCGAGGGGGGCCGCGACGAGCCACCCCACGGTCAGCGCGCATCCGCCGCTCACCGCCATGGCCCAGATGGTGATTCGCTCCCGTCCCAGGATGTCCGCCCAGCGGCCCGCCAGCACCGCTCCGGCGCCCCCGGCGGCGATGGTAGCGAAACCCAGGAGGTCGGCCGAGAGCCAGGAGCCCTCGAGCCCACGACCCCCCAGGGCCACCATGAAATACGCAGGGACCAGGGTCCACATGGCATACAGCTCCCACATGTGCCCCAGGTAGCCCCCCGTGGCCAGCATGGTGGGCTTGTGGCGCACCAGCTCCCCGACCCGCGACCAGGCGAAGGGGCGGGACGGAAAGGCGTGGGGTCCGTCTCGGTAGAGGACCAGGACCAGGAAGCTGGCCACCACACCGGCCGCGGAGGTCCCCAGCACCACCGCCTCCAGGCTGGTCCCCCCCAGTGCCTTCAGGAGGTAGGGCGCCGCCTTGCCCACGGTCAGGGCTCCCACGACGGTTCCGATGGCCAGCCCACGGGCGGACCGGAACCAGGTGGAGATCATCTTCATGGCCGGCGGATACACTCCGGCCAGGAAGAGACCCGTGAGGAACCGGAGGACGGCGCCCTCGGAGAATCCCGGCGACGCCAGGAGGGCGGCGTTCACCCCAGCGGCCCCCAGCGCGGAGAGGGAGAAGAAGACCCGGGATGGAACGACGTCCGCCAGGTTCAGCACGGCGGCGACTGCGGTTCCGGCCACGAAGCCCCACTGCACCAGGACCGTGAGCGCCGCAACCTGCTGAGCGGTGAGGCTCCACCGCTCCTGGAGTTGTGGGGCCACCGCCGTGGCGGTGAACCACTCGCTCATCCCCAGGAGGAGCGCAGTGGAGAGGAGGGCCAGAACCGCCCAGCGGCGGGAGGGCTGGTGAAACGGTGCCGCACCTCCCGCCCCGGATCCGTGCGCGTCGGGGGGCACCGAGCCCGTTGAGGGGTTCACCGCTTGAGCATCTGTCGCAGCACGAATCCCACGTTGGCGGGCCTCTCCGCCAGCCGGCGCATGTACCACGGGAACCAGTGCGCACCGTACGAGATGAGCACCCGCAGTGGGATGTCGCTGCGGCGCAGCCTTCCCTGCTCCGAGACACCGATCCCGTAGAGCATCTCCACTTCCCAGTCCGATCCCGGTACGTCCAGCTCGCGGGCCGCCCGCGACGCTTCTCGAATGAGCCGCGGGTCGTGCGTGCCCAGGGCCACGAACCCCATCCGACCCGCCTTCCGGTCGCGGAGCATGCGCACCGCGAGGCGGCGGAAGGCCTCGTCCACATCCGTCTTCTGTGGGAGCGCGACCTCCGGGGGCTCCAGGTAGGCCCCCTTGACCAGTCGGAGGTTGGGGATGTCGGGGAGGAGTGCCTCGTAGTCGGCCTCGGTACGGTGCAGGTACGCCTGCAGGCAGACCCCCACGTTCGGGACCCTGCTCCGGGCCTCCCGCACGAGCTCCAGCGTGGGATCGACGTAGGGACTCGACTCCATGTCCACCCAGACGATACCGTCCGCCTCCCGGGCGAGCCGCACCACGTTCTCCGCCGCCCCCGCCAGCCCCTGGTCCAACCCCAGGTGTGTGGGCTTCACCGACAGCTGCATGTCCAGGCCACGGGACCGAACCTCTCCCGCCAGGCGCAGGTACTCGTCCACCACCCTCTGCGCCGCTGCCGCCGAGTCCACGTTCTCACCCAGCTCTGTCACGAGGGTCGGGGTGCCCAGGGCCGCCAGCGCCTCACCCTCCCGGAGCGCGTCGTCCATGCGCTCGCCGGGCATGAAGCGACGTACCGCCCGCTGGACGAAGCGGTAACGGGGCAGACGCTGCGCCATCGTGGGATTGGTGGACGCCCAGAGGAGGGCGGATTTCAGCATGGTGTGGCCCCAGTTCAGGTTGAACTTCCCTGTGGGGGCGGCGTTGGCCTCCGGCCCGCCGCCCCCGGAGTCCCGCAAACCCTACGGATCTTCTCGACGCACCGGTGTCAGCTCCGGAAGGGGCGTGTACCCGGCGGCCCGGAGCGCATCCCGGAACGCGCTCACGCGCCCCTCGAGCGCGCCGTTGACCTCCTGGAGCACGACTTCCAGAGCCGCTTCGGCGCGGTCCAGCAACTCCTCCTCCAGCGGCGTGGGTGCGCCCTTCCCGCCTCTCAGCCGGCGCAGCGGCTGTCCCACCTCGCTGGCCACCGGATCGCCGGGGCAGATCCCCTGACACTCCGGTCCGGTGAAGAGGCGCTCCCGGAGCGCGGAGAGGGACTCCAGGAGGTCACGACCCTCGGCGCGAAGATCTCCGTCCAGGTTCGAGAGTGCCGCCTCGACCCCTTCCACGACCTGCCGGAGTCGGGTCCGGGCCTCGTTCGCGGTCTCCGTCAGGGCCATGGCCTCCTTGTAGGCCGCGAGCCGTGCTCGCATCTGGGCACGAGAGACCGGAGGAACCCGGGGGTCGTCCACGACCTCCAGCACTCCACTGACCGCGACACCGTCCTTTTCGACCGTGACCGTATAGGGGCCCGGGAGGACTTCCGCGCCGTCCGCGGCGTCGGGGCTCTCCTCCACCTCCCCGCCTGCCCGGAGATTCCAGACCCACCGGTTCAGTCCCACCTCCGCAGGAATCGATTCGGTCCGGACCGCGCGCCCGGCCGCGTCGGCCACCGTGACATCCACCGTGCCGGGGCCGCTGTCCGGGTGGACGCCGAAATAGACCAGCGCGCCGTAGGGGCGAGTGGCCCCCTGCCACATGGCCATCCCGGTGGAGCGGTATCCGATGGCTTCGGCCACGTCGTGGAGAATCGCCCGGTTCACCTCGTAGATCCGGAGAGGTTGGGAACCGGGTCCGTCCCGAGCCAGGGCCCGGAGGGGGTGGATGTCGTCCAGGACCCAGAGCCCACGCCCGTGGGTTCCCAGCACCAGGTCGCCCTCCCGGGGATGAATCTTCAGGTCCCGGACGGGCATGGCGGGCACATGGGTCCACCGCTGCCAGCTGCCCCCTCGGTCGGTGGAGAAGTAGAGCCCGAATTCGGTTCCCAGGAAGAGCAGGTTGGGCTCGCGCGGGTCCTCTTCGATGGCATGCGCGAAGCCGTCCACCCCGGAACCGTCCAGCCGCTCCCAACGCTCTCCGTAGTCTTCGGTGCGATAGAGGTATGTCTCCCAGTTGCCCCGTCGGTGATCCTCGAAGACCACGTAGGCCGTGGCGGGATCATGGAGGGAGGGCTGTACATCGGGGACCCACGTGCCCGCAGGGACCCCGCGGATGTTCTCCCCCACCGGGGTCCAGCTCGCACCGCCATCCCGGGTGAGCTGCACATTGCCGTCGTCGGTCCCCACCCAGATCACCCCCGGCTCCGTGGGAGATGGGGCGATGGCGATGACGCTGGTGTGCGTTTCGGCGCCGGTCGCATCCAGGCTGAGGCCTCCGGTTGCAGGGTCCTGCTTGGCCGGATCATTCGTGGTGAGGTCGGGGGAAATGATCTCCCACGAGGCACCGTGGTCCCGGGTCCGATGGACAAACTGGCTTCCGAGGTAGAGCGTGCCCGTCTCGTGCGGGTCCAGGGCCAGCCCGGCGTTCCAGTTGAACCGGAGCGGGATCCCCTGGGGATGGACCGGCTGGATACTCTCGCGATGTCCAGTGATGCGGTCGAATCTCTGGAGCGCACCGCCCTGGGACATGGAATAGCCGTACCGCTCGTCGGCAGGGTCGTCCAGCACGCTGAACCCGTCGCCGCCCCCCACCCGGGTGAAGTGGGCATTGAGGATGCCTTTGGTCTCCCAGACGTCGCTCGGGCCAAACCAGGAGCCGTTGTCCTGGAGCCCCCCGTAGATGTTGTAGGGAACCCGATCGTCCAGGGAAACGTGGTAGTACTGCGCCAGGGTGAGGTTCTCAACGAACCGCCAGTGGTCTCCCCGGTCGAAGGAGATCCCGATGCCGCCGTCGTTCCCGATGATCATGTGGCGGGAGTCACCGGGGTCGATCCACAGCTCGTGCACATCGCCGTGGATGATGGCCGAAGGCACCACGGTCCTCCACGTCCGTCCGGCGTCTTCGCTCACCTGGATCGCGCTGTGGAGGGAGTAGATACGGTTTTCGTTCGCCGGGTCGATGCGGAGGTCCGCATAGTAGAACGGGCGAGGCACGATTCCCGGATTGTCGTTGACCGTTCGGAAGCTCCGACCCCCGTCGTCGGACCGGAGCAAGGCGCTGCGCGTGGCCTCCACCAGGGCGTAGACCACCTCCGGATTGGAGGGCGAGATCGCCAGGCCCATCCGCCCCAGCTCGCCACTCGGGAGCCCGTCGCGCTCGGTGCGCTCCACCCAGGTGTCGCCCCCGTCGTGGGTGACGTACAAGCCGCTGCCGGGCCCCCCTGACCGGAAGAACCACGGATCGCGGCGAAAGTCCCACATGGCCGCCATGAGCTTGTCGGGGTTGGCCGGGTCCATGACGAGCTCCGCGACCCCGGTTCCGGCATCGATGTGCAGGACCCGCTCCCACGTCTCGCCTCCATCGGTGGTGCGGTACACCCCCCGAACCTCGCCGTCACTCCAGGCGGGACCCATGACGCCGGCGTAGACTACGTCCGGGTCCGTGGGGTGGGTCAGGACCCGGTGGATCCGCTCCGAGCCCGACAGCCCGGCGAGGCTCCAGGTCTCCCCACCGTCGATGGACTTGTAGATCCCGTTTCCGACCCCGGCGGAGTTGCGGGGATTCCCTTCCCCGG
This sequence comes from Gemmatimonadales bacterium, assembly GCA_020344755.1. Lineage (GTDB taxonomy): Bacteria > Gemmatimonadota > Gemmatimonadetes > Longimicrobiales > Gaopeijiaceae > Gaopeijia. Next base: position 629,537 of record CP070829.1, read on the forward strand.
TGCCGACCCAGACGAGGGCCGGATTGGGCTGGAAGACCGCGATGGAGCCCACCCCCAGGACCGGCTGGTCATCGAACACCGGGTTCCAGGTGACACCCCCGTCAGTGGAGCGGAAGACTCCACCGGTGGCCGCACCCACGAAGATGACGTTGGGATCGGAGAGCACCACCTCCACGTCCGCCACCCGTCCGCTCATTCCGGCGGGTCCGATGTTGCGGGCCTGGATGGCGTCCAGGTGGCTCATGTCCCACTGGCCCGCGAGCCCCACCGGGACCGCCACGAGCAACGCCATCGATCCGGCTGCCCCGAGCATCCGGCGGACGCTCCCCAGGGCTCCGGCCCGACTCGCCACGGCCCCGGTGCCCGCTCTCATCGGCCCACGGTCTCGAACTCGGGGAACAGGTCCAGCTCCGCGGACCGTACCTGTGCCCGGAACTCTGCGACGGGTCCCGTGATCATGTCGTTCAGGTCCGACTCGATGGTGTCGAGGGCCGCAGCCATCCGCTCGAGGGCCAGGCGCTCGAAGGTAGTGGGCGCGTCCCACGAAGACTGCAGGGCGAACATCCCCCTCCGCTGCGAGGCGGCCGGGTCGAAGTCGACGCTCTCTTCCATGGCTTCCTTGAGCGCCTCGCCGGCGGCCCGCAGAGCCTCCGCGTCCTCCCCCTCCAAGCCGCGCACGGTGGAGAGAACCCGGTCCACGGCCTCCATGATCTCATCGTACCGGGAGTCGGCCTCCGTGTAGCGGCGGTTCAGGACCGCGGCTTCCATGGATGCCTCGAACTTGGCGATCCGATCGGCCATGGGTACATCCACCCGCGGATCCGCACGGACGGTCAGCGACTGCTCGCTCGACTGCTCGCCCACCGTCACCCGGACCATGTAGCTGCCCGGGACCACCTCGGGCCCCTGGGGCTGACGGAAGAAGCCTCCCCCGCCTCCCTCGCCCGAGGGCTCGGCCTCGCCTCCAGGAAGGTCGACCCGGAGGTCCCAGCTCGTCCGGTTCAATCCGGAGTTTGCCTGTCCGTCCAAGGTGCGGACCACCTCGCCGGATGCGTCCCGGATCTCGATGGCGGCCCCCCGGGCGTCCAAGCCGTCCGGGACCCAGTAGCTGAGCATGGCGCCCCGGGACCGGGTTTCCCCCTTGAACATGGCGTCGCCGCTGAAGTGGTAGCCGCTCATGGCGGCGATGCGGGCCAGGTAGGCATCCGGGACGGGAAAGAGGGACACCGCTGCGGGGGCCCCGCCGGTCATTCCCCGAAGGGGCCGAACGTCGTCCAGGATGTAGATGGCGCGGCCGAAGGTTCCGATGGCCAGATCGTGATCCCGGGGATGCACCACCAGGGAACGCACCGGGACCGTGGGGAAGCCGTGCGTCCACTTGAACCAGGAGCCCCCGCGATCCAGCGAGACCCAGAGGCCCAGCTCACTCCCGGCGAAGAGGAGGTTCGGATCCACCGGGTCCTCTTCGACGGTGTGGACAAACCCCTGGATCCCCGCTCCGTTTCGACCGTTGGCGATATTCCGCCAATTCTCGCCGTAGTCGTCTGTGACGAAGATCCAGGGCTCCCATCCACCCCGCCGGTGGTCTTCCTGCACCACGTAGGCGCGCCCGGCCACGTGCTTCGAGGCCTCGATGTGGGGCACCCAGGTGTGGGCATCGGGGCCGTCCAGCTCCTCGGCGAAGTTGGTCCAACCGGCCCCGTCGTCCCGGGTGAGCTGCACGTTCCCGTCGTCGGTGCCCACCCAGATCACGCCCCGCTCCACCGGGCTCGGGGCGATGGTGAGGATGGTGGTGTGGTTCTCCGCTCCGGTGGCGTCCCGCGTGAGGCCGCCGCTCTCGTCGTAGTTCTGCTTCTCCGGGTCGTTGGTGGTGAGGTCCGGGGAAAGAAGCTCCCAGGTGCCTCCCTGGTCCGGGCTCCGGTGCAGGAACTGGGAGCCGTAGTAGATCGTTCCCGGCTCGTGGGGATCCAGGGCCAGCGCCGCGTTCCAGTGGAAGCGGAGTTCCACCTCGGGATCCGGATGGTACGGGCGGATCGGCTTTCGCTCGCCGGTACGGTTGTCCCACCGCTGGAGGTTTCCGCCCTGGCTCATCCCGAAGCCCTGCATGGGGCTCGTGGGGTCCACGATGGAGTTGAAGCCGTCGCCGAAGGTCGTCTCGTCCCACATCCAGTTCCGGATGCCGTCCACCACCCAGGCGTCCGAGGGCCCCTTCCACGAGCCGTTGTCCTGCATTCCGCCGTAGACGTTGAAGGGAACCTCCATGTCGACGGAGATGTGGTAGAACTGCCCCGCGGGGAGGTTGTCCGTCACCCGCCAGCTGGCGGCCCGGTCCTGAGAGACCACAAAGCCACCGTCGTTCCCGAGATAGATGAGTTCGCCCCCGGTGGGCTCGATCCACATGGCGTGGAAGTCCGAGTGCACGTCGTTGGGCATCCGCTCGAAGCTACGCCCGCCGTCATCGGACACGCGGACCACCGAACTCAGGTTGTACACCCGGAGGTGGTTGGTGGGATCGACGTGGATCTCGGCGTAGTAGAAGGGCCGGTTCAGGACCCCGTTGTCGTCGTTGATGAGCTCGAAATTCCGACCGCCATCGGTGGAGAGGTAGAGACCCCGGTCCTCCTCCGCCTCGATCAGGGCGTACACCCAATTGGGATCCGACCGGGCGATGGCCAGCCCCATCCGCCCCATCCGGCTCGCGGGAAGCCCGTTCTCCTCCCCGAGCTCCTCCCAGCTCTCGCCTCCGTCATAGGTCACATGGAGGCCGCTTCCGTCGCCGTATCCCGACTCGAAATACCAGGGCCACCGGCGGAACGACCACATGGCTGCGAACATCTTGTTGGGATTCACCGGGTCCTGCACCATCTCGGAGATCCCCGTGTCCTCGTCGACATAGAGGACCTTCCGCCAGCTCCGGCCTCCGTCGGTGGTCTTGTAGACCCCCCGCTCCTCACCGGCGGACCAGATGGGACCCATGGCGCCCACCCAGGCCACGTCCGGGTCCGTGGGGTGGAGGTGGATCCGGTGGATCTGACGGGTCTCCTCGAGCCCCAGGAACTCCCAGGTCTGGCCCCCGTCCATGGACTTGTAGATCCCCGCGCCGGGGTCCGCCGAGTTCCTTGGGTTTCCCTCGCCCGTCCCGACCCAGACGATGTCGCGGTAGGTCTGGTGCACCCGCACCGCCCCGATGTTCGCAATGGGCTGGTCGTCGAAGAGAGGCGTCCATGTATCGCCCCCGTTCGTGCTCTTCCAGACTCCGCCCGAAGCCGCTCCCGCGTACACCGTCATGGGGTCGGACTCCAGCGCGTCGATGGCGGTGATCCGGCCACTCATTCCCGCAGGACCGATGCTCCGAGCGTGCATAACCTCCAGATGGGCCGGGTCCACCTGTCCCAGGAGGGGGTTGGCGTGACCTACCAGGGCGAGCATGAAGGCCCGGAGGATCCAGCGGGCCAGGGGTCGGGACGGACGGGGGACGTTCATGGTCGATTCGGGTTGTACGTTCCAGTGACCTGCCGCCTGCGGGGCGAAGCTGCACCCGCGGTGGGCGGAACGTACGTCGGGCCCCGAACCGCCGCCACCGGAAGGAGGGGTGAGTCCCGCACCGGTCGACCGAGGCGGCTCAGGTGGAGTTCCCGAGGGGCCGACCCGACCCGGCTCCACCCTCGAGAAGAGCCGGATTCAGCGCTGCCCGTGCCCTTCCATGTGGTGGTGATAGACGACCCGCGAGAGCGCGGCCGCGAAGGCCTCGCCCTGGTCGTCGGCCGGGTGATTCCGCAGGAGGATCACCAGGACGTACGGGGGTGCTCCCTCGGGAAAGACCAGGGCCGCGTCATGGTTGATACCGGTGATCCACCCCGTCTTGTTGGCCACGCGCGTCCCTTCCGGCAGGCCCGCAGGGATGTTCTCCCGGAAGTGCTGCCGTTCCAGGATTCCCAGCATCTCGTCTCTCGCCCGTGTCCCCGCCAGCCGCGGATCCAGGATCGCCTCCATCACGGCGGCCAGGTCCCGGGCCGTGGTGGTGTTGCTCAGCCCGGCTTCGAATGCGGGGATATCCTCCACCCCCCGGAGCACCTCCATGGAATCGGCGCCCAGACCACGGAGCATGGCGGTGACCCGCGCCGCCTCCACGTCTTCGATCAGGAGGTTCGTGGCCAGGTTGGAGGACCAGGTGATCATGCGGTCGATGAGCTCACGCCGCGATACCCCTTCCCCCACACGCCCGTAGAGAGTCGAATCCGAGTCCGACGACGGGGTCAGCTCGAAGGACGAGCCATCCACGATGGAGCGAAAGGTGGTGCGGATCTCCACCGGATCGTCCAGGTCCAGCACTCCGGCGGTCTCATCCATGTAGAGGCGCAGCATGACGGGGACCTTCATCGTGCTGGCGGCGTGCATTCGGAGGTCCGGGTTCACCAGGAGCGAGTCGGAACCGTCCAGGGAACGATAGACGAGCCCCACCTCGGCCCCGCTCTGCTCCACCATGGAGCGGACCTCGGCGGCGGCGCCCTCGGGTTCGGGCACGCACGCCGCCACCACCACGACGCAGGTGGCGAGTCCGGCGGTGAAGGGTCGGAGGGAGCCCGTGGGCGAGGGGCGAAAGTGCATCCAGATGCCGGAGCCGAGGGAGCGGGTGATCGGGGCAACTGACGGTGACCGGGATGCCAGGGCAAGCCTCCGAACCGGACGTTGACCGGGCATGGCGGGACCTTAACTTCCCTTGAACATGGCCGACACCCTTCCCCACGACCGGCGGGTTCCGCCGCGGGTCCTGATTCTGTCCGTCCTGGCACTGGTGGTGCCGGTGGCGACGACGCTCGCGGTTCCCCACGCCGTCGGGGACTACGGCGCCCTTTTCTGGCTCGCGGCGCTCATTCCGGCCTTCGCCCTCTCGTTCTACCGTGGAATCCGAGGGGTCGCCTCGGCCCTGGTGCTCGGGCTCGTGGCCATGCTGGTGACCTACGGGGTGGCCTCCTGGATGCTGCTTCCGATCCCCGGGGCCCTTACCTGGGTCGTGGTGGCGTACCTGATCATCGCCCTCTGGATCGCCGTACAGGCCGAATACATGCACCGTGAGCGGGACGCGGTGGAGCGCATGGCCTTCACCGATGCCCTCACGGGTCTGCCGAATCGCCGACACGCCCTGCTGCACCTGACCAAGGAGTTCGCCGCAGCGCAGCGGGGGCGGGCCGTGACCGTCGTGCTCTTCGACCTGGACCGGTTCAAGCAGTTCAACGACACCTACGGCCACGCTGCGGGGGACGACGCGCTCCGCGCCTTCGGAGAGATCCTGGCGGGCCTCTCCCGGCAGATGAATCTCTCGGGTCGCTTGGGGGGGGAGGAGTTCGTCAGCATCCTCGGCGGCGCCAATTCCCAGGGGGCCGTGGTCTTCGCCAACCGGGTGTGCGAGGCCCTGCGAGATCGGAATCTCGGAGACGGCCCCCTCACCGTCAGCGCCGGGGTGGCGTCGTTCCGTCCCGAGATGGAGGCCATGGAGGAACTCCTGGCCGCTGCGGACTCGGCGCTCTACGAGGCCAAGCGTGCGGGGCGCGACACCGTGGAGGTCTACGCCGGCGGGCCGCTCGAGCCAGCCGACCCTTCGACGCGGCGCCGTCACCGCGATTCTGAGGAGCACCAGGCCGAGAGTGGAGGTGCCTCCACCGGCGGCACTCCCGATCGCAGGTCTGCGTCCCGCGCCCGGATCGAACCGTCGGGACTGGGCCGTTCCCGCCGTGTCCTGCTCGTGGAGTCCGAGTCCCACATGACGGACATCCTCCTGACCTACCTGGCCTCGGAGGAGTTCGACGTGCTGCACGCGCCGGACGTCCGCGCCGCCTTTCTTGAGCTGGACGGGTCTGTGGACATCCTCGTCTCCAACCTCCACCTCCCCGGGGGGGGAGGGCCCCAGCTCGTCACGGCCGTGAAGGCGCGCTGGCCAGCGATCCAGGTGGTCGTGACCACGGGTGTGGAAGGAACCCAGGCCGCCGTGGAGGCCCTCCGGGCCGGAGCCGACAGTTACCTGGTCAAGCCGTTCGGGGTCCCGGAGCTGCGCCGTCACCTGGTGGAGGCCATGGAGCGCCGCTCGACTCTGCTGGAGGGTGCCTCCCATGCCCCGGAACTCACGGACGACGACAAGGCCCGGGTCCGGGCCCGGCAGGCGCACGAGAGCGTCCGCCGAGGTGTCATGGACCTGGTCAGGGCGGTGGAGCTGCGAGACCCGTTCACCCGGGGACACTCGGCTCGGGTGGCGGCCTACGCGGCGGTTCTCATCGACGGACTGGATCCAGGCCGCAGCCAGGTGGACCGGGACCGGCTTCAGCTGGCCTGTGAAGTGCATGACCTGGGGAAGATCGCCGTGCCGGACGCCATCCTGAACAAGGAGGGCCGCCTGACCGAAGCCGAGATGGACCAGGTCCGGACCCATCCCCGGGTGGGACGCCAGATGTTGGCTCCTCTCCTGGACGACGAACTGATTCTCGGTGTGGTGAGCTGGCATCACGAACGGTGGGACGGGACGGGATATCCGGACCACCTGGCGGGCCAGGCGATCCCGGTGGCGGCCCGCGCGGTGGCCGTTGCGGACACGCTGGATGCCCTGACCCGGCCCCGTGCGCATCGGGGAGCCGTGCCATGGGACGAAGCGGTCGAACAGATCCTCGCTCAGTCCGGGACGGGCTTCGATCCGACGCTGGTGTCGCACATGGAACGTGTGCTTCCGGAGCTGAAACGCATCCATGACGAGTCGGGGGGCGTAGCCTTCCCGGGCGACTCCGTCGAGGGGACGGAGGGCTGATCCCACTCTCGGCGCCCTTCCCACCATGATCCAGATCCTGGCGGTCTCCGCCACCCTACTTCAAGCGGTCCCCCAGTCCCACTCCGGGCGCCAGGGGGACCTGGAGATGGAGGTCCCTCGGGTGGAAGCCGTCTCCGTCACCATCGACGGCGTCCTGTCGGAGACGGAGTGGACGCGGGCGGTGCGGGCCACGGGCTTCACCCAGTACGAGCCGGTGGAGGGGGAACTTCCGGATCAAGAGACGGAAGTCCTGGTCTTCTACGACGCCGAGGCCATCTACTTCGGTATCCGCGCCCTGGACTCCCAGCCGGATCAGATCCTCGCCCACATGAGTGAGCGCGACCGGTCCATCTTCGCGGACGACTGGGTCCGCATCATGCTGGACACCTTCGACGATGCCCGGCAGGCGTACGTCTTCTACGTCAACCCCTACGGAATCCAGACCGACGGGCTCTGGATCGAAGGCCTGCAGTCTCGGATGGGAAGCGTCTCCATCGACTTCAACCCGGACTTCATCTGGGAGAGTCAGGGGATCGTCACCAACGAGGGATGGCAGGCGGAGATCCGTGTCCCCTATGCCTCACTCCGATTTCGGGATCAGGAGGAGCAGGTCTGGGGCTTCAACGTGCTTCGTGAGGTGCGGCGGACGGGGTACACACAGGCCTGGGCCCCCATCACCCGGGACAATCCCAGCACGCTGGCGCAGAGTGGAAGGCTTCGGGGACTGAGGGAACTCCGCCCCAAGCGCCTGGTGGAGGTCAACCCCGTGGCAACCGGGAGGCGCATCGGGCACCTGGACGACCAGGGGAACTTCCGGCGGGATGACTTCGACGAGGAGTTCGGCCTCAACGCCCGGTACGGCCTCACCCGCAATCTCACTCTGGACGCCACCCTGAATCCCGATTTCTCACAGGTGGAGGCGGACGTGAACCGCCTCACCATCAACGAACGCTTCGCCCTGTTCTTTCCCGAAAAACGGCCGTTCTTCCTCGAGGGATCGGAGATCTTCCAGATGCCCCGGAACCTGGTCTACACCCGTCAGATCGTGGATCCCCTGGCGGGGGGCAAGGTGACCGGAAAGGTGGGCGCGTTCCAGGTCGGATACCTGGGTGCCGTGGACGAGAGTCCTTCCCTCTCCGACGCGGACGCGAGCGACGCCGTCTTCAACGTGATCCGGGCCCGCCGAGACGTGGGAGCCGGATCCACGGTCGGCTTCGTCTACACCGACCGCACGGTCTCCGACGACGACTACAACCGTGTCCTGGGAGGTGACCTCCGCCTACTGGCGGGGAGGCACACCTTCACCGCCCAGGTCGCCGGCGCGTGGACGGGCGATCCCGGGGGGGAGGCCCTGTCGGGTCGGCCTCTCTTCTACACTCAGGTGGAGCGGAGCGGGCGAGCGTTCGGGTGGCAGCTCCGACTCGAGGGCGTCGACCCGGAGTTTCGCACCCGGACGGGCTTCATCAATCGCACCGGGGATGCGCAGCTGTTCGGGCAGGTGCGCCGGGCCTGGTTCACGGAGCCCGGTTCGTTCCTCGAGAGCGTGAGCGTGGCGCTCCAGTCGGAGAACTTCCTGGGCTACGACGATCTCTGGGCGGGGCGCCGACCCTATGAGCACGAGCTCCAGCTCATGGCGACCTTCAGCTTCCGAGGCGGTCGGACGCTGACCCCTATCGTCCGCAACTCCTACTTCCGCTTCCGTGCCGAGGACTACGCGGGTTGGGGTGTCAGGAACCCCGACGGCACCGTGGGGGGCTTCGCCCTCCCCGGTTCACTTCGCAATCTACTCGGCGCAGGCATCGTCTCGCGGATGCGGATCAACAACGCCGTGAGCCTGAACGGCCGCGTGTACGTCCGGGAGATCCCCATCTTTCTGGAGGCGGCCCGGGGCTTCGAGATCCAAGCCGCCCCGGACCTGACGCTCCGTCCCACCACCAGCCTCGCCCTCACCCTGGGCTACACCTACTCCCGCATCACCCGGGACCGGGATGGGTCGGAGTTCTCCACTGCCCAGATCTCGCGGGCAAACCTCCAGTATCAGTTCAGCCGAGCCCTCATGGTGCGGGGCCTCGCCCAGTACGACCTGCAGCGACGGGACGGACTGATCGATCCCACGACGGGGCTCCCGATCACCGTGGCGGGCGGAGTCGTGAGCGCCTCGGAGAGCGGGAGCTTCCAGGCGCAGTTGCTCCTCCAGTACGAGCCCAGCCCGGGCACGATCTTCTATGTGGGGTACAGCCGCCTGGAGCGAGGCGACCGGGGGTACGACCTGGACGGCATGAACCCGGTGGAAGACGGCCTCTTTCTGAAGCTGAGCTACCTGTTCCGCCTCTAGCCTTCGCCACCTGGCCGGGGTGCCCCGTACAGGCGTGTGTGCCGGCGAGAGTGTGGCCGGAGCCTACGGAGCGCCGTCGCCTCCGGTCACCCAGCTCCACAGGGCGAGTGCCCGCTCCAGGGCGCGCGGCACGTCCTCCGCAAGCAGGAATCCCTCCGAGACCAGGTCCTCCGCTGCCGCCTCGAGGCGCAGGCGGTAGGCCTCCCGGCTTCCGTACATCCGCTGGAGTGATGGCCGGCCGTCCCCCTGGGCCTCTGCCGCACCCTCGGTAAGGGGAAGCGGATAGGTGGCGCCGATGAAGTCCCGCATCTCCCCGTTGCCGCCCGGGTAGCCCTGCCTCAGGAGCCACGGCGTATAGGTAGCGACAGGTACCCGCAGCTCCAGGCCACGGATTCCGCCCAGCTCGTTTCCGAAGCCGTCGACCTGTGGGACCAGCGTGGTGAACGTCAGGCCGAGGCGAGGAGGTTCATTGTCGACAATGCCCTCCGAGTGAAACCGGGGGCCGTAGTCGGCGCGGTAGGCCTCGTGTGCTCGTGTGGGGAGTTCAACCCCCGGAATGGCCGGAAATGCCACCCCCGTGGGGCGGACCAGGGTCCCCGTCGCCACGGACGGCGTGCGAGTCGGAGGGGGCATCACGTCATTGCCGACCCATTCCACCAGGCGAACCGACAGGGCCCTGAGCGTGAAGAGGAAGTCCACCGGGTTTCCCGAGAAGCCGGTCGTGCCCTGGACGACCGCCGCCGAATCCGGGGGGAACGCTCCCACGAAGTGCTGTCCACCCGCCAGGTGATACAGGCGTTCCGTGGGCACCGGCTCCACGTCCGCGCTCCCGTCCACCGCGGTGTGGATCAGGGATGCGGCCCGACCCCAGTACTCATACCCGGTGTTGGTGACCATCACCCGAGGTCGAAACTCCGGGTCGAGAGCGTCCAGGAGTCCCTCTTCCCGGCCGGTCACCGGGTCTCGCTGCGCACGACTCGTGAAGGGGAAGAGGTCCGTGGGGTAGAAGAAGGCCGAATAGCGGTGCGCGTCTCGACTGGCCTGGGCGAACCGGTGGTTGAAGCTGCCGCGTCCGGCGCCCGCGGTGTGGATGAGCATCCCGTCGAAGACCTTCCGCCCACCCTCGTCCGCATTGAAACCCTGGTAGAGGAAGTGGCGCAGGAACCGGCCGGTCTGCGAAACGCCGAAGGCGATCCCCAGGTTCGTGGGAAACTCGCTGTCCAGATCGTACTTCGAGTAGGAAATGATGTCCCGGATGGCCGCCAGCCCGAGACCCACCACTCGGGGATCGGATCCCATGTAGACCAGTTCGTAGATCCTTCCCGCCTCGAAGCCCCCATCCACGGTGATGTTCGCGAGACGCCCGGTGTCCATCCCGGTGCTGGCTTCCACGAACCGCCAGGATTCCCGGGGAACCACCTCCCGTTCACCGTCTCGGCCATCCCGTACAGTCAGGATATGGAGGTCCGCCAGTGGGAGGGCCGGCAGGTAGGGACGGTGGCCCCGGTGACCGAGGGCGAGGGTGTCCACCGGTTCGTCCACAACCCAGTCGGACCGGACCCAACCCTGGATCGAAGAGCCGTCATCGTTCCGCACGAGGGGGCCGTGCAAGCGCACGAGGCGGTCGTCGTCCGGCACGTCCCACTGCCACCCGACCCAGATCACGGTCAGCCCCTGCCGCATGAGCAGTCCGTCTCCGAAGTCGTCGGACACCGTGGGGTCGGAGGCGCCCCGCCCCGCCCGGTTGAAATACCTCAGGCTGGCCTTTCCGCCCCGGTTGCTCACCTCGAGCCAGGCAATCCCCCTTCGACGCGAGGGGTCCTTCGGCTGCAGGACCATGAAGTCGGACCATGCCTCCACCCGCCCGTCGGCGTTCACCGGAGCCCGGGAGAGGTCCACGATGGCAGCGTTGGCCGGGCTGCGGGGGTCGAAGGCGAAGTAGATCCGGCCGACGATCTTCTCGTAGGCCCCTGCGTCGCCGAACGGTCGTCCCCCCAGGACGTCCTCCCGAAGGGTGATGTCCACCCGCACCACATCCGCCACCCCCGGCTGCGGACCCAGCGCCAGAGTCCCGAGGAGGCCGAGGACGAGGGTGGCCAGCATGCCGGCGAGGCCCTGGCCGCCGGGCCCCCGCCGGGGCGACGCGGCCTTTCGAGGGCTCCGGGAGCGATCTGTGGATTCCATGGGACCCCCTGTGCGGAGCCTCCTGCGGGCGCGGCGGCTTGCCGATGCCCTCACCGGAATCGACACTACGTTCCACCTGCCCCGGGACACAACCACAGAGTAGGAGTCTTGCCCGAGCATGCTGCGCCCCGCCATCCGTACCGAGACCTTCACCGAGTCCGTGATCCGTGAGATGACACGGGTCGCTCGGGAGCACGACGCCCTCAACCTGGCCCAGGGGTTCCCCGACTTCCCCGCCCCGACCCGGATCAAGGAGGCGGCCTGCCAGGCGGTCATGGACGACGTGAACCAGTACGCCATCACGTGGGGTGCCCCGGAGCTCCGAAGCGCCCTGGAGGAGAGCTACCGGGAGCTGTACGGGATGGAGGTGGAAGGTGACCGGGAAATCACCGTCACCTGCGGCGCAACGGAGGCCATGGCGTCCGTGGTGCTCGCCCTCCTGAATCCGGGCGACGAGGTGATCGTCTTCGAGCCGTTCTACGAGAATTACGGTCCCGACACCATCCTCTGCGGTGCCACCCCTGTCTTCGTTCCCCTGGACCCGCCGGACTATCCCCTCCACCCGGATCGACTCGAGGCGGTGGTGACTCCCAGGACCCGTGCGGTGATCCTCAACACACCGAACAATCCCACCGGCCGGGTCTTCGGCCGCACCGAACTCGAGGCGGTGGCGAGTCTATGCATACGACACGACCTGGTGGCCATCACCGACGAGATCTACGAGCACATTCTGTACGAGGGCGAGCACATCCCCCTGGCGACGCTGGAGGGCATGCGAGAGAGGACGGTCACGGTGAGCGGCGCCTCGAAGACGTTCTCCGTCACCGGATGGCGCATCGGCACCATCGTGGCCCCGCCGACCCTCACTGGGGCGATCCGGAAGGTCCACGACTTCCTCACCGTCGGTGCTCCGGCCCCCTTCCAACGCGCCGTGGCGGTGGGTTTGCGGGAGCTGGGACGTCCCTACTACGCCTCCCTGGCCGAGGCCTACCGGGAGCGGCGGGACACGCTGGTGGCGGGCCTCCAGGCCGCGGGATTCCAGTGCACGCCACCCCAGGGAGCCTACTACGTCCTCGCGGACTTTTCGAACCTGAGCCGCCAGGACGACCGCGCCTTCTCCCGCGTGCTGACCCGAGAGGCGGGCGTGGCTCCCGTCCCGGGCTCCAGCTTCTTCTCGGAGGGCGCGCGCGGAAGCCGGCTGGTGCGCTTCGCCTTCTGCAAGCGCCTCGAGACGCTCCAGGAGGCCGCCGAACGACTTCGCCGCTTCGGGGGCCTGGGAAGCTAGGCCGGAGGCCGCTCGTCGGGGACCCTGCCCTGAAGGGCCGGGATCGTCGTCACTCCCACGACATGTCCAGGTCGTCGTCGGACAGGTCGAGCCCCTCCCAGGTGATCTCCTCTTCGCTCCCCTGGTCCGGCCCGGGGTCGGCGGGGGGGTCTGGGGACCGTGCGGGGGTGGGTGACGGCGGGCCCGAGGCGTCGGATCCCCGGGAACCGGGGCCACGAACCGGCTGATCCGGCCGCTCCACGTATGCCAACTGCCCCTCCCAAGAGCGCATCATCCGTACGAATGCGCGGGTCAGGTCCGAGTCGAACTCCGATCCCACGCCTTCTTCGAGGTATCGGAGGACCCGGTCCTGGCCCCAGGCGTTCCGATACGGGCGGTGGGTACGGAGGGCGTCGAAGACGTCACACACGTGCACCAGATCCGAGGCCTGGTGACACTTCCGGGGATACTTGAACGAGGGATACCCCGTCCCGTCGATCTTGATGTGATGCTCGTAGGCCACGACGGCCGCCAGATCCAGGTGCTCCTCCGTGTCCAGGATGAGTCGGGCACCCTCCACCGTGTGGTTGTTCATGACCTCCCGCTCCTGCTCGGTGAGCTTCCCCGGCTTGTTCAGGATCTCGTCGGGCACCGTCACCTTGCCGAGGTCGTGGAGCAATCCGGAGATGCCGAAGGACCGGACTTCCTTCGGTCCCAGCCCGATATACTCCGCCAGGGCCATGGAAAGGACGGCGACGTTCATGGCATGGGTGGTGGTGTACTGGTCGAAGTCCTTCATGCGGAGGAGCGGGATGAGGAACTCCTGATCCCCGTGCATGGCGACGGTGAGGGACCGGACGATGGTCTCCGCCTCGAGCAGGTTCAGGCGCTTGCTCCCCTTCAGCTCCTGGTGGATCCACTCCACGGCACTCACCTCCTCCTGGAGGTCGTAGCTCATGGTGGCTGTGGCCAGGGATTCCTCTTCGTCGGTCTCCTCGGTCAGGCCCACGGACCCGTACCGAATCTGGGTCGGCCGGGAATGTCGCGTTTCGCTGGAGGATCGCGGCTCGCCCGAAACCCGGGTGGCGACCTCTTCGAGAAAGGCCTCGACATCCCACCGCTCCACCGGCCCCACCAACTCCAGACGCTGAATCCCGGCCCGGGACAACCTTCCTCCCCACTCCCAGCTTCGTAGCGCTCGCAGGGGACGCGCATCCATGAGGATCTCGTCGCCGAGGATGGTGAAGCTGGGGGTGGGGACCCTCTCCTGCAGGCGGTGGGCCGCATGGTGGACCGCATCCAGGGCCCGTTCCCGGGCGGGATGCCCGTCTTCGTACAGGAGCATGGTGCTGAGCGCCTGCGCGATGGAGGTCAGGAACCGGATGGCCTCGCTCACGCGTCACCTCCTTGCACCGCTGCCCGGACGTCCGGGTCTCGGGCACGCCGCGCGAGCTCCACGATCTCCTCCACCTCGGGGTCCTCCCCCCAGTCCCGGGACAGAACCTCCAGGGCCACCAGCATGACGGGACTCGGCTCCGCCAGGCGGCTCTTCCCCAGAATGGACCGGCCGGTGACGGCCAACTCCAGAAGCGCATCGCGGACCAGGGGGGATCGGCTCCCTCCCAGGGCCCGCACCGCGACCCGTTTCAGCGCCGGGTCGCGTCGACCCCGCAACACCCGCTGGACCAGGGAAGGAACGAGCGGCTCAGGAATCGGCGACGGGAGCTGGGACACCGCCGTGCGGCAGTTCCGCTCGTCGGGATCCGCCAGCGCCATGGCCAGCGCCCGGTCCCGGAGCTCCGGTCGGTCCAGTGCCAGGGGCAGCGCCTCCCGCCGGACCCGGGGCTCCGGATCGCGGAGGTACCCAAGGATGTCGATTCGGGCGGCCGACTCCGGGAAGAAGCGGAGGAGTGCCAGCCAGTTCCGCACGACGTACCACCGAGACTCATTCGGGAGCCGGGCCACCACCTCCGCTCCCACCGCACTCCCCATCTCGCTGAGCCGGTCGAACACCTTCCGGCGAACGGCACGGGATTCGGAGTCGGCCAGGGCGTCGAGAAAGAGGGTGACCGCCTCGGCACCGAGGGCCTCGGCCAGCGATGAGAGCGCCGCCTCGTCCACATCGTGTCGGGCGAGGAATCGCCGAACCTGGGGTGGGCGGGTCAACTCCTGGAAGACCTCCCGCGCCGCCCCTTCCTCCTCGGCCGCGTCTCGCACCAGGGAAAGCACGACTCCCACATAGCCCATGTCCACCAGGTCCAGGACCGCCGCCTCGACCGTGGGTCCGTAGGAATCCACCTCCAGCGCCGTCTCCAACAGTCGCAGCGCTCCGGGAATGTCGTCACCCCACTCGCCGAGATCGGCCCGGCGCTCATGGGCCTGGAAGATCGGTGCTGCTTTCGCGATGGAGTCGAGGGTGCGGGTGTAGTCGTCCGGATTCGGGTCGTCCAGGTCCCATCCGTCCATGAGCCGCTCCACGTTGTCCCGAAGGGCCGACCCTGCCTGCATCCGTAGGCGGGCGGGCCCGTCGTCGGCATGGAGCGCCAGCTTGGACAGCAGGCGGGTCATGGAGTTGGAGACGTTCTGTCCGGAGGCCGATGCGGCGGACCGGAGGACCTTCACCACCGCGTCCACGGAGAGGCTCTCGTTCGCGTCCAGGACGAATCGCTTCCGTTGGGCGTGGTCCCCTCCCATCTCCACGAGACGCGTCAGGGTCGCGTCATCCATCTCCCGCATGAGGGCTGCCATCCGCTTACGAATCCGGTCCGCCTCCTGGGTCTTCTCCGACTTGAGCTCGTCGGCGAGTTGGAGCATGTATCCCACGATGACCTGATCGTACGCAGCGTCCTGCTTCCGCTCTTCCACGCTCCTCGCCAGGAGCTCGGCGCTGTCGGCCTCTTCCGGCGGGACCTCCTCCTTCCCCAGCGCGGCTCGGGCAAGCCCTAGCCAGAGTTGGGTGGACCGGTCCGACTCGACGACGGCTCCGCCGTCTTCCCGAATCGTGAGTCGCTCGTATCCCAGGGGATGGATCCTGAGGTGGGGCCACGTAGGAAGTTCCTCCGAAGGCCGAAGACCCAGGGGAACGGCGTCCGGGTCCACCTCCTCGGACAGCGTCCGTAGCAGGTCGCTGATCTCCTGGCCCGTGGCCCCGACCTCGAAGGACACCGCGCCCAGCTGCAGTTCATGCAGGCGCCGGGCCATCTCGGACAGGACGGGGTGCTTCTCGTCCGTCGCCACCCCCTCGATGACGAGCTGGCGGCGCGCCACTCCGATGTTCAGCGAGTGACGATTCGCCAGGAGTGGACCCAGGCGGCGCACGATCCCGCGCACGGCAGGCTCCAGGGTCGGGTGCCCAGGCGGGTACATGGCGAAGCGATGCACACCGATCGACAACTCGATGAGGAAGTCGCCAAGTTCCTTCGACAGGGCCCTGGTACCCGGTCGGGTGCCGCCGGATGTTTCGGGAGGGTCGGATTCGGTCAAGGTCGAACGGTCCGCGGGACGCTGTCCAGTGGGAGCTTGGGAGGAACCGGGGTCGAAGATATACTCCCGGCCGGACCCAGGCGACTCACCAACGGAGATCCCCCTGCATGCACTCACCCGACACCCTGCGGATCCGGGGAACGCTGCGCGTCTTCGGTTACCCGGAGACCCCCGCGGAGGTGGTGATCCTCCGGCGATCCGTGCCGTGGAGGGGAGTCCGGGCCGGGGCGTTCGGGTTGGGAGGCCTCGTCGTGGCCCCGGTGGTGGCGCTCATCCCCCCTCACGCCGCCTGGGCGTTGGCCGCGGTGGTGACCGGCCTCGTCCTCGGAGGCTTGAAGTGGGCCGAGCGATACACGCTCCTCACCCTCTCCAGCCGCTGTCCCCGTTGTGGGGCACCGGTGGAGGTCCAGGGGCCCACCCGATTGAAGGGTCGCCTCATGGTAGACTGCGAGGGGTGCCACCATGGCTCCACCCTCACTCTTCCCGCCGACTCCTTCCCTCCGGGCGGAGCGTAGGCTCGGCCCGAGTGAAGCCCCGGGCGCCCCGCCATCAAACCGGACCCGTGCCAGGACGTCCCCGGGACCGTAGCACTACTCCCCACGCAGCACGGGAAGCGGCGGCTTTCTCAGCAGTTCCTGGGATCCCAGGAGGCCGGTCGCCAACGTAAGAGCCGAAACCCCGGCCCAGATTCCGAGGAGGACGCGGTAGTCGGGAATGAAGGGGATCTGGAAGCCGAGGGACACGAGGAACCCCGAGGCCGCCAGTGCCAGGACCAGTCCCGCCAGGGTGGCGAGGACTCCCAGCGCGAGGTATTCGGCGAATATCACCGCGAGGATCTGGGGCCGGCGTGCGCCCAACGTTCGAAGGAGCGCGCCCTCCTGGAGCCGCTGGTGCCGGGAGCTGGCCAGGGCGCCCCCGAGAACCAGCACGCCGGCCAGAGCGGCGAACAGCGCGAGGAAGGCGATGGCCTGCGTAACCCGAGCGAGGATGGCGTCCACGGTCTCCTGGACCCGCGTCAGGTCCAGGACCGAGACGTTGGAGTACCGATTCACCAGGTCGCGCTGGAACAGAGCGCGAGCCTCCTCGCCCTCCATCCGCGTGAGGATCACGTAGGTGGACGGCGCGGCATCCAGCGAACCTGGCTCGAAGACCACGAAGAAGTTGGTCTGGAAGCGGCTCCAATCCACCTCCCGGAGACTGACGATCTCCGACTCGACACGCACACCACTCACATCCCAGGAGATCCGGTCACCCAGCCCCACCTTCAAGTCGTCTGCCAGTTCCGACTCCATGGAGATTCGAGCGACCCCCGGCTCCACCTCCCGCGCGTCGTCCCACCACTCCCCCGCCACCAGGATCTCCGCCTCCGTGAGCTCCCACCGGAAGGTGTGCCGGTAGTCCCGACGGACCGCCCATCCCGCGGGTCGCTCCTCACGAGGCAGGGACGAGAACTCCCCACGGGTCACTCCGTTGATGGCCGTGAGCCGTGCCGGGACCAGGGAGGTGACCTCGGCCCGGGAGCGGACCGCAGGGGAGAGCAGGTCCACCACGCCATCCCGCTGGTCGGACTGGATGTCGAAGACCAGGAGGTTCGGCTGACCTTCCGTCGCCTGGATCGAGAGTTCCCGCGTCAGGTTGGATCGGATCAGGAGCACCGTGCCCACCACGAAGGCCCCGAATCCCAGGGCCAGTGTCACGGAGATCGTCTGGTTGCGGGGGCGGAAGAGGTTGGAGACCCCTTGCCGCAACGGATACGGGGCTCGCTGGAGGTTGAGCCGCCTCGCCACGCCGGCGAGCCCCTTCCCCACCCCGGCCAGAAGCGCCGCCGTGACGGCCAGGGCCCCGGCGAAGGCCAGGCCCTCGCCGGGAGATGGAGCTTCCAGGACCGCCAGCAGCGTCACGGTGAGGCCGGCGAGCCCCACCGCCCCCACCCGAAGCGGATCCAGTGCCGATCGGGTCGGTTCCAGGCCGTGACGCAGGGCGCGCAGGGGCGGCACGTCGCGGATGGTGAGTAGCGGGAGGAGGGCGAAGATCAGGGCCACCCACATCCCCATTCCCACCCCCCACGCGACCGTGACCCACGACAGGCGCGGATCCACCTGGACCGGGAGAGCGCTGGCCAAGAGGACCGGAAGGGTCTGCTGCAGGCCGACGCCGATCCCGGCTCCCAGCAGCGCCCCCAGAAGCCCCAGCCCTCCCGCCTGCAGCAGATAGGCGCTGAAGACACTCCCTTGCCGCGCACCGATGCAGCGAAGGACCGCCACCTCGGTGAGGCGCTCCTTCACGAAGACGTGGATGGCGCTCCCCACCCCGATCCCACCCAGGAGGAGCGCGGCCAGCCCCACGAGGCCCAGGTACCGCCCCAGGAATCCCACAGCCTCGGTGAGGTCGTCCGCCTGCTCTTCTGCGGTCTGGACCACCACCTGCGCGGCCCGGAAGGTGTCCTCGTGGCGTTCTTCCAGACGGGCCCGATCCTCGGCGTCGGGGATGGTCAGAAACGTCTCGTACCGGGCGATGCTACCGAATCCGATGATCCCCGTGGAAGCCAGGGCCTCGAGGGGGATGAACACCCGGGGCGCCACCGCCGTCTGGAAGCCCAGGTCGGTGGGGAGGTCCCGGACGGTGCCCGCAACAAGGAACCGGGACTCGCCGATCCGGATCGTGTCCCCCACCCCCACGCCCAACTGAGTGACCACGGCTGGATCCACCAGAGCTTCGTCCCGCTGGAGGGCCCCCCAACGGTGCTCCGGTGTGGTGACAACGGCGCCGTAGAACGGCCAACCGCCCTCCACGGCCCGCACCTGGAGGAGCCTCACATTCCCGGAAGCGGGGGCCAGCACCATGGAGGCCGCCGTCACCATGCGGGCCCTCTGGTGACCCGCGGCTTCCAGAGAGTCCACCACCTGCCGGATGGAGTCCCGGAGCGGCTGTCGGGAGGACATCCGCACGTCCGCTCCCAGCAGCACCTGGGCTTCCCGCTCGATGGAGCGGGACACGTCGGCCCGAAAGGACCGAACCGCGACCAGGGCTGCCACCCCCAGGGAGATGGAGAGCATGTAGACTCCGACGCGGCTCAGGGCGTGTCGACCCTCCCACCTTGCCAGGATCAGGGGAAAGCGTGTCACGCCTGAACTCCCCCGGAGGGTGTCGTCTCGTCCGCCACCAGGCGCCCACCCGACAGTCGGATCACCCGGGGGGTGCGTTCGGCCAACGCCGGATCGTGGGTCACCATCACCAAGGTGGTCCGGGCTTCCCGGTTCAATTCGTCCAGGAGATCGATCACCGTCGCCCCGGTCTCCTGATCGAGGTTCCCGGTGGGCTCGTCCGCGAAGAGAATCCGGGGCCGGGTGCTGAAGGCCCTTGCAAGGGCGACACGCTGCTGCTCGCCGCCGGAGAGCTGCAGCGGGTAGTGTTCCATCCGGTCGCCAAGGCCCACGCGATCCAGGAGGCGTGCGGCCCGGTCACGGCGCTCGCGCCCCGACCCATCACCCAGGAGTTCCAGAGGCACACGGACGTTCTCCAGGGCGGTCAGGGAGGGGAGGAGGTGGAAAGACTGGAAGACGAAGCCCACATTTCGGGCCCGGAAGGCCGCGCGGTCGTCCTCACTCAGACGGGAGAGATCCTGTCCGGCGAGGATCACGCGGCCGGTGGAGGGGGTGTCCAGCCCAGCCAGGAGACCCAGGAGGGTGGTCTTTCCGCTTCCCGATGGACCCAGGATGGCGAGCCGTTCCTCCGGGGCGACCCGGAGGGTTACCTCTTCTAGGACCGGTAGGGGACGACCCCCGCTCTGATAGGTCTTGCCAAGTTCTTCTGCAACGATGACATGCGACACGCGCCATATCCCCTGATCCTGGCCGCTCTGGCCGCCCTCTCCTGTTCGGCCGCGGAGGAACCCGTACCGGAGGCTCCAGAGGACCGGTCTTTCACGGAGGAACCCCGCCGGCCCCCCCCGGGATCCCCCGATGTGGTCCAGATGGTGGTGGTGGGAACGAGTCTCACTGCGGGGATGGGTCTTCCGGACCCGGTACCCCAGAGCTGGGCCGGGCGACTCCAGTGGATGGCGGACTCCGCCGGTCTCAACGTCCAGGTGACCAACGCCGGAGTCAGCGGAGACACCAGCGCCGGTGGGCTTCGCCGACTCGCTTGGCTCCTGGAAGACCGGCCTGCCGACGTGGTGGTCCTCGAGCTTGGCGCCAACGACGGCCTCCGAGGGCTCGACCTTCCGGCCATGGAGGCCAACCTGCGCGAGATGGTTCGGCTCAGTCGGGATGCCAATCCCGCGGTGGCGGTGGTCCTGGCGGGCATGGAGGCGCCGCCCAACCTGGGTGAGTCCTATACCGAGGGATTCCGTGAGGTCTTCGCCCGGGTGGCGTCCGAGCCCGGGGTGCGGATGATCCCCTTCCTGCTGGACGGCGTGGCCGGCGTGCCCGAGTTGAACCAGGCGGACGGAATCCACCCCACCCCTGAGGGCCATCGAAGAATGGCCGAGACCGCGTGGCCGGTCCTCGAGCCGGTCATGCGGGAGGCGGCGAGCCGCCGGGCCCGGCGGGAGGGCTCATGACCTACCTGAAGGGCTTCATCAGCGTGCTGGCGCTGGGCCTGCTCGCATTCGTGGGCGTCGGGCTGCTTCTTTCAGGGGAGTGGAGCGCAGAGCGCCAGCGGTTCCTGGAGGCCCCGCCGGAGACGGTCTTCACCTACCTGGAGGACCTGGCGCTCTGGGCGGAGTGGTCCACTATGGAGCAGGTCGAGGGCGAGTTGTCCACCCCTTCCCATGGGGTCGGTGCCACCCTCGCCTGGGACGATCCCCAGTGGGGCCAGGGGAGGTTCGAACTCGTTTCCCTCACTCCAGTCCGCGCCGTGGAGTACCGGGTATCGGTGGAGGGAGGAGCCATGGAGACCCGGGGGCGCCTCGACCTGATCCCGGAAGCCGGTGGGACGACCCTGACCTGGCGTGAAGAAGGGGACTTTGGCTGGAACCCACTGCTCGCCTACTTCGCTCTGGGGATGGAGCGGATGCAGGGCGCCGAACTGGACAAGGCGCTGGACCGCCTGGAGCGATTGGTCGAGGGATGACCCTGACCGTCCCGGCCTACCTCCGAGCCTTGGGGGCCATCCCCATCGCGGCTCGCACCCGGGGCGAGCCCTCCAACGGCTTCCGGACGCGGATCCCGGGAGCCTCCGCGCTCCGTCCCCCTCGGGCCGGGCTGCCGCTCTAGACCCGCTGCTTGTAGTAGTCCACCAGGTCCTGGTTGGTCGGCATCCGCCGCATCGCGCCACTGAGCTCGGTCATGGCCTCCGCGGTCCCCGTACCGGAGAGCTGCCGCCGTAGGGCCCGGGACAGATCCAGGTAGTCGGGCTCCAGGAGGAGCTCCTCCTTTCGAGTGGCGGATGCATTCAGATCGATGGCCGGGTAGATCCGGCGGTCCGCCAGCTCGCGGCTCAAGACCAGCTCGCTGTTCCCGGTCCCCTTGAACTCCTCGAAGATGACCTGATCCATCCGGGAGCCCGTATCCACCAGGGCCGTCGCGATGATGGTGAGCGACCCGCCACCCTGGTCGGGTGCGATCTTGCGGGCGCTGCCGAGGAAGCGCTTGGGCTTCTCCAGCGCCTGGGTGTCCAGCCCGCCGGAGAGGGTCCGCCCGCTCCCGCCGGCCACCGTGTTGTAGGCTCGGGCCATCCGGGTGATGGAGTCCAGGATGATGACCACGTCGTCTCCCATCTCCACACGACGGCGCGCCCTCTCGAGGGTGATCTCCGCCACCTGGCAATGCCGGTCCGCCGACCGGTCGAAGGTGGAGGCGATCACCTCCCCGAAGCCCACCATCTCCATCTCGGTCACCTCCTCGGGACGCTCGTCCACGAGAAGGATGAAGAGGACGCACTCCGGATGGTTCAGTGAAACGCCCTCGGCGATGGCCTGCATGACCGTGGTCTTACCGGCCTTTGCCGGTGCCACGATCATGGCGCGCTGACCCTTCCCCAGCGGGCACAGCAGATCGACGACCCGGTTCGTGAAGTCCGGCTGACCCCCGATGGTGCGGCCACACTCGAGGCGGAGCTGCTCGTCGGGGTGCATGGCCGAGAGGCGATTGAAGTCCGGCCGGTTCTTCGCCTCGGAGGGAGCGCGCCCGTTCACGAGGCGGAGGTGGGTCAGGGGCGGGCTCTTCCCGCTCCGGGGGCGGTTTCCCACCTCTCCCCAAAGCTCGTCCCCGGTGCGGAGATCGAACTTGTTGATGATGCGGGCGCCGACGTAGATGTCGTCGTTCCCGGGGATGTACCCCCCTTCTCTCCGCCGAATGAAACCGGACCCGCCGCCGAGAACCTCGAGGATCCCGAGGGAGGGCTCCGTCAGCCACTCCTCGATCTGCTCGGGTGTGGGCTCCTGGTCGTTCCGTTCGTCATCGGTGTCCTCGTATTCCGAGACATCGACCACGTCGTTCTGGTTTCCGCCCCCGTCCCTGCGCCTGTTTCCTCGCCGACGGGAGGAACGCCTGCGCCTGGGCTTGCGCCCGCGATCCTTGCTGGAGTCGCTACTCACGGTCTTCCTTGGTTGGTCTTGGATTGGCATCCCCCGGCCACTCCGCACGTGCGTGCTGGACGCCAGGGCATCGGGGATCCTGGAGCACCCGGGGGAGACTGGCGAACCCCTCGGCGGGGAAACAACTTCCGCCAGAACGATCTCGGGAAAGCACGGCGACTGCCGGTTCCGATTCGGCCTCCGGGAAGGGAGAATCCGAGGTCCGACCTTGAGCCGGACGTACCACAATCTTCCATGGTTCCTCGCCGCTGGCAAGGGAGTGGAGCCACAGAGCAGGGAGTCAAGACTCCATGAGTGACTGGCCTCTCCCCCGCCGGAGGTTTCTCCGGGCACTGTCCGGTTCCCTCGCCGGCGCCGCGCTCGTGTCTCCGCTGGAGGCCCGGGCCGCCGAGCTGGTAGAGGTCACGGGGAGGCTCGAGGGAATCCGAGACCGGAGAGCCTGGCGCGAAGCCCTCCGAGCGGAGTACCTGCTCTCCCCGGAGGTCCTCTACGTCAACCACGCCTCCATCGGCACCATCCCGCGTCGTGTACACGAGGCGAGGGTGGAGCTGCTGAGGATGTGCGAGGAGAATCCCTGGCTCCACATGTGGGGCGGTGCCTGGGAGGGAGCGCGGGAGGATGCTCGGGCCGCCGTGGCCGGTTTCCTGGGGACGACGGCCGAAGGCGTGGCGTTGACCCACAACACCACCGAGGGCTTCAATCTCCTGGCCAACGGACTTCCCCTGGCCGCCGGAGACGAGGTGGTCTTCACCAGCCTCAACCATGACGGAGCCTCCGTCGCGTGGCACCACAATGCCCGGCGCAGGGGGTTCGCCGTCCGGCGTGTGTCCTTCCCATTGCGGGATGCGGCGTCCCTCTCCCGGGAAGACGTGGTTCAGCTCCATCGGGACACCCTCTCGCCCCGTACCCGGGTCCTCGTCCTCCCCCACGTGGACAACATGGTAGGGATTCGCCACGACGTGGCCGCCATCGCCACAGCGGCACGGGACGCCGGGGTGGAGTTCGTGGTGGTGGACGCGGCACAATCTGCGGGGATGATCCCGGTCGCAGTGGACGGGCTGGGGGTGGACGCGTACGCCGGAAGCCCCCACAAGTGGCTGCAGTCAGCCAAGGGCATCGGCTTCGCCTACCTTTCCTCGCGGATCCAGGCATCCCTCGAACCCATGTGGGTCACGTGGGGTCAGGCGCGTTGGGCCGGTACCGTCCGGCGCTTCGAGGACTATGGGACCCGGAACCTGGCCGAGACGGTCAACCTGGCCGACGCCGTCGCATTTCAGCAGGGGCTTCGGGGGGAGTTCGCGGAACGGGGATACAGGCAGATTCGGGGCTGGATGAGGGACCGGGTGGACGGTTCCCCCAGGCTCTCGTGGCATTCCCCTCCCCGCTGGGAGGACGGAGCCTCCCTCGTCGCCATCGGAGTCCGGGGCCGCTCCGCCCCCGAGGTAGGCGAGTGGCTATGGCGAGAGCACAGGGTCGTGCTGCGAGCCTTCGGGGACCCCCTGAATGCATTGCGGGTCTCACCTCACCTGATCACGACCCAGGAGGAGCTGGAGCGGCTCTTCCGTCTTATGGAGGAGGCGGCGACATGAGCACACCCGAGGATGGGCAACCTCAGGAATCGGATGCACCCGGGGAGGTCCCGGTGACGGACCTCCCGCACAGACTGGCGCTCCTGGGCATGGTGGTCACGCCCCTGGCCTTGGCGCTTTTGGTCTACGGCGTGCTCAAGACCCTCAACGGCTGACCTCCCTGGGCTGCGGACCCTGTCCGTTCAATGGGACACCTGCCAGCCCAAGCCCCGCCGCGTTGACCGCCCTGGGCCCCGGGAAGTCCCTGTATCCGGGCCCTTCCCCGGTTCTCACCGTTCCTGGCACGGAGGCTGCACTCCTCCTGGGCGGACGATCATATGGGAGGTGAACCATGAGACGGTGGACGGCACTCGGAACCGCGGGCATCCTCGCAGCGGGACTCCTCTCCGCGACCCCCACGGAGGGCCAATTCTCCGGGGTCTCGGTGGGTCTCAGCTTCGGTCTCTGGGACGGAGTGGGGATCGGGTTCTACGGATCCTCCTGGGATGGTCCCCACGCCGACGGCTTCTTCTTCGGTGCGGGATTCGGCCTTGGCTACACCGGAAGTCACGGGATCTACTCCGACTACGGCAACGGGTGGACGCACTGGTCCCACCGGGCCGGATATTGGCGCCACCCCTTCTACTACAGCTCCGGATACGGAGCTTCTTCGTGCTGGGTGGACGTGTGGGATCCCTACTGGGATCCCTGGTACTGCAACCGTCCCGTCCGGTCGGTCTGGCTCGCCTCCTCGTGGTGGCGTCCGGCTCCTCGGGTGGTGGCCAGCGTCTACTGGCGTGATCCCTTCTGGGATCCGTGGGGTCCGTATTACGCGCCCAATCCGGTCTACGTGGTGGGCGGAGGCACGGGATGGTATTCGGGATGGTACCCCCGGATCGGTACCCGAGTGGTCTGGGGTGGAAGCTCCCGAGGAGCCTGGAGAGGCGGGTACGGCACACCCATCGGGTACAAGGCACCCGCGAGGGGAAGGACCGCATCGGCCCGGCCTCGTGCGGCGGTAGCGGCACCCACGACGCGGAGCACGATCCGGGGGGAAACCACAAGGGTGTCAGCGCCGCGTGTGACGCGACCGATCACCCGGTCTGCTCCTGGCGCCGGGGCGGCGCGAGCTCCGTCCACCCGCGGGGGTGTCCGGGGTGCGCCGAGCACGGGTGCCGGGCGGAGTTCCCCCACGGGCCGGACCAGGGAGGCACCCGCCGTGCGGAGCTCTGCAGGACGTTCGTCGACCACGGGTGGCGCCGTTCGTAGCTCCCCCACGGGTCGGACGAGAGGTGCGCCAGCCGTGCGGAGCTCAACGGGACGTGCGTCGCCCACCGGGGGTGCGGCCCGCACGTCTCCCACCGGTCGGACGAGGGGAACGACCGCGGTGCGGAACTCCACGGGACGTTCTTCCCCGACCGGGGGCGCGGTCCGGAGTTCGCCCACGGGTCGGACCGGCGGGCCCGCGGCGCGCACGTCGCCGAGGGGGTCGCCCACCCGAGCGGCCCCGGTACGGTCCTCCGTGGGCCGGGTGTCGCCGAGTCGTGGTGCCAGCGCCGGGTCTGCGACTCGGACCGCTCCCACGAGAGGGAGTGTCCGGAGTGCGCCGTCGTCTCGGAGCAGCGGCTCCGTGCGCAGCGCGCCGTCTCGCGCCGGGTCCGGATCCGTCCGGACCGCCCCGAGTCGTGCGGGCCGGGCCCCGGCAACCCGGACGGCACCGGCTCGGACCGGGAGTCGGCCGCCAGTTGCCCGGTCCGGGGGCGCCCGCAGCGGCACGGTGACGCGCGCGCCTGCCCGGAGTTCTGCTCCGACGCGGGCCCGCACCGGCTCGGCCACCCGGCGACGGCCCGGGGGCTGAACACGGGGGGACGTGGCGCTCCCGCGCTCCACGAGTGAGGAGGAGTGAGGCGGCGGCCTCCGGGGCGACACCCGGGGGCCGTCGCTCGTTTCGGGGGTCGACCGGACCCGAGCGGTCAGGCGTGCACCGGCACGCCGGCCTTGACCCGAGCCAGAAGCGGCGATGCCCCTCCCAGCCAGTACGAGAGCTCCGAGGGGTGGTCCACCCCCCAGATCGCCAGGTCGGCGCGGAGCCCCTCACGGAGTTGCCCCCGGTCCGAGAGTCCCATCGCCGAGGCTGCGTGGCGCGTGACCCCGCAAAGGGCCTCCTCCGGCGTCAGCCCGAAGAGCGTGCAAGCAAGGTTCATGGCCAGACGCAGGGACCGCACCGGTGAGGATCCGGGGTTCAGGTCGGTGGCCACCGCCATGTCCACACCGTGATTCCGGAAGGAAGCGACCGGAGGCCTCCTCTCCGCACCCAACACGAGGTAGGCCCCCGGAAGCAGTACCGCAGTGACACCGGCCCGCCCCATGGCCCGCGCGCCATCGTCGGAGGTGTACTCCAGGTGATCGGCCGACGCGGCGCCCCACTCGGCGGCGTACCGGCCCCCGTCCCCGTCCTCGAGCTGGTCGGCGTGGAGTCGCAGGACCAGCCCCGCGTCACGTGCTCGGCGGAAGAACGGCTCCACCTCCCGCGGGGCGAAGGCGATCCCCTCCAGGAAGGCGTCGACGGCGGTGATCAATCCCTCGCCCAAGGCGGCCGGTAGCATCTCGTTCGCCGCAAGGTCCAGGTAGGCGTCCCGCCGACCCGAGAACTCCGGGGGCACCGCGTGAAGCGCCAGGAGAGTGCCCTTGACCTCCACGCCGGCCATGGGGCCGGCCTCTCGAGCCGCCCGGAGCATGCGGAGCTCGTCGGCCACCGTGAGCCCATATCCGGACTTGACCTCGACCGTGGTGACCCCGTCGGTCGCCAGGTCCTGCAGCCGGAACGCGGCACCCCTCGTGAGCTCCTCCCGAGAAGCGGCCCGGGTGGCCCGCACGGTGCTCAGGATCCCTCCGCCCTGCCGGGCCAGCTCCGCGTAGCTGATGCCCCGGAGCCGGGCCTCGAACTCCTGAGCTCGGTTGCCGCCGAAGACGGCGTGGGTGTGACAATCGATGAGGCCGGGTGTGATCCAGCCGCCCTCGGCGGAATGGACCTGGCGGGCCAGCGCCCCCGGGGTTCCCGGGAGGTCCGCACGGCGGCCGATCCACGCGATGTGCCCACCGCGGATCCCCACCGCCCCGTCCCGGATCGACCCGTAGGGCTCGGGTCCCGGGATCATCGTGGCGAGGTGCGCATCCACCCAGAGGGAATCGAACATGTGAATCTCGGTTGACGGGACTGGCACGGGAATCTAGGGTGACGCCCCATGGCTCGGTACTTGGCACCCGTGGCTCTCCTCCCCGGAGGCTGGGCGGAGAACGTCGTCTTCGAGGTGGACTCGGAGGGATCCCTCCAGTCCGTGACCGAGGGGTTGGCTACGGTAGCGGGGTCGGTGGACGCACGCCTCCCGGGGGCGGTGGTGCCCGGGGTGGTGAATGGCCACTCGCATGCCTTCCAGCGGGCGCTGGCGGGAGGCGCAGAGACCCGAACCGCAGCCGGGGACTCCTTCTGGACGTGGCGCGACCAGATGTACCGTCTCCTGGGTTCGATCTCGCCGGAGGCGGTGGAGGCAGTGGCCGCGCAACTCTACGTGGAGCTGCTGCGGCAGGGGTACACCCGTGTGGTGGAGTTCCATTACCTCCACAACGATCCAACTGGAGCCCCTTACGGGGATCCCACGGAGATGGCCCGACGGATCGTCCGTGCGGCTGAGCGCGCAGGGATCGGGCTCACACTCGTTCCCGTGCTCTATCGGACCTCGGACTTCGGAGGAGTCCCGCCCACGGAGGGCCAGCGCCGCTTCGTCCTGGAGGTGGACTCCTTCCTCCAGTTGGTGGAGGCTGTCCAGGACTGGAGCTCCTCGCTCGTCTCTCCGGGATTCGCTTTTCACTCTCTTCGGGCGGTGACGCCACGGGAGATGGAGGCCGTCCTCGAGTCGGTCGCCCGAGAGGGACTCCCGTGCCACATCCACGTCGCCGAGCAGCCGCGGGAGGTGGAAGCCTGTCGCAACTGGTACGGAATGCGGCCGGTGGAATGGCTGCTGGACCAGTTGCCCGTAGGCCCCGACTGGCACCTGATCCACTGCACCCACATGGTCGAGCGAGAGATCCAGGGGCTAGCCAGATCCGGGGCCACCGCGGTCGTGTGCCCCACCACGGAGGCGAACCTTGGAGACGGTATCTTCCCCCTCCAGCGCTTCCAGTCGCTCGGGGGCTCGCTCGCCGTGGGCTCGGACTCGCACGTCTCCACCTCGCCGGTGGAGGAGCTCCGCTGGCTGGAGTATGCCCAGCGGCTCGTGCAAGGGTCCCGGGCCGTCGCGGCGGACCAGGACACACCTTCTGTGGCGCGAGCCCTGCTGACCTGGGTCTGGGAGGGCGGAGCCCGCTCGGCGGGAATCGATGCGGGCCGGCTCGCCCCGGGCCAGCGCGCCGACTTCGTTGTCCTGGATCGTTCCCACCCAGTGCTCACCGGGCGTTCCGGGGACGGATTACTGGACGCATGGATCTTCTCCGGGAACGACACCCCAGTCCGGGAAGTGTGGGTGGCGGGCCGAAGAGTGGTGGTCGATGGGCGGCACCCGGAGGGCGGGTCGGTGGCCAGCTCGTTCCGGGCGGTGATGCGGCGCCTCCTCGCCCCGGCCTGACCCGACCTCGCGATCCCCCTACAGCATTGGGTGGCGAAGGTCGTCGGCTGCCCGAAGCGTCTCGACCGCCTCCGGATATCCGGCGTCGGCGTGGCGAAGGACGCCCAGCCCGGGATCGTTGGTCAGCACCCGCTCGATCCGGAGCTCCATCTCGGGCGTTCCATCGGCCACCAGGACCTGCCCCGCGTGGAGGGAGTTGCCGATGCCCACTCCTCCACCGTGATGGAAGGAGACCCAGGACGCCCCGGAGGCGGTGTTCACCAGCGCGTTCAGGATCGGCCAGTCCGCCACCGCGTCGGTGCCGTCCTTCATCCCCTCCGTTTCCCGGAAGGGTGACGCGACGGATCCCGTGTCCAGGTGATCCCGCCCGATCACCACGGGCGCCGAAAGCTCACCCTTGGCCACGAGCTGGTTCAGCGCCACTCCGAACCGGGCCCGGTCTCCCTGTCCGAGCCAGCAGATCCGCGCGGGAAGGCCCTGAAACGCCACCTGCTCCTGCGCCATGCGGATCCACTGGACCAGGTGCTCATCCTGGGGAAACATCTCGAGGACGAGCTGATCGGTGCGGTGCAGTTCCTCAGGGTCACCGGAAAGGACGGCCCAGCGGAAGGGGCCCTTCCCCTGGCAGAAGAGTGGCCGAATGTAGGCGGGGACGAACCCGGGGTAGGCGAACGCGTCCTCGAACCCCGCCTCCTGGGCGTACCCTCGGAGGTTGTTCCCGTAATCCACGGCGACGGCCCCGGCCCGCATGAGCTCCACGATGGCCTCGCAATGGACCCGGATGGACTGCATGGACCGCCGCAGGTACTCGTCCGGGTCCGAGGCCCGCAACGCATTCGCGCCGTCCAGGGAGAGACCCGCGGGGACGTAGCCGTTCAGGGGATCGTGCGCCGAGGTCTGATCCGTCACGATGTCCGGCACGACGCCACGGTGCACCAGCTCGGGAAGCACTTCGGCGCAGTTGCCGACCAACCCTACGGACAGGGCCTCATGCCGCGCCGTCGCCTCCCGGATCCAACCCAGGGCTTCGTCCAGCTGCTCCGTCATGCGGTCACAATATCGGGTCTCTACCCGGCGGCGGATCCGATTCGGGTCCACCTCCACGCAGAGGATCGCAGCTCCGTTCATGGTCCCGGCCAGCGGCTGGGCTCCTCCCATTCCTCCCATTCCCCCGGTGAGGATCCAACGGCCGGCGAGGCGGCCTCCGAAGTGGGCATGGGCCATGGCGCCGAAGGTCTCATAGGTCCCCTGCAGGATCCCCTGGGTCCCGATGTAGATCCAGGATCCCGCCGTCATCTGCCCATACATCATGAGCCCTTTCCGCTCCAGGTCCCGGAAGTGCTCCCAGGTGGCCCACTTCCCCACCAGGTTCGCATTGGCGATCAGGACCCGGGGGGCCCCGGTGTGCGTCTTGACGACACCCACCGGCCTTCCGGACTGAACCAGCAGGGTCTCGTCGGCCTCCAGCTCCAGAAGGCTCCGGACGATCGCGGCCAGGCTGGCCGGGTCGCGGGCGGCCTTGCCCGTACCACCGTAGACCACCAGATCCTCAGGCCGCTCCGCGACATCGGGATCGAGGTTGTTCAGGAGCATCCGGAGCGCCGCCTCCTGCTGCCATCCGCGACAGTGCAGCGTGCTTCCCCGAGGCGCCCGATAGGGCTGGGTGAGGAGTTCTTCGGCCACGGAAAGCGTCTGGGTCATGGCTCTGCCCGGTAATGGGGATCGATGACGTCTGCACGGAACCGACCCTGGTCCACCAGGTGTCGGAGTCCCTCGAGCTCGGCGGCGAGGGACCGGTCTCCTTCGAGGGGCGAAAGGGCCTCCCGAACGGCGGTATGGGCTCCCTCGACGCCCACGCCGGCCCGGAGGGGTCGGCGGTACTCCAGGCCCTGTGCCGCGGCCGCCAGCTCCACGGCGACAACGTATTGGAAGCACTCCACCGATCGCACCAGCTTCCGGGCCGCCGTGAGCCCCATGGAGATGTGATCCTCCTGATTGGCGCTGGTCGGTACCGAGTCTACGCTGGCGGGGTGGGCCAGGACCCGCATCTCCGCCAGGAGATCACATGCCGTGACCTGCGCAATCATGTACCCGGACTCCAGGCCCGCCCGCCTGGCCAGGAACGCGGGCAGTCCCTGGGAAAGGTCCGGATTCAGCAGGCGTTCGATCCGTCGCTCGGAGACGGCAGCCAGGTCCGCCAACGCGATGCACGCGAAGTCGAGAGCCTGACTGACCACCTGGGCGTGGAAATTCCCCGCGCTGGTCACCGCACCGGCCTCGGCGAAGATGAGGGGATTGTCCGTGACGCTGTTGGCCTCCGTCTCCAGGACCCCCCGCACGTACTCGAGCGCTTGACGGGCCGCGCCGTGGATCTGCGGAATGCAGCGAAGCGCGTAGGCATCCTGGATCCGCGGATCTCCTTCCCGGTGGGATTCCCGAATCTCGGAATCCCGAAGGAGGCGGCGCTGGAGGGTGGCGGAGCTGGACTGCCCCGGATGGGGCCGAACCGCCGAGACCTCTGGCCGGAAGGCCTCGGGAGTGCCCAGGAGGGACTCGAGACTCATTGCGCCCGCCGCCTCCAGCGCCGCGAGCGCATCCTCGGCCTGGAGAAGTGCCAGGATGCCCAGAGCGGTGGTGGCCTGGGTGCCATTGATCAAGGCCAATCCCTCCTTGGCTCGCAGCTCGAGGGGATCGGCCCCGGCCGCCGCCAGCACCGGGCCGGAGGGTCGGCGCTCGTCTTCGATCCAGAGTTCCCCCTCACCCAGGAGGGTCAGGGCCACGTGGGCCAGTGGAGCAAGGTCTCCGCTGGCCCCCACGGATCCCGCGGACGGAACCACGGGGATCCAGTCCCGCTCGAGCATCTCGAGCAGCCGCTCGACGACGGTGATTCGGACCCCAGAGACGCCACGAGCCAAAGCATTGGCCCGCAATAACATGATTGCTCTGACCTGAGAAACGGAAAGAGGTTGACCTACGCCCACTGCGTGGGACCGGATGAGGTTGGACTGGAGGAGGGTCCGCTCCTCCGGAGAGATGACCACCTCCGCCAGGCGACCGAAGCCGGTGGTCACACCATAGACCCGCTCTCCCCGCGCCACCCGTGATTCCACCAGGTCACGGCTTGCCTGCATCCCCTCCTTCGCCGACGCAGCCAGTGCCACCTTCACTCCCCCGCGACTGACGGACCGAACGTCCTCGAGGGCGAGATCCCGCCCGGTCAGGCGGATCACGCGGTCCCCCCTGTCCCCCCGGGCCCGACCCACATCCGGGCAGACAGCCTCGAGACCCGCGAGGCGTCCGGGGTGCGGGGACGACCGATCAGTTCGAGTTCGGGGTGCGGAGTCATGAACCTGGCCGGGGGAGGTGGCACGGACGCCGAATTCTGCCGACGCCCTCCTCCGCGGGCAAGGCTCTAGTGCCGCCCTGTGGCGGCGAATTCCTCGACGTCGCGCCAGACGTCCGCGGTCGCATACGCCAGGGGAAACAGGGCGACCCCCGCCAGGCCGTGTGCCCGCACGAACTCCAGCTTCTCCCTCAGACTCTGCCGGTCCTCGAACCACCCTTGCACCCACCCACCGCCGGCGTCCCGGAAGACGTAGTACGGGATTCCGCTCTCGGGATCCCTCTGCGTTCCGTGTCGAGCCGCCTCACGCCAGGCACGTGGCGAGTTCGGCAGTACCGACACAGGCGCCGCCAACGGTGCAGCGACCCCTTCCCCCCGGGTCGGGGAGCCAGGAAGCTCGGTCTCGGTCGGCCACTGGTATCCGTAGAGAGGGACCCCCATGACGAGCCGCGACCGGTGGATTCCCAGGGCGTCGTAGCGCGCCACCACCGTCTCCCAATTCAGCCGACCCCACCCCCTCAACGCGGCGACGGGCCCCGCGCGGGTGTCGGTTCGGTCGTGGAGGTCGTAGCCCTGAACCACGAGGAAGTCCGCGATGGCCGCAAGTGCACGCTCGTTGTATGCATCGGCGTCGTCGAAGGCCAGTGTGAAGATCGAGAGCCCGAGCCCGGGATCCATGGCCTGCATTCCGGCCCTGAGCCCGGCGGCGAACGCGGTATAGCCATCCCGGGCCTCCCGGGGCACCGGCTCGAAGACCTCCACGTCCAGGTGGAGGCCCCGGATCTCCGGGGAGTCCCGCAAGAGGTCCAGGAGGCCCTCCACGGCCCGGTCGACGGCAAGGGGATCCGAAAAGAGCTGGGCGAACGCCCCCGATCCATGGAGGGTGACGGTGGGAACGACCTGGACCCCTCGGCTCACATGGTGCGCCACCAACGGATCCCATTCGTGGGGCCATCCATGGAGGTCTCCGGGTGATCCGTCGGGAGCCAATTCCAGCTCGAAGAAGAAGAGCTGACGGAGGTGATCGGACGGGTATTCCCTCCAGGCGTCGCCGGCCCAGTAGGGGTGGTATCCGGCAAGGAAGAACGTACCCGCCTCGGGTACGACCGGCTGGGGAGGGGACGAGGCGCAGCCGGCCATGACGAGCGCTGCGACGGGGCCATAACACCAACGCGGCAAACGGGAGTGCCGCACTAGTTCTCCCGGTCGGCTGCCGACTCCATGCGAACGAAGGAGATCCTGCGGGGCTGGCCCGCCTCCAGGTGCCCTACCGGGATCCGCATTCCCCACGGGGTCGACGCGAAATCCGACGGCCTTCCCGCGACCCAGGGTACCACACCCTCGGTTCCCCTCGGGAGTGTCACGTCCACCCAGAGACCGTCCAGAGACAATCCCGAGGCCGCAAGCTCCACGATGAGCGTAGGGACCCCTGTGGGCGAGACGCCCCGATATCCCTGCACATTGTCGTTGTCTCCGGTGACGAAACGGAGTCGCAACCGCTGTCGGGCCAGCCACCAGTCCGCCAGGTCCCGTCCCTCCGCCAGCCACCAGTCCCCTTCGGCTCGAGCCGTATCGGCCACCTCCACCAGCGCTGCACGGCGCTCGGCTGAGTTCAGGATCTGGGTCCGGCCCGAGATCACTGCCAGTCCCCCGAGCGACCGAAGCTTCGCGGCGCCCTCGAGGTAGGCATCGGCCAACCGCTGGGACCGGATGGCGCTCTCCTGGACGAACACGTTGTAGTCGTCCTTCATGAGACGCGGGAGTACGACGATGGGCCCCGCCCGTGTCTCGTGGACCTCCGGGCTCGCGGAGCGTGCACCATTCACCGCCAGGAGGTAGCGACCCCCGGCCCGGGCCCACCCCTCGAGGGTGAAGGCGTCGAACGTCTCTTCCGGCGGATGAAGCCCAACGGGTGCCTCCCCGGTCCAGTCCTCCGAATCCAACCAGCTCCGGCCGAGGCGGAGGAACTGCTCCTGGGCGGTGCGTCCCGCCACCGGGGCATGGTCCGTGGTCTGGCTGGCCACCTCACCGGACCGAAGCAGTCGCTGACCGAGCGCCAAGTCCTCCTGTACCAGACTGGTTACCGCGAAGTAGGTCGCGGGTACGTCCGCCTCCTGGAGAACGTCGGCCACGGCCCAGGCGTTCTCGGGCAAGGATTCCACGTCCACCGAATGGAGCATCGCCGCACGGTTGCCTTGGGGCCACGCGGCGGGCGCCGCAGTGGGAAGGCCCGCGGCCCAGAGGATCCCGTTTCTGACCACCATGCGCAGCAGCCGTGCATCCTCCGGGGTCGCTGCCTGTCCCAGCCGCATGCCGAACCAGGCCACGCGTCCACCGGAAGGCGTGCGGCGAACGGCCGCGGCCGCGTCGGCGCCGCCGCCGCTCTCGTCGGGCGCCGGGTTGAGCGCCCAATCGGACCAGAAGACCCGGGATCCACCCATGCGAAGGGCCGGGGATCGGTCCCCCCGAAGCTGAAGGCGCGTGCCCGGGTCCAACCCCGGGGAGAGAGCGTGACCACCGGGCACCGTGACGTGCAGCGCCCGGCGCTCCTGGAGCTCCCTGACGTCCTCCGCTCCGGTGAGGTCGGCAACCGGGCCCCAACCACGCCATCCGCACGCGCCGTCACGGGCTCCCATCGACCAGTTGGCCACCACCCCTCCGCCCCGCTGGAGATGACGCTCGACGGCATCGAGCTCCCGGTCGGAAAGACACAGCGCCTCCGCGAGCACCAGCACCTGGTCGGCGCTCAGCGTGTCCAGGGTCGCAACGGAGTACGCGAGCTGGGCGCGCCCTCCGACGTCCTCCACCAGGCTCCACCACCGCTCCAGGCTCTCCGGGTAGAAGGACGGATCGAGGTAGTAGCGCGCGCTGGCCTCGGACCAGTAGACCACCGCAGGGAACGGCGTCGGGCCGTAGGCTGGCCGCACCGCTGGGCGCGCCAGCGGGGGAGGCGGGGGCGTCGCGACGAAGCCTGGGGAGAGCTCCCGGACGTCCACATTCTCCCACAGGGTCACCGCGGCGGCTACGGCTCCCGCCCCGACGAAGCCCAGCACCATCAGACCGCCCAACCAGATCCAGGAATCCCTGGCCCTGGGGAGGGGTTCACGCCGACGGCGCATCGGCCGCCAAAGGCTCCACGGAGGTCCCGGAGGCGGAGCGTGTCCGCTCCTCCACGGGCTCGTACTGCACGAAGTATCGGAGCGCAGAGTCCGCGGGCTCCAGGGAACTGGGCTCCCGCGCGAGTCGAAGCTTGTAGGCCACGTACGTCACCACCGCGAGTACGATGGTCACGAGGATGGTGACCACCACGATGGTAACCAGGAGATCGACGACGTTCATGCACCTACCTCATTGTATGGGAGAGACCATGGGGGCCCCCGGCTCGGGCCGCCCCACACGCTCGAGCTTGCCCCATCGCATGTCGAGCCGGAGCGCCTCCTCGAGCGTGGCGAACGTCTTCACCACGTCCAGGAAGAGCACGAAGAAGAACCGATAGATCATCGCCAGCGGAACGAGGGAGAGGCTTTCCTCCTCCATGGCGACCGTGACCAGGGCCGCGACCAGGTCCAGCAGGGTCAGAAGGACCACCCAGTAGAGGATGAGCTCGGACGCTCCGAATCCCAGCGCCACGATGGCGAAGAACAAGTGTGCGAAGATGTTGAGAATCGGCCAGATCACCGCCTCGAAGCCCATCTGAAGGGTGGAGACGAAGAGGGGGAAGTCGGGGAGGGGATCGAGGAGGACTCCCCTGCGCTTCCGAAGGGCCTGGAGGATGCCCCGGGTCCACCGATACCGCTGCTGGATCAGGTCCAGCCATCGGATCGGCGCTTCGGTCCACGCGATAGCCTGGTCTTCGTAGACCACGCGCCATCCGGCGAACATGAGGCTTAGGGTGAGATCGGCGTCCTCGGCGAAGGTGTCGCGCTTGTAGCCTCCCACCTCCTCGATCGCCTCCCTGCGGAACATCCCCACCGGGCCGGGAACGATGTTCACGGCGGCGACGAAACCCTGGGCGCGCCGAGGCATGTTCAGGCCTTCGATGTACTCCAGTGCCTGCAGGCGGGTGATGAACTTCTCCCGGTTCTCCACCTTCACGTTTCCGGCCACGGCGCCCACGCACGGATCCGCGAAGTGCCGCACCGCCTTCCGAAGGGTCTGTGGCTCCAGGTGGGAGTCGGCGTCCATGCAGAAGAGGAGGGGGTGCCTCGCGGCCTGGATCCCTACGTTCAGGGCGCTGGCCTTCCCCCCATTCGGCTTGGTGAGGACACGGACCAGTGCGTTGCCGTGGTGGCCCTCCCATCGCGTCGCGACCTCCAGCGTCTCATCGCTGGAACCGTCGTCCACCACGATCACCTCGAACTCCGGGTAGTCCAACGCCAGAACACTCTGGAGGGCCTTGTCGAGCACCTTGCCCTCGTTGTAGGCGGGGACCAGGACCGAGACCGGGGGCACTTCCCGCATGGGCTTCACCCCGAGGACGTTCCGCTCGGCGTGGCCCAGGTAGGCGAACCAGAGGAGGCTGAAGAAACGCAGGAAGAGGATTGAGAGGAAGATGATGAGGAGCACCATCACCGCCCGCATGAGCAGGAGCTGGAGCTCCGGACCCACGAGGACCACGAGCATGGCGAACCCCACCGTCACCGCGGTGAGGACCACCACAAGGGCCAAAGATGCGACCACGGACCACCGGATCCGCGTCTTCATTCGGCGCCCCCCCTACGAAGGACGTCCAGGAGTCCCAGGCTCAGGCGGGCACCCCAGGAGTGGTATCCCTGGAATCGGGTCTGGAGGTAGAAGACCTCCAACGCCGCCGTGAAGCGATCACGGCGCATCCGAAGCCCGGTCTCGCCCGAGAAGTGCGGGACCCGATCGAAACCGTCCTCAGGCCGCTCGTCCATGAGGGCGACACCCGTGGAGACCCGTCCCGTGACCGTCCAGACCCGGTTCAACTCCAGGGCAATGCGAGCGAAGGGTCCAGTCGTGACCACCAGCCTGGGGTCCCACCAGAGCCGACGGGGACCCGTTGCGGGTGCCGGGTCCTGGAATCCGAGGGCTTGTGCCGAGAGACCCAGGGTGAAGCCGGGTCGGAGCGCGCGTCCGACGGCCAAGACCCCTTCGTAGCGAAGTGATCCCGACGCCCCGGCAACTCCGCCCGCGTCCAGGTGGGCCAGGCGTGCCTCGGCCCAGAGATCCCAATAGGGCGTGAGCTGGTTGGTGATCGTCACCCGGACCTCGTCCAGCGTCACGTCGGCGAAGACACTCTCGAGCGTCGCGGTGCGGCCGTAGGCCGGACCATGCTGGTAGGCCGCCTCGAAAGTATAGGTCCCCAGGTCCGTGAAGAGCGCGGAGGCACCGCCGGAGAGATCCATCTTCCCGGACCGTACCGACTCGACGCCGATCTGGACCGCGGTTCGGACCGTACCCCAACGCCACCACCGGCCGCCCTCGGCGTGGGCGAACATCCCGGACGGGGCCGCCGAAGCGCCCGAAGGGTCATAGCCCTCCAGCCAGCGGTTTCCGGCGAAGACGTTCCAGACCCAGTCGCCTTCCGTGCCCAACCATTCGGCACCCAGGTCGGCCATGAGGAAGTCGTCCGTGTCCCGAAGGGTAGATCCCCGACTCCCGAGACGCGGACTCTCCGCCTCATAGATGGCCACGTCCACGTCTTCCCGGAGCGCCACGAGACCCTCTTCCGCCTGGCGGTTCCCGGGATTCACGGCCAGCGCGGCCTGGTACCGGCGGGCGGCCCCGTCCCGGTCCCCTCGCCAACGGGCCATGTCCCCGAGGAGCACCTGCAACTGGGCCTCTTCGAGCCGTCGCGGAGTGCCGTCAGCGAGGGGTGGAAGCGCAATCGGGCCCTGCGCCTGGACCTGCGAAAGAAGCTCCTGGTACCGCGTTTCTGCGGCGCCCTGCTCCCCGGTCCAGCTCTCCAGCTGGGCCATGCGGAACCGCGTCGCGGGGTCCACCGCCCCGAGGCGTTCCACCTCCCTCAACGCTGCCAGCGCTCCGCTGAAGTCCCGGAGTTCGTACTGGAGCAGGTCGGCATAGGCGCGCCATCCGTCCCGGTGGTCCGGCGCGGCCTCGAGGAACGCCCGGTACAGGCGTGCAGACTCCTCGAGGTCTCCCACGGCCCGGGCCTCGGCAGCTCGCTCGAGCAGTGTGGGTGGTTCGGGTCGCTCCTCCACCGGCACCGCCAGGGCCGCTTCCACGTCGGCGCGCAGTTGGAGCGCGCCGAGTCTGCGGAGGGTTGCTTCGTCTAGAGTGGAGAGAATCGCCCGAGCCGCGTCCAGGTCGCCCGAGGCGTACTGGACCCGCGCGAGCTCTACCAGAAGGGCTGGATTGCCCGGGTTGCGCTCAAGGGCCCACTCGAGGACCCGGGCGGCGTCGCCGTACCGCTGGGCCCAGGCCAGGGCGCGGGCCCACTCCAACGGCAAGCCGTCGTCCACGGCTCCCTGGTTCCAAAGGGTCTCGTATTCCTCGGATGCGGCATCTACGCGCCCCAGGTCTCGGAGCATACGGGCCCGGAGGAGGCGCAGATCCGGCTCATCCCGCTCCCAGATCAGCTCAGCGAGTTGGCCGACCGCCTCGTCACCCTGCCCCGCGCGGAATAGCGTGAGGGCGTACTCGCGGCGCACGCCCCGGTCCCGGGGGTAGCGGGCGAGGTACTCCCGGAACAGGGCCAGGGCCTCGTCGTAGCGCTCCGCCTCGATAAGCGGGAGTACCCGGTCCCAGAAGACCTCCGCGGGGCCCCGGGGGACCGCCGCGTCGGTGATGGGAAGGGGCTCCGGGGGAGGGGGTGCGGTCCGCTGCACCAGGGTCCCGGTCGCCACCGGGGTGGTGCTCACCGGGAAGTTCATACCGGACTCACGAAAGCCCGAGCTGAGCACATATCGCCGAGGTAGGACCACAAGGACCAGCACCAGGGTGGCGGTCACGAGGAAGATCGCGGCGACCCCGAACTTGAGGGGATAGTGGGAGCCGCCGGGCCTACCGTCAGTCCTTCCCAGCACGGTCGGCCTCCAGGAGCGAGCGGATCTGCTCACCATCCACGGGGTGGCTCAGGACCTCTACCGAGAGCTCACGCTTCTTTCTTCCCGACTCCGCCCCCACCCGGGCACGCAGGCGATCCAGGAAAGGTTCCGCCTGTGCCGCCCGGGCACCCTGGAGAAGGACCATGGGCTCTGCTCCATCGCACAGGAGGTCCCCGTCCTCGTCCCGGATCTCCGCATCCATGATCTCGACCAGACGGGCGCTCTTGATGCCGGTGGCACTCACGGTGAGGAGGGAGAACACCCCGAGATCCGAAGTCGACGCACGCCGCAGCACCTCGGACCGGAATGCCGCCGGGTCCAGCCGGCCTCCCTCGGTCCGCCCACCGTCCGTCTCCTCGCCGGCGGAGTCCTCGTCCTGAACCATGGGGCGGGCATTGGTGGACATGGCCTGGGTCAGCCGAAGCTCCAGCTCCCGGAAGTCGACACCGCCACTCAGGCAATCGTCGGCGCCGGCCTCGAAGAGCTGGACCCGGTCCATGGATCGAATGGCGTCGTCCGACACGAACACCAGGGCAGCCTGTGTCAGCGGCCGCAGGGCCCGGCACGCCCGAATCGCGTCTCGAACCTGCCCACGCGATGCGTGAACGACCACCGAACCATGCCCCGTCTGAGCCTGGATCTCGTTCACGGCATCGAAGGGATCGGTAACAACGGCGGCTTCGAACGTGGTCTCGGCCCACATCTTCAGGTCCCGCGCAGGGGCGTCCGCCAGAGAAACGAGGAGGAGTCGGCGACGGTCGAGGCCCTCCCGGTCACGCCTGCGGCGGGAGGGGAACGCCTCGGGCCGCACCATTCCTGCACCGGGCTTGAGCTGCAGTGAGACCGGTGCCTCCTCGTCCGCCTCGTGGGGGACCGAGCGGATGAGCGACATCTCGAACAGGCCACCCGCCGTGGGAACGACCACCAGCCGGCCGGTGGTGCCGTGGACCAGCCAATCGGCGGAGGATGGGAGACGTCCGGTCTCCGTGTCCACGGAGAAAGTGACGCACACGGTTGCTTCCTGACCCCGTACCCAACGAAGGAAGGCGCCACCCAGAAGGGTCTTGATCCCTCCCCCGAGGAAGAGAGTCCCCGGATCCACTGCCAGCCGCTCGACACCCCCGGGGATCTGGCCCTGGAGTTCCTCCAGTACCTCTTCGGGGGCGATGGTCCGGGCCGCGCGCAACTCGAAGTCGTCGCGGAAGCCCAGAATCTGGAGGGCACCACTGCGCCAGTGTTCGTCGAGGTCGAAGCCCCAACCCCGAGCCGCGTAGAGGAGGCCCCGGGCGTCCGCGCCCGTGAGAAGCACGGTCGCTTCCCCAGAGCGGAGCCCTTCGTGGAGGAACTGGAGGGCGGTCACCATCTTGGCGGGGCCCGGAGGGCCGACGACAAGGTAGCTGCCTCCCTTCTCGAGCCCACCGAGCCGCTCGTCGACCGGCCCGATTCCCAAGGGGATCCGATGGATTGGGGTGACCGAGCCCTTCCCGGCGCTGCGCTTGTCTGTCGGCAGGGACCGATCTCGCACCGGAGTCGGGCCAGCGCCGCTCCGAGTCGAGGTGAGTGATTCGCTCATGCTGTCCGTGGGGCTCGTGTCGCGTTCGTGGGCTCCATGGGAGACCGGAATCCCCGGAGACCGGCTCTCGCCGCCCGCCGGGGTACCTTTCCGCACCTGGGCAGGAAGCAGAAGCAATTGTCGGGCCTGATTGACCACACGTCGTGGGACGGACGTAAGATACCTTAATAATTGGACTTACGGATTCTGTTCGCCGCCGCGCCCGATGGCGGCAGGTCCAAGGACCCCTCGACTTCGGAACCTGGCTTCCGTCGGCGGCAAATCCTCTCACCGGTCTCGGAAACGTTGCCCAGCCTCCCCGTGCGACGCGGATGGATCCGGAGCGATCCGGTGGAGAGCTCGACGACCCCCACAGGGACGGAAAGCCCCATCGGAGCGGTGATCTGCCCCATGGAGCCTCGTGTTCCGCCACGTCGAGGGCGTCCCCTCCGGTGAATCGGGTACCCTTTCCACGAGTAGCGACGGGTCATAGGGCGCTTCAAGTGTTTCGGAATCGGGGCGGGACGCGGGAATCGGGATGGATGCCGGGCTTCGGACAGAGCCGGATACGCAACGTGGAACGGGAAGCCCCGGGCACGAACTGTCCCTGCAGGTTCGTCCCCCGCGCACCGGACCCGGTCGGCCGGTCCAGACCGGGCACGCCCTCCGACGGCTCGACTCCGTCGTACCGGCACCGTGCGGAGAGAAGAAGGGGCACCCTGGCGGATTGCAGGGTGCCCCGTACTGAGAGCTTCGGTGTGATGAGCGAGAGGCGCCGCCCGGATTCAGCTCCGCGCGGCCCAGGGCCGTGCTCGCTGCGATGCGGGTCGACCGGGCAGGCCGCTCCTCTGGAACCCGGATCCGCAT
>CP070829.1:671216-733124 GCA_020344755.1 Gemmatimonadales bacterium
CCGCCAGGGCCACCGCCGCCCGCTGTTCCCACCGGTCGTCTGAAGCGGACGCGGTGACCTGGTCCCGGACCCACGGAATCCCCAAGAGCTCCGAGATTCGATAGTAGGCCTCACTCACCTCCACCGGATCGCTACCCATCTCGTCGGAGATCCGAAGGATGTCGAGGAGCTGGTCCAGGAACCGCAGCGTGATGAGACGCCTCGCAAGGGACCGGTCCGCTCCCAGATTCACCAGTTGCTCGACCCGGGTGAGGAAGGCTACCCGATCCGGGCCGGCCACCACGTCGCCGAAACGGTCACGCAGTCGGGTGATACCGGCTTGCCGCTCCGCCACGTAGGTCCCCGGGCTGCTCCCTGGATCCCCGTGGGCCAGAACCCAGCGGGTCGTACGCTCCAGGACCCGGGTGAGTCCCGTCAGCCACCGGTACGCGTCCCCCGTATTCAGACTCCGGCCCTGACCCTCCAGCTCGCGGAGAATCCCGTGATGGTCCGCCAGACGAGCGGCCACGACCCAGGCCCTGACCACCTCCTCCGCCACCCGCCCGGTGTCGCGCGCGACCCGGTGGACGAAGGTGGCACCCATGAGGTCCACCACATCGTTCGTGAGCTGACTGGCCACCACCTCACGCCTGAGGCGGTGTCCGTCCAGTGCAGCCTCTCCCGCCTCGCGAACCGCGTCGGCCGGAAAGTACGCCAGTAGATAATCCCTGAGGGCCGGGTCGTCCGTAAGACCGCCTTCCAGCACCTGTGACTTCACCGCCATCTTGGCATAGGCCAGGAGCACGCAGAGTTCGGGGCGAGTCAGTCCCTGTTCCCGCTCGGCCCTCTCCATCAAGACCTCCAGGCTGGGAAGGCGCTCCGCAGCCCGGTCCAACAGCCCCTCGCGCTCCAGCGAAGCCATGAGGTCCCGAAAGTCGTCCAGGGTCTCGAGCTGCCG
Source organism: Gemmatimonadales bacterium (assembly GCA_020344755.1). Lineage (GTDB taxonomy): Bacteria > Gemmatimonadota > Gemmatimonadetes > Longimicrobiales > Gaopeijiaceae > Gaopeijia. Next base: position 672,154 of record CP070829.1, read on the forward strand.
GATCTTATCCAGCGAGACCGCCAGGCTCTGGGACCAGTTGTCTCGTAGGACGAATTCGGCCACCTCGTCGGTGAGATTCTCGAGGAGCTCGTTTCGCCGCTCTTCCGCCAACGCCCCCGCCGCAACGGCTGGTCCAAGGAGGATCTTCAGGTTCACCTCCCGGTCCGAGAGGTCGACACCCCCGGAGTTGTCCATGGCATCGGTATTGATCCCGCCGCCGGCCATGGCGAATTCCACCCGGGCGTTCTGGGTCAAACCCAGGTTTCCTCCTTCCCCCACCACCTGACAGCGCAGCTCCGGTGCCGAGATTCGAACCGAGTCGTTGGCTGGGTCACCGGCGTCCGCGTTTGTCTCGTAGGACGCTTTGACGTACGTCCCGATGCCTCCGTTCCACCACAGCTCCACCGGTGCCATCAGGATGGCACGGATCAGGGACTCCCCGTCGATGGCTCCTTGCTCATGGGGGAGTCCCAGGGCTTCTTTCGCTCGAGGATGGAGGGTGACCTCCTTCGCTCCGCGAGGCACGACGGCACCGCCCTCGCTCAGGAGCGAGGTATCGTAATCCGCCCAGGAGGAGTGACCGAGCCCGAAGAGACGCTCCCGTTCCAGGTAGCTGGTTTCGGGGTCCGGGTCCGGATCCAGGAAGATGTGCCGGTGATCGAATGCGGCCACGAGGCGGATCTTCCGGGAGAGAAGCATGCCGTTCCCGAAGACGTCCCCACTCATGTCTCCGATTCCGACGACCGTGAACGGCTCCTCCTGGATGTCCTTTCCGAGTTCCCTGAAGTGTCGCTTGACGCACTCCCAGCCACCCCGGGCCGTGATCCCCACGACCTTGTGGTCGTATCCATGACTGCCGCCGGAGGCGAATGCGTCGTCCAGCCAGAAACCGTACTCCCGGGCTACAGCGTTGGCCACGTCGGAGAACTTGGCCGTTCCCTTGTCCGCCGCCACCACCAGATAGGGATCCGGACCGTCCCAGCACACGACCCGTTCGGGTGCCACGACGTCACCGGAGGAATCCAGGTTGTCGGTAAGGTCCAGGAGGCCGCGAATCAACGTCTGATACTGGGCCTTCGCCTCCTCACCCCGCTGGGCCGGGTCGAGAGGCAGGCGGGTCGGAATGAACCCTCCCTTTGATCCCCCAGGTACGATGACCGCGTTCTTCACCATCTGCGTATTGACGAGCCCCAGCACCTCGGTCCGAAAGTCGTCCGGGCGGTCACTCCAGCGAATCCCGCCTCGGGCCACCGCCGCCCCACGAAGGTGCACTCCCTCCATCCGGGCCGAGCGCACGTACACCTCGAAGCGTAGCCGCGACTTCTGAATCGAGGCGAGTCCGGGCGCATCGAACTTCAGCGAGATGTAGGGGACCCCCCCCGACCGGCGGACCGGATTCCGACCTCCATGGCAGAAGTAGTTGGTCCTCAGCGTACTATCGAGCAGCACACCGAGCCGGCGCAGTACGCGGTCCTCGGACAGCGAGTCTACCTGCGAGAGAGCCTGGATGTAGGCAGCCCTCGCCTGGGTCACGCCGAGCCCTCTCTCCTCCGCATTCGATCCACCGAGGTCCGGGTCGAACTTCCTCTGGAACCACTCGACGAAGCGCCGGGCGATCTCCGGGTACTTCACCAGGGCGGCGGGTCCCGAGGCGCGACTGGGGATGGCCCTCAACTGGAAAGCGTACCCGACGTACGCGCGCAGGAGGTCCACTTCTCGCCAGTGGAGGCCGGCCCGGAGAACCAGTGCGTTGAGAATATCGTTGGTGGCGTCCCCCGCCCGGGTGGCCAGGATCGTCTGAGCGAGAAGTGGCCCGAGCTCCAGATCCACGGGCCTCCCGTCCGCGTCCTGCACGTCGAAGTCGTAGACGCCCGCTTCGCCCACCTCGGGGCCACCTAACCGGAAGGGGCTCACTCCCACTACTCGGAGGCCCGCATCCTCCAGGATCGGCATGAAGTCCGAGAGGATCAGGTGCCCGTCCCGGAGGTAGAGTGTGAGCGATGAGGCCCCAGCCTCCAGGACGGGATAGTCCGGGTCCAGCCGCTCGGCCAGGGACACGGCGACCTTCCGCCCGTCCGCGCGCATGGCCTCCAGCTCGAGGATGTCTCGGACCGCGGTCTCCGGCCGAGTCGCCGCCTGGTACTCCGGGCCCATGGCCTCGGCGTACCGGCGGGCGAGCCTTCTCGCCTCATCTCCCGGGCGCACGTGCTCGAGAGATTCCCGGACCCGATCCAGCCACGTGCGGGTGAGCTCCCGGAGCTCCACCTCCAATTGTTCCGCGGTGACCCTCTCCAGATGAGTCTTGTCCGAGGCGATGTAGAAGTGGAGACGAGCCTGGACGCCCTCGCCCAGCGCCAGGTGGTAGTTCAGGACTTCCCCGCTGAATGCCCGCACCAGGGCCCTCTCGATGCTCTTCCGCACCTCTCCGGAGAATCGCTCCTTGGGAAGGATGACCATGACGGCCACCCCTCGCTGCAGCGGATCCTGTCGGAGAGAGACCTGAACTCCCTCCTGCAGATAGGAGGTGAGCACAGTGCGGACGTCCACGCCGATCTGTTCTGCGGAGGCCAGGAACAGCTCCTCCTTCGGCATGGAGTTGAAGATCGTATTGATCTCCTTGTAGTCGTGGGATCCCACCTGCGCACCGGCCTGGTCGAGGATGGTGTGCAGCTTCTCCCTGAGGATGGGGATTCCGTCCGCCGCCTCGGAGTAGGCGCGGGACGTGAAGAGACCGATGAAGCGGTGCTCGCCACAGATCTCACCCCGCCCGTCCAGCCTCTTGATCCCGATGTAGTCCATGCGCGCCCCGCGATGGACCGTGGACTCCGCATTCGTCTTGCTGATGATGAGGAGGGGGCCTCCCTCGGCCACCGCGCGCACCGCCGGCGGGAGCTCCTGCAGCGGAACCGGTGAGGCGTACGCGGACTGCTCTTCGGCTCGGAGGATCCCCAATCCCGATCCGGGCTTCACGCTGACGCATCGGCGACCGTCAACCTCCGCGATGTCGTAGGCCCGGTAACCCAGGAAGACGAACGCCCCGTCCCGGAGCCACCTCAGGAAGGCCTGCACCTCCGAGAGCTCGTTCCGTCGCTCCTCCTGCAGGACGGGAGCCCGTCCCTCGAGCTCGTCCACCATGTCGTCCACGGCCTGCAGCATCAGGGCGAAGTCGTCCGTGGCTCGGACCACGTCCTCAAGCCGACGTCTAAGCTCCGTTCGGATCTCCTCCAACAGACCCTCGTCGGTGACCCGACCGATCTCACAGTGGACGAGGGACTCTCTCTGGTCGCCCTCCCGGGAGGGCCCGACCCGATCGATGGAGCCCTCGTCCCCCCGTTCGACGTGGATCACCGGGTAGACGTTGTGCTCGATTGGGAGTTCCTTGCTATTCAGGTACTCCCGGAGCGAATCCACCACGAAGGGCCGCTCACCCACGTTGGTGCGAATGACGGTCACCGGCGCGTACCAGCCTTCGTTCTCCACGTCCGGGTTCACAACCTGCACGTCCACCCGGTCCGCGCTGGAGCCCTTCAAGAAGTCGAAGGTGCCCTTGACCAGGTGGGCGAGGGTGTCCGGGCTGCGGCCCTTGACGAAGGATGGAGGAGCCTTGGAGAAGAAGATCTCGGCGAATGAGACCAGTGCCTCGGCCTCGTCTCCCTCGGCGAAGTGGGGGAGCTGACGGCAGACGGCATCCACGATGGGAGATTCCTGCCGGATCCGCTTCACCGCTGCTTCTGTCGTATCGCTCATGAACGGCTGCGCGCCTGCACAGTCGGAGGGAATGGAATCCTACAAAGTATTCCATTGAAGTCCTCACCGGAACGTCCCACGCCATCCTCCACGCGCCCCGCGATTCCTGCTAGTTTGCCTCGAATCATGCGTATCCTACACCTCGCCGACATCCACCTGGACACCTCCTTCCAGGGGCGGTCCTCCCGGATCCGCGGCCGCCTTCGGCAGGCCACCCGGGACGCCTTGCGGAACGGGGTGGATGTGGCGCTCGACCGCGGGGCGCATGCCGTGCTTATCGCAGGTGACCTGTTCGACGGCGACCGCCTATCCTTCGAGTCGGAGAGGTTCCTGCTCGGGCAACTCCAACGCCTGACCGCGGAGGGCGTGACCGTGGTGTACGCCACCGGAAACCACGATCCCGGATCGGCGCCCGGCACCCGGCGGCCCGTCGAGTGGCCCAATGGAGTCGCCGTGGTCGCAGACCCCACGCCGACCCGCATCCCCGTCCATGGCCAGGACGGAGAAGTGGTTGGATGGGTAACCGCTGCGGGCCACGCCACCGCGCGGGAGACCCGTGATCTGGCCGTGGCATTTCCCAGACCCGACGGACCCCTTCCGGAGGTCGCTCTCCTGCACACCCAGGTGGTGGGCTCTCGCGACGCCGAGTCCCACGATCCCTACGCGCCAGCGGAGCTCGACACGCTGATCGGGGCCGGATACGACTATTGGGCCCTGGGCCACGTACACGCACGGCAGTCGCTGTCCGATCTTCCGGGTGTCCACTATGCGGGGAACATCCAGGGCCGTACCCCGCGGGAGCGCGGGGCGAAGGGCGGCCTGCTCGTGGAGGTGCGCAGGGGCTTTGCACCCCAGGTGGAGTTCCTACCTCTTGCCCCTGTCCGTTGGGAAGAAGTCGTGTTGGACGACCCCATCGACGTCGGCTCGGTGGACGGACTCATCCGCTTGGCCGGGGATCGCTGGAGGAGTCTCCGGGCTGGCGACCCGGGGGTGGGCGCCGAGTGGATGGTGCGCGTGGTGATCCGCGGCGCCACTCCTCTCTGGAGGGAACTCTCCGACGAGGAAGATCGGCTTCACCTCGGCGCCGAGCTGGAGGCCGTGCTGCAAGCGATGGAGGTCCAGGTGGAAGCGGAACACCTCCATGCACCGGTGTCGGTGGACGAGCACCGGGGCCGTGACGACGTCCTGGGAGCCGCCCTGGACCTGCTGACGAAGCTCCGCGATGGCCAGGTCGAGCTTCCAGGACTCGCGGAGGAGCTGGTCGGACCCCCGGACGCCAGGGACCTGCAGGACTACCTCCATCGCATCCTGGAGGGGGGCGAAGGCGAGGTCCTCTCCCGGCTGCGGTCGGAGCAGGAATAGCGTGCGTCTGCTGCGCATCTCGACGCCGTCGTTCGGAGCGCTCCGCGAACTCGACACGGGACCCGATACGCTCCCGTCACTGGTCGTGATCCAGGGGCGAAACGAGGCCGGCAAGAGCACGTTCTTCGAACTCCTGGCCACGGCGATGTACGGGTTCTATCCGGCCTCGCGCGAAAACCACCCCTATGCACCGTGGGACGGTGGAGTCGCCGAGGTCCGCACGACCCTTCGCCTTCGGGATGGTCGGGAGTGGGAGGTCGTGCGGCGGCTTCTTTCGTCGCCCCAGGGAAGCCTCCTCTCGGGAACCGTGGAGGAGGATCTTCGGAATCGCACCCTACCCTTCGTTGAGCACGTCCCACGGGCGGTGTTTCGACACGTATTCGCCCTGACCCTCGGCGAACTGGCGAGCCTGGAAGGGGAGAGCTGGGAGGCGGTTCAGGACCGCCTTATCGGCGCCATGGGCGCCACCGATCTGCGGTCCGCTCGGGAGGTGGTGGAGGAACTGGAGGGGGAGGCCGGCCGGCTCTGGCGTCCTACCCGACGGGGCTCCCAGGACGTGCGCCAGATGGAGGCCCGGCTCAGGGAACTGCGCCGCAGTCGTAGCGATGCCTCGGCCCAGGAGTCGGAGATACGCCAGATCGCTGCCGAACTCATACAGGCACGCCAGGAGTTGGCCCAGGCCCGCGACGAGCGGGAGGCATGCCGCGCGTATGTCGAGCGGTATCGGGCCCTTCTCCCCATCCGGGAGCAATTGCTCCGCGTGGACGCCCTCCAGCGGGATGCGGGAGATCACGAAGTGCTGGAGGGGCTGCCCCGGGACCCCGAAGGTCGATCTGCGGAGCTCGGGAGTCGAGTGGCCGACCTGGGCGCCCGGATCCAGGATCTCGAGGAGGCGGTCCATCCCTTCCGGGCGGCGGTGGAAGCGTTCGACGAGCGGGCGCAGACACTGCTGGAATTCCGGGAAGCTGTGGAGACACTCGTCACCAGGCACGCAGCCCTGGAAGCCACCCGCCTCCGTGTCGCGCAGCTCGACCAGGAACTCCGGGACTTCCACCGCCGCATCGAGACCCTCACCTGGCGGCTCCTGGGGAGAGACGCGGATGCCGAGCTCCGCGAACGCATCCTCGAGGTGCCCCTGGCTCCGCTGGAGGCTTCCATTCGGGAAGTGGAGACGCTTCGCCGCCGTCTGGAGGACTCCGCCAGGGCTGGAACGAAGCCCACCCCGGTCGCACCTGACCATGTCCCGCTATGGCCGTCCATCGCCGCGCTCCTCCTCGCGGTCCTGGCACTGGTAGTCACCCCCTTGGTGGGTGGCACGGCTCTACGATTGGCAGGTGCCGCCGCCCTGGGGATCGGCCTCGTCCTCCTCCTCCAGTGGTACAGAAGCCTCGCCCGGCGCCGAAGGGCGACGCTCGAGGACGATCAGAGGGCCACGCAGCTCACCCGGGACCGCCGGGAGCGGGAGGAGGAGCTGGGTGAGGCCCGCGGTCGGCTGACGGACCTCCTGACCCCCCTTCGGCCGGGACCCGGTACCTCGGAGCCTGGACCGGATTTCGCCGCCCAGTTCGAGCGGCTGCAGGAGTGGGTCCGGGACGAGGCGGATCGGAAGAGAGGCCTCGCGGGCGCTCAGGGCGACATCGGCTCCGCAGAGGCGGCGGGCGAGGCCCTCCGACACCTCCTGGAGGAAGAGGACCGGGAGGCCGACCCCGCCGCGCTGCCCCATCTGCTTTCCCGCCTCCTCCAGTCCGCTCTGGCTCGTCGGGACGCCGCGACCGGAGCCAGGAGGGAGCTGGAGCGACTGGAACGGGAGCTGGATCTGGTCAGGAACGCGGAGTTGGACGCCCGAGGCGAACTCGGGGCCCTCGAAGAGCGCATCGGTCATCTCGGAGGCGGGGACCTGCAGGAGGGCTTCCGTGTGGCGAAAGAGAGGCTTCAGGCAAAGGAACGCGCGCGACGGATCCTGGAGGAGCTGGAACTGACCCATCCCCGGCTCGACGCGATCCGCGCCCGCATCGCCGAAGCCGAAAGGAGCGGTGAAGATTGGGCCGTGGATGCGGAAGCTCTGGTCCATCGCCAGGCCCGTGAGCAGGAGCTCTCCGCTGAGATCGAGGACCTTTTGCGGCGAATCCAGGCCAGAGAGAAGGATCTGGAACACCTCGGCGGCCGAACCACGTTGGACGAGCTGGACGGGGAGATCCTGGAACTGGATTGGCGCACGACGCGCCTGTCGGAGCAGCGGGATCGGCTCTGGGTCCTGGGGCGAATCGTCCGAGAGGCGGAGCGGCGTATTCGGGACGAGCACCAGCCCGCCATCCTCAGAGAGGCAGGACGCCGCCTTGCACGTCTGACCAAGGGCCGCTACGACCGGCTTCTTCTCGCCGGCCGGGACGGGAGGGAGTTCCGGGTCCAGGGCCCAGCCACTCCCACTCCCCTCGCCATCGATGCGCCGCTCTCGGCCGGGACTCGGGAGCAGATCTACCTGTCGCTGCGACTCTCCGTCCTGGATCAGTTGGACCGGGCCGGCGAGCGACTCCCGGTCCTCCTGGACGAGCTGCTGGTGAACTGGGATCCGGACCGTCGAGAGGCGGGCCTGGACCTGTTGGCCGAAGTTGCCGAGGAGCGCCAGTGCTTCTTCTTCACCTGCCATCCGGAGATGGCCGGCCGACTGGCGGACCGCGGCGCCCGCTTGATTCGGCTCGCGGGTCCGTGAGGTTCCGCTACACCCTCCCCCAACACCGAACCCCGGTCGCCGCTACTTCTCTTCGATCTCCGCTTCCCAGGTGACGGCCACTGCACCGCGCAGGCTTGCGGCCGTGGGGCAACGATCCACGTGCCGGGCCAGAGCCCGGTCCACGACCTCACGGGTGCCCGGGGGGATTCGGAGTCGGTACTGCACGTGGATCCGTGTCAGGACCGGAAGGCGATCCCGCAACTGGTTGAAACCCTGCCCCCGGGCGACAAGGGCATCGCGATCGAGAGAGACCCCGCGCACCTCCAGTGCGCCATTGAGTGTCCCCAGTAGTCAGCCGACGGCAGCCGCCACCACGTAGTCCACGGGCAGAGGAAGATCGGGTTCCTCGTCCAGACCGTACTGGGCCTTGATGGGCCCATGGACCCCGAACACGGCCTCCGTGCCGTCTTCCAGGACCGCGCGGCGGGTCACTCCCCGGACCTTGCGGACCGTGCTCCGAGACACGTACACCGTCTCGTCGGGCGGAGCATTCTCCTGGTTGGACTCTTCACCGCTCATGTCCGCTCCTTGGCTCTGTTGGGTTCACGATCCTCGGGGGCTACGTCGGCCTCGTCACTGTGGCGCTCGAAGCCTCGACACGCCAGGACGGGAAGTCCCGGATACCGGCGAAAGGACGGATCCAGGCGGGATCGGCCGCAGAGGTAGAACGACGAGCCGCGACGATTCTCCACCACCCGCATGTGAGCGCACACGCTGCACAGGCCCACCCGTGGATCCGGTGTCGCCTGTACCGCATCACCCGCCGCCGGCGGCCTCACGCCGACACCCCCAGAAAGGCCACCTGCCGCCCGGCATCACCCCCTCGGTGGGAGAAGAAGGGGCTCCCGCCGCAAAGCGTGCATAGGGTGGAGCGGGAGATTTGCCCGTGCGGCACGCCCAGGGTGATGGCCCGCTGGACCAGGTTCGCCCGTAAGTCCAGTGGGAACGGGATCTCTCGGCGGGGCTCCCCGAGCGCGGCATGTACCTCGGGACCCACCTCGTAACACTGCCCGCAGATGCTCGGACCGAAATGCACGTGGAGTGCCTCGGGTCCCGGCCCCAGCCGGTCCCGGAAGGACCCGATGGCCACCTCCAGGATTCCCGCCGCAGCGCCCCGCCACCCGGCATGCACCATCGCCACACTCCGCCGCTCGGGATCCAGGAGATAGACGGGTACGCAATCCGCCACGGTCACTGCCAACAGCAGACCGGGGACCCGGGTGAGGTGCCCGTCCGCAGGCGGTGCCAGGTGGAGTCCGGCGAGGGGCTCGGCATGCAGCCGGACGGTGGCCCCGTGTACCTGCCGGGAGTGGACGATACCCTTCACCGGAAGCGCCTGCATCAGTGCCTCCCAGCGGGACACGGCGGGGCCGGTGGGGCCCTGCCCGAAGAGGGCGAAGTCCCCATCGCTCCCGCCTCGGGACAGGGTGACGCCCTGGACCAGCCAAGGCCACCGTTCACTCCATTCCGTGTGGACCAGCGTGCCCGGCGCGCTCCCGGCCCCTTCTTCGACGCTGTGCGGTTCGTGGACCATGGGGCTGAGGTTACCGAAATCGCTCTCGCGGAACCACCGCGCAGGGGGACGGTCTGGAATGGATCCTGTGTGGCGGCAGCCATGTAGTCTGTGTTGGCGAGACGCTATTCTTCATAGCTTTACCACGCCCCATGACCGTCCCTCCGCCCCACTCGCCCCGGCGGGTGGCCACCTCTCCATGAGCGACACCTTCTTCGATCAGCAGAACGCCGCCTACGCTCAGCTGCTCTACGAGGAATACGCCCGGAACCCCGAGGCCGTCCCCGAGGAGTGGCGACAGTTTTTCTCGCAGGGTCCGGACGCAGCCCAGGCCTCCGGCCTACTCCCTCCCGAGGGCGTGGCCCGAAACGGTGGGGTGGTTTCCACCGCCCCTTCTCCGGAACCCTCCCCTCGTCCGGCCGAGTCGGGGGACGCCGCCGAGCTGGACCAGCTGAAGTCCCTCCTACCCGTGGTGGCCCGGGCGGCCTCGTTCGTCCAAGCCTACCGGGATCACGGGCACATGCTCGCGAAGATCGACCCCCTGGGGTCACCCCCTCCGGGCCATCCGCAGCTCGACCCTGCGTTCTTCGGAACCAGCATGGAGGAACTCGCCCGGGTGCCCGGATCCGTGGTGATGGATGGCGCTCAAGAGGAGGAGTCCCTGGCGCAGGTCCTTGAACGCCTGCGCGAAACGTACGCCGGCCATATCGGGTTCGAGTTCGAGCACATCGAGGACCCGCAGCGGGTCCGCTGGCTCTGGGCGCAGGTGGAGTCCGGCGACCATACCCGCGAACTGGACCGGGACGAGAAGATCTGGCTGCTCCGGCGGCTCTCGGAAGTGGAGGGATTCGAGCAGTTCCTGCACCGGGCCTACCTGGGCCAGAAGCGCTTCTCGCTCGAGGGCACGGACATGTTGGTGCCCATGTTGGACCTGGCTCTCGAGGAAGCGACGAATCGCGGTGGCCGGCGCGTGGTCCTCGGTATGGCGCACCGCGGTCGTCTCAACGTCCTCGCCCACACCCTGGGCGTCCCCTACGAGGACATGCTCGCGGAATTCGAGGGACAGAGCGGTGGGGCCCTGCATGTGGCCGGGACCGGAGACGTGAAGTACCACCACGGAGCCGAGGGGGACTACAGCCTCAGGGGAGGTGGCAGCATCGCCGTGACGCTGACCCCCAACCCCAGCCACCTGGAGTTCGTCAACCCCGTTGTCATGGGTGCGGCCCGGGCTCTCCAGTATGCCGAACAGGCTTTGGGTGCGCAGCCGGACCCGGATGTCGTCGTGCCGATCCTGATCCACGGTGACGCAGCCTTCGCCGCCGAGGGCGTGGTGGCCGAGTCGCTCAACATGGCCCGCCTCAAGGGCTACAGTGTGGGGGGGACCATTCACGTCATCGCCAACAACCAGATCGGGTTCACCACCACCCCCGGCGAGGGTCGCTCCACCCGTTACGCATCCGACCTGGCCAAGGGCTTCGACATCCCCATCCTCCACGTCAATGCCGACCGGCCGGAGGCGTGTGTCGCAGCTGTTCGGTTGGCCATGGCCTACCGGGATCAGTATCACGACGACGTGGTGATCGATCTGGTGGGCTACCGTCGCCACGGCCACAACGAGGGAGACGAGCCGGCGTACACCCAGCCGGGTCTCTACCAGATCATCAATGCCCACCCCGCGGTACGGTCGCAGTGGGCCATGCAGCTCGTCACTGAAGGGGTCCTGACGAACGACGAAGCCAATGCCCTGAACGAGGCGGCCCTGGCCGGTGTTCGTGAAGCGCAGGACCGGGTGAAGAGCGGGGACTGGAAGAAAGCGTCGGACGACCCACCGGCCGAGGAAGAAGAGAACTCCGGACCAGCGATTCGGTCCAATCCGGACACACGGGTGGCTCTAGAGGTACTTCGGCAGGTGAACGAGGCATCCATCGCGGTGCCCGACGGGTTCACGGTCCACCCCAAGCTCGAGCGACAGCTCCGAAGGCGGACGGAGGAGTTCGGATTGGGCACGAGCCTGGACTGGGCCTACGCGGAGGCGTTGTCCCTCGGCTCTCTCCTTTTGGACGACTTCGCGGTCCGTCTCTCCGGCCAGGACTCCCAGCGAGGTACGTTCTCACAACGGCACCTGGTGCTCCATGACGCGGAGACCTCCGACACGCATACGCCTCTGTCCACCCTCGAGAGCGGACGCCTCGAGGTATTCAACTCCCCCCTCACCGAGGCTGCTGTGGTGGGCTTCGAGTACGGATACTCGGTTGCCGCCCAGCACGACCTGATCCTCTGGGAAGGTCAGTTCGGGGATTTCGTGAACGTGGCCCAGGTGGCCATCGACCAGTTCATTGCGGCGGGCCGCGAGAAGTGGGGGCAGGAGAGCAATCTGACCCTGCTCCTTCCGCACGGAATGGAGGGTCAGGGACCGGAGCATTCGTCCGCACGCCTCGAGCGCTTCCTCCAACTGTGCGCCGAGGACAACATTCGCGTTGCCTACCCCACCACCCCGGCCCAGTACTTCCACCTCTTGCGGCGGCAGGCCATGGCACGTCCCGGCAGACCGCTGGTGGTGATGACACCCAAGAGCCTGCTGCGACTCCCCGCGGCGAGCTCCACCGTCGCTGAGTTGGCGGAGGGTCGCTTCTTCCCCGTCCTCGACGACCCCACGATGTCGGACCGGCGGGACCAGGTCCAGCGCCTGGTCCTCTGCTCGGGCAAGATCTTCTACGACCTACAGGGGCTGAACCGGCGACGCGAAGCCGACACCACCGCGGTGGCTCGCGTGGAGGAGCTGTATCCCTTCCCGAAGGCCGCTCTGGGCGAGTTGCTCGCGGCCTATCCGAGCCTGGAAGAGGTGATCTGGACCCAGGAGGAACCCCGAAACATGGGCGCCCTCGCCTACATCGGCCAACGGCTCCGGGCCGTGGTCCCGCGAACGATCCCGCTTCGGCAAGTCTCCCGCCCCGAGCGGGCGAGCCCCGCGGAGGGGAAGCCCAAGGACCACGCCCGGGAACAGTCCCGCATCGTGCACGAGGCCCTGGACCTGGAGCCGGAAGGCTAGCCTTCGCGGGAGCTCGAGGGCCCCGGGGAATCAGCGCGGTCTAGAGGTCCCCGGAAGGTCGACGCCCCCCATGGGACAGGGCTCCCCGCGGCATCCGTGGCCCTGGCGGTTCAGGCTGCCCGGCACCACCACGGCCTGGACCCGCCGGACGGCCTGGATGTGCCGCGATCTTCCTCAATGCTCGGTCTCGTCAACCGCCTCGCCGGACGCGGATCCATGGCCGATCCCCTCCCGCGTCCTGCGGGCCCAGTCGATGACGACTTGCCGCTCCTCGTCCGTGATTCGCGCCTCCGGGTGGCCCAGCATGTAGCTCCGCAGAGGCATCTCGCGCTCCTCCACGTACTCCTCCAACTCCTCCAACAGATGATCCTGCCGGTCCGGTGCCACCGTTCCCCAAGTCGAGAGGTTCAGGTGCTCCCGGCCCTCTTCCACATGGTGGACCAGCCACCACGACACGGGGGCCACACGGGAGTACCACGGCCACTCCGTGGAATGTGTGTGGCAGTCTGCGCACGCCCGCTCTACGATGTCCGCTACACGGGAGTCCTGTATCACCAGCGGCTGCTCCTCCGGCGGATTCGTCCGCGCCAGGGGCAGCAGCTGCATGACCACCAGGGCCAGCGCCGCGAAGCTGACAGCCTTCATTCCGTTACCCATGCTACTTTGATCCGTCCTGCGTGATGAGTGGTGTCTCGGCGATCCCGACCGACCCAGGACGCCCGGCGACCCGATTCACTTCCACGAAGCCGGGCAGCGCGGCCTGATCTGGTGGTATTATGGGGAGATTTGAACGAGCCGCACTATCCGTCATTTGCGGGACGTCCATGTAAATGCAAGAATATCAACGCGATAGCGGTGGTGTTCGCCTCGCCATCTGGTTCTTGTGCGGTGTGGCGGTCCTGGTTGCCACCGACCTCGTCCTGGACGACCGGGCAGGCGCCGACCCCGCCCATCTCCTCCTGGAGGGTCTCCTGATGGCCGTCTCGCTGGGCGGCGCCCTTTGGCTTTGGCTCACCCTCCGGCGGGCCCGTATGGAGGTGGACACCTTGGAGCACGACGTGGCGTTCGCCCGGGCCGAGGCCCTCCGCTGGCGGGACGAGGCCAGGGACGCGCTCCGCGGGCTGGGGGTCAGTATCGGAAAACAGTTCCAGCGCTGGGACCTCACCCCCGCGGAGCGTGCGGTCGCTCTCCTCCTCCTCAAGGGGCTGAGCCACAAGGAAGTCGCTCGCGTGCGCAGGGTATCGGAACGCACCGTCCGACAGCAGGCCCGGGAGGTCTATCGAAAAGCCGGGCTGGGGGGACGCTCGGAGCTGTCCGCGTTCTTCCTCGAGGACCTGCTGGTCCCCACCGGGTCAGGGGCGGTGGATGAGCGGAGTTGACGCCCCTCTCAAGGCCGAATCTGCCGGGTAGGGAATACCACCACGGATTCGTTCCCGTCGATTCCCACGGCGGCGACCCCGAACAGGTAGTTGTCGATCACCATGTTCTCCACCGTGAAGCGCGTCTCTCTTCCCACCCAGCGGGAATGCTCCCACTGGGGAGACGTGGTGTCCCGCCAGTAGACCTTGTATCCCGCCAACCCGGGGTGCTCCACCGCGTCCCAGCTGAGGGTGGTGGATGGGCGGACCGCGCCCCCGATCCCCACGTTCGCCGGGGCCGGTGGAGCCCAGGCCAGCGCCGCCAGGACCGAGGCGTTCACGGCTGTGAGCCGCGCCGCGTAGGCGAAGTCCACGTGCTCCAGGACGTCACCGTACTGGATTCCATCCTCCGTCCGGATGTCCTGGTGCTGCCAGATGTAGTTCTCATGGGTCTCCATGATCCGCACCCCCGGAAATCCAGCGTTGTTGAAGGGGGTGTGGTGCCCGCCACGTCCGAACCGGTCGAGGCGGTAGACCATGACGGCGTCCAGGTTGGTGAAATAGGTATCGGTGATCCGGTCCACGTAGCGAGCGACCTGGCGGGACGGCCCGTCCACCTCGCCGCCGTAGCGACGATAGTCCCACCGCTCGGGCCGGTACTCGTCCAACGGCACGGCTTGTGAGAAGACCCGGAAGGTGGAGTTGTCGATGACTCCGTCGATCCCCCGGATGTTGCCGATCATGTCGTTGTTGAGGACCGCACTGATCTCCCAGCCCTCCTCCCGGGCCATCTCGGCCATGTGCTGGCCACCGAAGAGGCCTTGTTCCTCCCCCGACAGGCCCGCGAAGACCACGGAGGCGGAGAAGGGCCCGTGTTCGGTGAGGAGGCGGGCGGCCTCGAGTACTCCGGCCATCCCGGACGCGTTGTCGTTGGCGCCCGGGGCATCCACCTCACCGTCAGACCCGTCGGAAGCCCGGGAGTCGATATCGCCGCTCATGATCACGTACCGATTCGGCTCGATCGTGCCCCTCAGGACGGCGTACACGTTCACGACCCAGGTGTCCTGTCGAATCCGGCTCCGGGGATCTCCCTCCACCAGGGTCCGCTGGTACCGGACTTCCAGACACCCCCCGCACGCTTCCGAGATCCGGTCGAACTCGGACTTGATCCACCGCCGGGCTGCACCGATGCCCCGGGTCTCCGAGAGGGTGTCGGACAGGGTGCTTCGAGTCCCGAAGCCCACGAGGGCGGTGATGTCCGCCTCGATGCGCTCCGGCGAAGCCGCCTCCACGATCTCATGGATTCGGGGGTCCACGGCGGGCGGAACGGCTGACTCCTGCGCCATCGCCGGTGCACCTGCAGTGGCCAGGAGAAGAGGGGACAGCAGTCGGTACAGGTTCGTCACGAGTCCTCCGAGGGTACGCTCCGGAAGGCGCGAGCGGGGCGCGGCAGCCCCACGCCGGCCTACCAGACAATCAAGAGCTTTCCGAAGTTGAGATTCGTCTCCATGTGGCGATGCGCTTCCGGCGCCTGCTCCGGGGTGAAGGTACGGTCCACCACCGGCTTCATGCGCCCTTCAGTCAGGGCCGCCAGTGCGACACGGCCAAATCTCTGGGCGAGCGTCGCTTTCTCCTCCATGGGCCGGGCCCGCAGGACCGTTCCGGTGATGGACCCTCGCTTCGCCATGAGTCCTCGCAGGCTCAGAGTCGCTTCCGCGCCGCCCGTGACCCCCACCGTGATGATCCGGCCTCCTGCCGCCAGGCTCCTCACGTTCTCAGAGAGATAGGGCCCCCCGACCAGATCCAGGATCACGTCCACCCCGCGCCCGTCCGTGAGATCCAGGACGGCGTCGCTCCACCCATCCGCCCCACCCTGGACCCCGTGCTCCAGTCCGAGCTCCCGGGCCCGCCTCAGTTTCTCGAGGGTCCGGGAGGTCCCGAAGGTCCGCGCCCCGGACCAACGGGCGAGCTGCAGTGCTGCCGTCCCCACTCCGCTCCCGACCGCGTGGATCAGGACCGACTCCCCAGCCTCGAGACCCATCTGGGCCATCAGGGCGTCGAAGGCCGTCAGGTAGGCCTCCGGAATGGCCCCCGCCTCCACCAGGTCCATCCCGTCCGGAGTCGAGATGGCCTCGCGCTCGTGCACCACCACGTACTGCGCATAGGCGCCCCCGCCGGTGATCCCCATCACCGGGTCCCCTACGTTCCACGAAGATACGCCGGCGCCGAGCGCCGCGACCCTCCCCGAGTATTCGAGTCCGAGGATGTTCTCCGGAAACCCCGGAGGCACCGGGTACCGTCCCCTCCGCTGAAGGAGATCGGCCCGATTCACACCGGACGCCGCGACCTCCACCAGGATCTGACCGGGCCCGGGTCCCGGGCGCGGAGTGTCCGCCGTCACGAGCACGTCCGGCTCGCCCCGGCCGATCATGAGCACCGCCCGCATGGTCGGCTGATTCATCGATGGACCGAAATCCCTTTCTGCCGGGTTCGAGAGTCGTACCTTGAGCGCATAAGCGCTCACTCCGTCACTCGAGTCCCCCGTGTTCTACCAGATCCTTTCCCTGACCGGCGCCGCTCTCATTCTGCTGGCCTACGTCGCCAACCAACGCGGGCGGTTGGGACCGCGCAATGCAACCTACAACGTCATGAACCTCGTTGGGGCCCTCCTCCTCCTCTGGGTGGCTGTCGCGGACTGGCGATGGGGGTTCATCCTCCTGGAGGCGGTTTGGGCTTTGGTCTCGATCCCGCCCCTGCTGCGGAGCGGCCGACCGGCCTCCCGACCGGCCTCCGGGTGATATGCGCCTTCCCCTCGAGTTGGATCGGCCCCTCGTCTTCTTCGACCTGGAGACCACCGGACTCCGGGTCGGTGAAGACCGCATCGTAGAGATGGCTCTCATCCGTCTGACTCCCCAGGGGGACGTCATGGAACGGGTGCGTCGATTCAATCCGGGCATCCCCATTCCCGCTGAGGCGACCGCCGTCCACGGCATCACGGACGCAGACGTGGCGGACGAGGCCCCGTTCCCCAGCCGCGCTCGGGCGCTGGCCCGGCTCCTGGAGGGGTGCGACCTGGCCGGTTTCAATATCCGGCGGTTCGACCTCCCCATGCTGGAGGCAGAGTTCGCCCGGTGCGGAGTGGAATTCGACGTTCGGAATCGTCGAATCCTGGACATGCAGACCATCTTCCACCGGGAGGAACCCAGGGATCTCACGGCCGCCGCCCGCTACTACCTGGGTCGGGAACACCCAGAGGCCCATACCGCCCTCGGCGACATCCGCACCACGGCGGCGGTGCTCTCTGCCCAGATGCAGCGATACGCCCACCTGCCCCAGGACCTGGACGGCCTCCACCGCTATTGCGACGAGCACGCCCCCTATGACGGCCTCCTGGGTCAGTGGTTCAGGGTGACCGACGAGGGGCTGATCCTCCGAAAGGGCAAACACGAGGGCCGGTTCCTGGAGGACGTGGCCCGAGAGGACGCCGGCTACCTGGAGTGGATCCTCCGGCTCGAGGACACACGGGTCCAGGTGGCCCAGGCGATTCAGAACGCGCTCGAGAGCCTGGGGCGCTGAGGGCCCCGGAGGCGGGACGCCGATCGGACGGCACCCAAGCCGGCCTCCGGTGCCGCCTCCGGCCGTCTCCATCCCCCGCGGGTGTTACTACTGCGGCCCCGGGTTGCCGATGCAAGCGGCCGAATCTACGGTAACGCTCCACCATCGCGATCCCACACTGGAGGACCTATGAACTGGCGTCCCACGGGGCCCCGGATCTCCCTCTCTCGGAGTCTCACGCTCCCTCTCTCCATCACACTGCTGCTTCCTCCAATCGTGGCTGCCCAGCAGGGCATGACCACGTCGGACATGGAGACGTTCCACCCGCGCGAGATCGGTCCCGCGGTGACCGGGGGGCGGGTTCACGACATCGAAGCGGTTCCGACGAATCCGTCCACCCTGTACGTGGCGGCAGCCTCCGGTGGGCTGTGGCGGTCGACCAACCAGGGGCACACCTGGACCAACCTCACGGACCACCTTCCGGTGAGCACCTTCGGCGACGTGGCACTCGCTCCATCGGACCCGTCCATCGTCTACGCTGGCACCGGAGAGCAGAACAATCGCCAGAGCACCTCGTGGGGGAACGGCGTGTACCGGTCCACCGACGGTGGAGACAGCTGGAACCACATGGGACTCGCCGAGACCCGCCACGTCGGCAAGGTCGAGGTGGACCCCCGTGATCCCGACGTGGTCTTCGTGGCCGCCCTGGGGAATCTCTGGGCCCCCTCCCAGGAGCGCGGCGTATTCCGCTCCACCGACGGAGGCGCCACCTGGGACAAGGTCCTCTTCGTCGACGCACAGACCGGGGCCGTGGATCTGGTGATGGACCCACAGAATCCGGATGTGATGTACGCCGCCACCTATCAGCGCCTGCGTAGGGCATGGGGATTCAATGGAGGCGGCCCGGGGAGCGGCGTCTACAAGACGAGCGATGGCGGGAACTCCTGGACCGAGCTCACCAACGGCATCCCGGCTGAGGACAAGGGACGCATCGGCCTGGCCATCAGCGCATCCAGTCCCAATGTCCTGAACGCTCTGATCCAGACTGGATCGAGCTCCACTACCGGCACCTACCGTTCCGAAGACGGGGGGGAATCGTGGACTCGGGTGAACGAGCTGAACGTCCGTCCCATGTACTACTCGGAGATCTTCATCGACCCGACCAATCCGAACCGGGTCTACACGATGGCCACCAGTTCCCACCGAAGTGAGGACGGCGGCCGGACGTTCACGGAGATCGCCGTCCGGCCCACCTACGACGTGGGCGTTCACGCAGACCAGCATGCGCTCTGGATCGATCCGAATGATTCGGACCACATCTACATGGGAGGGGATGCGGGCCTCCACGAGAGCTTCGACGCCGGGGTCACGTTCCGTAAGCTCAACAACTTCCCCATCTCCCAGTTCTACGCCATCGGAGTGGACATGGCGGACCCCTACAACGTCTACGGGGGCCTCCAGGACAACCACTCCTTCGTCGGTCCATCACAGAATCGTCGGTGGATCGGAATCGTGAACGACGATTGGCAGCAGGTGGGGTTCGGCGACGGGATGTACTGGCAGCCCAACCCGTTCGACGTCACGCAGGCGTACGGGACCTCCAACGATGGCAGCTATTTCCGGCTCGACACGCGCACGGGAGACATGTTGGACATCTCTCCGGAACCGCCTCCTGGCGAGGAGGAGTATCGCTTCGACTGGACCTCCCCCATCGCTGCGTCTCGTCACGATCCCAACACGGTCTACGCCGCTGGAAACAGCCTCTTCATTTCAAGGGACCGCGGGAGCTCCTGGAGCCGGACCGTGGACCTCAGCAAGCAGGTGGACCGGGACACGTTGTCCCTGATGGGTGTGCGCGGTTCCGACATGACGATCTCGGCCAACGACGGGACCGGGAGCTACGGCGAAGCCACCACGCTTTCGGAGTCGCCGGTGGATGCCATGGTCCTGTGGGTGGGGATGGACGACGGAAACCTCCAGGTGACCCGGGACGGAGGTGAGACGTGGACGGAGGTGAGCGGCAACGTCCCGGGACTCCCGGGGGGGACCTACGTGAGCAGAGTTACGGCGTCCTCCACAGGCCGCGGAGTGGCCTACGCCACCTTCGACGCACACCGCGATGGTGACTTCACCCCGTACGTCTTTCGCACCGATGACTTCGGTGAGAACTGGATGGCGCTCCACCAGGGCCTCCCCTCCGGATCGGTCAATGTCATCGTGGAGCACCCCGACAACCCGACGGTGCTCTTCCTTGGAACCGAGCACGCAGCCTTCGCCAGCACCGACGCCGGGGAGAGCTGGGCGAAGATCCCGAACCTGCCCACAACCGCCTACGACGACCTGGTCGTCCACCCCAGGGACAAGGATCTGGTCCTGGGGACGCACGGGAGGGGAATCTGGATCCTGGACGACACCCGTCCGTTCTCCGAGTGGACGTCCGGGGCCGTGAACGCCCCCGTCCACGTCTTCTCCATCGCGCCCACTCCCATCTTCGTGTACTGGAAGGACACGTCGTACCGGGCGAACGCCGAGTACGCGGGGGAGAACCCTCCCGACGGTGCGCTGATCACCTACCGCATCCGGTCCGGCGGCGGAGACGCCACGCTACGTGTGGTCAACGAGAGGGGCGACGTCGTCCGCGAGATGCTCGTTCCAGGGAACGCAGGGGTTCACCGCGTGAACTGGGATCTCCGCTGGGGAACCGCCGGCGAACCCGACCGCTGGGAGCGGTTCGAGCACCCGCTCCTGGCCCGGTCGGTGGAGCCAAAAGGGCCCTGGGTGTCTCCCGGCCACTACAGCGTGACCATCGAGGCCGGAGGCCGTACCGCCAGCCGGATCCTCATGGTGGAGCCCGATCCCCTGACGGACCTGACTGCCCGTGACTATCGGATCCGGGAAGAGTTCATGCTTGATCTCATGGAGGTGATGCAGGAACTCGAGGCTGCGGCGGGCCAGGCCTCCGGAGACCGAGCCCGCGAGCTCCGCGGGCATCTCCGGTCCGTCGGCCGCCTCATGTTCGGCATGAACGGCTCCGGCGTCAGGCCCGGCACCCTTCATCCGCCCACCGAGTCCCAGCGGGATGTCTACCGGCGCGCCCGGGCTGCTCTGGAGGATTGACCGGACGGGGCAGCCGTCATTCGCCGGGTGTGAGTTCGAGGTGGTGGAGCCGCCCGGCTCCGCCACCTCTCAGCTTGGTTCGAACTCGCGCCTCGCGCCGACCGGTGTAATACCGAGGCATGTCCCATCGGCCCGGGGCTCTTTCACCAGGTGCCGGGCCGCGGCACGGTCGCGGATCTTCAGCCCAGCGGGTGGAAATGGCCCGGTCGGGGAGGTAGACTCCAGCGCGGGTGCGCCGTGCCCCGATCCACCTCGTCTCTCCCGTTCCCAACTGTCGGTTATGAACCGCCTCCTGCCCCTCTTCCTTCTCCCGTCGTTGGTCCTCGGTGCCGCGGCTGCGGGTGCCGCGGCCCAAGCCGGGGTCCAGCCCGCGTCGGCGCCGTCGCCAGGCCCCTACGCCTCTGCCGTGGAGGCGTCCAGGGGACTGATCTGGGAGCGCATGGCGGAGATCGGGATTCCGGGTCTTTCGGTGGCCGTAGTGGTCGACGGGGAGGTGGTCTGGGCGGAGGGGTTCGGCATGGCGGACCTGGAAAACTCGGTGCCCGTCCAAGCGCACACCAAGTTCCGGATCGCCAGCATCAGCAAGGCTCTGACCGCGGCGGCGGTGGGGCGCCTGGTCCAGGAGGGCCGACTGGATCTGGACGCGCCGGTACAGAACTACGTCCCCTCCTTTCCCCTCAAGCGGTGGCCCGTGACGACGCGTCAGATCGCCGGACACGTGGCCGGAGTCCGTCATTACCGCGGAGACGAGTTCGCCTCCGCGGTACAGTACGACGACGTGGTGGACGCCCTCGAGATCTTCGAGTCGGATACCCTTCTCTTCGAGCCGGGCTCGGACTACGCCTACTCCACCTATGGCTGGAACCTGGTTTCGGCGGTGGTCCAGGGGGCGTCGGGAAGACCGTTCCTGCGCTACATGTGGGAGGAGGTCCTGGACCCCCTCGCGCTGCGGGAGACGGTGGCGGAACACATCGACTCCATCATTCCCGGACGCGCTCGGTTCTACCTCCGGGGCCGGGATGGCCGGACCGTCAATGCTCCCTTCGTCAACAACTCGAACAAGTGGGCGGGGGGAGGCTACCTCTCCACCGCCCGGGACATGGCCCGGTACGGGAGCAGCTACCTCGACCTCGACCTCCTTGAGGCGACCACCGTGGAGGTCCTCTGGACCCCCCAGACCACCCGGGACGGTGAGTCCACCGGGTACGGCATCGGATGGAGTCAGGCGGAAGTCGATGGTGTGCGGCATGTCTGGCATACCGGAGGCGCCATGGGCGGCAGCACGATCCTCACCCTGCGGCCCGATGACGGTGTCGTGGTCGCGATCCTCACGAACCTCCAGAGCGTGCGGCACGTGGAACTGGCCCGGAGTATCGGAGCCCTCTTCGCTTCCGCCTCCCACCCCTGACCCTCGCCCCGACCCGGGAGTCCGACTTCAACCATGTTCCTGCTCCATACCCATTCCGGCCTTCGATACGTGGTCTTCCTCCTCGGCATCGCCGTGGTCTGGTATGCCCTCAGAGGGGTCATCGCCAAGGCCGCCTATGACGATCGTATGCGGATCCTGGGAGGGCTCTTCGCCGTCCTCATCCATCTGAACATCGTCGTGGGGCTGGCGATCATCGTCTTCAGCCAGTCCTTCGAGCCGTACCTGGGGGTCCACATCGTCACCATGGTGTTCGCCGCCGCCGTCGCTCACATCGTGCCTGCAGTGATGAAACGGCGTCCCATGGAAGACCGGACCTACCTGCCCCACGCCGTGGCAGGAGTGATCGCGCTGGCCTTGGTGGTGGCCGGCATCCTCGTCCTCCCGGCGGGGCGCATCATCGGGAGCTAGAACCTCTGAGCACTTTGGAGCACACCCGGGACGTCCCTCCTCTCGGGCCCGGCGAATCCGGTCCGCCGGACCTTGGACTGGTCATGAGCGGGGGCGGTGCTCGCGCCGCCTATCAGGTGGGCCTGCTACGGGCTCTGGCCCAGTGGTACCCGGGTCTCCAGATCCCCTACATCACGGGTGTCTCCGCCGGGGCAATCAACGCCGCTCACCTGGCCTCCCACCACGGCAGCTTCGCCCAGTCGGTCCAAGAGCTCTGCCACCTGTGGGGGCGCCTCCGGGTGGAGGACGTGTTCCGGGTCGGTCCCTACTCGCTGGGGAAGACCCTGCTGCGTTGGCTCTTCCGCCTGGCTTCCGGTGGTCGTGGGCCGCTGCCCCAGGTTCGGGGGCTCGTGGACACCGAACCGTTGCGCCGGTTCCTGGCCGAGGCGCTGCACTCCGTGGACGGGGAGTTGACCGGTATTCGCTACAACCTCGAGTTCGACCGACTCCGGGCCGTGGCGCTGAGCACGTCCTCGTACACGACGGGGCAGTCCGTGACCTGGGTGCAGGGGGAAGACATCCAGGAATGGGAACGGCCGCAACGGCGGTCGAGGAACACCACCCTGACGGTGGAGCACGTCATGGCCTCGGCCGCGCTTCCTCTCTTCTTCCCCGCCGTCCAGCTCGACGGGGGCTGGTATGGCGACGGGGGCATTCGCCTCGCAGCGCCCCTCTCTCCTGCCCTTCACCTGGGAGCCAGCCGGGTCCTGGCCATTTCCACGCGATACGGGCGATCCCGGGCGGAAGCCGACCGTCCGGCGATCCAGGGCTACCCTCCCCCCGCCCAGATCGCCGGCGTCATGATGAACGCCGTGTTCCTCGATCTCATGGACCAGGACGCCCTGCGGTTGGAGCGGCTCAACACGCTGCTCGAGAAGCTCCCTGCCGAGGAGCGCGGTGGCTTGCGGCCGGTGCGGTTGCTGGTGGTCCGGCCCTCGCGGGACCTGGGAAGAATGGCAGGGTCGTACGAGCCCCAACTCCCCCGGATCTTCCGCTTTCTGACCCGCGGATTGGGGACCCGGGAAACGGAAAGCCCGGACTTCCTCTCCATGATCCTCTTCCAGCCCGACTACATCAACGCCCTCATCGACCTGGGCGAAGACGACGCGCGGGATCGTGAGGACGAGATCCGCACCTTCATGGAAGCCGACGTCTGACCCTCGGCTTCCCCCAGGTTTCACCCGCCTGCAGGGACCAAGCGGGCTCCGAGGCATCGGCAGGTTAGGCGGTTCCGTCGTCCACGGAGGCCAGGGCCGCTTCGAACTGACGGCGGTAGAGGCGGGAATACACAGGGCTCCGCTCCAGAAGCTCCGTGTGGACGCCCATGTCCTCGATCGCCCCGTCATCCAGAACCACGATCCGGTCGGCCTGGATCACTGTGCTGAGACGGTGCGCGATGACCAGCGTGGTCCTCCCCTTCATGAGGCGCTCCAGCGCCTCTTGCACGAGCCGTTCACTCTCGGCGTCCAGCGAGGAAGACGCCTCGTCGAGAATGAGAATCCTGGGCCTCTTCAGCATGACCCGGGCGATGGCGATCCGCTGGCGTTGGCCGGCACTCAGCGTGACGCCACGTTCCCCCACGAGGGACGCGTACCCGTCGGGGAGCCGATCGATGAACTCCGCAGCATGGGCTTCCCTCGCGGCGAGCCGGATCTCGTGGTCTGTGGCGTCGGGGTTTCCGTAGAGCAGGTTCTCCTGGACGGTCCCCGCGAAGAGCATGGGCTCCTGGGGAACGATCCCCACCACGGCCCGAAGCTCCCTCAGGGGCAGGTCACGGACATCGACTCCATCCACCTGCACCCTTCCGCTTGTCACGTCGAAGAATCGCGGAACGAGGGACGCCAGCGTGGTCTTCCCGGCCCCGGAGCTCCCCACCAGGGCGACGGTCTCCCCCGGCTCAAGTTCGAGGTCGATTCCGCTGAGGACGTACGGGGTGTCCGGCGAGTAGCGGAAGTGGACCCCCTGGAACCGGACCCGACCCTCCAGCGGCTTCGGAAGGGAGAGGGGATCGGAGCGTTCGGGCAAGTCGGACGCATGATCCATGAGTTCGAAGATCCGCCGGGCCGCGCCCGCCGCCTCCTGGATGTTGCCCCAGAAGCCCGCCAGGGAGGTGATGGCACCGGCGATGGAGACGGCGTATAGGAGGAACGCCACGAGGGTCCCCGCCGTGAGTTCGCCTTCCAGCACCAGACGCCCACCCTCCCAGAGCACCACGGTGATGGCTCCGAATGCGGCGAAGGTGATGGCCCCGGTCAGACCCGCGCGGGCCACGGCGCGCTTCAGCCCCCGGTCGCGGGTCTCGTCGATTCGCTCGCCGAACGCCGAGATCTCCCAGGGCTCGCGCGTGAAGCTCTGCACCGTCCGGATCTGGGTGAAGACCTGCTCGGCCCGCCCTACCGCCTCTGCGAGCATGTCCTGGATCCCGGTGGAAAGCCTCCTCACCCGGCGACCGAAGAGCCATCCCACGACGATGGCGAAGGGAATGGCGGTGAGCGTCACCAGAGTGAGCCGTGGGTTGGTCATGGTCACGAGGACCAGGGCTCCCACCAGGAATGTCCCCTGGCGCACCAGCTCGGGAATCCCGAACCGCAACACCTGCTGGATCAACCCAGCGTCGCTGGCCAGGCGCGAGCTCAGCTCCCCGACCCTCCGGGCGGCGAAGAAGCCCGGAGTCTGCCGCACCAGCGCCTCGAAGAGATCCTTCCGGAGCTCGGCCATGACCTGCTCGGATACCGAAGCCACCAGGTAGCTCTGACTGAAGTTCAGCACCGCCTGGAATGCGAAGAGGGCCAACAGCCCCAGCGCGATGCGGTTCAACAGCTGGCCGCTGCTCGCCAGGAATGCGGCGTCCAGGAGATCGCGTACCAGGAGAGGGAAGGCGAGCCCCACGCCGGTGCTTGCGAGGATGAGGATCGCGGCCCCGAAAAGACGGCCTCGGTACGGCGCCACACGCGGGGTCAGCCGCTCCAGGAAGCCCAGGGTTCGGGCCGGACTGAGACGCTCTCGTGTCATCTCGCGCGCTGATCCGGGTGGGGTTGAAACGCCGGGGGCGAAAAGGAGTAACTTAGTGCGCCAAACGCCAACCGCAGAGCCCCCTCATGCCCCAGCACTTCCGCGCCTTCGTCGTCACCGTGGTCTGGACTCTGGGACTCCTCCTTCTCGGGAGCGTCGTCCACGCCACCGAATCCAGCCTCGCCTGCCCGGACTGGCCGACCTGCTTCGGGACCATGCTCCCCGAAATGGAAGGGGGGGTCTTCTGGGAGCACCTCCACCGGCTCGTGGCCGGGGGGCTCATCCTCATGTTCGCCCTGGCCACCTGGCTGGCATTCCAGGCCACCGGAAAGGGCTCGTGGATCCGCGTTGCGTCCGTGTCCGGACTCTTTCTTCTCCTGGTCCAGGCCGTGTTCGGCGGCCTCACGGTCATCTACCGTCTCCCGGACGCCATCTCCACCTCCCACCTCTCCATGGCCCTGGCCTTCCTCGCCCTCGCCACCGTACTGGCGGCAGCCACGAGCCCGAGGCGGGAAGCCCGCATGCCCCTCGCCCCGAAGGTCCGGGACGTACTCCGGGGCTGGGGGCTCGGGGCCCTGATCCTGATCTTCCTGCAGAGCGTGATCGGGGGAGTCGTCCGTCACACCGATGCCGGCATGGCCTGCCCCGACTTTCCCACCTGCATCGGGGTGTGGATTCCCCCCCTGGAGAACCATCTGGTGGCGGTCCACTTCGTGCACCGTGTGGTGGGGCTCCTGGCGGCGCTGGTCGTCTTGGCTCTTGCCTGGAAGCTGGCCCGCGCCGGGGCGCCCTCCTTCGTCCGGAGAGTGGCTCATGCCGCAGCAGGACTGGTGCTGGTCCAGTTCACCCTGGGAGTGATCTCCGTCTTCACGGTTCTCGCGGTGGTTCCCGTATCGTTCCACACCCTGGGAGCCGCCGGGCTGGTCAGCCTCCTGACGCTTCTAACCACCTGGGGCCGCCTCGGGCCCGTTCGAGAAGCGACCGAGGTACCAGGGTCCGCCGCCGTCAGGGAGCACTGAGATGGACCCGGCGACCCTCGGCAACGTCCTGGCCCCGGTCAACGCCGCGCTCAACTTCAGCTCGTTCGTGTGCCTGGTGGTGGGATATCGCTTCATTCGGCGCGGCAATCGGGAGGCGCACCGGAAGGCGATGCTCGGTGCGGTGATCGCCTCGGTCCTCTTCTTGGCGTTCTACCTCACCCGGTTCGCCCTCACTGGAACCCATCGCTTCGCCGGCGAGGGGATGGCCCGAACCGTCTACCTGTCCGTCCTCTTCTCCCACATGATCCTGGCGATCGTCGTAGTTCCTCTCGTGATCCGTCTCCTTCACCTGGCCTTGAAGGAGCGGTTCGACGAGCATCGACGGTTGGCCCGGTGGACCTTCCCCATCTGGATGTACGTCTCAGTGACGGGGATCGTGGTCTACCTGATGCTCTACCAGATCTACGGCTACGTGTGAGCCGCGCCCACCGGAGCCCTGACCGGTGACGGTCAGCGTCAGGCGCCAGGGATGGTCAGGCGCACGCGGGCCCCACCTTCCGGTCGATTCGACAGCTCCAGATTCCCCCCGAAGCCCTCGATGATCTTCCGGGCGAAGGGGATCCCGAGTCCGAGGCTCGCGGGCTTCGTCGTGTAGAACAGGTCCCGACCCCGCTCCAGGGCCTCCGGTGTGAAGCCCGGCCCCTGGTCGTCGATCACGACCACCGCGTTTCCGTCTTCGGTCTGCACCCGGACATCCACCCGCTTGCCGTCCCCGAAGTGCCCCGCGTTGTGGAGAAGCAGGTACAGGGCATCCATGAAGGTGGGGCGGTGGATATGCGCCCGGACCGGAAACGCCGGAGCCTGCAGGCGCACGGCGATCTCCCAGTCGGCGATGAACTCACGGGTCACCTGCTGAAGAAGCGGAACGAGGTTGTGGGTTTCGTCCGGAGTGATCGGCTCTCGAAGGAAGAAGTCCAGGTCCTTCAGGCCACCCAGGGCCCGGTCCACACCCTCTCGCAGGAGGTCACGGTCTCCGTCGCGGACCTTCCGCAGCGGCCCCCCCACCGATTCCTCCAGGAAGGCCGCGATGCGACCCAGCGCCTGCCTGAGAGCCTCCTCGCTCTCCTCGTTCCGAGGGCGCCATGCGGACTGCACGGCAGCCCGGACCGCTGAGAGACCCTGGGGCTCGTCCACCCCGGGCTGGCCGGCGCGGCCATCCCGCAATTGGTCTGCGAGGTGTCGGAGTGGCACGTCGTAGACGTCCACCTCCTCCTTCCGGCGGCTTCCCAGGAACCACCCGACGGCAAGAGCCACGACACCGACGAGGATCGACACGAATAAGGGGGACATGCGTCAGGCGCTCGGAATTCAAAGGACGACGAGGGCGGTAGTCCGCAGGAGGTGATCTTGCCCAAACGGCGCTCGGGTGGCAATACGTTCCCCCCGCCCCACACTTGGTTCTTGCAGGTGGACGTGAATGCAGACGGAGCGTGAATTCGACCGATCCGCCCTGGAGGCAGTGCTGGGGGAGAGTTCGGACCCCGACAATCCGGGACCGGACGAGATCCACGATCTGGTCCGCCGAACCATCTCCATTGCCGTGGTCGGGATGTCCCGGGACCTGGCGAAGGCGGCTCGCCGCGTCCCATCCTATCTGGCGGCCAAGGGCGCCGACGTCATCCCCGTGAACCCCAACGCGACCCGGATCCTCGGGAAGCCCGCCCGCCACTCCCTCCAGGAGGTAGAGGAGGCTGTGGACATGGTCCTCGTCTTCCGGCCGCCCGCTGAAGCGGGGGCGGTGGTGGACACGGCGGCGGCTCGGCCCGACCGCCCGATCATATGGCTCCAGGAGGGGATCCGCGCCGACGAGGCAGTTACGCGGGCGCGTGCGGAAGGGCTATCCGTGGTACAGGACCTCTGCCTCTACAAGGTTCACCGCGCTCTGGGGGACACCCTCCGCCGAGCCATCGGCCGCTGGCAGGATCGAACCTTTTGACCCGTGGGCGCCCTTACTGGGCGTGCCCCCGGGGCCGGCAACACGACAAGCCCGTCAGGTCTCGAGATACTCTTTCAACCTCTGCGCGTGCTCCTTGGCTTTCACCTTCCGCCACACCGCCTCGAGGTTGCCATCCTCGTCGATGATGAAGGTCGAGCGCTCGATGCCCATGTATTTCTTTCCATACATGGACTTCTCCACCCACGTTCCGTAGGCCTCGGCCACCGAGTGATCCTCGTCGACCAGGAGCGGGAAGTTCAAGTCGTACTTCGACTTGAATCTCTCATGTGAACGCTGGGAGTCGGGGGACACTCCAAGGACCACGGCTCCCAGGGCCGTGACGTCCTCCATGGCGTCCCTCAGGTCGCACGCCTGCGTCGTGCAGCCCGAGGTGTTGTCCTTGGGGTAGAAGTACAGCACCACCTTCTTGCCCCTGAAGTCGCCAAGGGAAACCTCACTGCCGTCGTCGGCCAGCAAGGTGAAGTCGGGGGCCTGGTGACCGGCCTCGAGCATGGGGGTCCGCCTGGGTTCAGGATCCTTGGATTCGATTCACGCGCCCGGCTACCCCTGCCTCCGGGGTAGGTTCAGCCCGTCTCCATCTCCGGGCGAAGGAGCATTTCCCGGACCCCGTCCCGCTCCCGCTGGCGGGCTTCCCCGGTGACGGTCCAGCGGCACTGTGGGTTCCCCAGCGCCTGACACTGGGTGTGGGCAACCTGGTACTCGGATCCGAGCCGCTCGGAAATGACCGTCTGGCAGAAGCCCGATACGAAGTGGCACGCCTGTCCGGTGGAGTCCCCCTCGACGAACAGCAGACCCCGACCCTCCAGCGCGAAGGGTCCCTGCGCGAATCCACCCACACGGCGCCCAAAAAGCCGGTTGAGACCTCGGGCGGCGGCACGGCGAGCCAACCGGAATGCCAGTCCGCGGGGAAGGGCCTGGGCCAGCCAGGGCACGGTTCCGCGCGCTGCCTGGGTCGCCAGCCGACCCCCGGCCTTGTGGAAGATCTCGGCGGCATCCGAGCGGCGTACCACGAGGCGAATCAGGTCACGCACCTCGTCGTCGGACATGCGCCTCCGCTGCTTCACCGCCCGGCGATACGCGTAGATCTGCCGGAGCACGACGTCGGACAGGCCCAGGCGTCGGGGCATGGTCACCGAAGGGACCTCGTCCTCGAGGAACTCGGCGGGTCGATCCTGGTCTCGTAGCGACTCCAGGAGGGTGAGTCCGAAGACGGGCAGGACTCTCGGACGCGGAGGGGTATCAGGCACGTGTAGGGGCTGGGTTGGTGTCAGAGTGGAATGTGGTGGGCTTCAGGGTGCCCCGCTACCTTCACTCGATGAAGCGCTATCCTGCGTACGACCCTCCGGAGTACCTGGACTGGGATCCGGACCCCATTGAGATGCGGCGGTTCCGGGCCCCTCTCCAGATCGAAGAGAGGGCTGCCCGGATCGCCCAACTGGACCCCGACGGGCTCCTGGAGATCTACCACCATCTCCTCCGCACGCGACTCCATGACATCGCCCTGAAGCGGTGGGTGCGGACCGGGGTCATCTCCAAGGCCTGGCTCGGGACGGGAGAAGAAGCGGTCACGGTGGGCGCCGTGGCGGCGCTGGCACCCGAGCGGGACGTGGTGTGCCCCATGATCCGCAACGCCGGGGCACTCCCCATGATGGGAATGCCGCTGTCGGACTGTTTCCGTGGATATCTCGCTTCGGTGGACTCGCCCTCCGGGGGACGTGATCTGCACATCGGGGACATGGAGCGAAATGTCCTCCAGCCCATCTCCCACATGGGCACCAATGTGGCGGTCATGGCCGGAGTCGCGCTGGCCTTCCGGAATCGCCGGCAAGACGCCGTCGCCCTGACCTGGATCGGGGATGGCGCCACCAAGACGGCGGCCTGTCACGAAGGCCTGACCTTCGCGGCACTCTTGCGGCTCCCGGTCGTCTACGTCATCCAGAACAATCAGGTGGCCCTCGGCACCCGCCTCGCCGCCCACGGGCGCGGATCACTCACCGACTGGGCGGCGGCGTACGGGATCCGAAGCTGGCAGTGTGACGGGAACAACGTCCTCGACGTCCTCGCCACCACAGCTCTGGCGGTCGCCACCTGCCGGGCGGGCGAGGGACCTGCCGTGGTCCTGGCCGAGACCTTTCGCATGGGGGGCCACGCGACCCACGACGAGAGGGAGGCCCGGGCCACCTTCCCTCCCGAACTCTTCCGGGAGTGGGGACAGCGGGACCCCGTGGGCCTCTTCGAAGCCTACCTCATGGAAGAGGGCGTCTCGCAGGACGCACTCGCGGCGGTGGAGGTGGATGTGACCTCTGAAGTGGACAGGGCCGCGGACGAGGCCAAGAGGAGCCGAGACGCCTCTCCACCGCCTGATGCAGCGTTTTATGACGGTTTTTCTGAGGGTTACCCCTTGGTCGGGATCCAAAAACGACCTATGCGCAGAGAATAGCCGATTTGAGTGAGCTTGCGTTTTGTTCGACGGGGTGCCATGTTCCGGTCCCCAATCGAGAATTGTTCTCCAAAAGGCGCCGGAGTCAGGAATGAGCGACGCACTGCCCCTCGACCTTCTTTCCGACGAAGAGCTCGTCACGGCCCACCTGGATGGGCGCCATGGTGCCTTCCAATTGCTCTTCTGGAGGTACCGGGACCGACTCGTGCACTTCATCACGCGGAAGACGGGGGACTCCGACCGGGCCCAGGATCTGGTCCAGGAAGCGTTCATCCGCGTAACCCGGCATCTCCACCGGTTCGACACCTCCAAGAAGTTCTCCACCTGGGTGTACACCATCGCCGGCAACCTGGCGAAGAACGAGCTGAGGAATCGGTCCCGAAGCCCCCTGGTTCTGTTCCAGAAGCTCACCAACAATTGGGACGACGACCATCGGCCTCTCCAGTTCGAGGATTCGTCCATGAAGCCCGATGACCTCTTCCGGAAGCGTCACCTCCAGAAGCTCGTGGAGGAGACTGTTTCGGAGCTACCGGAGCACCACCAGCTGGTCTTCCGGCTTCGGGAACTGGAGGGCAAGAGCTACGAGGAGATCGCGGAGCTCACCGGGGTCAATCTGGGTACGGTGAAGAGTCGCCTCCATCGGGCACGTCACTCCTTCGCTCAGCGA
This sequence comes from Gemmatimonadales bacterium, assembly GCA_020344755.1. Lineage (GTDB taxonomy): Bacteria > Gemmatimonadota > Gemmatimonadetes > Longimicrobiales > Gaopeijiaceae > Gaopeijia. The sequence continues at coordinate 703,578 of CP070829.1, forward strand.
ATCGAGCCGCACCTGAATTAGGCCCTTTCGACGGTGTACGATCGCCCCCGGTCCTGCTCGGGTCGGGGGCGTTCTCATGTCGGGGACCTTTGGTGCCGGGACGAGGGTTGGATTATCATGTGCGAACGGTGGAACCGAACCCCTCTCCCCCATGAAGCACTCTTCACCCTCCTCCAGTCGTGTGGGCGGCGCGGTGCCGACCCCGATCCTGGTCCTCGGCGCGATCCTCCTGGTCGCGGTGGCGCTCCGGCTCGTCGCCTCGGCGCGAAGCGGGTCGGCCTCGCATCCTGAGCCGCGTCCAGCCGTGACCGCCGCTTCCCTACTTCCTTCCGTCCGGTATGCGGCTCATCCACGGATATCCCAGACCTACGACCTGGCTCGCGAGATTCCCCAGGTGCTGGACGGACTCTACTGCTACTGCCACTGCAGCGAGCATTCGGGACATCGTTCCCTGCTGAGCTGCTTCGAGGCCGATCACGGAGCTGGCTGTGACATCTGTCTCCGCGAGGCCGAGCTGGCCCACCAGATGCACACGCGCGGTGAGTCCCTGGAGGCCATTCGCGCGGCCGTCGACGCCGCTTGGGGGGTTTAGGGGCCCGTGTTCGAGGATCTTCGGCAGGCCTTCCGCGAGGCCCTGGACAACTTCAAGGAGGAGTTGAATCGGGATGCCGTTCCCGGAACCGTGGATCGGCTCCTCCAGGGTATGGTCCGGGAAGTCACCGAAGCCCGGGCCCGGCTGAAGGCTACGGAGGACGATCTCACCAGGACCCGCCTCAACGTGAAGGCCGAGGAGGACCACGTGGCCACCATGTCGCGCCGGCGAGCCCTGGCGTCCGAGATCGGTGACGAGGAGACCGCCCGTATCGCCGGCGAGTATCTGGAACGGCACACGAAGAGGCTCGAGGTCTTCCGGCAGAAGGAAGCTGCCTTGGAGCAGGAATCGAAGCTCCTCGACGCCGAGGTGACGGAGATGATGGCAAAGGTGAAGGAGGCCCGAGCGCGGAGGGACTCCCTCGCCGCGGAGTCCGGTCGCACCTCGGCACGGGGCGCCATCGGGGAGTCGGACGATCTCTTCGACACCTTCAAGCGGATGGAAGCGAAGATCCAGGGGGACGAGTTCCGCGCGGAGGCGGCCGAGGAGGTGGGTCGGGAGACCTCAGACCTGCACATCGATCTCGACTCGCCTCCTGCGCGCGAAGAAATCGACTACGACGAGGTCCTGGCCGAGCTGAAGCGCCGCATGGGTCGCCAGGAGTAGCACGGCCGACCCTTCGAGGGGGCAAATGCCGCCGCCACGGACGGGTTGTTCCCCCCCGCCGCCCTTGGGTAGATTTGCGCCTCGCCACATTTCCCCTGCCGGATCGCGCGCGATGGAGAATTGGATCGGAGTCGGAATCTGGATCGTCATGGGAGCCGTCATCGGGCTCATCGTGAAGGTCCTGGTCAAGCGTCCAGAGGAGACTCCGGGTCACACACCCGTCCTCGCCGTCATCGGATCCTTCGGTGCCGTGGTGGGAGGGATGCTCGGCGTGGGGATCTTCCACTTCTTCGAGCCCACTGCGCTGAGCGTCGGTGGAATGGCCAGCGCCGCCATCTTCGCTGCCTTCATGGCGTGGGTCTACCGGTGGGGGATCCGCGGCCTGGTCTGAGGCCCACCGCCCCTCCCCTTCGGAGCTTCTCCGGCTCACACCGGGAGATCTCCTCGAGGCCCCGTTCCGGGACCTCCCAACGCGGTCGCATTTCTCCCCCCGCGACCGGAGCCTTCGCGCCGCTGCGGCCCGAAATGAACTAGGCGCCGCCCGCCGAAGCCGGCGACGCCCCCTGTCCAACCCGGAAGATCGAACCCCGGGTGCATGCTTCAGCGAAGGGCTGACCAGGCCACCCCATCCGGATCCAGCGCCGGATGTCGCGTTTGCGTGCGAGGCTTCCCATCCACCCGACGTCCACCCCGCTGTACGTTACGACTCAAGGCGTCCCTGTAGGGTTGCCCGGCGGCACGGGCTGTGGTACGTCGCTATCATCCTCCCCTCACTCCCTCGAGATCCAAACCACCCATGTCCGAGATTCAGACCTTTCTTGCAGCCCATCGGGATCGCTTCATGGGGGAGCTTTTCGAATTCCTCCGCATCCCATCCGTCTCTGCCCGATCGGAGCACGACAGCGACACCCGGAGGAGTGCCGAGTGGCTGGCCGACCGGCTCCGGGATGCCGGGCTCTCCGCCGAGATCATGGAGACCCCCAAGCACCCCGTGGTCCTGGGGGAGTGGAAGGAGGCCGGGCCGGATGCTCCAACGCTGTTGATCTACGGTCACTATGACGTCCAGCCGCCAGAGCCCCTGGAGGAGTGGACCTCCCCCCCCTTCGAGCCGGAGATCCGGGACGGACGCATCTACGCCCGCGGCTCTGCCGACGACAAGGGTCAGCTCTTCATGCACGTGAAGGCCCTCGAGGCGCACCTGAACATCCACGGCACCCTTCCCCTGAACGTGGTGGTGGTGGCGGAAGGAGAAGAGGAAATCGGGTCGCCGAATCTGGTACCCTTCGTGGAACAGTTCCGCGACCGCCTCGCCGCTGACGTGGTGGTGATCTCCGACTCCGGGATGTTCGACGAGGGGCTTCCGGCGCTGCTCTTCTCCCTCCGTGGACTCGCCTATTGCGAGATCCACGTGACCGCCGCGCGGAGCGACCTGCACTCGGGCGCATACGGAGGCGCGGTACCGAATCCCGGCATGGCGCTGGCCCGGATGCTGGCCACCCTTCACGACGCCCACGGTAGAATCGCCATCGACGGCTTCTACGACGATGTCTTGGCATGGGACGAGGAGACCCGGGAAGCCATCCGCGATCTTCCCTTCGACGAGGAGAAGTTCCTGGCGGGTGTGGGAGCCCCGGCTCTCTCCGGTGAAGAGGGGTTCTCCACCCTCGAACGACTCTGGATTCGGCCGACCTGTGAAGTGAACGGCCTCCTGAGCGGTTATACCGGGGAGGGCGCCAAGACGGTGCTTCCGGCCCGCGCCATGGCGAAGGTGAGCTTCCGCCTCGTCCCGGATCAGAAGCCTGGCCGGGTCGCGGAACTCCTCCGGACCCACCTGGAGAAGGTGGCTCCGGAGGGTGTGCGGGTGCAGGTGGTGGAGCTCCACGGTGGCGAGCCGTGGAGGGCCAACCCTTCGGGTCCCCTCTTCGAAGCGGCTTCCACCGCCCTCGAGGAGGCGTTCGGTACCAAGCCGGTGCTCATGGGGGAGGGCGGCTCCATTCCCATCGTCGGGGATTTCGAGAAGGTGCTCGGCGCTCCCGTGCTTCTTGTGGGATTCTCCCTTCCCGGGTGCAACATGCACGCCCCGGACGAGTGGCTCACCGTGGACAACTTCCAGACGGGGATCGCCTCCCTCACGCGCCTCTACGAGGAGCTCGCGGAGTCACTCTCCGGGTGAGGTCCGGGGGGGCCGGGCTCAATCTCTGGGAGGTACCATGGAGGCAGCCCGGAGGAGGGCGCGGGCCTTGTTGAGGGTCTCCTCGAATTCGGCGGACGGATCGGAGTCCGCGACCACTCCGGCACCGGCCTGCACGTAGGCTCGACCTTCGGTCGCCAGGACGGTCCGGATGGCGATGGCGGTGTCCATCCGCTCCCCGCCGTAGGAGAAGTGACCCACTGCACCGGCATAGGGACCGCGGCGGACCGGTTCCAACTCATCGATGATCTCCATGGCCCGGATCTTCGGTGCTCCCGACACGGTCCCGGCGGGAAAACAGGCCCGAAAGACATCCAGCGCACTCCGCCCCTCCGCGACCCGGCCCTCCACCTGGCTGACCAGGTGCATCACGTGGGAATATCTCTCAACCACCATCAGGTCGGGCACGCGCACGGAGCCGTACCGGGCCACTCGCCCGACGTCGTTCCGGCCCAGATCCACGAGCATTCGATGCTCCGCCAGCTCCTTCTCGTCCGTCCTGAGATCCGCCGCGAGGGCGCGGTCCTCCTCCGGCGTGGCCCCCCGAGGTCGAGTCCCGGCGATGGGCCGAACCGTCACGACCCCGTCCTCCAAGCGCACGAGCACCTCGGGTGAGCTTCCCACCAGAGTGACGCCATCCATCTCCAGGTAGAAGAGATAGGGCGACGGATTCAGCGACCGGAGGGCCCGATACAGATCGAAGGGTGACCCGGGCAGGGTCATGCCCAGCCGTTGGCTCAGGACCACCTGGAAGGCATCCCCGGCCCGGATGTACTCCCGGATCCGTTCCACTCCGGCCTCGAATTGCACGCGGGTGATGGACGAGGTGAAGTCCGGATCCCCCTGTGGCTCGGGAAGGAGCTCCAGGGCCGGCAGGGGATCCGCCTGCCGGAGATCCCGGACGAGGGACGCCGCCCGCCCCGCTGCGTCGAGGTAGATTCGCTCCGCCTCTGCCTCCGAGGACCCGGGAGGAACGTGCGCAGCGGCGATGGCCATGGCCTTCCCCCGAAGGTTGTCGATCGCCAAGACCACGTCGGTGAAGATGAACACGCCGTCCGGGATGCCCAGGTCGTCCCGGGGAGCCGTCGGGAGGGACTCCACGTAGCGGATCACGTCGTACGAGAAGAACCCCACGGCACCGCCCCAGAATCGCGGCAGCCCCGGCACGTCCACGGTCCGGTACGCCCGGAGCCGGGCATCCAGGTCTCCAAGGGGGTCCATGCAATGGAAGGGCTCCCATCCATCCTTCGGAGTCCAGAGCGCGACCTGACCGTCCTTGAGGCGCCAGGCGCTGCGTGGGCGGGTACCCAGGAAGGAATACCGCGCCCACTGCTCCCCACCCACCACCGACTCCAGGAGAAAGCCGAAAGGAGGGCGTGCCAGCTTCGCGTAGGCGGTGACGGCCGTGTCGACGTCGAAGAGGAACTCCTGCCAGACGGGTACGATCCCCCCGTCCCGGGAAAGGGACTGGAATTCCTCGAGACTGGGACGTAACTCCATGTGCCGACCTTGAGTTCAATTCGCCGGGTCCTCCCGGACATCGCGCGGTCCCACAAAGGCGAGGGAATGTCCAGAACCCCCAGAGGTGAGTCAACCGCGGTCCTCGCGGTGGACACGGGTGGAACCTTCACCGACCTGCTCCTCTACCGCGATGGCGTGCTCCAGGCCCTCAAGGTCCCTTCGAGTCCCAGCGACCCGAGCCGAGCGATTCTCGAAGGCGTGGCGCGCCTGCTCGGCGCGGGCTCCGGGTCGGTGGAACCGGACGACCGAGCGGAACGTTCGCACGAATCGGGGCCCACCGCTCTCCCCTGGTCCGCGCCAGAGGTTCCGTACGTGCTCTTGCACGGCTCCACCGTAGCCACCAACGCCCTTCTCGAGCGGAAGGGCGCGCGGGTCGTGCTGGTCACCAACCGCGGGTTCGAGGACGTCCTGGAGATCGGCCGCCAGAATCGCCCCCAGCTCTACGCGCTGGTGGGCCACCGCGCGCCACCGCTGGTTCGGCGTGAGGACCGGCTGGGGATCCACGGCCGACTGGGGCCGGACGGGGCGGAGGTGGCCTCCCTTTCCCCGGAGGAGCTGGCCGAGCTGGTCGAGCGAGTGCGGGAGGCCGATTCGCTGGCTGTGTGCCTGCTGCACAGCTACGCCGATCCCGCACACGAGGAGGTCGTGGCCGACGTGCTGGCATCCCTGGACCTCCCTCTTTCCGTGTCGTCACGATTGCTCCCCGAGTACCGTGAGTACGAACGGACCAGCACCACGGTAGTAAATGCATACGTAGCCCCGGTCATGAGTCGGTACCTGGCCCGGTTGGCTGCCGAGTCCGGTGCGGAGCGCGTTGCCGTCATGGGCTCCGGCGGCGGGATGCTCGCCGTGGGTCGAGCCATCCGGGAACCGGTGCACACCGTCCTGTCCGGCCCTGCCGGCGGAGTGGTGGGTGCGCTGCATTGGGCCCGGCGCGTGGGGGTCGAAGGGATCGTGACCTTCGACATGGGGGGGACCTCCACCGACGTGTCCCTCTGCCCCGGGCAGCTTCTCCACACCCGGGAGTTCGAGATCGACGGCCAGCCCGTCGCGGTCCCGGTCATCGACATCCACACCGTGGGCGCCGGCGGTGGCTCTCTTGCCACCGTGGACGCTGGCGGTGCCCTGAAGGTGGGTCCGGAGAGTGCCGGAGCCGATCCCGGGCCCATCGCCTACGGGCTGGGAGGGAGTCAGGTCACCGTCACCGATGCCCACGTCTGGCTGGGGCGGATCCCGGCGGAGGGCTTTCTCGGTGGAAGCGGATCGCTGTATAGGGAGCCCATCGAGGAACCGCTCAGGGGTCTGGCCGCCAGGCTTTCCCGGACCCCTGAAGCGGCCGCCGAAGGTGTGCTGGCGGTGGCGGATACGGCCATGGAGCGGGCCCTGCGGGTGATCTCCGTCGAACGGGGCTTCGACCCACGGGACTTCGCCCTGGTGGCCTTCGGTGGCGCGGGCGCTCTCCACGCCGCCGAGCTCGCCGGACGCCTGGGCGTGGCCGAGGCGCTCATCCCGCCCGACCCGGGGCTCCTCTCGGCGTTCGGAATCCTCACCGCTGCACCCACCCGGGAGGCGTCTCGGACGCTGCTGGTGGAAGCCGGAGCGGATGGCGCCCTCGGGGCGGTGGAGGAGGCGCTCGACCAGCTTTCCGGCCAGGCGCTGAACGCCCTGGTCGAGGAGGACCACGTCGATCCGGAGGACGCCAACGTGGACCGGTGGGTGGATGCGCGCTATCGAGGGCAGAGCTTCGAGCTGCGGGTTCCGGCCCGAGAGTGGGTGGAGGCCTTCCATCGATCCCACGAGGCCCGCTACGGGTACGCTCGAAGAGACGCCGCCGTGGAAGCGGTGACGGTCCGGGCCACCGCCCGAGCCCCTGGGCTCGCCGTGGACGAGCCGCCACTTCCGGAGGCCGAGGCGCCGGTCGCCACTGCGCCGGGAACGACAGTACACCAGGGAGAATGGGTGGAGTGCCCTCGGATCTGGCGGAGGGATCTCCGACCGGGCCATGAGGTAGAGGGGGCCGCGCTGGTCCTGGACTATTCCGCGACGACGTGGCTCCCACCGGGTTGGCGGCTCACGGTTCACCCATCCGGGGTGCTCCGTCTCCGGGCGGTCTGACGGCGCGGCTCGACCTGTTAAGTTGGAGCCTTCCGCTCACCGTACCCTGCCTTCCCTAATGAACCCCGGAGAACCCGTTTGAGCCAGGCTGCGAAACCCAGGGGCACCGTGGAGGGCGCCAGTCCCCATCCCCCGTACCTGTGGGCCAGCGTCGCAGGGGGCCTCGTCTTTCTCCTCTATGGGCTCACCCTGGCGACCACCACCGCCTTCTGGGACACCAGCGAATACATCGCGACCGGCTACATCATGGGGATCCCCCACCCCCCGGGGAATCCGCTGTTCGTGGTGCTGGCGCGGGCCTGGATCCTCCTCCTCGAGCCCTTCGGGCTGCCCGTCGCGGCTCGAGTGAACCTGTTCAGCGCATTCATGAGCGCGGCGGCCCACGGGCTATGGTTCCTCGTGGTCCATCATGTCCTTCGGTTCTTCTCCGAGAACCGGGCCTTCCGCCTGGCCGGGGCGGGCGTCTCGGTGCTGGTGAGCTCCTCCGCCTTCACCGTATGGAACCAGTCCAACGTCAACGAAAAGGTCTACACGGTCTCACTCCTGACGATCGCGCTCCTGAGCTGGCTGGTGATCCGGTGGCAAGAGCGCCTCGGCCGGGGCAAGGACGACAATCTCCTGGTTCTCCTCGTCTTCATCCTGGCCCTCAGCGTCGGGAATCACCTCATGGCCTTCCTGGCGGCGCCCGCCATGGCGGTCTTGATCCTCCTTGTGAATCCGAGGGCCATCCTCAACTGGAAGCTCTATCCGGCGGCACTGGTGGCGGGACTGGTGGGTCTGTCCATCCACCTCTTCCTCCCGATCCGTGCGGAGCTGGATCCGGTGATCAACGAGGGCGCGCCGGAGTGCGTCTCCCTCGGCGAGGCGCTGGTCTCGGTGGCCACCTATGGCGGTGCCGGATGCGAGCCCCTGAGCGCTTCGCTGAACCGCAGCCAGTACAAGGTCGAGGGTGAGGCCGGTGCCGGGCTCACCGGGAGCCGTCAGTCCCCCCTTCCGGACCAGCTCACCAATTACCTCCAGTATTTCGACTGGCAGTGGGGCCGCTCGTTGGAAGGGGACGACTACTCTTTCCCCTTGGGGCGCATCCTCCTCACCATGCTCTTCACCGGTCTCGGGGTGTGGGGAGCCATGGAGCACTACCGAAGGGACTTGAAGAGCTTCGCCTACATGGCCACGCTCTTCGGGACCCTCTCCCTGGGCCTGGTCTACTACCTGAACTTCAAGTACGGGTATTCTCTACCCGATCCGGTGGGCGACTACACCCTCCACGAAGTCCGGGAGAGGGACTACTTCTTCATCATCTCCTTCTCCGTCTGGGGGCTCTGGGCCGGCGTGGGAATCGCCACCATCTGGCGCTCCCTCGCTCTGCGCCTCGCTGGGGCGTCGCACACGGAAGGAGGGAGTGAGGGAGCTCCGGCGCAGGGCTCCGCCCCGCCTGCATCCCATCCTTCACAGGGCGAGCCCCAGGGCTTGGGTGAGGCGACCAGCGGGCTCGCGTTGGCCAAGGCGAGTCCCATTCTGGTTCTGGGATTCATACCGCTCCTTCTCAACTTCTCCTGGGCCAACCGGAACTACGACTACGCGGCCCGCGACTGGGCGTACAACCTCCTGATGAGCGTCGAGCCGTACGGACTGCTCTTCACCAACGGCGACAACGACACCTTCCCTCTCTGGTACCTGCAGGAGGTGGAAGGCATTCGCAGGGACGTCTCGGTAGTCGTGACCTCGTACCTGAACACGGCATGGTATCCGAAGCAGCTGCGTGACCTGACTCGTACCTGCCCCGACGGAGTCTCGGCGCAGGACGACCCGACCCGGATCATCTGCCAGCGCGAATACACCGCCGAAAACACCGGCGCCATGTACACGCACGACCCCTCCCTGGCCGAGGTACTGGGGAAGGTACCGTTGTCGATGCCGCTGCCCGTGGCCCTTCCAACCGGCGGCCTCCTGGATCTGGAGGACGATGTGCTGGATCGGGTCGCCGGTGCCTTTGTGCCCCTGGAGGACGGCCAGGTCTTCACCCTCGGTCCCGTCCGGGCGACCATGCCTCCGGGTAGCTACCTCCTCCCGTGGCAGCAGTTCGCCCTGGCGATGGTCCGGGCCTCCTTCGAGACCGGTCGCCCCGTGTACTTCGCCAGTAGCGGGAACGCCGCCGAATCCCTGGGGCTGTCGCCCTATCTGGTCCGTGAGGGACTCGCCTTCCGGCTCAATCCGGGGCTCCCGGAGGAGATACCGCTCCCTGGTGTGGAGGCTCTTCCAGCGGGCTCTCCGTTGAGCAGTGTCACCGGGTACTGGATTCGCTCGGAGCGTACCCGGGCGCTGGCGGAGGAGGTGTTCGTTCACCGCTCTGGTCTCCCGGACTGGGACCACTGGCCAGACCACTCCACCGTGGGGATCCCCAACTACTACGCGTGGGTCTATTATTCCCTCGTCCAGGCCTACGCCGGCAGGGACGACCAAGCCGCGGAGCGGTACCGCCTCCGCGGTGACGCATGGAGCCGTCTGGGGAGCTGAGATGACCCACGAAGGGACACGCTGGATCACGGTCGCGAGCTACGCCGCTCGCTACCTCCTGGAGATCCCCAAGCAGACCCTGGAACAGGCTGGAATTCCGGTCCTGGTCAAGGGACAGGAGCCGGGTATCTGGGGGCCGGCCTTCTCTGGGCCCACGTCCCAGGGTCTGGAGTTGCAGGTGCCGGAAGTCGTGGCGGACGAGGCACGGAGCATCCTGGAGGACCTGGGCGAGTACATGCCCGAAGGTGAGGACTGAGGCCTCGCGTCCGGCGAGGCATCGCGCTGGATCTCAGCCTTCGACGACGGTTCCCAGTCCGCGCTCCACGGCCCTGTCCAGGGCCACGCGGGCCACGGCCAGGTCCTGGGCCGCGTTCCCCACCGACTTGAACAGGGTGACCTCCTCCGTGGTGATCCTACCGGGCGAGTCACCGTTCATCACGGCTCCCAGCTCCACGAGATCCGCCCTCGTCAGGACGCCCTCCGAGATCGGGATGATCACATCGCCGGCTTCGGCAAGTGCCCCTTCGAGCTGGTCCACCACCACCCGGGCCCTCCCCGTGATGCTGGACGGGATCTCTTGCATGTCGGGGCGATAGCCACCCACGGCGTTGATGTGGGTCCCGGGGGCCACCCCACCCGGAATCACAGGTAACGAGGCGTCCGTCGCCGTCACCACCACCTGGGCGCCTTCCACGGCGACTGCAGCGGTGTCCGTGAGCCGGACGTCCACGCCCCGGAGTTCCAGGGCCAGCGCCTCGGCAGAAGCTCGGGTCCGGGAGTGGATGCGGATCTCACGGATGGGCCGCACGGCACGGACCGCCTCGATCTGGCTCCTTGCCTGGGCTCCGGCCCCGATGACGGCCAGGGTGGACGCCTCGGGAAGCGCCAGGAGTTCCGTCGCGAGCCCGGACCCGGCTCCCGTCCGCAGCGCGGTGAGCCATTCTCCGTCCATGAGAGCCATCGGCGCACCCGTCCGGGGATCCAGCAGCACCACCACGGCGTGGACGGCCGGTAGTCCCTCGTCTCGATTCTCCACCGCAACCGAGACGAGCTTCGCACCCAGGGCGGGCGGATCCGCCAGCGCGCCCGGCATGGTCAGGAGGGTGACCGGACCGGCCTTCAGCCCCGTCCTGACCGGGATGGTGGCGGCCCCGGACGAGAGCTGGCCGAAGGCAATCCGCATGGCATCGATGGCCGTCGGCATGTCCAGGGCAGCGCGGAGATCCTGGGCCGTGAGGACACGTAGGTGCATGAGCCCTATCTTGTGGCCCATGACTCATTCCAGCCAGTCCGCCGTGGTGGTGGGCGCCGGCGTCTTTGGGCTGGCCGCTGCCCTGGAGCTACGGAACCGGGGGTGGGCCGTGACCTTGCTCGATCCGGGTCCGCTACCCCGACCCCACGCCTCCAGCACGGACCGCTCCAAAGTCGTCCGAATGGACTACGGAAGAGACGAAGCGCTCTCACGCCTGGCCCAACGGGCCGTCGAGGGATGGGAGCGCTGGAACGTCGAGCGGTTTGCCCGCCCACTCTTCCACCGCACCGGATTCCTGTTGCTCACCCTCGAACCCATGGCGGCCGGTGGCTTCGAGATGGAGAGCTTTCGCAGCCTGGCGGCACGGGGCATTCCGGTGGAGCGTGTGAAGCCTGACCTGCTCGCGAAGAGATTCCCGGCATGGAACCCCGCGCGGTTCGTGGACGGCTACCTCAGCCACCAGGCCGGATGGGCGGAGAGCGGAGAGGTCGTCCGGGCGATGCTGGCCTGGTGCCGGCGCGAGGGTGTATCGCTCCTCCATCGTCATGTGGAACGGGTCGTCCATACCGGCGGACGTGTTCGGGGCGCGGCCTGTGCGGGAGGGGAGATGGTCACCGGCGACGCAGTGATCGTGGCCGCCGGGGCGTGGACGCCTGGCCTCGTTCCGGAGCTTTCCCACTCACTGCGGCCAGCGGCCATGCCGGTCCTCTACTTCCGCCCCCGACACCGAGAGCCGTTCCTGGCGCGCCGCTTCCCCGTCTGGGGAGCGGACATCCCACGCACGGGGTGGTACGGCTTTCCTGTGGGACCCGATGGAATCGTGAAGCTCGGCCACCACGGGAAGGGGTGGACCGGGGACCCGGAAGACCCGGGTGCGGTGCCTTCAGGCTGGGAGGAGCGGGCCCGGGACTTTCTCGCCGAAAGCCTCCCGGGCCTGGCCGACGCCCCCCTCGCCGGTGGGCGGGTATGCTTCTACTGCGATGCGCGGGATGGGGACTTCTGGCTCACTCGCCACCCCGCCGTGCAGGGTCTGGTTGTGGCCAGTGGGGGAAGTGGGCACGGCTTCAAGTTCGCCCCCGTCCTCGGGGAACTCGTCGCGAACTGTGTCGAAGGCCAGGACGACCCGCGGCTCGCCCGCTTCGGTTGGCGTCCGGAAGCCCCTCCGGGAGCTGAACACGCCCGCTACCAGGGCGATTGACCGTGCCTCCCGACCCACCCTTCTCGGCTCGACTTGGGATTCGGGTCCTGCAAACCCCGAACGCCCTCAGCCCAACCCCAGTGGACCCAGCCCCGCCGGTACCGTCCGGAAGAGCGACGGTCCCGCCAGGCCGTCCCGTCGCAGTTCCACAATGGCGTCGAAGGCTTCGGGGAAGAAGTCGACTACTTCACCCCGCGTCACCAGGAGGATCTGTTCGAACAGCGGCCCCACGAGTCCCCGGAGCGACTCCACGGTCCGGATCTTCACCGCGTCGTCCATCCGGTCGAAGGGATCCCCGAGGATGAGGGGTGGAAAGGGTGTTCCTGCCCTCGCGGTGAGGGTCTGGGCGACCGCGATGCGCGCCGCAATCGTGGCGGCAGCCGCGTCCTCCTCGGCAGGGGGGTGAAGGGAGCCCTCCACTCCGAACAAGTCGAGCCGCCCGGTCTCCAGCCAACTGCAGGAGAGGATCCGGCCGCCGGTCATCCGGGTCAGGACCCGGGACATCCGGTCCAGGAGACGTGAGCGGGCCCCCGCCCGCATCCCCCTCGCAGCCCGTGCCAAGGCCTCATCCACCGCGCTCCAGATCTCCTCGGGCACCCGACGGTGCGGGGCCAGCTCCTCCAGGTCCGCCACGCCTCCCCCGACCCTCTCCGCCAGCTTCAGTCGGGCCTCCTCCAGCTCACGGACCCGGGCCCGGACGAGTTCCACCTTCTCCGCCAGCCCCTCCGTGGCGGCATGCAGGCGAAGCGCCCTCCCCTCCAACTCCTGGAGGCGGGCCGGCTTCCCCTCCAACTGCTCCCGGCGACGCCTCCACCAGCTGCCGTCCTGCACGACGGTCTCCCACTCGTCCTCCAGCGCCGCGCGGACCGCCGTGAGATGCTCCCGAAGCGCCCGGCCGCAGGTGGGACATACCGAGTCCTCCCCCGAATCGTCGATCTCGGCGATGCGGTCCTTCAACTCCCGTGCACGATCCCGGTAGGCACCAAGCTGGGTCTCGGCATCCTGGCGCTCCCGGAGCCACTCCATCGTGGCAGCCTCGACGTCACCGGTGATCTCGGCGTCGTCGCCCCGTAGCGTCCGGAGCTCGTCCTCGAGAGCGTCCAACTCTTCCGGAGCGCCCTCCAACTCGCGGATTCGATCCATGAGTGCCTCGGCCTTCGGGCCGGGGGTGGCAGCCGGGGCACCCCTGAGCCGGACCAGCCGGACCCGCGCCCCATCCAGCCGGTCCAGGCCGTCCAGGAGGGCGAGCGCGCGGGTGCCCGCGTCCACCACTTCCTCCGGGCGACTCAAGCCCTGTCCATCCTCCAATACCGCCCGGAGATCCGCGGGGAGTCTTGTGAGGGCAGGATCCGGGACCCGCGGCAGCGTGGAGACCCTGACGCCCTCTTCCCTACCCGCCAGCATGCGATGCGCTGCAGCACGCAGGCGTCCGTCGGCACCCACCACCGCCACCAACCCCGGTGGGAAGTCGGTCTCCACCGACGCCAGGTAGGGACCCGCTTCACCCCGCAGCGAAACGATCCTCATGGCAGCGACCCGTTGGCTCCGGCGAGAACTCGCTCCAGGAGTGCCCGGGCTCGGTCGTCCTCCGACGAGAGGTTCGCCAGGGCCCGCTCACGCATGGAGAGGGGTGGCTCTGTCACCCCCTCCCACGACTCGAAGTCCAAGGCCAGGTGCAGCGCCTGATCAGCCAACCCGGCAAGGAACCCAGGCTGCAGCCCCCGCACGTCGTCCGGATTGGGCCCCTTCAAGCGGATGCGAACGATCTTCCCTTCGATTCCTCCGGGAACTTCCCGGGTCACCTCTAGAATCCGGGCCTGCAGGGCTGCCGAATCCCCGGGAGGAACCCGCGTGGGTGCGAGGTCCACCACCGGACGGCCTGGCACGGGGCGAAAGCGGATGCTGCGCGTGGACAGGTCCGCCACTACGAATCCCTTCTCCTCGGCGGCCTCGTCCCACGGCGCTGGCCCGACCCGCTCCAGAGCGCCCGCGTAGGCGGCTCGATCTCCCACCTTCCGGAAAGAGTGTAGGCCGCCCAGGGCCAGGTAGCTCCAACGCTCGTCGTCCAGGGGAACACCCAGCCTCCCCTGGGCCACACGCCCGTGGGCCACAACCAGGTTCCACCGTCGCCTGGGATCCGGCTCAGGGGCCGGACGAGGCTCGAGCAGCGCCGACCGGTACGGGAGAAGAACGATCTGGGCCGAGTGTCGGGAGAGCAACACGGTCCGGGCTCGGTCCGCGGCCGCATCCACGTTTGGAAACGCATCCAGGGCTGCCAACGCCCCGGCATCCTCCGTACGCCGGGGCGTATCCCGCGCGCCACCGACCATGAGCACCCGGGTGCCAGGTAGGGCGGAGTGGAGTGCCTCCAGGCCGCGGGTGAGAGCGACCAAGGCGCTGGGAGGGGGGTCCGGCCGGTCGAAGACGTCGCCGGAGATCAGCACCAGGTCCGGGCTCTCTTCGATCACCGCCTCCACCGCCCGCTGGAAGGCTACGGCAAGATCCCTTTCCCGGACATTCTGGCCCCGCTCGCTCCGGGCGAAAGCCCGATGACCCAGGTGGAGATCGGAGAGGTGGGCGACGATCATGCGTACACGTTTCGAGAGAGCGCGGCGACAGAGACGCACAGCACACAGAAGAGGTACACGCTCACCGGTTCGAAGCGGGGGATCAGCACCACTCCCAGGAAGATCACGCCGACCATGCCACCGATGGCCGCAGCGGCACCGCTGCGGGCCCCGTCGTAGGGATGCACCACCGTGGCCAGGCAGGCCCCCAGGCTATAGAGCGGCAACGCGATGAGCAGCGCCAGGTGCACCCCTCTCACGAACCCGGCTGAAGCGACGTCGGGCTGGAAGCTCCAACCCAGGGAAAGCACCGCGGCCACCACCAGGGAACCGACGGCCAGGAACCAGCGCCATCGCACCGACTCGGGCCGACGGCGGGACGGCCGAGATCCGAGGCCGACTCCGAAGCTACCCAGCGCCACCGCGAGGATGGTGGTCAGGGCCGGCAGGAGCCCCGGAGAAACGAAGAGCAGGAGACCAATCCCCGCCTCCACCACCACAGCCAGGGCGATACCGAGGAAGGCGGGCGCGACCCACGAACGCACGCTCACGGACCCGCCAGCTTCCGGTAGCGGCCCCGGTGGTAGACGAGCGGATCGTCGTCGGTGTGATCGCAATCCACGACCCGACCCACCACGATGGTGTGGTCCCCCGCCACATGAGCCTGGTACACCTCACAGTCGATCCACGCCAGGGCATCGTCGAGAAGGGGACTCCCGGCAGGCCCTGGGTGCCAACCCAGGTCCTGGAAGCGGTCTTCCCGGGTGCCCGTCGCGAAACGATCCGACAGTTCCCGCCCCGAGTCCTTGAGGAGGTTCACCCCGAATCTGCCCGAGTCCACGATGGCGTCGTGGGACGCGGAGCCGTGGTCGATGCAGACGAGGATCAGAGGGGGATACAGGGAGACCGAGGTGAGGGAGTTGACCGTCAGTCCCACCGGCTCTCCGCCCGCCCCGGTTGCCGTGACCACGGCCACGCCGGTCGGGAAGGTTCCCATCACCGATCGGAAACGGAGCGGATCGGGCGATAGGGCGGCTGGATCGTTCATGACATCCGGGGCGTAGACGAAAAGAGCCCCGCACCTGGTCTCGGGGCCTCGGCACCGCCTGGCACGGACGCCCGGGGCGGGGTAGCTTCTCCCTCCCCTGGGGCACCGTCCGGCGTGTCCTTCAACAGGTATGGCACCACACAGGGAATCGAAACAGGTGTTTGGCCCGGTGACGCGCATCCTCGCAGCGTTGTTGATTGTACTCACCCTCTCCGCGTGCGACAACGTGGAATGGGGAGGAGTCCGGATGGAGGTAGTGACCCCCGGTTCCGCCACCGATTCCGCCAGGGTGGCACCGGAACCCGAACCCTACGATCCCGGGGACGTGGTCCTGCCGGAGGGGCCGGTGCTCTTCATGGCCTCACGGGAGGGAACCGGACCCGTGGAGATTCGCCCTGTGGGAGAGATCCGAGCCGATTCACTTCGGCCACTTCCGCTGGACCGGGACTCGGCCGGGTCTTCCGAGGCCTTCGTCCGATCTCGCATGGCCTCGGGCTCTGCCTTCACGCTCTTCGCAGAGGGGACCCGGGTGGGTACGCTCCGACTCTCCACCGTGACTTTCCGCCCAGGGCGTTGTGGGCCCATCCCCGTGGGAACGGGCGTTGCGGAGCTCATTCCCCAGGCTGCCACCGCGACCCGCTTCGTGGCCCTTCCCGAGGGCGTCGGCCTTCCTCGGACCCACGAACTCTACGAGGCCCAGGACCACAGCTACGATCAGCGCGTCGCCGGCCTGGAGCTCGCCGCCGAAGCCATCTCACAGACTGGCGCCCCCTGGCCCGGATCCGTCCTGGAGACCCGGGCCGACATGCAGGCGATTCCGGTGGACGGTGACCGGACCGGTGCCATTGCCGGAAGCTTCCTCTACCAAGATGCTTTGCAGATCGGCTCGCCACTCACCCAGGCGGCATACGGAGTCTTCATCCTCGGGACCGGTGGTCCCACCGAATACGCTCTCGCCCACATGGAGTACCGCCCGGTGAGCTCCGGAAAGGCCGCCATGAGGTTCTTCGAGCAGGCGGACTGGGACGGGGATGGACAGACCGAGCTTCTCCTCGAGGTGTTCGGCGAGGAGGCGAGCTGGCCTCTGGCGCTCGATCGTCGGGATGGCCGCTGGACCCGTGTGTACGAGGAGGCCTGCACGCCTTCGGACGCCGGCTCCTGAGCCGTGACACGGTGCCGGCTTCGGACGGTCCTCCCGTTCCTGCTCTTCGTCGCGTCCTGTGGAACCGGAGAACCGCACGATGGCCGTCGCGAATTCCCGGCGGAAATCCATGATGCGGGTGGGTCCGGCGTGGTGGTGGTGGACGCGCGAGGCGACACCGTGGTTCTCCCCGGGCCCGCCGAGCGGATCCTCTCGCTTGTCCCGTCCGTGACCCAGATGCTGGATCGCATGGGTGCCGCACACCACCTGGTGGGCCGCACCGACTACGACACGCTCACCTCCATCGCCCATCTACCCTCCGTCGGTGGTGGTCTGGGGCCGAATCTCGAGATCGTGCGGACGCTGGACCCTCAGGTGGTCATCACCTTC
The DNA here is from genome assembly GCA_020344755.1 of Gemmatimonadales bacterium. Classification (GTDB taxonomy): domain Bacteria; phylum Gemmatimonadota; class Gemmatimonadetes; order Longimicrobiales; family Gaopeijiaceae; genus Gaopeijia. Next base: position 720,776 of record CP070829.1, read on the forward strand.
GCGGGGGAGTCCGATCTCAGGACCTCCCGGGGGCTCCGGGCCCTGGGAATCGCCGAGGTTGCCGTGCGGCCCGACCGTCTGGCCGACATCCCGCCCATTGTTGAAATCCTGGGACTCGTTACGGGTCGGTCGGAAGACTCCCGGACGCTCGCTGAGGAGATGACCACCGAACTGGGCCGGGTCCGGGCCACCGTCGCCTCGCTTCCCCCGGTGCGGGCCGCGTATCTCCTCGGTGGATCGCCGCCCCTGGCCGCTTCCCCCGGGACGTTCATCTCCGACCTGGTGGAACTCGCGGGAGGCCGGAACGTCCTCCAGGACCTGGACGGGCTCTACGCGCCCGTGAGCCCCGAAATCCTCCGCATCCGCCCCATCGACGTCCTCCTGGTCGGCCAGGGAGGTCACCTGGACGAACGAATTACCGTCGGGAGGCGGGTGGCGGAGATCCCCTCCTGGGTGGAAGTACCCGGTCCGCACCTCGGTGCTGCCGCCTGGATCGTCGCCCGGGCCCTCCACCCGGAGCTTGCCGAAAAGGCTCCATGACCGTCCGAAAGCCCATCGCCCTCGTCCTGGGGGTCGCGCTCGTACTCCTCCTCCCCCTCGGGCTCTTCCTGGGATCGGTGGCCCTGACTCCCGCCGACGTGCTGGCGGTCCTCCTGGGCGGTGGCTCGGAGGTGCAGCGGGAGATCCTCCTCCAATTCCGTCTCCCCCGGCTCCTGGTGGGGAGCATCCTGGGTGGGGGGTTGGCTCTGGCAGGAGCCACCTTCCAGGCGCTGCTGCGGAACCCTCTGGCTGAACCGTACATCCTGGGCATCTCCGGAGGCGCTGCATTGGGTGCGGTGACCGTGCTGGCGCTGGGCCTGACGACGCTGGGCTCCTGGTCCCTCCCCCTGGCCGCCTTCGCCGGCGCGCTCCTCGCGATCGTCCTCGTCTTCCGGGTGGCCACCGCCACCGGCCGTGCCCTGGACGTGCGCGTCCTCCTCCTGGCAGGTGTGGTGGTGGGTGCCTTCTTCGCCGCGGTCATCTCCTTCATCCTCGCCGTCTCCGACGCACGGACGGTTCGGAGCGCCGTGCTCTGGATGATGGGGACCCTCTACGGTTCGGCCTGGTCGGACGTGGTGGTGGTCGCCGCATACACCCTGCCCACCGCGCTGCTCCTCATGACCCTGGCCCGGCCCCTGAACACCCTGTCGGTGGGAGAGGAGACGGCGCTCTACCTGGGAACCGAGGTGGAGCGGGTGAAGCGGATCGCATTCGCCGCGGCCTCGCTCATCACAGCGGCCGGCGTGGCGGTCGCCGGCGTCATCGGGTTCGTGGGGCTGGTGGTCCCTCACGCCCTCCGTCTGGTGGTGGGATCCGACCACCGCATCCTGCTCCCTCTCTCCTTCCTCCTGGGGGCCGTCTTCCTCACTTCGGCAGACATGGCGGCGCAGGTCCTGCTCACCCCCACCGAGATCCCCATCGGGGTGGTCACGGCGCTGGTGGGTGTTCCCATCTTCCTCGTGCTCCTGCGACGCAGCGCGTTCCGATGAGGATCGACGCCACCGGACTGAGGGTCCGCTATCCCCGGTCCTCGCGCCCTGCCCTGGATGGGATCTCGTTCCAGGTCCCCACCGGAACGCTCTTCGCGGTCCTGGGACCGAACGGGTCCGGCAAGTCCACGTTGGTCCGGGCCCTACTGGGTGCCGTCCCCCTGACCGCCGGCGAGATTCGGTTGGATGGACGCCCTGCCGGGGATTGGGCACGGCGGGAGGTCGCGCGTGCTATCGGAGCCGTTCCGCAATCGGAGCCTCTCCCATTCCCAATGACGTGCCGGGAGCTCGTGTCCATGGGGCGTTACGCGCACCTGGGGCCCTTGGAGAGCGAGGGTCGGCGGGACCGTGAAGCCGTCCAGGCCGCTCTGGACCGCTGTGATGTCACCGACCTCGCGGACCGCTTGGTACAAACACTCTCGGGCGGTGAGCTCCAGCGCGTCCGGATCGCGCGGGCTTTGGCGCAGCAGCCCCGGGCTCTTCTCCTGGACGAGCCCACCGCAAGCCTGGACGTCCGGCACGAGATGGCGATCCTCGAGCTCCTACGCGGCTCGGCGGAGTGCGGCATCACCGTGCTGCTGATCACCCACCACCTGGACCTGGCCGGGAGGTACGCCGACCGGATCCTCCTCCTGGACAAGGGCGGCGTGGCCGCCGAGGGCTCGCCCCGAGAGGTCCTGACTCCAAGGACGATTCAGGCGGTCTACCGCTGGCCAGTCGCCGTCGAGGACGACGCGCTCACGGGAAGCCCGCGGGTGGTGCCCCTACGTCTCCGTGCCGGAGAGGATCCCCCAACGGCCACCGACTGACGGAAGGCTCCAGGGTCGGAGCCGGGCCTTCCCGGGATGGGCGTGCGGTGGGGCGGCCTGCGCCCCATGTTCCCGTCCTGCGGTTCCGGTGTCTGCCCCTGCTCACGGAGATCCCCATGCGCAAGCGCCCTGCGGTGCGAGTCCTTCTCGCGGCCCTGGCCGTCACCACCGTCCCTGTCTTCAGTCCCGTACCCGCCGCCGCCCAGGAGCCCCAGGACCTCCTTACACTCGAGCACTATCTCGACTGGGAATTCGTCCAGTCACCCCAGCTCTCGCCGGACGGGGGCGAGCTCATCTACACCCGGGAGTGGATCGACAAGGTCAACGACCGCCACGCGAACCAGGTGTGGATCATGAACCGAGACGGAACGAGAAACCGGTTCCTTCTGGACGGATCGCAGGCGGCCTGGTCGCCGGACGGAACGCGGATCGCGTTCGTGGCCCCAGGCTCGCCTCGAGGGGCGCAGATCCACGTCCGCTGGATGGACGCGGAGGGAGCGGTTTCGCAGGTCACGCGGCTCACCGGCTCACCCTCCAACATCCAGTGGTCGCCGGACGGCCGATGGATCGCCTTCAACATGCTGGAGGAAGTCGGTCCCGATCCGGCCTGGCGGATCGACATGCCCCCTCGGCCCGACGGTGCCACGTGGACGGCACCTCCCATCATCGAGGAACGCCTCAACTGGCGCCGTGATGGCTCCGGGTGGTCACCGAACGGGTTCCGGCACATCTACGTGGTGGCCGCGGAAGGGGGCACGCCTCGCAAGGTGACATCCGGCGACTTCGACCACGGCGCCCCGGAGTGGATGCCCGACGGCCGGAGCATCGTGTTCAGCGGTCTGCGGATGGCCGACGCCGAGTACCAGTACCGGGAGTCCGCCGTCTATCGGGTGGACCTGGATTCCGGTGAGATCCGGCAGCTCACCTCCCGCCGCGGGAGCGAGAGCAGCCCCCTTCCCTCTCCAGATGGGCGGTGGATTGCCTTCCGAGGCAATGAGTTCACCCGCGACACCTACCGTGAGCAGGAGTTGAGCGTCATGCGGGCGGACGGGTCGGGCATCCGCGTCCTGGCCCGAGAGATGGGGGGAATGGGGAACGTGGCTTGGGCTTCGGACGGGAGCGGCCTCTACCTCACCGCAGCCATGCGGGGCACGTCCAACCTCTGGTTCGTCCCCATGGATGGGGATCCTCGGCAGGTGACCCAGGGAAGCCACATGCTCTCGGTGAGCCACATCGATGGCGACGGCCAGGCCGTGGGTGTTCGGACGTCCTACCATGAGCCCGGAAGTCTGGTGGCGTTCCACGTCGAACGCCCCGCGGCCATGACCGTGCTGTGGGAAACGAACGCTGCGGTCCTGGACCAGGTCACCCTGGGGGAGGTCGAGGAGGTCTGGTACGAGTCGGTGGACGGGCTGGAGATCCAGGGCTGGATCGTCAAGCCACCCCACTTCGATCCTGCCAGCAAGTACCCGCTCATCCTGCGAATCCACGGTGGCCCCCACTCCATGTACAACGCAGGGTTCGATTTCAAGAACCAGGACCACGCCGCCAACGGCTTCGTGGTCCTCTATACCAATCCCCGCGGAAGCTCGGGATACGGGTCGGAGTTCGGAAACGCCATCAACTACGCGTATCCATCCATGGACTACGACGATCTGATGGCGGGCGTGGACGAGGTGATCTCCCGAGGATACATCGACGAACGGAACCTCTTCGTCTACGGAGGCTCCGGCGGAGGGGTCCTCACCTCCTGGATCGTGGGTCACACGGATCGCTTCACCGCCGCGGTCTCCAAAGCGCCGGTGACGAACTGGATCAGCTTCGTAGGTACGACCGATGGGTCGAGCTGGTACTACGACTTCGAAAAGCACTTCTGGGAGGACCCTTCGGAACACCTGAGGCGCTCTCCCCTCATGTACGTGGGGAACGTGACCACTCCCACCATGCTGATGACCGGGGAACGCGATCTGCGGACCCCCATGGAGCAGACGGAGCAGTTCTATCGAGCTCTGAAGCTCCGCCGTGTCCCCACCGCCATGGTCCGCCTCACGGACGGCTGGCACTCCAGGAGCCGTCCTCCCACGAACTTCATCCGGGTCCAACTCCTCCTCAGGAACTGGTTCAACCGATACCGGGTGGGAGGGGATCCAGTCACGAACTGAGGCAATGAACCTCGGGGGCTCCGGAAGCGCCGGGGCTCCCGGGACCCAGGCGGTGGTGGATAGGTTCGTCGGCCCCAGGCCGGTCCGTTTTTCGGGTCCGGACCCGTTCGGCGGTGACGTTCGACTCCGCCGGCCGCCTCAGACGCCTTCCCGCAGCGCGACGTAGCTCCCCCACCGGCTTTCGGGCACTTCGCCCGCCTCCACCGCCGCCAGTACGGCGCACCCTGGCTCCGTGACGTGAGCGCAACCCCGGAAGCGACACCCTTCTCGCCTCTGGACGACCTCCGGGAAGCACCCTTCCACTTCATCCGCGGACACGCCCCAGACCCCCACGTCTCCGAACCCGGGAGTGTCCGCCACCAACCCCCCCGAAGGAAGCCGGATGAGCCGGGCCCGGACGGTGGTGTGCCGCCCCCGTCGGACCTTCCGAGAAAGCTCCCCGGTGCGAAGCTCGAGCTCCGGAGCCAGTGCATTCAGCAGCGAGGACTTCCCCACGCCGGACGCGCCCACCAGGGCCGAGGTTCCCGTCCCCAGGAGCCCCCTCAGTTCCTCCAGCCCCCGACCGCTCTCCGCGCTGACCGCCACGACCCGATAGCCGGCCTCCCGGTACGTCTTCCGGATCCTATCGACGAAAGCGTCTGCGCCCGGAAGGTCGGTCTTGTTGACCAGGATCACGGGCCGGATGCCATTGGCCTCGGCGATCACCAGGAGCCGGTCCAACTGCTCCAGGCGCGGCTCCGGATCCCGGGCCGCCACCACGGCGAGCATACGGTCCACGTTGGCTGCGATCACCTTCGGCCTTCGATCGGTGGGACCTCGACGTACGATCTGGCTCGCACGAGGCTCCACCCTCTCCACGGCCCAGCCCTTCTCTCCGGCGCCCGCCTCCACCGGCACCACCAGTACCCGATCTCCGATGACCACCCTGTCCCCCACCCGGGCCTCCAGCTTGAGCCGCCCGCGCAGCACCGCCTGCACCTCCTCCCCTTCATCGAGCAGCACCGAATAGCCCCCTCCCCCGGTGGCCGTCACCATGCCCCGGATCACGCCGGGCCTCGCACGTGACGTGGGGCGGAGCCGGTCCTGCGCCCGTGGACCTGCCCAGTTGCCTCGACGGGCTGCAAAACGCCCCCCGGACGGTCGTGCGTCCGGAGGGCGTCGAACCCGTTCCTACGGGCGCGCGTCACAGCACACCTTGCGCCCTAGGCGGCGAAGGACTCCAGGGCATCGCCCTTGGCCCCCTCTCGGAGGCGCCGGAGTGCCCGATCCCGGAGCTGTCGAATCCGCTCCCGGGTGACCCCGAGCATGTTCCCGATCTCCTCTAGAGTATGCTCCCGCTCGCCCTCCAGCCCGAAATAGAGTCGGAGAACGCGTGCGTCCCGAGCCTCCAGCGTTGAGAGGGCCTCGCTAACGGCCTCCGTCAGGAGGCGACTCTCCACCTCGATTTCCGGCTCGGCGGCCTCCTCGGTGATGAACCGCTCCACCAACTGGGAGTCCTCCGAGTCGCCGATCGGGGCATCCAGCCGGATCTCCGCCGCATTCAGCGTCTGGAGGGACTCCACCAACTCGGGGGTGAGGTCGGTGGCCTTCCCGAGCTCCTCGGAAGACGGCTCCCGGCCCAGCTCCTGCTTCAGGCGCTCCTTCTCGCGGAAGATCCGCGCCAGGTCGCTGGCGCGATTCAACGGAACCCGGACGGAACGGCCGTGATTGGCCAGAGCGGCCAGAATGGCCTGGCGAATCCACCAGACGGCATACGAGATGAACTTCACCCCCTGCTCCGGGTCGAACTTCCGGGCAGCGGTGACCAGGCCGACGTTCCCTTCCTGGATGAGATCCGTCAGGGAGACCCCGCGGTTCTGGTACTTCTTGGCCACGCTGATGACGAAACGAAGATTCGCGCGGGCCAGCTCCTGCACGGCGTCCTCGTCGCCCGCCTGGGCCCGCGCCCCGAGCTCCTTCTCCTTCTCGGGAGTGATGAGCTCGTGTCGAGAGACGTCTCGCAAGTACTGGTCGAGTGCGGTCTGCTCCTCGACGGACCCGTCGAAGCCGGTCAGCAGGTTGCTCCGGCCCCGCTTGCGGCCCCCCTTCGTGACCTTCTTCGCAGTCTTGGCAGTGGCCATATCTATGCTCCAACGGCCGGCGCCGCGCCGGCCTCAAAAGTTCAGCCCCGGGTTACTGTCGGCGCCGAAGATACAAAGCCCTGGAAGTTTTCACGCTCTTACCCGAGCGTCAAGGGCCAGAACGTCTGACCCCTCCGGCGGGGAACTGTTCCCGAGTTCGGAAGGATCCGTATCTACACCAGAGGTCCGAGGAAGATCGCGGCCGGGATCGTCCGAACCGCGGGCCACCCGACCGAAGTTGAGGAGGACCCCGGGCGGAGCAATGTCGGCTCCGGACCCGGTGTGCGAAAGGGGGAGGTCCCGCGACCCTTCGTCGGGGGATCTCTCCTCTCCGTGAGGGGCCGATCCGCTCATTGCTGGCTCCCTGTCCCGCCGGTAGTCTCCGGCATGACTTTCTCGCCCAGCAAGATCATTCGGGACCCGCTCTGGAACACGATCCGCCTCACGCCCACGGCCATGCGAATCGTGGACACCCCTTCCTTCCAGCGTCTCCGCTACATCCGCCAGCTCGGCTTCGCGCACCTGGTCTACCCGGGCGCAACCCACACCCGCTTCGACCACGCGTTGGGGGTCTTTCACCTGGCCAGCACCGCCGTACGGCTCCTGCGTGAGCGCGAGTCGGTCCCGGACGAGGCGTGGCTGGACGCCGAGCTCATCCCCTATGCGGCGCTGCTCCATGACATCGGGCACTACGCGTATTCCCACGCCCTGGAGGAGCTGGAACCCGAGAACATCCCGGCTCACCACGAGGAAGTGAGCGCACGCTTCTTCCAGGCCCCGGAGCTACGCTCGGCGCTCCTTCCCCTTGGACCCGGTGCGGCCACCCGCATCCATACCATGATCCGTGGAAAGGGAGAAACGCCGCTCCGTGGACTGGTGAGTGGCAGCCTCGACCTGGACAAGATGGATTACCTCCGGAGGGATGCGCGATTCGCCGGGGTCCCATATGGCGAAGTGGACGTGGACCGGCTCCTCCAGGGCCTCACCCTCCTACAGGACCCGGAGACCGGTGCATGGGAGGTGGGCGTCCACGAGAAGGCCGTGGCTGCGCTGGAATCTCTCCTCTTCGCCCGTTACCAGATGTTCCGGAACGTGTATTGGCACCACGCCGTCCGGGCCGCCACGGCCTTGTACAAGCGCATCGTAGAGGAGGCGGTCCGGGCTGGTCTGCTGGATCCGGAAGAGCTGGTGGGACCCACCGACGAGGAGTTGCTCTACGAGATCGCCCGTCGCGCTGCCGAGGAAAGCTCCCCGGAAGCCGAGCGCCTCGCGTCCCGCTGGATTCCGGCCCTCCGCCAGCGCCGCCTCCCGAAGCGAGCCCTGGAGCTCACCGCAGCGGATCTCGGAGAGCGGCAGCTCGCTTCCTGGGTGGTCGGGGACACCCGGGAGAAGCGGATCGTAGAGGACCGCCTCGCGAACGATCTGGGCCTGGAGCCGGGAGAGGTGGTGATCGACTTCCCGGCCCGGAACAGCCTCTTCGAGCTCGACCTGCTGGTGCAGCGCCGAACCGGTAGAGTGCAGCGCCTGGGAGGGCACGGCCTGCCCGGCATGTTGGACCTCCCGAGGGTCGGCCAGGCCCTCTCCCAGACCGCGAAGGTCCTTCGCCTCTTCACTTTCGAACGCCGCGAGGTCGAGCGAGAGCGGGTTCTGGACGAGGTGCTGGAAGTCGGACCCGACTGAGGGAGTTCGAGAGATTCATTGCGCGTTCCCGGGAGGGCCACCATCTTCTCGAAACCCGAAGAAAAGGCGAACATCTCATGACTCCCATCCGCTCGGCCTGACCGTAACGTTCCTTCCGTGGAAGTGCCTCCCCCCACCGAGCTGCGCGATCACGTCCGCGCCCATGCCGAGAACCGGCCCGGGATCTACCAGATGTTCGGACCCGGGGGCGAGCTCCTCTACGTGGGGAAGTCGGTCCGGGTCCGAAGCCGGGTCCTTTCCTACTTCCGGGCTGAACGAGGCGAGAAGCCGGCGGAGATCATCCGGGAGACGGCAGAGGTGCGGTGGGAGTACATCCCCGACGAGTTCGGAGCCCTGCTGAGGGAGATGCGACTGATCCAGGAGCACCGGCCCCGATACAACGTCCAGCACAAGCGGAAACGGGCCTTCGCCTTCGTGAAGATCACGCGGGAGGCTGCGCCCCGTGTCCTTCCCGTAACCCGGGTGAGCTCCGACGGGGCGGTCTATTACGGACCCTTCCCGAGGGTCGGCCAGGTGGCCCGCACGATCCGCGATCTCGCGCACGTCCTGGGTATCCGGGATTGCCGGGGCGGCACACGCATGCACTTCGCGGATCAGTTGGACCTGTTCGGCAAAGCCGCAGCCGTGGAGCATGTGCCGGGGTGCATCCGGGCCGAGCTGGGTTCCTGCCCAGCACCGTGCGCCGGAGGCATCGACGCGTCGTCCTACCTGGAGAGGGTCCGGGAGGCCCGCGCCTTTCTCGAGGGTGAGTCCTGGAAGCCCCTCACCCTCCTCCACGACTCCATGGTGAAGGCCGCTCGACGGCTCGACTTCGAATTCGCGGCCATCCAGCGGGACCGGATGGAGCGGCTACGCCGGTTCCAGGAGGACCTGGCGGCGTATCGGGGAGAGTTGGAGGGGCTCCGCTTCGTGTACGAGGCCGAGGGGCACAATGGCGCTCGGCGCCTCTACCTGGTCCGGGGAGGACGGATTGCCGACGTGGTGCCGGCCCCCCGGATGCCTTCGACGCGAATGCGCGTCTTGGGACGGGTACAGGACGTGTTCTCCAGGAGGCCCCCGGGGCCGGCAGGACTCACTCCCTACCAGGCAGCGGAGATTCTCCTGGTGTCCCGCTGGTTCCGTCTCAAGCCCGAGGAAAGGGAGAAGACCCTCCCTCCGGAGCAGTGGATCCACTCGGCGCGGGCGGAGGAAGCTTTCGACGATCCGCTCCCCGAGGTCGTGGCGATCCACGCCTCCGCCAGCTGAGCGCAGTCGGAGCGCTCTCTTCCCGGGTCTCGGTCCCGATCGGCCCTCGCCCGAATGAGATCTTTATTGAAACAATCGGGTCACCGGGCGTACTTCCTAGGGCGAGCCGCACTGCGGCGGCCCGTGGGTTCGACTCTTGAGAGGGGGAAATGGTATGCAAAGAGCAATAGTCCGATTGCTCGCATCGCTACTCCTCGCCGTGGTGCTCCCGGCAGCGGGATGGTCACAGACGAGAGAGGTGACAGGGGTGGTGGTGAACGAGTTCAATCAACCCGTGGAGTTCGTACTGGTCACGGCGATCGGGACCGGTGTGCAGACTCAGTCCGCAAACAACGGCCGCTTCACCATCGCCGTGCCGGTCGGCGATTCCGAACTCAGGTTCGAAAGACTCGGCTACCGGACCCTGACGATGACGATCTCCGGCGCCACCAGCGACTTCCGCGTGGTGATGGAGGAAGACGCCCTGAACCTGGAGGGGATCGTGGTGACCGGTCAGGCGACCAGCGTCGCCCGACGCAACCTGGCCAACGCCGTGGCCTCCGTCTCGGCGGACCAGATTGAGGATGCCCCGACCGCCCCGAGTCTGGAGAACTACCTCCAGGGCAAGGTGCCCGGTGCGTACATCGAGACCAACTCCGGTGCTCCAGGAGGTGGCATCCAGGTGCGGCTTCGGGGTGCCTCCACCATCAACGGTGAACTCGAGCCCCTCTACGTGGTGGACGGCGTGGTCATGTCGAACGTCTCCATCCCGAACGCGTTGAACCAGGTCTCCCTTTCCGGTGGCGGATCCAACGGATCGAATCAGGACGACCCGGTGAACCGCATCGTCGATCTCAATCCCCAGGACATCGAGCGGGTCGAGATCTTGAAGGGTCCGTCCGCCGCGGCTCTCTACGGCTCTCGCGCCGCGAATGGGGTTGTGATCATCACCACTCGCCGGGGAGAGGCGGGGGCTCGTCGCGTCAACGTGACCCAACGATTCGGGACCTTCGACCTTTCCAACAAGTTCGAGTTTCGGCAATGGACCCGGCAGGACGCGCTGGACGCAGGGCTCGTGGATACATCGAACGTCGACGACTACTTCGACGCATCCGGTGAGCCCCTGAACGCCTTCGACTTCGAGGAACTGCTCGGGGGAGAGAACAGCCTCTCTTTCGAGAGCCTCGTTTCCGTCTCGGGAGGAACCGACGACACTCGATACTTCCTCTCGGCCGGATGGAAGGACGACTCGGGGATCATTCGCAACACGGGATTCGAGCGACAGAGCATTCGTTTGAACCTGGACCAGACCTTCTCGGACCGCCTCCGGGGAGGGCTTACCACCAACCTGGTGCGCTCCAAAGCCCAGCGGGGCCTCACCAACAACGACAACTCGGGAACCAGCTTCTTCATGGTCTTCCCGTTCACGCCCAACTTCGTGAACCTCGAGAAGCAGGCAGACGGGACCTTCCCCCTGAATCCCTACGAACGGTCGAACCCGTTCCAGACGGCGGAACTCTTCGAGAACGACGAGACCGTGTGGCGGCTCATGACCGCCGCGAACATCGAAGCGGAGATCCTCCAGGGGGATGGAAACTCGCTCCGGTTCCTTTCCACGGCCGGGGTGGACTACTTCACCCAGAAGAACGTGCTGTTCGCACCGCCCGAGCTGCAGTTCGAGCCCAACGACGGTCTGGCCGGCACTTCTTCCCTGGGGAACAGCTCTAACCGTGACCTCACCTTTTCCGCCAACCTGGTGTTCCAGCGGCAGGGCGATTCCTACTCCGGCACCACAACCGCCGGCCTCCAGTACGAGGACCGGGAGCTGGACATCGCGCGGACGCTGGCCCAGGGGCTGACCGCCGGGCAGCAGAACATCAACGTCGGTGTCCAAACGACCGTGAATCAGTTCCGTTCGCGGGTGCGGGACCAGGGCTTCTTCGCGCAGCAGGAGGTCCTCCTCCTGGACGAGCGGCTCCTGGTCGCAGCGGGCCTACGGGCGGACCGCTCCAGCGTGAACGGTGACCCGGACGAGTACCACTGGTATCCCAAGGCCGCCGCTTCGTATCGTCTGGAAGACCTGGGCTATGGCATCAGCTCGCTCAAGCTCCGCGCCGCGTGGGGGCAGAGTGGCAATCAGCCCATTTACGGCCAGAAGTTCACGCCGCTCACCGCGACACAGAACATCAATGGGATTTCGGGCCTGGTGGTCCAGGGGACCACGGGTTCCCAGACCCTGAAGCCGGAGCGTCAGACGGAGGTCGAGGCAGGCTTCGACCTGACGATGTACGACGGCCGGGCAGCCCTGGAGTTCACGGTCTTCCAGAAGGACATCGAAGATCTGATTCTTCAGCGCACGCCGGCCCCTTCCAGCGGCTTCGCCCTCCAGGTCTTCAACGGAGGAGAGGCCCGGGTCCGGGGACTCGAGGCGGCACTCTCCGCCGAGATCCTCCGTACTGCGGATCTGCAGTGGGTCAGCCGTGCCACCTTCGCTCGGGATTACTCCCGTGTGATGTCCCTTCCGGTGCCAGCCTTCGAAACGGGAGGATTCGGGACCGGTCTCGGCGCATTCCGCATCGAGGAGGGGGCGTCGCTGACGCAGATCGTTTCGACCGTTGGACAGGACGAGAACGGGGACGCCATCGTGGACCACGTCGGCGACGCCACCCCGACCTTCCGGGTCGGATTCTCCAACGACATCACCTGGCGGGGATTCCGCCTGGGGTCACTGTTCGACTGGTCACGCGGAAACTCCGTCATCAACCTGACCCGGCTTCTTGCCGACGCCGGACAGAACTCCGCCG
>CP070829.1:733224-794564 GCA_020344755.1 Gemmatimonadales bacterium
TTCAGCGGCCACCCGGAACTCCTGAACGGGTGGAACGCCTTCTCCGGGTCCGGCGACGTCACCGGGGAGGTGGTCTACGCCAACTATGGGCGGCGAGAGGACTACCGGGCGCTGGATTCCCTGGGGATCGACCTGGCGGGGAAGGTGGTGGTGGCCCGCTACGGCGGGAACTTCCGTGGCTTCAAGGTCAAGTTCGCCGAGGAGCGGGGCGCGGCCGGCGTCATCATGTTCAACGACGCCCCGGCGGAGGAGGTGGACCCCTACCCGGAAGGGCCCATGCTCAACGGGGAGATCATCCAGCGGGGCTCGGTCCTGACCCTGGACTGGACCGGTGATCCCCTCACCCCCTTCGAGCCGGCCCTCCCCCTGGACGGGAGCCGGGGCGTGGTGGAGCGGCTGGACCCGGCGGAGGTGGGGCTCCACACCATCCCGGTGCTCCCCATCGGCTACAACGCCGCCTCCGAGATCCTCTCGCGCATGACGGGGGAGGAGGCGTCGGAGGATTGGCAGGGGGGTCTCGACCTGCCTTACCGGCTCACCGGCGGCCCGGAGCTCACCGTGCGGGTGCGGGTGAACCAGCCCAAGGACTTCACCCGGGCCATCAACGTGGTGGGAACGCTGGAAGGGTGGGAATTCCCGGACGAGTGGATCATCTACGGGGCCCACTACGACCCCTGGGGCTTCGGCGCCGTGGATCCCAACGGGGGCACCGCCATGCTGCTGACCATGGCGGAGGCGCTGGGCCACGCCGCCGAGATGGGATGCCGGCCGCGGCGCTCCATCATGGTGGCGCACTGGGATGCGGAGGAATACGGCATCATCGGCTCCAGCGAGTGGGTGGAGGAGTTCCTGCCGGAGCTCACCCACCGGGCCGTTGCCTACATCAACGCCGACGGCGCCGTCTCGGGCCCCAACTTCGGAGCCTCGTCCTCGCCCTCGCTGAAGCAGCCCATCCTGGACGCCAGCCGGGAGGTGCTCTACCCCGGCGACGAGGAAGGTCGGACCGTCTACCAGTGGTGGGCGGACCGCTCGGCGGGGAACGCCGGCGGCGTTGAGGCCACGCAGCACGATGCGCCGGGTGCACGCACCCCCACCATGGGGAACCTGGGCGGTGGCTCCGACCACGTGGCGTTCTACACCCACGCCGGAATCCCCTCGGCGGGCCTCACCACCGGCGGCCGTAGCGGGATCTACCACTCCAACTACGACAACTTCGCCTGGTTCGAGCGCTTCGGAGATCCGGACTGGGTGTACGGGCCGATGCTGGCCCGGGTGGACGGCATCCTGGCCCTGCGCCTGGCCAACGCGGACATCCTTCCGTACGACGTGGCCCGCTACGCCACCGACACCAGGGCCCACGTGGAGACGCTGCTCGAGGTGGCGGAGGCCCGGCGCATCGAGGTGGACTTGAGCGCCCTGGTGGGGGCCAGCCGCCAACTGGACGCCGCGGCCGCACAGCTGGACGCCGCCCGGAATGAGCGGGTGGCTCGGGGGCCGGTGTCGGGGGAGGATGCCCGCGCCGTCAACGCCGCTCTCATCGGGTTGGAGAAGGCATGGCTGGACGACCGGGGGCTCCAGGACCGGCCCTGGAGCCGCTCCCTCTACGTTTCCCCGGATCCTTTCAGCGGCTACGCCTCCTGGATGCTCCCGGGAATCCGCTACGAGATCGAGACGGACGACCCGGCGGAGGTCCCGGAGTGGGAGGCCCGGTACGTGGACGCCATCGGGCGGCTGGCGGAGCGGATGCGGGAGGCTGCGGAGATGATCCGGGGGGGCTGACCGCCGCCAACCTCAGCCTGATACGGCTCCCCTGCACGCCGGGTTCGGCGCAGCGTCCCGGCACCCGCACCTCCACCCCGTGGGCGTGGTCATCCCGAGCCCAGGATCGCCAAGAGGACCGGCTCTTCGAGCTCCGCCATGGGCTTACTCCGCCCGGAGGGCGGTTCCCGGCGGCACCCGCGCGGCACGGCTCGCGGGCAGCGCGGAAGCGAGCACAGCCACGCCGGCCAGCACGATACATCCGGCAAGGATGGACAGAGGATCGGTAGCGGCGATGCCGTAGACGAGACCCGACGCGATGGAAGTGGTGGCCCAGATTCCGAGGAGGCCCAGCAGGACTCCCCAGCTCGCGACCCGGACCCCTCGGCGGACCACCAGTCCCACGATGCCCGCCCTGGGTGCGCCGAGCGCGATCCGGATCCCCAGCTCACGGACCCTGCGGGCGACGAAGTAGGATACGGTGCCGTAGATCCCCGCCGCCGCCAGCAGGAGCGCGGACAGGGCGAAGAGTCCGATGAGCGTGGTGTAGAAGCGACGCTGGGCAAACCGGCTTTCCACCCGGCTCTCCATGGTCCGGACATCGGAGGCCGGCTGCCTGGGATCCACCTCGAGGATCGCCTGCCGGACCGCGGGCACGACCATGGCTGGGTCTCCCGAGGCCCGGACCGTCAGGTATGCGGCCGTACTCCATCCGTGAACGAAGGGGAGCCAGGCTTGGCCCACCATGCGGGACTCGGGCCCCCATGCCCGCACGTTGCCGGCGACGCCCACCACCGTCAGCCAGTCGGGTGGATCGTCCCGGAGACTGAACCGCTTCCCGAGAGGGTTCTCGCCGGGCCAGGCCTCGTCCGCCATGGCTTGGTTGATCACCACTCCCACGGCCCCCGTGCTGGAATCCGCCGGCGCCAGCCGCCGTCCCGCCACGATGGGGATCCCCAAGACCTCGAAGTAGTCGCCGCTCACGCTGGCCACCTCCACCAGCGGACCCTGATCCGCGGAGGAGCGGGGACCGCGGCCCTCGATGAGGACATTCGTGTTGCTCCCGCCGAAAAACGGCAGCCGGCTCACTGTTCCGACACCCGTGACACCCGGGACTGCATGGGTGCGCTCGAGGACCTGGTCGTAGTACGTCACCAGGGCCAAGCCGTCCTCGTACCTGGGCCCCGCTGGGTTCAGGGCGAGGGTCAGCACCCCCTCGTGCCGAAAGCCGAAGTCCTCGGCCCGGAGCGTCGCGTAACTCCGGACCAGGAGCGCAGCACCATTGGCCAACACCAGACCCAGGGCGATCTGCCCCACGATGAACCAGTCTCGGGCCCGCTCCCGGCTCGGCGCGAGGGTCCCGTACCCCGCCTCCCGCACCCGCGCCGCGAGGTTGCCGCGGGCTGCCAGGATGGATGGAAGCATCCCGAAGGCGAGGGCTGTGAATGCGGCAGCTCCTCCCGCGAAGAGAAATGCCGTCCCGTCGATGCGGATGGCATCGATCCGGGGAACGTTCGCCGGGAGAAGGCTCCGAAGCCCATCCACGAAGAGGAACGAAACGGCAACCCCCAGGAGACCACCGAGCGTCGCGAGCACGAGGCTCTCGGTGAAGAGGAGGCGTGTCACCGTAGCTCGGGATGCGCCCAGGGCCGACCGGACCGCCAGTTCCGTCTCCCGAGACGCGGCCCGCGCGAGGAGGAGCGCCGCGACGTTCCCGCAAGCGATCAGGAGGACGAGAAGCCCGGCCCCCAGGATCAGGCCCAACTGCCGGCCCATCTCTGCGAACAGGTACTGGTGGACACCGAACACCCTCGCCGTCCGGTCCCCATTGGTGTCCGGGTACTCGGCCGCCAGCTGCGTCATGATCCGGTCCATGTCCGACTGGGCCGTGGCCATGTCCACCCCGTCCGACAGGCGGGCCAGAACCGGGTAGCTGTGATTCCCGCGATTCTGCTCGAGCGTCTCGGACAGGAAGGGAAGGTAGAGCTGGTGCCGCTGCGTCCGGTTCCACGGGGAGGGGACGTCGAATGATTCGGGCATGACACCCACGACGGTGTGGGGCACGCCGTCCACCTCCAAGGTCGTTCCCACGACGTCCCCACGACCTCCGGTGGTCCGCTCCCAGAGACCATGGCTCAGCACCACTACGCCGCCGTCCACCTGGTCCCGGGAGTCCAAGGCGCGCCCCAGGAGCGGTTCCACTCCCAGGAGCGGGAAGATGCTGGCGGTCACCCGCACTCCGTGCACCCGCTCCGCCTCCTCGAGACCCGTGAGGGTGACGGGACCCGGGTCGAGGGCGCCCATCTCGTCGAAGGTGCGTTGCCGCTCCCTCCAGTCCACGTAGTCGGGACCGGAGGCGGGCCCGCAGCACCCGAACGTCGCCGCCTCCATCACCAGGACGAGCTCGTCTGGATCAGGCAGCGGCAGGGGCTCCAGGAAGACCGCCCGGAAGACCCCGAAGAGGGCGGTGTTGGCGCCGATCCCCAGAGCCAGGGTGAGCAGCACGGTCGCGGTGAACCCCGGCCGACGCCGGAGTGACCGCATCGATTGAGCAAGATCTCGTAGCCATCTGGTCATCCCACCACCTCCGCCGCCGCGTCAGCCAGGAGCGGGTCCCACTGCCAGTCCGGAGCCCACAACCCCAGTCGGCACTCCCGGACCCGCAGTGGCGCCACCATCCCCTTCCCCCTCTTCACACCGACTCATCACACACTTTCTAACTCACTCTGACCTTCGGTTCGCGCCGATCGTTGCAACCCTGGGCTGGCGAACGACGTCATATCTTCTAGTTTGTAGAAACTCGGCTTTCGGGAGCGAGCTCGGAACGGGACACGGAAACGGGGCCATCGCTCCGGAGCGCGGACGGACGAAGGCGGACCGCGCTGGACTTCCACACTCACCTACTCGGCGGCTCATGGGCAAAGGCGACTTCCTCGGTGAGTTCGAGCAGATGGTCCTCCTGGCGGTCCTGCACCAGGACCGGACCGGGTACGGCATGTCCATCCGGCAGGAGATCGAGGCGCGCACGGGCCGAGATCCCTCCATCGGATCCGTCTATGCCACGCTGGACCGCCTCGAGGAGAAGGGTCTGGTTCATTCCCACCAGGGCGCGTCGCTACCCGAACGTGGGGGACGCGCCCGTCGCCACTTCGCCCTCACTCCGGAGGGCGCCGCCGCCCTTCGCGCCGTCCGCCGGATGATGGACCGGATGTGGGCCGGAGCGGACATGAGGGGCGCTGGAGGCGAGGTCTGACATGGCGCCCCGAACCCTATCCCCCGCCCTGGCCGGATCGGCGCCCCTCTTCCAGCCTCGCCGGCTCCGCCGCGATGCCGGCGATGCGGGCACCCGTCTCCCGGAACTGTGCAAGGCGGCGTCTCGCCCACCCCTTGAGGCTCAGGTAGCCGGCGGTCCAGAGGCCGCCCCCCAGCAAGAGGAGGGAGAGGGCCTCGGAAAGGGAGCTCATGACCGGGGCCCCCTGCAGCACCCCGTAGACCGCGGCGAACGCACTGATCCCGAACAGCCCCACCCCGGCGATGGGCAGGGCCTCCCCGCCGCCCTTGCGGGTGCGCATCCGGAGTCGCGTGCCCTGGCCCTCGGGCTCGAGGGCCACGCTCAGGTTGCCGTTCCTCCACTCCCGGAACTCGCCCGACTCCCGGACCCGGCCGTTGGCGTCGAAGGTGTCCCGGAGGGCGGCCACGATCCGATGCCACTCGTCCTCGGTGACGCGCCGCGGGAGGGACACGGACCGGGATACCCCCAGAGGTGCACCGACCACGCGGCGCACGGCTTCCGCCTCTTCGGAACGCAGTTCCAGCGCCGCGGCACTCCGGGCCACGGCCTCCGGGGCGATGCCCGCCTCACGGCCGATCTCCTGGAGCTCGGACAGGGTGAAGCCGTCCGCGCGCATCAGGGCTCGGGCCTCCGGCCCTTCGGCGGGGGCAGCGCCCTCGCGGGTGGCCCGGTCGAAGATCTCCGCCATTTCGGCGTCGGTGTATCGGCGTTCGGTCATGGAATGTCGGAAGGAGAGGGTCCATCAACCATACGGTCGCCCGGGCCCGGGCCTTCCCGCTGGAAGGGCCCTCGCGACGGAGCCGGCTGCCCCCGCCGAAGGGCCGGAGGCCTCGGCGAGCGACTGCCGGCGCCCCGGACCCCCAACCAGACGACGATGGCCCGGCCGGCCGCGGGACACACCCTACCGGGAATCGCCCCGATTCGCGAACGGTTCGGCGAACGTACGGATTGGACCGCAGGGGTTCAACGGGCGGCGACCGGGCTCCTCACCGAATCCGATCGCGCCGCGCTGTGGGCCAGCCGGTCAGAAGGTGACGCGCAGCTCGTTGGAGCACACGTTGCTGGCCAAGACACAGACCTGGTAGACGTGGGTTTCGTCACCGGTTCCTTCGACGACATCCACAAAGGCCGTGGCGGTCCCATCCGAGGAGTGGATGATTCGCCCGCCACGGCGGAGATCGATGGGCAGCAGGTCCTCCATCTCCCAGGACAGCTCCACCGCGGTGCTGCCCTCCACGCGGACGTCGGAGGCGCTGAGGACGATCCCCACGTCCAGCATGGGCACGAAGATCCATCGGGCGATGGAGCTGGTCTCCCCCTTATCGTCCAGGACGGTCAGCCGGACGAAGCGGTCGCCCGCCGCCACATACTCCACCGAGGGATTCCGCTGGTGGGAAGTGCGTCCGTCGTCGAACTCCCACAGCCAGCCGACGATGGCTCCGTCGGTGTCGGAGCTTCGGTCGCTGAACTCGCACTCCAGGGCTCCGCACTTCTCGGCGAAGTCGGCCTTGGGCGGGTCGTTGGGCGCGTCCCCGCGACGGTGTGCCAGAAGGTTCGTCACACTCCCCGGGGTCGGCGTGGGTCCGGGATTCGCCGCCGCGGCAAAGGCCAAGACCTCCTGGTCCGGGACGGCGGCAACCGCTTCGGCCACGCCGCTCGTGCCGTCGGAGACCAGCTGGGAGACGGGCCCGCCGCACCCCAGGAGGAGTAGGACGGACAGCAGCGCCAGGGCCTTCAGGACCCAGTGGCTGTGGCGGTCTGCGGTGTGCTCCGAGGGACGGAGGTCCGCCTTGACACGGGCTTGAACAGGGGTGTGGGATCCCAAACGCATCGCGCGCACGAAGGCCTCCGGGAGGGACTGCAGGAGCTGACCCAGGAAGCGACAATGCGCGCGAAAGCCCCTTAGCGAATTGTAGGTGACTACTTCAAAGCTACCAGGGCCCCATCCCCTGGGCGCAAGGATTTTCTCCGCACCCGCATGGAGGCCGGGAAACAGGCCCGAGCCGGGGTCCGGAAACCCGGTCGGAACGGGTGGCTCGGGTGCCCCGTCGCAGCGGGAAGATGCGGGCGCACGGTGGGACCGGGGAGGTCCGGGCACTGGGCCTGGACGGGGGGATTCGGACGCCGGGTCCGAACCCGAAAGGTGGCTAGGCGTGGTTGGCCCAGCTCGTCTCCCCGGGCGCGTAGGGGATGCACGGCTCGTACCGACCCGGAGCCTCCACGTACCGCTGCGCCACCGTGCACCCCACCTCGGAGGTGAAGTACCCCAGGAGCGTAAGTTCCTTCATCATCCGGAAGTAGTGGGGTCGGTCGGTCGAGCCGGGATCGGTGCCGCGCCGGGCTTCATGCTCGGCCTGTTCCTGGTCCAGACGCTCCAGGAGCGCCAGGCGCTGATCCGGGCCCGCGTTCAGGAACGAGAGGCCGTGGTCCGAGCGGCACTCCTCGTCGACGCGGTCCATGCCGGCCCGGAAGACCTCCTGTTCGCCAAGGTCGTAGGTGTCGGTGACCATGAGGGCCATGAACGCCCCCACCTGCGCCGCCTTGGCCCCGGGGGTGTCGGTCTCCGGGAGGATCGTCTCCGCAACCTCGTCGAGCAAGGCGATGTCCTCCGGGGTGAAGCCACCGATCCCCTGCCCCGCGCTGGACGTGCGATCGGCGCCCTCGCAGGCCGCCAGGAGGCCGCTCCCTCCCACCAGGGAGGCTCCCCCGAGGAGGAAGCTCACCCTCCGGATCGCTTCCCTCCGATCGATCTCGGGACGGTCCGGTGCCCGGGGGGGCACCGGGGCAGGGTCGGGGCCTGGCGGCCCGCCGTCGGACGGGCTCCCGGGTACCTGGGGAATTGGGGTCATGGTCGTTCCCGTCAGAGGTTCAGGCGGTTGAGCTCGCGCACCGCGTAGTCCGCCGCCCGGGCCGTGAGCGCCATGTAGGTGAGGGAGGGATTCTGGCAACCGGCGGAGGTCATGCACGAGCCGTCCGTGACGAAGACGTTGGGCGCGTCCCAGACCTGGTTCCAGGCGTTCAGGACCGAGCTACGGGGGTCCCGGCCCATGCGGGCCGTGCCCATCTCGTGAATCCCCATTCCCGGCCAGTAGCCGGAGTCGAAGGTGGTCACGTCCCGGACTCCGCTCGCCTCCAGCATCTCGGCGGCGTCGTTCATCATGTCCCTGCGCATGAGCCGTGCGTTCTCTCCGATGGCGCAGTCGATCTTCGGCACCGGGAGCCCCCAGGCGTCCGTGCGGGTCTCGTCGATGGACATCCGGTTGTCGTGGACCGGGAGCATTTCACCGAAGCCGGTGGCACCGATGGTCCACTGGCCGGGCTGGGCCAACGCGTCCTTGAACCCGCCTCCCACCCCCAGCTCTCGTACCCCCCGGGACCAGTTCTCCCGGCTGGCGCGCCCCTGGTAGCCGAAGCCCCGGAGGTAGTCGCGGCGGTCGCCGAAGAGGTTCCGGAAGCGGGGGATGTAGAAGCCGCCGGGCTTGTGGCCGAAGTAGTACCGGTCGTCCAGCCCCTCGAGGCGCCCCTGGGCCCCGGCCCGGAAATGGTGGTCCATGAGGTTGTGGCCCAGCGCACCGGAGCTGCTCCCCAACCCGTCGGGCCAGACGTCGGTGGCGGACCGCATCAGCAACCATGTGGTGTTGATGGTCGAGGCACACAGGAAGACGATGCGGGCCCGGAACTCGGTGGTCTCCCTGCTCACCGCGTCCATGACCCGCACGCCAGTGGCCCGCTGTCGATCCCTGTCGTAGAGGACCTCGGTGGCGATGGCGAAGGTGCGGAGGGTCAAGTTCCCCGTGGCCATGGCCGCGGGAAGGGTGGAGGACTGGGTGCTGAAGTAGCCCCCGAAGGGGCACCCGAGCCAGCAGGCGTTCCGGTACTGGCAGGGAGCCCGACCCGGGAGGGGGGCCGTGAGGTTCGCGACGCGAGCCGGGATCATGCGGCGGCGGCCCCCGAAGTGTCCCCGGAGGCGCTCGGCGACCTGCGCCTCGCCGCAGTTCAGCGGAATGGCAGGCTGGAACTGTCCGTCCGGAAGCTGGGAAAGGCCCTCCTGGGAGCCGGAGATGCCGGCGTGGCGCTCCACGTGGTCGTACCAGGGAGCCAGGTCCGCGTAGCGGATCGGCCAGTCCACGGCGATCCCGTCACGGGCGTTGGCCTCGAAGTCGTGGTCGCTCAGCCGGTAGCTCTGCCTCCCCCACAGAAGAGAGCGACCCCCAACCTGGTAGCCCCGGAACCAGTCGAAGCGCTGGACCTCGGTGTAGGGCGAGAGCCGGTCGGAGGCCCACCAGCCCAGGTTCTTCTCGTTCAGGGGATAGTCCCGCCGCAGGACCGGGTAGGCCTCTTCCATGGCCCGGGTGCGCCCCCCCCGGTGGGGATACTCCCAGGGGCCCTTGGTGGCGTTCAGGTAGTCCTTCACGTGCTCCACGTTCCGGCCCCGCTCCAGCAGGAGAACCCGAAGACCCTTCTCGGTCAGCTCCTTGGCGGCCCACCCTCCGGAGATCCCCGATCCCACGACGATGGCGTCGTACTCGTTCGACTGCACGGTCGTCCCCCCGTTCCAGGCGCGGTGCGTGGTGCTCACCGGGGGCTCGGCGCATGGGCCGGATCCTCCGCGGTGACCGATGCCGTGCCCGTGCGAGCCCTCCCGCACCGGGTACGAAGGGGTCAACATGCCCTGGAGTAGGTTCGGAGGCCAGTTCGGTGGGTAGCGGGTGGCACCCCCTACCTCCGCCCCGGCACCCCTGTCCCAACGGAGGCGCGGTCCCTCACTCGCCGTCGCTCCCGTGCCCGCCCGGGAGATCCGGGGTGGGGGCCCACTCACGCCGGGAGCCGGCCCGGGACGGAGACCCAGACCTTCGGACCTCCGCCCGGGTTCAATCGGGCCGGCTGAAGAGCCTCAGAATGTCACCGTGACCTCGTTGGAGCAGATGTTGCTCACCGGGACACAGACCTGGTAGGTGTAGGATGGCTCGACCTTCCGCCCGAGAAGGTCGAGGTATTCGCTGGTGCCTACCTCGGTAGTTTCCAGGGTCTGGCCATTCCTCAGGATGTCCAAGATGAAGAACTCTCCGTTCGTCCAGGTGAGGTGCACCTGGTTCTCCCCCTTCACCTTCGACTGGGTGGCGGTGAGGATGATTCCGGCGTCGATTTCGGGTACGAAGATCCACCGCTCCCGCACCCCCGTCGCCCCTGCGTCGTCCGTGACGGTGAGCCGCACCAACCGGTCCCCGGAGGCGCCGTAGGCGTGGGTGGGGTTGCGCTCGCTGGAGGTGGTCCCGTCCCCGAAGTCCCATAGCCAGGATACGATGGTCCCGTCCGGGTCGGAGCTGGTGTCCGTGAAGGAGCACTCCAGCTCTCCGCAGCTCTCGACGAAATCCGCTTGGGGGGGCTCGTTGGGCGGCGTCACCTGCACGGTGCGACCCACGTCCAGCGCCGGTTCGTGCACCATGGCTGGGTGCGTGACGGCCGTCACCGTGAAGGTCACGGAGCCGTCCCCCCGGATGCTCTCCGTGGCGAAGGAGGCCACCCCACTCGCGTCGGTGAGCCGGGTGTCCTGCCCCAGGGTGGCTCCGGACCAGCCGGACGAGACCTCGGCTCCCTCCACCGGCGCGCCTCCGTCGTCCACGACCGTGACGTCGAGGAACGCCTGCCAGCGGTTCCTCCGTGCGGCCTCGCTCCACCCCTCGAGCGCACCGATGTGCATGACCCCGATGGAGAAGGTGCTGGAGGTGCTGGCGGAGGCCCCGGCGTCGTCCGTGACCGTGAGCTGGGCCGTGTAGGTCCCCGGGGCGTCGTAGGTATGGGTCACCGACACTCCGGAGGCGGTGGCACCGTCACCGAAGCTCCAGTCATACGAGGTGATCTCGCCGTCGGGGTCCCAGGAGGCCGCCCCGTTGAAGGTGCAGGTGAGGGCGCTGCAGCTGTGGGTGAAGGACGGAGCGGGCGGCACGTTCTCTCCCGGTCCCCCTCCCCCACCACCATCGGCGCAGGTGGCGACGTTCAGTACGGCCTGGTGCATGTTGATCCGTCCCCAGCCGAAGTGCTCGTCCCACCCCGGCGTACCCAGGTCGTCGGCGGTGCTCCGGAGGCAGGTTCGAACGTCGGATGCGTCGGTGACCCCCAGGGCCCAGAGGAGCGCCGCCAGCCCGGTGACGTGGGGCGCCGCCATGGACGTCCCCAGGGTGGCCACGTAGTCCTCGTCATAGCCCATCCAGGTGGAGACGATCATGCTGGTCCCCAGCAGGTAGTCCTCCGTGTCGCCGCCGGGTGCGGAGACCTCTGCCTGGGGGCCGAAGCTGGAGTAGCTCGCCAGCTCGTCCCCGAAGTCGGTGGCCGTTACGGCCACGCAGTTCGGATCGGCCGCGGGAAAGAGGATGCTCCGGACGGCATCGTTCCCTGCGGCGCACACCGGGAGCACGTTCTGCGACGCCGCATAGGCGAGGGCGTCGGCTTCGGCCTGGGACTGCTGCGTGTCGCCGAAGCTCATGTTGATGACGTTGGCGCCGGTGTCCGTCGCCCAGACGATGGCCTCGGAGATGGCGGAGGCCAGGCACGTCCCGTCGATGGCACAGACCTTCCCCACCACGAAGTCCATCCCCGGACCGTAGGCGACCCCGACCACGCCTCCGTAGGTGTTGTTGGCGCAGGCCCCGGCGATCCCCGCCACGTGGGTGCCGTGACCGTGATCGTCGATGGGAGTGGCGGACCCTCCGGCGTAGAAGTTACGCCAGGTCACAGCCTTCCCACAGAAGTCCACGTGGGTGTCCCGGATCCCCGTGTCCAGGATCCCGATGCGAACCGTTCCCTCCGGGGTGGGGCCCAGCAGGTCGTAGGCCTCGAGCCAGTCGATGTCCGCATCCACCGCTCCCGTCTGGGTCACGAGCCCCAGTCCCAGGTCCACGTCGCCGTCGTTGTGCATGTTCCACTGCCACTCGAAGAATCCGTCCGGTGGCCTTGTACAGTCCGGGCAGAGTGGATCTCCGAAGACCCGGCGGAAGTCGGGCTCGGCGAAGACGACTCCGGGATTGCGAGCCAGCGCCTCGGCCACCTCCTGCTCGCGCCCCTCCGGCACGCGGGCGATCCACGCCCCGGACATGAACTCCCGCACCAATGAGGCCCCATTCGCCCGGGCCAACCCGGGGGCGTCGGCCCCGGGACTGAATCGAACCAGGACGCGCCCGGGCTCGAACCCCGCATCCGCGAAGGCCGCGGGCACCAGAGAGCTGGCTCGGGCGTCGACGCGGTCGGGGATCCCGTCCGGGAGTGGAACCGCGGAAGGCGGCTCCCCGCAGGCGGTCAGGAGGCGAAGGAAGGCAGTGAGACCCAGGAGCCGGGTCACCCACCTCAGGAATGCGGGCGACGAGGATCGCCGATTGCGGACGCCAGGGACCTGCATGCACCACCTCCGGGAGACGCACGAAAGCTTCGAGACCAACGGAAGCTCTCCCAGGAAGCGTGCGAGGTGCGCGCGAAAGCTCCGACCTGTGACTCGGATATCACTACATCCAAGCTACGTACGCTCCCGCCCCCGGAGACAAGGATTCTCTTTCCGTGTCCCCGGGAGCCTCGCCGCCGGAGCTACTGCGAGATGATGGGCAACCCCCGGGCCCGGAGCTGCTCGTTGAGCCGCGGCAGCTCCACGGTGAGGAGCGCGTCCATGAGCTCCTTCGCCTCGCCGAAGCGCTCGCTCAGGACCTCGTAGACCTCCTGTTGCTGGGCGGTGGGAGCAAAGTCGGCGCCGAACCGGCTGATGTCGCTCCCCAGGGCACCCATGCGCCCGTAGAGTCGCATGGGACCGCGAAAGGCATCCTCCCGAGCCCCGGAGAGGTTGAGGTCGAAGAGGCGACCCTCCACGTCCAGGAGCTGCTCCCGGAACGCCGCGGCGGCCTCCGCCACCGCTTCGGCATCGGCCTCCACCCTGGTGAGGTCCTGCAGGTCCTCCACCTGCTCCCGGACCCACTCCAAGCGCTCGATCATGGACGCCATCTCGTCCAGGTCGTTCCGGAGGGCCAGGGAGAGGGCCACCTGCTGCCGGATCTCCTCGAGGGTGCCGGCGGAATTCGGGTCCTTTCGCACCTCGAAGCGCGTCTCCAGCGTATGGTCGCCCAACGAGACGCGGGCGGTGTACATGCCCGGAACGGCCCGGGGGCCGATCTGCCCGCCCACGATGTCCAGGTCCCAGGTGCGGAGCCGCCGGGTCCCGTCCTCCTCCATCCGGATCCACGGCATGTCCGGCGGCGGCGTTCGCAGGCGCGGGGCCCTGGGGGACTCGTAACGGAGGTCCCACTGGATCCGGTTCAGCCCGGGACCGGCGCGACTCGACAGCGTACGGATCACGTTTCCATCTGGGTCCAGGATCTCGGTGCGCATGGGTCCCGCCGCACGGTCCGAGGCCCACACGTCGATGGCGGCACCGTACGCGGGGTTTCTCCCCCTCACGTGAGTGGGCGTGCTCTTGATGTCCTGGATCTCCTGGAACCGCCATGCCGGGGAGGCGGGCACGATTCCCGCATCGCTGGCCAGCAGGTCGGGGGAGAGGGCCCGGAGCCCGGTAAGGTTGTCCAGGATCCAGAAGCCTCGGCCGTATGTCCCCACCACCAGGTCGTTGAAGTGGGGCTGGACGGTGAGCCAGTAGACCGGGGCCGCCGGGAGGCCGTTCCGGAGGCGCATCCAGTTGGCCCCGTCGTCGAGGGTGAACCAGACCCCGTTGTCGGTTCCGGCGAAGAGCATTCCCGGCCGCCAGGGATCCTCCCGCACCACGTGCACGAAGGACGAGTTCGACCGCTGGATCCCGGCGTCGATGCGGGCCCAGCTCTGGCCGTAGTCCGTGGTCTTGTAGATGTACGGATCGAAGTCCGACATCTGGTGCAGGTCCACGGCGGTATAGGCGGTGCCCGGGTCGAATCGGGACGGCTCGATGTTCGAGAACTGGCCGTACTCCGGGAGGCCCGGGAGGTTGGCGCTGACGTTCGTCCACGTCTCGCCCCCGTCGCGGCTCACGTGGATCTGGCCGTCGTTGGAACCGGACCAGAGGACCCCCTGCTCCAAAGGCGACTCGGCCAGGGCGTACAGCACCGACCCGTCGAAGGTCATGAGGTTGTCGGTGGTCATCCCCCCCGAGTCCTGTTGCTTCGACTTGTCGTTCAGCGTCAGGTCCGGAGAGAGCACCTCCCAGCTGGACCCCTTGTCCGTGGTCCGGTGGACGTGCTGGCTCCCCACGTACACCACCTCGTTGTCGTGGGGCGAGATGACCACCGGGAAGGTCCAGTGCCAGCGGTAGCGCAGGTCCGCCGGGCGCCAGCCGTAGGCCGCCTCGGGCCAGACCCGGACATTCCGCGCGTGGCCGGTGGCGGGATCGAAGTACTCGAGCCCGCCGTCGTAGCATCCGCTCCACACCTCGTTGGCAGCGGCGGTGTCGGGGATGGCGAAGCCCGACTCGCACCCGCCCACGCCGGACCAGTGCCCGGGGGTGATGCCCCCGGCCCGGGAGTTGGAAGGGCCTTTGTACGACCACCCGTCCTGCCGGTTGCCGTAGAGGTTGTAGGGGACCTCGTTGTCGGTGAAGACGTGGTACATCTGGGCGATGGGGAGCACGATGCGCTCGAAGCTCTTCCCCCGGTTGAGGGTGATGGTGGCGCCGCCGTCGTCGGCCACCATGAAGCGGTCCGGGTTGGTGGGATCGATCCAGACGTCGTGGGTGTCGCCTCCGCCCCGGGGTGGGTTCGGTACCAGGGAGGCCCCGCCGTCCTGGCTCATCCCGAAGCGGACCGAGGCGAAGTAGATCCGATCCGGATCCGCCGGGTCGATGGCGAAGCGGGTGTAGTAGGAGGCCCGCTCGGACATGTCGTGGTCCCGGTTCGTGAGGCGCCACGACCGGCCACCATCGTCGGAGCGGTAGAAGGTCGGGTGCTCCAGCTCCAGGAGAGCGTAGACCCGGTCCGGGTCCGAGGGCGCGATCCCCACCGCCACCTTCCCCACCAGCTCATCGGCGCCCGGCAGGCCCCGGCCCGCGATCTTCTCCCAGGAGTCGCCACCGTCCCGGGAGACGTAGACACCTCCGCCCGTGCCCGCGGAGTTGAGCCTCCACGGATCCACCCGCAAGGACCACATCCCGGCGAAGAGGATGTCCGGCCGCTCCGGGTCGATGGCCAGCTCGGCGCACCCGGTCCCCGGATCCACGAAGAGGACCTGCTCCCAGCTGTCCCCGCCGTCGGTGGTGCGGTAGATGCCCCGCTCCTCCTGGTCGCCGTAGGCGTGACCCAGAGCGCAGGCATAGACCACGTCCTTGTCTCTCGGGTGGACCACGATGCGCCCGATCCGGGCGGTCTCCGTGAGCCCCTTGTGCTCCCAGGTCTCCCCGCCGTCCACCGACTTGTAGATCCCGTTCCCCATGGCCAGGGCCGGCCGGATGATGAAGGTCTCACCGGTCCCGGCCCAGACCTCGTTGGGGGCGGTGGGCGCCAGGGCCAGCGAGCCGATGGACTGGGCATCCTGGTCGTCGAAGGTGGGGCGCCAGCTGGCTCCCCCGTCCTCCGTCTTCCACACGCCGCCCGAGGCCGCCCCCACCCACCAGGTCAGCGGATCGCCGGGGATGCTCAGCGCCGCGATGGCCCGATTCCCCTCAGGGCCCACGTGCCGGAACCGGTAGGCGTCGTAGATGGAGGGATCCAACGACTGGGCGGACAGGGAAGCCGCGGAGGCGAGAGCCAGGGCGGGCGCCACGCCCGTGACGCGTCGGAGGAGGCCGGAGAGGGGACGGGGACGGAACATGGGCGAGGGGTGGTGGAAGTCGGGATCGGGACCGCTCGGATGGGAACCCGCCAAGGTGCGGCGTGGACGGAAGGTCGGGCAAGGTGCGCCGAGACGTCCGTCTGGCGCTGCCGCGGTCCGGCCTCGCCGTCCCCTCTGGCGGAGAAGAGATGGTCTTTCGCAAGCGACGTGGGCGCAGCCTGGGCTCACCCATTCGCCCCACGTGGAGACGGCATCGAGCGGCCCGGAGGGTGCCGTCAGCAGGGACGACCTGTGGCGGAACAGGGGCGGGACAGGAACGGGGCGAAGGCGCTCAGTTCTCCCACTGCACCCCCACGCTGGCCCGGACCGGGATCCCCGGGCGATCGAACGCCACCAGGTAGTCCCGGGCCAGGAGGTTCTCGACCCGGGCGTAGAACGACACGCCCGCCCGCGGCTCGAACCTCACGGTGGCATCCAGGACGAAATGGGGATCCAGCTCGACCCGGTCCCCCGAGAAACGCTCCGAGAGCACCGTCTGCGGCCCCACGTACGAGCCTCGCAAGAAGGTGCGTAGGCCGCGGGAGGCCAGGAACTCGATAAAGAGGGATCCGTTCATGTTGGGACGGAACGGAAGCGCCTCTCCCAAGGGGTACTCCTCCGGGTTCAGGCCCGAATTCTCCAGGATCTCCGTGTCCACCCAGGCCCCCGAGCTCCCGACTGCGAATCGAGGGTGGGTCTGGAGCGTCGCGCTCCACTCCACTCCCCGGGCCCGACTCCGTCCCAGGTTGCGGTTGATGTTTCGGTTGGATCCCTCCAGGGCCACGGTCCGGATGAGGTCTTCGAACCTCTGGTCGAAGTAGGTGAGTTCCACCCGAAGCCGACGGTCCATGGGGGTGAGGTCCAGTCCCACCTCCCAGCTTCGGCTCCGCTCCGGTTCGAGTTCCGGGTTCGGGGCGATGAAGTCGTTCTCCTGGTATTGCTGTGACAGGCTCGGCACCTTGTAGGCCAGGCCCCACGCCACCCGGAGGTCTACCAGACCCGGCGCCGGCCGAATCACGGTGTTGAGCCGCGGCGTGACCTCCGCCGGAATCCCCTCGAACTTCTCCACGCGCACGCCGACCATGGTGCTCCACCTGGGCACCACATCCCAGAGGACCTCGGCGAACGCCGCGCCGCTCTGCCGGTCGAAGGCCAGTTCCGAGTCGCCGAAGGCACCCGAGAGGGACTGGTCCACGTCCGAATACTCCCAGAGGGATCCGAAGGTCAGCACCGCGCCGGTCTCGTCCTCCCCTGCGGCGGCGCGGACGCTGCCCTGGTATTCCAGTCGGGGCCGTAGAAGGCGCTCGGTGAAGTCCAGGTCGGCGTCGAAGACGAAGAAGGGATAGTCCGCCGGGTCCAGCGCGTCGAACTCGTCCTGGAAGAGGAAGTCGTCGCGGTAGAGATCCGCCCTCAGCTGGTGGGACCATCGTGCCGAAGGCGAGTACCGCGCCTGAAGTGACGTCGCGAGCCGGTCCCGCTCGTTCCGTGCATTGGGGTCCAGGGGGACGCGTGTCGCTCCAGGATCCCGCACCGGAAGCCTCCCCTGGTAGCGCAGGTATCGGAGTGTGGTGGACACCTCCCACTCGAGGGAGGGCAGGTAGTCGACGCGTAGGGAGGCGTCCCCGGTCCAGGTGTCGTGGGGCAGCTCGAAGACCCCGCGGTTCAAGCCGACGCCGGCGCCGGCGGAGTACTGGAGTGTCTCCGTCCCACCCGATGCGCCCACCTCGGTCCGAAAGCTCCCACCGAACTCCGAAGCTCCCCCACCCTCCGCCCGGAGCCGGAAGCGTGCCGGACCCGGCCGACCCCGGGGCGTGATGAACTGTACGACTCCGCTCATGGCGGATGATCCCCACGCGGCGCTCTGGGGGCCCCGGGCGACCTCCACCCGTTCCAGGTTGCTCAAGGCGAGCCCCTGCATGTCGAAGAAGCCTCCGGTCTGGTTCACCTGGATTCCGTCGAGGAGAATCTGCGTGTGGACCTCCTCCCCGCCCCGGATCCGAACGATGGTGGGTCCCCCCGGCCCCGCACCCTCATCCACATAGGAGCCGGGGAGGTCACGAAGCGATTCGAAGGCGTACCGGGGAGGCTCGGTCCGAAGGTCTTCCGCCGCCACCACGGCGACGGCGGACCCGACCCGGTCCGCCCGGACGGGCGTCCGGCTCACCGTCACCACGACGGGAGGCAACCGCACGGCCACCACCGTATCCGCTACCTGCGCCGAATCGCGTACCTGCGCGCCCACCTCCGCGGAGGACAGCAGCGCCAGCGCCACGGCCCCCACGGGTCCAACGGGCCCCAAGATCCGGGTCCCTCCGTGGTTCAGGCATCCGCATCCCATTCGCCTCATCGAGTGACTCTCCGTGGGTGAAGGCCCTATGATCGACCGCGCCGGCGAGACGTGACCGGTCAGAAGTTGCTCGAGCGGGGAGGGAATAGATGGGTCCGAGCGGAAGGAGACAACCGGGTGCGTGGGAACGCCTCTGGCTCTTCTTCGCGGCCAACATCCTCTTCGCCGGTGGCCTCTTCTCCCACGCGTTCCTCTACAACTTCTACCTGGACGACCTCGGGCTCGGGGAATCGGTCATGGGTCTCGCGGCCGCAGCCCTCACCGCCGGAGGCCTGGTGGCCCTCGTGCCGGCCGGGGTCCTGGTGGACCGCCGGGGGACCCGGTTCGTCTACGGCTCGGCGGCGGTCGCCGCTGCCGTGGGGCTGGCGGTGGGAGGGTTCGTGGAGTCCCCCTGGGCCATCTACGGCGCCGCAGGGCTCGCCGGGGCGGGAGCCACTTCCTGGCGGGTGGCCTCGGGCCCGATCCTCATGCGCCTCGCCCCCCCCGCGATCCGGCCCCGGGCCTTCTCGTGGAACGTGGCGCTCCTCCTCGCCTCCGGAGCCGGGTGGACCGCCGCGTCCGGTTTTCTGCCCGGTTGGCTCGAGGCCATCCTTCCGGTCTCCCCCGGGAGTGGAATCCGGTGGAGCCTGGTCCTGGGCGCGGCAGGCACAGGGCTGGGTGGCTTCGTCTATCTTCTGATCCCCCACACCCCCGACGTGCCGGCGGCGACCCACCGGCCTGAGCCGGCGCTCCGGCGCGGATTCTCCCTCCGTGCCCTGGCGCTTCCGCCGGTACTTACGGCGTCGGTGGGTCTGGTGCTGGTGTGGATGATGGGGTCGGCCCTGGTCCTGCCCTTCTTCAACCTCTACTTCCTGCGGATCCACGGGCTGGGCGTGGACCGGATCGGACTCCTCCTGGGTGCGGCGCAGGCGGCGGCGGCCCTGGCCGTGTTCGGGAGTGGCCTCCTGGCGGAGCGGCTCGGGCTCCACCGGACCCTGAGGTACTGGATGGTGATCTTCCCGCCTGCGCTGTGGGCCCTTGCCGGGGTGGGTGCGCTGTTGCCGGCAGGTGCCCTCTTCCTCCTGCTGAGCCTCGTGCCACCGGCCACGAACCCCCTCATCGACCAGGCCCTCCTGGAGGAGGCGGATCCGGCACGCCGGGGTACGGTGTCCTCGTGGCGAAACGGGGCCACGGAGCTGGCGGGCCTGATCGGCGCATCCGCCGGCGGCGTCCTCCTGGAAGCTGCCACCTTCGGGGTCCTGTTCGGCGTCGCCGGTGGAGTGGCCCTGGTGGGTGCGCTGGGGCTCGGACGGGTTCTTCGCCGGCTCCGGGTGGAGGCGGGGAGCTGATGGCGGCGATCGGTCACGACTCCGTCCTATCCGGCCCGAGACTCACCCGCCCCCGGAGGACGCGCCAGATCCGTTGGGAATACAGCCGGCCCAGGCTGCGGACGGATCCCAGCCCCGGAGGCACCACCGTCTCGCGGATGGTGCGGGCCAGGTCCAGGGGACCGGAGACCCACATGAGCCGCTCCCGCATCGACCGGACTTCGAGTCTCTGGGCCGTCGCTGGAGTCAGAGCCGCCACGTACGTTCGCACGCGGGAAGTGGCCCGCCGGGCCACTTCCTCCCGGAAACCCGGGTCCACGGTCCCGGGAACGAGGCGCTCGGCCATCTCGAAGGCGGGATGGACGAAGCGATCGCCACCGGACTGGGCGAGGGCGTCGCTGAGTTCGGCCCAAACCAGGTCGCCCGTCTCCAATCCCGAACGAATCACCAGGACGAGCTCGGTCATTCGGATCATGGTGAGGTTCAGCAGCCCGGTGGAGGCGTGCACCGCCAGGAAGGCCGTGAGAAGGGGTTGGGCCAAGACGCCACCGGCCGGGTGAACGTCGGCCCAGGGAACTCGCCGGTGGTGGTCCAGCGAGCCGAAGCCGACGGTGGCGATTCCCAGGACGTTCCGGTCCAGGGACCCGTGCAGATCGATGGTGATGGGGTTGTCCCCATGGGTGAGGTCCAGGCTGCGCAGGTCCCGAGACGCGCCTCTCGGCGCCCACTCGCTTCGATCCCTCCGCGGGTTCCGAGGGCTGAGGCAGTCGTACCCGGCCTCCCGGAGGGCCACTTCCGCCTCGTCCATCCGACCCGGCTCCACCAACAGATCCACATCGGACGAAGGTCGCGTTCCGGGAGATGGAAAGAAGCGCCGGCCCGTTTCCACGCCTTTCAGGACCGTCCCCCGGATGTCCACGTCGGCCAGCACCTGGAGCACCCGCTGGGCTTGGTCTTCGAGCCTCCGGGCCCGGAGCCGGCCGTGGGCGAGATGGAGAAGGAGGAGCTGACGGACCGCCTCCGGTGCCCCCAGCAGCCCGGCCTCGAGCCAGTATCCCAGGAGTGGACCCATCCCCGACGAGAACGCGGCCACCCCCAGGGCCTCGACACTCCCACTCGGCAGGCGCAGGCTCGTGGGACCACCCGCGCCTCCGAGCACCGCCCGGGACACCCGCTCGATCTCGTCGAGGCCCGACCGCCAGGCGCCGACGGGCACGTTCGGCCACAGGTACTGCGGATGACCATTCCGCTGCGCCCAACGGAAGCGCTCGCGGATGGCCGCAGGGGTCAGATCCAGGGCAGCGAGCGGGAGGCTTCCGTCACCGGAGGGAGCTTGGGTCACCATGGGTTGTGTCCTGCGCCGGGCTCGGTCGTCTGCGGCGAAGAGGGCCGTGAGGGTGGCGTGGGATCCGGGACGACGCAAGAGTTGCCATCGCAGGCGGGCCGATGGAGCCCGGACAAATTCCTGGGGATCCAGAGAGGAGGCAGGCGGTGGTGGCGAGCGGGATGGCGGTGGTTCATGCGAGCTTCCTGCCCGATCCGCTGGAACGCGAGCCCGAGGCCCTTCTGGATGCGTGGTTCACCCTTCCGGCGGTGGCGGAGGCGGTCGCTGCGGCGGGAGCCCGGGTCACGGTCGTCCAGGCCGCTGGATTCGATGCGAGGTTCAAGAGAGCTGGGGTGACCTACCGGTTCCTCCGCACCCGTTCGGCCCAGGGCCCCCGCCGAGGTCGAGGACCCTGGGCGGTGCCCCGCCCCGCCGGCCTCGCGAAGGCCCTGATCGACTTGGCGCCGGACGTGGTCCACATCCACGGACTCGGCTTCCCGATCCACGTCCAGGCTGTCCGCAAGGCACTCCCCCGCTCCTCGATTCTCGCCCAGGACCACGCCGACCGGGTGCCGCGACGCCTCCTACGACCGGTCTTTCGTTGGGGGCTTGCTGCGCTGGACGGAGTGGCCTTCACGGCGATGGAGCAGGCGCGACCGTTCATCGAGTCGACGCTGATCCCCGGCAACGTCCAGGTCTTCGACATCCCCGAGTCCTCCAGCTTCTTCACCCCAGGAGACCGGGAACGGGCCCGGAAGCAGACGGGACTGGCCGGAGACCCGTGCCTCCTCTGGCTCGGCCACCTGGACTCGAACAAGGACCCCTTGACAGTGCTGGAGGCGTTGAGCCGGGTGTCCGGGACGCTGGCGGACCCCCATCTCTGGTGCGCCTTCCGGAGGGCTCCGCTTCGGGAGGAGGTCGAAGTCCGAATCCGGCAGGATCCCGCCCTCTCGGGCCGGGTCCACCTCCTGGGACCTCAGCCCCGGGAGCGCGTGGAGGAGTTGCTTCGGGCCGCGGACTTCCTGGTCCAGGGCAGTCACCGCGAAGGAAGCGGGTTCGCGGTCGTCGAGGCCCTGGCAACCGGGACGCCCCCGGTCGTGTCGGACATTCCCCCCTTCCGGGCCCTGACCGGCGGCGGTTCCGTGGGTTTTCTCGCCCGGCCGGGGGACCCACTGGACTTCGCCCGGTGCCTCCGGGAGGCCGCCGCGTCCGACCGCCGGGCCCTGGGCCTGGCGGCCCGGGACCACTTCGACCGGGCCCTCTCCTTCCAGGTTCTCGGCAGGCGGCTGGCGGACTCCTACCGGGTTCTCCGGCCGTGAAGGTCGCGTGGGTCCTTCCCGGCGGCGTGGACCGGTCCGGTGAACGCCGCGTCATCCCCGTGGTGCTGTGGCTCCTGGAACGGATGGCGCGTCGCGCGTCGGTCCACGTCTTCGCCATCCAACAGGAGGAGAGGTCCTGCCGCTACCCACTGCAGGGAGCCACCGTCCACGCTGCCGGCGCTCCAGGTCGGCGTCCCCGGACGCTGGCGAACCTTCGGTCCGAACACCGCAAGGGGCCCTTCGACTTGATCTACGCAACCGGGGGAATCGGCGCAGATGCCGTGGCCGCCGTGGCGGGACGGCTCCTCGGGGTGCCGGTGGTGGTGCACCTCACCGGGGGCGAGGTCGCGTCCGTGCCCGAGGTCTCCTACGGAGGTCGGCTCACCTGGCGTGGACGGAGTTGGACCCGCCTGGCATTGGGCTGGGCTGACCGCATCCTGGCCCTGAGCACGCCGATCCTCGAATCGGTCCAGGCCCTCGGCTACGAGGCGGTGCGAGTTCCGTTCGGTGTCGACCGTGCCCTTTGGCCGCCTCGTCCGCCCCGTCCGCGAGCGCGGGGGCGAACCGCGCGACTGCTGCACGTGGCGAGCCTCAACCGGGTTAAGGACCAGCAGACCCTTCTCCACTCCGTGGCTATCCTCCATGGGCAAGGATTGGACTTCCGCCTGGATGTGGTGGGACAGGACACGCTGGAAGGCGCCCTCCAGAGCCGGGCACAGCAGCTGGGACTGGGAGGCCGGGTCCACTTCCACGGCTTCCAGCCCAACGACCGGGTTCGGGGGTTCATGGAGGAGGCGGATCTGCTGCTCGTCTCCTCGCGGCACGAAGCGGGTCCCGTTGTGGCCCAGGAGGCAGCCATCACCGGCGTGCCGGTGGTGGGGACCGACGTGGGCCTCCTCCGGGAATGGTCCCCGGACGCCGCGCTCACCGTCCCGGTGGGGGACGCACGAAGGCTCGCGGAGGGCGTCGCAGGCCTACTGCGCGACGATGACCTACGGGTCTCCATGGCCCGCCTTGCCCAAATGCACGCCCTGCGTGAGGATGCGGATCTCGCGGTGGAAAGGATCCTGGAGCAGTTCCGGGACGCCCTGGGCCCACGAAGACCAACGCAATGAACGACAGGATCCCGTACACCAGCGGAACCGACCCCATCCACCGGGACGATCCGGTCCTACATGAGACGGAGATCCCGGTCCTGGGCATCCCCACCCGCTACCGGAGCAACTCGGCCGCAGTCATCGATGCAGCGGAGGAATCGTTTGGCGCCTGGCGGTCGCTGGACAAGCGTGATGTCACACCGGGGCCGGGCACCACGGTCACCCTTTTTGTCCACGACGGAACCGAGGGCCCGGAGCCGCACGCCCCGGTCCGCTATCGGACCCTCGACGGCCGGAGGATGCTCCTGGCCACCCGGGGGAGCCAGGCCGTGGTGGAGCCCCTGCGCAGGGACGCTCTGGGATGGGTCACCCCGGAGCTGGTGCAGGACAGGGATCACTTCCGCTACAGCTGGCTGGACGCTCTGACCTACGCGGTCCTCTCTCCCCGGGACCGGTATCCCCTTCATGCCGCCGGTGTCGCCCGCGGGGGCGCATTACTCCTCCTGGCGGGTCCCAGCGGAGTAGGGAAGAGCACTCTTAGCTACACCGCCGCGCGACGAGGGATGTCGGTGGTCGCGGAGGACTTGATCCATCTGCAACTCCACCCCACCCTGCGGGTTTGGGGCCTGACCACGCAGCTGAACCTCCTGGCGTCGAGCCGTGTTCATTTCCCCGAGTTGCGGAACCGGCCCACGACGCTCCTCGCCCGTGGAGAAGAGAAGCTGAAGGTGGACCTCCGCACCCTCGGAGCCGTTCCACCCAGGCCCGTGTTCGATCAGGTGGCGGTGTGCCTCCTGACCCGCGACCGGCAGCCGGGGCGGCCCTGTCTCGAGGTGTTGGACCAGGGGGAGCTTCTGGATGGCCTGGACCCTGGTTACGAGATCGGGTTCGACATCTTCCAGACCGAGATCCGGGCCGGCCTCGAGCAGCTCTCCGCGAAGGGAGGTTGGCGCCTCCGTCTGGGTCCGGACCCCACTCCGGCCGTCCCGTTGTTGGAGGAGTTGCTGGCGAGTCTCGTCCCGGGGGGTGGGGAGGGGCCCCCGTAGCGGGCTTTGCGAAACAGTTTCGGGTGGCGGACCCCTCGGCCGGCGAGGTCGGGACCCAGCGGCTGTGTAGGGTGTTGAACGGGGGGAGCCCCTTTCCGCGCACTCCCAACCGGAGACTCCCCCCATGATCCGATCCCGAGTCGGTACCCTGACCCTCGCGATCCTCGTGGGCCTGGCGGCCTGCGCAGACGGCGACGACATCACCGGCCCTGAAGGCCTCAACGCGGTCCAGGTGCAGGCGCTGGCCGCCGCGGTCTTCGGCCAGTCCTTTGCCATTTACACGACCCTTCCAACCGGAATGTCCTCCACCGCCGAGATCCCCGGACCACAAGCCGCCACGGTGAACCAGACGTTCCAGGCCACGGTCCCCTGTGAGCTTGGAGGAAGCGTGGCGGTCGCCGCCAGCGTGAACGGAACGGTGGACGACGTCTCGGGAGCGGCGGACCTGGATTACTCGGTGCAGCAGGACTACGACCAGTGCACCGTCTCCGGAGGCCAGGAGAACTTCACGCTGGACGGAACCCCCGGGGTGACCCACACCGCCCAGATGTCCTCCGATGGCATGGGGAACGCCAACATCTCGGGACTCATCACCACCGGGACCGGCGCCCTGGCCTGGTCCACCGGCGGAAAGAGCGGGACCTGCGCCATCGCCCTGGGCTATTCTGGCTCGTCCTCCGCCATGGGGGCCGCCTCGTTCTCCATCAGTGGCACCGTCTGCGGAATTGCCGTCTCCCAGGACCTGAACGTCACGCAGAGCTGAGCTCCGTGGGGACCGGCGGGACGGACCTCTGTCACCGAGGTTTCCCGGGGGTGATCGCGCCGAGGTGCGAGCCCGGGTCGCCTTCGCGCAGTCCCAACCGAGCGCAGGGAGTTGAGGCCCGGTCCGGTGACCTCACGGCGCAGTGCAGGGGGTTGCCTTCCGGGGCACTCGGACCCGGGGCATCACACCTCCGGAGGGGGCCCACGCTGAACCTTTTGGGGGACCCCTGTGTCCTCTGGTGCGTACTCTCCGACAGCCCAGTCGCCCGAGGGGATTCTCCGAAAGGGATTCGCATGCGCTTCGCCCGTTTCCACCTTCTCGTCCTGGTCACCGCCGGCCTCCTGGCCCCGACCCTGGCCGGGGCCCAGGTACGGGACACGATTCCACCTCCGGACACCACCGTCTTCCGGGTGGAGGGGATCCGTGTGCAGGCCAGCCGCCCGGTGACGACGGTAGGGGGCGCCAGCGCGGTGGAGATCACCCTGGACTCGCTGGGGATCCCCGCGGCAGCCACCACCGAGCAGGTGCTCCGGGAGCTGCCCATGCTCCACGTCCGCACCAACTCCCGGGGGGAGGCGGAGGTCACCGTCCGGGGGTCCGGGTCGCGTCAGGTGGCGGTCCTGTATGACGGCGTGCCCCTCACCCTGAGCTGGGACGCCCGCACCGACGTGAGCGTCCTTCCGGTGGGGGCCGCTGACGACGTCACCTTCGTCCGAGGTCTCTCCACCCTGCTGCACGGTCCGAACGTGCTCGGTGGGGTCGTGGAGATGAACGTGGGGCGTGGGGAGCGCTATCCGGTCCGCTCGTCCCTCGTCGCCGGCGCGTCGGTGGACCAGACCGGGGGATACGGGCTCACCGCCTCGGGGGACCTGCCCTTCGAGACGGGAAGCGGCGAGGGGATGCTCCGTGTGGGTGGAAGCTTCCGGGACTCCCCCGGGTTCCCCCTGCCCGGGGGGGTGGCGGAGCCGGTGGACACCGGGGACGACCTTCGACTCAACACGGACGCCGCCAGTGTGAACGGGTTCCTGGCCCTGCGGCACCGTTGGGACGGCGGTACCTGGAGCAGCCTCTCGGCGTCCAGCTTCCAGGCCCGGCGGGGGATTGGAGCGGAGCTGGGCTCCGAAGACGCCCGCTTCTGGCGGTACCCGGACATCCGCAGGACCATCGTGGCGCTCTCCGGCGGAACCGGCCACCGGGAGACGCCGTGGGGGCGGGGCGACGTGGAGGCGAGCCTCGGCCTGGACTTCGGCTCCACGGAGATCCACTCCTACACCTCCCGAACGTACGACCAGTTGGACGGGGTGGAGCTGGGAGACTCCCGCACCGCCACCCTCCGCCTGTTGGCGGATCACACCCTGGGCGCCCGTGCGGATCTCCGGGCCTCCCTCACCTACTCGGACATCTCCCACGACCTGACGGACGAGGGGGTCACGGAAGCCTACCGGCAGCGGCTCCTGAGCCTGGCCGGCGAAACCATCGTGCGGGTGTTCGAGGGGTCGGGCATGCTGAGGGCGCTGCGGCTGAGCCTGGGTGGGGCGTGGGACCGGGGAAGCACCCCGGAGAGCGGGGGCCGAGAGTCGCTGGGTACCCTGGACGACTGGGGCGCACGGGTCGGGCTGTCGGCCCTCCTGAACGATGGAGGGACCCTCGTGCACCTGGGGGCCAGTCGGCGGGGCCGCTTCCCGTCGCTGCGAGAGAGCTATTCGGAGGCGCTGAACCGCTTCGTGCCGAATCCGGACCTTCGCCCCGAGCACCTGGTCTCGGTGGAGGGGGGAGTCACCACCCGGCTCGGCAACGGCGACCTTCAGCTGGTCGGGTTTCGCAATGAGTTGGACGGAGCCATCCGCCGCATCACCCTCCCCGGGTCCCTCCCGGAAACGCTCAGCCTGCGGCAGCGCGTCAACGCGGACCGGCTCTCCAGCACCGGAATCGAGCTCCTCTTCTCCCAGACCTTCGGCGTCGTGGGAGTGGGGGGCGACCTGACTCTCCAGCGGGTAAAGCTCACCGACCCGGGAACGGCCCTCAGCTCGGAGCCGGAGAACATGCCCGAGCAGTCGGGCAGGGCCTACGTCCGTCTGCCCCTGGTGGCCGGAGTCGACGGTACTGCCGAGGTCGAGTACACCGGCCCCCAGTTCTGCCAGGATCCGGACACCGGGGCCGACGTGGAGCTGGACGGAGGAAGCTGGATCAACGCGGGGCTGTCGAAGGTGTGGAACGTCGCCTCGTCACGGGTCCTGGGGAGCCGGCTGGAGACCCGGGCCTCGGTGAGCAACCTCGGAGACACGACCCTCTTCGATCAGTGCGGGCTCCCGCGGCCCGGCCGCCTCTTCCAACTCTCGGTGCGGGTGTTCTAGCGGCGCCTGCTCCCGGGCGGCGCCGAGAGCGGGTCCAGTCTGCCGCCGGCGAGCTCCGACCCGCCTCCCCCTACCGTCCCTGGAGCCAGTCCCGGAGCTCCCTCTCGTGCTCCCGGGTCGTGATGAGGGTCAGGACGTCGCCGGGCTCGACCCGGGTGAAGCCCCGGGGAACCACGACGCGCTCACCGCGGCGAAGGAGGGCGATGAGGGCGTGCTCCGGCACGTGGATGTCCCGGATGGCGCGGTGACAGATACGCCGGTGCCGGATCTCCACCTGCACCTCCACGTTCACCGACTCGAAGCGGGCGTGGGCCGGGAGGGCATCCGTCCGGGCCAGGAGTCGTGCGTGCTCGTCCGCCAGTTCCTTGTATGCCCACATCATCTCGGTGCGGCGGAGCATTCCCACCACCCGTCCGTCCTCCTCCGTATCCACCACCGGAATCTGGTAGACGTCCCGTTCGGCGAAGCGCTGGAACGCCTGGCGGAGGGACTCCCCGGGCCGGGTGGTCACCAGGCCCTGGGTCATCACGTCCCCTACGGTCCGGTCACCCAGCTCTCCCTCGAGGATGGCCCGCTCCAGGTCCGTGACGGAGATGATCCCCGCCGGACGTTCCCCGGCGTCCAGCACCACCCAGCTGCGATCCGGCCCCTCCCGGGCCATCTCCGCCAGTTCGGTCAGGGGCAGCTCCGGAGGCACGGACGGAATCTCCTCGCTCATGGCGTCGTCCACCAGGACGAAATCCAACGTCCCAGGCTCCCGGGGCCCGTCGGCTCCACCCCGCCGGCGGAGCTTGATGGAGTAGATGGAGTCCGGGTCGATGCGGGACGCCACCAGCTGCGCCAGGACCACCGCCAGCATCAGCGGAAGGATGATGCGGTAGTTGTCCGTCATCTCGAAGAGGATGATGGTGGCGGTGAGGGGCGCGTGGGCGGCGGCGCCGAAGACGGCGGCGGCCCCCACCAGTGCGTAGGCACCGGGCGTGCCCGCCAGGGTCGGGAGCAGCCCGTCGGCGGCCTTTCCGAATGCCCCGCCCGCCATGGCACCAATGAAGAGGGCCGGCGCAAAGACCCCGCCGGACCCTCCGGCGCCCAGGGTGACCGAGGTGGCCGCGATCTTCATGAGGACCAGCGCCGCCATGAGGGTGATGGAGAGCTCCCCGGCCATGGCCAGCTCCACCCCTTCGTGCCCCACCCCAAAGAGGTGCGGGCTCCCGAAGGTGCCCAGGAGCCCCACCAGTAGGCCCCCCGCCAGCGCCTTGCTCCAGACCGGCGCGCTCCAGCGGTTGAACCAGGCTTCCACGCCATAGACCGACCGGACGTACAGGAGGGCGATGAGCCCGGCGGCGAGCCCCAGGAGCGGATAGAGCGCCAGCTCCCAGTTGGAGACCAGCCGGAACTCCTCCACCAGTCGGAAGGCCGGCTCGGTCCCCAGGACGGTCTGAGCCGCCGCCGTGGCGGTCACCGACGCCACCACCACCAGCCCGAAGGAGCGAGCGGCGAAGCTGCCCAGGATGACCTCGAGGGCGAACAGCACGCCGGCGATGGGGGCGTTGAAGGTCGCTCCGATGGCCCCCGCGGCTCCTGCAGCCACCAGGATCCGCATCTCCTGCGCGCCCATCCCCACGAACTGGGCCACCGCGCTCCCCAGGGTGGACCCGATCTGGACGATGGGCCCCTCCCGGCCCACTGAGCCCCCGGACCCGATGCTGATGGAGGCGGTCACCGCCTTGGCCAGCGCCACGCGGGGCCGGATGCGTCCTCCCCGCATGCGCACCGAGAACTGCACTTCGGGAACCCCGTGGCCCGCGGCCTCGGGAGCCACGCGCCGGACGATCCACGTCACCAGGAGGAATCCGGCGGCGGGGGCCAGGACCGTGACCAGCCAGGGAGGAATCGGGAGGCCGGTGAGGAGATCGAGCCGGGTCCCCTGGTCGAAGAAGATCCACTGTACGGCGCGGATCATGTACCGGAGCACCACGGCTCCGGCGGCGGCGAGGAGCCCCACGGCCACAGCAAGGGCCAGGGGCCCCACGGTGTCCGACCCCTGGAGCCCCTGCCGAAGCCGTCGGAGGAGCTGGGCAGGCGCCTCCCGAAGCTGTGCGACCCACGGCCCGATCGCGGCCATGGTGGCTCTACCCTACGCCCCCCGGAGCGTAGCCGCCTCGGGGCTCACGGTCCGGCTCAGCGTCGCACGCCCGCACCCTGGAGGAGCTCCTCCACGATGCGTTCCATTCCGTACACATGGCGAAGCGCCGCGAGGATCCCCCGGGCGTCCACCGTGACGGAGCGGTTGAGCTCCGGGAGGTAGATGTAGTCCCCGGGGAGGCTCTCGATGTTTCCGTCGAAGACCACTCCCACCACCTCCAGCTCCGCGTTCAGGACTGGAGAGCCCGAGTTGCCGCCGATGATGTCGGCGGTGGAGACGAAATTCACCGGGGTCGACAGGTCCAGGCCCTCCGGGGGTGACGCCCACTGCTCGGGGAGTCTCCAGGGCGAGTCCTCCCCGTACTGGGCCATGAAGGAGTGGTAGCGATCGTACATCCCGAAGAAGGTGCTGCGGGGAGGCGCCTCCGTCCCGTTGTACGGGTATCCGGTCACCACGCCGTCGGCGATGCGCAGGGAGAAGGTGGCGTCCGGCGGCAGCGCCGTGCCGTAGATCTCGTACCGCGCCCGGCCGAGCTGGGCGGCGATCTCCTCCTCCCGTTCCGCGAGCTGGCTGTACCCCTGCTGGAAGCGGACGAAGGCCGGGACGTAGAAGCCCACGAAGCGGATCGCCGGATCGTCCACGGATATGAGCCCACGGCGGATCCCGTCCGCGGTGGCCGCGGAATCGGCCAGGACCGAGTTGGCCACGATGGAGGTGGCCACGCCCTCCGGCGTCCGACCCCGCAGGATGGCGCTCACCCACCGCTCATCGGCCCCGTAGTGCTCGACGAATTCCTGGATGCGGGCCTCGATGAGCCACTCGTCCAAGGCCGTGGGGGCGGATCCCACCGAGTCCATGGCGGCGACGAGCCCGGCTACCGCCGCGTCGGGAGCGCCCTGCTGTCGGGCGTTCAGGACCTGGAAGGCCAGGAAGGCCCGGTGCAGCGTGGGAGAGGCCAGCCCGTCGGCGGTGAGGGCCAGGAAGGACCCGAAGCCCGCGGCGTAGGCCTCCTTCGCCTGCTGAAGCTCCGCCATCTCCTCCACCAGGCCCCCGTACTGCTCCAGGAGCACCGAGTCGGCCTCCAGGGCGGCCAGGAACTGGCGCTCGGTGTCGCGGCGCTTGGCCAGGATCACCGGGTCGTGGAGGCCCCCGATCTGGCCGGTGTAGGCCTTGATGGAGTTCATGGCCCCGAACCAGTCGTTCCGCAGGTCGTACTCCTCGGCGGTGGCGGCATCCATCTCGATGAACTCCTCGAGGGCCGCCGCCCGGCGCTCCAGGAAGGCCAGGATCGCCTTGTCGCTCACCTCCCGTCGGAAGATGAGCTCGGCCACCGTCTGGAGCCGGGAGGTGGAGCCGGGGTTTCCGACGATGAAGATGACGTCGCCTTCGGAGACCCCGTCGGTGCTCCAGGGGAAGTACCACTCCGAGGAGTCCAGCGGGTTGCCCTCTTCGTCGTAGATGCGGAAGAGGGAGAAGTCCAGGTTGTAGCGGGGGTAGGTGAAGTTGTCCGGGTCCCCTCCGAAGAAGCCGATCTGGAGCTCCGGGGCCATGACGAGCTTGGCGCTCTCGTAGCGCCGG
The DNA here is from genome assembly GCA_020344755.1 of Gemmatimonadales bacterium. Lineage (GTDB taxonomy): Bacteria > Gemmatimonadota > Gemmatimonadetes > Longimicrobiales > Gaopeijiaceae > Gaopeijia. The sequence continues at coordinate 764,323 of CP070829.1, forward strand.
AAGACGTACGCCGAATAGCGGCCACCGTTGTAGAGGCTGATGACCTCCACCATGATTCCGGCCTCCTCACCGCCGAACTCCTCCAGCAGGTCCTCCTCGATCTCGGCGGTCTCCTCGTCGATCCGCTCCGTCCGATCACTCCCGGTCCGATCGCCCACGGCGTCGTCCATTCGGACCGTCACGTCCCGGATGGCGATGAGCTGGTCCGCGTGGAAATCCTCGACCTCCCGCTCCTCGTCGAGGGTGCGGGCGTAGAATCCGTCGTCCAGGAGGTTCTCCCCCTCGTCCGAGACCTGGCTCACGAACTCCCGGCCACAGTGGTGATTCGTCAGGACCAACCCGTCGGGGGAGACGAAGGAAGCCGAACACGACGGGATCCGCAGGGCACCCAGGCGCGCCCGGGCAAACCACGCCTCATCGGCCTCGATGCCATAGGTCTCCTGCAGATAGGCCACCGGCGGCACGTCGAAGGTCCACATCTTCCCCTGGTCGAAGCGGCCGGCACGGATGGTGTCCAGGCCTCGCATCTCCAGGGAGGGCATCGGCGGCTGAGGCTCCACGTCCGAGCGTGGCGGGGTCTCGACGGTGTCCTGGGCGGGCGCCACATCGCTCCGCGGGGGCACCGGCGGGGCGGGGGCGGCCCCGGAGCTTCCTCCGCAGGCACCCAGGGTCAGGGCAAGGATCAGGGCCGAAGAACGAATGTATGGGAAGGGGCGAGTCATGGCGGGTCGCGTTCGGGTTGCGGGAGGCTCATGAACATCCGGTGGCGGGCGGGGCGGCACAAGCGGCGGCACCCGGGTTTGAAACGCACGGCAAGCAGAAAAGATCCGATGCGGAAGTGCCCCCGCGATCAGAGCCCGGCGCCCGGGCGCGGAAGTCGGCGGCCGGACGGAACGGAGGCCATCGCCGGCGCAGGTCGTCCGGGCGATTCGGCCCGCCCGCGGAGAATCTGGTTGACACCCTCGGCTGCGCCGTCCTACGCTCACTCCATGGATCGCATGCGCAGGATCACGCGCAGGGCGTGGGCGGGTCCCCTTTCCGGCCTGCTCCTCATGTCGGGAGTCGCCGGTCCCCTTCTGGAGACCGTCCGCCCCGCCGATGGCCCGGTGTGGGAGAGCCACCACGCCCCGGGGGACTGCGGGCGAGGCCACGATCACTCCCTGTGCACGGTCCTGGAGGGGAGCACGGTCCTGCCCGCCCCGGGCCCCGAAAGCCATGCCGCGCACGCAGCCCACCGGGCTCAGATCCCCGATCCGGATTCCCCGGCGTACCTCGTCACCCTCTCCGAGGGCCACCCACCCCGGGCGCCTCCGGTCGGCTGATCCCCCGGCGCTCGGCCTCGAGCGCCTCCGCACGCCGGTCGGTCACCTGCCGGCTGGCCGCTTCCCATGGTCAGGACCGAGAGAGGACCCGTGAATGTGATCCGAACGCGAACGACGCAGGCTCGTTGGCCGACCCGGGCCGCCCTGGTGGCGGCCCTGGTGGCCGTGGCGGCGCCCGCTCTCACCGCCCAGGAACCCCCGGATTCCGTCCGGGCGGAGCTTCGGCGGCTCGCCGCACTGGTGGACAGCCTCCGGGCGGAGGTCGCCCGCCTCCAGGAGGCGGGGCGGGAGGTGGAGGCAGAGGACGCGCTGGCCGAGCTCCGGGCCGCGGCGCAGGCCGCGGCGGTCGGTGGGGCCGCTCCCGCCGCCACCGAGGCCCCCCAGGACTTCGTGGGTCGGCAGCGCTCCCTCCAGGCCCTCAACCCGGAGATCAGCCTGAACAGCGACATCTTCGCCTCGGTGGACCCGGACGCCTCGTCCACGGACAACTTCTATGCCCGGGAGTTCGAGCTCTCTCTGATCTCCAATCTCGACCCCTTCTCCCGGGCGAAGGTCTTCATCTCCCGCCACGGCGCCGCTGGTGAGCTCCCACCTTTCGGCGAGGAGGACGAAGAAGGGGAAGACGAAGAGGGCCACCACAGCGGAAGCTTCGCGGTGGAGGAAGGGTACGTGGAGTGGGTCGGCCTTCCCGGGGGCCTGGGTCTCAAGGTCGGCCGGTTCTTCCAGCGGTTCGGAACGCTGAATCGCTGGCACATGCACGCCCTTCCCTTCCAGAGTCGCTCCCTGCCCCACCAGGCCTTCATCGGTGAGGAATCCCTGGCCCAATCCGGCGCCTCCGTGTCGTGGCTGGCACCGTTCGGCGGCGCCGCGGGGACCTACGAGGCCACGGTGGAGGTCACCGCCACCTCGCAGGAACACCTCTTCGCGGAGGGGGACGGCCTCTCGGTCCTGGGGCACGTGAACGGGTTCTGGCAGCTCTCCCCCGCCCTGGACCTGGACCTGGGGGTCAGCTGGGTCCGGGGCTCGTACGAGGACGAGGTGGAGAGCTTCACCAGGAATCTCTACGGCGCGGAGATGTCCCTCACCTGGGCCCCTCCGGAAGCGTCCCGCTACCGGGGCCTGAACCTGCGTGGCGGCGTCATGCTGCTGGATGGGCTCGTCCCCACCGCCGCCCCGGAGCCCGGCGCCGATCCCGCGTCGTCCGCCCTGGGATTCTGGTCCATGGCCGAGGTCCGCCTCTCCCGGAGCTGGTTGGCCGGGGGCCGGTTCGACTGGGCGGAGAATCCCGAAGCGCCGGACGAGTCCGCCTGGATGGCGGGACCCACCCTGACCTGGTGGCAGAGTGAGTTCGTCCGCGTTCGGGCCGAGTACGACGTGGTGGGGCATACGCAACTCGACGACCGGGGGCGGTTCTACCTCCAGGTCACCTTCGCCATGGGTCCCCACAAACACGAGAGCTACTGATGCCGACCTCCCTCGCACTCGTCCTGGTGGCCCTGGTGTCCGGATCCGAGGTCCTTCCCCGCCCGGGCCCCGCGACGACCTACCGTCTGCAGCCTCCCCAGGCCGCCCCGGTCCGGGTGGTGGCCACCCTCCCCATCTATGCCGAGCTCGCCCGCTACATCGGGGGGCCGGAGGTGGACGCCACCTCCATCGCGAATCCCAACGAAGACGCGCACTTCGTGCGGCCCAAGCCGAGCTTCGCCCTGGCCCTGCGTCGGGCGGACCTCTTCGTCACCACCGGGCTGGACCTGGAGCTATGGGCTCCCACCCTCCTGGACCGGGCGGGGAACAACCGGGTCATGGAGGGGAGCCCGGGCTACGTCACGGCCTACACGGGGATCACCCTGCTGGACATTCCCGCGGCGGCGGACCGGAGTGCCGGCGACGTGCACATCTTCGGGAATCCGCACCTGACCACGGACCCCCTCCGGACCCTCCAGGTGGCCCGGAATATCACCACCGGGCTGAAACGGGTGGCACCGGACCGTGCCCCCCATTTCGATGCCGGCCTCGCCCGTTTCACCACCCAGATCCACGAGCACCTCTTCGGGTCCGAGCTGGTGGAGATGCTGGAGGGCGGGACCCTGGAGCAGCTGGCGCTCAATGGGACTCTCTTCACCTTCCTGGAGGCCCAGAGCTTCGAGGGCCGCCCGCTCCTGGACCGGCTGGGAGGCTGGCTGGGCCAGGCCGCGTCCTTCCGGGGAGCGAGCATGATCTGCTATCACAAGAACTGGGCGTACTTCGAGGACCGATTCCAGGTCCGCTGCGCCGACTACGTGGAGGCGAAGCCGGGAATCCCACCCACCCCGGGACACGTCTCGCAGTTGATCCGCCGCATGCGCGAGGAGGGCCTGGAGGTCCTCCTGGCTGCGGCCTACTTCGACCGGGGGAAGGTGGACGCCGTGGCCGATCGCGGTGGGGCCCGCGTGGTCTATGTCCCACTAGCCCCCGGAGCTCGGGAAGGGATCGACGACTACTTCGCCCTGGTGGACGCGTGGGTCACGGGTCTCGCCGCGGCCTTCCGGGGCTCCTGAGGGGACGGTGCCATGCTCGAGCTGATCATTCCGCCGGTGGTGGCCGCCCTGGTCATCCTTTCCATCCACGCGTACCTGGGTCTGCACGTGATCCGGCGCGAGGTCATCTTCGTGGACCTGGCCTTCGCCCAGGTGGCGGCCTTCGGGACCACCGTGGCGCTCTTGTTCGGGATCGAGCTGGGAACTACGGCGTCCCTCCTCTTCGCCATGGGGGCGACCCTGGTGGGTGCCCTGGTCTTCAGTTTCACCCGGATGGAGGAGTCCACGGTCCCCCAGGAAGCCATCATCGGGATCGTCTACGTGGTGGCCTCGGCGGCGGTGATCCTGCTGGCGGGGCTGACGGCGGAAGGCGCGGAACACATCAAGGAGACCCTCACCGGTACCCTCATCTGGGTCGGGTGGGGCGACATCGTGAAGATGGCCGTGGTCTACGCCGTGGTGGGCGCCTTCCACTTCGCCCTTCGACGTCCCTTCCTGGAGGTGACCTTTCACCCGGAACGGAGCCGGAATGTGCGGCTCTGGGACTTTCTCTTCTACGTCTCGTTCGGGATCGTGATCTCCTTCTCCGTGGAGATCGCCGGGGTGCTCATGGTGTTCAGCTCCCTGGTGGTGCCGGCGGTGGTGGCCTTCTTCTTCGCCCGCACCCTGGCCACGGCGCTCCTGGTGGCGTGGGCGTCCGGGACCGTGGCGATCCTGGCGGGAATCGGCGCGTCGTTCTGGTGGGACCTGGCCACCGGGCCACTCCTGGTCTGTTCCTTCGGCGCCGTCCTGCTCCTGGCTGCGGGGTTGAAGCCGTTCCTGGGGGTCCCGGCGGGGACTCCCATCCGACTCCCGCACGAGATGCAGGCCGGCGGAGACGGGACCGGAGAACCGCCTGCCGGTCAGTCGTGATTGCTCTCGTACTCGACCCGCTCCTGCATCCGGTCCGTGCCGAGCTTCTGGTCCCGCTTGCGTGCCGCCGAGAGGCCGCGCTGGCGGCTGGCCTCGGAATGGACCCGGGGGAGGGAGAGCTTCTTCGTCAGGGCCTCGCTTCCGCATTCCTTGCAGGCGGGGGTTCGGGACCCGAGGACCAGGAGCTCGAATTCGTGCCCGCAGTCGTCGCAGGCGTACTCGTAGATGGGCATGGCGTGAGCTTATCGCCGGGAGGGGGCCGGTATCAAGGAACCCCGCTTCGGGGTCTAGCCGAACTCCGGGGTGAATGCTTTCTTAATCTGCTATGCATCGACCGTTCGACTCCGCAAGCCGTCTCGCCCAATCCGCCGTTCTTGCCGCCCTTCTCCTCCCCGGCGGACTCGTCGGCCAGGCCCTGGAGGAAGAGCTCCCGTCCAGTCTATCGGTAGGGCGGGAGGCCCCGGAGGCTGAAGGGGTCGTGGATCTCCCTCGCCTTTCCATCCCCGTCCGGCTGGACGGCCGCGTGGACGAGGCGGCCTGGGATGCGGTCCAGCCCATTCCCCTCACCATGTACGAGCCCACCTATCGGGGCGAGACGGATCGGCGCATCTGGCTCAAGTTGGCCTACGACGACGAGGCGCTCTACGTGGCGGCGCGTTTCTACCACGACGACCCCGAGTCGATCCGCGCCTTCACCCTGACCCGGGACACGTGGAACGGCGACGACGGGTTCGGCCTGTTCCTCGACACCTTCCACGACAAGGAGAACGCCGTCCGCTTCGTCGCCCTCCCGCTGGGGGCGAGGATGGACATGAGCATCTCCGGAGACGGCCTCCAAGAGCGGGGGACGGGAGGTCCCCAGGGGTCCTCGTGGAACACCTTCTGGGACCTGGAGACGGAGTTCCTGGACGACGGGTGGTCCGGGGAGATGCGCATTCCGTTCTCGAGCCTCCGATTCGAGACCGAGCCCGACGGTTCGGTGGTCATGGGATTGATGACCTACGCGTACGAGCCCGGGGCGGAGCACCGGTGGACCTTTCCGGCCATTCCCCGCACCGAGTCGTACACGCGGGTCTCCGCCTTCCAGGACGTCCGCATGCGGGGGCTGGAACCCCGGAGCCCGGTGTACGTGACGCCCTACGCCCTCCTGGGGCGGAGCCGGAGCTGGGAGCTCACCGGCGTGGACGACCCGGCGACCCCGGACCGTTGGTCCGCCCTCCGGGAGGACAGCCGGGAGTTCGGGCTGGACATGAAGATCAACCCGAATCCCAACCTGACGCTGGACCTGACCCTCAACACCGACTTCGCCGCCGTCGAGGCGGACCAGCAGCAGGTGAACCTCACCCGCTTCTCTCTCTTCTTCGACGAGAAGCGGCCTTTCTTCCAGGAACGGGCCGGAATCTTCGGCTTCGAGACGGGCACGGAGCAGGGCACCCTCTTCTACTCCCGGCGCATCGGCCTGGCGGACGGGGTGCCCGTCCCCATCCTCGGGGGAGCGCGCCTGGTGGGCCACCTGGGGAGCTGGGACGTGGGGGCCATCGAGATGGTCACCGACGAGCAGGGAGCCCTCCCCACCGAGAACTTCGGGATCCTGCGGCTGCGGAGGCGGATCCTGAACCAGAACTCCTTCGTGGGGGGGATGGTCACGAGCCGGGTCGCATCCGGTGGCGCCTACAACCACACCTACGGCCTGGACGGACAGTTCCGGCTGTGGGGTCAGGAGTACCTGACCCTCAAGTGGCTCCAGACCGTGCAGGGGGGGACGGCGCTCCGAGATTCCCTTCCCTCGGGCATGGACGCCGGCCGGATCGTGGTGGACTGGACCCGGCGCCGGGTGGAGGGCTTCAGCTACCGGAACGCCCTGGTGTGGTCCGGTCCCGGCTACGACCCGGGGATGGGCTTCGAGGAGCGGTCGGACTTCGTCCGGACCCAGAGCGACTGGAACTACCAGTGGTTCCCCGGCGAGGACGCCGGCCTCCGGCGAATCTGGCTGGGCCTCGAGTCGTACGCCTGGGTCCGGAACCGGGACGACCAGTTGGAGACCATGGTGGTGGAGCCCTTCCTGCAGCTGGAGGGGAAGGCGGGCACCACCCTCATTCTCCGGGGCCGGAGTCTGTACGAGGACGTGCTGGAGGCGTTCGACCTCTCGGATGACGTCCTCATCCCGGCCGGGACCTACCGGGCCACGGAGGCCGTGGTGGACTTCCGCGCCCCCCGGGGTTGGTCCATCCGCCCCAATGTGGAGCTCACGGCGGGAGAGTTCTTCGACGGGACCCGCCTGCAGGTGAAGAACAGCTTCGACTGGCCGTTCAACCGGCACCTGGGCCTGGAAGGAGGGTGGGAGTGGAACCGGGTGTGGCTGACGGAGCGGGGCCAGGAATTCGACGCCAACCTCCTGCGGCTCACCGCCAAGGTGGCCGTGGACACCCACCTCTCGGCGGACATCTTCGGCCAGTACAACTCCCTAACCGACCAGGTGACCACCAACACGCGGATCCGCTACAACTTCCGCGAAGGCCAGGATCTCTGGCTCGTATGGAACGAAGGGACGAACCTGGAGCAGGACGTGCTGGGCGTTCCGCGCGTGCCCCGCAGCGACGCCCGGACGCTGACGGTCAAGTACACCCACACCCTCGTCTTCTGAGGCTTCCGGGAACGACCCGGGAGAAGGTCCGCCACCCTCGTCGCCCCACAGGTGGATCGGACCGTGGGGACGCGGCCTCCTGAGGGAACGGTGTGCCGGGATCTTGTCCGCGGGTACGCGGTCGCCGAGGGGCATCCTCCGATTGCGGGAGAGCGCCGCCCCCACGAAGTTGCGGCGTCGCAAAACCCGAAACCGGAGCGCACCATGGCTCAGCCGCTCGCACGCCATTCCAGGCTCGTACTCTTCCTCGTCTTCCTCCTCCTCCCGGGGGCCGCGCTGGCCCAGGAAGAGGACGCGCCCCGCTGGACGCCGGAGCTCTCCATGGAGTTCCGGGGCGTCGGCGGCACCGTGATCTCTCCGGACGGCTCGATGGTGGCCTTCACGGTGCAGGAGCCCCTCATGGAGGGGGAGCAGTCGGAGTACCTCACGCACGTGTGGGTGGCGGCGGCGGACGGCAGCTGGGCCCGCCAGTACACCCGGGGCGAGGAGTCGGCATCGAACCCCACCTTCTCTCCCGACGGAACCCGGCTGCTCTTCACCACTTCGCGGAGCGGGGAGAACCAGGTCTGGGCCCTGCCCCTGACCGGGGGTGAGGCCTACCAGGTCACGGACGCAGAGGAGGGGGTGGGATCGTACGAGGTCTCTCCCGACGGGAGTCACCTGGCCTACACCATGCGCGACCCGGCTTCGGAAGACTGGGAGGCGGCGGTGAAGGAGAAGCGGGACGTCATCGTGGCGGACACGGACTTCCGCTACAACCACCTCTACATGGGGCCCTTCGGGGACGGGATGCAGGAGCACGCGCACCGGGTCACGAAAGGTGACTTTACCGTCACCGGGTGGGACTGGGCACCGGACGGGGCCCACATCGTCTTCTCCCACCAGTCGGACCCGCGCATCAACACCGGTCGCCTGAACGGGGACATCTCGGTGGTGAACACCATGGAGCACTCGGCGGAAGACGAGCACACCTTCGCCACTCGGGAGCTGGTCACGGGAGCCGGCGTGGAAGGCTCGCCCCTGGTCTCACCCGACGGCTCCCTGGTGGCGTACGTGTCCACCGGCAGTCAGCCGGAGCCCGTGGGGCTCGGGGACATCTACGTCGTACCGCTGGCGGGTGGCGAACCCCGGAAGCTCCACGACACCCACGACCGGTCCGGCGGGCTGATGGCCTGGGTGGACGACGGGCACGCGGTGCTGGTCTTGGAGAGCATCGGCACCACCCGCCACCTGCAGGCCCTTCCGGTGAACGGGGCCGCCCCGGTTCAGGTGACCGAGGGAGCCGGAGTCATGGGCAGCGCGGACTTCGCCTTCGGCGCCGACCGGATGGCCTTCACCTGGCAGACCACGGACACCCCGCCGGACGTCTATGTGAGCGCCCTCAGCGACTGGGCCCCTGAGGCGGTCACCGACCTGCACGCCGACGTGCCCATGCCGGAGATGGGGCGGACCGAGCTCCTCACCTGGCGGTCCCAGGACGGCCGCTTCGAGATCGAGGGGCTGCTCACCTATCCGGTGGGCTACGAGCCGGGCCAGCGGGTACCCCTGGTCCTGAACGTCCACGGTGGGCCCGCCGGGGTCTTCAGCCAGTCGTTCACCGGGTCACCCTCCATCTACATGATCCAGACCTTCGCGCAGGAGGGGTACGCGGTGCTGCGGCCCAATCCCCGGGGGAGCACCGGATACGGGAAGGACTTCCGGTACGCCAACGTCCGGGACTGGGGCTTCGGGGACATGGACGACCTCATGGCGGGGGTGGACCACGTCATCGAGATGGGGGTGGGGGACCCGGACCAGCTCCTCCTCATGGGTTGGAGCTACGGCGGGTACATGACCTCCTTCGCCGTGACCCGGACCGACCGCTTCAAGGCGGCCAGCATGGGCGCCGGACTTCCGAACCTGGTCTCCATGACCACCACCACCGACATCCAGGACTACCTGGTGGGGCACATGGACTCGGAGTTCTGGGAGGAGTACGAGACCTACGAGCGGCACTCCGCCATCTACCGCATCGCGAACGTGACGACCCCCACCCAGGTGATCCACGGGGAGAACGACCTTCGCGTGCCCTTCACCCAGGGGCAGGAGTTCTACCGGGCCCTGCAGCGGCGGGGCGTGCCCACGGAGATGCTCATCCTTCCCCGGACGCCCCATGGACCCCGGGAGCCCAAGCTCCTCATGGAGGTGACCCCCCGGATCCTGGACTGGTTCGAGCGGTACCTCCCGGAATCGGCGGCCGTGACGGACGGGGCCGTGGCGGAGGCGGGGACGAGATAGCGCGCCCCGACGGCAGTTCTCCCGGAGATCCGGCGGTGCGCCGGTCCCGGGGAAGGCGGCGGAGTCCCTCCCTCGATGGGGGCTCCGCCGCTCGTTCTTCGGGGGACGGTCCGCTTCCTCGTCCCCGCCCCGTTGGCACCGGCCCCGGGCCCGGTCCTCGACCTGGTCGGATGGTTGCGCCGGCGCTGCTCCTATCCGGCCGACGGGCGGGACCGGAGCGCCGGTTCCCGGCGGGCTGAAACCCCCGCCCCGCCCCCTCCGTACGCCCAGATAGAACCCCTTTACTTCCACGAGGCCCCACCATGAAGCGCCCGTTCCTCTTTCCCGTGTCCGCCGCACTCCTGGGCATCCTGTTGGCCTTCGGTGTGTTCGCCCTCAAGCAGGCCGCCGAACGTGCCTTGGGCGATGCGTTTGTCGTCACCGACCGGGGCGTCATGATCGAGGGCCGACTGGACGAGCTGGACCGCGTTCGGGTGGAGGTGGACCGGGCCCGGCTCGAGGCCGAGACCGTCCGGGAGGTCATGCAGCAGGTTCGGGAGGAATTGCGGGAATCGCTCGAGTCGAACCGTGACCTGACCGAGGCGGAGCGCGCTCGACTCAAGGAAGCGCTGCAGCGCCTGAACGAGGAGTTCTCCCTGGAGATGGGCCTCACCGAACTGGAAGGCGCGCTCTCGGAGCTTGAGCCGGTCGAGGAAGTGGCCGATGTGAAGGAGCCGCCCGAGGGCTCCGCGGGCCCGCCAATCGGCTAGGGAAACCAGCCGACGGGGGCAGACGCCCGTCGATGGGGAGGGGCCCGGGCACGTTCCAGCGAACGGCCCGGGCCCCTCTCGCGTCATCGGGGTGCCCCGGATCCCGGCTTGCTGAAGCCACACCCCCCTCCTACGCTGTCGCCTCACACCCGAGGCGGCCTGCGAGGGGCAGATCCGCCCGGTCCCGCTCACCGCAGACGTCCCGGGGGATTCTGGTGCCTCGACCTGCCCGCTCGTCCGTTCGCGTCTCCGTGGGAGGCGCTCTCCTTCTGGCGCTCGCCCTGGCTCCCGGGAGCCCGATCCACGGACAACCGGTGGATGTGGCCGACCCGTTCCCCGCCGGATCCAGCCTGGTCAAGGCCGACTTCCACGGGACCACCCTGGACCTCTACGTCTACAAGCCCGCGCACTACGTGGGCGACGGCTTCATCCTCCTCCTCCACGGCGCCTCCCGGGCCGCCGAGGCCTACCGGGACAACGCCCGGGGATTCGCCGACACCTTTGGGCGGATGGTGGTGGTGCCCCTCTTCGACCGGGAACGCTTTCCCAACCGCCTCTACCAGTTCGGCGGGGTGTTCCGGGAGGACGGGTCGTTCTCCGACGCCGACGAGCGCACCTATCGCTACATCCCGGAGCTGGTGGCCCACGTGCGGACACGGGAGGGCCGCGCCGATCTGCCCTATCTGCTCCTGGGGTACTCGGCCGGGGCCCAGTTCGTGGCCCGGATGTCCGCCTTCCTGGACCTGGACGCGGAACGGCTCATCGCCATGAGCCCCGGCTCCACCCTCTTCCCCACCCGGGACCTGGACTTCGGCCTGGGTTTCGGTGGCCTACCGGACGAGCTCAGCAGCGACGAGCGGATCCGCCGTTACCTGGCCCTCCCGCTGACAGTGGCCATCGGCACCGCGGACCGGGAGATGGCCCAGCTGCCCCAGGGGGACGCCTACTCCCAGGGGGTGCACCGGTATTCCCGGAACCTCCGCTGGTTCAACCAGGCCATGGACCTGGCCTACGAGAACGAGTGGGACTTCAACTGGCGACTGGTGATCTTCCACGGGGCGGGGCATCCCCCGCCCGAGATGTTCGACCACCCGCAGATGGGGAACGCCCTCTTCGGCCACCGGCCGCTTGCGTCGGGGGTGTTCTAGCGCCGAGCGCACGGCGCAGGCGAGCCGGTGCGGAGGGAGGCGAGCGAGCGCCGCGGGCTCTATACTGGTCCCCTCGCCCGAGGTCCTTCCCCCCTCCCGGAGGCCCCCATGTGCCCCCTCCCCGCCGCCCGCTCGGTCCTCGCCTGCCTCGCCTCGCTCTTCGTCCTGCTGGGTGCGGTACCGACGCCAGGCTTGGCCCAGGCCACTCCGGGCACCCTGTCCGAGGCGGTTCGTGTCGCGCTCGAGACCCAGACTCCGGATTCGGTCCTGACCCGCTTTACCTCCGAGCTTCAGTCCGGCCAGTTCACCTACCGGCTTGACCTGGATTCGCTGGGCGCCTTGGGGCGGGGCTTCATGGAGGCGGGGGAGATGGAGAAGGGCGCCGTGGTCATGGGAATCGTGGCCCAGGCGGCCCAGATCCAGGCCGGTTCCATGTTCCCCGACAACCTCCGGCGCGCCATGGAAGCACGCCAGGAGGAGGAGCGGCGCAGCTCCGAGGCCCGGCGGGAAGCCGCCCCGACCGACCCACCACCCTCCGCCGGGGGAGATCCGGGCCCGGACCTGGGCCCCGCACGAGACGACCTCGAACGCTTCCACGGCCTCTATGCCAACCCCGAGCAAGGGCCCAACCGGGCGATCTTTCTCATCACCGGCTGCGAGGGCCGTCTCCTGGCCGGGGCCATGTGGGGGGATGTGGCCCCCTGGGAGTTGCGGTCCGAAGGTGCGACGGAATTCAGTTGGCCGGGGAACTCCTTCGCCCAGCCGTTTCGGCTCGCAATCAGCGTAGGCGCCGACGGGCGAGGACGGACGATCCAGCACGACATGGACTTCGTCGCGAGCCCGCTGGAGCGGATCGACGACCTCCCGGAGGAATTCGCGGCCGACTGCGAAAGAGGCCGCTGACCTCCCGCCGGCCCGTCCGGTCGAGCTCCCGAGCAGTTCTTCGCCGCGGGAGCGATCTTCCGTCCCTTCCCGGAGGAAACTGCCGGGAGCGTGGGCAAGTGTCGGGGCTCGCAAACCGAATCCGGCTCCACTGCGCCGACCCCGGCTCGAGCCTCCCTGATCCGAGGTGACCCGCGCGAAGATGTGGGCACGTTTGGGTGAGATGGTGCCAAACTGGCACGGGAGCAGGCCCGGGCTTTCCGGTCGCTACCCCTCCCAAGGCCCGTACGAGGCGGGTGTTCTGCCCGCATCCGCGGCACCCACCTGAGGCATGTAACTTGCCCCTCCGCGGCAGCGGCCCCTTGTGACCTTGGACCGGCCGCCGCGGCCGGGGAGGTGGTCCCATGAGAACGACAGACCGTCGGTCAAGCTTGCTCGCCCTGGTGATCGGTGGCGTCTTTGCTTCCAGCAGCTGTGCCTCGGCGCCGAAGATGGCGGGTGTCGAAGGCCTGGAGCCCGGTGCCACGGTGGCATTCGGCTCGGCGCAGGTGATCGTGGACGGGAAGGTCCAGGAGTTCGGATCCTTCTGGACCAAGAACGAGTTCTACCTCCTGATCCTGCCGCAACACTCCGACGAGGCCATCACCGCGCCCCTGGGCGACGATCGGAGGTTCTACTGGCCCCTGGAGCCCGGCCGGTACACGATCCTGGGATATGCCTGGGTCGAGGGAGGCTCGCGGAGGACCGGTCCCGTGTCCGGGTACTTCATCGTGCCGGAAAGCGGGGAGGACGTGTACATCGGTGACATGGCCTTTGCGGGTCCGAAGAACGACCTGGAGTTCGCGATCGAAGACTCCTACACCGAGGCGCGGACCGCCTACGAGACGCGATTCCCCCAGCGGGAGGGCCGATCCGTCACGGGGCTGCTGAAGCCCGAGAAGCGCCTGGGGGAATACACCCGGATCCTCGCCCCGTGCGCGGAGCACTGGGAGGTCGAATGCTCGGAGCAGTTCTTCGGAGTGACTCCGATCGGACCCACCGCTTCCACGTCGGGATTCCCCCTGGTGGAAACGACCACGCCGGAGTTCCGGTGGGTCGCGTGTGACCTGTCGGGGGCCCGCTACGACGTGGCGATCTACCGGGCGGCGGCCTACAACGTCGGGGGATTGAAGGACACCTATACGCGAGGCCACCTGGAGGTGTACGCCGAGGACGTCTCGACGCCCTACTGGAGACCCACCAGACCGCTGGATCCCGACACCCGCTACTTCTGGTCGGTACGCATGCGCGACGGGGACACCGTATCCGCCTGGTCCACCGCGGTGCAGTCCTCCTTCCTGCTCGTCTACTCCAGTTGGAGTTTCGGGAACTGGTTCGAATTCAGGACCCCACCCGCCGGCGGCTGAGAAGCGGGAAACGGGTCCGCCTCCCCCCGGGGATGCTCCCCGCGGGGGAGGCGTCGGCCCGCTTCACCGGAGTCGGCGAGCCTACCCCTGACGGGCTCCTTCCCGGTGGATCCCGGTGACCCGCAGGATGTCCTCCATGAGGCACCACCGAGTCACGGAGGACTGGATGAGGTTCACGCCGATGAAGGCGGTGAAGAGGAGCCACCAGGGGCTCACCCAGTAGGCCAGCGCCAGAGAAAGCAGGATGAAGGTGCCGGCGATGAGTCGGATCTTCTCGTTCATGGTCATGGTTCGATGCCTCGCATAGTCGATCTTCGTGGTTGAGTTCGGAGGTCAGCGACCCCGAGCGGGTGGGGACGGGCCGCCCCGAGCGGCTCCTCACGCCGGCGCGCCGCCACCGGAATCGGCGGTGGCTTCCACCGCCATCTGGATGGCATGGATCGGGTGACGGGGGTCGGCGACGCCGTTGCACCCCTTCACCGCGTGGAGGATCGCCTGGGCCTGGTCTTCGGGGACGATGGCGAAGGCCATGCGCGACGCATACGGCGCAGTGCTTCCGTACCAGCCGGCAACGCCGGACCCGTGGCCTTCCATGGGGAGCTGGCTGTAGGCCATGACGCCGTTGTCCTTGAGGAAGCGGGTCACGCACCGCTGATCCTCCTCCAGGTACAGCAGGATGATGATCTTCATGGAACGTCTCCTGGGTTGATCAAGCGGTGGGGGAGGGATGGGCCGTCGGCTGCGACACCGGCGTGTCCGGTGGCGTGTCGTCGCCGGCCTTCCCCTTCCGCATGAGGAAGTAGATCCCCGGAACCACGATCAGGGTGAGCACCGTGGAGGCCAGCGCCCCGGTGATGAGGGCCACGGCCAGGCCCTGGAAGATGGGATCGAAGAGGATGACTACGGCGCCGATCACCACGGTCCCCGCGGTGAGGGCGATGGGCCGTGTCCGCACCGCACCGGCCTCGATGACCGCCTGCTTGAGGGGCACGCCCTGCCCGATCCGGGCCTCCAGGTAGTCGATGAGGAGGATCCCGTTCCGCACCATGATCCCCGCCAGCGCGATCATTCCGATCATGCTGGTGGCGGTGAAGAAGGCGCCGAACATCCAGTGCCCCGGGGCGATCCCCACCAGCGTCAGGGGGATGGCGGCCATCATGACCAGGGGTGTGGAGAAGGACCCGAACCACGCCACGATGAGGACGTAGATCAGGACCAGCGCCCCGGCGAAGGCGATCCCCAGGTCCCGGAAGACCTCGAAGGTGATCTGCCACTCGCCGTCCCACTTGAGGACGGCTTCCCGGGTGCTGGTGGGCTGGCTCGTGTAGAGCTGCCTCAGCTCCCCGCCGGCCGCCTCCAGCTCCGCCAGGTCGTCGTTCATGTCCAGGATGGCGTACACGGGGCTCTCCTCGCCCCCGGCCACCTCGGCCATGACGTAGACCACCCGCTCCCCGTTCTTCCGGTCGATGACCTGGGGCACGGTGGTCTCCTCCACCTCCACCACCTCACTCAGGGGCACCATGGCCCCCTGCATGGAGGGAACGTGGAGCCCGTCGAGCCGGTCGGCACCGCTCCGGGCCTCCTCAGCCAGCCGCACCTTCACCGGCACGACGGTGCGCGCGCCGGGTGCCTCCAGGTGGGTGGCCGGTTGCCCCGCCACGCTCAGGGCCAGGTTCTGCACGACCCGGGCGTTGTCCACCCCGGCCAGCGCCGCCCGCTCCTGGTCCACCCGGTACTTCAGCTCGGTCTGGGGGTCCTTCAGGGACACGTCGATGTCCACCACCGAGGGGTGCTGGGCGAAGCGGTCCACCACCGCCCGGGCCACCCGCTCACGGGTCGCGTCGTCGGGGCCGTAGATCTCCGCCACCAGGGTGGAGAGGACCGGGGGCCCCGGGGGCACCTCGGCCACCTTCACCACGGCACCCACGCCCCACCTGTCCGCCGCCGCCTGGGCCAGGGGACGGAGGGCCAGCGCCACGTCGTGGCTCTGGGCGCTCCGCTCCCCCTTCTCCACCAGGTTCACCTGCAGGTCCGCCACGGTGGATCCCCGGCGCAGGTAATAGTGCCGGATCATTCCGTTGAAGTTGTGGGGCGCCGCGGTGCCGGCGTACAGCTGCACGTCGGCCACCTCCGGGAGGCTCGTGGCCGCCCGCCCCACGTCCTGGGCCACGGCCAGGGTGGTCTCCAGGGGGGTCCCCTCCGGCAGATCCAGGATGACCTGGATCTCGTTCTTGTCGTCGAAGGGGAGCATCTTCATGGCCACGGTGCGGTTCACGAACATGAACCCGGCCCCGAGCAGCAGGAGCGCCACCACGCCCATGGATCCCCAGAGGCGCACGGGCTTGTCCAGGAGGGGCTCCATGAACCGCCGGTAGAGCACGTAGATCTTCGTGTCCTCCAGGACGTAGCCCTTCTCATCCATCCCGTGCTCGTGGCTCTCCCCGTGCGCGCCCTTGAGCAGCTTGAAGGCGAGCCAGGGCGTGATGATGAGCGCCACCCCCAGGGAGAACAGCATGGCCACGGTGGCCCCGATGGGCATGGGGCTCATGTACGGCCCCATGAGGCCGCCCACGAAAAGCATGGGCAGCACCGCCGCGATGACGGTAAGGGTGGCCAGGATGGTGGGATTCCCCACCTCGTCCACCGCCGCCTTCGCCGCGGCCCGCAGGGGCCGGTCCCGCATGGCGAAGTGCCGCTCCATGTTCTCCGCCACGATGATGGAGTCGTCGATGACGATCCCGGTGACGAAGATGAGGGCGAAGAGGGTGACCCGGTTGAGGGTGTACCCGAAGATCTGGTAGACGAAGAGGGTGAGGGCGAAGGTCACCGGGACGGCCATCATGACCACCACGGCGGCCCGCCACCCCATGGTGAGAGCCACCACCAGCCCCACGGCCAGGATCGCCATGAGAAGGTGCTCCTGGAGGGTGACCACCTTCTCCCGGGCCGTCTCGCCGTAGTTCCGGGCGACGGCCACGGTGACGTCGGAGGGGATCAGCGTCCCCTGGGCCTCGTGGAGCCGCTCTTCCAGGGCCTGACCCAGCTCGGTGGCGTCGGTCCTGGGCCGCTTGGAGACGGCCACGGCCACCATGGGGATCCACCCCGTCGCCGCATCGGTGTGGAAGGTGTACTGGGTGATCTCGGCCGGGCCGTCCACCACCCGGGCCACGTCGCCCACCTGGACCAACGCGCCGTCCCGCACGTCCAGCACCACCCGCTCCACGTCTTCGGCGGTGGCCAGGAAGGGACCGGCGGTGACCTTCACCACCTCTCCCTCTCGCGTGAACTCACCGGCATCGGTGCGGGCGTTGCTCGCCTGGAGCCGCTGGGCGACCCACGCCGGGTCCAGCCCGAACTCCGCCAGCCTCTCGGGAAGGAGCTCCACCCGGATCTCCCGGGGCTCGCCGCCCACCACCTGCACCTCCCGGACGTTGGGCACCGCCTCCAGCTGCACCCGGAGCTCGTCCGCCAGCACCCGCAGGTCGTCGGTGCTCATCTCGTCCGCCCGGAGCGTGGCGGTGAAGAAGGGGACGTCGTCGATGGTCACCGTCTTCACCAGCGGATACATGAAGCCCGGGGGCATCTCGTCCATGTGCTTCATCATGGTGGAGTAGAGCTGGACGAGGCTCTCCTCCATGTCCCGCCCCACTTCGTAGCGGACGGTGGCCAGCCCGAAGCCGGGCTCGGCGTGGCTGTAGACGTACTCCACCCCGTCGATCCCCTGCACCACGGACTCCAGCGGGATCAGCAGGCGGTTCTCCACCTCCTCCGGGGTGGCCCCGGACATGGGGAGGTAGATGTCGGCCAGGGGAACCAGGATCTGGGGCTCCTCCTCCGACGGCATCGTGGCCAGGGTCCACACCCCGAGCCCCAGCGCCGCCGCCATGATCAGCGGCGTGAGCTTGGAGTCCAGGAAGGCCGCCGCCAGGCGGCCCGCGACATTGCTCTTCATCGCGTCAGCCCTCCTGGCCGGGGGTGGAGGGCGAGGTGGCCGCCGGGGCCGCCTCCAGGGCCGCAGCGGTAGCGGGCGCCCGGGTCACGCCGGATACGGGCTGACCGTCCTCGAGCCCCGCCGCGGGCTCCCGCACCACGGTCAGGGTGCCGGCGGGCCCGGAGAGGACCTCCACCGCGTCGCCCCGGGTGCGGCCCAGGCGGATCCACCGGAGCCGCAGGAGCTCGTCGTCCAGGGTGAAGACCCCGGTCAGCTGCCCGTTCCGTACCACCGCGTCGGCGGGAATCCAGCGGGTGGCGCCGGCGCCCTCCGGCACGGTCAGCCGGAGAAAGGCACCAGGGAGCAGCCCTTCGAAGCCCTCCGGAATCACCTCCACCTGGAAGCGGCGGGAGGCCCGGTCCAGGGCCTGAACCACGTTCCGCACGGTCCCGGTGCGGACGCCGCGGTCGGTCTCCAGGAGGACCTCCTCCCCCACCGCGATGCTCCCGGCCAGCTCCGCCGGAAGCTCCGCCACCACCTTCAAGGCGTCTCCCGAGAGCCGCACCAGGGGCGATCCCGGCGCCGCCAGGTCACCGGCGTCGGCCATCCGGGCCGTCACCGTCCCGGCGAAGGGGGCGCGGATCCGCACGTAGGCCGCCTGGGCCTCCGCCTCCTGGACCATGGCCCGGGCGGCGGTGCGCTGCGCCCGGGCCTGGTCCAGCTCCTGCGTGGACGCGGCCCCGTCCCGCTCCAGGTTCTCGACCCGCTGGAAGGTCCGCTCCGCCAGCTCCTGCTGGGCCCGGGCCGCCTCGATGCGGGCGTTCACGTCCGTCCCGTCCAGGGAGGCGATGAGGTCGCCTCTCGCCACCCGGTCGCCCACCTGGACCGCCATGCGAGCCACGGTGCCCGCCATGCGGGTGGCCACCTCCGCTTCCTGCTGGGAGACGACCCGGGCGGGGTGGGTAGCCTGGGCCGCGGCGGTCCAGGATTCGGTCACGGTCACGGCCACGGGCTCCAGGTCCCGGGCCGGATGCTCGGAGGGGTCGGCTCCGCAGGCTGCAAGGGCCAGGGCCGCCCCGGTGACAATCACGATGCGCTTCATGGTCTTCATCCAGTGGTTCTGATCGTTTCGTTCTGATCGTTGTCGGGTATGCGGGAGATCGTCGGGACAGGACGGCTCGGTGCCGGCCTCACCCGTCGTCCCGCGTCGACCCGGCGCCGTTCCCCAGGACGAAGTCCAGGGCCGCCAGGGCCACGTTCAGGTTCGCCTCGGCATCCACCACCCCGGTGCTGAGCTGGGCGGCGCGGGCCTCGGCCTGCAGGAGGTCGGCCACCGTGGCCATCCCCTCCTCGTATCTCCGTCGAAGGAGCCGGGCGGCCTCGTCCGCGGCGGCGGAGGCCGCTTCCGCCGAGACCAGGGCGGCACGGGCGGCATCGACGGCCCGGCGCGCCGAGCGCACCTCCGTCTCCGCGTCCCGCTCCCGCTGGGCCTGCTCCAGGCGAAGGGCCCGGGCCTGGGCCTGGGCGGCTTCGGCTCCACGGGTCAGGGAGAAGCCGGTGAAGAGGGGCACCGAGAGCTGCACCCCCACCGTCCAGTGGTTCTCCCGCGTGTCCCCGATTCCAGGGGCATGGGTCGAGAGCTGGCCGAAGGCCTGCAGGCCGGGAAGGCGCTTGGCCGTCACCACCCGCGCCCGGGCCTCTGCGGCCTCCACCCCGGCGCGGCCCGCCACCAGGTCGGCCCGGTTGCCGAGCTCCGAGGGTGGCAGCGCACCCGGGTCCTGCACCTCGGTAAGGAGCCGAGCGCCCTGGGTGGGAACCGGGAGCCGGTCCACCGGCCACCCGAGCCAGCTCCCCAGCGCCTCCCGGGCATCCATCACCGCCGCCCGTGCGTGCTCCAGCCGAGCCTGGATCCCGGAGACGGCGGCCTGGGCCTGCAGGAGGTCCGCCTCGGTCCCCATTCCCTCCTCCACCCGGCGGCGCACCCGGTCGGTGGTGGCCCGGGCCGAGGCTTCGGCGGCCTCCAGGGCTCCCTGCCCCGCTTCGGCGCGAATCGCGGCCACGTACAGGACCCGGGTTCGGTAGACCGTCCCTTCACGCGTCCGTGCGAGCACGGCGTGGGCGGCCCGGCTCTCCGCCTCCCCGGCATCCCGCTCGAGCCACCGGTCCCACAGTCCGATGTCCCACTGGGCCCCGACGCCGGCGGTCCAGTCCGTGACCGGGTCCGGATCGTTCAGGGCCCCGATATCGAAGTCCCCCTGCTCGAAGCGACGCTGCCGGAGCTTCGTGCCGAACACCCCCACGGGGTCGCTGGTCCGGGCCAGGCCTGCGGTGGCCTGGATGGACGGGAAGGTGAACCCGGCCTTGGCTCCGGCGGCGAACTCCGCCGCCTGGGCCCGGGCTCCCGCAGCCCGCAGGGCGCGGTTCCCCTCGAGCGCCGCCTCCACCGCATCAGCCAAGGTCAGAGGGACCTCCTGGGGGTTGCCCTGTAGCGCGGCGGTCAGCCCGGGGGTCTGCGTGGCGGCCGACTCGGCGGTCTCCCCGGCGGTCACCGTTACGCCGGCAGCGGGAAGGGGCGCGGAACGCTGCGATTCCTGGGCCGCCACCGGGTCCGACCCGAACCCCTGGATCACCGCGACAATCACAAGAATTCCAGTTATTCTATTATTCATATTTCTATATGTTTGACGGCCAAAAAAAATGCAGGCTCACGGCGGGCGAGAGCCTACCCCCTCTTCGCAGAGCTGCCCCGGAGGCAGCCGAGGACCTTGAGGGACCGGGGGTCCCCCAGGCGGTAGTAGACGTGCACCCCCTCTTTGCGCCGGGCCAGGATGCCCTTGTCCCGCATGAGATTCAGGTGCTGGGAGCAGACCGCCTGCTCCAGGCCCAGGGCGTCCTGCACCTCCGAGACCGTGAGCTCGGTCTCCCGCTCCAGGAGATCCAGGATGCGGAGCCGCAGGGGATGTCCCAGACACTTCAGCATCCGGGCCGTGGTCTCGACCACCTCGTCCGGGAGCGCGGTTTGTGTGGTTGTCATGGCGACCTCCAGTGAATCGACGTACAACAATATTACTATGTCTTGATGTCGTCAACACGCTGGGACAAGAGGGGGGTCGGGCGATGCCCGGAACCAGAGGTGCGTCCGGCGGTGCCCGGGACGGAGGGACGCGTCAGGCCGCGCCCGGGACGAGACGACGCGTCAGGCCGTGCCCGGGACGAGAGGACGGGTCAGGCGGTGCCCGCGGGTTCGGGGCCCGGCGGGTCCTCCCGGACCAGGAGACTCGCCGTCTCGTCCGAGTGGAGGAGGCGCCATTCACCGGACGCCACGGCCTCGGCCACGAGGGGTGCCTGGGGAGGAACGAGGAGGAGGTCGATGCCCCGCTCGCGGATCCGCTCCTCCCACCCGGGTACGCCGTTGATGACGGAGACGTACTCCTCCATCAGGTCGCTCCCGAAGAAGTTGGCCATGCCGTCGATGTAGATCCGCTGCTCGGGCCAGGCGTGGAGGATGTAGCCACCCCAGGCATAGGCGTTGAACATCCGGAGGTCCCCCAGCCCCTCCTCCTGGGCCCGGGCCACCGCCTCCACCGGGAAGACGTCCGGGTCGAAGCCGGAGGCCGACGGGTACAGGTCCGGCTCCCGTGCCAGGACGGCCGCGAACAGGACGCCCACCCCCACCCCGGCACCGACCCAGGGCCGCGTCGTCCCCCGTCGGTCGTCCCGGACCAGCGTCTCCCGGAACTTCTCCAGGCGCGCCCACCGCCAGGATCCCAGGAGCCCGCCGACGGCGGCCAACCCCACCGGGAGGGCGAAGAGCCCGAAGAGGGGTGCGTTCCGTTGCGCCACCAGGGCCGCAGCGAGCCCGGCCCCCACCGTGAGCAGGGTGGAGGCACCGAGGTCCCGCCGGCCCCCGAGGAGGAGGACGGCCAGGATCAGGACGACTCCGACGAAGAGGATCCCGTACCCGGAGGTGACATCGATGCGCTGGAACTCGTCCACCATCTCGAAGGCACGCTGATCCTGGAGGTGGTGCACGATGGACAGGTGAAGCCCCCACCCCAGGGGGTTCACCAGCGTCCCGAGGGAGGCGGCGCCGAGGGAGGCCACCGCCGGGCCGAGGCGCCGGCGATCCTCCACCACCCGGCCCACGAGGTACGCCCCGAGGATGGCCAGGCCGTAGAGGAACCCCGGGTGGAGGTTGGCCCAGAAGGCGAAGAGCACCCCGAGGCCGACGTGGCGCCGCAGGTCCGGTCGCCGGGTCGCCAGGACCAGGAGGGCGGAGAGGGCCAGGAAGGAGAAGAGGTGGGGCCGGGCGATCCAGTGCGGGCCCGTCAGCGCCGCCGCCACGAAGACGGCAGGGATGGCGTAGAGGGGCTCGAGCCGGGGGCGGAGGTAGGCGGCCACCAGCGCCAGGCTCCCCGCGATGATCAACCCGCCCAGCGCCACCACGCCCGGGAGCCCCGCCAGTCCCTCGGCCAGGGCGAAGAGGACTTCGCTGAGCCACTCGTAGGCCGTGAAGGTCTCCCCGGCCCGGGTGTGGGAGAAGGGGTCCGGGAAGGCGATGCCGTGCTCCATGACGTGGCGTCCCAGCACCAGGTGCCGCGCCACGTCCCCGTCGGAGTTCAGCAGACGGTGGCTGAAGACCGTGGGCACCAGCAGGGCCAGGATCAGGAAGACCAGTCCCACCGTGGACGCGGCGGGAAGCCCCTTCCGCGGGGGCCTTTGAGAGGTGGTCACGACACGGCCTGCCCCGGGAGGGCCGGTGCCCGCCGGATCCGGTCCAGCTCCACCAGCGCCCGGCCCATGTCCCGGATCCGGAGCTTGGATCCCGCCACGTCCCTCCAGGTCCGGAGCGGGTACTCCTCCAGGATCTCCGACAGGCGGTCGCCCCGCGCCGCTCGAAGCCGGGACAGGAGCTCCACGTCGAAGATCCAGCGGCTCCGGAAGGGTGCCTCGAGGGCGGTCCGGAGCGCGTCGGTGGCGCGGAAGAGCTTCGCCCCGCACTGGGTGTCGTACACCGGGAGGTCCAGGATCAGGGAAGCCAGGGTGGCGAAGACACGGCCCAGGTAGTGTCGGTGGGGGTCGCGTTGGATCCGGTGGCCCAGGAGCCGGACCCGAGATCCCAGCACCCCCTCGAGCTCCGGGTTCGCCCGCAGGAGCCCGACCATGGGCTCCAGCTCGTCCACCGGGGTGGCCAGGTCCGCATCCAGGAAGCCGACGATCCGTGCGCCACTCGCCATGGCGCGGAGCATGCCGGCCCGCACCGCCTCCGCCTTTCCCACATTCTCCGGCATGCGGTGCAGCCGCAGGAGTCCCGGCACCTCCTGGGACGCCCGGGTGATGAGGTCCGCGGTTCCGTCGGAGCTCCCGTCGTCCACGAAGAGGAAGCCGGTGCCGGCGTGGGTCCCGGCGTAGCCGGTGAACGCCTCCATGTCGAGCCGGCGGGCCTCGTTGAAGCAGGGGACCACCACCGCCACGTCACGCCACGGATCCCCGCCGCCGGTGGCCACTACCGCTTCTCCAGGACCGCCAGCCAGGACACGCCCCGGCGCGAGACCGGCGGGCGCCGCCCCTCCAGCGCCGCCAGGATCGCTCCCGCCTCCGAGAGAAAGATCCGGCGGAGGAGGGCGTTCAGCGGCCGGGGCGGCAGGAAGAGATCGGTCTCCCCGGGGCCCAGCGTCCGACCGGCCCGGCTCCCCATGCCCCGGATGAGCCGGACCACGGGGTAGAGCCGCCAGTTGAAGGGCGACACAAGCCGGGTGTCCAGGGGCAGGTCTCTCCAGAGGCGCGTCAGACGGGCCTCGTCGTAGCGGCGGAAGTGGCCGTGGCTCTCGTCATGGGCGCTCCACAGCTCCATCCAGGCCGGGACGGTGATCAGAACCCGGGCCCCGCTGGGGATCTCCCGGATCACGGCCTCGAAGGTCTCCACGTCCCCCTCGATGTGCTCCAGGACGTCGCAGAAGAGGACCAGGTCGGCCCGGATCAGCTCGCCCCGCACGTCGTCCGGTGCCCTGCCGACGGAGAGCTCGAGGGCCGGGTACCGGGCGGCCGCGATGTCCACCGCATCCGGGGACATGTCCACCCCCACCCGGTCCCAATCGTCGGGGAGCGCTCCCAGGACGTTCCCCGTCCCGCACCCCACCTCCACCACCCGGGCCCTGCCCGGGACCAGCTCGCGGCAGACGGCGGCCAGGATCTCCGCGCGAGCCGTGAACCACCAGTGCCCCTCTTCGAGCTCTGCCGATAGCCGGGAAAGTGTCGGGTCCACGTACGGTGCGGGCGTCGGGAAGGCGAGACTCGATCCGGAAAGAGCGCCGGACCGGTCGGAATGGCGGAGCTAAGCTATCGGGCGGCCCCGATCGCCGCCAAGGGCGCGGGGCTCCGACCGCTAGGGCCGCAGCACCACCTTGGTCCACCCCTCCGCCCGGTCCGCGAAGCGCCGGTACGCCTCCACACCCTTGGAAAGGGGCAGGTCGTGGGAGATGAGGGCCCCGAAGAGGTGGGGGTCCGCGGCGGCCAGGGCCAGCGCCTCGGGCATGTAGTGCCGGGCGGAGCAACGGCCGGTGGCGTAGCGCAGGTTCCCGTCGTAGAGCTCCGCGGGGGAGAGGGCCAGGCTTCCCTCGGTGTGGACCGCCACGGCACCGATGCTCCCCCCGGGCCGCAGGAGCCCGGCGGCCAGCCGCGTCGCCTCGGGCGTGCCCGCCGCCTCGATGGCACAGTCCGCCCCCCGACCGCCGGAGAATTCCCGGACGGTGGCCAGGGGGTCCCCGGAATCCAGGTCCACGGCCCGGGCTCCGAAGACCGTCGCCAGGGCAAGACGGGAGGGCACCCGGTCCACCGCCACCACCTGCCGGGCGCCCCGCTCGAGCGCAGCCCGCACCGCCAGCACCCCCACCGGGCCGCACCCCACCACCACCACCAGGTCGCCGGACGACACCCCGGCGAGGGAGGCGCCGAAGAGGGCCGTGGAGAGGATGTCCCCGGCCAGGAGGGCCACCGCGTCGTCCAGCCCGGTGGGGACCTCCACCAGGGTGGACTCGGCCATGGGGACCCGGACGCGTTCCGCCTGCGCCCCCTGGAGCCCGTAGCCTTCTTCCACCCAGCCGAAGAGCTGCCCTCGCTCGCACCGGGCGGTGAGGCCGATCCGGCAGTAGACACAGTCGCCGCAGCTGGTGGTGAAGGGCGCCACCACCCGGGTGCCTTCTTTGAGGGTGCGCACTCCACTTCCCCGCTCCACCACCCGACCCACGAACTCGTGGCCCATGACGGTGCCGGGGTCGATGCCGGTTTCCCGACCGAAGTAGGGGTGGAGGTCGGAGCCGCAGATCCCCGCCGCCGTCACCTGGACGATGACGTCGTCCGGATCCTGGATCTTCGGGTCGGGAACGTCGCCGAACTCCAGCGACTGGATCCCCTGGAAGGTGATGGCCTTCACGGACGCCACGGACCTCGGGACACGCCGCCGGAAGCTCGCCGGCGCCGGATCACGGGCCGGAGGTTCGCCATGTCAGTTGGTGCGACGACGCTTGGAAACCTCGTCCAGGAGCCTCCGCTCCCGGTCCGTGAGGGCGCTCATCCCCTCGGCGGAGATCTTGTCCAGGACCCGGTCCACCTCGTCGAGCATCCGCCGCTCGTCCGAGTCGGACGGGGGCGGGCTCGCGGACTCGCCGTCCTTGGACCTGCGCTCCTGACCAGGCACCACCACCAGGCGGCGGGGCCGGGGCCGCGCCTTGCCGGCCTGCCCCCGCATCTGCTGGGCCAGCCGGGCCGGTCGCCAGTCCGCCTTCAGGTAGAGGAAGGCCGCCAGGAGTCCCCCCAGGTGGGCGAAGTAGGCGATCCCGCCGCCCGCACCCGTGAAGCCGTTCCAGACGTTCAGGGCGAAGAGGAAGCCCACCAGGTAGCGGGCCTGCACGGGGAAGATGGCGTAGATGTAGATCGGGGCCTTGGGCCAGTTCATGGCGAAGGCCAGCATGACCCCGTAACAGGCGGCCGAGGCTCCGATGATGGCCGACTGGGGCGCCAGGATGAAGCTCAGCGCCACACCGCCCAGCCCGGAGACGAGGTAGAAGCGGAAGAACTCCTTTCCGCCCCAGCGACTCTCCAGAGGGGGGCCGAAGAAGAAGAGCACCAGCATGTTGATGAGGAGGTGGCCGAGCCCCCCGTGCACGAACATGTAGGTGACCACACCCCAGAACTGGACCAGGAGGCGGTCCGGGTAGAAGGCCAACCAGGCCCCGATCGGGGCGTAGACCGCGGTGACGAAGAAGATCGCCACATTGGCGATGAGCAGCTTCTTCACCACCGGGGTCAACCGGTAGTTGAATCCGAAGGTGGGCTGACCGTACATCGACTCCTCTGTGTTGCTCCGGACCGGCATCCGGAAGGGCAGATTCAAACCCCCTCCAGGGCGAACAGGTTCCTTGCCGCGGCCCCCGGTCCGTGGGCCCGCCGCCTCAGCTTCCCCGCTTCGCCGCCGCCACCACCAGTCGGTGGCACAGCTCGGGGAACGGGATTCCCGCCGCCGCCGCCGCCTTCGGGACCAGGCTCGTGGCCGTGAGCCCCGGAAGGGTGTTGGCCTCCAGGCACCAGAGGCGACCGTCCTCTCCC
Source organism: Gemmatimonadales bacterium (assembly GCA_020344755.1). Classification (GTDB taxonomy): domain Bacteria; phylum Gemmatimonadota; class Gemmatimonadetes; order Longimicrobiales; family Gaopeijiaceae; genus Gaopeijia. The sequence continues at coordinate 790,714 of CP070829.1, forward strand.
ATCATGAAGTCGACCCGGGAGTAATCCCGCAACCCCAACGCGTGGTGGACCCGGAGGGCGAGGGCCTGCATCTCCTCCGCCTTCGAGGGGTCCAGGTCCGCCGGAAAGATCTCCTGGGCCATCCCGGGCTGGTACTTGCACTCGTAGTCGAAGAGCTCCGACTCCGGGATGATCTCGCCCACCGGGAGAGGCTGTCCATCGAGGATCGCGACGGTGAACTCCCGACCCTTCACGTACCGCTCGACCACCACCGCGTCCTGGAAATCCCGGGCCCGGATCAGGGCGGCCTCCAGCTCCGGCCGATCGTGGGCGAGCTCCAGCCGCAGGGACGAACCCCCGTGCGCAGCCTTCACCACCACCGGCAGCCCCAGCGCCCGCTCCACTTCATCGGCGTCGAAGCAGTCGGTGAGCCAGGGGGCGGTGGGGATGCCCCGGTCCGTCAGGATCGCCTTCGTCCGGTCCTTGTCCATGGCGACCCGGCACCCGTCGGCGTCGCTCCCGGTGTAGCGTACGCCGGCCCGGTCCAGCTGGCCCTGGAGGGTGCCGTCCTCGCCGGCGCCGCCGTGGAGCGCGATGAAATGGACCTGGGCAGCGGCGGCGTCCGGGTGCCGCGCCAGGAAGTCCATCCCCTCCTCCACCAGCCGGTCCCGGGGGTCCGGCGCAGGAGGATGGGCGTCCACCCCCTTCTCGAGAAGGACGGTCTCTTCCTCGGGCGTCAGAGGGCCCCGGGCCGTGTCGAAGGCCACCACCCGGTGCCCCGCTTCCCGCAGGGCACGGGCCACCTGCACCCCGGTGGCCAGGGAAACGTCCCGCTCGTCGGAGGCGCCTCCCAGGAGGACGGTCACACGCACGGGCGCCACGTTCCGGGTCGGGGGGGCCGGGAGCCGCTTCGAGCCCGGGGGCTCAGGCCCGGTTCTGGGTCAGGGCCCGGACCACGTCGAAGCGGGTGATGATCGCCTCCACCGCCGCGCCGTTCCTAACCAGCACCGCCGGAGCCGCGTGGGTCAGCAGCCGCTGTACCTCCTCGCCGGAGGCGTGGGCGTCCACCACCGGGAACGGGGCGCCCATGACGCTCTCCACCGGTCGGTCCAGGACCGCCGAGTCCTCCAGGACCCGGGACATGAGGTCCGACTCGGTGACCGATCCCACGCACTCGTGGTCCCGGAGGACCGGGAGCTGGGAGACCCCGTGGGTGGTGATGGTGGAGAGGGCCATCTGGACCGAGGTGGAGGGGTCCACCGCGAGCACCCGCTCCAGGTCCCCTTCCTTCGCCGCCGCCATCTCCGCCGCCGTGGCGGAGCGGGGCCGCTCCAGGAAGCCATTCTCCCGCATCCACTCGTCGTCGAAGACCTTGCTCAGGTAGCGCTCCCCCCAGTCGCAGAGGTTGGTGACGATGAAGGCGTCGGGGTCGTCGATCTCTTTCGCCGTCTGCACCGCCGCGTGGGTGATGAGCCCGGCGGAGCCTCCCACGAAGAGGCCTTCCTCCCGGGTCAGGCGGCGGGCCATGCGGAAGGCGTCGCCGTCCGACACCGTCACGTACGAATCCACCACCTCCAGGTCCAGCGCCCCGGGGATCTTGTCGTTCCCCAGCCCCTCCACCTTGTACGGTGACCCTTCGATCTTTTCGCCGGTGTTGTAGTACGGCGCGATCATGGAGCCCTCCGGGTCCACGCCGCAGACGAGGACGTCCGGGTTCTTCTCCTTCAGGTAGCGGCCCGTGCCGGTGATGGTCCCGCCGGTGCCCGAGCCCGAGAAGAAGTGGGTGATGCGGCCCTGGCTCTGCTCCCAGAGCTCGGGACCGGTGGTGCGGTAGTGGGCGTCGGGGTTGGCCGGGTTGTAGAACTGGTTGGCCAGGATGGCGTTGGGGGTGGACTCGGCGATGGCCTTCGCCTTCATCACGTAGTTCTCCGGGTGGTCCGGCGGCACCGCGGTGGGGGTGATGATCACCTCCGCCCCGAAGGCCCGGAGAAGCTTCACCTTCTCGTGGCTCATCTTGTCCGGGAGGGTGAAGATGCAGCGGTAGCCCTTGATGGCCGCCGCGATGGCCAGGGCGAGTCCCGTATTCCCGCTGGTTCCCTCCACCACCGTACCACCGGGCTTGAGCCGACCCTCCGCCTCCGCCACCTCGATCATGGCCAGACCGATCCGGTCCTTCACCGATCCGCCGGGATTCATGAACTCGCACTTCCCGTAGACCGGGGTGCGGGCGCCGTCGGTGACCCGGCTGAGGCGAACGAGGGGGGTCCATCCCACCATCTGGAGGACGTCGTCGTACGGCTCGAGGTGGCGCTTGCTCATGATGCGGCGATGGGGAGTGGGATCGGGTGCTCGAGGGAACGTCCGAACGTAATCAATCCGGACGCCCGCGGCCTCTCCGGCCTGCGGACCGAGCCCGGCTCCCGCCGTTCCGTTCCGGGTGGGTGCTGCGAGCGCAGCAGCGGCCACCGCCGCGCATCCGGCGCCTTCCGCAGGGATTCCCGCGGATCAGTAGAGCTGGGCGTCCACGCCCCCGGGTCGGGGCCGCTTGGAGAAGTGGACCGGCACCCGGGCCCACACCTGGATGCGCTTGCCGTCCCGGCGGGCCGGCTCGAAGCGGAGCTCCCGGGCCCCGGCGATGGCCGCCGAGTCGAAGGCCGTGTACCCGCTGGACGCCACCACCTCCACCGAGTCCACCTGGCCCGTGTCGGTGACCCGTACCCGGAGGAGGGTCTCCCCCTCGATGTCCTGGTCCCAGAGGGCGAGGGGATAGACGATGGGCACCTCCGCCATGAGCGGAGCCGGCTGCTCGATCTCCCGGTCGCCCCCACAGGCACCCAGCACGATCGGGGACACCGCGAAGAAGGCCGCGGGAAGGGCGAGCGAGCGGAGCGAGGTACGGTTCACGATTCGCCTTCCCCCCGGGCCGCCGCCCGGAGCCGGTTCAGAAGATTCAGGGCCTCCAACGGTGTCATCTCCTCCACGGCAAGATCCCGGAGCCTTCCCACCACCGGGTGCTCCACTGTGAAGAGGGAGAACTGATCCGGCGGCGCCTCCGACTTCGGTCGGTGGGCGCCGTGGCGGCCCAGGCCCTCTCCCCCTGAGGAGTGTGTTCCCTCCAACTCCACGAGAAGTTCCCCGGCCCGTTCGATGACCTCCCGGGGCACCCCGGCCAGCCGGGCCACCTGGATCCCGTACGAGCGGTCGGCCCCGCCGGCCTCCAGCCGCCGGAGGAAGACGATGTCCTCCCCCACCTCCCGGACCGCCACGTTCAGGTTCATGACCCCGGGAAGGAGGTCCCCCAGCTGGGTGAGCTCGTGGTAGTGGGTGGCAAAGATGGTCTTGGCCCCCACCTCCTCGTGGAGGTGCTCCGTCACCGCCCAGGCGATGGAGACCCCGTCGTAGGTGGAGGTGCCTCGGCCGATCTCGTCCAGGAGGACCAGGGAGCGGTCGGTGGCGCCGTGGAGGATGGCGGCGGTCTCGTGCATCTCCACCATGAAGGTGGACTCCCCCCGGGCGAGGTTGTCGCTGGCGCCCACCCGGGTGAAGAGACGGTCCACCACGGGGAGGCGGGCCCGGTCGGCGGGAACGAAGGAGCCCATCTGGGCCAGGAGTTGGATGAGCCCCACCTGTCGGAGCACCGTGCTCTTCCCCGCCATGTTCGGCCCGGTGAGGACGACGATGAAGCCCTCGTCCGAAAGGGTCACGTCGTTGGGGATGAACTCCTCCCGGGGCATCATGGTCTCCACCACCGGGTGGCGTCCCTGCTCGATCTCCAGCTCGAATCCCGTGTGGACGTCCGGCTTCACGTAGCGGTGGTCCTCCGCCAGCTCCGCCAGCGCCGCCAGGACGTCCAGGGTGGCGACGCGCCGGGC
>CP070829.1:794664-855278 GCA_020344755.1 Gemmatimonadales bacterium
TACCGCAGCGCACTTAGACAGGGTGATGACGAGGGCGCCCGGGATCTGGGAGTGAAGATCCTCGAGCTGGACCCGGACGTAGATCTCGATGCCCTGGCCGGTCCCGAGTCGGAGGCAGAGTCCTTTACCTTCGAGCCCACAGCCCTGGCCGGGGCGGAGCAGGACCCGGACGGAGAGGGAATGGGGGACAACGTCGTTTCCGTGCCTGGGTCGCCGCACAGCGACTTCGGCGGTGACTTCGGTGACCACCAGGAGGGTGGTGGTTTTGCCGAGATCCGTGACGCCCTGGAGACCGGAGAAGAAGCCGGGGGACCGGGCTCCGGCAGCCATCCGGCGGCGCAGTCCGAGGCGGACCAGCAGGATTTCCAGGAGATCACCTTCGACGACCTTGGGTTCGGCGAGGATTCGCACCCAGTCGAGGAGGACGAGGCCGATCCGCTCCCGCTCGTCTACCCGGACGAAGGGGGTCCCGGACTCGAGGGTGCGGGCTTCGACGTCGACCCCGGCCTGGTCGACCAGGACCTGTCCGGGAGCCTCGAGGCCGCTTGGGAGGACGCTTCGGACGAAGGCAGTGAGGCCCTGCATGCACAGTGGGTGCGCCTCAGGGACGAGTGTCGACGAGTGCCGAAGGATCTGGAGTTGGCGCAACAGCTGGTGGAACTCTCCTTCCGGCTCGGTGACAAGGACAGCCTCGTTGCCTCGTACCTGACCCTTGCCGGTTGCCTTGAAGAGACCGGTCAGGTAGAGCGGAGCGAGAGCGTCCTCCGCCAGGCCATGGCGCTGGACCCCGATCACCCCGAGGTGCTGCGGGCTCTGCACGGGTTGCGGGAGAAGCCTCCCGAAGCCGGGGTCTCCGACGATGCGGGCGGGTTCGTCGATCTCGCCTCCCTCATTCTCGGGGAGGACCGGAAAGAGAAGACCACCCGCTTCCGTGTGGCGTACGAAGAGCCGAGCGGCGACGAGGAGGCCGACTTCGCGCGGATGCTGACCCAGTTCAAGGAGAAGGTGGCAGAGAGTTTCGATGCCGCCGATGTGAGGGCCCACCACGATCTGGGGACCGCGTACAAGGAGATGGGCCTACTGGACGAGGCCGTGGAGAAGTTCCAGGCGGCCCTCCGGGCGTCCCCTGTGCACCTTCCCAGCTACGAGCTCCTCGGTCAGACCTTCTTCGAAAAGGGCGAGTACACCGCGGCGGTCCGGGTGCTGGAGAGAGCCCTGCGAGTCTCGACCGACGTGGCGGACGACTTCATCGGGATCTACTACTACCTTGCCCGTGCCCATGAGGAGCTCGGTTCGAACGATCGCGCAGTGGAGTACTATGACCACGTCTTTGCCCTGGATATCAACTTCATGGACGTGACCGAGCGGTTGCGTGCGTTACGCTAGGGCGGCGGGGATATGCAGGACGTGAGCGCTCCCGCCGGGTTGGATGTGGTCCAGGGACCGGTGCGGGACGAGTTGGACAGGGTCATCGACGAGCTCCGCAGGATCATCGTCTCGGACTTCCACCAGATCGAGGAGGTGAACCAGTATCTGCTCCTCCTGCGTGGGAAGCTGCTTCGGCCCGCACTACTCCTGCTCGCGAATCGTGTGGGACGCCCGCAGGACCCTCGCGCCGTGACCCTGGCGGCCGTGGTGGAGCTCGTCCACCTGGCGACCCTGGTCCACGACGATGCCGTGGATCACTCGGTCCTGCGCAGAGGTCAGCCGACGGTGAACGCCCTCTGGTCCCACCAGGTTGCCGTGATCATGGGCGACTACCTCTACTCCCGCGCCATCATCGAGCTGGCTGAGGTCGGGAGCCACGAGGCGACCCGCGTCATGGCCCGGGCGGCGAACGAGATGAGCGTTGGTGAGATGAGGCAGCTCACCGCCTACGACGCACTGGAGTTTACCGAGGCGGACTACGATCGCCTCATCGCGGCCAAGACGGCCTCTCTGATGAGCGCGGCGTGCGAGCTGGGTGCTTTGGTGGGCGACGAACGACTCCGGGGGCCCCTGGCTTCATTCGGCCACAGCCTCGGGATGGCCTTCCAGGTTGCCGATGATCTCCTGGACTACACCGGGTCCGCCGACGTGACGGGCAAGCCGACGGGTCACGACCTGCGTGAGCGGAAGGTGACCCTCCCTCTCGTGGGAGCCATGAGTCGGGCCACTCCGTCTCAGATGGACCAGATCCGACATCTCTTCACTCTCGTGGATCCGTCGGATCTGGAGATTGCGGCGGTGGTGGATCTGGTCAAGGACCTGGGCGGACTCGAGTATGCTCGGGAGAAGGCTGTGCAGTTCGCCGACGCGGCGCTGCGCACGCTGGACGGGCTGCCGGAAGGACCCGCGTTAGATGCATTGCGCGCCTCGGTGGCGTACGCCACGCAACGGAACCGCTGAGAAGGTCTGGAAATGCTGGTCGATACCGGTCGCAGAACGTCGGTGCGGGTGATCTGGACGCTCGTCTTGGGCTTCTTCCTGGGAGGGCTCCTCACGAAGCTGGCGGAGAACTTCCTGCCTGAGAGCGCGGCTCGGTCCTTCCTTACGACGGCGGTTTCGGCCTCGGTGGGACCCTTCTCCATGGACCTGGTGGCGATATCCTTTACCCTCGGGCCCATTGCGGTGTATCTGAATGTGCTGACCCTGGTGGGCGTCTTCATCGTGGCGCTCATCGCTCGGTCTTGGATCTGACCAGAACGATGAATCGGCGCCCCAGGCGCCTGGGAGGCTGGACACATGGGAATGGGTCTCGGAATGTGGGAGATCCTATTGATCTTCCTGGTCGTTTTGCTCCTCTTCGGGGCCAAGCGGCTGCCGGAGATCGGCTCGTCGTTGGGGAAGGGAATCCGGGAGTTCAAGGGGTCTCTCCGAGAGATCGAGAATGAGCTGAAGACGCCCGAGCCCCCGCGGAAGAGCATCCACTCGCCACCGGTCTCGGGCCCTGGCGCCCGATCCGACCAGCGGCTGACGGTGGAGGAGCGGGACGAGGACTCGTCGGATGACGGCGAGCCCCGCACCCTGAAGGCTCAGCAAGACTGACCCCCGTCGGCCCGGAGCGTGGGCCGCGGTCATGGGGAAGGCGCTGGACTCGGGAAGGCGCCGAAGACGCCCATGAAGAAAGGGGGCGGGGGCCATGCGGCCCCCGCCCCCCCTCATTTCCAGTCTACGCGGTGCGTCGTGTCCGGCTGTCGGTCAGAATCCGAAGCCGAACGGGCTCGTTGGGCCACCAGGCTGTTCATCCGCAGGCCGGAGGACGATGTCGCGCCGGTCCACCACGCGGGCGTTGTCCCGCAGGCCGTCGAGCCAATCCTCGAGACGCTCCTGCTGGAGGAGCTGAGTGACCTGCGCGCGCTGGGCATCCTTCTGGGCAAGCCACTGGGTGCTGTCCGCAGGCGTCCGTGAGATGAGCTCGATGAGGAAGGTGTTCGAGGGGGTCGAAACCACGTCCGAGACTTCCCCGATGTCCAGTCCGAAGGCCGTGCCGACAGCGGCATTGTATCGGCCCAGACCGGGAACGAAGTCGTTTCTGGCGAATGGACCCGCGCTCCGAACCTCCAATCCCGCCCCCGCTGCCGCATTCGGGAGCGGCTCACCCCCAAGAATCTGTGCCAGCACGCCAGCCGCCTCCTCCTCCGCCCGGGCCTGCTTCTTCTGGAAGTAGAGGATCTGCTCGATGGTGGGGCGGGCGGAAGCCAGCGGCAGGACTCCGCCGGGGGTGGTGGACACCAGCTCCAGCGCGTAGAAGGCCTGGGCCGTCTCGAACACCGGGCTGACCTCGCCGACCTCGGCTTCCTCGAAGGCCCAGTCCGCACCCTCGCTGACCTGTCCGGCTCCCGACACGAATGCGAAGGCGTCGGTGAGCTCTGCAGACTCCACGGCCAGGCCGAGTTGGGCCGCGGCCTCCTCCAGCGGCATCACCTCGCCCAGGTCCTCCAGGGAGTCCGCCATGGTGAACAGCACAATCTCCGAGTCCTCCGTGCGGGCCACCGGAATCAGGATGTGTCTGGCCCTGGCGCTATCCTGGGCCCAGCGCTCCTGAACTTCGATGAGGTGGAAGCCCGCCGGCGTCTGGACCGGCCCTACGACCTGCCCCACGGGAGCGCCAAAGACTGCGGAGTCGAAGGCCGGGAGCATCTGGTTCCTCCCGAAGACTCCCAGGTCCCCGCCTGCGGCGCCGGAGATCTCGTCGGACGACTCGGCCTCCGCCAGGTCGGCGAAGCCCTCGCCCTCGTCGATCCGAACCAGGAGCTCCTGTGCCCGCTCTCTGGATGCGACCGTATCCGTGGCGGTCGGCGTCTTGTCCAGTACGACGACCTGTACCTGGGCTCGAGCGGGCTGCTCGAAGTCCGTCTGGTTCGCGTCGTAGTAGTCCTGGATCTCCCGGTCGGTCAGCTCAACGGCGTCATTCGGGATCCTCTGCGCCGGATCCATGGGGATGTAGCGGACCTCGACGGTCTCGTTCTGATCCCGAAACCGCTGCCACAGTTGCTGGTCCGAGAGATAGACCCCTGCCGAGACCTGCCTCAGCAGCTTGCTCCGGGGGATGATGTCCCGGTAGTACGCTTCCAGCGAGAGCAGGAAGAGCTCGTCCGCGGTGGCCAGAAACTGCTGGTACCTCTGGAAGTCGAACTGACCATCCGTCTGGAAGGCCGGCTCGGTGGCGAACTCCGGAGGCGGGTTGAACTGCGCGGCGGCCCGAAGCTCGTCCGAGGAGACGACGATGCCGCGTCTCTCCAGTTCCTGCTGGATCAGGATCTGGTTCACCACCTCTTCGAAGGCGGCGTCCTCGATCTCCTTGACCTGTTGCGAGGTGATGGCGAGGTCGCCCTGGCTGGACTGGATCTGGTCGTAGAGGTTCCGGTAGGTGGCCTGGTACGTCTCGTAGTAGATCGGCGTCCCGTTCACGCGCCCGATCTCTCCCACGCTTCCGGCGCTCTGGCCACTCATGTCCATTCCCCACTCGAACACCATGAGGGCGACGAAAGCCAAGGCCGTCACCAGCATGATCCACTTGGTGTTCTCCCGCATTTGACGCATCATGGGCGCTGCTACCCTCCGGACCTCTCGTCCAACTGTCTCACGTTGTGGCGTACCCGGCGCACCTCGCCGGGAGACAAGTCATAAAAGCTAACCGGGCGCGAAACCCGCCTCAACCAGGCCGGTGGCGGCCCGACGCGGGTGGGGCCGTCCCGGGGGTCGGTGCGGGGGGGAAACGTCGCGTTGACTTCCCTTTCCGGCGCCGTCTATCTTGCCCCCGAGCCTGAATGGAAGACCCCGCCCACCCCACAGGAGATCCCGTGGCAGAAGAGTCGATCCGAGAGATTCAGGAACTTCGGCTCCTGCTGGGGTCGCCGCGTGATCCCGATGGAAGGGTCTTCGCACAGCTCGGAAATGCCCTTCGACGGGCGGGAGAACTGGACGAGGCTGCAGAGGTCCTGAGCGAAGGGCTGGAGGCCCACCCCCTGTTCACTCCCGGGCATCTGACCCTGGGGTGGGTCGCGGTGGAGCGAGGGGACCTGGAAGACGCTCGAACGCGGTTCACCCGGACGCTGGAGCTGGATCCGGAAAACCCCTTTGCCCTTCTCGGGCTGGGGCGAATCCTCGAGTTGGTGGGCGACGATACGGGCTCGGCCATGGTTGAGCAGGCGTTGGAGCTGCATCCCACGGTGGAGGCCCTCTCTCCCTCCCTGCCCGGCGAGGATCCGGGGTTCTTTCGCCTTCCCTTCCTCCCCCTCGCGGACCTGGCTCCGGAGGAGATTCCCGACGCGGGAGAGTCACTCCATGGGCTTCCCTTCGTCTCGTTGGACGAGCTCGCGCCCTCCCGTAAGCGGCAGGAGGACCTCTCCGCGCTCCCCTTCATGAGTCTGTGGGACCTCCGCCCCGAGGAGAGTTCGGACGAAGGGTGGGAGGAGGGAGAGGAGGCCGGGGTGGCGTCGGGCGCACCCGCCGATCCCAGCGCCGGCGAGGGAGCCGAGGCCGACCGATCCCCTGACGAGCCTGGCGAGCAGCCTTCCGAGGAGGCCGTCGAGGGAGCTGGCGAGGAGGCTTTCGAGGAGGCTTTCGAGGGAGCTTCCGAGGAGGCCGTCGAGGGAGCCGGCGAGGAGCCCGGCGGAGGTCCCGGTGCCGAAGGGGACCTGGAAGACGCCACGGAGGAGACGGTCCAAGGCGAGGTCGAGGGAGACGCGACTCCGGTAACTCGCACCATGGCGGAGCTCCTGGTGCGGCAGGGCCTCCTGGACCGGGCGCTGGAGGTCTACCACCGACTCGAGGAGCAACACCCCGGCGATTCCGAACTCGAGCGACGGATCGGGGAAGTAGAGGCGCTGCGTTCGGCTCTCGGTGCCGAACCGGATTCGGGGGGCCATACGCTTGGGTCGCCTCCGGCGGCCCCGGCGCTTCCGCGGGAGGGGGATTCGTTCGAGGCGGAGGCTCACGAACTCCATCCGTCCATCTCCGTCCCTGAGCCGGTGGCCGAGACTCCCAGTCCGTATGCGTGGCATGGGGAAGGGGAGGAGCTGGTCGAGACCCCGCCTCCCGAAGCCTCGGCCGGCGCCTACTTCGGGCGACTGCTGGCCTGGACGCCCGGAAAGGGTACGGGGGAGGACGAAACGAGACCGGAGTCCGACCCTCCCCCCGGATCCGGGACGGATGAACCGTGAGACTCGCCGTTCTGCACGGCCCGAACCTTCGGCTCCTGGGAAGACGTGAGCCGGAGGTATACGGGACCGAGACCCTGGACAGCATTGGAGGTCGGCTCCACGAGCTCGCGAAGGAACTGGGGGTCGAGCTCGAGATCCACCAATCCAATCACGAGGGGGAGCTTCTCGACCTGATCGAGAACGCGGCGGAGCGCGTGGCCGGGTTCGTGGTGAACGCCGGGGCCCTGACGCACACCAGTGTCGCCCTGCGGGACGCGTTGGTGGGGGTCGGTAAGCCCTTCGTCGAGGTTCACCTCAGCAACACCACCGCCCGCGAGGCCTTTCGCCAACGATCCTACCTGGCGCCGGTGGCTCACGGTGTGGTTTTAGGATTCGGCGGCGACAGCTATCTTCTCGGTCTTCGTGGGCTCGTGACCCACCTGTACCAAACCTCCTGAGGGCGAGAAGCGCGGCGACCCCATGGCAAGCACGGCCGATTTCAGAAACGGTATGGTCCTGGACATGGACGGACAGCTCTGGACCATCACCTACTTTCAGCACGTGAAACCCGGAAAGGGGGGCGCGTTCGTCCGCACGAAGCTCAAGAACGTCCTCACCGGCGCGGTCGTGGACAAGACCTTCCGGGCCGGCGAGAAGGTCACATCCGTGCGGCTGGAACGCCGTCCCGTGAACTACAGCTACTCCGACGGCCAGCTATATCACTTCATGGACGCCCAGACGTTCGAGATGATACCCCTGTCCGGTGACGTGATCGGGGACGAGCAGTTGAAGTACCTGAAGGAGAACATGGAGTGCGAAGGGCTGGTCCACGACGAGAAGGTGATCGCCGTCGACCTGCCCCAGTTCGTCGAGCTCCGCGTGGTCAAGACCGATCCTGGCGTCCGGGGCGATACGGCGCAGGGGGGAACCAAGCCCGCAGAGCTCGAAACCGGAGCCTCGGTGAACGTTCCCCTCTTCGTGGAAGAGGGCGACGTCATCCGGGTAGACCGGACCGAGGACAAATACCTGACGCGAGTCACATGATGATGGATCTCAGCTTCATCAAGAGCCTGATCAAGGCTGTGGACCAGAGCAGCATCGACTCCGTGGACATCGAGCGGGGTGGGACGCGGGTCCGCATCTCGAAGACCCCCCCCTCCCCCTCCTCGGGGACGACGGTGGTCCACTCGGCGACACCTGCGGGCGCGGCACCTTTGCCGGTTCCAGCTGCACCCGTCGCTCCGACGGCCCCGGCCGAGGCGCCGGCTCCGGATGCTTCCGGCTCGGGGCTGGCGGAGATTCCGTCCCCGATGGTCGGCACCTTCTACTCGGCCCCGGCCCCGGATGCTCCTCCTTACGTGAAGGTGGGCCAGAAGGTCGGCGTCGGAGACACGCTGTGCATCATCGAAGCCATGAAGCTCATGAATGAACTCGAAGCAGAGGTGGCCGGCACCATTGCGGAGATCTGCGTCCAGAATGCGGACCCTGTGGAGTACGGCCAGGTCCTCTTCCGCATCGATCCCGCCTGAGTCCCCCTTCGGGGGGCGGGCCAGGCCGAACACACTGAGTCGCGTCCGTCTCCGGAGCCTGGAGCCGGACGCGATCTCATAGGAGAACGAACGTGTTCAAGAAGGTCCTCATTGCCAATCGTGGAGAGATCGCCCTCCGGATCGTTCGGGCGTGTCACGAACTCGGCATCCAGACGGTCGCCGTCTATTCCGAGGCCGACCGGGAATCTCTCCACGTCCGGTTCTCGGACGAGGACGTCTGTATCGGTCCGCCTGCCGGTAAGGACAGCTATCTGAACATCCCGCGAATCATCGCGGCTGCGGAGGTCACCGGCGCCGACGCCATCCATCCGGGCTACGGGTTCCTGGCCGAGAACGCGGAGTTCAGCGAGATCTGCGAGCGCGCTGGAATCGTGTTCATCGGCCCCACGCCCGATCAGATCCGCGCCATGGGGGACAAGGCCACGGCCCGCCGAACCATGATGGAGGTAGGCGTGCCCACCGTACCGGGATCGGAGGACGTCATCACGGATGCCTCGGATGCGGCTTCGGCGGCGGTTGCGATCGGCTTTCCCATCATGATCAAGGCGTCGGCCGGGGGGGGCGGTAAGGGCATGCGGATCGCCCACGACCTGGAGTCCTTCCCCAAGCTTCTGCAGGCGGCCCAAAACGAGGCCGAGGCGGCATTCGGAGATCCCGGGGTCTATCTCGAACGCTGTATCCTACGGCCGCGACACGTGGAATTTCAGGTATTCGGGGACCAGCACGGTCGTGTGATTCACCTCGGTGAGCGGGACTGCTCGGTGCAGCGCAGGCACCAGAAGCTCATCGAGGAGGCCCCGTCGCCGGCACTCACACCGGAACTCCGGGCACAGATGGGTGGCGCTGCCGTGAAGGCGGCGCAGGCCATCGACTACGTGGGGGCCGGTACCGTCGAGTTCCTCCTCGACCAGGACGGGTCGTTCTACTTCATCGAGATGAACACCCGCATCCAGGTGGAGCACCCCGTAACGGAGGTGACCACGGGGCTCGACCTGGTGAAGGAGCAGATCCGGGTAGCGGCGGGTGAGAGACTCTCCTTCCCCGACGATGTGAGGCTCCGGGGGCACGCCATCGAGTTCCGGATCAATGCGGAGGACCCCGAGAGGAACTTCGCCCCCTCGCCCGGGACCATCACCACCTTCCATCCTCCCGGGGGACCAGGTGTACGTCTCGACACCCATGTCTACCAGGGGTACCGCGTACCGCCCTTCTACGACTCGCTGCTCGCCAAGCTGATCGTGAGCGGGAATACCCGCGAGGAGGCGATCTCCAGGGCCCGAAACGCCCTGGCCCACCTGGTGGTGGAAGGGATCCACACCACCGTGGACTTCCTGGAGGAGATCGTGCGTGACGATGAGTTCAGGAACGGCAACGTGGATACCGGCTTCCTGGACCGGTATTTCGAGCGTCGGCCCGGGCCGGGCGGGAGCTAGCGAATGAAGGTCGAAGTTCACTTTACGATCCCGGAGGTGGAGCCGGCGGAGTTGGCGGGTGCCACCGCGGTGGTGGTGGACATCCTTCGCGCCACCTCCTCCCTCGCCACGGCGCTCGCCCGGGGTGCCAAGGCCATCTACCCCTCCCCCTCAACGGAGGAAGCCCTGCGACTGGCCCAATCGTTGGGTCGCGAGGACACACTTCTGTGTGGCGAGCGGCGGGGCCTGATGATCGAGGGCTACGATCTTGGGAACTCGCCGCTGGAGTTCACCGCCGATGCGGTGAAGGGGAAGCGGTTGATCATGAACACCACGAACGGGACCCGAGCGCTGGTTGCCGTTCAGCCGGCCGACACGGTCATGGCGGCGGCGTTCCTCAACCTCAGGGCGGTGGCGGACGAGTTGCTGGAGCGGGAGCCGGAGAGGCTCGTGGTCCTGTGCGCGGGGCGCGAGGACGGGTTCGCCCTCGAGGACGCGGTCTGCGCCGGAATGCTCCTCGCCCTCATGGAGAATCGAGGAGCGTCGATGGAGGCGGATGACTCGGCACGGGCGGCCCTGTCCCTGGCCTCGACGCACTCGGTCTCCGAGTCGTTCCTGGCCTCCACGGAGGCCGGAAAGGGCCTGCTGGAGTTGGGAATGGGGAAGGACCTCCAGTGGTGTGCGCAGACCGACGTCCTCTCCCTCGTCCCGGTCCTCCGTGACCGGGCTCTCGTACCGCTTCGTTCCGATCGGACCTGACATGCCGAAAGGCAGAAAGAAGCCCGCCTCGAAGCGGCGGTCGGCTCGCAAGGGACGGGCCCGCCTGCTCAGCCCTGAGCAGGAGCGGGACCTTCTGGGGATCTGTTTCCTCGTCCTCGCGCTGTTCCTCTTTCTGTCGCTGGTCCCGATCACCTGGTTCGGTCCGCGGGGTGTGACCTGGTTCCCGTCGGGGAACCTGGTGGGCACCCTGGGTGGGGCCGCGCAGGGATTGATGCGCGCCGCGGCAGGTGGTGCAGCGCCCCTGGTGCCGACCCTGCTGGTCCTGGTGGGACTCTGGTCCGGTCAGTGGATGACGCCGTCTCGCGCTCTTCGCCTCGGTGCGCTGAACCTCGGGCTTCTCGTGGCGGGGTCCTCCATGCTCGCGATCTGGATGTCCGCGCCCGGGGCCGGTGGATGGGTGGGTGCCCGTTTGGGAGACCCCCTGGCCGGGGCAGTTGGGTGGATCGGGGCCACGCTCCTCACGGGTGCATTCCTGGTGGCGCTGTCTGTGGGGACGCTGGGCTGGAATCCCCTCCGGACCATCGCCGGCGGCCTGGCCCGAGGGAGCACCGCTGCTCGGGGGGCTGCACGTGGGGTCGCAGCGAAGATCGCGGCTCGCCGAGAGGGTGTGGCGGGTGAGGTGCCCGGCCCCCTGGAGCCGGACGTCTGGACGGGACCCGAGACAGGAGACGACGAGCCCACCCCCGAAGCGGTGTCGGAAGCGGAGCCCGCCGTCGAGGTCGCGGCGGTGGATACGGGGACGGCCCGCGATCTGGGCGAGGAGCTACCCGACCCGGCTGACCCCGGTGACCTGGAGGGCGGTGAGTTGCCCTCGGGGGAGCTCCTGACCATGGAAGATGGAGCGGACCGTGCCGACATGGAGCGCCAATTGGACGGCCTGGGCCAGGTGCTGGTGGAGAAGCTCCGGACGTTCAACGTGGAGTGTGAGCTCGGCGGTCGAACCACCGGACCGGTGGTGACCCAGTTCGAGGTGGTCCCGGCTCCCGGAGTGAAGGTGAACCGCATCGCGAATCTGGATGCGGATCTCGCCCTCGCCATGCGAGCGCCGTCGATCCGGATCGTCGCGCCGATTCCCGGGAAGGGAGCGGTGGGGGTGGAGATCCCCAATCCGGTCTCCGAGGTCGTCCATCTTCGCGGCATCCTGGAGGCCAGGGAGTTTGTCCGCGCCAAAGGCTCCCTTCCGCTGGCGCTGGGCAAGGATCTCACGGGCAAGCCCTACGTCGCGGACCTCACGAAGATGCCCCACCTGCTCATCGCGGGGGCCACAGGGGCGGGAAAGTCGGTGTGCATCAACACGATCATCACCTCCCTCGTCTTCCGCCACACGCCGGAGACCCTGCGTCTCCTGATGATCGATCCCAAGATGGTGGAGCTTTCCGCCTACGCGGATCTTCCCCACCTGCGCCACGCCGTGGTCACGGACCCCCACGATGCTGCGGGAGTCCTGAAGTGGGCGGTTCTGGAGATGGAGCGCCGGTATCAGCTCTTAAAGGAGAATGGCGCCCGATCCCTAGCGGAATTCAACCGCAAGGTGCTGGATGGGGTCGTCCTCCGACGGCCAACGCCGGAAGGCATCGAGGGCGATCCGGACCGCCACGTCTACGACGACGGACCACTCCCCTACCTGGTGGTGGTGGTGGACGAGCTGGCCGACCTCATGATGCAGGTCCAGAGCGAGGTCGAGCGTCCCCTGGCACAGCTCGCCCAGAAGGCCCGGGCCATCGGGATCCATCTGATCGTGGCGACGCAGCGCCCGTCGGTGAACGTCATCACCGGATTGATCAAGGCGAACTTCCCCACCCGGATCGGCTTCCGGGTCGCGTCCAAGACCGATTCCCGCACGATTCTGGACCAGAACGGAGCCGAGGCACTCCTCGGGAACGGGGACATGCTCTTCCTACCGCCGGGACAGAGCGAGCCCGTTCGGATCCAGGGTGCCTTCATCTCCACCGATGACACCGAGAAGCTCCTGACGTGGTACCGGGAGGTGGCCGAAGCCCGAGCCGCGGCAGCCAGCCGGGGCGACCGATACCCCGGGGAGCTGGACATCCTCGAAGAGCTGCGGAGCCAGGAGATGGCCGATGCATCCGCTTCGGCCGAGGCCATCGCCGGGGACTGGGACGAGCTGTTTCGGCGGGCCGCGGAAGTGTGCATCCAGAACGAGGGCGGCTCCACCTCACTCCTTCAGCGCCGTCTGAGCATCGGGTACGGACGCGCCGCTCGCATCGTGGACCAACTCCACGACGCGGGCGTGCTGGGCCCTCCAGACGGCTCCAAGCCTCGCGAGGTACTCATCAGCCTTGCGGAGCTCGACCAGCTGTTTCCCGGGGCGTGAGTCATGGGTGAAGAGGCGGGAACGGCCTCCGGCGGGTCGAGTAGAATCCAGGAGAATCCAGGCCCTTCCTCGCCATCGGAGTCCTCCTTCGTGTTCCAGTTCCGGTCCGCGCTTCCGCGTCTTCACCCCGCCCGGTGGGCGATGTTCGGGTGTCTGGGTGCGCTGGGTCTCGCCGGCCCGGTGGTGGCTCAGGATTCGGCCCGCGCCATGGCCGCCCTCGAGCAGGCTGCAGAGCGGTACGGTGGCCTCCGCGTGGTCTGTGCCGACTTTCGCCAGGTGCTCACCGTCACCCTCCTGGGAGAGCGACGGGAGAGTCGCGGAGAGCTCTGCCAGCGGCAGCCGAACCTCTTCTTCATGCGGTTCACCGAGCCCATGGGAGACGAGGTGGTGGCCGACGGTACCCACTTCTGGGTCTACTACGCTTCGGTGAACCCGGATCAGGTGGTACGGCTTCCACTGGACCCCTCACGGGGAGGACTGGACTTCTACCGCGAGTTCCTGGACCAGCCGCGCGAGAAGTACCGGGCCACGATGGAGGGGGAGGACTCCGTCGCCGGACGGCGCGCCCTGAGGATCCGTCTCGATCCCCTGGCGGACCGTGGATATCGATCTGCGCGGGTCTGGATCGATCCCGTGGAGCACCTGATCCGCAGAGTCGAGATCAGCGAGAATAACGGCACCGTCCGCGACATCACGCTGGAGTCGGTCCGCCTCGACCCGCCGGTGGGTCGAGAGGACTTCTCGTTCCGCATACCTCCCGGCGTCACCGTGGTCACGGGTGGATCGAGATGAGGTCCAGAGATCTCCCGGTGTTTCCGGTGGCGCCGGAGCCGGTTCGCCCCGGCGTCCCGTTCACCGTGCGGGAAGCTCGGCGCCTGCGCACGGAGCTGGGACCGGAGCAGGGACCGCGGATCTCCCTCGTCACCCTCGGGTGCGACAAGAACACCGTGGACTCCGAGCGGATGATGGCATCGCTCGTGGGGCACGGAGCCCGGGTCACCAGCGAAGTAGAGGATTCCGAGGTCGTCATCGTCAACACGTGCGGATTCATCGAGGCCGCCAAGGAACAGTCCATCGAGACGATCCTCGAGGCTTGTTCCCTGAAGGAGGACGGCCGGGTCCGCGCGGTGGTGGCGGTGGGGTGCATGGTCCAGCGATACAAGGACGAGCTGGCGAGGGAGATTCCCGAAGTAGATCTCTACATGGGGCTCACCGAGCTGCAGGGGCTCGTGCCGGAGCTGCAGGACCGGGGCCTCCTGCCACCCCCGGACCGTATTCCCATCATGGAGCGTCCCCTCCGCCTCCTGACGGGAGACCTGCCTCACACCTCCTTCCTCAAGATCAGTGAGGGTTGCGACCACACCTGTGCCTTCTGTGCCATTCCGCTCATGCGTGGTCTCCACCGGTCGCAGCCCCTCGAAGAGCTGGTGGAGGAAGCCCGTTCTCTGGGGAAGGCCGGGGTCCGGGAGCTGAACATCGTCTCCCAGGACACCACCTGGTGGGGAAGGGACCTCCGACGGAGGGACCGGTCGGCGCCACTCCTTCCGGACCTGCTGCGGGCACTCCTGGACCGGACCGAGGTCGACTGGTACCGCCTCTTCTACATGTACCCCTCGGGGATCACCCGGGAGCTCGTCGAGCTCATGGCTGAGCGGTCCGCGGAGGGGGAGGGAGCCCGGCTCCTGCCGTACCTCGACATGCCGCTGCAGCACGGAAGCGACCGGATGCTCCAGGCCATGAGGCGGCCCGAGAGGCGCGATACCATCCGCGAGCGGGTCGCGTGGCTGAGAGACGCCCTCCCGGACCTCACCCTTCGGACCACGGTGATCGTGGGGTTCCCAGGGGAGACGGAGGAGGATTTCGGACAGCTGCTGGAGCTGTTGGAGGAGATCCGGTTCGAGCGGGTCGGCGCCTTCGCATTCTCCGTGGAGGAGGGCACGCGAGCTGCGGAGATGCCGGATCACCTCCCTGATTCGCTGAAGCGGGAGCGGCTGGAGCGGCTGATGGACCTTCAGCGGGGCATCTCACTGGAGCGCAATCTCGAGCAGGTGGGGGCCGTCCAGACCGTCCTTGTGGACCGTATCGTCGAGCCGGAGGAGGACGAGGACTTCGGCGCGGTCGGGCGCACTCAGGGCCAGGCCACGGACGTGGACGGTGTGACCCACCTCCTGCGGGGCCCGGTGGTGGGTCCCGGAGACATGACCAGGGTGGAGATCGTGGATGCCATGGAGTACGACCTCATCGGGAGGGTGTTGGGACCGTGAAGACAAGCACACGTGTGTTCGCCCGCGGATTGGCCGGGGTACTCATGGCTCTGGCCTTGGGCGCATCCGCCGGTGGCGCTCAGGGGCTCGCAGACTACGACTACGACGAGTTGACCTTCCGGGGCATCGGGTTCGAACTGGGCTACATCTTCCCGGAGAAGGTGGAGGACGCGCTCCAATACGGAATGCGCTTCGACCTGGGGTACCTCGGACCGGGGGTTCGGATCCTGCCCCGGGTCGGGTATTTCTCATCCAGCATGACCCGCTCGGAGGTGATGAAGCTCGAGAACCGGGTGGCGGAGCTCGTCTTCGACCAGAATCCGCTGGCCCCCCTGCCGTCCCTGGACCTGGGCGTCATCGACTGGTCGGCGGTGACCGTCGGGGTGGATGGTCAGTTCGTGTGGCGTGTCCCGTTCGGTGTGCTCACCTATCTGGGGGGCGGGGTCGCGGCCCACTTCCAGAATGGCAGCGGAGAGGCAATCGACGGGACCTTCGTGGAGGACCTCCTCGACTCGACGGTGGCGGGATTCAATGTTCACGCTGGGCTGGAATATCCCCTGTCTTCGCTGGTGCGAGTCTTCGGTGACGCCCGCTATGAGTTTCTCGGGGACCTGCGCTTCGGAGCCTTGCGAGGGGGGATCCAGATGATGATTGGCGGAGCAGCACCGGGGGAGGTCCGCCCATGACGAGCCAGGACCGGCTCCGCGTAGGCATTGTCGGCACCGGCGCGGTTGCACAGCTGGTGCACCTTCCATTCTGCACCAACCGGCGAGACGTGGAAGTCGTCGCGGTGGCCGACAAGGACCCGGACAAGGCCGAGGCTCTCGCCCGCAGGTTCCATGTGCCTGGGGTGCTGTCCACGGAAGAGCTGCTCCAGGGAGATGCGGTTGACGCCGTCATTCTCTGCACGCCCAATCATCTCCATGAGTCGGAGGCCGTGACGGCGCTGGGGACGGGGAAGCACGTTCTGGTGGAGCGCCCCCTGGCACTCACACCGGGGGGGTGCCGGGCGGTGGTGGAGGCGGCCGAATCCTCGGGTCGGATCCTCGTGGTGGGGATGAGTCATCGCTTTCGGCCGGACGTGGCGGCCCTCCGGGCGTTCGTGGCCGGAGGTGAGCTGGGGGAGGTCTACGCAGGGCGCGTCGCGTGGATGAACCGCTTTGTCCCCATGCGCCGGACGACCTGGCGCCAGAACCCGGAGGAGGCGGGCGGGGGGGCCCTCATGGACCTCGGCGCTCCGGCGCTGGACCTCCTGCTCTGGGTGCTCGGGAATCCCACCGTCCAGAGGGTCTCGGCGATTCTCTCGGATGGCGAGCCGGAGGTCGAGCACGCCGCGAACGTGCTCATGGAGACCGACGGAGGCCTGTCGCTCTCGCTGGAGGTGAGCTGGACCTACTTCGCCCGGGAAGACACCCACTACCTCCGGGTCCTGGGTCGTGAAGGCTCGGGTCAGCTTCCACCCCTGGAGATCTTCAAGCAGTTGGGTGGGCGGCCCATGGACGTGACCCCCGAGCAGGGGGGGCCGCCGCGCAAGGGAGGTCGTTACCTCAACGCGCACCGACGCCAGTTGGACCACTTCTTTCGTGCAGCCCGAGGCTTTGCGGAAGTGGAGTTGCCCCGATCCCAGGCGCAGGTGATGGCAATCCTCCAGGCGGCCTACGAATCGGCACGGGAAGGCCGGGAGGTGGAGCTCTGAGGCACCACTTCTCCGCAGTGGCGGGACGGGTTCCGAGCCATCTCGCCCAGGGGCTGATCGTGATTCTCGCCCTTGCGGTGGGTGGGGCGGGGGCGGTGCACGCGCAGACCACGGGAAGGGGAGCCGACGGAGCCGAACCCGCAGACCCCGACGACCCCCTCACGGTCTTCCTGGTGACCGCCGAGCCCGGAGACGCCATCTGGGAAAGGTTCGGCCACAACGGCCTCTGGATTCACGATGCCAGAACCGGCGAGGACGTCCTCTGGGAGTGGGGACTCTTCTCGTTTCGCCAGGAGAACTTCATTCTCCGGCTCATCCGGGGAACGATGCTCTACGGCATGGGGGGACGGTACCTGCAGCCCATGCTCGACGTCTACAGCTCCCAGAATCGATCCGTTTGGGCCCAGGAGCTGGCGCTGACACCGGAGCAGGAGCAGGAGCTCGATCGTCTCGTTCGCACCAACGCCCGGCCCGAGAACGCCCAGTACGCCTATCACTATTACAGGGACAACTGCTCGACACGGGCCCGCGACGCCCTGGACTCGGTGCTGGATGGCCAGCTGCGGGAGGCCTTCCGGGACCTTCCTGGAAACGCGACATGGCGATGGCACACGCGGCGGCTCCTTCGCCCCGATCCCCTGGCGGAGGCGGGGCTGCAGGTGGTCCTGGGGAATCCGGGGGACCAGGAGATCACGGCCTGGGAGGCGATGTTCCTCCCCATGCAGATGCGGCGCCACCTCGCTAGTGCCGAAGTCGTGGTGGACGGCGAATCCAGGCCCCTTGTGGTGCGGGAGGTCCCGCTGTTGGAGTCGACCCGTGGGGCGCCGGCCTCGGCGCCGGCCAACCGGTGGGCCGGCTCACTCCTGCTTGGTCTTGCCCTGGGTGGGGGGATCCTCGTTCTCGGAATGTGGAGTCGTCGTGGGCTCGCCCTCGGAAAGACCGCGGGGGTACGGGCCCTGGGACTCGGTGTGGTCGCCTGGTGCCTCGTCGCCGGTGCCCTGGGGTGGATCCTGGTCCTGGCCTGGGCCTTCACGGACCACGACTTCTGGCGGTGGAACGAGAACCTGGTTCAGACCTCACCGCTGCTGCTTCCGGGCCTCGTGCTGGCTTTTCCGCTGCTGATGGGAAAGACGGCGGGAGCGGGTCTGCGAAAGCTCCTCTGGGGGGTGGCCTATCTGGCCGTGATCGGAGTGGCCCTCAAGGTCCTCCCGGGCTTCGATCAGTCGAACTGGGAGATCGTGGCGACGGCCACCCCGGTACACCTTGCTCTGGCATGGGCCGTGGGCCGCCTACCCACGACGACCCCGTGAGCGCCGTCCTCTCCGGGACTCTCCTCTTTCTCGCGTTCCTCCCCCATCCATCGCGGTTCCTCGTCTGGGTTGCCCTGGTTCCCTGGCTCGTTCACGTGGGCCGGCAGGCGGGTGGAGCGGCCGGGGTCCGCCAGGTTGCCCGGTCCGGTGCTGTCTTCTTCCTGGTGTTCTGGGGTCTCCAACTCTACTGGCTTCTCCTGCTCCCCCTGCGACTGGGGGTCGGCTGGCCCGTCGTCGCCTACCTGGGCCAGCTGTTCCTTCTGGCAGTCCTCGGGGGGAGCCTCGGGGCCGCGGTTCACCTGCTTCGTCTGAGGCTCCCTCTCCCCATCGCTGCCGGGGTGGCGTGGGCGTCCGTGGAGTGGATCAGGGCCAACCTTCTGGGTCCGCTGCGGTTCCCCTGGTCCCCCCTCGGCCTTCCGCTGGTGGATTGGGTCCCCCTGATCCAGCCGGCCGCCTGGGTAGGGGAGACGGGCCTTGGATTGCTCGTGGCGCTCGTGAACGGGTTTCTCGCCGCGGCCTGGCTGGCACGCACCGCCGAATCCGGGGCCCCGCACCTCCCAACGGGGGGCAGGTGGGCGGCGTCGTACCGCCCTCTCCTGGCGGCTGGACTTCTCGTCGGGGCGTGGTGGGCCGCGGGCCAGTACCGGACGGGCTCGGTCCAGACCGAGCGCGTGTTGGTGGCCGGTGCGGTCCAACCCGCCATACCGCTCGCGGTCAAGCGGGACTCCCTGGCCGGTCTGGAGGCAGCTCGAACCAGCCTTGCCGCGCTCCTGCCTCAGCTGGAAGGCGCGGGTGCAGAGGTCGTTGTCATCCCGGAGACGCACTTCCCGATCGCGTTCCCGGACACGGCTTCGGTCCAAGGCTCCGGCCACGGGGAATCCACGGCCGTCGGGCTCGATTCGTGGCTAGCGGGATGGTCCGAACGGCTCGACGCGCCCGTCCTTCTCGGTGGGTTCGGCGAGACCCGTGGCGGCAAGGAGAACGCCGTCCTCGTTGTCGGGCCCCAGGGCGTTGCCGCCCGGTACGGAAAGATCGCGCTGGTCCCAGGGGTGGAATGGACGCCCAGAGGAACCCTGATCCGGGGCGGGCCGCCCCTTCCGCTCCCCGTTGCCCGGCGCCCGGGGACCCTCATCTGCATCGAATCGGCGTGGGCCAGCCTCGGGCGAGCCCAGGCTGTGCAAGGCGCCGGATGGCTTCTGAACGTGACGAACGATGCTTGGCTCGCGGGGAGTCGACCGTGGACGAGGACCCCCGCATTTCAGCAGCACGCAGCCCACCTCGTCCTCCGCAGTGTGGAGACCGGGCTGGGGGCTCTCAGGGTCGGCAACACGGGCTGGACCGGAGTGGTGTCCCCCGTCGGGCGCTGGCAACCTCTGATCGCGCCACACGTCGCGGGTGTGGCGGTGGCCGAGATCCGGGGCCTTTCCGGTGCCACGCCCTATGTCCTCCTGGGGGACCTGGTGGGTCCCCTGTGCGTCCTCGTGGTGCTTGTGGGAGGGGTCGCCGCACTGAGGGCGACTCAGCGGCTTCAGGGCGCCCCGTCCGAGCGTTCGCACCCCCGTTGATCCCCAACTGGCGCTTTTCTAACTTATCCAGTCTATCCAGCGGCGCGGGCGGGTTGTCCGGGTCCGTCGCGCTCGAGGGAGGCGGAATCCCCTTCCTCGCAGATCCCGGGCCTGTGGAGAAGGACCATGAAGCAGGGAATTCATCCCGAATACCAGTCGGCGGTCATCGTCTGCTCCTGCGGCAACCGCATCGAGACCAAGTCCACCCGCGACGAGATCCACGTCGAGATCTGCTCCGTATGCCATCCCTTCTACACGGGCAAGCAGCGCCTGGTGGACACGGCGGGTCGCGTCGAGCGGTTCCGGAAGAAGTACTCGAAGGCCGAGAAGTAACGGCCTCGACGGCACGGGCGTGACGAGCGCCCGCGCCTTCCGCTCATGAGCGCCTCGCATGACTGACGCCGCTGACGGAGTGGACCCGAGACTCCTCGAGCGACTCCACGAAGCGGAGCGCCGCTTCCGAGAGGTGGATCAGCGTCTGACCGACCCCGCGGTTCTGAGGGATCCCGAACAACTCCGGGAGTTGGGTCGAGAGCGGTCCCATCTGGAGACGCTCATTCGGCTGGGCGGAGAACTCCGAAATGCCCTCACGGAGGTCTCGGACGCCCGGGATCTCCTGGCGGCGGAGGATCCGGAGATGCGGCAGCTGGCCGTCGACGAGATGGATCGCCTGGAGGCGATCATCCCAGCGCTGGCCGAGGAGGTCCGGGAGCGTCTCATTCCCCGGGATCCCATGGACGACCGGCCGGCGGTGGTCGAGATTCGGGCGGGGACCGGGGGTGACGAGGCGGGCCTCTTTGCCCATGACCTGTTCCGGATGTACCAGCGGTATGCCGAACGAATGGGGTGGAAGGTGGAGCTGGTGGACTTGTCTGAGGGGATTCCCGGGGCACTGAAGGAGGTGATCTTCGAGGTCCGCGGAGACGGAGCCTATGGCCGTCTTCGGCTCGAGTCCGGGGTCCACCGTGTTCAGCGGGTTCCCGAGACGGAGAGCCAGGGACGCATTCACACCTCGGCGGCATCGGTGGCTGTCCTCCCGGAGGCCGAGGAGGTCGACGTTCAGATCGACCCGAACGACCTGCGGATCGACGTCTTCCGCTCTTCAGGCCCTGGAGGGCAGTCGGTGAATACCACCGACTCGGCCGTCCGGATCACGCACCTGCCCACCGGGCTCGTGGTGAGCTGTCAGGACGAGAAGTCGCAGCACAAGAACAAGGCCAAGGCCATGAAGGTGCTCCGGAGTCGACTCCTGGACCGGAAGATCGCGGAGCAGAATGCGGCCCGGGCCGCGGACCGGCGGAGCCAGATCGGCAGCGGGGACCGGTCGGCGAAGATCCGGACCTACAACTTTCCCCAGGGCCGTGTCACCGACCACCGCATCGGGCTTTCGGTCTTCAACCTGGACGGGGTACTGGGAGGGGAGCTGGATCCCTTCGTCCGAGCGCTTCGCTTGGCGGAGCAGGAAGAACGGATGAGCGAGGTGGAAGGGTGAGGCCGCGCGGATCCACCCGTGCCGGGAAACGAATGGTGGAGACCTCGAGCAAGGAGTCCCACGGTGTGGAAGAGGGGCCTTGGACCGTTCTTCGCCTGATTCGTTGGAGTGCGGACTATCTGGCGGCCAAGGGTGTGGAGTCGGGCCGCCTGGATGCCGAACACCTGCTGGCCCATGCCCTGGAAACAACCCGCCTGCAACTCTACCTGGAGTACGACCGACCCCTCACTCCGGAGGAGCTGGATCGATTCCGGCCGCTCCTGCGCCGCCGGGGCCAGCGCGAGCCGCTCCAGTACGTGACCGGGCGCACCGGGTTCAGGGAGTTGGAGCTCATCACGGATCCCAGGGCTCTCATTCCGCGGCCCGAGACGGAGGTCCTGGTGGAAACCGTCCTCCGCTGGGCGTCGGGTCGAGGAGATCTCACCGCGGTGGATGTGGGGACGGGGACCGGATGCATCGCCCTGTCGCTGCTCGCGGAGGGATCCTTCCGCGAGGTGTGGGCCCTCGACCTGTCCGCGGCGGCCCTGGAGTTGGCCCGGCAGAACGCCGTCACCGCGTCGGTGGGAGAGCGAATCCGATTCCTGCAGAGTGACGGTCTCTCAGGTCTTCCGACCGACCTGACAGTGGACGTCGTGGTTTCGAACCCTCCGTATGTGGCCCGTGACGACGCGAGCCGGCTCGAGCCCGAGATCCTGGGACACGAGCCGCACCAGGCCCTCTTTGCCGGCGACGACGGCCTCGGTGTTCTCCGCCCCCTGGTGGCCGCGGCACCGGGACGTCTGCGGGCAGGTGGCCTTCTGGCCTTGGAGGTCGGTGTGGGCCAGGCAGAAACGGTCCTGGACCTCGTCGCGGCCACGGGCGCCTTCCAGGGCGGAGATATCCATCGAGATCTGGCGGGGAAGCCCCGCATCGTCACAGCTGAACGCCGTCCGTCGGGCGGCGAGTCCTGAGAGAGGAGAGAGACCCCATGGCGGGAATCATGGAACAGGCGCGGAGTCTGGGAAACGCGCTGGCGAGAACAGATGAGTACCAGGCCCTTCGGCGGGCAATCCAGGCGGCCGACGACGACCGCGAGATCGCCGAGCTCCGGAGTGAGCTTCAGATGCTGGAGGGCGCAATCGCCACCGCCATTCGGTCGGGGAAGGAGCCGGAGACCGAGGTCGCGGAGGCGTACGAGTCTGCCCTGTCGAAGCTCCAGGCCAATTCGACCTACCAGCGTCTGGTAGCGGCCCAGTCCAACTTCGATAAGGTTCTACAGAAGGTGAACGGCACCATCGCCCAGGGGATGGAGGAAGGGGCGGAGAGCCGGATCATCCTGGCCCCGTAGTACGGGCCCGCCGGAACGCGGGACCCGGTTCGAGCCCGCATGCAGGAGCCCCGGAGGCGCGGTGCCTCCAGGGACGTCAATCGCGCAGTTCAACGAGGAGTTCCAGTGACGGAGCGTCCGGATATTCGACCCGCCGAGGGAAAGCTCGGCGTGCTGCTCCCCGGATTCGGGGCCGTGGCTACCACTTTCGTGGCAGGGGTGGAGGCCGTGAGACAGGGGATCGCCAAGCCCGTGGGAAGCCTGAGCCAGATGCAGACCATCCGGCTGGGGAAGCGCACGGAAGATCGGACGCCTCTCATCAAGGACTTCGTCCCGCTGGCGGCGCTTGATCAACTGGTCTTCGGCGCGTGGGACCCCATCCCGGACGACGGATACGCCAGCGCGGTGAACGCCGGGGTCCTCAACCGTCACGAGCACCTGGAGCCGATCCGGGGCTTCCTCGAGTCCATCGAGCCCATGCCGGCTGCCTTCGACACGGAGTACGTGAAGAAGCTCGACGGTCCCAACGTGAAGCGGGCCGCGAACAAGAAGGAGTTGGCCGAGCAGATCCGTGAGGACATCCGCTCCTTCAGGGAGACCCACGGCTGCCAACGGCTGGTCATGGTCTGGTGCGGATCCACGGAGATCTTCCTCCGGGGCGGGCCGCAGCACGAGACGCTCCAGGCTTTCGAAGCGGCGATGGAGGCCAACGACCCCTCCATCGCACCTTCCATGCTCTACGCGTACGCGGCGATCATGGAGGGCGTGCCCTATGCCAACGGAGCCCCAAACCTCTCCGCCGACATACCCGCCCTGGAGCGGGCGGCGGTGGAGCGAGGGGTGCCCATCGGCGGGAAGGACTTCAAGACGGGCCAGACCCTGATGAAGACGATCCTCGCTCCGGGCTTCAAGACACGGATGATCGGGGTGAACGGATGGTTCTCCACGAATATCCTGGGGAACCGGGACGGCGAGGTACTGGACGATCCCGCATCGTTCAAGACCAAGGAGGAGTCGAAGCTCGGGGTTCTGGAGCACATCCTGCAGCCGAACATGTACCCCGATCTCTACGAGGACCTCTATCACAAGGTCCGCATCAACTACTATCCGCCCCGGGGAGACAACAAGGAGGGTTGGGACAACATCGACATCTTCGGCTGGATGGGGTATCCCATGCAGATCAAGGTGGACTTCCTCTGCCGGGATTCCATCCTGGCGGCTCCCATCGTGCTGGACCTGGCCCTCTTCCTGGACCTTGCGCACCGCGCGGGCATGAGCGGGATTCAGGAGTGGCTCTCCTTCTACTTCAAGAGCCCGCAGACCGCCCCGGGGCTCTACCCGGAGCACGACATCTTCATCCAGCACATGAAGCTCAAGAACACGCTCCGCTGGATGATGGGTGAGGAACAGATCACTCACCTCGGCTTGGACTACTACGAGTGAGGTCGTTCCGGGTGGCGGGCAGGCCCGGGTGCTGCGTGGAGGTATCGGGGCCTCCACCGGGTTGGCTGCCGGGGAGGCGCCGTTGACACCCCCGCGTTTCATCGTCCTGGAAGGGGTGGAGGGATCGGGCAAGAGCACCCAGATCCGGCTCCTGTCGGCCTGGCTCGCAGGAATGGAGGTTCCCCACACCTCCACTCGGGAGCCCGGTGGAACCGCGGTAGGGGAGGCCATCCGGGGCGTCCTCCTCGACCGGGATGGCCTGGAGATGCCCGCAGAGACGGAGCTGATGCTCATGCTCGCGGCGCGGGCGGCCTTCGTGAGGGAAGTGGTCAGTCCCGCGCTGGCTCGCGGGGAGACCGTGCTCGCGGACCGATTCGACCTGTCGACCTTCGCCTATCAGGGCTTCGGGCGCGGCCTCGATCTCGAACAGGTCAAGCAGATGAACGCGTTCGCCACGGGCGGGGTGGAGCCCGACCTCTACCTGGTGTTGGACCTGCCTGCGGAAGAGGGCACCCAACGTCAGGCGAGGGACGGGAAGACCCTGGATCGGATCGAGAAGGCCGGTACCGGATTCCTTCAGCGGGTGCGGGAGGGGTACCGAGTCCTGTCGGAGGGTGAGGGCAGGGTCCAGGTCGTGAACGCCCGAGGTACGCCGGAGGAGGTTCACGCACGGCTCCGGGGCCTGCTCCAGGGCAACTTTCCGGAAACCTTCGGGATCCCAGCGGTTTAATCTTTGGAGTACCGAGTTCCTCTCGAGAACGACAACGAATGTTTCTTCCCAAGCGTGCAGTCCTCCCGCTGATCCTCGTTGGAGGATCCATCCTTCTGGGGGGGTGGTTTCTGCAGGAAGGCGTTTCGCGCCAGGAAAACGTCTTCGTGCAGGTCCGCCTCTTTCAGGAGGTGATGGATCACGTCTCCCAGCAGTTCGTCGAGGAGGTAGACCCGGCGGTCCTGTACGACTCGGCCATCGACGGAGTCCTCGAGGAGTTGGACGACCCCAACACGTCCTTCATCGAAGCGCAGGACTGGGAGGACTTCCGCATCCGAGCTACGGAGGGCAACTACGGTGGGGTCGGGCTCGAGGTGGTCCCGAGGGACGACTTCGTGACCGTGATGAGCGCGGTGCCGGGAGGACCCGGAGCCCGAGCGGGAATCCGACCGGGAGACCGTTTCGTGGAGATCGCCGGACAGCCCGCCGAAGGGATGTCGGTCGACCGGGCGGTGGAGATCCTCCGGGGTGAGGCAGGGACCTCTGTCGACGTGAAGATGGGACGCAACGGGTTGGATGACCCCATAAGCTTCAGCCTCACCCGTGAGATCATCCGCCTCAAGTCGGTCCCCTTCGCCGTCGTCCTCGACGGTGCGGGGTACGTGCCCCTCCAGGTCTTCCGTACGACCTCCTCCGACGAGGTCCGGGCCGAGATCGAGCGGCTCGCCGACGAGGGTGCTCGCGGAATCGTGCTGGACCTGAGGGGCAACCCAGGGGGCCTCCTGGAGGAAGGGATCGATATTGCGGAGCTCTTCCTCCCGGCAGGAGAGAAGGTGGTGGAGACCCGGGGACGCGCCCTGGGGCAGTCGGAGGTCTACCGGGACGGCACCCCGGAGGTGTTCCCGGAGATTCCCCTGGTCGTCATGGTGGACGAGACCAGTGCCAGCGCGTCGGAGATCGTGGCTGGAGCCCTCCAGGACCACGATCGCGCCCTGGTGGTAGGCGCTCCCTCCTTTGGAAAGGGGTCCGTACAGACGCTGTTCACCCTTTCGGGCGGCAACGTCCTGCGTCTCACCACGGCCCACTGGTACACCCCGGTGGGGCGCTCCATTCAGAAGGACGTCCCCCAGGACCGGTCGGACCTCCCGCACGGGGCGTGGACCCTCGACAACGACCTCGTGGCCACCGAGGATCTCCCGGATCGGCCCGAGTTCCAGTCGACGGGTGGTCGCACCCTCCTGGGTGGAGGGGGGATCACCCCGGACCTCTGGGTGATCCAGGATACCCTGGCCACGAGCGAATCCCGTGCGGTGCAAGCGTTGTATGCCCAGCAGGGTGTCTTCACACGAACGCTCTTCAACTTCGTGGTGGACTACCTCCAGGCGAATCCCCGGTTGGCGCCGGACTTCTCGGTGGACGACGCCCTCGTCGCGGCCTTCGTGCGGGAGTTGCGGTCTTCTGATTTCCAGGCCAGTGCCCAGGTGCTCCGGGAAGCGGACCGCTATGTCCGGTATCAGCTCGAGTCGGAGATCGCCCTTCAGGCGTTCGGTGAGGAGGGCCAGTTCCTGCGCCTCCAGGACCGGGATCGGCAGCTTCAGGAAGCTCTGAGGGCCCTCGGACAGTCGGCCACCCCCGAGGAGCTCGTGGCCCTGGCCGACGAGCGGCCTGGGGCGAACCCGGTGGGGGGCTGACGGGAGGCATCCGTCGGGTCCGCGTATGGAGACGCCCGACCCACTGGTTCATCGTGAGTCCAGGCGGGGGAGCAGCCCGGGTGAGGATCTGACCGTGTACTCCGAGGGTCGCGTATGCCTGTTCCGAGGCGACGCAGTCGAGTCCACGCACGTCTTTCACGCGGTGGTCTCCGATGGGGAGCGCGTGCTCGCCCGAGTCGGTCGACACGATCGTCTGACCTTCTATCGGTCCGCCTCCAAGCCCTTCCAGGCGCTTCCCCTGGTGGAGGACGGCGTTCTGGAGCGGTTCGACCTCGGGCACGAAGAGCTGGCGCTCTGTTGTGCCTCCCACAACTCACAGGAGGAGCACGTGAGGGTGGCTCGGCGCATTCTCGACCGGATCGGGCTCGACGAATCGATGCTGGAGTGCGGTGGACACTGGCCGCTGCGGCCATCCGAGGGTCTTCGGTTGGTGGATCAGGGTCGCCGTCCGGGGGCCGTGGAGAGCAACTGCTCGGGGAAGCATGCGGGGATGCTCGCGCTGGCGGTCCACCACGGGTGGGACCCCCGGGGATATCGAGGTCCGGATCACCCGGTCCAGAAGCGGATGGCGGCGGAGGTGGCGAGGTGGAGCGGGACTTCCGTATCGGACCTCGTGACAGGGGTGGACGGATGCGGCGTGATGTGCTTCGCAGTCCCACTACGGAGCATTGCCGACGCGTTCGCTCGGTTCGGAAGGAGCGCGGCTCGGGGCGAAGGAGCCGCCGTGGTGGCGGAAGCCATGGTCACCCACCCGGAGATGGTGGCCGGGCGGAAGCGCCTCTGCACCGACCTCATGCGGGCCGAGCCAGGTATCGTGGCGAAGATCGGGGCCGAAGGGGTCTACGGAGCCTGCCACCCCGAGCTGGGCCAGGGTGTCGCCCTCAAGGTGGAGGATGGGTCGATGCGTGCCGCGGAACCGGCCCTTGTGGCGGTCCTGGAGCGGCTTGGCTGGTTGGACGCTCCGAGCCTCGCGGCCCTCGAACGGTACCGGACGCCGGTAGTCAAGAACACGCGGGGGGAGAGGGTGGGCCGCATCGAAGTCTCCCTGGAGCTGTGGGCCTCGTGAGCGACGACCGCCTCCAGCCGGACCTCCGGGCCCTGGTACGCTTGTCGGCGGCTCTGGCCCGCGGGGCCAAGCACCCGCTGGAGCCACTGCTGAGGGAGGCGGATCGGGTGGCCTCCGTCATCGAGGTCGAGGAAGCCCTCCTGCAGAGCTACCTCTTTCTGGGATACCCGGCGGCGTTGAACGCGTTGGGAGCCTGGAGGGGGGTGACGGGAAGGGGGGCACCGGCGGAGTCCCCCGGAGCTTGGCCGGACTGGAGTGAGCGAGGGCCGGAGGTTTGTCGGCGGGTCTACGGGAGGGCCTATCCCGACCTGAGGCAGAATATCGCAGGCATCAGTCCGGAGATGGATCGCTGGATGGTGGTGGAGGGGTACGGAAAGGTCCTGGGTCGGCCGGGGCTGGACCTCTGGCGCCGGGAATGCTGCATCGTGGCGATCCTGGTGGTCCTGGGGTTCGCGCCCCAACTCCGGTCCCACCTCCGCGGGGCATTGCGCACCGGTGCCGGGGTTCAGACGGTGGACCAGGTGGTTCGGGAGGCGTCGGAGCTCGCGTCGGATCGACGCGCCAGCCAGGCCCGGGAGGTGTGGAGAGAGGTACGGCTGCGCTGGGAGGAACGATGAATTTCGTGGATCGGGCAGTCATCGAGGTCGCTGCGGGAACCGGCGGGTCCGGAGCCGAGGCGTTTCGGCGTGAGAGCGGGGTACCACGGGGCGGACCGGCGGGTGGGGATGGGGGAAAGGGAGGCGACGTGGTCCTGGAGGCTGACGGCAATCTCTCCACCCTTCTGGACTACTCGTACCGACGTCACTACAAGGCGGGCCGTGGGGAGCACGGCCAGGGGAAGAACCGCACCGGCCGCAATGGCGACGACGTGTTGCTGAAGGTCCCTCCCGGGACCATTGCCCGTGACGCGGACACCGGCGACTTCCTGGGTGAGCTGCTTCAGCCCGGGGAGACACTGGTGATTGCCCGGGGAGGACGCGGAGGGCGGGGGAACGCCCGCTTCGCCACGGCGACTCGCCAGGCGCCGCGCCGGTGGGAGCCGGGTGAGGAAGGGGAGGCGCGTCGGGTGGAGCTGGAGCTGAAGCTCATGGCGGACGTGGGGTTGGTGGGCGAGCCCAACGCCGGCAAGTCCACATTCCTGTCGGCGGTGTCGAGGGCCCGGCCGAAGGTCGCGGACTACCCGTTCACGACCCTCATTCCGAACCTCGGGGTCGTGGAGCTCCCGGATTTCCGCTCGTTCGTGGTGGCGGACATCCCGGGAATCATCGAGGGCGCGCACGAAGGTAAGGGTCTGGGGCACCAGTTCCTCCGCCATGTGGAGCGCACCCGGACCCTGGCCGTCCTGATTCCTGTGGACGTGGAAGATCCCCAGGGCGAGTACGACCGGATCCGGGCGGAACTCCGGCAATACTCTCCGGACCTGGCGCGTCTCCCCCACTGCGTCGTGCACACCAAGGCGGACCTCCTGGCACCCGACGCACCCCGACCCTCCGTGGAGGCCCCCGAGGCCTGGGGACAGTTCGTGGTGTCGTCGGTGACGCGGACGGGGATTCAGTCGCTCCTGGAGGCTCTCTGGAAGCACGCTCAAGCGGAGATCCAACGGGAGGGTGACGACGCCTCCGAAGAGTCCGACGACGAGTGGTGGATCCCCTGAGCCCTCCCCGGGTCGGTGACGAGCTCCGTCAACCGGGGACACCTGGATCCCCCAGCGGGGTCTTTCGCGTGGTCCGGGAGGATCCACGCTACCCGGCTCGGCTTCGGCACCTGCACGACCCTCCGGCTGCCCTCTTCTGCCGTGGCCGCCTCGAGGCGCTGCACGCCCCCACCGTGGCGATCGTGGGGAGCAGGCGAGCCACGGTCTACGGCCGCCGGGTCGCAGAGGCGCTGTCCCGATCTGCCGTCCGCCTGGGCTGGACGGTGGTGAGCGGGATGGCAATGGGAGTCGACGGCGCGGCCCACCGAGGGTGCCTCGAAGCCGGAGGAGTCACGGTGGCAGTCCTGGGTAACGGCCCCGACCGTGCCTACCCCAGGGGCCACACGGCACTCATGGACCAGATTCTCTTGGAGGGTCTGGTGATGAGCGAGTACGCTTCCGGCGTTTCACCTCGGCCGTATCACTTCCCCCGCAGAAATCGACTGCTCGCAGCCTTGGCGAACCGGGTCGTGGTGGTGGAGGCCGCCCAGCGGAGCGGCGCCCTGATCACGGCCGGTGTGGCTGCGGAGTTGGGCCGGGAGGTCTGCGCGGTGCCGGGATCGATCTTCTCCGAGAACACCGGAGGTACGCACCGGCTGATCGAGGACGGGGCGACACCCGTCACCTCCCTGGAGGCGTGGGAGGCGTCCCTCAGGGGAGGGATCCCGGGTCGCGAGCCCGCCGCTGGCCCTCTCCTCCCAGCACAACTGGCACTGGGACCGGCGGAGGATGGATTGGTGCGCACGGTGTGGGACGCCCTCGAGGGCGAGCCTCGCTCCCTGGACGGTCTTTCCCTGTCGGTCCCGGCCTCCGGCCCGGAGCTCCTTCGGGCGTTGGCAAGGCTGGAACTGGGGGGATGGGTCGAGAGGGGTCCTGGGGCGACCTATCTCCGGGCGACCTCGTGATCGGCTCGGTCTACGTGCACGCCCCCTTCTGCGCACGCCGCTGCTTCTATTGCGACTTCGCCGTCGCGGTCCGCAGGTCCGGGGAACCTCAGAGTTGGGCGGAGGCGATCGGGAAGGAGCTCGAAATCCTCGGGGCCGAGGGCCTGGCCCCCCTCGCTCCCTCCCTGGCGACAGTCTACGTGGGCGGGGGCACCCCCTCCCTCCTGGGACCCACCGCCATGGACCGTCTGCGGCGGGCGTTGGGTCCCGGGAGGCTGGAGCATCCGGAGCTGGAGTGGACCTCGGAGGCGAACCCCGAGAGCCTGACCCTGGACGTGGCGGAGCAGTGGCGCCGAGCCGGCCTGACGCGCTTGAGCCTGGGAATCCAGAGCTTTCATGAAGGCACCCTGCGGTGGATGGGCCGGCTACACGGGGCTGGGGGTGCACGGTCGGCGGTGGCGGCGGCCCGGCATGCGGGTTTCGAGAATCTCAGCGCGGACCTGATCTTCGGGCTGCCCTCCTTCCTGGACCGGAGCTGGCGAACCGACCTGGAAGCGACCGTCGCCCTGGGGGTCACCCACATCTCCCTCTATGGCCTCACGGCGGAGCCGGATACCCCCCTGGGCCGGAGCGTTCGTAAAGGAAGAACACGAATAGCCGACGAAGACCGGTACCGCGAAGAGTACCTGGAGGCACACCGGTTCCTCACGCAGGAGGGGTTCGTGCATTACGAGGTCTCCAACTTCGCCCTCCCCGGGTTCGAGAGCCGCCACAACCTGGCGTACTGGGACGGTTCACCCTACCTCGGCCTGGGGAACAGCAGCCACTCCTTCCTCCCTCCGATCCGGCGCTGGAACCTCCGAGCCTGGGACGCATACCTTGAGAGGGTCCATGAGGGTCGCCTTCCCGTCGAAGACTCCGAGGTGGTACGAGGTGAGGCGGCCCAGCTCGAGGCCCTGTGGCTCGGCCTCAGGACCAGTCGGGGGATCCCCCGGGATCAACTCGGTTCCCCTGCGGCTTGCGCGCTCGTGGCCGCTTGGGAAGCGAAGGGATTGGCCAGCCCGGTGGGCCCTCGAATCGTGCTCACCCCGGAAGGTTGGCTCCTACTGGACCGCCTGGCGGTGGAACTTTCGGAGGCCCTGCCGACGCGGACGACCGCTTGACGCTGTGATTCTCACGTTTCGATCTTACCCAGCATGAGGGACGACGCCACGATCCCCTTCCCCGGGGAAGAGCTGACCGACCGGGAACAACAGGTTCTCGAGGCCGTGGTGCGTACCTACGTGGATACGGCCGAGCCCACCGGAAGCCGGACGCTGTGTCGCCGGTACGACCTCGGGGTCTCCGCTGCCACGGTTCGGAACACCATGAGTGACCTGGAGGCGAAGGGGTACCTCCAGCACCCCCATACGTCCGCCGGAAGGGTCCCCACGGACCGGGCGTACCGGTTCTACGTGGATCGGCTCATCCCGCCGACCCGGCTCTCGCCCCAACAGGAGGCGGAGCTGGCGGAAGCGCTCGACCTGCAGACCTCGTCGGCGGTGGAGCAGCTGGTCCGGAAGGCGACCCGAGCGTTGAGCCTCCTTTCCCAGGAGCTGGGTGTGGCTCTGGCGCCCAGGCTCGACGACGCGACGCTGGAGAAGCTGGATCTACTCCCGGTCTCATCGGAGTCCGTGGTCATGGTGGCCTCCATCCGGTCCGGGCTGGTACGCACGGTCTACGTGGACTTGCCGGGGGCTGTGCCCCAGGACCTCCTGGTGACCCTCACCCTCATCCTCAACGAGCGCCTTGCGGGGCTTTCCCTGAGGGAGATCCGAGCAACCCTGCCCGAGCGACTTCGGGACTCGGCGCCCCCGGATGACCCGGCGTCGGTGGAGCTTCTGAACATCTTCATGCAGTCCGCCGCCGAACTCGTTCAGGATGATCCGAGCGACGGCTCCGAGGTCCATCTGGGTCAGGCCAGCGTCCTGGCGTCCCAGCCGGAGTTCAACTCCGGGGAGAGCCTCAAGGGGCTCATCGAGTTGACGGAGCGCCGGGACGTCCTCTCCGGTGCTCTCCGGAACCGGCAGCACGGGAGCGGGTTGCAGATCACCATCGGGGCGGAGAACGAATCCCAGGCCCTCGCCGACTTCACGCTGGTCACCGCACGATACCAGGTGGGCACCCTCAAGGGGGTGGTGGGTGTCATCGGCCCGACTCGCATGCCCTACGAGAAGGTCATCGCCATCGTCGATTCCACGTCGCGGCTGGTGACGCAGATCCTTACCTGACAGCCGCGCATGGCCGACTACTACTCCCTACTCGACGTCTCCCGGGACGCGGATGCCGACGAGATCAAGAAGGCGTACCGAAAGCTGGCCCTCGAGCACCACCCGGACCGCAATCAGGGGTCCAAGGAGGCCGAGGAGAAGTTCAAGCAGATCACCGAGGCGTACGAGGTCCTGAGAGATCCCGAGAAGCGCTCCGTCTACGATCGCTATGGTGAGCAGGGTCTCCGTGGCCAACCGGGTGGTGGCTTTGGAGGCTTCGACTTCGCCGACGCCATCGAGGTCTTCATGCGGGACTTCGGTGGGTTCGGCGGCTTCAGCGACCTCTTCGGGCAGCGGAACCGGGGAGCGTCCCGAGTGCGGAAGGGCCAGACCCTCAAGGTCCGGGTTAAGGTTCCCCTCGCGGAGGTGGTCACGGGTGCCCATCGGACCATCCGCGTCAGCGTCCTGGATGCCTGCCCCACCTGCCAGGGAACCGGTGCGGCGCCCGGTAGCTCCCCCACCACCTGCCCCAATTGCGGGGGTGCCGGGGAAGAGCGGGTCGTGCATACCGGATTCATGGGGCAGATGGTGTCGGTGCAGCCGTGCCGCCGCTGTCGCGGTGAGGGGCAGATCATCGACCAGCCCTGCGCCGGTTGCCACGGCGATACCCGCCAGAGGGTGCAGCGGGAGGTCGAGGTGGACATCCCGCCC
The DNA here is from genome assembly GCA_020344755.1 of Gemmatimonadales bacterium. Lineage (GTDB taxonomy): Bacteria > Gemmatimonadota > Gemmatimonadetes > Longimicrobiales > Gaopeijiaceae > Gaopeijia. Next base: position 827,468 of record CP070829.1, read on the forward strand.
GGAGTCACCTCGGACAACTACATCACCCTCCGAGGCAAGGGGCACGCGGGGCCGAAGGGGGGTCCCCACGGTGACCTCGTGGTCCTCCTGGATGTCCAGGAGGATGACCGTTTCCTCAGGGACGGGGCCAACCTTCTGTATGAGCTGCCCATCACCTTTTCCCAGGCGGCCCTCGGGGACGAGGTTGAGGTCCCCACGGTGGAGGGAACGGCCCGGGTGAGTATCCCCGGGGGTGTGCAGAGTGGGGTCGTGCTCCGCTTGCGAGGCCAGGGGCTGCCCGAACTCCATGGTGACGGGAAGCGGGGAGACCTCCTCGTGCGGGTGGTGGTGTACACTCCCCAGCGCATGAGTCCGGAGCTGAAAGAGCAGTTCCGCCAGCTCCGGGAGTTGGAGGAGCCCGCGCCCGAGAAGCTGGAAGATGGCCGCAAGGGCTTCTGGTCCCGGGTGAAGGAGGCCTTCACGGCCGGATGAGCGTGGCGCGCTGGCTGGAACTTCGTGTCCGCGCCCCCGACACCGACCCGGATCTCGTAGTGGAGGCTCTCCTCGAGATCGGCGGCCGCGCAGTCCAGGAAGACGGGGCGTGGCAGGTCACCCACATCGAGGATCCCGGAGCGGGAGGAGCGATCGAGGCGCTGGTTGCCGCCCTCCGTGCCCGAATCCCCGATGCCCCGGACGTGCAGGTGGAGACCCGCTGGCAGCGTCAGGAGGACTGGGAGGTCTTCTGGAGGCGTGGACTCGAGGCCCGTCGCCTCACCGATCGCCTCGTGGTGACCCCATCCTGGATCGAGACGGACCCCGGTCCCGGGGACCTGGTGATCGTGTTGGACCCCAAGATGGCCTTCGGGAATGCGGAGCACGGGACGACCCGTGGGTGCCTGAGGCTCCTGGACGGACTCGTCCGCCCCGGAGACCGGCTCCTGGACGTGGGGGCGGGCTCCGCAATCCTGAGCATTGCCGGCGCACTGTTCGGTGCGGGGCGGGTAGAGGCGCTGGAGGCGGATCCACTGGCGATTCCCGCAGCCGCGGAGAACCTGGAGCGGAATGGCGTCGCGGACCGGGTGAGCCTCCGCCAGGTCCGGGTCACGAACGACGACCTTGTCGCCCTTCCACACTTCGACGGGGTCATGGCGAACCTGGAGGCAGGTCTCCTCCGGCCTCTCCTGCCCGGCCTCGCACACGCGACCCGCCCAGGGGGATGGCTGGTCCTGAGCGGAATCCTGGACCACGAATGGGAGGATGTCCGTGCCGCCGTGGAGAGCCTGGGACTCCGTCTCAGGGCGGTGGACGCCGACGGGGAATGGTGCAGTGGCCTCTTTCGCCGCCCCGGAGGCGATTGACGCCGCCGACGGAGGGACCGGAGATACGGCTCGGCCATGTCGGAGCTCTGCATCGCTACCCCACTCGATCAAGCCGCACGTGGAAGGCGGCTCGCCTCTTCCACGAGTCCGATCCAGCGGGCCACGTCCCGGGAGGAGCGCACGTCCAGGTGACGGCCGAGCTCGATCAACGCCCTCCGAAGCTGGACCGGCGCCGGGGTGTGCGGGTCGGGCGGATCCTCGCCGTCGTCCGGATCGAGAATCACCCAGGGCCCCGGCCGACTCCGGTCGTCTCCCAGGTAGCTGCGCAGCGCGTGTTGGAGTCCGAGCCATGGATCTACGATCCGTGCGCCTGAGCCGGGCTCCGAGAGGATGCGGGCCAGGATCTCGTCCGTGACCGCTGCTCCCTGTGACCGAAGGCGCTCCACCAGGGTCACGAAGGGAATTGCGGGACTCTCGTGCGAGGCCTGGTGGAGGGTCTCCCGGATCAGCTGTCTCATGCAGGTCCTCCTGGGCGAAAGGTACGGGCGGAGGCCTCCCACGCGGTCGGCGCGCCGGTCTTGGGGACCCGCAGCATGCCCTGTGCGCCAGGGCCTGGCCATGTCGAAACGGGTCCGATTGACCCTCTCTCGGCCCGTGGGGTAGCTTGAGGTCCCTGCTGCCACACCGTGACCCCGAGGTATGCTGTGAGTGATCTGAAGACCCGACTCCGGAGCGACCTGACCGAGGCTCGCAAGGCCCGGGACAAGGTCCGGACTCTCGTTCTCTCCACCACCTTGTCCGAGCTACGCAACCGAGAGATCGAGCTGGGCCGCGACGCCACCGACGAGGATGTTCAGCAGGTGGTGTCCCGTGCGATCAAGCAGCGGAAGGATGCGGCGGAGCAGATGCTCCAGGGCGGAAGGTCCGATCTGGCGGAGAAGGAGGAAGGAGAAGCGAAGGAGCTGCTCCGATATCTCCCCGAACAGCTCACCCCCGACGAGGTCCGCGCCATGATCCGGGAGATCGTGGAGGGCGGCACCTCCGTCATGGGCGCGGTCATGGGGCAGCTCATGCCCCGGATCCGCGGCCGTTTCGATGGGAAGCAGGCCAACGCCCTGGTTCGGGAGGTGCTCGAGGGGTGAGCCCGTGACCCTCCACGCCCGCGCAGTCCTGGAGTTCTCCAGGGTCCTGGAGGTGGTCGGTGGCCGCTCGGCCAGCGCCCAGGGTCGGAACCACGTCCTGGCGTTGAGGCCTCTTCCCCTGGGGGATGCACGACGAGAGCTGGACCGGGTCCGTGCGGTCATGGAGTTCGTGGACGACAACCCCGCCTGGGGCATGCCGGTGGTCCCGGACGTGGAGGGGGCGCTGCGCCGCCTGGATGTGGAAGGAAGCGTGCTGGAGCCCCGGGAGCTCTACTCCGTGGGGGTCCTGCTCGGGTCCTCCCGGGAGCTGGCGTCGGAGTTCGGCGAGCACCCGGCCCTGGACCCGCACCTGGAGCACCTGGCGGAGCGGGTCTGGGTCGCCCCCGGCCTGGAAGGGGACATCGGCCGGACCGTGGACGCCGAGGGTCAGGTCCTGGACAGCGCCTCTCGCGAGCTCAAGCGAATTCGGGATCGGCTTCGGGGGGCGCACCTTCGTGTCGTGAAACGCCTCGAGCGGTACATGGCGGAGCTGCCGGAGCGCGTCAGGGTTCCGGACGCCTCCGTTTCGATCCGGGAGGGTCGCTACGTCATTCCGCTGCGGCGGGAAGGACGCCGAGAGGTCGGAGGGATCGTACACGACGAGTCCGGGACGGGGGCCACCATCTTCGTGGAGCCCCCGGTGGCGGTCGAGCTCATGAACGAGCTCAGGGAGCTGCAGCGGGAGGAGTATCGTGAGATCCAGAGGATCCTGCGGGAGCTTTCCTCGCGCCTCCACCCCTTCGGCGCGGACCTGGTCTCCACCTTCGACGCCCTCGTGGAGATGGACTCCCTTCATGCCCGGGCCCGCGCCGCCCTCGGCTGGCGGGCCGTGCCACCGGGGATCGCCGAGGGCACCGGCTCGGGGTTCAGAATCGTGAATGGGCGGCATCCCCTCCTCCTGGAAGGGGAGTCGGATGTGGTGCCGTTCGATCTCGAAATGGCACCCGACGAGCGCACGCTCGTGATCTCCGGACCGAACACCGGGGGAAAGAGTGTCCTCCTCAAGGCCGTAGGCCTGATCACGCTCATGGCCCGGAGCGGCGTGGTCCCTCCCGTGGGCCCGGGCACGATCCTCCCGGGGGTGAGTCGCGTGTTCGCCGACATCGGCGACGAGCAGTCCATCGCCGAGAGCCTGTCCACCTTCAGCGCGCACCTGGGGACCATGCGGGACATCCTGGAGGGTGCCGATGGGGAGGCGCTGGTCCTGATGGACGAGCTCGGCACCGGGACGGATCCCGATGAGGGTGCGGCGTTGGCTCGTGCGATTCTCGAGACCCTGACGCAGAGGGGGGCCCTGACCCTCGCCACCTCCCACCTGGGCGCGCTGAAGGTCCTGGACACGGACGGGAGTGGGATCTGCAACGCTTCCATGCAGTTCGATCCCGAGCGGATGGCGCCGACCTATCGGCTGGAGAAGGGGAGGCCCGGGCGAAGCTATGGCCTCTCCATCGCGCGGAGGCTCGGCTTGCCGGGGCCCGTCCTGGACCGCGCCGAGGCACTGGTGGACCAGGGCGCAGCCAGCATGGAGGACCTCCTGGAGAGACTGGAACTCCGGGAGCGTGAGGCCCGGGAGCGGGGCTCGCAACTGGCCCGTGAACGCGTGGAGGTGGCCCGATTGAAGGGCGACCTGGAGGACCGTGACCGACAGCTGCGAGAGCGAGAGCGCTCGGCGGAGGAGCGGGCTCGGCAGCAGGCCAGGGACCTCCTCATGGATGCCCGGGAGGAGGTCGAGGCCGCGATCCGCGACGTTCGGTCGGCTCGGGACGAGGCGGTGGAGGAGGCCGCACGGGAGGCGCGGCGAAAGGTCGAGGCGGCCGCCGACCGGCAACGGCGGAAGCGACAAGGGGTCCGGAGTGCCGGGGCTCGTGGCGGCGCCGATGGAACAGGGGAGCTCCGGCCCGGGGTGCGGGTCCGTCTGGGAACGGGACGAACCCAGGGGACGCTCGTGGAGGTCCGAGAGGGACGAGGCGTGGTGGAGGTCTCGGGCCTGCGAATGGAGGTCCCGGTGGGGGAACTGGTGGTGCTGGGCGGTGGGGGAGGCGAGACAAGCGCGCCGGGACGGACCGGGGAGCGAGGATGGAGCGGTCCGCTGCCCGATGCAGGGTTCGAGATCGATCTCCGGGGGCTACGGGTGGACGAGGTCTCTCTCGAACTGGGTCGGGCCCTGGACGGGGCGATCCTGAATGACCTGAACCAGGTCCGGATCATCCACGGGAAGGGGACCGGAGCCGTGAAGAACCGCGTTCGCGAGTTCCTCCGCCTGGATCCCAGGGTCGCCTCCTTCCGGGATGGGCACCCTGGAGAGGGCGGGGCCGGGGTCACACTCGTGGAGTTCCGATGATCCCGGACGACCAGGTCGAAGAAGTCCGCGCCCGCGCGGACATCGTGGAGATCGTAGGCGATTCGGTGAAGCTGAAGAAGGCGGGGCGGGAGTACTCCGGGCTCTGTCCCTTCCACGAGGAGAAGTCCCCTTCCTTCTCGGTCAATCCGGCCAAAGGCGTCTATCACTGCTTCGGGTGTGGTGCCAGCGGCGACGTCTTTCGATTCGTGCAGGAGCGGATGGGGTTGGACTTCGTCGAGGCGGTGAAGCACGTGGCGGGTCGGGCCGGCGTCCCCGTCCGTGAGGTCAAGGCGGGCCGGCCCGAAGAGGAGGATCCGAGACGGCCCCTCTTCGAGGCAAACGCGTTCGCCCAGAAGTGGTTCCGGGATCAACTGTTGGATCCGCAACGGGGAGAGGTGGCCCGGCGCTATCTGGAGGAACGAGGAATCGACGAGGAGACGGCAGAGCGCTTCGGGCTGGGGCTCGCCCCCGACGAGTGGCACGGTCTGCGCGACGCCGCTGCGGCCCACGGCATCACGGAAGACCTCCTCCTCCAGGTCGGTCTGCTCACGACCTCGGAGAAGACCTCGGAGCCCTACGATCGGTTTCGGGGACGGCTCACCTTCCCCATCGAAGCGGTCGGCGGCCGGATCGTCGGGTTCGGAGGGCGCATCATCGGTGAGGGGAAGCCCAAGTATCTCAACTCACCCGAGACACCCATCTACCACAAGGGACAGGTGCTCTACGGCCTCCATCGGGCGCGGCACGCCATACGCCGCGACGAGGTGGCACTGGTGGTCGAGGGATACATGGACGTGGTGGCCCTCTCTTCCGCCGGCTTCGAGAACGCCGTTGCACCCCTGGGTACCGCCATGACCGAGGATCAGGCCCGCCTGATTCGTCGGTACACGGGTAAGGCTTTGCTCCTCTACGACTCCGACCGCGCGGGTCTCAAGGCCAGCTTCCGGTCCGGCGACGCCCTTCTGGCCCAGGGCGTCCATCCCTCCGTGGTGACCCTCCCGGAAGGCGAGGATCCGGACACGCTGGTTCGTGCCTTGGGGCCGCACGGTCTCCAGCGGCATCTGAACGAGGCGGTGGACATCCTGGATCGAAAGATCCAGATCCTGGAGGAGCACGACTACTTCGCCTCCCTGGATCGTCGGCGGGATGCCGTGGACAAGTTGCTCCCCACCCTTCGGTCCACCGCGGATCCGGCCCTCAGGGATATCTACGTCGCCCAGGTGGCGGAGAAGACCGGAGTCCAGCGGCAGACGCTGGAGGCGGAGTTGGCCCGGGCCCGGGAGGACCGGGTTCAACGGCAGCTGGAGGAGCGTCGCGTCCAGCTTCCGGCCCGGCAGCCAGCGGCGGTGCGCGCTCGGACCATGGGGCCCGAGTTCTCCCTGCTTCGTGTTCTGGCCCGGGACCGGAAGCGAAGGCACCTGCTCCTGGAAATGGCACTGGAGCGAGTGGGGCCCGAGGACTTCAAGGATCCGGGTGATCGGGCCATCTTCCAGGCGTTCGTGGACGAGCCCGAGCTGGAGGTTCCACCACCGGGGATGGATCCCCGCGTGGCGGAACGGCTCACATCGTTGCTGGCCGAGCCGCCTCACGATGAACAGCTTGCCCACGCCGAGCGCGAGTTCAACGCCGCCGTGGCCGCCCTGGAGGCCGCCCGGTTGGCGCGGGAGGTCGACGAGATACAGCGACGGATCGAGGCCTCGACGGACCATGAGGAGAAGCTTCGGCTGATCCAGGAAAAGAAGAGACTGCTGCAAGAGCGAAACGCCCAGGGGCTGCAGGGCGGCGGCGACTACGCCCGGCGACTGGCCCGGGGTTACCATCAACAGGATTGAATCACCAGATGACCGAACAGACACGACCCGGACTCCGTGAACTGCAGCGTCTCGACGATGCCATCCAGGCGATCATCGAGAAGATCGTCGAGCTGGATGAGCGGCTGGCCGAGGTGGAGCAGCCGGCCCACACCCTGGACGATGAGGTGGGCACGACCCGGACACGACTCCAGGAGATGCGCGTGGAGGAACGGCGGATCGAGCTGGCGGGAGACGAGAAGAGGACCCGGGTCAAGAAGCTCGAGGATCGTCTCACCCAGGTCCGGAACGTCCGAGAGGAGTCGGCGGTCACAGCGGAACTGGCCATGGTCCGGAGAGCGCAGGAAGCCGATGATCAGGAGGCCCTATCTCTCCTCGATCAGATCCGCCGCCTCGAGGACCGGTTGGGGGAGCAGTCGGATGCGCTCGAGGAGGCCCGGGCCGAGGTCGAGCCTCGCCGCAAGGAGCTGGAGGCGGAGCGAGCCTCCGCGATCGAAGAGGAAGCCCGTCTCAGAAAGGAGCGGGGTGCGTTCACCGCGTCGCTGGACGAGGGGGAGCTTCGAGTCTACGAGGCCATCCGGGGGAGCGCGGGGCGACGCGCCCTGGCGTCCCTGACCGACGACGGAGCCTGCGGGCTCTGCTTCAGCGTCGTTCCCCTCCAGCGCCGGAACGAGATCCTCCACGGCAGTCGCATGATCCGGTGTGAGGCGTGTGGGGTCATCCTTGCCGCCCCCACGGACGAACCCGAAGCGCCGGAGGCGGCCGCCGAGGCGACCGGCGGGGATGAACCCGAGCCGCCGGATTCCTCCGAGTCGGCGGGGGAAGCGGCGAACGGGGAAGAGGACGGCGAGGCCACCACGGCGTGACGGGGCCCTCCCCGAGCCCGTTCCGGGCCGGGCCACCGCGCTGGGAGGTGGCCCCGGCGCCGGACGAGAGCGTGGTCCGGCGGCTGTCGGAAGCGCTGTCCCTTCCGCTGGAGCTGTGTCGCCTTCTCGTGGTACGAGGCCACGATGCACCGGAGTCGGCAAAGGGGTTCCTGCGGCCACTCCTGGAGCACCTTCCGGCCCCGGCGGATCTCAAGGACCTGGTTCCGGCGGCTGCGCGGATCCTGACGGCGGTGGACCGAGGAGAGACGATCCTCGTTCACGGTGACTATGACGTGGATGGCGCGTGCGCCACGGCGATTCTCACCCGTTGGATCCGACGGCTCGGCGGCCACGCCGAGCCCTTCGTGCCACATCGCATGAAGGACGGGTACGATCTGGGGCCCTCGGGGCTGCGACGGGCCGCCGAGGTCGGCGCGTCGCTGCTGGTCACGGTGGACTGTGGCATTGTGGCGCACGGTGCCGTAGCTCAGGCTCGCACGAGTGGGGTCGACGTTATCGTCACCGACCACCACGCACCGGGGGAATCGCTCCCGCCGGCAATGGCCGTGGTGAATCCGAACCGGGCGGACGACGACTCCGGCCGAGGGGACCTGTGTGGCGCCGGCGTCGCGTTCCAGCTCGTGCGCCACCTGGCCGAGGCTCGCGGGATCGACCTTCAGGAGGTCCTTCCCGACCTGGACCTGGTGGCGCTGGCCACGGTGGCGGACCTGGTACCGCTCACCGAGGAGAACCGCGTGCTCGTCCGGTTCGGCCTGCGGGCCCTCGAGCGGACGGAGAAGCCCGGCCTGCGGGCCTTGCTGGAGGTCTGCGGGCTGTCGGGTCCCCTGGACTCGGGCAAGTTGGGGTACACCCTGGCTCCCCGGATCAACGCCGTGGGTCGCCTGGGTGACGCTGGAGACGCGGTGCGCCTCCTCCTCACCGAGGATGGAGAGGAAGCACGCAGACTGGCCACGGAAGCCGATACCCTGAACTCCCGGCGGCAGGCGGCGGATCGGGAGACCCTGGCGGAAGCGCTGGCCCAACTGGATGCTCGCTTCGACCCCCGGGAGGACTTCGGGGTGGTGCTGGCAGGAAGGGGATGGCACCCCGGGGTGATCGGGATCGTCGCGTCCCGGGTTGTGGAGCGAATCCACCGGCCCGTGGTGCTGGTGGCACTGGAGGACGATTCCGGTCGGGGGAGCGCCCGATCCGTGCCCGGATTCCACCTCCACAGGGCCCTCACCCGCTGCAGCGACCACCTGGTCCGTTTTGGGGGACATGCCCAGGCTGCGGGGATGGACCTTCATCCGTCGTCCCTGGAGGCCTTTCGGGTCCGGTTCAACGAGGTGGTGAGGGAAGCCCTCGAGCCCGAGCCGGATCTACTCCGTCCCCGCGTCCGCGTGGACCTGGAGGTCGCTCCCGATTCGCTCACGCTGGAATTGGCGGAGCTGGCCCGCTACCTGGGACCCCACGGGGTGGGGAACCCACGGCCGGTCCTCGTCGCCCGGGATCTCCGAGCTCTGTCCACCCCGCGGGTCGTGGGGAACGGCCACCTCAAGCTGGACCTCGGGCGGAACGGCCGGTCCGTCCCGGCCATCGGCTTCGGGATGGCCGAGCGGTTCCCTCCCGAGGCCCTGACGTCCGGGCGGTTCGATGCCGCCTTCCAACTCACGGTGAACGAGTTTCGCGGGCGGAGGACGCCCCAGATGCGTCTCGTGGACTTGCGCCCCGCCGGCGAAGCCCGGGGCTCGGGGTGAGGATCATCGGAGGGGAGTGGCGGGGGCGGCGGCTCACGCCACTGCGGGGTCGCCAAGTGCGCCCCACCTCGGACCGGGTCCGGGAAGCCTGGATGTCCGCCATGGGCGGGCACTTCGCGGGGTGGGTGATCCTCGACCTCTTCGCCGGCTCGGGAGCCCTGGGGCTGGAATGCCTCAGTCGGGGTGCGGCTCACGTCACCTTCGTGGATCAGGCGCACTCCTCGCTGTCCGTGCTACGCAGGAACCTGACCCTGGTGGGGGCGGCTGGAGAACGGGCCACCGTGATCCAGGCAGAGGTGTTCTCCTGGCTGGAGCGGTCCTCCCGCCTTCAGGGGGCAACCCCGGATGCGGCACTTGCCGATCCGCCCTATGGGCACGGGCTGGCCGGGCGCCTGGTGGAGCGGTTCGTGGACGACCCGTTTGCGAAGGCGCTCTGGGTGGAGCATGCTACCGGCGAGGCGATTCCCGAGGCGCCGGGCTCCCGGCAGCGTCGGTACGGCGATTCCACTCTCACCTACATCCCCGCCGCAGCATGAGCGACCCCAGCGTCCGCGTGGCCGTCTATCCGGGCTCCTTCGATCCCATCACCCGGGGACACGAGGACCTCGTCTACCGTTCCCTGCGTCTGACGGACCGGTTGATCGTGGCGGTGGCCCACACGGCTACACAGAAGAAGTCGGCCCTCTTCAGCGTGGAGGACCGGGTCGAGCTCATTCGATCGGTGTTCGCGGATGAGCCACGCATCGAGTGCACCTCCTTCCGCGGGCTGCTGGTGGACTTCTGCCGACAGAAAGGGGCCGACCTCGTGGTTCGGGGGCTGCGTGCCGTCTCGGACTTCGAGTACGAGTTCCAGATGGCCCAGATGAACCATGAGCTGTCACCTGGTCTCGAGACCGTCTTCCTGACCCCCGACGTGAACTACTCCTTCCTTTCCGCTTCCCTGGTTCGGGAAGTGGCGAGGCTGGGCGGAGATGTCTCGGCGTTCGTTTCGCCCAGGGTGCTGGCCCGGATGCAGGAGGTCCTGGGACGGTGACCCCCTTTCAGGAGGCGCTCCGGGTGCGGGCTCACGCTCGACCCCGGACCATCGCCTTCCCCGAGGCCGAGGACCCCCGGATCCGGGATGCAGTGGAGCGGCTGGCCCGGGAGGGATTGGCAGAGCCCCTCCTGGTGGGCCCCGGGGGCATCGATCCAGAGGACGACGTGGATCTCTACGCCGGTCTCCTGGTGGAGCTCCGGGCCCACAAGGGGATGACTTTGGAGGAGGCGCGGGATTGGGCGAGAGATCCCCTCATTCGTGCGGCTCTGATGCTCCGGCAAGGAGAGGTGGAGGGACTGGTGGCCGGCGCGGTTCGGTCCACGAGCGAGGTCCTCCGGGCCGCCATTTGGTGTGTGGGCGCCGCACGGGGGATCCGCACGGTCTCCTCGTCGTTCTACATGTCGTTCTCCGACCTCATGGGGACAGGGCCCGGGGTCCTGACCTACGCGGACGCAGGCGTGGTGCCGGACCCGGATGTGGCCCAGCTGGTGGACATTGCGGTGGCCGCCGTGGATGGACACCTCCGGGTGGTGGGCACCGAGCCCCGTGTGGCCTTTCTCTCCTACTCCACCCGTGGGAGCGCGGAGGGGCCCTCCGTGACCCGGGTGCGGGAGGCCCTCGAGCGCTTCCGGCGTCGTCGCCCCGAGGTCCTGGTGGACGGGGAGTTGCAAGCGGACGCCGCGCTGGTTCCCGCGGTCGCGAGTCGAAAGGCCCCGGGATCACCCCTGGAAGGCCGCGCGAACGTCCTCGTCTTTCCCGACCTGGACGCCGGCAACATTGCCTACAAGCTCACCCAGCGCCTGGCGGGTGCCGTTGCCCTCGGGCCCATTCTCCAGGGGCTGGCTCGTCCCTGCAATGATCTCTCCCGGGGCTGTACTCCGGACGACGTGGTCGAGGTGGCCTGCATCACCGCGCTCCAGGCGGATGGCGGAACAGCTGTTTCCGATCCTTGATCGGAGGGGTGCCTCACGGCTATCGTTCAGGTCGGCATCGCCGCGGGCCCGCCGGTCTCCACTGGCGCCGCGACCCCTGAAATCACCTGGAGAATGGGCATGAGCTTCAGTGTCGTGAAGCAGGACGGCGTGACCGTGGTGGACGTCGAGGGTCAGTTGATCGTCGGGAACCGCCAGGAGCTGAAGCAGAAGGTGCTCGACGAGCTCGAAGGCGGTGAGCGTCGATTCGTCATCGACTTTCGGCAGACCGGCTACATCGACTCTTCGGGTCTCGGTGTGCTGGTGAGCCTGTCCAAGAAGATCCGTGAGCAGGGCGGGGAGCTTCGGCTCTCGGGCCTGAACGAGGACCTCCGCACCCTCTTCGAGCTGACCAAGCTGGACACCCTCTTCCGCATTACCCACACGAAGGAAGAGGCACTCCAGGGTCTCTGACCGGGGAGTCGGCTCATGGAGACGACCTTCGTCCTGGAGGTACCCAACGATCTTCGGGCCATCGAACGGGCCGTGGATCTCGTGGTGGGCCGGTGCCAGACCTGTGAGAGTCAGGCGCGACGGTTTCGGCTGAACTTCAGGGTGGCGCTGGCTGAGGCGCTGGCCAACGCCATGCTCTACGGCAACGGCTCCGATCCGCACAAGCGGGTGCGTGTCGACGTGACCGTAAACGATGCCGAGGTGTCCGCACGGGTCACGGACCAGGGTGCCGGCTTCGATCCCGACGCGGTGGAGGATCCCACCACCCCGGAGAACCTCATGCGTCCGGGAGGGAGGGGGCTCTTCCTGATGCGGCAGCTCCTCGACGAGGTTCGATTCAACGATCGTGGCAATTCGGTGACCCTGATCCTTCGACTGGAGGAGTCCGCCTCGTTCGACGAGGCCGCCTCGGCATGAGCCTGGACCGGCCGGGTCGCTCCACCATCCCTGAATCCGCCCGTCAGACCCTCGACGAATTCGCCGAGTGCCTCGGCGTCCAGGTACAGCTCTGGGCTGTGGAGCCTTCAGGGGACCGCCTCTGTCTCTACCCGGGGTTGGATGAAGCCCCGCTGGATGAACCGCATACGGTGGCCCCCCTGGACCCCCGGGACGGCCTGGACTACGAAGTGTGGGTTCGGGCGCCCCGGGGTCAGGACGCACCCGCCCTGGCCCGGCTCGTGGCACACGTCACGGAACGGACCCTGGACTTCGCCAAGGAGGTGAGGTTCTTCACCCTGGAGCTGTCGGAGCGTTTCGAGGAGATCAACCTCCTCTACTCCATCTCCGAGACGCTGGGGTCGATCCTCCGACTGGAGGACGCCGGACGGCTCATCCTGGAGGAGCTCTGTGACGTTCTGGGTGCGCGCCGGGGCTCTCTCTGGGTCCTGGATGAGGATCAGGCGATGCTCGACCTCACCGCCTCGGTTGGTGCCGGGGGCCCGCGCGGTCCCATCACCGTGGACCATCCGCAAGCCGTGACCGCGAAGGTCTTCCGCGAGGGACGGTCCCTCATCGCAACTCGGGACACCCTCCAGGGGCTGGCGCTCCCGGGGGTGGAACTGGAGGATGCCGACTCCTTCCTCTCCGTTCCGATTCGGTACACCCCTCCCTCCGGGGCGCCCAAGACTGTCGGCGTGATCAACCTCATCGGCCGGCGGCACGGAGGACGCTTCACCGCGGCGGACCAGAAGCTTCTCTCGGCCATCGCCTCGCAGGTGGGCGCCGCCCTGGAGAACAACCGGCTCATTCGACAGAGCGTGGCCCGGGAGCGGATGGCCCGGGAAATGGAGCTGGCCCATCACCTGCAACAGAAGCTCCTCCCTTCGGTGGATGGCGTCCCCGGCTTCAGGGTTTCGGCCCGGGTGGAGCCCGCGGAGCTGGTGGGAGGAGACTTCTACCAGGTGTTCCGACTGTCTCGGGAGCGGGTCGGGGTGATGATCGGGGACGTGTCGTCCCACGGCTTTCCGGCGGCGCTCATCATGGCCCTGACCATGAGCGCAGCCTCCATCTACGCCGGAGAGACCACCTCCCCGGCGGAGGTGCTTCGACGTCTGGACGATGCCCTCAAGGAGGAGCTGGAGACGACGGAGATGTATCTCTCCCTCTTCTACGGGGTGTTGGACTCGGCCACGGGGATGCTGGTGTACTCCAATGCCGGTCACCCGCACGCCTTCCTCATCCGGAGAGAGGGCACTCCGGAGAGGCTCTCGGCTACCGACCCTCCCGTGGGCTTCGCGGGACCCGAGGCCTACGGTGAAGCCACCGTCCGGTGGGATCCGGTACGGGATCGGCTCTTCCTCTTTACCGATGGTCTGTCGGATACACTCACCTCCCGTGAACGGCAGGACGGGGAAGCCTTCGTCCTCCGAACCCTGCGAGAGAACCGGGATGCCCCTCCGGAGGAGGTGGTGGATCTTCTCTTCGACCTGGCGCGGTCGGCGCAGCCCACCATCCCCTCCGACGACCGCACCGCCGTGCTCGTGGCCGGGGCCTGACGGCAGGTCGTACCCATGGCCGGTCAGCGCCATCGGGCCAAGAAGTCCCTGGGCCAGAACTTCCTGGTCGATGCGAATCTCCAGCGAAAGATCGTCCGAGCCCTCGGCGCGGGACCCCGGGACGAAGTCCTCGAGATCGGACCGGGGCGGGGGGCTCTCACCGGACACCTGGCCGGGCGGGTCCACCGACTGGTCCTGGTGGAGATCGACGACGAGCTCGCGCCGGCGCTGGCTTCCCGATTCGCCGATGACCCATCGGTCCAGGTGGTACACGGCGATGTTCTGGACACGGACCTTCCCCGCCTCCTCCCCCGGTGGGACGAGGCACTGGTCGTCGGGAACATCCCGTACAACATCACGACCCCGATCCTCTTCCATCTCCTTCGCAGGCCCCGCCCGAGGGAGATCGTCCTCATGGTCCAGCGAGAGGTGGCGGACCGGATGGTGGCGGGGGCCGGGGAGAGGGCGTACGGGGCGTTGGCGGTGGGCGTGCAGAGCGTGGCGGACGTGGCTCTGCTCTTCCCGGTTCCCCGCACCGCGTTCCGGCCCGTCCCGGGAGTCGACTCCGCGGTGGTCCGCATCCGCCCCCACCGTCCACCGCGACTCGAGCCCGAGGAGGAACGGCGGCTCCGGATCCTGACCCGGTCCGCATTCCAGTGGCGGCGCAAGCAGCTGCAAAAGATCCTCCGCAGGCACCCGGCGCTGAACATTCCCGAGGTGGCAGTGGATCGTCTGGGTGAGGAGCTTCACCTGGACCTGGCACGACGGCCGGAGACGTTCTCCCCGGACCTGCTGCTCGAGTTGGTGCGAAGGCTGCCCGACGATGCCCTCGGCGATTGATCCGAGACCCCAAGACGTTAGGTTTGTGAAGGTTTTCACAAGCATGATGCGAGGGGGCGGCGGCCTCCCCACTCTGGATGTCTCCGTGACCCGCAAGATCTCCGACTCCACCGTTCGTAGACTCTCCCAGTACCTCCGGATCCTCGAGGGCCGGAGGGACAGTGATCCGGGTACGCTCTCCAGCCACGAGCTGGCCGGTGACGCCGGTACCACCGCGGCCCAGGTGAGAAAGGACCTTTCCCTCTTCGGATCGTTCGGGAAGCGGGGCATGGGGTATCGGGTCGACGAGTTGAAGGACCACCTGCGGGAGATCCTCGGACTGCAGCGCGTCTGGAGGGTCGCGCTCCTGGGTGCCGGACGCATCGGTTCGGCCCTCTTCGAATACGCGGACTTTCGCCGGCGGGGCTTCGACATCGTGGCGGTGCTGGACCGGGATCCGGGAAAGATCGGCACTCCCTGGGGAAAGGTGGTCGTCCGGGACGTGCGGGACCTGGAGCGGACCCTCGCCGAGGACGAGATCGACGTGGTGATCCTGGCGGTGCCCGAGGAAGCGGCCCAGTTGCTGACGGACCTGGCGGTGGGTGCCGGCGTCCGGGGAATCCTGAACTTCGCCCCCGTCCAGCTCCGGGTTCCCCCGGATGTGGCGGTTCAGGATGTGAACGTCGTGACCGAGTTGGAGGCACTCTCCTTCGAGCTGACCCGCTCCAGAGGAAACGGGGCGGGGTGACGGTGTCGGGGACGCTCATTCAGCAGGTCGCGGATCGCCTCAGGACCGGACCGACCCACACGCTCGCCCTGGCCCGAGAGGTTCTCGGACTTTCCGGACACCCGGGTGCGGCCAGCGCCGCGATCTTCGCGTTGCTCGGGAACGACCCCCGCTTCCAGGTGAACACCGGAGGCGTGTGGTCCATGGCGGCCGACCGGGAAGACGGACCCTCCCTCGCAGAGCTCTCGTACGCCGTGGTGGATGTGGAGACCACGGGGGGGGGACCCCACAAAGGCCATCGGATCACGGAGATCGCCATCGTCCACGTGGAAGGGGGGGAGATCGTAGACGAGTTCACCTCCCTGGTGAATCCGGGGCGTTCGATTCCGCCGGTCGTGTCGTCCATTACGGGAATCACGGCGGACATGGTGGAGATGGCTCCGTTCTTCGAGCACATCGCCGAGGTGGTGCGGGAGCGGCTGGAGGACCGGATCTTCGTCGCCCACAATGCCCAGTTCGACCGCGGATTCGTTCGCTCGGAGCTGGTGGGCGCCCTGGGCGAGGCTCCCCCGCTTTCTCCCCTGTGCACCGTTCGCATGGCGCGGGGGCTCCTGCCCCGGCTCCGTCGCCGGAACCTCGATGTGCTGGCCCGGCATTTCGACATCCCGATCCACGGGCGGCACCGTGCCTACGGCGATGCGCTGGCCACGGCACGCATCCTCCTCCGCCTTCTGGACGAGGCGTCCCTGCAGGGAATCCAGGACCTGACCGCCCTCCGTTCCGTGATGCGAAGGAGGGCCCGGAAGCGGGCGGTGACGTCGTCGTCCGAGGACCCGCAGGACACAGAGCCTTCGGAGGACGCATGACCCGCTCGGTGGACGACCTTCCGCTGGTCCGCACCACGACGCTCGGGGAGATGCGGATCCATGCGCTGGAGGCGGGCCTCCAGTGGCTGGACGGGGGGGCGATGTTCGGGGTGGTTCCGAGGCCCCTCTGGCAGAAGCGGATTCCACCCGACGACCGCAATCGCATTCCCCTGGCCCTGCGATGCCTCCTGGTGGAGGCCCCGGAGGCCCTGGTCCTGGTGGACACGGGAATCGGGAACAAGGAGGACGAGAAGTTCGTGGAGGTCTACGGCGTCTCCAACGCCGGAGACCCCACGCGACTCGAGGATGCGATCCGGGCCGCCGGTCACCAACCGGCGGATGTGGACATCGTCATCTCCACCCACCTTCACTTCGATCATGCGGGGGGGAACACGGTACGGGACTCCGGCGGGGCCGTCGTACCGGCCTTCCCCCGGGCCGAGTACGTCGTCCAGGAGGGCGAGTTCGAGTTCGCGCACCGGAGGAACGAGCGGATCCGGGCCAGCTACCTCGCGGCGAATTTCGACCCGGTGGCCGAGGCCGGCCTCTGGCGGTTCGTCGAGGGGAATGGCCCCATTACCCGCGGGGTGGAGGTGATCCGGACCCCTGGACACACGCCCCATCACCAGTCGGTGGTTCTTCGTAGCGATGGCGATGCCGCGTGCTTTCTGGCAGACGTATGCCCCACCGCCGCCCATCTTCCGCTTCCGTGGATCATGGGGTACGACCTGGAGCCTCTCGTCACCCTGGAGAGCAAGCGCGGCCTCTGGAGCCGGGCCGTGGACGAGGACTGGCTCCTGATCTTCGAGCACGATCCGTCGATTCCCTGGGGACGTCTCGATCCCGCCAGCGACCGGATCCAGCTCCGCTCCGGGGGGCCGCATGGGTAGGGCAGGGGGAGGCGAAATGCCGGTCACGTTCCTCTCCATGGGGGGTCCCACGAGGGTGACCGGTCTCTGGCATTTCGGTATTTTTCAACCGCTCAGGACTTCAACCGGCGCGTGCCATCATGAGTGACAAATCCACGATTCCCGTCATCGTCAGCGGTGTGCGGACTCCCGTCGGACGCTTTCTCGGAGGACTTTCCCCCCTCTCCGCCGCTCAACTCGGGGCCATCACGGTCCGGGAGGCCGTCGGTCGGGCGGGGATCGACCCTGCCGAAGTGGACGAGGTGATCATGGGGAACGTGGTGCAGGCGGGGGGAGGCCAGGCACCGGCCCGGCAAGCCGCCATCCACGGGGGGATCCCCGGCGCCGTGCCGGCCATGACGGTGAACAAGGTGTGCGGCTCGGGTCTCAAGGCGGTGATGCTTGCGGCCCAGGCCATCAAGGCCGGCGATATCCAGCTGGCGGTCGCAGGCGGCATGGAGTCGATGTCCAATGTCCCGTTCTACGTCCGGGGCCTCCGCTCCGGGGTGAAGTTCGGGGACCAGACCGTGCAGGATGGGCTCATCTACGACGGCCTCTGGTGTTCGTTCGGGAACTGCCACATGGGGGGACACGCCGAATACACCGCCGATAAGGCCGGGGTGAGCCGCGAGGACGCCGATGCGTTCTCCCTTCGGTCCCACCAAAAGGCGGTGGCGGCCATCGAGAGCGGAAAGTTCCAGAGGGAGATCGTCCCGGTGACCATATCCGGCCGAAAGGGAGATACCGTGGTGGATACGGACGAGTCTCCCCGGGCCGATACCTCCATGGAAGCCCTTGGCCGTCTCCGCCCCGCTTTCACCCGGGACGCTCCGGAGCACATTCAGCACCACGTGGTCACCGCCGGAAACGCCCCGGGGCTGAACGACGGAGCCGCCGCCCTGGTGGTGTGCAGCCAGGCCTACGCCGAGGCGCACGGACTGACGGTGGAGGCCGTCATCACCGGCTATGCCAGTGGAGGCACGGAGCCCCAGGACCTGTTCTTCGCGCCCATCGCGGCAGTGAACAACCTCATGGAGCGAACCGGCACCACCATCCGGGACTACGACCTTTTCGAGGTCAACGAAGCGTTCGCCGTCCAGGCGATCGCGGATATGCGGGCTCTGGAGATGGACGAGGAGCGAGTGAACGTCCACGGCGGGGCCGTCGCCCTGGGCCACCCCATTGGTGCTTCCGGGGCCAGGATTCTCGTGACGCTACTCTCGGCCCTGGAGGATCGAAGCCAGGAGACCGGGCTGGCCACCCTGTGCCTGGGCGGCGGCAACGCCGTGGCACTCTCGGTGAAGAAGGTGTGAGGAGACCGGAATGAGCGAGATCAAGCGGGTCGCCGTTATCGGCGGTGGGACCATGGGGAACGGGATTGCCCATGTCTGCGCCCAGGGCGCCCTGGATGTCGTGCTGGTGGATCTGGACCAGGGCGTGCTCGACCAGGCCCGCAGCACCATATCCCGGAACCTGGACCGCCAGGTGAAGAAGGAGCTCATCACCGGCGAAGAGAAGGAGCTGATCCTGGGCCGGATCGTCACCGAGACCTCGGTGGCGGCGGGAGTGGCGGAGGTGGACCTGGTGGTGGAGGCGGTACCCGAGAAGGTCGAGCTCAAGCACTCCATCTTCGACACGTTGGACCGGGAGGCGCCCGAAATGGCCATCTTGGCGTCCAACACCTCCTCCATCTCCATCACGGAGATCGCCGGGCGCACCCGCCGTCCGGACAAAGTGATCGGGATGCACTTCATGAATCCCGTGCCCGTAATGAAGCTGGTGGAGGTGATCCGTGGACTCGCCACGAGCGACGAGACGACGGGTGCGGTGGTGGAGCTGTCGAAGGCGCTCGGGAAGGTTCCGGTGGAGGTCAACGACTTCCCGGGCTTCGTGTCGAACCGGGTCCTCTTGCCCATGATCAACGAGGCCGTCTTCGCCCTCATGGAAGGGGTGGCCACCGCGGAGGCCATCGACCAGGTCATGAAGCTGGGAATGGCCCACCCCATGGGACCCTTGACCCTGGCGGACCTCATCGGGCTCGACACCTGCCTGAGCATCCTGGAGGTCCTCCATCGGGAGCTCGGAGACGACCGGTACCGGCCGTGTCCCCTGCTGCGGAAGTACGTGGCTGCGGGTTGGCTCGGCCGGAAGTCCGGACGCGGCTTCTACAGCTACGCGAGCTGAAGGCCGGATGACCTTCACCGCCGAGCAACTCGAGATCCGGGCTCTGGCACGCGACTTCGCCCAGACCGAAATCGCGCCCCATGCGGAGGCTTGGGATGCCGCGGGGAAGATCCCGGACGACCTCTTCTTGCGGATGGCGGAGCTCGGCTTTCTCGGCATGCTCGTCCCCGAGCGGTACGGTGGTCTGGATCTGGATGTCGCCACTTACCTACTGGTTCTGGAGGAGATCGCTCGGGCCGACGCCTCCGTCGCCCTGACCGTGGCCATCCACAGCGGGCCCGTCCCGGGGATCCTCCTCGCGCATGGCTCGGAGAGCCAGAAGGAAGGCTGGCTTCCGCGCCTCGCCTCCGGGGAGATCATCGGGGCCTTCGCCTTGACCGAGCCCGGCGCTGGGAGCGACGCCGCTGCGATCGCCTGTGTGGCCCGGCGGGCGGGTGCCGGATGGGCCCTCGACGGTGAGAAGTCCTGGGTGACCAACGGCGCCCGGGCCGGCCTGGTGATGACGTTCGCCCGGACCTCTCCGGAGGGCGTCGGCTGTTTTCTCGCCGAGCCCTCTCAGGAGGGCTACCACATCGTCCGGTCCGTCACCACCATGGGCCACCGGGCCTCCGAGACGGTGGACGTGGCGCTTCGGGGGCTCGAGGTCGGTGACGAGTCCCTGATCGGGGACCCGCAGAGAGCGTTCACCTACGCCCTGGAAGGGTTGGTACTCGGTCGCGCGGGGATCGCGGCCCAGGCCTTGGGGATCGCGCAAGCCTCCCTCGATCATGCAACCCGTTACTCCCTCGAGAGGGAGCAGTTCGGTCGCCCCCTGTCGGATTTCGGGGCCACGCAGGCCAAGCTCGCCAACATGGCGGCCCGGATCTCCGCCGTTCGGAGCACGATCCAGGAGGTCGGTCGCCGGCTCGACCGGGAGCGCCGGGGAGATCGGGACACGGGTACCGGCGCGGACGCGCTCGTGGCCCGTGCGGCCGGTGCCAAGTTGCTGGCGAGTGAGACTGCGATGTACGCTGCAGACGAGGCCGTGCAGATCTTCGGTGGCTACGGCTACATGCGGGACTACCCCGTAGAGCGTCTGATGAGAGACGCCAAGGGGACCGAGATTTTCGAAGGAACCAGCGAGATCATGCGGGTGGTGATCGCGCGGGAGATCATCAAGGCGGCCAGGGAAGCCTGAGACGCCATCAACGGAAATAGGAACAGGAGTCCGGCAGGATGGAAATCTTCGAGCGCATGGCGAAGCACCGGCACGAGCAGCTGGTCTTCTGGAGCGAGCCCGAACTCGGGTACAAGGGGATCATTGCCATCCACGACACGACTCTCGGACCCGCCCTCGGTGGCACCCGTTTCTGGAACTATCAGACGGAGGAAGCGGCCATCGTGGACGCGCTCCGCCTCGCTCGCGGCATGTCCTACAAGGCGGCGGTAGCAGGATTGAACCTTGGCGGGGGGAAGTCGGTCATCATCGGTGACAACAAGACTCCCTACCGCGAAATGATCTTCCGAGCCCACGGGCGGGCGGTCGAATCGCTCGGTGGCCGATACATCACCGCGGAGGACGTGGGGACGTCGCCGGACGACATGGAGTACGTCCTCATGGAGACCGACTCCGTCGTCGGCATCTACGGGCGGTCGGGGGATCCGTCCCCGGTGACGGCGTACGGCGTGTACATGGGTATCAAGGCGGCCGCGAAGGCCCGCTACGGGGACGATTCCCTGGATGGGAAGCACGTGGCGGTGCAGGGCCTGGGACACGTGGGCTACTACCTGTGCGAGGATCTCCACCAGGAAGGAGCCCGCCTGACGGTGACGGACATCGATGCGGAGCGCGTCCGGCGGTGCGTGGACGACTTCGGCGCCACCGCCGTGGAGCCCGACGAGATCTACGGCGTGGATGCGGATATCTTCGCCCCGTGCGCGCTGGGCTCGGTGATCAATGACGACACCTTGAAGGTGTTCAAGTTCGACATCATCGGGGGTGCGGCGAACAATCAGTTGGCCCGGTCCCAGCACGGCGATGCCGTCGCGAACGAGGGGATCCTCTATGCTCCGGACTACGTCATCAATGCCGGCGGGCTCATCAACGTGTATGGGGAGCTGAAGGAATGGTCCCCGGAGCGGAGCAAGCGTAAGGCGGGGGAGATCTATACGACCCTCCTGCAGATCTTCGAACGGGCCGAGGCGGAGGGGGTTCCCACCGCCGAGGCGGCGGACCGGGTGGCGGAGACCAGGATCGAGCGGGCGCGCCACCTCCAGCGGAGCTGGGTCTGATCCGCGCCCCTTCACATGGAACTTCCGGGAGATACGAGAGGAGTGCACGGCGACATGCGGCATGAACACCTGAAGGACACCGATCCCGAGATCCACGCCATCCTGGGCCGCGAGGCCCGGCGTCAGTCCGGACAATTGGAACTCATCGCCAGTGAGAACTTCGTGTCCGAGGCGGTCCTGGAAGCAGCGGGTTCGGTGCTGACGAACAAGTACGCCGAGGGACTTCCGGAGCGGCGGTACTATGGGGGCTGCGAGATCGTGGACGAAGCCGAGAACCTCGCCCGCGACCGGGCCAAGGCTCTCTTCGGTGCCGATCACGCCAACGTCCAGCCCCACTCGGGGGCCCAGGCCAACATGGCGGTCTTCCTGGCCTTCCTTGAACCCGGGGACCGAATCCTGGGAATGGACCTGAGCCACGGGGGGCACCTCACCCACGGCTCGCCGGTCAATTTCTCGGGGAAGTACTTCGATGTGGCGTCGTACGGAGTGAGCGAGACCACTGGCCGCCTGGACTACGACGCCCTCCGGGACAAGGCCCGCCAGGTGCAGCCCCGACTGATCATCGCCGGAGCCAGCGCCTACCCTCGAATCGTCGACTTCGAGGCCTTTGGCGAGATCGCCCGGGAGACCGGCGCACTCTTGCTGGTGGACATGGCCCACATCGCCGGTCTGGTGGCCGGAGGCGCCCATCCGTCCCCCGTCCCCCACGCCGATGTGGTGACCAGCACGACCCACAAGACGCTGCGGGGCCCGAGGGGTGGACTCATTCTCTGCACCGAGGAACACGCCCGGGCCCTGGACAAGGCCGTCTTCCCCGGGATGCAGGGCGGGCCTCTGATGCATGTGATCGCGGCCAAGGCCGTGGCTTTCAAGGAAGCGTCGGCGCCGACCTTCGCGGATTACGCTCGGCAGGTGGTGGCGAACGCGAAGGCGCTCGGAGATGCCCTGCTGACCCGGGACTTCCGGTTGGTGAGCGGAGGCACGGACAATCACCTCCTCCTCGTGGATCTGCGTCCGAGTCACCCCGATCTCTCCGGGAGGGATGCGGAGCACGCCCTGGAGGTTGCCGGGATCACGATCAACAAGAACACCGTGCCGGGAGAGACCCGTTCGCCCTTCGTGACGTCGGGCCTGAGGATCGGGACGCCGGCCCTCACCACCCGAGGGATGGGTGAGCCCGAGATGCATCGGATCGGCGAGTGGATCGCCCGTGTCCTGGCCTCGCCGGAAGACGAGATGCTACTCCGGCGCACCCGCACCGAGGTGGAGGAGATGTGCCGCTCCTTTCCCCTCTACGAGGAGCTGGCCACGGTCTGACAGCCGTGGGGAGCCAAGCCACACCCGCCTTGGGGCTGGCATCACCGGCTCTGGCGTCCGGCGTTTCCACACGTAACATTTGCGCCATGTCCCCGGTTCAATTCGCGGAAGAAGTCGTCTGGCGGCTTCAGGAGAAGGACCCTCGCTTCCACGCGCGGGCCTATCTCCTCGTGCTTGCCGCGCTCAACCACGTCATGGACCGCCTGCCGCAGCGACGGCACATCTCCGGACGGGAACTCGCCGAGGGCGTCAGGGAGGTGGCTCTGGAGCGTTTCGGGGTCCTGGCGCGGACTGTTCTGGAGCACTGGGGAATCCGGGCCACGGAGGACGTCGGCGAGATCGTGTTCGCCCTCGTGGAAGGGGGGGTGCTGGTCAAGCAGGACGGGGACCGCATCGAGGACTTCAGGGATGTCTACGACTTCCGCGAGGTATTCGAAGAGGGCTATCCCTGGGGAAGGAATCTGGGATGAAGCGGGCCGCACGGCGGCCCGTTGGACAGTTGTCTTGTGACTCAACGCCCATGGGAGGGGTTGAACATGGCAGACGAAGGCGCGTTTCCGCGCTGCCAGAAGTGCGACGGGGGGCTTCTGCTACCGCTCTCGGACTACGGCCGGGACGGGGCGCCGATTCGGTACAAGGCGTGGGTGTGCTCGAACCCGGGCTGCGGCTTCAACATCCGAATCGACAACGGCGAGATCACTTTCGGCCGCACGATCGGCCAGAGCTTAAAGTAGATCCCCACAGCCGGGCCGCCCGGAGCGTCCGCCCGAGCCGCCTCCCGCTCTTCCCGAAGAGGTCGGCCAGGCCAACGGATCGGCCTGGCTCGCTCGGGGCTCGCCGGACCCGGCGGCATCCCCAGGGAGACTCTCCATGTCCGGCCGCACCGTCCACCTCCTCGAGGGCCGCGAGATGGTGAGGCCCTTCGCCGTGCCCGACCTGGTGTGCCTGACCGGATCCGAGGCCGGGGACTTCGATGCACGCTCCATCCGGGATCGGGGTGTGCCCGAGTCGGCCCTCATGGAGCGCGCCGGGGCCGGCGCGGCAGCAGTCATCCGCCATTCCGCATCCGCCCGAGACGCGCTGATCCTGGCCGGGAAGGGGAATAACGGAGGGGATGCGCTGGTCGTTGCCCGTTGCCTGGCGGCCTGGGGATGGAGAGTGGAGCTTCTCACGACCTCGGCGCGTCCCCCGGACGATCCTCTTCTTCACGGCTGGACGGTCCCGGCGCGGGCATCGGAGGAGCTGGACGACTCGGAACTCACGGACCTGATCCAGAACGCACTGGATCGCGGTGCGCAGGTGGTGGACGGCGTCCTGGGTACGGGAATCAAAGGTTCGCCCCGGGGTGAGGCAGGGCGAGTGGTCGCAGCCCTGGAGGGAGCCGGGCCCGGGCGTGGAGGTCCGGGTCGACTGGTGAGCCTGGACATCCCCTCCGGCGTCGACGCGGACACGGGGGCCGTGCCGGGTCCGGCGGTCTATGGAGACCTCACGGTCTCCTTCGGCTGGCCCAAGCTCGGGTCGCTTCTGCACCCGGGTCGGGCGCGGGCGGGACGCCAGGTGACCCTGGAGATCGGCTTTCCGCCCCTTGATCCGGACCTGGCCGGCCGCCGGTTGCTCACGCCGGCCTGGGCAAGCCGGCACCGGCCGCAGCGGTCCGCCGTGACGCACAAGAACCAGGTGGGAGCGCTGGCGGTGGTGGGTGGGAAGCCGGGAATGGCCGGGGCCGCGATCCTGGCGGGGCGCTCGGCGCTACGGTCCGGTGCGGGCTACGTGCGGGTCGTGACCCATCCGGACAACCGCGAAGTGGTCCAATCGGCCCTTCCCGAGGCCGTCTATGTCGACGCCACGGATGCAGGAGCGGTAACCGAGGCACTGGCCAGGTCCCGAGCCGTCGCGGTAGGGCCGGGACTGGGCATCGAGGGTGCGTCGGCCGAACTCCTGGCCAGAGTCCTGGCCACTCCCATTCCCAGGGTCGTCGACGCCGACGCCCTCACCCTCCTTGCGGGGGAGCCCGGGTTGAGAGCGGCCCTTTCCGGAGCCCCCGTGGTGGTCACCCCCCATCCTGGGGAGGCTGACCGGATTCTGGGGGAGTCGGGGCCCGGTCCCGCGGGCCGGTTGGACTCCATCCGTGCCCTGCGGGACGAGCTGGACTCGGTGGTCCTCCTGAAGGGGGCGCCGAGCCTGGTCCTCGGCCCGGAGGGCCTCTGGGTGGAGGTCGTGGGCTCGTCCGACCTGGCTGTCGCCGGGATGGGGGACACCCTCACCGGGGCCATTGGGGCCTTCCTCGCCCAGGGCTCGGACCCCCAGACCGCCGCCGGCCTCGGTCTGGTGACGACCGCGAGGGCGGCGGCGCGAGCCGGCGCGGGAGCCGGCCTGCAGGCGGCGGACGTCCCGGAATGGATTCCCGCTGCCCTCGTGGAGGGTCCTGGCGGCACCGACCTGGATGTGCCCGGCATCCTCCTGGATCTGGATCCCGCCCGTTGACCGCGGTGAAGCTGGGATCCGGGAGGGAGTTCGATCTCATCCGGCAGATCCTCCAGAATGGGAATGCCGATCCGTCCCTACTCCGTGTGGGTCCGGGCGACGATGCCGCTGTGCTCTCCCGGTCGGGGCGGGTGGTGTCCTGTGACCTCTCCGTGGAGGACGTGCACTTCCGCCGTGACTGGCTGGCCCCCGGCGAGGTGGGGTATCGGGCCACCATGGCCGCGCTGAGTGACCTGGCGGCCATGGGCGCCGAGCCCCTGGCCGTCCTCGCGAGCCTCGCCGGGACCGCCGAAGACGCCGAGTCGGGGGTGCTGACCGAGGTGGGGTTGGGAACCCGCCGTGCGGCCCTGGAGGTGGGCGCATGCCTGGCCGGAGGTGACGTGACCCGCTCTTCCGGACCCCTGGTGGTGGACGTGATGGTGGTGGGAGACACGGAGACGCCGGTCCTCCGCTCCGGGGCTCGCCCCGGAGACGAGGTCTGGGTGACCGGCGTTCTCGGGGGAGCCGCCGGGGCCGTTCGACTCTGGAAGGAAGGCGTCTCACCGGGGGAAGATCTCCGTGCCCGCTTTGCCCGCCCCACCCCACGGTTCGGGGTCATGGACTCCCTGAGGGAAACGGGCCTCCTCACCGCCGGAATGGACCTCTCCGACGGACTTGCGGGCGATGCCGGGCACATCGCCGCCGCTTCCGCGGTCGAGCTCCGCCTCCTCCTCAGCTCCATTCCCGTGGATCCGGCCCTGGAAGAGGCCCTTGGCGTGGATGAGGCCCGGGAGGTGGCCCTGGCGGGCGGGGAGGACTACGAACTGCTCGTCACCGCGCGGCCGGGACTTCACCGGTGGGTCCAGGGTATCCAGGAAGCGCACGGAGTGGAGCTGACTCGGGTGGGGACAGTGGAGAGCGGGTCCGGCGTCCGGATCCTGGACGCCCAGGGGAGAGAACGGGACGCCCGGGTAGGGAGCTTCGAGCACTTCCAGTCCAAGCAGCCCACTTCTCCGGATTTCCGATGATCACGACGCTCCGCACCGCGGTGGTGGCCCTCGCCGCCACCTTCTGGAACGCCTCCCGCGTGGTCTTGGCGGCCCTGATGCGGTCGCCGCGCCTCCGGGCCGTGAGCCGCGACGCCCCGTTCCGCTGGGGACGGGCCATTCTCCGAGCCGCCCGGGTGACCGTGGAGGTCGAGGGCATCGAGAATCTTCCGCAAGGGAAGCCGGCCATCGTGGTGGCCAACCACGAGTCCTGGTTCGATGTCTTCGCCCTGGTCGCCCACCTGCCCGTGGACTATCGCTTCGTCGGGAAGGTCGAGTTGGCGAAGGTGCCGCTCTTCGGTCGGGCCTGGCTCGCTGCAGGGCACATCGCCATCGACCGGGGGAACCGTCCCCGGGCCATCGAATCCCTCCGGAAGGCGGGAGAAATCCTACACCGCGAAGGAGCGGTGGTGGTTATGTTTCCCGAGGGCACGCGGACTCGGGATGGTCATCTCCTCCCGTTCAAGAAGGGAGCGTTCATCCTCGCCGCGCAGTCCCAGGTCCCGCTCGTCCCGGTGGGGATCAGCGGAAGCCGAGCCGTGATGCCGAAGGGCAGCTGGCGGGTGAAGTCCGGCAAGATCCGGCTCCGCATCGGGGAACCGATTCCCACCGAGGGCCTTGGGGAGGACGCGCGGGACCGTCTACTGCGGGAAGCCCGGAGTGCCATCGGGGCACTCAGGACGCCCACGCTGAAAACCGAGCACGACTGATTGGAGGGGACCTTGTCGGCCATCGTAGACATTCGCGCACGAGAGATCCTGGATTCGCGGGGCAACCCGACGGTGGAGGCGGACGTGCTTCTCGAGACCGGGGTCCGCGGACGTGCCGCCGTTCCCAGCGGGGCTTCCACCGGAGCGCACGAGGCGGTGGAGCTCCGGGACGGGGACCGCGACCGGTACGTGGGCAAGGGCGTGCGGACCGCGGTCCGGAACGTCAACACAGAGATCCGCACCACACTTCTGGGGTTCGAGGCGAGGGAACAGCGGGACATCGACCGCACCCTCATGGATCTGGACGGCACGCCGAACAAGGGCCGATTGGGCGCGAACGCCATACTGGCGGTCTCCATGGCGGCCGCTCGCGCTGCCGCGGCGGAGCAGGGCATGCCACTCTGGCGATACCTGTCACCAGTGGAGGGCCCCCGGGTGCTTCCCGTGCCGATGATGAACATCTTGAACGGGGGAGCCCACGCGCCCAACAACGTCGATATCCAGGAGTTCATGGTCATGCCGCTGGCCTTCGACTCCTTCTCCGAGGGGCTGCGATGTGGGGTGGAGATCTTCCACACGCTCAAGAAGGTCCTCGCCGAGAAGGGCCGGAACACCGCGGTGGGAGACGAGGGCGGGTTCGCACCGGACCTGGGGAGCAACGAAGAGGCGGTGGAGACCGTGCTCACCGCCATCGAGCGTGCCGGATACCGTCCTGGAGACGAGGTCGGAATCGCGCTGGACGCGGCCGCCACGGAGTTCTTCGAGGACGGGGAGTACACCTTTCGCTGGTCC
>CP070829.1:855378-908953 GCA_020344755.1 Gemmatimonadales bacterium
GGATCCAGGATGTGGTGGTATCGCCGGCCATCATGTTCGAAGAATCGCAGGTAGTCCCCCGAGGTCGCCACCGCCGCCTCGGTGAGTTCGAGCGTGCGAAGCGTTCCCGACGGGTTCTCCGGATCCCGGATCCCCACCTTCCAGGGGCGTCCTCCAGGCCCGTCCCCCAGCGCCACGAGGTCCCCGCCCACATTCACCAGACCCCGGTAGATCCCATGCTCCCGCAACACCTGCGCAGCCCGGTCCACGCCGTACCCCTTGGCGATGCCACCCAGGTCCAGCGACGCGGAAGGCACCTTCACGATGGTGCCGGACGCCACCGCGTCGACTCCTACCCAGGCCCGCCAGCCTCCGGCGTCGGCACGAGCGGCCCGGAGCACGTCGGGACTCGGTGGTGCCCCTACGTGGGCGGGGTCCCACAGCACCGCCAAGCGCTCCAGGGTGGGATCGAAGCCCCCCCCCGTGACCTCGGCCCACTCCAGGGCCGCGCGGACGACCTCCGCCGTCTCCGGAGCCATGGCCACCCGAGTACCCGTAGGTGCACCGTTGAACCGACCCACGTCCGAATCGTGGGTGAACCGCGTCATGAGCCGTTCAATCCTGCGGAGCTCCGCCCCCGCCGCGGAGAGGGCCTGGCGGGCCATGCCCTCATGCCGTGCGGGAACCGCCAGCTCGCCCACCGTCCCCATCACCGGGAGGGTGAGACGGACCAGTCGCTCTCGGGGCCGCATCCAGGTGGGTGCTGCGGCTACCCCGAGCACCCCCGCTCCCAGCGCCAGGAAGGTCCGACGATCCAAATCCGACTTGTTCACTGGCATTCCTCTTCCTCCATGACGCAGCTTCCGCAGTCCCCGGCGCAGCTACCGCACCCGCCCGATCCCTCCGCCGGAGCCCGGAGTCCGAACACCACGAACAGCCCCGCCATGGCCGCCGCACCCAGGACCACCTCGGCGAAGGGCACCTGCATGAGCACCTCGCCCACGGGCTCGGGCAACACCCCGTTGGCCACACGCGCCGTGGCGTCGGCGACTCCAACGAGGAACGGGGCGAAGGTCGTCACGGCGGGCACCTAGGAGGTGAAGAGTCCGGCGAAGCCCATGAAGGCCAGCGAAAGGCTACCGGCCACGATGAGGACGAGCCCCATGTTCCGGGCCACCGCCGGCACATCGGCCAACTCGGTCTGCTCCCGGATGGAAGCCATCAGCACCAGAGCCAGCGTCAGTCCCGCGCCCGCCCCCACCGCGAAGAACAGCCCCTCCACGAAGCCGTAGCCCCGGTTGGTCTGGAAGATGGCCAGCCCCAGGATGGCGCAGTTCGTGGTGATGAGGGGAAGGAAGATCCCCAGCTCCCGGAAGAGGGCCGGGCTCAGCTTCTTGATGGTCATCTCCACGATCTGCACCAGCGAGGCGATGACCACGATGAAGGAGATGAGCCGGAGGTACGGGGCGTAGACCAAAACGTACTCGTTCAGGAAGGACGCCACCATCGAGGTGATGGTCAGCACGAAGATGTTCGCGCCTCCCATGCGGAGCGCCGTCCCCACCTTGGCCGAGACCCCCATGAAGGGGCAGAGCCCCAGGAAGAGGACCAGGGTGAAGTTGTTCACCAGCATGGCCGAGACGAAGATCAGCATCAGCTCGCCCATGTCAGTCCTCCTTCCGGCTCATGGGCTCGGACCGCCGGGCGCGCACGCCCGCCGCGCCGGAGCCGCCCGCCGCCGCCGCCTCGCCGGGATCCACCTGCACCGTGACCCCGTGGGGCCAGTGTCTCGGGTGCACGGGAACCTTCTTTCGCTCCTCCCACCATGCGAAACCCAGGAGGAGGAACCCAAGGGTGAAGAAGCCGCCGGCCGGCAGGATCATGATGATCCAGGGCTCGAAGGCGTCCCCGAAGAGGGGATACCCCAGGAAGCTCCCGTTCCCCAGGATCTCCCGGAAGCTTCCCATCATGACGAGCGCGATCGTGAACCCGGTCCCGGTCCCTGCGGCATCCAGGATGGCACGTCCCACCGGCCGCTTGGAAGCGAAGGCTTCCTGGCGCCCCAGGATCATGCAATTCACGACGATGAGCGCGATGAAGGCCCCCAGCGCCTTGTGGATCTCCGGGACCACCGCCGCCAGAACCATGTCGGCGATGGTGACGAAGGTCGCGATGATGAGGATATAGGCGGAAATCCGGACCTCGCCGGGAATGAGCTTCTTCAGGGTGGAGACGAGGATGCTGGAGCCCATGAGCACGAAGAAGGTGGCCAAGCTCATGGCGATGCTGTTGGCCACCGTGTTCGTCACGGCCAGCGCCGGGCAGAGGCCCAGGAGCTGGATGAGGACCGGGTTCTCTCGCCAGACTCCCCGGAAGAAGTCCTGACCCGGCGTCGTGGCGCGGGGGCTCATGGCGTGCCTCCCCCACCGCCGACCGCCGCGGTGGTCCCCGCCGCGGAGGCCGTCCCACCGGCCGGGGGAACCGTGCCGCCACCGGAGGAAGCGGTGGCCGTTCCCTCGCGCCAGAGTCGCTGCAGCGGGTCCGAGAGCACGTCCAGCCGATTGTTGATGATGTCGATGATGGCCTCCGAGGAGATGGTCGCCCCGGTGATCATGTCCACCTCGTTCTCCGCCCCGGTGGCCCGGCCCGGCTTGACCCCCACCAACGGCGCCTCGACACCCCGGAACTCCGCCACGAAGCTGGAGTCCTTCTCGATCTTGTCCCCAAGCCCGGGGGTCTCCTTGCTCTCCAGCACCTTCATCCCCAGCACTGCGGATTCACCCGGGTCGTACCCGAAGATGAGCCGGATCACGTCCTGGAATCCCGGCTCGGCGGCGGAAGCCGCCACGCCCACCGGGCTCCCGTCGGCGGCGAATCCCACGTATATGCGGTCCAGCTCCGCGGTGTCGGCGGTGGCCGGCGGCGCCGCGGTGAAGGCGCCGTCGTGCAGGAACCAGGTTTCGGTGTGGTCCGGGGCACCCAGGACCTCCTGCACCGCATCCCGCAGCACCCGTGCCTGGTATTCCTGGATGCGGGGCTGCGACCACTGGTGCACCAGGACGATGAAGAACCCGGCCACGGCGCCGGCAATCGCCAGGGTGGCTACCAATCGGCCCGAGGAGACCTGAGGTTTCTGCGGGATACCCCGGCCGGGCTGGGCGGCGACCTCCATCGCCTCGGGTTGCTCCCCCCCACCCACGGTCGGAAGCTTCTCGCTCATGGCGACGCCTCCGCCACCTTCCCCGTCCCGAACACGCGTGGCTGGGTCGCCCGGTTGATGAAGGGCACCAGCGCGTTCATGAGCAGGATGGCGTACATGACGCCCTCCGGGAGACCGCCCCAGAAGCGGATGAGGACCACGAGGGCTCCGATGCCGGCACCGTAGATCCATGCGCCGACATTCGTCACCGGAGAGGTGACCATGTCGGTGGCCATGTAAATGGCGCCGAGCATAAGCCCGCCTGAGAAGAGCATGAAGGGCGCACCCGGGAACGCTGCCGGGCTTACGGCGTGGATTGCGCTGGAGAGAATCGCCACCGCGGCGAACACGCTCACCGGGATACGCCAGTTCAGGTAGTTCTTGAGAGCCAGGTAGGCACCCCCCACGAGAATGAGGAGCGCCGAGGTCTCACCGATGGACCCGCTGATGGTCCCCATGAAGAGGTCCGACACCTCCGTGCCGACGCTCTCGAACTTCATGAGCCCCAGAGGCGTGGGACCGGTCACGGCATCCACCCGGGAGCCCAGGAGAGGGAGGGCGAAGGTCCCGCCCCGGAGGGTCGACCAGGCCATGACACCCCCACCGGGCAGCTCGGCCCCGGTGGGGAGGGGCCAGGTGGTCATGGCCGCCGGAAAGGCCGCCTGCAGGAAGGCCCGTCCGAGGAGGGCCGGGTTGAAGACGTTTTGACCCAGGCCGCCGAAGATCAGCTTCCCGAAGCCGATCCCCACCGCACCTCCGGCGAAGGCCATCCAGACCGGGAGCCCGGCGGGCAGGGTCAGTCCCAGCAGGAGCCCGGTGATGGCCGCCGACCCGTCTCGCAGGGCGCCGCCGGGCCCGAGCCACCGCTCGGTGACCATGGCACCCAACGTCGCGAAGCCGATGACCAGTAACGCACTGGGCCCGAAGTTCCAGGCCGCGGCCACCACTACGGGCACCAGCGTCACCACCACGGTCCACATGATCCTGGGAGTGGAATCGGGAGCCTTGAGGTGGGGTGAGGCCACCAGTTCCAGGCGACGCTCCGCTCGCCCGGAACCGCCGTCCCCGCCCGCCGAACCGGCGCCCCCAGGCCCCGTGCCGCCAGGCCCGGCGGCGCTCATGCCGTGCCTCCCGCCCAGCCCAATCCGGGTCCCGCCAGGGGAATCGTCATGCCGCCGCGCCCGCCTTCTCCGACGCCTTCCGCTCCGCCTCCTGGGCCTCGCGGACCCGCTGCTGCTCCCGGCGTACCGCACCCTTGGCCAGGGCGAACATCTGGGAGAGGGGGATGTTGGAGGGGCAGACGTAGGAACAGGACCCGCAGACCATGCAGTCCGCGAGGTGCATGTCCATCATCTCCTGGTAGCGCCCCGCCTGTGCCAGCTTCCCCAACTGGGTGGGGTTCAGGAAGACGGGGCAGGCGTCCAGGCAGTGTCCGCAAGAGATGCACGGATAGGTGACCCGGGGCTTCGCCTCGGCGTCGGTGAGAACCACGATTCCGCTCGTACCCTTCAAGACGGGGGCGTCCAGGTCCGGTTGGGGCGCTCCCATCATGGGGCCACCGAACAGGACCTCCCGGGCGTCGTCGGTGAGTCCTCCGCAGAACTCCAGCACGTCCCGGGCCTTCGTACCCACCGGGATCACCAGGTTCGATGGCTTCCGGATGCCCGGGCCGGTCACCGTGACGATGCGCTCGATCAGGGGGTAACCGGTCTCGAAGATCTCCGCGATGGCCGCAATGGACCCGACATTCTGCACCACGGTCCCGGCATGGGCCGGGAGCTTCCCCGACGGGACTTCGCGCCCCATGGCCGCCTTGATCAGCATCTTCTCGGCGCCTTGCGGATACTTCACGCGAAGGGGCAGGACGGTGACATCCAGGTCCGAGGGGATCGTGGCGTTCAGCCGCTCCACCGCATCGGGCTTGTTCATTTCCACCCCGATCACGCACCGATCCACCTCGAGGCACTGCATCATGATGCGGATACCGAAGTGGACCCGTTCGGGATGCTCCACCATCACCCGGTGGTCCGAGGTGAGGTAGGGTTCGCATTCGGCCCCGTTCACCAGGAGAAGCTCGATCTTCGTCCCTTCCGGCGCCTTGAGCTTCACGTGCGTGGGGAAGGCGGCGCCTCCCAACCCCACCACGCCGGCGTCCTGCACCGCCGTCCGCACCTGGTCGGGCGTCAGGTCATCCCAACGGGGAACCAGACGTGGCCGGGGGATCTGGGCAGAGTGCGGATCCACGGCGATCCGCACCGCCTCGGACCAGGACCCGTTGGGGTGTGGCCAGAGCTGGACGTCCGCAACGGTCCCCGAGGCGGAGGCGTGGACGGGGACGGACACGTACCCCTGTGCCTCCCCGATCTTGTCTCCCCGCTCCACCCGGTCGCCCTTGGAGACCAGGAGTCGCGACGGCGCCCCGGTGTGCTGGGAGAGGGGAAGGACGACCTCCTCCGGGAAGGGCATGCGCCGGATGGGAAGCGCCGCGGTGGCGCCCTTGTGGTCCGGCGGATGGACCCCGTGGCTGAAGCCGCCCCGCAAGAGGGTGGAGAGAGCGTCGAACATCAGTTGAACGGCTCCGCCCGCTTCTTCCACTTCTCCAGGTCCTTCTCCTTCGGATTCAGGGGATCACCTGGGTGGATGATGGCGGCAGGACACTTCTCCGCAGCCTGGACCAGCTGCGCGTACGTGCCGGCCCTGGGATCCTTGATGTAGGCCTGCTTGTTCTCGTCGTAGGCGAACATCTGGCCGTTGATGTTCGTGCACTCGTTGCACGACGTGCAGAGGGCGGAGTCGATATAGGGCTCCATCAGGAGATCCTCGTCCTCGTCCTCCTCCTGAGCCGGCGCGACGCCGAGCTCCGCCTCGGCGGTCGGGGCATCGGCCTCCGGCCCGCCGTCTGACTCCTCCGGCGCGACGGCGGCCCCCGCCGGAGCTTCCACCGGGGGAGCGGCCACGGCGGATGCGGCGCCACCGTTCACCCCACGCGAAACCGAGCCCTCAACGGGACCGATGGGGGAGAGGCCCGGTGTAGCAGCCGCCTCCGTGAGGATGTCCTCCACCGTGCGATCCGCGCCTGCGGCCAGCAGGCCTTCGGCCATCCGCCGGGCTATGAGCCGGGGATAGCTCTCCTCCAACTCCGTCAGTTTCGCCTCGTACTCGGCCCTGAGCTTGGCGGCCTGCTCCTGATACTGACGCTCCAGGGCGTCGCTCACCGTATCCCGGACCGAATCCGGGACGTCGAGTCCCGCCAGCTCCCGGAGCTGGTGCCAGTAGAGAAGGCGTTCTTCGGCCAGGAAGACCATCTCATTGGAGCAGACGATCCTCGAACGGTTCCCACTTCCGTCCACCATCCAGATGAAGGGTCGCTTCCCCTCCCGCTCGTCATGGGAAAGGTCCACGAACTCGTGGAAGAGAACCAGGTCCGGGTCTCCCTCGCCGGCGGACCGGAAGTGCTTCCGGAACCGTGTCTCCGTGAAGGCCCAATCGGCGATGGTGAGAGGGTACTCCTCCGTGACCTCCTCACCCTCCTCGTTCCGGAAGGTCAGGTTGTAGGTAGGCCACGTGGCGTCCATGGCCGGATTCCCTTCCAGGGAAAGGCAATCCGAGATGTCCCGCCCCCCATCAGGGTCGTAGGTGAAGAACGGGAAGGCCCTGGCTTCCAGCGCGAGCTTCGCCGCCTCGGGGGCCCAGTCATCCGCCAGACCGTGCTCCACGGGGCACGGCGTGTAGATGTTGAAGATCGAGGGACGCCGGGTGTTCAGACCCTTGATCACTCCCTCCATGAGGTGGGAAGCCAGCGCCTGGGAGGACTGGTGCACAAAGACGCCGCGGTGCGCAATGGCGATGTACCCCAGCTCCTTCCGCACCTCCTCCTTTCCGTGATGGGCCTTCCCCCAGGCGGACATGTCCGCCACCTGCCCGGTGAACCCGGAGGTGCACGCCTGTCCACCGGTGTTGGAGTAGACCTGGGTGTCCAGGACCAGGACCCGGATCGGCTTCCCCGATGCCATGAGGCGAGACAGGTTCTGGAATCCGATGTCCAGCATGGCCCCGTCTCCCCCGATGGAGAGAATGGGCGGGCACAGCTTGAACTCGTCGTCGTCGAACTGCTGCCAGTCGAAGTCCGAGAAGAAGAGCTCGTCGGCGGCCTTGTCGTAGCCTCCCTCCACGAGCTTCCGGGCCCGGCGGAGTGAGATGAAGGCATCCCCCATCTTCCGCATGTGCCCCTCGAAGATCCCGATGGCGATCGAGGGGGCGTCCTGGAAGAGATGGTTCACCCAGGGGAAGGGATACGGATTGTAGGGATACGTGCTCCCCCAGACCGACGAGCACCCGGTGCTGTTGGTGATCCCCAGGGGTGCCCGGCCGCGTCCACTGGGACCCGTCGTGTAGCGCCACTTCAGGTCTTCCAGCTCCTTCCGCGATCGGTTCAGGAGGTCCACCTCGGCCCGGACGTCGTCGGGCAGCTTCACTTCCACCGATCCCTGGGCGGCGGCGTCCACGTCGGTGTGCTCCGACACGAGATCGTGGGCCTTTCGGGCCAGCCCCGCAGTCAGGGAGTCCACCTCGTTCAGCAGCTTGTCCACCCGGGGATGCATGACCGCCTCGATGGTGCTCACCACCAGGTGCACGGCGGTCTTCTCGCCGCACCCCATGCAGGCGCCATCGCCCCCGGCCATGGAGCGGTAGTTCTCCTTCTTCAGCAGAAGGGAGGAGAGCACGCCGATGCCCTCATCCAGGTTCCGGACGTTGACGTACCGGTCCTCCGTATCGGGAAGCTGCTCCCAGAACTTCCAGTTCCGGCGCAGGCGATCCACGATCTCCTCGTCCTGCCGGACGGTGATCAGGGCGTTTTCGGGGCAGACGTCCACGCAGATGTTGCACCCCTTGCACGCTTCGGGACTGATGGTGATGGCCAACAGCCCACCCGACCCCTTCTCCCGATTCTCCGGGACGTCGTAGAACGGGGTCGTCTTGGCCAGGGGGAACTCGGACAGGACCGAATAGACCGATGCCCATTCCTCATCCAGGGCGGCGCGGCGCTCGGCGTCCCAGCCCAGCTTGTCCGACACGTTTCCGTACGCGGCGGAGAGGGTGTCCGCGAAGGTCTTGAAGGGCACCCCCTTGAGCTGCTTTCGAGCCTCACGGGCCAGGTGCCGGGAGATCTGCTTCACCCGGTCCTTGGGCTTCCCGTTTGACGCGTAGGTCACCGCCTCCTCCAGGAGGTTCTCCACGCTCACGACCAGCCCGGGAATGGCGGCGTCGGGGCATTGGACCCAGCACTGGGAGCACCCTGTGCACTTCTCCGGAATGAAGTCCGGCACCTCGAAGCGGATGTCGGTCATGTCCCGCACCGCGCTCGTGGCCGCAGGGATGGCGCTGATGGCGGCGAAGGGATCGGCGATGCCGTCCTGTCCCACCGCGCAGACGGCGCAGACCTGCTCGAAGAACCGGCCCGGGTCCGCCAGGCCGTCCTCCGCGGGCACGTCCATGAGGGTGGGCATGCGGGCGGCGGGGGCCTCGGTGGCCTCGTCCCCCGAGGTGTCGAGCACCGGCACGGTCACCAGCTCGTCGAACCCCCGACGGATCACGCGCACGTTGTCCTGCACCACCTGCTCGCCCTTCTTGCCGAACTTGTCCCGGATCTGGGCCTCGAGACCCTCGAAGAGACGCTCCTCGGTCATCCCTTCCTGCTCCAGGATGGGCGAAGCGGCGAAAAAGGCCCCCATGAAGGCCGCGCCCTGCATGCGGTACCGGAGCTCGGCATCCGTGGCCTCGGAACTGGCGATGCCGAAGCCGTCCAGGGCGTGGACCTTGATCCCCCGCTCCCGGATGTCACGCTGGATGTACTCGGGGAAGGAATTCCAGGTCTCCTCCGGTGAACGGTCACTCTGGATGACGAAGACGCCACCGCTACTCAGCCCCGCCAGCGGGTTGGAATGCTTGAAGACGTTCCCGTCGGGAGAGAGCACGACGTTCACGTGCTTCAGCTCGGCATTGGGCCGGACCTCCTCGTGACTGAAGACGGCGTAGAAGGTGGTGGGCTGACCCTTCTTCTCGGAGCCGTACTTCGGGTTCGCCTTCACGTGGAGGCCGAACATCTCGAAAGCCGTGGCGGAGATGTTCTTTCCGGTGGTGATGGCACCCCACCCACCCACGGAGTGGATCCGCAGGGAGATGGCGTCCTTCGGGAGAAGATTGATGTCCCCGGTGGACTTCAGGGCCCGTTTCCCGATGTCCGGGTAGGCTTCCTGGAGTTGATCCTGCCAGATCTGGAGCTTGGGAAGCCGCGTGCCTTCCCGGATGAACTCCACGCCCAGGTAGTAGTGCCGCTGCTTCTCACCCTTCGGGAGCATGTTCTCGACCGCAGCCACGAGATCCCCGGGCTGGAGGTCCCGGGAGCCGAAGCCGAAGCCCGCCGCGTAGAAGTCCGGGACGTCGTCGGGAGCCACCACGGCCAGCGCCGGGAAGGGGGCCTTTACGTCGTGGGCCTCCCTGGGCTCCGGGTACCGCGGGTGCGCTCGCTTCTGGACGCCATGGGTGCGGAAGTTCTCCACCGCCTGCCCCATGGCCGACCGGATCTCCCGCAACAGGGGGGGATCCACGGCCAACGGCTGGTCCACCCGCTCCAGGACCGTGACCCCCTTCTTGCCGGCGAGGATCCGGGTCATGAGGTCGGCGGGGAAGGGCCGGAACATGGTGAAGTTCAGAACGCCGACCTTGATGCCCTTCTCCCGCAGGTGGTCCGCCACGGCCTCGGCGTTGGGGACGACCGTCCCCTGCCCCGCCAAAACCCACTCGGCATCGTCCATGCGGTAGCCCATGACCCGGGCATAGTGCCGCCCCGTGAGCTGGCCGTACTCGCGGAAGGCCTGATCGGTGATCTCGGCGAGGTGATCGAAGTAGAAGGGGCGCTGGGCCGCTACGCCCTGGGCATAGGCATCCTGGTTCTGGACCACGCCCAGCATGGCGGGATAGTCCAGGTTGAAGAGCTCGGGAATCCGACGGCGCTTCGCCCCGAAGACCAGGCGCTGCGCCGGGGTCGGGCAGTCGATGAGATCCGACGGATCGCCCAGGTACTCCCGGATGAGATCCGGCTCGGGGAGGAGCACGTCCTCGATCACATGGGAAGTCAGGAAGCCGTCCTGGGCGCTGACCCCCGGATTCAGCGAAAGCTCCGCGATCCGGTGCGCAATCAGTGTAAGGTCGGCGATCTCCTGTACGTTCTTCCCGAAGAGCTGGAAGAACCCCGTGTCGTCCACGGCGTGATAGTCGTCATGCCCGGCATGGACGTTCAGGGCGTGCTTCGTCATGGCCCTGGCCGCCACGTTCAGCACGTAGGTGAGGCGCTTTCCGGCGGCGGCGTACAGCGATTCGTGCATGTACGCGATGCCCTGCCCGCTGGAGAAATTGGTGGACCGGAGGCCCATCATGCTCATGCCGGCCGTGACCCCGGCGGCGGCGTGCTCGCCTTCGGGCTCGAAGAAGATGAGGTTCCGTCCGAAGACGTTCTTCTGCCCGGCGGCCACCGCCAATGCCCACCCCTCGCCCATCTGGGTGGAAGGCGTGATGGGGTAGGCCCCTGCCGCCTCGGATGCGAGGGTCTCGGAGTGGATCACCGCGCCGCTGCCATCGGTGGCGGTGGGGATCCCAGGGTAACGGACGTCCGACTTCTGGGAGGGTTCCTTTTTCATGCGACAGCGCCTCTAGGCTGATTCGGAGCACCCGACAGGGCACCCCGGGCCGCCTCGGAGAGCGACGGGAATTGCTGCCCGTCGATCCAGACGATGGCCCCGGTGGGGCATCGCTCCACGGCCTTGGGATTCTCCAGTTGGATCTTTTCGTAGTCGATGATGGCCAGGCCCTGCCGCACCTCGATGAGGCCGGGCTCGGCATCCTGCACGCACCGCCTGCATCCGGTGCAGGCCACGCTGCAGACCTCCTCCGCGGCACCCCCGTCCAGCAGGTTCCTGCACTGGACGAAGAGGTGCTGGTCCACGGGGTACAGCGCGAAGAGGTCCAGCGGGCACGCCTCCACGCAGTCGTTGCACGCGGTGCACTTGTCCACGTCCACCACGGGGAGGTCGAAGGGGCTCATGATGATGGCGTCGAAGTCGCACGAGACGGCGCAGTCGGCGAATCCGACGCATCCCCAAGCGCACCCTTTCCCACCACCTGCTACCGCCACCGCGGCGGCGCAGCTCTCGATCCCGACATAGTCCGCTTTTCGCCAGGCCACGTCGGATCCACCGGCGCAGAGGAGGCGGGCCACGCGCCGGTTCGCCGCCCCTGCGTCCACCCCCAGGTAGTCCGCCACGTCTTCCCGCTCTTCTGCCGACATGACGGTGCAGGTGGCCGGCGGGGTCTCGCCCTTGATCACCGCTTCGGCGAAGGCACGGCAGCCTGCAAAACCACACGCACCGCAGTTGGCGCCCGGGAGGAGATCGCTCAATTCGTCGAGCCGTGGGTCCTCCTCCACCCTCATCTTCGCATTGGCCAGCGCGATGAGGGCGCCGAAGGTCATCCCCACGCCGCCCAGGATGGCCACGGAGCCGAGGATCGACTCGAGGTTCATCTCAGCTCAGGTCGGTCCGGGAAAGGAGCCATGCCGCGAGCTGGTCCACGGTCTTCTCTCCCTTGCGGCTCTCCGAGCCCGCCGGTACGGGTCCCGGCAGCGCCGTGAGGGACTCCAGATGCTTCAGATCCAGGATCCCGGGCTGCCCCTTCTTCCGTGCGATCACCTCGGTGACCGCGGTCAGGTCGCCCCGGTCCACCTCCAGGGCAAGCCCCGGGCGGTAGACGAAGGGCAACGCACCCGCATCCGGATCGAAGAGCGCTACGATGCCGGGGCCCTCCCGCTTGGCCAGCTCCGCCACCAGCGGGACACCCTCTTCCGCGGAGGCCTGGGCCACGAAGACCACCGGAGAGACCAACCGTGCCAACGCAGCCGGGGGGACCGGACCCTTCACCACCAGTACGATCTTCTGCCAGCCGTCGAGGAACTCCACGAGGCCGCTGGCCCGCAGATCCGCACCCTGGACTTCCACCACCAGGGGAGGTGCCACCTCCTTCTCCAGCGGGCTCCACCGATGGAAGGGGTAGGGGTGCAGGAGCTCATGGTCCCGGTCCGGGTCGTAGGCATGCTCCCTCGCCTTCTCGACGGCGTGGGCGATCCCGAACGCGCGACCCAACTCGGCCAGCCCGTCGCGGACCACATCGCGGAGATCTCCCCGGGGAGGCACCACCAGGTGGTACGCCTCCCTCCCCCCCTTCATGATGGAGGTGAAGAGCTCGTGAGCCTCCTCCATGAGTCGATCGGTGAGCGGGTCCGGAGCTTCCGCCACCAGCATGAGTCCGGCCAGGCGCCGCGGATCGATCCGGTCCCTTGCGAAGGCTCCCATCTCCCGTTCCAGGAGTCCCACTGGATCCGCAGCCGCCACCTCGTGGTGCGCCCGGTAGGCCCGGACCTCCTCCGCCGCGGTGGCCACGGCGGACCGGAACTCGTCCAGCGCGGGGTCCAGCGCGTGCAGGGCACCATCTGCGGGATTCACGGCCTGGCTCGCTGCAGGTGTGGGGGCGTCAGACGGCATAGCGGTCGAACTCCTGTTGCATGATGGCCATCTTCTCGTCCGCGGTGTGATGCGGCAGGCTGCGGGTCTGCTCGTACCGCGGCCGGGACTCGTCGCGGTAGAAGAGACCCAGCCGGATTTGCTCCGACTCCTCCGCCAGTTCCCGGGCCCGGTGGATGTCCTTCGGGTCGTGGGTGACGCGGTGCTCGATGATCTTGTCCAGCGCCGGCACCGTGATCCCGTCGTCGTGCACCAGCATCTCCACCCGGGACGGATCCTTCACCACGTCGCCGTACATGTCGGCGGTGAAATGGGGGCAGCGCTGGAGAATGCGCACCCAGGCGAAACCGCGGTGCTCGTGGGCCGCCTTCAGGGTGGCGAACAGATGGGCCGGAAGCCACTCCGCCGTCTGGGCCACGAAGGACGCATTGGTGACGCCCAGGGTGGCTTCCAGCGGGTTCATGGCCGGGAGGTAGGATCCGTAGGGCTGGGTGTTGGACTTGTACCCCTGCGGGGTCGTGGGAGAGGTCTGCTTCTTGGTGAGCCCGTAGATGTTGTTGTCCAGCATCAGAGCCACCATGTCCACGTTGTAGCGGACCGCGTGGATCCAGTGACCCGCTCCGATGGAGACACAGTCCCCGTCTCCCATGACCACCCAGACGTCCAACTCGGGGCGACTGAGCTTCACGCCGGTGGCCAGGGTCAGGGCCCGGCCATGGATCCCGTGGAAGCCGTAGGTGGTGAGGTAGTGCGGGAAGCGGGACGAACAGCCGATCCCCGACACGAAGACGGTGGACTCGGGCTTGGCCTGGCTGTCCGTCAGAATTCGCTGCACCGATGTGAGGACCGAGTGGTCTCCACACCCGGAGCACCAGCGGGCCACCGGCCCCTGGTAATCCGACATCTCGAAGACGCGATCGTCCTCGGCCTCGGCGAGGTGGAAGAGGGAGCAGCTCATGATTCTTCTCCTGCGGTCCCTTCAGGGAGGTTTTCCTTGATGGCCTTCACGATGGCGCTGGGCCGGAGGGGCTCGCCCAGGACACGGGTCCAGCAGTCGACGTCCACCAGCGTCGTCCCGCGGAGGACGAAGGAGAGCTGGCCGCGACGCCGGTTCTGCTCGTTCACGAAGGGCTCGCCCGGTTTGTCCGAGTAGTTGATCTCCACCGTCATGACCTTTCGGAAGCGGGAGAAGATCTCCTTGAGTCCCGGCGGGAGCGGCGACAGGAAGGTCAGGTGGAGCGACGACACGTTGAGGCCTTCTTCCCGAACCCGGTCCACAGCCTCTTCGATGGCCCCTTTGGTGCTCCCCCACCCCACGACCAGGAGGTCGCCCTCCGGGTCGCCGTAGACCGGCGGGGGCAGCAGGGTGCTCGAGAAGGCCGCCAGCTTCCGGGACCGCATGGCCGAGGAGCGCTCGTTGATGGCGGAGTCGTACGCCACCTTGGAGCGCTCGTCGTGGGCCAGCCCGGTGACCGTGTGCATTCCGCCGGGTCGCCCCGGGATGAACCGGTCCGAGAGCCCGGTCCGCTCGTCCCAATCGTAGGGCCGGCCGTCGTTCGGCACCGCGGACTGGTCCGGCGGGCCCCCCTGCCATTCCGGGAGCAGCTCCGGCCTGTGGAAGGGCGCCACCCCCGTGGCCAGGTTCGCGTCCGAGAGGACCACCACCACGGTGCGGAAGATCTCCGCAAGCCGCCGCGCGGTGATCATGCTGTGGAAGCACTCTTCGATGGTGGCGGGGGCGAGGATGATCTTGGGGGCGTCGCCCGGCTGGCCGAACATGGCGGCGAGCAGGTCCGACTGCTCCACCTTGGTGGGCAGACCGGTGCTGGGACCGCCGCGCTGCACGTCCACCAGGACCAGCGGGATCTCCGTCATGACGGCCAGACCGAGGAACTCGGTCTTCAGCGCCAGCCCCGGGCCGGAGGTGATGGTGAAGGCGCACCGGCCCGCATACGAGGCACCGATGGCGACTCCAGCGGCGGCGATCTCGTCCTCCGCCTGGTGCAGGACGCCGCCGAACCGCTCGAAGATTTCACCCAGGTGGTGCGAGACCGAAGTGGCCGGGGTGATGGGGTACATGGCGGCCAACTCCATCCCCGCCGCGACGGCGCCGAGGGCGATGGCCTCGTTGCCGTTCATGACCACCATGTCCCTCTCCGCCTCCATGGTGGGGACCTGCACGCGGAACCCCAGGTTTTGCGAGGCCCACTCGTACCCCAGGTCCAGAAGCTCGTGGTTCTTGTCCACCACCGCCTGGCTCTTCTTACGGAAGGCGTGCTCGATCTGCTCCTTGGCCTTGTCCACGTCCCGGTCGAAGATCCAGCACAGGAGGCCCAGGGCGAACATGTTCTTTCCCTTCCGGGCGTTGTCCACCACGGTGAGGCACAGGTCCTCCATGGGGACCCCGATGATGTGGTAGCCAGCCTCGGTGAGTTCCTCCATGGCCGCCTGCCACTGATTGCGCACCGCCTCGTCCGGGTGGCTGGCCCACATGTTCTCAAGAACGATGGTGGCGCCCTGCTTCAGCGAATTGAGGCGGTGCCGGCCCAGGAGGACCTGTTCGTTGAAGGCCACCACCAGATCGGTCTCGTCACCCCAGTTGGTGACGGGTCGATCTCCCAGGCGGATGCGGATGCCGGAGGCGCCCGCCAGGGAGCGGGGTGGGGGCTCGACCTCCGCAGGGATGATCTCCACCGTCCAGACGCCATTTCCCATCTTGGCGGAGACGGAACCGAAGATCTGCCCACACTTCTGGGCGCCTTCTCCGGAGTCGGAGACGATCTCTACGGAGTGGTCCCGCGTCTCGAGAATCCGAGGTGCAACACGACCCTGCCCGGCGTCTTCCGCCGAGCCGACGGTATCCAGCTTGATGGCCATCGGCCGTTCTCTCCAGCGCAGAGGAACGATCTGTTCAACGAGCCCTCTCTCAGGGGCCCGCATCAATGATCGTCTCTCCTGAAGTCCGGCTCCGTAGGGAGCGGGATGGTGTTGGGGTGGGGGAATTTCCGACGGCGCGTCGGCGGCCGAGACGACGGGCGGTCGCGCAATCGCCCGAAACTCCTTGTTTCGCGCGAGCGATTCGTTCCGTTCGGGGATTCGGGCCTCGCCCCGCTTCGCCGCCCGTCCGCCGCCCGTCGCCGGAACAGGTCGACGGGGTGGGCGGCCTCCGCCGGGGCTAGCCTCCGGAGACCAGGGCGTTGAAGAGGAACTTGAAGGTCCCGTGGGTCTGCGCCCGGTGCTGAGTCCGGAATCCCACGAGGACCACACGGCCATCCCCGTGCTCCACTTCCAGGAGCGCGCTTCGTCGGGCGATCACCTCCTCGCCATCGAGCTGCCCACTCTGGAGAACATCCCGGTCCGGGTACACCGCCACCTTCGCGGCCCGCTGCGAAGTCCCGAAGCCCTGGACTTCGAACGCGGTCCGGTCCGCGAATGGGAAGAACACCACCAGCGCCTGCTCGGGCATCCCCCATCCCAGTGGATGCTCCGTATCCACCTCGACGCGCAGGGTCGAGCCCCTGGCCCAGAACTCGGTGTTCGACACCCCGTCCAGGACGTTCACGACGGGAAATCCCTGGAACGTCTCGATGGGGAGCTCCGCCGCGCCGCCCAGCGCAACCAACGTGCC
This sequence comes from Gemmatimonadales bacterium, assembly GCA_020344755.1. Lineage (GTDB taxonomy): Bacteria > Gemmatimonadota > Gemmatimonadetes > Longimicrobiales > Gaopeijiaceae > Gaopeijia. The sequence goes on from CP070829.1 coordinate 871,757, forward strand.
TCCGGCCCGGACGAAGGCCTCCAGGGCCGCGACTCCCTCTGCACCGAATCCGTCCCGGTACCCGGGGGGCACCTGGGACGAATCCACGGCGTCCCCGCGCATGTCCCCGAGGCTGGCCTCCGGGAGGAGGATCACGTCGAAGCGCCGGTCGAGCCCCCCGGCGGCCACGGCACTCGCGTCCAGGGAGGTATAGGGGAAGCCGAACTCCTCCAGGAGGAACCGCGTCCACCCCTCGTCCATGTTCCCACCGTAGGCCTGGTACATCCCGATCCGAGCCCGGTCCACCAGGGGGGCGTGGTCGTCTTCGACGGAGTCGAGGCTCATGGTCCGGAAGTCCACTCCCGTCTCCCGTGCAACCCGACGCAGCAGGGTTTCGTCGGCCTCGGGGACCCAGAAGTCACCGGCATCGAACAAGCCCCTGTCCCGGTTGAACCGCCGTACGGTCACCCCTTCGTCCCACAACAGATTCATGGCCCGGAAGGCGTCGTTGGCGGAGCCCGATACCACGTACCCCCGGCTCCCCGCCATCACCTGTCCGGTCCGCGAGATCTCGAGCCCCTGCACCACGGCCAACTCCGCCTCCACCGGGCTCCCCACGGCGTCCACCCGGACCCCCATGAACTCGGCCATCACGTCCCCGGCCATGTCATAGGGTCGGATGGGGCTGCCGTCGGGAGTCCGGGTGTACGAGTTCTGCGGGTAGAAGGTCCGCTCCAGGAGCCACCGGATGACACCGCGCTTCGGCTGGGCCGTGGTGACCACGTACGAGCCCGCCCCGTACACCCGCCCCTCGTGGGTGAAGTCGTCAGCCGCCCTCTGGACCTCGACCCCCTGCCACAGAAGACGCTCCACCAGCTTCTCCATGGTCAGAGCGTCGTGCTGCTCCGCCGGGATCACGTAGGCGGCAACCGCTCCGTGCCGACCCCGTTCCGTCTGCCGTGAGGCCTTGAGATAGGCATTCCGGAGAATGGTCTCCCGGTTCTTCGAGGCCATCTCCAGGAGCTCGAAGGTGGCGATCTTCTGATTCACCACGATGTCCCGGACCCGCCACCATCCCCCTTCCCAGGGATTCGGGAAGGTGGTCTGCATCTCGTACTCCGGGAGTTGCCTGGAGCCCGTCAGCTGTTCCCGGGCCACGTAGAGCGGGGTGGCCAGGCGGGCACTGGCAGACTCCGTGAGCATCCCGGCGATGTTGTGAAAGGGGGTGATCCAGTGGAAGCCGAAATGCCCCCAGCCGGAGTAGATGGCTGCGTTCACGACCCCTTCACGTCCCGCCTCCTCGAGGCCGTAGGCGATCTGCGAGCCGTACCAGGCCATCTCCCGCCAGACCAGGGGGTCTCCCTCGGGACGGATCGGTTCGGCGTACGGTGGGACGTACATGCGGGCCCCGAACGGGCCCATCTGGTGGTGATCCACGTAGGCCTGCGGGATCCACTCCCGGAAGAGGATCCGGGCACCGTGCCGGGACTCCACCGTGTTCTGCATGAAGGCGTCCCGATTGTTGTCGTGCCCGATGTAGTGGTGGTAGAGCTCCGGGGGGCTCACTGCCTCGTACTCGGTCCCCACCCACCGGTTGTACCACTCATTCACGATGTCCACCCCGTCCGGGTTCAGCGACGGGAATTGGATCGCCACCACTTCGTCCAGGATCCGCATCATCTCCGGATCGACACGGGTAGCCATCTCGTAGATGATCTCCGCCGAGGCCTGGCTGGCGGCCACCTCGGTGGAGTGGAGGGCGTACGACTGGACGATGACCGCCTTCCCGTTGGCAATGGCCTCTTCGATCTCCACCTCGGACGCCCCACGGGGATCCTGCAGGGTGGCGTTGGTCTCCCGGATGGCCTGGAGGTCCCGGTGGTTCTCCGGAGAAGTCACGAAGACCACGAGGAAGGGTCGGCCCAGGGTGGACTCACCCATCTCCCGTACCTCCACCCGATCGCTCCGCTCTCCGATCATCCGGTAGTATTCCACCAGCCGTTCCCAGAGTACGAGCTTGCGATCCGCTCCCATCTCGTGTCCGAAGAACTCCACCGGGGAGGGGATCTCCTGGGCCGCCGAGAACCCGGGGGCCAACAGTCCGGCAATCAGGAACGCGGTCCACAGGGAGGGAGATGCGGAGGATCGGAGAACGCGGTGAATGGAGCGGGTGCGCGGCATGTCACGAGGGGCTGGAGATGTCCGACGACCGGGTGCCGATCCGGGGGATCGGGCCGGACTCACGGGATAAGTCCGTCGGGCCCGCCAGCGCAACCAGGCGGGCCGGATCGGGCTTCGGAGAATGCGGCCCCCCGGCGTCATTCAGGTCCGGGGGCGTCCTCCAGATCGGGACTCGCCTCCCCGATCACCGCTTCGGCTTCCATCTCGACCCGGTACTCGTCTCCGATGAGATCGGCCCGGACCAGCGTGTTGGCGGGCCGGATTGAGCCGAAGCGCCGCCCGTGGGCCCTGGACACCGGCTCCCACTCGTCTGCGTGGCGGATGTAGATCCGGGTCCGCACCACGTCCTCCAGGCGCCCCCCGAGCGACTCGACGGCACCCTGGATCTTGTCCAGGCAGAAGGTCGCCTGGGCGCCGGGGTCACTTCCCCCCACCACCCGATCGCCGTGGGTCGCCGTCGTCCCGGATACCAGGATGCGGTTCCCCACCCGAACCGCTCGGGCGAAGCCCGCGATCGCCTCCCACACCGTCCCACTCAGCGCCTGCGCCCGATCCGCTGCGACGCGTTCCACCGGATAGGGTGAGGGGAAGGACGCTACGTGATGGGAGAGATCACCGGAGGCGGTGAGGAAGGGAGGCGTGCGGTACTCGTCCCCCGAATCCCCTGGAATGGGATCCAGCCTCACCAGGGCCGCATCCAGTTCCTCCCGGGCTGCGGCGTCGAGCTGGAACTCGAAGGCCCGTAGGTTGTCACGGATGTGCTCCGACCGACCCAGCCGGGCTCCGACGATCACGCCGCCAACCCCCGGTTGGTCCAGGACCCACCGGCAGGCCACGTTGGCCATGGACACCTCCAGCCGACGGGCCACCGACCGCATCGCCCTGAGGAGCCCCTGGAGCTTCTCCCAGCCACCCGCCGCCTGGACGAAGCGGCCGTACTTCATCTGAGACCAGGTGTCCATGGCGTCGACTTCCGGCTCGGGAGCACCCAGCCACCGCTCGGTGAGGAGGCCGCCTGCCACCGTCCCGAACGCCAGGATCCCGACCCCGTGCTTCGCGCAGAGCTCCGTCATGCCGTTCAGCGGACGCCGGTCCAGCAGGGAGAAGCAGATCTGGTTGCTTACCACCGGGATGCCGGTGTGGAGCACCAGGGCCAGGTGCTCGGTGTCGAAGTTGGTCAGTCCGAGGTGGCGAATGAGCCCTTCGGCCCGGAGCTCGTCCAGCCATAGGAGGTGGTCCAGCCAGCTCGGGTCGGAGTACCGCCACGCGTGGTACTGCAGGAGATCGATGCGATCGACCTCCAGGCGCTCGAGCGCGCGCTCCACGGCCTCGCGCACCTGATCCCGTGTGGCGCGACCGGGCTCGGGAACCCACTTGGTCAGGAGCTGGACCCGGCGCGGCTCCGGGAGCGATGCCCGCAATCGCCCGGCGATCACCTCCGAGGATCCGTAGTGATCGGCCATGTCGAAGCTGGTGAGCCCCGCCTCCAGGTAGGGGCGCATGGCTGCGGCGGTCTTCTCCGGATCCAGCGCTGCGCCCCCACGCTCCATGTCCGCGATCTGCCACAGGCCCGTCAGCAGCCGAGAGATGGAGAGGTCGGGGGCGAGGTCGATGCGTTCCAGGGGCACGATGCGTCGCGGGTGGGTTGGGAAGCGATGGTGTGGGGGAACGTCGAGGGTCCACATCCAGGTACGGGATCCTCATCCTGGCACGGGATCCTCGTCCAGAACAACCCGGCAGGGGAAGAACCTGGCCGGAACCCTTCCCCACCCCGGTGCGGGCGCCCGGGGCAGGCGCGCCGTACCTTCCCGGATACGCCGCTTTCGTCCCCACCTTCGAGGAGGCCGCATGTCGAAGCGCCCTCGGGCCGCCGGCCGTTGTGTCCGGACCGGAGTCCTGATCCTGGCCCTGTCCACCTGGTCCGTCTCCCCTGCCTCCGTGTTCGCCCAGGTAATGCCGCCGGCCGACAACCCGGAAGTCCAGGCCCAGATCCGCCTCTTCTCCGCTTGGCTCGAGAGCCAGATCGCCTACCGCGGCCTGCCGGGTGTCGTCGTGGGGGTGGTGGCCGGGGACGACCTGGTGTGGTCCCGAGGGTTCGGATTCGCCGACATGGAGGCCGCCCGGCCCATGGAGCCCTCCACCCGCTTCCGCATGGCGTCCCACAGCAAGCTCTTCACAGCGACGGCCATCATGCAGCTCCGGGAGGCGGGCCAGGTCCGACTGGACGACCCGGTGAGCGACTACCTCTCCTGGTTCCGGTTCCAGCAGGCGGCGGAAGACGATCCCCCGATCACCATCGAGCACCTGCTTACTCACAGCTCCGGTCTCCCGCGGGAGGCGCGCTCCCACTGGAGTGACTGGGACTTCCCAACGGGGGAGGAACTCGTGGCGCTCATGCCCGAGCGTCAGGCGGCGTTCTCCCCGGAGGTCCGGTGGAAGTACTCCAATCTCGCCTACTCGGTGGCCGGGATGGTCGTGGAGCACGTCAGTGGCATGACGTGGGCGGACTACCTGCAGCAGAACGTCTTCGACCCCCTGGGAATGGCTGCGTCCAGCGTGGACCGTGACGTCCCCGGTCTCGCCACGGGGTACGGACGCCGCATGCCGGATGGGACCCGAGAGATCATCCCATTCGTGGATGCCCGGGGGATGGCGGCTGCCACCGGGTTGACCTCCACCGTGGAGGACATGGCCCGCTTCGTGTCGGCCCAGTTCCGCGACGGTGCCCGAGGCCAGGACCGGATCCTGGGTACGGCGTCCCTGAGGGAGATGCACCGCGTCCGGATGCTCGAGAACACATGGACCCGGGGACAGGGAATCGGGTTCTCGGTGCAGCGGGTGGACGGACGCCTCTACGTGGGACACGGGGGAGGGTATCCCGGCCACACCACCCAGACCCTCATTCAGCTCGACGACCGGGTGGGCGTCATCGTCCTGACCAACACGAACGACTCGAATCCGTCCCAGATCGCCTCCCAGCTCATGAAGACAGTGGGCGGGGCCGTGGCGGACGCCACGAAGGTCGAGCCGCAGCAGACCGAGTGGGATCCGGCCTGGGCTCGCTTCGCCGGTCTCTACCGGAGTCGCTGGGGGGACAGCCAGGTGGTCCTGATGGACGAGCGCCTGGTGATCATCAGTCCCAACGCCGGGGAGATCCAGGTATCCACGGAGCTGGAGCCCCTGGGGGATGGTCGCTTCCGGATGGTGGCGCCCACCGGCGGGGGCGCCGTGGGAGAGGTGGTGCGGTTCGTCGAGCGGGACGGCCGGGTCGTCCGGATGATCACCGGCGACTCCTACGCCGACCGGGTGCGGGACTAGGCGCCGACCCCGGCTCGAATCGGGGGCTCCTACTCGAATCCCTGGTACGCCGCCTCCAGGTCCGACTTGGAGAGGACCTGGAAGGCGACGTGCGTCTCGGTGCGCTGCAACCCCTCCACCTGGTGGATGTGCTCGGTGACGATCCGGTTGATGTCCTCCCACTCCGGCACCCTCACCATGGCCACCAGGTCCCACTCTCCGGTGATGGAGTAGACCTCCTGTACGCCGTCCTCGGTCACGATGGCTCGGGCGGCCTGCGCCACCTCCTCGGGATTGCAGCGGATCATGACCAGGGCGATGAACATGGGGGCCTCAGAGGATTCGGGGGACCGTCGAGAAGGGTGCCCTGCGGATCATAGGAAGCCGGCCCGGCAGCCAGCAACCGCAGTCTCCGCCGTGCCCCCGTAGGGGCGGCGGGCCCCGGTCGGCGACTCGGGCGATGAGCGCTGTCCTCCGGGGAAGAGCACCGACCCGCCTTGGCCAGTCGCTCACTCGGGAGGCAACTCTGCGAAGATCGCCTCCACGTCGGTTCCCCCCCTACGGAGCTTCGCCAATTCACGGAAGTAGATCGCCGACGCCAGGGCCATGACCCCGAGCCAGAGAGGGGTGGAGTGGAAGTACCAAGCCGAGAGCTCGGCGTTGAGGTCCTTCCACACGTGGACCACCAGGAAGAGCGTGAGGAGCACCGCACCGGAGGCCGCCGACAGATCGCGGATACTCCTTCCGGGGAGGACCCTGATCCCGGAGGCCAGACGCGGGTTCCTTCCCGGGAGGGCCAGGACCGTCAGGCACATGACGAGGAAGTTCACCAGCATCGATGTGACCAGGATGTCCACCCCCAGGAAGAAATCCCCGGCGAAGTGGCTTCCCAGGATGCTGGCGCTGGCCATGAGGCCGGAGAGGACGATGGCCCGGTGGGGGACGTGCCGCTCCGGATGGACCCGGGCCACCCACCGAGGAACGACTCCGTCCTCGGCCCACGCGAACATGAGCCGGGACACGGCCAGGAGCATGGCCGGGAGGTCGTTCGCCAACGCCACCGCCGCGCCAGCCACGATCAGCACCGTCCATCCGGGCGCCAGGAGGTACCCCAACAGCCCGGGGGCCGTGAGGTCCTGCCCCTGGGCGCGCTCCGCGATGAAGCTCCACGGCACCGCGTGGTAGACCGCCGCCGTGAAGAGGAAGTAGAAGCTCCCCACGGTCAGGACGGCGATGCCGATGGCCAGGGGCAGGGTCCGTCCGGGGTCCCTTGCCTCTCCCCCGGCCTGGGCGATGGAATCGAAGCCGATGAAGGATGAGAAGAGGACCGCCGACGCCGCCAGGAAGGTCCCCAGGCGGAACGGCGTCGGCCCCGGTTCCGGGACGGCGACCTCCTCCCTGGCCAGGAGGGACGCTGCGAAGTCCCCGTGGTCGAAAAGGAATCCCGCCACCACCACGACGCCGCCCAGCACGAACATCAGGTACATGAGGGGGACCAGGATTCGCTCGTAGAGCTCCAGCCCCCGGAGGTTCACCAGGACCGACCCCCACAGAAAGGCCAGGGCCAGCGTGACGCGGACCCAGCCCACGTCCAGGGTGGCGGCCAGCCCCTCCAGCCCCAGCGCCCCTACCACGTCCCGGATGAAGGGGATGAGGACGTACGAGACCACCCCGATGGCGATGGACAGCCCGAACCACTGTGAGAACGACGCCACGAAACCCAGGTACGGGTGGAGGCCGCGGGACGCGTAGACGTAGCTCCCTCCGGCCCTGGGCATGGCCGAGGACAATACCGCGTACGCCAGTGCCGCCAGCAGGGCCGGCACCGCGGCGAAGAGGTAGGAGGGGAGCACCCAGGGGCCGATCCCGGGCACGTTTCGCTGGAGCATGAACGGGATGACCGTGATCCCCGCCCCCATCATGGAGCAGATACCCGTCGCCGCCAGCCCCACCAGTCCCAGATTCCGTCGGAGTCCCGGCGCCTGGGGCCCGGCACCCCCGGGGTTGGTGGTCCCGTCCGTCAACTTCCGCTCCCTCGGTCCCCGTGCTTTCGCCGCTCCTCCTCGAGCTTCCTGCGCAGATGCCGAGGGAGATCCCCCCCGCGGACCACCTCCTCCACCTTGCCCAGGAGGGTGTCGCTCCCGGCTTCGCTGGCACCGAAGAGCCCGTCTTCGTCCAGCTCTTCCTCCTCGAGACGGGACACGGCTCCGCTGAGATTCAGCCAGAGGTCGAACCGCTCGCTCAGGGCGAGAACGGAGTAGAAGACCCTGGGCCTCGTCCCTCCTCCGGACAGCAGGTCGATCACGAGGGCCCCGAAAGAGAGACCGGAGAGGACCAGGTCCTTGGCGCCGTCCAGGAGGAGCTTCAGCTGGAAGATGGCGAAGTCCCGGATCAGTACGTTTCGGGGTGCCCGGATGGCCCTTCGGCGCTTCTGGACCTGTCGGCTCTCCTCACTCATGCGGCAAACGCTCCGTGCGGGGGTCCCTGTTCGTGGACGGCCACCATCCTACGGGTTCCCCGGGCGGTTCAGGTTCAAGATCACCACGTGGTCCACCAGGTCCCGGTCCGCCTGTACCCCGAGGATCGTGTCTCCCCGGATCTCCATGAGTCGGAACCGCGGAGGGAGGTCCACCGTTCCCAGGTAGCGACCCTCCGGGTCCAGGACCTCCCAACGGGGTCCGCCCCACCCCCGGGGTGGATCGGCGGTGTTGAGCGCCATGGGGTGAGCGTCCCGGAGGGAGCCGGCCCGCTGCACCCACACGCTCCCCTCCGGCCCGGCACGGACATCCGTCAGGACGGGCAGGGTCTCGGGATGGTCCACGGGCACCTCGTCTACCGCAGAGGCCATGCCTCCGAGCATCACGATCCTGGCCGCAACCCCCCGGACCAGAGCGTCCCGTTCGGCCTGGGACGGCGCATGGGGAACCCAGGAGGCTCCCCGGACGAGCCGGACTCCTCCGGCCGGGGAGACCATCCGGAGCTCGTCAGCGGAGAGCGTCGTCCACGCCACCCTCCCGTCCTCGAGCACCGCCCACGCCGGAGCGTTCACCACCGGAGACAGTCGGGGGGCACCCCGGGCACCCAGGCCGGTCGCCGGATACTCGAAGCGGAGGACCGTATCGGTGCGGGCCTCGTCCACCCAGCGCAGCAACCAGTCGTCACTCGACCAACCGCCGTCCGTAGCCCTGCTCCGGCTAAGGGAGCGGAGGTACACCTCTCCGTCCCCGCCCGACTCCCACCAGCTCTGGGCAGCCGGTGCATGGGGAAGAGGGAGCGAGGGAAGGACTCTCCCGTCCGCGACGTCGTAACGGGAAAGGCGGTGCTGAACCCAGTCCACCACCAGGATCTCGCCACCGGATTCGAGGACCGACGTGGCCAGCCGACCCAACTCGCCCGGCCCCTCACCCGGCCCGCCCAGTGACCGCACCAGCCCTCCGTCGGAATCGAATACCCGAACCGCCTGGGCTCGTTGGTCCAGCACGTAGATCCTGCCGTCCTCTCCCAGGGCGGCGTCAGCCACGTACCCGAAATGGCTCGCGGGTACGGACTCGTCCCCGCCCACGCGGAACAGCTCCTCCACCCACCAGCCCTCCTCCGGAGCCCATATGGGCTGTAACGGGTTGCGGACGATGGTGACCCCGGCGGAGTCCACGATTGCCCCCGACCACCCGGGGGACACCTCCTCCCCGCACCCGGCCGAGAAGGTCAGGAGGCAGAGGAGGGCTCGCAGAGGGCGGAGGGAAGGGCTGGATGCTCGCATGCCGGGGTCCGGAGGGTTCGGGGACTCGACAGATCCCATGGCGCTGGGCGAGACTCGGCTTCCGGAAGGCCCGAGGCAAGGGGCCCGCCCGTGCAGAGGTTGAGAATCCGGGGTCCCCCCCGTGGTGCAGGAACCTTTCCCGAGCGCTACCGTACGTGAGAATACCCCGCCGGGCAGCTGGCCCGAGACTCCCCCCAACCGCCCGCCGCATGCGGATCCTCGTCTCTACGGCGCTCATGCTGGCTGCGGTCTCCCTCGCGGGAATGTCCGTGGTCGGCCCAACCACGCACTCACTGGAGTGGTGGAGCGAGGTGCGGGAAGGCGACCCGTCGACCGGGACTGGCGGTGCACTGTATCGTCTCGCTGCCCTGGTCCTCCCCCTCGCGGTCCCTCTCGGAGGCCAGGAGCTGCCACCCTCTCCCGACCTGGACCCGCGGGCTCTCCTCCTGGAGTCTCGCGGAGAGGGAGGAGGACCCGGCTCGCACTGGGAGTTCTACTTCACACGGGCCATCTACTCCGAATACCAGGGCGGATGGGGATGGGGCCGGCGGGCTCGCTGGGCCACCGACTATCCCAAGGCAGACCACCAGTTCCTGGTGGTGCTCAAGCGCCTCATCGCCATCGATGCCTACGGCGGAGAGAACGCCGTGCGGCTGGACGATCCGGAGATTCGCCGGTTCCCCTTCCTCTACGCCCTTGAAGTCTCACGCATGAATCTCACCGATGCGGAGGTCCAGGGGCTCCGGGACTACCTGGAGGCGGGAGGCTTCCTGGTCATCGACGACTTCTGGGGCGAGCGGGCGCTGCAGAACCTGGCCTACCAGTTGAACCGGGTCCTTCCCGGCCGACTCATACGCCCGGTCGCCATGGACCACCCCATCTTCAGCACGGTGTACGCACTGGAAGAGATCCAGCAGGTGCCGAATGTGGGAAACGGGCGCCGCGGGGGACCCACGACGGAGTGCTGGGGCTGTGAACCGATGGTCTTCGGGATCTCGGACGATCGGGACCGGCTCATGGTGGTGATCAACTGGAATACCGACCTGGGTGACGCCTGGGAATGGGCCGAGGATCCCTGGTACCCGCTGCAGTACTCCACCTTCGCCTACAAGATGGGCGTCAACATGGTGGCGTACGCCATGAGTCATTGAGGAAGGGGATGTCACGGACCATCGCACGCGCAGGCGCTGCCTCGGCGGCGCCGGGAGATTGAATCGCAGGGGTGGAAGGCCTTTTCGAGTTTCTGTTCAAGTACCGCCCGGTCCTCTTCCAGGAGGGCGAGGTCGTCCTGGGTACGAGCTGGTCAACGGGACTCCTGGTGGGGGCGGTGGCCCTCGCGGGCGTCGTCGCCGTGGTGACCTACGCCGCAGCCGGCGGCAAGGCGCGTCCCCGGGAGCGCACCCTCCTGGCGATCCTGCGCCTGGCTGTGCTGGGAGTCATCACCTTCGCCCTCCTCCAGCCCACCCTGGTGATCTCCTCCGTGGTGCCACAGCGGAACTTCGTAGGAGTCCTCCTGGACGACTCTCGCAGCATGAATCTCCCGGGAGAGGACGGCGCACCCCGCCGCACCTGGATGGAGGAGACGTTCGGGCCCGAGGGATCGCAGCTCGTCGATGAGCTCTCCGAGCGCTTCGCACTGCGCCTGTTCCGCTTCTCGTCCGAGACGTCCCGGGTGGAGGCCGTGGGCGAGCTGGGATTCCAGGGAACCCGCACCGACGTCGCCGGCGCCCTCACCCGGGCCCGGGAAGAGCTCTCCAGCGTGCCCCTCTCCGGCCTTGTCCTCGTGAGCGACGGCGCGGAGAACGGAGCTGCGCCCCTGTCCGATGCCATCATCCCCCTGCAGGCCGCCGCGGTGCCGGTGTACACGGTGGGCCTCGGCGCCGAGGCGCTGGCGCCCGACATCCAGGTGTCCCGGGTCGAGGTGCCCGGAACCGTGCTGAAGGGGACGGCGTCCCTGGTGGACGTGGTCATCACCCAGCGGGGGTTTGGAGGGCGCACCGTGGACCTCCTTGTGGAGGACGGCCCCCGGATCGTGGCCGAGGAGACCGTGGAACTCGGGAATGACGGCGAGCCCATAGTGGTCCGGATCCCCCTCACCCTCGAGGAGTCCGGTGCGCGGAGTCTCCGGTTCCGGGTGCCCGTCGCCGAAGGGGAAGCGGTCCCGGAGAACAACGCCCGGGACCGGCTCGTGAACGTCACGGACCGCACGGAGAAGGTCCTCTATTTCGAGGGAGAGCCTCGGTGGGAGATGAAGTTCCTCCGCCGGGCCGTGGAGGACGACGAGAATCTCCAGGTCGTGGTCCTCCAGCGGACCGCCCCGGACAAGTTCCAGCGCTACGACGTGGATGGTCCCGAGGAGCTACGAGGTGGCTTCCCCCGGACTCGTGAGGAGCTCTTCCGCTACCGAGGGCTCATTCTGGGCAGCGTGGAGGCGTCCTACTTCACCCGTGACCAACTCCAGATGATCTCCGACTTCGTCGGGGATCGCGGAGGGGGTCTCCTACTCCTTGGTGGGAGATCGGCCTTCGCGGAGGGGGGGTACGCGGGTACGGCGGTAGAAGATGTCCTCCCCTTCTACCTGGAAGAGCCGGCGCCGGACCCACGGGGGGCATTCCAGCCACTCACCGTCTCCCCCACCCCCGCGGGCCTGAACCACCCCGTGGGTCAGCTCGGGGGCGCCGGCTGGGACGATCTCCCACCCCTCTCCACTTTGAATCGCGTGGTCCGCCTCAAGCCTGGCGCCACAGCGCTTCTGACGGGATCCGCCGGCGACGAGGAGCGCATCGTCCTCGCCCACCACCGGTTTGGCCGAGGCAAGGCGCTGGGACTCCCGGTCCAGGACACGTGGCTCTGGCAGATGCACGCGGACGTTCCCCTGGAGGATCAGCGGCACGAGATCCTGTGGCAGCAGCTGCTGCGCTGGTTGGTGGACGGCGTGCCTGAGCCGGTGTCCCTGATCCTCGGACGAGAACGGGTGGAAGCCGGGGAGTCGGTACAGATCACGGCCTCCGTCGCCGACTCGGCGTACATCGCCCTCAATGATGCACGGGTCGTGGCCCGGGTGACCCACCCGTCCGGCGCGGTGACCGAGCAGTCCCTGGCGTGGAGTGTGGAGGAGGACGGGGAGTACACGGGGTCCTTCGTGCCCAGGGAGTCGGGGACCTATGCCGTGGCGGTGGAGGCCACTCGGGAGGATGGCGTGCTGGGGGAGGCGAGCACCATCCTCCAGGTCGGTCCGAGCCAGGACGAGTACTTTGACGCGGGCCGCCGCACGCCCCTACTTCGTCGGCTCGCGGAGGAGACAGGTGGAAGATTCTACACCCCCTCCACCGTGTCGAACCTTCCGGAGGACCTGAGGTTCACCGGCGCGGGTGTCACGCTGACCGAAGAGAGGGACCTGTGGGACATGCCCATCGTGCTCATCCTGGTTCTGGGTCTCCTGGGCACCGAATGGGGATACCGGCGGATCCGGGAGATGGTATGAGCGTCGCAGGATGCGATCGACGCCGGCGGCATGAAGTGCGGCGCGGCGCCCTGTGGCTCGCCACCGCGATGCTGGCCGGTGGGATGGGTGCAGGCGCGCTCTCGCCCCGGGCGACCGGCGCCCAGGAGGTCCACGTCCTCACGGTGATCGGATTGGGTGGCGACCCCGACTACCGAGAGGCCTTCCTGCAGTGGGGGCTCCGCATCCGGACCGCGGTCCTGGAGCGATTCGGGCTCCCGCAGGAGAACGTGACCCTCCTCTCCGAGGCGCCGGAGATGGATCCGGCGGTGGCGGGAAGGTCGGACCGGGAGGGCGTGGAATCCGCGGTGGCCGAGCTCGCACGACGCGCGGGACCCAACGACCGGGTCCTGGTGGTCCTCATCGGTCACGGTTCCTATCGGGCGGGCGAGGCCCGCTTCAACCTGCCCGGGCCCGATCTGGACGCCCGGGAATGGGGCGACCTCCTCACCGCCCTGGGTGACCGGCCCGTGGCCCTGGTGAACACCACCTCGTCGAGCGGCCCCTTCGTGGAGGCGACGGCGGCCCCCAACCGCACCGTCATCACCGCCACCAAGACGGGAGGAGAGCGTAACGAAACCCAGTTCGCCCGGTTCTTCGCGGAGGCGCTGGAGGGCGACGCCGCAGACCTGGACAAGGACGGGATGCTCTCCCTCCTCGAGGCGTTCACCTACACGCGGGCCGAGATCGCCCGCTGGTACCAGGAAGAGAATCTCCTCCTGACCGAACATGCCCTGCTCGACGACAACGGCGACGGCGAGGGTTCCGAGGAACCGAGCCGGGACGGACCCGACGGTGCCGTGGCAGCCTTCTTCCGGTTGGTTCCGTCGACTCTGGTGATGGCGGCGCCGGAAGTCATGGGAGACTCCGTACTGGTGCGCCTCATGAATGAGCGGACCGCGTTGGAGGCCCGGGTTGCACAGCTCCGAGCCCGGCGAGACGAGATGGACCGGGAGAACTACGAATCCCAGTTGGAAGACCTGTTGGTGGAGATCGCCCTGAAGAGTCGGGAGATCGAGGCCCGCGGAGGGGGAGGCACGGCATGAGATTCCCTCGCCGGGCGATCCGCGCATTCCTGGCCGGCGTGCTCCTCCTCGGGGCGCCCGTCCACGGCCATGGCCTGCCCGAGGCCGAAGCGACTCCGACCCGGGTCCAATCCCGGTCTCCCCTGGAAGAAGCCCGAACCCACTTCCACGCCGGGCGCTATGAGGACGCCCTGGACGTGCTCCGCCCGTTGACCCGACGGGGGCGGGGCGATCCAGCGGCCCGGAAGCTTCACGCCCGCGTCCTCCAGGAGCAGGGGGCGTACCGGGAGGGGCTGGAGATTCTGGGCGGTGATGCCACTCCGCCGGAGCTGGCTCGGATCCGGGGTGAGCTCCTCTTGGAGATGGGACGCCTGGACGACGCGGAGGCCGCATTCCAGCTCAGCGCGGAGTCGGGGGCGCCGGACGCGGCCGTGGCAAGACTCCACCTGGGGGAGATGGCGTTCATGAGGGGGGACCGGGACGAGGCCATGGCGGTGTTCGATTCGTTCATCGACCTGTACAACCGCTCCTCCTCGCTGGACGGCGAGACCACCATGGCGGTGGCCCGGGCGGTCACGTACCTGGGCCGGAGGTCGCCGGCTCTCTTCCAGGACGCGCTGAAGGCCTACGACGAGGCGGCCGAGCAGCTGACGGGCGACCCCCGGCCCTTGGTTGCGGTGGGAGACCTCTTCCTCTCGAAGTACGCGTCGCCCGACGCGTACGATGAGTACCGACGAGTCCTGGACGTGAACCCGCATCACCCCGATGCCCTACTGGGCCGGGCCCGGGCTCAGGAATTCGACGGGAGCCCGGAGGCCATCGCCACGGCTCGCCAGGCCCTGGAGACGAACCCGAACCACGTGGGAGCCCGGATCCTCGTGGCCCGGATCCACCTGAGGGCCGAGGCGGTGGAGGCGGCGCTGGAAGAGATTCGCACCGCGTTGGAGGTGAACCCGGCATCGCTCGAAGCACTGGCGGTCCTGGCCGCAGCCCAGCACCTCGCCGGCGACGCGGCGGGGTTCGCCGCCACTTTACGTCGCTCGGACGGGCTCAACCCGGACTATCCGGGTCTCTACTCGACACTGGCACAGGTTTCGGCGGACACGCGGAAGTATCAGGACGCCGTGAGGTTCGCCCGGGAGGCGGTCCGCCGGGACCCCCGGGCGTGGGACGCGCTGGGGATCCTCGCCACGAACCAGCTGCGCACCGGCGCGCTGAGCGAGGGCCGCAGGAACATGGAGACCGCCTTCTCGGGGGATCCGTACAACCCCTGGTTCAAGAACACCCTGGACCTCCTGGACACCTGGGCGAACTACCGGACGGTGGAGACGGAGCACTTCCGCATCATGCTCCACGAGCGGGAGGCGGAGCTGCTGGAACCGTACGTCACCCACCTGGCGGAAGAGGCCTTCGCCGCGCTCGCCGAGCGCTACGGCACCGAGCCTCCCACCCCGATCCGTCTGGAAATCTACCCCAGCAGCGCCGACTTCTCCGTCCGCACCCTGGGCATGGTCGGGCTGGGGGCTCTGGGCGTCAGCTTCGGGTCCACGCTCGTCATGGACTCTCCCTCGGCGAGGAACGCCGGGGAGTTCAACTGGGAATCCACCCTCTGGCACGAGTTGGCCCACGCCTTCCACCTGGGCATCTCCGAGCACAACGTCCCGCGCTGGTTCAGTGAGGGCCTCGCAGTGAGGGAGCAGCGGGTGGCCCGCGACCGCTGGGGCTTTCCCGTCTCACCGGTCTACCTGCAGGCGTGGCACGACGGAATGATGCCCCCGCTGAGCCGCATGAACGAGGCGTTCGTGCGGCCCCAGTTCCCCCAGCAGGTGGTGTTCGCGTACACCCAGGCGTCCCTGGCCTTCGACTGGATCGAGGAGGACTACGGATTCCAGGCGATCCGGGGCTTCCTGGACGGCTACCGCACCGGTCGGGACACCCAGGCCCTGGCTCGGGAGATCCTGGGGCTGGACGATGACGAGTTGGATGACGCCTTCGACGCCTACCTGAGGGAGCGGTTCCGAACGGAGTTGGCTGCAGTGGTGGACATTCCCTCTCCCCTCTCGGCCACCCTCGAGGACCGTGGGAACGATGCGGAGGTCGCAGTCCCGGGCGTCCCGGTCCTCCGGGACCTGGAGACGATGCGCGCGCGCGTCCGGGCACAGCCCGGTGCGTTTCAGCCGCGGCTGGAGCTGGGGCAGGCGCTCGTGGCCGCCGGGGAGATGGACGAGGCGGAAGAGCACCTCCGGGAGGCACTCCGCCTCTTCCCGCGGTATCCCGATCCCAACGGACCTCTGCGCCAACTGGCACGCATCCATGAGCAGCGTGGCGAGATCCGCCAGGCGAGTGACGCGCTGCGCCGGCTGGGATCGCTCAACGAGAACGTCTACGAGGTCTACCGGGACGAAGCACGTCTCCGCCGTCTCCTGGAAGACGTTGCGGGGGAGCGGGCCGCGCTCCTGAAGGCCGTGGAGGTGTTCCCCTACGACCCCGACCTCCACGCCCGGCTCGCCGAGCTCCACCGGGCGGTGGGGGACACGGACGGGTTGGTGCGGGAACGGCGCGCCGTGCTCTCGCTGGACCCCGTCGACCGAGCCGAGGCTCACTTCCGCCTCGCCCAGGCCCTCGTGGCCAATGGCGATGCCCGGGAGGGTCGCAGGCAACTCCTGCGCGCCTTGGAGATCGCTCCGACCTACGAGCCGGCGCTGGAGCTGCTCCTCGAACTGCGGGGAGGTGGCTCGTGACTCGACCGGGCTACCGGCCGTACCCCAGGCGGTCGAATCAACGGCGTTTGCACGTTCACCCGCTGGCCGTCCTGGGAGTGGCGGGCATCATGACGGCAGGAGCGCTGCTGGCCGCCCCGGAAGTCCCCGGTGCTGGGCTGGCCGGTCTGCGGGCCGGGTTCACCGGTGTTTCGACTGCTTCGCAGGAATTCCCGGAGGTGCCGTACGACGGCCGGTACACCTTCGTGCGTATCGCCTTCGATCAGGGGCGGAGTGGCATGGGGAGCTTCGGCGGTTTCGGGGGACGGGGTCGAGGGCCCGCCTGGGCCCACGACTACCCTCGGGCCGAGGCGAACTTCGCCAAGATCCTCGAGGAGGTGACCCTCCTGGACCCGTATCTGGGGGGAAGCCGGATTCTCCGGATGGACGACCCGGAAATCTTCAAGTATCCGGTTCTCTACGTGGTGGAAGTGGGCTTCTGGAACGCCACCGAGCCGGAGGTGGCGGCCCTGGGGGAGTACCTCGCCAAGGGCGGCTTCCTCATCGTCGACGATTTCCGGGACCGGCAGATCTGGAACATCGACGCCATCCTGTCTCGGGCGGTCCCCGGGTCCCGGATCCGGGAGATTCCCGATGACCACCCCATCTTCGATGCCTTCTTCCGCATCGAGGATCCCCACACGCTGACGTCGTACGGCTATCAGCCCCCCAGCTACCTGGGGCTCTACGAGGGCGACGACCCCGAGGGACGGCTCATGGCCATTCTCAACTACAACGGAGACATGGCGGAGTACTGGGAGTACTCCGATTACGGCTACCTCCCCATCGATCTCACCAACGAGGCGTACAAGTTCGGAGTGAACTACATCGTGTACGCCATGACCCACTGACGGAGAATCCCTTGACCGAAGATTCGATCCACCCCCTGCGAGACGACGGAGTGCTCGAGGCCCCACCGGCCGACGCCGGATCCAGCGCCGTCCGCATCGAGACGGAGGATCAGGTGGCGCTCGCCGATCGCATGAAGGCGGGCCGCGAGGCCATCCTCTCCGAGCTCCGGAAACGGATCATCGGACAGGAGGAGGTCGTGGAGCAGGTGCTCCTATCGCTGTTCGTGGGCGGGAACTCATTGCTGGTGGGGGTGCCCGGGCTGGCCAAGACCCTGCTGATTCGCACGGTGGCGGAGGTTCTGGACCTGAGCTTCTCGCGGATCCAGTTCACTCCCGACCTCATGCCCTCGGACATCACGGGAACGGATATCATCCAGGAAGATCCGGAGACGGGGCGGCGCCTCATGGTGTTCGAGAAGGGTCCCGTCTTCGCCAACATCGTGCTGGCGGACGAGATCAACCGCACACCGCCCAAGACCCAGGCGGCACTCCTGGAGGCCATGCAGGAGCACCGGGTTACCGTCCAGGGAACCACCTACACCCTGGACGAGCCGTTCTACGTCTTCGCCACACAGAACCCCATCGAGCTGGAAGGGACGTACCCCCTTCCGGAAGCGCAGCTGGACCGCTTCATGTTCGAGATCGAGATCCCCCATCTCTCCGAGGAGGAGGAGTTGGAGGTGGTGCGCACCACCACCGGGATCGAGCGCGCCGAGTTCCGGCATGCGGTAACCGGGAGCGACCTCATGGCGTTCCAGGAACTGGTCCGCCGGATCCCGGCTCCGGACCCGGTCCTGCGGTACGCCGTGGGATTGGTCCGAGCGTCCCGGCCGGGTCCCGGATGCCCCGAGTTCGTCCAGAAGTGGATCGCCTACGGAGCCAGCGTGCGTGCGGCCCAGTACCTGATCCTCGGCGCCAAGGCTCGAGCCCTGACCCTGGGGCGCTACACACCGTCCTTCGAGGACGTCCGCGCCCTGGCCCACCCGGTCCTCCGCCACCGCGTCCTCACGAACTTCCACGCCGAGTCCGAAGGCCGCACTTCGTCGGAGATGATCGACCTCCTTCTGGAGCAGATTCCCCAACCCACCTCTGGAATGTAGAGGGAGGGCATCCCATGCACTTCATCCGTCGATGACCCACGCGCGCGCCCGCTCCACAGCTCCCGGGGCCCAGTTCCTGGATCCCCGTGTTCTGGCCCGGATCGACAACCTCGAGCTCCTGGCCCGGACCGTCGTGAACGGGTTCCTGAACGGCCTCCACCGGGCGCCACACCTGGGTCTCTCCATGGACTTCGCGGAGCACCGTGCCTACGTGCCCGGCGACGACGTGCGCCACCTGGACTGGAAGCTCTTCGCCCGGAGCGACCGGCATTTCGTGAAGCAGTACGAGGCGGAGACCAACGCCAACGTCGTGGCTCTCCTGGACGTGTCCGCCTCCATGGGGTTCGGATCCGATCCCCATGTCACCAAGTTGGACTATGCCCGTTTCCTGACGGCGTGCATCCTGCACTTCTCCCGCGGTCAGCGGGATCGAGTGGGCCTGGTGACGTTCGACGAGGGCATCGTGGACTTCGTTCCGCCCTCGGCCCGTAATCTGGAGCTGGCCCTCCACACACTGGCCCGGGTCCAGGCGTCCGAGCCCGGCGCTCTACGACCGTCGCTTCTGGACGCCACGGAGCGTCTCGCCCGCCGGGGGATCGTCCTGGTGGTGTCCGACTTCTACGAGGAGCCCGACGAGGTCTTGGAGGCTCTTCGCCTGCTCAGGGGTCGGGGGCACGACGTCATTGTGTTCCACCTCCTGGACCCGGCCGAGCGAGAGCTTCCCGGCGGGGAGTCCACCACCTTCGAGGACATGGAGTCCGGGGAGGTGGTGCCGGTGGTTCCCAACCGACTGAGGTCCGCGTACCGGGAGATGGTGGAGAACCACGTGGAGACGTTGCTCGAGCGGTGCACCGCGGAGCGGATGGATCACGTGCTCCTCGATACCTCCCAGCCCCTGGACCACGCCCTCTTCAAATACCTGACGATCCGGGAGCGGAAGGCACGGAGCCGCTGATGCCCTTCTCCCTCCTCATTCCGGCGGCGCTGGCTGGGCTCGCGGCCATCGCGATCCCCATCGTGGTCCACCTCAGACGCCGCCCTCGCTCGAAGGCGGTCCCCTTTCCGTCCACGATGTTCCTGGAGCGGTCCCCCATCAAGTCCGAGCAGCGACGCCGGATCCACTACTGGGCCCTCCTGTCCGTCCGAGCCCTGGCGATCATGCTGGTGGTGGTTGCCTTCGCGCGTCCGTTTCTGACCGACGACTCGATCCTGGCCTCCGGAGTCGGGGGACCGACCGAGCGGGTCGTGCTCCTCGATCGTTCCTGGTCCATGGCCGCGGAGGACCGGTGGCCCGAGGCCGTGCGGGCAGTGGAAGGGGCGTTCGCGGAGGCGGGGCCCCTGGACCGGGTCTCCCTTGTGGTCTTCGACCAGGGTGCCGAGGCGGTGGTCCGGTCCGCCCCGGATGCGGCACGGATCCGCGCCGCCTTGGACACGTTGGAACCCGGGGCCCTGGCCACCCGGTACGGCCCGGGCCTGAAGCTCGCGCAGACCATTCTGGAGGACTCGGACCTGGCAACCTACGAGGTGGTGGTGGTCTCGGACTTCCAGCGGAACGGTTGGAGTGGTGACGAAGGCGTCACCTTCCCCGAGGGCACCCGGGTCCGTACGGCCAGCGTCGCTCCGCGGCCGTTGGACAACCACGCCCTGGCCGGGGTGAGCCTCAGCCGTGAGCGCCTGGGAGACCGTGAGCGGGTCACTCCAGCGGCCCGGATCGTCCGGTCCGGGGGCGAAGAGCCCGTGGAGGTGATGGTGACCCTGGAGCTGGATGGCCGGCAGGTTCAGAGCCTCCCGGTGACGCTCCCTCCCACGGGCGCCACCGGGGTGGTGTTCGAGCCCGTGACCGTGGCGCAGCGTCATACCCAGCTGACCGTGGGGATCCCGGGCGACGCCCTCGCCCCCGACGACGTGTATCACCTGGTCCTCAGCCCGGGACGCGCCACCGCGGTGCATATCGCGGCGGCGGCGGCCCGGGGGACCTCCGGTGACCTCTATCTCCGCCGGGCCCTGGAGATCAGTGAGGAACAGGGCTTTCAGATCTTCGGGCGCGGGAGTGGCATCCCCGACGAGTCGGCGCTGCAGGAGCGCCAGGTGGTGATCCTGAACGACCGGCCGTTCCCCGGTGGGGTCGAGGGAGAGCGCCTCCGCCAGTGGGTACAGGAGGGCGGTGGGCTCGTGCTCGTGGCAGGGGACCGGGGACGTTGGGGGGAGGACTTCTCCGGCATCTTCCCCGGCGCCCTGGGGCCCGTCCTGGATCGGGAGGGTGCCCGGGGGGAGCGGCTGGCCGGCCTCGACTTCGACCACCCGGTCTTCGCGCCCTTCCGGGATCCACGCCAGGGGGACTTCGCCTCCGCACGCTTCTTCCGGGCCCGCAGCTACCAGGTGGAGGAGGGAGACTCCGTCCAGGTCCTGGCCCGCTTCGACGACGGGTCGGTGGCACTGGCGGAACGGCGGGTCGGCCACGGCCGCGTTCTGGTGTGGAGCTCGACCCTGGATGCATTCTGGACCGACCTGGCCCTGAAGCCGGTGTACCTGCCCTTCGTTCATGGGCTGGTTCAGTACGCATCCGGTCGGAACCCCACGGTGGAGGGCTTCACCGCCGGGCAGGTCCTGGACGTGGCGGATGCGGACGCCATGGAGTCGGCGGGACTCGGAGAGGTCGCGGAGGCCCTGACCGCATCCGAGGAGCGGGTTGCGCTCACACCCGAGGGCGGAAGCCGGGACCTGGCCGCCGGGCGATCCTTCCTGGCACTGGATCAGGCCGGGTTCTTCCAGATCCGGCCTCCGGGGCAGGACGAGGTCCGACCCGTGGCCGTGGCAGTGAACGTGGACCGGCGGGAGGCGGAGTTGGATCCGATGGACCCGGAGGAACTGGTGGCCGCGGTGGGCGGAGCCGTGGGTCCCGGGGGCGGTGGAACGGCAGTCCAGACTGCGGAGGCACTCCGCCTGAGGAGGGAGGACCAGGAACGAAGACAGTCCCTCTGGCGTTATCTCCTGTTGGGGGCGCTGGGGCTTCTGGTCTTGGAGACCATGCTCTCGAACCGGCTAGGCCGGAAGGGACGAAAGAGAGGACGGCATGCGCGAGCGACGAGCTAGGTCCAGGGGAAGCCGGGAGCGGCTTCAGTCGGTCATCCGGTCGGTGCGCCGTCGCTGGCGCACCCGGCACCTCCTCCGTGGGGGAGCCCTGGTCATGGCAGCGGTCCTTGCCGCGCTCCTGGTCTCCGTCGCGGGACTCGAGGCCGCACGCTTCTCCCCTGGCGCGGTCATCGCATTCCGATGGATGGCCTGGGGCGGAGTGGCGGTGATGTTCGGCCTCTTCGTGGTGCGCCCCCTCCTGCGCAGGGTCAGCGACGAGCAGGTGGCGCTGTACCTGGAGGAGCACGAGCCAACCCTGGGCGCTTCGGTCCTGGGCGCAGTGGAGGCCCAACGCCAGGCAGGCGACGCTCTCTCTCCCGCGCTCCTGGATGAGCTGGTCCGGCGGGCGGTGGAACGGACCCGCGCCGTGGAGGACGGCCGGCGCATCGAGCAGTCCGGGCTCTACAGGGCCTCCGGCGCTCTGGTGGGCCTGACACTGGCCACCCTGGTCCTCCTCCTCTTCGGGCCTCTGGGATTCCGGCAGGGGGCCACGGCCCTCCTCCCGAACCGGGATGCCTCGGAGGTGAACCCGTACGCGATCCTCGTCGCTCCGGGTGACCTGACCGTGGCAAGAGGCTCGGACCAGTTCATCGAGGCGGAGTTGCTCGGATTCACCTCCCAGGAGGTGTCTCTCTTCACTCGAGCGGACCGGAGCGAATCCCCTCTGCGTCTGACCATGATCCCCAAGGCCGACGGGAGCGGTTTCGAAGTACTCCTGGTGGGACTCGACGAGGCCCTGGAGTACTTCGTCGAGTCGGACGGCATCCGGTCGGCCACCTACCGCATCGAGGTGGTGGAGCTTCCCTATGTGGACCGGATGGACCACCTGTATCGCTTCCCCGCCTTCACCGGGCTACCGGCCCGGGAGGTGGAGGGGGCGGGCGACATTGCGGTCCTGGCCGGGACCCGGGTTCGGATCACGGTCCATCCCACCCTCGGTACGCCTGGTGGCCGACTCCTGGTGGACGGGGCCGAGCCCGCCGAGCTGGAGCTCCTGGAGGACGGAACGCTCACCGCCGAGTTCACGGTGGCTCGGCGAGGCTTCTACAGCATCGAGCTCGCCCTCCGGGACGGCACGCTGGTGGACGGGTCGCCCGAGTACACCATCGACCTGCTTACCGACGCAGCCCCCACCATCGACATCACCCGACCAGGCCGGGATACCCCCGTTTCCCCCATCGAGGAGGTCTACGTCGAGGCGGAGGCCGTGGACGACTACGGCATTCAGGAGGTCGTCCTGGCGTATTCGGTGAACGGCGGCCCGGAGGACTCCCTCTCCTTGTACTCCGCCCCGGGCCAGGCGCTCGGCTCGGTCACCGCGGGACACACCTTCTACCTCGAGGACTTCGAGGTGGAGCCGGGAGACCTGGTGTCCTACTACGCCTTCACCCGGGACCGGCGGCAAGGCCCCGGGGAGATCGTGGTCAGCGATATCTACTTCCTGAACGTTCAACCCTTCCGTCGCGACTTCCGGCAGGCCGAGCAACAGGGTGGTGGTGGCGCGGGGGGCATGGGCGGGGGGATGGAGGAGTCGCTGAGCGAGCTCCAGAAGCAGGTGGTCGCCGCCACCTTCAACCTGACCCGGGACCGGGAACGCTATGGAGAAGACGAGTACGCCGAGAGCGTCACGGCGGTGGCGCTGGCACAGGGTCGGGTGAAGGACCAGGTGACCACGCTGGCGGAACGGATGACGAACCGGGGACTCACGGCCGCGGAGGACCGCTTCCGTGAGATCGCCGAGATGCTCCCGGAGGCCATCGCTGCCATGGAGGAGGCGGAAGCCCGGCTCCGAGCCATGACGCCCCGCGAGGCCCTCGGCCCGGAGCAGCAGGCGCTTCGGGTGATCCAGAAGGCCGAGGAGACCTACGAGCGGTACGTGGGTCAACAGCAGCAGGGAGGGGGAGGAGGCGCCGGCGGAGCCAACGCCGAGGACCTGGCGGATCTCTTCGAACTGGAGCTGGACCAGCTTCAGAACCAGTACGAGACGGTGCAGCGCGGTGAGCGCCAGCAGGCCAACGAGGAGGTGGATGAGCTCCTGGAGCGGCTTGAAGAGCTCGCCCGCCGCCAGCAGCAGGAAGCGGAGCGGCAGAGGGCTCGGGCTGGACAGCCCCAGGGTGGTGGGTCCGCGGGCGGAGGTGCGTCCGCCCAATCACAGCGTGAGCTGGCGGACCAGGCCGAGGAAACGGCGCGGCAGCTGCAGCGCCTGGCCCGGGATACCGGGGACCGGGAGCTGGCCGAGACGGCCCGCCAGCTCCAGGAGGCCGCCGACGCCATGCGTCGGGCCGCGGCCAATGCCGGCAGCTCGGGCTCGGCGGAGGCGGAGCGAGCCCTGGACCGGCTGCAGGAGGCCCAGCGCCGGCTCCAGCAGGATCGGGAGACCCGCCTGGAGGAGGACGTGCAGGGAGCGTTGGACCGCGTCCGGGAACTCCAGGACCGGCAGTCGGACATCCAGGAACGACTGGACAACCTCCCGGCCGAGGCGGGAGCCCGACGGGAGGAGATCCGCGACATGGTGGAGGAGAAGGGGGAGATGGCCGGAGAGACGGCCCAGCTGCGCCAGGACCTCACCCGCCTCTCCCAGGAGGCCCAGACCCGGGACCCGGAGACGGCCAGGGAGCTCCGTGAGGCCGCCGATCTCATCGATGCCGAGAGCATCACCCAGAAGATCCAGTACTCCCGGGGAGTGATCGAGATGCGGGATCCGGAGTTCGCCCGCATTGGGGAAGTGGAGATCCAGGACAACCTGGAGGAGCTCGGCGAGGCCCTCCAGGACGCCACCGAAGCGGCCGGCCGCCTGGCGGGACGCGAGGGACTGGAGGAGTCGCTCGAGGAGGCCCGTGCACTCCAGGATCGGGTCGCCTCCCTCAATCGGCGGCTGGCCGACCGCACCGGCGCGGGAGAGGAGGGCCTCCAGGGCGGTCCGGATGACGCCGCAAGAACCGATGAAGGTTCGCCGGAGACCGGAGGCCAGCTCGGTGAGGCCGGTGATCGCCGCGAGGGCCAGGGCCAGCGAGGCCAGCCCGGCCAGGAGGGAGGTCGAGAGCCGGGACAACGGCAGGCTGGAGGCGGCGGAGAGCGCGGCGGCGCCGACCCGGGGAATCCCCAAGGGGGCCAGAGCCTCGCAGGTGGGGCGGTCCGTGGTGGTTCCCGGACGGCCCTCTCACCGGAGGAGATCCGACAGTTCCAGCGGGAGTTGCAGGAGCGCCTGCAGGATGCCACCGCCCTCAGGGATGGACTTCGCGAGCAAGGTCGGGACGCGGGAGACGTGGAAGCGGCCATGCGAGCCATGGAGCGCCTGCAGGATCCACGGGTCTTCGAAGACCTGCCGCAGGTCGCCCTGCTCCAGGAGGCCATCCGCGAGAGCCTGGGCCGACTCGAGTTCAGCCTGCGACGGGAAGTCCGGGGTGACGCAGCGCCCGCGGCGCTGAGCGGAGGCGACGCAGTGCCCGAACGGTTCCGACGGTTGGTGGAGGAGTACTACCGGCAGCTGGCGCGGGAGCGCGGAGGGAACTGAGGGGCCGGGGGGGGCGGAACGTCGGAGTGGGTCCGATCCCGATTGAGCTTCCCAGCGCCGCCAGAACCCCGCGCCACCGAGGCGAGCCCCGGTCCACCTTCTCGTCTAGGACGGGAGCCGAATCTCCGGCTCCTCGGGGAAGGGCCGGTACAACACTACGGTCCGGCCGATGGTCTGCGGAACGTGCACACCCGCCAGTGCGGTCGCGATGGCGGCTCCAGTGGTCCGGGCGTCGTCCGGAGCCCCCTCCAGCACCTTCACCTTGAGGAGCTCGCGGGTGCTCAGCGCCTCGGCGATGGCGTCCAGCACCGCAGGCGTCACACCTCCTGCACCCACCTGAAGGACGGGCTTCAGGTGATGGGCCAAACCTCGGAGGAAGGCACGTTGCTTCGACGTGAGTTCCGGCATGACCTGAACCTAACTCGCTCCCTTGCGTCCTTGCACCATCCCGGGGCCAAGGCGCATTCATGGGCCCGCCGGTTCCGGGCCACTCGTGGCGAGCATCACGTCCGGTGGCTGACACCTCCGTGAGGCTCCGCCGGTCCCTGCCTCCACCTCGCCTCCACCACCCGGGTTTCCATCCCGCCATGCCTCCTTCGTCCTGCCCCCCATGAAATGTGTCCTCCATCCCAGTGCTTCCGCTTTCCTGGACCGCACCCTTCCTTGGCTCCTGGAGCACGAGGCGGAGCACAACCTGATCCTGGGAATCGCCTTGAGCCGAAGGGAGGGCGACCCAACGGGGAGCGGACCGGCCTGGTTCGCCACCCTGGAGGAGGAAGACGCGGTCGTGGGTGCGGCCTTCCGGACTTCCCCCCACATGATCGGACTCACCGGCATGCCCCGCGGGGCCCTCCCGGCGCTGTGTGAAGCGGCCCGGCGGGACTTCTCGAGCCTTCCGGGAGTCGTGGGTCCCACCGCGCCAGCGGAACGATTCGCCAGCCTCTGGTGCGCCGGTGATGTGCTTCGCCCCCGGGTCCAGATGCGGATGGGGATCTATGCCCTACGGAACTTGGTGGAGCCGTGGCGCGAAACCGCCGGCCACATGCGCCCCGCCCGGGAGGGGGACCGGGACCTGCTCGTCCGGTGGATGAAGGGGTTCGAGCGGGACACCGGGATCTACTCCGCGGGAGCCGCGAGCACGGTGGATCGGCTCCTTGCCGCCAACGGGATCCACCTGTGGGAGGTGAATGGACGCGCGGTCTCCATGGCGGGGATCTCCGGGGTCACCCCGAACGGCGCACGGGTGGGATACGTGTACACGCCGCCGGAACTCCGCGGCTCCGGTTTCGCAGCCGCCGTCACCGCGGGTCTGACCCGGAACCTCCTGGATCGCGGATACCGCTTCTGCTTCCTCTACACCGACCTCTCCGATCCCATCTCCAACGGGATCTACCTCCGCCTGGGGTACGAGCAGGTCTCGACGGCGACCTCCATCCTCTTCGAGCCCGAAGGCGGAGGATGACAAGAGTATTGCGCTCGGCGCCTGATGCAGCCACGCTACAGGCCCCACCTTGTTGAGGTCGCAGCATGTTCGACAGCGATACGATTCTCTGGACTGCCCTGGCCGTCTGGGGTGGAGCCTCGGCGGCGTTCGGTTTCAGCCGCGTGCGGCTCCATCTCACGACACTGCCTGCACATGGCCGGGCACAGGAAGCGTGGCGACGAGCACGGGTGTCGTTGACTACCTTCGCCCTCGGTCTGCTGATGTGTGGAGTCGGCTTCGGCGGAATCCTCGGTGTTGCGTACACGCCACAGTTCAGCTTCGGCGAGGTGGAGGTGGAGGTGGAGCCCGTCGCTCTTCCTCGATACAGCGCGAGCACGCGGGACTGGGTATCCCCCACGGAGCCTTCGGAAGGGGACGAGCCCTCCGACGCGGCCCGCGACTCCGCCGGGCCGGAGGATCCGGACCCCACTTCTCCCGAGGCCCCGGATCCGGGGCCCGGCCCGGCGGAGGGTGAGGAGGAGACCCGGGCCTTCCCGCTCGCCTTCGTGGACGTGGCAGAGGCCGCGACGGTGGCGGAGCCTTCCGATGGGACTCCTCCGGTCTTCGGGGTGCGGATCGGCGTCTTCGGCAATCCGGACAATGCGAACAACTCGGTACGGTTGCTTCGGGAAGGCGGATACTCGCCGTTGGCCGTCCGGCGCACGGGCGCTTCGGGCAACCACCTCTACTTCGTGTACGCCGGCACCTATGCGAGCCGGGATGAAGCCCAGCAGGTGGCCCGCGACCTTCGTGAGCGCGGTGGAGAGCCCGTGGTGATCGAGATCGTGGTCCCGAGACCGGAATCTTGATGGAGGACACTCCACCCGCGTCACCACAGCTTTCCCTGGATTCCCGCGAAGGGAGACGCGCGCTCCTGGCGTCCGTGCTCGGATCGGCCATGCCCTTTCTGGACGGAACCGCGGTCAACGTGGCCCTGCCGTCCATGGCCCGGGAGATGGGTACGAGCTTCTCGGGGTTCCAGTGGATCCTGAACGCGTATCTCATCGCCCTTGCCGCGCTGGTCCTTCCGGGAGGCGCCCTTTCGGACCGCTGGGGCCGAAGGAGGGCTTTCGTGCGTGGAGCGGTGGCATTCGCGCTGGCCTCCGTTCTGTGCGGAGTTGCACCGGACTCGGGCACGCTGGTCGTGGCCAGGGCACTCCAGGGTGTTGCCGCCGCACTGCTCATTCCGGCGAGCCTCTCGGTGGTCCAGACCTCGTTCCGGACCCAGGACCGGGGGAAGGCGGTGGGGTTGTGGTCCGGCATCACCGGTCTGTCCACACTTGCGGGTCCCCTCTTCGGGGGCTGGCTGGTGGATGTGTGGACGTGGCGGGCCATCTTCTGGCTCAACCTCCCGCTGGGGGCCGCCGCGGTCGCGGTGGCTCTCTGGGCGGTGGCCCCCTCCGCGCGAGACCGCCGCCCAATGGACACGGCCGGTGCGGTCCTCGCGGCCTTCATGCTGGGTGGCTTCGTCTTCGCCATGACCCAGGGGCCTGAGTGGGGCTGGCGCCATCGGGGTGTCCTGGCGGCCGCGGTGGTTTCCCTCGTCGCCACCGTCGGGTTCGTGGACGTGGAACGGAACCACGCTCGCCCCATGCTTCCCTTCCGTTTCTTCGGACGAAGGGGATTCCTGGGTGCGAACCTCGTGACCGTGGGCGTCTACTTCGCGCTCTCGGGGAACTTCTTCCTCCTCACCATCCAGATGCAGCGAGTCCTGGGGTACTCGGCCTTCGGAACGGGGCTGGCCCTGGCACCCATCACCTTCATCATGTTGGTGGTCTCCCCCCTCGCCGGACGGTGGAGCGGGATCTGGGGTCCCCGTCCGCTTCTCTCCCTGGGGCCCTTCGTTGCCGCTGCCGGCGCTCTCCTCCTGTCGCGGGTGGGATTGGACACGGGCTACCTCACTCACCTCTTGCCGGGGGTCGTCTTCTTCGGTTTGGGCCTATCCTTGACCGTGGCCCCGCTCACCAGCGCGGCCCTTTCCTCCGTGGAGGATGAATTCACCGGCGTGGCCGCAGGGGTGAACAACGCGGTGGCGCGGTCGGCCCAGCTCCTGGCCATCCCACTGCTCCCTCTCCTCGCCGGCATCTCGGGAATCGAGAGCGTGGGGGGAGTGGAGTTCTCCGATGGATTTCAGCGCGCACAGGTGCTGAACGCCGTGGTGCTCGGTATCGCCGGCATCACCGGATGGCTCGTCCTCAGGCCGGGGCCCCCTCAGCCCTCCTGAGGGCGCATGCTCCCGACACCCGGGCCGGCGGGCCACCCCCCCGGGCCCAGGTCACGACAGGGGGCCTATCCCGAACGTCCACCGCGAGGGCCTACTCCCGGCGTCCCCTCCAAGCAGCGACGACCTCCGCCTCCCGCCCCATGAGGGTCTCCTCCATCATACGGGTTCGCCGCTCCGCGCTGATGGAATCGGATTCACTCCACCACGCGTACAAGTCCCGTACGCTCTCCGCCAGCGGTCGAAAGGTGAGCCCTGCTGCGATCGCACGAGCGTTGTCGACACGAGGGGAGCCCCAGTTGTTCCCGTATGGAAGGATCCAGGGGATGAGGTACAGGATCTCCTGCTCCCTGAGGAACTCCGGGTCGTCGATGTAGACCCAGTCCACCGGTGAGTTGAACGCGGCATGGACTCCGTGGACGAATGCGTGCATGCCCATCCGCGATGCGGGTCCTGCGATATTGAAGGTCCCGATGGTACCCACCTCGAGAAGGTGAAGGGCGAACTGGGCCAGGTCCCGGTTGTCGATGAACTGGACCGGATCCTCCGGGCCTCCGGGGACCACCACCCGCCCCCCACGGGCCAGCCGCACGGGCCAGTACGTGAACCGGTCGCTGGTATCGCCCGGTCCCATGATGTAGGTGGGCCGGAGGATCAGCGCCCGCTCTTCCCCGAAGACCCGCCGGGCCTCCGCTTCGGAGTTCGCCTTCATCACGCCGTACCCGTAGACGAACCTCTCCTCCTCGCTGGCGTGAGCCGGAATCTCCCGGAGGAGCTCCGTGTCCTCGTGGATGTCGTACCCGAGGTAGGGATAGTAGACACCGGTGGACGAGGTGTAGACGTAGGTCTGCACGTGATCCCGCAGGAGTTCGGCAGAGGCGCTGGTCCACTCCACCTGCTGCCCAGAGTTGTCGATGGCCACATCCCATGTACGCCCGCGCAGCGCGTCGAGGTTGTCCGCGCGGTCTCCGATGAGGTGTTCGACGTCGCGGAAGACCTCCTGGTTCACCGACGGCTGGGAACGCCCCCGGGTGAAGATCGTGACCTGGTGACCTCGTCCCACCGCCTCCGCCACCAGGTGGGGGCCCGTCACGCCGGTCCCGCCCAGGATGAGGATGCGAAGCGCCCGGGCAGGTGGTGCGCTCAGCAAGGGCCGGGAGTGGCTCCCGGCGGCCGCCACGCCGCGTGCTCCCACGAGGGACGCGGCGATCCCAGCGCGCAGGCCCGTGGTGAGAAAGTCCCTACGGCTGCTGGTCATGCCATGCTCCTCCGGCTCAGACGGTTCGACATCGTTGCCCTCATTCCGGACGCCAACTCAGCGGCGCACCGGTCTCGGTCCACTCCTCCACACCTCCGCGTACACCCAGGGGCGGGACCCGTAGGGCCGGGGCCGGGGCCAGAGCTCGTCCAGGGTGGTGCCGTCGTACACGATCCCGCCCTTCATCACCATGGCGATGTCGGCGGTGTTCCGGATGTCGTCCAGGGGGTTCGAGTCGAGTATCACCAGGTCCGCCAGCTTCCCCACGGAGATGGAGCCCACGTCCGCCTCGGCACCCAGGAAGTAGGCGCCACCGTTGGTGGCCACCTCCAGAGCCCCCATGGGTCCCATGGCCTCGGCGGCCATCCAGATCTCCCAGTGGGAGGCGATCCCGTGCTGCTGTCCGTGGGCGCCGATGGCCCCATGGCCTCCCTCGGCGATGATGTCCGCCAGCACCTGGGCGAGCATGGGGAAGGAGTAGTCGGTCCGTGGCCTCAGGTACGGCCGCCGAGCATGGGGGACCAGCTGCTTCCAGGGCATCCAGAGACGCAGCTTCGGGTCCTTCCACACCTCACTCTCCTGGAAGAACCACTCGTCGTTCCACGGCCCCGGCCCCCCGACGACGAATGTAGGTGAATAGACGGTGTTGGCCTGACCGAAGAACCGGGACACGTCCGCGTACATGGGGACGTAGCTCAGGGGGTGCTCCCACGCCGTCTGGCCATCCATGATCAGGCCCAGGTTGTAGGCCAGGTCCCCTCCCTCGCCGGTCACCATCAGGCCACGCTCCCGGGCCACGTCCGTGACCCACTGGCGCTGGGCTCTGCGGGGCTGCATGTACGACTTCAGCGAGACCGCCCCCCAAGACTGCAGGCGGTCCACGTTCTCCCGGGTGATCTGGTAGGTGCTGAGCTCGTTCTGCCGGGCACCGTCCCCCCTGTAGAGGGGATCCCCGGTGGTGAAGGTCCGGGGCCCGATCAGGGCACCGGACTCGATCATGTCCATGGCCGGAAAGATGTCCTGCGACCACTGGGAGTTGTCGAGGTTGGTGGTCACGCCGTACGCCAGGGGCACCGCCGCCTCGAAGGCCTTGGTGGGAAGGATCCCCCGGTACTCCCGGAAGAAGTGGGAGTGCATGTCGATGAGGCCCGGGATCACCGTCTTGCCGGTGGCGTCCACCACCCGATCCACCCCGGAGACCTCACATTCGCCCACGCAGGTGATCCGGCCGTCGGTGGCGACGATGGCGCCCCCCTCCACCACCCTCCTGCCCTCCATGGTGAGAATGCGTGCGTTGGTCACCGCCACCGTCCCGCGGGCCAGGGATCCGCGGGGGATCTCCAGCTCGATCTGGACCGTGTCGGTGACCCCGGTGGTCAGGTCGTGAGCGAAGTACCGGGCGCCTGAGCCGAACTCCACCGTCCGGGCATCGCGCCACCGGGGGAAGAGACCGCCCTCCCGGCTGAGTTGCGTGACGGGAAGCCGGCCGCGCTTCTTGTCGATGGCCACCGGTCCTACTCCAGGCAGCGGCGGGATGGGCACCAGGTAGACGTTGTCTCCCTCGTTGAAGGCGGCGTGGCCCCCGTCCGGGGAAACGACGATCTCGTCGGCCCAGGGGAGCGTCAGGTGTACGCGCCGGTCCCCACCTTCCCGTGTCACCGAGACCAGCTGCGTGGAATCGCCGCGGCTCGTTCCCATCTGCGGGAAGTAGAGGCGGCCACCCGGGCCGAACGAGGGCCGCACGAACTGGGTCCGCGTCGACAGCGTCGGCCCCTCCACCCGCACCACCTGCCGGCCCTCGCCCCCCTGCGACGGGAAGAGGACGATGTCGTACCACGGATTGTGGGCCATGGTGCGGTGCCGCTCGGTGGCGCCGGATCCCCGGGACGCTACGATCTCGCTCCCGTCGAGACTCCATCCCGTATGGGAGTACTCACCCCGCTGACGACTCACCTGCTGTGGCTCGCCCCCGGTGACCCGGATTTTCATGACGTGCCCCGCGCCGGCCTCATCCACGGTGGTGTAGGCCACCCAGAGACCGTCTGGCGACCAGGAAGGGGCATACTCGAAGACCGGAGAGGTGTCCCGGGTCAGGCGCCGGGGTGTCCCGCCGGGGAGGTCCATGATCCAGACTCGGCCGGCAGCGGTGAAGGCCACCCGCGACCCGTCGGGGGAGGCCGTCTGCCACCGGGTGAACCGGACCCGGATGGGACCGTCGTCGATGCGGAACGATTGGTAGGCCTGCTCCGAGATGGTGCGTCGTACCAGGGCCGTGAACGGGATCGTGGACACTTCTCCCGACCCCAGGTCCAGCCGCCGAAGCTTCCCTCCCTGGGAGAGGACCACCCCGGATCCGTCCGGAAGCCACGCATATCCGGGCAGCGGCCGAATCACCTTCATCCCTTCGGTCATGTCCTGGGTGATGGGGTCCATGACGATCCGCTCGGACCCGGTTTCCAGGTCCCGAAGCCAGAGAGCGGTAGCGGGACCGAACTGGTGGCCCTTCCACTCGATGGTGGCGTCGGGCAACCGCCGGGCAAAGGTGAGGGAGCGGCCGTCGGGCGATACCTCCGGCGCGATGGCCCCGCCGCCGGAGAGCCGGTATTGCCGGGAGGGGACCCCGCTGGTGACCCGGGTGATCTCGCCCGTCTCCAGGTCCATGCGGCGAAGGTTGTTGGCACCCTGCAACGCGTCCTGAACGGTGCCGGCGATCTGATCGTCCACCGACCAGGGGACGGTCTGACCCGGTGTCCGGACCTGGTAGTAGAGGTAGCGTCCGTCGTTGGACATCGAGGGCCAGGCCGCCGACCCGCCTTCCGGTGACACCACCTGGACCCCGCTTCCTCCGTCCACGTGGTACATCCAGATCCCGCCGCCCTGCACGACCAGAATGTACTGCCCGTCCCCAGTCCATTCGGGCATGGTCACCCGGGTGTCTTCACTGCGCTGGACCTGCCGGGGATTGGACCCGTCGGCATCCATAACCCACAGGTTGTTCTGCCCACCCCGGTCCGAGATGAAGGCGATGTGGCGGCCGTCCGGGGAGTACTTGGGGTGGTAGTTCACCGCCACTCCACTGTTCTGCGTCAGCACTTCCGCTTCCCCACCCGCCACCGGCACCCGATAGACGTGGGCCAGGAGGTCGAAGACGATCCACTCCCCGTCCGGGGACACGTCCACGGACATCCAGGTCCCCTCATCTGTGGTGAAGTCGATGAGGCGGGTCTCACCCCGGGGGAGCGTCACGTCCCAGTCGTCCGACCCGTCCTGCCCTGCGAGCGGATAGGAAAGGACGAAGAGCCCGAAGACACCGGCGGCGAGCGTGCGTGGAACGGGGAGGGAGCGGTACATGATGCCTCACGGGTGACGGTGCACACGGATGGCGGGAGCCACCATCCACTTCCGGGTGCTAGAGTAGATCGTGGCCCGCAACCCGGGCAACGCGGACCCCCGCGACACGGCTGGGGAGCCCCTCCGTGAGCTGGAGGTGCGCGATTCCGCTGGAGGTCGGGCTACCGCCGCTCACCCCCCGGACCTGTTCCGCCCTCGGCGCAGCTGCCCGAATCGTGCCGGCACAGGGTCTCGCGCCAAGCTTCGGTGCCAGAACGGACCCGCGGTGACTCCGGGCCGGCCCTGGGATCCGTCACCTCCTCAGGGTCACCAGGATGGCACCGCCCTGGAGGTCACTTCCGAACCGAATCTGGGCGTCGTTCGCGCTCATGAACTCCACCTCCTCGACCTCGTTGGTCCGGATGTCGTAGAGGAGGTTCAGCCCCCGGTTGTCCCGGACTCCGTTTACGAAGACGCCGATCGTGACGCCTCCGGAGAAGGTCCGCTGGCTTCGCGCCTGGAGCCAACGGGGGCGAAGGCGGGAGATGACGGTATACAGGTCGTTCGCCCCGGCCGATTCGATCTCCGCCACCGTGAGCCGATTCGGGTCCCCTCGACCGTCTCCGGTGCGGCCACTGGCGCAGGCGGCCGTGAGCACGGACAGCAACAGAAGCGCCGGAAGGAGAGGTTGGCGGGCGAGGATCTTCATCACGTCACTCCAGGTTCGGGGGGACAGGCTCGGCGTGCCCTCAACTTCGCGTCCAGACCACCACCGCTCCGCAGGAGGCATTCGTCCCTCCGTATTCTAACGGCATGGACGCACCTCCCTGGTAGACCTCGATTCCGGCAATCTGGTCCGGCACCACGAGTTGGTTCAACATCGCAGGATTGTCGCCGGCGCGGTGGATCATGATCCCGTCCAGGTACACCGACGGATAGCAGGGCGGGCTCTCCCGCTTCCCGCCGCGCAGGATGATGGCCCGGGTGGAGGGGTTCAGAGGGTCCGCCAACCGGAACTCCACTCCGTTGATCCGCCGGAAGATGTCCACCATCTCCACCGGGTTCTGGTCTTCGATGGTTTGCCGGTCGATGAAGTCGCCTCCGCTGGCGTACTCGCGGCGGCGATAGAATCCAACCGACTCCAGCGCCACCTCGCGCCGCTCCACCACCACTTCGATGGGCTCCAGGAGCACCGGGTCCACCGCCATGGCCACCTGGGCATCCGACGTCAGTCCCGCGACCACGTCGATGGTGTCGACACGGGTCGCGTAACCCAGGTTGCTGAACTCCACGGCGTGTCGCCCGGGGGGAACCCGTGCGAACACGAAGCGCCCCTCATCGTTGGTGAGCCCGTCCAGCCGGACCTCCTCGATCCGGACCCGGGCTCCCTGGAGCGGGGTTCCGGACCGCGTGTCCGAGACCCGTCCCACCAGGCGACCCGGCTCGGTTCCCCCGGTCCCTTCCTGGGGATCGAGGGTTGTGGTGAACGACCCCGATCGGAGGATCGCGAACTCCCCGGAGGCCGATTGGTATCCCCGCCGGGTAAGCCGGAGCTCATAGGTCCCCACCGGGGCGTCTCGGATCTCGAAGTACCCGAGAGAATCGGTGTAGAGGAAGATCCCGAGGCCCACGAGGGTCACTCGCACCCCCTCCAGGGGCTGCCGGGTCACGCCGTCGAGCACCTGCCCCTGGATGTCCACCCGCTCCCGCGTGACCGGCTCCTGCGCCGGGAGCCCGGCGGCGGGAGTCCCGAGGGATAGACCGGCGAGGACCATCCACCCCCGACCCCGGCCGGCCCTGCGCCGGATTCCGCCCATGGGCGCGGCGCTCCCCGCGCGTCTCGAGTGACCGATCACTCAGTCTCCCGGCCCGAACCCCAGCCGGCCTGCCACCAGGCGGATGATCCGACGCTCCAGGACCTCACGAGACTGGCAGTGCACCTGGTTGCCGCTGGTGGTTCGGGGACGGGCGAAGGCGTCCACCACGGTAACCACCTGGGTGCTGTCGGAGACCGGGACCAGCTTGGTCACCACGGACATGTCCACTTCGTAGAGATTCGCCAGGGGTCCCGAAAAATTGGACCCGCAGTCGATGAACGAATTGAGCCGTTCCCCGGCCACACGCCGTGGCTGAAACGCCGGATTCCCGAACTCCCAGGTCGCGGGGTCGATGAGGGTCACCGGAATCTCGAGCTCGGCATAGACACCCTCGAGGACGGGCCAGACGTCGCGGACGGCCGCCGGGAGATTCCGGGACTCGATCCCGGCCTGGTTGTACATCTCGATGGTGGTCTGCCCCACGTTGAGCCGGCGCCGGGTATCCGGTGCCACATCGGACGCGCCGGTACCGTCCTGGCCCGACGAGGCGCAGGAGGCCAGGAGCAGGCAAAGGGCCGCGGGACCCAGAATCGGACGCAATACGCCAACACTCATTCCCGTCCTCCTGTTCATGAGACGGACCGCTGGGTGCGAGCGAACCAACCCAGGATGTTTTCGATCTTGGCCATCCAGTGGGAGGGCCTCCTTCGGATGCCGTGAGGTTCACCGGGGACGCGGACCAGGACCGACTCCACCCCCAGAAGCTTGAGCGCCTGGTAGTACTGCTCGGATTCGGACATGGGCGTTCGGTAGTCCTCCTCGCCGGTCAGGACCATGGTGGGCGTGGTGACGTTCTCCACGACGGAGAGGAGAGACCGGCTCTCGTAGTGCTCCACGTGGTCCCAAGGCATCCCGGGGAACCAGTACTTCGTGACGAAGTTCCCGATGTCCGCGGTGAGAACGAAGCTGTACCAGTTGATGACCGGGTAGACGGTTACGGCGCCACGGAAGCGTTCGGTGCGGCCGATCATCCAGGAGGTAAGCACGCCCCCGCCGCTTCCCCCGGTCACGAAGAGTCGCTCGGGATCGATGTAGCCTCTCTCCAACATGGCATCCACTCCGGAGTCCAGGTCGAAGAAGTCGTCCCCGGGGTAGGCGTGATGGATGAGGTTCCCGAACTCTCCCCCGTAGCTGGTGGATCCCCGTGGGTTGGTGTAGAGGACCACGTAGCCTCGGGCCGCCATCATCTGCTTCTCGTAGTCGAAGCGGTCCCCGTAGTTGGCGAAGGGCCCCCCGTGGATCTCCAGGATGAGGGGATAGCGGCGGTTCGGATCGAAGTCCGGAGGCCTCACGATCCAACCCTGGATCCGCCGGCCGTCCACCGAGGACTCGTACCAGATCTCCTCCACCTCACCCAGGGTCCGGGCCGCCAGGAGATCGGCGTTGACCGAGGTGATCAACACGGGGTCTCGACCGTCCCGCCCTCCTACAGCGATGTCCGAGGGGACATGCGGCGTGGACCAGGTGTACGCAAAGGATCCGTCCCGGGCCACCGAGAAGGAGCCACCGCTGTAGGCCGAGCCGGTCCCACCCACGTTCTCCGCCACGACCTGCATGGCGCCGTCCAGGGAGAAGAAGGCCACCTTCGTGTTCCCCTCGTCGTCGAACTGGGCGAACACCCCGCTCCCGTCGGCGGCCCAGGTGGGGCTCGAGACGGATCGGTCCAAGGTGCCCGAAACGAGGCGGGAGCCGCTCCCGTCCCGGTCCATCACGTAGAGGCGCGTCACCTGGTAGCCCTGGTAGCGGTCGTCGAAGCCCAGGTAGGCGATCCGATTCCCGTCGGGAGAGACGGCCGGGAACCCGTCCGGCCCGCGCCGATCCGTGAGAGCGCGCACCGCCCCGTCCGCCACCGCGAATTCCCAGACCTCCGAGTCCAGGGGCTCCGACTCCCAGTCGGGACGCCGGTTCGCCGACATGACCAGGTGTCG
>CP070829.1:909053-960116 GCA_020344755.1 Gemmatimonadales bacterium
CTCTTCTCCGATACCCTCGCGGCGAACATCGCCCTGGGGATCGACGACGAGGAGCTGGAACCCGAGGGTCTCGTCGATCCCGGGGACGAGTCCCTCGAGGGGGAGTGGAGCCTGGCTCCCCGGGTGGAGAGCGCGGCGCGGACGGCTCAGCTCCACGACAGCGTGGAGTCGTTTCCCCGGGGGTACGGGACGCTCCTGGGTGAGCGGGGGATCAATCTCTCCGGAGGGCAGAAGCAGCGGGCTACGCTCGCGCGGGCCGTGGCCCGGGATCCTCGCGTCCTGATCCTGGACGACGCGCTCAGTGCCGTGGATACCCAGACGGAAGCGAGGATCCTGGAGGACCTCCGGCACGTGCTCAGGGGACGCACCGCCTTCATCATCTCCCACCGGGTCACCGCGGTCATGCACGCGGACCAGATCCTGGTCCTGGACGGTGGCCGCATCGTGGAGCGCGGCACGCACACGGAACTCCTGGAAGGAGACGGCGTCTACGCCCGCCTGCTTCGAAGGCAGATGCTGGAAACCTCCATCGAGGAGGAGGATGCAGGCGCGTCCATTCCGCCCTCGTAGCTCGCGGCCGGAAGCGAGGCTCCCCCCGTCCCTTCCGCCGGGCTGCCTGAGCTAGATCCGCTCCAGCAGCCAATCCGGAGTGAACTGGTTCAGCCAGCTGGCCAGCACCGTGAAGTTCCCCGTGACCAGTAGAAGTCCCAGGAGGATCAGGAGCACTCCCGATGCCTTCTCCACCAGCGGGATCCAGCGCCGGAACTTCCGGAAGGCCTTGAGGAACGAGTCCAGTGCGACCGCCGCAAGGAGGAAGGGGATCGCGAGACCCGCCGAGTACGCCAACAGGAGTCCGGTTCCCTGCCACACGGTCTCCGACGTGCCCGCCAGGCCGAGGATAGCTCCCAGCACGGGCCCGATGCACGGCGTCCATCCCGCGCCGAAGGCGGCGCCCACGGCGATGGTCCCCAGGTGCCCAGCCGGTTTGTCGCTGAGGTGGACCCGCTTCTCCCGCATGAGCGGTGCGATCCGGAACACCCCTGCCAGGTGGAGCCCGAGGACGATGATGATCACCCCGCCGATGCGCGCGATCCAGTCCTCGTAGAGAAGGAAGAACTGGCCCAGGAAGGAGGCCGACGCCCCCATGAGGAGGAAGATGACGGTGAAGCCGGACACGAAGAGGACCGAATGGAGCATCACGGCTCGCCGGTCCGTGCCCTCCTGGATGTCGTCCAGCGTCATCCCGGTCACGAAGCTCAGGTAGCTCGGGACCAGGGGGAGGACGCACGGCGACAGGAAGGACAGGAGTCCTGCTGTGATGGCGATGAAGATGCCGACCTGGTCAACCACGGGCTCCCCCGTCCTTTTCCTCTAGTTTGCGGTCCTCCGCTCTTCCCTGTCGGGCTCGGCGGGCTTCCAGCGCGGCTCGGACCCCGGCCGTCCCCCCGAGCCAACCCAGGACGACGGCCAGCACCCAGCCCGCGACTCCGGGGAATATGGCAGAAGCGACCGCCAGGGGAAGCACGATGGCCGCCACCGTCCCCAGGACCGTGCGGTCCTCCCGTCCCAGGGGGCGGTGCCCCGCCAGCGCATCCCCGAAGATGCTCCCGGCCCGGACCACGTCGGAGATACGCAGCCGCCGGTTCGCGCCGCCCGGCTCCCAGGACCGCAGCTCCCGCGTGAGTCGCTGGGGAAGGGTCCCTTCCGGATCGAGCGACGCCACGGGGGTGACCGTTTCCCCCCGGAGCCGCTGGGGGACCCGCGACCGAGGAAGCACGATCTCCACCGACGAGGCCAGGTCCGCCAGGAAGAGGCCCTCCACCTGCGCAGCCAGATCCTCGTCCACGACACCCACGTCCATCTCCCAGTTTCCCAGGAGGGAAGCGGAGTTGATGTTCGTCGAGCCAACCCGGCTCCAGAGACCGTCCATCACCGAGGTCTTGGCATGGATCATCGGTCCCTGCCATTCGAAGAGGCGGACCCCGGAGTCCAGGAGAAACCGGTAGCCGGCGCGGGAGAGGGTACCCACCAGGGGCCAGTTGTTGTGCGCAGGCAGGAGGATGCGCACGTCCACACCCTCCTGTGCGGCGGCGGCCAAGGCCTCGCTCACCGGCCGCGGAGCCACGAAGTACGGATCGGTGATCCAGAGCCGGCGGGAGGCGTGGGCCGCCATGAGCTGGAGGGTTCGGTAGACCCGGGTCCTCCCCGGCTCACCCTGGATGATCCACACCGGGGTCCGGCCGGCGGTGGGTGCGGTTCGGGGATCCGCGTGGAGGTCCACCGGCACCGGGGTCCCCTGGGCCGCCCATATGCGCTCGAAGGCCTGCGCTGCCATGGCGGCCGCCGGTCCCTGGATCTCCACGCCCGTGTCGCGCCAGGGAGGATTCTGAACGTCCCCGGCCCACTCCACGCCGACGCAGAAACCGCCGACGAATGCGGTCCAGCCATCCACGCACACGAGCTTCCGATGATCCCGCTGCAGCACCCCCCAGGGATCCCGGAGCCGGGGACGGTTGAAGGCGCGAACGTGAACACCCGCCTCCCGGAACGGCTTCCAATACCGCCACGGTGTCGCCCAGCAGCCCACCCAGTCGTAGAGGACCCGGACCGGAACACCTTCCCGAGCCTTGGCCACCAGGGCGTCGCGAAACGTCCGGCCGATCCGGTCGTCACGAAGGATGTAGTTTTCGAAGTGGACGAAGCTGCGGGCTCCGTCGATGGCCTCCAACCACCGGTCGAAGGTGGCGGGTCCCTCGAACTGGAGACTCACCTGGTTCCCAGGAACACCCGGGGCACCGGTCGCCCGCACCACGGCCTCCCACGGGAATGATTCCCGCGCCCCCGGAGGGGCCTGCCCCACTCGCTCTCCGTCCGAGAGCGCCAGGGTGCCGGGAGGACGACGGCTCACGGGATCAGACGTCGAAGACGGGTCCGGGGAACCGATCCTGGAAGCGATAGGCGATCAGCTTGTATACCAGCTTCGCCACCAGGAAGTCGGGGGCGTGCAGGCCCGGGGTGGGGGCCAGCTCCACCACATCGCACCCGATCACCTCGCGCTCCCGAAACACGCGCTTGAGGAAACGGTTGGTGCGGTACCAGTCGCCACCCCCGGGCTCGGGAGTTCCGGTTGAGGGCATGTGCGCCGGGTCGAGGTAGTCCACGTCGTATGTGATGTAGACCTTCGGACTCAGAAGATCCAGCGCCCGGTCCATCCAGCGGTCATCGGCCCACATCTCATCGGCCCAGATGAGGTGGACCCCGTCATGGGCAGCCGCCACCTCCATCTCCTCGCCCGACACGGCTCGGAGCCCGACCCCCACCACGTCGGCCACGTCAAGGACCCGTGCCATGGCCGACGCGTGGGAGTTGGGAGATCCTTCGTATTCCGGGCGGAGATCCGCATGCGCGTCCAACTGGAGAACGGTGATGCGGTCCTCCTGCCGGGCGGCGTGGGATCGAATCGCCGGCGACGAGACCGAGTGCTCTCCGCCGAGCATCACGACGAACCGGTCGCCGGCGACCTCCAGCACCCGGTCGTGGGCAGCGCGCAGCTCCGCCATGGCGGCGGTCGCCCCGGCCCGCGTGAGCTCCAGCGCCGGGAGGGTGTGGATGCCAACGGCCGCGCCCACTTCCGCCCCCATCTCCTGGTCGTACAACTCGATGAACCGGGATGCTTCCAGGATCGCCGAGGGACCCGCCTTTGCGCCCCCACCGTAGGAGGTGGTGGACTCGTACGGCACCGGCAGGATGACGGCCGATGCGGACTGGAAATCGGACGCCGCCTCGTCCAGGCCGAGAAAGGTGTGCGGCAGCTCCCAGGGTAGGTCCCGCACAGCGTGGGGCACCCCGAGCCGTCCCCGATGGGAGCCCGGAGGCGGTTCAGCCCCGGAAGATCCCCTGCCCTCCTGGTCGGGGTCACGGCGATTCGGCACGGCGGCACCTCCTGGGTGGGTTCGACCGATGGGCGTGGGGGACGACGCCCCGCCGGAACATTGCACCGGGACCGGTCCCGGACCACCTCCCGGGGATCGGAAAGTTCCGGTTCGGGCTCAGGCCACCTCGATGGGACAGACGATACCATCCTGGGAGAGGGCCAGCCCGTCCGCCTGGCAGGCCGTGCAGAGGCCGTGGATCTCCACCCGGTGGCGGTGCGGCTTGAACCCCGACTCCCGCGCGATCCGGGCCTCCACGGCAGGGATTTCCGGCATCTCGAATTCCTCCACGCGCCCACACCCCTGGCAGATCAGGTGCTGGTTGACGGGCCGGGGCGAGAGTCGATGCTCATAGCGCTTGAAGCCTTCCCCGAAGTCGTGCTCCACGACGAGGTTGGACTTCACCAGCAGATCCAGCGTCCGGTAGATGGTGGCCTTGCCGATCCGCTCCTGTCGCGTCCGCAGCTCACCTTCGATATCGTCCGCCGACAGGTGCGCTTCGGAGGAGAAGAGCACCGAGGCCACCGCCTCGCGTTGGTGCGTCAGGGGGAGCCCCTGCTCCTTAAGGTACCTGCTGAAGAGCCGGACCAGGGCGTCGGGCGACCCGGTGGGCATCACGATGCGGACTCCGATGCGTAGAGGTCGAACGGGTCGTCGTCGGTGGCCGGTGCTTCACCCGTTTCCGTTGCACGAGCCGCCGGCGCTTCCAGCCAGGGATTGTCCCCGCTTTCGGGGTCAGGGACCTCGTCGCCGTCGGCGGCCTCCGACTCGATCGCCTCCCCGCGATGCAGGGGCGGCAGATCGGGGTCGAGGAGCCCGGGATCGAACTCGGAGAGGAAGGCCGCCAACCGTTCCTCGGTCCCCTCGACGATGAGCTCCACCGGTTCCCCCAGGTCGCTCTCGGTACGGTGGACCACCCCTTCCATCACCCGCGGGAACCGGTCCAGGGGGGCCTCTCCCTGTTCCTCCAGAGTCCGGTCCACCGTGAGCCCCTTGCCCGAACGCTCGGCACCGTACGGGAGAGTCAGGAGGGCGCGACGGTCCGGGTCCTCGCTGTCCACGTAGCGACTCACCGCCAAAAGCCCGCTCTCGGTTCGCCCCGACACCAGCGGCGGGAAGATCCAGACGCGGTCCATCGTCTCGGGACCCAGCTCGGCCCAGAGAAACTGGAGAGCCCGGGGAACGGCCTCCGGCACCCCCGGCCCCCGATCTCCTTTTCCACGCGGTTCCTTCAAGGGCTACCCCTCTTCGTTGCGAACGCGGGCCACCGCGGCCCTGGTGGCGTCCACCACCCGGCGGATGCTCTCCTCCAACGAGAGGTCCAGTGCCGCCCCGGCGGCACGCACGTGCCCACCCCCGCCAAACTCGCGGGCCAGGGCGTTCACGTCCACTGGTCCAGTGGAGCGGAAGGACACCTTCGTCGCCCCGGTGTTGGTGCGGCGGAAGAGAAGGGCCACCTCCGTCCCCTCCACCCCACGGGGGTAGTCCACGAGCCCCTCCAGGTCCTCGGGCCCGGCTCCGAGATCCCGAAATACGTCGGGAGGTACGCTCATCCACGCCACCCCCTCGTCGGCCTCGAGGGTGTTCAGGCACGCCTGGAGCAGCTTGAAGCGCCGGAGTGGAGAGGCGCCGTACACCTGATTGTAGGCCGCTTCCGTGTCGAGCCCCCTCCGGATGAGGTCCGCCACCACCTCGTGCGCCTCGGCGGTGCTGTTGGAAAACCGGAATCCCCCCGTATCGGTGAGGATGGCCACGTAGATCCCCAGGAGGGTGGCCTGGGGCCAGGGCCCTCGGGCCGCGGTGATGACGTCGTAGACGAGCTCGCCGGTGGCGCTGGCGGCCGGATCCCGGAGCGAGGTGCCCCCGATGGGCCGCTCGCCGGGAGGGTGATGGTCCACCACCACCGCAGGCAGGTGGCTGATGAGCGGCTTCACCCGCCCAATGCGGGTTACCTCACCCGTGTCCAACACCGCAGCCAGGTCGGCGGTCTCGCACAACTCCTCGGCCCGGCGGGACCCGGCGGGAACGACCCAGTCCTCCGGGAGCATGAAGCGGAACATGTCCGGATACGGCGTGGGATTCACGATCCACGCCTCGGCACCGTTGGCCCTGAGCCAGGCGGCCACGGCGACCTGGGACCCGGCGCCATCCCCGTCGGCGTTCAGATGGGTGGTCAGGATGACGCGCCGAGCGGCGCGAAGCACTTCGGCGGCCTTTCGAACGTCTCGGATGCGATGTGTCGGCGTCTCGTACGCCAAGGGACTCCCCTTTCTCCTCGGATGTGCGAACGGTGAGACACCCGGGCCCCCGGTTTTGTTCAGCCCTTCGGCCAGCCTCGGGCTCAGGCCCCTGGGAGCCTCTTGCGGACCTTGGCCCAGGTGGAGGCCAGGTGGACCAGGCTCGAGCTGGTACGGCCTGCGGGGCGGCCGA
This sequence comes from Gemmatimonadales bacterium, assembly GCA_020344755.1. GTDB lineage: Bacteria > Gemmatimonadota > Gemmatimonadetes > Longimicrobiales > Gaopeijiaceae > Gaopeijia. The sequence goes on from CP070829.1 coordinate 915,416, forward strand.
GGAGTAGGGCCTTCCTCAGGGCATCGGCAGTGTTGGCGTGATCCGGGACCTCCACGTAACTCCCGGCCACCTCACCCACGGTGTGGGCGTCGGACCCTGCACCCCTGAGCCGCCCGAAGCGCCGGGCCAGGGCCTGGGCGGGCCCGTTGAGCCGTCCCGGGTGAAGCCGCCCATTGAACACCTCGACCACGTCCACCAGGGGCGCCAGCTCCTCGGCGAAGCGCCCGCCCCCGCCCTTTCCGGAAGCGTAGGGGTGCGGGAGATACGCGATCCCCCCCTGCTCCCGGACCCTTCGGATCACCTCCCGAGCGGGCGTTCCCCTGGGAATCTCCTCCCGAAGGTAGAGACCGATCACGTCGATCCCCTCCGCCGTCCGCACCTCCTCGCCGGGAATCACGGTGTCCGGGTGGCGCTGGGCCATCTCCAAGGCCAGGGAGAGGGAGTTGTGATCGGTCATGGCGAGACGGGTCACGCCCCGAGTTCGGGCCCGGGCCAGGAGCGCCTCGGGCTCGGACAGGCAGTCCCAGGACCCGCGGGTGTGCAAGTGCAGGTCCACCCGGATGGAATCGGGTGGGGGAGCCCGCCCGGGCTCCGGCTCCTCAAAGGGAGGGGCCGACTCTTCGGGCAGGAGGCGGCCCAGCACCTCCGCGGCAGAGACCCGCAACGCTTCCAGGTCGCCGTCGTTCTCGATGACGTGGTCCGCCCCGGCCCTCTTCCGACCCGGATCCATCTGGGACGCCATCATCCTGCGGGCCTCGTCGCCGGAGAGCTCCCTGTCTCGCCTCAACCTCTCCAGCCGTACGTCTTCGGCGGCGTCGACGAGGACCACCCGGTCCACCTGGTCTTGGGCCCCGATCTCGAACAGCAGGGGGATCTCGAGGACCACGAGCGGCATCCCCTCGTCCGTCTGGGTCCGGACCCACCGATCCCGCTCCCGAGCCACCCTCGGATGAATGATGCCCTCCAGACGGTGACGGGCAGAGGAATCACGGAACACGAGGTCTCGCACGTAGGCGCGATCCATGCCTCCGGCCTCATCCAGGACGGCAGGTCCGAACGCTTCCACCACCTCCCGCAGGCCCTCCGTCCCGGGTGCCACCACCTCCCTGGCCAGCCGGTCGGCGCTGAGCACGGGGATTCCCGCCTGAGCCCAGGCCTCGGCCACGGCCGACTTCCCCGCCGCCACGTTCCCGGTGAGCCCCACCGTGATCACGCGTCTTCTCCCACCTGGCCCCTACGGTTGCGAAGCCAGAGCACGAATCCGATCAGTGCGAAGAGGGCCATCCACCCGGCACCCACCGCCGAGCTCACCCATCGCCAGCTCTCACCGGCCAGGACGCCGATCCCCACGTAGAGCAAGCCCCAGAGGACAACCCCGGGGAGTTCGAATACCAGGTAGGGCAGCAGACGCATCCCCGACATGCCGGCACTCAGCGGCATGAGGGTCCGCACGAAGGAGACCAGGCGCGCCGCCGTCACCGAGTAGAGGGGATGGCGACCCAGGAAGCGACCGGCGGTTGCCTGGTGCCGGCGCAGAACCGAGCCGACCCAACCCTGATTGTCGACGAGGCGGGGCCCGGCCCAGGATCCGATGAGGTAGCCGACGAAGTCTCCGACCCATCCGCCGGCCACCGTGGCCACGGTGATCACCACCAACGTGCTCGGGTCGTTCCGGCTCACCGCTGCGGCGAAGGCGGCGGCGGTCCCGGAGGGCACGACGAGCCCGGTGACGAACGAGGTCTCCAGGATCGCCAGGACGAAGAGTGCCACGGGCCCCCAGGTGTCCAGGACCTGGGAGAGGATCAGTGCGACGTCGCTCATCGGTGGGTGGGTCGGTGGATCCGGAGGCTCAGGGCGGCAGGCCCACAGGGCCGCTACGGCTCAGTTCGTACCCGAGCCGGTACGGGGCCGCCCTTCGACGATGTCGTCTTCCGTCGCCCGAAGCTTGTCCGGACCCGGGCTCCGGAGGTAGAAGCTGTCCCGCCTGAGGGTATACTCGTACGGGCTTCCCCACGAATCGACGCCGGCGCCACCGGAGTACTGCCGCTCCAGCCATCCGTCGAAGCTCCGGCGATCCGGAAGGCGCCCGAAGTTCTCCCGCTCATACATCTGCAGGTCCTGGGCGATCTTCTCCATCTCCGACTGGGTCGCCATGACGAAGTAGGGATCGATCAGCGGCTTGCCTTTCTCGAACATCCAGGACCTGGAGCCGTCGAAGTACAGCGCTGCAGCCAGGACCACCAGCAGGAAGAGCACGATCTTTCCCATGGAGCTAGCCTCGCATCCACGTCCGCATCCGCGAACTCCAGACGACGAAACGCTCGAATTCGTCGTCCGGGGGAGTCACCCGGGGGTTGCCGTAGGCGGTCTCGTTCCGCCACTGGACGTACTCCCGGGGCGGGAGGGGGAGGTACGGGGGCTTGCGGTACCATCCCCGGGCCCGGTAGGCCCAGGCCAATCCGAGAAGGGCCGGGATCCTCCACGGTTTTCGGAGCGCGAGCGCCACCGCCGATTCGATCAAGGGCCGCTCCCCCTCGGGTGGATGGGAAACATCAGATTATTCCGTTAAGGTATGCCGGCCGCGATACCGTAACAATGTACTCGATCCCGGAGGATCTCCCATGACCCTGCACTCGCCCGTCTATCCGCGTGGTACCCGCGTGGCGGTTCGGCCGGGTCGGCTCCCCATCGATGCCCGCCTGGTGGGCCGCAACGGTACGGTCGTCGCCCTGGATGACTACCGCCCGCGCCACTATGGGGTCCTCCTGGATGGCGAATCGCAGCCCAGGGACTTCTCCCAGGACGAGTTGGCGCCGGGCGGCCCCTGACCGCTTGGTCCCGAAACCCGCTCGGTCCGGGAACCCGCCAGCTCCTCTCACCCGCTCGCTCCTCATGGCCAATCGTCTGGCGAACGAGACGTCTCCGTACCTCCGCCAACACGCGGACAATCCCGTCGACTGGTACCCCTGGGGACCCGAGGCGCTCGAGGCGGCCCGCGCACTGGATCGTCCCATCCTCCTCTCGGTGGGATACTCCGCTTGCCACTGGTGCCACGTTATGGAGAGGGAGTCGTTCTCCGATCCGTCCACCGCCGAGTTGATGAACCACGCATTCGTGAACATCAAGGTGGATCGCGAAGAGCGCCCGGACGTGGACGGGATCTACATGAAAGCGGTGCAAGCCCTCACCGGCCAGGGCGGGTGGCCTCTGACAGCGTTCCTTACGCCCGAGGGGAAGCCGTTCTTCGGCGGGACCTACTTCCCGCCCCAGCCCCGTCACGGGATGCCGGCGTTCAGCCAGGTGCTCGGCGCGGTGGTGGAGGCGTGGCGGAACCGCCGGGAGGATGTTCTCCGGAACGCGGGCCACCTCCTTGCGGCCATCGAGAAGAGTGCGGTGGCGGTGGAGCCGGGATCCGGTGCCTTCTCCGGCGGCTCTTCGCCCGGAAGGGATCTCGCGGCGCACGCCTACCGCCATCTCGCCTCCCGATTCGACAACGAGCACGGCGGGTTCGGCGGGGCGCCCAAGTTTCCCCAGCCCGTGACCCTGGAGTTCCTCCTGGGACACGGGGTGGCTTCCGGAGAACTCCAGGCGGTGGAGATGGTCGTAGAGACCTTGCGATCCATGGCCCGAGGCGGAATTCGCGACCATCTGGCAGGTGGATTCCATCGATACTCCGTGGACGAGCGCTGGGTCGTCCCACACTTCGAGAAGATGTTGTACGACAATGCGCTCCTCGCTCGGGTATATCTGGATGCCTACCGGGTCACCGGAGACGTGGCCCTCCGGGAGGTGTGCGAGGAGACGCTGGGGTACGTCCTCTCGGACCTCGCCGATCCCTCCGGTGGCTTCTACGCGGCGCGGGACGCCGACTCCGAGGGAGAAGAGGGACGTTTCTATCTCTGGACAGCCGAGGAGATCCAGGCCGCAGCCAAAGACTGTGCGCCCGAAGCCATACGCCTCTCCCTCAGGCTCTACGACGTCTCCCGTGGCGGGAACTTCGAGGGGAGGAACATCCTTCACCAACCCCTCGACGAGCAGCGGGTCGCGGAGGCAGAGGGACTGTCGGTTTCGGACCTGAGGGACCGCATCGCTCCCGTTCGGCGCGCACTCCTGGCGGAGCGCGCCCGCCGGGTGCCGCCGTTCCGCGACGAGAAGGTCGTCTGCTCCTGGAGCGCCTTCGCCGTTCGCGCCTTCGCGGAAGCAGGGATCGCGCTGGAACGGGACGACTTCCGCGACGCAGCCGTCGCCGGCGGGCGCTTCCTTCTCTCGGAGATGGTCTCCCCCGAGGGTCTCCTTCGAACCTGGAAGGAAGGGGTCGCCAAGATTCCGGCCTTCCTGGAAGACTGGGGCGCGCTGGGGAACGCCTGTCTCTCGCTGCACGAGGCCACGTTGGATCCGGTTTGGCTGGCCCACGCCCAGTGGTTGGGTGACGAGATCCTGGCACGGTTCAGCGGCCAAGAGGACGGGCTGCTTTACGACGCTCCCGCCACGGGCGGGACGCTCGTCACGCGCCCTCGAGACCCGGTGGATAACGCGATCCCGTCTGGAACGTCGCTGGCGGCGGAGCTCTTCCTTCGGGGGGGTGCGCTCCTGGGGACGGCCGAATGGACCCGGGCCGCCCATGCGATTCTCGCGCGTGAGGCCGGAGCCATGGAGAGGTTTCCGGGTGGGTTTGGACGCCTTCTGGCCCAGGTGGTACGCGCAACGACTCCCTCCGTCGAGGTGGCGGTCCTCGGAGATCCTGAAGATTCCCGCACCCGGGCTCTCCTGGCCCGCGTTCACCGTGAGTGGCACCCCAATCGGACGGTGGCGGGCGGGGATCCGGATAGGGAAAGCCTCCCCGAGATACCCCTCTTCCGGGGACGCGGGACCGTGGACGGCGTGCCCGCCGCCTGGGTGTGCCGCAACTTCGCGTGCGAGGCTCCCGTGACCTCGGCGGACGCGCTCGAGTCGCTTCTTCGCGGCCTCGACTGACACCTCCCCGGGACCGGCTGCAACCCTGGACGGGGATCTCCGGTCCAACTATCTGTCAGATGACAGATATAGCTCTCGCATTGGATCTTCAATGGACGCAGCCGACTTCCTCCCACTCGCCGCCCGTGACCTCCTGATCCTCACGGTCCTGGCAGACGCTCCGCTCCACGGGTACGGAATCATCAAGGCCGTGGAGTCCCGATCGCGGTCCGGCGTGCTCCTGGACCCGGCAAACCTCTACCGGGTCCTGCGCCGGATGCGGGAGCAGGGCTGGATCCGTGAAGCCGACGATTCGGACGAGCGTCGGCGGACCCACGCCATCACGCCTCTGGGGCGGGAAGTCGTGCGGGCGGAAGTCGAGCGATTGGAGCGACTTCTGAGGGAGGCTCGGCCAGCCCTTTCCCGGGGCGGCGCAGGCTGACGCGTCATGACCCAGGTCTGGACGCGACTCTACCGTCTTCTTCTCTCCCTCCTGCCGCCTCGGGCGAGGGGGGAGGATGCGGATGAGATCGCGTCGGTACTCGGGGAACAGCTGGAGGGGGCCGACTCAGCCGGCCTCCGGGGGAGAATCCTGTGGAGGGCGTTCGCGCGCTTGCCAAGGGTACTCGTGGTGGAGTGGATCGACGACGTGTGGGGCGAGAGGCCCCGCACCGGGAAGCCCAAGGGGACCGGGAGGTGGAGGATGAGCAGGTGGACTCAACGTGGCCGTCTGGGAGTGCGAAGCCTTCGTCGCAGTCCGGCTTTCGCCTGGTCCAGCATCCTCCTCATCGGCCTGGGGGTGGGCGCCGTAACTTCGGTCTTCACGGTGGTGGACCATGTCGTCTTCCGGCCCCTGCCCTATCCCGCGGAGGATCGGCTCGTCTTCATGACCAACGGCTCCCACTCCGGACCGACGCTCCGCGGTCTGGATGGAATCCAGTCCATCGACCGGTGGACGGCGGTCTATGACCGGGACGCGAACCTCGAGGTCCCGGGCGGTGACCCCCTGCGGCTCAGGAAAGCGGAACTCACGCCATCGTTCTTCTCCATGTTTGGGGCGCGCCCCGCGCTCGGTCGCCTCCTGGTGGAGGCCGACCGGGACGACCCGTCCCTGGCGGTCCTCACGCACGAGGCGTGGACGGCCGTGTGGGGAAGCGATCCGGACGTCGTCGGGACCTCCATACGGCTGGATGGCGAACTCCTCGAAGTCGTTGGGGTGCTGGACGACCACTTCGTCCTGCCGGAGGGGCTGGTGGGGAAGAGGTTGCACGTTCTCCATCCCATGGACTGGTCGGACCCCTCCTTGGAAGACCCGCAATCCCGTCAACATGCGGTGGTCGCGCGCTTGGCGAAGGGCGCGACGCTGGGATCTGCCAACGCGGAGCTGACCCGACTGGCTGAGGAACTCGACGTCCGCTATCCCGGTCGACTCCGGACCCGGGACGGAAACCTGCAACAGTTTCCGTTCGCGCCGCTCGGGGAATACACGGTGCGGCGGGCCGCCAGGGGACTCAACCTCTTCCTGGTCGGAGTCGGGCTCCTGCTGTTGGTGGCCTGCGCCAATGTGGCGCATCTCTTTCTCGCCCGAGGGATTGCACGGGCGCAGGAGATGGCCGTGCGGAGGGCGCTGGGGGCGGGAACCTTGGCGCTGATGGCGCAGCTCTCGGTGGAGAGCGCGCTGGTGGGGCTTGGAGGGGCTGCGGTAGGCTCGGCCTTGGCCGCGACGGCGTTGGCAGCTTTCGAGCCCTGGTTGACCGTGTCACTCCCGCGAGGAGCGGCGATCTCCCTGGACCTTCGCGTTCTCGGTTTCGCCGCGGCCCTCGCCGTGGGAACGGCCTTCGTCTTCGGGCTCCTTCCAGCCCTCCGCACCATCGGACGGAACGTCGGCGAGAGCCTTCGAGGCACCGGCCGTGGGGTGACCCAGAATCGGAGAATCCACCTGCTGCGCAATGGCCTGGTGGCAGGGGAGGTGGCCCTATCTCTGATCCTCGTGACCATGTCGGGCCTGCTCCTGCGAAGCTTCCTCGAGATGACGGCACAGGACCCGGGGATCCGGATCGAGGACACGTGGGTGATGCCGGTGGACTTTCCTGTGCAGCCGGCGAGTGGCCAGTACGCCCGCGTGATGGGGGAGATCAGAGCGTCGATCCTCGAGGTCCCTGGAGTCGAGGCAGTGACGTTCGGCATGGAAGGCCCCTTCCAGTGGGTCGGGGGAAGCACCTGCTGCTGGGGCACGAGTGTCTTCATTGGCGCGGAGGACGAGTCCACTGGGCCCACTCAGGTCCACGCCGTCGAAGCCTCGTTCCTGGATACCTACGGAATCGAGCTTCTGGCCGGGCGGGTGTGGCCCCGGAGTGAGACGGTCCCTGAACCGGTGCCTGCGGTACTCGCCGACGCGCTGGCTACGCGGCTCTTCGGGTCGGCTGAAGCGGCCGTCGGGCAGACGATCCGAATGGGAGGGCGGGAGGACGCGTCGGCCCGCGTCGTGGGGGTCGCAGCGGACACCCGGTATTACGGACTCGATCAGGGTGTCGACGAGGCCGTCTTCTTGCCCGTGGAGGCCCTCCCCTTCCCGCTGGACATCGGCACCTTCGGCATCTTTGCACCGGATGCCCAGCCCGGGCTGGCCCGGGAACTTCGAGAAGCCGTCTGGCGCGTCCAACCCACCCTTCCCCTCCCCGAGGTCGTTCCGTTGGACACCTGGCTGAGGGAGTCCGCGGCCAGACGCCGATTCGCCGCGCTCTTGGTGGTCTTCTTCGGATCCGTGGCCCTGGCCCTCGCGGCCGGCGGCCTGTACGGGACGCTCCTCTACGCGGTGCACCAACGTCGCAAGGAGCTCGGAATCCGCCTGGCGCTGGGAGCGGGTCGAAACCGGATCGAGCAACAGGTGGTCCGGAGCGGGCTGCTGCTCGCTGCCGTCGGCGCCTCCGTCGGAGGTGTCGCGGCCCTGTGGCTTGGGGGACTGTTGGACCGATTCGTCTTCGGAGTCGGGACCCAGGACCCGGTTTCGTTCGTGGTGGCCGTCGCGCTGTTGATGGGAACGGCGGGTGTGGCTTCGTGGATTCCCGCCCGCCGGGCGTCGAGTACGGATCCCCTCCAGACCCTGAGCGCCGAGTAACCCGACGGCGGCGCCCGCCCTCCGGTCGGTTGGCCGCCCCTCGGCCTTGGGCTATTTTTTCAGGTTTCAACCGATACCTGGGGCGGTGCGCCGCCTTCTCATCCTCAACCTCCCGACCGCCCAGCCATGGCCACCGAGACCGGACAGCAGGACGAGGCCCGGGACCTGGCCGGCCTCAGCGCCGAGCAGCTCCTCCGTTTCTACCGAACGATGATCACCGCCCGGTACGTGGACGACCGGGAGATCAGCCTGAAGCGGCAGAACAAGATCTTCTTTCAGATCTCCGGAGCCGGCCACGAGGCCATCGGCGTAGCCGTCGCGGAGCTCACCCGGTCCGGCAAGGACTGGTTCTACTTCTACTACCGGGACCGGTCGTTCGCGCTGGCCCTGGGGCAGACCCCCCTGGACCACCTTCTGCAGGCTGTGGCCGCTCACGACGACCCCTCTTCCGGGGGCCGTCAGATGCCGTCGCACTACGGGGACCCACGCTACAACATCGTGAGCACATCCTCGCCCACGGGCACCCAGTTCCTCCAGGCAGTGGGGTCGGCCGAGGCGGGCCTTCGTGCCCTCCGGCTCCCGGAGCTCCGGGAGCACGTGACGAGCTTTCAGGAGGACGAGGTGGTGATCTGCACCACCGGCGACGGCACCACTTCGGAGGGGGAGTTCTGGGAGGCGCTGAACACCGCTTGCAACCTCAAGCTCCCGGTTCTCTTCATCGTGGAGGACAACGAGTACGCCATCTCCGTTCCGGTCGAAGTTCAGACCGCCGGCGGAAGCGTGTCGCGGCTGGTTCAGGGGTTCCCGGACCTCCTGATTCGCGAGTGCGACGGGACCGACGTGGTCGACACCTACCGCACCGCGGGTGAGCTGCTGGACCACTGCCGGGCCCGGAGAGGCCCGGCCCTCCTGCACGCCCACTGCACCCGGCCCTACTCCCACTCCATGTCCGACGACGAGCGGATGTACCGCCCCGCGTCGGAGATCGAGTCGCAGCGGGAACGGGACTGCCTGGTCCGGACCCGCGCGCTGCTCGTGGACCAGGGTGTCGCCGCGGAAGAGGAGTTGGATGCCCTGGAGGAAGACGTCCGCCAGGCGGTGGCCGACGCGGCGGATGCCGCACTCTCCCACCCTCAGCCGGAGCCGGAGACCGCGACGCGCCACCTGTTCAGCGAGGAGGTGGACCCCACCGGGGCGTCCTTCGACACCGAGGACTCGCCGAAGTACGCCGAGGACCGGCTCCTGACCATGGTGGACCTCCTGAACGCGTGTATGCAGGACGAGATGGAGCGCGATCCCCGCATCGTGGTCTTCGGCCAGGACGTGGCCGATGCCTCCCGGGTGGGGGCGTTGGACGAAGTGAAGGGAAAGGGGGGCGTCTTCAAGGTCACCCACGGATTGCAGGCCCGCTTCGGCGGTGACCGGGTCTACAACTCGCCCCTGGCCGAGGCGAACATCGTGGGGCGCGCCATCGGGATGGCGTTGCGCGGCATGCGGCCGGTGGTGGAGATCCAGTTCTTCGACTACATCTGGCCCGCCATGCAGCAGTTGCGGAACGAGCTGGGAACCATGCGCTACCGGTCGAACAACGGCTTCAGCGCCCCGGTGGTGGTCCGCACCACCTACGGGGGGTACCTGAAAGGCGGGGCCATCTACCACTCCCAGACGGGCGCCTCGCTGTTCACGCACTGCCCTGGACTCCGGGTCGTGCTTCCTTCCAACGCCGAGGACGCCAACGGCCTCCTGCGCACGGCGATCCGCTGCGAAGACCCGGTCCTCTTCCTCGAGCACAAGCACCTCTACCGGCAGGTCTACAACAAGGGGCGGAATCCAGGGAAGGACTTCATGATCCCCCTGGGCAAGGCCAAGGTCGTCCGGGAAGGCGCGGACCTGACCGTGGTCACGTGTGGCGCCCTGGTGAAGCGAAGCATGGATGCGGCCAAGCAGGCCGAGGAGCGGCACGGGATCTCCGCAGAGGTCATCGACCTCCGTACCCTTTGGCCCCTGGACATGGAGACCATCGGCGCTTCGGTGAAGAAGACCAACAAGGTCCTGGTCGTGCACGAAGACGCCGTCTCCTTCGGGTTCGGCGCGGAGATCGCCGCCCGAATCGCCGACGAGCTCTTCCCCTGGCTCGACGGACCGGTAAAGAGGATCGGAGCCATGGACACCTGGGTGGCCTACGCACCGCAGCTGGAGGAGGTCATTCTCCCGCAGACCGCGGGGGTGCTCCAGGGAATCGTGGAGCTCGCGGAGTTCTGACCCCAACCACGCCGGAGAACGACCCATGGAACGCAAGCCCCAGAATCTCGAGAACCACGCCAAGTACGCGCCTGCCTTCCACTTCGTGGCCGTACCGGTCCTTTCGGCTGCGGCCGTCTATTTCGGGTGGCGGGCCGTTCAGGCGCCCTCCCTCGACACGGTGGCGGCGGCGCTCTTCGCCGTGGCGGTGTTGATCATCGCCTTCGTATCCCGCCTCTTCGCCCTCGGCGTCCAGGACCGGGTCATCCGCCTGGAGGAGCGGCTCCGCCTCGAAAGCCTCCTCCCGGAGGAGGAATGGCCGCGGATTCCCGAGTTCAGCACGGACCAGCTCATCGGGCTCCGCTTCGCCTCCGACGAGGAGCTGCCGGAGCTGGCCCGTCGGGTGCTGGCGGGAGAGCTCCACGATCGGACCGAGATCAAGAAGGCGGTACGGGATTGGCGGGCGGACTACGAGCGGATCTGACGAACGCGCTCGCGCGCCTCAGCGCCCCGGGAAGAGCACCTGCCGCTTGAAGGTCAGGTACAGGTAGGCGAAGGCGGGCACCAGGAGCACGGTACCCAGGCCCAGGATCCATAGCACCAGGCGAAGGGTCACGTCGGGTGCGGCGCTGTCGTGGATGGACAGGGCGCCGGCCACGAGCCAGGGGTCCATCGCGAATCCCCATCCGGCCAGGACCGCCGCCACGAAGCTTCCGGCGAGGACCCGAGCCAGCACATACCGCCTGCGATACAGGGCCAGGGCCGCCCCCAACAGGGACATTCCTCCAATGGCCAGGAACCCCCAGCCGGCAGGACTCTCCCCCAGACGGTTCGCCAGCTCCGGCGCGGCCCCGGGAGCCATGACCAGGGCGATTGAACCCACGGCCCCCACCACGGCTGCGCTCCCCAGAGCCCGGGCGCGGAAGTCCCCCTGGAGGTTGGGCTCCGTGGTCTCCAGCGTCAGGTACACCGCCGCCAGGAAGGCGAAGAGCGCCAGGGCGAAGGCGCCCACCACCCATGGAAAGGGAGCCAGCCAGGGCGCGACGAAGCCACCGGTGACTGTTCCGTCCTCGTAGCCGATGGCGGGGGTGGAGATGGCCCCGAGCACAACTCCGAGCATGACGGGGGTAATGATGCTGCTCACGGCGAAGACCCGCTGCCAATGCGACGCCTTCCCCTCCCCCTCGGGCGAGACCTTCCTGAAGACGAACGACGATCCCCGAAGGACGATCCCCACCAGCATCAACGTCACCGGGATGTGCAGGGCCGTCATGATCACGGCGAACGCCAGGGGGAAGGCGGTGAAGAGGAGGACCACCGCCACGATCATCCAGACGTGGTTGGCCTCCCAGATGGGTCCGATGGCTCGAGCAATGGTCTGCCGCTGCTCGCCGGACCGGGGGCCCCACGCCAGGAGGTCCCAGACGCCCCCTCCGAAGTCCGCGCCGCCCAGGAGCGCGTAGACGATCAGTGACAGCAGGATCACCCCGGCGAGGACCACTTCCAGACTCATGGTCGACCCCCTGCCGCTCCGTTGCCATCGGGGGTGAAGTCACCGCCCGGCGTCCCCCCAGCGGGCTCGGTACCGTCGTCGTCCTCGGAACGGGACAGCTTGACCATCAGGGCCACCACCAGGATCGACAGCAACACGTAGAGCAAGGTGAAGGTGGTGAACGGCACCACGAGCCCGGGCATGGGGGTCACGGCATCTGCGGTGCGCATCACCCCGTAGATGATCCACGGCTGACGACCCACCTCCGTCACCACCCACCCGGCCTCCATGGCGAGGAACGCCAGAGGCCCGGCCGCCACCAGGGCGAGGAGGTACCACCGATGAGCCGACAGGGGCTGGCGCCGGAAGAAGCTCACGAGCGCCCACACGCCCAGTCCAGCCAGGAGCGTGCCGATCCCCACCATCACCTGAAAGGCCAGGTGCACGGGGAGCACCGGGGGACGCTCGTCCTCCGGGATGTCATTCAAGCCCGTGACCACATGGTCCGGGTCCCGCCCGACCAGGAGACTCAAGCCGCATGGGATCTCGAGCCCGAAGCGGACCACGCCCGCCGCCTCATCCGGAATCCCCCCGATCACCAGTGGGGCGCACGGGCCCGTCTCGAAGTGGGCCTCCATGGCCGCCAGCTTCGCGGGCTGCTGCTCGGCCACGACCCCCGCCGTGACGTCGCCGCTGAGCGGCTGCAGCAACGCCACCACCGCGCCGAACCCCACCGAGATGCGGAGGGCCTTCTCGTGAAATCGGCGTCCGGGAGTCCGGAGGAGACGCCACGCATGGATGGTGGCGGCTCCGAAGGCGGTGCACATGTACGCGGCCAGGACCATGTGGATCGTGTTCGCGATCCAAAAGGGGTTCGTCATGGCGGCGACCGGATCGATCCCTCGGGCTCCCGCCCCCGGGAGGTACCCCGTGGGTGCGTTCATCCAGCCGTTGACGCTCAGCACGAAGAGGGCGGAGAGCCCACCGCTGACCGCCACCACCACTCCGGCGGCGAAGTGGGCCTTCTCCGAGATCCGGTCCCAGCCGTAGATGAAGATCCCGAGGAAGATGGCCTCGGTGAAGAAGGCGAGCCCCTCCAGAGAGAAGGGCATCCCGACCAGCGGCCCGGCCACCCGCATGAACTCGGGCCAGAGCAGGCCCAATTCGAAGGAGAGCACGGTCCCCGACACCGCACCCACGGCGAAGAGGACGGCGAGCCCCTTGGTCCAGGCCCGGGAAATGCGGAGGTATACCCGGTCGCGGGTCCGGAGCCAGAGACCCTGGGAGACGAGGATCAGGACCGGAAGCCCGACGCCCACCGCGGCGAACACGATGTGGAAGGCCAGCGAGATGGCCATCTGCGATCGGGCGGCCAGCAGATCGCTCACGGAATCCGACCCTGGTTCGGGAAGGAAGGAGATCGGCGACGGTCGTTCGGCGTGGCCACGGTGCCTCACGCTATCCGGGCGGATTCGCGGCGACCGCCCCGGTGGTTTCGACTCATCGTAGCCCCCCTCTGGCGAAGCGGCCATCCTGATCCGAGAATCCACCTGCCCCGCCCAACGGAACCTCCGGCTTCCGTGTCAGGCGGTGTGAGGATCTTCCTTGGATCTCGTCTTCCGGAAGGAGAACCCGATGTCCTGTTCAGCGATGGTGCGTTTCCGGCCGGTTCAAGCCGGCGCCGCCCTCACCCTGACCCTTGCTCTCCTCTCCCCGTGGGAGGTCACCGCCCAGACCGGCGGGGACTGGGATCCGCAGGCGATCCTGGCCGCCAAACACTGGGTCCGTCCGCCGGAGCCCATCCAGGAAGCGGTCCTGGCGCCACGCTACCTGAACGCCAACCTCACGAGTCCGAGTCCGGACGGTGCCTGGTTCGCCGAGACCACCGGTGACGGACCCGTGACCATGGATCGGTTCTCCAGGCCGTTCGACGAGTTGGGTGGCCTCTTCATCGACGTCCAGGGCAACCGCCACAGGAACCTCACCATCCGCAGCAGTGCGGGAATCGCGCTGGTCTCCTCGCGAGACGGCAGCCGGGTGGAGATCCGGATTCCCGAGGGTGCCCGGGTCTCGAATGCCACGTGGTCGCCGGACGGTTCGCAGATCGCGTTCTTCGTGCACACGGACGCCGCCACCCACATCCACGTGGCGGACCCGACGACAGGCCGCGCCCGTCAGGTCACCCGGACGCCGGTCCTGGCCACTCTGGTCACAGAGTTCCAGTGGACGGCGGACGGAAGAGAGATCGCCACCGTCCTGGTCCCGGCGGATCGGTCCCCGAGGCCCCAGGCATCGCGTGTCCCCGCCGGCCCCCAGGTGAAGCAGACCATGGAGGGGGAGAACATGCTCAGGACCTACGCATCCCTCATGGCGACCCCCCACGACGAGGCGCTTCTGGAGTGGCACGGCACCGGACAGTTGGTCACGGTGAACGTGGAGAACCGCCGGGAGACCCGGATTGGTGGTCCCACCATGGTGTGGAGCCTGGACTTCGCCGCGGACGGCCAGTACGCCATGGTGGAATCGCTCCAGCAGCCGTTCAGCTACATCGTTCCGGTGGGCAGCTTCGGACGGGTGACCGAGATCTGGGACCGGGGCGGGAACGTCCTGGCCCAGGTGAGCGAGCGAGAGATGAGTGTGGGGCTCGACGGCAATCTTCCGTCCGCCCCGGGAGTGGGCGGTAGTGAGGAGGCGGCGGAGAAGCGTCAGGTCTCCTGGAGGGAGGACGGTCAGGGACTGACCTTCCTGCAGCAGGAGCCGGCCCCGGAGGACGAGGAGGAACCCGAATCCGGCCAGGAGGAGGAGGGCCGGAACGGACGGAAGGACCGGGTCATGCAGTGGCTCCCACCCTTCGATGAGGAGTCGCTGAGCGTGGTGTACGAGAACGGCTCCCGGATGAGCACGCACCGGTTCTCCCCCGACTACTCGATCCTCTTCGCCGCGGAGGGCCGGGGCTCCACGACCCACGAGTTCGTGGTCTTCCTGGACGATCCGGAGACCCGCCACACCCTCTTCCGCTACAACCGCGACGACTTCTACGAGAACCCCGGAAGCCTGGTCATGACCGGTGGCTCCCTGCCCAGTGGAGGATTCTTCCGTGGCGGCGGCTCGGCCGGTGGGACCGTCCTGGTGTCGGAGGACGGTGAACACGCGTTCCTCTACGGGACTCAGTACTCAGAGGACCCCCTGGAGGAGGCGCCCAGCAGCTTCCTGGACCGCGTGGCCCTCCGGACCGGGGAGAAGGAGCGGGTCTTCGAGGGTGAGAACGACGAGACGTACGAGGCGCTCGCCTCCATCCTGGATGTGGACGAGGGCGAGTTCGTGGTGTCCCGGGAATCCCCGACGCAGGTGCCCCAGTACTACCGCCGTACCGGCGATGCCCTGGTCCAGCTCACGGAGAACGTGGACTACACTCCGGACATCACGAACGCACCCCGACACCGGTTCGTGGTGACCCGGCCGGACGGATTCCGATTCCTCGTCAACGTGACGCTCCCCCAGGACTACGAGGAAGGGACGCGCCTTCCGGCCATGTTCTGGTTCTATCCCAGGGAGTACACGGACCAGGAGAGCTACGACGAGCGGGGCCGGACGTATAACAAGAATGCGTTCCAGAACTTCGGCACTCGGAGTATCGAATACCTGATCCGGCTCGGGTATGCGGTGGTTGAGCCCGACGCGCCCATCGTGGGGGACGAAGGGCAGATGAACAACAACTACGAACACGACCTGCGGAACAACCTGGCGGTCGTCATCGACTCCCTGGACGCCCGGGGGATCATCGACCGGGGCCGGCTGGGCCTGGGCGGTCACTCGTACGGCGCCTTCTCGACGCTGAATGCCATGGTCCACACGCCGTTCTTCAAGGCCGGAATCGCAGGGGACGGAAACTACAACCGGACCTTCACGCCACTCCGGTTCCAGAGTGAGCGCCGCATCTTCTGGGACGCGAAGGACGTGTACCTGGGTATGTCCCCGTTCATGTTCGCGGACGAGCTCACGGGAGCGGTGCTCCTCTACCACGGTCTTCACGATCAGAACGTGGGGACGGCCCCGGAGCACTCGCCCCGCCTCTTCCACGCGCTGAACGGCCTGGGCAAGGACGCGGCCATGTACCTCTACCCCTTCGAGGACCACGGGCCGGCCACCCGCGAGACGCTCCTGGACCTGTGGGCCCGCTGGACCGCCTGGCTCCACCTGCACCTGGGCGATCCGCGGAGCGAGAATACGGTCACGCAGGACGGCGCTGGTTTGAACTAGGGCGATCCGGCCGGCCCGGGTGTGCAACGCACCGGGTCCCGGGGGAATTGACAGAGGGGCCGGGCACTCCGCCCGGCCCCTCGTTCACAACCACGGCCTCGGTCCGTCAGCCGGGCCACAACCAGCCCAGCACCCCCCCGGTCAGGAGTCCATAGACGAGCCCGTCCACCATGCTCCGCAGCGTGGCGGGCCACCCCTGGTGGAACCAGATCGCATCCTGGGGATGCCCCAGTGCGTACCCCATGAAGGCGGCGGTCCCGGCGAGGCGGAAGACCTCCCCGTACTCGGCGCCGGGTCCGTAGGCCAACCCGGTCAGATAGGCGGTGAACACACCCACCACCAGGCAGTACACGAACCACTGTGCGAGCTGAGGCCCCATGCGGGGAAGGCCCTTGGGGACAATGGTCAGGAAGGCCACGGGCCCCTTCTGCATCTCTTCCTGCCACTCCCCCGATCTCATGTCGGCGCTGCTCGCGGCGTAGGGGGTGGAGTAGACCCCTGCAGGGAGATCGAAGGGCCTCAGGGCGGCACGAACTTCGTCCTCCCGGGGGAGCTTCTGGAAGTCGTTCTTGTGCCAGGGCAGGAACATGTGGATGACCGAGCTGGCCACGAAGACCAGGATGGCCGCGAGAAGGATCGGAAGCCACAGGGCCGTGACGGAGACCATGGCGCGCCTCGCTTCTGGGGGTACGTGTCCGCCGGGAGGGTCCGGAAGTCGGTATGAAAGAGTGAGGCCCGCCTAGACGACGGTCAAATCCGGCTGGATCTCACGGGCCCACGCCTTCAGTCCGCCCGAGAGATTGGCCACGCGGGTGTGCCCCTGGTCACGGAGAAACTGGGCGGCCCCAGCGCTCCGGGAGCCCACGGAGCAGACGAAGACCAGCGGCCGACTCCTGGGCAGCGCCTCCGGAGCGGCGGTCAACTCCGCCAACGGCAGGTGTCGCGCACCGCGATTGGCCAGGTTCCCTTCCCGCCACTCCCAGGATTCCCGGACGTCCACCAGAAGGGGGGGGTCATCCCCGCCCAGGAGCTCCAGGAGCTGCCCGGGGGACACGGAGGCCGGGTAGTCGTCCGCCGCCGCTTCAGCGGGAGCTTCGGATGGGGTGATCCCGCAGAACGCCTCGTAGTCCTGGAGCTCCGTGACGGTCGGATGGTCCCCACACACCGGGCAGTCCGGGTCCCGGCGCACCTCCACCTCCCGCCACGTCGACGAGAGGCTGTCCAGGAGGAGAAGGCGCCCCCGCAGCGGATCACCCACCCCCAGGATCCACTTGATCGCCTCCAGAGCCTGGTAGGAGCCAACGACCCCGGGGAGGGCGCCGAACACCCCCGCCTCGGCACAGGACGGGACCAGGTCCGGCGGAGGTGGCTCGCGGAAGAGGCACCGATAGCACGGGCCTCCCGGCACCGCGAAGAGGGAGATCTGACCCTCCCACCTCAGGATGGAGCCGTAGACGTAGGGGATCCCCAGGAGCACACAGGCGTCGTTCACCAGGTAACGCGTGGGGAAGTTGTCCGACCCGTCCACCACCACGTCGTAGCGCCGGAGGATGTCGAGGGCATTCCGGGAGCTGAGCCGTACGGGATAGGGCTCCACCGACACGTGCGGATTCACCTCTCTCAGCCGTTCCTGGGCGGACTCCAGCTTCGACCGGCCCACGCCGGAGGTCCCGTGAAGCACCTGGCGTTGGAGGTTGGAGAGGTCGACGGTGTCGAACTCCACGAGGCCCAGGGTGCCGACGCCCGCGGCGGCGAGGTAGAGAGCGGCCGGCGAACCCAATCCCCCCAGGCCCACGACCAGGACCCGGGCGTCCTTCAAGCACTCCTGCCCGTCCGGGCCGACCTCGTTGAGCACGAGGTGCCGGGCGTAGCGGAGGGTCTCGGAGCTGCTGAGGGTGGAGTCCACGTCGGGCCGGGTTGGAGCCGATGGAACCTGCGAGCGTCGTCCGGTTCCACCCCCAGCGAACCCCGGGGTTCCCGAGCGGACCCGTGTCCCGGAGCCGACCCGTCTCGCCGGCCCCGGTCCTTCTGCGGACGCCGGCCAGACCGCGCCCCCCGGCGTCCGCGAGGCCGTCAGGCCTGGGCCTCTTCGAAGAGCGCCTGCACCAGATCCCGGTGCGCCCACCCGATATAGGCCAGGATCGCCCCGGCTCCCACCAGGCTGCCCGCCAGGACCTCCGCCCATCCCACCGCGTGGAGGTACTCCACGGTGATGGCTCCGAAGAAGATGGGAATCCACCCACCGAGGGCCAGGAGTCCGAAGACGACCCCGGAGCCGAGATCGTGGTCCGCCTCGGCCTGGTTCGCCAGGAAGGAGGCACCGATTCCCAGGAGGATGGAGACCACGAGATGAAGCCCGTTGTACGCCAGGACCGGACCCAGCGGGCCCGCCTGGTCGAGGGCGGATCCCAAGAGGGCCGAACCGAGGACGGACGCCGTGTGGAACGGCGAGAGACCCGCCACCAGGTTCAGGATCGCGAAGAGGGCGACTACGGCCCCGTACCCCAGCAGGCCCGCGATGAAGCCCTCCCGGATCAAGCGGTTGCGCTCGTCGGACATGCGACCTCCCGGATGGTGTGGATTCCTGGTCCAGGGTACGGCGCCTCGGGCCCGTCTCGCCGTCGGGCGGTGATGGTGGCGACCTGTGGGGATCTGCCCCACGTCCGGCTCTCCCCCGGAGGGGCCCACGGGGTTCTCCCGACAGCTTGCGGCCGTGGATGCGTGCGACCTTGGATCCAGACCCCTTTGCCCCAACCCGGAGACCTCCGTGAGTGACGAGCGAGTCCTGATCCTCGGCGCCGCCGGGCGCGATTTCCACGTCTTCAACACGGTCTACAGGAACCATCCTCACGCCACCGTGGTGGCATTCACCGCGCAGCAGATCCCGCATATCGAGGACCGTCGATACCCGGCGGAGCTGGCTGGCCCCCGGTACCCGAACGGGATTCCGATCCGGCCGGAAGAGCAGCTCGAATCCCTGGTGCGGGACCTGGAGGTCACCCGTTGCGTGTTCGCCTACTCCGACGTCTCCCACGAGTACGTCATGCACATGGCTTCTCGCGTGAACGCCCTGGGCCCGGACTTCGAGGTGGGCGGAGCGGCCCGATCCATGATCCCCTCGTCGAAACCGGTGGTGGCGGTTTGTGCTTCGCGCACCGGGGCCGGAAAGAGCCAGACGAGCCGGGCGGTGGCCAACGCCCTTCGCGGAGCCGGGCTGCGGGTGGCCGTGGTTCGGCACCCCATGCCGTATGGCGACCTCCTGGCCCAGCGAGTACAACGCCTGGCCTCGCAGAAGGACCTGGCGGCGGCCCACGTCACCATCGAGGAACGGGAGGAATACGAACCCCACATCGCCAACGGCTCCCCGGTCTTCGCCGGCGTCGACTACGAGGCCATTCTCCGGGCGGCGGAGGCCGAGGCCGACGTGATCCTCTGGGACGGTGGGAACAACGACGTCTCGTTCTTCCGCGCCGACCTCTACATCACTCTGGTGGACCCGCACCGGGCGGGCCACGAACTCCGGTACCACCCCGGGGAGACCAACCTCCGCCTCGCGGACGTGGTGGTGGTCAACAAGGTGGAGACCGCCGAACCGGCCTGGGTGGACGAAGTTCTCGAAAATGTGACCCGGGTGAATCCAGGGGCCACGATCCTCCGGGCGGCGTCACCCATTACCGTGGATGACCCGGCGATCCTCTCAGGAAGGCGGGTCCTGGCCGTGGAGGACGGTCCTACCCTCACCCACGGCGAGATGAAGTACGGGGCCGGCACCCTCGGGGCCCGCAGCGCCGGCGCCTCGGACATCGTGGACCCGCGGCCGTTCCTGCAGGGCGAGCTGGTGGACACCTTCGAGCGGTATCCGGAGCTGGGGGCGGTGCTCCCCGCCATGGGATACGGGGACCGCCAGATCGCGGACCTCGAAGCCACCATCGCCCGCGCCGCAGCCGGGGGTGTGGAGGCCGTGGCCATCGGCACCCCGATCGACCTGGCCCGGCTGATCCAGATCCCCCTTCCCCACACCCGGGTCCGCTACGAACTGGCGGTGCAGGGAGAGACCACCCTCGAGGACGTGCTGGAGCCCGTGGTCGTGGGGGCCCGCTCCTCGTAACCGTCTCGGCCGCGCGTCAGTCCGGCGCCTCGGGGTAGGAGAGGATCAATGCTCGGGGCGACCCGAGAGGGGTCCGGGCGGTCCACCTGGTCGGGTACATCGGTCGCGTACCATATGTGGGTCCGAGCATCCCCCTGGGCAGCTAGATATTGTGCATCCGCGTCATTCACATCAGGTTTCAGCCAGGTCACGAACCTAGCTTCCCGAGCACCGGGGGGGCGATCTCCGTCGGGGCCCAACTCGTGGGCGCCCGCCCGTCGACCCGGTCAGGCCGCAGTGCACTCCACATGCTGATCCTCCTCCTGACCTTCATCATCGCACTCGTGGCCTCGATCGCCGCCACCTTCTGGGCAAGGGGCGTGGGACACCGGGTCGGTATGGTGGATCGCCCGGACGGGTTCCGGCGACTCCACGCCGACTCGGTCCCCCGCGTGGGTGGGGTGGCCGTATTTCTGGGCGCGGCCCTGGCGCTGGCCGCCCCTCCGCTCTTCGGCATCCGGAGCCCGGAGGCGATGCCCCCGTCCCTCCTGCCGCTCGGTGTGGCCGCCGTGGCCATCTTCCTCCTCGGACTCGTCGACGACATCCGAGACCTCAAGGCCACCACCAAGTTCCTGGTCGAGCTCGCGGTCGCGGTGGGCCTCTACGCACTGGGCCTGAGGCTCGGAAGTGTATCGGTGGGCGAGACCCTCGTCTTCGCGCTCCCGGCCTGGCTCGACCTCATCCTGACGGTCTTCTGGTTCGTGGGAATTGCCAACGCCTTCAACCTGATCGACGGGCACGACGGGGTGGCGGGAGGAGTCGCGCTCCTCGCCCTTGCCACCATCGGCTACGCGGCGGTGCTGAACGGAAACCCCGCAGTGGCCGTCCCCGCGCTGGCCCTTTCGGGAGCGGTGCTCGGTTTCCTCCTCTTCAACCTGCCTCCGGCGTCGGTCTTCCTGGGGGACTCGGGGAGCCTGTTCCTGGGTTTCTCTTTCGCCGGACTGGGACTGATCGCCGTGCGGGGGGGAAGCATGGACTCCGTGCCGGTCCTCGTCCCGACCCTCGCGCTGGGTCTGCCGGTGTTGGACACCTCGCTGGCCATCTTCCGGCGCTTCCTGAGGGGGGATCCGGTCTTTCATCCCGACCGGGGCCACATCCACCACCGGCTTCACGACATGGGGTTCTCCCGGCACACGATCACGCTCTTCATGTGGGGGCTGGCCGGCATTTTCTCCCTGGTCGCAGTCATGCTTCTGACCCAGGACCCGCTGATCATCGCGGTGGGACTCACGTTGGCGGCCACGGTCTCGCTGATCGCCGTCCGGTGGCTCGAGACCCCCGAGATCATGGAGCTGGGTCGAGCGGTCCAGAGGGCCTTCGTGCAGCGGCACACCATCGCGCAGAACGTGCGGCTCCGAAATGCAGTCCGGCTGTTGGAGGAAGCCACGTCGGCCAAAGGACTTCACGAGGCGCTCGACCACGCGTTCAGGGACAGCCACAGCGACCACATCGAGCTATGGATCCCCAGTGACTGGGAGGGAGTGCTGGCGCACCATGCCCCCTTCCGGAAGGAGTCGTTCGGGGTGTCGTGGATGGCCGGCAGGGAAGATGCGTCCGAGCTCTGGGAGATCTCGGTCAAGCTGGAACTGTCGACCCCACAAGTGGGCCGCCTTTCGCTTCGCTATGTCGACCCCGGCGCCGATGCGCTGGCGCACGTGGACTCCATCGTGCGGAAGCTCCGACCCGCACTCTGTCTTGCCCTCGACCGCATTCTCGCCGCGGGTCCCGAAGGCTCGAAGCGGGACACGGCCGGTAAAGCCTCCCCACCGGGTGTCGATCGAGGCTCCGCAAAGGCCCCCTGACCGTCTCGGCCGCGCGTCAGTCCGGCGCCTCCGCCGAGGGCGTGCCCAGGCGTCCGCCCTGGGCCACGACTTCGAAGGCCTCCGAGGCTTCCCGGAGGGCCTGGATGCGCTCCTCCTCCACGCCGTATAGACCCGCCACCTCCGAGAGTTGGAGGGCGAGGGCATAGAAATGCCAGGGCACGTTCAGGGTCGCCCGGTCGAACCAGATGTCCCGGTCCCGGAGACCCCGGAAGGTGTAGACCTCCTCCCATAGGCCCAGGGAACGAGGCACGTCGAACCACTCGCCGCCGTACGCCGGCGATCCCCGCACCAGTCCCGGCCGGGGCTCTTCTTCCAGCGGGCGCACGTCCAGGCGGTGCAGGAGACCCTCTCGGACGGCGAAACCGGTCAGACCCAGCTCGTTCATCAGTCCGGCGGCACTGGTGAAGTAGATGGGTCGCTCGGTATACGAGTCGAGGATGAACCGGAGGGCCAACCAGTTGCCCCGGTTGAGGGACATACCTTCGGGGAAGGTGACCGTGAGACGGGGAAAGGGCACGGACTGGGCTTCTCCGAGGACACCCCCGCGGATCTGGTCCATCTCCTCGTGGGTGAGCCTGCTGATGGAGCGGGTGGGAGCCGCCCGATCCGGATAGAAGCTCCCCGGTGCGTCCGCCTCGTAGGCGCGCTGATTCTCGGGCCGGGTCAGCTCCTCGAGCTGCCTGGGATACCAGTCCGTGAACAGGTACTGGCCGACGATCACCGTGACGTCCTTCCGAATACCTTCAACCTCCTGCAGGTACCACAGGGGGAATGTGTCGTTGTCCCCGTTGGTGAAGAGGATGGCGTAGGGCTCCGCGGCGACGAGGAAGTCGTAGGCCCAGTCGCGAGCGGCGTAGTCATCGGCCCGAGAGGCCCACCGCCAGTTGAGGACCAGCGGGAAGAGGGCCACCAGGAATACGGGAGCCGCCATGGCCAATCCCCGGCCGCCCCGACTCAACGAGCCCAGGACCACCCAGACCCAGGTCAGGCCAAGGCCTGCCATCACGCCCCACAGGCCGAATCCGGCGATGAAGAAGTAGTCCCGCTCCCGGACCTCGTGTAACGCCCGGTCCATGATCTCCGGAGCCAGGGAGTAGCCGTACTTGAAGTTCAGGTAGTAGACCAGCCCCACGGTGAGGGTGACGGCCAGGGTGCCGAGATAGACAGTGGCTCCCTTGTCGGTGCGGGCCAGGGCCCAGAAGCCCAATCCCCCGAGAAGGAGGAAGAGGAGGGTCAGAGGAGTCCGGGCGGTTCCCGGGAGCTCCGAGGGGTCCAGGCCCCGAGCCCACTGCCAGTCGAAGTACTGGTACCAGTTCAGCAACTGGTCGCTGAAGGGGGCCATCCGCTCGGTGACCGGCGGTTTCCGGTACTGCTCCCGGGCCAGGTTGTAGCTCAGGGCCTCACAGGAGGAGTCGGCGACGCGCCAGAGGTGATTGTCCAGCAGGAGCGAGGAGGTGATTCCCCCGACGTTCTGATCCAGCGGCTCACAGGTGGGATCGCCCTCGTTGATGACCGGATCCTGGGCCGCTCGGACGGGGAGGAAGAGGTTGAAGGACAAGGCCAGGAGAATCAGGGGCACCGCCCGGCTCCAGAGGCGCCTGTCCAGGAGGGCGGCGGGCGCCGTCGCCAACACGAAGAGCCCCATCGCGGGGAGGGGGAGGACGGACATGAGGTGATTCGTGCTTCCCAGGACCACGAGATATCCGGCCACCAGCAGGTACCGGGCGCTCGCCGGATCGTCCCGCCGGTCGCGCCACCGTACGGCCAGCCAGCTGACGGCGGCGATGACGAGTACCGACAGGGTGTAGACCTTCTCGTTGACCGTGGACTGGTTCCACACCGTGTAGGCCGTGCCACCCAGGAGAACGGCGGCGGCGGCGCCCACGAGGGCAGCGCGCTCGCTCCCCACCACGGGAGTCACCAGCCGGTGTGCCACCAGGAAGTAGAAGAAGGCCGCACCGGCGCTGGTGGCCGCCGCGAGCAGATTCACACGGACGGCCACCGGGAGCCCCGTGGGCTCCAGCAAGAAGATCCAGACCCGTCCCAGGACGACGAAGAGCGGATTCCCCGGGGGGTGCGGGATCCCGAGGATGTGGGCCGTGGTGACGTACTCGCTGGCGTCCCAGAGTGCCGTGGTGGGAGCCAGCGTCAGCGCGTAGAGGCCGAACACCGCCAGGGCCGCCAGTGCAGCCATGCCGTAGGGGGGTCGTGGGGCGGGGTCAGCGTGCATGGAATCCACTGTGAAGAGGTCGCGTCTGGGTGTCTACAGGCCACCGGCCGCAGGGATCCCCTCCCGTGAGACCCGGTGGATCAGCTCGAGCACGCGGTCGACCTCGTCGGGTTGGTTGTAGTAGTGCGTCGAGAGCCGCATCCATCCCAACCGGTACTCTCCGATCACCCGCGTGCGGACCCGTGCGACCCGTGAAAGGTGCCCCTGGAGTGAAAGGGAGTCCACGCCGGGGAGGCGGAAGGCGACCATCCCGGCGGACTGCTCGAGGGATGGAGACCGGATCTGCAGCCCTGGAATGGACTCCAGCCCCCCTCTGAGCCGAGCCTGCAGTTCGCGAATCCGGTCCCAGATCCGGTCCGGGCCAACGGTCCGGTAGAACTCCAGGGCGGCCAGAAGGCCCGCGAGCCTGGATTCATCCATCGTTCCCACGTGGTTGAATCGCTGCGCACCAACCGTGCTCCAGTCCCCGGAAGCGATCGTAGGCCACAGCCGGTCCCGCCACGGCGGTGCCATCCAGAGCAGGCCCGTCCCCTGGGGTGCCAGCAGCCACTTGTGCGGAGACGAGGCGTAGAAGTCCGCACCGGTCTCCGCCAGATCCATGGGAAACATCCCGGGGGGATGGGCACCGTCCACCACGAACACGATCCCACGCTGTCGGCAGCGCCTACCCAGCTCCTGTACAGGTAGGAGGGCACCGTTGGTGAAGAGGACGTGGGATACGCTGACGACCCGGGTGCGGCTTCCGACCTGCCTCCAGACGGCGTCCGCCAGCTCCGCGCCTCCGGCCGGGGGAGGAGGAAGGTGGGCCACCACCAGGCGGGCCCCGCGGCGGGCCGTCACCAGCTCCCACGGGGAGAGGCCCCCGATGTGCTCGTGGTCGGTGGTTACCACCTCGTCCCCGGGTCCGAGCTCCAGGCCGTTCGCCACCACGGTCATGGCCTCGGTTGTATTCCGGGAAACGACGTACCCCTCCGGGTCCCCACCCAGTGCGCTGGACAGGGAGGACTTCAGCTCGTCCCAGGAAACTCGGGGCGGCAGGGTCGCCGCCACCCCGCGGGCGTGCTCCGCCACAGCTTCCACCACCACCCGAGGCTGGGGCCCGAGAGTCCCGTTGTTGAAGTAGATCCGGTCCGGAGGAATCAGGAACTCCCGGCGAACCGCTTCCCAGAACGCCTGGTCCCGCCCCCCGGTTCGCCCCCATTCCAGCTCCAGGGCACCCAACCTTCGGGGCCAGGCCAGCATTCCGCCGCCCAGGGCCAGGAAGAAGTCACGCCTCGACAACCCGAATTCGTTCATGGGGAGGCAATCTACTCCCCCTGGAGGACCACGCATCCCTGGTCTGCCCCAACCTGCGGGTGAAGTGCTACTCTTGGTCATGAGATCCGGAGTCGTCAGGACAACCCGCTTCGCCCGTGGCTGGGCCCAACCCCGTCCGGGACTCCGGGAGGAGGAGGTGGTCCTGGCGGGTCCCGGGGAGCCCATGATGGCGACCCGCTACCGGCGCCCGGACGCCGACGACGGATCGGCGTGGATTCTCCTCCACGGCATGACCCGGACCGGTCGGCGCCACTCCTCCCTGATCCGATTCGCACGTGCCATCGCCTCCACGGGATCCACGGTGCTGGTCCCTGAAGTGCCGGAATGGGTGGCGCTGGACCTCGCTCCCGGTCGCACCCGGGACGCCGTGGAGGCCGGCCTCGCCTTCCTGGAAGCGGACGCGGGCGTGCTGCGGCCTCCCGGGCTCATGGGCTTCTCCTTCGGGGGACCCCAGGCGCTACGGGTGGCGACATCCCCGGACGTCGCGAGACGCATCTCGTGCGTGGCTTCGTTCGGGGGATACGGCGAGATGCTGTCCACCTTGCGCTTCCTCCTCACGGGCGTCCACGAGTGGGGGGGGAGCGCACAGCGGGTGCGGCCCGATCCCTACGGCCGCTGGATCGTCGCCGCCAATTATCTCACGGGGGTGCGAGGGTTTCAGGACGCGGCGCCCCTTGCGTATGCCCTTCGTGAACTGGCGGCCTATGCCGGTGACCACGGGATCCAGTCCTGGGATGCGGAGCTGGACTCGCTGAAGGACGCGCTCGCCACCGGGATACCGCCGGAGTGGGAGGAGCTCTACCGGTTCTTCGCCCCGCCGGCGTCGGCCGACCCGCCCGCGGCCTCGAACAGCACGGAGGAGTGGGCCCACCGGCTCGTCTCCGCGGGCATGGAGATGGACCCGGAGATGGACCTTCCGGAGGTGATGGAGATTGGCGTGCCCACCTACCTGGTTCACGGGAGGAACGATCATCTCATCCCCGTCTCGGAGGTCCATCGGCTCGCGCGACGCGTGCGCGCACCTCGTCTGGAAGTGACGGTGACCCGGCTCTTCGCCCACTCCACCGGAGACCCGAAGCCACGCGGCGCGGCGGAGTGGATCCGCGAGACCGGGCGGCTGGGACGGACGCTCTACCGCCTCTTCAGCGAGGTGTGACGGCACCGGAGCCGTCCGAGGGGTGCGGGCGCAGTCATGGTGGCGCCCCGCGCGTCAGGGCGCTCCGCCTCCGTCGTCCGAAAGAACCGCCTGCGCGGTCCGGCGCACCTCCGCGTCCCGGTCCTCCAGGGCGTCCCGGATGAGCTCCATGGCGTGGGGCGTCCCGATGGCCTTGAGGGCGCGATAGGCCGCGATCCGCACGGCCTGGGGCTTGCGTGAGAAGAAACCGGACACCGCCCGCTTCTCCAGTGGAATCACCGCGGACGGATCGCCAAGGGCGCCCAGGGCGCGGATCACCTCCACGACAACGTCCGGATCCTCCTCCTCGTCCAGGAGGGTGAGGAGGGGACGCAGAGCCCGCTCCGCGTGAAGAGCACCCACCGTCCGAGCTGCCTGTGCACGTACCTCCGGCGACGGGTCCTGCAACCCGCTTGTGGCGAGGATCGCCGCCTGATCGCCGCCCAGCCGCGAGAGGGCCTGAAGCGACTCGCGACGCACCCTCCCCTCCGAGTGCCCCATCGCAACGGTGAGGTGTTCGACGGTGTCGTCCCCACCCCGCTCGACCACCAGGTGGATCGCGTTTCGAGCCAGACGCCAGTCGGGCTCCCGGACCATTCTCGCCAGGATGTCGGAGCCCCGGTCCGCGAAGGCCGCCACCACCTCCAGCAGCGACCGCCGGATCCCCCGGTCCGCCCCGGGGTCCGGCGCCTCCTGGCGAAGCGCCTCCAGGACAGCGAGCTCCACCTCTTCCCCGAGCCGGGGCAGTACCTCCACCAATTCGGCCTGCCGCCCCTCATCGCCTGCCGCCTCGGAGAGGCGCGACACCAGAAGGGACGCGACTCCCGGAGTCACCAGGTCCTGAGCCACCCTCAGTGTGTCGTGATCCCACTGGGAGAGGTGAGCCAGGGCTTCGACCGCGCCGGCCATGGCCGGCCCAGCGCGTCGGGCTCGGGCGTCTTCCACCGCCTCAGCCAGCATGCCCCGGCTCGCCTCGGACGGGGTGGGGAACGACCGCGCGAAGGCCTTGACGGCGTCGATGAGCGGGTCCGGGCGATGGACATCCCCGGGCAGTCGCACCGCCGCCTCGGCCACCCAGGTCATGTCGTCGCCTTGCCCGCCGTCTTTGGTGACTCCGTCCAGGCCACGAGGCGGTGAGGCCGAGGCCTCACGGGAGAAGAGCCCGTCGATGGACCGCGCGAGGCCGCGGAGTGCTTGGGAGCCGGGCTCTGACGACATGGAGAACGGTGCTCGGGTGCGAGGAGGCGGTGGGACCGCTCGCGCTAATCTATGCCGCTCGTGCCCCAGACTCCAATCCCGATTTCGACTGCCTCGTGTCCCCCGGAAAGCCCTTGCACCCGGATGACGGCGGGCCGAACTTCGCCGCCTACTTCCCCTGCACGTGAGTGAGATTCCATGGTCGTCCGCGCCGTCCTTGCCACACTCTCCCTGGCCCTTGCCTTTCCCCTTTCCGCCGGGGCGCAGTCGCCCGTGGAGCCGGATCAGCTGAGCGGGCTGACACTCCGGACCATCGGACCGGCCACCATGAGCGGCCGCATCGTGGACCTGGCCGTGGTGGAGTCGGACGTGTCGGTGTTCTACGTGGCCTCCGCCACCGGCGGCGTCTGGAAGACGACGAATGGCGGGGTGACCTTCGAGCCGGTCTTCCAGGACGAGGCGACCCACTCGGTCGGCGACATCGTCGTGCACCAGCGGGACACGTCCGTGGTGTGGGTGGGGACCGGGGAGCGTGCCTCCCGCCAATCCTCGTCTTGGGGTGATGGAGTCTACAAGTCCACGGATGGGGGTCGGTCGTGGACGAATATGGGCCTCCGGGACTCGAAGCACATCGGACGGATCATCCTCCACCCGGACGATCCCGGCATCGTCTTCGTCGCCGCCATGGGACACCTCTGGGGTCCCAACGAGGAGCGGGGGCTCTACCACTCCGCCGACGGCGGCGCTACGTGGGAGCGGGTCCTGCACGTGGACGAGGACACGGGTGTGGTGGACGTCGCCATGGACCCGGAGGACCCTTCGGTGCTCTACGCCGCCACCTACCAGCGCCGCCGGCGACCCTACGGCTTCCACGGCGGGGGACCCGGGAGCGCGCTGTGGAAGAGCACGGATGGCGGCCAGACCTGGCGAAAGCTCACCAACGCCGGTCTGGACAACGGTCTGCCCTCCGGCGAGATGGGCCGCATCGGGATCGACCTGTACCGCCGTGATCCTCGCATCGTCTACGTGAGCATCGAACAGGGGGAGCGCTACAACGCGTCCACTGCCTACCTGCAGCGGGAGGCAGGGATCTACCGGTCGGAGGACCGTGGAGAGACGTGGGAGCACATGTCGGACTGGAATCCCCGCCCCATGTACGCGTCCCAGATCACGGTGGACCCCAGCGATGATCAGCGGATCTACATGGTGAACTCCTACTCCTGGTCCGACGATGGCGGCAGGACGTTCACGGTTCCGCGGCAATCCCTGCACGGCGACGACCGGCTGGTCTGGGTGAACCCGGCCAACTCGAACCACGTGATGAAGGCGGATGACGGAGGACTGGGGATCTCCTGGGACCGGGGCGTGACCTGGCTCTACGCCACCCACCTCCCGTTGAGCCAGTTCTACCGCATCGGGGTGGACAACTCGACGCCTTTCCGGGTGTGCGGCGGCCTGCAGGACAACGGCAGTTGGTGTGGGCCCAGCGCCACCTACCGCAGCGAGGGAATCCTGAACGAGGACTGGGTGAAGTGGGGCGGTGGGGACGGGTTCCGGAACGTCATCGACACGACGGACAACCGGACGCTCTACACCGAGTCCCAGTACCTGGGCCTCTCGCGGGTGGACTTGCTCACGGGCCAGCGCGCGAACATCCGGCCGAACCAGCCGGAGGGATTCATCGGGGGCCGACGGAACTGGGCGACCTGGCCCGATCTCTCCGATCCGTTCCAGCGGCTCGGCAACGCCATGCCGCCCGGGAACTGGGATGGACCGTTCATTGTCTCGCCCCACGACCCGAACACCGTCTACGCGGGCCTGAACGAGCTCTTCGTGAGCCGGGATCGGGGAGATCACTGGGAATCGCTGGGTGACCTGACCAGCGGTACGGATCGCCGGACCCTGGAGATCATGGAGCAGCGCCCCGACTCGTTCACGCTCTCGCTGGACGATGGCATTCCCTACTGGCCCACCGTCAGCGAGATCGCCGAGTCCCCCCTGGTGGTGGGTGAGCTCTACGTGGGCACCGACGACGGCCGCGTCCTGGTCTCCGCGGATGGCGGCGGGAGCTGGAGTGATGTGAGCGGCGGAGTCCCCGGGCTGCCGGAGATGGCGTGGATCAGTGGAATCGAGCCGTCGCGGCACGTGCAGGGTCGGGTCTACCTCGTCGCCAACGACTACCGCAACGACGACTACGCCAACTATGTGTGGCGGTCCGACGACCGGGGAGCGTCGTGGCACCGCATCGATGCCGGCCTCCCCTCGGAGCAGGTGGCACGGACCCTCCGGGAGGATCCTCGGAACCCGAACCTCCTCTACCTGGGCTCCGAACTGGGGCTCTTCCTCTCCTTCGACGGCGGAAGGTCGTGGACGGCTTTCAAGGGAGGCATGCCCACCATGGCGGTGAACGACCTCGTCGTCCACCCCAGGGACAACGACCTGGTTCTGGGGACCCACTCCCGGGGCATCTGGATACTTGACAACGTCAACTCCCTCCAGGAGCTGTCGCCGGACGTGCAGGCCGCACCGGCCCATCTCTTCTCCGCCGAGGACGCCTGGCAGATTCGGTACCGGTCCGAGCGCGGGCACACCGGTGACATGATTTTCACTGGTTCGAACCCACCGCGTGGGGCCATCATCGACTTCTGGCTGGGAACGGATGTCGACCCGGAGGGCGTCTCGCTCGCGGTGGTGGACCCGTCGGGCGAGACCGTGGCGGGGATCCCCCTCGGCGACCTCGGCCCCGGGTCGATCCACCGGACGGTTTGGAACCTCCGGTCCGCGCTGGGGGCACCCGCCGAGGAACGGAGCGGCCCCCAGGGTCCCCCCGTGCTCCCGGGCCGATACACCCTGCGGCTCACCGCCGGCGCGGTCGTCTCCGAGACGGATCTCGAAGTGCACGCGGACCCGAGGGACCAGGTGCCGGCAGACGTCCGTGCCCAGTGGAGGGAGAGCCTCCTGGACGTGCAGCACCACGCGCTGGCGGCGTCGGAGCTCCTGAACGAGATCCGGAGCGCCGAGCGTGACCTCGCGGAGGAGGATGAGTCGGCGCGAGCCATGAAGATCCGGGATCTTCTCCGCGAGGCAGCCGAGCTTCGGTCACGGCTCTCCAGGCTCGCGGGCGGGATCGAGGGCCACGTGGGACCGCTGACGGGGGACGAGGCGGCTCAGCGGGAGTTCCTGTCGGCGATGTTGGAGACGCTCCGGGGCGAGTGGGCCTCGATGGCGGGAGGCTGAGATGCCGGTCCAGTACGCCCAGGTCGGAGCCTTCCTCCTCGTGGCGGTGGATGGCGACTTCACCGTGGCCGAGTTGGGCCGGGTCCTGGAGTCCGCGGTCCAGGACGGCCGGGTTCCAGATCCGGCCCGGGTTCTCCTGGACCTCTCGGGCGCCGCGACCCTGGCCCACAAGACCGACGGCGACCTGGCGGACTGCGCCTCCCTGTTCGCGTCCCCGCCCGGGCGGTTCGATCCTGTGGCCGTCCTGCTCCAGAGGGACGCGGTGGACGACCTCCTTCGACTGGGCGCCGCATTCCTGGGGCGCGTCGGGCTCCGGGCCGCCCCGTTCCGATCCCGGGAGGAGGCGGAGTCCTGGCTCCTGGACCCCGAGTAGTCTCTGGCGCCCGCCCTACCCCGCTCCCACCTCCACCCGCGCCCAGTCCCAACTCTCGTGTCCGCGGTCGTTCACCGCCTTCACGAAGACGGTGGCCCCGGCGGGAACCCGGGGGAGACGCACCGAGACCCGAGCCACCGCACTCGCCAGGACAA
This sequence comes from Gemmatimonadales bacterium, assembly GCA_020344755.1. Taxonomy (GTDB): domain Bacteria; phylum Gemmatimonadota; class Gemmatimonadetes; order Longimicrobiales; family Gaopeijiaceae; genus Gaopeijia. The sequence continues at coordinate 947,133 of CP070829.1, forward strand.
CCCGCTCGCCGCCGCCCCCAGCCAGGTCGGACCACACCACCCGGTACTCCACCACATCGGATTCGACGGCCGCATCCCAGCTGACCACCGTGGCGTCGGCCTCATGGTGCACCGCGGCGTTGGCCAGCCGTGAGGGTGCCGAAGCCAGCAGCATGATGCTGGCGGCGGTGGTCCGGGCCACTTCGGTCACGAGCCGCTGGTCGATGGTCTCCAGGCGGTCGGTGGCCTGGTGGTAATGCGGGTTCCCCAGCACCGGGTAGGAACCGATCCCCCCGACGATGTCGCCGTATGCTTCATAGTACGCCGCGGCGTCCGTGTTCTTGTAATAGAGAGCGTCGTACGTGATGAGCTCACTGAAGAGGATCGCGGCCCCGTGCTGGATGTCGCGGATCCCCGGATTCGAGTAGCGGATGGTGTTGTCCAGCCGGTGGTCGTTGGCCCAGCCGAGCATGTCGTTGTTCAGCGCCCCGGCGATGGTCTTTCCCTCCTCCAAAGCCCGACGGACGTACTCCCGACTGCCCAGGAGGCCCGCCTCCTCGCCGGTGAAGAAGGCCAGCTCGACCGTTGCAGGCATGGGGCGATCCCGGAGGGCGCGGGCAACCTCCAGCAGCGCCGTGGTGCCGGACGTGTTGTCGTCGGCGCCTGGACCGCGCTCCACCGAGTCGAAGTGGGTGCTCACCACGTAGACGAGTCCCCGGTCCACGGTCCCCGGAATCCGCACCACGACGTTCGCCGTGCGGATTCCCGGGCGCGGCTCGAACCACTGGAGCTCGGGCTCGTATCCCCACGACCTCAGGGTCGTCTCCAGGTACTCGATGGCGGCACGGTTCCCCGGCTGGGTGATGTGCTTGGACCCCATGAGGTAGAGATCCCGGGCATAGGCATAGACCCGTTCCAACTGGATCTCCGCCACCGCCGCCCCTACCGCCGCCCGTATGGGCTCGAAGGTGTCAGCTCCCTCAGTACGCAGCCGCTCCTCGCTCGCCAGCTCTCGCTGGAGCCGGGCCACGAGCTCTGCGCGTTCCACGGGTCGGTCCCTGTGCACCAGGTAGACCCCCCGTTCCGGCGATACCGTGTCCCCGTCCCGCTCCGACACCACCAGCACCTGACGTCCTCCCGGGACGACGGCCCACTCATACTCCGGGGCGATGGTCCGGACCGTGTTGTTGTGGAAGAGCTTGAGGGGTGGCTCCCCGTCCAGGTCGTAGAGGTGGGACCGCATGTGGCGGCCCTCACCCTTGGCTGCCAGGACGGTGCGCTCGTCCACCCAGCGAGGGTAGCGGTCGTGCTGAATCTCGTTGCTGAGCTGACTGGGCTCGCCGCCCCCCGTCGTGGCAACGGCGAAGATCTCCCAGTCGTGGAGGGGGCGTCCCTGAAAGGCCACGTACGCCCCGTTCGGGGAGACGGCGGGCGCCGCCACCGGATCCTCGGTTGCGTAGATCGTGGTCACCACCAGACCGTCGGTGAGTGCCACAGCCTGGAGTTCCGTGGTCCGTTCCCGGACCCTGAGGTAGGCCAAGACCGAACCGTCCGCCGCCACCGAGGCGGCCCGCGCGCCGGGAAAGAAGGCGCTCTCCCCTCGGGAGGACACCACGGCCACCCCGGTCATCCCCTGCGCCACGATCTCCGCACCGGGCGGGGTGGGGAGCACCGGTGTCGTGCGCATCGCAATCACCACCGTCCCGTCCGCTCCTGGAAGCAGCTCCGCAGGGTAGCCCTCCGGGAGCCCCAGCTCCTCGACACCGGAGTCCCGAACCCGGGCCAGACGTCCCCGGGCACCGTCCCTGGACGCACCACTGACCAGGAGACCACCGTCGACCTCCCAGGCCAGAGTCCCGGGAACCATGTCGTCCAGCGCCTGCGGCGCGTCCTCCCCGGAGGCGACGTCGTACACGCGGAGTTCCAGGCTCGAGACCCGGTACCACGCCGCCTCCCGCATCCGGGTGACGTACCCTCGACGGTCCCCGGCCTGAAGGGCGCGGTTCGCCTCGGCCACGGCCTCGTCGAATGCGTCCGGGACGGAGCCGAGCGCGAGGTAGGCGACCCTCCCTGACGGACCGGGTGCCGCTGCGACACCGGCCAGGGAGGCCACCACCCGGCCCGTGGCCAGCTCCACCACGCGGCTCTCGGTCTCCCCCTCCGAGTCGGTGACCTCGAAGGTGGCGAAGCGGCCGTCCGGCGCCACCGTCAGGTTGCCCCCGTCCGGCGCTACCTCCGTCACCCGGTATGTCTCGCCCGTGAGGCCCGCAATCCGGCGAACCGCAGCCGCGCCGGCGTTCTCCAGGGCCGCGAGGTAGCCCCGGAGGGCCTCCGGGTAGTCGCCCCGGTCCCAGGCCAGGTAGGCCTCTCGGATCTGGGGGTGGGTCGGGAGTTGTGAGGTGACGGGCGCCTGGCCCGCCACCGGGACGGCAAGGGCGAGCGCCACCGAAAGCACGGCGACGAGAGCGTGGCTGGAACGTGTCATGCGAGGTCGGGTGGCGATTCTCGATTCGGGGTTGGGACCCGGATGGTGGCAGCCGCTCCAACGTGGAACGAGTGCAGGTGAACCCGGGCAGCCGGTTCGCCCCGGCAAGCGCGGGCAGCTGAGCGACTCCGGGAACCGGTCTGCCCCTCCAGACGTCCGTCAATCTTGGCGGACCTCGGGATCGTGGCAACGCGGGCCGAGGGCGAGACCGGTGACCAGGGCCGCCGGGAGGTCCCAATGCAGGACGGGCTCCGGGGAGGCCGTCGTCATCAGGAAAACCCGTTATGCACCAACGGCTTCGGGCGTGGCCACACACCGGAAATCCATGCGGTGGGCTCGAGAACGCTTGTTGACCGTGACCGAGCGCCCCTAGGTTCGCGCAATGCCCTCCACTGTCGTCCCCACCGATCCGGAGCTCGCGGCCCTCCTTCCCGTCCCCCGCGAGGCCGCCCAGCGCTTCGAGTCCGCCCGATCCGACCTGGTGGCCCGGGTGGATGCCGGACTTTTCCGGCGGCCCGACCTGGGGGTGTTGCTGGGAGATGCGACTTCTTCGTCGGTCCGCGAGCTTCACCGCTACCTGGCGGCCTTCTTCAGCTCCGTGTACGAACTGGGCGTGCCAGAGATGCTTCGGGACGGGCTCCCCCGGCTGCTGGCGGGGTACCGGAGCCGAGGGCTTTCCGACGACTACTTCGAGGTGCTCCCCGAGCTCTGGTGCCAGGCGCTGCAGGACCAGCTGGGGGCGCGTTCCCAGCCGCTCCGGCGGGTCTGGGATTGGATGCGGGATCACCCGGATGCATGGGTTCCCCAGCCAGACGGTCCGGGGGCGCACCCGGAGCTTTCGGAGGTCGCCGTGCGCCTCCTGGACGCGCTCCTGACCGGAGACGCACCGGGCGCGCGCTCCGTCATCCAGCAGGCCCTCCAAGAGGGCGCGGGGGTGGACGAAGTCTTCGTGGAGGTGATCCAGCCGGCGCTCTACGAGATCGGGCACCGCTGGGAACACGGCCGCATCAGCGCGGCCCAGGAGCACCTCGCCTCGGGCCTCGTGGCCCGGATTCTCGCTACACTGGACGACGGGGGCCCGGCCCGGGAAGGGAGGCTGGCGGTGGTGACCACGGCCCCCACCGAAACCCACGAATTCGGCGCCTGGATGGTGGCGGACGTGCTTCGAAACGCCGGTTGGTCCGTGCGGTTCCTGGGCAGCCAGCTCCCGGTGGCGGAGATCCTCCACTACCTGCGGCAGGTCGGTCCCGCCCTCCTGTGCGTCTCGGTAACCCTCGAGATCCACCTTCCTTCTCTTCGCCACCTCGTGGCGGCCCTGCGGGACGATCCGGAGTTGGCGGAGACCCGGGTTTTGGTGGGGGGCCAGGCGTTCGGGCCCGGCGAACGGGTGTGGAAGACCACCGGGGCCGATGCCCTGGCCGGGGATGCCCGGCAGGTGGTCACGGCGGCGGAGAGGCTCGTCGCGGAGCGGGGGGCGGATCCCCCTCGACACTGACAGGGAGGGACCTGTCCTTCAAGAAGGCGCTCCGCCGCCCTCCTCGGAAAAGGGAATGGGTACCCGGTCCAGATCGTACGCTCCCGGATGCTCTCCTACCGCCTTCTCCTTCCCGCTCCAGCGCTCCACGTCCAGGCGGTACACCGTGGTCCGCCGCAGCTCCTCGGGGACGATGGCCCGGTAGTCCTTCCCGGACTCGAGGTGGGGCGCATACTTGTCCAGGAGTCCCTGGAGCGCCGCCTCCGCCTCCTGGGGGTCGGTGACGATCCGGCACCGCCCGCTCAGCACCACCGCGTTGTACTCGACGCTGAACTCCAACGCCTCGTCGGCGGGAATGAGGCGCCCCACCTCCCCGGCGGTGAAGGTGGCGGGCAGGCCGGCGGGGTCGGAGAGGGCATGGGGCAGCCCACCCGACCGGGCCGAATGGATGTAGACGCGGTCCGGCTCCGGCCGATAGAGAAAGAGATTGCCGTTGACGTAGGGCGCTTCGGATCCGGCCGGTAGGGCGAGCACGCCCCAGGACGCCCGGTTCAGGTAGCCGCGGATCCACTCCTCGTCCTTCCCCCGATCCCGCCTGCGGGGGTCCACCCGCTCGGGGCTCATACCCCGTAGCGGTCCCGTAGAATCTCGCGGTGGTGATGCTCGTGCCCCAGGACGAACCACGGGAGGGCGGCCACGCGGAAACTCCGGCCGTTGGCCACTCCGGTCCGGTCCAGCTCCTCTTCCGCCAGATTCCGGAACATCGAGACGGTCGAGCGCCGGAGGGCCACGTACTCCTCGAGAAGCTCCCCCATGGACTGCTCACCCGCGTGGGAAGCACCTGCCCAGGCGTTTTCGTCGAATCCGGGGAGGGGCTGGGGGTCGGCACGGGCGAACCAGAGGGCTCTCAGCTGGAAGACCCGCTCCGTGTCCATGAGGTGGCCCACCACCTCCCGGACGGACCATTTCCCCTCCGCGTAGCGGTGCGTCTCCTGCTCCGGTGCGAGATCCGCCAGCGCTTGGACGAGGGCATGCCCGTGCTCCTCCAACGCCACGAGGATGTCCGAGACGGGACCGAGTCGCTCCACGTATCCCAGGTAATAGTCCGGTAGGTCCCCACCCCCGGGAGTCGAGTTCAACAACCCCTTCACGGCGCATCCTGGGCGTCCGCGGAGTCCGTGGCTCCCGGGTCGCCGCCCTCCGCCTCACCGGTCTCCTCATCGGGTCCGGTTGAGGCGGCTCCGTGCGCCGTCCATTCCCCGGCGCCGGCGGCCTCGTCGCTCACCGGTCCATCCAGGGCCTGAATGGTGGCGGTGGAGGGAGGGCGCTGCCGTTGGATCCTCCGGGCCGCGGCCTCGGACGCCCGCATGGCTCTCAGGACGTTCTCACCCGCCAGCTTGCGGAGCTCCTCCTCGGACCACCCCCGGCGGGAGAGCTCCTCCAGGAGCGCCGGATAGGTGGAAACGTCCTCGAGACCCTGGACCACGCTGGAGATGCCGTCGAAGTCCCCGCCGATCCCCACGTGATCGACGCCGGCCACGGCGCGAATGTGGTCGATGTGGTCCGCCACGTCGGCGAGCGTGGCCCGGGGCACGTCCTCGTCCGCCCCCTCCCAGGTCCGGACCGCGTCACTCACGAAAGAGGGCACGAAGGTCACCATGACGACGCCGCCGTTCTCCGAAAGCCGTCGGAGTACGTCGTCCGGAACGTTCCGGGGGTGGTCGGTGACCGCCCGGGCCGAGGAGTGGGAGAAGATCACCGGCGCCTCCGCCACGTCCAGGGCGGCGTGCATGGTCTCCGGGGAGGTGTGGGAAAGGTCCACGAGCATTCCCAGCCGGTTCATCTCCCGAACCACCTCCCTGCCGAAGGGAGTGAGCCCTCCGTGGCGCCGGTCGTCTGTGGCGGAGTCGGCCCAGTCGGTGTTGCAGCCGTGGGTGAGCGTCAGGTACCGAACCCCGGCGGCGTAATAGGCGCGCAGCGCGCCGAGGGAGTTCTCGATGGCGTGGCCACCTTCCATTCCCATGAGGGAGGCGATGCGCCCCCTGCCGAACTCCGCCTCCACGTCCGACGCGGAGAAGGCCTCCCCAAAGGCGTCGGGATACCTCCGGAAGACACGTTGTGCGATGTCGATCTGCTCGAGTTGGACCCGCGCGGCGCCCTCCGCCACGGCGTCACACGGGATGTAGACGGACCAGAACTGCCCGCCCAGCCCACCGGCCCGAAGGCGCGCCAGATCCGTGTGGCCCGGAACCGACCCCCGGAGGTCGTAGGCCTCCACGTCCCGGGGAGCCGACTCGCTCTGGCGAATGGCCCAGGGGAGGTCGTTGTGCCCGTCGATGAGGGGTGTGGTCTCCAGGACCCGCCGAACCTTGTCCGCGTGACGATCCTGGGCGGCAGCACCGGGAGCCACGAGGGCGGCGCAGAGGAACATGATCAGGGCTCGCTTCATGGATGAGACGGGGATGGGGTGGCACGGAATGGCGTCTAGGAAGTAGGGTACGGCTTCCGAACCGGCAAGCCTCCATCCCCTGGCCGCCCGAATGCGCTCTCCACCTCGCTCCCGCCCTCTCCACCTTCGGACGATTCCGGCGTCCGCCCGCCACCTTCTCCTGCTCCTCGCCCTGGTGGCCGCACCAGCCACGGAGGCTCGGGGACAGGCCCTGGGCGAGGACGCCCGGGAGGCCTGGACGGCGCTGGTGGCGGACTACCGGGAGCTGCTGGACGCGGAAGGGGTCGTGGGCGGTACCCTCGCCCTGGTCCGAGAGGGAGAGGTCGTGGCCCGGGCGCACCACGGGTGGGCGGTGGTCGAAGAGGGGTGGCCGGTGGACGCGGCCACCCTCTTCCACTGGGCCAGCATCACCAAGACCTTCACCGCGGTCTCCATCCTCCAACTCCGCGACCGGGGACTCCTCTCGCTGGAGGATCCGGTGTTGCGCTACGTGCCCGAATTGGGGGCGGTCCACAACCCCTTCGGCCCCATGGAGGACGTCACCCTTCGCCACCTCCTCTCCCATGCCGCTGGATTTCGATCCTCCACCTTCCCCTGGGACGGCGGGGAGGCCTGGCAGCCGTGGGAACCCACCGAGTGGGCCCAGCTCGTGGCCATGATGCCCTATACCAGGATCGACTTCCCGCCCGGGTCCCGCTTCCAGTACTCGAACCCGGGGATCGTCTTCCTGGGACGCACGCTGGAGGCGATCACCGGAGACGTGTTCGAGGCGTACGTGGAGAAGAACGTGTTCCGTCCGCTCGGGATGGCTACGGCCTACTTCGACACCACACCCTGGCACCTGGAGGAGCACAGAGCCCAGAACTACCGCGTGGTGGGGAACGAACCGGTCCCGAACGGCGACTTCAACACGGGCGTCACCGTCTCGAACGGGGGACTGAATGCGTCGGTGGACGACCTGGCACGATGGATCGGCTTCCTCACCGGGCATGCCGTCTCCGAAGTGGGTCGGCAGGTACTGCGCCGTGGCTCGCTGGAGGAGATGTGGCGGGAGGCGGTGCCCATCCGTGAGATGGAGCTGGGCCGTGAGGGGATGGGACTGGGCTTCTTCCTCTATCCCGACCTCGGGTTGGTGGGGCACACGGGGAGCCAGCGGTCGTTCTTCTCCTTCATCCTGTTCGATCCCGCCACAGGGGTGGGCGCCATCGGGGCCTTCAACACGGCGGGGGGCGACGAGACCGGCCCGGACACCCGAGCGCTCCTCAATCGGATCCGGGAACGGGTCGCCCGGGATGTTCTTCCCATGCTGCAGCGGTAACGGGTCCCTCGGTCGGTCCTCGTCGTGCTTTGGAAGATCGGGGCTCCGGAGGACCGCGCCCCGTCTCGGGCACCGACGCGCGCCCCTTCCGCTCCGCCTCCCAGATGACGAATGCGGACCCCGATCCCGTACTCCGGGGGTAGTAGCCCGCGGACCGTTCAGGAATTCCACCTGACCCGCAGCCGAAGGAGATGGATGTGAGCACGGCCCAGGCCGTCCTACAGATGGAGGACACCGGTACCGTCCGAAAGGCGCTGCGGCGCCTGAAGGGGCGGGCCACCGTGGGTGATATCGTGGCCGCCACGGGGCTCGAACAGGCCCGGGCCGAAGCGTCGCTGCGGGCCCTCCTGGAGTGGCACGAGGGGCACCTGGAGGTGGGCGAGCGGGGGGACCTCCTGTACCGCTTCGATCCGGCGCTGATCCGGCGGGACCAGGTGCCGGTTTTGACTCGGATCAAGGAGCGAGCGTGGTCCCTTTTCAAGGCCGGATTCAAGATCTGGATCGTGGCCATGCTGGTGATCTATTTCATCGTCTTCCTCGCCCTCATGATCGCGGCCCTGCTTGCCAGCAACCGGGACGGCGACGGCGGCGGCTTTGGCGGCGGAGAGCGTCGAGGAGGGGGCCACGTCCACTTCCCCAATTTCTGGTTCTGGTATCTGATCTGGTCCCCGAACTGGGGTTGGGGACGCCCGTACTACGGCGAGCGGTACGAGGACCGGCACCGTAACCGCCGCGGTCGACGACAGGGTCCCCCCTTCTACAAGAAGGTGTTCGCCTTCGTCTTCGGTCCGGACCGTCCGGAGGCCACCCGGGAGCGCAGGGACCGGGACCTCCTTCGGCTCATCCGCTCTCGGAAGGGAGCGGTCTCGGCCGTGGACCTGGTGCAGGCCACCGGCGTGGAGGTGCAGGAGGCGGAGTCGGAGCTGGCCCGCCTCATGGTCGGCCACGATGGCGAAGTGGAGGTGACGGACGACGGCACGCTCGTCTACCTCTTCCCTTCCCTCATGGTGAGCGCACACGGTCCCGTGGAGGAGAGGGAGCCTCCGGCGGCCTGGCAGAGGCTCGAGCCCCGTCTTCCGGCAACCGGGAACAGCGCCGGGAGTAATGCCGCCATCGTCGGCATCAACGCCTTCAACCTCCTGGCGGCCGCCACGGCGCCCTGGTTCATCTTCCCGCGCCTTGGAATCGGAGGACCGCTGGCGGAGGTGGGGCTGATCTGGATCCCGGTGATCTTCAGCCTCTCGTTCTTCGCGGTCCCCCTCCTGCGCCTTCCCGCGGTGTGGAGGGAGAACGCCCGGCGCGCAGCGCGGAACGTACGAAAGGCGATCCTCGGGCTGGTCTCGAAGGCCTCGCTCTCCGGGTCGGAGGCGGAGCCCGTGCGCCTCGACGACGCGCAGCGCCTGGTGCAGGATCGCCTGAAAGGCTCGGGGCACGGACGGGTGTCGGTCCAGAGGGTCATGGACCGCATGGTGGGCGAGTTCGACGGTGAGGTGGAGGTAGACGCCCAGGGCACTCCCCGCTTCCGTTTCCCCGGCTTCCGCGCCGCAATGGAGGCCGCCCACCGCCTCAGGCTGAAGCTGGGCCTGGGGCGCGGTGGAGTGGGTCGGATCGTCTATGCCAGCGACGACGACGCGTCCACACAGTCCGCGCGGGACCTGGAGGCCTTCGACCGGGAACTCGCATCGTCGGAGGGCGTCTCCATCGGGCCGGGGGCGTCGACGTCCAGAGAGGCGGAGCCGACGCCAGACGAGCCCCTGGGACTCCCGTCTCCCGACCCGCTGGACGCGTACGTCGGAGACCCGGACCGATTCGCCTTCCGGGACGAGTTGGAGCTCGCGGCGGTGGAGGAGGAGCTGCGTCGTCAGACGGCAGCCCGCCATCGCTGAGTCCGTCCGACGCCGATCCACTCGGCGCGATTCGGTCCGGCTCCGGTCCATCCCGCGCCGATCCATGCGGCTCTGACCCGCCGGCGTCCATCCATCCCGCGACCGCCCCGTGCGGGCGCTCATCTCGGGCCCGCCGTCTCCCCTGGCCCGCGGTGAGGTCCCAGGGCTTGATCCGAGGCTGACCAGAGCCTAGTCTTTATTGTGTGTTGAGAATGATTCTCAACCGCATTTTTGTCGAACCGGCTCGCCCTTTCCAAGACCAGGCTCCTGTGCTGCGTTCCCAGCCGCATCTCCGTCGACGCCTCGTTTCCCGTGCGGTGCTGGTCTCCCTGGGCCTCGCGGTCCCGGGGCGAGAGCTGGCCGGGCAAGAGCCGGGTCTACCGCCGGACCCGGCCCCGACCCCAACGGCCGGGGCGGCCGTGCACCGGACTGCCTTCCTGATGGGAACCCGCCTCGACGTCCGGATCGGGGGCCTCGACGACCGGGAACGCCTCCTGGCGGCATCCCAGACGGTGCTGGAGGAGATGCGGCGGATCGAGGAGCTTCTCTCGACCTGGGAGGCCACCACGCCTCTTTCCCGGGCCAACCGGGCTCCGGTGGGAGAGGTCTTCCCCCTTCCTGCGGAGCTCCACCGCCTCCTGGAGTCGGCCCTCCACTGGTCCCACAGGACCGGTGGAGCCTTCGAGCCCCGGGTGGGCGCGCTGGTCCGGGCCTGGGACCTTCGGGGGACGGGTCGGGTGCCGGAGGGGGCAACGCTGGCACATGCCCTGGCCGTCTCCGGCGACCGGGGAATGACCCTGACCTCGGAGGGTACGGTCCGGCGCGACGCGCGGGCCTGGATCGACGCTGGAGGTTTCGGAAAGGGCGCAGCCCTGGATGCGGCCCGTCGGCTCCTGGCTGATCACGGGGTGAACCAGGCCAGCCTGAACCTCGGGGGTCAGCTCCTCCTGGTGGGCGCCCCTGCGGACCAGCCCCGCGGGTGGTCCGTCTCCGTGGCTCATCCCCGCCGTCGGGGAGCGACCGTCGCCGCCCTCCGGGTTCGCGATGCATCCGTCGCCACCAGCAGCGCCTCCGAGCGGACGGTGGAGGTCGATGGCAGGGCCTTCGGGCATATCCTGGATCCCCGCACCGGCCAACCGGTCCCGGCCTGGGGCAGCGTGACCGTTGTGGCCGAGAATCCTCTGGCGGCGGACATCTTGTCCACCGCCTTCTTTGTCCTCGGACCGGACGACGGCATGGCCCTGGCGCGTTCGTTCCCGGAGGTGGGTGCTCTCTTTCTCGAAGTGACCGCCACCGGCGACGTCTCGGCTCGCTGGACCGATCCCATGAACCAGTGGCTGGTGGACCCGGCTCCCCAGGCCACGACGTACTCACCCGGGCGCCCAATGCGCCCTCGACCATAGAGGAACCCCATGAGGAACTCTCCGAGGACCCCGACCCCGGTGCGGACCCGGATGCGAACTCCGCTGACGACCCGGCTGAGGACCGGAACGTCGGCACGAGCCACCCTCCTCCTGCTCGGTGCAGCCCTCCTGTCACCCCCGGACATGGGTCTGGCTGCGCAGCAGAGCCAGGCGCCGGATTCCGCACGCATCGCCGAGTTGGAGCGTCGGCTGGACGCGCTCACCCGGGAGATCGAGCGGCTCTCGCTGGGAGAGGCAGTAGTCCAGGCGGACACCTCCGTGGGAGGCCTGGGCTTCGGTGCCTCCAAGGTCTACGGCATCCAGCAGGGGGTCTCCATCGGCGGGTACGGCGAGTTGCTCTACGAGAACTACGCCGACGAACGTGAGAACGGCGCACCCTCCGACCGCTCGGACCAGTTCGATGCCCTGCGCGCCATCCTGTACGTGGGGTACAAGTTCAACGACCGGGTGCTCTTCAACTCGGAGATCGAGGTGGAGCACGCCAACGAGATCTACCTCGAGTTCGCCTACCTGGACTACCTCTTCACCGAGAACGTGGGACTTCGGGGTGGCCTGCTCCTGGCACCCCTGGGCTTCGTCAACGAGCTCCACGAACCTCCGATCTTCCTGGGGTCCGAGAGGCCGGTCACGGAGAGTCGGATCATTCCCACCACCTGGCGGGAAAACGGGGTGGGCCTCTTCGGCAGCGCCGGTGATTTCGACTGGCGCGTCTACGCCATGAACTCCCTGGATGCGGAGGGATTCGACGGCTCCGGCGTTCGGGGAGGGCGCCAGAAGGGCGCTCGGGCCCTGGCGGAAGATTTCGGCGTCGCCGGGCGGCTGGACTTCGTCGGCCGACAGGGGCTCGTCGTGGGAGGCTCCGGCTACTACGGCCAGACCGCGCAGAACCGGGTCGTGGACGATGAGGTCGTGGACGGGGGTCTCCTCATCTGGGACCTCCACGCCGACTACCGTTGGCGGGGTTGGGAACTCCGGGGCCTCGTGGCCGGTGCAAGCATCTCGGACGCCGAGCAGCTCAACGAACTCAATGGACTCACCGGGGCCGAGAGCGTGGGGGAGTCCATGCTGGGTTGGTACCTCCAGGCCGGGTACGACGTACTGCGGAGCACTGCCTCCACGCACCAGCTCATCCCCTACCTCCGGTACGAGCGCGTGGATACCCAGCGTGAGGTGCCCGAGGGCTTCTCCGCAGACCTGGCGAACGACCTCACCGTAACCTCGCTGGGTGTGGCCTGGAAGCCCGTCCCCCAGGTGGTCTGGAAGGTGGACTACCAGCTCCACACCACCGCGGCCGAGACCGGTGTCGATCAGTTGAACCTGCAGATCGGGTGGCTCTTCTGATGAGTTGGTGCCGGATCCGGAATACCGCTGGAACGTTCTGCCTCCGGGCCGTACCTCTCCTGGCGATTCTGGCCGTGCCCGCGTCGGCCCAGCTCACGCAGGACGAAGCGCTGGCGCTGGCCTTCCCCGATGCCTCGGAGGTGGAACGGGTCACCGCCTACCTGGACGACGCACAGCTGGAGCGGGCCCGGACCCTGGCGGGGCCCGGCGTGGAGGTACCCTCCGGCATCGTGACGTACTATGTGGCCCGGGGCCCCTCTGGGGCTGAGGGAGTGGCCTACTTCGACGCGCACCGGGTGCGGACCCTCCCGGAGGTCCTCATGGTGGTGGTAACCCCCGAAGCCACCGTCCGGCAGGTGGAGACGGTGAGCTTCGGCGAACCTCCCGAGTACCGGGCCCCGGAGGGTTGGCTGGCCCTCATGGAGGACCAGGGGCTCAGCGAGGAGCTGTCGCTCAAGGGGACCCTGCCCAACCTCACCGGCGCGACCCTGACGGCACAGGCCGCCGCCGCGGCCGTGAGGCGGGTCCTGGCGCTCCACACCGTCATCGCCCCACTCGCCTCGCCAGGGACCTCCGGGGCCATCGCGGGGGCCGGCCGAATCTACCCCGGGGGTGCTTCGGGAGCCGG
>CP070829.1:960216-1010655 GCA_020344755.1 Gemmatimonadales bacterium
CTCAACCGGGCCCGCACCTCCCAGGGCAAGCTCCTCAAGGGGCTGCTTCTCGGATTCGTTGGGCTCTTCTTCTGGAGCTTCATCTTCGTGGTGATCGTGAGGATGCTCCTCTACTTCCGCGGGACACAGGGGATCGGTGATCTCCTGGCAGGTAAGCTGCTGGCACTGGCCTTCCTCACCTTCTTCCTGATCCTCCTCCTATCCAACGTCATCACGGCGTTGTCCACCTTCTTCATCTCCGAGGATCTGGAGCTCCTCGTCGCGGCGCCCGTGGACGGGCTGCACTTCTACCTCGCCCGGCTCGTGGAGACCGTCGTGGACTCGTCCTGGATGGTGGCCCTCCTGGCGATTCCCCTCCTGGCGGCCTACGGCGTGGTCTACGACGCGGGCTTCCCCTTCTATCTCCTGGCCACCGGGGTCGTCGGGTCGTTCCTGGTGCTCCCGGCTGTGGTCGGTGCAGGCTTCACCCTGATCCTGGTGAACGTCTTTCCCGCGCGCCGGACCCGGGATCTCCTGGCCCTCATCGGACTCCTGGCGGCGGCCGGCGTGGTGGCCGTCTTCCGTTTCCTTCGTCCCGAGCGCCTGATGCGTCCCGAGGAGTTCCGGGACCTGGTGGACTTCGTGGCGGTCCTGCGCACCCCGTCGTCGGTATGGTTCCCGAGCGAGTGGGCGGCGGATGCGCTCATGTCCTACCTGAACGGGGTCTTCGACCCGCACCCGCTTCTCCTCCTGGCCAGCACGGCCGGCGCGTTCCTGGTGCTGGGCGCTGCCCTCCACGGAAAGGGGTACGCCCCGGGATTCTCCCGCTCTCAGGAGGGAGCGAGCGGGAGGGTGCGCCGTTCGCGGACCCCCCGGGCCGGTCGGGGGCTGGGCCTCGTTCCGCCACCCACCCGGGCCCTCATACGGAAGGAGGTCCGGGTGTTCTTCCGAGACGCCACCCAATGGTCGCAGCTCGTGCTCCTGGGTGTGCTCGTGGTGGTGTACGTCTACAACATCGTCCAGCTTCCGCTCTTCACGGGAGAGCGGATCTCGGTGCTGCTCGTCAACGTCATCGCCTTCCTCAACCTCGGACTGGCCGGGTTCGTGGTGGCAGCCATCGCCGCCCGCTTCGTCTTTCCCGCCATGTCGCTCGAGGGGCGGATGATGTGGCTGCTCCGCTCGTCGCCCCTTCAGGTGCGGACCCTGTTCTGGACGAAGTACTGGGTGGGGACGGTCCCCCTCCTTCTGGTCGCAGTTCCACTCATCGTGGTGACCAACCTTCTCATGGACGCCACGCCCTTCATCTTTCTTCTCACCACGGGAACGATGGTGGCGGTGACCTTTGCCCTGACTGCCATGGCGCTGGGAATCGGTGCACTCTTCCCCAACCACGACACGGAAAACGTGGCCGAGATCCCCACCTCGTTCGGGGGGCTCCTCTTCATGATGGCTGCGGTGCTGTACCTTGGAGGAGTCGTGGTGCTGGAGGGTTGGCCGGTGTATGCCTATCTCTCGGAAGGAGGGCCGGCCCCCGGCGGAGGCAGCCTGCCGGCTCTTGCGGTGGGACTCACTGGCGCGACTTTGCTGACGCTCATCGCCATCTGGGTCCCGCTCCGGATGGGGATGAGAAGGGTGGAGGCGGGGGAGATCCACGACGTCTGAAGGAACACGATGCGGAGGTACGGCCGCCATGCTGCAGGCACTCAAGGACTTCTTCTTCACTCGGATGGCACCCGTTGACGAGGCGCCTGCGGAGGCTCCGGAGCGATCTCGGGACCTCCGGCTGGCCGCGTGCGCGCTCCTTCTGGAGCTGGCCCACGCCGACGACGATTTCACGGAGGACGAGCGGCAGCACCTGGAGAACGCCATCCGCAGGCACTATGGCCTGAACCGCCGGGAGGCGGACGAGCTTCTCCACCTGGCCGAGCAGGAGCGACGGCAGGCGGCGGACCTGTGGCAGTTCACCAACCTCATCCGCCGCCACTACTCCACGGGCCAGAAGATGGTGCTTGCGGAGATCATGTGGGGCGTGGTGTTCTCCGACGGGGAACTCTCGTCCCGCGAGGAGTACCTCATGAGGAAGGTCTCCCACCTCCTGGGCCTGGAGATCGGGTACCTGACGGAGGCCCGTGAGCGGGCACGAAACTCGGAGCCGCCGCCGCCGGGGGTGGATTGACCGCCGGGCGCGGATTGACCGGCCGGATCACATCGTCATATTCAGCGGGTCTCCCGGTGAGGGCGACACCGTGCACGAGCAGCTTTCGGAGCGACAGATGCGTGACCTCATTCCCGGTGGCTACCTCTTCACCCACCTCGTCTTCTGGACCGTGGTGTCCATGGTGGCCGTAGGGACCAACCTCATGGCCATCGTTCTGAGCCTGGGCCTCGGCATCCTGGCGCTGGAGTCTTTCAAGAAGGGCTGATGGAACTCCTCCTCAAGATCCTGCTGGGACTTCTCGCGGTGGGGTTGGGCATCTGGCTCGGTCTCCCGGGAAGGTACGAACAGACCCAGGAGGATATCGACAAGGCGATGGATCGGGGGGGCGCTCGCCGCAACCAGGTCAAGCGGGTGTTCACCCCTCTGGACTGGCTCCGGAAGTCCAAGCGGGGATCCGACCGGCGAATCGAGCGGTCCCGCCGCCGCTTCAGGACGGCGGCCCCCCGGAAGCACCGCTGATCCCGTAACGAGGGAGCATGTGGTGACGGGGCTCCCGGTCACCCCCCGCCCAGAAGGGCGTTCACCACCACCAGGATGCTTCCGACGAACGCCCCCAGGGCGTATCCGAGCTTCACGATGAGCCGCAGTTCGCGGTCCGTCACCCGCCGGACCAGCTCTTCCATCCTCGGTGTCGGGAACTCCAGGACCTTCTGCTCTACCCTTCGGGCCACGTCCAGCCGCTGAACCACGTCCGGGACCTGACCCTGGAGCCAGTCCCAGAGAATCGGCCCCACACCGGACTCGATCCGCCGCGAGGCATCCTCTGGGAGCCATCGGGCTGGGGTCCCTATCGGCCGTTCCCACGCACCGTAGACCAGGCGGGTGGCCAGGTCCCGCAAGACTCGATCCGCGGTGTCGCTCCGTGCGCCGCGCACGGTCCAACCCTTGATTCGCTCCGGTGGCACACGCTCCAGAAGCTCGCCCCAGGTTCTGGCTCCCGCCTTCTCCAGCGCTGTCTGGAGCTTCTCCACCAGGAACGAGCGACTCTGGGGATCCTGCGCCATTCCCACCACCCAGCCTGCCAGGGTACGACGCGCCTCGAGCACGTTCTCCGAGTCGGGGGCTCCCAGGACCGACTGCACGGGTCTGCGGAGGAAGTCCACCACGGCCTCGTTCACGCCGCGCGCCATGGCATCCTGGACCGCGGGGTCCACCAGGATCTCGGAGAGACGCTCCGTGCCTTCCCTCTCGATGGTGAGGAGGATCTTGTCCAGCGTGTCTTCCGTCACCACGAGCTTCGCCACCACCCGCTGGTGGAACTTGAGGTCGTTCAGGAAGCGATGGAAAAGCTCACGGATGGTGGTCTGGAAGCGGTCTCTCGCTTCCGGGTCTTCCAGCAGCGCACCCAGGCGCTCGATGGCCAATGGGAGGTAGCTGGCGATGGCTTTCTCGAACGAGCCGACGAGTCCCAGGGGAAGGATCTCTTCGAAGGTCCGATCCGGGGCAAGTAGACGGTGGGAGGCTCGCTCGAGGTAGTCCTCTACGGCCTGGCCGAAGTCCGGGGAACGGACGGCGTTCTCCAGCCACTCCTCCACCGCTTCCGAGACGGCGGTCTCCCGGGCCGGGGTGATGAGGTCACCGATGGGCTGGTCCCTCAACGCCTCGACGATGCTCTCCACACGGTCCTCCACCGCCTGTTCGAACTCGTCCGAGGCCAGGTACCGGTGGAGGCGTTCCAGTGTGTGGTCGATGACCCCGTCGAGGAACCCCTCGATCTCCGGTGCCACCGTGGGAGGGAGGATCTCCTTCAACGAG
Source organism: Gemmatimonadales bacterium (assembly GCA_020344755.1). Lineage (GTDB taxonomy): Bacteria > Gemmatimonadota > Gemmatimonadetes > Longimicrobiales > Gaopeijiaceae > Gaopeijia. The sequence continues at coordinate 964,169 of CP070829.1, forward strand.
CCTCGCTCACGGTGGAGCATCTCTTCGAGGAAGAGGGCCAGTCTCTCGTCGAAGGCACGATGAAATTCTCCTTCGGAGAAGATCCTCGTCAGGTCGTCGGCGGTGAGGAGACGATTGCCCACCGTCCGACCGATGGCCGCGGCCAACCGTCCCTGGTTCTTCGGCACGGCACCCTGGAACCACTGCAGTCGCCACCGCCCCAGGAGCTTCGGTGGCTCGTACGGGTGGAAGAGCATCCAGATGGCCACCGTGTTGGTGAGCCCTCCGGACAGCGCGCCGAAGAGGATGATGACCGCCGCCCTGAGGAGTTCATCCTGCACGTATCACCTCACGGTCGGCGGTGGCGCAGAATTCCCCGGACGGGGAGCTCCTGCTCCCCGATGCGGAGCTCCCCCTCCACCTCCATGACTCCGTCGAGGGGAAGGACGGGTCCGGGCCCCGCACGGGTCTCGAGCTGGAAAGAGAGGACCTCGAGTCGCCCCTCGAGGTCCCCGGAAGGTGAGCGCACCGAGAGGAGGCTGGGGATGTCGCGGCGGGCAGGCTCGTACGCCCTCCTCACTTCCCATTGCACCTGCAATTCGGGCCACTGAAGCCCGTCGTCTCCCCTGCGAGCCCACCCCGTGAAGACCGTGTTCCCTTCCATGTGGAGCGGGGCCTGCATCAACACCGCGAGGGAGTCACCGGAGGTGAGGAATATCCAGTCGCCGAGGCTTCCCTCCTCGGAGCGAATCCCCTGGGAGGCGTCCATGACCCATCCGGGGACCTGTCGGTCACCCAGGATCAGCCCACCCTCCAGGAGGTTGAAGGAGCCGCCCCGGCTCCCGGTCCATTCGGCCAGGGCCCCCTCCAGGCTCACTTCCAGCCTCCTGTTCCCACCGTCGTAGAAGATCCGGTCGAGTCGATCGCCCTCACCCACCAGGATGCGGAGCGGGCCGTGGGGCAGGATGCGCCAGGGCTCCTGGTTGGGAGCCGAACTCCATTCGTCCCTGAGGAAGGCCTCCCAGACGCCGTTTCGAGCCAGCCACCCCCGGGCGGTGCGGTCTACACCGCCCGGGAGCGTCGTAGCTTCCAGGACCCACGGGACGAGGAAGACGGAGTCTCCCGCAGTGGATGCGAAGACCAGGGTCCGCTCGTAGTGTCGCCGCGGCGTCTCGGCGAGAGGTTCGTCCGTGCCCCCGGGCTCGGGGGTTCGCGGGACCTCTCCCCGGGGCGCGTCTCCACAGGCGAGAGCCACCGTCATGAGGAGCGGGCAGGCCAGAATCCGAGGGCGAAACACCATGCGCAGCAAGCTAGGCCTCGTGGCGTTCGTGTACAGCGGTCCAGCACGTTCCGGAGCGCCTACGCATGTGCGGCGGAGCCTGCGGAAGGGGAGACGATCTGCTCCGGCGAAGCCGAGAGCCGCCGGTCGAGAGCGGTGAAGAAGCTCACGACCCGACGACGGCTGACCCCCCAATCCCGCCCCTTCCCTCGAGACGAGGCCACCATGTCCACCCGGGTCTGGCCATTCCCGTCCAACCCGATGCGGAGGAGCACGTCGGAGTTCTCTCCCCAGAGCAGGGGCTTCACTTCCGCGTGGATCACGCCGGGGCCATCGTCCTCCCGAACCACCGACCAGCGGGGCAGCCCTCGGCCCGCGAGCTCCACCGCCGCACGCCACACGGGGTCGAAGGGGATGCTGTACGTCCGCCCCCTCAGGACGGGATCCTCGTGGTCCGGGCGGGTCGAGACCCGGTCCTCCCGCTGGGGCTGCGCCATGGTCAACGGCGAGCCCCCGGCCCCAGTCGCCAGGTGATGGTGACGTTGGCCTGCACGGTCTGTGTCCCGGGCTCCACGGGCGTGTCCGCGGCCTGCATCGCCATGGCCCGCATCTCGGGCTGGAATACGGGACGCGTGGAGGATACCTGGACGGTTTCGGGAGAGAGCAGGATCATACCCAGAGCCCCGGCGACGGCCTCCGCCTCGGTCCGGGCCCGGTCGGTGGCCTGACGCAGTGCCTCCAAGCGTGCCGCATCCGTGTCGGAGGCGAAGAAGGAGAGCCCGGCAACCCGGTTCGCACCCGCCTCGAGAGCGGCGTCCAGGACCCCGCTCATTCGGTCCACCTCGTCCAGGACGACCTCCAGTTGGTTCGAGGCGCGGTACCCGACGATCTGCGGGGCCTCGTCCCGCTGAAGACCTTGCCGGTAGCGCGGGGCCAGCGAATAACCCGAGGTCTCGATCCGGGCCCCGGGACCTGCCGGTCCCCGGACAGAGGCCAGGACGCGTTGCATGGCCTCCGCGTTCGCCGTGGAAGCCTCTCCGGCCGTGGCTCCCACGGTCTCCACGGCCAGGACGATCCGGGCCCGGTCCGCAGGGAGGTCCACCGTGGCCGTTCCGGTGACGGTGAGGTGAGAGGTGTCGGGGAGGGCCGAGACCGGTGGGGCGGCCGGCGAAGGGGCAGGTGTCGCCCGGGCCGGGGCGCATGCGGAAACCAGGGCCAACACCGTGGTCAACGGGGCCGAGAGTCGGGGTCTTGGATCCATTTCGTCACAACCCGTATCGATGGTGTGCGTGGGGTCCGGATTCGTTGGCGGGCACCCCGGAACATGGTTAACCTACGCGTCCCGAGTCACCAACCATCACAGCCGAATCTAGCCATGAAGGCCATCATTCCGCTTGCCGGAAAGGGGACACGCATGCGTCCCCTCACCTACCATACGCCGAAGCCCCTCTTGAAGGTCGGGGGTCGGCCCATTCTCAGCTACCTCCTGGACGACGTCATGGCACTGGGAGTGGAGGAGATGGTCTTCGTGGTGGGGTACCTCCAGGACGTCCTGCGCGACTTCATCTTGAGCGAATACCCCGGGATAACGGCGCACTTCGTGGTCCAGGAGGTTCAGGACGGGACCGCGGGAGCGGTGGCGCTGGCGGAGCCCTACATCGACGAGGACCTCTTCATCCTCTTCTCCGACACCCTCTTCGACGCCGACCTCGGCCTGGTTCAGCGCCTCCCCGACGACGTGGCGGGAGTCCTCTGGGCCAAGGAGGTGGAGGACTACCAGCGGTTCGGCGTGATCGTCACCCGGGAGGATGGGACCATGGAGCGGATCGTCGAGAAGCCCTCCGAACCCATCTCGAAGCTGGCCAACATCGGTGTCTACTACATCAGGGATCACAAGCTCCTCTACGAGGGCATCCACCACACGCTGCGCTCGGAGCCTGGAAAGGGCGGCGAGTTCTTCCTGACGGACGCGTTCCAGTTCATGGTGGATCAGGGAGCCAGGCTCAGGACCGCACCGGTCGCCGGGTGGTACGATTGCGGAAAGCCGGAGACCCTCATCGAGACCAATGAACACCTGTTGCGGACGACGCGCGGGGGGGTGCAGGAGGGGGCTTCCGTGGTGGGGGCCGAGATCGTGGAGCCGGTCCGGATCGAGGCGGGTGCCCACGTGCACGGTGGCCGCATCGGCCCGAACGTGACCATCGAAGCGAACGCCAACCTGGTGGGATCCGTCCTTTCCAACACCCTGGTTGGGGCCGGCAGCCAGCTGGAGGACGTGCGCCTGACGGACAGTCTCTTGGGGGATCGCACCCGGTTACAGGGGGTGAGGGGATCGGTGAACCTGGCTTCCGACTCGGTGGTGGAGGCGGGCTGAGTCAGCCGCCTCCCGGATCGGTCCCGGTCAGGGGTCGATCTGCTCCAGTGCCAGGAGGGTGAAGAGGGCCCGGAGGACACCCTCCGGGCCCTTCTCGTTGCGGTACCACTCTCGGGGGGTGTGAGCCTCTCCCGCTTCACCGCCCGCACCGAGAGTGATGGCCGGTATCCCCAGAGCCATGGGAAGATTGGCATCGGTGGACGAGGCGGCGAGCTCGGCGCGATCCACCAGGGCCCGGGTTGCCTGGGTTGCGGCCCGAACCAGGGGCTCATCCGGTGAGGTGGTCCCGGCAGGCCGGTCGCCGATCCGGTCCACCTCCAGGACGGCCTCCTCGTCCGGGCGGGCACTGCCGTTCCCATCCTGCACCACCGAGGTCAGTGCCCCATGCATGGCGCCCTCCACCAGTGCAAGGTGGCCTTCGCTCTCGCTCCGAACCTCGTACTCCATCCACGCCCGGGCCGGGATGGCATTCACGGAGGTTCCCCCTTCGATCCGCCCCACATTCAGGGTCGTCCCTGCGGGGAGGTCGAGGTCGTCGAAGGCGGCGACGGCACGAGCCAGGAGGTGGATGGGGTTCACCCGTCCCCAATCCACCCATGAGTGACCGCCGGGGCCCTCCACGACAGCGCGGAAGCGCCGGGAGCCCACTCCGCTCGCGATGATGCGGTTCACCCCGGCCCCGTCCAGCGAGATGAAGCCGCGAGCGTTCTCTCCCGCCCCGCCTGCGCCGAAGAGGTGTCGTACGCCTCGCAGATTCCCGACTCCCTCCTCTCCCACGGTGCCCACCAGGAGCAGGGGGATGTCCGGAGGGTAGTCCAGGCGGACCAGTGCCCGGGTGAGCGCCAGCACGGCGGTCAGCCCGCGGGCGTCGTCACAGATACCGGGCCCGATCCAGCGGTCCCCGTCCTTGTGAAACTGGATCTCCTGCGAGACGGGGAAGACGGTGTCGAGGTGTGCCGACACCACCAGGGGCCGGGCACCCTCTCCGCCCAGCCAGGCGATGACGTTCCCCACCTCGTCCACCCGAGGCGCGTCGGTTCCCGCCTCGAGGAGGAGACGGGCGAAGAGGCGTCCTCTCTCCTCCTCCTGGAACGGTGGAGCCGGGGTGGAGGCCAGGAGGAGTTGTTGCTCGATCGTGTGGGCGTCCTCGGCGCGCACCTGGGCAATCACCCGTCGGACGTCCACCCGGTCGAGGACACGGTGCAGCGCGTCCCGGAGATCCGGGTCATCGGGAGGGATCGAGGGAAGAGCGCGCGGGAATCGAGCCAGGTCGATGGGCATCTCCCATGCTGCCTCCTCAGCGGATGGACGGCAAGAACGCGTTCCCGCACCTTGCGCGAGGAAGGGTAGGACACTTGAGCTTGCAGGCGCCTGTGTGTAAGGAGACGTTGACGCATGGTGTCCTGTCTCTCCCCACCTCCCCCGTGTTCTCCATGGACGAGAAGGATCTGATCTACGACTGGAACTCCCAGGACGAGAGTTTCGACTGGACCACCGTGGGCCCCGTCGAGTTGGACGACGAGACCCTCCGGGACGGCCTGCAGAATCCGTCGGTGACGGATCCGCCCATCGCCGACAAGATCGAACTCCTCCACCTCATGTCGGGGTTGGGCATCCACACGGCGGACATCGGTCTTCCCGGTGCCGGGCCTCGGGCGGTGGCCGACGTCACGGCGCTGGCCCGCGAGATTGCGGACCACGGGCTGTCCATCGAGGCGAACTGTGCCGCCCGGACCGTTGTGGCGGACGTGAAGCCCATCGTGGAGATCTCCCAGGCGGTGGGAATCCCCATCGAGGCGTGCACCTTCATCGGGAGCTCCCCGATCCGTGTCTACGCAGAGGGGTGGACCCTCGACCGCATGCTTGCCACCGCGGAGAAGGCGGTGACCTTCGCGGTCCGCGAGGGGCTCCCGGTGATGATGGTCACCGAGGACACCACCCGTGCCCACCCGGACACCCTCCGGGCCCTCTATGGGCACGCCATCGAATGGGGCGCCAAGCGGCTCTGCATTGCCGATACCGTGGGTCACGCGACGCCGGAGGGGGTTCGGGCGCTGGTCCGGTTCGTCATCGAGGAGATCATCGAACCGTCCGGTGAGACGAACGTCACAGTGGATTGGCACGGGCACCGGGACCGGGGACTCGGCCTCGCCAACACCCTCGCCGCCATCCAGGCGGGTGCGACGCGGGTGCATGGGACGGCCCTCGGTGTCGGGGAACGGGCTGGGAACACGGAGATGGAACTCATCCTGGTGAACCTGAAGCTCCTCGGGGTCTACGATGGAGACCTGACCCAGCTTCCCCGGTACTGCGAGTGCATGGCGCGAGCCTACGGAGTGCCCCTGACCAACGGCGCCCCGGTGGTGGGACACGACGCCTTCCGCACCGGGACGGGCGTCCACGCCGCGGCCATCATCAAGGCCGAGGAGAAGGGGGACGCCTGGCTCGCCGACCGCATCTACTCCAGCGTGCCGGCTTCCATGGTGGGCCGCACCCAGCTGATCGAGATCGGACCCATGGCCGGGCTGTCCAACGTGAAGTACTGGCTTCGGTCCCAGGGTCTCGACCCGGATGACGAGTTCCTCGCGAACCGGATCTTCGACGCCGCGAAGCGGGCGGATCACACACTGACGCAACGAGAACTCGCAGCCCTGGTGGCCGAGAGCCCGTGAAGGTCGCCATCCTGAGAACCGATATGGAACAGGCACCCCAGAAGAGCAGGACCCCCCGCATCCTCGTGGTGGAGGACGAGCCGGACATTGCGGCTCTCATCGCCTATCAGTTGACCCGGGAAGGCTTCCGCGTGGAAACGTCGGCTTCCGGGCCCGAAGCGCTGAAGGCGATCCACCGCGAGGTTCCGGACCTCCTGGTCCTGGACCGGATGCTGCCCGGGCTCTCCGGCGACGAGGTGCTGAAGGCGCTCAAGGAGGAACCGGCGACGCAGGGGGTGCCGGTCCTGGTGCTCACCGCGAAGCGAGAGCAGGAAGACCGGATCACGGGGCTGGAAATGGGCGCCGACGACTACCTCACCAAGCCGTTCTCTCCTCGGGAGCTGGTCCTGCGGTGCAGGGCGATCCTCCGTCGCAGCTCGGAGAGTTCCGGGGTATCCGGAGGGCGTATCCTCACCTCCGGACCCATCCGGATGGACGTGGGAGCGCACCAGGTCACCCTGGGAGGCGAGGAGCTGAACCTGACCCCCACCGAGTTCCGGCTTCTCCAGGCCCTCATGGAGCGCCGGGGCCGGACCCAGAGTCGCCGACAGCTCCTGGAGGAGGCGTGGGACGTGGAAGCGGACGTCTCGGACCGGATCCAGACACGCACCGTGGACATGCACATCCGCCGCCTCCGCGCCAAGCTGGACGACGTAGGGGACTGGATCGAGACGGTGCGTGGATTCGGGTATCGGCTGAGGGTGCCTGGAGCGGAGGGCTGATCTCCCGCCTCGCCCCGGCCCGTTGGGCGGTCCCGTTGCCAATCCCGCAGGACTCCCCGTAGTCTGGCGGGATGCGAACTCCCTCACCCACTTCCCATCCCGATCCGGGCTCCGACCCGGACCGCACCCGCCCGGGGGCGACTCCCGTGGACGCCTCCGTCGACCGGCCGCGCTCCGGGTCCAACCTTCCGGCGTCCGGAGGACCGACGGAGCCCCTCGATCCCTTCCGGGTGGTGGAAGAGCGGGAGGTCGAGGAGGCCGTGGAGCTCCTCATCGAGGAGGTGGCCGGCCCCGAGACCCAGCCGCACGTCCTCGGACATCCTCACGAGCTACGAGGCAAGGCGGCCATCGTCACCGGCGGGTCGTCGGGGATCGGTCGGGCTATCGCCCTCGACCTCGCTTCGGAGGGGGTACACCTGGCCTTCAACTTCCTGGACGACGGTGGACCCTCCCGGACCGAGGCCCAGAAGCTCGCCCGGGAGCTACGCCAACTTGAAGTGCGGGTGTTCTGCCAGGCGTGTGACGTCCGCAACTCCCGGGACGTCAACGGGTTCGTAGCCGACGCCATCGAGGAGCTCGGGGGGCTTCACATCCTGGTGAACAACGCCGGGATCGGTGCGGACCGGGCGCTCTGGCACATGACCGATCACGAGTGGGAGGCCGTGTTGCGGACCAACCTGGACGGCGCGTTCCACTTCATCCGGGCCGCGGCTCCTCACCTGCGGGCCCAGGAGTACGGGAAGATCGTGAACATCGCTTCGGTCCACGGGCTCCGGAGCGAGTTCGGGCTGGCCAACTACTCCGCCTCCAAGTCGGGCCTGCTCGGCCTGACCCGCAGCGCGGCGGTGGAGCTGGGCCCCCGGAACATCAACGTGAACGCCGTGGCGCCGGGGTACATCCGGACCACGCGGCTCACCGACAGGGTCCCGGCCGAGATCCTGGACAACGCCCGGGAGCGGAGCGTCCTGGGTCGACTCGGGGATCCGCAGGACGTGGCGGCCGTGGTCCTCTTCCTCTGTACGGAGGCCGCACGCCACATCACCGGGGCGGTGATCCCGGTGGATGGCGGCTACCTGCTCTGAGGAACCTTCGCGGGCCCGCCGTCCCGCCTAGCTCCCTACCCTCTGGATCCGTTCGAACGCCGCCGCGGCATTCAGGTGAGCGATGAGGGCCTGCAATTCGGCGAGCCGGGCGCTGGTCACCTGGTTCTGGGCGGCGACCAGCTCGAAGTTGGTCGCGGCCCCCACGTTGAACCTCACCTGCTCGGCGGCGGCGTTCAGCTCCGCGGCTTCCCGGCTCCGCTGGGCGGCCTGGTACTGGAGGAAGGTGTTGTCCACCGCGAGCCCTGAATTGGTGACCTGGGTGACGATGGCCAGTTCCTGCTCACGCAGGGCCAGCTCCTGCTGGCGGAGCTGGAGGCGTGCCCGCTCCAGGTTCGCCTCGTCGGCGGTGTTCCCGATGGGATAGCTGGCCTGGAGCTGGAGGCTCCAGGTAGGTGCCTCGAAGTCCGCGATGGAGTTCAGCCCGTCGAAATAGCCACCCTGCTGGACGAGGACCGGGTCGCCGCCCAGTCCCGAGCGGTCGAAGAGATCCCCTCCAACGCCCTGCAGCGCGTAGCTGGCGGTGAGGTTGAGATCGGGAAGGCGACCGTTCCGGGTGACCGCCAGGTTCACCTCGGAGATCCGCTGCTGCTGGCGCTGCTGGCGGATGTCCGTCCGCTGGTCCAGCGCCGTGGCCACGGCAGCCTGGATGTCCACCGAGGGGGGCGTCACGGAGGGTAGGTCCACCGGATTGATGGTCTCATAGAGGAGGGGGTCCGTCGCCCCACCCAGGATGAGCTGCTTGAAGGCGAATTCCCGATTCCGCCACTGCACCTCCGCGTTCAGGAGTGCTTGCTGGGCACTGGCCAACTGAGCCTGCGACTGGATCACCTGGTACTGGGTCCCCCGTCCGAGCTGCAGGCGGATGCGGTTCTGTTCCACCAGCTGCTCTGCCTCGGCCAGGGACCGCCGCTGGATCTCGATCTGTTCGATGGCCGCGCGAAGGGCCCAGTACGCCTCCTGAACCTGCCCGACGATGCCTTCCACCTGGGAAAGGACCTGTAGATCCGTGATCTGGGCCTGGATGGTCTGTGTCTGGACCGCGGCCCGCTGGTTGTCGGTCTTGAACCCCGCAAGCAGCGGCTGCGTGTAGCTCAGGTTCACTTGGGAGCTGAACGACGGATTGCGGGTGGCAAAGGAGTTGTCCGTCTGCGTCCGGGAGTTGTTGAAGTTCACCGAGAATCGACCGCCGTACCACGGCATCGGCTTGGCGATGGACGTGTTGAACGTCTGGCGAACGGTGTTGGTCTGATTGCCACCATCCAGTTGGCTGGTGGAGAGGCTGGTGGCGTTGTTGTAGCCGTACGTGCCACTCACCGTCGTGGCGAAGGCCGCCTGCGCCACCCGGAGAGCGTAGTCCTGGATGACGGGTGAAAGCCGTGCGCTCTGGACGTTGAGGTTCACTTCGAGCGCCCGGGCGATGGCTTCTTCCAGGGACATTTCCACCGGCACGGCCCCCGCTTCCAGCGGGGGAAGGGCGTAGCCGAACACGTAGGTCTCCACCTGCACCTGCAGGGAGTCCCGCACCTGGACCGTATCCTGGGCGACGAGGCCACAAGGAAGCGACAAGACCAGCGCCGTGACGAGGGCACCGGAGGCGGAAGAGCACTTCATGGGATGGGTCTCCAGGAATCCAAAGGCCAGGGGGGGTGGAACGCACACTACGTCTGACGTCCACACCCATCAGATCGTTGAGATGTACCATCGTTAACCCCGGAGTGGGTGTAAGGGTCGAGCGTCCCTCCGCCGGGGAGGCCACATTGCGAAGGGTACCAGGGCGCCTCATTCTGGCGGCATGCAGACCCTCCGTCTTCTCGCCGGCCTCATCGACCGCCTCAACGTGCGGCTCGGGGCTCTCCTCCGGTGGTTGGCCCTCCTCATGGTCCTCATGGGGGCGTACAACGCCGTAGCCCGGTACCTGACGCGCTACGCGGGGGTGTCTCTGAGCTCGAACGCATTGAACGAGGCCCAGTGGTACCTCTTCTCGCTGATCTTCCTTCTGGGGGCCGCCTACGGGCTGAAGGTGGACGCCCACGTCCGTGTGGACGTCCTCTATGGACGGCTGAGCCGACGGGCCCAGGGCTGGATCGACCTGCTGGGAGGTCTCCTCTTCCTGCTTCCGTTCGCGGCGGTGATGCTCTGGGTGTCCTTTCCCACGGTGCGGAACTCGTGGGTCATCGGGGAGGTCTCGCCCGATCCCGGAGGCCTACCCCGCTATCCCATCAAGGCGGTGATCCTGGTGTCGTTCGCGCTCCTGCTTCTGCAGGGGCTCGCACAGGTGGTGAGATCCGTGGACCGCATCCGGGGTGAGGAGATCGACGGAGGGCCCGACGGGGGCGCCACCACGGGGGGCGATCCCTTGGCCGAACCCGGGACGGAGCACAGCGCGGGAGGCCACCTTTGACGGGGGCGGTGTGGGGCCCCCTCATGTTCGTCGGGGCGCTGGCCTTCATCTTCACGGGCTACCCCGTGGCCTTCGCCCTGGCGGGGACGGCCCTCCTCTTCGCCGTCCTCGGAAGCCTGGCGGGTGCCTTCGACCTGATTCTCCTCACGGCGCTCCCGGAGCGGACCTTCGGGACCATGTCGAACTACACGCTCCTGGCCGTCCCCTTCTTCATCTACATGGGGACGGTCCTGGAGAAGTCTCGGCTGGCGGAGAACCTGCTGGAGACCATCGGACTGTTGTTCGGCGGCGTCCGCGGTGGACTGGCGCTGGGGGTGATCTTCGTGGGGGCGCTCCTGGCGGCCGCCACCGGGGTCGTGGGAGCCTCGGTGACCGCCATGGGCCTGATCTCCCTCCCCGTGATGCTTCGGAACGACTACCGGCAGGAGGTGGCGCTGGGGACCATCTCGGCATCCGGAACCCTGGGTCAGATCATCCCACCCAGCATCGTTCTGATCGTCCTGGGGGACCAACTCGGGGTGAGCGTAGGAGACCTCTTTCGGGCGGCCCTCGTCCCGGGGCTCGTCCTCACCGGGGGGTACGCCCTCTACATCCTCCTCCTGGCGGTGGTGAAGCCAGGGTGGGTCCCGGCGTTGCCGAAGGAAGCTCGGGAGCGGGCGGCGGGGCAGCTTCTCGGGAAGGTGGTCTTCTCCATGCTTCCGCCGCTGATCCTCATCGTGGTGGTCCTGGGGAGCATCTTCGCCGGCGTGGCCACACCCACCGAAGCGGGGGCCCTGGGTGCCGTGGGGGCCATGGTGCTGGCCGCCCTGAATCGGACCCTCGGCATGGACGTGCTGAGGGAGGCGGCGGAAGACACCACCCGCCTCACCATCATGGTGATCTTCCTCCTCATCGGCTCGACCGCCTTCTCCCTGGTCTTCCGAGGTCTGGACGGAGACATCTGGATCGCGGACCTGCTGACGGGGCTGCCGGGTGGGTGGCTCGGATTCCTGCTGGCCGTGAACCTGCTGGTCTTCGTCCTGGGCTTCTTCATCGACTTCTTCGAGATCGCCTTCATCATCGTCCCCCTCCTGGTGCTTCCCGCCCGCCAACTCGGTCTGGATCCGGTCTGGCTGGGAATCGTGCTCGCGGTGAACCTGCAGACCTCGTTCCTGACTCCGCCCTTCGGCTTCTCCCTCTTCTATCTCCGGGGGGTGACGCCGGCGAAGGTGCCCACCCTGGCGATCTACCGAGGCGCCATCCCCTTCATCGCCATTCAGCTGGTGGTGCTGGCCGGGCTCGTCTGGCTTGCCCGGCCTGCCTGACCGGTCGGCCGACTCGTCCCCTTTCCGGCTCGGCAAGGTCTCCCGGAGCCCCCCGCCACCATGCCTTCACCCTGGACCGATGGCCACGCATTCCTGCTGCAGGACCGGCACTTCGCCCCGCTGGTGAAGCGAGTGGGGCCACCGGATCTCCGTGCACCCCGCGGATCGGTCTTCGCGTCCCTCACCGCCGCAATCGTCTATCAGCAGTTGGCGGGGAAGGCAGCTCTGACCATCCACGGACGGGTCGTGGAGGCTCTGGGGGGCCGGGTCACGCCACAGGCGGTCCTGGCCGCCGACCGGGAGACGCTCCGGGGAGCGGGTCTCTCCCGGAACAAGCTGGCCGCCATCCTGGATCTGGCGGAGAAGGCCACCGCCGGGACCGTGAAGCTCCGGGGACTCTCACGACTCCCCGATGATGCGGTGGTGGCACACCTGACCCGGGTACGGGGGATCGGACGCTGGACCTCCGAGATGTTCCTCATGTTCAACCTGCACCGTCCCGACGTCTGGCCCGTGGGGGACCTGGGCGTGCGGAGCGGGTGGGCCCGGATCCACGGTCTGGGGGAACCGCTGGATGCGAAGGCGATGGAGGAGGTGGCGGACCATCTCCGCCCCTGGCGGTCCGCGGCGGCGTGGTACTGCTGGCGCGCCGTGGAGGTCTTGACCCCCCGGGGGTAGTCGGCCGAATGATTCGCGCCTCCGGCCCCTAGTTCAGGACGCTGAGGATGTTGGAGTAGTCGTCGGTCCAGCGGACGGGGCTGATGTCCGCCGCGTATCGGGTCCAGAGGGGCTCGCGAGTGAGGGCCTGGATGGCCGCAGTGCTTTCCGAGAATGCACCCACGATCGTTCTGTGCGCCCCTTCGTCCAGGGCTTCGGCAGAGGGGGAGTAGTCGGCGTAGGCGACCGGCCTGCCTCGGGCCCGAGCGTATCCCTCGAGGACCCGGCGTAGATCCGCGTGGCGACTCGATATGTGGAAAACCACGAGTCCCGTGGACTTGACCTTGTCGATGTACAGGTCGAGCGCCTCGTCCGTGAGCAGGTGCACCGGGATGAAGTCGCTGCTGAAGGCATCGATGATGAGAAGGTCAAACGTATCCTGGTCCAGCTTCTCCAGCTCCAACCGGCCGTCACCGATGACCACGGAGACGTCTGCCGGACTGTCGCCGAGGAAGGTGAAGTGCTCCCGGGCCAGGTCTTCCACGAGGGGGTCGATCTCGAAGTAGGTGATCCGCTGGCCGGGCTTTCCGAACCCGGCGAGCCCTCCGGTGCCTAGCCCAACGATGCCAATGGCGGCGGAATCGTCCTCCGCCCGCATCAGGCTCCCCATGGGCCCGGAGGGATGATAGTAGAAAGAGGGTATGGCCCGACGCGCCTCGTCCTTCCACTGCATGCCGTGAACGGTCGTCCCATGGATCATCTGGATGGTCTCGGCGTCCTCCACGATGGAGATGACCCCGAAGAAGCTCCGCTCACGCTCCACCATGCGCGATGCGAAGCCGCTGGAGAGCACCAGGATGCATGCGATCCCTACCGTCACACTGTTGAGACCCACGTACCGAGCCGAGGCGAGGGACCACAGGATCACGCCACCGAGAACTCCGAGGGTCAGACCCCACCCCTGCACCTGAATGGAGGTGAGCACGGGCAACAGGAAAGCCGCACCAGCGAGGAGCCCCACGATCCAACTCGGACGAGACGGTGTCAGGCGATCGGTCTCCGGGTCGACGTACACGAGAAACGCCACTGCCATAAGGGTCAGCGGCATCTCCGCAACCGAGTCGAAGACCAGCGGGGCGACCAGGCCATTCAGGGTCCCACCCAGGGCACCTCCGAGAGAGATCCAGAGGTAGAATGCGGTGAGATGCTTCGCGCCCGGGCGCCCGGCAGCCAGGTCACGGTGACACAGCAGGGCTCCGAAGAAGAGCGTTCCAAGGGCGATGAAGAGCGTCACCTCGAAGGAGGGCCGCCCGCCCACCAGGAGAAGGCCCACAGACGCCATGAGAAAGGTCGTCGCTGCGGCTGTGAGGACGGGTCGGGGCAGACGGTCCGCCGCACCGAAAGCCACGATGAAGGTCAACAGGAAGAGGGCGAGGGGAACGACCCACAGGAGCGGGGTTGGGGCGAGATCCGTGGTGATCTGCGTCGACACGCTCAGCAGAAGGCTCGACCCGACGGCGGATCTCACGATCCACATGAGCACTCGGCGGCGCCCCACGGACACTTGCGCCCCTCCTGGAGTCGCCTCGGGTTCGGGCATGGGTTCCGTCGGCACTTCCACCATATAGGACCGCGGCCGAGCCGCGGCGTGAACCATGACTGCCAGCGTCAGGACAACGAAGAGGGCATAGCCTCCACTCCATAGGCGGGCCTGATCCAGGACCCCGAACGACGGCTCGAGCACGAAGGGATAGCACAGGAGGGCGATGAGCGAGCCCGTGTTCGAAGCGGCGTAGAGCCAGTACGGGTCTTGACTCCCCCGGAATCCACCCTGGGTCCACCACCATTGTACGAGCGAGGAGTTCGAGGACAGGGTGAAGAATGGAGCAGCCACCAGCAACCACAGCGAGAGGAGAAGCCGGGCTGCGGGCCAGGCGCTGGTCGCCACCCCGATGGACATGCCGGAGCCCAGGGAGGGGGGCAGGAGGAGGAGCGGGAGAATGAGAACGGCGCTGTGGAGGGTCAGCCCCAGAGCCTTCGACCGGAGCTGGCTCAGGACGAAGGCGTAGAGGTAGCCCAGGAGGAGGAGGACCTGGAAGAAGACCAGCGCCGTGTTCCATACAGCCGGACTCCCCCCGTAGACCGGCAACAGCATCCGGGTCACCAGCGGCTGCACCAGAAAGAGCAGGAAGGCGCTCAGAAAGATCGAGGCGATGAATACCAGCTGGATGGGGCGCACCGAGGTCAACCTCATCGACGGAGGGGAGGCTCGAAAGCCTGAACGCTAAGCACCGACCCGGGGACTGGGCTACCCCCGAGGATACGGACGATGCCCGGCGGCCGGAGCGACCGTGGCCCATCCACTAGAGAGGGCCCGCGGTTCGGCCCCCGAGCATGGATCCGGCCCGCCGAGTCCCGCATCGCACGGCGAGTCCGCGAAACCCGGGCCGCGTATCCGGCCGGTCCCCGGAGCGGGGCCCACGGCACGTCGCCCCCGTCAATCCGTGATGAGCGGATTCGGCACCTGGTTGAAGGCGAAGCGGGCGTAGTGCTGTTCGTTCCCCGCGAAGTAGGGGAAGACCTCCATCCGGTACGCGTTCCAGGACTCGTACACCGTGCGGAAGGTGGTGTCTGCCGCGGCCTGCTCCTCCAGGAAGGCGTTGCTCTCCCGCCAGGCCGCTTCGAGAATCTCGTCGGAATACGCCCGCAGACTTACCCCGTGCTCATTCACCAGCCGGTTGAGCGCCTTGGGATTCTCCACGTCGTAGCGGGCCAGCATGTCCACCATGGATTCGTGGCAGGCCATTCGCAGGAGTTCCCGGTACGGGTCCGGAAGCTGGTCGTAGGCCGCCCGGGATACCTGGAGGATGGCATTGAGTCCCGGCTCCCACCACCCGGGCAGGTAGTAGTTGGGTGCGATCTGGTAGAATCCCAGTTTCTCGTCGTCGTAGGGTCCCACCCACTCTGTGGCATCGATGGCGCCCCGCTCCAGCGCGGGATAGATGTCGGGGCCCCCGAGCACCTGAACCGACGCACCCAGGCGCGCCATGATCTCGCCCCCCAGACCCGGGATCCTCATACGGAGTCCCTGCAGGTCCTGGACCGAGTTCACGGGCTCCCGGAACCAGCCCCCCATCTGGGTCCCGGTGTTTCCTGCGGGGATTGGGACGATGCCGAAGTCCGCGTAGACGCTCTCCAGGAGCTCCAGCCCGCCTCCGTGAAGCAGCCAGGCAGACTGCTGCCGGGCGTTCAGTCCGAAGGGCAGGGTGGAGTCGAAGGCCAGGGCCGGGCTCTTGCCGATGTAGTAGTAGCCCCCGGTGAGCCCTGCCTGGACGGTGCCCTGTTGCACCGCATCCATCACCTGCAGCGGTGGGACGATCTCTCCCGCGGCGTAGACTCGAATGCGGAAGCGACCGCCGGTGAGGGTGGAGATCCGTTCGGAGATCCGTTCCGCGGCGCCATGGAGGATGTCCAGTGAAGGGGGGAACGAGGTGGCGAGCCGCCATGAGACCTCCGGGCCCTGGACGGCTGCTTCCGCGGTGGCCACGACGGTACCCGCGTCACCACCACACGCACTCACCACTCCCGCGCCTGCGGTCCCCAACGCGGCCTTCCTGACGAAATCCCTGCGTCGCATTCGAATCCACTCCTGTCCGGCTATCCGGGTCCGTCGCCACGGAGGACCACGTCCCGCCCCTCCCTTGAGCAGGGAGGAGCCTCCCACCATTGTGGCGGAGGCGGAGAATGAAGTAATGGTCCCATCCGGGACGGGCAAATCCCCGCCGGCCCATGTCCCTACCTTCGAGGTCCGCCGTGTCCACCGAGCCCAGCACCTTTCCCCGCAATCTGGTCGAGTGTCAGGCCGCCGCCCGGGAGAGGTTGCCTCACCCCGTCTACGAGTACTACGCCCGCGGAGCCGAGGACGAAGTCACCCTCGAGGGAAACACGCGCGCGTTCGGGGACGTCCACTTCCGGCCCCGGGTCCTCGTCGACGTGTCCGAGGTGGATCTCTCCTGCACGCTCTTTGGGGAGCGTCTCCCGTCCCCCGTGCTCCTCGCGCCCACGGCGTTCCAGCGCCTCTGCCATCCGGAGGGTGAGGTCGCGACGGCCCGAGGGGCCGGCAGGAGAGGTCACCTGATGGTGGCGTCCACCATGGCCACGACGCGGATCGAGGAGATCGCCGCCCATGCGGCGGGCCCCCTTTGGCTGCAGCTCTACGTCTTCCGGACCCGAAGCCTCACCGAGGATCTGGTGCGGCGGGCCGTGGAGGTCGGGTGCCGGGCCATCTGCCTTACGGTCGACGTGCCCGTGGCGGGGAACCGGGAACACGATGCCCGCAACCACTTCACCCTGGGGGACGAGGTGGAGATCGCCAACTTCGCGGGGTATGTGCAGTCCCGCTTACCCGAGCAGGACCGGGATTCGGGGCTGGCTGCATTTATCCGGGAAGAGTTCGATCCCAGCCTCACGTGGGAATCGGTGGCCTGGCTCCGGCGGCTCGGGAACCTCCCGGTGGTGGTGAAGGGAATCCAGCACCCGGCCGACGCCGAGCAGGCGGTGGAGGCCGGCGCAGACGCCATCGTGGTCTCCAATCACGGGGGGCGGCAGCTGGACGGCGCCGAGCCGACGATTCGGCTACTGCCCGACGTGGTGGCGGCGGTGAAGGGGCGGATTCCCGTGTTGATGGACGGAGGGATTCGCCGAGGGACCGACGTGGCCAAGGCGCTGTGCCTGGGGGCCAGGGCGGTCCTGGTCGGGCGTCCCTACCTCTGGGGCCTGACCCTGGGCGGCTCTGCCGGAGTCTCCCACGTCCTCGATACGCTGGACGCTGAGCTCCAGAGGGCCATGGCACTCCTGGGGGCGGTCCGCCTCACGGAGCTTGGGCCCGATTGTTTGGCCCCCATCCCTCGCCGGCACTAGCTTTCAGCCTCCCACTCAGCGGTCGCGATCCGACCCCTCCTGCGAGAGGTTTTCATGCTTCCGAAGATCGAGAATCCTGTGGAGTTCCTGGTGGCGCACGGGATCCTGTTCGAGATGAACCGGCAGGTGCTCCACCCCCTGGGTCTGGAGCTCCACTTCCACCTGGACGAGACCGGTAAGATCACCGACATCGACCTCCTGGATAACCGTGACGGGGCGGAGCCCATCGCCTTCGGTCCCGAGGCGTACAACGAGGGCCGCGAGAAGTACGAGGCGTATCTGAGGGAGCATGGCCGCCGGAACATCCAGAAGCGCCGGCAGCTGGGGATGGTGATTCAGACGGGTCCGAACCTTCCGCACCAGTTCCACGACGTTCACTACGGTGAGGAGTGACGCTTTGAGGAACAGCGCCCGAAGCCTCGCACCCCTGACGGGTGGCTATCTATCCCTCCTGGCTGGCGTCACACTCTGCTTCCCGGGGTCCCTCGGAGCCCAGGCCATCGTGGCGGGGGAGCGGGGAGAGACGGTACGGGCGGGCGGCGGCATGGTGGTCTCCGAACACCCGGAGGCTTCCCGGGCCGGTGCCGAAGTGCTGGCCGAGGGAGGGAACGCCGTGGACGCGGCGATTTCGACGGGCTTCGCCCTGGCGGTTACCCATCCGTCTGCGGGGAACATCGGTGGCGGCGGCTTCATGGTGATCCGCTTCCCGGACGGCACGACCACGGCGCTGGATTTCCGAGAGAAGGCACCTGTTGCGGCCCACCCGGAGATGTGGCTGGAAGAGGGAGAATACTCGGCTACCCGGCACCACTTCAGCCACTGGGCCGTAGGGGTTCCCGGAACGGTGGCCGGGTTCGAGAGGGCCGCCCGGCTCTACGGGAGTCGGGAGTGGAGCCGGCTGGTCGAGCCGGCGGTCACGCTGGCCCAGGAGGGCTTCCAGCTGACCGAGGGCCTGGCGGCGAGCCTCGCCTCCGTCATACGCAGATACGAGGAGTATCCGGCGACGGTGGCGGCCTTTTCGCGGAGCGGCACCCCCTACGAGGCTGGGGAAACCCTTCGCCAGCCGGATCTGGCCCGGACCCTCGCGCGCATCCGTGACCGGGGCGCCGAGGACTTCTACCGTGGCGAGACCGCCCGGCTGATCGCCGCGGAGATGGAGCGGGGTGGAGGGCTCATCACCCTGGCGGACCTGGCGAGGTATCAGGCTCGCGAGCGGTCGCCCGTGACCGTGGACTACCGGAACCACAGGGTCATCTCCATGGCTCCCCCGAGCAGTGGTGGAGTCGCCATCGCCACCATGTTGAACATCCTGGAGGGGTTCGACGTGGGATCCATGGAACACAACTCCCCCGAGTACCTCCACCTCCTGGCCGAGGCCATGCGTCGGGCGTTCCGGGATCGGGCGGAGTACCTTGCGGATCCCGACTTCGTGGATGTTCCGGTGCATGCACTGACCTCGGCGGGCCATGCCGCGGCGCTCCGGTCGACGATCAACCTGGAGCGGGCCTCCGACTCGTCACCGCTGGACGTGGTGGAGCCGGCCGAGAGCCTGGAGACCACCCACTATTCGGTGGTTGATGCATCCGGCATGGCCGTGTCCGTGACCTACACCCTGGAGGCCGGGTATGGCTCCGGGATCGTGGTGCCCGGCGCCGGCTTCCTCCTGAACAACGAGATGGGAGATTTCAACGCGGGGCCCGGCCTGACCGACGACCGGGGGCTCATCGGGACCGACCCCAATCTCGCCCGCCCGGAGCAGCGGATGCTCTCCAGCATGTCCCCCTCCATCGTGGAACGGGATGGGCGACTCCTCGCGGTGGTGGGGAGTCCGGGAGGACGCACGATCATCAACACGGTCCTCCAGTTGATCCTCAACCTGACCGACTTCGGAATGGACCTCCCGACGGCGGTGGCTGCACCGCGGATCCACCACCAGTGGCTTCCGGATCGGATCGTCATGGAGGAGGAGGGCGCCGACAGCGAGTTGGTCGCGGCGCTGGAGGCATTGGGGCACGACGTTCGCGTCCGCGGGCGTCAGGGGCTCGCACACTCCATCCTCGTGGATTCCGCCACCGGAGAGCTGGTTGGACAGCCGGATGTCCGCAATCCGGACTCCGGCGCCGCGGGGGTGCGCTAGCGGCGCCGGAGCGTGTCCCAACCCCCCGGAAGGGAAGGATACCGTTTCCGCCACCATCTGAAGCTGGCGCTGGAAGAGTACGACGCCGCAATCCGGAGATTCATCCCCGGCTACGAGGAGATGCTCCGCCGTGCGGCCGAGGAGGTGCTGAAGCGGGATCCTCGGCGCGTGCTGGACCTGGGGGCCGGGACCGGAGCCCTGTCCCGCGAGCTCCTCCGGCGGTCCGACACCGTGCTGGTGGAGGCGCTGGACCTGGATCCGGAGATGCTCGCCCTGGCCCGAAGCCGACTCCGGGAGTGGAGTGACCGGGTCCGCTACCGGGAGGGCTCGTTCGACGCGGAGCTCCCACACGCAGACGCGATCACTGCGTCGTTGGCCCTCCACCACCTTCCCACCCTGGAGGCGAAGGGCGCCGTCTTTCGGCGAATCCACCGAGCCCTTCCCCCAGGCGGGCTGTTTGCCAATGCGGATGTGACCATGCCCGCGGAACACACGGAGCGCGGCGCGGCCTACCAGTCGTGGGCGCAACACCTGGCGCGGCACGGCATCCCCGTCGACGGGGCGTTCGGCCATTTCCGAGAATGGTCCGGAGAGGACACCTACCTTTCAGTGGAGGAGGAGGTCGCCGCGCTGGAATCGGTGGGGTTCCGCGCGAGGGTGACCTGGCAGGACCGGGTGAGCACCCTCGTGGTGGCGGAGAAGGTTCTTCCCTGACGGACCGGGGTGGAGTATGATCGCATCGTACCCCCCCGACAGGAGGAGCAGCTATGCGCCTCTCCCAGGTCCTCTGCGAGAAGGGATCCCACGTGGTGACGACCCACCGGGGCGTCACCGTCCTCGAGGCCATCCGGTCCCTCGTCGACCGGAACATCGGCGCGCTCGTCGTCATGGAGGGTCGTGATACCGTCGGCATTTTGACGGAGCGGGACCTGCTGCGCTTTCTTGCGCGGGGTCCCGCCGATCTGGACGAGGTCCGGGTGGGAGACCTGATGACCCGGGACGTGATCACGGCCCGAGCCGACGATTCGTTGGCCCACGCCATGGAAGTCATGACGGAGCACCGGGTGCGCCACCTTCCCATAACGGAGGACGGGCGGCTCGCGGGGATCGTGTCCATCGGTGACGTGGTGAACACGCTTCGCACCGAGATCGAGTCCGAGAACCTCCGCCTGAGGGAGTACATCGCCGGAGCCGGATAGGAGGGCCGGGTGCCGGCGGAGCAAGGTCGGACCGTTCCTACAGTCCCGGGTCTTTTCCGCTCCGAGGGGACCGCTCGCGGCCCGACCCGGTGTGAGAGAGCTCAGTCCACCCGGGTCAGCCAGTCGTGGCGGTCCTCCACCCGTCCCTTGACCACGTCCATGAAGGCCTTCTGGAGCATGAGGGTCACCGGGCCCGCCTTCCCGGTGCCCACCTCGATCCGGTCTACGCTCCGGATCGGCGTGACCTCGGAGGCCGTCCCCGTGAAGAACATCTCGTCGGCGGTGTAAAGGGACTCGCGGGGCACCAGTTGCTCCCGCACGGGGACACCCACGTCTTCGGCGAGCTGGAGGATCGCGTCCCGGGTGATTCCGGACAGGGAGGTGCCGTCCAGAAACGGTGTGATGAGCGTACGGTCCCGGACCAGGAACAGGTTCTGACCGCTTCCCTCGCTCACGAGGCCCCCGGGGCCGAGGGCGATCCCCTCGGTGTACCCGTTGGCCACGGCCTCCATCTTGATCAGCTGCGCGCTCACGTAATGACCGGCAGCCTTGGCGGCCACGGGGAAGGTATTGGGGTGCGCTCGGAGCCACGACGAGGTGCAGACGTCCACACCCTTCTCCAGCGCTCCCTCACCCAGGTAGGTCCCCCACGGCCACGCCGCCACGTACGTCTCCAGGGGAGAGGCCTCCGCATAAAGACCTGCGGCACCGTATCCCCGGAGCACCATGGGTCGGATGTAGCAGTCCCCGAGGTCGTTCTTCCGGACCGTCTCCACGCACGCGGCGTGGAGCGCCGAAGCGTCGTGCCGCAGGGGAAGCCGATAGATGCGGCAAGAGTCCTGGAGTCGCCGGATGTGCTCGCCGAGTCGGAAGACGGCGGGCCCCCTCGGGGTCTGGTACGCCCGAATCCCCTCGAAGACCGACGTACCGAACTGCACCGCCGTACTGAGGAGGTGGAGCTGTGCGTCCGCCCACGGAATGAACTCGCCGTCCTTCCAGATCCACTCGGATTCGCTGATTCGGCCGGACATGCGCTGTGTCTCCCCTTCAGGGTCTCTATTGAACCGGACCGGGTTGGCCCGGGCGCCGGTCCCAGGGAGACCGACGACCCGCTCCAACGATGATCCGTAGGTGCGGCGCTAGAGCAGTGACCGGATCCATCCGCCGTCCACCGCGATGGACTGTCCCGTGATATAGCTGGCACGCTCCGAAGCCAGGAAGGCGGCCAGCGCCGCGAACTCCCGGGGCTCCCCGATCCGGCCCATGGGAACCTGGTCCTCCCAGGCGGCATAGGCTTCGGACTCGGAGATGCCGCGGCTCGCGGTGATATGCTCGGCCAACTCCTCGAGGCGCTCGGTCCGGGTATACCCGGGCATGAGGTTATTCACCGTGATTCCGTGGATGGCGACCTCGTTCGCAAGGGTGCGAGCCAGCCCCGTGACGGCGGCCCGGAGGCTGTTGGACAGCATCAGCCCGTCCACGGGCTGTTTTACCGCGATGGACGTCACGTTGAGGATTCGACCCCAACCGCGCTCCTTCATCCCGGGCAGGACTCCTCGAATCAGGCTCACGACACTCTCCAGCGTGACCGCCGCCCCGGCACGCCAAGCCTCGATTCCGTGTTCTTCGAAACGTCCGGGAGGTGGGCCTCCACCGTTGGTGACCAGGACGTCGACCCGGCCGAAGGTGCGGTGCGCCAACTCCACCAGTGCCTCGACCTGGCGGGCGTCCGCCACGTCCGTCGGGAGCACCACCACCTGACGTCCGGTGGATTCGGCGATGGTCCGACCCACGGCCTCCAGGGGCTCCGGGGAGCGAGCACACAGGACGAGGTTGCATCCCTCTGCGGCGAGTTCCTCCGCCACGGCGCGTCCGAGCCCCTTGCTGGATGCAGCCACCAGGGCGACGCGTCCGTCCAGTCCCAGTTCCATCCTCTAGCTCTTGTCGTGGAAGTAGCTGTCCGTTCCGTCGAGCCAGTCCTGTCGTGGTGGGCAGAAGACGTCCACGTCCAGGGTATCCTCCAGTGCCTCGGCCTCGTGGGGGACATTGGAGGGAAGCACAAGGACTTCTCCGGCCTTCACCACGACCTCCCGCTCGAGGTCCTGCCCGATCCGGAAGCGGAGAGCGCCTTCCAGGATGTAGGTGAGCTGTTCATTCTCGTGGGAGTGTCGTGGGACGACGGCTCCCTTCTTCAAGAAGACCTGGGCCAGCATCATCCGCTCGCTGGTCACGAGTCGGCGGGAGATCAGATCGGTTACGGGCTCCCAGGGGAGCTCATCCCACTTCACGTGGGGGGTTGGCACGGAGGACATGTCGGTCGGGGTTTGTGTGGATTCTACCGGCAATGGGCGGGAACCGTCGGTCCGCGTCAACCACGTCCCTCAGCAGGTCCCGAGCCTGCCGAGGCGGGGGCGGAGCCCCGGAGGCGGGACGATCACCCTTCCGGTTCACGGATTGAACGACTCTGGATACCTTTCAAGGCTGATCCCATGACGTTTCCAACCCCCCATCTCCGTACGCCGACCGCGGCGTTG
The DNA here is from genome assembly GCA_020344755.1 of Gemmatimonadales bacterium. Lineage (GTDB taxonomy): Bacteria > Gemmatimonadota > Gemmatimonadetes > Longimicrobiales > Gaopeijiaceae > Gaopeijia. The sequence continues at coordinate 987,489 of CP070829.1, forward strand.
TCGACCCTTGCCGGGCTCCTCTTTCTTGCTGCTTGCGCGGGGGGGAGGACACCGGAGCCTGCCTCCGGGCCCCTCGCGGCTCCGGGGCTGGCTGGCCAACGCGTGGTGGTGTTTCCCGTGCAGAACGCCTCGGTGCCCGGCGACGCCGACCGGGAGCTCACCTTCGCCTTGTCGGGGCGGGGGGGGACGGACCAGTGGGTGCTTCCCGGTGACCTGCGGCGCTCCCTCGCACGCTCGCCGCAACTCGACGTGCCGCTGGACCAGCTGCCCGTCGGGCAGTTCCTCCGGGCTGAGGTCCGACGCGTCGGAGACCCCCTCTACGGGATGATCCGTCGAGCGGCTGCCCTCTCCGGCTCCGCACTGGCGCTCCTTCCCGTCGGGATCGCTTTCCGCCCTGCCACTCCCCCGGCGGATGGAGGGACCGTGGAGCTCATGGTGGCGGTAGTGAATGTGACCAGCGGGGTCGTGATCTGGCTGGATCGGGTGGAGGGGTCGGCCAGCTCGGAGGACGATCCAGCCGGATTGGCCCGGGTGATGGATGCCCTGGCGACGAGCCTTCTGGCCGGCGGGGACTGATCGATCGATGTCGAGGTGCGGATGACGGAGAAGAGACGGACGGTGTGGGTGGCCGGCATGCTCGCAGCGCTGCTGGTGGGGACGGCCTGCGAGGAGGAGAACCTCGCCGTCCCTTCGGCGGAGGAGGCCGCGGCGTACTACAGTGCCGTCACGGACCTCTCGGTGGAGATCGTGGGGAACGTCGCGGAGGTGACCGTGGAACAACCCGCGGCCCAACTTCAGAGAGGGGGCTCCCTCTGGGCCCGGGTTGGGCCCTACATCTACCTCTTCAGCGATTCGACCCAACGGCTCTTCCAGGACTATCCCGGCCTGGCCGCCGTGCGGGTGATCACCACCACACCCGGCGGGCGGGAGGTGGCACGGGCCACCCTGCTGCGTACCACCTTGAACGACCTTACCTGGCGGCGGGCGCTCAACATCGCGGGCCTCGCCCGGAGGGACGGGACGGAGCAGGTGACCCTCCTTGAAGACCTGGTCCAATGGGGAGAGGACCGGACGGAGTACGAGTACAATCCCCGCTACGTACGGCGCTGATGCATCCGGGCCCGGCGGGGTCGGCAGCCGGTCAGCCGGAGTTGGAGATCCGGGCGCCGGTGTGCGGCGCACGACTTTCCCCATGGACGTCAAAGGCAGGAGGCACGGAGTGTCCACCACCATCACCGTGATCCCCGGGGATGGGATCGGACCCGAAGTCACGTCGGCCACCGTCGAGATCCTCCAGGCCTCAGGCGCGGACCTGGACTACGACGAGCAGCTGGGAGGCGTTACGGCGCTGGAGCAGGTGGGGACGCCCCTCCCGGACGAGACTCTGGACTCGATCCGTCGGACCCGCGTGGCCCTCAAGGGGCCCCTGACCACGCCCTCCGGTTCCGGGTTCCGCTCCATCAACGTGGCGTTGCGGAAGGAGTTCGACCTCTACTCCAACGTGCGTCCCGCCAGGACGATCGTTCCCGGGGGACGTTACGAGGACATCGACCTGGTGTTGATTCGCGAGAACACGGAAGGGCTGTACGTCGGTGTGGAGCACTACATCGGGATGGGAGACGACCCTCGGGCCGCCGCGGAGTCGGTCATGATCGTGACCCGCCACGGGACCGAGCGCGTGGTCCGCTACGCCTTCGAGTACGCCCGCACCCACGACCGCAGGAAGGTCACCGTGGCCCACAAGGCGAACATCCTCAAGTATACCCAGGGCCTGATCCTGGACGTGGCCAAGGAGGTCGCCACCGATTACCCGGACATCGAGTTCGAGGACCGGATCATCGATGCCACGGCCATGCTCCTGGTTCTGGACCCGTACCGGCTGGACGTCCTGGTCATGGAGAACATGTTCGGTGACATCCTCTCGGACCTCATGGCGGGACTCGTAGGAGGACTGGGATTCGCCCCCGCGGGGAACATCGGGACCGACGCGGCCATGTTCGAGGCGGTACACGGTTCCGCGCCCGACATCGCGGGGAAGGGGATCGCCAACCCCACGGGCCTCCTCCTCTCTGCCTGCATGATGCTGGACCACGTGGGGGACATGGAGACGGCGGCCCGGATTCGAAAAGCCGTGGATACCGTGGTTCGCCGCGGGGATGTTCGTACGGCGGACATGGGGGGCGACGCGTCCACGAAGGAGTACACCCGGGCCGTGATCAAGGCGCTTTTCTGACGGGGGTCCCAGACCGAGCATGACCGAGCGACGGCGCAGTCGGTGGCGAGAGCAGGTGGGGGACGAGATGGAGTGTGCCCGGTGTGGTGAATCCCGGGACTCCACGGATCTCGACCGCATGCTGTGGTGTGAGGCCTGCGTTTCCGGCGCCCGGACCCGGGCCGGCCGGATTGGATGGATCTCCGGCGGACTGGTCGCGGGCGCCCTCGCCCTGTGGATCTGGCTGGGCGTGGCGCCATCCATGGATCTCATCCCCGGGGGGTGGCTGGCCGTGGTGGTCGCTGCAGCCTGGCTGGGGAGCAAGCTCGCTCGGGAAGTGGCCTTCGGGGTCCTCCGGGCAAGGGAATAGGATCCGGCGTTCCATGACTCCTCCGCTCCCGCTGGTAGGCGTTCGCGTGATCGAGGTGGCCCAGAACCTGGCCGGTCCCTTCTGCACCCGGATCCTGGCTGACATGGGGGCCGAGGTCGTCAAGGTGGAGCCACCCGCCGGCGACGCTGCCCGCTCGTGGGGCCCGCCGTACCACCGGGAGGATGGGGTCATCTTCGCCTTCGCCAACACCGGAAAGCGCTCCATCAAGCTGAACCTGGCCACCGATGCGGCCATGAGGGTCCTGGCCCGACTCGTGGAGGAAGCGGACGTCCTGGTGGAGGCCCTTCGCCCGGGGACGCTGGACGGGATGGGAATGGGTTGGGATCAGGCTCGCCGCCTCAATCCGCGGCTCATCTACACATCGGTCCTCGCCTACGGGGAGGAGGGTCCCCTGAGTCGGCAGCCCGGGTACGAACCCCTCATGCAGGCCCATGGAGGGCTCCTGTCCTATACCGGGGAGCCCGGGGGACCGCCGGTTCGGGTCGGCACTTCGGTGGTGGATATGGGGACCGGGATGTGGGCCGCCCTGGGGATCCTCGCCGCGTTGCGGGAGCGGGAGCGGACCGGGGAGGGCGTCCGCCTTTCCGGCTCGCTCTTCGATACCGCGGTCACCTGGAGCGGGTATCATCTTCTGGCGGCTGCGTCGGATGGGACCATTGCCCGACGGCTCGGGACCGAGCTGTCCATGATCGCCCCGTACGGCACCTTCCCCACATCCGACGGCGAGATCATGATCGCGGTGGGGACGGACGGACTGTTTTCCCGCCTCTGCCGAGTCCTGGATCTGGCCGAAGTGGAGCGGGATCCCCGCTACCGGCACAATCCGGACCGGGTGGCGCACCGGGAGGAGCTGAACCGTGCGGTGGCGGGTGCCACCCGGGAGCTTCCCGCCGCGCTCCTGCTCTCCCGACTCCGAGCCGCTGGCGTTCCCGGTGCCCCGGTGAAGGACGTGGGCGAACTCCTGGAGGACCCTCAGTTCGTGGCAAGCAGGATGATGGCGCCCACCCCCGACGGAGCCGGGCTGAACACCGTTCTTCCCCTGCGTTGGGACGGGGAGCGGTGGGCGAACCGGGCGGAGGTTCCCCGGGCCGGGGCACACACCCGGGAGATCTTGGAGGAACTGGGTATGGACCCCGGGGTCATCCAGTCCGTGCTCGGGGAGACAGGGGGCGAATCCGAGCTATCTTAGGACGCCCCCTGGACGGGGGGCTCGGCTCTCCGCAGGGTTGGGAGTCGCCGGCTCCAAGGACCCGTTCAACGGTGTCCGCCGTACCGATGGTCTCCCCCGGTCCAACGGGAATTCACCAGTCACCGCGCAGGCCGGTCGCACCCGGCAAGCACAGAGGACGACGATGAGCTTCGAAGGCGTGGACTTCTACGATGTGGATTCGCTTCTCTCCGAGGAGGAGCGGATGGTGCGCGATACGATCCGGCAGTGGGTCGAAGACCGGGTCATGCCCATCATCGGCGAGGCCTACATCCAACGGCGCTTTCCCAAGGAGCTGATCCCGGAGATGGGAGAGCTCGGGATGCTCGGCGCGAACCTTCCCGAAGAGTATGGGTGCGCCGAGCTGAACAACGTGGCGTACGGCCTCATCAACCAGGAGCTGGAACGGGGCGACTCGGGAATCCGGTCGTTCGCCTCGGTGCAGGGGTCCCTGGTCATGTATCCCATCTTCGCGTTCGGGAGTGAGGAACACCGACGGGAGTGGCTTCCGCGCCTCGCCGCCGGAGAGGCCGTGGGTTGCTTCGGGCTCACGGAGCCCGACTACGGCTCGAACCCCGCTGGGATGATCACCACCGCCCGGAAGGTGGACGGTGGGTGGGTGCTGAATGGGACCAAGATGTGGATCACCAATGGGTCCATGGCGGACGTGGCAGTCGTCTGGGCCCAGACCGGGGAGCAGGGAGACGCCAAGTCGATCCGGGGGTTCGTCGTTCCCACGGACACTCCTGGCTTCACGGCCACGGACCAGAAGGGGAAGCTCTCGCTCCTGGCGTCGGACACCTCCGAGCTGCACATGGAGGACGTGGAGCTTCCAGACTCGGCCCTCATGCCGAACACCACCAGCGGACTCAAGCACCCGCTGCTGTGCCTCACCCAGGCACGGTATGGGATCGCCTGGGGGGCGGTTGGGTCGGCCATGGCATGCTTCGACGAGGCCCGCAGCTACGCCAAGGAGCGGGTCATGTTCGGAGAGCCCATCGGGGCCAAGCAGATCCAGCAGGTGCGCCTGGCGAACATGATGACGCACATCACCCAAGCGCAGCTCATGGTGCTGCAGCTGGGGCGGCTCAAGGACAAGGGCACCATGACCCCCTTCCAGGTCTCCATGGCGAAGCGGGCCAACGTGAGCATGGCCACGGACGTGGCGCGGGAGGCGAGGCGACTCCTGGGCGGGAACGGCATCCTCGTGGAGTACCACTCCATGCGCCACATGGCCAACCTGGAGTCGGTCTATACCTACGAGGGAACCGACGACATCCACGCCCTGATTCTCGGGCAGACCATCACGGGGTTCTCGGCCTTCTGATTCACGGGAGGAGGTAGGGCCGACCCCCCGGGTCGCTCGGCCTCCTGGATCATCGGGGCAGAGGGGCCTCCTCCCCGGGTCGCTCGGCCTCCTGGATCATCGGGGCAGAGGGGCCTCCTCCCCGGGTCGCTCGGCCTCCTGACTCGCAGGAGGGGACAGGACCGACCCCGGGCGTCGCTCTGGCGATCCAGAGATCGGTAACCAGGGAAACATTGGGACGCTGCCGGGGTTCGCGAGTTGAATTCCGCTCGACTCAGACGACTCTCGGAGGCCCGCCTTGTCTGACAACGCGCCCCCCTCTCGCCCGCCGACTCCCGCGGAATTCCTGGTCAAGCCCTTCCAGGAGTTCACCAAGCTGGAGGCGTCCGGCGGCATTCTCCTGCTGGCATTCGCCGTGGCCGCCCTGGTGTGGGCGAACTCCCCCTTCGGCCAGAGCTACGTGGACCTGTGGCACGTCGAGGTGGTGGTGGGGGGAGGGGCCCTCCGCCTGGAGAAGGACTTGCTGCACTGGATCAACGACGGCCTCATGGCGGTCTTCTTCCTTCTGGTGGGGCTGGAGCTGAAACGGGAGCTGCTCGACGGCGAGCTGGCCTCCCCGCGCAAGGCGGCGCTCCCCATCTTCGCCGCGGTGGGAGGGATGCTGGTGCCCGCCGCGTTCTATCTGGCGCTCAACCTGGGTGGGCCCGGGGAGGCTGGCTGGGGGATCCCAATGGCCACGGACATCGCCTTCGCCCTGGCCGTGCTCGCGGCCCTGGGGAGTCGGGCACCCACCGGCCTGAAGGTCTTTCTCACGGCCCTCGCCATCGTGGACGACCTCGGGGCCATCCTCGTGATCGCCCTCTTCTACTCCGGGACGCTCGAGGGCTCGGCCCTGGCGGTGGCAGCGATGGCGGTGGGGGCGCTCTTCCTGCTGAATCGGGCGGGCTTCCGCCGTTTCCTGCCCTATGCCGTACTGGGCCTGGTGCTCTGGGTCGCGGTCCTCAAGTCCGGCGTGCACGCTACGGTGGCCGGAGTTCTGCTGGCCTTCACCATCCCCGCCAACGAGGTCGGCGACGAGTACCACTCGCCACTGGAGTGGGTGGAGCACGCTCTCCATCCCTGGGTGGTCTACATGATTCTCCCGATCTTCGCGCTGGCGAATGCGGGGGTGACCTTCGGGGGCGGCGCTGGTGGCGCTCAGGACATCACCCTGGGCATCGTTCTGGGACTCGTCCTCGGGAAGCCGGTGGGCGTCCTTCTCTTCTCCTGGATCGCCACCCGGGTCCGGATGGCGGAGCTCCCGGAGTCTACCACCTGGACGGACATCCTCGCCGTCGGGTTCCTCGCCGGGATCGGATTCACCATGTCCCTCTTCATCGCGGGCCTGGCCTTCCCCTCGGCGGAGCTCCTCGACGCCTCGAAGATCGGGATCCTGGCCGCATCCGCCGTGGCGGCCGTGCTGGGCACCGTACTCATGCTCCGGGGCAAACGCCCGCCCGTGAAGGTGCAGCCGGATCCATTGGACGCCTGATCCGGACTTCTACGGACCCACCAAGGGGGGCTGGCCGCACCGGCCACCCCCTTCTTTCGGCATTCTCGAGACCGATTCTCGAGGTCCGTAGGCGGCCATTGGCGATGGATCGGTGGAAAATGGGCCGGAATGTCGAAAAAAGATCTTGATTGCATTGCCCGGAGATCTGGCGTTCTCTGTGGAGAGAATCCCTACATCGCGTGGGGAGAAACCCTCGGAATCGCCGACAATCGGCTCGAAAACCGCGCAACGGAGCCGAGGTGGACGATCTGTTTCGTGGCCTCTCGATCCGCCCAAGATTCCGGGTCCGTAGATCTACCCACTTCCCCGATTGCCCTCTCTCCCGGGACCCCTGTATCCTTTTGTCACCCTCCCATCAAACCAACTAGGACAGTCAGGCAAGTCCCTGGACCAGTCCAGCCTTCAAAGGGGGCTCCCAATGCGGAAGTCAAATGAGAGAATCCTGAAGGGGCTCGCCGCCCTCCTGGCTGTATTCACAGCCGTGTCTTGCGTCGACGAGAAGATCGTCGAGCGGATCGTTGAAGTGGAGCGCGAACTCTTCCAGACCCCGTCGGAGGCCGCCGCCGGAATGCTCGGGTACACCGACATCGAGACCAAGCTGACGGTATGCGGCAACTGCCACGTGGGTCCGCAGTCGAAGTGGGCCACGACCGCCCACGCGGATGCCTGGGAAGGCCTCCAATCCAGCGGACACGCACAGGAGTTCTGTGAGGGTTGCCATACGGTGAATGAGCTGGGCAACACCCTCACGGAGCTGGCGGGCTACAACGCCACCGGCGAAGACCGGTACCACGACGTGCAGTGCGAGAGCTGCCATGGCCCGGGTCTGGAGCACGTCACCTCTCCCGAGGATGCCAACATCCCGCTGGCCCCCATCGCCACCGGGGTGGACAACACCCAGGGGTGTGGGGAGTGCCACCAGGGTGCCCACCACCCCTTCGTGGAGCAGTGGGAGAACTCTGGTCACGGCACGCTGAACTCATACCCTGCGGGACGAGACGGCTGCAATGGGTGCCATGAGGCAGGCGGTGTCCTGGCCCGCTGGGGCGAGACCGCGCCCTACCTGGAACAGGGCGAGCTCCAGCCCCAGACCTGTGCGGTGTGCCACGATCCCCACGGATCCCCCAACCCGGCTCAGCTGCGCTTCCCCATCGGCGGTGTGGAGATCGAGCAGAACCTGTGCTCGCAGTGCCACAACCGTCGTACGGTTCCGGAGGAAGGCTTCCATGGTCTGCATCCCCATTCACCCGAGACGGCGCTGCTGAACGGAGAGGCCGGCTTCTTCTTCCCGGGCTCCGGCATCGACCTGGAGCCGGGCCGGATCATCGCTTCCCACGGTTCGTCGGGGAACGAGCGGCTCTGCGCCACCTGTCACGTGGTCTTCACGACCGTCAACGACGCGGCTACGGGTGAGTTTCTCTTCGAGTCGGTGGGGCACGGCTTCAAGGCCATCCCCTGCCTCGACCAGGACGGGATTCCCACCAGCGAAGACTGTGAGTTGAGCACCGACACGCGCTCGTTCGAGGGATGCACCGGCGCGGGTTGCCACACGAGTGTGGAGGGGGTCTTCTCGGCGCTCACCACGGCCACGAGCCGCTTCCAGGACCAGGTGACGACGCTGCACGACCTCCTCGTGCAGGTGGACCCGAACCTGGAGGGAGTGGGTGGCGAGATCGACCCGAACAACCCCGTCATCACGACGGCCGAGGGCGCCTACTTCAACATGGAGCTCGCGGCGTTCGGGGGATCGAACCGGCCCAGCGTCGGCCTGACCTACGCCGGTGCGGCGGCGCACAACCCGTTCCTGGTGGAGCAACTCCTCCGGGCCAGCATCAATGCGGTGGTGGCGGAGTACAACCTGTCCCCCCCGGTGGGTCTGGACATGGGGCTTGTCCTGGGGAAGGGTCTAAACTAGAACTCGAACCAGAAAAGCTCACTCCGATGAGCCAGTCAGGGCGCAGGCCGTCCGGTGCGAGACCGGGCGGCCTGTGGCCCGTGGCTCTCGTCGAAGGAATAAGAACGGTTCGCACGTGAATGGTATGTTCCGTTGGCTGAGGTCCCTGCCGACACCGTTTGTGATCTTCACGGCTCTGGTGGCGGTGTCGCTGTTCCTGGCGGGCAGCGTGACGGCCTACCGGACGTTCGACTACATCGAGCACGACAACGATTTCTGCATGTCGTGCCACCTCATGGCGCAGCCCTTCGAGCGCTTCGCCTCCAGTGCGCACCGGGATCTCGGCTGCAAGGCCTGCCACAAGCCGTCCTTCGTTGGACGTACGCAGATGGCGCTCACCCAGGTGGTGGAGAACCCGGAGGAGATCAACGCGCATGCGGAGGTCCCCAACGACAAATGCGCCTCCTGCCATATCGACGGCGATCGAGAGAAGTGGGCGCTCGTGGCGCGTTCCGCCGGGCACCGGGCACACCTGGAGTCGGAGGACCCGAATCTTCAGGGTCTGCAATGCGTCCAGTGCCACTCGTCGGGGGTGCATGAGTTCGCGGCCACCGACAGGACTTGTGGGCAGTCGGGATGCCACGACGATGTGACGGTTCGCCTGGGCCGGATGGGCGACTTCACCATTCACTGCGTGGCCTGTCACTCCTTCAATTCCGTGGTGCAGGTCGACGCGGATCGAGCGGCGGCCCAGACTGCTCTGGCGCCCTCCAGCAACGAGTGCCTGTCCTGCCACGCCATGCGGACCCTGGTGGAGATGCTGCCCGACGAGCCCCACGCCCAGGTCTGCTCCACCTGCCACAATCCCCATGAACAGTCGATTCCCGCGGAGGCTGCGCGCAGCTGCGCCACCGTGGGGTGTCATGACGACGTGCTGGATCTCTCCAGCTTCCACAGGGGCCTGGACCACGGCTCGGTGGAGAACTGCCTCAGCTGCCACCAGGCCCACCAGTTCAGGCTGGACGGCACCGACTGCCTGAGCTGTCACCAGGACGTCTTCGAGGACCAACCCGGTGACCCGGGTCGGATCACGGCGATGGGTGCGGGTGACCTTCCGGGCCCCGGTGGACCCGGTCCGGCACCTCCGGCCTCCGGATCACCGACGCAGGGGTCCAGACCGACCTTCACCGGGTTCGGCCTGGGACTTCCGCCGAGCAGCTTCCTCCACCTCTCGGCCGCGCAGGTGCAGCAGGAGCGGACACCCCGGGTTCGCACCGGAGGGATCGTCTTCTCCCACGGGAACCACCGTCAGGTCGAGTGCCTCAGCTGTCACGTCTCCAGCGAGGCGCACGGCCAGCTGACCCTTCAGAGCATCGATGATTGCCGGAGCTGCCATCACGAGACCCAGGGCATCGCGGAGGACTGTGCCGGATGCCACGCCGCTGACCAGCTCGGCCCTCAGCGGCTGGTGGCTCGCGACTGGGTCATGGACTTGTCGGTGAGCCCCGGCACGGTTCGGAACATCCCATTCCGCCATGGGGATCACCTCGATGCGGCGACATGCGGGACGTGCCATCAGGAGGGACTCGCACGCCCCGCCGATACCGCCTCCTGCAATGACTGTCACGAGCAGCACCATGAGTCCCCCTCGGCGGTGGATTGCACGAACTGTCATGCTCCGCCTCCGAGGAATGCACACTCCCTGGAGTCCCACGTGACGTGCACGGGCTCGGGCTGCCACGAGAGCCCACCGGTTGGACCCGAGGTGCGGGTGCGGTCCGCCTGTCTCACCTGCCACGGGGACCAGGTAGACCACCAGCCGGGCGGTGAATGCGCGGAGTGTCACGCACTTCCGCGACCCTTAGCCGGAGAAGACTGATGCGACGAAGGCGAAGGATCGTCTGCGTCCTCTCCGCCTCCCTCGTTCTGTTCCTTGCGCAGCCGGCCGCGGCCCAGGGTGTGCGCGGCTGGGCCAGCACCCAGCTCCGGTATCTCGAGATGCAGCCGCTGCAGCTGGATACGGCTCTGGCCGGTGACGTCGTGTACGACGCCGACGGGAATGCACGGGTCGATGGGCAGCTCATCTGGTGTGCCGAGGCCCCGTGCCCGTACTACAGGCCGGTAGCGGTGCAGGATGCTGTGGTGGGCACCCAGGATATCGGGCTCACCGCATGGGGCCTGGGAATGACCGGCCTGAGCGTGACCGTCCTCATGCGCGGCCGGGACCGCGTCTCGGGTGACCTCGACTGGCCCCTGGCGGAGGATCCATTCGACCTGATGGTCGGCTACGCAGAGCTCCGACGTGGAGGAGCGCGCATCCGCGCCGGCCGGCAGGAGACACCCACCGGCCTCGGCTTCCGGGCCTTCGACGGCGGTTCTGCCCGCTACGACTGGAGGAACCTCTGGATCGAGGGATTTGGCGGCCGCAGCCTCGCCCGGGGCCTTTCCGAACCGGCCCGCGATGCGCTTCGTGGGGTCGAGGACTTCGTGCGGGACAAGGATGCCCACCTCTTTGGCGGAGCCGCGGGCTACCGATGGGGAGTCAGCGGCATCGGGCTCCGCTATCAGCGGGAGATCTGGGCCGACCGGGTGGGCATCCTCTCGGAGAGGGCCTCCGCGGACATCCACACGGTGCTCCCCCTGTCCGTCCGTCTGCGGGGCTCGGTCGACTACGACATCGCCTTCGATCGCGTCGGAAAGGCGAACATCACGCTCCAGCGCGGATTCCTGGGCGGGCGTCTCATGGCCGAGCTGGAGGCCCGGCGCTACGTGCCCTATTTCGACCTTTCCACCATCTGGGGCTTCTTCAGCCCGGTGCCCTTCCATGAGGCCGGCATCCGATTGAACGTGGGGCTCTCGAGGGGAACGGGCCTGCGCTTGGGTGTCGCTGCCCGGGAGTACGACGACCCCAACGCGGTCACCGTATTCCGCCCGTTGAGGAACCGGGGCTACCGGGCCCAGGCGAAGGCGATGTGGTCTCCGGCCCAGTGGGCACAGATCGACGCGGGATACGACCTGGATTGGGCGGCCCATAGCTTTCTCCACTCCTTCGATGGGTCCGTGGCCACCCAGTGGCGGCCCGAGTTCCGGACCCGCGTCTTCGGAACCAGCTTCCAGCAGTTCGAGGCCTTCCGGCTCGGGGACGGCCGCGCCTACGGCGGCGGTTTCGGTCTGGAGTGGACGGTGACGGACCGGATCCTTCTGGACGGAGCGATCAGCGTCATCCGGCAGGAAGCCGGACGGGATGGACCCAACGACGCGTGGAGCCAGACGCGAGCCTCCCTCGGACTTCGGTACGAGTTCGGCGAGGATCCCGGGCTGCGGAGGAGGCGGCGATGAGCAGGCTGTTGGCAGGCGCAACCGTGGTGGTGGCCGTCTTGGCGTGGGTGGGTGTCGGAAGTGCGGTGGAGGCGCCCCTTCCCCGTGCCACCCAGGAGGCGGCCGACACCTTCCCCCACCGCCAGCATCAGGGGCTCTTTCCGCTGTGTCAGGGTTGCCACCAGGGGATCTCGACCGGGGACGAGGCACTGCGGATGCCCGAGCCGTCCCTCTGTGCCGAATGCCACGACGGGGTGGACCGGGACCGGGTTGAATGGGTCCCCGCCGCCCCGGTTGCCGGCGCGCTGGATTTCTCGCACTCGCGTCACGCCGAGAGGGTCGAGCAGGGCGGCGAGGCGCCCGTGAGATGCGCCCAGTGCCACGTGAACCCGTCGGGTCCGTCCATGGCCGTGGTTCCGCTGGACGCCGCTCGTTGCTTCGATTGCCACGGTGCCGCGCCGGATGACCACTACGAGCAGGGGAACGAGTGCGCCCAATGCCATCGACCCCTGGCCTCGGTGGATGAGGGAGACCGGCGCTTCGCGGACTATCCCAGGCCCCTGGGGCACGAGGGAAGGGTGTTCCTGCTCAGGGCCCACGGAGCCGAGGCGCTGGCGGAGGTGAACCGTTGCAGCACCTGCCACGTCGAGGACCAGTGTGCCGGCTGCCACGTGGACGCGGCTCGTGCACCCATCCCCCAGGTTCCCCGGGCGCCCGGCGATTGGACCGTACCCTGGCTCGAAGCCAAGTACCCGAAGCCGGACTCGCACCACGCCGAGGACTTCGCGCTCACCCACGGACGCCCTGCGCCGGCGGGACCGGAGTGCTCCACCTGCCATACCCAGGACGACTGCGCGGCCTGCCATCTCGCGCCACTGCCCCGACCCGCCGAGGCTTTGCAGGAGCGTCCCCAGGTACGGGCGCCGGGAGTGGGGCTCGAGGATCAGTTGCCCGGGTCTCACGATACTCCCTTCTTCCTCACCACCCACCCCGTCCTTGCGGCCGCGGGTCCCGATGGATGCGCCAGCTGTCACACCGACAGCTACTGCGCCGAGTGCCACGATGCACCCCGCTCGCCCGGATATCACCCGCCGAGCTTCGGACTGCGGCACTCGGCGGCCGTGGGCACGCAGGCCCTGGAGTGCTCGAACTGCCACAGCCGGGTGGCGTTCTGCCGCGAATGCCACGCCGGGCTCGGGTTGGAGGCCAACGGTCGGTTGGGCACCGGGTATCACGATGCCGAGCCGGTCTGGCTGCTGCGGCATGCCGTGGCGGCCCGCCAGGGTCTCGAGCAGTGCACGTCCTGCCACACCCAAAAGGATTGCCTGCAGTGTCACAGTGCGGTCCTCGGCGCGTTCAAGGTGAGCCCCCACGGACCCGACTTCGACCCGGAGCGAGCCCGTGCGAAGAATCCGCTGATCTGCCGGGCCTGCCATCTCGGAGGAAACCCATGACGATCCGCCCGATTCCGCTGCTGACCTGCGTCCTCGTGTCGCTTTCCCTGGGGGCTTGCAGCCCGCCGGACGACCAGCGCACCGACACCCTGGATCCCACGACCGCGGGCCGGGATGTCACGGCCGAGGCCCGGGCGCAGCTCGACTCCGGGAATGCGGCCTTCCGGGCCCGAGACCTGGACGCAGCGCTGGTCCACTTCACCCGGGTCATCGAGTTGATGCCCGACGATCCCACCGGCTGGTTCGGGGTCTACATGGTGCATGACGCCCGGGGCAACCATGCCGCCGCGGACTCGGCCATGACCATCGCCCGGTCGCTGGCTCCCGGGGCCTCACTGATCCGAGATACTCTCGGGGAGATGCCGTGATGCGCAGACCTTTGTACGTGGCAATCGGCGTGCTGAGCGTCGCAGGCTTGGGCGGCTGTGCCCCGCACGAGTTCGAGCCCCCGGACCGGGAGCAGCAAGTCGTGCGGGCCGATGCCGAGTTTTCCCTCGCCCTCTTCGACACGATCACCTGGACGGGCGACCGGCAGCGTGAGCTGGAGGGCAACGTGGTCTATTCGTCGTACTGTCGGAACTGTCACGGTCCGTTGGGCCGCGGCGGGACGGAGTATGCCGCGAACCGGGACCTGGAGGTTCCGTCCGTCGTGGAGCCGGACTGGCGATTTGCGGAGGCCCGTGACTCGATCCTGCACCAGATCTTCGTCGGTCACGCCGCGGGCATGCCCACCTGGGGAGTGGCGGGAATCAGCATTCGGGAGATGGATGCGGTGACCTTCTACCTGCAGGAGATCCTCCGGCCCGAGATCCTCGGGGAAGACGCCGCGGGCTCCGGCGGCTGAATCCAGGGCTCGGAGGTCTAGCGCCGAGGCCGGATCCCCAGGGCCTCCCGGTGGAAGGGGCCCGACATCTCCTCGAACAGCCAGGGGTCGTCCGCGCGGTAGTGACAGTACGAGCACAGCCCCTCGTGCGGCTGGCGTCCCAGCGCCGGTTGTGACGGAGGGGTGCGTCCTGCCAAGACGTAGGCTTCGGTAACCAGGTCCGAGGCCCGGACCAGGATCCTGTGGGAGAGGAGGAGATTGTGTTCGGGCCGACCGGCCTGGACCACCTCCACCAGGAGCTGGGCGGAGTCCAGTCGCGCCAGGGGGTCTCCCGTGGCAGGAATCTGTTGGCGGGCGCTCCGAAGGGCGGACTGCACCCGTGCGACGCGGGTCTCCCCCCCTCGTTGCCACCACTCCAGCACGGTGGCGTACTCGTCCGGGTGGCACCCCTGACAGCTCTCCGCAGGCGCTCGCACGGGAGCCGCGGGATCGAGGCTGAGGGCCGGCTGATGGCAGGAGGTGCAGGTCAGCCCCGCGATGAACTTCACGCTGGGATCGGAGTCCTCGAAGACGGGCACCAGGCCCAATACCATCTGCTGTTGCTCGAGGTGCGCGCCGGTGTGGCAGGCGTTGCACGTGGCCGTCCCGGGCCACTGAACAGAGGTGGGGACCGCATGGGGCTCCCGGTGGCACTCCGCGCAGATCAGGGCCACCGACGAACTCATGGCCCGGATCCTGTGCGCCTCACCCTCGTGGCACGACATGCACCCCACCGCCACGTGGGACAGGTGCAGGTCCTCTCCGATACCCCGGGCCAGGACCTGGTCTTCGTCGCTGTGACAACCGCGACAACTCAGGGCTGGGACGTCGATTCGTGCCCGGGTCACGTCGTAATGACAGCGCACGCAGCCACCGTCCAGCCAGGAAAGGCCCTCGTGCGGTACCTCGACGCCCTGGCTACTGAAGGAGATGTGATCCAGGGAGGAGTGGCACTGCCGACACTCGCCCATGTTCCCTGCGGATTGCGCACCCAGATGGCAGAGGGAGCAGGGATCGAGGCCTGCCGTGAGGGGCTCTCCTCCACGCTGGTGGGCGTGACACGCCACACACCCCATGGCGACCACCGTGTCGCCTCCATGCTGGCGGTGCTCGAAGGAGAGGGAGCGGAACTCCACCTCCCGAGGCCCCTGATCCGCGTGACACCCCGCCGTCGTGCAGGTCTCCTCCGGGACCGGCGCCTGTCCCGCGACCGAGTCGGGGTGGAGGAGCCGGTCCACCGCGAGCTGCGCCGGCGTAGCCAGCCTGTACTCGTGGCAGGAGGCGCAGGTGAGTGACGCGTGAGGGTCTCCGGGCGCACCGGAAGCAGCCGGCGGGATCTCAGGGGCGCACCCTGCCGCCCAGAGAGGGGCCAGAGTCGAGATCAGCAGAACGAAACGGCCCATATGATCCCTCCGACGCAGAGGATGCCGACGGCGAGGGCAGCGAAGCCCAGCACGGCTGCGGTCAGGGTCTGTTGCCGCGTGGGGGGCGGGGCGAAGTGGTCCGCACGCGAGGTCCGGGAGATCTCCCCGCCATCGGGGAGTTGGTCCGCCAGCTCCGGGTGTTCTTCCTCCATGTACTCCCGCGTGGCGCGGCCGTGGAACATGACGGCGTCGATCGGGAACTTGTCCGGACGGAAGTGGACGTGAAAGAAGTGGATGCTGAAGATGAAGCCCGATGCCAATAGGGCCTCGTCCGCATGGATCACCGTGGCCACGTTGTACACCCAGCCAGGAAGCCACCGGGAGAAGAACTCCGGGAACCAGAGCAGGAGCCCGGAGCCCCCGATGATGAAGACGCCCCAGAAGACGGCGAAGTAGTCGAACTTCTCCATGTAACTGAAGCGGGGAAACCGGGGGCGTGGCCCCCTCCCCAGGTACCAGCGGATCTGTCGCACGAAGTCGACGACGTCCCGGGGCTGGGGCACCATGGAGTCCGGTCCCCAGAAGAGCGACCGCTTGTCCTTGGCTCGGGCGATCAGCCAAGCCAGCCACCCCAGGTGGGCCCCGAAGTACCCGAAGGTCATGACGGCGGCGATGCGGTGGATCGTGCCCGCCATCTCCACGCCCCCGAAAAGGCGGATGAGGGGCACCGACCAGAGGGCGCAGCTGAACCGGAGCGGCAATCCGGTCAGGGTCAGGAGGAAGAAGGAGACAATCACCACCGCGTGGGTTACCCGGTGGTATGTGTTGAAGCGCCAGACGTAGGGGCCATCCCCCCGCTGTGCGGAGTCGAGGGGCATGCCGGTGGGGGAGGAGGTCTTCATGCGGCGCCCCCCTTGGGTGCGCGAAGGGTGTCCAGGGTCAGGCGGACGATCCATAGGGCCGAGTGGAGCCCGAAGACGGAGAAGACGCCCACCAGAAGCGCGGTCATCAGGCGGTACGACCAGTACACCACGGGGTAGTTCTCGCGGTCGTTGTGATCCGCGTGGGGTTGGTATTGGACGAAGGCGGCCCGGCTCGACGGGTGACACGCACCGCACGACTCCACGAGGTTCTCTTCGTGGATCATGGACCGGGGGTCATCCTCTCCGTAGATCGCGTGGCTACCGTGACAATCGGAGCAGGTGGCCACGGCGACGGATCCCAGTGCGCTGGCCTGTCCATGGTAGGAGTCGTCGAAGGTCTCGAGGGCGTGCTCGTGGCAATGCCCACAGACGGTGGTCTGCTCCATTCGGGCAGGTCCCCGGGCAGTGCTCATCCCGTGGGCACCGTGACAGGTGGTGCAGGTGGGAGGGGCCTGGCCGTCCAGGAGCTCGAGGGTGGCCAAGCCCACGGGGCGTTGCTGTCTCAGCGCTTGCCCGTGGACGTCGGAACGTCCCCACTCGGCTTCCTCTTCGTGACAGGCGCCACATGTGTCGACCTGGTTCAGCGGTGCCACCGCGGCGTGAACCTCGTCCACGTCGTGGGTCTCGTGGGGGCCGTGGCACGAGGCACAACCCACCTTGTCCCTGTGCGGGTCCCCTTGGGGCAGGCCAGAGGTCTCATGGCACCCCACGCAGACCCCGTTCATGGCCCGCATGGCGGTGCCCTCGCGAAGACTTTCGAGTGTGGCGGTGTGGTGCGCTGTGTGACACTGGGCACACTCCACGGGCTCCGCTCCCATCTGGTCCGGGGTCCCGTGGACTCCGTCGTGCCAGCCCGCGTCAGCCTCCTCGTGACAGGAACCGCAGTGCAGCGATACGGTGCCCTCCGGGTGGGGCCACCGGTCGAAGCCCCTGTGACACGAGAAGCAGGTGGAGTTCAGGTGAGCCGAAGCGCGGATCTCCTCCATACTCACCATCCGCCTCTGGGCGGTGGGGAGATCCGGGGAGTGTTGCCGGAGGAATTCCAGGTTCCCGTGGCAGAGGGCACACCCCGCCAGATCGCCTTCGGAGGGCTGGGCGCCGAGTGCAGGCGGGCGCACTGCCTGCCCCCAGAAGAGCGGAAGCATCACGAGGGTCCAGAGGTATCTCACGGCGTGGCCGTTCATGAATCCGCCATCCCGTACTTGTGGAGTCGATTTCGGATCTGGTGGCGGGACAGGCCCAGGAGTCGCCCCGCCTGGGTTCGATTGCCATGGGCCTGCCGCAACGCTTCCTCCAGGAGGTGCCGTTCCAGCTCCTCCAGGTCGATGCCGGACGGCCCCAACTCGACGGTGGTAAGGGAGCCTTCCCCTCCGGATCCCCCGCGCCGCACCTCGGGAGGGAGAAGATCCGTGGTGAGGATCGGCCCGTCGGAGAGGAGAACGGCTCGTTCCACCACATTCCGCAGTTCCCGGACGTTCCCAGGCCAGGAGTAGGCTTCCAGCACTTGCTGGGTCTCAGGGTCGACGCCCTCTACGGCCCGACCCAGCTCCTTGTTGAACGCAGCGATGAACGCAGCGACCAGCGCGGCCACGTCTCCCCGACGCTGTCGAAGGGGCGGTAGCGTGATGGGGAGAACGCGGAGGCGGTAGTAGAGATCCTCCCGAAAACGCCCCGTCTCGACCTCGGCCTGGAGGTTCCGGTTCGTTGCGGCGACCACGCGAACGTCCACCGTCCGGTCCTCGGTTGCTCCGACCCGACGGAAGGTGTGATCCTCGAGGAATCGGAGCAGCTTCGACTGGAGCGCCGGGGTGAGCTCCGCGATCTCGTCCAGGAAGAGTGTGCCGCCGTGGGCCACTTCCACGAGCCCGCGCTTGGTGGTCCGGGCGTCGGTGAAGGCGCCCTTCTCGTGCCCGAACAATTCGGACTCCATGAGGGATTCGGTGAGCGCGGAACAGGTCACGTTCACGAACGGACCCTGGGCCCGCGGGCTCAACTCGTGGAGAGCTCGGGCCACCATGCCCTTTCCCGTCCCGGTCTCCCCCAGGAGAAGGACGGTGGCCTGGTCTGCGCTGGCCATCCGCCGCACGAGACCCATTACTCCCTCCATCTCGGGGCTGACTCCCACGATGCCCCCTCCCTGGCTTCCCGCATCGCGAAGCGCCTTGAGCTGCCTCCGGAGTCGGGTCCGTTCCAGCACGTGGGCAAGGGTCGTGTCGAGCCGATCCATGGAGAACGGCTTCTCGAGGAAGTCCTCTGCGCCCTGGCGAAGCGCCTCCACCGCAGAGGTGACGGTCCCGTGAGCCGTCATCATGACGCACGGCACCCCCTCTTCACCGGAGAGCTCGGGAAGGAGCTCCGTTCCCTCACCGTCCGGGAGTTTCACGTCGAGAATGGCCAGGTCCGGCGTCGCCCGGGAGATGGCGGTACGGGCCTCGCTGAGGGAAGCCGCACGAAGTACGCGGAAACCCTTCTTCTCGAGGCGCTCCGAGAGGATGTCCCGGATCAAGTGGTCGTCGTCGACGACCAGGATTCTTTCTCTGGACATGGTTGCGCGAGGTTGGCCCCGGCTTCCGGGGCGGGAGGCAGATCGACGATCACCGTGGTTCCCTTCCCCTCCTCACCCTCGATCATCAGGCGCCCCCCGTGAGCCGCGACGACCCGGGCGACCAACGGCAGGCCGAGCCCGGTGCCCTGGGGTTTGGTGGAGTAGAAGGGAAGGAAGATCCGTTCGACTTCGCTTTCTGGGATTCCGGGGCCGGTATCGCTGATGCGGACCCGGACGCACCCCTCCGGAGACGGTGCCGCTTCCAGGAAGAGCGTGCCTCCTCCGGTCATGGCCTCCAGAGCGTTGATCATGAGGTTGGCAAAGCCCTGCCGGAGTCGTCGCTCGTCCCCGAGGATCGGTGGAAGACCGGGCTGGTATCGGCGCGAGACCCGGACCCGCCCCGCTTCGGGGTGGCCGGCGAACTCCACGAGCGCGTCGTCCAGGACATCACTCACCTGGACCTGGCTGCCATGGACCTCCACGGGTCGGGCCAGGGAGAAGAGGTCCTGCATGGTCTCGCTGAGGCGGGCGAGCTGCTCGTTGACGGAGTGCATCACGCCCCGGCCGGTATCGTCCAGGCGGTACTCCTGCTCCAGGATGTCCAGCGCAGATCGGATGGAGGCCAGAGGCCGTTTGAACTCGTGCGCCATCTCGGCCGCGAGCTGGCCCACGGTCGCGAATCCTTCGCGTTGCGCAGCCTGGGAGGCACGCTCCTCCTCGTGCGCGATGAGCTCCTCCAGGGACTCGCGAATCTCCGAGACCTCGTCCCGGGCATGATCGGTTCGACCGGTACGGTCGGCGATCGCCCGCCCGACCTGGCTCAAAGGCGTCACGACCTCCCGCTCGAGCATGGCCCCCAGCACCACCGCGAGAACCACGACGGACCCCAGAGCCAGGGCCAGCCCCAGCAGGGCCCCCCGGCGCATTGCGGACCGGATGGGCGCAACCGAGGAGGTGATCTCCAGGAGGTTCGCCCGGGCTCCCGCGAGGGGAAGGAAGACCCGGACCGTGCCGCCGGAAGGATCGGGATGCGTCACACCGGCGCGGGGGAGGGTGGCGGGATCGGGGATCCACACCGCACTTCTCCTGCTCCCTTCCTCCCCTGGGTGTGCGGAGTAGACGATCGTCCCGTCGCTCGCGTAGGCCCGAGCCTGCAGGGTGGGCCCCTGCTCGAGGAGCTCCAGGAGGTGGCGTCGCAGCGTTCCCTCGCTACCCATCCGGAGGGACGACTCCAGGGTGGAGCGGGTGGCGGAGGCGGCGAGGAGGGCCTGTTGCTCCGCCGCACGCAGGGCCTCATCCTCCCAATACCGGAAGGACAGAGTGGTGGCGATACCCACCAGGACCACGACCGCTCCCGCCAGGGTCACGGCGACCTTGGTCCGCACGGGGAGGGTGTGGAGATTCGGAAGCCAGCGCATGGTCCGTCCGCTCGAGTGGGACTCACCAGCCCGGTCGGGAGGGGCACCCGGCTTCTGTTCCAAAGCTCGGAAAAAGTGCAGGAAATTCAAGACGTTTCGGGGCCCACTGCGCGATCCCGAACACCCGTGAGCCCCGCCCACGCGCGATCACGCGCACTTCCCCACACCCCCTCTCCCATTCACCGGACAGGCGAAACGCCGTGGGCAGGGCACCCACGGCGCTCGAAGGAGACCTCGACACCGGACTGCCTCAGACCACCAGGACGAGGAGAAGGGCCGCAGCGGTCGCGTCGGCCACCAGGGCGGCGGTGAAGCCGCGCAGCCAGTAGACCGCCCCGAAGAGGAGCGCCGGGAGGAGAATGGCCGCGCCGGTGAAGGCCACCGCCGCCAGCGTGGTGGGGAAGCCGGTGGCCAGGATGCCCGGCAGGTAGAACATCACCTGGGCCAGGGCCACGGCGGCGACGGCGATCACGGCCGTTTCCTCTTCATGAGTCCGGTGCCAGCGCAGGATCAGCCACGCCACTCCGGTGAGGAGGAAGAGCCGCAGCAGCGTCTCATCCAGTAGGACCTGGCTCATGGCCACGAGGAAGCCACCCACCGTTCCGGTGACGAGGGTCGACGGAGTGAAGGGCAGGGCGAGAAGGCCGGCGACCAGGCCGATCACCAAGCCGAAACCCACGTCCCGGATTCCGTCGCGCGGGGTGCTTGGCACCGCGCGATCCCGTCCCGGCAGCTCCCGCACGAGCCGCAGCGAGAGGGTGACCAGCGGTCCCACGACCCAGATGGTCAAGAATCCCGAGAGCAGGACCGCACCGACTTCCGTCACGCGCAGCCGCATCAGCCAGATTTCCGGGCGGTCGGCCAGGAAGGTGACCAGGAAGGCGGCAAAGCTGGCCGCCACCAGGGTCGTCCCCATGACCCGGTCGGGCCAGCGGGCGTAGGCGTTCTGAAGCGCACGGAGACCTGAGATCGCCGCCCACGACAGGACGGCCGCGGCTCCGACCCACGCCAGCGCCACCAGAACCGTGGGGCCTGCGCGCTCCATGAGGGCCGCAACCACGGTCAGGGAGACCCAGATGGTGATGAGCCAGGCCACGGCGGCTCCGATGACCGAGTACATCAGTGCCCGGCCCACGGCGGCCCAAGCGTCTCGCCGGGTCACCGACGGATCCCGGCCGAGGAATCCCAGCACGGACCCGTGGACCGCCCCGATCACGGCGCCGACGATGAAGAGGCCGGTGGAGGTCATGAACAGGCCATGCCCACTCAACTGACCCGACAGGGTCATGAGTGCGACCATGATTCCGCCCAACAGCAGTCCACCCGCCATGGTGAACGAGACGGTGACCCGTCCGGGCAGCCCCACGTTCCGTTCGAGGATCTCCAGTTCGTATGTGTTCGCGTTTGCGTCTTCGTAGGCGTTCATGGTTCCTCCAGGTGTCGGGACCCCCGTTGGAGTCCTCGCCCGGAGGAAGGTCAAGGTTGGTGCCAACAAGCGCTTAAGGTCGGTAAAAATCTATGCAGCAACGATTTACCGGCTTCGTGAGCCCTGCCGTGCACCTGGCCTGGGCGCTCGGACCGTGCGGATGCGCGCGGCCAGGTGCGCGGAATCGCACAGTGACTCACTGGGGAGGTCTGCGGCCAGGTCCCGCTGGGCCGATCGAAGAAGGTGAAGACGCGGCCCGGAGCCTCGGTGAGGGGTTGACCGACCCGGCAGCCTCGGTACCTTCAAAGGCTCCCGAGTCAATCGGGTCTGCCCCGCTAGCTCAATTGGCAGAGCAAGCGACTCTTAATCGCTAGGTTCGGGGTTCGAGTCCCTGGCGGGGCACTGACAGGGTCCGGTCGTCATGGCGATCGGGCCCTTCGTGTTGCCCGGAGGCCGGAGAGAGGCGCCGATGGAGAGGAGGGGATACCTTCGGCTCATGTCGATCGAATGGCGAGGGTCCGGTGCCTCGAGGGAGTCCAGGCGAATCCCCCCTCCGCGTCGTGCGCATGGCCGCGTCCGGCGGCGTTCGCGTCGCCCCGTCCAGCGGCTCGCCGATCGGGGTGCCGGTGCCCATCGCTCTTCTCGTCAGCAGTCCGTGGCGGACCGGTCGTGAGAACAGGCGGTTCCCCCGTGGTCCCTGCGCTCCGCTGGTCCCAGGCAGGGGGGTATGAGATCGATACCCCCCGAGTCCGGGACGCAGCGGCGGCCGGGGTGCAGGGGTTCATCCTCTTCGGCGGGACGGCGTCGGCGGCCCGGGAGGCCGCGGACGCCCTCAAGGCCCAGGCGGGGCAGGGGGTGATTCTGGGGGCGGACCTGGAGCGTGGCGCCGGACAGCAGTTCCAGGGCGCGACACCGCTGCCGCCCCTGGCGGCTCTCGCGGCACTGGAGGATCTGGAGGTGATTCGCGCAGCCGGTGCTCTCACGGGTCGGGAGGCCGTGGCGCTGGGCATTCCCTGGGTGTTCGCCCCGGTGGCGGATCTGGCGGTGGAGCCGGACAACCCCATCGTGGGAACTCGGGCCTTCGGCGGAGAGGCCGGCCAGGTGGCCCGCCAGGTGTCGGCGTGGTGCGAAGGGTGCATGTCTGCGGGTGCGATTCCCTGTGTGAAGCACTTCCCTGGTCACGGCCGGACCCGGACCGACTCCCACGCGGAGCTCCCCGTGGTGGAGGCATCTCGAGCCACCATGGAGGCCACGGACCTGTTGCCGTTCCGAGCGGCGGTGGCGGCGGGAGTGCC
>CP070829.1:1010755-1060557 GCA_020344755.1 Gemmatimonadales bacterium
GGGTCCGGGAGGTCCGTGGGCACCACCATCAGGCTCTGGCTCTGGAAGTCGAAGGGGGATGTAACGATGCGCTCCGTCACCTCCGGCGGATCCTCCAGGTCGGCAAGGCCCGCCGGATCCAGTCCGAGGCGGGCGCGGAGGAAGTCGAATCGGCGGCGGGTGGCGAGGGTGGCGGAGGTGAGGACCACCGTGTCGAGCTTCTGGAAGAGCGTCTCCCGCAGGACCGGCCCGAGCTCGATGGGTGCGGCGGCAAGAGCGAGGTTCGTCCTTCGTCCCCGCCCTCGAAGTTGTAGCCACCGAACCAGGTTCTGGGCCTGGTCCCCCGGTTCGAGAACGAGCCGAAGCGCCACCTCCACGGCGCCTAGACGGCGCTCCGAGGCACGCAGGTCCAGGAGTCGGCCCTCGAGGCCATCCGAGAGGCCCTCGTCTCCCTCGACACGTCGTCGGAGATCCGACACCTCTCGCGCCAGGCGCTGCAGACTGGCCAGGAGCCCGTGGAACCTCTCCCGGATCCCCTCGTCGGAGACGGGCTCGGGAATGGTGCTCTCGCCCTCCCCGATGCGGACCGTCTCCCCGGCCCCATCTCCGGGCACGGCGGACTCGAGGGCATCGAAGAAGGTCCCAAGGTGGGCCCTGGCGTCGTCCACCCCCGGCCTGACACGCTCCTCGATGCGGCTCCGGTGTTCCACCGCCCGCCCCTCCTCCGTCCGAAGCTCGTCGGCCAGGGCACCGAGCACTCCCTTCCCCCGTCGGTCGAGGCGCGCCAGGAGCCGGTAGAGACCCCGGCGAGTAACCTCCACACCGAGGTGCGAGGTCGCGGCATCCTCCACGTTGTGCGCCTCGTCGAGGATCACGTGCCGGTGGGGCGGAAGGACTGCGGACTGGGTCCAATTCTGTGTGGCTCGCCGCACCGCCACGTCGGTGAAGAGGAGGTGGTGGTTCACGACCAGAATCCGGGCCGAGGCCGCTCTGCGCCGGGATCTCTGGTAGAAGCACTCCTGGAAGTGGGGACACCGGGCGCGCAGGCAGGCATCCGGGTCGCTCCGCACCTCTTCCCAGACCTCGTCGGAGGGTGTGAAGGGGAGGTCCGTGAGCGAGCCGTCGTCGGTGCTTCGTATCCACTCGAGCAGGGCGTCCACCTCCGCCGCCCGATCCTCCTCGAAGAGGTCCCGAGTACTCTGCGCCGCCAGGTAGGCTCTTCGAATCGACACGTAGTTTCCCCGGCCCTTCACGAGAGCCCACGACAGGTCCCCTCCCAGGAGCCGGTTGACCAGGGGCAGGTCCTTGGAGATGAGCTGCTCCTGGAGGTTGATGGTGTTCGTGGAGATCACCGTCCGCTCCCGATTCTCCGTGGCCCATCGGGCAGCCGGGAGGAGGTAGGCCAGCGACTTTCCGGTCCCGGTACCGGCCTCCACCAGGGCCACCCCGCCCTGGTTGAAGCGCTCCCCGACCACCCGGATCATCTCCCGCTGGCCCTCCCGGTCCTCGTACAGGGGGTGTGCCGCGGCCAGGGGACCCTCCGGGGAGACCAGCGAGTCGAGCTCCGCGAGATCCAGGGGCACCCGGACACGGGGAGTGGGAGGCTCGACCACCACGTACAACTCGGTGGCCCCGTTGTCGGTGATGGCGGTCCCGAGGCCGTCATCGAAGACCTGTGCCGCCACCGCCAGATCCGCGTGGGAGGGCTCCAGGAGGCCGGACGGATGGTTGTGGATCAGGATGCATCCATCCGGGGCATCTCGGGCCACCGCCAGCACCGCCGACTGGTTGCCACGGGCCACGGCCCTCGGATTCACCACGGTGCGCTCCGGAGTGACCTCCGCCAGGAAGCACACCTCCCGGCCCCGGGCCCGGTCGATCTCGGCGCGGATCCGCGCCGCCGCCTCCGGGGTGAGGCTCAGTGGGGTCGGGGACGACGACGGCGCCGGAAGACCCCTGGGCTCCACCTCCAGGCCGTCCAGACCCACCAGGGCCCGGCCCGGGTCGAGAGGTTCCTCCGTCACGTCTTGAGCTGCTTCTTCTTCGCCGCGGGGAACAGGACGTTGTTCAGGATCAAGCGATAACCCGGAGAGTTGGGGTGGAGGCCCAGGTCGGTGGTGGGATCACCGATCTGGTGCTCCGGATCCTCGGGATCATGACCTCCGAAGAAGGTGAAGGTCCCTTCCCCGAAGGATCCGTGGATGTACTTGGCCCACTCCGCCTCCCGGGCCAGCACGACCGTCCCGGGCCTGATGCGGTTCTCGTTGAAGGCAGTGGTCAGCCCGTAGAAGTCCTGGATGACCGCCTCGTGGTTCTGCGTGAGCATGGCGGGCACCGGATCGAACTTGGCGGAGAAGTCGAACAGGGTGAAGACCCCCAGTTCCTTCCGCCATGCCGTGTTGACCTGGTGAGAGTCGATGTCGCTGAACGCGTTCACGGTGGGAGCGGTCTGCACCTGGGCGTTCTCGAAGGCCATGGCGGCCCCCCAGTCCATCTTCCGGTTGGCCTCCGGATCCGGAGGGGTGCCGTCGGCATGGGCCGCCGCGATGTCCACCGGACCCGCCGCCAGTGCGAGCTCGAGTGTCTCGGTGGCGGAGCACATGGCGAAGAGGAAGCCACCTCCCTCCACGTAGTCCCGGATCGCCCGGGCCACCCCCTTCTTCAGATCGGGAACGGACGCGAAGCCCAGCTGGCGGGCCATGGACTGGTTCCGAGAGACCTCTTCCTGGAGCCAGGCCGCCCCGGCGTACGTGAGGTAGAACTTGGAGTACTGGCCGGTGAAGTCCTCGTGGTGCAGGTGAAGCCAGTCGTAGTCCTGGAGCGTCCCCCCCACGACCTCCGCGTCCCAGATCTGCTCGTAGGGGATCTGTGCATACTCCAGCGCCATGGTCACGGCGTCGTCCCACGGAGCCGAATTCGGCGGTGTGTACACGGCGATTCTCGGAGCCTTCTCCAGAGGGACGGCCTCCATGTTCCCCTGCGCCACGATCCCCCGGATGCGGGCCACGTCCGCAGCCCCCACGGGGACCGTCAGGACCCCACGGAAGGCCGCCTCCGCCCGCACCCAGTCGAGGTCCGGGAGGAGAAAGGCGCCGCCCTGGAAGTTCAGGAACCACTCTGCGGTCCGACCCCGCTCCAACACATGGAAGGTCAGTCCATACGCCTTCAGGTGGTCGGTCTGCGATCGATCCATGGGCACCAGGAGATTCTGTGCCGCCAGGGGTGGGACCCACGCCGTCAGCGCGACCACGAGCATCCCCGCCGCCGCGGCCCCTGCACCCCGCACCCTCCTGGGCGCGGCGCTCATCGTGGCCCCTCCTCCAGGGCCCCGACACCGGAGCGGATCTTCTGGAGTTCCCGGCGGGCCGCGGGCACCACGGGACTGTCCGGCCACTCCAGGATGAGGCGCTCCAGGACCCGGCGCGCCGCTTCGTGGTCTCCCCGGTCCAACCGGAGCCGAGCCAGCGCCAGCGCCGCGTCCGGGAACTCCCGGGCCTCCGGATAGGCGTCCACCACGGTGGCGTAGAACTCCTCGGCCCGGCCCAGCTGTCCCGCGGATGCGGCCTGCTCGCCGGCCCAGGCGATGACCGGAGGCCGATCCTCGTCGGGGAGCCCGGGGAGCGACGCCACCAACTCCTCGATGGCCGACGATGCCCGCCCGTAGTGAGCCTCCGCCGCGGCGTGTGCGACCACGCCCGCGGCCTCGGACCCCAACCGATCGAGGCTGGAGAGAAGATGGAGCACCCCGGTGGCCCGGGAGGGGGAGAGGCCCGGAATCGCCTCCTCCATCAGCGCCTTACCCCCGTCGAGCTCCCTGGCCTGGAAGTGGAGATACCCGCTCTCCAGGGCCGTGAGAGGCCCCGGAGCCGCCGCCACCAACGACCGGGCGGTCCCCTCGTCTCCCCGGGCGGCCAAGCCGGAAGCCACCAGGGCCCGCAGCTCGTCGAGCTCCGGGGCGTCGGGGTATTCGGTGTCGAAGGCTTCCAGACGACCCAGCAGCGTCTCTCGAGAGGCGGAGAACGCCTCCACCCGCACGAGCTCGGCCATGACCTGCCGACGTTCCACCGAGCCCACGGGAAGGCTTCGGGCGAGCCGCGTGCGAGCCGCCACCGCTCGGGCCGTGTCCCCCGCCTGGAGCGCCAGGGCCGCGATGCGCACGTCCAGGGTGGGACGTTCCCGGGACGGGGCCATCTCCCGTTCCTCTTCCAGCGCCCAGAGCGCGACTCCCGGGAGGCCCGCCTCGTCCGCCCTTCGGGCCACCTCTTCGAGAAACGCTCGGCGATCTGTTCCCGACAGTGCCGACGCCGAGGCGGCCGCGAGCCGAAGCGCCTGGTCCTGGATGCCGAGTTGGAGTGCGACTCTCACGGCCGCCGCCCGGCGCTGGGGCGTACTGGGGGGTCGGGACAACGCCTCCAGCAGCGGCGGGGCGAAGGTCACCGGGTCGCCCTCCAGGCGTTCGATCCGGCGCAGGATCCCGGTCAGGTCCGCCTCCGGGTCGCCCAGGGCGCGGGCCCACTCGTCGACGGCGGCCCGCCCGTCCCCCAGGGCCGCCAGGAGGTCTCCCATCTCCACCGCCAGCGCATCGGGCCTTCCCAGGTCCTCACGACCCTGCCGAAGGACGGCCAGCGCCTCCCGCTCTCCCAGGACACGCTGGTAGAGCCGGGCTACCTCCCGGTAGGGATCGGGACTCCCGGGCTCCGCCTGGAACCAGTTCCGGGCCTCCCGGGCCATGGCGTCCAGGGAATCGGTCTCGGCCAATACACGGAGCTTCATATACCGCACCCCCGAGGCCGCCGGGTCTGCCTCCAGGAAGCGGTCCGCCCACGGCAGCACGTCTGCGACACGCCCCTGGTTCCTCAGGATCCGTTCCAGGGCGAAGAGGGCACCGGAGGAGGTGGGGCGGGCGGCGAGAAGTCGGGTGAGGACCTCCTGCGCCTCGTCCACGCGCCCCCGCCACTCCAGCGCCGACGCCTCCCGGAGCAACCGGGACTCCTCACGGCTGTCCATCGTCTGCGCGTCCAGGCTCGCACCGGGCAGGAGCAGCGGGAGCGCCACGAGAAGTGGGGCCCACAAGGGATTCGAGCCCGACCTTCCCACCGGCCAGAGGCTCACGATCCGCCTCCCCCGCCCCGATTGAGTCGCTGGAAGTACTGGAGCACCAGGGCTCGTGCCGCAGGGGGGAGGCGGTTGAGCGCCGCCGCATCGGGCAGTCTGAACCGGGCCAACCCCAGGTCCCCGGCGTCCAGGGGCCCCACGTCGCCCCTCTCGAAGGCCCCCGGTGCTTCCGACTCCCGCTCCGTGGACTCCTCCTCGCGCTCCAGGCTTCGGCCCGCGTCCAGCAGCCGGTGGAAGAGACGCTCCTGCCGCTCCCGCGTCTCCGCGTCCAGACGGCCGCCGGTCAGTTGCGCGGCCAACGCCTCCGCCTCCTCCGCCAACGCCTCCAGGTCGCCCAGGGGCCCCTCATCCCCCTCCTGGTTGGACATCTGCCCCAGGTCCGATGCGACCTGCTGCTGATCCTGCGCCAGCTGCTCCATGAGCTCCTGCATGGCCTGGGGAGTGAGCTGCATGGGCATCATCTGGGCGGCTTGGTTGTTCACATCCGCCTGCTGCTGAGCCAGCTGCTCCATCTGCTCCATCATCTGCTCTGCGGACGGCTGCGCACTCTCGGCGTTCTCCTGCATCGCCCGGGTGGCCGCCATGGCCGTGACCGCGACCTGGTTCAGTGCCGCCACGGCCTGCTCCGCCGCCGCGGCGGCCGTAGGTTGCGCTCCGCGTTGGCGCTCCATCGACTGGATGGTTTGCTCCAGGGCGGCCATGGCTTCTCCCATGCGGCCGGAGATCGCACGGTCGTCCGCTCCGGCCAGCCTCGATGCCATGGCCAGGTTCTCGGCGAGCGTCCGGAGGCCCTGCTGGACCGCCGACACGTCTCCGCGCAGGTCGGCCATCTCCTCGGACGACGCACGGGCCGCAGCCTCCTGCACGCGCGATTGCTCCCGGGCAAGAGCCAGGGCGTCCTGGGTGGTCTGCTCCAGCGCGTCCTGGAAGGCCTGGGCCCGTTCCGCCATCATCTGCTGCTGGGCCTGGCGCAACTCCTGCGCCGCCTGCTCCATTGCCTCCGCCCCATCCTCGGCACTCCGAGCCGCCTCCCCGGACTGGCGGTCTCCGGCCTCCCGGGCCGCCTGCTGCATCCGCTCGCGCGCCTCCTGTCCCGACTCCTGCGCCTGCCCGAGCCTTTCCAGGGCCGCCTGCTCCCCCAGCTCCTGGAGACGCTCCGCCAACCCGTCCATGCGGGATTGAAGCTCCCCGGCCTCCTCCGCGAGAGCTTCCTGCTGCTCACTCCGGAGCTCCGGGTCGCTCCCGTCGGCCATGCTCTCCGCCAGCGCCCGCTGTTCCTCCGCCAGCTCCTCGGCCTCGGACGTCGTATTCCGGAACTCCTGTTCCACGGCGGCCCGCTGGGCCCGCTCCAGGGCCTCCTCGAGCTGCTCCTGGAACTGTTCCTGTTGCTGCGCCAACTCCTCCAGCGTCTGCTGAGCCTCCCGGCTGCCCAACTCATCCATCCGGCTCAGAAGCTCCTCGAGTCGCTCCTGGAGGTCGTCCCCGCCCAGCTCCCGCAGCAGCTCCTGCAGCTCCTCGAGGTCCTCCGAGAACTCCGCATCGGCGGCGCCAGCCTCCCGGAGGGCCTCCGCCATCTCCGAGAGCTCTGCGCTGAGCGAGTCGGCCTGCTCCGTCAGGGCGCGCTGGTCCTCCAGGGCCTGGCGCACCGACTCCTGCTCCTGGAAGGAGGCTTCGTCGCTACGGCGACCGGCCCGCTGTTCTTCCTGGGAGCGATCCGGAGCCCTGGAGGCCCGCTCCAGGTTCCGGGTCTCCTCGGCGGTCCGAGCCGCCTCGTCCTGCATTTCCCGCAGTCGATCCGCTGCAGACTCCAGTCTCCCCTGTGCCCGACGCCGTAGTTCCTCCGCGGTGGGCATCCTCAGGACATGGTCCTCCGTCCGAGCCCACTGACCCGAGGGATGGATGTCGCGCACTCGAGCGAAGTAGCGGACCTGGTCGCCCGGCAGAAGGCCCCAGCGCGAGACGTCCAGGAGGGGCCGAGCCAGGGCGGACCGGGTTCCCCCCAGGTCGACGCTCTGGGCCACCGGCTCCACGGTGTCCCCCAGCGCCGTCACCCGCCACGCCACGAGCTCCAGGGTCCGCAGGCCATGGTCGTCTGAGGCCTCCAGGACCAGGGGCTGGCGAAGATTGCCGGGAAGCAGCGTATCACGGGCTGGGAGGGCCACCCGGACCCTGGGTGCCGAATCCGGCACCAGCGTGAGGAGGAGGGGTGGAGGCAGGAGCACCGCGGGGTCGCCCTCCTGGTCCAGGAAGAACCATCGATATTCGCCGCCCCGGCCGGGAGAGAAGCGACCCTCGAAACTCGCCTCGTCCACCGGCAGGTCCACGGCCGGTTCACCTTCCAGGGTCAGAGCGGCGCTGCTCAGGCTCCGGCTGGCCCGGCCCTGGAGGCCCACGGAGGTGCCAACGGGCACCTGAAGTGGGGGGATGTCACCCCGAAACTCCTCCGCCGGGCGATCCAAGTAGGACGGGAAGTCCAGCCGCACCGACACGTCGGTCACGAAGAGGGGATCCACCGGCGTCAGCCGGAACCGGTCGGATGCGCCGCCGTCCGGCGCCACGGCCCAGTAGGTGACGGGTCCCGACACCTCGGGAAAGGAGTGGACCACCGAATCTCCCTGCACCGGCAGCTCGACGGATCTGGCCACGTCTCCCGCCGCCTGCCAGTGTACGGTCACCGACGTCCGGAGGGGGGCCCGCACCGTCACCCGGACGGCACTTCCCCGGCGGACCTCGGCATTTCCCGGCTCCACCACCAGCGCGGGGAGGGCTGGCCCGGTGAAGGCGGCAACGGGGGAGAGCAACCCACCCCACGACGCACCGGCCCGGCCGGGATTCACTGCCGCGAGAGCGGCGGCCAGCGGCACCATCACGCCGGCGAGCCCCACTCCCCGTCGCCACCTCCGGTGTGCTCGCCTCCCGAGCTCTCCGGCGAGCTCCGCCGGTGAGGCAACGATACGTGCCGCGAGTTCCGCCTGGCTTCTGCCGGCCAGAGACGAGGAGACACCCCGGGGGATCTCACGGTCCAGCTCGATCGCACCCTGAAGGAGGCCGTCGGGCACCCGGGCGGCCCGCTCCATGGCCGCGCTGACCTCCCGTTCATCCAGCGTGAATGTGCGAGCCCGGCGATACCGTAGCCCGCCCCACACCAGGAGTGCCACGGCGGTGGCGTCCAGGACCAGGGGAACCGGGCTCCCAGCCCCCCATCCGCCGCGTCCGGCGAGGACCCACGCGGTAACCAGGAGCGACGCGACGCCGGCTGCGGCCCACACCAGTCCGATCCGGGTCAGGAGTCCGGACAGGTGGCTTCGGACCCCCTGGTGAAGCTGGGCGACGGAAACCGGGACCGGTGTCACCGCTGTCCCCCCGCGAGCGCGTAGAGAAAGAGATTCACGCCCATCCGGAGCGCCGACTCACGGAGTGCCGGATCGTCCTGGTGTACTCCGGGGTCCTCCCAACCGTCTCCCAGGTCACTCTCGTACGAATAGAAGAGAACGAGGCGGCCCTCCCGGAAGATCCCCAGGGCCTGGGGCCGCTGCCCGTCGTGCTCGTGGATCTTCGGGAGCCCCTCCGGAAAGGGGTACATGCCTTGGAAGACCGGGTGCTCGGGAGGGATCTCCACCAGCTCGGCGTCCGGAAAGAGCTGCTCCACCTCCTCCCGGAACGACTCGTCCAGACCATAGTTGTCGTCGGCGTGGAGGAATCCCCCGTCCAGGAGGTACTCTCGGACGGCCACGCGCTCGGCGGGGCTGAGTCGGATGTCGCCGTGGCCCGTGAGATAGAGGTACGGAAATTCCCGGAGTTCCGGGTCGAGAGGCCGCACCACCGCTTCCCGGCTCGCCACCGGCAGGCCCGTCCGCTCCCGGATCGCGGAAAGCAGATTCGGGAGCGACGAAGGGTTGGCGTACCAGTCCCCGCCCCCCTCGTACTGCAGGCGGGCAATGGTCAGGGAATCCGCCGAGGGGCCCTGGGCCAGGATCACGAGGGCCGCGAGGCCGAGTATGTTCAATCCGGTTCCCCCTTCAATTCCTGCACCATCGCGTACGCCTCGTTTCGGGATACGCCCAGGGACCGGGCCAAGTCCCGCGCGACCTCGCTCGGGCGCTCTCCGGACCGGAGCAGGATGCGCGCACGACGCCGCACGGTCTCCACCTCCACCTGCTCGGACTCCCCCGATCCGGCTCCCACCACCACCGTGACCTCGCCGCGCGGCTTCTCCCGTTGGTAATAGGCGTGCAACTCCTCGACGGTTCCTCGACGGATCTCCTCGTGGAGCTTGGTGAGCTCGCGCCCCACGGCCGCTCTCCGGTCCGGTCCGCATGCCCGGACCAGGTCTTCCAGAAGGCGTCCCAGGCGCTCGGGAGATTCGAACACCACACACGTCTCGAGAGACCCGGCGATCCGGGCCAGCGTTGAGCTCCGGTCTCCTCCCTTCCGGGGCACGAATCCCAGGAACGCGAAGCGGTCGCACGGGAGGCCAGAGGACACCAGGGCCGCCAGGACCGCCGACGGACCCGGAATGGGCACCACGACGTGACCCGCCGCCGCCGCCGCCTGGACCAGCCGCCCCCCCGGGTCCGAGACGACAGGGGTTCCCGCGTCGCTGACCAGCGCCACATCCTCTCCGGCGGCCAACCAAGCCAGAATTCCCTCCAACCGAGCGGCCTCGTTGTGGGCATGGTATGAGACCAGGTCCGCTCGGATCCCCAGGTGTTGAAGGAGGAGGCCGGTCCGCCGTGTGTCCTCCGCTGCAACGTGCGCCACTTCACCCAGGACGCGCTCCGCCCTCCTGGAGAGATCCTCAAGGTTCCCGATGGGGGTGGCGACGACGTAGAGGGTGGCCAAGGGATGGGGCCGGTTCGTGATGGAAGGCGGTGTGGCGGGGGAAGGCGACGGGGCCGCCGTGATACTACGGGCGCCCGGGCGGCGCGTCACGTCCCTGAACGTCGAAGCACCCCGGAGGGATCCCCCCCGGGGTGCTTCGGCGAAACGGACGGCCGCGAGGCCGTGCCCGGATCAACCCAGATGGGCTTCCACCTTCTGCTCGAAGACCGGCTTCGGCATGGCGCCCACCACGCGGTCCACGACCTCGCCACCCTTGAAGAAGAGGATGGTGGGAATGGAGCGGATTCCATATCGCGCGGAGGTCTGCGGGTTCTGGTCCACGTCCAGCTTGGTCACCTTGAGGCCCTTGTCCCCGTATTCATTGGCCAGCTCCTCGACCACCGGAGCCACGAGGCGACAGGGCCCACACCACTCGGCCCAGAAATCCACGATGGTCAGCCCGTCGCTCGCCTCCACTTCCTCCTGGAAGGTTGCGTCACTGATGGCCGTGACGTTGTCCGCCATTTCCGTTCTCCTTTAGCTTGACTGTCGGGCCTCGGGGCCCGGGTTTCGCAGGACGCCCTTCCGGACACCCTCTTCTGTCGTTTGATGAACGGTCTTCCCGTCGATCACATCGCACTGGCCACCCCCGACCTGGAGGAGGCCATCCCACTCTACGAACGCATTACGGGCGCCCGCAGTTCCCCCATCGAGGAACTCCCGGCGCAGGGCGTCCGGGTGGCCTTCGTCGGGGTGCTCGAACTGCTCGAACCCCTCTCCCCCGACTCGACCGTCGCCCGCTTCCTGGAGAAGCAGGGCCCCGGACTCCACCACATTGCATACCGGACCGCCGACATCCGGTTCGAGCTGCGCCGACTGGAGTCCCAGGGGTTCGAACTCATCGATTCCGAGCCTCGCCCAGGGGCCGGGGGCCACCTGGTGGCCTTCCTTCACCCCAGGAGCACCGGAAAGGTCCTGATCGAACTGGTACAAGTTAACCACGGTGCACCGTGAAGGGACCTAGTAGGAGGTCACCTTGTCCACGTCGATCTGCTCCACCATCCACCGTCCGGCGTCGGTCTGGACCATCAGGAACGCCACGTCCGGGATCACCCGTCCGTTGATGGTGAGGTCCACCCCCACGCGCCGAGTGGGGTGGTCCCGGCCAGGCTCCAATCGCTCGGAGTCGATCCGGTAGTCTTGATGACGGAGGATCTCCGACAGGATCGACATCCGAAGCTCCACCTCGGACGGTTCGCCCTGGAACGGTCCTTCGTGGGTACCGAAGAGGCGCGCCATGGCGTCGAAGTCCTGAGCATTGACCGCCTGGAGGAAGCGCTCCACGGACAGGACCGGCGCCACCCCTGCCAACTCGGAGGCGGTCCCCCCTCGCTCCACCACTCGGGTCGTCGTGCACCCGGTGAGCACCAGCAGGAGGGGCATCATGGGCAGTACGCGCCGAGCGGATGGAGAGAACAGGGTCTTCATGAAGTCCATGACGCGCAAAGGGGGGTGCGGGAATGGCGGAAGTTGTGTCGGCCCGTGGGGGAGGTCAACCTCGTCATCCCACCTCCACGGGAGAGTCCTCCCCGGCCTCCGCCGGAGCCTCTGAAGCCACGACGCTGAATGTGAGAGAGGGCCCGTCCACCGCATGGTCCACGCGGATCACGCTGCCTTCCGGCACCTCCTCCTCCAGGAGGCGCAGGGCCAGGGGATCCTGGACCAGGCGCTGAATGACCCTCTTGAGGGGCCGGGCCCCGAAGGCCGGATCGTACCCTTCGTCCGCCAGGAAGGCCCTGGCCGCTCCGGTGACCTCGAGACGCACACCCAACTCCCCGGCCAGCCGATCAACCCGGGCGAGCTGGAGGTCCACGATGCGGGCGAGATCCTGACGGCCCAGGGGACGGAAGACGATGATGTCGTCCACCCGGTTGAGGAATTCTGGCCGGAAGTGAACGTGCATCTCGGTCCGTACCGTGGCCTCCACGGACTCCCAATCCCCGGTTCCGGCGGCCTCGAGAATGTGTTGGCTCCCGATGTTCGACGTCATGATGACCACGGCGTTGCGGAAGTCCACAGTCCGCCCCTGGCTGTCGGTGAGGCGACCATCGTCCAGGATCTGCAGGAAGACGTTGAAGACCTCGGGGTGTGCCTTCTCGATCTCGTCGAAGAGGATCACCGAGTGGGGTCGCCTGCGGACCGCCTCGGTGAGCTGACCTCCCTCCTCGAAGCCCACGTATCCCGGAGGCGCACCGATCAGCCGCGCCACGGCGTGCTTCTCCATGTACTCCGACATGTCGATGCGCACCATGGCCCGCTCGTCGTCGAAGAGGAACTCCGCCAGGGCGCGGGCCGTTTCCGTCTTCCCTACCCCGGTGGGGCCGAGGAAGACGAACGATCCAACCGGGCGATCCGGGTCCTGGAGTCCCGCCCGGGCCCTCCGAACCGCGTTTGAGACCGCGGTGACCGCCTCCCGCTGCCCGATGACACGCTCGCCCAGGAGGTCCTCAAGGTGGGTGAGACGAGCCCGCTCCGACTCCAGGAGACGGGAGACGGGTATTCCCGTCCACTCCCCGACGACCTCGGCGATGTCGTCGGCGTCCACCTCCTCCTTCAGGAACGAGCCCGAGGCCTGAAGCTCGGCGAGGCGCCCCTCCGCCACCTGGATCGCCTGTTCGGTCCCGGGAATCTCTGAATACTGGATCTCCGCAGCCCGGCCCAGGTCTCCGGTACGAGTGGCCCGGTCCGCTTCCACCTTCAGCTCATCCACCTTCTCCTTGAGGATCTGGATTCGCTGGATGGCCTCCTTCTCCGCCTGCCAACGGGCCTTCATTCCCGAGGACTTCTCCTGGAGCTCACTGAGCTCGGACTCGATGGCCTCCAGCCGTTCGAGGGCGGAGCGCTCCTGCTCCTTCGCCAGCGCGCTCTTCTCGATCTCGAGCTGGATCACGCGCCGCTCCACTTCGTCGATCTCCTGGGGCATGGAGTCGATCTCGATCCGGAGGCGGCTCCCGGCCTCATCCATGAGATCGATGGCCTTGTCCGGAAGGAAACGGCCCCCGATGTAGCGGTCCGAGAGCTTGACGGCGGCCACCAGGGCGTCGTCGGTGATGCGGACTCCGTGGTGCACCTCGTAGCGCTCCTTGAGACCCCGGAGGATGGCGATGGCGTCCTCCACCGACGGGGGAGCGACGAACACCGGCTGGAATCGGCGTTCGAGGGCCGGGTCCTTCTCGATGTGCTTCCGGTACTCGTCCAGGGTGGTGGCGCCGACCATGCGGAGCTCTCCCCGAGCCAGGGCGGGCTTGAGCATGTTGCCCGCATCGACGGCGCCCTCGGCGGCGCCGGCTCCCACCATGGTGTGGAGCTCGTCCAGGAAGACCACGTATCGGCCCTCCGCCTCGGTGATCTCCTTGAGCACCGCCTTGAGCCGCTCCTCGAACTCCCCCCGGTACTTCGCTCCGGCGAGCATGGCCGAGATGTCCAGCGCCACCAGCTTCTTGTCGGCCAGGGAGGTTGGGACGTCCCCCTCGACAATGCGCTGGGCCAGCCCCTCGACGATGGCGGTCTTCCCCACCCCGGGCTCGCCGATGAGGACCGGGTTGTTCTTGGTTCGGCGCGCCAGGACCTTGACCACCCGCCGGATCTCGTCATCCCGGCCGATGACCGGGTCGAGCTTCCCCTGGCGCGCCATCTCGGTCAGGTCCCTGGAATACCGCGCCAGGGCCTGGAACTTCTCCTCCGGGTTCTGGTCCGTGACCCTGTGGGGCCCGCGAACCGCCTCCAGAGCCTCCCGGACGGACTCGGGGGATGCGCCTGCGTCTCTCAGGACCCGTCCGGCGTCATCCTTCTCCTCGGTGAGCCCCAGGAGGAGGTGCTCGGTGGAGACGTATTCGTCCCCCAGCTCCCGGGACCGCGCCTCGGCCACGTCCAGCGCGCGATTGAGATCCCGGGAGATCCGCGGGTCGTTTCCCCCCTCCACCCGAGCCATGCGGTCCATGGCCTGGAGGGTCTGTTCGCGGATGGGTGTCACCGGCGTCCCGAGCTTCTGGAGGACGGGCACCACGATCCCCTCTTCCTGCTCCAGGAGGGAATGGAGGAGGTGGACCCCATGGATCTCGGGGTTTCCACGGCGGCGTGCTTCCGCCGCCGCGGCCTGGATGGCCTCGGAGGCCTTGACGGTCAGTCGGTCGAAGTTGAGCATCGCGAATCTCGAGAAGTTCCACTGCCTTTCTGGCAGTCGAGCGGGGACTCCTGGGTGAGGAGATTCAAGATGGGTGCCACGCGGCTCAGTTCCGCCGCACCACCTGCTTCACCGGCCCGGCCTGGACCAAGCCGCCCACGGGCACCTGGTTGATCACCGAGAGCTCCTCTTCGGTGATCTCGGAGGGGAAGTCCCGCACGAAGCCTCCCCAGGTGGTGGCCTGGTCCAGCGTCCGCACCTGCACTTCCAGGGGCTGGACCTCCAGGATCTCCGGGTCGGTCTCCTCCTGGAAGCTCCGGACCACGCCGCGGAGAGCCGGCGCGTATTGCGGCCAACCCCCGGCAGTAGAGAGCGCCATGAGGGCATAGGTGCGCCCGCCGTATGCCAGGTGGGTCATCTCCCCTGCCAATTCGCCATCGTCCGCTGCCGCGGTGAAGGAACGCACGACCGCGGGCATTCCATGGATCGTCTCCTCTCGAGGCGCGCCGGCCTGGACCCCGTCCTGTGCGGCGAAGCTCCGCGAGGCGGCCACCGGGTCTCCCTCGGCCAGGCGGAGCTGGAAGAGGGCTCCCCCGTCCTCCGGGCCCATGCGAACCGCGTCCCGCCCGTTGTACACCCCCCAGCCGGAGGGGACGTGGACGCGGAAGGCCAGGTCCGGATGGTGGAACGCACCCTCGCCCTCGAACCCTTCCCTCGGGTTCTCCCCAAAGGTCATTCCGTCGAGCCGACCCATGAAGGTCGCCCTTCCCACGGTCGTCGAACCCTGGTACTCGGGTGTCGCCGCGATCCGCTGCTGGATCCTCTGGACCCTGTTCTCCGGATTCGGGTGGGTACTGAGCCACTGGGGCAAGCGGCCACTCCCACCGGACGCCAGCTCGGAGGTCCGATCGAGCATCTCCATGACGCCCGCCAGCTCCGAGGGGTCGTACCCCACCCGGGTCATGTACCGCAGCCCCAGGGCGTCCGACTCCAGTTCGTCGTCCCGACCGAATCGCAGGAAGAGGAGCCCGGTCGCCTGTGCTGCCAGACCTCCATACCGGCGGACCTCCTCCGAGAGGACGCTCCCCACCGTGAGGAGACCCTGGGCGAGTTGGGCCCGGCTCATCTGGTTCACCGAATGGCGGGCGGTGACGTGCCCGATCTCGTGACCCAGGATTCCGGCCAACTGGGCCTCGGAAGTGAGGTGGGTGAGGATGCCCCGCGTCACGTAGATGAAGCCGCCGGGAAGGGCAAAGGCATTCACCGTGGGGTCATCCAGCACCCGGAAGGTCCAGGGGAGATCCGGCCGCTCCGAGACCGCGGCCATCCGCAGCCCCAGTTCCCCGACGTACCGCTGCACCGAGGAATCGGGGTAGAGGCCCATCTGCGCGACGATCTGGGGATCGCTCTCGCGTCCCATGGCGATCTCTTGCGACTCCCCCACGAAAGTGAGCTGACGCGCACCGGTGGCCGGGTTGACGGCGCATGAGGCCAGGATCCCAGCGGTGAGGACGGCGAGGCTCAGGAGAACGACGGACCGGGGGCGGGGGCGCTGAATATTCATGAACGAAAGATACCCCCGGCCCCCAGGGCGGATCCGATCCCGGCGCACCGGCGGGAACCCCGGGCCAGCTTGACACCTCCACACCTTCACGGAGAGCTTGCGGCTCGTCCCTCGACCCCTGGAGCCCACCCGCCGTGCCGTTTCATCCTTCGCGCTGGCTGTACCCACTCGTCCTCGTTCCCACCGTTCTGGTGGGAGTGAGCGCCTGTGACTCCGGTTCGGCCCCGACGCTGGATCGAGAGACCTTCATCCAGGTGTATGTCGAGCTCCGGATCGCGGCCCTGACCCAGGACGATGCGACCCTGACGGACGAGGACCGGGAGCAGATTCTGGCCGGTCACGGGATCACGGAGGAGGACCTCTTCGCCTTCGCGGACGAGCACGGGGACGACCCGGCCTACATGGTGCAGGTGTGGGAGGAGATCGAAGAGCGCCTCAACGAGGACCCGGAGGCGGAGGCCGAAGCCGACTCCCTCCGATGACCCCCGAGTGACCCCCGCGGCACCGGGCCCCGTCCGGACCGCGCCAGGCGCTCTCCCCCTCCGTTACCGAACGAAGCCCGGGAAGGTCACCCCCACCGAGATCGCCTCCCGGTCGCCGAAGGAACCGGCGGCCCGAATCCCGAATCGGGGATCGAAGGCCAGATCCAGCCCCACCTCCGCGGCGAAACCGAGGTCGAAGTCGTCCCGTGGAGCTGCGCCCGGCGGCAGGTCCCCCAGGATGGCGTCCAGGACCATCCGGGGAGCCAGGTAGGGCCGAAACGCCAGGTTCTCCTCCTCGAAGCTCCAACCCACGGCCATTCCCAGGGGGAACGACAGGCTGACCACGTCGTCCAGGCCCATTCCTGCGCCGGCGAACCAGATCACGTCCAGTTCGAAGTCTACCTCGTCCACCGAGTAGACCGTGCCGGCCACGTCCAGTCCGCCGATCAGGGCTGCGTCGTTCAGATCGCCCTCCACCACCCCCACCCGAAACCCCATGCCCACGGGGGCCGGATTGGCTCTCCAGGTGAAGACGCCGCCGACACCGTCTCCCGGGTGTGGATCCACCAGGTGGAGACCCCACCCCGCCGGGGCACCGGGCGACACCATCATGGGTCCGTCCCACACGACCTGGGCGGCCCCGGCCCAGGGGAATACGAAGGCAAGGGCCACCAGCCCCGTGGTCAGAACACCGGTCCGTCCCATAGACTCTCCTTGGCGCTACGAAATCGGTTCGTCATCCGATGGTGGTACCGCTGCTTCGGTCCAAACGATCCAGGCCACCACCTCACCTGAATGCATCGACCAGGAGGGTCACACCATGAGCCAGGGAATGCCTTTCGAACGGGTCTTCAGCGGCGCACCGTGGGAACGGTCCGTGGGATATTGCCGGGTGCTGGAGGCGGGGGACCGGGTCTTCGTCACCGGCACCGCGGCCATGAATCCGGACGGGACGGTCCACGCACCGGGGAACGCGTATGCCCAGGCGGCTCGGTGCATCCAGATCATCCAGGAGGGCTTGGACCGGCTGGGGGTCGGACTGGACCGGGTCACCCGGACCCGCATGTTCGTGACGGACATCGACCGGTGGAAGGAGTTCGGCCAAGCCCACTCCGAGGCGTTCGGTGACTTTCCGCCCGCCACCTCCATGTTGGAGGTCCGCCGCCTCATCCACCCGGACATGCTCATCGAGATCGAGGCGGACGCGGTACGGTAGCCGCCGGGGAACCCCCGGGGCGGGTCCGAGGCGCCTCGCTCGGAATGCCGCCCGTGGCCGACGGCGCTACCCCACCGGCCAGGGGATGCGTTCCCCCCGGACCAGGTCCTCGAGGCTCTCGCGCTCGCGCACCAGGAACGCCTCGCCCCCCTCCACCACCACCTCGGCCGGCCGCCTCCGGGCGTTGTAGTTGGAGGCCATGGCGAACCCGTACGCTCCGGCCGTGTGCACCGCCAGCAGGTCGCCCGCTTGGGGAAGAGGAAGGGATCGATCCCGTGCCAGGAAGTCACCCGTCTCGCAGATCGGACCCACCACGTCCACCGGTCGGGTCTCCGCCCCGGGACGGGCTCGGACCGGTTCGATGGCGTGATACCCGCCGTAATGGCTGGGGCGAAGAAGCTCGGTCATCCCCCCGTCGACGATGACGAAGGTCTTTCCCTGGCCTTCCTTCACATACTCCACCCTGGTCAGGAGAACTCCGGCCGGCCCCACCAGGGACCGCCCCGGCTCCAGGACGAGACGGAGTTCGAGCTCGGCGACGGTGGGCTTCATCCGCTCCGCCAGCTCCTCCAGGTCCAGCTCCCGTTCGCTCCCGGCCTCGCCGTAGCGCACGCCGTACCCCCCGCCCAGATCCAGGAACTCCAGGAGCACCCCTTCGCTCCGAAGAGAACGGGCCAGAGTGGCCACGTGGTCCAGGGCCTGGACGAAGGGGCCTGCATCCAGGATCTGGCTCCCGATGTGCACGTCGATGCCCCGAGCCCACAGGTGGCTGGAGCGGGCGGCTTCGCGGTAGAGATCCAGAGCCCGGCCCATGGGAACACCGAACTTCGTCTGGGCGTGGCCGGTCCGGGTGTACTCGTGGGGCGTGGGGCTCACGATGTCCGGATTCACACGCATGGCGAAGGGTGCCACCGTCCCTTCTTCCGCTGCCACCGCCTCGAGCCGTCGTAGTTCCCCCTCGCTCTCCACGTTGAAGGCGTAGATCCCCTCCCGAAGGCCGGCCCGCATTTCCTCCGCCGTCTTGGCGACTCCTGCGAACACGATGCGGTCCGCGGGAATTCCCGCTTGTCGAGCCCGAAACAGCTCCCCGCCGCTCACGATGTCGGCGCCGGCTCCCCACTGCGCCATGCGGTGCAGCACGGCGAGGTTGCCGTTGGCCTTCACCGAGTAGGCCAGGAGGAGGTCCATCCCCGCGAATGCGTCTTCGAACCTTCTCAGGCTCTCCCGAACCTGGTCCAGGTCATAGACGTAGAGCGGGGTCCCGAAGCGGTCCGCCAGTGACTCCAGGGAGATCCCTCCCGAATGCAGGACGCCACCGAGCCGGGGGAACGGCGCCGTCACGGCCCTGCAACCGCCCAAGGCCGGCCGGGCCGCCGGCTCAGTACGCTCGGGCCCACACCACCTCGTGACGGGCCTCTCCTTCCCCGGAGATGCAACGGGTCGGCGCCGTGTCCGAACGGAACTCCGGATCGGGCATGCATCGGATGGTGGCCTTCATCTCTTCCTTGGCCCGCTCCTCCACCGCGGGATCCCCGGACCAGCCGGTATAGACGAAACCGCCCCGGGTCTCCAGGATCTCCCTCATCTCCCCCCAGTCACGCACGCCCCGGTAGGAGCTCTCCTCACGGCGGGCGACCGCCGCTGCCAGCAGCGCAGCCTGCATGGCCTCCAAGCGGTCCGGAATGGAGGCGATGGCCTCGCCCTCCGGGAGGAACAGCTTGCGCTTCTCTCCCTCGGGGAAGAAGCGGCGAGCCAAGGCCAGGGAGCCCTTCTCCAGGTCCTTCGGGCCGACTTCTACCCGGAGGGGAAGCCCCTTCCGCTCCCACTCGTAGTACTTGGCTCCCGGGCTGAGGTGGTCGCGGGCGTCGAGCTTCACCCGCACCCCTGCGTCCCTGAGGCGCGCCTCCACTTCCCGGGCCTTGGCCTCGGTGGCGGAACGCTCCTCGTCGTTGCGGTAGATCGGGATCACCACCACCTGCGTGGGTGCCAGCCGCGGCGGAACGATGAGACCGGCGTCGTCGCCGTGGGTCATGACCATTCCCCCCACCAGCCGGGTGGAAACGCCCCACGAGGTGCTCCACGCGTACTCCTCGGTACCGGCCTCCGACTGGAAGGTGAGTCCCGAGGCCCTGGCGAAGTTCTGCCCGAGGAAGTGGGAGGTACCGGCCTGCAGCGCCTTCCCATCCTTCATGAGGGCCTCGCACCCGAAGGTCTCCACCGCTCCGGCGAACTTCTCCGACTCGGACTTCAGTCCGGTGACCGGCGGCATGGCGATCCAATCCTCCATGAACGTCCGGTACACTCCCAGCATACGAATCGTATGCTCCCGCGCCTCCGCCTCGGTGGCATGTGCGGTGTGCCCCTCCTGCCAGAGAAACTCCGCCGTGCGAAGAAAGAGGCGGGTGCGCATCTCCCACCGCATCACGTTGGCCCACTGGTTCAGGAGGATGGGAAGATCCCGGTACGACTGGACCCACTTGGCGTACATCTCCAGGATGACCGTCTCCGAGGTGGGCCGGATGGCCAGGGGCTCCTCCAGTTCCTTCCCCCCCGCATGGGTCACCACAGCCAACTCCGGGGCGAACCCGGCGATGTGCTCCTTCTCCTTCTCGATGAAGGACATGGGAATGAGGAGCGGGAAATACGCGTTCTCGTGACCCGTGGCCTTGAACATGTCGTCCAGGGCACCCTGCATCCGCTCCCAGATTCCGTACCCCCAGGGGCGAATCACCATGCTCCCCCTCACCGGGGAGTAGTCGGCGAGCTCCGCCCGGAGGACGACTTCGTTGTACCAGGCCGCAAAATCTTCGGCCTGCGATGTGAGCTTGCGTTCGTCACTCATGCTCGGTCTCTCGAGTGTTCTGCGGAATCTTCCGCCCGGATCCGGGG
This sequence comes from Gemmatimonadales bacterium, assembly GCA_020344755.1. GTDB lineage: Bacteria > Gemmatimonadota > Gemmatimonadetes > Longimicrobiales > Gaopeijiaceae > Gaopeijia. The sequence goes on from CP070829.1 coordinate 1,031,005, forward strand.
GCTGTGGCGTCGAACCCTCCAGATGGAGATCCCCCCGGGCAGGATGAAGAGAAGGAGGGCGGACACCGCCCAGGTCGGTCGGAAAGAAAGGCCGAAGGCTTGCCCCAGGAGCCAGGCCACCAGGGCACCCGCCACCAGTGCCGCGACCGCCGCCAGCCCGATGAAGAGGTGCTCCAGGATCCCAAGGCGGCGGATGGCCCGCTCCATGACCTCGTTCCGGCTCTCCCGAGCATTCATGGTCCTCGCTCCAGCTCCTCCAGCTGCACCTCGCGCTCCTCCCCCGACGTCATGTCCCGCACCCGCGCGATGCCCTGCGAGAGCTCTTCCGGGCCGAGGACGATGACCTCTCGGGCCCCTTCGCTCTCCGCGGACTTGAACTGCTTCCGGACACCCTGTCCGCGGAGGGAATAGGCCACACGCGCCCCCTGCTCTCGAAGCCGGTGGGCCAGCTGCAGCGCCCGGCGTCGCGCCTCGTCGCCGACGCTGACCACGAAATAGTCCAGCTCCCGGCCCAGGTCGGGAAGGAGGGCCCGCTCCCGGAGCAACTCGGTGAGTACCACGTCTCCCATCCCGAACCCTACGGCGGGAAGGGACTCTCCACCCACCCGTTCCAGGAGCCGGTCATATCGTCCCCCCCCGCAGATGGCCCGCAGCTCCCCGGCCCGATCGAAGATCTCGAACACGATCCCCGTGTAGTAGGCGAGTCCTCGTACGATGGTGAGGTCGAACTCGACGAAATCGCCGAGTTCCATGGCCTCCAGGATCGAGAAGTAGTCGCGGAGCCGTTCGACCTCTGCCGCCACCGCCTCCTGGTCCCCGAAGCGGTCCGCCACCCGGTCCAGTCCCGGATTCTGGAAGAGGGCGAGGATCTCGCCAGCCTGGGCAGGGGTCACGCCCGCCTCGTCCTGGAGGCGCTCCAGGGTCTTCTCAGGAGGCTCGCGCTCCACCTTGTCGATGACGGCGTAGGCGGCCAGGAGTCGGTCCTCCGGCACCCCCGCCGTCTGCAGGAGCGCCGAGAGCAACCGCCGGTCCGACACCCGAGCCCGGATCGCCTCGGGTCCCAGGCCAAGCTCCCGGAGGGCGTCCAGGGCGACGGCCAGGATCTCCGCGTCCGCCCCCACCTCCGACTCCCCCACGACGTCCACGTTCCACTGGAAGTGCTCCCGCAAGCGGCCCCGCTGTTGCCGCTCGTAGCGGAACAGCTGGGGAATGGAGAACCATCGGATCGGCTTGGGAAGGGCCCGGGAGCGGTCCGCCAGGATCCGCGCCAGGGATGGGGTCATCTCCGGGCGGAGCGAGACCTCCCGGTCTCCCTTGTCGGTGAAGTTGTAGAGCTGGGAGACGATCTCCTCCCCGCTCTTCTCCACATACAGCTCCAGGGTCTCGAGGGGCGGCCCGTCGTATTCCTGAAAGCCGTAGCGCCGGGAGACCCGGCGCCATGCTTCGAAGATATGGGACCGGACCGCCAGGTCCTCCGGGACGAAATCCCGGAACCCCGGCAGGCGGGTGAATGCGGCGTTGGACATGGCCGCGAATCTAGGCCGGTGGAGGGTCGAATGGAACCGGAGGGCGGATCCGGCCGCCCGGTCCCTACCCTTCCCGGAATGGCTCCATGTGGAGGACCCGCAGGGCATCCCCCACGGTGTGGCAGGAGCCCGTGACCACCACGGTGCCCCCTCCGGCACGCCTCGCTGCCCGCTCCAGGGCCACCTCGAAGCGAGCCTCCACCTCCAGGGCCGCCATGGCTCCAGCGGGCGGACCCACTGGAGCCTGCCTCACCCGGGCGGCGGCCGCCTCCGGGTCCCACCGCCGCGCCTCGGGAGCCGAAGGCGGCTGGGTGAGGATGGCAGCGTCCACCCGCTCGAGGAGGGGCGGGAGCATCTCGTCCCACTCCTTGTCTCCCAGGACGCCGATGAGCGCCACTCGGGGGCGCGGGAGATCCAGTTGCTCCAGCACCGCCACCAGGGAGAGCACGCCGGCGGTATTGTGGGCCACGTCGAAGAGCCAACGTGAGCGCCCGTGTCGGCTGATCTGGTCCCGGCCGGGCCAGAAGACATGGGCCACCCCAGTCAGGACCTCCTCCTCGGTGGGCCTCAGTCCCGCCGCGGGATCCAGGAGCTCGAGTGCGCGAACCGCCAGGGCTGCATTGGAGGCCTGGTGCTCCCCGACCAGCGGCGTCCGCACGCGGAGCGTGCCCCAGACACCCGACTCCATCGTGAAGGCGGTGTGGTCCTCCGCCAGCTCCAGGTCCGAAACGTCCTGCGAGGTATCCATCTCGGTCAGTGGCGCGCCCACCGCCTGCGCAACCTCCCGAAAGACCGAGAGCGCCTCCCTCCCGGTCTCGGCCGTCACCGCCGGGACCCCGCGCTTCAAGATCCCGGCCTTCTCCCTTGCGATGGCCTCCACCGAATCGCCGAGGAAGTCGGCGTGGTCCATGGCCACGTTGGTGAGGACCGTGACCTCGGGAACGAGCACGTTGGTGGCATCCAGGCGCCCTCCCAACCCGACCTCCACCACCTGCGCCCGGACCGCCTCCCGGGCGAAGAGGTGGAAGGCCAGGACCGTGGCCGCCTCGAAGAAGGTCAGTCCGTGGGTGACCACCACGTCCCGGATCTCATCCGCCGCGGCCGTGAGCCGCTCTTCGGACACGGGGTGGCCGTCGACCTGGAAGCGCTCGGTGAGGGAGCAGAGATGGGGCGACGTGTACAGGCCCACGCGGATCCCGCGCGTGGCGAGGACGCTGGCGATGGTCGAGGCCACGGACCCCTTGCCGTTCGTGCCGCCCACATGGATCGACGGGGAACGGAGATGCGGATCACCCAGGGCGTGGAGGGCCGCCCGAACCCGGTCGAGGCCCCAGTGCACCCCCGTGGCCAGGGGCGGGAAGAGCCGATCGAAGAGCGGATCCAGGAAGGGGCGGTCCAGGCGCTCCGGGGCCGTGGAGGATCGGGAAGAGGTGGGGCTCACGCCCCGTCGCCCCCAGCCGGGGCCCCGAGCATGTGGCGGAGCAGGACCGCGATCCGATCCTTCAGCTCCCGGCGGTCCACCACCTGGTCCACCATCCCCTGTCGGAGGAGGAACTCGGAACGCTGGAATCCCTTGGGAAGCTCCTGCTTGATCGTCTCCTCGATGACCCTGGGGCCTGCGAAGCCGATCAGGGCTCCGGGCTCCGCGAGGTTCGCGTCTCCGAGCATGGCGTAGGAGGCGGTGACTCCTCCAGTGGTGGGGTCGGTGAGCACGGAGACGTAGGGAATCCCTTCCTCGTGCATGCGGGCCAGCACCGCCGACGTCTTGGCCATCTGCATGAGGGAGTAGATGCCCTCCATCATCCGGGCTCCTCCCGAGGCGCTGACCACGATGAGGGGACACCGCTCCGCCAGGGCCTTTCGGGCGGCCCGGGCGATCTTCTCCCCCACCACGGATCCCATGGAGCCCCCGATGAAGCGGAAGTCCATGACCGCGATGCAGACGGGGAGGCCGTCCAGGGTCCCATGCCCCGACACCACCGCGTCGTTCCGTCCCACCTTCTTCTCAGCGGCCCGGACCCGGTCCGGGTAGGCCTTCAGATCGGTAAATCCCAGGGGGTCGGCACTCTGGAGGTGGGCGTCCATCTCCTGGAAGCTCCCCTCGTCCAGGAGGATCTCCAGGTATCGGTCCGCGGTGACCCGAAGGTGGAATCCGCAGTCCGGGCACACATTGAGGTTCTGGGCCAGCCGCTCGCGGTAGAGGATCTCCCCGCATCCCTCGCACTTCTCGAACACGTCCGTGGGCACATCCCTACGGTCCGTGGCCTTCAGGGGCTTCTTGTCTTTTCGGAACCAGGCCATGGGGCCTCCCGGAAGGCGGCGCAGGCTCTGCCCGCCCCGCGAATCAGGCTACTGCTCGCTCGTCCTCGTGAGCCACGCGAACCGCCACCGCGGTGGCGACCCACGACATCAGCAGGAAGGATCCCCCGTAGCTCACGAAGGGGAGCGGGATGCCGGTGACCGGCACGAGCCCCACCGTCATCCCGATGTTCACGAAGATGTGCACCGTCCAGGCGCCGAAGATACCCAGCAGCACGAGTCCGGCAAAGGGATCGGAGGTGTCCTCCGCGAGGCGCACCAGCCGGGCGAGAAGGAGTCCGAAGGCGAAGAGGGCGAAGGCCACGCCGATGAATCCGAGTTCCTCTCCCACCACGCTGAAGATGAAGTCCGTGTGCTGCTCCGGGAGGAAGTCGAACCGCTTCTGAGTGCCGGCCAGGAACCCCTTCCCAGACAATCCCCCGTTCCCCACCGCCACCATGGACTGGATCAGATGGTATCCGGCGCCCCGGGGATCCACCTGGGGATCCAGGAAGACCAGGAGTCGGTTCTGCTGATAGGTGGCCAGGGAATCCCAGAGGGGCCGTGCGATGGTCCCTGCCGCGAAGTTCGCCAGGACCACCGCCACGGACTCGTAGAAATAGAGCCGATATCGCCACAGGTAGAGCGCGATGATGACCAGCACCACATAGACCCCCCACACGGTGTTGTCGTACGCCAGGATGAGTGCCGGAAGGGGGGATGCGAGGAGGAGGAGGAGCGGAAGTGGAGTCCCGGCCCAGAACAGGGTGGCGAAGAGGATCCCCATGAAGGCCTGGGCCGTTCCCAGGTCGGGCTGAAGCATCACCAGCGCCAGGGGTGCGGCCACGAGGGTCCCGGGAACGAGCAGGTCGCGGAGGCTCGATGGAGCGCCCCCACGGAGGGCCAGGTAGCGAGCGAGGACGAGGATGGTGGCCAGCTTGGCCGGCTCCGCAGGCTGGAAGCGGAGCGGCCCAAGGACGATCCAGCTCTTGGTTCCGGCGGCCGTTCCAGCTCCGGTCCCCACGACGAGTGTCGCGGCCAGGAGCACCAGCGCGATCACATAGGCCGGCACCGCCACCCACTCGAGCCACCTCACCGTGATGCGGCTCACCACCGTGAAAGCCACCAGGCCGAGAGCGAGCCACACGGCTTGCCGCCGCCACGCCTCCACCACGACCGGATCCGGGAATCGGGTCTGGCCCGCCGAGTAGATCATGGCCAGCCCAAGGAGGGACAGGAGGGCCACCAGCGCCACCAGGGTGGGGTCCAGGGCCCAGCGCCTGAGCAGACCGCTCACCGGTAACCTCCACCCGGCTGCCGTTCGGGCGATGCCGTGGCGGTGTCGGTCCTGGGCGCCGGGGGACGCGGAGTGACGGGATTGCGGGCCGGCGGAAGTGTGGGTGCCCAGGCGGGCCACGGGCCGACCATGAGGTGTTCCCGAAGGGTCTGGACGGGGCTGATCTCGATGTCGTACTTCCGCCGAAGGTAGAAGTCCGCGGCCTTGGCCATGATGGGTGCCGCCACCGCCGACCCACCACCGCCGTACTCCACCAGCACCACCACCACGATCTCTGGAGTCTGGCCTCGGGGTCCGGCCATACCGGCGAACCAGGCGTGGTCCTCGGCGAGCCCACGCACGCTCAGGGGATTCTGCCCCGTGCCGGTCTTCCCCATCAGGTCCCAGTATTCCAGGGAGGACAGGTAGGCGGTGCCGCCCGGTGCCGTCACCCGCCTCAGTCCCTCCCGCATGGTCTCCAGCGCCTCCGGGGAGAGGTTCAGCTCCCAACCTTCCGGGGCCGGACCCTGGGTAAAGAGGCGGGGCGCCGGCGCGGAGCCGTCCCGTGCAATGGCCGCGTAGAACTGGGCCATCTTGAGGGGGGTCTGCTGGTTGGGTCCCTGTCCAATGGCCAGGTTCAGGACCTCTCCCTCCCGAGGGGTATAGCCCCAGACCCGCTCCCAGTATTCGGGCCCGCGGGGGAAGATCCCCGGATTCTCCTGGGGGAGGTCGATACCGCACTCCCGGGAGAAGCCGATCTCCGTGGCCTCGTCCAGGAGGCGCTGGAGCCCCACCCGGAGACCCAACTGGTAGAAGTACACGTCGCAGGAGTGCTGGACCGCTTCCAGGAGCGTGACGTCTCCGTGGCCATCCCGGTTCCAGCAACGGGCGGTCCGGTTCCCGTACGTGAAGGCGCCCGTGCAGGGGACGTCCATTCGCTCGTCGGGCTGCACCACCCCCAGGTCCAGCGCGATGGCTGCGGAGGCCAGCTTCCAGGTGGAGGCGGGAGCGAAGCGCCCGAGCACCGCTCGGTTGTAGAGCGGCGTCAGATCAGGGTCGTTCAACTCCCGCCACCGCGCCGGCGAAATCCCTCCCACGAACTCGTTCGGGTCGAAGGATGGTGCCGAGTAGAGGGCCAGGACGCTCCCGTCAGCGGGATCCAGGGCCACCACGGCTCCCGAGAGGGAGTCCGGGAAGATCTCGTGGATGAACTCCTGGAGCTCCAGATCGAGCGCGAGCTGGATCGCCTGGCCCGGTCGGGCCGGGATGTTGTCATCCGTCCCGAAGAAGTTCCCGACGATGCGCCCCCGAGCGTCCACTTCCACATACCGGGTTCCCGGTGTGCCCTGGAGGGTGGCCTCGTACTGCTTCTCCACCCCGGTCTTCCCCACCACCACACCCTGGTCGTACCGGATCCGGTCCGAGAACTCCTCCGAATCCAGCTCCTCTTCGGTGATCTCGCCGATGTACCCGGTCACGTGCCCCACCGCCGAGCCGCCGTAGTACTGCCGGCGCGGCCGGAGATCGATGACGAGACGGGGGAAGTCCGAGCTGCGCTCCTCGAGCTGCGAGACCTTCTCGAAGCTGGCATCGCCGTCCACCATGAGAGGGAGCCCCCGCTCTCGCCGAGCCCGATCCATCAGGCGCTCCACGTCCTCGTCGGTGAACTCCATGATGGGGGCGAGCTTCCCGAGGGACGACTCCAGGGAATCCAGGGGCGCCGGAAGGAGCGTCACGGCATACCCGGGCACGTTCTCGGCGACGATGCGCCCGTTCCGGTCGTAGATGGTCCCCCTGGGGGCCGGCAGGTCGATCCGCCGCAGCCGGTTGTCCTCCGCCGTCATGGCGTAATCGGTGGCCCGGAGGACCTGGAGGCGAAAGAAGGTGGCTCCCAGAACCGCCATGAGCCCACCCAGGACCGCGAGGGCGACCCGGCCCCGGGACTTCCGTTCGAGGGGGTGGTAGTTGTTCATCGCACCCGCGCGGTCCGCCGGAAGGCCCCGGTGGTGAACATGAGGAACAGCCCCACAGCGGCCACATACAGTGCGCCGAGCCCACCCTCCACCAGGACGGTCTCTGTGAAGGCCCCGCGGTTGTCCGCCCCGGCCAGGAGCCAGTGGAGCAGGTCCCTGGCCCACTTCCCGACCAGGAGATAGCTGGCAACGAAGAAGACGGACTCCCCCACGAAGAGGTCCCGAGTGCGGGAGGCGAGGGCCCCGACCAGGGCCAGGGCGAGTCCGTGCGCCCCGAACGCCACGAGCCCCTGCGCGTCATCCAGAAGACCCAGCCCGAGCCCGAGGAGGGCCGCCAGAGCCATGTGGGTGTCCCGGGCCACGATCAGCACTGCGAGAGTGAAGAGGTCGGGGGCGCCGACTCCCACTCCGAATCCAACGTGGACGATGAGATGCACCAGGATGAGGAGGAGCGCCAGGACCCGATCGAGCGTTCTCACCGGACACCTCCGTTCTCGGGTCCGGATCCCCGGCGTAGCAGGGCCAGGGAGTCCCGGAGGATTCGCACCGTGTCGCGAAGCGCCGCATCGCCTTCGAACTGCTCCCCGACCCGCAGGCGCTCCTCGGCCCGCAGGAAGTCATCGCGCTCCCAGACCGCAGAGAGGTCCTCCTGGGGGCGGAGGCCCTCCAGGCCCACGAGTGCGAGGGTAATGCTACCCGCCTCCACGAATGGTTGGAGCCAGAAGTTCTTTCGCCACTCCCCCTCGCTGGTCTCCTCCACCACCACGCGTCCGATGGGAAGCCCTCGGGGGATGTTCCCCCCGAGCCCGCTGGTCACGACGACGGTGCCCGAGTCCACCTCAGCGCTGAACGGAAGCCCCTCGAAGAGCAGGCGGGTCTCCTGTAAGATCCCCAGGTCGCTCCGAACCATGCCGTAGTGGAGACCATCCAGCGTCATGGCGCTCGCACTGAAGTCCGAGTGGGTCCAGTCCATGCCCACCGCCTGGTTCGCCGACACCTCCCGGATCACCCCACCGAGGCCCTCCCGCGTCACGAGGGGGGCTCGCGGCCGCACGCCCTGAACGAGGCCTGCATCCACGAGGAGCATTCCCTCGGAGTCGGGGGTCCCGGGCCGAAGCACCTGGACCGAGGCCCACTCCGGCCCCAGCCGGCCCCGGAGTTGGAGGAGTCCCCTCAGGCGACGATTCTCTTCCTCGAGGGTGGTCCGACCCATGGCCAGGCCGGTGAGGGAGTCGATCCGGATCTGCAGGACGCCGGCTACCTCCGCGCGGGTGCGAGCGCGGACCAGTTCCTCCTGCAGCGCCAGGAATGGTTTGAGGGCCGTGCCTCTCAGGGCAGAAGCCACCGCCTCCTGATATCGCGGCGGCATGAGGGTGATGACCAGGGCAGCCACCAGGACCGCGACGCCCGTCCTGAACTCGAGCCGAGCAGCGGACTCGGAACCGTCCTGGGGCGCGTACGGGGGCATTCCCCCCTCAGGTGGTCAGGACGGGACGGTACTTGTTGATGTCGTCCAGGACCCGGCCGCACCCCCGCACCACGCAGGTGAGGGGATCCTCGTCCACGTGGATCGGGAGGTTCGTCTCGTGCTCCAGGAGTCGGTCGAGTCCACGGATCAGGGCCCCGCCCCCGGTCATGACGATGCCTCGATCCACGATGTCCGACGACAGCTCGGGAGGGGTGATCTCCAGAGCCCGACGCACCGCCTCGACGATGGCCTGGATCGGCTCCTGGATGCACTCCCGCACTTCCTGGGAATGGACGGTCACGGTCTTGGGGATGCCGCTGACCAGGTCCCGTCCCTTCACCTCCATCTCCCGCTCTTCTCCGAAGTCGAAGGCCGACCCGATCTGGACCTTGATGGCCTCTGCGGTGGGCTCTCCAATGAGGAGATTGTAGTTCTTCCGGAGGAAGGTGACGATGGCCGAATCGAGTTCGTCTCCGCCCACCCTAATGGAGGTGTTGGAGACAATCCCCGACAGGGCGATGACCGCGATCTCGGTGGTCCCCCCCCCGATGTCGATCACCATGTTCCCGGTGGGGGTCTCCACCGGTAGCCCCACGCCAATGGCGGCGGCCATGGGCTCGTCCACCATGTAGACCGCCTTGGCCCCAGCTGCCATGGCCGACGAGCGGACCGCTCGCCGCTCCAGCTCGGTAATCCCGGAAGGCACGCCCACCACCACCCGAGGTTTGATACGGAAGATCCGCTTGGAGGTCACCTGCTTGAGGAAGTGCCGGAGCATCCCCTCGGTCACGTCCACGTCGGCGATGACCCCATCCTTGAGCGGTCGCACCGCCTCGATTCCCTCTGGCGTGCGCCCCAGCATCCGCTTTGCCTCCAGGCCGATTCCCACGATCCGCCCGGTATTCTTCTCCACCGCCACCACCGACGGCTCATTGAGCACGATCCCCTCACCCTTGATGTAGACCAGGGTGTTGGCCGTGCCCAGATCCACGGCGATGTCGTTCACCGGGACCAGGCGGCCGGAATTCAGCCAGCGGAGGAAGTCGGACACGGGGCGATCGAGTTGAGAAACAGGTGGGGCGAGTCGGTGGCCGGCCAAGCGTTACAGGCGAGGCCGCAAGCTAAACGGGAACCCCAGTAGGGGCAATGAGGAACGGGAGTTTTCCACGTTCCCCTGCGACAAATGTTTCCCCCCGGGGCGCCCCCAAACAAGGCCCGCTTCATTCCCGGCCCGTGGACCCGAATCCCCCTCCACCCCGCTGGGTCTCGGATACGCCCTCCACTTCCTCGACGACCGGTGCTTCGAAACGCGCGAAGACCAGTTGCGCGACGCGGTCACCCCGCGCGACGGTCACGGCCTCCTTTCCCAGGTTCATCAGGGCCACCTTCACCTCCCCCCGATAGTCCGGATCGATGGTCCCGGGGGTGTTCGGGAGGGTGATGCCGTGGCGGATCGCCAGGCCGGAGCGAGGACGAACCTGGCACTCGATCCCCTCCGGTAGCTCCATGACCAACCCGGTGCCCGTCAGGTGCATGGCCCCGGGTTCGAGGACGAAGTCGTCGTCGGCGGAGCGGATGTCGTACCCGGCGGCGTGGGGTGTGGCCCGGGCCGGGAGGGGAAGATCGGGGTTGGACGGAAGACGCTGGAACCGAACGGGAGGAGTCATGGCTCTGAACGATGCGCGGGGCGGCGGGAGTATCGCGCCGCCCCGCAAGGGGATCGCCACCTGAAGCCGGCGTCACGCCGTCCCACGGGTGTCAGCCCAGGAATGCCGCCGGGTCGTGGCACTCCAGCCCGAAGGCTTCCGCTACTCCCGGATACGTCACCTTTCCGTCCACCACGTTCAGACCCAGGGCCAGCGCCGGGTCCGCGTTACACGCCGCCTTCCAACCCCGATCCGCCAGCGTCAGGGCGTAGGGAAGGGTCGCATTGGTGAGAGCCAGCGTGCTCGTCCGCGGGACGCCACCGGGCATATTCGCCACCGCGTAGTGGATGACGCCGTCAACCGTGTAGATGGGATCGTCATGGGTGGTAGGCTTGATCGTCTCCACGCATCCGCCCTGGTCCACCGCCACGTCCACGATCACGGATCCCGGCTTCATGGTCTTGAGGTCCTCCCGGGTCACGAGGCTGGGCGCCTTCTTCCCCGGAATCAGGACCGCACCCACCACCAGGTCCGAGTCCTCCAGCTGCTTCCGAACGGCATAGCGCGTGCTGTACAGGAGGTTGACGTTGGCCGGCATGACATCCGAGAGGTACCGGAGCCGCGGCAGGCTGATGTCCATGATGGACACCCGTGCGCCGAGCCCCGCCGCCATCTTCGCGGCGTTGACGCCGACGATCCCGCCCCCGAGGACCAGCACCTTTCCGGGGAGCACCCCGGGGACACCCCCGAGCAACACCCCCGCCCCACCCGAGTGGCGCTCCAGGTACTTGGCCCCTTCCTGGATGGCCATCCGTCCCGCCACCTCGGACATGGGCGTCAGGAGAGGGAGCTCTCCGTTGGGAAGCTCCACGGTCTCGTAGGCCAGCGCGACGGCGCCGGAGTCCATTACCGCCCGCGTGAGGGGCTCGGATGCAGCGAAGTGGAAGTAGGTGAAGAGGAGCTGCCCGGGGCGCATGCGGGGCCATTCCGGTTCGATGGGCTCCTTCACCTTCATGATCATCTCGGCGCGGCTCCAGACCTCCTCTGCCGCCTCCACGATCTCCACACCCGCATTCTCGTAGAAGTCGTCGGTGAATCCGCTGGGCAAGCCAGCTCCCTTCTCCACCATGACCTGGTGACCGGCCGCCGTGAGCGCCTCCGCTCCAGCGGGGGTCAGGGCGACCCGGTACTCTTCGCGCTTGATCTCCTTCGGAACGCCGATCAGCATCGCTCTAACGTCTCGTATGAGGGTGGTCCGGGCCGGGTACGGAATCGCCCGGCCAGGCACGGATTCTACCCAATTTCCGGAGCGTCGTCACCCGCGCTGCGGGCCGAGCGAGAGGACCAGCTGCCGGCCCGTTTCGAAGAGGGTCCGAGCCACGTCCGCCACCTGATCCTGATTCACCGCGTCGTACCTCTCCAGGAGCTCGCCGAGATCGACGACCGGCTCGTCGTGGAGCGCGAAGGCCGCGAGCCGGTGAAGCCGCGAGCCCAGTGACTCCGCCGCCAGGGTCAGTTGACCCTTCACCTGCTCCCGCACCAGCTCCAGCTCCCGGTCCGACAGCCCGTGGTGAGCCATCCGGTCCATCTCCTCCAGAACGGCCTCCACCGCCAGGGAGGCGGCCTCGGGCCGGGTCCCGAGGTACACACCCACACTGCCCGCAGCCCGGTGGAAAGAGTGGAAGGAGTAGACGGCGTAGGCCAGGGCCAGCTCTTCACGAATCCGCTGGAAGAGTCGGGAACTCATCCCGCCACCGAAGGCCTGGGAGAGAACCACCAGCGCATACCTCCGCGGATCCGCGCGGTGCAGGCCCGCGGTGCCGAAGACGATATGGGACTGGGTCGACTCCCTTGCCTCGTGTCGATCCCCCGCCCCCGCCTGGGATGGTGTGGCCACCAGGGACGCGGGACGTCCCGGTTCGAGGGCCCCGAAGCGGTTCACGACCTCTCGAAGCACCGCATCGTGGTCCAGGTTCCCCGCCGCGGCCACCACCATGTTCCGGGCACGGTAGGAGGATGCGTGGACCCGGTGCAGGTCGTCGGCCGAGAGTTCCGAAACGGTCTCCCGAGTCCCCAGGATGGGGTGGCCATAGGGGTGGGTGCCCCACAACTCCCTGGCGTGGAGGTCGAAGACCAGATCGTCCGGCGTGTCCTCCACCGTCCCGATCTCCTCCAGGACGACGTCGCGCTCCAGGGCCAGGTCCTGGTCTCTCAGGAGGGGGTGAAGCGCCAGGTCGGACAGGACGTCCAGTGCCACGGGCAGGTGCCGGTCCAGAACCCGGGCCTGATAGGAGGTGTGCTCCCTGGAGGTGTACGCATCCAGCGAGCCGCCGAGCGATTCGAGGGAAAGGGCGATCTCCTTCGCCGATCGGGAGCGGGTCCCTTTGAAGACCATGTGCTCCAGCATGTGGCTGGCACCCATGATCTCCGCCGGCTCGTGCGCTCCGCCCTGGATCACCCACACCCCCGCGGCTGCCGACCGAACACCGGGGACACGCTCGGTCAGGACGCGCAACCCATTGTCCAGTGTGGTGACGCGGACGTCGGCGTCGGACGCGACGTCCGGCAACGTCGAGGGGGACGCGGTCCGAGAACCGCGCCCCCCGTCGCGCTGTCCCTCCGTCATCGGGCTAGGAATCGCTGCCCGCTCCGGCGGTGGCCTCCTGTTCCTCCATGATGGCCGCGCGCCTGGAGAGTCGCAGGCGACCCTTCTCGTCGATGGACAGGAGCTTCACCCGGGTGATGTCGCCCTTCTTCAGCACGTCCTCCGTCTTCTCGACCCGGCCCTCGGCCAGCTCCGAGATGTGGCAGAGACCCTCCGTACCCGGGAGGATCTCGACGAACGCACCGAAGGTGGTGGTGTTCTTCACCGGACCCTCGTAGATCCGGCCTACCTCGGGCTCCTTCACGATCGCCTCGATCATCTCCCGGGCCCGGGCCGAAGCCTCGCCGCTCACCGCGGCGATCTTCACGAGACCGCTGTCGTCGATCTCGATGGTTGCTCCCGACTCGTCCTGGATCGCCCGAATGGTCTTTCCCTTCGGTCCGATGATCTCGCCGATCTTGTCCGGCTTGATCTGGATGGTGGAGATGCGCGGTGCCCAGGGCGAGATGTCGCTCCGGGGCTCGCCGATGGCCTGGTCCATGATGTCCAGAATGTGCATCCGGCCCTTGTGGGCCCGGTGGACCGCATCCCGGAGGATGTCCATGGTGAGACCCCTGATCTTGATGTCCATCTGGATGGACGTGACCCCGTTTCGCGTCCCGGCGACCTTGAAATCCATGTCGCCGAGGGCGTCCTCGAGGCCCAGGATGTCGGTCAGGACCGCGACACGGTCGCCGTCCTTGATGAGGCCCATGGCCACACCTGCGCAGGCCCCCTTGATGGGCACCCCCGCATCCATCAGCGAGAGGGACGCGCCACAGACGGAGGCCATGGAGGAGGAGCCATTGGACTCCAGGATGTCGGAAACCACCCGCAGGGTGTAGGGAAAGTCGTCGTAGGCCGGAAGGAGGGGCTGAATGGCCCGCTCCGCCAGGTTTCCGTGACCGATCTCCCTCCGGGAGGTCCCGCGGAAGGGACGCGCTTCCCCTACCGAGAAGGGCGGGAAGTTGTAGTGAAGCATGAAGGTCTTGGTAACCTCCTCGCGGACATCGATGGAGTCGATGCGCTGCTCGTCGCGAGCGGTTCCCAGGGTGGTGGCCACCAGGGCCTGGGTCTGACCCCGGGTGAACAACGAGGAGCCGTGGGTCCTGGGAAGCACACCGACCTCGCAGGAGATGGGGCGGATCTCGTCGACCCCTCGGCCGTCCGCACGCTCACCCTTGCTGAGAATCTGCTCACGCATCGTGCGCTTTTCGATGCTCCGCAGGACCTCGCCCACGTCCTTCTCGTGCTCCGCCCAGGCCTCGTCCTCGGCCTTGAGGGTGGCGATCACGTCCTCCTTGACGGTGGCCATGGCCTGCTGGCGCTCCTGCTTGTCCGACAGGTTGAGGGCCTCCACGACCTTCGCGCCGGCGAGCTCTTCCACCTTCCTGCGGAGCGTCTCGTCCGGGGCGACCGGCGCCCACTCCATGTCCGGAACGCTGTGCCCGTCCAGCAGCTCCCTCTGGGCCGCGATGAGCTCGCGGATTCCTTCGTGGGCGAACTGGATCGCCTCCAGGACATCGTCCTCCGGGACCTCGAGCGAGCCACCCTCCACCATGAGGATGGCGTCCTCGGTGCCCGCCACCACGATGTCCAGATCGCTGTACTCCAACTGCTGGAAAGTGGGGTTCCAGATCCAGTTCCCCTGCACCCGCCCCACACGGACGGAAGCCACCAGGTCGTTGAAGGGGATGTTGGACATGTTCAGCGCCACGCTGGCCCCCAGGAGCGCCAGGACGTCGGCGTCGTTCTCCTGGTCGGCGCTCAAGATGAAGCAGGCGACCTGGGTCTCGTGCATGAACCCGTCCGGGAAGAGGGGCCGGAGGGGGCGGTCGGTGAGACGCGCCGAGAGGATCTCCTTCTCCCCGGGGCGGCCCTCACGCTTGAAGAAGCCGCCAGGGATCTTCCCGGCAGCGTAGGTCTTCTCCCGGTACTCCACCGTGAGGGGGAAGAAGGGGAGGTGGGTCGGGTTCGGCTGTGCCGTGGCGGTGCAAAGCACCGTGGTGTCTCCGTACTGTACGAGACACGAGCCCCCTGCGAGCCGGGCCATCCGGCCGATTTCCAGGGTGAGGGGGCGTCCTGCGAACTGGCGCTCGATGCGCTGGATCATGCTTTCTTTCTCTTCCGCTTCGCCGCAGAGGGTGTTCTCTGGGCTGGTTTCAGGAGGGCCCGGGTCACATACCCCGGACCAGCTTCACGTCCCCCGGTCCGATTCCAGGAGACCAATGACCAGAGGGCGGAGACCCGGAGGCCCCCGCCCTCTGATCCGAACTCAGTGCCGGAGGCCGAGGTCCGCGATCAGGGCGCGGTACTGCTCGACGTCCGAATTCTTCAGGTATTCCAGGAGGCGACGCCGGCGTCCCACCATCTTCAGCAACCCGCGGCGGCTGTGGTGGTCCTGCTTGTGGGCGTCGAAGTGGGCCCGGAGGTGGTTGATGCGCTCGGTCAGCAGTGCGATCTGCACAGGAGCGCTGCCCACATCACCCTCGTGGAGGGCGTACTTCTCGATAATTGCGGCTTTGTCGATGCTCATTGGAGAGCCTCCTCAAGAGACGTTCGCTGCAAGGGAAGCGAGTTGTCCGGCGTAACAGCGCCGGGTAGTAGCCATGAAGGCTAACGGATTGCCAGTTCCCCATCAATGGTTCAGTGGGTCAAGACTCTCCCGATCCCGCCGCACGTCGGCTGGAGCCCCACTTCGCCTCAAGGTGGGTCCCGCCGGGAATCCTCGGCCAGGACCTCCGCCGCTTGCCACACGTCGGCCCGCATCTGTCGGACCAGGGACTCCGCCGAATCGAACGGCACGACCCCCCGGAGAAACCGGATGAAGTCCACCCGCACCTCTTCTCCGTAGAGATCCCCCTCGAAGTCCAGGAGGTGCAGCTCCACGGAAGGGGGCGCACCCTGGAATGTCGGTCGGGGCCCGAGGTGGAGAGCTCCGGGGTGGATCCCCGAGCGCGTGACGCCTCGCACCGCGTAGATCCCGGTGGGCGGGAGCAGCTTGTCCGGCGGAAATCCCGCCAGATTCGCGGTCGGGAATCCAAGCACCCGTCCCCGGCCGTCCCCCTTCACCACCACGCCCCGTATCGAATAGGGTCGCCCCAGCCCTGCCCTCGCCCGGGGCATGTCCCCCGCCGCCACCCATCTCCGGATCTGGCTGGACGAGATGGGCTCGTGGTCCGTCTCCACGGGGCCGACCACGTCCACGGTGAAGTCCAGCTCCCTGCCGATCCGGGTCAGGGTCTCGGCATCCCCCGAGCGTCCGCGTCCGAAACCATGATCGTATCCGATGACCAACTCCTCGACCCCCAGCCGGCCCACGAGGATCTCCTCCACGAAGCGACGAGGCTCGTATCGTGCGAGCGCCGGAGTGAAAGCCAGGAAGACGGCATAGTCCAGGCCGCTCTCCGCCAGGATCTCCTTCTTCTCCACGGGAGTGGTGAGGAGCGGCGGTGCGTCCTGGGGGCGGACGATCTGAAGCGGGTGGGGATGGAAGGTGACGAGCACGCTCCGACGACCCGAAGCCCGGGCCCGGGACTGGATCTCCTGGAGTACGGCCCAGTGGCCGCGGTGGACGCCATCGAAGGTCCCCACCGTCACGACGGTCCCCCGGTCCGAGGGAATCCCCCTCGGGAGGCTCACGACGCCGCCTCCAGGGCGTGGGGGAACACCTTCTCCGGGCGGATGACTCCGCCCTCCACATGCGCGACCGAGAGAAGATGTCCTCTGAAGTGCAGCGCAACCGGGCCCGGCGCAGGTCCCTCCGGGTCCCCGTCCCCGACCGTGGAAAGCGACTGGCCGTGACAGATGCGGGCGGCCTCGGCTTCGTCGACCTCCAACCGCGTCCATCCTCCGAGGGCGTCCAGGGGTGTGATCCAGCTCCCCGCGGGAATCGGCTCCCGGAAGTCACCTGGAACCGCATCCTCCACCCGGTGGGCACCGACGCGGGTCCGCCGAAGAGCGACGAGGTGTGCGCCCACCCCCAGGGCCTCACCCACGTCACGGGCCAGGCTGCGAATGTACGTCCCGCTGGAACACACGACCCGGAATCCGATTTCGGGAAGGGCCAGTTCGGTCAGCTCGAGCTCGTGGATCACGACCCGGACGGCGGGGAGCGAGACCTTCTCTCCCCTGCGGCTCCTTCGATGGGCAGCCTCGCCCTGGACCTTCTTCGCCGAAAACACCGGTGGACGCTGCTCGATGGTGCCGCGGAGCGTGGCCAAGGCTCCCTCCACCGCCCCAAGCGTCACCTGCCGCCACGCATCCGACTCCGCGACCGCCTGGCCCTCCCGATCCAGCGTGTCGGTGCTCACTCCGAGGCGGGCCGTCGCCAGGTACTCCTTGTCCTGCCCCGTCAGGTATTCCGACAGACGGGTCGCCGGGCCCACGCACAGGAGCATCAACCCGGAGGCGAAGGGATCCAGCGTCCCGGTGTGCCCCACCCTTCGGACGCGCAGCACCCGGCGGGCCCGCTGGACGATATCGTGGGAGGTCGGACCCACGGGCTTGTCCACGGGCAGGACGGCGCCTTCTACGGGAACCGTCACCGCGGCGTCGACCCTTCGTCCGTGGAATCCTCCTCCGCGTCGTCCTCGTCCCCGTCCTCCCACCCTCCCGCCGGGCGAACCTCGTCCAGGAGCTGCTCGATCCGCAGGGCGTGGTCGAGGCTTTCATCCTCCTCGAAGGTCAACTCCGGGGCCCGTCGGATCTTCAGGGTGGCCCCCAACTGTCCCCGCAGGAAGGGCGCTGCCGCGTCCAGACCCTCCATGGCCGCCTCACGCTCCGCGGGGGATCCCTGCACCTGGACGAATACCTTCGCCTGGGTGAGATCGTTGGTGACCCGCACGTGAGTGACGGTCACGAGGCCCACCCGCGGATCCTTCACACGGAGCCGGATGAGCGTTGCCAGCTCTCGCTTGAGTTGGGCGCTGAGACGATCGATTCGGCGGCTCATCCCGTACTCCTCTCTACCGGAATTCCCTCTTCACGGCGGCCACCAGGAAGCGGCCATCCGCCTCCACGAACTGATCCACCTTTTCCAGCACCCGCTCGACGAGCCCCCGTTCCGAGCCCAGCGCCGCGACGGTCACCTGAGCTCGGGCCGGCACGTCCTGGAAACCCGTCTCGGCCACCGCAACGTTGAACCGGTGCCGGAGACGATCCCGCAGGGATTTGACCACCATGCGTTTCTCCTTCAGGGATCCGCACCCGGGAAGGCTCAACTGGAAGGTCTGGACCGCGACGTGCATGGCGGGATCTCACGAACGCGGGGCCGGGTGGAACAGACTCCACCCGGCCCCGCTGGAGTTGTGGACTCGCACGTCAGCCGCGGCTCTCGGCACTCTCGGCAAGCGTCCGCGCGACCTCCTCGACCTGGTAGCACTCGATGACATCGCCGACCTTGATGTCGTTGTAGTTCTGGATTCCGATGCCGCATTCGAAGCCCTCACGGACTTCCCGGACGTCGTCCTTGAACCGCTTGAGGGAACTGAACTCGCCGTCGTATTGCACGATGCCGTCGCGGATCAGCCGGGCACGTGCCTTCCGCTCGATCACGCCCTCGGTGACGTAACACCCGGCAATGGTCCCAACCCGGGTGATCTTGAAGACCTCCCGAACCTCGGCGGCGCCGAGAATTTCCTCCCGCTGCTCCGGGGACAGCATCCCCTCCATGGCGGCGCGGACGTCGTCCACGGCGTGGTAGATGACCTCGTACGTGTTGATCTCCACCCCGGATTGCTCGGCCAGGTGCCGGGCGTTGGAGTCCGGCCGCACCCGGAAGCCGATGATCACCGCACCGGCCGTCTCCGCCAGAAGTACGTCGGACTCGTTCACCGCCCCGACGGCGCGGTGCACGATCTGCACCTGGACCTCCGGGGTGGAGAGCTGTTCCAGGGAATCCGCCACGGCCTGAACCGATCCGTCCACGTCGCCCTTGATGATCAGGGGAAGCTCGGCAGTCTGCCCCTCGGCGAGGATCCGTCCGAAGTCGCCCAGCTTGAGTGCCCGGTCCTTGATCCGGAGTTGCTTCTCCCGGTCGAGGCGCTGCCGAGACGTCGCGACTTCCGCCGCTTCCTCGGCTGCCATGGCCTGGAACGTATCCCCGGCCTGGGGCACTCCCCCGGATCCGAGGATCTGGACCGGTACCGCGGGACCGGCTTCCCGAACAGGGTTCCCCCGCTCGTCCAGCATGGCGCGGACGCGGCCATCGTACAGACCGCAGATGAAGGAATCCCCGACCCGCAGGGTTCCCTTCTGGACCATGACGGTGACCACAGGCCCCTTCCCCACGTCCAGCTGTGCCTCGACCACGGTCCCCTGGGCCGCACGGTTGGGGTTGGCCGTGAGTTCGAGCATCTCGGCCTGGAGCAGGACCTTTTCCAGGAGGTCGTCGATACCCTCTCCGGTCTTGGCGGAAACCTCGGCACAGAGGACGCTTCCTCCGAAATCCTCCACCTGAACGTCGTGCTGCAGGAGTTCCTGCTTGACCTTCATCACGTTGGCCGCCGGGAGGTCCACCTTGTTGATGGCCACCACGAGCGGCACCGAGGCGTTCTTGGCATGGGAGATCGCCTCCACCGTCTGGGGCATGACCGAGTCGTCCGCCGCGACGATGAGGATGACCACGTCGGTGAGGTCAGCCCCTCGTGCACGCATCGCGGTGAAGGCGGCGTGGCCGGGGGTGTCGAGGAAGGACAAGGCTCGGCCGTCGTCCAGCTCCACGTGGTAGGCGCCGATGTGCTGAGTGATCCCACCACTCTCGCCCGCCACCACGTTCGTGCTCCGGATCTTGTCCAGGAGCAGGGTCTTTCCGTGGTCCACGTGCCCCATGACCGTGACCACCGGGGGACGGGACTCCAGAAGGGCCGGATCCTCTTCTTCCTCCTCCACTCCCGAGGGGGCCTCGTACTCTTCCTCCCGGACCGCGGTGAACCCGAACTCGTCCAGAAGGAGTTCGATCTGGTCGAAGTCGAGGCGCTGATTGATGGTGACCATGAGGCCCAGGTTCTTGAACGCCGAACCCACGATTGCGGTGGGGGACTCGTCCACGAGTTCCGCCAACTCGGCAACGGTGAGGAACTCGTTGACCCGGACGGTCGTTCGCTCCCGCTCCCGCTCCTCCTCCTGGACCATCTCCTGGAGTTCCAACTCTTCCTTCGAAGGCCGGCCCCTGGACTTCTTCTTCTTCTTCCGTGCACCGCCCTTCATCTCGGCCATGACGCGCTGGAGGTTGTCCTGCACCTCGGTCTGGTCTACGCGGCGGCGCTTCTTCTCGCGCCGCTTCCGCTGGCCGTCGGAGGTGTAACCTTCCGCCTGGATGCGGACCGTGCCCCCGGGGCCCGCAGACGCCGCGGGTCCCGTTGGCGCCCCCTGTGCAGCGGGACGGGGCTTCCGGAAACGGCGCACCGGCTCCGGCCGGCCCATTTCGTCCCGGACCGACGTGGGGGCAGCGGGCTCCGGGGCCTCTTCCGGCTCGGCCTCGACAGATTCGTCCCCGGGCTCGGATGGGAGGGCTTCGGCGACCACCGCGACTTCATCGTCCGGCTCCGAAGCCGCAAGTTCCTCTTCCGACTCCTCTTCGGCGGCGGCCGACTCCTCCGTGGCAGCCTCTTCGACCGCTTCCGCGATCAACGCGACCACCTCCGGCTCCTCCCCGGCCTCGACCTCGTCCTCCAAGCCCGCCTCGACAGCTTGCTCCGACTCGGCGGCGACCTCCTCGGGGGTCTCCTCCGGCTCGGGCTCGGCCCGGCGCCTCCGCCGACGTCGCCGCGTGGGGGTGGTGGACTCCTCCACGGCGGCCTCCAGTGCCTCCCGGGGATCCTCTGTCCCAGCCCGACGCGCCCGCTCCACCTTGGCGAGCACCAATGCAACCTCGGCGTCCGAAACATCGTCGCCGACGCTGGCCACGTGGATCCCCATCCCCCGAAGGAGATGGAGAAGCACTTCGGCGTCCAACTTCAGATCCTGAGCTAGTTCTTCAACCTGCATGCGTTCTACTTTCCTCTGTTGGCGCCGGACGCTCGCGCGCGCCCGGGCTCGCCTCGAGCCTCTCCAGGAAGCTCTTGGCGAAAGCCGGCTCGGTTACGGCCAGGGCGGACAGGGGCGGGCCGCCTACGGCGCCCCCCAGCTCCGACCGCGTCCCAAGCACGGCATGGGGGACTCCCCGATGCTCGAGGAGCCTCATGATCTTCTTCTTTTGTGTGTCCGACGCGTCTCCGGCCACGAGGACCAGAAACACCTTCCCCTGGCGAAGCGCCAGGCGCACGGCCTCCGTCCCCCGAACCACCGAACCCGCTCGGTGAGCGAGCCCGAGGAAGCCGAGCAGATCAGTCCTCGGGTTCCTCGGGCTCATCAGAGTTCTCGGAGGTCACGTCCTCGGGCTCGCCGGTCTCTCCGTCGGCGTCGTCGGACCCCACGTCCGACGCAGAAGCGTCCTCCCCGGACTCCGTCTCCGGGGGGGGCTCTCCCTCCACCACCGTCAGTTGATCGATGATTCCGAGGAGGCGATCCGCCTCCTTTTCGTCCAGACCTTCCACCTTGAGAAAGTCGATCTTCTCGAGGTCGATAATGTCCAGAAAGGTATTGTATCCAGCGGCATTCAGGGCCGCCAGGGTCGTCGCGGGCAGGCCCAGCTCCTCCAGGGAGAAGTCCGACGTCTCGTACTGATCTTCCCCCCCGGCGAACAGCGGGAAGTCCGCTCCACGCTCCAGCCACTCCCGGGACCCGTAGAGATCGAGCTGCCACCCGATGAGCTGGGATGCGAGCCGCACATTCTGGCCGTTCCTGCCGATGGCCAGCGAGAGCTGGTCCTCGTCCACCACCGCGGTGATGACCTGTCGCTCCGGGTCCGAAACCACCTTGGCCACGCGAGCCGGGGCCAGCGCTCTCCGGGCGAAGACCTCCGGCTCGGGATGCCAGGGCACGATATCGATGCGCTCCCCACCCAACTCCGAAACCACCGCCTGCACGCGAGAGCCCTTCAGACCCACGCACGCACCCACCGGATCGATGGACTCATCGTGGCTGTAGACCGCGATCTTGGTACGGCCACCGACTTCCCGGGCGATCTCCCGGATCTCCACGATCCCCTGGGCGATCTCCGGCACCTCGAGCTTGAAGAGGGCGGCTACGAAGAGGGGATCGGCCCTCGAGAGGATCAGCCGAGGACCCTTGGGGGTCTCGTCCACCTTCTTGAGTACGGCTCGGATGGGGTCTCCCTGGCGGAACCGCTCCCGGGGGTTCTGGTCCTTCCAGGGGATGATCGCATCGGCATCACGTGCACGATTCAGGAGCACCACCATCTTGCCGCGCTCCACCTGCTGCACTTCACCCGACAGGAGCTCGCCCACTTCGTCCGAGAACTCGTCCCGGATCCGTTCGCGTTCACCCTCGCGCACTCGCTGAACGATGCGCTGCTTCATGGCCATCACGGCATTCCGCCCGAACTGGGCGAAGTCCACCGGGATCTCCATGACGTCGCCCACCTCGTAGGTGGGATCGTCCCAGCGAGCGTCCTTCAGGCTGATCTCGGTGGATTCGTCCTCCACGGACTCGACCACGCGCTTCAGCACGACGATGTCGAATTCCCCGGTGACGTCGTCGATCTCGATCTCCGCTTCCACGTTGGGACCGTACAGGCGCATGAGGGCCGCGAGGATCCCGTCCTTCATGAGGTCGTTCACCTCATCCGGAGAGAGATCCTTCGTGGCGCCGATATCGCGAAGCGCGGCAACGATCTGACCGGCGTTGGCCATTGTGTCCTCTTCGTTTCCTTGTGTCAGTCCCAGCTGAAGACCAGGTGGGCCCCCGAGATCCGCTCTCGGGGGATGTCCACCTCGTCCCCGTTGTCGAGCCGGAGCCGCACGCTCCGACCTTCCGGTTCACCGGCTCCGAGGCCGAGGAGCTCACCCTCCAGGCGAGTGGCCCGCCCGGCCAGCACCTCCGGCCCCTTTACCGCGACCCGCTCGCCCGCGAACCGGGCGAAGTCCCTGTCTCGTCGCAGAGGGCGGTCCACCCCCGGCGACGACACCTCGAGCACGTACCGCTCCGGCATTGCCGGATGCCCATCCAACCACTCCTCGAGCCCCCGGCTCACCACCGCGCACTCGTCGACGGTGATGCCCGATTCTCCCGGGACCGCGTCGGGACGGTCCACCCGCAGCCGCACGATGGGGCGGCGTGGGCTTCCGGCCCACTCCACGTCCACCAACTCGAACCCCAGGTCGGCCACTCGGGACTCCAGCTCCCGGTGGACCTCCGGGACCACTTTTCCCACGACGACTCTCCCGAACCCAGTCGACAGAGAATAAAAAAGCGGGGGCTTGCCGCTCCCCCACTGGAAGGGCCGCCCGGGGCGGCGCATCCTTAGCCCGTGGAATATAGGTACGAAGGGATCCTCCTTCAAGGATCCTTCAGGGCCTCACGGTTCGCCGGTGGCGTCTCCCTCCGGTCGGGCCTTCGACGGGTCCATGCGCTCCTCGAGCTCCCGCACCCGACGCACCAGCGCATCGAATTCCGCCTGTGTGACGAAGTCGAACCGGTCTCGTGCGTCGGAGGTAGCGTCCCGTGCCCGCTCCACGGCACTCTTCATCGCCTCCCGGGCACGATCCGCGCTCAGGTCACCCCGCTCCCGCGCCTCGCTTATGGTCTCCTCGAGCGCCTCCTTGAAAGCGGAAAGGACTCCGAGCCCGCGGCTGAAGCCTTCGGAAACCCGCTCCCGGGCGCTCCTGGATCGCCCCTGCTCCGCGTCGTTCTCCTCGGAGGTCCGCTCCTCGGCCCCGGGGGCCCCTTCTTCCCTCTTTTCCTCGCTCACACGCCCTCCAGGGTCCTTGTTCCAGTCGCCCTCCCCTACGGCGCAGAACGGGAGTGGGTTTCGCTGCCTGCACGGGATCCGCGACGGGAGCGGCTCCGGTGCGGGGCGTTCGAAGGGCCGTCCGGTGGGTCCCGGGTCGCTCAGTAGTCCTCGGACCGCTCGATGGAGGCCCCGAGGGTCCGGAGTCGTGCGTCGATGTCCTGATAGCCGCGCTCGATCTGGCCGATGTTGTGGATCACGCTCGTCCCCTGGGCACCCAGAGCGGCAATCAGGAGGGCCATTCCGGCCCGGATGTCCGGACTCTCCACCTCACCGCCCCGAAGGCGCGCCGGGCCCACCACAACGGCCCGGTGGGGGTCACAGAGAATGATCTTGGCTCCCATGGCCACGAGCTTGTCCGTGAAGAACATCCGTGATTCGAACATCTTCTCGTGAATCAGGATCGTCCCGTGACACTGCGTGGCGGTGACCAGGGCAATGGAGGTGAGGTCGGCGGGAAACTGGGGCCAGGGGCCGTCGTCGATCTTGGCCACCGCACCGAACGCGTCGTGGCGAATCTCATGCACGGCGTTACCCATCACGTGCAGGTCCGAGCCCTCGGCCCGGAAGTCGACCCCGAGCCGCCGGAACCCCATGAGGGTCGAGTCCAGGTGCTCCAGGGGTGCCTCTTCGATCACCAGGTCGCTCCCGGTGACCGCTGCCAGCCCAATGAAGGAGCCGGTCTCGATGTGATCCGACTGGAGGCGGTAGCGTGTCCCTCCGAGTGAGGAGACCCCTTCGACGGTGAGGATTCCGGTCCCGATCCCCGTCACCGACCCTCCCATGGCGTTGAGAAGATGGCAGAGATCCTGGACGTGCGGCTCGGCGGCGGCATTTCGGAGGATCGTCGTTCCCTGGGCCCGCGACGCCGCCATAAGGGCATTCTCGGTTCCCGTCACCGACGGCTCATCCAGGAAGACGCTCGCTCCCCTCAGATCCGGAGCCCGGATCCGGAAGTCTCCGCTCAACTCCACCTCGGCCCCCAGGCTGCGGAAGGCGAGGAAGTGCGTGTCCATTCGGCGGCGCCCGATCACGTCGCCCCCGGGAGGAGGCAGCCGGACCTCTCCGAACCGAGCCAGCAGGGGACCGGCGAGCAGCAGAGAGGCCCGGATGCGGGCCGCCATGGCCCGATCCACCCGTCCCACGGACACTCCCGACGCGTCCACGGTCACGGTGTTGTCTCCCTCCCAGCTGTGTGACGCCCCCAACGACTCCAGAATCTCCAGGAGCGTCAGCACATCCTGGATGCGTGGCACGTTCTCGAGGGTGACCGGCTCGTCCGTGAGCAGGGTCGCCGCGAGGCACGGAAGGGCTGCGTTCTTGTTCCCGGCTGGGCGGATTCGGCCCGCGAGGGGCCGTCCGCCTTCCACGGTGAAGCTGGGCATGGCGTGTGGGTGTGCGGAAAGGACGTGATCACAGGATCCGGGAGCGCCGCCGCCGGCCGGGCGAGAAGATACCCCGGTTCCGCCGTCCGCGCGACTCCCTGTCTCGCCCCTCCGACACGAGAGGACCTGAAATGCACTCCCGGCTCCCGACCCCGCCGCCGGGCCCGCCGGCGGGCGGTTCCGGATCGCCTTGCCCCGGGGGTGGCCGGGCTCTACCATCGGCCAGCCCCAACCCGCTCGATCCGCCATGCGACTCCGCGACTATCTCCGACCCGATCTGATCGTAACCGGACTCCAGGCGACGGACATGCCGTCGACCCTGGTGGCCATCGCCCGGCACCTGGCTGAACACGGGGCCGTGGAATCGGCGGAGGGAGCCCTCCAGGGTCTTCGCGCCCGGGAGGAGGTGCATACCACCGTGCTCGGGCACGGTATGGCACTCCCCCACACCACGCTTGAAGGTCTGGACGCCCCGGTGGTCCTGGTGGCGCTGGCGGACGAACCGATCCCCTTCGGTCCGGAGGACCACGAGCCGGTCCGCATCTTCTTCGCTCTCCTCTCGCCACCGAACCGCGAAGGGGAGCACATCAAGATCCTGGCGCGCATCTGCCGACTGGTCCGACATGCGGGATTCGTGGAGGAGTTGGCGGCGGCGCCCTCGCCGGAGGCGGCGCTCGCCGTCATCCGCTCGGTCGACGAGCAACACGTCTGAGGGCCTCGGATGCAGCTGCTCGTGGCGGTGGTCAACGAACCCGACAAAGTGGACGAGATCCTCTCCGGATTCCTGGAACTGGGGATCACCGGTGCCACGGTCATCGGGAGCGAGGGGATGGGCCGGTTGCTCACGCATGACATTCCGATCTTCGCCGGGCTTCAGTCCCTCATCGCCGGGTCAAGGCCCCAGAACCGAACCATCTTTTCCGTGATCTCCGACGACAAGGTGGAGCCCGCCTTCGACCTGCTCCAGGACGTGTGCGGAAACCTGGCTGCTCCCGCCACGGGCATCGCCTTCTCCATTCCGGTGAGCAAGGTGGTGGGCCTCGCTCCCGAACTGGGCGGCGGGAACGTCTGACGGAGTCTCCGTGGACCCCCTCGTCGCCACCCTCTTCCTCATCCTGCTGGCTCTCCTGGGCGCCCGCGTCTCGTTCTCCACCCGACGCGTCCCCGCCGGTTACCAGCTCCTGCTGAGGACTGGCACGCACTTTCTCTTCGTGGGCTTCTTCCTGGGCCCGGCAGTCCTGGGGCTCCTGACCACCGCGGCCCTGGACCAGCTCTCCCCCCTTCTGGGGCTTGCCCTGGGCTGGATCGGCCTCCTGTTCGGGCTCCAGCTGGACCGATCCACGCTGAAGCAGTTTCCCCGGGTATTCGTGTCCTTGGCGTTGGGGCAGGCCCTCCTGACCTTCGCGCTGTTCGCGATGGCCGGATTCCTTGTGGCCGACCTCGTGGGAGTAGGCAGCGCCGTTACCACCCTGGCCATCCTGGGTGCGGCCGCCACCGCCTCGGTTACGACCCCGGCGGGGATCGCGATGGTGTCGGCCAACTTCATGGCTCGGGGCAACGTCCGGGAGCTGCTCTACTTCGTCGCGTCACTGGACGCGGTCGTGGGCATCACCGCTCTCCACGTGGCCTACGCCTCCATGCACGGCACCTCGGCCATGGTGGCGGGGGGTGGGGGGACCGTCTGGATCTGGCTGCTTTCGGGTCCGGTTCTGGCCGCGGTCTGCGCGTTCGCCTTCCTCTGGGTGGCCCGCCTCCGCCCGTCCCGTGAAGAGCTGGTCCTCTATCTTCTGGGGATCTCCGCGCTGTCCGCCGGCGCGGCGCTGCAGCTCCAGATCTCTCCGCTCTTCGTGGGACTCGTGGCCGGAGCCATCATCTCGAACCTGGACCCGCAGTGGCATCGCATTTTCCGGCTCATGGAGAGCTGGGAGAAGCCCATCTACGTCGTCCTGCTCATCCTGGCCGGTGCCTTTCTGCGTTTCGCGACCTGGTGGGTGGTTCCTCTCACGTTGGGGTACGTGGTCATCCGCGCGGCCGCCAAGGTGGTCTCCACCGCCGTACTCGTGAACACCCTGCCACTCCCGTTCCGGGCGCCGCGCCGCCTCGGCTTGGGACTGGTACCGCAGGGAGGAATCTCCATCGCCATGGCTCTTTCGCTGGTCCTGACCATGGGCGGAACCGATCCCACGCTGGCAGGGCTGAACGTCGGGGAGCTTCTCTTTGCCACCGTGATTCTGGGTGTCGTGGTCTCGGAGCTGGTCGGTCCCCTGTTCACGACGGCAGTCCTCCGCGCCGCGGGTGAGATCTCCCCGACGGTGGGGGAGGTGCCGCCCAGGGGGGAGGGCGACGGGGCCCACGCCGGAGTTCCCTCCGCCGCCGGTGAGGGCCTGGACTCCAAGGAGGACGGACCGGCGTGAGACTCCCTCTCGTTCTCCATCAGACGGCTCCACGCCTCGGAGCGGTGGAGTGGAACCGGGAGGAGATGGCCCGAAGGGTCGCGGGAGATCCGGCCGGCTCTCTCGTCGTCTTTCCGGAGCTCTCCCTCACCGGGTACGACCTGGGGGCCGGGGCACGAGAGCTGGCCATGGCGGAGGACGCACTCCCACCAGTGTCAGCACCCGATCCAGACACCACGATCGTGCTGGGGTATCCGGAGCTGGCTCCGGACCACCGGCTCTACAATGCCGCGGGCGCCGCGAGAGCCGGTGCCTGGATCGCACGACACCGGAAGCGCTACCTCCCCACCTACGGGATGTTCGACGAAGGACGAATCTTCGCGCCGGGGGCCCGCGGCCCGAGAATCTTCCTGCCCCACCCCGACTGGCCCACCGCCATCCTGATCTGTGAAGAACTCTGGCATCCCGCGCTGGCGTATCTGGCGGCCCTTCGCGGCGCGCGTCTCGTCCTGGTCCTCGCCGCGGCTCCGGGCCGGGGCCAGCCCCAGTCACAGGAGGATGGGCCGCGCTTCCGATCCCACCGGCCGTGGCGTCTCCTGGCCCGCACGGTGGCGCTGACCCATGGTCTCTACCTGGGACTGGTGAACCGAGTGGGAGCGGAGGAGGGTGTGGTCTTCGCAGGCGGTTCCATCGTGGTGGGGCCAGACGGCGAGGTCCTGGCCGAGGCGGATCACCGGGCCGAGGACCGTCTGGAGGTGGAGCTGGAGCCGGAGCGTGTCCGCCAGGCCCGGCACCCCTATTCCCATGTGCGGGACGAAGACCTGGCGCTGGTACGACGTGAGCTTGGGGACATTCTCACCCAGGAGTCGGGGCTCCGGCCGGGTGATGAGCAGGATGAACCCGGGGGAGCTTGAGGAGCGGGGACCAGACGGAGGATGAAGAGCAAGGAGCGGGTCGTGGAGCCCGGTTCGGAGGAAGCCCGCGTCCGCGAGGTGGTGACGCAGGTGGTGACCCAGGCCCTCCGGACGAGGAGTCTGGAGGGTGTCGTCGTGGCGTGGCCCCCGTCACCGGAGGGCGCACTTCTGGCACGCTGGCTCCGGCCCACGATGTCGGTACGCGTCGGAGAGCCGAACCGGGTCGCCGGTCTGGTCGATGCCGCAGGCGGCGACGCGGACGCGGCCTGGCTCGCGTGGGGGGTGTCGACGGCCCGTCGTGATCGACTCCTGGTGGTGCACCCGGGGCACAAGAGCCTCGTCCTCCTGGACGCTCCCCTCTCCCCCTGCTTTCCCCTGGGCGACCTCTGGGCCCATCAACTGGAGGCCTGGGCCGGGGCCACCACGGTTCCTCGGGCTCTGGCCGGGCTGGGGCGCGCCGCATTCCGGGAGGTGGAGGAGGCTTTGCGCCTAGGCTTGGACGAGGGCGCCGGAACGAGGACCGCCCTCGCCACACTGCCCGTCGAGACCGCCCTCCGTGTGCGACGGAGCCTGGAGACCGGAAGGTACGCCGTCCGGCCCCCGCTCATTCCGAAGCTCTCCCCGTGGACCCCCGGAGTGGACCCCGCTCCCTGACTGGCACCCCGCCTCCGCTCGTGGTTAGACTACGGTCATGAATAGTCTGTCCGTGGCAGCCCAGGTCTCGCTCGTACTCCTTGGGATTCTGGCTGTCTTGGGGATGGGGGTCCTGACCATGCTCTTCGTGCAGATCCGGCGTATCGGTCGCGAGCTGAACCGGCAGGCGGGGCCCCTCCTGGAGCGCAGTCGTACGCTGGCCGCCAACCTCGAGTACATCTCGGCGCAGGTTCGCTCCGACGTTGAATCGCTCAACGGATCGGTGAAGGCCCTCTCGGATCGCCTCCACCAGGCTTCGGACCACATGGAGGCGCGAATCGAGGAGTTCAACGCGCTCATGGAGGTGGTGCAGGGGGAAGCCGAGGGGATGTTCCTGGACACGGCCGCGACCATGAGGGGCCTTCGGGCCGGTGCGCAGAGACTCGCCGAGCCCGAGCAGGCGGACGATCAGACCACTCAGCCTTCCGATTCGGCTGTGTCACCGAAGGAACGGTCCGCCTGAGGGGACAGTCCATGGCCCCTTT
>CP070829.1:1060657-1108670 GCA_020344755.1 Gemmatimonadales bacterium
GCGGGGGATCCTTCGCTCACGGGAACGCGCTCACGGGAACTCCACCGTCTCGTAGAGGAGCCAGCCCTCGGAGGCCTCGCCACCGCGATCCCTTCGCAGCCGGCCCCGCCCCGACAATTTCCGTTCCCGGAGTCCGAGGAGGACTCGGGGGACGACCCAGCGAAGCGGGGGCAGAGGTGGAAAGAAGGCGTCGCCGACCCGGCGGTCCGCCAGCACGCGCACGGCGGGATCAGGGTCTACCCTCGAGGCGGATTCTGCTGCTCCTGGGGCTGGATTCGGATCGAGGGAGCTCGAGGGAGACGTCGGTGGGTCGCCTGCGGCGAGGGGGATGGTCCGTCCGTCGTCGAGCGTCACCGCTTCACGGCTCACCATTCCCCTGGCCTCCGCCCCGTTCACCACGAGCACCGACTGGGGATGAGGGCCCTTCCAATCCAGCCAGACCGTGTAGTCGGCCTCACCGAGGAACCGGCCCCAGTGCAGTTCCCGGATGGGGAAGCGGCGCAGGTCCCCCTCGATGATCATCTCCTCCACGTACCCCCACCCCTCGAGGGTGCGGTCCCAAAGGCCGATGCGGGCCCAACCCCTCGGCAGGTGGCAGCGCCAATCCACACGCAGCTCCGGGGTGGCGAGGAGGATCCGTGAAACCGGCTCGGCGCGGGGCTCCCAGGCGCCTTCGATCCGAAGCTCTTGGGCATGCCAGCGCACACCCCCTCCGGGCTCAAGGGAGGGAGGCGCCGCCACCATCCGCCATCTCGCATCGGGAGGGTCGCCGGAGGAGGGGTAGAGCACCACCGACTGAATGGGAATGTTGAAGGGCCCCCGGCCCAGGGTACCGGCGTATCCGATCAGGACGGTGCCGTCCTCCGCCGTGCAGTCCACGTACCACTTCCGGATCCGCACTGGCCCGGCTCTCTACCTCAATCGGGGTCCGTCGTCACCCGGGTCAGTCCCCGGCCTGCATTTCCGCGGCCACCGCCTGCACCTCGTCCAGAACCCGGAAGAGGTTTCCACTCCAGAGCTTGGAGATCTCCTCTTCGGTGTAACCGCGGCGCACGAGCTCCAGCGTCACGTTGAAGGTCTCGGACGCGTCTTCCCACCCCGTCACGCCACCGCCGCCATCGAAGTCGGAGCTGATCCCCACATGGTCGATCCCCATCAGGCCCACAAGGTAGTCGATGTGGTCCACGAAGTCGGCCACGTCCACCGGAGGGGCTACCGCATTGACCTCGTCCATCCGCGCCTCGACTGCCGCCTCCACTGGGGCGACGGCTTCCTGGTAGGCCTCCCGCTCCGCCTCATCCATCTGGAAGACGGCACGGCGGCCCAGGAGCTCCACTTCGAGCTCGGCGGCGACCTCCTCCCTGAGGGTCTGCAGCGCTTCCTGATGGGCTGCGTTCTTCTCCTGGTTCACGTAGCTGCGAAAGGCCACGGTCTGCACCACGCCGCCGTTCGCGGCGATGGCCCGAAGCTGCTCGTCGTCCAGGTTCCGGGAGTGGTCGTTCAGCGCCCGTGCGGACGAGTGGGAAGCCATGACAGGAGCCCGGGTGAGCAGGAGCATCTCCATGATGGCGTCCTTGGAGGGGTGGGAGACGTCGATCATGATTCCCCACCGATTCATCTCGGCCAGCACCAGCCGGCCCAGCTCACTGAGACCGCCGTGGAGCCACACGCCCTCCCCCTCCCCGGTGTTGGAGTCGGAGAGCTGCGAGTGGCCGTTGTGGGCCAGCGACATGTAGCGGGCCCCACGGTCGGCGAACTCCTTCACCCGGGAGAGATCCGTGCCCACCGAGTACCCGTTTTCCACTCCGATCATGGCCACCAGCTTCCCCTGACCGGCGATGCGCCGAGCGTCCTCGGAGGTGAGGGCCAGTTCGATCCGCTCCGGGGCAATCTCCTCGGTGAGGCGGTGGATGGCGTCGAACTTGGCGATGGCCTGGTCGTAGGCGTTTGCGAAGCCCTCCTCGGTGAGCTCTCCCTGACCGGTGTAGACCACGAACCACGCCACGTCGAGGCCGCCCTCCTCCATCTTCGGAAGGGTGACCTGGGTGGGAAGGTCCGTGGCGTAGTTCCGCTCAACGGTGAAGTTCGCCGCATTGATATCGTCGTGGGTGTCCGCCGTGATCACCCGATCGTGGATGGCCTGGGCCCGGGCCACCAGCTCGGACTCGGACTCGGGAGATTCCTCGGCGGGGGCGCAGGAGACGAGCGGCAGGAGGGGGAGCCAGGCGAGCGTGGCCAGACGAAGCAGGTTCTTCATGGGATTCCGACGGGCTGCGGGATGGGTGGGTCTGACAGGGGGACAAACTAGGGCGATCTGGTGTTGTCCTCCAACGGGCTTCAACCCTCTCCCGACTCCAGTCTGCGCCGGAGTCGATTGAGTGAGCTCTCGAGTTCGCTGCGCGCCGACGACTCGAGCAGGGACGACGCCATGAACCGGAGGAGCCCCCGGGGCTTGGCGGTGGTATCGAGGGTGACGCGCGTCCCGCCCGGGACCTCCTCCCATCGGATCTCCACTCGGGCGTCCAGTGCAGAGTCGGCCGTGGTCCGCTGGACCATCCGGCGTCCGGCATCCAGTTCCTTCACCACGTAGGTGTTCTCCAGGGTCTTCCCCAGGAAGTGGCTCCGGTACGATTTCCGGGTGCCCACGCGGGACGGTCCGGGCGGTTCCTGCCAAGCCTCCCGGAGGTGGGGCTGCCAATCCCGCTCACGGTCCACGTCGTCCATGAAGGCGAACACCTCCCGGGGCGGCCGGCGGATCATGACGCTCACACTGTATCGGGCCAAGACGGTGCCTCTTGGGTCGGGGATGCGCGCGGGGATAGAATGCGGAACCCACACCCACCCCGGAGACCACAGCATGGCCACGGCGCCCCTGTCCTGCCAGAAGGACCACTTCCAGCTCCCCGAGGGACTCCACTACCTGAACTGTGCCTACATGGGGCCCCTGCCGCGGGTGGTGGAAGAAGCGGGAGTCCGGGCGCTGCGGACCAAGCGTGATCCCACCGGGATCGTCCCGAGGGACTTCTTCGAGGAGTCCGACCGCGTCCGGGAGAAGTTCGCCCGCATCGTGGGCGCTTCGGATTCATCCCGTATCGCCATCCACCCCTCGGTGAGCTACGGCGTGGCCACGGCGGCCCGGAACCTCCCCCTGGCTCGGGGTGCGCGCATCGTGCTCGTGGAGGAGCAGTTCCCGGGGAACGTGTATTCCTGGAGACGGCTGGCCAGTGAGGCGGGAGCCGCCCTCCATACCGTTGCCCGCCCCGAGGGCGCTCAGGTGGGCCGGGAGTGGAATGAGCGGATCCTGGACGCCATCACGCCGGTCACGGAGATCGTCACCCTCCCCACGGTCCACTGGACGGACGGCACCCGCTTCGACCTGCCGGCCATCGCCGATCGAGCGAGAGACGTGGGGGCCGCCCTGGTGGTGGATGCGACCCAGTCCTGCGGCGCAGTGCCCTTCGACTTCGAGGCGGTGCGCCCCGACGTGTTCATGGCGGCGGCGTACAAGTGGCTTCTGGGCCCGTACAGCCTCGCCTTCACCTACCTGGGAGACCGGTTCGACCACGGGACGCCCCTGGAGGAGACGTGGATCGGCCGGAAAGGGAGCGAGGACTTCAAGGGCCTGGTCCACTACACCGACGAGTACCAGCCGGGAGCCATTCGATACGACGTGGGGGAGCGGTCCAACTTCGCCCTTCTCCCGGCGGCGTCCGTCGCCCTGGACCTGATCCTCCAGTGGTCGCCGGCGAGGATCGCCGAGTACGTGCGTCGTCTCGCCGGGCCCCTGTTGAATCGGGCGGCGGAGCTGGGGTTCGGTGTGGAGGAGGACGCGTTCCGGAGCCCTCACCTCTTCGGGCTCAAGATGCCCGAGGGTCTGGTCCTGGAGGACGTTCGAAACGCGCTGGAGGAGCGGAGAGTTTTCGTCTCTCTGCGGGGAAGCTCCCTGCGAATCAGCCCCAACGTCTACAATTCCGGCGACGACGTGGAAGCCCTCCTGGATGCACTGGAGGGCCTGACCCGCTGAGAGCCCAGGGGTAGACCCTCGGGAGACCGACCGGGCGCCGGACCTCGGCGTGCCTCAGCGGCCGAAGACCACCTCCGGGAGGTCGCCGATCTCCACTCCGTGGGCCTCGAACCAACCCTGGTTCACTTCCAGGGCGTACATGGCCGGGGCGCGGCTCATGTGGGAGTCGGTGGTCATGGGCTCCATTTGCTGGATGTCCACGATGCGGAAGGAGGGGTCCATGAAGGCGATGTCCAGGGCGATGTAGGTGTTCTGCATCCAGAAGCTGCGCACGGAGCTCTCGGGAAAGACGAAGAGCATTCCGGCATTCTCCGCCAGCGTCTCCCGATACATGAGGCCCCGGGCCCTCTCCTCCTCGCTCTGGGCGATCTCGGCCACCACCGTGTCGGCCCCGAAGATCACCCATGCGGTGGCGGGCGCTGGGCGGGGTAGGGACGCCCCGTCGGGACCGGATCGGTCCAGGGAGGTGGGTGTGGGCTGTTCCGCTCTCAGCTCACCGGCACGACCGGTGTCGTGTTCAGACGTGCAAGCCGCCGCCCCCGAGAGAAGGAGGCCGACGCACGCCACAGCGAATAGACGGTTCTTCCGATCCGGTGTCATTGGAACACCCTGTTTCACAGCGGTTTGGAGTCTCGCGCGGACGCGCGGATTCCGCTAGGTTGGCTGACTTAATTCCCAGTAGACGCTCGCCAAGTTCCCTCGCCCTCCCCGACAACGTGATGCTGGACGCCAAGCTACTGGAAATATTGGTCTGCCCAGAATCGAAGCAGGCCCTCCACCCCGCCGACGAGGCGGTGCTCTCGGCAATCAACGCCGAGGTGGAGAAGGGGACGCTCCTCAACCGAGCCGGGAACCCCGTCGCGCAGCCTCTCGACGAGGGACTGGTGCGGGAGGACGGGCGTGTGCTGTACCCCGTGCGAGACGGGATCCCCATCATGCTCCTCGATGAAGCCATCGAGGTGGGGCCCAGGTCCTGACCCGCGCCCCCGTATCGAGCTCCGAACCCCGCGACACAATGAAGTCAGTGCGATTGCCATTGGGCCTGCTCGGCCTCGCTCTCCTCACGGCCTGCGCCGGTGAGTACCCGCAGTCGTCCATCAGCCCCACCACGGACTTCGCGGACACGATCCACGGCCTGTACGTGACCATCTTCTGGTGGACCATGCTGATCCTCACCGGGGTGTGGATCGTGCTGGCGTACATCCTCGTGAAATTCCGCGAACGGCCGGATTCGCCGAAGCCGAAGCAGATCCACGGACACCTGGGGATGGAGATCGCCTGGACGATCGGTCCGGCCCTCATCGTGGTGGCCATCGCCATTCCCACGATCCAAGCCGTCTTCGCCACCCAGGAGGTGCCGGAGGAGTCGCTGGTGGTCGAGGTGATCGGACACCAGTACTGGTGGGAGTTCCGCTATCCGGAGAACGGCGGGCTCGTCACGGCCAACGAACTCCACATCCCCATGGGAACGCCGGTCTCTCTGCGTATCCACTCCGACGACGTCATCCACTCGTTCTGGGTACCCCAGCTGGGCGGGAAGCGGGACGCGAACCCGCTGCGGCAGGTCCCCGAGGGTCAGGATCTCAAGTACAACTGGATCCACTTCACGGCCCAGGAGACCGGGACCTTCATGGGCCAGTGCGCAGAGTTCTGTGGGGACTCCCACTCCCTGATGGGGATTCGGGTCATCGTGGAGACCCAGGAGGAGTTCGACGCCTGGCTCGGGGACCTGGCCGCTGGTCATCCCCAGACCGTGACCCAGAGCCAGGCGCTCAACGCGACGACGGAAGGCCTCCCCGCGCCGACCGCACCGGCGCTGGCCCAGGAGGAGACCGGGCAGGAGGAGGCGCCTCCCGCCGAGGACCCGGGCACCGTGGAGGGCCGGAACCTCTTCCTGGCCAACTGCTCCGCCTGCCACGCCATCAACGGCGTCTCGGAGGCGGGAGTGATCGCGCCGAATCTCACCCTGCTGGGCCGTCGCTCCTCCATTGCCGCCGGGCTGCTGGAGAACAACGTGGACAACCTGGTGCGCTGGATCGGCGATCCCCAGTCGGTGAAGCCCGGGGCTCTCATGCCCGGCCTGGAATACCAGGGCGGCCGGCCTCCAGTGGTGTGGCCGGCGTTCAACCTGACGCCGGACCAGGTCCGCACCGTGGCGAACTACCTGTACAGCCTCCGCTAAGGAAGAGACGAGCATGTCGGTAAGCACTGCCCCCGCGCCCGCCACCTCGCCGGAGACGCACCACGAGGACACGGGGCTCTGGAGCTGGATCACCACCGTCGATCACAAGCGGATCGGCATCATGTACTTCGTGACCTCCCTCTTCTTCCTGGGGGTGGGGGGGATCGAGGCGCTCATCATCCGGCTGCAGCTCTTCTCGCCGGAGAACCAGCTCATCTCCGCCCAGGTGTACAACCAGCTGTTCACGATGCACGGCACCACCATGATCTTCCTGGTGGCCATGCCGCAGGCAGTGGCCTTCTTCAACTACATCGTCCCGCTCCAGATCGGGGCCCGGGACGTGGCCTTCCCGCGGCTGAACGCCCTCTCCTACTGGATCTACCTCTTCGGGGCGATCTACCTGAACGTGTCGTGGTTCGTGGGGGCGGCACCCAACACCAGCTGGGTGGGATACGCGAACCTCACGTCGACCCAGTTCTCCCCGGGGCTGAACGTGGACTTCTGGGTACTGGGGCTCTCCATCCTGGGGGTGAGCTCGATCATGGGTGGTGTGAACTTCATCACCACGATCATCAACCTCCGGGCGCCGGGCATGAAGCTCATGCGCATGCCCCTCTTCACCTGGATGACCTTCGTCACGTCATTCCTGCTGGTGACGGCACTCCCGGTGATCGCGGTGGCGCTGATCCTCCTGGCCTTCGATCGGTTCTTCGCCACCAACTTCTTCGTGGCGTCGGCGGGAGGTGACCCGGTCCTTTGGCAGCACCTCTTCTGGATCTTCGGACACCCGGAGGTCTACATCCTGGTGCTTCCAGCGTTCGGGGTGATCAGTGACGTGATTCCCGCCTTCTCCCGGAAGCCGCTCTTCGGGTACCCGGTCGTGGTGTACGCTGGGGTCCTGATCGGCTTCATCGGGTGGGGTGTGTGGAGCCACCACATGTTCACCTCCGGGCTCGGACCGATCGCCGACTCCTTCTTCGTGGCGTCCACGATGATCATCGCGATCCCCACCGGGGTGAAGATCTTCAACTGGATGGCCACCATGTGGGGCGGCGCCATCCGCTTCACCACCGCCATGATGTTCGCCGTGGGGCTGGTCGCCCTCTTCACGGTGGGCGGGCTCTCCGGGATCATGCATTCCTCCGCCCCGGTGGATCTGCAGCAGCACGACTCCTACTTCGTGGTGGCCCACTTCCACTACGTCATCGTGGGCGGAATTCTGCTGGGGATGTTCAGCGGGGTCTACTACTGGTTTCCCAAGGTCACCGGCCGCCTCCTGGATGAGAAGTTGGGCAAGCTCCACTTCTGGTCCACGATCATCGGCTTCAACCTGACCTTCTTTCCCATGCACTTCTCGGGGATGTACGGGATGCCTCGCCGGACGTGGACCTACCGGGCCGAGCTGAACGTGGAGATCTACAACCAGCTCTCCACGGTGGGGGCTTTCTTCCTGGGGGCCAGCACCCTGCTCCTGCTCTGGAACATCTGGAAGAGCCTCAAGTCCGGCGAGAAGGCGGGTCACAACCCGTGGGGCGCACCCACGCTGGAATGGTCCATCCCGTCACCACCGCACCACTACAACTTCCCGGCTCTCCCCGAGGTCCGTTCGCGCGAGCCCCTCTGGAACGACGACGAGCGGGCCGCCATCGAGGCGGTGACGCTCCACGAGCCGGCCACCGAGCCCGAGATGCCCAACCCATCGTTCTGGCCCATCGTGGTGGCCTTCGGCATCACCATCACGTGGGCGCTGGTCATGACCGGCATCTGGTGGGTCCCCCTTCTGGGCCTGGCCTTCACGGCCTTGGGCGTCTACGCCTGGGCTTTCGAGGATCCCTTCAAGAAGAAGGCGGCGCACTGAGCCGGCCGTCCACGAACCGAACACCCGAGTCCGACGAGACACATGGCTGAAGCTGCAGCGGTCGCCCACGACGACCACCACTACACCTCCACCGGCCTGAACAGCTGGAAGGTGGGCTTCTGGACCTTCATCGGGTCCGAGTGCCTCTTCTTCGGCACCCTCCTCTCGACCTACATGGTCTACAAAGGGGCGGCGCTGCAGGGGCCCTATCCGGGGGATGTCTTCGACATTCCCCTCACCACCATCTCCACCTTCGTCCTGCTCATGAGCTCACTGGCCATGGTGCTGGCGCTGGACGGGGTACAGCGTGGAAACAAGAGGCTGGCCCTCTTCTGGTTGGGAGTGGTGATCGTCTTCGGGAGCATCTTCCTGGGCTTCCAGTATTACGAGTTCACACACTTCGTCCACGAGGGGCTGACGCTGCAGCAAAGCGTCTTCGGCTCGACCTTCTTCGTTCTCACCGGCTTTCACGGAGCCCACGTCACGGTGGGAGTGATCTGGATGATCTCCCTCTTCGTGATGGGGCTTCGCGACAAGCTGCCGCCGGAAAAGGCGTTGAGCGTGGAGATCGCCGGTCTCTACTGGCACTTCGTGGATATCGTCTGGATCGTGATCTTCGTCCTGGTCTACCTGATTCCGTAGGGAGTAGAGGGAAATGTCGACGCAAGCCGAGCACGGGCACGGGGACCACGGTAGTCACGCCTCCGTGAAGTTCTACTGGATGATCGGCGGGATCCTGGCGGCCCTCACCGCCCTGGAGGTGGCCGCCTACTACATGGAGCTGGGCGCCATCGAGGTCCCGCTCCTCCTGATCCTCTCCGCCGCCAAGTTCGTCCTGGTGGTGGGCTTCTTCATGCACCTGAAGTTCGACTCCCGGGTCTTCACGGGGGTCTTCGTGGCGGGACTGGTTCTGGCCGTCTTCATGGTGTCGGCGCTCATTCTCCTGTACCACTGGGTGCCGGGATTCACCTCCGTGGCGGCGGGGAGCGCGTAGGGGGCGCAGCGGCGGAGGTGGCGGGGTGAGCGGCCGGTAACGACGCGGCCGCGCCGAGTGTGCGAGACGAGGGGCGGGCGCCGTAAACGGCGCCCGCCCCTCTCGCGTGTCCGGGGATTGCCGCGGTGTGGGCGCCTGGCGAAGCGGATGGTCGGACGGTGCCGAAGGGCCACCGGTGGGCAATTCCGCAGTCGCTGTCCGTCAAGCGGTATTGGGGAGGACCATCGCAGTTCCACGCGTCGGGCCAGGTCCGCCTCCTAGCTCCCGGCGCACGCGACGGCATTCGTCGGAGGAGGACCGCCATGCGACGCTTCGCTCTACTTACCCTTCCCGCGCTACTGCTCTTGTTCTCCGGGTGCGAGGACCAGCCGGACCCGTTGGAGCCGACGCCGGTGACGGCGGCGGGGAAGGGGGACAAGCCCGGCAAGCCAGGCGGTGGAGGCGGTGACCCCTCCGATCCGCCGGCCACGCTCCGCTTCACCTCCATCGAGACCAGCATGCACCCTCTGGCAGGAGCGTTCACCTGTGCCGTCGACGATCCGACTGGGGTCGGCCACGGACCGGTCTACTGCTGGGGGGTGAATTCCCACTACTCCCTGGGTCTGGGAGGAAAGAAGAAGGGCGGTGAGCTCGAACCGACGCGTCCGGTGGAGTTGAATGGTGAGGCCCTGCACTTCTCCGAGGTACACCTGGGCAACCAGTTCGCCTGCGCAATCGAAGACCGCGATGGAAACGGACGAGGTCCCATCTACTGCTGGGGCTGGAACGACTACGATCAGCTCGGAGCGGATATCCCGGGTGACCAGTCCAGTCCGACGCCCATCGACTCCGAGGTCGACGAGTTCTTTGCCCTCGATTTGGGGTACATGGAGGCCTGCGCCCTCGCCTACGTGGGCGGAGAAGTCGGGCCCATGTACTGCTGGGGCGGACCTCGCGGGACTGCGGTGCCCACGGAGGTCGCCGGCGATCTCAACTTCCAGGCTGTGACGGCGTCGTGGGGGACCATCTGTGGGATCGACACGTACGGCCAAGCCTGGTGCTGGGAGCTGGGTGCGGACCCGGTCGCGGTGGATCCCTCGATCACCTTCACGCAACTGGCGGTGGACGGGCCCGTGCACTGCGGCCTCGACACGTCCGGGACGATCCTCTGCTGGGGCGAGCGCGAACTGAACGGTGAGATCGTGTGGTCCGCCGCGTCCCCGACGGCCCTCGCCCTGGGCGACGGGCCTGCCGCCGGTGAGACGCACTTCACCTCCGTGACGCCCGGCTTCTGCGCCACGGGCGCCTCGGGCCAGGCCTACTGCTGGGGCGGCAACTTCTTTGGGCAGGTGGGCGACGGATCCGTGGCGGCGAGCGGTCTGGAATGGGTGGAGATGCCGTCCGCCGTAGGTACCCCCGGGCTGTTCTCCAGCATCTCCGAGAAGCACGACCACACCTGCGGAATCGCGGCGGACGGATTCGCCTACTGCTGGGGGGCCAACGGATCGGGGCAGCTGGGAGACGGCACGAAGGTGGCGAGCCCCTGGCCCGTTCGAGTCGCGGGCCAGTAGGCAGCTGAACCACCGCTGCTCGGCACGCTGCAACTGGTGGCCGCGGGGAGGCTTCTGAAGGCGCCTCCCCGCGGGTAACACCGGGGTGGGTGCGGTGGTGCCCGGGTATTCGCCGCCCGAGGCCGAGATTCGGGGTCTCCCTCGACGCGGAGGGGCGGGTGCCGTTCGGGACGCCCGCCGCTCTCGCGTGTCCGCAGCTCGGGAAGCGACGGTCGACGTTCCTCGCCTCGGCTCACTCCCCCGCCGCCGTTCCGTGAAGGTGGACGTCGCGCTGCGGGAAGGGAATCGTGATGCCCTCGGCGTCGAAGCGCTTCTTCACGGCGCCGGTGAGGTCCCACATCAGGTCCCAGTAGTCCTCGGTCCGGCACCAGGGGCGGCAGAGGAGGTTCACCGAGGAATCCCCCAGCTCCCCCACCCGCACCATGGGAGCCGGATCACCCAGCACCCGCTCCTCCTGGGCCAGCACGTCCTCCAGGACCCGGCGGGCGTGGTCGATGTCATCTCCGTAGCTGATCCCGAAGACCAGGTCCACGCGTCGGACCTTCTCGGCGGTCGCGTTGTTGATCACGTCCCCCCACACCTTCCCGTTGGGGACGATGATACGCCGGTTGTCCTGCGTCTGGATCACGGTGGAGACAGGTGTAAGGTCCTTCACGTGCCCCGTAACGCCTCCGATCGTCACGAAGTCGCCCACGTCGAAGGGCCGGTAGATCATGATCATTACCCCGGAGGCGAAGTTGGCCAGCGTCTCCTGCAACGCGAAGCCCAGCACGAAACCGGCGATGCCGAGTCCGGCGAGCATGGGTCCCAGGTCGACCCCGAAGATGGCCAGGATGGCAAACAGGGCGATGAGCCATACCGCCTTGGACGCGCCGCTGACGATCAGGTTTCGGATCAGGCTGGAAAGCTGCACCCGCTGGACCCACCGCTCAGCGCCGCGGCGTGTCCATCCGGCCAGTCGCATGGCCAGGAGCAGCACCAGGAGGATGAGGAAGAGGCGCACCAGGAATCCGCCCAGGTTGCCCCAGACCCAGTCCGTCACGGCTCGCGCCCAGTCGGAGAGAAGTCCGCCGAGAACCTCCCGGTCCAGCAGTTCGGTATCGATCTCGCCAGTGTTGGCGACGATGAGCCTTCGGTACTGGGCCACAGGGAATCCCCGCGCCTCCATCAAGTCGGCCATGGCGTGGAGGGAGGCTGTGCTCCCGGCGATACGCTCCTGGGCCCCGGCGATCCGTAGCCGCACCCCTGCCGTGTCCACGCCGGGCTTGTCGACCCACTCCCGGTAGACGGCCGCCTGGTCGGCGGCGAACTCCAGGGACGCCCCCAGGAGCTCCGCCCGCTCCACCACCGCCGAGTCGTGTGCGGCGGCCTCCGCCGATAGGTCCAGCCCAAGGGCGGGTGCGAGTTCGAAATCTCGCGACACGGCGGCCAGCACAACGTCCAGTCCCTCGTTCAGCCGAGTCAACTCGATCTCCGCCTCGACCAGCCTCTCCGCCGGGGCTTCGGCGAGTCGATCCATATGGTCCAGGACGTCTGCCTGGGCGTCGCGGATCCATGCCTGACCGATCTCCAACTCACGCCGCAGGGCGTTCACGGCCGCCGCGACGGTGGCACTGTCCGCGGCGGCGGCGTCCGCCTCGATGCTCTCGGCCAGCTCCGTCAGGGCATCGTGGTGCTCCTGCCAGCGCTGGCGTCGCTGGAACTCGAAGAACGTCTGGCGCGCCGCGGTGGCTCCCTGGAGGTTCGCGTCGACCTCGTCGATCCGCGCGGAGGCCCGGCGCAACTCCTCGACGAGCTGTTGGAGGTCGCTGTCCCGCGCGGTTTCGGCGGCGTCCTGGCCCCAGGCGGGGAGTGCGGGAGCCGCGGCCACTAGAAGGGCCAGGAGAAGGGCAGGTCTCTTCAACGGAATTCCCTTGTTTCAGGAGGAAGGCTCAGCACGATGGTGGTGCGGGGCCCGAGCTTCCACCGCCTGCGGTGGCGCACCGAAGCGAAACCCGCGAGCCTGATGGAGGATCCCGCGTTTCTGCGAGCCGAATCCTCTCTCTTCCTTGTCCGCCCATGCATTCAGACGGGACCGCAGTCCGCCCCCGCTTCCACCATGTCCTTGCGGTCCTTCTCCTCGCCTCACCCCTGGTATGGAACCCACGGGCAGTGGCACAGGAGCCCGCCGGCGCCGCCCCACCTCGAGGCGTTGAGGTGGACTCCAGCGGCGTCCTTCGCTGGATCGGCACAGGGGACGAGGTGTCCCTATTCGGGGTGAACTACTCGGTCCCCTTCGCCCACGGCTACCGGGCCCACGGCTACCTGGGGGTCGATCGGAAGTCGGCCATGGACGCAGACGTCCTCCACATGGCGCGCCTGGGCCTGGACGCGTACCGGGTCCACGTCTGGGACAGGGAGATCAGCGACGGGGAGGGGAATCTGGTGGAGAACGACCACCTGGACCTGCTGGACTACCTCATCGCCCAACTCTCCGAGCGAGGCATCCGGGTGATTCTCACCCCCATCGCGTGGTGGGGTGCGGGTTACCCGGAGCCGGACCCGGACACGGACGGACTCTCCGACGGGTGGACCAAGGGGGAGATGACCACGGAGGTGGAGCCCCGGACCTACCAGGCAAATTACTTGCGGCAGTTCATCTCCCACGTGAACCCGTACACCGGGGAGAGCTACCGGGACGATCGGGACATCCTGGCAGTGGAGATCTTCAACGAGCCGTCGCACCCGGGCGGACCGGCGGAGACCACACGTTACATCGACGCCATGGTGAGAGCGCTGCGGGACGCGGGGTTCGAGAAGCCGATCTTCTACAACATCAGCCAGGGTTACTCGGACGCCCACGGACGCGCGGTGTGCCGCGCGAACGTCCAGGGGGTGACGCACCAGTGGTATCCTACGGGGCTCGTCCGCAACAGTGCGGTGGGGGGCAACATGCTCCCGAACGTGAACCGCTACGACATTCCCTACGCCGACTTTCCCGAATGTGCCGACAAGGCGAGGATGGTCTACGAGTTCGATGCGGCGGACGTGGCCGGCTCGTACATGTATCCCGCCATGGCCCGCTCCCTCCGGCGCGCCGGCTTCCAGTGGGCAACCCAGTTCGCCTACGACCCCCTGGCCATGGCGCACGCCAACACCGACTACCAGACCCACTACCTGAACCTGGTGCACACCCCCGCGAAGGCCATCAGCTTCATGATCGCGGGAGAGGTGTTCCGGCAGGTGCCTCGGGGCATGGGCTTCGGTGCGTATCCCGGGAGCTCGGGGTTTGGGGCCGGAGGCGCCGCGACCAGCTCGTCGCCGTCCTTCCGGGTGAGCTACGACGAGGACCTGAGCGAGATGTGGTCCCGGGAGGTCTTCCTCCACTCGTCCGACACGGACACCCATCCACCGGATCCCGGTGCCCTTCGGCGCCTGGCCGGCACGGGGAGCTCACCGCTGGTCCAGTACGACGGCACAGGGGCCTGGTTCCTGGACCGCCTGGACGACGGGATCTGGCGGCTGGAGGTCTACCCGGACGTGGCGTGGGTGGAGGATCCCTTCACCCGGCCGAGCCTGGACCGCGTGGCGTCGCGGGTGATCTGGCGCACCCGGGAGATGCGCGTGGAGTTACCGGATCTGGGCGTCGATTTCCTCGTCCGTCCCCTGAATGACGGAAATCAACATGAGCCCGAGGTTCGGCACACCCGATTCGGTGTGCGTCCGGGAGTCTACCTGCTGACCCGGATCGGTCGGGACGCCTCCGCCTGGATGCCCATGCGCCGGTGGGGCCCCACGGCGCTGGGCGAGTTCCAGGCACCGGCTCCCACCGGTGGGGCCGCGGTGGTGCTACACGAGCCGGTCAGCGACGCTGCCGCCGGTGCACCGCTCGAGGTGTCGGTGGAGATCGTGGCGGACGAGCCGCCGGATTCGGTGGCCCTGTTGGCATTGCCTTCGGGCGGACGGTTCGGCCCACCCGTCCGAGTGCCGATGGCGCGCTCCACGGGCTTCACCTGGCGGGCC
The DNA here is from genome assembly GCA_020344755.1 of Gemmatimonadales bacterium. Classification (GTDB taxonomy): domain Bacteria; phylum Gemmatimonadota; class Gemmatimonadetes; order Longimicrobiales; family Gaopeijiaceae; genus Gaopeijia. The sequence goes on from CP070829.1 coordinate 1,075,268, forward strand.
ACCCTCCCTCCCGAGTCCCTCCGCCCCGGGCTGCTGACCTACCGGATCGTGATCGGTGAGGGTGACGCGGTGATCACCTTTCCCGGAGGCCGACAGGGCGTCCCCTGGGCCTGGGATTTCACGGGACCCGAGGGGTGGGAGGTGCCCGTGGTGGAGCCGGCGGCTCCTGTCGTGCTTTTTCACGCCCGACGGGACCGGGACCAGATCCTCTATCCCAGTCCCTGGGAGTACGTGCCATTCCGCGCGGCTCTCCGCCCCGGGGGGAGCCCCGGGGGCGTGGTGCTCCGAGCCGTGGTGGAGGACCTTGAACCTGCCCCGCAGCATTTCGCTCTCCGGACCTTCCTTGAGCCGGCGCAGCGGAACCGCCTGAAATCGGTGGGCGCCGACGCCGTCCTCCGGATCCGGGCCCGCTCCGGGGTGCGGGACGACGATCGGGTCGAGGTGGCGCTGGTGACCCGGGACGGGGCCGCTTGGGGGACAACGCTGAACCTGACGGGCGAGTGGCAGGAGTTCACGGTGCCGCTGACGGCGCTGGAGCGGACGCCACTGGTGCTACTTCCCCGCCCCTACCCCCAATTCCTTCCCTATCGACTGGAGGCAGAGGTGGTCCGTGCGGAGCCGAACCCGGGGGAATTGGACGGGATCCAATTCGCCGTAGGGGCCGACCTCTTCCAGGAAGGCCACCGGGACGGCGAGCACGGCTTCGAGATCGAGTGGGTGGTACTGGAGCCCCGATGAGGAGCTCCGTCCCCGGTCCAACTGCCTCTAGTTCCCCTCGTTCCCGATTCGGAGAATCGTGAGGGTGAGGGCCGCCAGCGTCGCCACCGGGCCCACCACGTCTCGCCAGATGCTGAAGTCGGACTGGCGCTCCAGCAGGATCTGATCGCCGGACACCACCGGGAGCCCCCCGAAGGTGACCAGCTGATCCGGCTCCAGCTTCAGGAGATACTGATTTCCGGCCCTCAGGAGCCACACTTCATTCAGTTTCGCCATCTGGGTCGGGCCGCCAGCCGTGGCCACGGCGTCCGCCACCGTAGTGCCTCTCAACATGGGGTACACCCCGGGCTGCCGGACTTCGCCACCCACCGAGACCCGGAAGAGGGGCTCCACCACGACGCGGGCGCCCTGTATGTAGCCCCCGAGGACCCTCGCGATCTCCGTGCGAGCCTCTGCCACGGTGAGCCCCTCCACCTGAATGTCCTGGTAGAGCGGATGAAGCAGATTCCCTTCCGCACCGACGGTGAAGTCCCCGCTGTAGTCGGGCTGGCGCCAGACCTGCACCTGCACCACGTCGCCGGGCCGCAGCACCTGGTTCTCCGGCATGATGGGCTGTGGGGGCATGGATGCCGGCGGGGAAGCGCACGCCGCCAGCCAGGAGGTGAGCACAACCAGGGAGATAGGGCGCCGCAGCGGAAAGCGGGTCAGGCGTACGTCCGGTTCGTCACGATTCAATGTGCTGATCCCTGGAACCTGGGGTGGTGGTGCGGAGCGGCAGGGCTCCGTGGGGGCGGATGGGCGGGCGGGCTCCCGCCTGAATTCAATAGTTAGGACGCGCCGGCGGGAGAGGGCAAGACGCTACGCTCCGCAGCCCGGCTCCGGTCGGTGGTCCGCTCATAGAGCGTGAGCCCCACCGGGAGGCCCAGGAAGAGGAAGAGGTGCCGCCAGTGGAGGGTGTCGATCACCAGATTCTCCACCATGATGCCCACGATGACGGCCACGAAGGCGGCCTGCAACACCGCGAAGCGGCCACGTCGCAACACACCGGCGAGTCCGTAGAAGAGGCTGGTGGCCACCATGGCCAGGTAGGCGAACAGTCCGACGATCCCGTTCTCCACCAGCACCTTCAGGTAGGTGTTGTGCACGTCCTGGATGAAACGCGGCCCGGTGTACTGTCCCGGTCCGATACCCCAGACGTTCTCGTGGGCCACCGCCAGGGAGGCGAGCTGGTTGCTGAACCGCTGCTCGTCGTAACTCTGGAGCGACAGCCGCTCCAATCCGTAGGCACCCAGGTCGGTGGTCATGAGGAGATAGGCGATCCCCAGGACCAGCAGCGGCAACGCGAGCATGACTCTTCCCACGAGCCGCCGGTTGGTCCGCCGCTCCTGGATGATGGCGAACTGGATGCCGAAGAAGACCACAAGGGATACCACGAGGTGGACGTAGGCGCCCCGGGAAGAGGCCAGGGTGATCCCGGCCAGGGAGAGCCCGATGACGACCAGGTGCCGAAGCTCCAGGCGCCTGGACTGCAGGAGGGGCGGCAGGCTCAGGAGGACGGCTCCGACGAGGAAGGGGGCGAAGACGTTGGGGTCCTTGAAGGTGCTCTGCACCCGTACCATGGAGGCGTCCCGGAAGAACATCTCGCTGTTGGGCAGTAGGCGCAGGCTGGCGAGAATCCCGATGACGGCGGCGATGATGGCGGCGATCTGGTAACCGTCCCGCACCACCCGCATCCCGGACTCGCCGAACTTCCCGAGGAATCCCGCCAGGAAGACCACGTAGAGCAGGAGGTAGATGGTCACCGCCATGTAGATGACGGAGCCGGTGTACCCCCAGCCTCGGGCTCCCAGGATCGACGCATAGTTCGCGAGGATGAACAGACCGATGGAGGCCAGGAGGAGCCTGGGCATGCGGAGGGGCGACAGCATGTGGCCGGTGATCAGCGTGAGAATGAAGACCGGCGGGAAGAGGATGTCGCACAGGGCGGGCTCCACCATCACCACGCTGCTGGCCCCCACCTGGACCAGGATGGCCAGCGCCACCAGCCGCGACGGCTCCGTCACGGTCCGTGACTGGGCCGCCGGCGTCGGCGTGGCGGGCGCGCGCCGAGTGCTCCAGGGCAGTGGATAGTCCAGATTCGCTGCTCTATACTCCAAGGTCACACCATCCTCGAGGGGTCGTCTTCGGCGCGCATCGCCCTTCCGGGCGTGCCCCGCCGGCTGGCGCCCCGCATGATTCCAGGTCCACTCTCTGACCCGGCCGCCCAGTGCGGGACGATGGTACGGATTCGTCATGATCCCAGTACAGACACGACTCCGGCAGGCGATACTCAGTGGGTTGTACCACACCCGCTCCTACCGCCTCCTGGAGCCGCGCACCCGGGGTGTCGGTGCGATCTTCACCCTTCACCACGTCCGACCGGCGAGGCCGCAGAGCGGCTTTTCACCCAACCGGATCCTGGAGATCACACCCGACTTCCTTATAGAAACGATAAAGCTGTGTCAGCGGACAGGCCATGAATTCGTGTCGCTGGACGAGGCGCGGCGAAGGTTGCTGGAGGGTGCAGAGGGTCCGCCGTTCGTGAGCTTCACCCTGGATGACGGGTACGCCGACAACTACCTGCACGCCTTTCCCATCTTCCGCGAGCACGGGGTGCCCTTCACCATCTACCTGTGCCCAGGTCTCATGGAGGAGCGGACTCGCCACTGGTGGCTCGACCTGGAGGACATCGTGGCCGCCAACGACCTCGTGGAGGTGGAGATCGACGGTGTGCCCCACGGATATCGCTGCGCGACGGACGCGGAGAAGCGGCGGAGCTTCGAGACCGTCTACTGGGCCCTTCGGAGAACGCCCCACGAGGGGCAGATGGAGTCACTGGCCCGCCTCACCGAACGGTATCTGCCTGGACCTGTGACCCGCCCCCCCATGCTATCGGGGGAAATGGTGGACGAGATGAGGGGGAGCGGCCTCTTCACCCCCGGGGCCCACACCATGACCCACCCGGCGCTGGCCAAGCTGGGCCCGGAGGCCATGAGGGCGGAAATGGACCGGAGTCGGGAGTGGGTGCGGGAGCGCTACGGAGAGATCCCCCGGCATGTCGCCTATCCCTACGGAGACATGGGCTCGGCCGCGAAGCGGGAGTTCGAGGCCGCCCGGGAGTTGGGATTCGACACGGGGGTCACCACGCGCAAGGGGGTCCTCTACCCGGAGCACGGGGATCACCTCCAAGCCCTCCCCCGAATCTCGTTGAACGGGGACTACCAGAAGGCTCACTACGTGGAGCTGTTCCTGACGGGGGTAGCCTTCTGGCTCCAGCCGGGACTTCCGCGCCTCAACGTGTCGTAGCAGCGGGGGCGTGGTTCCCCGTTTCCAGCACGGTGCGGTACAGCTCTAGGGTGGCGTCCGCCATCTGAGGCACGCGCACCTGCCGCTTCACGTGGCCGTGGAGAAGCGCCGCCTCTTCCAGCGCCGGGCCCGGGTCGTCCAGGAAAGTGGCCATGGCCGCAGCGAGGACGTGGGAATCCCCGGCGGGAAGCAGGGAATCGGTGTGAGGGCCGAAGATCTCCGGAATCCCCCCCACCCGGGTGGCGAGGAGGGGAACGCGGGAGGCGAGCACTTCCAGGATGATGTAGGGGAGTGACTCGGCCAGGGAGGGCATGACGACGCAGCGCGCAATAGCGAAGGCGTGCCGGGCCGGGTGGATCGGAGGCGAGAGGATCACCGTGCTCTCGAGTCCGAGTTCTCGGACCCGGTCCCGAAGTCGTGCCTCGTCGGGACCGGCTCCCACCATCAGGACTGAGAACTCCCGATCCGCTGCCAACTCCGCCACGGCGTCCAGAAGAACATCGATGCCCTTCAGACGTCGAATCTCGCCCACGAAGACGAAGTCGTATTCCTCGGCCCCACGGGGCACGGGTTCGAACTCCTGGTCGTGCAGCCCGTTGTGAATCACCCGCCAGGGACAGGTGGGCGGGCCCAGCTTCTCCTCGTAGGTGCGACGAGAGTGGTCGCTGGCGAAGATCAGGCCGTCGGTGCGGCGCTTCAGCACGCGCTCGAGGGTCAGGTACACCACTCCCGCCGGTGAGCCCCACGAGTAGTGGAGGGAGCCGCCATGGGGCGTGTAGATGCTCCGGGCTCCGGCTCCCCGTGCGACAAGCCGGGCGTATGCCGCGCCCTTGGCGCCGTGACCGTGGACGATGTCCGGGTGGGTAGCCTGGAGGACCCGGCGGATCGAACGGACGGCGCTCAGGTCAGACCAACCGAGGCTTCGCTCCATGGCCAGCCGGTGCACACCGAGGGCGCACACCGGCTCCAGAGCGGCGAGGGCGGCATCGGTGGCGGCTCCCCCTACGCCGGCGCTGGCCACGATACCCACCTGGTGGCCACGTGCCGCCTGCTCCGCGGCCAGGTCGCACAGATGGCGGAACGACCCGCCCTGAGCGCCTCGGAGCAGGTGGATGATGCGCAGGGGCTCCGTCACGGGTGGGCCTTCCGGTAGACCGAAGGGTGGTGGGTCCGATGTCGTGCCTGCGAGGGGAAGGACGCGGAGTGGTCGCTGCCGCCATTCGGCGGTGACGGATGTCGGATGGCCGCGGATGCCCTGCACCCCTCGACGAATTCAGGAAAGCGAAGCCTGAATGGCTGCTCTGACACGATACGTCTCCTCCTTCGGTGCGCTGCTGTCGAGACCTCCGCTCTCCCTACCGTACTTCCCGTCCGGCTGCTCTCCGCGGAAGTCCAATCTCTCGATCATCGGATCTTGGGGGGCGACCGCCTCGGGGACAACGCCGCGAGGCATTCCCCGACCCGGAATGGCCCACCGTACGCGAGAATGGGCCCGGCCCCTGACGCCTGAGGAGGCGCCGCCCGTGACACCCATGTCCCGAGGCGGTGGGGGAGTCCCCTCGAGGACCGTCAGGATCTGTCGAAGGCCTCCACGATCTCCACGATTCGCGCGCCGATGACGTCCTGCGTGTCCACGGTGGTTGCACCGATGTGGGGCGTGAGAATCACGTTCGGCAGCGAAGCGAGGGGAGAGATGTGACCGTCGCCCTCCCGCTCGTGGACGTCCAGCCCCGCGCCGGCCAACCTCTGCTGCTCCAGGGCCTCGAGGAGGGCTGACTCGTCCACCACCCCTCCTCTCGCCAGGGTGATGAGGAAGGCGGAGGGCTTCATCCGGGACAGCTCCTCCGATCCGATGAGGCCGCGGGTCGCTTCGTTGAGGGGCACGTGGAGACTCAGGAAGTCCGAGTCCGACAGAAGCGCGTCGGAGGATGCCAGCGTAATGTCGTACTGGGCGAACTCCTGGCGGCGCTCCTGGGTGGGGTGTTCGACGCAGGCCAGCACCCGCATCCCCCAGGCCGCACCCATTCGGGCGACCTTGGAGCCGATGTTCCCCGCGCCGTAGACCCCCAGGGTCTTCCCGTGCAGGAGCCGCCCACGAACCAGGTGTTTGGTCCAGCGTCCCTCTCGGAGAGCCCGGTCTGCGGGAAGCATCTGGCGCGCGAGGCCCAGAATCAGCGCGAAGGTCATCTCCGCCACGGCCTGGGCTCCGGGACCTGGTACGCGCTCCAGCCGGAGTCCCCGGTCCGCCACGTAGCCCAGGTCGATGTTGTCGATGCCTGAACCGGCCCTCACCACGAGCTGTAGCTCCGGGGAACTCTCCATGACCGCTGCGGTGATCTGGACTCCGCTCCGGAAGAGCAAAGCGTCACAACCGGCGATGCGCTCTTGGAGCTCCTTCTCGGAAAGGCCCACGGCGTCCACGATCTCATGCTGGCGCCCCAGGTGTTCCAGGGCCCGGGGCGAGATCTGACTGGCTACAAGGATCCTCAAATTCGTGTCCTCAGACGGGTGAGCGGTACTGGCGGATGCCGGGCCCGCCCGCTTCCGCCGCATCGGACCCTTCCTTGCTGGAGGGGCCCATCGACGTGGGCTGGTTACGAAAAAATAACACTCGCAACAGAGCGGGACCTATTCCTAGATTAAAAGAGGCGCGCATCCCCAATCCACAAAAAAACTCGAGATCCCAAATGAGCGAGACCTTGACGGTCCCGCCGGTGTCTGCCGGCGAGACCACAAACCGAGATGCGCCCCGTCCCTCCAAAAACCAGCAGTTCCGCGCGCTCCTGAATTCGGATCAGGTGGAATTCCTGCTGGAAGCGCACAATGGAATAAGCGCACGCATCGGCGAGGAAGCGGGGTTCAAGGGCCTCTGGGGGAGTGGGCTCTGCCTCTCGGCTCAGTATGGGGTCCGGGACAACAACGAGGCCAGCTGGACCCAGGTCCTGGAGATGCTGGAGTTCATGAGCGACGCTACCCGGATCCCCATCATGCTCGACGGGGACACGGGATACGGGAACTTCAACAACATGCGCCGCCTGGTTCGGAAGCTGGAGCAGCGGGACGTGTCGGCAGTCTGCATCGAGGACAAGCTGTTCCCGAAGACCAACAGCTTCATCGGGGGTCACCGCCAGCAACTCGCCGACATGGACGAGTTCTGCGGAAAGATCAAGGCGGGGAAGGACGCCCAGCAGGATGACGACTTCGTGATCGTGGCCCGGGTCGAGGCGCTCATCGCCGGTTGGGGTCTCGGGGAGGCGATGCGGCGCGCCGAGGCATACCACAGGGCTGGTGCGGACGCCATCCTCATGCACAGCTCCGCCACGAACGCCGACGAGATCCTGGCCTTCAAGCGGGAATGGGGCGACCGAAGCCCGGTGGTGATCGTTCCCACCAAGTACTACAAGACCCCCACCGACGTCTTCCGCGACTACGGGTTCTCCGTCGTGATCTGGGCCAACCACATCATGCGGTCCGCGGTGGCGGCCATGCAGGAAGCGGCGACCATGATCGCCCGGGACCAGAACCTCCTGGGTGTGGAGGAGCGGATCGTGCCGGTGAAGGAGCTCTTCCGGCTCCAGGGAGCTTCGGAGCTGGAGATCGCGGAGCGCCTCTACCTCCCCGAGAAGGGAGCGAAGGCCCGGGCCATTGTCCTGGCCGCGTCCCGGGGGTCGGAGCTGGGCGAGCTCACCGAGAACAAGCCCAAGGCCATGGTCCAGGTGCGAGGCGAGCCTCTCCTCTCGCACATCGTCTCCACCTATCAATCGGTGGGTGTGAACGGCGTGACGGTGGTGCGGGGGTACAAGAAGGATGCCGTGCAGCTGCCCGAGCTCGCGTACGTGGACAACGACGACTACGAGACCACGGGCGAGCTCTACTCCCTGCACCTGGCGCTGGAGAAGGCGGGGGAGCAGGACGAGGCCCTGGTGGTCTCCTACGGCGACGTGCTCTTCCGGAAGTACATCCTGGAGGCGCTGACCGAGACGGAGGAGGACTTCGCCATCGCGGCGGATGCCAATTGGCTGGAGAGCGTCAACCGCTACCGGTCGGCGGACTACGTGCGGTGCTCCATGCCCAACTCCCGACACGCCTTCTACAGTCACGTGACCCTCGAGGAGATCGGCGAGGACATCGCCCCGGACGAGACCCACGGGGAATGGATGGGACTCCTCAAGGTCTCGAAGGAAGCCGTGCCCCGTCTCCGCGAGGCGGTCGCCGAGATCTGCGCGGGACCCGATGGACGGACCGCGACGGTGCCCTCCCTCCTGCGGGTCCTTTTGGATCGGGGAGAGAAGGTCCGCGTCCTCTACAGCACGGGCCACTGGCTGGACGTGGACAGCCTGGACGACATCGTTGCCGCCGGCAGCTTCGAATAGAGGCGCATGATCAGTGCGGAGAGCTTTATCCAGAGTGCCGGGAAGTTCGGGTTTCGCCTCTACTCGGGAGTGCCCTGTTCCTACCTGACGCCGTTCATCAACTACGTCCTGGACAGTCCGGAGCTGGACTACATCGGCGCCACCAATGAAGGAGATGCGGTGGCGTTGGTGGCCGGTGCGCAGATCGGTGGCGTGCGGGGTGTGGCGATGCACCAGAACTCGGGTCTGGGGAACGCCCTGAACCCCCTTACGTCGCTGACGCACACCTTCCGGATCCCCCTCCTGGTGGTCACCACTCTACGAGCCGAACCGGGAGGTCCGAAGGACGAGCCCCAGCACCACCTCATGGGCACCATCACCACCTCCCTGCTGGAGCTCATGGAGGTCCCGTGGGAGTACTTCCCGTCGGAGGTCGACGAGATCGAGCCGTGCCTCCGCCGGGCAGTGAGGTACATGGACGAGGAGCACCGCCCATACGCCCTTGTCATGCGGAAAGGGACAGTGGAACCCTGGGAGCTCCGGTCGATACAGGAGGCGAGGCCGGGGGGAGCGGTGCTACCGGGTCCGGCGGAGCCACTACACATGCGCCGGGATTTCCTGGAGGTAGTCCACGCGGCCACCGGAGACGGAGACGTGGTGGTAGCCACCACCGGGTACACGGGACGCGAGCTCTTCGACGTAGGGGACCGGGAGAACCACCTCTACATGGTGGGCTCCATGGGGTGCGCACCCAGCTTCGGCATGGGGCTCGCCGTGACCCAGCCACAGCGCAGGGTCGTCGTGCTGGATGGGGATGGCGCAGCGCTGATGCGCATGGGCGCCCAGGCTACCCTGGGCTACGAGCGGCCGCCGAACCTCCTGCACATCCTGTTCGACAACGGGATACACGAGTCCACAGGAGGGCAGGCTACCGTGTCCCGGTCGGTGGACTTCTGCGCCGTGGCGGCGGGCTGCGGCTACCCGCGTACTTCCAGGGTGTCCACCCCGGATGAGTTGGCGGCGATCCTGGCCGAGGACTCCGGTGGCCTCCACTTCGTCCACGTTCCAACCGTGCCGGGAGTGAAGTCCCCGCTGCCCCGTCCGGATCTCGCGCCACACCAGGTGGCGGAGCGTTTGCGCGCCTTTCTGGGGACCGACCGATGAGCCGCCGTCAGATCCTGCTCAACCCGGGTCCGGTGACCATGACCGACCGGGTACGTTCCGCGCTGGCACGGGAGGACTGGTGTCATCGCGAGCCCGAGTTCGCCCAACTCACGAAGCGGATCCTGGAGTCCCTGGAGGCCGTGTACCCCAGCGAGGCGCCCATGCGGGCGGTGCTTCTGACGGGCTCGGGGACGGCGGCGGTGGAATCCATGCTGGCCACCCTGACCCCCCGGGAGTCCCGGACGCTCGTCGCGGCGAACGGGGTCTATGGGGAGCGCATGGCTGCCATGCTCCGGGCCCACGGCCGCGACATCGTCGTGGTCTCGAGCCCGTGGGAGCAGGGCCTGGATCTTCCCGCCATCGAGGCGGCCCTTTCGGAGGACTGGGGCATCAAGACCGTGGTGACGGTGCACCACGAGACGACCACGGGTCGGCTGAACGACGTGGCCGGTCTGGCAGAGATCTGCCGGCGGCGTGACTGCCGCATCCTCCTGGACGGCGTCAGCAGCTTCGGGGCGGAGGTCATGGACTTCGATGGGTGGCCCATCGGGGCCGTGGCCGCCACGGCGAACAAGTGCCTCCATGGGTCGCCGGGGCTCTCTTTCGTGCTTGTCCGGGAGGACGTCCTGGAGAGCGTGGATTGGGACGTGGGGAGCGTCTACCTGGATCTTCGGCGCTACCACGAGATCCAGCGGCGGGACGGATTCTCCCCCTTCACCCAGGCGGTCCATGTCGCCTTCGCCCTCGAGGAGGCCCTCCGGGAGTTCCAGGAAGGTGGAGGCCAGCCGGCGCGCCTGGCGCGCTATCGCACGGTGGCCGCGAGGGTGCAGAGCACGCTGGAGGATCTGGGGGTCCGGACTCTCCTGCCCGACTCGGACGGCTCCGCCGTTCTGCGCTCCTACCTCCTGCCGGAGGGGTTCGACTACGAGGAGCTGCACGACCGATTGAAGGCCCAGGACTTCGTCATCTACGCCGGCCAGGGTCGGTTGCGGTCCGGCGTGTTTCGGGTGGCCCACATGGGCGACCTGCGGGAGGACGATCTGGAGGCCCTGGATGCGGCCTTCCGGGAGGCCCTGGGAGGTGAGCCGTGAGCGGGACGGTGAACACCGCGGTGATCCTGGCCGCGGGGATGGGTTCGCGCCTGGCGTCAGAGATGGACGACCGGCCCAAAGGCCTCATGGTCCTGGGGGAGCGGCCCATCATCGAGGAGTCCATCCGGAAGCTGGCCGCGGCGGGGGTGGAGAGAGTGGTCTTGGTCACCGGGCACATGCGGGAGGCGTACGAGGAGTTCGCACAGGACTTCCCGGGGCTGGTGGTGACCGCCCACAACCCCCGGTACCGGGATTCCGGGAGCATGTACTCTCTCTACTGCGCCCGGGGCCTGCTGGAGGGTGACTTCCTCCTCCTGGAATCGGACCTCATCTACGAGGAACGTGCCCTCCGGGAGGCGCTGAGCTGCAGGTCGGATAGCTGCGTCCTCCTCTCGGACTGGACCCGTTCCGGTGACGAGGTCTTCGTGTCGGTCCGGGAAGGCCTGTTGTTGGCCATGTCCAAGGACCCTTCGTCACTTCCCGAGCCTCCTCTGGGTGAGCTGGTCGGCATCACCAAGGTCTCGGCGGAGCTCTTCGGCCACATGACCCGCTTCGCCGAGCACGCGTTCCGGCAGGACCTCATGGTGGACTACGAGACGGACTGCCTGGTGGGGGTGGCGGGGACGCATGCCATCGCCTGCCCGGTTGCGGAGGGGCTGCTCTGGGCGGAGATCGACGACCCGGCGCACCTGGCCCGGGCCCGTACGTCGGTGTACCCGGCGATCCGGGCCCGGGACGTGGCGTCGGCGGTGTAGGGCGGGATCATGGCCTCCTCCGGTTCGGCGCAACTTTCGGCTGCTGCTGCCACGGCTTCCCCAGCGGCCCGGGTAGGGGATCGGCCTCCGGTGGTCCTGGTGGGGCTCGACAGCATGCAGGGGCTCCAGGCCGCCCGGGAGCTCCACTCCCGCGGTGTGCCCGTCATCGCGGTGGCCGCCGATCCACGGCATCCGGCCTGCAGCACCAACACCTGTGAGCGGATCGTCCACGCCGACACCAGTGGGCCGGAGCTGGTGGAGACGCTCATGACGCTGGGTGCGGGACTCCAGGGGCCGGTCTTGCTGCTGCCGTGTCAGGACAAGAGCGTGCGCCAGATCTCCCGGAACCGCAGAGCTCTCGGGGCCCACTTCACGCTGGTCCTCCCGCCGGAAGACGTGGTGGAGCTCCTGATGGACAAGGACGCCTTCTACGCCTACGCCGCCGAGCAACGTCTGCCCATTCCCCGGACCATGGAGTTGGCAGACCGAGCCGACGCGGAGCGAGCTGCCCGGGAGATGGACTTTCCCTGCCTGCTCAAGCCCCGGGCCAGGACGAACGAATGGGACCGCAACACGCGTCTCAAGGTCTTCAAGGTGGAGACACCCGAGCGCTTCCTGGAACTCTATGACCGTTGCAGCCCATGGGCGGACCGGCTCATCGCGCAGCAGTGGATCGAAGGCGACGACGATTCGCTCTACTCGTGCAACTGCTACCTGGACCGGGAGAGCCGTCCCCTGGCGACCTTCGTAGCACGCAAGCTCCGCCAGTGGCCCCCCGAGGCCGGATCCAGCTGTCTGGGCGAAGAGGTCCGGAACGACGAAGTGCTGGAGACGACCCTGGAGCTGTTCCAGGCGCTGGGATATCGGGGGTTGGGCTACCTGGAGATGAAGCGGGACGTCCGGACCGGTCAGCACTACATCATCGAGGCGAACGTGGGCCGGCCGACCGGCCGGTCCGCCATTGCCGAGGCCGGGGGAGTGCCGCTCCTCTTCACCGCGTACTGCGACGCCATGGGACTCCCCCTGCCCGAGGGACGTGCCCAACGGTACTCGGGTGCGAAGTGGATCGACCTGAGGCACGACTTCCAGTCGGCCTGGGTCTATTGGCGGGGCGGGCGCATCACGTTGGCGCAGTGGTGGGCCTCGGTGCGGGGACGGAAGGCGTACGCCGTCCTCTCCCTCCGAGATCCGGGACCGTTCCTGTCGGATCTCTGGCGCGCCGTGACACTGGCGGCGAGACGCCTGCGGCCGGGACGTGGCTGAGCGGGTGGGTCTGACCACCCGGCGCCCTCCGGTGGCGCGGGGGTCCCAGGAGCTCGCCCCGGAGAGGGGGCCGGCGAACGGTGCCGACTTCGCCCTCTTCGTCATCTGGAGCAAGGGCCGGCACGCCGAGGCTCGGGTCCTGGCGGACCTGGAGGAGCGATTCACCCTGCTCAAGCTCTACGAGGTTGCGTGGAGCCCGGGCCGCGTGATGGAGAACTACCGGCGCTTCTATTCCGACCTGCCGGTGAGGGGGGTCTACCACTCCCACGGGAAGGGTCTGGGGCCCTTCGTGGCCGCCGTCGTCATGGACCCGGAGCCCGAAGTGTCCGAACGCATGACGTCCCGGGGCCCGCGGACCCTCAACGCGCGCTTCCTGGATGCCAAGCTGCAGTATCGGCGCTGGGCCGGCGAGCTGACCATCCACTCCACCGAGACCCCCTTCGAGACGGAGAGGGACCTGACCATGCTCTTCGGGTTGGAGCCCGGCCGTCTGGCGCGGCTCGCGGCGAAGCCACGGCCGGGAGAGATGGAGCATGTGGCGCGGGATCTGACCGGGGCAGGGGGATGGACATCGGAGGCTGAACTCTTCCAGGTCCTGGGTCGCGCCGTGACCTACGTGGCTACCGGGGTGCCGGACATTCCCCCGGGCGAGGGTGTGCTTCACTCGCCGCACCTCCAGCTCCTCACCGACGACTACCTCACACTACACGCGGCGCTGGGCGCCCATCCCCGGCTACCGTGGCCCCATGGGGGAGGCTTCCGAGTGCGTGTGGCGGGCGAGTGGCTCCCGGTCCGCATCCGGTTCGTGGGGGACGGTTTCTACGATTCCGCTTGGGCATCCCGGCTCCTGACGCAACGCACCTCCGCCGGCGACGGAACCTGCCGGCTCCCGCCCCGGGAGGACTTCACCACCCTGGCCTACGACATCCTGGTCCATGGAGGAGACGGTCCCGGCCTTCGGGAGAGACTGGCGGAGCTGGCCTCGAGGCTGGGTGTGGATGACTGGCCCGGTGAGGCATCGGGAGCAGGTGAGGAGCCGATTGCGACGCTGAGCCGGTGGCTCCGGGAACGGAAAGCCACTGTGGTGGGTCCGTCGGACCCGTCGGTGGGGTTCGACCCGTCGGTGGCCGCGAGCGCTGGCGCGGCGCCGAGGGTCGCACCCAGGGGATTCCCGCGACGAGCGAAGTGGTGGGGATACCGGGTGTGGCACGGATTCAGGCAAATCCTGAGTTTCGGCCGGGACCAGGTGCTGTTCCGGGCTCCCTGGGTGCGTCGAATGCGACGCCTCGGGCCTGGAACCGTGGTTCGGAGTGCTCGGCGCGGGTTGGCCTCCGGCAACCTGTTCGCGGTGAAGCGAGCGGTTCTGTTGCTACGCGGGGTTCTCTTCCTGGGTTGGAAGTACCGCTGTCCCTGCTGCGGGTGGCATCTGCGGGGCTTCGCGGGCCAGTGGGGGATGCTCGCGTCGAACCCCGACGGCTACTGCCCGAGGTGCAACGCCAAGGCGCGGCACCGCCGGCTGTGGCTGTACCTGGAGGAGCACACGGATCTGCTGGAGAGGCCGGGCCGGGTCCTGGAGATCGCTCCCTGGTGGGCGCTCTCCCGCCGGCTCCGCAAGCGGGGGAATCTGTCGTTCATCGGGCTGGACCTGGCCGCACGCGGCCCCCACGTGTCGGTGGTGGGGGATGCCGCTCGCATCCCCCTGGACGACGACTGCATCGATTCGGCGCTGTGCATCCACACGCTGGAGCATATCGAGCACGATCAGCGGGCCATGAGCGAGCTCTTCCGGGTGCTGAAGCCTGGTGGATGGGCTGTCGTGAGCGTGCCGCTGAAGCTGGATCGGCCCACTCACGAGGATCCCACCATTACGGATCCGGGCCAGCGGGAGCGGGAATTCGGAGAGAGGAGCCACGTCCGCTTCTACGGGCTGGATATCCAGGATCGCCTGAAAGACGCGGGTTTTGCCGTGCTAGTGGACTGGGCCCGGGAGATCCCGCACGAGGTGCGGACCCGATTCGGTCTGCGGGACGACGAGAACCTCTTCCTCTGCCGGAAGGCCGCCGCCTCGACGTAGGAGCCGCCGGGAGGCACGTTGTAGTCCTCACACAAGCCAGGCGCTCCCGCTTCTGGCACGAGTCTTGTCATTCTCACGAGCACCTGGCGCGAATGCGCGGGCCAGGGGCGCGCACGACGAGACTCGCGGGCCGAGGCGTCTCCGCATGGGCGGACACGCATCGGACTGCCCTGGGATTGAGAGGTGATCCGTGTCCAAGGCCTTCGGTTCTGTGCGGGCGGGGGTGATCCCGCTTCTCGCCGCCGGTCTCCTGACGGCGTGTGACTCCAGCGAGATCCTCTCCACCGACGATGAGGCCGTCCCGGTGTCTCTCTCCATCGTGCCGGCAAGCCTGCCAGACGGGAGATCTCTCTTCGTCGGCGAGTCCGCCACTCTCCAGGCCGAGCTCAGGGACGGCAGGGGCCGCCTGATCAACGGCCGCAGCATCAAGTGGTCCAGCTCCGACCCCGGCGTGGCCACCGTGGACGGGCATGGTGCCCTCAGGGCGGTGGGCGCTGGCGCCGCCCTCATCGAGGCGTCGCATCGCGACCTGTCCGCGTCGGTGGAGGTCACGGTGGTGGACGTGGCGACCCTGGAACTCTCCCCCACCTCCGCAGAACTGCGGGTGGGGGAGACCCTGGACCTGACCGTGTCGGCGGTGGGGACGGACGGGTTGCCGGTGGACGCGTCGCGGCTGCGATGGTCCTCCTCCAAGGTCGCAGTGGCCTCGGTGGAGACGGGGCGGGTCACTGCCCAGGGCGGTGGCTCCGCCGTGGTCGCGGTGGACGCGGGCTCCCTCCGGGCGGAAAGCGCCATCGTGGTGAGCGTCGACGACGGAGGTGGTTCCGGACAGACCACGGAATGGGGACGGACCGTGAAATTCTTCGTCGGCGCATCCAGTGGGTTCGACCAGTGGACCCGGTCGCCCAGCCTCGAGGAACAGGCGTGGATGCGGGAACACTACTTCCGGATGATGACCTACAGCAGCTACTTCGACTCTCGGCTCTCCTGGTACCCCAATGCGTGGGTGTACCGGGACGCCTATGCGGTCTACCGGGATTCGGACCTCCTGACGCAGCATCCGGACTGGCTGTTGAGAGACGCCGATGGGAACCTCCTGTACATCCCCTACGGCTGCTCGGGTGGGACCTGCCCGCAGTATGCGGCGGACTTCGGTAACCCCGAGTACCGAGCGTACTGGATCGAGCGCGTGGGCCGCGTCCTCGAGGAGGGATACATCGGGGTGGGGATCGACGACGTGAACATGCTGTGGCGGGTAGGCGACGGAAACGGAGACCGGGTGTACCCCCACGACCCCCGCACCGGCACCACCATGACGCTGTCGGACTGGCGCCGGTACATGGCGGAGTTCATGGAGGAGGTCCGTGCGGCCTTCGCGGACAAGGAGATCGTCCACAACGCCATCTGGTACGCCGACCCGGATGACCCATACGTCCAGCGGCAGATGGCCGCTGCGGATTTCATCAACCTGGAGCGTGGCGCCACGGACCGAGGCATTCGGGGCGGGGACGGCCGGTACGGATACGAGACCTTCCTTGCCTACATCGACCGGGTCCACGCACTGGGGGGCTTCGTGGTCATGAATGACGACGACTCGGACACCGACGCCGAGTGGATCTACGAGCTGGCCAACTACCTCCTGGTGAAGACCGGCGACGACATGCTCGGAGCCAACGGGGTCAAGACCCGGATCAGCCCGGACGGCTTCTGGGATGGCTACCTCATCGACCTGGGGGAGCCCCTCGGGGAGCGGTACGTCAGGGACGGCCTCTTCCGCCGCGATTACCGGTGCGGAAGTGCGGTGCTGAACCAGCCGGACCAACCGACGCGAACCGTGGAGCTTGGGGGGACGTTCCAGGTCCTGGGCAGTGGGGAGCGTGTCTCTTCGGTGACGCTGGACGCGTATCGGGCCGCGGTCCTACTTCGGGAGAACTGCACGCCGTGAGCTGACCGACGCGCCTCGGACGAAGATGTCCGGAGTGCGGACCCGTCCGTATGGAGGAGTACCGCTGCGTGGGGAGGCGGGACCGCAGGATGCGGGGGAGGCGCGCGACGCTCCGGGAGTTTCCGCCAGTTCGGGCTCAGTACGCTCCGTGTCCCGTGACGACCGCTTTCACGGTCCGGGCCAGGATGTAGAAGTCGAACATGAGCGACCAGTTCTCGACATAGAACGCGTCGAGCTCGATCCGCTCCTCGTAGGTGGTCCAGTTCCGCCCGGACACCTGCCAGAGGCCCGTGAGTCCCGGGGGCACGCTCAGGTAGCGGCCGAACTCGGGCCCGTACTTGGAGACCTCGTCTTCTACGATGGGCCGGGGACCGACCAGGCTCATCTCACCTGAAAGGATGTTCCAGAGCTGGGGGAGCTCGTCGAGGCTGGTCTTGCGGAGGAATTGGCCCACCAGCGTCACCCGGGGGTCGTTCTTCAGCTTGTGGTCCTTCTCCCACTCGGCACGGAGCTCGGGATCGGAGGCCAGGTATTTCTCCAGGAGCTCCGAGGCGTTCGGATGCATGGTCCGGAACTTCCACGCGGGGAAGGGCTTCCGGTCACGCCCGATACGCTGCTGGCCGTAGAAGATGGGGCCCGGTGAGGTCAGCTTGACGGCGAGGGCAATGGCCAGGCCCACGGGAAGGGCCACGAGGCTGATGAGGAACGCAGCGGTCCAGTCCATCGCCCGCTTGACGGCCCTCGGACCCGGAAGGAGGAGGTTCTTGCCGCCTCGAAGGCCCACCATTCCACCCAGGTTGGTGGCGTCTCGCCAGCGACTCAGCGTGCCCTTCAGGTCCGGCACGATCACCAGGTGGGGAAAGGTGTTCACGCACTCGCGGAGTAGGCGGTCCGCCTGGGGAGAGGGGGCGCCCTCCATGGGGAACGCCGCGCAGACCGCCCCGTGCTCGGAGGCCAGCTCGGCGATGCGGGAGCCCTCAGGATCTGCACCGTTCTCCAGGATGGCGGGGTCGACCAGGACGGGATACAGCCCCAGCCTGGGGTTCTTCGCGAAGTAGTCGGAGACGTGCCGTGCCGCAGGGCCCGAATCGAAGACCAGGAGTGGCTGGGACCACCACGAGTACCGGGAGACCACCTTCCGGGTCCACGCACGCAGGAGCGGAAGGAGGACCAGGCATCCCATCCCGGTAATCAACAAGGTGAGCCGGGATGCCACGTCCGAACCGTACAGGAAGCCCGCCAGGAGGAAGCCGCCCACCACGATCACCGTGGCGATCGTGGACCTTCTCATTTCCACGTAGGAAGAGACGCCGACGGCGGGGTAGAGGCCCATGGCGGTCTTGGCCGAGACCAGGCCGATGCCCAGGGCGGCGAAGAGGGAACTGAACGGAATGGCGGTGGGGGAGAGGGCAAAGCCCACCACGGCCGTTGCCAGGAGGAGAGCGCCGACGAGCGCTGCGAGATCCGAGGCCAGCAGGGGGGCGGACACCGCCAGGCTCCGCAGGCTGTAGGTCATCCCGTTCAGGACGTCCGGAGGGGACTCGCGCCAGTGCTTTCGTCGCTCGATCCAGGCGACCGCCCGCGGATCCTCGTGAGCGATCACACGCTCGGCGACTGAGGGACGCGCCGGCTCGGGCCGGACGGTGCTGGACCGTCTCGGGTAAATCACCCGCTCCCCCACCTTGGCTGCGTTATCCCGCACGGCTGCGTCCTGGTCGATCCGCGTGAATTGCTGGTACGGCCACCTTCCGGTGGCTCCCGCACGTCCTTAGTAGCAACTCAGGTGCCAGAACTGCTAGATTGTATTAAGTGTTGCCGCTAAACGACTTAGGTGTCCTGGCAAATCGTAAACATATGTTGTGTTGTTGCCACAGATTGCCGCCACAGTGCCCATGGGTTCCGCTGGATCTTCCGGCGGAAAGCCGGCTCCAGGGGTGTGGGTTGCCCGAATCCAGGGGTGTGGGTTGCCCGAATCGGCGCGCGTGCCGCCAACCAAGACGGCTCGGCGCCCGGTGCGCGTGCCAATGACGAGGGGATCGACAGGGGCTGAGGCGCTTTCGAGGCGTAGCGGGGCGATGAGCCTTGCGAGCCGCCTGGAGTGTCCCGTGTGTCCCGCACCCTGTGCGCCCGGAACCACATGATGGGTCCCGGGCGCCGGGAAAGGGTCAGGACTTGGCGTACTCGTAGTAGTGGAAGCGCCGTAGCTGGGCGGCGGTGAGGCCCTGTGGATCGTTGAGGACCGCGCCTCGTACGTCCGCGCCGACCGTGGCCAAGCTCCGCAGCGCCTCTCGGATCGACTCCCGTTCCGTACGACCGGCCTGCACCAACATGACCACGCCGTCCGTGGCAGCGGAGAGCACGGGGGCGGTGCCCGCGGCCAGAACCGGGGGCCCGTCCACCAGGACGAAATCGAACTCGTCGCTCAACCGTTCCAGGACGGCCCGAAGCGGCGTCCCCCGACCCAGCAGGGACGGACTCGCTCCACTGCTGCCGCGAGGCAGGACGTAGAGGCCCTGCACCGAGGTGGTGTGAATGGCACCCACCCCGTTCTCGTCCACCTCGAAGACGTCCGCGACCCCCATCTCTCCGCGAAGCACTTCGCCGAGGCCGGGAGATGCGGGGATGCCGAAAACCTCGTGGACGCGGCCCCGCCACACGTCGGCGTCCACGAGCAGCACTCGCAGCCCCTCGTGGGCCATGGCGACGGCCAGATTGGTGGTGACCAGTGTCTTCCCCTCCTGGGGGAGGGTGCTGGTGAGGCTCAGCGTCTTGGCGTCCTTGGTCCATCCGGCGAAGAGGAGGTTCGTGCACAGCATCCGGAAGGCCTCGCGGGAATACACCGCCGCCTGGCCGCCCACGCCCACCCGATTGGCCACCGCCGCTCCTGTGGAGGGACGAGGACCCTGGCTACCGTTCGCTCCAAGCACCGCGGGGGGAGCACCGGCTCGGCCCGGCGCCGCGGAAGCGACCTGGTCCCTCATCGGGTCGGACGACTTGGGAATCACGCCGAGAACCGGGAGCTTGAAGAGTGACTCGACCTCCTCCTTGCTGCTGAGGCTGCGGCGCCGGTACTCGGCGACCATGGCTCCCACACCACCAAAGCCCAGGCCGAGCAGAAATCCGAGCCCCAGCTTGACCACGGCCAGGCTGGGCGCGGGCTCATAGGGAAGGGTGGCGAGGTCGATGATGTCCGCCTGTCCCACGGAGACCGCCTCCGCCATCCGGGCTCGCTGGAGATCCTCCCGGAGCTGGTCGCTGAGGTTCTGGTAGGTGGAGACGACCTGCTGGAGGCGATCGGCCTGCGCCAACTGTGCGGGGATGTTCGCCAGAGCGGAGTCCGTACGCTCGGCGAGTTCCTGGAGGGCCACCGCGCGGGCGTCCAGGGACCGCACATGGCTACGGATGGCGTTGCTGAGATCCTGCTCGGCGGCATCCAGCAGCTCCTCCTGGCGCTGGACCTCCGGGCTCCCACCTGCGGCTCCGAAGCCGCCGGCCGTCAGGGAGTCCAGCACCGAGCGCTGTCGAAGGAGACGCTCGTGCATCTGCGTGACCACAGTGTTCTGCGCTATGCCCGGGGAGGACACGAGGGTCCGCAGCGTCGCCCACCTTTCGTCGAAGGTGGTGGCCAGGTCCAGGCTGTCCAGCATCATGAGAGCGATCCGCCTCTCGCTGTTGAGCTCCGCGATCTGGACCCGCAGGAGCATGCGGTTCTGCTGCTCCGCCGCCAGTTCTCCCGCAGCGTCGTAGGACTGGGAGCGGGTCTGGAACGCCGAGAGAGCCCCTTGTGCAGAGCCGAGGCGACCCTCGGTCTCCCGGAGCTGCTCCTCCAGGAATGCACGCCGACGGGTGGCCCGCTCCTGGGCGAACTGCCCCTCGAGTCGCTGGTAGGCCTCCGCGAGGGCGTTCACCACGAGCTGCGCGGTCTCGGGGCTCGCGTGGAGGTAGGAGATATCCACCACGTTGGTCTCGTTGCGCGGGAGGATCACGAGATCGTCCGCGAGCTTGTCGATGACCTCTTCCCGGGGCTTCACGATCCAGGTCGCCTCATCCACCGGGGGCCGCTCGGCGACCAGGAATGAGACGCCACCCACGGCGACGGGGGAGCCATAGGGAACCTGGGCGTCCAGACCCCGAGCCTGGACGGATAGATCCTCGGGCCCGAACTGCACCCGCAGCGTATCGGGTCGGGCGTCGGGCTCGACCCGGACCGCCACCAGGACGCCGGGCGGAAACTCCTGACCGTCGGTGGCCAGTCGGAGGTCCGTACTGTCCACCACCTCACCCAGGAGGGAGCGGCTGGTCAGGAGCTGGATGGCCGACAGGAAGGGGTTGGTGAAGCCATCGTCCTCCCGGGCCGGCGCTTCGATCCCCTGCGTGACCACCTCACGAGCCTCGCCCACCCGCACCACCGCGGTGGCTTCGTACTCGGGTGCGTCGGTGAGGACCCACCCCAGGGCGGCCAGTGTCCCCACCACGGTCGTGGCGGCGACCAGCTTCGCCTGGCGCTTGAGGATCTGGACCACCTCGAAGAGGTCGGTCCCCGAGCGCGAGTCCCGGGAATCGCCGGAGGCCGGGTACTGTGGATACCCCCCTGCTCCGGGGTGGCCGGGATAGCCCGGGAACCCTGGGTAGCCAGGATAACCCGGAGTGCCGGGATACCCCTTCGGTGGCTCTTGCCGGGATCCGTTGTTGTCCATGGGCCCCATGGGGACTCCGCCGGGCCGATTCGAGTTGTGTTCCACTACGCTTTCGTCTCCGCTGAGGGATCGGGATCCAGGCCCGTGGCCAGACGAGGCACCGCCTCGCGGCCCCTCTCGACGGGCTGACGCGGCTGGCGCCGGGTCGACCCTGGGGATGTCTTTGACTCTCCGCCTCTGCCGGGCTCGATGCGGCGATCCCATGGTGCAGGATCCTCTCAGGTCCGGACCGCAGGACCTGTGCGCCCCGGCAGGGCTCTATTTTCAACGATATGTCCACCTCCCCGCTTCACGCACCGGTCTTGTGCTCCGGCTCCGGATCGGGGCAGGCCGAGCGGGTTGCCCGACCCGGCCTGCGCGCAGACGCCGAACCTCCTTTCAAGATTCGGGCCACGGTGGCACGTTTTGGACGCTACGCCCCCCATGTACTGGGCCGGCTCCCCTCACACCAACCGTTCGCGGCGCACCTGCCATGACCCGCTCCCGCATGCTCGTCCTCGCTTCGTCGGCCGCACTCTCGGCCCTCCCAGTCGTGGCGATCCCTCCTCTGAGTGCGCAGGAGGTGGACGCTCGTGAGGTGGTCACTCTGCAAGACGGGTGGCGTTTCGCCCGGGGAATCCAGGAGGACGCGCACCTCCCGCGCTTCGACGATTCGGAATGGGCGCCGGTGTCCGTGCCCCACGATTGGGGGGTTGAAGGTGCGTTCATCCCCGACGGGGACGGGAACACGGGCAAGCTGGACTGGCGGGGAGAAGGATGGTACCGGACCTGGCTGGAGGTGCCCGCTTCCTGGGCGGGGAAGCGCGTCTACCTGATCTTCGACGGCGTCATGGCCTTTCCCCGGGTATGGGTGAATGGAGAGTTCGCCGGCGAGTGGGACTACGGCTACATGTCCTTCCACCTGGATGTGACGGACCTCCTTCGCTCCGGGGCCCCGAACCTGGTGGCGGTGCACGCCGACACCCGGGCCCACGACAGCCGCTGGTACCCGGGGGCCGGGATCTACCGAAAGGTCCAGGCGGTGGCGGTGGACCCCGTGCACGTGGACGTGTGGGGCACCTGGGTGAGCACCCCCGTCGTGCAGCCCCACTACGCCGACGTCAGAGTCATTACCACCGTACGAAACCAGACCACGGAGGCGGAGGCTGTCACGGTTGCGCAGGCGATCGTGAATTCCGAGGGCCGTGAAATTGCGCGGCGAGAGGTGGCGGACACCGTGCGGGCCCGCGGGATCCGGGACCTGGAGGTTACGATCCCGCTCACCAACCCCCGACGCTGGGACGTGGAGAGTCCGGTCCTCTACTCGGTGCGGACCACCGTCTCCGTCGAGGGGCGGGTGCGGGACGCCACCGTGACCCCCTTCGGGGTCCGCACGATCCGCTTCGACCCGGACCACGGATTCTGGCTCAACGATCGGCGGTTACAGCTCAAGGGCGTGAATCTGCACCACGACCACGGCCCCCTGGGAGCCGCCTTCTACCCCAGGGCCATGGAGCGGAAGCTCGAGATCATGAAGGCGATGGGGGTGAACGCCATTCGGACGAGTCACAACGTGGAGGCGCCGGAAGTCCTGGCCATGGCGGACAGCATGGGGTTGCTGGTCTTCAACGAGGTCTTCGACAAGTACGACGGGAAGGCGGACCTGACTCTCGAAACCGACTTCGACGAGTTCGCCCAGCGCAATATCCGGAACTTTGTGCTCCGCGACCGGAACCATCCTTCCGTATTCCTCTGGAGCGTGGGGAACGAGATCGGGGACGTGCAGTGGAACATCGACGGCGGGTTCCAGAAGCTGCACACCATGGTGAACAACGTCCGGAGGTACGATCCGACGCGTCCGGTGACACTGGTGAACGACAACGCCGACGCGCCGGTTCGCAGGGCCTTCGACTACTACGACGTCCTTTCCTGGAACTACTCTCGCCGATGGGCCCTGGCCCGGCAGATGGAGCCGAACAAGGCCGTCATCATCAGCGAGTCCGCCTCCACCCTGAGCACCCGGGGCTTCTACGAGCTTCCCCTGCCCCAGGACCCGACTGCCTTCACGGACGCCCTGCAAGTGAGTTCGTACGACCTTCACGCCCCCTGGTGGGCGGAGGTCCTGGACGACGACTTCATGTGGCAGCAACAGGAGCCCTACATCGCCGGCGAGTTCGTCTGGACGGGTTTCGACTACCTGGGTGAGCCCACCCCCTACTTCAACGCAGCCATGGAGGGATTCGGGTATGGGCCGGAGCGAGCGTCCCGCAGCTCCTACTTCGGGGCCGTGGACCTGGTGGGGATCCCGAAAGACCGATACTGGCTGTACCGGAGTCAGTGGAGGCCAGAGGAAGCCACCGTGCACATCCTACCCCACTGGAACTGGCCGGACCGCGTCGGTGAGCCGGTCCCGGTCTTCGTGTACACGAACGGAGACTGCGCCGAGCTCTTCCTGAACGGGGTCTCTCAGGGGATCGACTGCAAGGACCCCACATCAGAGGTGTCCACCGAGCGTTCCCGGCTCATGTGGCCGGAGCTGATCCACGAGCCGGGGGAGCTGCGCGCCGTGGCGCTTCGTGAGGGCGCCGTCATCGGCGAGGCCTCCGTCCGTACGGCGGGTGAGACCCGCGCCCTGCGCCTCACCCCGGACCGCCGCACGCTCTCCGCCGACGGGATGGATCTCTCCTACATCCTCATCGAAGCGCTGGACGCGGAGGGGAACCCGGCGCCCCTGGCCATGGACCGTGTGTCCCTGGAGATCGAGGGTCCGGCCCGGATCACTCGAGTGGGCAACGGCAATCCCCAATCGTTCGAGCCTTTCGAGGCCGACTACGTTGATCTCTTCTACGGCAAGGCCATGCTGATCCTGGGTGCGGGCCGCGAGACGGGCGCGATCCGAGTCCAGGCCCGCGCCGAGGGGCTCCGGGAAGCGGAGACCACGGTCCGAGTCGCGGAGTCGGCCGGGGGAAGATGACCCCGGGGCTAGGAGGACTCCTCCGCGCTCCCACTTCCGCGACGGAGGAGCCGCTTGGCCCAGCTCTTCAGCCGGCGCTCCAGGGCCGTCACCGGTATCCGCTCCAGGCGATACTCGAAGTAGGAGTACTCGGTCGCTCCGAAGTGGGCCTTGAATCGGGCTAGCGAAGACGACGTTCCCGTCTCTCCCATGTTGTAGTACCGGCACCCCTCCCTGCAGGCATCCTCGATGGCCAGCTTGTGGAGGAGGAAGTTGGCCCGGGTCGGTCCCGCCAGCTCCTTGTCCATGGCGCCCATGGTGTAGTGGGCATTGGCGCCCTGGAGCACGATGATGGCCGCGGCGGCCCTTCCGTCGACCCGCGCCATCCAGATACGACAGGCGTCCCCGAGAGCTGCCATTCTGGCCTGGAGCTCCTCCAGTGAAGCGCTCCGGTCGGCTCTCCAGCGGGCCAGGAAGGTGGGCTGCCGGCCCCGCCGCGCCCAGCGATCCACGGAGAGGCGATAGAGGTCGTAGAGCTCGGGAAGGAGGGCGCTGCCCCGGCCGCACTCCACCTCCAATCCCACCTTCTCGGCCTTCCGAACGCCCCGCCGCCCCTGCCCGTTGAAGCGGTCCTTCCAGACCTTCTCGAACCCATCCTGAAGGTCCACCACGTGGGCTCTCTTCGGGAGGCGCTGCACGTGCTGCGGCACCACCGCCTCCCACTCTTCCCCGTGCAAGGCTCCCGGGACGATCCGGACCTGGAAGGCCTCGTGTCTCGCCAGGTCTTCCAGGACGGACCGGAGTTCGTCGGGCCGGACCGGTCCCGGCGAAACGAGGCTCCCGATGAGGGGGCTCGTCTCGACGCTCATCCATGCGGGCCGACCCCTCTTCCGATGAAGGGGGAGGACCAGCCTTCGACCGTCGGGGAACTCGTACAGGCGACTCGCGTCCTCTTCGCCACGGGCGGCGCAGATGGCGTCGATACCCTCGGGAGTCTGATAGACAAAGGCCGTGGGATCGGACGCAACGATCTCTCGCCAGATGTCTCGGGGCGCAGGGGTGACGACTCGCAAACGGGCTCCAGGGATGAGAATTGGGCGCCTGCTTCGTCCGCCCTGATATCCACGGTATGCGAATGTGAATCCGCGCTGCAAGGCGGTTCGCATGCCGGGACCGGGCGGGCTATCCTTTTCGTCCCTGATGGGATCCTGCTTCCCGCGTCGAATCCGGAGTACGCCATGCGCTCGGTGCTTGCCACGGTGGTCCTGATTGCCCTGGTGCCCCTGGCCACTTTGGCGCAGGCGGCAGGTCCTCCGGAGCCGGTGGTGGTGGTCCACGGGGCGTGGGGGGGAGGATGGGACTGGAAGGGCGTCGAGGGAGAGTTGCGGGCTCGGGGGCGGGACGTCTATCGAGCGACGCTCACCGGCCAGGGGGAACGCCATCACCTGGCGTCTCCGGAGATCGGACTCGAGACGCACATCCGGGACGTGGTGAACCTCATCGTCTGGGAGCAGTTGGAGGACGTGGTGCTGGTGGGCCACAGCTACGGTGGCATGGTCATCACCGGGGTCGCAGACCGGATCCCCGATCGGATCGGGAAGCTCGTCTACCTGGACGCCATGCTCCCCTTCGACGGGGAGTGTGTGGTCAGCATCATGGGGGCGAGGGAGGGGGAGTGCGGCGATGTGAGTTCGCTCCAGGGCCAGTCCGGCGGGTTCATTGCCCCAGGCTGGGTGCAGCCGGACGCCGTACCGCCCTACGACGTTCCACACCCGGCCCGCACCCTGGTAGACCCGCTGACCCTCGAGGGCGCTCCCGGCGAGGGGAAGCCGGCCCTCTACATCGTGACCCGGGAGGCTCCTGGGCAGCCCGACGGATTCGATTGGGCCGCGGAGCGGGCCGCACAGCTCGGATGGCCCGTGGAGGAGTTGGTGGCTGACCACAACCCTCAGCGGACCCATCCATCCGAGGTGGCGGATCTGATCCTGGGAAGACGGTGAGCGGGATTGGCGCCGGGCCCTCTGTCGGGAGCGCCCGGTGCGCCTGACCCGCGAGGACCACCGGGACCAGTTGGAGCGGTTCCGACATCTGCGGCCAGTGGGCCGGCTGGGCGGAAAGCGGTGTGGTGCCTCCCTCCCGGGATCCACGCGACGGTGCTCGCGGGCGCGGGAGCACCGCGGACCGCACGCGGCGCACAGGCCGATGGGAGGGCTATTGGCGGTTTGGGACGACGGCGGGCTGGAGACTCGGCCATCCCAGGAGGCCCGGGCAACTCCGGTCAAGGCCCGCCGGAGCCGGGTTCCCCGGAAGGGGAGGCCTTCCGGGCTCCTGGAGATCGCCTGGGAGCGCACGGTCCGGGTACTCTCGTCCCCGGAGGAGCTTGCCTTGTTGATCCTCTTCCTGGGGCTGGTCGCCTTCGCGGTGGACGTGGCGTTGCGCATCCTGGCCGCATGGTAGGATTCCGGATCCCGGGCGGGTTCGGGGGTTGGTGGATGGGTGAAGCAGGTCAGGAGCGGCCCGCCAGGGACCCGACTGGGCTCGCGGCGCGTGCCGTTGGGGCGCCTTCTCTCAGGAGGTACCGGACGAAGGGCGACCCCGCCGACGCTTTCGTTTCGGCAGAGGCAGTTCCATTACGGTGATGCGCGCCAGTTTGCTCAGCCAGGCGCCGTCCTCGAGACGATCCTCGATGAGGAAGATGGGCTTCGCGCCAGGATAAGGTGGGGCATGGGCCACCTCGCCGGCGAAAGCACGACCTCCCTCGGTGGGCTTCACGAATAGTCGGTCGTCGCAGATCATCCCGAACATCTTCCCGTCGCTGAAGAGCCCGTACTCGCCGAACATCTTCCGGGACGTGACGCCGCAATCCTCCTCGAACTGCCCCACCACGTAGTCCACAAACTCCTGTGTCGATGCCACGGCGGTCTCCGGATTCGGGGGTGGATCAACGCGTCGTGGGCAAGATAGGCGTCTCCGCGTGGGGTCGCAGATTCGGTCCGATTCCTCGGAGGTGCACCTCGAGGGAAACGCACGGTTTCCCCCCGGGGGGGTGCGCGATATGATCGTCCGTCCCACGGACGGTCCGGGTCGCGACCCGGCCGTCGGCACCGGATGCCCCGGGGGTTGCGGCCCCGCGGGGTCCCTTCCCCCAGGCAAACACGATGATCTCCCTTTCCGCGGTCGATATCGCAGTCTTCGGTCTCTTTGTCGCCACCGTCATCGGACTCGGCCTCTCCAAGAGCCGGAACGAGAAGGACAGCGAGTCCTATTTCCTGGCCGGCCGCGGATTGAAGTGGTGGCTCATCGGATTCTCCCTCATTGCCGCGAACATCTCCACGGAGCAGTTCGTGGGAATGTCGGGACAGGCGGCGGACTACGTGGGCCTGGCGATCGCGAGCTACGAGTGGATGGCGGCCATCACCCTCATCGTGGTGGCCTTCTTCTTCCTGCCCAAATTCCTGAAGAGCGGGGTGTACACCGCGCCGGAGTTCCTTCGCGTGCGGTTCAACGAGTCGGCGCGCCTGATCATGGCCGTCTTCACCATGATCATGTACGTAGGCGTGACCATCTCCGCGGTGATCTACTCCGGAGCCCTCACCCTGAGCACCCTCTTCCCGGCAGTGGGCTTGGTACCCGCGGCCTGGATCATTGGGGTCATCGCCGCCGTCTACGTGGTGAGCGGCGGATTGAAGGCCGTGGCGTGGGCCGATCTTCTCCAGGGCTCGGCGCTGATCCTGGCAGGGGGCGTGATCCTGATCCTGGCGCTCAAGGCGCTCGGGGCGACCCCCGTGTCGGAACTGGCCTTTACCGCTGCCGCCTCGGGAGTCGCGGACGATGCCGGCGGGTGGACGAAGCTCATGGAGTTGAACTCCGACAAGCTCCACATGGCGCTCCCCTCCTGGGACCTGGTGCTGCCCTGGACGGCGCTGGCGGTGGGCCTCTGGATCCCGAACTTCTACTACTGGGGCCTGAACCAGTACATCATCCAGCGCACTCTCGGGGCCCATTCCCTGGCCGAGGGCCAGCGGGGCACGGTCTTCGCGGCAGCCCTCAAGCTGCTCATCCCCTTCGTGATCGTCTTCCCGGGAATCGCCGCCTTCAACCTCTTCAGCGACGAGATGGCTTCCGAGGCGGCTCGGGATCCCCAGATCACAGCTGGGAACGAGGCGGCATGGGTTCGCTTTCAGGATCTCCAGGACAACCTGGCCGCGCCGCCGGTAATCTTCGACTACGACGGCGCATGGGCCGAGGCCAATCCGGAGCGGGTCGCGGCGCTGGATACCCACAACGACCGGATCGAAGCCGAGGCGGGGCTCAACGTCGAGCACGTCCGCATGGTGGGGTACAAGTACGACACGGCCCTTCCCCTTCTCATCGGGCGGCTGGTCCCGGCGGGGGTGGGGCTGCAGGGGTTCATCCTGGCGGCGCTTCTGGGGGCGGTGGTGAGCTCCCTGGCCTCGATGTTGAACGCGGCCTCCACGATCTTCACCATGGACCTGTGGCGCAGGTACTTCCACCGCGGCTCCTCGGAGAAGGAGCTGGTGGTGACCGGCCGAACCACGGTGGCCATCTTCGCGGCAATCGGCTGCCTGGTGGCACCCCTCCTGGGCAATCCGCGCTTCGGCGGAATCTTCACCTTCATCCAGGAATTCCAGGGCTTCATTTCCCCGGGCATCCTGGCGGTGTTCCTCTTCGGGTTCTTCGTCAAGAAGGCCAACCGCTGGGCTGGCGCGGTGGGGCTCCTGGTGTGCCCGGTGGTCTTTGGCGTCCTGAAGGCGGCCATCCCCAGCATAGCCTTCCTGGACCGCATGGCCATCGCATTCTTCATCGTGTTGGCCATCCTGACCCTCATGACGCTGGTGCGGCCCAAGACGGACGAAGACATGCTGGAGAAGGCCCCGAGCATCGAGCTGGTTCCGGCTCCGGGCGCCAAGCTGGCCGGCGGGCTGGTGGTGGTGGCCACGCTGACACTCTACGCCATCTTCTGGTAGGTCTTCGACTTATGCGGTCCGGGAGAGGGGGGCACGGCTCATCGACTCGATCCGGGCCCTCAGGTCCGTGACCTCCCTGGACCGAGCCATCCGGCTTCCCCACGCCACCGCCATGGTGGTGGGGACCATCATCGGCGCGTCCATCTTCGTTCAACCATCGGAGATCACGGGCCGGGTCCCGACGGTGGGTGGGATCTTCGCCGTCTGGATCGTGTGCGGCGTCTTGACCCTCTTCGGTGCCCTGGTCGCGGCGGAGCTGGCCTCGTGCTTTCCGGAGTCGGGAGGGGTCTACGCCTTTCTTCGTGAGGCCTTCGGCCCGTGGCTCGGCTTCTTGTGGGGATGGGCGATGTTCTGGACGATGCACTCCGGGATCATCGCGGCCATCTCGACGGTTTTCGCTCGGTATGTGGGGTACTTCGTCTCGTTGGGCGAGTGGGAGATGAAAGGGGTGGCGATGATCGCCGTGCTCCTCCTCTCGGCGGTGAACTATCGTGGAGTCCGCCATGGCAGCGTCCTGCAGACCGCGTTCACCGCCGGAAAACTGCTGGCCATCGTGGCCATCATCGCCCTGGGGCTCGCGTTCGGCGGTGAGGCGCACGCCATTGCAGGTGCGGCCCCGGTGGCGCCCTTGGTGGAGGTGGGCTCCGGAAGCGCACCGTGGGACCTCGGGGACTTCGCGCTCGCCCTGGTGGCGGGGCTGTTCGCGTTCGGCGGGTGGCACATGGTGACGTACAATGCCGAGGAGACGCACGACCCCCGGCGGACGGTCCCCCGTGCGCTGCTGGTGGGGACCCTCGTGGTGACGGGATGCTACGTGGCCCTGAACGCGGTCTACCTCTACGTCCTTCCCCTGGAAGTCGTGGCCAGCTCGGAGCGAGTGGCGGCGGACGCGGCGGACGCCGTCTTCGGCCAGGGTGGAGGGGCGCTCATGTCCGGCCTGGTCGTCTTCTCCACCTTCGGCGCGGTGAGTGGGATCATCCTTGCGGGGCCTCGGGTGTACTTCGCCATGGCCAGGGACGGGCTGCTGTTCCCCTGGGTGGGGAAGGTCCACCCCCGATTCCACACCCCCCATCGTGCCATCGCGCTCCAGGCTGGGTGGACGTGTGTCCTCATCGCCACCGGCAGCTACCGAGCCCTCTTCACCCGGGTCATCTACACGGAGTGGATCTTCTTCGGTCTGATGGCCCTTGGGCTCATCCTGCTCCGACGACGACCGGACGTCCGGCGGGACTACTCCGTGTGGGGGTATCCCCTGGTGCCCCTGCTCTTCGCGGCCTCGGCCTTCGCCATCGTGGCCAACCAGGTCGTGGCCCAGCCGAAGGACAGCATCCTGGGCCTCGGCCTGGTCCTGGCGGGGCTCCCGGTCTATCTCCTCTGGGCTCGCCGGGGTGCCCTTCGACCCACTGCCAACCCTGTAACACCACCATGATCATCGACTTCCACAACCACTATTTCCCACCTCGGTACCTGGAAACCATCCGGACCGGTGGAAGCGCCTTCCGCGTGACGGAAGATGCCGAAGGCAACCCCGTGCTTCACTCGCCGGGAGACTACAACGTCCTGGTACCGGGTCACCGTGACCTGTCGCACCGGGCCCGGGTGCTGGACCAGGCCGGCGTGGACCGGCAAGTGCTCACCTTCACCGCGCCGGGCACGAGCATCGAGACGCCGGAGCGCGCCGTGGAGTTGGCCCGGATCATCAATGACGCGTTCGCCGCGGACGTGGACGCGTGGAGCGGACGCTTCACTGCCCTGGGGCATCTCCCCATGAATGCTCCGGATGCCGCCGCCGAGGAGGCCACGCGGGTCGTAGGGGAGCTGGGGCTTCCGGGGGTGATGCTTCTCTCCAATGCCAGCGGGGTCCCCCTCTCCGACGACCGGTTCTTGCCCGTCTTCGACGCTCTCCACAGGGCCCGGGCCGTCGTCTACATCCACCCCACCTACCCCGTCGGAGTGGAGGTGATGGAAAAGTACATGCTCATGCCCATGGTGGGCTTCCTCATGGACACGACGCTGGCGGCGGCCTCCCTGGTGTATGCGGGGGTCGTGGAGCGCTTCCCGGACATCACCTGGGTCCTGGGCCACCTGGGTGGAGCGGTGCCTTACCTGGCCGAGCGGTTCGATCGGGGATTCGAGGCGTATCCCGAGTGCCGGGAACGATGCACGGTGCCACCCAGCGAGCAGATGCGGGCCTTCTACTACGACACGGTCAACTTCGACCCACGATGCCTGGCGCTGGCAAAGGACTTCGCCGGCGCGGACCATCTGGTGGCGGGCTCCGACTACCCCCACATGATCGGAAGCCTGGAGAAGATGAAGGCCAGCATCGACGCAATGGATCTCACCGACCAGGAGCGGGCAGGGGTGAAGGGTGGCAACGCCGCGAGGATCCTGAGGTTGGACTGAGGCGCCCGGTCACGCCCGATCGCGCGGTCGCGGGGTGACGAACAGGGGGAGGGTCGGGAGATCACGGATGGAGGGACGTCCCGGGATCTCTGCTCCCTTTCGGATCACTCCGTCCCGAAGGCGAAGA
This sequence comes from Gemmatimonadales bacterium, assembly GCA_020344755.1. Lineage (GTDB taxonomy): Bacteria > Gemmatimonadota > Gemmatimonadetes > Longimicrobiales > Gaopeijiaceae > Gaopeijia. The sequence continues at coordinate 1,107,124 of CP070829.1, forward strand.
CCGTCTCATGCTCCCACTCCGCTCCAGGGTCGAGGCGGGTGGAGGGGAAGTGGGGGTGGTTGGGCGAGTCCGGAAGAAACTGGGCCTCCAGGCAGAACCCTTCTCGCCCGTGGTACCCGTCGGGCCCCCGCCCAGACGTCCCCGCATCGAAGTCGGGGGTGTAGAACTGGATTCCCGGCAGGGTCGTGGCCACGGTGAGAGTTCGCCCAGTCACGGGCTCCACCACCCAGGCGCACTCCTGAGGATCGTTGGCCCGGGTTTGCCACCGATCCACGAGGAAGCAGTGGTCGTAGGAGGGACGGTCCCTGAAGAGGGCCTTGCCCTCCCGGAAGTCCCAGGCGGTTCCGTCCACGGCCCTCAGCTCACCCGTGGGGATGGCGCCCTCGCCCAGGGGCAGATATCGGCGGGCCGCCAGCCGCAGCCGGTGCTCCCCCACTTCTCCTCGCCCGGCCAGATTGAAGTAGGCGTGGTTGGTGAGGCTCAGGTGGGTCGGTGCGTCCGTGGATCCGCGGAATAGAATTCGAAGTCGGTTGTCCGCCTCCAGCCGGTAGGTCACCGAAACATCCACATTGCCGGGATATCCCTGGTCTCCTGCTGGAGAGTGAAGGCTGAAGGCAACCTCCGGGAGACCGTCCGCGGTCCGGACGAGCCCGTCCGTGGCCCAGGGGCGGTGGCTGAAGCCCGACGGGCCCCCGTGGAGGTGATGGTCGCCCAGATTCGGATGCAGGCGAAACTCCCCTCCGTCGAGCCGAAGCCGACCTTGACCGATCCGGCCGGCGTACCGGCCCACGGTCGTCCCGAAGTAGTTCGGGTTGTCGAGGTACGCCTCTCGGGTGTCGAAGCCGAGGAGGACCTCCCCGGATTCGCCGTGCCGGTCTGGGACCCGGATGGACGCGAGGGAGGCACCCACATCGCACACGCGGACCACCATTCCCGCATCGTTCTGGAGGGCGAGCATGGCCGGCCCGCTAGCCCACCCGTTTCCGCTTCTGTTTCATGAAGTCCATCATGATGTACTGGCCCAGCGTCATGGTGCTGGTGAAGTAGGCCTTCCCCCGCGCGATCTCCGAGACCTTCTTCACGAACTGCACCAGGTAGGGGTCCCGGGCCAGCATGAAGGTGTTGATGAGGACCCCCGCCTTGCGGCACGCCGCCGTCTCCTGGAAGGTCCGACGCAGGATGAAGGCGTCCAGGCCTCCGGAGTTCGTGTAGACCCGGCCGTCGGGAAGGGTGACGGCGCTGGGCTTCCCGTCGGTGATCATGATGATCTGCCGCATGTCCTGCTTCTGCGCCATGAGGATGCGGCGCGCGAGCTCGAACCCCTCGGCGGTGTTGGTGTGGAAGGGTCCCACCTGGGCCTTGGCCAGCTGAGAGAGGGGAATCTCCTGGGCCCGGTCCCCGAAGGTGACGACACGCAGCGTATCGCCGGGAAACTGGGTCCGGATCAGGTGGGAGAGGGCCAGGGCGACGCGTTTCGCCGGGGTGAAGCGGTCCTCGCCGTAGAGCACCATGGAGTGGGAGATGTCCAGCATGAGGACGGTGGCGCA
>CP070829.1:1108770-1156597 GCA_020344755.1 Gemmatimonadales bacterium
GGCCGGATCGATCCGGCCCGCCCCTCGTGGTTACCGCCTGGAAGACGGACTCCACCGAAGCTCCACCCGGGGAAACGGGGATCAGGCGGGAACGGCTCCGGTGATGAGCTCCACCTCGAAGACGAGCACCGAATGGGGCGGGACCCGGCTGGTCCCCCGGCTTCCGTACGCCAGCTCCGAGGGGATCACGATCTTCCGGATCTCTCCGACGCGCATCCCGGACACGCCCAGCTCGAAACCCGGGATCACCTGATTGGCGCCGAAGGTGAAACCGAGCTCGCCCGAGTCTACCTCCGTTCCGTCGGGGAGCCAGAGCGTGTAGGCCACCGTGACATCCCCCTCGGTGACACTGAGCCCCTCACCCTCCTGGGTGGTCTGCACGTAGACCCCCGAATCCAGCATGGTCATCTGGTCGAGGTCGATCCCGAGAGCGGGGGCGAAGTTGACATCCTCGGGGTACCGGGGGCCAAGGGGATCGTCCCCACAGGACGCCAGGAGCGCGAGGAGTACGAGGCCGAGCGGGATTCGGCGGCGTGCGGCTTTGGACGGTCTCATCGTGTCACTTGGATTCGGGTTCGCGGGCGCACCATGCGGTCACTGGATCGTGGTACGCCAGTGCCGCCGCTGGGTTTCCCCAAGGCCCCGCCGAGGGTCACCGCACGTCCAGGAGCTGCACCTCGAATACCAGCGTGCTGTTCCCCGGTACGTTGGGGGTCCCACGACTCCCGTAGGCCAGCCCCGGGCGAACCACCAGCCGGCGCCGCCCCCCCACCTTCATCCCGGGGATGCCTTGGTTCCACCCCCGGATCACCTCGCTCCCCCCAAGCCGCATGGTGAACGGGTCCCCTCCAACACTGGTGTCCACCACCGACCCATCGGGGAGCCACGTGGCGTAATGGAGGGTGACCAGACTGTTGCTCCGGGCGACAGGACCTGCGCCCTCCGCCAGGTCCTGGAGGTAGAGGCCCGACGGCGTCCGCTCCATGGCCTCGAGATCCACCTCCAGCTCCGGGGCGAAGTCCACCTGGGCCGGATCCGCCACCGTCCCCTCCCAAGGGCCCGTGGCGCAACCGGTGCTCGCCACGAGCGCCACGGCGATCACGGCGAGGGGCCCGGGCATCCGACACGCGATCACGGCGACGGGCCTGGGCAACTGGGCTCCGATCACGGCGACGGGCTCGAGCACTCGGGCTCCGATCACTTGGAACGGCGTGGGAGTCCAGGCTCCGATCGCGGCCCTCACGAACCCTCCCGCTCGAACACGATCCCTCCCCCCACCACGGTGAAGAGCACCTGGACGTCCTTCAACTCGGCGGGGTCCACCTGGAAGAGGTCCCGGTCCAGGACCACCAGGTCGGCCAGGAAGCCCGGGGCCACCCTTCCCTTGCGGTCCTCCTCCCCGGCCACCCAGGCGTTGTTCACCGTGTAGGCCCTGAGGGCCGTCTCCACATCGATCCGCTCCTCGGGATACCACCCGCCTTCGGGCGTCCCCTCCAGCGTCTGGCGGGTGACCGCCGCGTAGATGCCCTGGAGGGGATTGACGGTGTACCAGGCTGCGTTGGTGCCGGGCCAGTCACTCCCGAAGGAGAGAAGCACGCCGGCATCGTGCAGGGTCCGGAAGGCATAGGCCCACCGGGATCGGTCGCCGATACGCTCCGCCATCCACCGCATGTCGTCGATGGTGTGGTAGGGCTGCATTTCCGCGATGATCCCGAGTTCGGCCTGGCGCGCAGCGGTGGCAGGGCCCTGGATCACCTGGTTGTGGATGATGGCGAAGCGCCGATCCTGCCGGGGACCATTGGCCGCCATGACCCGGGCCATGACGTCCACGATGGAGTCGATGGCCTCGTCTCCGATAGCATGCACCCGGGGGTTGAAGCCCGCCCTGTCCGCACCCAGGAGGAGCGCCTCCATGTTCCCGGGCGGATCCATCCCCGACCCGTTTCCCGTGACGTACCCGGTGTTGGACGCGTCCCTCCACTGGCCCCGGACCCCGGTGGTCCGGTAGGGCTCGTAGAACCGGGCCTGGGAGTTGCCCATGATGCCGTCCACGAACCCCTTGAGGCCCTGGTATCGGATCCAGTCGTCCCCGAAGCCCTCGGTGATTCCCGAGTCCCGCATCTCGTCCCAGGTATCCAGGACCATGCGCATGTTCACCCGCGCCGTGAGCTCCCCCGATTCCCGCAGGCGCTCGTACACCTCCACCTGGCTCGGCGGGGTGATGTCGAAGAAGGTGGTGACCCCGTACTGCGCCAGGTCTGCCAGAGCGGCCCGGGCCTCCGCCAGCCGCTGCTCCATGGTCTTGGGGGGGATGGCGGCCCGGATCCGGGATGCGGCGGCAGAGGATACCCGGCCCGTGGCTCGGCCATCTTCGCACTCCACCCCCTCCCACCCGCACGCCGCGCCGGCGGCGTCCAGCGCCGCACCGTTGGCCAGGTACAGGCTGCGGTCCCAGTTCCAGAGAAGCGCCGGGTGATCCGCGCTCACCGGATCGATCACCGACCGGTCGGGCCGGAACTCCTCGTTCCGGCCACCGGGATCGTCGCCCGCCTCACCGGTGGAACTCATGGACCACTGGGCGTACGCTCCCCACATCCCCCCCACCATCCACGCACCGGGCGGGAGGCGCTCCGCGGTGGACCGGACCTCCTCCGCCAGGCTCTCGGCGTCGTCCACCTCCAGGAGGTTCACCCCCAGGAGGAGCTCTCCGGCCCGATTGAAATGGGTGTGGTTGTCGATGAACCCGGGGGTCACCAGGCCCCCTTCGAGCTCGAGAAACCGGGTTCCCTCGCCCCCCAGCACCCGGACTTCCGATGCCGGTCCCACGGCGAGAATCCGGTCGCCGGAGATGGCCACCGCTTCGGCCCAGGGTGCGTCCATGTCCCCGGTCCAGACCCGGGCTCCGGTCACGATGAGGTCGGCACCCCCCTCGTCCCCACCCCACCCCTGGCGAAGAACCCAGAGCCCGACGGCGAGGGCCACGACGACGGCGAAGAGCTGGACGATCCTGGGCATGGGCGTGCTACCGGGGTGTGGGGTCACCGGGGCCGACGAGCCGGTCTCGATTCGGGAGACTAGGCGTCGAGACCGCAACGCTGCAAGGACGACGGGGGCTCGGCGGGTCGCCCCGTCAGATCTTCCAGACCCATCCGCGGCGGTACATCCACCAGAGCACCACCCACCACCCGGCCACCCAGACCACGGCGTGGAGCAGCGAAGTGAATTCCGGGGACCCGAGTGGGGCAAACCCCCGGGAGTAGATGACCCCCGACAGGGGACCGGCCCCGCCATCCGGCAGAGGCACGCGGATGAGTCCCAGCGTCTTGGCCAGGAGCCCGCTTCCCACGTACACCGTGATGGCGTTCACACCATAGATCTCCAGCGCCCTCACCCACCTCCCAGCCGCTCCCGCTTCACCGTGGGGTGGTCGATCGTCGACCCAGGCGTGCAGGAGTCCAAGGATGACGAAGGCGGTGCCCCCGGTGAAGAGCACGTAGGACGAGGTCCAGAGCTGCTTGTTGATGGGGAAGGACTGCCCCCAGAGCCACCCGGCCAGCGTCAGGACCACTCCCCAGAAGACGAGCCAGGGCGCCGCAGGGACGGGGCTCGTTCCCTCTCCGGATCGGGTCCACCGCAACTTCTCCCCGGCCCAGATCCCCAGCAGAACCGTCACCAGAGCCGGCAGCGTGGAGAGCACGCCTTCGGGGTCCCATTCCCGGTTCGCCGCGGACCAGAGGTGATCCCCCAGGACGGCCCGGTCGACCCAAGCCGCCAGAGTCGCGGCCGGGGGCTCGAGGACCCCGGCGATTCCCGTACCGGGCACGGGGACCAGCTCCAGGACCGCCCAGTATCCCAACAGGAGGACCCCTGCCAGGACTGCGCGACCTCGGGAGCGGAGCCACAGGAAGGCCATCACACCCAGGAAGTAACAGACACCGATGCGCTGGAGGACCCCGGGGATGCGGAGCTGAGAGAAATCGCGGAAGCCCAGATCCGGGTTCAACCGGATGAAGGGCCAGGCCGCCATGAGGAGTCCCAGTCCCACCAGGATCGACGCCCGCTTTCCGGCCTTCCAGACGATGGCCCTTCGGTCCGCCCCGGCCTCCAGACGGCGCCCGAGGGCCAGGGAGATGGCCACGCCCACGATGAACAGGAAGTACGGGAAGACCAGATCCGTGGGGGTCCACCCGTGCCATTCGGCGTGGCGGAAGGGGGGATAGATGGCCGCCCACGTCCCCGGATTGTTCACGAGGATCATCCCGGCGATGGTGGCCCCCCGAAAGGCATCCAGGGACCGGAGCCGGCCCCGGGGTGCAGACCCGGACTCCACCGGCATCCCGTTCAGACCGCCGCCTCGTCGGGGCGGTCCATGAGGGTCGCCTTGAAGAGATCCCTGTTCAGCTGCGCGATGTAGTCCACGCTGATGCCCTTCGGACACGCGTTCTGACAGGCTCCATGGTTCGTGCAGTTCCCGAAACCCTCCGAGTCGTGGGTGTCCACCATGCTCAGGACCCGCTCGTACCGCTCCGGCTGGCCCTGCGGTAACCGCGCCAACTGGGTCACCTTCGCGGCGGTGAAGAGCATGGCCGAGGCGTTGGGACACGCCGCCACGCAGGCGCCACAGCCGATGCAGGCCGCGGCATCGAAGGCCTCGTCGGCCCACTCCTTACCGATGGGCACCGCGTTGGCGTCCGGTGCGCTCCCGGTCCGGATGGAGACATATCCGCCAGCCTGGATGATCCGGTCGAACGCGGATCGGTCGACCACGAGGTCCTTGAGCACCGGAAATGCCCTGGCACGCCAAGGCTCGATCCAGATCTCGTCCCCGTCCTGGAAGGCGCGCATGTGGAGTTGGCACGCCGACGTGCCTTCCCAAGGGCCGTGGGGGTTCCCGTTGATCATCATCCCGCAGGTGCCGCAGATCCCCTCTCGACAATCGTGGTCGAAGGCCACCGGCTCCTTCCCCTCGGCGATGAGCCCCTCGTTCACCACGTCGAGCATCTCGAGGAACGACATGTGCGCGGACACGTTGTCGGCGGCGATCGTCTCGAATCCCCCCCGGACGTCGGGCGCGGACTGCCGCCAGATGTGCAGCTTCAGCTTCATTACTTGTAGCTCCTCTGCGAGAGCTTGACGTATTCGAATGCCAGGGGCTCCTTGTGCAGCTTCGGCTCCCGACCCACCCCGGTGAACTCCCAGACCGCCACGTGGGCGAAGTTCTCGTCATCCCGCTTTGCCTCACCCTCTTCGGTCACGTGTTCCGGGCGGTAGTGCGCGCCGCAGGACTCGTCCCGCGCCAGCGCGTCGTAGCACATGACCTCGGCGAACTCCAGGAAGTCGGCGGTCCGTCCCGCCTTCTCCAACTCCTGGTTGAGGTCGTCCGCCTTCCCCGGGACCCGTACATCGGCCCAGAATGCCTCCCGGAGCTCTCCGATGCGACGTACGGCATCCTTCAGGCCGTCGGCGGTCCGCTCCATGCCGCACTCGTTCCACATGATCCGGCCCAGCTGGATGGCGAAAGAGTCCACCGACCGGCTTCCCCCCACCCCCATGAGATTCCCGATCCGCTCGCGGACGCCGTCCTCCGCCTCCGCGAACGCCGGATGGGCCGTATCACCCGATCCGCCGCTCCTGCCGGCCAGGAAGTTGCCGATGGTCATGGGTATGATGAAGTACCCGTCCGCCAGCCCCTGCATGAGGGCGCTGGCACCCAGCCGGTTCGCGCCGTGGTCGGAGAAGTTGGCCTCGCCGATGGCGAAGAGGCCCTCCACCGTGGTCTGGAGATTGTAGTCCACCCAGAGCCCCCCCATGGTGTAGTGGGGCGCAGGATAGATCCGCATGGGCGTCTTGTACGGATTCTCCCCGGTGATCTTCTCGTACATGGCGAAGAGGTTGCCGTAGCGCTCGGAGATGACCCGTTCGCCCAGCCGCTCGATGGCATCCTTGAAGTCCAGGTAGACCCCGTTCTTCAATTCCCCCACCCCGTGCCCGCCGTCCACCATTTCCTTGGCCCGTCGGGAGGAGATGTCCCGGGGCGCCAGGTTCCCGAAGGAGGGGTAGAAGCGCTCCAGGTAGTAGTCCCGCTCCTCCTCCGGGATGCGCTGCGGCTCGCGCTCGTCCCCGGCCTCCCTCGGGACCCAGATCCGTCCGTCGTTCCTGAGGGACTCGCTCATGAGGGTGAGCTTGGACTGGTATTCGCCGGAAGGTGGAATGCAGGTCGGGTGGATCTGCGTGAAGCAGGGATTCGCGAAACCCGCTCCCTTCCGGTGTGCCCGCCACGTGGCGGTGACGTTGCACTTCTTGGCGTTGGTGGAGAGGAAGAAGACGTTGGAATACCCTCCGGTGGCCAGCACCACTGCGTCCGCCACGTGCCTCTCGAGCTTCCCGGTCCGGATGTTCCGGGTGATGATGCCCCGGGCCACACCGTCGACGAGGACCACGTCCATCATCTCCTGCTCGGTGTGCATGACACAGGTCCCGGCGTGGACCTGGCGCTCCAGGGCCTGGTAGGCCCCCAGGAGGAGCTGTTGACCGGTCTGGCCACGGGCATAGAAGGTCCGGGACACCTGGGCGCCCCCGAAGGACCGGTTGGCGAGGAGTCCCCCATACTCCCGTGCGAAGGGGACGCCCTGGGCCACCGCCTGATCGATGATGTTCCCGCTGAGCTGGGCGAGCCGATAGACGTTCGCCTCCCGGGAACGGAAATCGCCACCCTTTACCGTGTCGTAGAAGAGGCGGAAATCCGAGTCACCGTCGCTCTGGTAGTTCTTGGAGGCGTTGATGCCGCCCTGGGCCGCGATGGAGTGGGCCCGCCGAGGCGAGTCGTGGTAGGTGAAGACCTGGACCCGGTACCCCAGCTCTCCCATGGTGGCGGCCGCCGCGGCGCCAGCCAGGCCCGTGCCAACGACGATGACCGAGTATTTCCGCTTGTTCGCGGGGTTCACCAGCTTCATGGAGAAGAGGTGGTTGTCCCACTTGTCCTGGATGGGACCTTCGGGAATGTTCGCGTTCAGCTCCATAGCTGCACCGATCCTTCAGGAGACCACCCCGGTGGCGACGAGCACCGGGGGGATGAGAAAGCCGACGAAGATGCCCAGGGCCAGGACCACGGCCACGGGACGCCGAAGCGGATTGTACTTGGGGTGGCTCGCGCCCAGCGTCTGGGTGACGGACCAGAGCCCGTGGTACAGGTGGAAGCAGAGGGCGGCCTGGGCCACGGCGTAGAATCCAAGGATGATGGGACTCTGGAAGGCCACTACGTAGTTGTGGTAGACGTCCCCCGCCACGAAGTCCACGTGGACCGTCCCGGTGGTGAGATGGAGGATGTGGTAGACGACGAAGAGGGCCAGGATCACGCCGCCCCACCGCATCGTGCGTGACGCATAGGAGAACGAGAGATCCACCGTCTTCCTGTACATTCCGCTCCTGGCGGACCGGCTCGTGCCCCACAGCTGGAAGGCCGAGGCCGCGTGGAGCAGCACCGCGCCCAGGAGCACGATCCGGAAGACCCAGAGGAAGCCTTCGTGGGGGATCAGGGGATACCCGAAGTCCCGGAGGAACTCCGCATAGGCGTTGAAGGACTCGGGACCGGAAAGGACTTTCAGGTTCCCCACCATGTGTCCGACGATGAAGCCGAACAGAATGAGGCCCGAGAGGGCCATGAGGATCTTCTTCCCTACCGACGACTGGTAGAGCTTGGCGACGCGGCGCATTCCATCTCCGTCGAAACCGAGACTGTGGTTGGGCCCAAGACCCGGGGCCCGGAAAGACATCGGGGAGAGGCCGTCCAGGCCTCTCCCCGTTCCCGATCAGTCCAGGGCTTTCATGGACTCGCGGACGTGGTCGGCACTCTTCCCGAGTGCCGCCCGCTCGCTCTCGGTGAGTTCCACCTCCAGAATCTCCTTCAGCCCCCCAGCGCCGAGCTTGCACGGCACACCGAGGAAGATGCCGTCCTGCCCGTATTCTCCGGTCAGGTACGCCGCGCACGGGAGGATCCGATTCTTGTCCTTGACGATGGCCTCCACCATCTGCACGGCGGCCGCGGAGGGCGCATAGTATGCGCTACCCGTCTTCAGGTACCCCACGATCTCGGCACCGCCCTTTCGGGTCCGCTCCACCAGGGCGTCGATCTTCTCCTGGGGCAGGAAGTGGCTCAGCGGGATCCCGGCGATGGTGGTGCAACTCTCGAGGGGCACCATGGTGTCACCGTGGCCTCCCAGCACCAGGGCCTGGATGTCCTCCACGCTCACCCCGGCCTCCATCGCGATGAAGGACCGATACCGCGCGGTGTCCAGGACGCCGGCCATCCCGATGACGCGCTCCCGGGGGAACCCGGTAGCCTGCATGGCCACGTAGGACATGACGTCCAGGGGGTTGGAGACCATGATGATGATGGACTCCGGCGCCACCTTCGCGATCTCCTCGGAGACGCTGCGGACGATGCCGGCGTTGGTCTTGAGGAGGTCGTCGCGGCTCATCCCCGGCTTGCGGGCGATGCCGGCGGTCACCACGAAGATCTCCGACCCCCGGGCCAGCTCGTAGTCCTGGGCACCCACGATCCGGGTGTCGAAGCCCTCGATGGGCGCGCTCTCCCACTGGTCGAGCCCCTTCCCCTGGGGGATTCCGTCGGCGATGTCGACGAGGACGACGTGCCGGGCGAGTTCCTTCTCTGCGATTCGCTGTGCGGCGGTGGCGCCCACATGTCCGGCGCCGACGACCGTGATCTTGTTGAAGCTCATGGACTCGTTGGATTCGTCGGTCCCTGGAGGGGGTCCACGCCGGGTGAGAAGTGAGGCTGGAACGACGTGGCGGGGGCCGATGTTCGGCCTGGCGGAACCTATTTTTTCCGGGTGGGGGGTGTCAACGTGACCCACCCCATTTCATCGGCGTGGGGTGCCAAGGTGACCCACGCTGGAGGCGGCGCCGGAGGGGGGAGGTCAGCCCCCGGTCTGGGACAGCGCCACGAGGCCTCCGGAACCGGCGTCGCTCCCCGGGACCAGGTCGTGCCGCTCCGGCTTGATCCGGAGCGTCTCGCGGATTGCCGGCTCCAGGGGCTTCCCGGCGCGCAGAAGTGCCCGGAGGTCCGTCTGCAGCTCGCCGAAAAGACAGGGACGGAGTTGCCCGTCCGCCGTCAGCCGCAGTCGATTGCAGCGGTCGCAGAAGTTGTGGCTCATGGGGGTGATGACCCCCACCGTCCCCGGCGCGCCCGGAAAGCGGTAGTAGGTAGCCGGCCCGTTGCCCGCGGGGCCCTCCACCGGCTCGAGCTGCCCCAACTCCCTCACGCGGTCCAGCGCCTCGCGGCAGGAGACGAACTGATTCGCCGAGATGTCGAGGTTCGCGGTGGTCGGCATGACCTCGATGAACCGGACGTGCCAGGGGCGATCCCGGGTGATGGCGGCGAAGTCGTGGATCTCGTCGTCGTTGTGTCCACGCATGAGGACGACGTTGACCTTGAGGGGCTGGAAGCCCATGCGCTCCGCGGCATCGAGCCCGTCCATGATCCGCGGAAAGGAGTCGGGTCTCCGGGCGATGGCGTCGACCCGTTCCGGGCGCAACGAATCCAGTGACACATTCACCCGCGTGAGTCCGGCGTCCCTGAGTGCCTCCGCCTGGTCGCCCAGGAGGACGGCATTGGTGGTGAGGGCCAGGTCCTCGATTCCCGGGATCGCCGACAGCATCGCCACCAGGTCGGGAAGGTCCCGGCGGACCAGTGGCTCACCTCCCGTGATCCGGATCCTGCGCAGCCCCATGGGCGCCATGGCGGCCACGATCCGGCGGATCTCCTCGTAGCTCAATAGCTGGTCCCGTTTGAGCCAGGGGAGACCCTCCAGCGGCATGCAGTAGACACAGCGCAGGTTGCACTTGTCCGTCACGGAGATGCGCAGGTATTCGATGCGCCGCCCGAACCCGTCCACCATCGGCGCCGGATCGGGCACCACCGGCAATTCCCCCTCCCTCGGCGGCACCTCACCCACCTCCCGGTACCTCTCGGGTCGCCGGTCCCGGTGCCTCACGGGTCGCCGGCGGGCCGTCGGCGGAGAGCGTGGCGTCACCCGCCGCCAGGGGGGCGCCCGCTTGGGAGCCCAGAGGTGTTCCGGGAACCCAGCGCGCGCTGCCATCGGCGAAGTGCTCGTGCTTCCAGACCGGGAGGCGGCGTTTGATCTCCTCGATGACATACCGCGAAGCCCGGTAGGCGTCGTCCCGGTGGGGACCGGAGACCAAGATGGCTACACTGGCCTCGCCGATCTCCAGCTCTCCCAGGCGGTGAAGTGCGGACACCGCACCCACGTCGTGCCGCTCCTCCGCCTCCTCCACGATGGCGCGCAGCACCTCCGCGGCCATGGGCTCGTAGCCTTCGTAGCGCATCCCCCGAACGGGGCGTCCCTCGGCATGGTCCCGCACCACACCCACGAAGACGACGCGGGCCCCGTCCGAGGGGGCCGGCGCCTCGCCCAGCAGGTCCTCGACCCGCAGCGGCTCCGAGGTGATGACCGCAACCGCCATCTAGCCTCCGGCCACCGGCGGTAGGAACGCTACCTCGTCTCCCGAGGCCAGCGTATGCGTGTGGGGCACCACCGTCCGGTTCACCGCCACAGCGGGCCGATCCGGGAGCCGACCGAACGTCTCACCCCGAGCCCGGACCTGGTCGACCAGGTCGGACACGGTGGCACCGGGGGCAAGGGTCATTCGAACCTTGGGAATTCCCACCAGCTCGCGATAGCTGGCGAAGAAGAGTACGTCCAGTTCCATGCGGGGAGGGTCAGGGGGCAGTCAGGGTACCCCTCAAAGGTGGCTAATGGAACAGGACGGGCCAACCCGGAAGCGACTCGGCGGGGGAGGATCGGCCCGGTGGCCCACCCCCACCCGGCCGATTCTCCCGGAGCCGGCGGATCCGTCGACCGAGCTGCTCGCGCAGGGTGTAGAACCGGACCAGCTGGGGCGGCGTGAGGACCTCGAGCAATCGCTCCTGCTCCCGAGCCAGGAGCTCCACCTCGGCCCGTTTCACCGCCACGAGCTCCGCCAGCACCTCCCGGGCCTGATCCTCGGAAAGCAGTGCTCCGGTTCCGGCAAGCCGGCGCTCGAGTCGGACCTGCCGCTGCGAGACATCCCGCCGGGGCTCCCGGAACTCCTGCACCGCCGCAGCCAGGGCCTCCCGCTGCCCTTCGTCCAGGCCCAGCTCGCGCCACACCATCGTCTCGAAGCGCTCCCGGATGGCGCGCTCCATCTGGGCGCGGTCGCCCGGGGGTGGGCGCTGTTGCGCACCCATGGCAGCGGGGCTCCCGGTCAGGACGACGAGGAGCGCGAGGATCCCTCGGCTCGACCTGCTCGGCACCCGTTCATCGATCTTCACCGCTCCATCTCCTCCAGAAGTAGTGCAAGGTCTTCGTCGGTGAGGCCATCCAGCACGGGGGCTCCCGCCACCATGCCATCGTCCGCCAGGAAGAGGGGTATCTCGTCCCCGCCCATGGCCAGGAGGTCCGGATCCGCCTCCGGCGTGGATACCAGACCCCGTCCCAGGAGGAGGACCAGGGCCGCGGCAGCCGCCAGCCCCCAGGCGGGTGCGACCCATCGCCGGGCCCAAAGCCGCCCCCGCCCCGTCTGAGCCGCCGGTGACGCACCGGGTCCGCTGGCCTCCCCAACGGGGTCCGCCGGGTCGAGCGCGAGGCGAGCCGCGTCCCGGATCCGGTGCTCCAGGCCGGCCGGCGCCACGGGCGTGGCGGCCGCCAGCAAACGGAGGGCCGCCAGGCTGGCCCGGCACTCCGCACACTGTTCCAGGTGGTCCTGCACGGCAGGGCGATCGCCCACCGGCAGGCGATCGGTCACCAGATCGGGCAACCGGTCCTGGGTCATCGCACAACGGTCGTTCATGGTCTCTCCATCCTCTCGCGCAGACGTCTGATCCCGTGGTGGTAGTTGACGCGCGCAGCTCCCTCCGAGGATCCGATGAGCTCCCCCACCTCCCGGAAGCTGAGACCCTCGTCCAACCGGAGTTGCACCGCCAGGCGCTGCTTGTCCGGAAGTTCCTGCAGGAGCCGGCGGGCACGCCGGGCCTCCTCCACCGCCACAACCGCGTCGTCCACGGGGACCCCGCGGTCCGCCACCAGCGTCACATCGTCCAATACCGCCTCTCGTCTCCTTCCCTTCTTCCGGAGCTGGCCCTTGGCCTCGTTGCTGACAATGGTCAGGAGCCAGGTCCGGAACCTGGCTTCTCCTCGAAAACGGTCCAATGCCCGGATGGCCTTCAGGAATCCGTCCTGGGCCGCGTCCGCAGCCATATCCGGATCCCTCAGGATCCCAAGAGCCACCCGGTAGGCGGTCCCATGGTGCCGGGATACCAGGCGGTCCAACGCCGCCTCGTTCCCGGAGCGTGCCTGGTCCACCAGGACCTCGTCCGGAGTATCCGGGCCATCTCGGGAATCCATCACTGTGGATCCGATGTCGCCGGACGGGGAAACGTTAAAAACGAGAAGGGCCGACGCCGGGGCTCACTTGGGAGCCCACCGGCGTCGGCCCACAGCACAGGAGGGCCCAAACGTCGGGTCCCGGCGTCAGTCCCCGGATTCGTGGCTCCGGGAGACCCGGGCCTGGAGATGCTTGCTGGGCTTGAAGACGGGCACGGACCGGGAGGGGACGCGAACCGCATCTCCCGTCCGTGGGTTCCGGGCCATGCGGGACTTCCGCTTCCGGACCTTGAAGGTGCCGAATCCCCGGATCTCGATGTGTTCGCCGTTGGCCAGCGCTCGCTTCACGGCATTCAGGAAGCCGTCCACGACGAGGGCACAGTCCTTCTTGGTGATCCCCGGCCCGATCGCCTCGGCCACCTGCTCCACCAGATCCGCCTTCGTCATCGTACCTCCGTGAGGGCTTGGGACTTACAAAACCGGCGCAACTCGCGCGCAGGGTACGGCCCCGCGCCACCGCACGTCAAGCGCGAGCCGCGCGGCGGGCCTCCATGAGCTCGACGAAGTCGTCGAAGAGGTACCGACTGTCGTGCGGCCCCGGAGCGGCCTCCGGGTGATACTGGACGCAGAAGACGGGCCGCGAAAGATGGCGCACCCCCTCCACGGTCCCGTCGTAGAGGTTCAGGTGGGTCACCTGGAGGTCGGGAGCGCCGTCCACGGTCCGCCCCTCACCGGCCTTCACCGCAAATCCGTGATTCTGCGAGGTGATCTCCACCGTCTTCCGGTCCAGGTTCTTCACCGGGTGGTTCCCGCCATGGTGGCCGAAGGGGAGCTTGAACGTGGAAGCACCGAAGGCCCGAGCGATCAGTTGGTGGCCCAGGCAGATCCCGAACACCGGAATCCCCGCCTCCGAGATGGAAAGGATGGCTTCTCGGGCCTTCTCCACCGCCGCCGGGTCACCGGGGCCGTTGGAGATGAAGAGGCCGTCCGGATTCAAGGAGAGGATCTCGTGCAGGCCCGTCTCGGCGGGGATGACGGTCACGCGGCAGCCGCGCTCGGCAAGAAGCTTCGGCGAATGAGCCTTCACACCGAAATCGTACGAGACGACATGGAAGCGCTCCTCTCCTTCCGGCCCCACCACGTAGCTCGCATCGGTGGATACCCCGCACGCCAGATCCAGGCCCTCCATGAGGGGCTGCGCCAGGACCTGCTCCAGGAGCTGGTCCGGATCCGTCCCCGCCGGGGCGATGGCCCCTCGCATGGCGCCATGAGACCGGATATGTCGCGTGAGCGCCCGGGTGTCCACGTCGGCGATGGCCGCGATACCGTGCCTCGCGAGGTAGGCCTCCATGGACGCTTCACTCCGCCAGGACGAGGGCTTCCGAGCCGCCTCGCGCACGATGAAACCGGCCACGCACGGATCCGGAGACTCCCGGTCCACGCTGTTCACGCCGTAATTCCCCTGCTGGGGGTAGGTCATGCACACGAGCTGGCCGGTGTAGGAGGGGTCGGTGAGGACCTCCTGGTAGCCCGTCATGCAGGTGTTGAACACCACTTCGCCAAAGGCGGGGCCGGCGGCCCCGAGCCGTGTGCCGTCGAAGCGGCGTCCGTCCTCGAGGAGGAGATAGGCGGGAGAAGGCAGGAGACGAGAGGGTGAAGGGAGCGACCGGACTGCAACCGCGAGAAAGGTAGACTGGGCCCCCACCCCGTCAAGCACGCTCGCGGCTGCCCTGCCCTGCAGCGGGGCTTCCCCTCCATCCGCTCCCGGGTAGGTTCAGGGCCATGAGTGAGCTGCCTCGGGTCATGATCCACGCCGACGAGTCCTGCCTGGGCAATCAGTTCCAGCACCGAGCCAACCCCGGAGGAGCCGCCGGTCTGGTGGAGTTCTGGAAGGACGGCACCTGGATCCGTCGTGATTTCTGGGTCTCCGAGCCCGACACCACCAACAACAGGATGGCACTCCGAAGCGCCATCGAGGCCCTGGGATTCCTTCGAAGACCTTGCCACGTCCGTTTCGTCTCGGACAGCCAGTACCTGGTCAAGGGCGCCTCCGAGTGGATCTACGGGTGGAAGCGCAGAGGCTGGAAGCGGAAGGCCGGGCCCATCGAGAACCTGGAGCTGTGGCAACGACTCGACCGCGTCATGGCTCGCCACCGGGTGAGCTGGGAGTGGGTCCGTGGTCACGCCGGGCACCCGAAGAACGAGTATGCCAACCATCTGGCCGTCCGGTCCGCCAAGGACCTGGGAAGCTCCGGAGGGTTGGTGGACTCCGGCTTCCAGGAGTGGCTCGACGAGGAGCGGGAGGCCCGTGGCCGCTACCTGGAGTACCGGGAGTATCTCCCGCCGGAGGAGTGAGACCGGGCGGACCCTAGCCGAATGGCGCCCCGGCGGTCCTGGGCGCCCCCAGCGCCCGACCTCAGACCGTGCCCCGGTCCAGCTCCCGGCCGAATCTCCGGGCGAGCGCCTCCTCCACCTCCGGGATCACCGCTTCCACCTGGAGGTCGCGACCCAGCACCCGGGCCATGGAGGTCACCTGCCGGTCACGGATCCCGCACGGCACGATGGACCCGAAGTACGTCAGGTCCGGATCCACGTTGAGGGCGAAGCCGTGGGAAGTGATCCACCCGGAGGAGACGCGCACCCCGATGGCCGCGATCTTCCCCTGGGCACACCAGACGCCGGTGAGACCCTCCTCGCGGTGCCCGGACACGCCGAATCGGTCGAGAACCGAGAGCAGGACCCCCTCCAGATCCCGCAGATACCGGTGGAGATCCCTGCGATCCGGCTTGAGGTCCAGAATCGGGTACCCCACCAGCTGGCCGGGACCGTGGTACGTGACGTCTCCGCCGCGACCCGTCTCGTAGAGCTCGATTCCCATTCGGGTTCGCTCGGCCTCGTCGGCCAGGACGTGCTCCGTGGACGACGAGGTCCCCAGCGTGATGACGTGGGGATGCTCCAGGAGAAGAAGGGTGTCCGGGATCCGTCCCTCCCGTCGGGCGGTGACCAGCTCCGCCTGAATCTCGAGACCCCGACGATACGGTACCGTGCCGAGGCGGCGGACCTGCAGAACGCGCTCGGCCCCCGGTCCCCCCGAGTCCTCGCCTCGGGCTGCGCGGTCTTGCGGGTCCGATGCGCCACCGCCCCCCGGAGCCGAGGGCCCGGGGGGCGGTGCAGACCGACCTTCTCTCACCGGTCAGGCGTCCACGGGAAAGTCGTCCAACAGCTCCTTGAGCTCCGCCAGGAACCGGGCGGCGTCGGCCCCGTCCACCAGCCGGTGATCGTATCCCAGGCTGAAGAAGCAGCGCTTCCGGATGGCAATGGAATCACCCCCGGTCTCCGGATCGGTGACCACCACCACTCGCTTCTCGATGGCTCCGGTCCCCAGGATGGCGGCGGTCCCCTTGGGAATCACCGGCATCCCCACGGTGGTGCCGAGCACGCCCGGGTTCGTGATGGAGAACGTCGCGCCCTGGATCTCCGAGGGCTGGAGCTTCCGGTCCCGGGCCCGCTCCGCGAGGTCCACGATCTTCCGGCCGATCCCGGCCAGGCTGAGGTCGTCGGTGTCGTGGATGACGGGAACGATCAGTCCTGGATTCAGGTCCACGGCGATGCCCACGTTCACGTTGCCGCGGTAGATGATGTTGTTGCCGGAGACCGTCCCGTTGATGGTGGGATAGTTCCGCAGGACGCGGCTCACCGCCCAGGTCACGAAGGCGGTGTAGCTGACCCGAACCCCCTGCTCCTCCCACTTCGCCTTCAGCGCCCGCCGCACCCCATCGATGGCCGTGAAGTCGATCTCGATGAACGAGTGCACGTGCGGCGCCACCCTCTTGGCCACCACCATGTGCTCGGCGGTGAGCCGGCGGATCTTGTCCATGGGCTCGACCCGGTCCGCGTCCCGCACGGGGAATTCCGGGTGCTGGACCTCTCCATAGAAGCGCTTCCAGAGGTCCGAAGGTGCGGAGGCAGCGGGCGCCGGAACCGCGGACGCCGAGGGCGGCGCCTGCGCTGCCGGGGAGACCTGGGCCGAGGAGGGCTCGGCAGGCGGAGCCCCTCCGGACTCGATGAAGTTCAGGATGTCCTGCTTCGTGACCCGGCCCGCGTGACCGGTTCCCTGCACCGCCGCGATGTCCACGCCGTGCTCCTCGGCGATCTTGCGAACCACCGGTGTGGACTTGGTCTTGAGTCGGTCCTCGGCGGATCCCGGGGCACCTCCGGAAGGCACCGCTTCGGTCGCGGGCGCTCCCTCGGCGGCGGGTGGGCTCACGGGCTGCTCCACCGGAGCGGCTTCCGCCGCCGCAGGCTCTGCGGTGGGCTGGTCCGGTGCCCCTCCCTCCGGGTCGATGTACGCCACGACGGTCCCGACCTCTACCGTCTCTCCCTCGGCGACCTCGATGGCCACGAGCGTCCCCGAGGCGGGGGCGGGGATTTCCGCGTCCACCTTGTCCGTGGAGATCTCCAGAATAGGCTCATCCCGCTCGACGTTGTCGCCGAGTTCCTTGAGCCAACGGGAGACGGTGCCCTCCGCGATGGATTCACCCATCTGGGGCATGGGAACTTCAATCCGAGCCACGCTCGCCACTCCAGCGTTCAGTTCCGTTCATGGAATCGTTGAGTTTATCCAAGGGCCGTCGGCTGGCAAAGGCCTCGGGCACCCCGAGAGATCAGTATCGCGCCAGGTATCTGGCCGCCTCTGCGATGTCGTTCACCGAGGGCAGGAACGCATCCTCCAGGACGCCGGCATAGGGCACCGGCGCATCCATCGCCGTGACCCGCAGGATGGGCCCGTCCAGCCATTCGAAGGCCCGTTCGTTGACCCGGATCGCCACCTCGCCCGCGATCCCCCCGGTGCGCGTGTCCTCGTGCACCACCAGGAGCTTCCCGGTGCGCTGCACGCTCTCCACCACGTGATCCTCGTCCAGGGGGAGAAGGGTCCGGAGGTCCACGACCTCCAGCGAGATTCCATCCTCTTCGGCGAGCCGATCCGCAGCGTCCAGGGAGCGATGAACCATCAGGCCGTAGGTCACCACGGTCACGTCCGTTCCTTCCCTGGCGGTGCGGGCCTTCCCGATGGGGACCACGTAGTCGTCATCCGGGAGGACTTCCCGAAGGTAGGGAGCACGGTAGAGCCCCTTGTGCTCTTCGAAGATGACCGGATGCTCGTCCCGGATGGCCGCCTTGAGAAGTCCCTTGGCGTCGTACGCGGTGCTGGGATACACGATTTTCAGTCCCGGGGTGTGGAAGAAGGCCATCTCCACATTCTGGGAGTGGAACGGCCCACCACGGTTCCCGCCCCCCACCGGCCCTCGGATCACCATCGGGAGAGATCCGGCCCCCCGATAGGCGGACGTGGCGATGTAGTTGGTCAGGACGTCGTACGCCGGGGAGATGAAGTCCATGAACTGCATCTCCACCACGGGCCTGAGGCCCATGTGGGCTGCTCCTGCGGCGGCCCCGGTGAACCCCCCCTCGGCAATGGGGGTGTCCATGACCCGGTGGGTACCGAAGGCATCCAGGAAGCCGCGCGTAACCTTGAACGCGCCACCATAGACTCCGATGTCCTCGCCCATCAGGAACACGTCCGGGTCCCGTTCCATCTCCTCCCAGAGGGCCTCGGCAATGGCCTCGAGAAAGGTGACCGGCTCCCCCTTCCGGGTGTGCAGGACGTGTTCAGGCGGATTCGACGACAAGGTCACCTCCGGGAGGGTTCACACTTCATTCCGTGACCGTCGACGACGACGGCACCCGGCCGGAAAGGCCCGGGGACGGACGGACGAGGGCTGGATCGGGCTGCGGCTCCGACTCCACCTCTTCCAGCGCCCGCCGCATCTCTTCCTCGGCCGTCCCAACCACGGCAGCCAGGGCCTCGGCAGTGATGGCCTCCGCGGCAATCAGGCTCTCAGCGAGCCACTGAACCGGATCGCTGGACGGCGGGGCCACGTCCACGACCTGCAGACCGTCGCCGGCGCGGGCCGCCTCCACGGCGTTCCAGACCACCTTCTCCACAGCCCGTGGATCGGTGCCGTCCACGCGGTGCGAGCCGAAGCCGTACGCGGCGGCCCGGGCCCCCATCTCCGCCACGGGCGCATCCATGGGTCCGCCTACCGCATGATCCACCACGAGGACCATGGGCACCTCACGCACGGCAGCGAGATTCAGGCCTTCGTGCCAGTCGCCCGACGCGGACCCCGCCATGTCGTCGACCAGGAGCGCCACCCGCGCTTCACCGCGCACCCGGAAGGCGAGGGCGACGCCCGCCATGACCTCCACCAGGATCCCCGGCAGCTCCACGGGCTCCAGCAATCCAAGATCCAGGTCCGTGGGGAAGCCGCCGGGGGAGCGTCCGGCCGCCGGCGCCGTCGCGCTCCCCAGGGCCTGGCGGACGAGGACCCGGGGGTCGATCCCCAGGGTCAACGCGGCCGCCGGCGCCCCGATCCGGGCCGAGAAGACGTCGCCGGAACCATCGCGGGCCCTGTGGAGCGCCCGGGCGGCGGGAACGGCCGGGGATACCGAGACGCGTCCCCTGTCGAAAGCGCCTACCCTGGGGGCCCGGGCGGCGAGCAGATCTTCGAGGGCCCGGGCCCTCAAGAGCTCCTGGAGGAGATCCACCGCACTCGCGGGGCGGGGCCTCAGTTCCCCTCGGTTCCGGTGTCGCCCTCGTCGCCACCCCCGGTCTCTCCGGTGGGCGCGGGAGTGGATCCCTCCTCCGACAGGCCGGGAAGGACCGGGACCGGCTCCGCGCTCTGCGGAAGGTCGGGACGGAGGATGGACTGGGGAGCACTGGCCCGGGACGACATGATCGAGAGCACGAGCGCCAGCACCATGAAGAGCGTCCCGGAGGTCCACGTGGCCCGCGTCAGGAGGTTCGTGGCCTGGCGGCCCCCCATGATCCCATCGGTGGGCATGGTTCCACTGCCGCCCATGGCGGCCAATCCCCCGCCCTTACCGGACTGTAGGAGAATGACGACGCCCAGGAACAGGCCGTCCAGGATCAGGATGGCGAGAAGAAAACCATACATGGTGCGCGGGGAGGAAAAGGGTCTCTCTAAAGCCCGTAAACGTCGCCGAAGGACCGGGCTTCTGTCAACGGCGGCCCGCCTCGACGATGGCCGAGAAATCGGTGGGATCGAGGCTGGCTCCGCCCACCAGCACGCCGTCCACGCCGGGAGCATCCATGAGCTCTCGCGCATTGCCCGGCTTCACGCTCCCGCCATACAGCACGGGCACCTCAGGACCGGACCATCCGCGGGCCGCGAGCCGTTCCCGCAGGATTCCGTGCGCTTGGCTTGCATCCGCCGGCGTGGCTGTCTCGCCCGTTCCGATGGCCCAGACCGGCTCGTACGCGAGGAGCCACTCGGCGGTCCCGGGCAGCAGATCCAGGACGGCGTCCAGCTGTCGTAGGAGCACCGAAGCCAGGTCCCCCGCACGACGCTCCTCCAGCTTCTCCCCCACGCACACCACGGGAGTGAGTCCGGCCGCGGCAGCGGCGGCAGCCTTCCGCGCCACCGTAGCGTCGTCCTCACCGAAGACGTGACGTCGCTCCGAGTGGCCCACCAGGGTCAACGTGGCCCCGGCGTCCAGGGCCATGGCTGCGGAGACCTCACCGGTGAACGCCCCGGAAGCTTCGAAGTGGATGTTCTGGACGCCCAGCTCCAAGCCTCCAGGACGGCCGGGATGCGCCACCGCAGCCGCCAGGGACACGGACGGAGGGAAGATCAGCACCCGGGGAACGCCCTCTCCGGTGGGCATCTCGAAGGAATCGAGGAATGCACGGGTCTCACTCGGACCGTGATTCATCTTCCAGTTTCCCGCCACCACGCGGCGCATCAGCCCTCCTCGTCCGAGAGTACGGCCACTCCGGGGAGCTCCGCCCCGGAGAGGAATTCCAGGGAGGCCCCGCCCCCCGTCGAGATGTGCGTGAGGCGACCCGAGACCCCCGCCGCCTCGGCCGCGGCTGCCGAGTCCCCACCCCCGACCACCGAGACCGCTCCCTGGTCGGTGCGGTCCGCCACGGCCCGGGCCACGGCCAGGGTCCCAGAGGCGAAGGGCTCCAGCTCGAAGACTCCCATGGGGCCGTTCCAGAGCACCGTCCGGGCCTCCTGGATGAGTTCCCGATAGAGCGACTCCGTCTCGGGGCCGATGTCACCGATGATGTCGGTGGGTGCGACCTCAGCTCGAGAAACGGCTCGGGAGGTGGCGTCTCCCGAGATGCGTTCGGACACGCGGCAGTCCACCGGCAGCACCAGGCGCTCCCCGGCCCGATCCATCAGCGCGCGGGCCATCTCGACCCGGTCGTCCTCCACGAGGGAGCCACCGACCTCCAGGCCCAGAGCCAGGAAGAAGGTGTTGGCCATGGCACCACCGATGAGCAGTCGATCCACCTGGGGAAGAAGCGCTTCCACGACGTCGATCTTCCCCGAGATCTTGGCTCCGCCCATGATGGCCAGGTAGGGGCGGTCGGGGCGGGCGAGGGCGTCACCCAGGAAGGCGAGCTCCCGCTCCAGGAGGAATCCGGCGACCGCCACGCCTCCGTTCTCCTTCACCGCCTCGGCGATTCCCGCAGTGGAGGCGTGGGCCCGGTGGGCGGTTCCGAAGGCGTCGTTGACGTACACGGACCCGTAGCTCGCGAGGCGGCGGGCCAGGGCTTCTTCGTTGGCCGTTTCTCCGGGCAGGAATCGGGTGTTCTCCAGGAGCAGCACCTCACCGTCCCGGAGTCCGGCCACCGCCGCGTCCGCCGCGTCCCCCACCGTGTCCGGCACGAAGCGCACGGGGACCTCGAGAAGCTCCTGGAGACGGTCCGCCACCGGCGCCAGGGAGAACGTCGGGTCCACTCCCCCCTTTGGCCGTCCCAGATGGGACATGAGGATGACCGCCGAGCCGTGCGACGTCAGGTGCTCCAGGGTCGGCAGAGAGGCACGAATGCGGGTGTCATCGGTCACCACGCCGCCGGCGAGGGGGACGTTCAGATCGGCTCGGACCAACACCCTCCGACCCTTCAGCTGCTCGGGACCGAGTGTGCGGAGAAGGCGCTTGGACATGGGACGGATGGGGTTGCAGGTCGACGGGCCCCGGAAGCTAAAAAGGGTCCCGGAGCGCCACAACGCACTCCGGGACCCCAACGGACCCTCGACCGGAGGGTGGCCCGGTCAGAATTCCAATCGCTCCAGGGGAGCCCTCAGCGATGGGAGCCCGGTCTCCGGACCGACCCGGGCCAGGCCCGGGAGCTCTCGCACCAGGACTCGGCCGTCCTCCCGCACCACCCGCACCCGCAGCGTAAAGGGGCCCGGGCCCACATTCGAGAGGTCCAGCGTCAGGTACTCCGGGGCCGTCCCGGACCGGAGGGGGCGCCGACTCCACTCCTCACCGAACAGCTTCTGCCCCGCAGGACGGAGCTCCAGGGGAAGGACCGACCCGCGCTCGTCGGAGAGGAGCTCGGCCCGCAGCCGATAGACCTCGCCGGGGGCCAGATCGTAGATCTCCAGGAAGACGCCCGCCCAATCGCCGGAAAGGCGTGACGGGGGTGAGGCCGGCCTGAGCCCCTGCCCCATCCGGCCCAGCTCCGGGCGCTCCACCTCGCCCGGCTCCACGAGCATGAGCTCCGACAAGCCCGCCGGCGGCGGCGAAACCGCCGTGCGCGCTCCCGCCGCCATCCCGCTGGCGGGATCGAACAGCTCCACCACCAGGTGATCGATGCCCGGCCCGGCGGGCACCAGCAGGTTCACCTCACTCTGATCCTGGGCCACGCTCCAATGCAGGGTCTCCACCGGCACCCGCGTCGCTCCCAGCAGGAACACACCCACCTCCAGCTCGGGAGCCGACTCGGGCGTGCGGAACTCGCCAGGGATCGTGAAGTGGATCTTCACCTCCGTCGACCTCTCTCGGCTCCCACGGAACCGGGTGATCTGGGCCGGAAGCCCGTAGAGAGGACGTGCCCGGGTCCCGTACCAGTGCGGTACCGCGCCCTCGAGGTCTTCGAGGTACTCCTCGCCTTCCACGGTGAGGGCCCCGTTCTGGGAGGCGGCGGGTCGATAGAAGCTCACGTCCGGACCCACTCCGTAGTCCCAGAACTCCAAGCGCAGCCCCGGACCTGCGCCGAAGGCCCGGATCTCCTGCGGGCGGCCGTACCGGACCCAGACCCTGGATGCGTCGGCTTCCAGAGAGCCGAATCGCAGCAGCGCGTAGCCCGCTCGGGCCCAGTGTTCCACCTGCCGCTCGTTCACCGCGGTGGAGAGAATGGGGTCCAGGGCTCGCCACAGAGCCTCGGCGCTCTCCGCGCCCGATACCGGCGCCAGGAGCTCCACGGTCCGGAAGCCCCTCACGGTGCCCGGCTCCAGCCTGTCCAGCGCCCCCTCGAACACCTCCGCGGCCTCCTCCGAGCGCCCGAGGCGGTGCAACGCCAGGGCCTCCAGGAGCCCGGCGTTGGGGTGACCCTGAGATGCCCACGCGAACCGTCGGGCTCCCTCACGGAGCTCATGCCACGCCTCGCGGTCGGCCAGGTCCAGGAGGATCTCGGTGTTGGCACCCACGTGGGCGGGGTAGGACTCCACGGCGCGCACGAAGGACTCCAGCATGGCTGAGCGCTGCCGATCCCCTTCGGCCCTCGGACGGAAGTCCTCGCCCAGGACTTCGTGGAGTGCTGTTGGGCACGAGTAGTTCCAAGTCAGGAGCGTCTCCGACGACGCGACCTCGCCGGGGCTCCCCGCCGCGCCGGCGCACCGCGCCGGAAGCAACGCCAAGGAAGGCACCTCGCCCAGATTCCGCCACCCCAACCAGTTCTCCCGGACCACGCGCCCGGACTCGTATGCGAGTTCCGCCACCAGGCGGGGTGACACCGGACGGTCCGCGGAGAGGGCGCGCTCCAGCCCCGCCTGGAAGAGCATCTGGGCATCGTTCCGCATCCCCTGCTTGCGTCGGATACGTGCCAGTGCGAGATAAGGCGCCGGGTTGCCCGGATCCCGAACCCGGGCACCTTCCAGCGCCCGGGTCGCCCGCTCCCGCCATCGGACGGGATCGGTGCCCGAGGGCGGGTCGCCGGAAAGCAGGCCGTCCAGGGGCCCGAGGTCCTCCTCCACGGACTCCCGGTCTCCACCCAGGGCCGTACCGAGGAGCTCCTGCGACTCCAACAGGATGGGCGCGGGGACCACGGCGGCCTCCGCCCAGGTCGTGGGAGGTTGCCACCCTTCGACCTCGGGAATCATGGGGGTCTCCAGGACCCCTGGCTCCCGAAGGCCGGCGAGCGTCGGTGACGGCTCGAACACCAGGTCGAACTCCACCCAGGTGCCCACCGGGACTCCCGACCTCATGGCGGGCCTGAACCGGAGCTCCGGCGCCGCTCGAAGCGCTGCCCGGTCCAGGTCGCTCACACCCGACCCGCGGGACATCTGGACGTGGTCCACGGACCCGTCCTCGTTCACCCAGAGCTGAAGCCCCACCACACCCCCCACCCCTGCACGCTGCAGCTCGTCCGGGTAGTGGCGCCGTACCAGCTCCCGGTCCGCTTCCTTGTCCAGGAGCGTAGGGAACGCGGAGGCCCCGGGCCTGAACGGAGGCAGGTCCACCGGCGCATCACCCTCTCCAGCGATGTCTTCCCCCGAAACGACCTCAACCGCCTCCGGCTCGGATTCGGAGATTGCCACTCGTTCCGGCTCCGCCGGCACCAGCGACAGCACCTCTCCGCTGGGCTCCTCGCCCCGGAAGGTCTCGAAGATGCGCTGGACCCCCTGGACGAGAGAGGCTCGTGCCGGGGGCACCAGGAGCCCCGCGAAGGCCAGGAGCGCCACGGAGGCGGCGAGGGCGTTGCGTCGCCAGCCCGTGGACACCGGTGGCCGACGCGGGAGGTTCCACTCCCGGGCCAGCTCGTTCCGCAACTCCGGCCCGAACGAGGGGCGCTCGTCCAGGACCAGGTCGGAGAGCTCCCGGTCGAGCTCTACCAGTTCCGGCGGGAGGCCTGTCGTGGACGGGATGTCGGACTCTCTACTCATCTATGCATCGGGCCTTCAGGCCTCGCTCGAATTCTGGATGGCATCCTTCAGTCGCTTGAGCGCCCTGTGAAGGCGGACTGCCACCGCGTTGTCGGAGATTCCGAGGGCCTCGGCGATCTCATGGTTTCCGAGTCCCGCGCCGTACCGGAGCGAGAGAATCTCCTGATCGGGCTTCCGCAGCGTGCTCGCTCCGTTGAGGAGCGTCTGGATTCGCTCCTCCCGGATCACCCGCTCATCCTGCGAGGGAACGTCCGAAACCAGATCCGGAGCCCGGTCGAGGGACACGTGCAGCGACCCGCGGCGACGCAGGGACCGGAGGTGGTCCGTCACCGCGTTGCGCGCAATCCGAAGGAGCCATGTGCGCGGCGAGGCGCGACCGGAATCGTACCGGTGGAACGATCGAAGCGCCTTCAGGAACACGTCGGAAGTCACGTCTTCCGCGACCTCTCGTGTGGCCACCCGGAAGCGCACATACCGATAGACCACCGAGCGATGCTCGTGGTACCACGCCTCGAAGTCACCCGGGAGGGCACCCTCGCGTGGAGGATGCTGCCCCAGGGTGCGCTCCGATGTCGTTGCGGTCAGCGTCGGCCTCCGGCCGCTTCCTGGACTCATGCCATAACCTACGAGGGGACCGAACGGCGGGTTACAGCTACGAAACCCCGCTCACTGCTGCGATTCCTGCCATGACGCACCCGGGGTCGCCCCCGATAGGGTTCCATGCCCGGCCCACCCCTGAAGAACGAGAGGCGCGGCAGCGGGCCCCCCGCCCACCGCCGCGCCCCCACGACTCGACACGCGCGTTAGAGGCGCTCGCCCATGTACAGGGCCAGGTCCACCACGCGATTCGAGTACCCCCACTCGTTGTCGTACCAGGCCAGAACCTTGACCATCCGGCCCTCCATCACCGCCGTGCTCAACGAATCCGCCACTGAGGAATGCGGATCCCCGGTGTGGTCGATGGACACGAGGGGCTCGTCGGAGTAGCCGAGGATCCCCTTCAGCCCGCCCTCCGAAGCCGCCTTAAGCGCCTGGTTTACCTCCTCTGCCGTGACGTCCCGGTCCACCTCCGCCACCAGGTCCACGAGCGAAACGTCCGGCGTGGGCACCCGAATCGCCATTCCGTCCAGCTTCCCCTTCAACTCGGGAATCACCAGGGCGGTGGCCCGGGCGGCCCCGGTGGTGGTCGGGATCATGGACATGGCCGCGGCACGGGCCCGTCGAAGATCCTTGTGGGGGAGGTCCAGGATGTTCTGGTCGTTCGTGTAGGCGTGAATGGTGGTCATGAAGCCCCGGCGGAACCCGAAGGCGTCCATGAGCACCTTCGCCACCGGTGCCAGGCAGTTGGTCGTGCAGCTGGCGTTGGACACCACGTGGTGACTCGCGGGATCGTACATCTCGTGGTTCACACCCAGGACGACGGTGATGTCCTCCTGCTTGGCGGGGGCGGAGATGATGACCTTCTTCGCCCCGGCCTCCAGGTGCTTGGCCGCCGCATCCCGCTGCGTGAACCGGCCGGTGGACTCGATGACGATATCCACGCCCAGCTCCCTCCAGGGCAGCGCACCGGGGTCCCGTTCTGCCAACACCTTCAGGTCGTCCCCATCCACCCTGAGGCCGTCATCCGTGAGCTCCACGGAACCGGGGTAGGCGCCGTGCACCGAGTCGTACCGCAGCAGGTGGGCGAGGGTGGCATTGTCGGTGAGGTCGTTCACCGCCACGAAATCCAGGTCCGTCACTCCAGCCTTCTTGGCGCTGCGAAGGACGTTGCGACCGATTCGGCCGAAGCCGTTGATGGCGACACGAGTGGCCATGGCCTTGTATCACTCCTTGATGGTCAGTCGGGAGTCCCTCCGGAGCCAGGCGTCTCGGGAAGGGCCCTGGCGAAGGTCACCAACGCCACCTCCCGGGCACCGCACCGTCCCACCACGCGGGCCGCTTCGGCACCGGTCGATCCAGTGGTGAGCACGTCATCCACGAGGAGTACGTTCTGGCAGCGGAGGGCCCCGGAAAGGGCCCCGTCGGGGTTGAAAACGTCTCTGACGTTAGCCGCGCGCTGAGAGGGGGGCAACCCGACCTGGCGCGGCCCCTCCCGGGGCCGAACGAGGGCTTGTACGCAGGGGATTCCGAGGATCCTGGCCACGCTGGCGGCCAGGAGGCCGGCGGGGTTGTATCCACGCTCCCGCCGGCGTATCGACGTGGTGGGGACGGGAACCACCAGGTCCGGCCTCCACGCCTCCCACTCCAGGCGCGCCAGGCGCGCCATACGCTCTCCGGCGAAGTCGGCCACCCGTCTCCAGCCCTGGTACTTCAGGGCGTGGACCAGGGCCGGCACCGGAGGGTCGAAGGAGGATGCGGAACGCCCCTTCACCAACACCGGCGGCCACTCGACGCAGAAGTCGCAGTGACCGACCTCGGGGAGCGCCGGATGGTGGCATCGGGGGCACCGGGGGAGGGGGAGCGGCCGCACGCGGGTCGCGCAGGCCGGGCAGATGGGCCAGGGCTCCGGTCCGGTCCCGACTCCCCCACACCCCACGCATCGGGTCGGGAGGAGGAGTTCCGACCAGGCCGCGACGCTCAGGATCCGGCTTCCAGGGCCCCGCGCATGACCTCCAGAGGCGCGGGCTCTTTCCACCAGAGCTCGAAGGATGCAGCAGCCTGGCGGACGAGCATCTCCTTGCCGTCGGTGGCGCGGATCCCCAGGGACTCGGCGTGACGTACGAAGGGTGTCCCGTCCTGGCCGTAGACCAGATCCATGACGGCACCCGCCCGCCCGAGCCGCGCCAGGTCCAGCGGGAGCTCGTCGTCCGGCTTCAGGCCGAGGGAGGTGGCGTTGACCACGAGGTCGAAGCTCTGGTCGTGCCACTCACCGGGCCCGTCCAGGACCCGGGCCCGGGCTCCTCCGATCCGCCGGGCCATGCTCCGGGCCCGCTCTCCCGAGCGGTTCACGATGCACACCTGGTTGACACCGTCATCAACGAGGGCCAGGAGCGCGGCGCGGGCGGCACCCCCCGCGCCCAGCAGGAGGACCCGCTGGCCCTCTGCGGCCGAGGCCCCCAGGAAGTGCTGGAGGGCCTGCCTGAAGCCTTCCACGTCGGTGTTGTCCCCCACGACCTGGCCTCCCTCGAGCCAGAAGGTGTTGCACGCTCCGGTCCGCCGGACCGCCTCCCGAGGAGCGTCCAGGACCGAAGCCGCCCGCTCCTTGTGCGGGACGGTGACGTTGCCGCCACCCCCGGCTCGGGACAGGCCGCGCATGAATCCGGCCACGTCCTCCGCCCCGCACCGGAGCGCGACGTACACGCCGTCGGCGTCCACGGCCCGGGCCGCTGCGTTCTGGATCAAGGGGGAGAGGGAGTGCCCCACGGGATCCCCAAGTAGTGCGAAGAGCCTCGTCTGCGCCGAGATCATTCGGGAGCCAGCGCCTCCTCCAATCGGTCCATCACCTTGCCTACCAGCTCTTCCAGCGCCGCGTACGTCTGCTCGTAGACCTCCAGCGGAGCTCCCACCGGGTCCGGAACCGAGGGCCCGGCCAGCTCCTCGAGCCCGAGGGCATGGCTCCCCAGGAGGGCAACCCGGGCGTCCGGCGCCAGCTCCCGCGTGCGGGTCACGTGCGCCGGTGACATCCCCAGGACCAGGTCCGCCTGCCTCGCAAGCTCGGGAGTGAGGTTGGAAGATCGATGGGCGGTCAGGTCCAGACCATGGCTGATTGCGACGCTCCGGGAGCCCTCGGATGCGGCCATCCCGGGATAGGCTGCGATTCCGGCAGACCGGACCCTGAGACGCTCACCGATCCCCCGCCGCTCCGCTTCCCGCCGTGCAAGGGCCTCCGCCAACGGACTGCGGCACGTGTTTCCGGTACAGACGAAGACGAGGGTGAAGGAAGGATCATCCATGGGTGACGTCCGGGACCACGGAGCGGATTCGGGAGATCGGAGTGCTGCCCTCTCGCAGGACCCGGGGAGCTTCCCCGGTGCAGTCAACGATAGTGGAGGGTGGGCTCGAGGGAAGGGTGCCTGCGTCCAGGAGGTGGACGGACCCGAGAGGACGCATGGCCAGGGCCACCTCCAGCGCTTCCTGCCCGGACGTCGCCGGCGCCCGGCCCGGGGCATTCGCCGAGGTGGAGGTCATCGGTGCTCCGAAGGCCTCGACAAGACCGGCCGCCACCGGATGCGAGGGCCGGCGCACCGCCACGCCGCCGGCCGGCGATCGCACGCCATCGGGGAAGGCTCGATCCGGGTCCCCCAGAACCAATGTGACGCCACCCGGCCAGAACGCCCGGGCCAGCTCCCGGGCCGCATCGGTCCAGACGAGGTCGTCCACCGTCTTCTGGGAGGAAACCAGGACCAGCAGCGGCCGTGACGCATCCCTGCGCTTCAGGTGCTGCACCGCGGCGACCGCCCTCGGCTCCAGGCTCCCGCCGAACCCGTAGACCGTCTCCGTGGGATGGACCACCACGCCCCCGCTCCGCAGGGCCGAAACGGCCTGGGATAGATCCCCCGACGTATCGAAGTCGCGGACGTCCGTCACCCCCACCTCGCTCACCCACCCTCCCCCGCCGCCCGGGCGGGCTCATCGCCGGCCCGCCGCCGGGCCAGGAGAAACTCGGCCACGGGCAGGTCCTCCGGCCTCGTCACCTTCAGGTTGTCCGGCTCTCCGTGGACCATGCGGACCGGAATCCCCGCGGCCTCCACCAGGGACGCGTCGTCCGTGGCGCGAGCCCGGAGATCCGGATCCTCCAGGACCCGGCGAAGGACCGTGGCCGGGAAAGCCTGCGGCGTCTGGGCGTGCCAGATCCCCGAGCGATCCGGCGTGCGGAGGATCCGCAACTGGGCATCCACTTCCTTGAGGGTGTCGGTCGCCGGCCATCCCGCCACCGCGCCTTCCCCCCGTGAAGCGCCCTCGATGCAACGCTCCACCGTACCCATTGAGACCAGGGGACGTGCCGCATCGTGAACCAGGATCAGGTCCACCGTCTCCGGGAGGGCCTGCACCGCATTGGCCACGGAGTCGGAGCGGGTCGTCCCCCCTGCCACGACCGTCACGCGGGAATCCAGCGCCGGAACCCAGCCACGGGCCTCTTCCAGGTCCTCCTCCGAGACGGCCACCACCACGTGACGGACCTGCTCGAGCGCGAGGAAGGGGCGGAGCGCGTGAACCAGCAGGGGCTCCCCCGCCAGCGTCAGGAACGGCTTCTTCCGGCCGCCCATGCGGCGCCCCTGCCCTGCCGCCGGGATGGCCACGCCGACCCGCGGGGATGGACCCGAAGCCAAGCCGGTCGGCTCCCTAGGCCACCGAACCGCCGAAACCGCCGCCGCCCGGCCCCACCGCCGCCCCCGCTCCGGGGGCCGAGACCGGCCCACCCTGGCGCTCCCGGGCCATGGAGTCGAAGCGGGTATAGGCCTTGTGGAAGAACAGCGGAACCGATCCGGTCGGTCCGTTCCGCTGCTTGGCGACGATGAGCTCCGAGATCCCCTCGATGGAGTTCCCGTCATTGTCCACGGGGCCGAAGTAGTACTCGGGCCGGAAGAGGAACATGACCAGGTCGGCGTCCTGCTCGATGGAGCCCGACTCCCGGAGGTCCGAGAGCATGGGGCGCTTGTCGTTGCGCTGCTCCGGCGCACGGGAGAGCTGGGACAGCGCGACCACGGGGACTTCGAGCTCCCGGGCCAGCGCCTTCAGTCCCCGCGAGATCTGGGAGACCTCCTGGACCCGGCTTTCCGCCCGCTCGCCGGACATCAGCTGGAGGTAGTCGATGATGATGAGCCCCAGGCGCTGCCCCTCCGCCTGGACGTCGGATACCAGGCGGCGCGCCTTCGCACGGATCTCCAGCACCGTGAGCCCCGGCGAGTCGTCGATCCAGATGGGGGCGGTGTTCAGGTGCCCGGCCGCCGTGGCCAGCCGTTTGTGGTCCTCGGCGGTCATGCCGCCGCGCCGGAGGTGCTGCGCGTCGATCCGCCCCTCGGCGGAGAGGAGCCGCTTGAGGAGCTGTTCCTTGCTCATCTCCAGGGAGAAGATCGCCACCGGCTCCCGGTGCTCGATGGCGGCGTTCGCCGCGACGTTCATCACCCAGGACGTCTTCCCCATGGATGGCCGAGCCGCGACGATGACCAGGTCACCGCGTTGGAGGCCGGTGGTCATCTTGTCCAGGTCGGAGAAGCCGGACGGCACCCCCGTGACGGGCGAACCCGACTCCTGGAGCCTCTCGATCTCCTCGAAGGTCGGCCAGAGGAGATCCTTGATCCGCACGAACCCTTCCCGCTCGTGGCTCTGTGCCACCTGGAAGATGCGGGACTCGGCGTGATCCAGGAGCTCCTCGACATCGCGCTCGCCCTGATCGAAGGCGTCCCGGATGATCTCCTGGGAGGCGTCGATGAGCCGGCGAAGGAGCGCCTTCTCCCGCACGATCCGTGCATGATACTCGATGTTCGCCGCCGTGGGGACGGCGTCCATGAGCTCCGCCAGGTAGTCCAGCCCACCGGCCACGTCCGCTTCGTCCGTGCGCTGGAGGTCCTCGTGGAGCGTGACCACGTCGATGACGTCGCCCCGCTCGAAGAGCCTGCACATGGAGCGGAAGATCCGGCGATGCGCCTCTTTGAAGAACATGGAGGCGTCGATGACCTCCACCGCCCGCGCCACCGCGTCCCGGTCCAGGAGCATCCCTCCGAGCACCGAGACCTCCGCCTCGGGGGAGTACGGCGGTCGCCGATCGTAGTCCGGAAGTGCGCGTACCGCCTGGCTCAATCCATCACCTGTCGCAGAAGCTGGAGATCATCCCACGTCGCCCGCACCCACCCGGAATTCCGCAGGAGGGCCGCCGGATGGTAGGTGGCCACCAGTGGAATCCCCCGGTAGCTATGCACCTGACCGCGGAGCTTCCCGAGGGGAGCGTCGGAAGAGGTCAGAAGCTGTGCAGCGAACGTACCGACGGCAAGGAGGGCCTCGGGCTGCACCAGCTCGAGCTGTCGAAGCAGGTACGGCGAACAGGCCTCGATCTCTGCGGGCTGAGGATTCCGGTTCCCCGGGGGGCGGCACTTGAGGACATTGCAGATGTAGACCGACTCTCGCCGGGAGAGGTCGATGGAGGCCAGCATGAGGTCCAGGAGCTTCCCGGCAGCCCCCACGAAGGGGAGGCCCGTCCGGTCCTCGTTGGCCCCGGGCGCCTCACCTACGACCACCAGCCGGGCCCGGGGATTCCCGTCGGAGAAGACGACCTGGGTCCGGGACGACGCCAGCCCGCAGCGGGTACACCCCAGCGCCAGCTCCCGCAGCTCCTCGTAGCCCAACCCGGAAATGTCGGGCAGGGGCCCGGAAGCGGGTGGGTTCCCCGCCGTTGGCGCCTCGTTCCCAGGGGCGGCGCCGGACGACGGGCGTTCCGCCCTGGAGCCTCGCCTCGGGCGGGGGGGCTCGGGAGCCGCCCCTGGACGGGAACGGCCGCGGTCCGTCTCCCCCACGTCCGATCCCGCCTCCGCTGGCGATACCGGGGACCCGGTGGACGCGAGATCGGCCAGCGCCTCCAGGAGTTCCTTGCGGGTCCCGTCTCCCAGGACCAGGGGCGGGAGGCCCATCTCGGCCCGCTGGCGGAGAAGACGGGCGACCGCGGACGGATCGGGCCGGGTCAAACCCGACCCCGCAGGAGGGCCTCCACCCGGTCCAGGACCATCTCCGCCACCGCCTCCTTGGGCAGGAGTGGCAACTCCTCGGGCTTCCCGGAGCCCAGGAGGGTGACCCGGTTGGTCTCGGCCTCGAATCCGGCGTCCGGCTCCCCGGCCGGGTTGGCCACGACCAGGTCGAAGCCCTTGCGCTCACGCTTGTCCGCGGCGTTGGAGAGGAGGTCCTCCGACTCGAGGGCGAAGCCCACAGTCACGGACCCGGGCTTCCGATGCTCTTTCGTACCGGATGCGATGTCCGGGTTGGCCGTGAGCTCCACCGCCCACCCTTCCCCGTCCCGGCTCCGCTTCCGCTTCCGCTCTTCGGCGCGGACAGGACGGAAGTCGGCCACGGCGGCGGCGTAGACGATCACGTCGGCCTCCCCGACCCGATCCCGGACCGCCGCGTCCATCTCCCGGGCCGTCTCCACCGGCACCACCTCGACACCCTCCGGTCGCGGTAAGGCGCTGGGTCCGGTTACCACGGTGACGTGAGCCCCTCGACGCCACGCGGCGGCAGCCAGCGCGAATCCCATACGGCCCGAGGACCGGTTGCCCAGGTAGCGAACCGGGTCCAGGGGCTCCCGTGTGGGGCCCGAGGTGACCAGCACCGTTCGCCCCTCCAGGATCCCCCCTCCGCCGAGGAGCCGGCCCAGGTGCTCGACGATCACCTCCGGCTCCACCATCCGGCCCGGTCCGTCGCCCTCTCCCACGGCCAAGGGACCCGCCACCGGTCCGAGTTGGTGATACCCGAGGCGCTCCCGGCAGTGGCCGGCGTTCGCCTGCACCTGGGGATGCGCCCACATCCGGTCGTTCATGGCCGGGCACAGCAGCACCGGCGTCCGGGTGACCAGGAGGGTGGTGGTGAGGAGCTCGTTCGCCCTGCCTTGGGCCGCCCGCGCGATGAAGTCCGCGGTGGCCGGGGCGATGCAGACCACGTCGGCCTCCCGGCCCAGCCGGATGTGCCGGGCCGCCCCATCCACCGAGAACAGGTCGGTCAGGACCGGCCGTCCAGTGACCGCCTCGAAGGTGAGCGGGGTGACGAACTCGCGGGACGACCGGGAGAGCACGACGTCCACTTCCGCCCCGAGGCGGGTGAGACGCCGGGCCAGCGTGACGCTCTTGTAGGCCGCGATCCCCCCGGTCACCCCCAGGACGATCCGCCTACCTTGCCACGGAGGCCGGGGGGCGTCGGCGCTGGCCATTCCGGAGCGGCTCCCTTTGGAGCGGCTACTCGTTGAGCTTGCGGCGCTTCACGAGCCGGAACTCGATCTGCCCGGAGGTCAGCGCCTCCATGGAACGGGTGGTGAGCTTCTTCTCGGCCCCCAAAGGCAGGACCTCCCGGGGAAGCTGGTTCAGCTCCCGCGCGTACTTGGCGGCCACCAGGACCCCCAGGTACTTGGAGTAGGTGTGCTTCGCCACTTCCTCAGGTGTGAAAACCCGCATTGCGTTTCCTCCGCGCGTTACCGCGCCGTGTCGGCGTAATCCTCCGAGAGTATGTCCCGGATCTCGTCTTTCAGGGTGCGAACCCGCTCGTCCAGATCTTCCGGACGTAGCATACCCCCCGAGTCCTGCACCAGGGTCCGGACCCGGGCCACCGCCCGGTCCAGATCATCGTTCACCACCACGTGGTGGAACTCCTCCGCTCTTCCCAACTCCCGCAGCGCCGACCTCAGCCGGCGCGCGATCTCGGCCCTCTGCTCGGTCCCCCGAAGGCCGATGCGCCGCACCATCTCCCGGCCCGAAGGAGGGAGGATGAAGATCCGAACCGCCTCGGGGACCGTCTCCCGGATCTGCGCGGCACCCTGGACGTCGATGTCCAGGACGGCGTGCCGCCCCGAGCGGGCCGCGGCCTCGAGGTTCCTGCGCGGCGTCCCATAGTACTGGCCGTGGACCTCCGCCCATTCCGCCATGGCTCCCTGGGCCACCAGTGCCTCGAAGGTCTCGCGGGACACGAACTCGTAGTCCACCCCGTCCGTCTCCCCCGCCCTTGCGGGCCGGGTGGTGGCCGAGACGGAAAAGATGAAGTCGTCCCCCTCCTCGACCAAGCGGTGGGCGATGGTCGTCTTTCCCGTCCCGCTGGGGGCCGCCAGGACCACCGGGCGAGCGCCCCCTGTCATTCCACATTCTCCACCTGCTCTCGCAGGCGCTCGATCTCCTCCTTCATCCCCACCGACGCGTGCGAGATCTCCGAATCGTTCGCCTTCGCACCGATGGTGTTCGCCTCCCGGTGCATCTCCTGCACGATGAAGGAGAGCCGCTTCCCCACCGCCTCCATCGCCTCGGTGTCCAGGGTCTCGCGGAAGAGGGCGACGTGGGAGCGGAAGCGGACGATCTCCTCGTTGATGTCCCATTTCTCCGCCACGTATGCGACCTCCCGCATCAGCCGCTCTTCGTCCACCTCCTCGCTGTCCACCAGATCCCGGATGTGTGCGCGCAGACGATCGCGCTCCGCCACGAGGCGCTCCGGCGCCCGGGCCTCGACCACGTCCAGCAGGCGAGTCAGCTCGTCCAGCCGCCCGGTCAGGTCCTCCTCGAGCCGGGCGCCCTCGGTCTCCCGCAGCGCGAGTACCGCCTGAGCGGCGTCCTCCACCACGGCTTTCAGCTCCGCCGCTTCCACGGAGGGTCCCTGGGCCCGCCGCTCCGGCGCGGTGAGCACCTCCGGAAACCGCGCTACCGTCCCCACGTCCACGGGCCCGTCGAGACCCAACTCCTCCTGCATGGTCCGGAGGAGCCGGGTGTAGGCTCCGGCCCGGGCCATGTCCACATCCGGGAGATTCTCGTCTTCGGACGCATCGGTTCGCTCCAGCGAAACGCTGACGCTGGCGTGCCCCCGAAGGAGGAAGGGGCGGATCCACCCGGGAATCTCGTGCTCGAGACGGTCGAATCCCGGCGGTGTCCGAACGCTGGTGTTCAGAAACCGGTGGTTGACGGTCTTGATGGAGACTCGGAGAAGGCCGCCGGATACCTCGCGCTCGGCCTCCCCGAACCCGGTCATGCTGCGAATCATTCAGGCTCCCCGTGAAGCCCTACAAATTAGTGATTCAGTTCGTCAGGGTCCACCGGACTCCGAACATGGCCCGGGTCCTCGGGAGCAGTCGGCCGGGGAGATCCTGGTTCTCCGGGCGAAGGAAGAGATTGTCCCACCGGATGAAGGCCCGGACCGTGACGACCCGGATCTGGATGTGGGCGTTCCAGCTCTGGTAGAAGGGCACGCGGACGGGACCTCCGCTGGCCGGGTCCCGGATGGGGAGCAACATGGGGTCCCGCCCCTCCACCAGGAATCCGGCAGTGATCTCGAGGTTCCCGGTGGGATAGAAGGTGTCGTGGAAGGTCAGGCCCCCACGGTAGATCTGGGAGGGTCTGAGCAATCCTTCCGTCTCCCACTGCTCCAGCGATCCCTGGAGGGCGAATCCCTCCACCGGGAGGGCCACGGATCCGGCGACGACGAAGCCGTCGGCCCGGTCGCCCTCGAACGCCTCCACGCCCTGGTCCACCCGATTCCCCAGGGGCAGGACCGAGTCCACCTCGCTGCGTAGCCAAGACCCCTCGACGGAGATGGGTCCCAGGGCGAACCGTGCGCCGGCCCGAACGAACGTCCCGTCGGACTGCCCCGGGTACCCGGCCGTGACCGAGTCCGGTGCCGGCGCCGCCGGATCCCACCAGCCCCGCACTCCGCCGTCGAGGCTGGCCGTGAGGGACACCCCGAGGAGCGGGCGCGTCCAGCCCGAGACGCCCCAAGCGACCCGGCTCTCCCCGTCTTCCCGATCCCATCCCAGTCGTCCGGAGAGCCCCCCCAATCCCGGATGGGTCGCCCCCAGGTCCACATCGGTCCGCGTCAGGCTGGCACGAATGGGCCGGTCGATATGCCGGAAGGAGGCCTGGCCCCAAACCGGTCCAAGATCCACTCCCAACCGTCCCCCGAACTGGGTGCTCCGGTCCTTCTCCGGTTCATACAGGACGACGATGGTGGTGTCGCTGGTCACCGTGTCCACCACCATGGAATCCACTCGGGAGAGCCCCGAGGTGAGGTCCAGGTTGTTCTGGGCCGCAAACGCTTCCACCGCCACGCCCTCCCACAAGCGGGCCCGGACGCGCAACGCGCGGGTCGCCCGCGCGGCCTCCGGTACCGTGCGTTCGAGGGCGGATTTCGCCGTCCGACCCCGGATCTCCCCCGCCACCTGGAACCGGTCCCCCAGGGGCCGGACGTAACGGAGCCACACGGACTGGAGCGTTCCCTCTTCCTGGCCCCCCCGTCCGTCGGAGTCCATGCGCTCGAAGAGGAGGGAGAGCCCACCTCCGAAGGCATTCGGGTGGAAGAAGCTCCCTCGAAAGATATTCGTGTCCAGATCTCCCGTGCCGGCTTCGATGGAGGAGACCGGAGAGGGAACCGACGGCTGCTGGGTGGTGAGGAGGATGCGCAGCTCACCTCCGGCGCGCAGGACCTCGACCGAGGCGATGCCCGCCAGCGTCACCTGGGCCAGGTCCACGACGCTCCCGTCCATGGCCACTTCCTCCACGCCGTCCACGAAGATGCGGAGACGACCCCCGGCCATTCCGTCGAGGACCACGCCTTCCGGGGCCCCATAATCCCCGGTGCGGAGAGGGATCGTTCCCGGCTGGGAAGCGAGCAGCTCCAGGAGCGTCACGGCCCGCTCCCGGAGCAGGAGATCCCGGTCCCAGCGGGCCACCAGGGCGGGATCGTGGTCGGGTCGGTGGCCGGGAAGGGCCATGAGCGCATGCACCACGGTGTCCGCGGGGGCCAGCGAATCCGGCGGCGTGAGGGCCTGAGCGCTCAGGGTATCCAACACCGCGGCGGTGTCCGCCACGAGCGTCGTGTCCTGGGCGACCAGGGCTCCAGGCCCGAGAAAACCGGCCCCGGCCCAGAAGAGGGCCAGGGCCGGGAAGCTCCGGAACAGGCCCCCGGGGAGGGTCACTCGCCGCGTCTCCGGACCCATTCGACCAGGAGGCGCGTGGGCACGCCGTAGCCCCCCTTTCGTCGGTACGGAACGTCGTTCCCGTCCCCGTAGGCGGTCCCGGCGATGTCCAGGTGGGCCCAGGGGACCTCCTTGACGAATTCCCGCAGGAAGGTGGCGGCGGTGATGGTGCCGGCGGGGCGTCCTCCCACGTTCTTCACGTCGGCGGTCTCGCTCTCCAGCTGCTTCCGGTACTCCGGCCAGAGCGGGAGTTCCCAGCACCGCTCCCCCGCGGCTGCCCCAGCCTCCCGGACTTCGTCGACCAGAGCCGGGTTCGTCCCCAGAAGCCCGATGGCCTGGTGACCCAACCCGATCACCACGGCACCGGTGAGCGTGGCGCAATCCACAATGGCCTCGGGCTTCTGCTCCACCGCGTAGTCCAGGGCGTCGCACAGGATCAGCCGCCCCTCGGCATCGGTGTTCACCACCTCCACGGTGATCCCGGCCCGGGTCCGGATGACATCCCCGGGCTTGATCGCCGAGGCTCCGAGGAGGTTCTCCGAGGAGGGTACGATCCCCACTACGTTCCGAGGCACGCCGAGCCGAGCCACGGCGGTCATGGCCGCCAGGACCGCCGCTCCCCCGGACATGTCGAACTTCATGTCTTCCATCCCCGATGCCGGCTTCAGGGAGATGCCACCGGCATCGAAGGTGAGTCCCTTCCCGACCAGGATCAGCGGCGGATCCTGGGGACCGCCCCCGTCATGGGAAAGGACGATCAGACGAGGCTCCTGTGCCGACCCCTGCGATACGGCGAGTATGGCATTCATGCGCTCCTCGGCCAGCCGGTCGGGGCCCAGGACGTCTGCCCGAAGTCCGTGCTCCTCTGCCAGCTGCAGGGCGACCATCCCCAGGGCGGTGGGAGTGGCCACGTTTCCCGGCCGCGACTGGAGCGTCCGGGCCAGGTTCTCCGCCTCCGCCACGATCCGACCCTCCTCCACCGACGACGCCAGAGCCGACGGATCACCGGAAAGAGCGATCAGGGTGGCCGCGGTCACCGCGGAGGGAGCTTCCTCTTCGCCGACGCCCGTCTTGAGCTCTCTGAAACGCCACGACGCCAGCACGATCCCCTCCGCCGCGGCCCGATGCGCCGCGGTCCCGTGCAGGGCGGCGGACTCGGGCACCAGCAGCGCCACGGTGCCGACGCGCATCTCCTCGGCTGCACGGATCACCGACCCTGCGTAGCGCCTCACCGCTTCGGCGTCCAACTCGTCCAGCCCCTTGCCCACGCCGATATAGACGACCCGGGCCGGTCCGTCGCCGGAGCGGTAGACCGAAACTCGCCGCCCTGCTCGCCAGCTCAGGTCCCCCTCCCACCCGGGAGAGCGAACCACGAGGCCGTCCGCCTCGCCCGGTGTGATGGCCAGGTCGTCGTCTCCCTTCAGGACGGGAACGGCCAAGAGGGGCGTGGAGAGGGCCTCGAGCCCCTCCGCGGATTGAAGGCGTAGGTCCATGCGATGTACGGTTCGGTGACGGGTAGACGAGACGTCGTCCGGGGCCGGAAGTTGGACATCCCGTGGGGGGGGAGCAAGGTCGCCGAGCCCGCGCGATCCGGAACTCCTCGCGCAGGTGCCGGGTTGCTGAGGTTGCGGGGTGGAGGAGCCCCGGCGGGGATGAGCGCGTCAGCGGGCGATTCGGGAGGAGTCCATGCGAGAGCGGGTCGTGTTGGTCACCGGTGGAACGGGGTTTCTGGGCCAGGCCGTGGTGCGGCATTTCCTCGAAGCCGGTGCCCGGGTCGTGGTGCCCTGGGTCGCGCAGGCCGAGGCGGAGCGGCTGCGAGAGCAGACGGCGGAAGGGGCCAGGCTCACCCTGATCGAGGCCTCGGTGACCGATCCTGCCGGCGCCGACGCGATCGTGGCGGCGTGCCGGGAGGCTGGGGTCCTGCAGGTGGCGGTGCTCCTGGTGGGTGGCTTCGCGATGCAGCCCATCCACGAGACGGAGCGGAGCACATGGGACCGGATGTGGACCCTGAACGCCACGTCCGTCTTTCAGGTGGCCCACCACGTCCTTCCCCTCCTCCGGGAGACCGGTGGCGGCCGGGTCATTACCGTGGCGGCCGAACCTGCCCTGGATCGGGGAGCACCCGGGATGGCCGCGTACGCCGCCACCAAGTCCGCCGTGGTGAGCTTCACCCAGTCCATGGCCCGGGAGGGAGCGGAATACGGTGTGACCGCCAACGCCGTGGCGCCGCGGATCATCGACACGCCGGCGAACCGCGAGGCCATGCCCGACGCGGACACCTCGACCTGGCTGGCTCCGGAAGCCATTGCGCAGGTCATCGGCTTCCTGGCCGGGCCCGAAGCCGGGATCGTCACCGGCAACGTGCTGACGCTGAGTCTGGGCTGACCTGGCCCCGGTGACGGGCCGGGTCCCGGATCTCGTCCGATGGTGACGAATCCGTTACCTTCTCGCGAAATCTGGCCCGTCTCACACCCCGACAGGAATGCGACGGTGGATCTTCCCCCACCCTCCGCCGCCCCGGAGCCCGAAGCCCGGGAACTGCACCCCCTGGTGCGGACCATCGTCCTTCTGGCCCTGCTCTACCTCTTCCTGGTAGCGGTGAACGGCCTGGGCGCCGGCTTCAAGTCTCTGGGGCAGGACCTCCTCGACACCTTCTTCGCCGCCACGGAGAATCCCTTTGTCGGGCTCATGGTGGGGATCCTCGCCACCACCCTGGTCCAGAGCTCATCCGTCACCACGGCCTCCATCGTGGGCCTGGTCGCCGCCCCCCTCAATCCCCTCCCGGTGGCCAACGCCATCCCCATGATCATGGGGGCCAACATCGGGACCACGGTCACGAACACCGTGGCATCGCTGGCCCACATGGGGCGGAAGGAGGAGTTCCGGCGTGCCTTCGCCGTGGCCACCTGCCATGACTTCTTCAACTACCTGGCGGTCATGGTCCTGCTCCCCCTGGAGTTGGCCACCGGCTTCCTCGGACGGTCCGCCACGGCCCTGACCCGGGTCCTCTCCGGGGTGGGCGGGGCGGACTTCGACTCCCCGATCAAAGCCGCCATCAAGGCGGGCGGTCACCCCCTCGAGCTCCTGGCGGGAGCCCTGGGGCCAACCGAGCAGTGGGCTGCGGCGGTTCAGATCGTGCTCTCCGGAATCCTCATCTTCGCCAGCCTGATGGCCATCGTGGCCGTCATGCGATCTGCGATGCGCAGCCGGGTCGAGGCCCTGGTCTCCCGGGCCCTGGGGAAGAACGCCGTGGTGGCCATTGCGGTGGGGGTGGTGGCCACGGTCATGGTGCAGTCCAGCTCCATCACCACCTCTCTCCTCGTGCCCCTGGCCGGGGCCGGAGTCCTTACGCTCGGCCAGGCTTTTCCCGTCACCCTGGGTGCGAACATCGGCACCACCGTCACCGCCCTGCTGGCGGCGCTGGCGGCCACGGGGGAGAACGCGGCGGCGGGCCTCACCATCGCACTGGTCCACCTCCTCTTCAACCTCGCCGGGACGCTTCTGGTCTATCCGACGGAAGCCGTCCGCAACGTCCCGCTTCGGCTGGCGCGGGGACTCGCGGACCTTGCGGTCAAGTCCCGCGCGCTGGCCATCTTCTATGTCATTGTCCTCTTCTACCTGGTTCCTGCGGCCTTCGCCTTCCTGAACCAGATGCTGCGATAACGGGAGATCCGACATGTTCCGCGAGCTTCTCAGCCTCTTCAGGTCCGACGATCCCATCGCTCGCATGAGCGAGGGCTTCGACGCAATGTTGGATCAGACCCGTGAGATGGTCCTTCGGGCCGGAGTCCACTTCTTCGAGGCAAGGCCCTCGGCGGACGAGCGGACCGATCTCCTGCGCAAGGACGTCCGGGTCAACAAGCTCGAACGAAAGATCCGGAAGCAGGTGATCACGCACCTGACGCTGAACCCGGGAGGCCGAAGCGCCCAGTATGGGCTTCTCCTCATGAGCCTGGTGAAGGACGTGGAGCGGATCG
Organism: Gemmatimonadales bacterium; assembly: GCA_020344755.1. Lineage (GTDB taxonomy): Bacteria > Gemmatimonadota > Gemmatimonadetes > Longimicrobiales > Gaopeijiaceae > Gaopeijia. The sequence continues at coordinate 1,149,713 of CP070829.1, forward strand.
GCGATTACGCCAAGAACATCTCCGAGATCTACGACGACGGGGGCGGCGTGCTCCCGGAGGACGGGAGCGATGCCTGTGCCGACGAACTCCGGGAGCTCCGGCGCATCGTGGAGTCGATCCTGGCAGATACGGGAGAGGTCTTCGCCGCGTCGGACACGGAAACGGCCGCCGAGCTGATCCGCGTGGGTAGGGATGTCAATCAGCGGGCCGACCGGTTGGTGCCCCGGATCGCGGGAGGGGCCTACGATGCCCCGACCACGGTGACGCTGGTCCTGGGGACCCGGTACTACAAGCGGGTCTCGTCCCACCTCATGAACGTCCTTTCCGGAGTGGTCATGCCGCTGCACAAGCTGGACTACTTCGACGAGGACGCGCTTCCCCTCAAGGAGGCGCTGGAGGCGTACGAGGAAGAAGGCGGCGCGGCCAAGGAGGACTAGGAGGGCCGTACCCCCCGTCTTCTCTCAGAAGACGGCGGCAATGCCTCTCAGAAGACGGCGGCTCGGATCCACACGTCGGCATCCTCCCAGGAGCGGTCGAAGGTCCGGCGCACCAGCTCTGCATCGCCGTGGCGGCCCTGGGCCCGGAGCGAGGCCTCCAGGCCGAACAGGCTCCACCCGTTGTCCGGATGGTCCCGGAGGGCCGCCCGGAAGACCGCCTCCGCCTCTGTGGGCTCGTCCATCTGCAGGAGCAGGTTCCCCAGCCAGTGGCGGGCGCTGAAGTTCAGCGGCTCCGGCTCGTCGTAGCGGAGGTCGTCCTCCAGCGCCACCGCCGCCTCAAGGGTGGCGCGGGCCTCCCCGAAGGCGCCCTCCGAGCGGAGGAGCTCCCCCTCCAGTATCCCCGCAGTGACCCCGAGAAGCTGCTCGGTGGTGTGCCCCCGGAACTGGGCCTCCGGCTCCTGCTCCACGATCTCCCTCATGGCCGCGAGGTAGTGCCGGGCGCTGTCCGACCGGGCCTGCCTCAGGTGAGCATATCCCCTGCCGAAGGCCCAAAGACCCCGGAAGACCGGGTCCTCGGGCCGCTCCTCCACCTCCAGCACCTCGTCGAAGCGGCCGAAGCGGACCAGGGCGAGGACGTGGTAGAACTGGCCCCCTGGGACGATCTTCCCGTAGTCCTTCCCCGCCTGCACCGCCACGGCCCCCTGGCCGTCCATGGAGGCGGCGAAGAGGAGCATGTGGAGGTTGTGGGAGGGATAGATGGCGAAGCCCTCGCCGATGGCGGCCTTCTGGTCCGAATGCCAGGCGCGCTGGTTCGCCCGCACCGCGTCGCTCCACCGGCCAATGCGATTGTAGGTGTGCGAGGGCATGTGGTTGATGTGGCTCGCCCCGGGAATGCTGGTCCCCAGCAGATCCGCACACGGCTCGGCCTTGAAGGCGTCCGGGGTGGATTCGGTGGCGTGGATGTAGAGGTGGCAGGCACCCGGGTGGGAAAGGTCCCGGGCCAGGACCTCCTCCAGGGTCCGGTGGATGCGCTGCACCGAGGGCTTGTCCAAGGGCCAGGTCCCGCGCCGGGGCTCCAGCAGCATGAGCGACTCACCATACGCCGTTCCCACGTCCAGGTCCTCCGGGAAGCGCTGGTAGACCTCAGCCAAGGCCCGTGCGTACACCTCGTCCCGCTCACGCCGACCCTCCTGGGCCTCTTCGGCGGTGGCGGCGTAACGGACCTGGATGGCGTCGATCAGCGCCCGCTCCACCGGGGTGGCTGCGCCAGCGACTTCGGCGAGCTGCGCCGCCCGCCGAGCCGCCTGGTGGGCCGCGGGCTCGTCCTCGCTGCGCATGGGCCCGTTCAGGTAGGGGCCCCACCCCCACGCCTCGCCCCACGCGCACATGGCGCAGGAGGGATCCGCCTTGGACGCCTCCTGGAAGGACCGAAGTCCCTCGGGCTTGGCGAAGGCGTACATGAGCTGGAGACCCTGGTCGAAGTAGGCCTGCGCCTCGGGAACCGAGGTGGTGACCTTCCGGGTCAGATCACCGAGCCCGGCCCGGTAGAGGGGGAAGGGCTCCGCATCCTGGGCCTCCAGCGCCGCGACGGGTACGAGGGCGGAGAGGCCCGCGGCCACCAGGGTGAGGGCCGTGACCCGTCGGAATCCGGACCGAGGCCTGGCGCGGAGCGCGAAGCCCCCGGGGATCTTGACGGCGGGTATGGTGGACGGGCGGGAGGGAGGGCGGCGCATGGTCACTCCGGGTCTTCGGTCTTCGCGAGGGCTACGGCGTTGATGCAGTAGCGCAGTCCGGTGGGCTGCGGTCCATCCGGGAAGACGTGACCCAGGTGGGCGTCGCACACCGCACATGTCGTCTCGACCCGCTGCATGCCGTACGAATCGTCGCCGTGGTACGCCACCGTGGCGTCGTCCACCGGGTGGGTGAACGACGGCCAGCCGGTGCCGGACTCGAACTTCTCGGACGCGTCGAAGAGGACGGTTCCGCAACAGACGCAGGCGTAGCGTCCGGGCTCGAAGCGAGAGCACATCTCCGAGCTGAAGGGCCGCTCCGTGCCCTTGAGACGTGTGACCTGGAACGCATCCGGGGAGAGAACTTCCCGCCACTCCCGATCACTCTTCACCACACGGTTCGGGGGATCGGGATTGCCCCCCCACGCGCGCCCCAGCACCTCGGCCCAGCTCAGCATCCGGCTCTCCTCAGTTCGAATCCACGATGGCCTGGTAGACCAGTGCCTGGAGTCGTGCATGGTCGTCGGGCACGCCCTGGAGGATCTGGGTCATGTACGTCACCACGAGCTCCTCCACCGGGTCCACCCAGTAGACCGTGTGGTACGCCCCACCCCAACCGAAGAGCCCTTCGGACCCGGGCTGCCCCGAGGCGCCCAGGTCGGTGATCACCCGGAACCCCAGGCCGAAACCGGCCCCGGCTCCAAGGGGTCCGGTGATGGAGGTGAGGTGGTCCACCGTCATGAGCTCCACCGACTTGGGCGAAAGGATGCGTACGCCGTCCAACTCGCCTCCGTCCAGGAGCATCTGCAGGAAGCGCCCGTAGTCGCCGGCGGTGGACAGGAGCCCGGCCCCTCCGGAGAAGCTTCGGCGTGGGCCGTCCACGTACTGCCCCTGTGTATTCATTCCGGGACCGTCCGGGGCGCGCTCCAGTCCATCCCCGGTGCCCAGGTAGACGGTGGCCAGCCGCTCCGTCTTCTCCGGCGGGAGGTAGAAATGGGTGTCGTCCATCCCGATCGGCTCAAAGAGCCGCTGGGCCAGGAAGCGGTCCAGAGGCATCCCGGAGGCGACCTCCACCACGGCACCCAGGATGTCGGTGGCGTACCCGTACACGAAGCCCTGCCCGGGCTGAGCGGGAAACGGGAGCTCCGCCATTCGGCGCACCGTCTCACGCACGGGCTCGTCCCGGTGGGCGAAGTACCAGCCGGTGATGGCTGCCCCGGACCAGCGGTCCGAGCCGGGTCCCCGGCCGTACCCGACCCCCGCAGTGTGCGTCAACAGGTCGCGGATGGTGATGGGCCGCCGCGCCGGGACCACCTCGTAGCCCCCGCCCTCCTGGGGAACGGCCACCGTGGTCTCCATGAACTCGGGGAGGAAGCGGCCCACCGGATCCGACAGGAGCAGCCGGCCCTCCTCCTGGAGGATCATGGCGGCGACGCTCACCACCGCCTTGGTCTGGGAAGCGATGCGGAAGACGTCGTCCACTTCCATGGCGTCTCCCGACGCCCGGTCCCGCTCGCCGAAGGCCCGGTGATACACCAGCCGGCCCTTTCGGGCCACCAGGACCACCCCACCGGCCAGCTCTCCCCGGTCCACGTAGGCATCCAGCGCGGCTCCGATCCGGTCCAATCGCACCGGGTCCATCCCCACCGAGGCGGGGGCGGTGGCCAGGGGAAGGGGCTGGGCACCGGCGGCCCCGCCCACCGCCAGCGCGGTGGTCAGCAGGACCAGACCAAGTAGCCGACGGCGGGATACGGGCGGTGCAGCGTGCATACAGACTCTCCAGGTGCCTTGGCGGGGTCGGGTTACCGGTGTTGTGCGGCTTCTCAGCGCGGCGAGGGTACGGCCGGGGGCGTGGACTCCGCCAGGGCCGCGGTCGGAAGGGGCGGGTCCGTGCGGGGCTCCCCCCCCTGGAGGACGACGTACGCCTCCATGGCATAGTAGGCCGGGAGCCCGGCCAGGCGGAGCCGCTCGGCGGTTCCGCGGTTCCGCTCCTCCACCCGCTGCCAGAACTCCCGGGGGTCGGGCCCGGGAAACGGCGCCACGTCCTTCTGTGACTGGTGCTTGAAGATCGCAAGGATCTTTCGGCGCAGCTCCTCGGCGGAGAGCGGAACCAGAACGCTCGCCTCCGTGGAGGACCACTCGTGCCACGCGCCCCGATAGAGCCAGAGTTCGGGCGGCTCGCCCGCATATCGGGCCAGCGCCTGCTCCACCACGTCCAGGCACTGGCGGTGGGTGCCGTGAGGGTCCGAGAGGTCGCCGGCAGCGAAGGCGATGTCGGGCTCCACCTCCCGGAGGACCTCCAGGACCCGTTCCACGTCGCGCTCGGAGATCGGATCCTTCCGGACCGTTCCCGTTCGGTAGAAGGGAAGGTCCAGGAAGCGGGCGTCGTCACGGCCCAAGCCCACCGCCTCCAGGGCGCTCAGCGCCTCGGTCTCGCGGATCGCCCGCTTCAGTGCCAGGACCGACTCCCCGTCCAACGCGCCTGGCGGCTTCTCGGCGAGTTGCCGCTGGACGTCCGCCAACTGTCCGCCATCCGACTCCTCTGGGAGCGCACCCAGCGCCGGGCCCGCCCGGCGCAGGAACTCGAGATAGCGCCGAACCTCGTGGTCGAACACGGCGATGTTGCCCGACGTCTGGTAGGCGACCGTCACCCGATTCCCGTTCTCCACCAGCTTCCGGAGGATGCCACCCATGGAGATGACGTCGTCGTCCGGGTGGGGCGAGAAGACCAGCACCGTCCTGCCCGCCGGGAGTCGGCTGCGTCCCCGGATCTTGCTGATGAGGCTGTTGAACACTTCTCCGTTCAGCGCCTCCGCGCTTCCCCGCCGGGACACGAGGGAGGAGAGGTGGTGATCCCGGTAGTCCTTGGTGGAGAGGTGGAGCACCGGTTTCGAGGTGCGGTCGCTGAGCCAGAGCACCGCCTCCGCCTTCCGACGCGGCGTCCACTCCACCTCGCCCAGGAGCCACGGGGTGCGGACCCGGGTCAGCTCCGCCGCCGCCGCGGGATCCAGGTATACCCGGGTAGCCGGGTGCCCCTGAAGGTGGGTGGCGGCCACCTCCGAGCTGACCTCGCCCTCCACGGCTCGCCGGATGACGGCGGCCTTGTGCTCCCCGGTGGCAATGAGCACCACCTCCCGCGCCTCCATGATGGTGGCGACTCCCATGGTCACCGCCTGGAGGGGGACGTTCTCCTCGCCGAAGAAGTCCGAGGCGGCGTCCGCCCGGGTCACCGTGTCCAGGTAGACCACCCGGGTACGGGACTCCCGGCCGGATCCGGGCTCGTTGAAGCCCACGTGCCCGCTTCGCCCGATCCCCAGGACCTGCAGGTCGATCCCCCCCGCGGCGGCGATGGCCTGCTCGAAGGCGCGGCAGTGCTCCTCCACCTCGGACGGTGGCAGGTCGCCTCGGGGAATGTGGACCTGATCCGAAGGGATGTTCACGTGGTCGAAGAGGTTCTCCCGCATATAGCGGTGGTAGCTGTGCACGCTCTCCGGGTCCATCGCCAGGTATTCGTCCAGATTGAAGGTCACCACGTTGGAGAGGTCCAGGCCCTCGTCGCGGTGGAGCCGGATGAGTTCCCGGTAGATCCCCAGGGGCGTGGAGCCCGTGGCCAGCCCCAGGACGGCCTTTTGGCCGGACGCTGCCCGGTCCAGGACCAGGCGGGCGATCCGTGCCGCGACGTCCCGGGCGATGGCGGCGTGGTCCGGGAGGACCGTCACCGGGATCCGCTCCAGGCGTCGGAAGTCCGGGGTGTCGGGAAAGGGCGGAGCGGTCACGGCGTCGCCGGGCTCGGGGGAAGCTGCCGGATCAGGTAAGCCCCCCTCGGCGCCGGCGCAACCAGCGGCTGTCCCGCGCGGCTCCCTGCCCCCATTCTGTTCCCATGGAGGAGCTGCGCATGAGCACCCGGGCGGCCTGGCGGTCCTGGCTGGCGGAACACCACGACTCCAGCAATGGGGTGTGGCTGGTCTACGCCAAGAAGGGGACCGGGGTGCCCACCCTCACCTACGAGGAGTCGGTCCTGGAGGCCCTCTGCTTCGGGTGGATCGACGGGCTGCTCAGGTCCGTGGACGACACCTTCTACAAACGCCGCTTCACCCCCCGGAAGCCCCGGAGCAGCTGGTCCCCGAGCAACAAGCGTCGGGTGGCGCAGCTTGAATCCGAGGGCCTCATGACCCCGGCGGGCCAGGCACTGGTGGACGCGGCGAAGGCCGGCGGGTCCTGGGCGGCCGCGGATCGCCCGGCGGTCCCGGACCGGCCCACCGCGGACTTTCAGGAGGCCCTGGACCGCACCCCGGCGGCCAAGGCCGGATTCGAGGCGCTCACGCCGGCCCGGAAGCGGCAGTACATCGGCTGGATCGCTACCGCACGCCGGCCCGAGACCCGGGCGAAGAGGATCGAGGAGTCCCTGGCGCTCCTCCGGGAAGGACGGCCCCTGGGAATGGTGTAGGCGCGCGGGGGCGGCAATCGCTGCTCCACAGCGCGCGCTGAGGGGCGCACCTCCCCGCCCGCCGGCTGAGTGTCCGGTCGAGGTGTCCGGATCCCTACCCGGGGCGGTTGGTGTTCCAGATATCCCGGTGCATCCGCCACCCCTCGTCCGCCTTCTTCCAGATCAAGACGTACGTCCCCTCGTCGGCCGTTTCACCGTCGGGCATCCCCAGGGAGTACCGGCCCACTTCGATGACGGTATCGCCGTGGCGCTCGACCTCGACCGACTCGAG
>CP070829.1:1156697-1200012 GCA_020344755.1 Gemmatimonadales bacterium
TGGTGCCCATACTGCGGCATGAGTCCACGGCCCACCCGGATCATGCCGTAGATGTAGGTGTCCGGATATCCCTGCACGGTCTCTCCGGCCAGATTGTACACTGCCAGGGCAGGCCACTTCTCCAGGATCCAGGCCTCGGCCCCGATCCCACTGCTGCCGTGGCAGACCGCGCAGTATCGGTTGAAGAGTTCCTCCCCCCGAACCAGCGACGCCTCGTCGGACGGAACCGGATTCTCGAAGGTTGCCCACACCGGAGCCGCCGGGTTCGAGGTTTGCGCCTGGGTGAAGTCCGGGATCAGGTAGTCACCCGCCTCGGGCTGCCCGATGTTCACCTCCCCTCGCGCAGCCGGGAAATTGCCCGACGAGAAGGAGATGGCCCCCTCCGCAGGGAGGAGAGGATTCTCGTACGGATCGAATGTGGCCTGGTCCCGCATGGACCGGCCGAAGATCGTCGCCATGGCATCGTCCAGCGGCGTGCACGCCCCGGACGCGAGGGCCAGTGCCAGCGCCAGGGCCGGAAGCGGCTTACGCATGTGCACCCTCCCGAAGCTCCACTGGCTCATGCTTCTCGAGAATCGAGCGGGCCTCGTCCAGGCGGCCGCCCTCGGCAGCCACGAATACGCCGAAGCGCCCGGAGCTGAACTCGGGATCATAGACGACCGGTGGCTTGAAGCCCGGAAGCTTGCTGTTGATGAAAAGCCCCAGGACGGTCGCCAGGGCCCCGAAGAGCACGGTCAGCTCGAAGGCGATGATCACGTACGCCGGGATCGAGAGGATCGGCTTTCCCCCGGTCACCAGCGGCCAGTCCATGGAGGTCCACGAGGTGAAGGCGAAGCCGGTGGCGGTCCCCGTCAGTGCGCCTACGAGAGTCCAGACCCGCACCGGGCTCTGGCCGTACCCCATTGCGTGTTCGATGTGGTGCTCCGGGAAGGGAGCGTAGGCCGTCATGTCCGACTTCCTGAACCCGGCGCGCCGGAGTTCCTCGATGGCCTCAACCGTGGAGTCGAGGAAGTCGAACGACGCCAGGATCCCATTCTTGTCGCTCATCTTACGCCTCCACCTCCTGCGCCTGCTTTCGCTTCAGGGGCGCGGGGAGGACTTCCTTCAGCTCGGCAATGGCCACCGGCGGCAGGAGTCGGGTGAAGAGAAGGAACCAGAAACCGAACCAGCAGAAGCTGCCCAGCAGGATCCCCATCTCTACCACCGAGGGACGATACACACCCCAGGCGAAGGGCTCGTACTCGTGGGAGAGGGACGTCACGATGATGACGTACCGCTCGAACCACATCCCGATGTTGATGAAGATCGAGATCGCGAATAGCGCCGGGATGGAGTGCCGAACCCGCTTGAACCAGAGCATGATGGGAACCAGACCGTTGCATACCAGCATGATCCAGCTCGCCCACCAGTAGTGGCCGAAGAGCCGGTTCCAGAACATCTGTCGCTCCGGCGGCTCCCCGCTGTACCACGCCATGAAGAACTCGGTGAGGTAGGCGTAGAAGACGATGAGCGACGTCAGCAGGACCAACTTCGCCAGCGCGTCGAAGTGCTTCGTGGTGAGGTAGGCCTCCAGCCCGAAGACCTTTCGGAGAGGCACCGCCAGGGTGATCACCATCGCCACCCCGGAGAAGATCGCTCCGGCCACGAAATACGGGGCGAACACCGTCGCGTGCCACCCTGGGACGATTCCGACCGCGAAGTCCCAGGACACCACGGAGTGCACGGAGAGAACCAGGGGCGTCGCCAGGGCGGCGAGGAAGATGTAGGCCTTTCCGAAGTGGTGCCACTCACGATCGGTGCCCTGCCACCCCATGGCGAGGAAGGAGTAGAGCTTCTTCCGCAGTCCCGTGGCCTGGTCCCGGGCCGCGGCCACGTCCGGGATGGTGCCCAGGTAGAAGAAAACGGCGGACACGGTGAAGTACGTCGTCACCGCGAAGACGTCCCAGACCAGTGGTGACCGGAAATTCGGCCAGAGGAAGCGCTGATTCGGGTAGGGGATCAGCCAGTAGGCGTGCCAGACCCGCCCCACGTGGATCAGTGGAAAGAGACCGGCGGTCATCACCGCGAAGACCGTCATGGCCTCGGCGGCCCGGTAGACCGACTGCCGCCACGGCGCCCGGAACAGGAACAGAATCGCCGAGATGAGCGTGCCGGAGTGGGCGATACCCACCCAGAACACGAAGGTGGTGATATACGCTCCCCAGCCCACCGGACTGGTCAGGCCGCTCACGCCGATTCCGCGGTAGATCTGGTAGAACCAGGATCCAAAGAAGATCCCAACCCCGAGAACCGCGATGCCGAACAATGCCCACCACCCCTTGCCAGGGGCGGAGAGTATCGCCAGCACGTCCCGGTTGACCTCGCTGTAGTGCGAGACGTCCGGGTGGGTGAGGGCCCCCCTCTTCTGGGATTCCGTCAAACTCGCCATGGTCGCTCGTGTCTCTCCGCGGAGTCAGGCCATCAATGCCCGCCGGACTCCACCCCGTGGAAGGTCACCTTCTTGAGGTAGTGCACTGCGGGCTGCGTGTTGATGAGCTCGTCCAGGACCCTGTAGGTCCGCTCGTTGTGAGCCTTCTCTGCCACCCGGGACTCGGGATCCCGGATGTTGCCGAAGACGATGGCCTCGGCGGGACAACTCTGTTGGCACGCCGGCACCACTTCGCCGTCGTGCACGCCCCGTCCACCCTCCAGCGCCGCCCGATTCTGGACCTCCCGGATGCGCTGGACGCAGAAGGAGCACTTCTCCATGACCCCTGTGTTCCGGATCGTCACATCCGGGTTGTACGACCACTGCAGGGGCTCGGGGACATCGGTATAGGTGTACCAGTTGTAGACCCGGACCTTGTACGGGCAGTTGTTCGCGCAGTAGCGCGTGCCCACACACCGATTGTAGACCTGGCCATTGAGGCCCTCGGGGGTGTGGTATGCCGCGAAAACCGGACAAACGGGCTCACACGGGGCGTTCCCGCAGTGCTGGCACAGCATGGGAAGGTGCCGGACATCCACGGGGGCCGCGTGGGAGGCGTCCACCTGCTCGTAGTAGCGCTCGATGCGGATCCAGCCGTGGTCGCGCCCCATGGCCACCTGCTGCTCGCCAACGAAGGGCACGTTGTTCTCCGACTGGCAGGCCACCACGCACGCGGAACATCCGGTGCACTTGTCCAGGTCGATGGCCATGGCCCAACGGGGCGTGCCCTCCCGGCCATAGTCACCGTACCGTGATCCCGGAAGGGGGAAATCCGCGGCCTCGCCCTCGGTCTCCACCGGCACGAAGCCCCCCATGAGGTTCATCTCCTGGAGGCCATGATGCTCTTCCTCCGAGTGATCCTCCTCCGCGTCGCCGTGGCCCAGGTCGGACAGGGCCACCGCAGGAGCGATGTTCCGATCCGACTGATCGTCGGAACCTTCGATGGTGGCCATCCGGTAGCGTTCACCGGTAGCGGCCACCGTCACCCGGGTGGAGACCAAGGCCAACGCACCCGACGGCTGCTCGGCTGTCGCCGGAAGCAGGTCCAGGGGGTTCACACCATTTCCGTTGGCGTAGCGTCCGCTCTCGGCCCGCCCCCCACCCATGGCGATGGCGACCGCGTCCTCACGGATCCCGGGGTAGGTGAAGAGGGGAAGGGTCACCTCACCCTCCGGCGAAGAAACGGTCACCACGTCACCGCGGCGCAGACCATTCGCCTCCGCGGCAGCCGGGTGCATCTCCACCCACGAATGCCAGGCGAGCTTGGAGACCGGATCCGGAAGCTCCTGCATCCACGGCCGGTTCGCATGCCGCCCATCCCCCAGCCGAGAGGAGGGGTACACGAGGAGGGTGAAGTCGCCGTCGCCGGACAACGCGGGTGACTCGAAGACCAGGGCGACATCCGGTGCCCGTAGGGCCACCGCTTCCTGTCGCGGAGTCGCCCCCACCGTCACGGAGCCCGCTTTCAGTGCCGTCTTCCACCAGGACTCGAAGTCGAGACCCGACCCGGACCTGGAATGCAGGGTCTGCCAGCGGGCACGGAGGTGCTCGTAGGTGCTCGCCGGACCCAGGGCGCTCCCCATCCGCGCCGCCAGGTTCAGCAGCACGTCCCCGGCCTGGCGGGTATCGAAGTGCGGCACGGGCCGCATGACCGGCTGCTGCACCGCGTAGATGCCCGGCCGAGGATTGCTGTCCCCCCACGACTCCAGGAAGTGGCGGTCGGGAAGGATCAGGTCGGCCATCGCCGTGGTCTCGTCCGGCTCGGAGGCGAACGACACCTTGAACGGGACGGAGGCGAAAGCCCCGGAGAACCCCGAGCTCGCGGGAAGGGAGTAGGCCGGATTCGCGCCCCGGACCATCACCACCCCGATCCCACCGCCGGCCATGTCCCGAATGGCCACCTGCATCTCGCCGTAGGGGCGGGCCGACGAGCTCTGCACAGGCGCGCTGAGGTGGACCGTGCGACCCACGTTCCCCGCCACGGCATTGAGGATATGGACCGCCACATTCGCCGCCGTGGCGCCTCGGTGGTGTCCCGCCTGCCCCGGTCCCACCGCAACCGATGGCCCCGCGGAGAACTCCTCGGCCAACTCGCGAATCTTCTCGGCTTCCAGTCCCGAGGCCTCCGCAGCAGCGTCGGGGGTGTACTCGGCCAGGACGGAGGCGTACGGGCCCGCGCTGGCGCCTCGGCTCGCGATGTGGGAGGCCATGCCCAGTGCGACGATCGCTTCCACCCCGGTAGGAATCGGCAGCCATTCGTCTGCATTCTGCCCGGTAAGGCTGAGCCTCGGACCCACGAAAACGAACTTCCCCTTCTCCCCGTGATCCTCACCGGTGGCGCGGGCGAACCCCCGGCCGTACTCCACCGGCGAAACCCAGGTCTCCAGGAAGTCGGCTCCGAAGGAAACGATCATTCCTGCGGACTCGAAGTCGTACGCGGGAACCACGTCCCTGCCGAAGGCGATCCGGGTCGCCTCCCGAAGGGGTGCATCGGCCAGGCCATCGTGCTCCACGCGCTGGCCACCCACGGCGGAAAGGAACCGGGATACGAGGTCGGACTCCGTGGGCCCCAGCTGGCCGGTGATCAGGAGGACGTTCCCCGCGGCCCCCTGGATCCGCTCGGCGAGCATGGCCTCGGCCTCGTCCCAGCTCACGGGCGACAGCACGCCGTTCTCACGGACCATGGGACCGGAGAAACGATCGGGGCTGTACAGACCCTGGATGGAGGAGTGTCCCCGACCGCACAATGCTCCCCCGGACACGGCGTGGCCCGGATTCCCCTCCACCTTCACCGCCCGGCCCTCCCGAGTGCGGACCCACATTCCGCACTCGGCCGCACATTCCTGGCAGACTGTGGTGTACCAGGTGGACACCCCGGGGGTGATGTCCTCAGGGGGGACGACATAGGGGAGCAGCTTCTCCACGTCCTCCGTGGAGCAGCCCGTCAGGCCCGCCCCCGCTCCGCTGACCCCCAGGACCTTAAGGAAGTCTCGCCTCTTGATACCGTCGCTCATGGTCATCCTGGCTCAGTAATGGCAGACGGTGCAGTCGCGGGTCACGTCCCGTTCGACGTGGCAACTGATGCACCAACCCATCTTCCCCTTCCCCCAGGTAGGCTCCGGTGCCTCCAGGACTCCGATCTCCTGGATCTCGCCGTGACACTCCTGGCACTGGAGACCCGCGTTGATGTGGCGCATGTGGGGAAAGTGGACGTGGTCCGCCACCTTGTGGATCCGGACCCACGGAATCGTCTCGCCGGAGTTCCAGTACTCCCGGACCTTGTTGATCTCTTCGGGCTGGTTCTCACCCGGAATCATGGTATGGCAACCCATGCAGGTGGAGACCGGCGGGATTCCCGCGTCCACGGAACGCTCCGCCGAAAAGTGGCAGTATTGGCAGTCCATCTGGTACGTGCCCGCATGGATGTCGTGCGGAAACTGGATAGGCTGCGCGGTGGCGGACGCAGGCGCCGGTTCCGTGCTCGGCGCGGTGTCCTGCTGGCTCTGCGCCTGGACGAACGCCAGGCTGCCAGCCACCGCGACGCCCGCGGCTGCGAACATCCACTTCTTGTTCATAGACAGGTCCTCGAGACCCCGATGGACGAGGAGTTGGGACGAATTTCCGGCAGAAGAGCCCATCAAGCTAGACCGGTTTCCTGCATGGTGTCAACGCGGAAATCGCCTTGATTTCCGGACCTTTTCCGTCGCCTTCGGGTAATTGAGTTTCTGTTGCCAGGGATTTGCGGACCGGGTCCCGTGCGCCCCCTCCCCATCGACCTCCATGACCGAATCGGCAGCAATCCACCGCACCGTTCCCGCCTCGGGTGATCTGGGCCTCCTCGTCTCCGAGGTGGAGAAGGTGTTCCATGGCAAGCGGGAGGTAGTCAAACTTGCCCTGGCCGCGCTCCTCGCCCGAGGTCACATCCTCTTTGAGGATGTGCCGGGAGTGGGAAAGACGACCCTCTCGCACGCGCTGGCCCGCACGCTCGGTCTGTCCTTTCGGAGGATCCAGTTCACCAGCGATCTCCTCCCCTCCGACGTCCTGGGCGGGAACGTCTACGATCCGTCCACGGGGACGCTGGACCTGCGGCCCGGTCCCATATTCAGCCAGGTCATCCTGGCCGACGAGATCAACCGAGCTCCTCCCCGAACTCAGAGCGGCCTCCTGCAGGCCATGCAGGAGGGCACCGTCACCATCGAAGATCGGACCCTGGAGCTTCCCAGGCCCTTCCTGGTCATGGCGACGCAGAATCCCCTGGAGCACCACGGGACCTACCCGCTCCCGGAAAGCCAGCTCGACCGGTTCCTCATGCGGCTCACCATCGGGTATCCGGATGAGAAGGCGGAGCGCCTGATCCTCACCGAGTCCGCGCGATCTCGCATTCCACTCCAGGACCTGCGCCCGGTCTTCTCGCCGGAAGACGTCCTCCGCCTGCAGGCCCAGGTGGAAGAGGTGACCGCCGACGAGTCGGTCGTCGACTACCTCATGGAAATCGTCCGCCGGACTCGAGAAGCCCCTGGAATCCGGGTGGGAGTGAGTCCGCGAGGTGCCATTGCACTGTTCCGTGCTTCCAGGGCGTACGCCCTGACCATGGGCCGGGACTACCTCGTACCCGACGACGTCCGGGACCTGGTGCACCCCTGCCTGGCACACAGGATCCACCCGGTCGGCGCCAGCCCTGCATCCGCCGAGGCTCACCGTGTGGCGGAGTCCCTGCTGGACGAGATCCTCGGAGCGGTCGAGGTCCCCGTCTGAACGGGTCGGCACCATTTCCGGCGGCCCGGAGCGGGAAAGAACTGCTGACGACGGCCTGGAAACGGCTTCGGGCCTGGCGAAGGATCTCCTTCACCCGTTCCGGGCTGCTGTTCACCCTGGGTTGCCTGGGCGTCGGCCTGGCCGCGGTGAACACGGGGAACAACCTGCTCTACCTCCTCCTTGGAGCCATGCTGGGCGCCATGGGAGTCAGCGGTTGGCTCTCGGAGCGGACGCTCCGCGGACTGCGCGTGGTTCGAGCCGTCCCGAGGGGCGTCCCGGTCGATCAGGACTTCCGGATCCGCTACCGGGTCACGAACCGAAAGCGCTGGCTGTCGTCCTATGCGGTCGAACTCGAGGAACCCGGCCTGCCAGGCGTTGCCTTTCTCCCGGGGCTCCCCGCAGGGTCGACCTTGGACGCCCACGCCACGGACCGATTCGTCCGCCGGGGAGTCTACGCCCTGGAATGCCTCACGCTGTCTACCGAGTATCCCTTCGGCCTCTTCCGGAAGGAGCGGGACGTGGTCCTACCCGGGGAACTCGTGGTCTGGCCCCGCACCGACCGGTCGGTCCCCGGAGAGATCCTGGGTGGGGGCGATACCCCCGCCAGCTCCCTCTCCGCCGGACACCCCGCTTCCGGACCCCGCGGAGAGTTCCGCAACCTCAGGGAGTACCGATCCGGCGACGACGCTCGGGACATCCACTGGCGCACGTCGGCTCGGCTTCGCGAGCCCGTCGTGCGGGAGTACGAGCGGGACGCATCGGAGGTGGTGTGGATCGCCCTGCACCTGGACCACCCCCCGGGAGCGGACGCGGAGGCGGCGGTGGAGGTGGCCGCGTCGCTGTGTGCGCGGGCCGCGGCCCGCGGAAGGAGCTTCGCTTTGACCGCGGGGCCGCACCAGGTCGAGCCGGGGAGTGGGCCCGTGCACCTTGAGCGTGCCCTGGATGCATTGGCTCGTGCGGACTTCGGCACACCCGGCCTCCCGACCCTTCCGGTGCCCCGTGACCGGGCGGTCCTCGTCACGCCGGGCCCCTCGGTGCCGGGATTCGCCAAGGTCATCCGTACCGGTGGCACGGCCTCAAGGCGGGATGCGGGGGAGCAACCCTCGGGCGGATCCTCTTCGGGAGCAGCGGCATGAGGCTGGAGAGGCTCCACCGGCGGCTCGTGATCGTGCTCTCGGTGGCCGCCCTGGCAGCTTTCGCCTCCGGAGCGGGCGTGGAGCCCATCTCGGCGGTCATGACCTTCCTGGTTCTGGCGGTGGCCTTCTTCTGGTCCCCGAGCCCATCGGTGGCCGAACACCTGACACGCCTCTGGCCTCCGCTGGCCCTACTCCTGGCCGCCAGAGTGGGGCTGGGGCTCCTGGGAAGCTCCCCGGACGTCGTGGTTCCAGTCGTCCACCTCCTCCTCCTCCTCCTGGTCTCGGAGGCCCTCAGACCCGAGGAAGCGCTCAACGAGTCGCGCCTCTACGCCCTCACGATGGCGCTCCTCCTGGCCGCCACCGCCTACCGCCCGGGCGCCCTCTTCGGTCTTGCGTTCACGGCCTATGTGATCCTGGCCTCCGTGGCCGTGCCCATCGGATTGGTGAAGCGAAAGGTTCGGCGGTTCGGTGGGCGGGCGCCTGGCCCCGACCGGCAGTTCCTCGTAACCACCGTGTCCCTCTCCGGGGCCACGTTGTTGTTCGCCGGCATTGTGTTCCTGACCTTCCCGAGGGTCGCCCGTGGATGGTCGGGCCGGGGCGATGTCATGGCCACCTCCATCGCCGGGTTTTCCGACCAGGTGTCCATCGGCGAACTCGGGGCCCGCATCCAAGCCAATCCGCGGGTCGTGCTTCGGGTGGAGTTCCCGGACGGCCTTCCCGGCAACTTCCTTGGACTCCACTGGCGGGGCAGGTCATACGACCACTTCGACGGCGTGCGATGGACTCGGAGTGACAACGTTCGACCGTCTCGAGTGCCCGACGACTGGTACCAGGAACGCTGGCCGGCGGCCCTGGTCCGACAGCAGATCTACGCGGCGCCGCTGGACGTCCGGGTCCTTTTCGGGCTGAGCCCCATGGTGGCCGTGGGCGCCGACTCGGAGATCTACCCCATGTTCGACAACGTCGGCGATTGGAGCTACTGGGGTTCCGCCACACCGGTGTACACGGCCGTATCGAAGGCGTCTGACCCGGCTCCGGAGCTCCTGCGTCAGGCGGACCGGAGCTACATGCCGGACCGCCAGCGGTATCTGCAGCTCCCGAGGATGCCCGACCGCATCGCCGCCCTGGCAGATTCCCTGACCCGCGACCTGGAGAACCGGTACGACAAGGCCGCGGCCATTGAGCGCTACCTGCGTACCCAATTCCAGTATACGCGGGAGCTTCCCCGAACGGCGGGGGATGCGACACTCGACCACTTCCTCTTCGATCGCCGCGCCGGACACTGCGAGTACTTCTCCACCGCCATGGCGGTCATGCTGCGGAGCGTCGGGATCCACGCACGGAACGTGAACGGGTTCCTGGGTGGTCGCTGGAACGAGTTCGGGCAATACCTGGCCGTGACTCAGAACGAGGCCCATTCCTGGGTCGAGGTGTGGTTCCCCTCGTACGGTTGGATCACCTTCGATCCCACCCCGGGGGGCTCCGGAGTCGGAGCCGCCGATGTCGCCTGGAACTGGCCCGGCCGCTTCTGGTTCGACGGCCTCCAGCACCGCTGGAACAAGTGGGTGCTGGACTACTCCATGGACTCCCAACTGGACCTCCTGGGGGGGCTCACTCGGTGGCTGGACCGGCCCGGAGAGCCCGAGAGCTCCCGTGAAGGTCCGTCTCCGTCCTGGATCTGGATTGTGGCGCTCCTGTCCGTGACCCTGTTGGCGCTCGCTCGATTCCGGGGCGGCGGGCCATCGCCGGGAGGCGTGTCACGCAGCTATCTTTCCCTCGTCCGCGCCGGACGCAGGGCCGGCGTTCTGGACCCGGGGCCCATCACGCCGTTCGGGCTCGCCCGTACGATCCGGGTCCGGCGGCCGGAGGCAGGGGAACCCGCTACCCGGGCAGTGGAGCTCTACACCCGGGCGCGATTCGGTGGGATCCCCCTGGATCCCGGCGAGTCGAAGGCCCTGCGAGCGGCCGTCCGCCAGGCCCGAAAGAGACTCTCTTGAGCGACGATACGGCTTTCGACTGGGGAACCCACACCGTCCCCGATGACCGGGAGGCCTCCCTGGCTCTCGGCCCCCTCGAGCTGCGCTTCACCCGGTCGGCCGGGGAGATCCACCTCACCCACTGGCGTCAGGGCGAGGGCCAGGAGCCCCGCCGGGGGAGGTGGGTTCCCGGCCCTGGATGGGACGGCCGCATCGCCCTCACTCCCGCCCATCCGGACCGTCCCGTCATTGTGAAGCCCGAGGACGAGTTCTGGCTCCTGAAGGGAGCCGAGGCTCGCATCTACGTGCGCATCCCTCTGGTCGTGCGTGTCGAGGCACTGGGCGCCGCCCGTAGCACGGTCGTGAGCCTTTCCACCAAGGTCCTTTCCGATACCTGGTGGGGGAGCCGGGAGGATGGGGAGCTCTGCTATTTCCTGGACACAAAGGCCCGGCGGTCCATGGAGGAGCAGGGGTTTCTCGAGCACCTCTGCGTATGCCCTCTCCAACTCAAGAACCTCAGTCCGGACGACCTCCTGGTGACGCGGATCGCCCTCCGGCCCAAGCACCTCTCTGTCTTCAGGGACGGCAATCGCCTCTGGAGTGAACTCACCTCGGTGCGCTACAGGGGCGAGGAGGTCGGAAGTGAGCTGGACGTGGCTTCCGAACCTCCGGAAGAGGCGACGGCACCCGAGCGACTCAGCGCGGCCGAGATTCCCATGGCGCGCGGTTTCACGGCCCGGACGTTCGCCCGCCTCCGGTCCTCTCTGGGCGAGTGGCTATGACGCTGCAGGAGACCGGGCTGACCGGTTCGGGACCGACCGCGGACGCTCCGGGATGGATCCCCGAGTGGTTCGCGTCCATGCCCCTGGCCGACCCACTCACGCTGGTCCGGGTCGTGGTCCTCCTGTTCGTGGGGCTTCCGGTCATCCTCTGGGCCTCCCGTACCATTCGCGGGTGGGTCACCCGGACGTCGAACCCCCAACGGGGCCTGGTGGCGGGAAAGCTGATCTGGTACGTGGGCCTCCTGGCCGTCCTGATCACCGTCCTGTCGGAGATGGGCTTCAGCCTGGCTCCGCTCCTGGGGGCGGCAGGGATCCTCGGCATCGCCCTGGGATTCGCATCGCAAACGTCTGTCTCGAACATCATATCGGGCTTCTTTCTCATGGCCGAGGAGCCGTTCGTTGTGGGTGATGTCATCGAGTTGGGTACCACCCGGGGGCGTGTTCTCTCCATCGACATGATGTCGGTGAAGCTTCAGACCCTCGACAACCGTTTCGTCCGGATCCCCAACGAGAGCATCATCAAGAGCGAAGTGGTGAACCTGACCCGGTTCCCCATTCGCCGGGTGGACGTGAACGTGGGGGTGGCGTACAAGGAGGACCTGGACCAGGTGAGGGAAGTGCTATTACAGGTCGCCCGCGACAACCCACTTTGCCTCATGGAGCCGGAACCGAAGATCGTATTCGAAGGCTACGGGGAGTCTTCCCTCAATTACCTGTTCGCCGTCTGGGCCACGAGGGAGAACTGGCTTGAGCTGAAGACCTCGATCCACGAGGAGATCAAAGCCGCGTTCGACGAGTCGGGTATCGAGATTCCATTCCCACACCGGACGCTCTACACGGGTGCGGCCACTGATCCGTTCCCGGTCCGGCTGGTGCATTCTGAGCCACCTGCCTCCCCGGATACCGCCGCCGGCGCTGGGGAAGCCGCACCCGAGGTGGGGGCATAGATCGTGCTGCATTGTACCTTTGAGCCCGAAGCCCCACCCGGTTAGACTAGGCGCATGAGCAACGAGCCTGAACTCAACCTGCACTTTCCCGACGACCCCGATCCCGGCCCACGGCGATCCAGGACCCCGGAGGGCCATCACCTCGCCACGGTGAGCCACGAGGGCCGCTTCTGGGACGTGTACGTCGAGTTCGACGACGACCCCCGCCGCACCGATACCTTCGGTGGGCTACTCCGCTTCTCTCCGGCGGATCCTGAGGAGGAGGGGCAGGAAGCCCTCCGCACCGCGACCATCCTCATCGAGCCCTCCTATGAGGAGGTCCTCCATCGTGCCCGGCAGTTCGAGAGCCACCACCTGATCGCGCTGCTCCGCTCCTGCCTCCCGGAAGCCGACTGACGCATCCACCGGTTGGAGGGTGGATGGCCCGTCAGGCCTGCCGTACCCAGCGCAGGATCTCAGGCAGGGTCGGGCGCTTCCCCGCCATCAGGATCCCCACCTTGTAGATCCGACCCGCGACCCAGGCCACGGCCAGGATGGTAAACGCCATCAGCACCATGGAGGCCGCGATCTCCAGCGCCGAAGCCCCGCCCACCACTGCCCGGGCGAACATGAGAATGGGGGTGAAGAACGGCACGAACGACAGGGCGATGGAAAGGGTGGCCTCAGGCTCCTGGATGACCTGGGTCACGAAGAGGATGGGAACCACGAGGAGCATGACCACGGGCATCTGGGCCTGCTGAGCCTCCTCGTCGCTGTTGCAGGTCGCGCCCACCGCGGCGTAGAGCCCGGAGTAGATGAAGTACCCGCCCAGGAAGTATGCGGCGAAGAGCGCTGCGTACCCGGCACCCGGAAGGACGTCGGCCAGCGTCTCCGGGGACATGAAGTCGGGCCGCGCGGCCAGGAGAGCGGGAGCTCCGACCGCGAAGATCAGGCCCGCGGAAAGGATCCACAGGGCGAACTGGGTCAGGCCGACGGCGCCAACGCCGAGGATCTTGCCCAGCATGAGCTCATACGGCCTCATGGACGAGAGGATGACCTCCACGATCCGGGACGTCTTCTCCTCCAGCACCGAACGCATGACGGCCACTGCGTAGAAGAGCAGGCTCATGTAGAGAAGAAACGCCCCGAGGTACGCGGAGACGAAGGTTGCGTCCTCGAATCCTCCGGCGCCTTCCGACAGGACGTCCACCTGCAGTGTGCCACCGGTGAGGAGCGCCTGAACATCCTCCGTGTCACCACCGAGTCGGACTTCCAACGCCGTCTGGACCACCGCCTGCCGAACGAGGACCGAGCGTACCGGAGACGGCGCCTCGTGTGACCGCATCCGGAAGTGACCTCGTGCCAGCGTAGCTTCATCCAACTCGAGGAAAGCGCCTATGGAGCCGCCCCTCACCGCATCGGTCAGCCTCTCCAGTTCCGCATCGTCCCCGGGCGACGCCTCGACGGCGTACCCGGCCTCCACCAGGCGTGGCTGGACCCCTGGGAACAGAACTCCGGTTCGGTCGACAACCACGAGGGTGCGCTCCCGCTCCTCCCCACGGTTCGCCATGAGGATCGGGGCCGCAATGAGCCCGATGAGCAGCAACGGTCCGGCGACGGTGGCGATGACGAACCACTTGCTCCGGACGCGCTGAAGGTACTCCCGCTTGATGACCGCCCACACGATCGCGTTCATCCCACCCCTCCGGTGCCGTCGAGGGCCCTGGGCATGCCACCGTCTCCGGCCGCTGCTTCCCCGGCGTGATGCACGAAAATCTCGTGGAGCCGCGGCTCTACAAGCTCGAATCGGCGGATCGTCACCTCCGCGGCTATCGCCCGGCGCAGGATCGCCTGGGGGTCCGCACCGTCCGCCAGGACAAGGTGATAGTCCCCTCCGACCGCCTCCCGGGCCATGACCTCCGGACCCTCGAGCCACCCTTCGCTTCCTTCGAACCCGACAGCCAGGACGCCCCGGCTTTCCGCTCGTTTCAAACCCTTGAGATCTCCGTCGAGGACCTTCCGGGCCCGGGAGATGAGGCAGACCCGTTCACACAGCCGCTCCGCCTGGTCCATCAGGTGGGTTGAGAAGAGGATTGTCGTACCCTTTCGGTGGAACTCCCGGACGATCTCCTCCAGGACATCCTGGTTGATGGGATCCAGCCCACTGAACGGCTCGTCCAGGATCAGGAGTTCCGGCTGGTGCAGGACCGTGGCCACGAACTGGACCTTCTGCTGCATTCCCTTGGACAGGTCCTCCACCTTTCGATCGATCCAGTCCTGGAGCCCGAGTCGGTCGAGCCAGTCACCGGCCCTCCGCCGGCCCTCCGTCGGCGCCACCCCTCGGATCTCCCCCATGAAGGCAAGGAGGTCCAGCACCTTCATCTTCCGGTAGAGGCCCCGCTCCTCTGGGAGGTAGCCGACACGCCTGCGGCGCGTTTCGTCCGGGTCGCTCCCAAAGAGCTCCACCCTTCCCTCGTCCGGGAGGAGGATCCCCATGATCATCCGGATCGAGGTGGTCTTACCGGAGCCGTTGGGACCCAGGAGTCCATAGATCGAACCCCGTGGAACCTCGAGGTCCAGGTGGTCCACCGCAGTATGGCTCCCGAAGCGCTTGGTGACGCCGCTCAGTCGTAAAGCGAAGTCGGACATGGAGTTCCTTTCCTGAAGATTCTCGTCGGCGCTTTCGGACGCGGGATCAGAGCACCGGACTCTACCGGACTACGGGGAAGCGTGCAGGATTCCTTCAGCACCGGAGGGCTCGTTGCCACGTATGAAGAACTCGATATTGTTAAGGTTTGAATCTCCGTCTGCACATTCAGGAGGCTTGATGGCCATCTATCGCACCCTCTACTACGGGGACGTCACCGTCGGGAAGGGCGGGCGGATCACCATTCCCCAGGAGATCCGTGACGATGTGGGCATCGAAGAGGGAGACACCCTCACGGTCCGCGTCGAGGAGAACCCCCGTGGTGTCCGGCAGATGGTCTTCTGGCGGACCGAGCCCGAGGAGGAGTAGCGCTCCCTCACGGGGCCCATTCGGCCCAACGGACCAGCGCGCGGAGCGGTCCTTCCCCGTCATGACGCCACCAGGCGGGGGGAAACGGCATGTGTTGCAGAGGCACCATGCGCGTGGCCCCCATCCGGGCCATGAGCTCCGCCACCGGCTCCTCGAGCGCTCCCAGGCCGGCCAGACCCACACTCTGGAGATGGGGAGCCTCCCGTTCCAGTGTGGACGCCAGCGACGGGAGATCCGCCGCCGCCGACACGACGAGGCTCCGGGGGACTCCTAAGGGCGCTACGGGTCCAGGCGCTTCGAGCACCACGGTCCACTGAGTTCCCTGGTCGCCCCATATGCGCACCTCTTCCCCGGCGGCTCTTCGCATCTCCACGCTGGCACGTACCTGCTGCACCCGAGCGTGATCCCCCTCGGACCGGGGACCGGGAGGCGTGTCCTGTGCCTCCCTCGCCATGGCCTCCGCTACCGCGTAGGCCACCTGCTCGGCATGAACCGGATCACCCAGGACCCAGGCCCGGTGCGGAGACACGCATCCGCGCTGGTCGAACGTGGATGCCGCGAACGCCAGGTCCCGGGCCACCACCGGAAGTGCCTCGGGCGCCAGCACCCCTTCCCCCAGAACGGCGATGCTGGTGCGGTGGTGGTAGATCACGAGAGGCACGTGGACCGGCACCCGGTCCCGTATGAGCCGGGCCGTCTCGTCGGACCCGTACACCACCACCCGATCGGCCCCGGTCAGGAGCGCCTCCTCCAACTCCCACTCCCCGCCGGGCCAATAGGCCACGACCACCGCAGCCGCCAGAGCTGGCGCCTGGTGCTCCAGGCCCTGCAGAAAGAGCTCGGTGAGGGCGCGGTCTCCGTCTCCGGGCTTCACCAGCACCGGGGTCTTCACGAGGAGCGACCGAACCACCGAGGTTGCGCACACCCCAGGGACCGAGCCGGACCCGATGTGGACCGCCACTCCATCCCCCACAGCCCGGAGTCGGGCCGCCGCCGCCTCCCCCGGCCTGGGGCGGAAACCGTCCAGGACCGACGGGTCGCGAAACTCGGTCTCGAGGAGCCTCCGCAAGCGTGGCTCGGTCCAGTCGCGGGCCATGCCGTCCAGGACTCGCTCCGCCATGGCTCTCGAGAAGCCCGCCTCGTCCGGGATCCGCTCCAGAGCGATCTTGCGGAGGGGGTCGTCCGGGTTGAGGAACCTGGCCCCTACCGTGCCCACCGCGGCCGCGATCTCCATGGCCGTGAGCTCCATGAGCGTCCCGCGTGCTTCCCGCAGGTCCTCCAGGAGGGCCCGGACATCTCCGGGATCGAGATGGCTCACGGTACACCCTCCAGGAGTTCCTCCATGGCGAGGGAGCACCCACGCGGCTCCGCCCCCTCTGCCCTTCCCACGAGCCTCAACCCGTCGTCGTCCATCCAGCCCAGGTCCTCGGTGAGAATCGCCGACACCGACGCCAGATTCGCCGCATCGAAGAAGGCCAGCAGGCCGCGTTCCCCAGCTTTCCGCGGGGCGAGGGTCTCCGGATCCAGGACCCGGACCCGCAACCAGGGAGGTGGAAGGTGGACTCGCTCCCCCGGATCCGCCTCCCGCGGCTTCCCGGACGCTGGGCGGAGCACCGGCTCGTAGAGCTGTGAGAGCAACTCGGTCATTCCGTATTCGTTCACCATTCGCTCCGCCGGGATACCCAGAGCTGCCTCCAGGCCGCGGTAGAGCTCCGAGCGAGGCACCCGTCGCTTCCGGCCCTTGAAGCCTCCCGTCTCCATGAGCCTCGATCCCTCCGGGAGGTCGAAGCTCCATCCCTCCCTCCCGCACCTCTCCAGCCACTGGACCCATGCGAAGGCGGTACCCATGACCAGGACCGGTACCCCTTCGCCCTCCGCCCTGATGAGGGCGCTCCGGAACTCCTGCACCCGGATCCCGGACTCGGGCCGCGCGAAGAACCCGCTGTCCACGGTGCCCAGGGCGTCGCACACGAAGCCCATCATGGCGGAAAGGGAAGAGTGCGGGTCCTCCCGAGGCGACGGTACCAGGGACAGAATGGGCAGCCGCCCCCCCTCGGGCACCAGGTTCATTGCGAACCACGGCACGCACGCGTCCCGGTAGAGCCCGAGCGAAGACACGGGATGACGGCCCCGGCGACCCCCTCCCCTGGTCGTCCCGCTGGTTAGGAAGACCGCCTCCGGACGTCCTGGCGCACTGAGGAGGTCCAGGTACTTGAAGGCGGTCGCCGGAACCGAGGGGACGTCCTCCCACCGTGATACCGAGGCCGGGGTTCGCCCCCGGCTCTCGCAGTACCGCCGATACGCCTCGTTCCCCAGGAACTGGAGCTCGAAGACTTGGAGTGCGACGGCGCCGAACTCCTCCTCCGGGATACGACTCTCCGGCCGTTGGAACCAGCCCCCGAGGCGCGACTCCAGTTCCCTGAGCCCGGGCGCCACGTCCCCGGAAGATCTTCCAGCGAGGGCTCCCTCTGTCCGGCTGCTGTCCATTCCCGATCGATCCTCCGCCGACCGCTAGATGAAGCGACGAGGGTTGAACAGGCCGCCGCCGGGAACCGGCTCTCGTCCCGCCACGGCCTGGGCCAGGAGCCTTCCGCACTCGAACGCGAACGGCAGGCCACCCCCGGAGAACCCCGAAATGACCAACTCGTCCGGGGCTCCAGGAAGGGGACCCACCAGGGGGAGGTAGTCGCTGGTCCACCCGAAGATTCCGCTCCACCGCCGGGTGACCTCTAGCCGCGCTTCAGGGAAGGTGGATCGGAACCACTCCTCCAGGTCACCCTGGAGCCGGTCGTCCAGCTCCGGGCGGGTCCTCCAGTACGACCGGTCCCAGGCGTCGTGCCGCCATCCGCCGAGGTACAGCTCCCCGTCCGGCGATTGCCGCCAGACGTTGAGCTTCCAGTGCGTAGCGAAGCCTCCCTCCTGCCCCTCGAGGCCCTGGACCCTGGCCGCCAGGCCCTGCCCCCGAATGGGTACGATCTCGTCGCCCAGGAGCGCCGAGAATCGGCGGGAGTCCACATGGGTGGCATAGACGATCATGCTCGCCCTTACTTGCCCCCGATCGGTCTCGCACACGAGCCCGGCCCCGTCCCGGGTGGCCTCCCGCACCGCGACCTCCTCCACCACTCTCGCCCCGGCCTCCTGGGCGGCCCGCGCCAGGCAACGGGCTGTGGGTCCGGGACTGATGGCGCCCGCGCCCTCGAGGAGGTAGCCCCCGGTGAAGCCGCGGCCTCCGCATCGCTCCCGGACCTGGTCCGCCGTGAGCCAGTGAACCGGAAAGCCTGCCGCCTCCAGCGCCTGGAACGAGAGTTCGACCGCGTGCTGGCTGTGGGATTCCGCCAGGACATGCCCACCCCGGAGGTCCAGCCCCGCCTCGGTCTCCGCCCCCATCTCCCGAAGCACGGTCCCCAGGCCCTCGATGGAACGCATGGCGAATGACCAGATCTCGCGCGCACCGTCCGACCCCCGATCGTGGGAGGTCTCGTGGAATGGCTGGCGGAGCGGCGGTGCCAACACCCCCACCGCCGCCTCCGTGGCTCCTCGACCCACTCGTCCTCGCTCGAGGAGAGTGGCGTCGATGCCGTTGCGGGCCAGGTGGTAGAGTGTGGACGTACCTGCGATCCCGCCCCCGACCACCACGACGTCGCTTCGGTCCGGCAGCTCGTCCGGCGCCGGAAATCCGTCCCGAAACCCGCTCATCCGCCTCTCCTCGGCTCAACCCCGGTAGCCCGTTCCGCGCACCGACCTCCCGTACAGCGACCCGGTTTGCTCTCCGTCTCGAATGGTGATCCCTCCATTCACCATCACGTGGACAATACCCTGGGGATATTGGTGGGGCGACTGGAAGGTGGCCCGGTCCGAGACCGTGTCCGGGTCGAAGGCCACCAGGTCCGCCACAGCGCCCTCGCGGACGACACCTCGGTCGGACAGCCGCAATTTCCCCGCCGGCATTCCGGTGACCTTGTGCACCGCCGACTCCAGGGAGAGAGCCCGCCTCTCCCGGACGTAGTGGCCCAGAAGCCGTGGGAAGGTCCCGTATCCTCTGGGATGCGGCGAGCCCTGGCCGAGGGGCCCGTACGGAGCGTAGGCACCCCCGTCTGAACACACCATCCCCAGGGGGTGCGCCAGAAACCGTTCCGTGTTCTCCTCGGACATTCCGAATCCGATCATCCCCACGCTTCCGCCGTTTGCCCGCATCAACTCCAGGGCCAGTGCGTACGGGTCCAGCCCCCGCTCCTCCGCCAGCTCCCCCATCCTCCGCCCCCTTGCCCAGGCGGTGGTCTCCCCGGTGGAGGTGATCTGGACCGAGTCCCAGCTCCCAAGCAGCGCCACCTTTCCCCGTGCGAACGTCTCGATCCGCCTCGCCTCCTGCGGATCATCCAGTCTGCGAAGCAGGGCGGCGGAGCCTCCGTCCCGGGACCATGCGGGGAACAGGTTGGAGAGACCCGTGGCGTAGGCCACGTAGGGATACCGATCGAAATGGACATCGATGCCATCGGCGCGCGCGGCCTCGATCATGGCCAGCGCCACCTCCGCCTTCCAGTAGTTGCGGCGTCCCTGGGCCTTGAGATGGGATACCTGCACCGGCACTCCGGCCATCCGCCCGACGTGGAGCACCTCCTCCACGGCCGACAAGAGCGCATCGTCCTCGTTCCGCATGTGGGACGAGTAGGGGTAGCCCGTCCCCTGGAGTTCCGCCGCCAGCGCCACGAGCTCCTCTCTCGGCGCGAACCCCCCGGGGGTATACTCCAACCCGGACGAGAGCCCCACGGCCCCCTGCGCCAGCGCGTTCCGGACCAGGGCCCGCATCTGATCCAGCTCGCGCTCCGTGGCGGGTCGGTCCCCACTTCCCACCACGAATCCGCGAATCGTCCCGTGCCCCACCATGGACGCCACGTTCACCGCCACCGGGTTCCGGTCCAGGTAGTCCAGGAAGCCCCCCAGGTCGGCGAAATCGATCTCCACGCCATGCTGGTTCCGGAAGCGCTCCGCCCGGGAGCGGGCCGCACCCGGACTCCACAGAATGGAGCTCCCGTCCTGTCCCACGACCTCCAACGTGACCCCCTGGCGGATCCTGCTCTCGGCCCGCGGCTCCACCAACAGGTTCAGGTCCGCGTGAGAGTGGATGTCGATGAAGCCCGGGGCCAGGACAAGACCCCGGACATCGACTTCCTCGGACCCGACCTCCGGAATCCGGCCCACGGCCGTAATCCGGCCACCGGTGACCGCTACGTCGGCCTCGCGGCCCTCAGCTCCAGTCCCATCCACCACCAGTGCACCGCGGAAGACGACGTCCGGCGCGCCGACCCGCCCCACGAAGGCGACGGGCGCGATCCACCCCACAGCCCCCAGCGCCGCCGCTCGCTCCAGGAAGTCTCTCCGGTCCATCCCCAGAGACGTGACGCTCACGACGACCTCCGGATCCGACCGGGCTCCAGGCCTCCGGAGTGCAGGATCTTCTCCTGCAATCGCTGAGCTTCCTCGTCGGCGAAATCCATCACCCCCGTGAGCCTGGACCGTTGGAGGTCATACTGGGCCGCGGGAAAGTCGTCCCCTTCCGCGTGCCTGAGACTTCCGTCCAGGGTGCCCAACTCCCGGACCGCCTTCTCCAGAGCCCTTCGAAGGCGGTTCAATGCCTTGCGGGCTTCCGACTGCGCGGCATCGCTCATCCGGCTTCGCTCCCAGTGTCGTCGGGATGTTCCTGGCGCCATTCCATTCTTCAGATCAAGCCCACCACCGCCAGGAGGGCACGGAGGCCCAGCACGGTGGCGACCAGGACGACCACCCCACCCACGACGTTGGATGCCACCCGGTTCTGGCGGCCTCGCATGAGACGTCGGTCGTTCACCGCACCCAGAAGGAATACCGCCACGGCGGGCAGCAGGATACCATTTGCGGCCTGGGCGAAGAGGATCGCGGGAACGGGGCGCACACCCAGGACTCCCAGGACCACACCGACGCCAAGGACCGTCCCCCACACGGCCCGCACCCGGGCATCGTGCAGATCCCGCTCCCATCCCAGAGCACCGGCGGTGGCGTAGGCGGCCGCCAGAGGAGCGGTGACCGCCGAGGTCATCCCGGCCGCGAAGAGCCCCACCGCGAAGAAGACTCCGGCCCACCGGCCCAGGATGGGCTCCAGTGATCGGGCCATGTCTGCCGCGCTGGTGACCTCGGCACCACTCTGACCCAGGGTCGAGGCCGCGGTGAGGAGGACGGCCATGCTCACGACTCCACCCAGACCGATGGAGAGTGCCAACTCCATGCGCGCCGCCGGCAGATCCGCCTCACCGCCCGTATACCGCTCTCCCACCGCCGAAGCATGCAGGAACAGGTTGTAGGGAACGACGGTGGTGCCCACGAGCCCGACGGCCACGAGAAGCGAGCCATCCGGAAGGGCCGGCACGAAGAGACCCTCGAGCATGGGACCCGCCGCCGGAAGCATCGTCGCGGCGGTAGCCAGGAAGACCAGGGACATGACGGCCACCATCACCGCCATCACGCGCTCAACCAGGCGGTAGCTCCCCGTCCAGAGGAGGGCGAACGCCAGCGCGCCGAGCACGATCACCCAACCCCGCACGGGTCCACCCACGATCCCCTGCAGGCCCAGAGACCCACCCAGGAGATTCCCGGTCTGGTATGCGGCGTTCCCCCCCGCGATGGCAGCCACGACCAGGAGGGCGGCCATGACACGCCCGGCTCCTCTGAATCGCCCCCGAATTGCCTCGCCGAGCCCGTTCCCGGTCACCAAGCCCAGGCGGGCCGCCATCTCCTGGAGTCCCATGGTGGCGAGGGTGGAGAAAAGAAGGGCCCAGAGGAGCGCTGTGCCGAAGCGGGCTCCGGCCAGGGTCGCGGTGGTGATGGTACCGGGACCGAGGAACGCCGCAGCGACGATCCAGCCCGGCCCCACGGCGGAACGCAGGCGCGGGCGGCGGGTGTCGGCTTCAGGGTCGGCCATGGGATTCCCGATGCGTGGGTGGGTGATGTCCGGGTCGGGCAAGGTACTGCACCCACGTGCCCCCGCTACCATGGGCGGGGACAATCCGTACCTTCACCAGCATGATCGAGCGGACGGAGCGCCCGGAGAACGACGGAATGCATGAGATGGATCTGGCGGTAGTCGGTGCGGGCCCATGCGGGATCGCGGTGGGTGCCGCAGCGGCGAGGAACGGGGTATCTGCGACCCTGTTCGACCAGGGGTGCATCACGAACTCCATCGTGAACTACCCCTACTACATGACCTTCTTCAGCACCGCGCGGATGCTGGAGGTTGGGGGTGTGCCGTTCACCATTCCCGACAGCAAGCCAACGCGTCGTGAGGCCCTTGCCTACTACCGATTCGTGGTGGAGCACTTCGGGATGGCCGTGCACCAATACGAGGCGGTTCAGCAGATCGACGGCACCGCAGGACGGTTTCACATCCGAACCCGCTCCATGGGTGGGGAGGAGCATCAGTACCTGGCCCGGGCCGTGGTCATGGCCACCGGTGGATTCCACCAGCCGAACCAGCTCGGGGTGCCCGGTGAGGATCTCGCCAAGGTCAAGCACTACTACCACGAGCCGTTTCCCTACTTCGGCCAGAAGGTGCTCGTAGTGGGTGCCGGCAACTCGGCCGTGGAATCGGCGCTGGAGATGTACCGGAACGGGGTGCACGTTTCCATGGTCCATTTTCTGGACCGCATCGACCGGGGGGTGAAGCCATGGGTCGTTCCCGACATCTCCAACCGTTTGGACCGGGGTGAGATTCCCATGTTCTGGAACCACCGTGTCGCGGAAGTTCGCTGGGGCTCGGTCCTCCTCCGGAGCGAGGTGGACGGCTCGGAGAAGGAGATCGAGAACGACTGGGTGCTCGCCATGACAGGCTGGCGACCGGACCCGGTGCTCCTCCGGTCCCTCGGTGTGGGGATCGACCTCGAGACCGGGATTCCCCATCACGACCCGGGCACCATGGAGACCGACGTCCCGGGGGTCTACATCGCCGGGGTCCTGGCGGCGGGGAACAACGCCAACAAGATCTTCATCGAGAACGGTCGTGAGCACGGCGACCGCATCGCAACACACCTGCTCACCGGGACGCGCCCGGATCCAGGGGGCTAATCCGAAAGGGCTTCCACCCGGGCCCGGGGACCCTCGGGACTTCCCACCGCCACCGACTCCCCCGGTTCGACTTCCCGTCGCACGTAGGCGAGGGCGAGCTTTCCCCTGGTCGGTGAATCCACGGCGGAGGTGATTTCGCCCCGGGCCCGTTCGGGTCCGTGGAAGAGAGGAGTCCCAGGTGCCGGCAGCTCCGACGAGAGGTCGAGGACGAGGCGGCGGAGGTGACGGTTGACCCGACCCCGGTCGCGGATCCGGACGATCACCTCCTGGCCGGTGTAACAACCCTTCCCATAGTCGATGGCCCGGTGGTGGATCCCCGCCTCCACGGGAATCACATCCTGTCCCAACTCGGAGCCGAAGGCCGGACGGCCCGCTTCCACCCGGAGCGTATCCCAGACCTTCTGTCCCATGGGTTCGGCTCCCGCCTCCGTGAGGAGCTTCCAGACGGCTCGTAGCACCTCCCGTTCCCCCACGATGTCGTACGCCGGAACCGAAAGGTCCGCCGAGCGCATCACGAGGACCTCGTCCTCCCGCCCACCACCCATCCGTCGGTACTCCCCTTCTTCGAGAGCCTCCAACTCCTCCTGGCCCAGGCGGAGGCCCAGGACCACACCGGAAACGACGCGCGCTGCGCCGGGGCCCGCTACGGAGAGCATCCCCAGTTCCTCGGAGCGGTCCTCCAGCCGCGCGAGACGTGGAGGGAGGATCCGGGCGAGGTACGTCCGCAGGGCCTCCCGGGCCTCGGCAGGCAGATGTGCGCGGACCACCTCCGATCCGTTCAAGACCTCCCTCCACATCCACAGGTCCGAGACGATCCTCCCCTTGGGTGTCAGCACCGTGTGGTAGGTGGCGCGCCCCGCCGTCACACCGGAAACCTCGGCGGGCGCGTCCGGCATGGAGCCCGTCACCACACCCTTCAACATCTCCAGGGGTGCCCGGCCCGTGAACGCCCATTGCCCCCGGTGGGATCGGTCCCGGAGGCCGACTCCCGTGGTGGCGGCCCGGTACTCGGCTTCCGGATCTCCGTGGTGGAGGATCACCTCCCCTCCTGCCCACGCCTTGAAGGAAGCTCCGGCCTCCTCTGGAGGGAACGGTCTCGTCACGGGGAAAGCTCCTCGTCAAGGTCCTCCCCGAGGCCTGGGTCGTCGCCCCGGCCAAGGCGTCCCATGAGCCTCTCGACCTGGCGGGCATCCCGGGGGTCCGGTCCTCCCTCCAGGTAGGTCCGAAGCTCCGCCCGGGCTTCCTCATGACGACCCATCCGCGCCAGGAGGAGCCCCAGGGTGCGGCGTTCCGATCCGGCATCGGGCCGGAGAAGCAGGATGCGCTCCACCACTGCCAGAGCCCTGCGATGGTCGCGGGCGTTCATGTAGACCCCCTTCAGATTCGTGAGGAGCCTCACCAACATGTCCCGCCGCGCGGCTCGCCGGAGGAACCCGGGCTGTACCCGCACCATCCCGCCGTAGACCCGATCCAGGAGTTCCTGGGCCTCGTCCTCGAAACGCACCTCGCCTCCGTCGAAGGGGTCCAGCAGGAGGTGCATTCCCTCGCCCCTGAAGCGGACCATGAAGTGATGGGGAAATGTGACGCCCTCCAGCGGTAGGTCGAGCCGCCACCCGACTTCCAGGAGGACGATACCCAGCGTGAGGGGAATCCCGGCACGGCGGTCGAGGACGTCGTTGAGGAAGGAATTCCGGGGGTCGTAGTAGGCCTCCCGATTCCCCTTGAAGCCCTGCCGGCGGTAGAGGGTCTCCAGCAACTCCTGCAGGACAAGGAGCGGCGCAGTCTCCTGCCCCAGTCTTCCGCATACCTCCTCCGCCAACTGATCGAGGCGCGAGAGGTAGATCTCCAGTGGGAGCTGCGGGTACTCCTCCTGAGCCACCAGAAGGGCGGCTCTGGCCAGATCCAGGTCCTCGTCGGACCTCCGAATCTCTGCGGTGAATCGCTGTCGGGGGGATGGTGCCGGTGCCGTCACGATCCGGAACGCCTCGCACACGTGGGAGGTTCGTCCTAGCTTGGCTTCCCTTCGGTACCCGGTCGAGCCCCGCAGTTCCACCCTTCTCGCCCTTCGTCCATCCATGCCCCAACAGCCCAGGGACCAGCGCCCCAGGATCCGGCTCTCCCAACTCTCCCACGGGGCGGGTTGAGCCTGCAAACTCGGCATGGCCGAGCTGGCGCAGGTCCTGCGCCCCCTCCTCCCTAGCAATGATCCCCGGGTGCTGGTGGACGCCACCACCGGGGACGACGCCGCGGTGTATCGACTGACCCCGGCCCGGGCCCTCGTCGTGACCGTCGACTTCTTCTCGCCGGTGGTGGACGACCCGCGGGACTTCGGCCGGATCGCCGCGGCCAACGCCCTTTCGGACCTTTATGCCATGGGGGCGCGGCCCCTCTTCGCCCTCAACCTCTTCGCATTCCCCCGGGCCCACCTGTCAGAGGGCTGGGCGGAGGAGATCCTGGCCGGCGGTGCCGAAGTTGCCGCCCAAGCCCAAATCCCGGTTCTGGGGGGACACTCCATCGACGATCCCGAGCCCAAGTACGGGATGGTGGCAGTGGGCCAGGCTCACCCGGACCGACTGGTGACCAATGCCGCCGGCCGGCCGGGCGACGTGCTCATCCTGACCAAGCCCCTGGGCACCGGTGTCATCACCACGGCCCTCAAGGCCGACGCCGCCCCGCCCTCGGTGCTGGCCCGGGCCGTGGACTCCATGGCCACGCTCAATGCCGGAGCGAGCGAAGTCATGGTACGACTGGGAGTTCGCTGCGCCACCGACGTGACCGGATTTGGCTTGCTGGGGCATCTCCGGGCGGTTGCGCGAGCGTCGGGCCTCTCCGCCAGGATCGAGGCCTCGAAGGTCCCGCTTCTGGAGGGAGCCCGGGAGTTGGCGGCAGCGGGACACGTTCCTGGGGGGACCAAGCGGAACTCCCGGGACCTGGACGCGGACCTGGAGATGGGCCACGGCGTGGACCCGGTCACGCGACTACTCCTCTGCGATGCCCAGACGTCCGGCGGCCTCCTCATGGCGGTGCCCGCATCGAAAGTGGCCGCAGTGGAAAGCCGATTGGCCCTGGTCGCTCCGGTGGTCGCCCGCATCGGCCACCTCTCTGGTGGCCCGGCCGGTAGGATTCAGGTGACGTGATGCGCCAGCGAATCCCGGACGGGTGGGCCACTCAGGATATAAAGAAACAGTATTCTAGTTCGGTAGTTTCCCCAACACCGCCATTGATCGGATGATCCGTCTTATTTTGGCTGCCTCGCTCACCTCCGGCCCCCTTCCGCCGCAGCCCCGGAGACCGGCTCCCCTGGCGAGCCTGCGTCGGGTCCCCGGGGGCTTGGCATGCGCCCTCCTCGCCGCAACGCTCTGCGCCTGGACTCCCGTCCGGGCCCAGGTTGCGCCGGACCGGATCCGGTCCCTGGTGCAGGACCGGTCCATCGAGGCCATCGAGGTGTTTCGCGAGTACCTGACCCTTCCCAACGACGCCCACCAGCCGGAGCGGATGGACGACGTCATGGCCTGGGTCGAGCGGGCCTTCCTCGGCCGAGAGTTCCGTGTGGAGTGGCTGTCGACGCCGGGCCTTCCGCTCTTGCTTGCCCGCCGGACCGTACCCGACCCCGTGGCCACCGTCCTGGTCTACCTGCAGGCGGACGGCCAGCCCGCGGATCCCACGGCCTGGAACCAGGAGAACCCCTACCTCCCCGTTTTGCGGTCGCCTGGAGGGGATTCGCCACACCTGGATCTCCCGTGGCCCCAGACCCCTGCTGAAGTCGAAGCAGACTCGAGGATCTACGCCCGATCCGCCTCCGACTCCAAAGGCCCCAACGTCCAGTTCCTCATGGCGGTGGACCTGCTGGACGCCGAAGGGGCCGGACTCGACTACGATCTGAAGGTCATCGTGGACTTCGAGGAGGAGCTGGGCTCACCCCATCTTCCCGCGGCAGTTGAGCGTTACCGCGATCGGCTGGCAGCGGACATGCTGGTCATTTTCGACGGACCTCCCCACTACTCCGGCGCACCCAGCCTGAAGTTCGGGGCCAGGGGGATCGCCACCTTCACCCTCACCACCTACGGACCTCGTGTCCCCCAGCATAGTGGCCACTACGGCAACTTTGCGCCCAACCCTGCCGCGCGGTTGGCTCACCTTCTCTCCTCCATGAAGGACCGGGACGGACGGGTGGTCATTCCCGGGTTCTATGAGGGGATTGCCCTCAGCGACGAGACTCGCCGAGTCCTGGAAGCTGTCCCCGATGACGAGGCGGATGTGCTTGTCCGACTTGGTATTGCGGAGCCCGACCATGTTGGAGGAAGCCTGCAGGAGGCCGTCCAGTATCCGTCCCTGAACGTTCGCGGCCTCTCCTCCGGTTGGGTGGGCGACGAGGTTCGAACCATCGTCCCGGCCATTGCGGTCGCGGAGGTGGATGTCCGTCTGGTCAAGGAAACCGAAGGGGCCCGCCTACTTGATCTCGTGCGCAATCACATCGAGGCGCAGGGTTACCACGTGATCTCCGGCCGTGAGCCCTCAGACGAGGAGCGGCACAACCACCCCCGACTCGCCCGGTTCGACGGAACCGTCTCCTACCCCGCCTACCGCACCGACTTCGAGTCCGTCCCGGGCCGCTGGCTTGCCGCGGGCATGCGGGCCCTGTTCCAGCGAGAGCCCGTGAAGATCCGGACCTCCGGCGGCTCCATCCCGATCTCCCCGTTCGTCTCCACGCTGGGCCTGCCGGCGGTTTCCGTCCCGACGGTCAATCCGGATAACAACCAGCACTCTCCCAACGAGAACATTCGGGTAGGGAGCTTCCTGGAGGGCATCGCCATCGCAGCGGCCGTCCTCGGGCAGCCGCTCGGCCCGTGGGTGGTACACCACTGAACACGTCCGCCGCCTAAAGGCGGGGGAGACCGGCACGCGGATCGGCAACCGGGGGGCAATCCACCGTCGTGTCCCCCCTGGATCTCCTCAGGCCCAGCTACCTCCCGGCCGGCTCCTTCTTCTTCGACGGCTTCCTCGCGGTCTTCTTCCGGGAAGCCGGGTTGGACGCCTTCTTCGTCACCGCCTTCTTCTTGGGGCTCGATTCCTCGGCCTCGCCACCGCCGTCCCTCAGCGCGAGCGCCATCACTTCGTCCAGTTCCTCGACGAGGTGGACCTGGATGGTGTCCCGGACATCCCGGGTGAGATCGTCCAGGTGAGCCTCGTTCTCCCGGGGGAGGATGAACTCCCGGATTCCGGCGCGTACCCCTCCCAGGAGCTTCTCCTTGACGCCACCGATGGGGAGGACCCGCCCGGTGAGCGTGAGCTCTCCCGTCATGGCCAGGTCGCGACGGACCTTCCTTCCGCTCAGAGCCGAGACCAGCGCCGTGGCCATGGTGATCCCGGCGGAAGGGCCATCCTTCGGGATGGCTCCGGCCGGGACGTGGATGTGGACCTCCTTGTCCTTCAAGGCCCCTTCGTCGATCCCCAGACGCCCGTGGTTGGCCTTCGCGAAGGAGAGGGCGGCACGCCCCGACTCCTTCATCACGTCCCCGAGCTGCCCTGTGAGCACCAACCCTCCCGAGCCCGGCATGACACTGGCCTCGACGAACATGATGTCCCCGCCCATGGGGGTGTAGAACATCCCGGTCGCCACGCCTACGGTGTCCTCCGCCGCCATACGCTCGGGGTGGACCCGGGGGCGCCCCAGCAACTCGTGGATGCCCTCCCGGTCCAGCGTCAGCTTCTCGTCGTCCCCCGCCGCGATCCGCCGGGCTACCTTCCGGGCCACCTTCCCAAGCTCCCGCTCCAGTTGCCGCACGCCTGCCTCCCGGGTGTACTCCTGCACCACAGAGAGGATGGCCGCCTCTTCAATCTCCAACTCACCTTCGGTGAGACCGCTCTCCCGTTCCTGCCTCGGAAGGAGGTAGCGCTTCGCGATCTCCAGCTTCTCCGCCTCGGTGTACCCCGAGAATTCCACCAACTCCATCCGGTCCCGCAGCGGAGCCGGAATCCGGTCCACGTAGTTCGCCGTGGCGATGAAGAGGACCTCCGACAGGTCGAAGGGAATTCCCAGATAGTGGTCCACGAAGGTGGAATTCTGGGCCGGGTCCAGGACCTCGAGCAGCGCCGACGAGGGGTCTCCCTGGAAGGAGACGCCCAGCTTGTCCACCTCGTCCAGCAGGAAGACCGGGTTCTTGCTCTTGGCCTGCTTCATCCCCTGGATGATGCGGCCGGGCATGGCCCCCACATAGGTCCGCCGATGCCCCCGGATGTCGGCCTCGTCCCGCGCTCCGCCCAGGGAGATACGGACATACTTCCGCCCCAGGGACCGGGCGATGGACTTGGCGATGGAGGTCTTCCCCACACCGGGAGGGCCAGCGAAGAGAAGAATGGGCCCCCGGCCGACCATCTCGTCCGGCTCGTCGAGGGGCCGGTCCGCGTCCGGCCCTTCGGCCTCGGCGCCCGGTGCATCGATCCCATCGGCATCCGTCCCTGCGCCGCTGGCACCGTTCCCCGAGGCGGCAGGCTCTCCGTCATCCGTGGGGACCGGGCCCTCCGGCACCTCCTCTTGTTCGTCGGCTTCGCCGGCCCTCTCCATCTGGAGCTTTCGAACCGCCAGGAACTCCAGGACCCGGTCCTTCACGTCTTCCAGACCGTAGTGATCCTCGTCGAGTATCTCCGCCGAGCGCTTCAGATCGATCTTGTCCTCGGTGCGCTCTCCCCAGGGAAGATCGATGACCCACTCCAGGAAGGTCCGAATCACCTGGTATTCGGCTGACTGTGGCGAGGTACGCTCCAGCCGTCGGAGCTCCCGCTCGACCTCGGTCCGCTGCTCCTCTCCCAAAGGGAGCTCGTCGATGCGCGTCTGGATCTCCTCGAGATCGTCCCGCTCCTCCTCCTCGCCCAGCTCCTTCTGGATCTGCTTGAGCTGCTCCCGGAGGAGCATCTCGCGCTGACGCTCCCCCAACTCGGACTGCACTCGCGCCTGGATCTCTTCCTGGGCATCGATCCGCGCCAGTTCCTTCTCCACCGAAACCAGGGCCTTCCTCATCCGGCTCTCGTCGTCCAGTGTCTCCAGGAGTCCCTGTTTGGCGTCCGTGGGAAGCTCGAGGTAGAAGGCGACCAGGTCCGCGAAGGCTCCTGGCTCATCCACTCCCTGGATGAGCTGATTGAGCGCCTCGGCCGGTACGCCTCGACGAGTCCCGAGCTCCGCGGCCCGGTCCCGGAGCTCCCGGTCCAGGGCGGCGAAGGCGGGATCGGACAGGTCGGCCGGTTCCTGGCGCTCCATGGGTAGGAGGACCGCCCGGAGCATGTGATCGCCGTCATCGTGGTACGCGATGGCCTGGGCGCGCCCCTCCCCTTGCACGAGGAGTTGCACCCCCCCTCGCACGCGGTGGGTCTGGATCACCCGGACCACGGTCCCGACACTGTAGAGGATGTCGGGTGTGGCCTCGTCCACGTTCTCCTTCTGGGCTACTGCGAAGAGTCGCCTGTCGCCGTCCAGCGCCTCCTGCACCGCCTCGATGGTCCCGGGACGGCCTGCGGAGATGGGCACCGCCACGCCTGGATACACCACCGTATCCCGGAGGGGTAGCACCGGAA
This sequence comes from Gemmatimonadales bacterium, assembly GCA_020344755.1. GTDB lineage: Bacteria > Gemmatimonadota > Gemmatimonadetes > Longimicrobiales > Gaopeijiaceae > Gaopeijia. Next base: position 1,187,416 of record CP070829.1, read on the forward strand.
GGGTGAACCGCTCTCCCATATCGCCTCTCTCATTGGGTCCCGCGTCCGCGCTCGGACCCGGGACATCGTGGGTCTCGCTCAAGAGATCTCCTTAATCTTGCACATACCTTGCCAGTGGGATCCCGGCCCTCTGCTGACAGGACCGTCAGGAATTCCTGCCAGTCTGACTCCGCCGGACGACCGGTGAGAACGAGGCACGCCACTTTTTCCGCTTGCCCCGGACCCCTAGGTTCGTCCCGTTGGCCCTGGACACCACACCCCACATCTCGGTACCCGGCTCCATGGACATGCAACTCCTGGAAGGCCTCTCGTGGTTCCGCGGCTCGTCGGTCCGAATCCGTCGAGCCGGTCTGGAAGTACACGTGGATCCCCGGGGCGTACCCGACACGGGCACTGCCGACTACATACTCCTCACTCATCCTCACTACGACAACTTCAGCGAGGATGACATCCACCGGTTGAGGACACCGGACACGGTCGTGATCGCGCCGGTGGGCATGAAGAAGCAGCTGGGGGATGTGGATCACTTTCTTCGCCCCGGTGACATGCTCCAGCTTCGGGGCCTGGATGTGCTGGCGCTTCCCGCCTACAACGAGGACCGGCACTTCCACCCCGCGGAATCCGGTTGGCTCGGGTACGTCTTCACGGTGGGTGGCGTGACGTACTACCACGCCGGCGACACCGACCCCATCGAGGCCATATCCGCAGTTCGCTGCAACGTGGCCTTCCTTCCGGTGGACGAGCGCTACACCATGGGCCCCAGTGGTGCCGCCGAGGCCGCCAGGGCCTGCAGCGCCGATGTGGTGGTCCCCATCCACTGGCCAGACAGCAGCCAGGATCGCAGCCCCGCCGAGGAATTGACTCGGATCCTTCCGGACAAGGTCCGGATCATCGAGCCCGAGGGCTGACCATGCGCTGTTCATCCCGACACATTCCCTCCCTCCTGGCCATGGTGACGCTCGCAGTGGGATGCGCGCCACCGGACCCCTTGCCCCACCGGAACACCACCGCCGTGAGTGAAGTGACCCCCCTTCCCGTAGCCGGCCGTTCCACCGTGTACGCCCCCAGCGGTATGGTCGCAACGAGCCAGCCGCTGGCCTCGGCTGCCGCCCTCGAGATCCTCCGTCAGGGCGGAAACGCCTTCGATGCGGCCGTGGCCGCCTCCGCGGTCCTCTCCCTCGTGGAGCCCCACATGACAGGACTGGGAGGCGACCTCTTCGCGCTCTTCTGGTCTTCTCGGGAGGGACGACTGGTGGGACTGGACGCCAGTGGGAGAGCCGGAGCCCGCATGACACCGGAACGCATCCGGGCGGATGGCTTCGAGGGTGTCCCCTATCAGGGCCCGGGGTCCGTGACCGTCCCGGGCGCCGTGGCGGGGTGGGAAGCTCTTCTCGATCGGTACGGATCGTTCCCCCTACCCCGGGTCCTGCAACCCGCGATCCAACTGGCGGAAGACGGTTTCCCCGTTTCCCCCATCATCGCCCGACAGTGGGCCGCGGAGGAGCACCTCCTGCTCCAGGACCCCGGGGCCACCGACACCTACCTGGTTGAGGGCGAGCGGGCGCCGCGTGCGGGGGAGTGGTTCCGAAACCCCGACCTGGCCACCTCCCTTCGCCAGATTGCGGACCAGGGGGCCGCGGCGATGTACGGCGGGCCGCTGGGGCGCCGGATCGTCGAAGGCCTCGAGCCAATGGGTGGGTACCTCACCCTGGATGACATGCAGGCCATGGAACCGGAGTGGGTGACCCCAATATCCACCGACTACAAGGGCTGGACCGTCTGGGAGATGCCCCCGGCGGTGCAGGGGATTGCGGCCCTGCAGATGCTGGAGATCCTGGAGCCCTTCGACCTCCAGGCCATGGGCCACAACTCCCCGGAGTACCTGCATCACCTGATCGAGGCCAAGAAGATCGCCTTCGCGGATCTCGCGTACGTCGCCGACCGGGAATACCTGGAGTTCCCGGTGACGGAGCTCCTGGACCCGGGGTATCTGGCCACCCGCAGAGACCTTCTGGATCCCTCTCGAGCCGCCGAGCGGCAGGAACCCGGCGCCTTCGCCACCTCCACCGAGACCATCTACCTGGCGATCGCCGACGGCGAGGGAAACATGGTCTCGTTCATCCACTCCATCTACGAGTATTTCGGCTCCGGAATCGTCATCCCCGGTACGGGGTTCGTTCTCCAGAATCGGGGAGCCGGGTTCACCATGGACGCGGGCAGCCCCAACCAGGTGTCGCCGGGGAAGCGTCCCTTCCACACCCTCATCCCGGGGTTCGTGACCCGGAACGGTGAACCCCTCCTTGCGTTCGGCGTAATGGGAGGGTCAATGCAGCCTCAGGGTCACGTGCAGGTGGTGCTCAACATGGTGGAATTCGGCATGGATCCGCAGCAGGCCATCGATGCGGCTCGCTTCCGTCACCGCGGAGGCCTGCAGGTGGCAATCGAGAATGCGACGCCCGGTCTCGTGGCACGGCTGGAGGCCATGGGACACGACGTCACGCCCTGGGAGAACGTGGCCTTCGGCGGCGGACAGATGGTGATGAAGCTGGACCAGGGCTGGGCCGGCGCCTCCGATGCAAGAAAGGACGGACTGGCCATTGGCCACTGACCCACGGCATATTACCTAAACTGATGTCCGACTTCGACTTCACGATACCGTACGAGCAACTTCCCGAAGGGTTCGCGGAGAGCCTGGACAGGGACCCGGCGGATCCGGTACCCACTCGCCCGGCGGCCACCATTGTCCTGCTCCGGGACGGGCATGAGGGCCTCGAGACCCTCATGCTCCGCCGCACGCGCAGATCTGGCTTCGTGCCGGGAGCATATGTGTTCGCTGGGGGGCGGGTCGACCTTGCGGACGCCGAACCTCGGGTCCTCGAACGACTCGGAGGCCTCACCCCTGCTCAGGCGGCGCACCGACTGGGTCTTCCCGAAGACGCCTCTCCTCCGGCGGTGGCCTATTACGCCGCCGCGCTCCGGGAGGCGTTCGAGGAGACCGGGTTGCTGGTGGGGACCGTCGGGGGTGGTGGACCCGCCCCTTCTGCGGGAGAGGACCCGGCGGTCGCCGAGATTCGGGACCTGCTCCTGGCCGACGAGATCGGCTTCGCCGAAGCGCTGGACCGGCTCGACGTCTCCGTGGACGCCGCTTCCGTGCAATACGTGGCTCACTGGATCACCCCCGTCCAGGAGCCCCGGAGATATGACACACGCTTCTTCGCCGCCCACATTGAACCGGGCCGGGAGGTCCTCCTGAATCCCCGTGAGATGACCCACTCCATCTGGGTGACCCCACACCAGGCCCTGGCGATGCACCGGGCCGGGGAGCTACCCATGGTCTTTCCAACCATCCGCACTCTGGAGTCGCTCTTGGACTGGTCCACCTCCCAGGAGGCACTGTCGGGCTTCGCGGCCCGGGAGATTCCTGCCCTGCTCCCCCGCTTGGTGAAGACCCCCACCGGGGTCGGTCTGGAGCTCCCATGAAGCCCCACGAAGTCCGCTCACCCACCGAACTGGCGGCGGCGCTCGGCGACGAATTCGAGGTCGTGCGCATCCTCGGATCCGGGTCGGTCGCCACCGTCTACCTTGCCCGTGAGAAGGCGCTTTCACGGCTGGTGGCCATCAAAGTCATGGATCCACTCGTCTCTGCCGACGAGACCGCCCGTCGGCGGTTCGAGCGGGAGGCCCGAGCGGCTGCGTCCCTGTCGGACAATCCCAACGTGGTAGCGGTGCACCGCTACGGACGTCTTCCGGACGGCACCCCCTATATGGTGATGCGGTTCGTGAAGGGCCGGACCATGGAGGAGCGCTTGAAGGCCGAGGGCCGCCTCTCCGTGGAGCAGGCCATCGAGACACTCCGGTCCGTGGCCGACGCCCTGGCCCTGGCACACTCCAAGGGCTTCGTCCACCGGGACATTCGCCCAGGGAACGTCCTCTGGGACGAGGAGGGTGGTCGGGCGCTCCTCTCCGACTTCGGCATCGCCGCTATCCTGGCCACCAGCGGTGCCGAGGGTACCCGGCTCACCATGGCGGGCGAGCTCATCGGCAACCCCGAGTACCTGAGTCCGGAGCAGCTCCTGGACCAGGACCTCACCGAGATGGCGGACATCTATGCCTTCGGGATCCTGGGCTACGAGCTCCTTGCGGGGGAAGGCCCCTACGACGCTCGCTCCCGGACGGACATGATCAAGGCGCACCTCACCATGGAACCCCGGGATCTGGGCAGCCTGCGGCCCGAGGCCCCGCCAGCGGTGGCGGCCCTCCTCAAGCGTTGCCTGGCGCGGGAACCGAACCATCGTCCTTCCGCGGCGGACGTACTTCGGACGCTGGAGGGAGGGCAGGGGGGAGGCACGGCGGTGAGTGCCACAGGCGATGAGATCTCCGACATCCAGACCCTGCTCAAGAAGCGGGTTCCACAGGTGGTCATCGGGACGGCGGTGCTTGGCTTCGGGTTCACCACGGTCATAAGCGACTTCGCGGACCGGGGCGCACTCCGCGACTCCGCGTACCTGGCTTCGTGGGTCTTCACCGCCACCGCCGTGGCGATCGCGGCCATCGTGGCCTGGTTCCACGGCGAGAAGGGAAGACAACGGGCACCGGCTCTGGAATACGTCCTCCTGGGCGTTATCGGTGTCGCCGGCCTGGCCCTCAGCGCCTGGATCTACTTCACCGGCTGACCCGGGAAGGCCATCCTCACCGTCACGGGCTTCGCCGTCGGTGCCTGGATCCAACTCGGGCGGCAGCACCTGCCACCGTCATGGACGGTTGGTGCGATCTCGACCACCGCATACTCAGCCCGTAGGGCGTCTCGTGGCTGGGCTCCCATCCATTCCCGTCCTGGGAATCGGAGAATCCAACTCCTCCCTCGAGGCCCGTGAGCTCCTTGACCAGGAGGTGATGATACGGCACGAGGTCCGCCTCGATGACCTCACCGAGCCCGTGGCCCAACGTCGCGAGACCATGGTGCGTGACACCAGCGCCCGGGCGTTCCCATGTCGTGCCGGCGACGGTGACGCCATTGGTGGCGTCGGGAGTCCCGGCACAGGTGAATCAGTCCTTCAGGGGATCGCCTCCGCCACCAGCTCCACCACGTGCTTCACCTTCACGGGCCGCTCATCGTACCCGTCCTGGGCCTTGAGCCCGTCCTCCAGCATGGCCATGCAGAAGGGACAGGAGACGGCCAGCGTCTCCGCGCCGCTCTCCATGACCTCCGCCGCCCGGTTCCACGAGACCCGCGGCTCCTGTTCCTCGCGCCAGAAGTTCCCGCCGCCGGCACCGCAGCAGAAGGAGTTCTCGCGACTCCGGCCAAGCTCCACGAGCTGAGCCCCGCTCCCCTCCACGAGCTTCCGTTGCGGCTCGTAGAGACCGTTGTACCTGCCGTAGAAGCAGGAGTCGTGGTAGGCCACGGTCCCTGTCCCGCCCTTCCCCGGCATGCCCTTCTTCTGGACCAGTTCCCAGACGACCTCCTCCACGCTCCGGACCCGGAACGGAAGCTTCCCGCCGGACTCCGGCGGGAGGAAGTCCTTGTAGTCCTTTCCGAAGACCTGGTGACAGTGGGGGTTCGTCACTACGAGCGTCTCGAAGGTCACGCTCCGGAATAGCTCCATGTTCATCTGGGCGTTCATCTGGAACTGGAGCTCGTTCCCCATGCGACGATAGTTCTCCCCGCAGCACACTTCCGTGTCCCCCAGGATCCGGTAATCCACTCCATAGTGCTCCAGGACCTTCAGCGTGGCCCTGGTACTCTCCACGCTCCGGTCGTCGTAGAGCCCCCAGCACCCGACCCAGAAGAGGACGTCGAACTCCTCCCCGGGCTCGGCAATCCGGGGAGCCGGATTCATCGACGCTTCACTCCTCCCCTCGGTACGCGGTCCGCTCCCCTCACCCTCCCCAGGCACGCCATCCTCCCCTTCGGCTGGGCCGGTTACGGCGCTTCCTGACTCGGTCGCTCCGGCCATGAGGCCGGCGATGGTCTCCGTCTTCTTGTGCTCCCCGTATCCCCACGGGTCGCCGGCGCGCTCGGCGTTCGTGAAGATGCGCTGGTATTCCGGCTCGATGTCACCCACGTCCAGAACCTGGTAGCGCTTCAGGTTCAGGAGGACGGAGAGGTGATCGATGTCCACCGGGCAGGCCTGCACGCATGCCATACAGGTGGTGCACTCCCAGAGGGTCTGGGCGGCGATGACGTGATCGACGAGCGGCTGCTCCGACAGGGACGTTCCATCCAGGCTCTCGCCGGATGCGGCGAAGGCCTCGCGGGCCACCTCAGCCTGCTTCCCGGGCGGCGTCTTGCCCTGGGAGTGGTATTTCAGATCCACGATGAAGTCCCTGGGGTTCAGGAGCTTCCCGGTGGCGTAGGCAGGACACGCCTCCTGGCAGCGGCCGCACTCGATGCAGGTGATGAGGTTCAGCCGGTCGTCCCAGCGGAGGTCCTTCACCCGATTCCACCCGTACGAGTCGCCCGCTTCGAAATCCAGCTCGGCCTCCAGGTCCAGTGCGTCCATCCGCTGGTGGTCCTCGAGTTGCTGGAGCACGGCGTTCACAGGTGCGCCGAGAATGTGGAAGTGCTTGGAAGTCGGGACGTAGGCCAGAAACGAGAAGGCCACCATCAGGTGCGCGTATCCGGAGTAGACCGCGGCAGGATCCCCCAGGTAGCGCTCCCCCAGGTGGGTGAGCGCGATGAGCCCGATGACCGCCAGGACGATGGCGGACTCGGATGAATGGTAGGTGAGGTAGGAGGGCCGGACGACGAACCGCCGAATCGCCAGTGTGACGATTCCCACGAGGATCAGGAACGCGAAGACGTCCACGACGGGAGGAAACCACCCCATGACCGCCAGGTGGAGGAATCCCTCCTCGCCGGTGGCCAACCCCTGGAGGAGGTTCAGGGTGGAGATGGCAAAGACCAGGAAGCCCCAGAAGATGAAGGCATGTGCCCAGCCCGCGGTGAGTCGCCGCCGGACTTTACTCTGGCCGATGACCTCCGTGAAGAAGATCCCGATCCGCCTGCCGATATGGTCGCTTCGATCCTCGGGACCTCCCTCTCGAACGAAGCGGATCTTGTCGGAAACCAGCCGGGCGAAGACCACCAGGGCACCGGCGAGATAGACGGCGACCGCGATGCGAATGACGTCTTGGGGGCTCATGGAGCTGGGGGTGGTGGATGGAGCAGTCGGACCCCTGGACCCGAGGACATCTCATCGGGTATCCGGGTTCCCACGGCGCCCGCCGGGCGCCTGGCCCCAACGGTAGCGCATCCCGCCCTTCGGCGCACGGAATGGAATCCCGCCGCAGAGCGGCCCCCTCGTCCAGGAGTTCCCAGGCATGTCCTACAACCGCCCCACCACCGTCGGAGCGCTCAGGGAGAGCGGCTACCGGAGTCGATCCGTCCGGGACGAGATGCGCGAGAACCTGGTTCGGAAGGTCCGATCCGGAGAGGAGCTGTTTCCAGGGGTGCTGGGGTACGAGGACACGGTGGTCCCGCAGATCATCAACGCCGTTCTGGCCCGTCACGACTTCATCCTCCTCGGCCTCCGCGGGCAGGCCAAGAGCCGCATCCTCCGAGCGTTGGTTACGCTGCTGGATGACCAGATCCCGATCCTGTACGGAAGCGAGGTGAACGACGACCCCCTCCATCCCATCTCCAAGTACGGGAAGGAGCTGGTTCGGGAGCATGGTGACGAGACCCCGGTGGAGTGGGTGGACCGGGACCACCGTTATGTGGAGAAGTTGGCCACTCCGGACGTGACCATCGCAGACATGATCGGGGACGTGGATCCCATCAAGGCAGCCCGGGGCGGGCACATCCTGGCGGACGAGCTCACGATCCACTTCGGGCTCCTGCCCCGCGCGAACCGGGGTATCTTCGCCATCAACGAGCTCCCCGACCTTTCAGGGAAGATCCAGGTCGGGCTCTTCAACGTGCTCCAGGAGGGAGACGTCCAGATAAAGGGCTATCCCATCCGGCTTCCCTTGGACGTCTTCATGGTGTTCACCGCCAACCCGGAGGACTACACGGCCCGGGGCAAGATCATCACCCCCCTCAAGGACCGCATCGGAGCCGAGATCCGGACCCATTACCCCCGGGAGATCGAGACGGGGGTCAGCGTCACCCTCCAGGAGGCGTGGGCCGAGCGGGGGACACTGGAGGTCATCGTGCCGGACATCGTCTCCGAGGTCATCGAGCGTATCGCCTTCCTGGCCCGGGAGGACAAACGCATCGACCAGCGGTCCGGGGTCAGCCAACGGATGCCCATCACCGTCACCGAGAGCGTCGTCTCCAACGCCGAACGCCGGGCGCTTCTCCTGGGCGAAGACCGAGTCGTCCCACGGATCACCGACGTCTACTCGGCCCTCCCGGCGATCACCGGAAAGATGGAGTTGGAATACGAAGGGGAGTTGCAGGGCCCGGAGCGGATCGCCAACGAGCTCATCGCCCGCGCCTGCCAGGCCACCTTCCACGATCGCGCCGGCGGCGCAGACGTGGAGGAGATCGTCGAGTACTTCGAGGAAGGGGGTGCGCTGCAGGTCGGGGAGGAGGCCTCGGCCAACGCCTGCCTGCTGGGGTTCGAAACCGTGCCCGGCCTCCTGGGGCTCGTCGTAGGGGTGGGCCTGGCACCCTCCGCGGCACCGGATGGAGTGAAGGTGGCTGCCTCGGAGCTCGTCCTCGAGGCGCTGGTGGCGGAGAAGCGGGTGAGCCGGGCCAGCGGAGGCGGATACGCACGCGCGCGGCACGAGGGCCCGAAGGGTCACGGAGGCCTGGCAGGCTTCGATCCCTTCGGAGACAAGGAGTTCTAGGGACCCTGCGCCACGGGATTCGGGGTCGGCGACCGCGGCTCCGGGGAAGAGCCCGGGCTACTTTCCCCCGTCCACGGAAAGGACCTGCCCGGTGATCCACCCCGCCTGGTCGGAGGCGAGGAACAGGACCGCGTCGGCGATGTCTCCCGGCGTGCCCAGCCGCCGGAGTGCGATGCCCTCGACCAGCACTTCTTGCCCCTCCTCGCCGTACGCCTCCCACTGCCGCTCCGTGTTGGGATTCGAACGCACGAAGCCCGGCGCGACGTTGTTCACGGTGATGCCGAACGGGCCCAGCTCGTGGGCCAGCTGCCGGGTGAGCCCGATCTGCCCGGCCTTTGCGGCGGCGTAGGCCTGGATTCCGGTCTTGCTCACACCCAGACCCGCCCCCGACGAGATGTTCACGATTCGTCCGTACCCATTCTCCTTCATGGCTGGAGCGGCGGAGTGGACCGTGAGGAACACCGACGTCATGTTCACGGCCACGATGTCGTTCCACTCTCCCGGAAGGACGAACTCCACCGGCCGACCCACCTGGCCCAGCACTCCCCCGGCATTGTTCACGAGGATGTGGACCTGTCCGTCCGGGCTCCCGTGCTCCACCAGCGAGATCCCTTCCTCCACCTGACCGGGATCGGTGACGTCCACATAGGCGGGGATCACCGCCCCCTCCCCCTCCACCGCTTGGGCTCCGTGAGCGTGGGCCTCGGCCATCGCCGCCGTTTCCTCCAGTTCATCCCGGAGGATGTCCCAGGCATGCACCCGGGCACCCAGCTGTGCGAAGCGGAGTGCGATCTCTCGTCCGAAGCCGTGGGCGGCCCCGGTGACCACCACCACCTTGCCGTCGAACTCGAGCTTCATGGGCTCTGCCTCTCCGGGTCCGGATCCCACGCCGCGCCTTCCACCAGCGCCCGGGTCTCCCTCACCGCCACGTCCCAGATTCCCGACATCACCTCGTGGGGCACGGTGTAGACGCCGCCGAAGCTGCCGTCCCCCAGGATCTCCCGGACCCGCTCCGGGTGGGCCCGATCCTCGTCGGTGATCCGCGCGGGCTCCTTCGACCCGTCAGGGGCCGGGGCGTGGGCCAGGCGGGTCCACGGGAACGCTTCCATCCAGTTGGCGTGGCTTCCCCCCTCCCGGGCGGAGTCCGCTGCGGCCCTCGTCCGGGGAGCCTTCCACCAGTGGTGGATCGCCACCCGGGCGTCTCCCTTCTTCTTCGCCCAGCGCTGTGCCACCTCTCCGGCCGGGGCATTTCCCCCGTGCCCGTTCACAAGCAGGATCCGGCGGAAGCCGGCGCCGTGGAGGGACTCCAGGATGTCCGCGATCAGGGCTTCGTACGTCTCGGGCCGCAGGGCCACCGTGCCGGGGTAGGCGGAGAAGTACGCAGCCAGGCCGTAGGGAAGGACGGGAAAGACGGGGACTCCCAGAGGCTCGGCGGCCTCCACCGCCACCCGCTCCGCCAGGATCATGTCGGTGGCCAAACTGAGGTAGGCGTGCTGCTCCACGCTTCCGAGGGGCAGGACGCCCCGATCGTCTCCCTCCAGGTAGCGCTCCACCTCCATCCAGTTCATCTCGGTGACCCGCATGATCCCTCGCCCCCTCCGGTCCGGTCAATCCAGGGCTGCTTCCAGCGCCTCGAGCGCGCTCTTCACAATGGACTGCTGCGCGACCGGTAAGGGAAGGGCACGGATCTGCGTCGGCGTGAACCACTCCGCCCCAGCCGGCAGGGCCGCCCCGCCAGGGCGCTGGACCAGCACTGGACGGTAGGTGACGTGGAGGTGGGAGAAGGCATGTCGAACCTCCGGGAGGCGTCGCGCCCTCTCCCCGACCCCGGACCCGGGGGGTCGCGACCCGATGTCCGCCACGCCCCCCCTGGCCGCCGTGCTCTTCGCGGGCGCCGTGCTTTCCGTGGCCTCCGAGGCTTCGGTGACCTCGGTCACCCCGATGCCCGGAGCGATCTGGCTCGGAAACTCCCACATCCCGGCAAGCAGCCCGGCATCAGGGCGACGTCGGAGAGCCAACCGCACCCCCGGTTCCCCAGCTTCGAGCCGCCAGGCCACGGTTACGTTGCGGACCTCACGGCGGACCGTGGCACGGCGCCTGGGCGTAGGTCGCTCGTCCTGCGTGCCCGCCTTCCTGGCGCGACAGAGCGCCGTGACCGGGCAGACCTGGCAAGTGGGTGTTCGGGGGAGGCAGACCGTGGCCCCCAGCTCCATGAGTGCCTGGTTGAAGTCCCCCGGGGCATCTGCAGGTACCCACGCTCCCACGGTCCGCTCCAGCTCCCTCGTGGTCGGGTCCGGGATGTCCATCAGGCGAGCCACGACCCGCCGCACGTTGCCGTCCACCGCAGGCGTCCGGAGCCCGAAGGCGATGCTCCCCACTGCCCCGGCGGTGTAGGGGCCGACCCCCGGAAGGCTGCGGAGTCCTTCCAGGTCATCCGGTACGTTCCCGGAGTGCCGCTCCCGGACCACCCGCGCCGCCCGGTGCAGATTACGGGCGCGGGAGTAGTAGCCCAGCCCCTCCCACCGCTTCAGGACCTCATCCTCGGCCGCGTCGGCGAGCGCCTCCACGGTTGGGAAGCGCTCCATCCAACTCTGGAAATAGGGGATCGCAGTCTCCACACGGGTCTGCTGGAGCATGATCTCCGACACCCAGATGGCGTAGGGATCGCGCGTCTCCCGCCAGGGCATGGGACGAGCCTGCTGACGGAAGAAGTCGAGGAGACCCGTCTGCAGGTCCGCGACCCAGGGGTCTGGCCGGTGGCGTGGCGAGGGCATGGAGGGTCGCTACCCCTCTCTCGATTCCCGGTTCTGTGGCCTCCTGAAGGGGGCATAACGGGCCGGCAGCGTCTCTTCATCGTACCGAGTCGCCGCGCGATCGCCCTCGCCACCGCGGCCTACGCGGCCGGTGAAGATGTGCCCGAAGGCGTTCGCGGCTCTCGCCCCGTCCCGAGCCAGCCCGGCTCGCGCCAGTCCCGCCGAAGCCGGGCCGCCGCCCGGACCGGACCCATCGACCGGTGAGCACCCCGGCGAGGCTCGAGAAGCCGGCCACGATGGCCCGCAAGGATGGGCCGCCCAAGGGGGCTCGGGGGACTCCGAACCCTTTCGACCCGCCTGGGTACTGGCACTCTCCCCCGACCGGATTGGCGATGCGATTCACACGCTACACGAAGTACAAGGGCGGCTGGCTGGACGCTCTCAACCTGGAGTCCCTGCTCGAGTCGCTTTCGGACTTCCTGTTGAACGGTGGCTTTGCCGGCGGCCCCCATCACCACCCCTATTGGGGATGGTCCGGCACCGACGACGTCAACTCGGTGGACGCTCTCAAGAACGCGCTCCTGCGTGCCTTGATCGAGAGTGGAGAGTTGACGCAGGAGATGATCGAGGAGCTCCGCGGAGAAGGGGAGGGGGACCGAGACCTTCAGGCGAAGATTGCCGAGCTTCTGGACGATCTCATCCAGCGGATGGTGGACGAGGGCTACATCTCCCTGGAGAACGGTGCGCCGCAGTTCCCGGGACAACCCCAGGACGTGACCGGCCAGGGCGAGATCGACGAGGCGAAGCAGGCGGCCCAGCAGGTGGAGTTCAACCTCACGCAGAAGGGGATGGACTTCCTGGGGTACCGATCCCTCAAGGACCTCCTGGGCGCGCTGGGGAAGTCCACGGCGGGGAGCCACGACACGCCCCACCTCGCCACCGGGATCGAGGCGGAGGCCGCCTCGAAGCCCTACGAGTTCGGCGACACCCTGAACCTGGACATCCCCGCCACGCTCAAGAACGCCATCGAGAGGGAAGGGCTGTCGGTGCC
>CP070829.1:1200112-1242681 GCA_020344755.1 Gemmatimonadales bacterium
GTCTACCTGCCCCAGGAGGTCATGGGGGAGCCGGCAGACTCCTTTGCGGCCCTCTTCGGGCGCTCTCATCGCGACGGCCAGCACACCGGATCGCTGGCGCGCTACGGAGTTTACTTGCAGCTTGAATCAGGGGTTCTGCTTCGCACCGAACGGCAAGGGACCGGACATGGGAGCCCGTATTGGCACGACCGGCACGTTCCCTTCATCCTGTTCGGTGAAGGGCTCGAGGCTACGGCCTCGGACGAGCCCGTCTTCACATACCAGATGGCTCCGACTCTGGCCGATCTTGCCGGAGTTCCAGTCCCGCCTGGGCTGGACGGCGAGCCTATCCGGTTCCGGTCCGGGGGAGGTCCCTAGCTCTCTTTTCTTGACAGGGCCCCTCCGGTGGTCCATTACTACGATCGAATTCCGTAAACATTTGATTACTGACGGTCCACTCCTGCGCTCTCCGAGCCATTGCGAGACTTGGAGATCCGGTGCGTCCGCCGGTGTAGCCAATCGATTGGATTGCGGCGTCATTTCACGCCTCGAGGAAGACACCTCTCATGAGTTCCACCCCCATTCCATCGGGCCGGCTGTCCCGAACCGGAGCTGACCTGTGGCGGTCGTGGTTCTTGGAGAGGTGCCCCTGATGGGCGCGAAAGAGAAGCCATCGGGGGAAGGCTGGACGATTCACGCCGTTGAGAAGCTCCTCAGCTCACTCACCGGCGTCGTGTCCGTCCGACTGGTAGCCAAGCCGGGCGCCGACATCGAGGAGATCCATCTCCTCACGACGGAGGAAGTGACGCCCAAGCAGACCGTCCGAAATGTCGAGTCTGCCCTACTGGCGCACTTCGATCTCGAAATCGATCACCGCAAGATCTCAGTCGCGCAGACCAAGAGTCCCCCGGCAGCTACCACCGAGCCGCCAGCAGCGAGTGGCGCCCCCCTCAAGACCGTGGTCCATCCCCTGCCCACCTCTGCGGAGACCCGCCTTCTCTTCCTGGGGCATCAAGTCGAGACGTTGCGCTCTCAGCGCGTGCGTATGGTGGTGAGTCTGGAGTGGCAGGGTGCTCGTTTCGAAGGCGAGGCCGGCGGGCCGGATGTGGCCCGCGGGCGCCTCGATACCGTTGCGAACGCGACATTGGGCGCCGTCGAGGCTGCCATGGCATCGACCGAAGGTGCCAACGACTTCAGCCTCACCCTGGACGGGGTGAAAGTCGTGGAAGTGTTCGACCGCTCCTACGTACTCGTGTCCGTCCACGCCCTGAGCCGGAGCCACATCACCCACTTGACCGGCACAGCTCTGGTCTCGGACACGCCTGACAAAGCAGTCATCATGGCGGCCCTTCAGGCCACGGACCGCTGGGTCCGGGGTCGCGTCTAGACACAAGCCAACAAAGGAGGTCCCCCCTCGGTTCGTCCAGAGCGAAGCTGAGCGGAGAGCGGAGCACAGCGGTTTCCACTAGCGGGGAAGCCGACTCCCAATCAAAAAGGAGGTGAGTGCTTATGTTCGAAGCTCTTATGGATGCTTTCGGCGCCGCGATGGCGCACATGATGGGCATCATTGCCTGGTAGCGGGCGGACCGAGGGGGAACACCTACATGGTGCGAAGCCGTATCATCCACGCCTATGTCGCCTCGATGACGCTCGCGGCGATCATCGCGGTGACATACGTGGACTGGGGCTCTCTGCGGGCGCTACCTGAAGGGTCTTGGGTTGGACTGCTGGTGCTGTTCGGGTTTGGCCTTCTTTCCGAACATCAGGCAGTCAAGACCGTGCTGGGTGAAGGCGTAGGCACACACGCCATCACTTTTATTCCGCTTCTCGCAACAGTTGTTCTCTACGGCCCCGCGGCCCCTGTTGCCTTCATGGCCTCGGTCGGAGCGATCGGCGAATTTGTCATTCGTCGGAAGCCATTCCAGCGGGCCCTCTTCAACGTCTCACAGTATCTAGTGGCCACGACAGTGGCCGGTAAGGCGTTCGAGTGGTTTGGGGGTGACGCCCTAGTTTGGGATGGTGCCTTCGACCCCCAATTGCTTCCCTTTGCCGCGTTTGGGGTCACAATGTTGGCCCTGAACCAGTTCTTCGTCGCGGGGGCAATTTCTCTCAGCCAGGACATGAGGCTCAGAGAGGTTGTTCAAAAGGTTGCTGGGCCCGCAGGTGCGACGGCGACGTACGATCTACTAATCAGCCCAGTGGCTCTGATCGTGGCCTTCCTCTACCTGGAGGTTGACTGGCCCGGACTTCTTCTTGCTGTGTTCCCACTTCTCTTCATTCGACACGCCTATCTACTCAACTTCAGGCTCCAACAGGCTAACCGGGACCTCCTAAAAGCTCTCGTCAAGGCCATTGAGACTCGCGACCCGTATACATCCGGCCACTCCCTTCGGGTCCAGGCGCTGGCTGGCCGGATAGCCTCTTCGATGGGCCTGCCTGAATACCGAAAGAGGAACATCGAACAGGCCGCGCTCCTTCATGACATCGGCAAGATCGACGCTATCTACACGGAAATCCTGAAGAAGCCCGATTCCCTTTCGGCGTCCGAGCGCGCTGTCATCGAATCCCATGTGACCAAGGGAGTGGAACTCCTCACCTCGATTTCCTCCTTTCCGAAGGAGGTGATCGAGTCGGTCAGATCGCATCACGAGCGCGAGGACGGAAAAGGCTATCCTGACGGACTCAGGGCACCCGATATCCCTTTGGGGGCGAAGATCATCAACGTCTGCGATGCCATTGACGCGATGCTGTCAGATCGTCCCTACCGTTCCGCTCTGTCCATCGAGACAGTCAAAGAGGAGTTGGTACGGTACCGCGGGGTCCAGTTTGACGAGAGGGTGGTGGATCATGTGATCTTGGGCGACCTACTAGCAGACCATGCCGATCAGGTCGCGAGTGAGTACGCCGACGGCGCACTCGATCTCGAGAAGGTCTCTGTGGGACGAACACTCAGCGAGCGAACGGGTGAGACCCAGGGACCCACGCCAAGCCACCCCTAAGAGTATCTCTCAAGCTCAGCAATCCGCTTCGCCAACTGCCGCTTGCAGGGTACGTTGGTACCTCCCATGACTCGATGGGAGTCACGAAGATAGTCCAGCGCCTGGTGCCGGTGTCCTTGCCTTCGCATCAGTTCGGCACGTGCCTCCGGAACGAGTGCGAGATTAGACGCGAAGGGGAAGCTCAGGTCACAGTCCTCGAGCGTTCGTCCGCACGATCGAGCTTCGGAGAGCCTCCCAGATTCGAGAGCTACCAGGAGTCGCACGGCAGTCGAGAGCACCTCGATGGTCCGGCCGAAGACCTGGGCCCTACCCCCGAGCACCTCCAACTGCTCCTCAGCCCCGGGGAAGTCTCCCGTGCGCAAGCAGAGGATTGCATGATTGACCGCCATCGCACCCCGCTGGACTTCGGCGGGTAGCACCATACCCGAACTGGCACGGCTGAGACAGGATTCTGCCTCGAGCCACTGACCTGTATCCAGGTGCCACAGCGCGAGGGCAGACCAAAGTGCGATACGTGAGGGGAGATTTCCGAAGCCGGTGGCAAGGTGATCAGCTCGATCGACCAGAATCGCCGCTCGGTGCCGGGTGAAGAGCCCTCTGGCCCAGAGACAAAGCAGTAACCGGTGCAGGCAATCGAGGTGCCTTGAGTCCTCTTTTCCTCGACTTTCAAGGTAGCTCTTCCTAGCGAGCCTGAGGCCTTCCCTGGGTGAGCCAAGGTAGGTGAGTCGGGCGCCAACGAATGCGAATTCTCTGGGAGCCTGATCTGACTTGAGGTGCCTTCGAAGATGGCCGAGTGCCTCGTCCAGTGATTCTCGATGGTGGAAGTGGTCCGCTACCGTGAGCCAGGTCTCCAAGACTGCGGAGATGAGTTCTGGCCTCCGATGGCGAGAGACTCTCGCGTACTCGGACCGTATCGACTTGAAGGACGATTCTTGGTCCATTCCGTCCCTCACTTCCACCCCAATCTCCTGCAATGCGGTCTCAACATCCCCAACCTGGTCCCCACGATCCACGTAGCCGAGACGAGCGCGGCCGAACCAGTGGATTGCCTGCTTGAAGTCACCCATTCCTGAGTGAATCGACCCCAGGGCCTGAGCGATCTCGGGATCAAGCTGGTCATTCGCGGCGACACTCCGCTCCAGGAGAACCATTGCCTCGGCAAATGCCGTGCGGTCGCGCGCCTGGATTCCGGCTCGCTTGAACCAGTCGGCGGCCTCCACCGACCGACCTGCCTCCATCAGGTGATGAGCCACGAGGCCAGGATCGGTCTCACCCGGCATGCGAAGAAGGACATCCGCCATATGGGCGTGTGTTTCTCGCCTCAGGGGGCCGGGAAGCTCCCGCTGGACGAACTCCCTCAAGAGGGTCGAGGTGACGACAGCGGTATCTCCCTCGACTCCTGCGAGGCCCCGCTCCTCGAGGGACCGCACGAGCCCGGAGGCCTCGAGGACCCCACACCCGAGCAGCTCCGACAGTACGGGGAGCCCAAGCTGCCCTCCACCAAGGGCGAGAAGGATGAGCGTCCGCTGCTCTGCCGGAGAGAGTTCGCGAACTCGACGCCTCAAGAGTTCCTCCAGGCTCGGCCCCAGGGGTGCCGAGAGCACGGGTCTCCCCTCCAGCGCTCGAAGGAGCTCGACGATCCTCCCCGGACGCCCTCCTCCCAAGCGCGCCACATCGTTGACCTGCTTCTCGCCGAGTTCGGGGGCGACATACCGTGCGAGCCGCTCTGCGTCCGAGAGTGGAAGGTCCAGGAGTGGGACGATCTCGGGGTCCACGCCGCGGAACCGAAACAGCAGTTCGTTCAGGCCGGTCTCATCCTCGGTGCACCAGGTTCCCACGAGGCGGGCGTTGCTGACCAGAACCAGTCGTGTAACCACTTCGACGGTGGACCGATCGAGGAGGTCGAGGTCATCCACGAGGAGTATGACCTCCGCCCGGCCATAGGCGATCACGAAGAGGTCTGCGAGGGCGCGGGCCACCCGGAGGTAGGAACCGGGACCACCCAAATGCGCCAGCGTGTGCAGATCCTGGGACTCGAACTGCACGGGAAGGGCTCGTCGGATGATCTCCTTCTCGGGCTGGCCGATCTCGTGGAAGGCCTGAACGAGCACGTCGTCATTGAGCAATTGACCTAGTCCGCCGAAGGGCGTGTGCCTCTCGAACGGCATTCCCCGCGCGCCGAGACTGACGGTGTCTTCCTGGTTCGAGAGGAGGGCCGCCACCGTCTGCCCGAGGATCCGAGAACGCCCCACCCCCCGGGCACCTGTGACGAGGATGCAGGAGGCACCGGACGCGAGAAGCTCATAGACCTGGCGTACCTCCAGGTCTCGACCAAGAAGGGGAATGGAGGACTCGGCACCGGCCGTGGCGAGCCGAAGCAGACGTTCGCTGGTCGCCGCGACCCGACGTGCTGTGGGCAGGCTCTCCAAGGGTAGGTCGTCCCCCATGATACGGCGGAACTCGACCTCCGCCTCCCGGACCCGGCCAGTGCGGAGTAGTGCCCAGAGCAGGTCCCGCCATGCCCCATGCAGGAGGGGGCCTTCATCCAGGTTCGTGAGGACCCGGTCCGGATGGTCCTCAAGGCGAGCGGAGTCCAGGCCCCGGGCGGAACCGAGGCTCGCCAATCGCTTCCGGTGGGAACGGATCTCCAGCACCCGGTCGTCGAAGCGCGCGGAAGGCGAGGGAACGGCCGCTCCGATGTCCCCGTACCGCCAGAGAACCTCGACCGTGGAGCAGATCATGAGTTGGGTGCCCTCGGCACGAACGATCGTCTGGCCTGCCTTCCGGTTTACCGAGTAGCTCAACTGGCGAATCCGGTGGCGGGTCGCGTGCGAGCTGCCAACGTCCCAGAGGACCTGGATGACCTCCTTTCGGCGAACTCCCTCTTCCGCCCCGTGCGCCAGAAGTAGGAGATAGGCTTGCTGGGTCGGAGAGAGCCGCACGGGGCGATCCCGCACGCGCAGCGCGACCCCATCACCGATCTCGAGGAGAACGGGCGGAGGCGTGGACGGGTCAGGCGGGTTGGCGCTCACTGTACCTTCGCTTCGTACGAGGGGGGCCGACCGGGAGCCTCGACTGGAGCCTTGCCAGACGCTCCGCGCCGAATCCGCCCTCGTCCGCCTCCTGTTGGATCCACCGCTCCACGACCCATTCCCACCCCAAGCGTATGGCCGCCTCGCTGGGCCGCAGCCCGGTAAGGCGCTTCATCTGATTGCTCAGGGAGAATCCGTCCGGGTACCCGTGCTCGTACGCCACGGCCATGAGCGTCGAGCCGGGGCGCTGAAGGTCGAGGGCCACACGGAGGACTCGCCCGAAATGCAGCCAGTGCGAGGGAACGGGGAGCCCCTCACGCAGGAACCGCCGTCCCAGAGCTCGGCGGGACATGTAGAGCCCGCGGGCAAGGCCGCTCACGGTCTGGACCTGGTCGGAGAGTTCCAGCACGCGGCGAAGAGTCCGCCTGAGGTCCGTATCCAGGACAAGGCCGCGCCAGCTCAGGTATTCAACCACCGTCGCGGGCAGGTCCGGCGGCGGGCTCGCCAGCAGGGTGCGGATGTCCAGTGGGTCGGGGGTGTCATGGTAGGGAAGAAGGCTGTGAGGTCGGCACTGATCCACGAGGCCGAACAGGTCCTGGGGTCTGGACACTTCGTCCGACCGGGGGAGGACGACGATGAGGGGAATACCACCGGGCCGGTTTCGAAGGCACGACGGAAAGGCCTCCTCGCCTTCCGAGCCCATGCACCAGAGGAGAGCCGAGCCATCGGCGGCGGGGAGTCGAAGGAGCGAGCGACCCACGGACACCGGTACGAACATCCGGTAGGGTGGACGAAAGAGATAGAGCTGGTCAGGGCGTGAAGGGCGGGTCATGGACTCCTCCTTGGCTGGAGTTGCGGAAGGAGAACACCAATAGGGGGTCGGCATCACCATGGTATCATTGGTATCATCGTCGAGAGCGAATTGCATCATCGCGGGGACCCGCAAGGCTTGGACTGAAGCTTCCTCCCGGGCGGTCGGCGGTGGGCATTGCGGAGAGTTGGAATGGCCCGACGAGCCGGTCTCGGACGCGTGCCAGGTCGCCCCGGACGCCATGAATCGCCCCCCGCAGGAAGAATTGCCGCCACGTGCCCAAACAGTTATAGAATCAGAATACTATTCTGTCCTTCTCCCGATGCGTGCCATGGCTGAGCCCAGACACATCCCGCCGAAGCAGGACCGGAGTCGTCGGACTCTGGAGCGGATCGAAGTCGCGACTCTCGAGCTCATCTCCGAAAAGGGAGTAGAGGCTACGACGATCCAGGACATCGTGAAGAGGGCCCGAAGCTCCGTGGGGTCGTTCTATGCCCGCTTCCCGGCGAAGGAGGACCTCCTTCTCCACCTGGAGGAGAAGGTCTGGAGCCAGGCGCGCGAGCGCTTCGACGAGGCACTTGAAGAGCGGGACTTCGAAGGGGTCTCTCTCACCGGGCTCCTCGAACCTCTGGTCCAGCTGCTCTTGCAGACCCAACGGGAGGACGCCCGCCAACGGCGGTTCCTGGACATCCGCAATGGGCGAAACGAGCGGGGGGCGGGGATGAGGAAGTTCCACGCCCATATTCTCAGCCGTGTACGGCCCCTGATTCTGGAGCGCCAATCCGACATCATGCACCCCATTCCCGAACGAGCCGTGGACCTCGGCTTCGCCGCCGTTGTAGGAGCGATACGGGTCCTGGACGACGGAACGCTGGAAGAAGGCGCCCGGGCGGGACTGTCCGACGAATCGGTGGTGCCCGAGTTGGCCCGCCTGTATAGATCCTACCTGGGTGGGGGACGGCCCGAGGGCGAGGCCCCGCCCCAGATGGAGTTCTTCGACATTTGGGAGTAACTGGATGAAGTGGGCCGCCCGCCTGGCCTCTGCCGGGCTTCTTTTCACCCTCCCCCTGTCCGCGCAGGACTCCGGGACCATCACGGGCACGGTGTTCGACTCCACCACCATGGCTGCGCTCCCCGGCGCGCGGGTGGCGGTGATGGGCACGGCCGTCATGGTGGAAGCCGACGCAGCCGGCCGATTCACCCTTCCGGGCGTCCCGGTGGGGGTGCATCCCGTGACCTTCTTTCACCCGAGGCTACAGGAGCTCGGGATCAGTGCCTCGAGCTCCCCGGTGGAGGTCACCCCGGGGGGAACGCATGCGGTGCAGCTGACCATTCCCTCGGAGGTCACGCTCCTCCGGGCGTGGTGTGCCGTGGAGGCTCAGGGCGCCAACTACGTTCCCGCCGCTGGATTCGTCCGCGATTCCATCACGGGGGTCGGGCTTCCCCGGTCCACGGTGACCTTCTCCGTGATCGCATTCGATGGGACGCTCCTTCAGACCTATACGGGTCGCACCGAGGAGTCGGGATACTACCGTCTCTGCAACCTTCCTCCGGGCGGGCAGATGCGCGCGGTCGCCACCTTCGGGAGGAGCGCTTCCGCCCCGGTGGAGATCCGCACCGATGAGGGAGGCGCGGTCTTTCGGGACCTCGAGCTCGTCCTCACCTCAATCGGAGAGATCCGGGGGAAGGTGACGGACGACGCGAGCGGAGAGCCTCTGGCGGGCGCTCGCATACGGATTCTCGGGACCGAGTCCCAGCAGCTCACTGATGAGGACGGCGAGTTCTTCGTCACCGACCTCCCACCGGGCCTCCATCTGCTGGAGACCGAATACGTCGGCTATGCGACGCAGATCGACTCGGTGACGATCTTCAGCGATGAAGCGGTCCTGGTGCAGATCCCCCTCAACACCAATCCCATCGAGATCGAGGGGATGACAGTCACGGCTCGGGCACGGGTGGGGGATCCTCTCACCGATCTGGGACGCCGCACCGACGTCCTTCTGCGACCCCAGGTGGATGCGCTCATGCCGCGGGTCCGGAACATGTCGGACCTCATCTCCGCCGCGGGCTTTCCGGGCCTCTCGGTCCGGGAAGCCTACATCGACTCGGGGGCGGGTCTGTATCCGGGTGTCTGTGTCGAGCACAACCGGGTGCGGGGAGGCGGAATGGGCTGCGCGATGATCACGGTCTTCGTCGACGGGATGCGTCTGCCGGATCCGGCGTCACTCTTGAACGAGATGAATCCGGTGAACGTAGAGACCGTCCAGCTCATCTCCCCCTCGGATGCCGCGCTTCGGTACGGGAACCAGGGAGCGAACGGCGTCCTTCTCATCACCACCCGGAGAGGACGGTAACCGGAATCGGGGGCCCGGCCGGCCGACTCCGGATCTCTCCGGACGACCTGCCTTCGAGGCCTTCGGGAAAGCCCCCCTGGAGCCTGGGCTCCAGGGGGGCTGCTTCGTGGAACCGAACCGGGGTCCTCGCTGGACCGCTCCGCCTCAGTAGGACTGGAAGGAGCAGCTGAGGTCGGGCATCTCGAGTGAGATCAGCACGCCGCCCCGGGTGGGGGTAAGCCATTCGAGTCCCGGATCGCCGATGGGACTTCCAGGTGGCATGCCCGGCTGCCCCGGAATGGGCGTGGGCTGCATGGGACGCTCGAGGAAACGTTCGATGTCCGTGCGGAGAAGTTGGCGATGGGCGGTGGCTCGCCGGTTCATTACCGGCCCCCCATGCTCCAGGGCGATGGCCTGGAGGTACCAGGTCGCCAGGGCCCGCACCTGGGGCATTCCGGCGTCGGTGGCCAGGGCCATGAGTCGGTCGACGTAGACCCGCTGGATCGCCCGCTGAATCTCCCGGGCGTAGTCGTCCCGGGCATTCCGGTCGAAGAGGACCTCTTCGAGGCGCTCGAGCACGTCCAGGAACCCGGGAAGATCGGAATCCAACGCCTTCTGCTGAACCAGTCGTGCGGCACGCTCCTCGTGGAGGAGGAACTGCAGGGTGCCGTCCGCCGCGGCTGCGGCTGGGGACACGGCGTCGAAAACCAGTCCGGTCCAGCGGCGGAAGAGCTCCGCGGACCCCTGGGATCCCGGGGGCCTCGGAGGGAGATTCTCCAGGACGGCCTGGGGAATCTTCAGCTCCTCCGGGTCCAGAGTCTCTAGGAGCGCTTCGAGGGCCTCCTCCTGGACCTCTGCCGGGACCCAGCGACGGGGCTCCTGGCCGTCTCCTCGAAGGGCGTAGGTGTAGTACATCCCGCCCAGGATCTTTGCGGTGGCCTCGGCCTGGTAGCGGTGACGCAGGTAGAGCGGAACCAGGACCTCCTCCATCTCCGCCATGGGCCGTCCCGCCCGGATGGCGGCTTCCCCGAAGTTGTCCAAGGCCACCCGACGGATGGCCATCATCATTCGGAGCTCCTCGGTGACGTCGGCGCCGTTGTCCCACAGGTGGACCTGCGGGTGGGCGCTGCCGGCCGGCCGGCCGTCCTGGTCCGTCATGAAGGTGACCCCACGGGCCTCCGCCTCCATGAGGATCCGGTTCAGCTCCGCCTCCTCGTCGGCACCTGCGGGGAACTCCGCGTAGCCGTAGGTGATGGTCACCTTGTCCCACTCGCCGATCCCGGAGTCATAGGCATCCGTGACGTCCACGGTGCCGTCGTTGTTCAGGTGGACCCGTGGGTGGGGGTAGTCCATGACGGACTGGGCCCCTGCGTCCCTCTGAGCGCTGGCGATGTAGTTGTGGGAAAGCCCCAGGGTGTGCCCGATCTCGTGGGCCGAGAGCTGACGGATGCGGTGGAGCGACATCTCCAGGACGTCCTGGGGCTCCTCGTCACCGTCCACGTACGGAGAGGTGAGGCCCTCGCCGATGAGGTAGTCCTGTCGGACCCGGAGTGAGCCCAGGGTGACGTGTCCCTTGAGGATCTCCCCGGTGCGCGGGTCCGTGACGGAGTTGCCATAGCTCCAGCCCCGTGTGCTCCGATGCACCCACTGGATGACGTTGTAGCGCACGTCCATGGGATCGGCGTCGTCGGGGAGGACCTCCACGCGGAACGCATCTTGGTACCCGGCAGCCTCGAAGGCCTGGTTCCACCAGCGACCACCCTCGAGCAGCGCTGTCCGGACCGGCTCGGGCGTGCCCGGGTCCAGGTAGTAGACGATGGGCTCCACGGCAGGGCTCACGGTCGCCTGCGGGTCCTCCTTCTCCAGCCGATGGCGCCGGATGTAGCGCTTCACCAGGGGCTCACCGATGGGCGTGGCGTAGTCGTAATAGGCGATGCCCCCGTAGCCGGCCCGGGGGTCGAAGACCCGCGGCTCGTAATCCCCGAGTGCCGGAAGCTGGACGAAAGAGTGGTGCTGGCGCACGGTGAGCGCCGCCGCCGTCGGGGTCACGCTCCGCACCAATCCACCGGGCTGGTCCGACACGAAGGTGAGGGTCATCTCCACCTCGCTGTTCTGTGGAAAGCCGCGCGTGCGAGGCAGGTAGATGGCACTTCGGCTCCGCTCCAGCCGGAAGGTGCCCTGGTTTGAGCGCCTCAGGGTCCCGATGACCCCGTGGGCGTCCCGCATGAAGAAATCGGTCGCGTCCACCAGGACCCGATCCCCGGTCTGGGCCGCCACCGAGAACCCCCAGTGCACCGAGGTGGGGAAGCCATCGTCGACAGATCTCCGTTCCAGGGCGTCGTCACTGACGGCCCGGAAGCCGTAGTTGGGCTCCTCCATGAGGATGGTGGGGCCCACACGCTTGAAGACCACCACCTGGGACGGACCCAGGTCGCCACGGTTCAGGCCGAGATCGTTCTGGCCCAGGCCCGCCGGAAGCGAGGTGTAGTGGAGGATCTCCTCTCCGAAGCGGGCGATCTCGAGCCAGACCTTCCCGGTGGTCTCCTCGAAGTAGACCGGAATGAAGCCCTCGATGCGGGTCATTCCCTCGGTCTTGGCCTCGATGGTCGGGAGGTCACCCTCCTGCGCACGAAGCGGGTGGCCGGCGAAGGCGGCCAGGACGGTCAGGGCCGTGACGGCCCGGAACAGTTGGTGTCCCATGCGGACGACTCCAGGGGCTGCGTTGGATGGTCGGGGAAGGGCGGGGGCCGAAATCTGCGGGCCGGCCATGCACTCCGCTACCTGTGCCCCCGGGCTGCGCATCCCGGGCCGGGCGGGAGGTTGCTCGAGCGAGATGACGGTATCAGCCCCCGGAGGTGCGTTCCGGGGGGAATGTGCACTGCAGCAGTCGCATTCCGGGCATGGGAGTGAGGGGCCCGGCCTCGCTGGTGAGGATCACCCGCCCGTCGGCACGCACCGCAACGGCTTCACCCTGCGCCTCCAGGAGAGGGATCAGGTTCAGCTCTCCGTCGGGATAGGGCGTCGGCCCGTCCTCTCCCATTTCCACGAGGCGGAGCCGCTCGTAGGACCGAATGAGGAGGAGGTCGTCGCGGCCGGGTACCGCTGAGGCACCCGAGATCCGGCTGGCGAAAGCAGGGGGGTCGTCGTCCAGAGCGCGGACCGGCTCCAAGACCACGAGCGAGTCGGGCTGGAGGGGGCCGGGATAACGGTAGACGGTGATGGGCTCGCGGCGGCCCTTGCTCACCAGGTAGATCCGCTCGCCCGACAGAACCACCAGAGCCTCCACGTCCCGCGGCCCGCCGGGGAAGCTGACGGGGAAGCGGTCCACCGTGGCCGCCCGGGCCTCCAGCGTCGGCTCCTCGAGTCGGAGAATCTGGACGGTGCTTCGGCGCTCCTGGTTGTCGCCCGTATCCGCCAGGTAGAGGCAGTGGGAGTCGCCGCATGGTGCGGCGGCCAGGTCCTCTGCATCCCGAATCCGGGCCCCCTCGAGCTCGACCCGAGCCCGGAGGGCACCGGTGGTGTCCACGGCGTAGAGCACGCCTTCGCGCCCGTCGTTGTGGGTCCAGAAGAGACCCGCTTCGCGCCCGCTCCACGCTGCACCGCTCGTCTCGACGATCTCTTCCGGAAGGGGGAGTCCGGGAGCGGCGGTGCAGACCAGAGCGGTGGCCCGGGCACATCCCGACCACAGCATCGTTCCGAGAGCCAGCGCCCCAGCCCCAGCGCGTGCGTACGGAGCGCGCCGAGCTCTCATTCGCCTCCGGCGTCGTTGGAAGTCGCCTCGGCGTAGACCGTGTCCAGCACCTGCCGGAAGAGGTCCAGGGGGATGGCACCCGGAATGGGCGCGTATCCCACCACGAAGAAGGTGGGGGTGCCACGGACTCCCACCTGCTGGGAGAGCCGGGTCCCGTTCCGGATGCGCTCGTCCCGCCACCCTTCGCCCACGCACCGGTTGTAGCGCTCCACGTCCAGCCCGACGTCACGGGCATAGCCCTCGAGAAGCACCTCGGGATCATCTGAGGCCTTCCACTCGGCCTGCTTGTCGAAGAGGAGATCCCGCATGACCGGGAAGCGCCCCTGCTCTCCGGCGCACTCGCCCGCCCGGGCCGCCTCCAGGGCGTTCGGGAACAGCCCGATCACGATGGGCACGTACTTCCATTCCACCTTCCCGGCCTCCATGTACTCGGCCTCCAGGGCCGGGAAGGCATCCTGGTGGAAACGTCGGCAGTATCCACATCCGAAGTCGGAGAACTCCAGGACTCGCACCGGTGCTCCCTGGGGGCCCGAGTTGTACCCCAGCGTCGCCAGATCCAACTCCTGGGACTGGGGGGCCCGGGGCCCGGGCCCCCCAGTAACCGGGAGCGAGCTGGAGAGCCCCAGCCCCGGCGACTGGAGGGAGTTCAACATCCCCTCCGCGATGGGGTCGGGCTCGCCGACCCGTGGCTCGGGCCCGTCGGGGTCGCCGCACGCCACGGCCAGAGCGGCGGCGAGGGCTGCAGCCCCGAGGGGCAGGGTTCGACGGCGTCGGGTCATTCCAGCTCCAGCGTGATCAGTTGTCCCAGGTCGGCCAGGTAGGCCGTCAGCGTCAGGAAGTGTCCGGAGACCATGAGAAGGCCCAGGACGAGCAAAACGGCTCCTGCGCCACGCTCGACCCAGTACAGGTGCTGACGAATGCGACGCGCTCCCGCCAGAAACCAATTCAACAGAATTGCAGAGCCGACGAAAGGGATCGCGAGGCCCAAGCCATACGTTCCCAAGAGCAGAGTGCCCTCGAGGACCGTTCCCTCCAGCCCGGCAAAGAAGAGGATCGAGCCCAGGACGGGGCCGATGCAGGGCGTCCAGCCGGCGCCGAAGGCGACTCCGACCGCCACGGTACCCAGGGCACCCGCCGGCCGGCGCGCGAAGTGGAAGCGTCGCTCCTGCGAGAGGCCGGGGAACCGGAGCCACCCCAGCATGAAGAGGGCGAACACGACCACGATCACGCCGCCCGCCCGGGTGAGGAGGGGAAGCCACTGGGTCAGCGTCCTCCCCAGGGCGGAGGCCGTGGCTCCCAGCGTCATGAAGACCAGACCGAACCCGATGCCGAAGAGGACTGCATGCAGCGCCGCCTGCCGGCGGGCTCCCGGCGTGTTCCCGTCCTCCAACTCCTCCAGCGTAATCCCGGAGATGAAGGTGATGTATCCGGGCACCACCGGAAGGACGCACGGCGACAGGAACGATACGACGCCGGCCAGGAAGGCCAGCGGGTAGCTCACGGTTACTTCCAAGGATCAGTCTTCTGAGGCGGGTCTCGCAGGGCGCCGGGGCCGCGTCGGCTTGGACGGCGGTCCGGATGTCTCGGGGGCGGCGGAGTGGTCGGACCAGGCGGACTCCCACGCCCCGGGCTCGGGTGCCGCACCGGCGACCACGACCACCGTCCCGACGATCTTGTCGTGAACGCATTGCCGATTCGGGTCCCAGTACACCTGTGCGAAGCCGAGGAGCCCGGTGGCGATGCCCGCCACATACCCCCCTGCCCGTTCGAACGCGGACCACCAGTTCATGGGTTCCCCATCGAGCCGGACGACTCGGATCCCCAGTGCCCTCTTCCCCACCGTAAAGCCCTTGAACAGGGTGAGGGTCACGGTGAAGTAGATGCTCCACAGCCCCACCGCTGAGCCAGCCTGGTCCCAGATGTCACGGAGGAGGGCCACGAAGCCCGTTCCCTGGGCATCCAGCTCCCGACGAGCTTCCACGAGCGCGTCCTCGGACTCCCGGCGCCGATCCTGCTCCCGGGCGACGGCGTCCCGCAGTTCCCCCAGCGTGTCGCCGGCTACCGCATCCAGGACCCGCGCCCTGAGCATGGCCATGGCGGGGTCCTCTTCGGGGGTGAGGCCCTGGCCAAGGCCCGTGGAGTACCGGGCCACGGCGTCCTGCAGGGAAAGATCCCCCAGGCCGCTGGTGTCGGTGCTGGCCTCGCTCGGCGGCGGATCCACCGGTTCACTCGAGGCGCCGGCGCCCGCCCGAAAGCGGGCGACCATCTCGTCCACGAAGGCCCGGGGATCATCGGTGAACTCCGGGGAATCCCCCACGAAAGTGGCGAGGACCTCCTCCAGTCCTTCGTCCCCTGGGGTTTCGAGGGCACGACTCGCGGCGCTTCGAAGGAGGGCCAGCGCCGCCTCCCGTGCCTCGTCGGGATCGTCGGTCAACTGGAGTTGGACGGCGGCGGGTAGGCCGGCGAAGTCCGATGCGTCATAGGTCTCCACGAAGGACCGGGCGAGCTCCTCCGTGTCCAGGCGGGAAACGATTCCCGCGGAGATCACGACGAGGAGTACGACCAGCCCCAGACACCCGATGGACCCACGAAAGAGGACGGAGGTGACCCGACCCATCTTCCGGCCCGGGCCGCGGGTCGCGACCCCTACGAGCAGAACACCCACTGCTCCCCAGATCAGCAGGCCGATTCCTGAAGTCACGACGGTGAGAACACCGATGATGAGGAGGTCGAGGAGAAGGGCGATCAGGCGCCGGAGGGGCCTGGCCAGCGGCGTTCCCAGTAGGGCGTGGTCGATCTCGAACGCCTCTGGGGTGACGATGGACCGGGGATCCCGGACGTTCGTCGGCATGATCCGGTCAGCGGCGTCCGGTCAGCTGACCGATGGCGATTCCGGCAGCCAGGCCCAGGAGCGTAGAAGCGACCAGGGTCCGCACGGTAACAGGCGGGAGGGGCCGGGCCTCGGCGGACGGGGGAGGGCCTGGAACGTCGTCCTGGACGTCCAGCGCGGCGGCCTGGACCAGGGCGAACTCTTCCTCCAGCCCGCAGCCGGGGCAGGAGACCATCCCCTTTTCGTGGGCCGTTCGATTGGGAAACTCCAGTCCGGTGCCGCACTCGGGGCAGGAGAGGTCCGCTCCCAACGGCTGGACCATGCCGTAGAGCGCCCCCTTTGAGAGATCCAACTGGTCGGCGATGTCGTTCACGCTGGCATCCGATTCCCAGTAGAGGGAATTGGCCCGCTTCACCAGCTCGGGATCGTAGGTGTCCATGCGGTTAGCCTCTCGCGCGAATGCCTCAGGAACCTCCAACATAGGAGGGGTAGTGCCGAACACAACGACAGAGGTGGTGCCGTGAGAGATCGTGATCAGATCCTGAATTCCCTGGAACGGGTCTACCGGTCCGCCTTTCAGGCGGCAGAGGCCCGTGAGGACGGGGCCGCTATGGAGAAGCTGGACCTCGGATACCAACGGGATCAGGTCCACCTCGAGGTCCTGCTGGACATTCGCGATCTTCTCCTGGCGACTCCCGAAGAGCCGTCCGCGGAGGAGAAGGTCGGGGGGCTCCTGGACACCGCGCAGAAGATCAAGAATCTGACAAGGCTTCGATGAAGATCTATACGAGGACGGGCGACGCCGGCGACACCGCCCTGTTCGGGGGAGGGCGGGTCTCGAAAGACCATCATCGCGTGGCGGCGTATGGCACCGTCGATGAGCTGAACGCCCACGTCGGCTGGGCGCTGGCCACCGTGGAGGACGAGGAGATCCGAGGCCACCTGGAGGTCCTACAGCACGACCTCTTCAGCATTGGCGCCAATCTCGCCTCGGTGCCCAGGCAGGACGGCGAACGGCATCCTCACCTGCCCGAGCTGCCCGGTGAACGCGTCCCCGAGATGGAATCTTGGATCGACGCGGCCACCGACGAGATGGAGCCACTCACGCAGTTCATTCTTCCCGGTGGGACGCCGGGTGCCGCCTCCCTTCACGTCGCCCGGACGGTGTGCCGGCGGGCCGAGCGTGCGGTGGTGCACCTGGCCACGCTCGAACCGGTGGAGGAGACGGTGGTGATCTACCTGAACCGGCTCAGCGACCTGTTGTTCGCTCTTGCCCGGCTGGAGAACCACCGGGCCGGCGTGCCGGATGTCACCTGGCGGAAATAGGCGGCGTCTGACCGGTCGCAGGACGCCACCTCGGCTCGGGAGTCAGCTCCGAGGTCGGACTTGATATGCCGGTCCCCGATCGTGACCGAGCGGACCACATGGGCCTCCGCCTGATCCGGACGGCCCGACGTGCCGGTGTGGAGGCGCTCCCCCTGCTCCAGCGAGCCCACGAGCTGGCCATGGAGCCCCGGCATCGGCTCCTGGACGATGATCACGACCCCCGCTACCTGCACCCCGGCCGAACGGCGCTCGTGTGCCTCACGGACGGCGAGATGCGGGATCCCGTCGCGCTGGCTGCGTCGCTCCTGGTGGACACCGTGAGTCCGGAGCTGGCTCCGGTGCCCGACGCTCTGTCACGAATCCACGCGAGCCACGAGCTGCATGAGGCGTTCTCACTGCGTGACCGGATTCCGCGTCCTTTCGGGGAAGGGCTCGCCGAGGCGCTGATCACGACTGAACCGGAGGTGCGGGTGCTGGCCTTGGCGGAATGGCTGGATCAGCTGCGCCACCTGCGGTTGTGGGCAGCGGGGCCTGCGGTCTCCTCGGCACAGCGGGTGACCGAGGAGGTCTACCTTCCGGTGGCCGAACGCACCCACACGACGCTCGCTCGCCGGTTCCGGTGGTGGGTACGACGGGTCGGGCCGGGGCTCAACGCCTCTTCGTGAACACCATCACCACGCCGTTCCCGCTCCCCAAGCCGAACAGGTTCCCCGCCTCGATGGGCCGATAGAGGATGATGCGGTCCACGACTTCGGCGGGGATGTCGATGGCCATCCTGGGGTCGGCCGCTCGGACGTTGTCGATGAAGAGGACCGCTGGGACGCAGCCCCCTCGGTGAGTGATGCGCACCTGTCCCGTGTTGAACCCGATGCAGGTATTTCCTGCCTGTCGTCGGATGACCAGGCCCGAGAGGTTCTGGTTCTGGAGCAGGTCCATCAGGTCCCGGGAGTGGCCGCGGACTTCCTCGACCATGGCCGGGGTGATGACGGTTCCACCCATGGCACGCTCCGTCGCGGAGCTGGCTTCCACCGTGACCGTGACGGGGGGAAGCTCGATGGGACGTTGGGCGAGCTGGACCTCCAGTTGAACCGTCTGGCCGGATCCGAGGTCGAGTCCGTCGTCGCGGACGCCGTACGCCAGATGTTCACTCCGCAGGGTGTAGTGACCGGGCTGAACATCCCGGAAACGGAACCGCCCACTGGCGCCGGATGTGGTTCGGAAGCCCGTGCCGCGAAGGTGCAGGGTCGCGTCGGAGATCCCTTCCCCGGACTCGGCGTCCACCAGTCGCCCTTCCACGTCCGTGAGCTCCAGACGGGCCATGGGGAGATCGATGAAGGCGGCTCCACCGGCGAGCTGGATCTCCCTCCGAAGGGTGCTCCGGTCCAGGAAGTCCGAGGTCACCGACACGACCCGGTCCCGAGGGAGGTCGCAGGCCCGGAACCACCCGGAGGCGTCGGTGCGAACATCGCGCCCCACGATGGTTCCTCCCTCATCGGCCCAGTCGAATCGAACCCGGGCTCCCGGAAGGGGAAGCCCCGATGGGCCGTCGAGGATCTGGCCCACTGCGACACCGTCCACCTCGACTTCGAAGGCGCACTGGGTGGCCTCCAACGTGTGGGCCGAAGGGATGGCAAGGGCCACCGTGGTGGTGTCCACGGAGCCCATCTGAATCGTGCGAGGTCCCGCCGAGATGCCGAGCTCCCCCAGACGCTGATGGAAGAAGACCAGGCTGTATGAACCCGGCGGAATGCCGGTGATCAGGAACCGTCCGGCGCTGTCCGTGGCCGTGCGATAAGGAGTGTTCCAGAGGAAGACCGCGGCGTCGGGGAGGGGCCGCATCGTGGTGCTGTCCACGACGGTGCCCGTCACGACGCCTCCTGGCTCCTGCGAGCGCACGTCTCCGGGCCGGCCCACCACGCCCAGGAGCAGGGCGGCCAGGAAGAGAAGGGGCCCGTGCGCCCCTCGGAACGGGGTAGGGACCGCGTGTCGACGTATCACACCAGGCATCGGTTCAACTCTATACCGAAGTCCTCGGGGTTCGGTCCCGGAGGGCCGTACGAAGCGACCTTGCCAGCGTCGGGACTTCCGTCGATAATCAGGGCCCGGACCCGGGAAATCCACCAGAATCGCCTGATCAGTCGGGAGGCTACCCGAAGTGACGTATATCATCACCGAGCCGTGTATCGACACGAAGGACGCCAGTTGCGTCGAAGTCTGCCCGGTGGACTGCATCTACGAAGGGAGTGATCAGTTCTACATCCATCCCGACGAGTGCATCGACTGCGGTGCCTGCGAGCCCGAGTGTCCGGTCCAGGCCATCTTCCCGGACACCGACGTGCCTTCCGAGTGGACGACCTACATCGAGAAGAACCGGGCGCACTTCGACTGAAGCAGGGCGGCGCCTGAGCGGGAACGCGGCGCCCCGGCCGGAGTGCCTTGAGTCGTCCGGCAGGCCGAAAAGGGAAAGGGGCGCCGCGCGAGTGCGAAGACTCGCGGGGCGCCCCCTCTTCATTTCGGTACCCGGAGGCCGGCAGTCCGGGTCACCGCAGTCCTGACGGCCTCCGGAGGAGCCACCCCTCCGGACGTCGATCAGGGCTCAGTACCCCAGTTCGCGGATCCGCTCCAGGGAGATCTGCCCAGGGACCCGCTCTCCAGCCGGCGTGGGACGCTCGTCCAGCGCTCCATTCTGAGCGTTCGGACGAGGATGCCGGAGAACGATCAGGCTCGCCGCCACGGCGACCATCCCAAGAAGACCAGCGGTGAACTTGCGCAACTCAATCCTCTCTTCGGACAGTAGGAGTGCTTGCTGAAAATCCTTAGCACGAAGCATGCCGTGTGGAAGGACGGGCGACAAGACCCGCCTGACACCTTGTACCACGCCTGTTACTCGCCAGACCGACCCATGACACATTCGAGTCAACGGCCATGAGTCCGGAAAAGGATTCCGACACCTCGAAACCCGCTTCCCCTTCGGAACACCGGACCGACTCGGCCGGGACCTTCGGAGAAGGGCGAATGGGGTCCGGGGCCGATCCTGTGGTCCTGACCCGCACCTTGGTGGCAATCGACTCCGTGAATCCCTCCCTGGCCGCCACAGGCGCGGGCGAGGAGGAGATGGCGCGCGCGACCGCAGGCTGGCTGCGGGCCTGGGGGTTCGACGTCACGGTCGTCGAGGTGGCGTCCGGGCGGCCGAATGTCTTGGCAAGCCTGGGCTCCGGAGAGCGGACGCTCCTCCTGAATGGTCATCTGGACACGGTCGGCGTCGAGGGAATGGCCGTGGACCCCTTCGGCGAGGACTCCACCGCCGAGCGGGTGGTGGGGAGGGGGGCGGCCGACATGAAGTCGGGTCTCGCCATCATCCTCGCCACCGCGCGGAGCTGGGCTGCCGACCCCGGGACGGGGCGACTCCTGGTGGCCTTCACCTGCGACGAGGAGCATGCGTCGTTGGGTATGCAGGCGTTGGTGGAGGGGGGAGTGCGGGCCGACGCCGCCGTGGTGACGGAGCCCACGTCCCTCGCGGTGATGCCGGCTCACAAGGGATTCGCATGGGTGGAGATCACCTTCACGGGGCGTGCCGCTCATGGCTCGCGGCCGGACCTGGGTGTGGACGCGATACGACATTGTGCGGACTTCCTGCAAGAGCTCGAGCTCCTGGATGTCCGCCTCGGGCGGGGGGATCCCCATCCGCTACTCGGGCACGGGTCCTTCCACGCCGGGACGATCCGGGGCGGGATCGCGTGGTCCGTCTATCCGGATCGATGTGTCCTGAGCCTGGAGCGTCGGACCGTGCCGGGAGAGGCCGCCGATGGGTTCCTCGCGGAGGTTCAGGCAGCCATCGACCGTGCTTCCCGCCGGAACCCCGAGCTCGAAGCCTCGGCCCGGCTGGACCTGGTTCGACCGGCGACGGAGGTGCCACTGGACCACCCCGTGGTGCGGGGCCTTCTCAAGGCCGTCGAGGTGGCGGGAGAGGACCCTCGAGTCGAGGGGATGACGGCGTGGGTGGACGCGGCGTACCTGAACGAGGCCGGCATCCCGGCCGTGTGCTTCGGGCCTGGCTCCATCGCTCAGGCGCACACGGAGTCGGAGTGGGTGGAGGTGAGGGAGATCCGCGCCGGGGCTCAGATCCTGGACGACTTCACCCGCCGGTTCCTCTCCGGGAGCTGAACGCCGTCGTCAGTCGCCCCGGGACCGCATCTCGATGGTCCCCCCCCCATACCCCGTACCGTAGCGGGTGGTGGCGTCCCGACCGTTGAGGTGCCGGATTTCCCGCAGCTGCGAAACCTGAATGCCGTGGAGGATGTCCACGCCCCCCAGGCGCGCACCGTCCATGAAGACCACGGGCTCCTCGTTCATCCGGGTCTGGATCCACCGCGGCCGAAGCCGCTGGACGACCTGGTAGGCCGTGGCGGTGGGCATCTGCTCCAGCTCCTCCATGGTGATCAGGTCCGGGTTGCCCCGCGCGGACCCTCCGCCGGCTCCGGAGGCACAGGCGCTGACCATGAGGGCGAAGGCCAGGACGAGAAGGAGTCGTAGGGTATGCATCGGGGCAGCTCCGTTCAGGTGTCGTCGTTCCTGATACGACGAGGCAGCGGCGGGGGTGTCAAGGCTCCCCATTGCAGGGCGCGGCGTGCGGCGTAAGGATTTCAGGACCTCACCACACGGGAGACGGAAGATGCGTTGGGATGTCAGCGGGTGGAGTGGCCTCGTCCTGCTCGCCCTGGCCGGGTGCGCCGCGGGAGATGCGGGGGAGGCGGACGTCGTCTTCCGTGGGGGCACCGTCTGGACAGGTGAGGCCGGCGGGATGCGCGCCGAGGCCCTGGCCATACAGGGTGCTCGGATCCTGGTGGTGGGAACGGAAGAGGAAGTGGCGGAGGTCACGGGACCCGAGACGCGTATGGTGGAACTGGCGGGCCGCACCCTGCTGCCGGGGTTCGTGGACAGTCACACCCACTTCCTCTCGGGTGGCTTTCAGCTCTCATCGGTGGATCTCAGGGATGCCGCCACACCGGAGGAGTTCGCCAGTAGGATCGCCGAGTTCGCCCGCTCCCTGCAGCCCGGCGAGTGGATCACGGGTGGCGACTGGGACCACGAGCTCTGGGGCGGCGCACTCCCCCGCAAGGAGTGGGTCGATTCGCTCACACCGGACCACCCCGTCTTCGTCTCTCGCCTGGACGGTCACATGGCGCTGGCGAATACGCTCGCGCTGAAGTCGGGCGGGGTGACCGATGAGACGGCGGACCCCCCGGGTGGGTCGTTGGTCCGGGATTCCGAAGGGTCCCTCACCGGCATCCTCCGTGACAACGCCATGGCCTTGGTGCAGAGGACGGTCCCGGACCGAAGTCTCGAAGAGTGGGACCGGGCCCTGGAGGCGGCGGCGGGTCGCGCCCTCTCCCTGGGCGTCACCCAGGTCCACGACGTGGACGGCTGGGCTTCCCTGGAGGTCTACCGGCGCGCGCACGCCGAAGGACGACTGCCGTTGCGCGTCTACGCGGCCGTGCCCGTCTCCGGGTGGGAGCGACTGCGGGAGTTCGTCCAGGAGGAGGGGCGAGGGGACGAACGGCTCTGGTGGGGAGGCTTGAAGGGGTTCGTGGACGGCTCCCTGGGATCCACGACGGCCTGGTTCTACGAGCCCTACACCGACGACCCCACCACGGCGGGTCTGCTCACGACGGATACGGCGCAGCTTCGCTCCTGGATTGAGATGGCGGACGAGGCGGAGTTGCAGGCCATGATCCATGCCATCGGGGACCAGGCCAACGACTGGCTCCTGGACGTCTACGAGGGTCTCGGACCGAGAAACGGTGCCCGCGATCGGCGGTTCCGGATCGAGCATGCCCAACACCTGACCCGAGACGCCATTCGTCGCATCGCCGAGCTCGACGTCATTCCAGCCATGCAGCCCTATCACGCGGCAGACGACGGGCGATGGGCCGAGCGCCGAATTGGTCCGGATCGCATCCGCACGACCTATGCTTTCCGGTCACTCCTGGACGCGGGTGCATCGGTGGCGCTGGGAAGCGACTGGACCGTGGCGCCGCTGGACCCGCTCCTTGGAATCGACGCCGCCGTGACGCGGCGCACCATCGATGGCGCCAACCCGGACGGCTGGGTCCCGGAGGAGCGCATCTCGCTCGAGGAGGCACTGATGGGGTACACCAGGAATGCCGCACACGCGGGCTTCTCCGACAGCTTCACCGGGACCCTGGCCGCCGGAAAGATGGCGGACCTCGTTGTTCTCTCCGGCGATCTCTTCGCCCAGCCGGTAAGCCGTATGTCCGATCTGCAGGTAGACATGACGTGGGTCGCGGGGGAGGAGATCTTCCGACGGGAGGGGGTCCGGTGATTCCCGAGGGTCGGGGTATGCCCCCCACGGAGGCGCTCCGGCAGCGGGCGGTGGACGCGCTCTCGGAGGCTTTCGCGCAGGACCTAATCTCGGTGGAGGAGTTCGAGCGTCGCGTGGAGTTGGCCCACAGGGCCGATTCCATGGAGGCGCTCCGGAAGCTCCTCGACGATCTACCCCGACCGGAGCAACTCCCCAGCCGACAGGAGGCTCGGTCCCTGGCGGAGACAGGGGACCCCCGCGGAGAGATCGAGGCTCACGGGCCCCGTCCGATGGCCACCCACGTGCCAGAGCAGACGGTGGTACTCGGACTCCTCGGCGGGGGTGTGCGCAGGGGTGCGTGGCACCCGGCCCGCTACAACTATGCCATCGGTGTCCTGGGGGGGGCAGAGCTGGACTTTCGAGACTGTGCAATGCCTCCGGTAACGGACGTTCGGGCGTTCGCGGTCATGGGAGGCGTCGAGATCATCGTGCCGCCGGATGTGATCGTGGAGACTTCAGGAGTGGGCATCCTGGGAGGATTCGAGCACATCTCTCCAGAACCCGGTGCACCCCGGAACGCGCCGGTGCTGAGGGTCTCGGGCCTCGCCCTGATGGGGGGCGTGGAAGTGCGGGTCCGGTATCCCGGCGAGTCGGAGCGCGACGCGAAGCGCAGACGCAAGCTGGAGCGGCGTGAGCAGAAGCGACTCCCTGGAGGTGGGGCGTGAACCGGGATCCCAGCCGAGAGGTGGGGGTGATCTCCGTCCCCATCGATCTGGGGGCTGGGCGTCGCGGGGTGGACATGGGTCCGTCCGCCCTCCGGATCGCGGGACTGAACCAGCGGCTCGAGGGGATGGGATATCGCCTGCGGGAGGAGGGTACCGTCAACGCCCGCGGGCCCGAGGACACCACCCAGGGGGAGTCCCGCCTTCGGTTCATGGAGGAGATCGCGGATGTGTGCCGGGAGACCTACCGACGGGTGGAGGCCTCTCTGAAGGCGGGCTGCTTTCCCCTCATCTTGGGGGGCGACCACTCCCTCTCCATCGGTTCCGTACCCGCAGTCGCGCAGCATTT
The DNA here is from genome assembly GCA_020344755.1 of Gemmatimonadales bacterium. Taxonomy (GTDB): domain Bacteria; phylum Gemmatimonadota; class Gemmatimonadetes; order Longimicrobiales; family Gaopeijiaceae; genus Gaopeijia. Next base: position 1,224,567 of record CP070829.1, read on the forward strand.
CCGACGCCGGGGCGAGCGGATCGGCATCCTTTGGGTGGACGCACACACCGACATGAACACTCCCGAGACCACGCCATCCGGGAACATCCACGGGATGTCCCTGGCGGTTCTGGCCGGGCGCGGCCCCCGGGAGCTCGTGGGACTCATGGGAAGCGCCGTCCCCGCCGTGGACCCGGCCAACATCTGTGTCATCGCTGCCCGGGACATCGACGAAGAGGAGAAGTCCGTGGTCCGGGAGACCGGGATTCGGGTCTTCACAATGTCCGAAGTGGACGAGCGGGGGATTGCGGCCTGCACGGACGAGGCACTGGACCGCCTGAATGACGGCACGGCAGGCTTCCACCTCTCCTACGACCTGGATGGGCTCGACCCCATGGTGGCACCGGGGGTCGGGACGCCGGTGCCAGGAGGATTGACCTACCGAGAGGGTCACCTGGTCTGCGAGAAGGTGGCGCGCTCGGGAACGCTGTTGAGCCTGGAGGTGGTGGAGGTGAACCCGGTCCTGGACGTGCGGAATGGTACGGCCGGAATGGCCGTGGATCTGATCGCCAGCGCCCTGGGAAAATCGATTCTCTGACCCGCTCCCGCCGGAGACAGGGAGCGTGGAGCGTGGGTCAGCAGTGCTCCCCGTACGCCTCCTGCAGAGCCGCCGCGATCTGCTGCGGAGAGGAGCCCTCGATCTGGTGCCGCTCCATCATGTAGACCAGCTCCTGGTCCTTGAAGAGCGCAACGGAGGGCGAAGAGGGTGGGTACCCGGAGATGTACTGCCGGGCCCGCTCGGTCGCGTCCATGTCCTGACCCGCAAACACGGTGGTCAGGACCTCCGGCTTCTTCTCACCCTGGAGGGACAGGTACACCCCAGGGCGGGCCGCGCCCGCGGCGCATCCGCACACGGAATTCACAACCAGGAGGGTGGTGCGGGTCTCCGACCCCAGGACCGAGTCCACATCCGCGGGAGTACGCAGTTCCTGGAACCCGATGCGGACCAGGTCTTCTCGCATGGGTTGCACGAGCATCTCGGGGTAGGGCATTCCGTTGGCCTCGGGGCTTCTGTGGGAGGTGAGGGAGCCGGCGGCGGAGGTCCGCCGAAACCGGTCGGTCTACTACCCCGAACGTCCTACGTGTTCCCGGGTCCTTGCCCACCCAGGAGGCAATCCTGAACTTGTCGTCCCGAACCCCTCAGCCACCGCCTTGCCGTGCCAGAGCCCACCGACATCGTTCGCATCCGGGTCAACGGAGATGAACACTCCGTAGGGGTACCGGCCCATTTCACTCTTCTGGAGACCCTCCGGTACGTCCTGGGGCTCACCGGATCGAAGCAGGGGTGCGACAAGGGAGACTGCGGAGCGTGCACCGTTCTCTTGGACGGGGAGCCCACCCTTTCCTGCCTCCTTCCGGTGCTGGAAGCGGAAGGTCGGACCGTGGTGACCGTCGAGGGCCTTTCCCCGCCGGGGAACGTTCACCCGCTCCAGGACGAGTTCGATCTGAACGGCGCGGCCCAGTGTGGGTTCTGTACACCGGGAATCCTCTGCTCCGCTGCGGCCCTGCTCGAGCGGAGTTCCGATCCGACCCTGGAGGAGGTCCGGGAGGCGCTTTCGGGCAACCTCTGTCGGTGCACCGGCTACACGAAGATCTACGACGCGGTCCTGAAGGCGGCGGGAAGACTATCGGGTCCGGGGAGGCGACAGACCCCTGCGGGAGCGACCGCGCGAGGTGGGGCGGCGACCGATGGGTGACTCCAACGGAGTTCCGGATTCCGCCAACTCCCTGTCGGACTTGACGATGATCGGCCAGCCAATGCGGAAGGTGGATGGGCTGGACAAGTCCACGGGCCGGGCGACCTACACCGACGACATCGCCCTCCCGGGGATGCTTCACGGCAAGATCCTGCGCAGCCCGCATCCCCACGCGCGGATCCTCCGGGTGGACGTATCGAGGGCCGAGTCCATGAAGGGGGTGCACGGGGTCGTCACCGGGAAGGACATGCCGGTCCTGTACGGCATCATTCCCTGGACCCAGGACGAGTACCCACTGGCCCTGGACCGCGTCCGCTACATCGGAGATGGCGTGGCTGCGGTGGCTGCGGTGGACGAAGACACCGCCATCCGGGCCTTGGCGGCGATCGAGGTGGAATACGAGGAGCTCCCCGCTCATCTCGACCCCTTCCAGGCGTTGGCTGCCCGCGGGGACTACGAAGCGGGAGACTACATCCACCCCCCGAGAAAGGAGGGGTGGAATGGGAACATCACCAAGCAGGTGACCCTGGAGTTCGGCGACGTAGCCGGACAGATCCAGGGATCGGAACACGTAATAGAATGTGAATACTATTTTGAGGGCACCACCCACGCCGCCATCGAGCCCCACTGTGCCATCGGGCTGGCCAGCGGTGACGGACGCCTGACGGTCTGGTCCACGACCCAGGTGCCCCACTACCTGCACCGGGAGCTGGCGCGGGTCTTCGAGGTCGATCCCGCCATGGTACGCGTTCTCCAGCCGCCGGTGGGAGGGGCGTTCGGTGGCAAGAGCGAGCCGTTCGACCTTGAGTTCTGCGTCGCCGCCCTTTCCCTGAAGACGGGCCGGCCGGTGAAGATCCTCTACACCCGGGAGGAGGTGTTCTACTCGCACCGGGGCCGGCATCCCTTCCATATGCGGTATCGCACCGGTCTGGACGCCAACGGCCGGCTCACCGGGGTGGATGCCCAGATCGTGCTCGACGGGGGTGCCTACGCCTCGTTCGGACTGGTCACCACGTACTACTCCGGGCAGCTGCTGTGCGCTCCGTACGAACTACCCGCGTACCGATTCCATTCCCGACGCGCATACACGAACAAGCCGGCGTGTGGACCGAAGCGGGGCCACGGCTCAGTCCAGCCCCGGTTCGCCTTCGAGGTCCAGTTGGACAAGCTGGCGGAGAAGGCCGGGTTGGATCCCATCGACCTTCGGCGACGCAACTTCATCGGCGCCGACACCCGTACCGTGAACGAGCTGCGCATCACCTCCAACGGCTTCCTGGAGTGTCTGGACGCGGTGGAGCGGGCGTCCGGGTGGGCGGACAAGTTCCGCAAGCTCGAGTATGGACGGGGCGTGGGAGTGGCGGGTTCCACGTACATCTCCGGGACCAACTATCCCATCTATCCCAACGAGATGCCCCAGTCGGGCGTGCAGATCCAGATCGACCGCTCCGGTCGGGTGGCCGTGTTCAGTGGCGCATCGGAGATCGGACAGGGGACGGACTCCATGGTGGCGTACGTGGCCGCCGAGGAGCTGGGGGTCCCCCTGGAACATGTCCGCGTCCTGCGCGGGGATACGGACTTCACCCCCGTGGACCTGGGGGCCTACTCGTCCAGGGTCACGTTCATGCTGGGAAATGCCTGCATTGACGCCTGTCGGAAGCTGAAGAAACAGGTGCAAGGCGCTGTGTCGGAGGTCTGGGAGGTCAAGCCGCAGGAAGTCCTACTGGCAGGGGGGTGGGCCCTGTGGGCCCGCGATACCGAGCGAAAGATGCCCATCCGGGAGGCGTTCAACCTGGCCGAAGCCAAGTTCGGGACGCTGGGGGCCACCGGCTCGTACAACACACCGAAGGACATCCACGGGGACTACCGGGGCGGCACCATCGGTGCCAGTCCGGCCTACTCGTTCACCGCCCATGTGGCCGAGGTCGAGGTGGACGTGGAAACCGGGGTGGTGGAGGTGAGCAAGATCTGGATCGCCCACGACTGCGGAAGGGCCCTGAACCCCGTCCTGGTGGAGGGGCAGATGGAGGGATCGGCCTACATGGGGTGTGCCGAGGCCCTGCTGGAGGAGCACGTGTTCAAGGACGGGGACCACGGCCGGCAAGGCCTCCACAATGCGCCGTCGCTGCTGGACTACCGGATCCCCACCAGCCTGGACACGCCGGAACTCGAGTCGCTGATCGTGGAGTCACTGGATCCCGAAGGCCCATATGGTGCCAAGGAGGCAGGGGAGGGCCCCCTCCATCCCTCCATTCCCGCCATCGCCAACGCCATCTACGATGCCGTGGGCGTTCGGGTGGACGTGCTCCCCTTCTCCCCACCCCGGGTCTGGAAGGCCCTGCAGGAGGCTCGCGCCTCCGGGAAACTCGGGAAGCCGCCCGCCCCCGAGCGAGCGCGGGTTCCCGAGAGAGGAGCCAAGCGGTGAGGAGGTTGCCTGGCTTCCGGATGACCGATTGGCGAGGTCGTGTCGCCCAGATGTCTCGGGTGGGGGCGACTCCCCGACGCCCTGGCCTGCCGTGGGCGCGGATCTTCGTGGGGCCGGGAGTCCTGACCGTGGCGTTCCTGGCGGCCTGCGAGCCCGGTGACGCACCGCCGTCGAGACCGGGTGCGGGAGAGGTGGGTCCGGTGCCCGGGGAAGCCCTCGTCGGGCCGGAGACCGGTGCCCCAGTGGCCGAGGGTCTACCTTCGGAGAGCTCGCTGCGACCTGCCGGAACGGAGGATTGGCCCGGGGCATCCGACTCCATCCCGGGAACCGCTTGGACCCGTCAGGATTGGGAGATCTTCCGCCAGGTCCTCCGGAAGGCCGACGAGCTGAGCCTCGACACCCTTCCGCTGGGAGAGGCCCTGGGGCAGATGGGTGCCCTCTTCCTGGGGACACCCTATGTACCCCGGACCCTGGAAGTCCCCGGCCCTGAACGCCTGGTGGTGAATTTCCGGGGCTTGGATTGCGTGACCTTCGTGGAGAATGTCCTGGCCCTGACCCGGTTTCAGCGCGTTCACGGGACCGGGCTCCTGGACAAGCCCGACATCGCCCGCTCCCGGTACGACGCAGACCTGATGAGCCTGCGCTACCGAGACGGCCGAATCGAGGGGTACTCCAGCCGACTCCACTACTTCTCGGAGTGGCTGTCCCGAGGAGAGGAGGCGGGCCGACTGTACCTGGCGTCCAGTGACCTGGGGGGGATTCAGGACCACGAGCAGCTGGGTTTCATGACGTCCCACGCCGAGGCGTACGACCAGTTGCGGGATCCCGAAACGGTCAGGGCCATTCGGGGCGTGGAGGAGTCCCTGTCCGCGTCGGGACCGCGGGTCTTCATCCCTCAGGAGCGCTTGGCCGAGGCCGCGCCCGGAATCCGGACCGGTGACATCATCGCGGCCACCAGCACGCTGGAAGGGTTGGACGTGGCCCACACGGGGATCGCCTACTGGACCGACGGCCAGCTCCACCTCCTGCACGCGCCCCTGGTCGGGAGTACCGTCGTTCTCTCGGAGCGCACGCTGGCGGAGAGGATCCGGCGGATCGAATCTCAGGACGGGATCATGGTGGCCCGACCGCTGGACGACTGGTTCCGGGGGGGCGGCTGACATGCTGAGACTTCCTCCGTTCCTCTTCCACAGGCCGGCCACGCTGCAGGACGCCGTCGATCTCCTGAGGGAGCACGGACCTGCGGCCCTCCCCATGGCCGGTGGCACCGACCTGGTGCCCAACATGAAGCACCGCCTCTTCGAGCCGGCTCACGTCATCTCCATCACGGGCATCCCGGAGTTGCACGAGGTGGGCGTGGGTGAGAAGGAAGTCACGCTGGGGGCGACGAGCACGCTGGCAGCCCTGGCCGTCCATCCTGAAGTCCGACAACACCTTCCATCGCTCGCGAACGCTGCTGGACTTGTGGCGGGTCCCCAGATCCGCAACCGGGCGACCCTCGGGGGAAACCTCTGCCTCGATACGCGTTGCACCTATTACAACCAGACGGAGTTCTGGCGGAAGGCCTTGGGGTACTGTCTCAAGAAGGACGGCACGGTGTGCCACGTCACGCGAGTGGGGAAGAAGTGCGTGGCGGCCCATTCGGCGGATACGCCCCCGGTCCTCATGACCCTCGGTGGGCAGGTGGATCTCAGGGGACCCGAGGGAGAGCGGACCGTCCCGGTCCGGGACTTCTTCGTCCACGACGGAATCCGGAACACGCGACGGCAGCCAGGAGAGCTGGTGGTACGCGTGCGGATTCCCAGGCCGTCGCCGGAGACCCGAATGGCCTACCTCAAGCTCCGGCAGCGCAAGTCCATCGACTTCCCCCTTCTTTCGGTGGCGGTGGCCGGTGAGGTGGAGGAGGATGGGACCGTGCGGGACCTGCGCGGTGTGGTGACGGCGCTCGGCTCACGGCCCAAGGAGCTGAGCGGTTGGGCGGAGATGGCAAAGGGTGAGCGCCTCACGCCGGAGCTCGTGGAGGGGTTGGCCGAGCGGGCGTTCAAGCAGTGCCACCCCCTGGAGAACATCATCGTCGACACCGAATGGCGACGGGCGATGGTTCCAGTCTACGTACGACGGGCTCTCGAGCAGCTGCAGGCGGTCTGACCGTCGGCCTCGGGCGCTCATGATTCGACTCGCGGCCCTGGGAGTCACGCTCATCCTGGTGGTCGGGCTGATCGGCCTGCACCGCCTGGCGCTCTCCATGCTGCGACCCCCCCGCCGGGCACCCGGCCGGACCCCGGACGATCTGGGGTTGGCGTTCCGGGAATGGAGCGTCCCGGGGGTGCCGCGCCTGGAAGGATGGTGGATGCAGGGGGGGCGCACCGATGGTCCCGTGGTGATCCTCTCGCACGGCTGGGGCGCGAATGGCGGGGTGGTGCTTCCGCTGGCATCCGCCTTACGCGATCACGCCTCCTCGTTGGTGGCCTACGATGTGCGGGGCCACGGCCGCAGCGACGAGGACGTGCCAAAGGTTAGCCTTCGGCAGTTCCGGGACGATGCCTTGAGAGCCGTCTCGGCGGTTCAAGCCGACGCTCCCGATCGTTCCGTCGTGTTCGTGGGTCATTCCATGGGGGGAGCCGCCGGCATCCTGGCCGCCGCCGAGGGCGCGCCTCTGGCAGGCCTCGTCCTGGTGGCGACGCCGCACGACGTCTACGGGGCCATGGCCCGGTACCTCTCGGACAAGGGGCTTCCGGGGCACCTCCTCGTTCCCCTCCTCCGACCTTTCTTCCGCGTGCAGGTCGGCCTCCCCACCCGAATCCTGCACCCGGGCCGCGCCCTTGCCCGGGTCCAGGTCCCGGTCCTGGTGATTCAACCCGGAGAAGATACCCGCGTACTTCCGGTGGACGGTCGGAGACTCGCGGAGGCCGCGGGCACCGACGTGGCGATGATCGAAGGGGTGGGCCATACCGAGGTGCTCCAGCACCCTCGGGCCGCCAGGCTCGTGCAGCAGTTCGTCGCCGCCCTGGGGTAATGCGGGCTCGGGGGGCCGCCCGAAGAGGTCTTCGGGGGGCCGGCCCTCAGACGAACCCGATGCGGTCGAGGGCCATTGCCAGCGTCTGGGCCAGGAGACCCGGGCCCGGGCCACCATTCCTCTGGAGCAGGGACGCGACCGCGTCTTCCATGGTCGTCCGGACCGCGTCGAAGACCTCGGTGGCGCTTTGCGCCGGTCCGTCGGCCATGAGGTAGTGGAAGGCTCGGGCCATCCCCATGCTTCCGACTACGTCGGCCACGATGGCGAACTGGTCGTCGGCCTCCCGGATGTTGGTGGTGTCACCGAGCCGGGTCTCGCGGATGGGCTGATTGGCCCCACAGACCATGTAGGTCGTGCCTGCGGAGCGGAGTTGACCGAGGCGAGCCGGGTCCACCGATCCGGAAACTGCAGCGGGAACGAACAGGTCAGCGGGCTGGGCATAGGCCTCGTCGCGGCCCTCTCCCACTCGGCGATCGGGATGCTCGGGCAGTTCGCGCACGTCCCGCCGGCGCAGCAGCTCCTCCACCTCCTGCGCACCGAGCCCGCCCTGCACGACGATGGCGCTGGACACATCGGTGATCGCCACGATCCGGGCTCCCATCCGGGCCAGGTACAGCGCCGCCGGTCCTCCCACATTGCCGAAGCCCTCGACCACCACTCGCAGACCCTCGAGGCAGAGGCTTCGGTTCGCGTCGTCTCCCGCCACGAGTCGTGCCGCCGCCCGGGCAACCCCGTACCCGGTGATGAGATCCGCGACGCACAGGGAAGCTCCGGGCACTCCAAAGCCCGGGTCGTCCACCGGGAGGGCCAACCCGTGGCGGAGAGACCGGTCCGCTCGGGTCACCGATCCTCCCCTGGGCGCCAGGTGTCCCTGCACGATCCCTTGCTGTGGATGCTCCAGTCCCACGGCCTCGCAGAGCGGCAAAACGTCCCTCTGTTCGTCCACATTCACGTCCCCGCCGGTGCCGTACACCTCCTGCAGGTAGGGCCGAATGTCCCGGAACCAGCGTTCGAGGACCTCTCGCTTCCGGGGATCTCTCGGGTCGAAGTCGATCCCGGACTTGGCTCCCCCGATCTGCGGTCCGGAGAAGGCGAACTTCAACTCCATCCCCTTCGCGAGATAGGTGACCTCCTCTCGAGTAAGACCCTTCCGGAGCCGCGTGCCGCCGCCGGCCGCTCCCCCTCGCAAGGAGTTCATGATCAGCCAGCCCTGAGCACCCGTGGGTTCGTCGGACCACTCCAGGACGATGCGGGGACGCGACTCCAGGTACCGTTGGTACCGCGGCCAGACGGTGCTCAAGGTCAGGTGGGGAAGATGAAGGGCAGGAGGATCCAGGCCGCGGTGGAGACCACCACGACGGCGATGAGATTCAGAAGGAAGCCGGCTCGTGCCATCTGGGGAATGGTGAGGTAGTCGGAGCCGAAGACGATGGCGTTGGGTGGGGTCGCCACCGGGAGCATGAAGGCCATGGAGCTGGAAAGCGTGGCCACGATCATGAAGGGGAGGGGCGCCATCCCCATGGCCGCCGCGGCCCCGACCAGAACCGGCATCGCCATCGTGGTGGTAGCCGCATTGGAGGTGAGTTCCGTGAGGAATACGAAGAGCAGCGCCAGAATCCCGAACAGGGCGATCGGGTGGAGGGAGCCGAGCCCCGCCACCGACGAGCCGATCCACTCGGAGAGCCCAGACCTCTCCATGGCGCGAGCGAGGGAAAGCCCGCCACCGAAGAGAATGAGGACACCCCACGGGATTCGCCGGGCCCGGCTCCAGGTGAGGAGCGGCTTCCCGCTGCCGTCGCCTCTGCCCATGACGAAGAGCACCATGGATGCCGCCATGGCGATGGTGGAGTCCCGGAGTTCCGGGGCGAGCGACTGGAGGCCGGGAACGACCACGTCGCCCAAGACCTTGGGGGCCCGGAGGATCCACGCCGCCGCCGTCACGATGAATACGACCGCGACCCTCCGCTCGGCGCGGGACGCCGGACCGAGCGACCGGATCTCCGCTGCCAGGATCTCCGCCGCGTCCCCTCCCAGGGCACCGGGACGGTAGAGAACCTTCACCAGGAGCAGCCAGACGATGGGAATCATGACAGCGGTGACCGGGATTCCCAGGAGCATCCATTGCCCGAATCCCAGTTGGATGTCGAGGAGTTCGGACGCCGCCCCCGCCAGGATCGCGTTGGGCGGCGTCCCGATGAGGGTCGCCACGCCACCAATGGAGGCGCCGTAGGCGATGCCCAGCATCAGCGCCACCCCCAGGGTGAACCCCTCTCGAGGGCGGTCCCCACGGAAGAGCTCCACTACCGCAATGCCGATGGGCAACATCATGGCGGTGGTGGCCGTGTTGGAGATCCACATGGAGAGAAAGGCGGTAGCGAGCATGAACCCCAGGACCAGCCGCTCCGGTCCCAGGCCCACCCGCTGGATGATCCCCAGCGCGACCCTCCGGTGCAGGCCGCACGATTCCATCCCGGCGGCCAGGAAGAAGCCTCCCATGAAGAGAAAGATGACCTCTGCCGCGTAGGGGGCTGCGGCATCGGTCATGCTCAGGACGTCGAGGAAGGGGAAGAGGATCAGCGGGAGTAGCGCCGTCACCGGGATGGGAACCGCCTCGGTGATCCACCAGAAGGCCATCCACGTGGCCACGGCGGCGGTACGCCAGCCCTCGGGAGGCAGCGCCTCCGGTGCGGGCAACGCCAGGATGACCGCCGCCAGCAGGGGCCCGGCGAGAAGCGCCAGCGGCCGCCGCTGCGGCTCGGGTGTGGATGCCTCGCTCAAGAAGTCTCCCGGTGAGTGGATAGCGGAGGATTCTGGCCAGGGGGAGCGCGACCGGCAACCGGTGCGAGGGGATGGGGGTTAGCTTTGGAGCCACCCACGACTCGTCGCCCACCTCCAGCGTCCTCCCGCCATGACCGGATCCCAATCCCCGCCTCGTCGTCCCACCGAGTCCGATTCCTCGGTTTCGGAGCTCATGATGCCCGACCAGGTGAACAACCTCGGTCACGTGTTCGGAGGCGTGATCCTGTCCATGGTGGACCGGGCTGCTGCGGTGGCCGCCATGCGTCACGCGGGAAGGCCTTGCGTCACGGTCTCCATCGACCGGGTGGACTTCCGGGAGCCCATCTTCGCGGGGCAGCTCGTGACCTGCCGGGCCCGGGTGAACTACGTGGGTCGCACCTCCATGGAGGTGGGCGTCCGGGTCACGGCAGAGAACCTCCTCACCCGGGAGGTTCGGCACACGAATACGTGCTACCTCACGTTCGTGGCCATCGACCAGGAAAGCCGCCCGGTTCCGGTGCCCCCCCTGGAGCTCGCCACCGAGGAGGACCGTCAGCGATTCCACGAGGGTAAGCGGCGGCGTGAAGTGCGGCAGGCCCTTGCCCGCGAACTGGGTGACGGCTGAGTCGGCGTTCACCACTCCTTGCACACACAACCCGAGGTCGCAATGGCGCTCGCCGTCGGTACCGAGGCCCCTGATTTTTCCCTTCCACCAGGTCCCGGCCCGGATCGGGTGACCCTTTCCGCGTTTCGGGGCGAGGACAACGTGGTGCTCCTCTTCTTCCCCATGGCGTTCAGCTCCGTCTGCACGGACGAGATGTGCCAGATGGCGGAGAGCTACTCCCGGTGGGGAGGGTTGGACGCCCAGGTGCTCGGAGTGAGCGTGGATTCTCCGTTCGTGGTCCAGAAGTTCAAGCAGGAGACGGGCGCGCAGTTCCCCATGCTCTCGGACTTCAACAAGGAGGCGATCCATGCCTTCGACGTGGTCTATGAGGACTTCTACGGCGCCCGTGGGGTCGGGAAGCGCTCCGTCTTCGTCATCGATCGGGAAGGCGTGATCCAATACGTGTGGGTGACCGAGGACGCGGGAGTGATTCCGGACTTCGAGGAGATCAGGAACGTCGTGGAGGCGCTGAGCTGAGGCGAGCCGGGCGCGTCACGCGACGCACCCGGTTCGGACGGACACGATCCGTGACGCCGTCGCCCGAAGCCCCAGGCCCCTGGGCCCGGAGGCATACGGGGGACGGAGAGGCAGACCGATCCACGGCAACGTGGACCGCTTCCTCTAGACTCGCTCCAGGACCATGGCGAAACCCATCCCGCCTGCGGCGCACACCGTCACCAGGCCCAGGCCCACATCGCGGCGCTTCATTTCGTTCAGGAGAGTCGTGGTGACACGGGCTCCCGTCGCGGCGAAGGGGTGGCCGATGGCGATGGATCCTCCCATCACGTTGATGCGGTCCGGATCGGGGTGCCCGACCCGGTTCGCACGCCCCAGCTGGTCACGGGCGAAGGTGTCCGAGTCCAGCCATTGGAGGTTGGACAGGACCTGGGACGCGAACGCCTCGTGCATCTCCATCAATCCGATGTCACGCATGGTGACCCCGGCTCGCTCGAGAGCCAGGGGCGCGGCGAAGGCTGGACCCTGGAGTAGCTGGCCTGCGGGGTCCAGTGCCGCGAAGGCGTAGCTCCGGATCCGGCCCAGGATCTCGAACCCCTCGGCCCGGGCCCGTTCTTCGCTCATCAAGAGCACGGCGGAGCCTCCGTCGGTCAGGGGCGAGGCGTTCCCGGCGGTGACCGTTCCATACTTCCGATCGAAGACCGGGCGAAGGCTCGAAAGCTTCTCCAGCGACGTATCGGAACGGATACCGTTGTCGGAGCTCACCACATTCTCGTAGTCGGGCGGGAGGTAGGTCCGGACGATCTCCGAGGTGAGGCGTCCGTCGTCCGTCCCCGCGGCGGCCCTCTGGTGGGACCGGAGGGCCCACCGGTCCTGGTCCTCCCTGGAGATCCCGTTGGCCTTCGCCATGCGCTCGGCGGACTCCCCCATGGTCTCCCCGGTCGTGGGTTCGGCGATCTGGGGCTGCTTGGGGACCAGGTCTCCGGGGCGGATGCCGGCAAGCGTCCGGACCCGGGCCCCGACGGCCTTGGCCCGGGAGAGGGCCACCAGTCTCTCGGAGAGGCGGTCCGACACCAGGATCGGGATGTGGGAGAGGGACTCGGCCCCCCCGGCGATGATCGCAGTCGCCTGGCCGACTTCGATGAGGTTGGCGCCGGCGACGATGGCCTGGTTCGAGGTGGCGCAGGCCCGGGACACCGTGTGGGCGTGGACCGTCTTGGGAAGGGTGGTGAGTCCCACCTCGCGGGCGATGTTGCCCGCGTGGGGGTCATGGACCACTGTGCCGTAGATCAGCTCGTCCACCGTGGCCGGGTCCACGCCGGAACGAGCCACCAACTCTCCCACGGCCATCCGGCCGAGCTCCACCGCAGTGAACTTCTTGAGAACGGTGCCGGACTTGGCGAACGGCGTTCGCACGCCGGCTACGATGACGGTCTTCATGGGGCAGGCACCATCTGCGGGGAGGCCTCCGCGCCCGGGCGGCACGTAACCTGATCATCATTCGCCCGAGTGCTCCGGTCCACCCCTTCGTTCCGCGCCGCCTGCGGAGAGGTGTATCGGATGGCGGGGCGGGGGACTGGATTCCCGTCCTCGGAAGCGGTTACCGTGTTCGGCGCCGCGTCAACTACGAATCCGCTCCTCCCGTGCCTCCATGCCAACCGATCGCGTCGACATCGTCCTGACCCCCGCAGGCGAAGACCACATCCCCGCCATGGCGTCCCTGTGGGCGGAGGCCTTTCCGGAGAAGCCGGCCGAGCGGCGGGCCCGGGAGATCCGCGAAGGGTTTACCTACGGGGACCTGACGGATTGCTGGGTGGTGGAGGTGGAGGGTCGCCTGGCCGGAGCCCTCCGGACCTACCGTCTGGAGATGAACCTCTGGGGGCGGCGACTCCCCACCATGGGGCTGGCGGGAGTGGCCGTGGCCCCGGATTTCCGGCGCCGGGGAATCGGTCGACGCATGTGCGTCGAGGCACTTCGAATTGCCCGGGATCGGGGAGACGTGCTCTGCGCGCTCTATCCGTTCCGGGCCTCCTTCTACCGGGAGCTCGGGTTCGCCCTGGCAGGTGACGTCCACCGGTACCGGTTCCACCCCACCTCGATGCCGATGTATCCGGGCTGGGACCGGGTCGAGAGGGCGCCGGAGGACGGCCGGGAGCTGGCGGTCCGCCTGTACGGAAGTGTGGCACCGCGAACCAATGGTCTCCTGACCCGTGTCGACCGGATGTTCTCCTTCCTGCGGCGGAAGAGCACCTACCTCTACCTGCACCGGGACGGCCGTGGCCGCGCCACCGGTTACGTCGCGGTGCGCGGGCGGGGGGGGCCGCCGGAGCGCTCCCGATTACGGGTGATCGAGCTCATCGCAGAGGATCGGGAAGCCTATCTGGGCCTCCTTGGGTGGCTCTCGGTCCAGCGCGATCAGTGGGGTACCATCGTGTACGATGCCGTTCCCGGGGAGGATTTCCAGCAGCGCCTGGGGCATCCCCGCATCGAAGGGAGCGGGTCACCCAGGGGCCTCTGGTTTCATTCCGCCAACATCCTGAGAGGACCCATGATCCGGCTCCTGGATATGGGAACCGCGCTCCAGACCCTGGAGGAGCTGCCCAGGGTCGGAGCGCGTCCCGGTCTCAGTCTGCAGGACGGGACGATTCAGGTCCGGGACCTGGAGCTCCCCGAGAACCAGGGGTGCTGGCGTGACGGGGAGTCGGGGGAATCCACGCTGGACCCGGCCCGAGGACCGGTTCTATCGCCCAGCGAGGTGGTGACCCACTTCCTCAGGGGCACGTTGCCGGGGCAGCCCCTCCCGCCGGAGGGCTGGAGCCCGAACCTCGGCTTTGCCGATCTGCGAATCCTGGACGAGTTTTGATGAGAGCGGTCTCGTTCGATGTGTCCCTGGCCGGATTCGCCCTGGCCAGGACCCTCGGGCGGGTCTGGGACGGTGCGTGCTTCGGGACGATCTCGGGAGTGCGCCTTCGAGAGACTTCGCTCCCTCCACTCCCTGCAGAAGGATGGGCCCGGCTCCGGGTCCTCAAGGCGGGGATCTGCGGGACCGACATCGGAAATCTAACCTTCGCGGCCTCCCCGGCGATGGAGCCCTTTGGCTCCTTTCCGGCCGTCCTCGGTCACGAGATCTTGGCCGAGGTCGTGGAGGTGGCCCCCGGTGTCGGCGGAATCGAGATCGGGCAGCGCGTGGCGGTGGATCCCCTGCTCTCATGCAGTGTCCGGGGGTGGGGAAGGGACCAGGAGTGCTCCTCCTGCCGGGCCGGGCGGCACTCCACCTGCGAGATGGCGGGGGAGGAGGGTCGACTCGAATTGGGCGGTGAGCCCCTGGCGCGCGGGCTGACCCTGGGATACCACCGCTCCCTCCCGGGCGGCTGGGGAGAGCAGATGCTGGCTCATCGGTCACAGCTCTTTCCCGTGGACGACACCCTCGAGGACCATGCGGCCGTGCTCATCGAGCCCCTCTCCGTCGGCATGCACGCGGTTCTCAATGCACCACCGGTTCACTCCTCGGAGCCGGTCCTTGTCGTGGGCAGCGGCCCTATCGCGCTGGCCACGGTCTGGGCGCTTCGCGCCACGGGATTCAAGGGGGAGTTGTTCGCGCAGACGAAGCGGAGTCACGAGGCCCGGCTCGCCCGTCTCCTGGGGGCGAGTCACGTGGTTTCTCCCGGAGACGAGGCCCGGGAGGCACTGGTGGGCACCGGATCGCAGGCGTACATGCCGCTCGTGGGAGAGGAAGTGTATTCGGGGGGCGGCTTCCCGCTCATCTACGACTGCGTCGGAAGTGGCCGATCCCTTACGCAGTCCCTTCGATACGCCTCACCCCGTGGACGAATCGTCCTGCTGGGCTGCGCCGCCCGGATTCCGAGGCTGGACCTGACGTTCCTTTGGGCGCGGGAGTTGGCGGTCAGGGGGTTCGTCGGGTACGGCCTGGAGCGGTTCCGGGGGGCGACGGCGCACACCTTCGCCATCACCCATCAGCTTCTTCTGGAGACCGGATCTCCGGTGCAGGAACTGGTGACCCACGTCTATCCCCTCCGGCACTACCGGGACGCTCTCAGGGCAACCGCGAACCGGCGTAGGTTCAAGTCGGTCAAGGTCTTGCTGGATCCCACGACCGGCTGATCCACTCCGATGGGACAGTGGTCCGGCCGACGTGGGGCCAGCGGATGGAGGTTCGTCGGTCCCGGCTGCGGGGAACTCCGGACGGGCCGTCGATGGCCTCGTCAGCCCCAGAGAGGGAGTTGTGGTTCGTCGGGGTGAACCCGGCTCGACGGGCGGATCCCGTCGACGGTGATTCCTTCGACACGGAGGAGCTTCGCCTTCCGCTCGAGGCCGCCGGAGTACCCGTGGAGCGTTCCGTCGGATCCGACCACGCGGTGGCAGGGAATGATGATGGCCACCGGGTTCGCCCCCACGGCCTGGCCGACCGCCCGTGCACCTGCCGCACCGACCCCCAGGGCTTCGGCGATGGCGCCGTAGGTGGTCACATGACCGAAGGGAATGGTCAGGAGGTGATCGTAGACCTGCAGCTGGAACGTGGTGAGGCTCCCCAGGTCGAGGGGCACGTCACGGAAGTCCCGGACCGTCCCCTCGAAGTACCCCACCAGCTTCTCGAGGGTGGTACCGAGGTGCGCCGGTGCGGGCTCGGTGGCGAGGCGCTCCCCTGGAGCGGCCAGGTCCGGTCCGGAGCGAAAGGTCAGTCGCCGGATGCCGTCCCAGGTGGCCCAGATCTTCAGGGTTCCCAGGGGAGTCCCTGGTAGCTGGGCCGAAAAGACGGGCGTTCCGGGCATTCAGTTCTCCGTGGAGGAGTCCCCGAGCTTCCTGAGAGCCTCCTGCAGCGCGTCGAACCCCAGGAGGGCGCATTTCACTCGTACAGGGAACCTACTCACTCCCGCAAGGGCACGCAGGTCTCCCATCCGACGGTCCTTCGCCGCCTCCTCGTCCCCATGCATCATCTCGGTGAAGCGGTCCGCCATCGAGCCCACGTCATCCACGGGCTTTCCCTTGAGGAGCTGCGTCATCATCGAGACCGCCGCCTGGGAGATGGAGCAGCCCTGACCCGTGAAGCGCACGTCCGCGATGCGGCCGTGCTCCACCCGGAGCTGCAGCTTGATCTCGTCGCCACAGCTTGGATTACGCATATGCACCTCGACCTGGGAGTCGTCCATCTCCCCCTTGTTCCGGGGGTTCCGGTAGTGCTCCAGGATGAGTTGCTGGTAGAGGGAGTTGAGCTGGGGCTCCTGCATGGTCTACCCGAAGATCTTGAGAACCTCGTGGAGGGACGAGACCAGGCGGTCCACGTCCTCACGGGTGTTGTAGATGTAGAATGAAGCGCGCGCGGTGGCCGCGGTTCCGTAGCGCTGCATGACCAGCTGAGCGCAGTGGTGACCCGCGCGGATGGCCACTCCGTGCATGTCCACGATGGTGGAGATGTCGTGGGGGTGGGCCGCCTCCAGCGTGAACGAGACGACGCCGGAACGTCGTTCCACTGCCCTGGGCCCGTAGATGGTGATGCCCGGGAGGTCCGACAGGCGGTCCAGCGCATATCGGACCAATGCCTGCTCCCAGGCCAGAATGGCGTCCCGCCCTACCGACTCCAGGTAGTCCACGGCGGCCCCCATTCCCACAGCCCCCGCCATGTTGGGGGTACCTGCCTCGAACTTGTGGGGGACCTCCGCCCACGTGGAAGCGTCCCGTTCCACCAGGGAGATCATTTCCCCACCACCCTGGTAGGGCTCCATGGCCTCCAGTCGGTCCCTCCGACCCCAGAGTGCGCCGATGCCCGTGGGCCCGCACATCTTGTGACCGCTGAAGGCGTAGAAGTCCACCCCCAGCCCGTGGACGTCTACCGGGAGGAGCGGGGCACCCTGGGCGCCGTCCAGCACGATCAGGGCGTCGGTTCGCGCCCGGATCTCGGGGACGACCTGCTCCACCGGGTTGATGGACCCCAGGGAGTTGGAGACATGGCTCAACGATACGATCCGGGTGCGCTCGTTGAGAAGCTCCGGGAGATCGTCCAGGATCCACTCTCCCTGGTCGTCGATCTCGATGTAGCGGATGCGCGCCCCGGTACGCCGGGCGAGGAGGTGCCAGGGGACCAGGTTGGAGTGATGCTCCAGGACCGAGAGGAGGATCTCGTCTCCCTCCTTGACGTGGTCCAACCCCCAGGCCGCCGCCAGCAGGTTGATCCCATCGGTGGTGCCCCGGGTCCAGACCACCTCGGACGGATCGGCGGCGCCGATCCACCGAGCGACCTTCGCCCGTGCCCCCTCGTAGGCCTCGGTCGCGCGGCGGCTCAGCTCGTGGATGCCGCGGTGGACGTTGGCGTTGTCTTCACGGTAGTACCGCTGCACGGCGTCCAGCACGGCCACGGGCTTCTGCGTGGTGGCGGCGTTGTCCAGGTAGACCAGGGGGTGGCCGTGGACCTCCTGTTGGAGAGCCGGGAAGTCTCTCCGGAGGGCGTGGGCGTCCAGCGCGGGGGTCTGGACGGGATGTCCGGAATCAGCGCGGGTTGCCATCACGAGCCTGCCTGTGTCTTGAGCGAGCGGCGTCGGTCGAGAGCCGCGGTCGTCGGCGTCTACTCCGGCTGGATGAAGACCTCGCCGTCCCGGACCTCCACCGGATAGGACTGCACCGGACGGATGGCGGGGAGACCCCGTGCCTCGCCGGTGCACACGTCGAACTTCGCACCGTGGTGGAGACACTCCAACCGCGTGTCCTCCAGGAACCCATCGTGCAGAGGGAAGTCTGCGTGGGAGCAGCGATCCTTCAGGGCGTAGAAGTGGCCGTCCACATTGGCCAGGACGATCCTCTCGTCTCCGGCCGTCACTCCGAGCAGCTGGCCGGGGCGGCAGTCACCCTCCCCGGCCACGCGTACCCAGTCAGCCATGCGCGGCCAGCTTCGCCTCGATGGCGCGTGTCACCTTCTCCTGAACGCCCCCCAGGGGAAGCCTCGAGAGGACCTCCCCCAGGAACCCCAGCACCACCAGCCGCTCCGCCTTCCCCGGGGGAAGCCCTCGGCTCATGAGGTAGAAGAGGGAGTC
>CP070829.1:1242781-1283156 GCA_020344755.1 Gemmatimonadales bacterium
GGGGTCGAGCCCGTACATGTCCCGCACCGCGTTGATGTGCGTGGCGAACTCGATAATCCCGGCGCCGCCAGGCTGCAGCGCCGCCTCGGCCCGGATGAGGCGCGCCTCCTTTCCGGAGAGGGCCACGATCTCCGAGCCAATGTCGTCGAACTTGTCCTGGCGCCAGGCCGTGGTCACGCCGTCCGCACCGGTGACCGAGACGCACCCACCGTCGATGTCGCACTTGGTGTGGGGGGCCCGGGGGTCCGGCGGCGTGAAGCTACCCGCATAGGTCTGGAAGACCGACGTCTCGGCCCGCCGGTGGCTCTCGACGTAGACGACGTTGTCGTTGTCGTTGTCGTCGTAGTAGACGAGGAACTCGAAGTCGTCAGGCACCAGCGCCGCCTCGGCCGCGGCCTGGTCCCACTGGCCCAGCGCCGCGTAGACCGAAGCCAGCCCGGCGTGGGCCGCCGTGCTGTAGGCGCCCGACCCCTGGTTCAAGGCCCGGGTGAAGGAGCTCCGGGCCGAGTCGAACGCCACCGTCTTGGGCTGGAGCGTGCCGTACTCCTCCGGCTCCGAGTAGACCACCTGACAGTAGAGCTCACCCAGCGCCCGGTGGGACACGCCCTGGAAGATCCAGGCCCGCGCCACGTCGTCGTTTGCGGAGAAGGCCGCCGGCTCGAGCATCTCCTCGATGCGCTCCACGTGGAGCTGGGCCATCCAGATCGCCTCGTGGGCCTGTTCCCAGCCGTTGTTCACCTCGTCCTGCTCCGCCCAGCCGATCCGGAAATACCCTGTGTCGGCGTAGCTGCCGGAGCCGGCCAGCTCGTCGGTGAGCCGTGCCACGTCGAACGCGGCATCGTCCACGAAGTCGGAGACGTCGGACGAGAGGCCCGTGATGAGCACCGCGACGAGATCCGGGTCGTTCAGGTCCGAGTCCAGGATCTCACCCGGGTTCTCGATGTCGAACAACCCGTCGCATCCCGCCAGGATGAAGAGGAACGCCGTGAGCGGCGCCCAGACTGCCCGGCGGGTCATGGAATGTGTCTGTCTCATTGATGTCACCCTTGCCGGTCAGAAGGTCACGGTAGCGCTGAACGAGAAGACCCTGGGAATGGGCAGGTTGTAGTATTCCCGGGTGCTCCAGTACCAGCCCGCGTCGGTCCCGTACGCGTTCCCCTCGGGGTCGATCCCCGGGTAGTCCGTCGAAGTCCAGAGATTCCGGCCCGACGCCCGAAGCGTCATGCCCGTGGCGGTGGGGGGTAGCCAGTTCTCGGGCATACGGTAGCTCAGGGTGACATGACGAAGCCGGAAGAAATCCCCTGGCACGGTCCACTCGCCGTAGCTCGCGTCCCGCTGGCTGCACTTGCCCAGCTCCGCGGCGGTGAAGCCCGAGATGTCCCCGGCGTCCACCGCGTTGATGACATCCTCGCAAGGCACCCAGTAGCTCCGGCGGACGTTCTGCCGCGCCGTACCCGCCTGGCGCACGTGTCCACCCTGGAACTCGCCCAGGGCGTCGATGGTGAGCCGCTGGAAGAGGGTGATCTTGGTGTTCAAGCCCCAGGTCGTGGTGGGCCGGGCCGGGCCGAGGTACTCCTCTTCGAAGACGGGCCGGACACCCAACTCGTCGCGGTTCTGCACGACGTCGCCGAACTGGGCGTCCACCGGGCGGCCCTGGAGCCGCTCGTCGGTGACGGGACCCAGGGAGACGATCTTGTTCTCGCCGTTGAAGAAGTTCCCGCCCACGCTCCAGGAGACGTTCTCGGCGTTGTAGACGTTCACGTTGGCAGTGAACTCGACCCCCTTGTTCTCCACCTCACCCAGGTTGGTGAGGAGGGCCTGCTCGGTGCCGATGGAAGCCGGCCGGGGCAAGCGCAGGAGCGCGTCGAAGGTGCTCTGGTCGTAGTAGGTGAGGTCGAAGCTGAAGCGTCCGTTGAACATGGACCCTTCGAAGCCGAACTCCTTCTCTTCGGTCCGCTCCGGACCCACGTCGGGGTTCCCCAGCTCCGCCAGGATCACAGCGGGCTGCTGGTCGTCACCCGAAGTGGAGGCCCAGGTCCGCTTGGAAGCGAACGGCCCAGGGGCCCGGCCCGACTGACCGATGGCACCGCGGAGCTTCATGGTCTCCCAGAAGCCCGGCCAGAAGTCGTGGTCCGAGATGGTGTAGGCAGCGGAAATCTTCGGGTAGAACGCGAGTCCGAAGTTCTCACCAAAGGTGCTGAAGCCGTCCCAGCGGCCGCCCAGCGTCACGAAGAGACGGTCGTTCCACCCGAGCTGCTCCTGAACGAAGAAGCCCCCGGAGGCGACGCGCAACCAGGTTTCGGTCGCGTCGGTGTTCACGCCGGACTGGAGGACCTTGTCACCCGGGCCCGCGAAGATCTCACCGATGCCGAAGGTTCCCCAGCGGAAGGAGTCGTAGTACTGGGCACCCCAGGAGGTGTTGGTGGAGAGACCCAGGAAGCCGAGGTCCAGGTCCCTCGTGTACGTCCCGGCATAATCCAGCGTGATGTTCCGGTCGTTCATCAGGTTCGTCTCGCGGTTCCCTTCCGGCACGTAGAAGAAGCCCCAGGGGCGCTCTTCGATGTGTTCCGACGAGATGTAGTCCAGCCCGACGTTGACGCGCTGGCTCAGGTCCGGCGAGGGCGTCCAGATGATCTGGGCGCCGGTGATGAAGTGGTCGATCTGCTGCCGCAGATCCATGTCCAGGGTCAGGCCGTCCTCGTTGTTGGTGTAGTCCCGCGTCCACCGCATGACGTTCAGGAGCAGGCCCTCGGCGTTGTTCCCGTCCGGAACGAAGGTGATGTTCCGGCGGGTGAACATGTTGCTGGTCCGGACAGAGAGGTTGTCCAGGGGGGAGAAGCGGAAGTTGCCCCGCACCGAGAAGTCTCTCGAGGCCTGGTTCCCCACGTTCCCCGTATTGTCGGAGAAGCTACCGCCCACGTACCAGGGGTTCTGTTGACCGCCCCGGACCGAGAGGTCGTACTGCTGCAGGTGGCCGGTCTTCAGCCAGGTCCCGCTCGCGGGGCAGCCCGGGTCCATGGTGCAGTCGTTCAGGTGCAGGCCCGTGGGATCCTCCTCGGGGCCAATGTGGCCAAGGTCCGAGAACCCCTGGGAGATGTTGGCCGTCCACTGGGGCTGGCCGCCCCCGCCGCCCTTGGTGAAGACCTGAATCACGCCCGCGGCCGCCTCGGTGCCGTAGAGCGTCGTGGCCGCGGCGCCCTTGATGACCTCGATCCGCTCGATGTTGGCTGCGTCCAGGTCGTCGAACACGGTGGTCTGGGCCCCGGTCTCCCCGGAGCTGATGGCGTGCGAGCTGCCGGAGATCCGCACCCCGTCTACGTAGATGAGGGGCCGGTTGGCGTTGGGTCCGCCCAGGGTGTTCACCCCCCGGAGCATGATCTCCGATCCCTGGCCGAGCGCACCACCCGTGTTCCGGATGGTGAGGCCCGCCGTCTGACCCTGGAGGACGTCGGTGGCGGAGATGGCGGGGATGGCCGCGATGTCGTCCTCGCTGATGACACCGATGGCGTTCCCGAGCTCCTTCCGCCGGGCGCTTCCCGCCGTCCCGGTGACCACCACCTCTTCAAGTGCGATGGCTTCCTCCGACATCCGGAAATCCACGACGGTGGGCCCGCCGGCCGTGACCGTGACCTCCATCGTCACAGTGGCGTACCCGAGGCGCATGGCCTGTAGGGTCTGCGCCCCAACGGGAGCGTTCAGGAGCAGGTAGCGTCCCTGAGCGTTCGTGATGGTCCCGATGTCGGTGCCCTCCAGTGTGATCTGGACACCAACAAGGGGCGCTCCGGTGTTCCCACTGATCACACGCCCGGTTATCTGACCCGTCTGGGCCTGGAGGGGCGGAGCGACCAGCGCGAACAGGGCACCCAGTGCTGCTACCAGCCCAACTCGAACGACGGAATGGGGTCTCATGGCATCACTCGACTGTTGCGTCTGACGACACGCGTGAACGTTGACCCTCCGCGACCGAACGACAGCGACGCCGCCGTCCTCGGGGGGACCGGATCCGGCCATCTTATGCTGGGGGAGCGCAATCATGCAACACCCCCGATCCGCCGTAGGGTCTCCCCACACCGAAACCGGGGAGCCGTCCAGTGGCCGGAGCCCGCACGCGCCCATCGGGCGGTCGGGGATCCCGGAGGTCAGGAAGGGGTTCTATGGCGTCAGGACCGCGAGTACCTTCCCCGCCGTCCCGTTCGTCTCAACCCTCACCGGAGTGGCAGTCTGATGCTCAACGTTCGAACCTCGCTCGTGCTGGGAACGCTCGTGCTCTCGAGCGGCTGCTACCGCTGGGTGCCGACGGAGCCCCGAGCTGTATCCCCGAACGCAGAGGTTCGGGTCGTGCTCACCGAAGCCGGGGCCGAGGAGATGACCCGGTATTTCGGTCCGGATGTGGAAGCGGTGGAGGGCTCCCTGGTCTCCTGGGACGGTCAGGGCGTGAGCCTCCTTCGGCAGGTGTCCGTTCAGCAGGCTGGATTCATGCCCACGACCATGAACGACACGATCCGCCTGGCCCCGGGCCACTTGGCGGAGGTAGGGGTGAAGGAGCTGGACGGTCCGCGCACGGCGGGCTTCACCGCCCTGGTGTTGGGCACCGCGGCCGCTGCGCTCCTGGTGGCCAGGGCCGTGGGGGGGAGCAGTGACGACTCTGGAGAGGGAGGGGGACCGCCGATCGGAGAGTCGTCCGCCGGGTTCCGAATCCCCTTTTCTCTGAAGATCTGGTAGCTCCCCCTCAGAAGCTCCGGAAGAGGACGATGACCACGACGAATCCCGCAGCCAGGATGAGCTGCCGGACGATGCTTCGTCTTTCCGGGCTCGGGTCTCCTCGCCGGGTCCATGCCACGATGGCCCCGCAGAGGTTGTTCCCGAATTCCCCGGGAAGCTCCGGGCCCCGGTAGATTTCCAGGGCCTCCAGGTCCACGGGCCTCAGGAAGGAGTCGATGTCCACGGTGCTTCCGATCCGGACGCCGTCCATCCACAGGTCCGGGACACATCCGCCGCGGAAGTAGAGCGCGTAGCCGTAGGTCCGCGTCGGCACCAACCGAACCCCGGGCAGGGTTCGAAGGAGATCGGTGAACACGTGGGGATTGGCTTCCTCTATGTCTGCGCGGGTCATGAAAGTGCCCCGCATGGTCCGGCTCCTCCGATCGAAGCCCCGTAGAGGTCCCGACGGGATCTGCCGCACCATGACCACCACCGGGTCGAGAGGGACGGGATCGACCGAGAGCGGCAGGATCAACTCGGTTTCCGACGCCGGTCCGACCTCCAGCGTGTCCACCAGCTCGGTGTAGCCCAGGAGTTCGGCCGCGAGACGGTAGCGCCCGGGCCGTACCGAGGGGAAGAGGAACTCCCCGGACGAACCCGATAGCTGGGCCCAGGTGATGGAGGTGTCCGGCGCGAGCATGCTGAGGGACACGGCGGCATCCGCCAAGGGGCGCGAGGACCCATGCTCCAGGACCCGGCCCCCCACCCGGGCGAGGTCGGAGGTGGCCTGTCCGAGGACCTCCCCGGTAAGTGTCACCGCAAGGAGGAGCAGCAACCCACCGAGAGCAGGTGGCCTGGCACCCACGCGCCTACCGCCCTTCCACATGATTCCGACCGCCTTGACCATCCTTGATCCTGGGCGGGACCGGGATCCGATGCAACGCGCCCATGCGGTCCCGCCGACTACCCCTGCTTCCAGCGCGTCCCCTGCGCCGTGTCCTCCAGGACGATCCCGCGCGCCGTCAGGGCGTCCCGAATCTCGTCGGCCCGGTCCCAATCCCGCCCGGCGCGGGCCTCCGCACGCTGGCGGATCAGGTCCTCCACCCACGCCGCCAGGTCGTCGTCCACAGAAGACTCCGCCAGGGCCAGCTCGAGGATCCCCAGGACGGAGTCCATGGAGGCCAGGGCTCCGCGAGCGGCCTCCAGCTCTTCGGGCCGCGCCATCCCCTTGGAGCGGTCCAGCGCCGCGTTGGTCTCCTTCAAGAACACGAAGAGCGCAGCCATGGCCTCGGACGAGTTCAGGTCATCGTCGAGGCCGGCGTCGAAGTCGGCCACCGCGCTCTCGGCGAGCGCCTCCAGCCCTGTGGGGTCCGCGTCGTCGTGGGCCTCCGCTTCCTCGTGAAGCCGTCGGTGCAGCGCCACGAGCCGCTCCACCGCCCGGGCCGATCCCTCAAGCCCCTCGAAGGTGAAGTTCAGCTCCTTCCGGTACTGGGCGGAGATGAGAAGGTGACGGATGGCTGCCGGGGAGTGTCCCATCTCCATCAGCTGCTCGACGGTGTAGGTGTTCCCCAGGGATTTGGACATCTTCTGGCCTTCCACCCGGAGGTGCTTCGTATGGAGCCAGAAACGGGCGAAAGTCTCGCCCGTCACGCCCTCGGACTGGGCGATCTCGTTCTCGTGATGCGGAAAGAGAAGGTCCTCGCCCCCCATGTGAATGTCCAGCGTGTTTCCCAGGGCACCGATGCTCAGCACCGAGCACTCGAGGTGCCACCCCGGCCGGCCCGGGCCCCAGGGAGAATCCCAGACGGCGCCCACCTTCCGGTCCAGCTCCCGGGACGCCTTCCAGAGGACGAAGTCTCGGACATCGTCCTTGTCGTAGTCATCGGCGTCGATGCGTGAGCGGCCGGTCTCGCCGTCAACGCGGCTCCCGGACAGTCTACCGTACGCTGGGAAGGACGAGATCCGGAAGTAGACCGAGCCGTCTTCCGCCTGGTAGGCGAGACCGCGCTCCTCCAGCTTCCGGATCCACTCCACCATGTCCCCCACATAGTCTGTGGCCCGTGGGGTGGCGTGGAACGAGACGACGCCCAGGGTCTGGACATCGTCGAGAAACGCGTTCCCGAAGGGCTCCGTGTACTCGGAGAGCGACGAATCTGCGCCGGCAGCCCCCTCGATGGTCTTGTCGTCCACGTCGGTGAAGTTCACGACGAAGCGGACGTCCCACCCTTTACGAGCCAGGACGCGATGCAACAGATCGTAGGCGATGAAGGTTCGGAAATTTCCGATGTGAGCCCGACCATAGATGGTGGGCCCACAGCCGTAGACCCGCACCACGGGAGGGTGCTCGGGCTCGAAGACCTCGAGGCGGCGCGACAGGGAGTTGTAGAGGGAGAGGGCCATGGCTTCAGCGGAGGCTTACGAGCTCGGTAAAGCGCCACTCGCCGTCCATCCGGCGGAGGGACTCGTCGGCGGCGTGGGGCACAGGGAGGCCCGGCCCCACCGCGAAGACGGGGACCGCGCTCCACGCGACGCTGCTCGTCCTCATCGGTCCACCTTCATCGCGGTATCCATGGACGCCCGGATGCTCCGCAGCGCCTCGGACGGGGACCGGGCCGCAGTCACGGCGCGACCCACCACCAGGTGGCTCGCTCCCGCGCGCACGGCCTCGTCCGGAGCGGCCACCCGAGCCTGATCGTGCCTGTCTGCGCCCGGGAGCCGGATTCCGGGGGTCACCACCATCGGGTCCGGCCCCAGCGCCCGCCGCAACGCCCGCGCTTCCAGGGGCGACGCCACGACCCCGTCGGCCCCGGCTTCGACGCTCAGGGTCGCCAGACGGAGGACCTCGTCGAGCATCGAATCGAGGGAGCGGTTCCACACCTCCTCGACCTCCACCGCCGTGAGGGACGTCAGCAGGGTGACGGCCACGACGCGAATGTCCCGGCCCGCGGCATCCACGGCGGCCTGAAGCATCCCCGTCCCCCCCTGGGCGTGCACGGTGACGAGATCAGCCCCGAGTTCCGCGGCCGCCCGGACGGCTCGGTGTACCGTGTTGGGGATGTCCAGGAGCTTCAGGTCCAGGAAGACCTTCTTCCCTCGCCCCTTCAGCGCGCGAACGATTCCCGGTCCCTCACTTGTGTAGAGTTCGAGCCCGACCTTGTAGTACCCCGCCGGGTCCCCCAACTCGTCCACCAGGGCGAGGGCGTCCCGTTGGGACGGGAAATCGAGCGCGACGATCAACTGGCTCATCCTGCCGCCTTCCGCTGGGAACTGAGGGAGGCGGACGCCGCCCGCGCCCGCACCGCGGCGCGTGGCCAGCCGCTGCGGCTCAGCTCCCGGGCCACCTTCTCGGGCTGTCGGGGAGAGGCGAAGGTCACCGTCCCCATCTGAACGAGGGAGGCCCCGGCATGAAGGTACTCGAGGGCGTGGTCGGTGTTGAGGATCCCGCCTACACCGAGGATGGGCAGCCCAACGGCGGCACGGACGGACGCTACCGCCTGTACTCCGACCGGTCGTAGAGCCGGTCCGCTGACTCCTCCCTGCCCGGCCCCGAGGACGGGGGTCCCGCGGTGATTCAGTATTCGGCCCGGAAGGGTGTTCACGAGCGTAAAGCCATCGGCCCCCGCCTCCTGCGCTCGCCTGGCCGTCTCGGGGAGAACGGGGTCATTGGGCGCCAACTTCACGACCAGTGGCCGCTCCGTCCGGGTGCGGCACCCAGCCACGACCTCCGTGACGGCCTCAGGGTCCAGGGCGAAGGGAAGCCCACCCCGCGCCGTGTCGTTGGGGCACGAGAGGTTGAGCTCGAAGGCCGCGAACCCATCCGCGTCGTCGAGGATCTCCACCACCCGGTGGTACTCGTCGGTGCGATGTCCGGCCACGCTCACCAGGACCTGGCAGCGAGTGAGATTCCGGGCCAACCAGGGCAGCTTCTCGTGGCGGACGGCATGTGCGCCGGGGTTGGCCAGGCCAATGGAGTTGAGCATCCCTGCGCCGAACTCGGTGACCCGCGGCGCCCGGTTTCCCTTGCGCGGTTCCAGCGTCACGGACTTGGTCACCAGTCCGCCGAGCTGTTCCAGGTCCACGACCCCCGACACCTCCTGCCCGAACCCGCACGTCCCCGCCGCCAGGAGGACGGGATTCCAGAAGCGGGTACCGAGAATTTGGACGGGATCCGGCATGATCTCTCCGCTCAGGTTCCACCGGCACGACTGCGCACCAGGACATCCCGGCGCCCAGCCTCGGTTCGGGCCCACGCCCACGCGCTGTCCAGCAAAGGCTGAAGCCGCGCATCCAGCCGCGCCAGAGTATCGGTGGGAAGATAGCGATTTCGGGCGCGCGTGAGATATGGATCCCGCTCCCGGAGGAGGTCCCGGCGCCAGAGCCGTTCATCGTCCGAGTCCGGACCCACCACAAGCGCGGCCAGCGCAGCCTTCCCTCGCCAGGACCCGCCCGAAGCGTTGCGGGACGCCTCCAGGTAAAGAGCCCGCGCCAGCCTCGGGGCCCCCAGGGCTTCCCGCGCGAGCTCCGCCGCGGCGAAAAGAGCCACGAAGCTTCGCTCCTCGGCCGCCGCGAGCAACTCCACCATACGGAGAGCCTCAAGCTCCACGACCACGGCCGAATCCGTGGCCACGGGGAGGAGGACCCGTCGGACCCGGTCCAACTCCCGCGGCGCTTCGATCTGCCGAAGGCGGATCTCCGCCAGGGCCAGGCGGGCCGGAACGGAGGCTGGGCCGGCGCCGCGAGCCACCCAACCGAGCTCCGTCTCTGCAGCCAGGGTGTCCCCGGCCTCGAGGAGGAGATCGATCCTCTGCAGGAGCATCCGATCCCGGGGGCCCGGTGCCCAGGGAGCTCCACGGGCGGGCGAAAGGAGCGCGGCAGCGGACCCCGGTGACCAGGTACCGGCCGCCCTCTCCACGAGTGCGGAAAGGGAATCGACCCAGATCCCGGCTGCAGGATCCCGCAGTAGCGCCCGCGCACCCTGCTCCGCCCGGGCCGGGTCGCCCCTCTCGATTGCCCAGTATAGTCGCTCCAGGTGGCCAGGCACCTCCAGGCGCCGGTCCTCTTCCATGGCCCGATCGAGATCCCACCAACCCTGGTCCACACGTCCCTGCGCGAGAAGCACCCTGGCCCGCCACATGTGACCCTCTCCGCGCAGGTCGCCGCGCCGGAGTTCCAAGAGCGCCTCGTTCAAGACCTGGACCGCCGGCCCGTAGTCCCGTGACGCCGCCAGAATCGCGCCGAGGTACAGGCGTGCCTCCTGCCGGAGTCTCGGATCCGGAGCCTCCACCAGTACCCTCTCGAGGGCGGCACGGCCTTCATCCAGGGAGCCCAGCCGGAGGTGAGCCTGGCCCACCAACAGGAGCGACGGCATGGCCCATCCACCGAGGGAATCCCGACGAAAGCTCTCCGCGGCCTTGCGGAGGGTCACCTCGTACGCTTGGCGGGCGGAGTCCGCCTGGCCCGCCAGGCGGGCCCTCTCTCCAGCCTCGTACGCGGTGCGAGCATTGTAGAGGGTGTTCAGATATACGCACCCTCCCAGGGTGAGGGCCCCTGCCAACAGGAGGGGGCGCTTCACCGCAATCCGGTGGGGGGCGCTGCCCCGGGGGGATACCGCCGGAAGAAGTCCCGGACGGCGCGGGCGATGGCCTTCGCCGCATCCTCGTGGAAGCTCGGGTCGGTGAGGAGTTCCTCCTCCCCCGTATTGCTGATGAATCCCAGCTCGATGAGCACCGACGGCATCATTGCATTGGTGAGCACCGCAAGCGGTCCCTGCTTCACACCCCGGTCCGGCCCCGGGTGGACGTCGGTGAGTTCTCCCTGCACCCGCGCGGCCAAGTCCGAAGACCAGTGCTGGAAGTCGAGGTTGAGGAGCTCACTGATGATGGCCCCCAATTCTCCCTGGGCCGGTCCCGAGGGCCGACCCCGTTCCAGCTCCATGGCGCTGTTCTCCAGCGCCGCAACGCGGGCTTCGTGCTCGGTCCGGGCCTCCGACAGGAAGTAGGTTTCCACGCCGCGCACGTCCTGCCTGGTGACCGAATTGGCGTGGATGGAGAGGAAGATGCCGTAGCGGTCTCCCTTCATCCGGGTGGCGATCTCGCCCCGCTCCCAGAGCGGGACCAGGACATCCTCGTCCCGGGTCATGTGGACCTCGAGGCCGGGCTCCCCCTCCAGCTCCCGTGCCAAGGCTCGGGCGACGGCCAGCGTCACGTCCTTCTCCCGGGTCCGGCGGCGTCCAAGCGTCCCGGGATCCACACCTCCGTGTCCGGCGTCGATGATCACCACGCGGACCCCGTCGTCCTCGAAGTGCGTTCCGGGTCCTTGGCCGCGGACTCCTCCGGCCACGCCCCCCCCTTCCCAACCCGCCGCCCAGAGCATCGGCTCCAATACCACGATCTCCCGGCTGCCCACGGTCCGGTAGAGCTCGGGGAGGCGATCAGGGAGGAAGTCCGTGAAGACCTGGAGGGGCAGGTAGAGGGAGTCCCGACGGGTGTACGGTGCGTCTACGAGCTGGGCCCAGACCGTGTCGAGCCGTACGAACGGGGTGCCCGGGTGGATCTCCAGGGCGAGGCCACCGGGGAGCGATGCCCGGTAGCGGTCCCCCGACGTCTCCACCCGCCAGCCGGTCTGCCTGAGCGAGGCCTCCGAGACTGCGGGATAACCCCGGTGCCGGAGGAGGGGGACCGACACCGCGCCCGCGCCGGCCGATGCGATTCGAAGCACCTCACGCTCCTGCCCCGAAAGGGCGGCACCCGTAACTCCCCCGGAGCCACCGGGGAAGAGGGGGAGGAGGGCGCCGGTGAAGCCGAGCAGGACCGCGAAGATCATCTTTCCCAAACGACACCGGGACTGTCTCATCGGTGTCCCCCCATGGCCCGCTCCGCCTCCCGTTCCTGCGTCTGACGCTTCAGCTTCTCCCGCTTGTCGTGGAGCTTGCGTCCCCGGGCCAGCGCCAGCGTGACTTTAGCTCGGCCGCGACGGAAGTAGATGTCCAGTGGAACGAGTGTGAGGCCCTTCTCCTCCACCTTTCCCACCAGCTTTCGGATCTCCGACCGGTTCAGCAGCAGCTTCCGGGTCCTGAGGGGGTCCTCGTTGAACCGGTTCGCCTGCTCATAGGGGCTGATGTGCAGGGAGTGAAGCCAGACCTCACCACCGTCCAGGGTGGCGTAGGCATCCTGGAAGGCCACCTTTCCCAAGCGGAGTGACTTCACTTCCGGCCCCTTGAGCACCAGGCCGGCCTCCAGGGTCTCCAGGACCTCGTATTCTCGGCGAGCCTTTCGATTGGTCGCCACAACCTGTCGTCCGCTCTCCCCCATCGTGCGTGTTATCCCCCGCCGCCGTGGACCTCTCGAATCTGTATCTTCCGGGCGCGCCTCATCGTCCAGACCTGCGCGACCTCACCCCCCAGAATGAACCCGAGGGCCTCGTAATAGATCCAGAAGAACAGGACTGCCAGGGAGATGAGGTTCCCGTAGGCCGTGCGGTAGTTCGCCACGCTGGTCACGTACCAGCCGAACCCGCCTTTGAGGATCTCGTGCACGACGGCGGTGAAGGTCGCGGCGATCAGGGCCGCTCTCCAGGGGATCCGCCGAGCCGGGAGGTACCGGTAGATCCCCAGGAAAAGGACCCAGATGGAGAGGAAGGCGAGGACGTGGGCGGACCCGCTCTGGACGAGAGAAAGGGCGTTCCCCTCCAGGCCGAGGAGATCCACGCCGTAGTCCCGGGCAGCCCGCACTCCCGCCGTCAGCCAGAGGTTGAGGAGGAAGAGGAGCCCCCCAACCAGGACCACCTCGATGTCGTAGATCTTGCCCGCCACCAGGTTGCGGGTCTGGGAGATGTCGAAGATCTCCTTCAGAGCGGTCCGAAGGGTCCCCACGAGGCGGGTGCTGAACCACACCAAGAGTGCGGCACCCAGCAAGGTGAGGTTGGCTCCCTGGGCCAGGAGAGCGGAGATCTCTGTCCGCACCTGAGCGGAGAGGTTCACGTCCCCTCGAATGGCCGGAACCGTCTGCTCGAGGAAGGTCGCCACGACGGTGGCGGGATCGACGAATCGGGCGCTCAGGACCATCCCCGAGACACCCACGGTGAAGAGGAGGAGGGGGACGAAGGCGACCAGGACGTTGAAGGAGATGGCGCCACCCATGAAAAAGATGGCGTCCTCGTCGGCCTTGATGAGGACCCTCTTCAGGAACGCCCAGGCGCGGTGGGGCCTGGGCGCAAGAAGGTGAGGGGGCTCGGATGGGCCGAAAGCGAACTCCGTGTCCTCCGGACCCCCTCCGGCCTCAGTCGGACTCGAGGGCGTCCCCGTCTCCACCGGCTTCCGCTGCGGCGGCGGCCTTCGCCGCCTCGATGCCCGCGCGGTACGCGGCCTTGGAGCGCTCCAACTTGTCCTCCAGGTCCGAACGGGCCTCCACGGCCGCCTGACGTCCGGAATCCACCGCGTCCTTCAGCCGGGTCACCCGTTCCTGCACCCCTTCGCGGGCATGATCGAGGCGCTCCTCCAGCTGCCGGGATGCGTCTCGCATCCGCTCTTCCGCCACCTCACGAAGCTGCTGGGCTCGTGCCTTCAGCTCCTCCTGGGTCTCCTTGCCCGTCTTCGGGGCGAACAGGAGGGCCACCCCGGCGCCCAGCAGGGCTCCCAGGATGAAGGACCCGACGCCCCCGCCGGAATCCCGCTCGATCACGATGTATGGAACGTCGTCTCGATCACGCATTGGGACCTCCCGTGCAAACACCCGGGGAAGCCACTCGGCTTCCCATGCCATTAACCTACCAGAGAGCGGGTCAGACGCGCCAGCGGGGGTCCGGGTCGGGCAGCTGGGGAACTTCGAACCCCTCCCTTCCCATGAGGCCGTACGTGAGGACCTTCCCGAGCTCGACGCCGGGCTGGTCCAGCGGATCCACGCCGTACAGGGCGCCTGCATACACCGTGGCGATCTCCAGCAACATGAGAATCCCGCCCAATGAGGCCGGTGTGACGGGACCCACCTCCAGCGTGAGAGAGGGTCGCCCGCGGCGGCGAAGCGCCTCCCGGGTCGCCCGCCGCTCTGCCTCGAGCAGGCGGCCCAGGGAAGCTCCCGAGAGGTAGCTCAACTCCGGGATGCGGGGATGCACGGAGGGAATCGGAAGATCATCCGACGCCTCGCTGGCTACGAACACGACCACCTTGTCGTGTGGGCCCTCCATGAAGAGCTGGACCTGCGCATGCTGGTCGGTGGCACCCACGGCGGGGAGGGGCGTCGGGCCCACGTGTCCTTCGCCCCGGATCTTCCCCAGAGACTCCGCCCAGAGTTGCTGGAACCAGAGGGTCAACGCACGCAGCCGGTCGGCGTAGGGCATGAGCACGTGAATGGGCCGCCCCATCTCCGTGTCGAAAAGGTGCAGCAGTGTCGCCAGCATTCCCGCCGGATTCTCTCGCAAGCGCGGGGACTCGCACCGGCGCAGGGCATGCGCGGCTCCGTCCAGGAGCTCCCGGACCGGGACCCCGGTGATCGCCGCGGGAAAGAGTCCAACCGGCGTAAGGACGGAGAAACGTCCGCCCACGTTGGGTGGAATGGCTAGCGTGGGAACGCCCTCCTCCTCGGCCAGCGCCCGGAGGACTCCTCGCTCGGGGTCCGTGGTGAAGATGAAGTGACCGTGGAGATTGTCGGTGTCAATCACTTCGGCGAGCATGCCCCGGATCACCAGGTACAGGGCCATGGTCTCCGCTGTGGTCCCCGACTTGCTCACCACGTTCACCAGCGTCCTGCGGAGATCCAGGCGGGAAAGCAATCCCCGTGCGGTCTCCGGATCGGGATTGTCCAGGACATAGAGCCGCGGGAAGTAGCTTCGGTCTTCGTCGGACCGCTCGTTCCAGCTCTGCCCCAGTAGGCCCTCGCGGAGCGTGATGGCCCCCAGCCCGGAACCTCCGATCCCCAGGACCACCAGGTTCTCGAACCACTGCCCGAACCCGTCCGCCAGCGACTGGACCGTGTCGGCGGTGGCGTGGTCCAGAGGGAGTTGAAAGAAGCCCATCTCTCCCGCGTCCCTTCGGGCCTGGACCTGTTCGTGCGCCTGAGCGAACCGGGTGGCCAGATCTCCGTCGAGACGGTCGGGGTCGACACCGTGGGCACCGAGGGCCGGGACCAGTGTGTCGGCGAAGTCCAGAATCGGACAGGTCATGGCTTGATCTCGAGGGTCAGGCCGTCGTAGGCCGGGTGGATGTCTCTCGGGAGTCGGTCTTCGAGTTCCCCGTGGAGGACGCGGTGGGTCAGATGGACGAGGTAGGTCTCCCGCGCCCCGGTCAAACGCGCGGCCTCCACGGCCTCTTCCACATTGAAGTGGGTGGGATGGGGGTCACCCCACCACAAGGCGTTCAGGACCAGCGTCTCGATCCCCTCCAAGGCCGCCAGGGCGGACGGGGGCAGCGTCTTCGCATCGGTGATGTAGCCCAGCGAACCGACCCGGAAACCGTAGGCGGTCATAGGGCCATGAGGCACGGCGATGGCCTGGATCCGGGCTCCCAGGACCTCCAGCTCTCCCTCTCCGGAGTGGGGAACGATGCGAATCAGGGGCTTCGTGGTCCCGGGCGGGGGCTCGAACTCGGAGAAGATGTACGGAAAGCGAGACCGGATCTCCTCCACGTGCTCCCGGGCCACCAACGCGGGAAGGGTGATGCGGAGGCGCGTCGTAAAGACCCGAAGGTCGTCGAGCCCGTGGAGGTGGTCTGCATGTGGATGGGTGATCCAGACCGCGTCCACCCGGTCCACACCCTCTCGCACGAGTTGGAGCCGAAGCTCCGGGGGGGCGTCCACCAAGAGGCGCCCGCCGGGTAGCTCCAGGAGCGCCCCATGACGGGTCCTGGCGTCACGAGGGTCCGACGAGGTGCACGTTCGACACGTGCACCCGACCACCGGGACACCGAAGGACGTTCCGGTCCCAAGGAAGGTCAGGCGCACCGGCGACTCCCCGACGGCATCCTCCTCACCGGCCTCAGAGCTGCTCTACCCGGACGGTGTTGGTGGTGCCGG
Source organism: Gemmatimonadales bacterium (assembly GCA_020344755.1). GTDB lineage: Bacteria > Gemmatimonadota > Gemmatimonadetes > Longimicrobiales > Gaopeijiaceae > Gaopeijia. The sequence continues at coordinate 1,258,486 of CP070829.1, forward strand.
ACTGGTGGAACGGAAAGCCCGCCGTCACCACCACCGTGTCTCCGGGGCGCCCGATCCCCATCTCGACCACCGCCTGCTTTCCGAACTGGGTGAGCGACTCGTAGCTCACCTCCTCCTCCTGGGCCAGGAGTGGCCGCACACCCCACACCGCCGAGAGCTGGCTGTAGGTCATGGGGTCGGTGCAGACGGCGAAGACGGGGACGGCGGGCCGATAGCTCGACACCAGCCGGGCGCTGAAGCCACCCCGGGTGATGACGATGATGGCGGGGGACGACAGACTCCGGACGGCACCAATCGTGGCGGACGCCACGGCATGCTCCCTGCGTGTGGCACCCCCTCGCTGATCCGCGCTGGAGAGCGTGGCGTAGCGCGGGCCTCTCTCCAGGACACCCGCGCCCTCGATCTCCCGGGCAATGCGGGTCATGGCCATGACGGCCTCAACCGGGAACGAGCCCACGGCCGTCTCGCCCGACAACATGACCGCGTCGGTTCCGTCCAGGATGGCGTTGGCCACGTCCGATGCTTCCGCCCGAGTGGGACGCGCATTGTCGATCATGGACTCCAGCATCTGGGTGGCTGTGATCACCGGTCGACCGTAGAAGTTCGCCAACTGGATGATCCTCTTCTGGGCCAGGGGCACCTGCTCGAAGGGTAGCTCCACTCCCAGATCACCGCGGGCAACCATCACCCCGTCGGTCTCCTCGAGGATCGACTCGATGTTCTGCAGGGCCTGGGCCTTCTCGATCTTGGCCACCACCAGAGCCCGGCCCCGGACTCGCTCCTTGAGTTGCCGGACGTCGTCCGCCTTTCGGACAAACGACAGGGAGATGTACTCCACCCCCATCTCGAGGGCGAACTCCAGGTCGCGGAGGTCCTTGTCCGTGAGGGACGGAGCCCTCACCTCCGCTCCGGGTATGTTGATCCCCTTCCGGCTCTTGAGGGCACCGCCCTTCACGACCCGGAAGGTGGCCCGCACGCCATCGGACTCGAGCGCCTCCAACTCCAGGAGCCCGTCGTCGAGGAGAAGGGGATCGCCGGGACGGACGTCCTCTGCGAGATGGCGGTAATTGGTGGGGACCTCACCGTTGCGTGCCTCCGCCTCCGGAGCCAGGACCACCTCCTGGCCGGGGGTCAACTGCACGGGCTCGTCGAGCTCTCCGACACGGATCTTGGGACCCGCCAGGTCCGCCAGGATGGGCAGCGGACGTCCCTTTTCCCGTGCGTTGACGCGCACCCGCTCGATGGCCTCCCGGTGCTGTTCGTGTCGCCCATGGGACATGTTGATGCGAGCCATGCTCAGCCCGGCATCCACGAGTCCATCGATGACCTCGGATTGGGCAGTGGCCGGCCCGAGGGTTCCGACGATCTTCGTTCTCAGCATGGGGGGATGCAGCTTCCAGGTCGCGGGGTCCAGGTCTTCGAACAGCCACCAAACCTGGCCCGATTGCTGGATCCGGGGCAAGGACCCTCGGGTCGGAGGCCCGAGGCGGAACCGAAGCCCGCCCCACCTGTAGCAGCTTGGCATGACCATTGAATACATCGACTCACCGGACCGCGCTCGTGACGCGGTGGGCGAACTGGGCCGGGAACCGTCTCTGGCTCTGGACTGCGAGGCCGCCGGCTTCCATCGCTATTCCGACCGGCTGTGCCTGGTCCAGATCTCCACGCCCGCCGGGCGGGACCTGATCTTCGACCCCCTCCGGGTGGATCTCTCGGACCTCCTGCGGCCTCTCCTGGAGGACCCCGGGCGCCGGCTGGTCATGCACGGTGGTGACTACGACTTCCGCCTACTGGACCGGGACCTCGGAATCCGGCCGCGGGGCCTCTTCGATACCCAGGTGGCCGCTTCTCTGCTGGGTCTTCCGGGGCTGGGTCTGGCCGCGCTCCTGGAGGAGCACTTCGAGGTCCGCCTCTCCAAGAAGTACCAGCGTGCAGACTGGGCCAAGCGCCCCCTGGAGCGGGGAATGCTGGAATACGCGGCCGCGGACACTCGCTACCTGCATCCTCTCAGCGCCCGGCTGGCCGACGCGTTGGAGGATACGGGGCGCCTGGAGTGGGCGGAGGAGGAGTGTCGGGCCATGGAGGAGATCCGATGGGTCGAGGACCAGCCCGAGGACCCGGTGGTGCGGGTGAAGGCCGCGCGTCGAATGTCGCCCCGAGAGGTGGAGAGACTCCGGACCGCGTTGGACTGGCGGGACGAGATCGCTCGAGGTCAGGACCGGGCACCGTTCCGGGTCTCACCCGACGCCGCCCTGGTGGACGTGGCCGTCTCCCCGCCGGCCTCGGTCCACGAGCTGTCGGCGCGGAAGGGGATGAACTCCCGGGTGGTCCAGAGCTGGGGGCAGGACCTGGTGACCCGACTGCGGGAGATCGACGAGAAGGACGACTCGGCCCTTCGTGGGTATCCGCCCCCCACCCGGCGTGGACCCGGGCGTCCCGCGCCGGAAGTGGAGGAGCTGGCCGAGGTCCTGAAGAGGGAGCGGAATCGTACGGCCGAGGAGCTGGGACTGGACCGGGGGGTGCTCCTCTCCAACAACCTGCTCCTGGAGATCGTTCGAGCTGCACCCGCGTCACGTGATGAGCTTCTGGGCGTGGAGGGGGTCCGCCAATGGCAGGTGGAAGTCCTCGGCGACCGCCTTCTTTCCGCGCTGGGGTAGAGTTCCCCGGGGCCTCCCCGCTCGGGAGGTCACCCGTTCAATCGAAAGCCCCGCCGGTACCCGAGACCGGCGGGGCTCTCTACTGCCCACGATCGGAGAGACGCCTGTATCAGGCGGCGCTCTCCTCCTTGCGCTTGCAGTCGATGCAGTAGCGGGCATGCGGAAGGGCGTCGAGACGCTCGAAACCCACCTCGGCCCCACAGGTGTGGCACTTCCCGAAGTTCTTCGGGTCGTTGTAGAGCCGCCGCAGTGCTTCCTCGATGCGGTAGAGGTAGCGTCCCTCTTTCGTGGCGAAGAGAGCCGCCTTCTCGCGCTCCATGGCCTCCGTACCCTGGTCGGCCATGTGGTCGGTGTAGGCCGACAAGTCCGAATCACCCGACTCCCGGTCGGCCTTGGCCATCTCGTCCCAGAGCCCCAGGGATCGCAGTGCGCGAGAGCGCTCCTGGAGAAGACGCTTTTCTACATGTGCGAGCTGCTTCTTGTTCAGCATGGTCTACCGCGTTGGGTTGGCAAAGCGAACAGCAGACAAATGTAGAACCGACGAAACACAGCGTCCACCCGTCACCAGCGAATCAACGCGCTTCCCCAGGTGAAGCCCGACCCGAAGGCGGTCAGGCAGAGGAGATCCCCGCGATGGAGCCGCCCCGCGCGCACCGCCTCCGCGAGGGCAATGGGGATCGTGGCCGCGGTAGTGTTGCCGTATCGCTCGATGTTGTTGAACACCTTCTCGTCCGGTAGATCCAGCCTTCGCTGGACCATCTGCGAGATCCGCAGGTTCGCCTGGTGGGGGATCAGGAGGTCGATGTCCTCCGTCCCCAGGCCGTTGGCCTCCAGCGCCTCCAGGACCACTTCGGGCATGCGACTCACGGCGTGCTTGAACACTTCCCGGCCGACCATTCGCGGGTGGTGTCGACCCTCTGCCAGGTCTTCTGCGCTGATGAGCGGATGACGGGGAGACGACGGGGCGTCGACCCAGAGGACCTCCGCGTGTTCGCCCTGGGAATGGATGTGCGTCGAAAGGACCCCACGCTGGAGATCGTCGGCGGCTTTCAGGACCGCTGCACCGGCCCCGTCGCCGAACAGGACGGCCATGTCCCTGCCCTCGTCCGTCAGATCGAGCCCGGTGGACTGGATCTCCACTCCCACCAGGAGGATGGTCTCGTATTGGCCCGACCGGATCCACGCATCGGCCACGGACAACCCGTACACGAATCCGGAGCACTGGGCCCGGATGTCCAGGGCGGGAATCTCTCCTGCCCCGAGCTCCCTCTGGAGAAACACGCCGGTGCCGGGAAAGAAGTGGTCGGGGCTCAGTGTCGCCAGGATGATGGCGTCGATCTCCCCCGCCTCCATTCCCGCTTCGTCCAGTGCCATCGAGGTGGCGCGAAGGGCCATCTCCGCCCCCGTGACACCCTCTTCGACCCACCGGCGCTCGACGATCCCCGTGCGCTCTCGGATCCACTCGTCCGAAGTATCGATCATCCCCGCGAGCTCGTCGTTGGTCACGATGCGCTCGGGCACGTAGAAGCCTGTTCCCTGGATGACAGTCCGCCGCACCGTACCACCTCCATGTTGTCCGTTGGACTCGGGACCCCTCGGGTCTGTGGAAGGGTAACCAGAAAGTCCGGTCGAAATGAAGATCAGCCGAGAATGCCCGTGGATACCATCGAATGCCGCCGCTGTGGGGAGGGTCCAACCCTCGCGAAACCCCCGTTCCGAAACGAGCTTGGCGAGCGGATCGTCGCGGAGGTCTGCCAGAACTGCTGGAAGGAATGGCTTCAGCACCAGACGCTCCTGATCAACCACTACGGGCTGGATCCCCGCGACCCGAAATCCCGCGAGTTCCTCTACAAGCAGGTGGAAGAGGTCCTTCTCGGCGACGGGGAAGCGCGGCAGGTGGACACATCCCAGGAGGGATCGATCTCCTGGTGACGGTGGCCGCCCGGAGCAGGGTCCATCTCCCGAACTCGGCTGCGCAGGACCGCTTCCCCCGGACCAGGCGCGGGCCCCCGTCCGAGGCATCCCCACGCGAAGGGGCCGCTCCGAGTCGAAGCGGCCCCGAATTCTACTCGCGGCTCACCCTCGCGGCGTGAGCATTCCTGGGCCGTCACCTCGCACCACGAGTCGCAGGGGCGGTGGGCCCATCCCAGCCGGGTTCAGGCGCTAGGCCAGCACCTCCCGGATGTGACCCAGCGCCCACTCGAGGGTCTCCCGGTCGATGACCAGGGGCGGAGCGAACCGGATGACCTGGTGGTGCGTCTCCTTGGCGAGAATCCCCCGAGCCTGCAGGGCCTCGCAAAACGGCCTCGCTGTCCCGGAAGACTCCTTCACCTCCACACCGATCATGAGTCCCCTGCCGCGGACTTCCCTGACGTGGGGTGACTCGATGGCCCGGAGCTGGTCCATGAACCACGCGCCGAGCTCCGCGGACCGCTCCACCAGCTTCTCGTCCACGAGGACCTTCATGGCGGCCCTCGCCACCGCGGCGCCGAGAGGGTTCCCCCCGAACGTCGAGCCGTGGTCACCAGGGTGGAACACGTCCATGAACTCAGCGTCCGCCAGCGCCGCGGACACCGGATAGACGCCTCCTCCGAGGGCCTTCCCGACGATCAAGACATCCGGGCGCACCTCCTCCCAATCGCAGCAGAAGAGCTTTCCGGTCCTGCCGAGGCCCGTCTGGATCTCGTCCGCCATGAAGGCGACGTTGTGCTCGCGACACATGTCCCGGGTGCATCCAAGATACCCGTCCACGGGAACGACGACCCCGCCCTCACCCTGGATGGGCTCCACGAGGAAGCCGACCGTATTGGGGGTGATCGCCTTCTCGAAGGCCGCGGCGTCGCCGTACGGGACCATGACGAACCCGGGGGTGAAGGGTCCGAACCCTTCCCGGTACTGCTCCTCCGACGAGAAGCCCACGATGGTCGTGGTCCGGCCGTGGAAGTTGTTGGAGCACACGATGATCTCCGCCTTCCCCTCGGGAACCCCCTTCACCTGGTATCCCCACTTCCGGACCATCTTGATGGCCGTCTCCACCGCTTCGGCACCGGTGTTCATGGGCAGAGCCCGCTCGAATCCCGTCAGTTCGCAGAGCTCACGGAGGAACGGTCCCATCTGGTCGTTGTGGAAGGCGCGTGATGTGAGCGTGAGCTTCTCCATCTGTGCCCGAGCCGCGTCCAGGATCGTCTGGTTCAGGTGACCCTGGTTCACCGCGGAGTAGGCCGCCAACATGTCCAGGAATCGGTTGCCGTCCACATCCCAGACCCACACCCCCTCGCCTCGCTCGAGCACGACGGGCAGAGGCTTGTAGTTATGGGCGCTGAACTGGTCGACTTCCGTCAGGAAGGTGTCGGTCCGCTTGGCTGTGGCTTCGGTCATCACGGTCCTCGTTGGCGGTCATCGCGCCGCCCGGGGTGGCGCGCTTCGTGGGTCGGGCCGGAGTCCGGCGTGCTCCCGGTCCTCAAAAGAAATGGGGCCCACCCCCGACGGGAGGTGCACCCGGATCGCACGACACTAGTCGCTGGAAGGGTCCGGGGAAAGGGGGACGGCTCCATAGTCCACCGGGCGCTGGGGCCGCTCGTTCACCTCGAACCGGAAGACGTCGGGTCGAGCGTAGTGGCCGGTGACGTCGAAGTCGAACTTCCCGCGGGCCACCGCGCCCAGATCCAGCTCCGCGAAGAGGATCCCCTCCTGATCCCAGATCGGACCCGCCAGGCACTCACCCGCCGGGTCGTAGATGGCACTCCCGCCCCGGCACAATGCCTCGGGCCACGCTTCCAGCTCGTGTCGAAGCTCCAGGTCCTCCGGGTACATGTCCCGGGTCACGTACTGGTTGCAGCCCAGGACAAAGCACCGGCCCTCCAAGGCGATGTGCTGGAGGGTGCCCTGCCAGCGTGGTCGGGCGTCCGCGGTGGGGGCCAGGTACACCTCGACCCCCTTCCCGTACATGGCCATCCGGGCCAGGGGCATGTAGTTCTCCCAGCAGATGAGACCACCGACCTTTGCCCCGCCCGCCTCAACCACCGGCAAGGTGCTCCCGTCCCCCTCCCCCCAGATGATCCTCTCCTGGGCGGTGGGCTTGAGCTTCCGATGCTTTCCCAGCACCCGACCATCGGGGCCAAGGTAGAGGAGCGTGCAGAACAGCGTTCCGCCCGAATAGGTGGCATCCCGCTCGACGATCCCCACGGCCACGTGGGCGCCGGCTGCCCGTGCAGCCTCTGCCATGCGGTCGACCTCGGGGCCCGGGACCTGCACGGCACCGGCGTGATAGGCCTCCCAGGCCCGCCTTCCTGCAGGTGTCCGCCCTCCTACGGCAGTCCCGAAGGCGAGTCCCCACGGATACCCGCCCACGTAGGCCTCCGGGAAGAGAACCAGCTTCGCCCCCTGGGCAGCGGCCTCCGCCGTGAGCTCCACGACCCGCGCCACGGCTCCGGGGGTATCGAAGGGACGCGCCCGGGCCTGGACGACGGCGACTGCCAAGGTCCGGTCCTTCGCCATCTCAACCTCCCATGTAGATCAATTCCAGGACCACCTCTCCCACCATCCCCAGCGTCTCGGCCCGCACGTTCTCCAGGTCGTCCTCGGGAGTGTGCCAGTAGGCGTTCCCGGGACCGTAGTCGAAGTCGATGATGTTCACAGTGGCCAGCCCCGCCTGGTTCAGCGGGATGTGATCGTCGCTGATCCGTTGGCCTGGCTGGAGTGGGAAATACGGCGCGTATCCCAGCGCGTGGGCCACGTTCCAGACCCTCTGGGCAATCTGGGGCGCGAGAGAGGCCGAGAATCCCTCCACGGGGAAGTAGGGTGTGGCGTCTCCCACCATGTCCAGCAGCACGCCATAGACGGGCCTGGGAACCGGAATGTCCCGGGCGAAGTGACGCGCCCCCAGGAACATGTCCGCGGTGGTGGGTCCGAAGTCCTCCCCGTCCACCAGGAGGAGATCCACGCCGACGTCCGGCGCGGTCTCCCCGAGAATCTCGGCGACGTGGAGCAGTACGGCGGTCCCGGATGCCCCGTCATTCGCACCGGGTACGGGAATCGCTCTTCGCTCCGGCGTGTCCGCGGCGTCGGAAGTGGGACGGGTATCCCAGTGCGCGAGGAACAGGATCCGCCGCTCCGTCTCCGGTCGGAACCGCGCCAACAGATTGGTGAGTGCCAGGATCTCTCCGGTCGAGGAGTGGGTGTGGGTGAACTCCTGGACCTCCAGCGAGTCCGCGGCCGCCTCCAGCCACTCCCGCATCCACTCCAGCTGGGCAGCGTGTCCCGCCGTGCCGGGAATCCTCGGGCCGAAAGCGAGCTGGGTGTCCACCAGTGCAAGGGCGCTGTTGCCACTGAAGTGCGGGCGATCGTCCACCAGATCCGGCAGCGTGGACAGGGCGTCCTCCCCAGCGCAGCCACCGGCCCCGACGACCGCCACCACGAAGAGGAGCCCGAGCCCGTGCCGTCGCCGGGGTCGCGGGGGCAAGCCCCGGTTCTCGTCTCTGATTCGGAGATTCATCGCTCGAAGCTACCACCGAATCGCGGCTCCAGGCACCCTCGGCGTCGTGGCCGAACCCAACCCCCCTCGGAGACACGCGGAACTCCCTTCGTCAGAACAGAAAGCCCGGCCGGTCCACGAGGGACCGACCGGGCGATGAGGTAGCGTTCGGCGGTATTGGGGCCAGGTGGAGACGCAGCCCCTACAGTCAGAGCGTCAGCCGCACTCGCTGTACCCGCAGACGTGGCACTTCACGCAGCCCTCCTCGTACGCCAACTGGCCGGCGCCGCAGTCCGGACAGGCACCGAAGAAGCTCTCCTGCGTCGCTCCGGTGCCGGAAGGCTCGACCTGAGCCTGGGCGGCGCCACTCCGGACCGGTGCCCCCAGGGGAAGTGCTTCCTGCACCCCCTCCTTCTCCTCGAGGTACCGCTCGATGGCCTGGCCGATGGCGTCGGGCGCGGACAGAACCTTGTTCGGTCCCACGCCCACGGCGCGGTCGCACGAGATTCCCCTCAACTGCTCCTTGAGGGTACTGATGGGAATCCCGGACCGGAGGGCCAGAGAGATGAGCCGTCCGATGGCCTCGGCATCCGCCATGGCGGCGCCCCCCGCCTTGCCCAGGGTGCAGAACACCTCGAAGGGCCGCCCGCTCTCGTCCTCGTTGATGGTGACGTAGAGGTCGCCCAGCGGGGAGTTCATCTTGACCGTCCGGCCCCGGAGCATGGAGGGCCGCTGCCGCTTGTGCCGTGATGCGGCCGCGGTGAGATCCTGGTCCGTCATCTGGTTCTGCAGGTCCGAGAGCTGGATCCGGAGCTGGTGCACCTCCTCCCGGGAGTCGGCCAGGTGCTGCTCCAACTCGGCGACCCGGGCCTGCGCTTCCTCCATCTCGGCCACGGCATCCTCGGGCACCTCGCTCTGGCCCGTCTTTCCGGTCGAGAGCACCTGCATGGGCCGGGAGCCGTCGCGATACACGGTCACGCCCTTGCAGCCCAGCTCGAACGCCAGCTCGTAGATCTCCCGAACGTCGGCCTCGGTGGCCTCGTTGGGAAAGTTGGTGGTCTTCGAGATGGCCGAATCCACGTGCTCCTGGAACGCCGCCTGCATTCGGACGTGCCACTCGGGAGTGATGTCATGGGCCGTAACGAAGACCTTCTGCACCTCTTCGGGAACCTCCTCGAAATGGATGTGGCCCTCCGTGGCGATCCGCTCCATCAACTCCTCCGAATACCACCCCTGCTCCTGGGCGATGCGAACGAAGTCCGGGTTCACGTCGGGCATCATGACACCGGCCTGGTTTCGCATGAAGGCCACGGCGAACAGGGGCTCGATGCCGCCCGAGCAGCCGGCGAAAATCGAGATGGTGCCGGTGGGTGCCACCGTGGTGAGGTTGCAGTTCCGAAGCTTCCTCGTAGGACGGACCCGGGACCCGTCGGCCCGCCGCGCCGCCGCCTTGTCGGGTCCCCAGATGGACTCCTCCCAGGCCGGGAAGACATCGCGGACCTCGGCGAGCTTCTCGCTGGCGTTCCGGGCCTCCTCGTTGACGAACTCCATGAGATGGCGCCCCATCTCGACCCCCTCCGTGCTGGAATACGGGATCCCGAGGCGGACCAGCATGTCCGCCCACCCCATGATCCCCAGGCCGATCCTACGGATGGTGTGGGCCAGATTGTGGATGTCCTCCAGGGGGTAGCGATTGGCATCGATGACGTTGTCCAGGAAGTGCACCGCAAGGTGAACCACCTGGCCCAGGCCCTCCCAATCCACCCGCTCGGAGAGGGGTCGGTCGGCCGGGACTTCCGTCCTGACGAACTTCCCGACGTTGATGCTCCCCAGATTGCAGACGTCATACGGAAGGAGCGGCTGCTCGCCACATGGGTTGGTGGCCTCGTAGCTCCCGAGCTTCGGGACGGGATTGTACTCGTTGGCCCGATCGACGAAAAAGGTGCCCGGCTCGCCGGTCTTCCACGCCCCGTGGACGATCATGTGGAAGATCTCACGAGCATTTTCCTGGCCGACCACGTCGCCCGTGCGGGGGCTCACCAGGTCGTAGGGCTCGCCCTTCTTCACCGCGTCCATGAAGGCGTCGGTGATGGCTACGGAGATGTTGAAGTTCGTAACCTGGGTGGTGTCGTCCTTGCAGGTGATGAAGGCACGGATGTCCGGGTGGTCCACCCGGAGGATCCCCATGTTCGCTCCCCGGCGTGTACCCCCCTGCTTCACAACCTCGGTGGAAGCATCGTACAGCTTCATGAACGAGACCGGACCGGACGCCACGCCAGAGGTCGAGCGGACCTGGGAACCCTCGGGGCGCAGGCGCGAGAATCCGAATCCGGTCCCGCCACCGGACTGGTGCACCAGTGCCATCGCCTTGAGCGTGTCGTAGATCCCGCTCTTGCCGTTGGAGAGGGCATCCTCCACCGGGAGAACGAAGCAGGCAGACAGCTGCCCCAGAGGCCGACCGGCGTTCATGAGAGTGGGAGAGTTCGGCTCGAACTCACCCCGAATCATGAGCCCGAAAAACTGACGAGCCACCTCTTCGATGGCTGCGTCCGAAGCGCCGTAGCGCCGGTCCGCCTCCGCGATGACCCGGGCCACCCGCCAGAACATGACCTCCGGCTCCTCCACCGGCTCCCCGGTCTCGTCCTTCTTCAGATACCGCTTCCCCAACACGATCCGGGCATTCTGGGTGAGCTCGGCCTCCGGGAGATCGTTGGGCGTGGAGTCGTCCCAGATGAAGGGTTCGGGCGGGAACGGCGGAATGGCGTTGGCGGACGACATGAGACGGCGGGCTCCCGTGTGGAATTGGATGTGGAAAACGAAACCGACGGAGTGGAAAAACGGCGGAAAACCGCTTCCGCCGTCACAGATCGTGTGGAAAACCTTCCCGCGCACCACTAGAGATTGGGGCGGACCGATTATACGGGCACTAGATCTTGTGGTCAAGGAAGAAAACGGGGGCCGACGAGATGGCGCCAGAGGCCATCCCCGGAACTGCCTGAATCGCGGGGAGATCCGGAGTCGTCCTCCCTTCATGGTACCCCGGAGTCCCTTGCCAGTTTCGGGTTCTGTTCGGATACCGGGGGGGAAGATTAGGGACCTGCGCCGCGTCTGGCAACCGGCAACCGACGGTCGGCGGACCGTTCAGACACGCTTCGCATGGGGCCCTCAACCGGGAGCCACGCCCCTGCCGTGGCCGCCGACCTGCGGGGAACTCTCCGCGGGAGGCACGCCTCGTTCGGAGGCCCATCCTCCAGGGGAGCGCTCAGCGTGAGGGGCTCCTCCGCCTCGGGCAGCCGCCGGAGGGGCGCGCTCCCCACGGCGCGCCCGGGACGGGAATCAGAAGGCGGGGCCCAGACGGACGTACCATGCAGGGCTCTCGCTCACCCCCACCTCCCGGCCCAGGAATGCCACTCCCCCCCGCACCGTGAGGCCCAGGTCGAAGAGGAGGTTGAGCCCCAGTGAGAGTTCCACTCCCCAGGACCACAGGGGATCGAGCCTGGGTTGATCGAACCCGGGCAAACCCAGCTCGGGCCCCCAGGCGTTTCCCGCATCCACGAAGAGGGCTCCGTGCACCTGATCAAGGTGGGCCGGGAAGAGACCGAGCCCCCGGTTCACCAGGGCCAGGGGAAACCGGTATTCGGCGCTGGTGGCCCAGGCGAAGCGGCCCGATTGGGTTCCGGTGGCATAGCCCCGCACCGGAAAGAACAGTGAGGTGCCGCCGAAGAGATCCAGCCCGCTCACCGGCTCCCGTTGACCACTGGCCCCCCCCACCTCGAAGACGAGGGCGTCGGCGCCGGGACCCCCGGCCGCAGCTCCGGCCAGGCGGAGCGCCAGCACGTGATCCGCGAAACCCGGTCCCGGGAACGACTGATAGACCTCCAACTGCCCCAGGATATCGTCCCGGGACCGGTCGAAGCCGGCAATGCCCGTCAGGGTGTCGGGCACCGCGATCTCCTTACGTGTGCGGAGCTGGAGGAAGGCGCTGTACCCCTCTTCCCGGCTGATGGAAAGGGCGTGGCTCCGGGCGGTGTTCACGGCCACGGACAGTCTCCCCTCCGCGAGCCTCGAGTCGGGCTGCCGCAGGGCGAAGGACTGACTCGGCAGGAAGGTCCGGTCCAGGAGGCGACGCGACTCCCAGACCATCCCGGCTCGCCCGGAGAGGCTGACGGCCGAGGTCCAGCGGCGTCGGTTCCACGTGGCGCCGAGACTCACCCTCTGCTCCCGCTCACGCATGTAGAGCGTCTCCAGGGGGTCGTCCGGCGAGAGCTGGGCCTGGAAGGGCCCGTCCCCGTCCCACTCCTGCTCCGCGACGAAGTCAAGCACGGGATTCCCGAGGCCGGCGTAGAAGTACTGGATTCGCCCGTCGACCTCCCTGCCCGAGAGGGAGACGGCCCCCTGGAGCCGAACCGCGTGCCGGCCCACCAGGTCCGTAGCCTCGGTTGCGATCCCCACGAACGTCTTCAGGAGCGTCCCGTCCGGGGTGTCTTGCGCCGGGATCGTGAACGGCCGCCAGTACCGGGGGCGGAGGGATGGGAAGGCGGCGTACTCGGTGAGCTGCCCTTCCACGGGCACCGCCTCCAACCGGGCCGGGGGATCCTGGAAACGGGAATCCAGGGGGCCGGCGTCGGTCCAGCTTTCCGGCTCGAACGGGATGCTGGCCAGCTCCCACCCCCGTGAGGAGTAGTGGGAGAAGTACAGCGACTGGCCCGATGGATCGACCGCTGGAAATGCGGCCCCGGAGACGACCCGGGTGACCGCCTGGAGAGGCCCTGCCGTGCCCCGGAACGGATCCACCCGGGTGGACACGATCTGCGAGATCCCGCTCCGGTCCGAGCCCCACAGGAGGACGCCGCCGTCGGGGCTCCACGCCGGCGCCAGATCCAGGGCGCGGTCTGCCGTGACCTCTACGACCACCTCCCCCGTCAGGGCGTTCAGGACCAGCACATCGGCGCCGTCTCCGCTCCAGCGGGTGGCGGCCACCCAGTTCCCGTCCGGGGAGTAGGCGGGGAAGGCCCACGCCACACTCTCCGAGTCCGCCGTGAGGACCTGGTGCTCGCCCCCTGCGATGGGCATGCGAACCAGCCTCGAACCCGCGGCCCGGTATTCCACGGCGATGATCCACTGCCCGTCCGGGGAGACGGTGGGATGGTCGAGCCGAGCGGACTCCGTGAGCCGCTCCATCCGGCCGTCGGGGTGGTGCCTCCAGAGGTCGCTGAAGATCCGGTACGGCCCGCTGAACTCCGTTTGGCCGAGGACCAGGGAACCGTCCGGGGCCCAGTCGAACCGGGCGAGGCCGTGCGTACGTAGCCGAAACCGCGAACTCCCCCGGTCCCCCGTCAGAACCCGAACCTGGGAATCGCTACGGCCGTCGGCCCGGCTGAAAGCCACGGTGCCGTCGGGACCCACGGAGGGATGGACCGCCATCCTTCCCTCGCGGGTGAGCCTGGTGGGTTGGGTGACGGGCCCGACGGCCGCCAACTCACGCGTCCGCTCCTGGGCCCGCTGATCCCACTCCCGGGCCCATTCGGCCCAGGCCTCGGAGAAGCTCACCCCAAAGGCGTCCCGGGCTGCGGCATTGAGACGGTACGGGACCCACTGCCCACCGATGGCGAGGACGAATCGGCGGATCCCCTCCTCCCCGTATCTGTCCAGGAGGTAGTCGAAGAAGAGTGAGCCGTAGAGGTAGTCGGACTCACCGGCGGGCCATTGGGCCGACTTCCCCGTGGCCCGGTCGATAGGGCTGAAGTTCTCCTCCAGCGCCGCCGTCCGAAGCATCATCTCGAAATACGTCCCCTCCGTGCGGCCTGTACCGGTCAGGAGGGTCTCGTACCAGGTGGCCAGGCCCTCGACCGCCCAGTCCGGTGTCCCGATACCGGGAAAGAAGGGCCACGGGGCGGGAACCCGGCCGAAGATACGCCGCAGGAACTCACCGAACGAGCTCGTCACGTCCAGGTGGAAGATATGGGCGAGCTCGTGGACGATCACCAGGTCGAGCCAGTCGTCGAAGTGGGCGAGGGCGAATCCGTCCACCGGGGGCCTCAGGTACACCACCACCCGCCGGGCCGGGTTGACGGTGGCCAGCCCGTTGGAGAGGTCGACCTGATCCGTCAGGAGGAGCTCCACACGGCCCCCGTCCCGGGGCTCCGGGAGGGCTTCTGCGAGGGCGTCCCAGGCCGCCTCCGCGCGCTCCGCCGCGTGACGCCCCACCTCCTCGAGACCCAGGGGAAAGGTGACGGAGAAGTGGTCCGTCTCCAGGGTCCACCACTCGGCGTCCGGCGCCACCTGACCCCGGACCTGGGCCGGGAGGAGGCAGAGTGCCGTGACGACCCCCCGCCAGAGGCAACCCCGGACCCACCGGTGCGCCTTGTCTTTCCCTTCCATCCCTGCGAACCTGCGCATATGGACGAGACCTCCAAGAATCTCTGGTACCAACTGGGATACGCCCTGGAGCAGGCCAGGTCCCAACCGAGTCGAGACCGCATCGAGTCCCTTGCAGGCAAACTGGCCGCCTTCCGCAAGGGAGGACAGGGGGAGGCGGCACCGACGCGACGAACGAAGTCGGCGTCGCCAACCCGTGGGCCGGAGGGCGCCGAGACCCTCGACTGGCTGCTCGCGTCCCTCTCGGGGGCTCTCGTAGCGCGGGTGCTGCGAGGCTGGAAGCCCAGGCGACGTCCGGGACCGTACCTCCTTCTCCGGTCCGCCGCCGCCGGCGCCGCAGCCATGATCTTCCAGGAGTTGGCCCACGCCCTCCTGTCCGACGATCCCGGGGAGGCCGCCCGCCGGTCCCGGGCGCTGTCGCAAAGGCTCCTGTCCGGGACGGCCCGAGGAATCCTCTACGGAGCGGTGGCCGAGCCGCGGCTCCCTGGCCCTCCCGTGGTACGGGGGGTGCTCTACGGCACCACCGAGTACCTCCTCTCCCCCGTGGGGGGACTCGGGAAGCTGCTCGGGAAGGAAGCACCCTACTCCGGGCTGCCCGGGGTCCGTGCCCTTCTGGAGGAGGTCGGTGGTGAGGAGGACGGCTACCTGGAGCACCTTGTCTTCGGCTTGGCCCTCTCCCTGATGGCAGGGGAGACGCATCGGGTCCCGCGGTTCCACCTGGACGGGGACTGACCCTTCCATCGGGGCGGCGGAGCGTCGCACCCACCGCCGGTCAGGGGCGGGCGGCCCTCCGCAGGATGGGGATGGTCCACGCTCCGGGGGCTCTGGTGTCGGTCACGAACTCGGGGGACGGCGGGCCGGGACAGGTTGAGAGGCGGATCCCGTCCTCCTCCAATCGACTGCCGTACGAATCCGCCTCTGGAACGAGCTGAAGCAGCCGAGTGGGGGGAAGGCCACCTTCACCACCGAACACGGCCAGCTGGCAGAAGCGCTCCGGCGAGATCGCCATGGCGGCTCCCACGAACCGGGTTCCCTGGCTGCCGATATAGTCCAGCACGACGTAGGTCGCGCCCACCCGGTCCGCCTCCTCCAGGAGGACTCCGGGCGCCTCCGTGAAAGGGTAGGTGCGGGTGGGTATGCCGCTCATCAGATACCAGATTCGCGGCTTTCGGGTCAGGGCCGCGCTCCCCTGCGGGAGGTGTTCTCCGGCCCAGCGGGCCGCGGCCACGAAATCCACCAGGGCGCTTCCACCGCATGCCCAGGGACCCTCCGCCTCCGCCGCGGATTTGCAGGCCGCGCCCTCGGCCCTGGACTGGAACCAGTCCCGGAGGCCCGGCCCTCCCACCACCAGGACACCGACGAGGAAAAGCCATTGTCGCGCCGACCCGCCCATGCGGGCGGTGGCCGCCCGCCCCCCCTCAACCGCGAAGACCAGGATCAGCGGGACCAGGGGAAGCACGAATCGGTCCCCGGACCAGATGGGAGGCCAGAGCAGGATCAGTCCGGCGTAGAGCGGGACGAAGAGCTCCGCCACTCCCGGGCCGGTCCGCAGGGCTCGCACCCACCCCACCAGCGCCAGGACCATGAGGACCATTCCCAGGGCGACCATGGCCGCACCGGCGGACCCGAACACGGTCTCGGGAAGATACGCCCCCCCGTATCCCACGACGTTCTCCGTGACTCGCTGGACGAAGTCGCCGATCCCCGCGCGTCCCAGGTCGGGCTGATAGGGGTCCAGCAGGAAGAACTCGCTTCCGTACCGACCCTCGCCCGGTCCGGCGGCGCGACCTCGCAGAATCCAGGCGAGAGCGGGGACGCCCACCGCTGCCGCCACGGCTGTGGCTCCGCGCCAGCGCCTGCGGAGGGCCAGGGCACCCACCGCCGCCAACAGGAGGGGTAGTCCGGCGGATCGGGTGAAGTAGGCCAGGAAGACGAAGGCCACGGAGCCCCACAGCGACCACGACACGATCCCCCAGATCGGACCGTCCTCGTCTCCGACGGATCGCCCGTTCTCCCCCTGGACTCCTTCCAGCGCCCACAGCGCCAGCAGGGTGAAGGCCAGGAAGGGGACATCGGAGAGGACCCAGTGGGAGTGGTAGAGGAGCGACGGCGAGAGCCCCGCCAGGAGGGCTACCCCGAACCCCACTTCGGAACCCAGGCGCCGCCGGGCCCAGAGAAAGGTCCCGACCACCGCCACAAGGGCCAGAGAGGCCGTAACCAGCTTGAGCCCCAGCCAACCCGAGGCGCCCAGGGCCATGGCGCCGGCGAGCATCATGGGAAACACGGGGGGATATTTCGTGTGCGGGGGTGCCTGTGGATCCCAGAGCTCCTTATACCCCTGGCCTGAGTGGAGGGAATGCCCCAGAGCGACGTACGCCGCGTTGTCGCCGCCGGGATGGGGGGCAGTGACGAAGGTGCCCCACACCAGCAGCCCCTGAATGACCAGCAGCAGAGCCAGCAGCGACAAATCCCTTCGGCTCATCGCTGGATCCACCACTCCCTGCGACCGGGTGCGGGCGTCCAGCTTCCGAGGACCCTGGGACCGGACGCACCCGTGCACGCCGGTACATTCCCGGGACGCCCGTGCAGGAAGGCCCAGGCCAGGAGGGCGAAGGCCGCGGCCTCTCGCGCGTCCGGATCCATTCCCAGGGCGGCAGCTCCGGTCTCCACGGGGAGGGGGGCCAAGGCGCTGCGAAGCCCCTCGGCCAGGACCGGGTTCCGGGCTCCACCCCCGGTGAGCACCACCCGGTCCGCTCCCAGGGGGACGATCCACTCCCGGTAGGCGACCCGGACGCTCTCCACCGTGAACGCCGCGAGCGTGGCCACCAGATCGCCCCAGCCTTCCGGACGTCCGGGTTCCAGCCCGCGCTCCCGGGCCAGGCTCTCCACCAGCGCCGCCCCGAAGACCTCCCGTCCCGTGGATCGAGGCGGGGGCAGGCGAAAGAACCGGTGCTCCATGAGCCTGGCCAGCAGGCCCTCGTCCGGCCGCCCGCTCCGCGCCAGGGCACCGTCCCGGTCGAACCCGGCTCGGCCCCCCGTCGCCATGGACGCGGCCACATCCAGGAGAGAGTTGCCCGGCCCCGTATCGAAGGCCACCGGATCCCGAGGATCGCCGCGAGGCGGGAGCCACGTCACATTCCCGATCCCGCCCAGGTTCTGGATGGCCAGCGCCTGCCCTTCCCGAGCGAAGAGGATCTGGTCGGGCCAAGGAACCAGCGGAGCCCCCTCGCCCCCGGCGGCCAGATCGGCGGACCGGAAGTCGCTCACCACGGGTATCCCGCTCATCGCCGCCACCACCGAGGGATCCCCCAGCTGAAGCGACGTCCCCGCCTCCGCCCCGGACGCCGCTGGAGGCTCGTGCCAGACCGTCTGGCCGTGAGACCCCACAGCCGCCACCTCGTGAGGGTCTACCCCGGCGTGACCCAGCAGCTCTCGCACCGCCGTTCCGAACCACTCCCCCAGCTCCCTCCGCAGCGCCGCGAGCTCCCGGGTCCCCACGGTCGACGAGGAGGCGCCGAGGATTCGGTCCCGTGTCGCCTGCGGGAAGGGGAGCTCCCGGTAGGCCACCAGGGACGCCCGCGGGTCTCGAGCCGACGACCCTGTCCCCCCCGGGTCGTCCCCGGGGAGCAGCACCTCCAGGAGAGCCGCGTCCACGGCGTCCGCGGACGTCCCGGAGATGACACCCACCACCTTCATGGTGCCGGCGGGTCGAGACGAGCCACCTGTCCCACGCGACCACCCGCTTCCGACAGGAGGCGCGTGGCCTCCGCGGCAGAAACTCCACGGACGTGCATCACCAGGGCGGTCTTCACATGGCCTCCCGCGGCATCGAGGAGGGATCGAGCCTGCGCTCGCTCGATCCCCAGCGTTTCACAGAGGATCCGTTCGCCCCGGTCCTGGAGCTTCTGGCAGGTCACCTGGAGGTCCACCATCAGGTTCCCGAAGACCTTCCCCATCCGGATCATGGCGCCGGTGGTGATGGTGTTCAGGACCATCTTGGTCGCGGTCCCCGCCTTCATGCGGGTGGACCCCGTCACGACCTCGGGTCCGACCAGGGGCGCGATGACCACGTCGTGGAGCTCCCGCAACTCGGGTGGCGGGGGCGTGCACAGGAGGAACCCCGTGCGTGCCCCCAGCTCCCGTGCACGAGCCAGGGCACCATGCACGAAGGGCGTGGTTCCGGAGGTGGCGATTCCCAGGACGAAGTCCCGCTCCCCCACGGCCCGCTCATCCATGGCGGAGGCTCCATCGGCAGGGTGATCCTCCGCCCCCTCCTGGGCCCGGACCAGCGCAGCGTATCCCCCTGCGATGACTCCCTGGACCAGCTCGGGTTCGGTCCCGTAGGTCGGAGGCATCTCCGCCGCGTCCAGGACTCCGAGGCGACCCGAGGTCCCGGCCCCAACGTAGATCAGGCGTCCACCGGCCCGGAATGCATCCTCCACGAGCTCCAAGGCCCTGGCGATGGCGGCTCTCTCCCGGCCCACCGCCTCCGCCACGAGCCGGTCCTCCTCGTTGATCACGTCCACGATTTCCAGGGGGGACAGGGCGTCGATCCGGTGGCTTCGGGGATTCCTCTGCTCGGTGAGACGGGGATCCATGGTGGTCGTCGGGAGTCGCGGCTTGTGGTGCAGCGGCCGCCTTTCCTAGCTTCCGCCGCCCCACGCGGTCTTGTGGAGCAGAAGCTACACGGCCGCCCGAGCCAAGCCAATCGACGGAACGGACTGATGCATACCTTCACGGAAAGGGCCGAGGCCCTGGCCGACGACCTCGTCTCCCTGCGCCGGGACCTGCACCGGCACCCTGAGCTGGGTTTCCAGGAAGTCCGTACCTCCCAGCGGGTGGCGGAGCGGCTCGAGGGGCTGGGACTCCCGGTGCGCCGCCAGGTCGGCATCACCGGCGTCGTGGCGGAGATCGAGAACGGGGCGGGGCCCACCGTGGCCCTCCGCGCGGACATGGACGCCCTCCCGATCCAGGAGGACGCGGACCACGACTACGCGTCCACATCCCCGGGCGTCATGCATGCCTGCGGACACGACGGTCACACGGCGGGGCTCCTGGGGACCGCCCGCCTCCTCCTGGACGCGCGAGAGGCCGGTCTCCTGCCCCCCGGCACGGTCCGCCTGATCTTCCAGCCCTGCGAGGAGACCGTGGACGCCGAGGGAAAGAGCGGCGCCATGCGGATGATGGACGAAGGCGCCCTGGAAGGGGTGGACGCGGCGGTGGGGATGCACCTGGGGGCGCACCTCACGGCGGGTCTCCTCCTCGTGGGTCCGGGTCCGGTCATGGCCACCGCCCAGCAGATGCGCGTCCGCGTGTTGGGACGAAGCGCCCACGCCGCCCTGCCCCATGAAGGGATCGACGCCGCCGTCCTGGCGGCCCAGGGACTCCTGGCGGCCCAGACCGCCGTCTCCCGTCGCATCGCGCCCACGGACCCCGGCGTGGTGAGCTTCGGCCGGATCGTCGGCGGAACGGCACCCAACGTGGTCGCCGATGAGGTGGTCTTGGAAGGGACGGTGCGCAGCTTCTCCCCCGAGGTGCACGAACGGCTGATCTCAGCCATGGAAGGGGCGTTCCGCGGACTGGAACCCCAGGGGGCCTGGGTGAAGTTCGAGTACGAGCCCTCGTTCCCCGCCGTCGTGAACCACCCCCGGGTGACGTCGGTGGTCCGCGAGGCGTTCCTCGAGGCCTTCGGACCGGACCGCGTCCACCCCCAACCGAGCCTGCTCACCGGCGAAGACTTCGGGTTCATCGCCCAGGAGATCCCGTCGGTGTTCTTCTGGCTCGGTGCGGCCCTGGACGAGCCACGCTCCCACCACCATCCCCGCTTCGATTTCGACGACTCGGTCCTTCCCCTGGGGTCGGCGGCCATGGCCACCGCAGCGGTGAGCCTGCTGCGAGCCCTGCCCTGATTCCGGCGGCGCCCGGGCACCCACCTACCACGTCCCTCCCGCCACCCCATCCCCTTCGATCATGCAGCTGACGCCCTCCCTCCCCTGCCCGGTGCTTCGGTCGGTCCCTCTGGGACTCGCTCTCGTACTCCTGTCCGCGTGCGCCGGAGAGGCGCCCCCTTCGGCGGCGGAGAGTCCGTGGAACCCGGAATGGCGGTACGCAGCCGATGTGGCACCGCTCCGGGCCCCCAACGGGATGGTGGTGACCACCGATGAGCTCGCGAGCCAGGTCGGGGTAAACGTCCTGGAGTCGGGGGGAAACGCGGTGGATGCGGCCGTGGCCGTCTCCTTCGCCCTGGCCGTGGTGAACCCCGAAGCCGGGAACATCGGCGGTGGCGGATTCATGATGGTCCGCCTGGCCGACGGGACCGTTGGTGCCCTGGACTACCGGGAGAAGGCGCCCCAGGGAGCCCATCGTGACATGTACCTGGACGAGGAGGGCAACCTCACCGACGGATCCGTGGTCGGACACCGGGCGGCGGGGATCCCGGGCACGGTCATGGGGCTCTGGGAAGCGCACCAACGTTACGGGACCCGGCCGTGGGAAGAGCTCGTCGCCCCCGCAGTGGCGCTGGCCGAGGGATTTCCGGTCCGCCCGCGGTTCCTGAACTCCCTGGGTCCCGACATGGTGCAGGCCCTCTCGGCATTCGCCGCGTCGGCGGCGCAGTTCCTGCCCCGGGAAGGAGCGCCACCCCAGGTGGGGGACACCCTCCGGCAACCGGACCTCGCTCGGACGCTCTCCCGCATCCGGGACCAGGGGCCCGACGGCTTCTACAGCGGGGAGACCGCCGACCTCATCGTCGGGGAGATGGAGCGGGGCGGTGGCATTATCACCCACGAGGACCTGGCCGGGTACAGTGCGGAATGGCGGGAGCCTGTGGCATTCGACTACCGGGGATACACGGTCTACTCCATGCCCCCGTCCTCTTCCGGCGGGATCACAATGGCGGAGGCGGCGAATATCCTGGAGGGCTTCGAGGTGGGGGCGCTGGATTGGGACGGGCCCGAACGCATCCACCTCCTGGCCGAGGCCTGGCGACGCGCGTATGCCGACCGGAACCACTACCTGGGCGATCCGGACTTCGTGGACATGCCCCTGGGGACGCTGGTGAGCGACGAGTACGCCGCGGCCCGCCGGCAGACGGTCGCGCTGGAGAGCGCCACCCCCTCCGCCGAGGTGGGGCCGGGAGTCGAGGCCTTCGTCGGGGCGCCGGTTTCCGTTCCCACGGGCAGCGACCGGGAGGGTGAGCACACCACCCACTACTCCATCGTGGACGCCGGGGGGAACGCCGTATCGGTGACCACCACGATCAACTCATGGTACGGGAGCAAGGTCACCGTCACCGGAGCCGGCTTCGTGCTGAACAACGAGATGGACGACTTCGCCGCGAAACCCGGAACCCCCAATCAGTTCGGCCTCGTTCAGGGTGAGAACAACGCCATCGCGCCGGGGAAGCGGATGCTCTCCGCCATGTCTCCGGCGATCGTCGTGGACCCGGCGGGAGACCTGCGGATGGTGACGGGAACACCCGGCGGCTCCACCATCATCACGACGGTCCTGCAGACCATCTCCAACGTCATCGACCACCGGATGAACGTGAGTCAGGCAGTGCTGGCACCCCGGGTCCATCACCAGCACCTCCCGGACCAGATCCAATACGAAGCCGATGGCCTTTCGCCGGAGACGGTGCAGGCCCTGGAGGCCATGGGCCACACGGTCGTGGAACGGGGCGGCGTATCCGGGGATGCGCAGGTCATTCTCGTCCTCCCGGACGGGACGCTGGAGGGGCAGTCGGATCCTCGTCGGGGCGGCCGGGCCGTCGGCCACTGAACCTCCGGTCACCGCCGAGGGGCCGAGAGCGGGGCCGACGACCGGACCACCTGGCCGTCCCGAGGGACGGTCTCGCCCCGGACCGCCGATCCTAGAAGATCTGGGTGGCAGGGCTGGCGATCCGCCGTGGCCCACCGCCCTGGTCCCCTCCGAAGTACCGTTGCTCCTGCGCCTCTTCCGACGCATCCACGTAGCGGATCAGACGGGCCGGCATGGGCTCGGTGGGTTGTCCCAGGACACGGGCCAATCCCTCCACCCCCAACTCGAGGATGTCCGCCACCTTGCGCGGGGGCGTGACCTTACCGCCCTCCCGGATGGCATTCAGGCGGGCCAGCTCCTCGAAGGCCACCAGCAGCCCCGGCATGGACTCCAGCGCCGGAAGCTCGTTGTGCAGCAGGTGCTTGGCCCGAGTGCCGAGCCCCAGGAGGAGGTTCTGGGTGAAGTCCGGGAGGGGGTCCTCCGCGGTGACTGCCTTGAGCATGCCCAGGAGTTGGTCCGTCTCCACCTCCCGCGGCCCGCCCTGCCAGACCCAGATCCCGTGCTCCGAGGCGTGGAGGGCGCTCCACGCCAACTGCCGCGCCCGTTCCAGGCTCCTTCGCCGTTCGAAGAACCACTCCACCACCGCGACCGTGATGACGATCCCAACGATCTCGGTCCCGAGGTTCACGAGGAGAGATTGGGTGGTGGTGCCGTTCGTGACCAGGAAGGCCGACCAGATGACCAGGCCGGCGATGGCCAGGAATGCGGCGGGGACGATGATGCGGGACACGGCAATCGGGGTCGAAGGGAACGGAGGGGAGCAAGCCGGCCCAGCCCGGGCCGGGGGTCGGCTCCCTTGATCTACGAAGATGGGTGGGGAGTTGTGTCGAAGCCGCCGCCGGGTGGATGTTCCCTCGCATGAAGGAACTCTTCTCCACCCTCCTCCCATATTATCGCCCCTACCGGTGGCCCGCGCTGGCCGGGCTCGTCCTGGTGGTGGTGGCCCAGGGGTTCACCATCGCTACGCCCTACCTGGTGAAGGAAGCCATCGACGGCCTCGCGGACCCGGGGCTGGGCAGCGATCGACTCCGATTCCTGGCGGCGCTCATCGTCGTGGTGGCCCTGCTGGGGGGGGCGGCCCGGTACGGAATGCGGGAGCTCATGAACGGCGTGAGTCGACGGATGGAGGTGGATCTCCGGCGGGACTTCTTCCGCCATCTCCTCACCCTGGACGCGTCGTTCTTCAGCGAGAACCGGACCGGCGACCTGATGAGTCGCGCCACGAACGACACGCTCGCCGTCCGCATGGCGGCGGGGCCGGCGGTCATGTACGCCGTCAACACCATGGTGGGGTTCGTGTTCGCCCTTCTCGTCATGCTCTGGATCAGCCCGAGCCTCACCCTCTACGCCCTGGTGCCCATGGTGCTGCTCCCCCCGGCCGTCCTCTGGTTCGGGACGGTCATCCACAAGCGGTTCCGGGAGATCCAGGAGCAGTACTCGACCCTCTCCACGATGGTACAGGAGAACCTGACCGGCACGCGGATCGTGCGTGCCTATGTCCAGGAGGAGGAGCAATCCCGCCGCTTCGATCGGCTGAATCAGGAGTACCGGGCGAGGAACATGCGACTGGCTCGTACTGCGGGCGCCTTTCATCCCATGATGGGTCTCATGAGCGGTGCCGGGTTGGTGGTGGTCTTGTGGTTCGGAGGCCGGGAGGTGATGGCCGGGTTCATCTCCGTGGGAGACTTCGTGGCCTTCAACTTCTACCTCGTCTTGCTCATCTGGCCCATGATCGCCCTGGGGTGGGTGATCAACCTCTTCCAACGGGGGGCCGCGTCCATGACCCGCCTGAACCGGATCCTGCGGCGGACTCCCGCCCTGGAGACCCCGGTGCCTCCCCGGACCTTGGAGGACGTTCGCGGAAAGGTGGAGTTCCGGAACGTCTCGTTCCGCTACCCCGGGACCGATCGACTCGTCCTGGAGAAGGTCACCTTCACGGCGGAGCCCGGCCAGACGGTGGCGCTGGTGGGGGCCACGGGGTCGGGGAAGAGCACGCTGGTCAGCCTGATTCCGAGGCTGTACGACCCCAGCGACGGGGAGATTCTCCTGGATGGAGTCCCCATTCGCGGCGTCTCCCCTGGCGCGCTTCGAGCGGTCATGGGGGTGGTTCCCCAGGACACCTTCCTCTTCTCCGATACCCTCGCGGCGAACATCGCCCTGGGGATCGACGACGAGGAGCTGGACCCCGAGGGTCTCGCCGGTCACGGGGACGAGTCCCTCGAGGTGGAGTGGAGCGTGGCTCCCCGGGTGGAGAGTGCGGCGCGGACGGCTCAGCTCCACCACAGCGTGGAGTCGTTTCCCCGGGGGTACGGGACGCTCCTGGGTGAGCGGGGGATCAATCTCTC
>CP070829.1:1283256-1322954 GCA_020344755.1 Gemmatimonadales bacterium
AACATCCTGCTGCACGACGGCCGTCCGGTGGTGGCGGACTTCGGGATCGCGGTGGCGATCAGCGCGGCGGGGGGTGGGCGCATGACGGAGACCGGGCTGAGCCTGGGCACGCCCCACTACATGAGCCCGGAGCAGGCGTCGGCGGATCGGGACCTGTCGGCGCGCTCCGACATCTACTCGCTGGGCTGTGTGCTGTACGAGATGATCGCGGGGCAGCCGCCGCACACGGGCCCGAGCGCCCAGAGCGTGCTGGTGCGGATCCTGACGGAGAGCCCGCGGCCACTGACGGAGATGCGGCACACAGTGCCGCCGCACGTGGCGGCGGTGGCGGCGAAGGCCATCGAGAAGCTGCCGGCGGACCGGTTCGACACTGCGAAGGAGTTCGTGCAGGCGCTGGGGGACGAGACGTTCACGTACCGCACGCTCGCGCGTCCCGCGGCGGCGCAGCCCGCCGCCGACCCGACCCCGTCGGGCGCGGTCGCCGCCACCGGAGCTGCCCTCCCTTGGCGCTCGGACCGCCGCTTCCTGGCCACGGCCGCTTTAGCCGTCGTCCTCGGGGCCGCGGCCCTCGCGGGGTTGGGGCGGCAGGAAACCCCGCTCGAGCCCGCTACCCGGGCACTCCTCGACCTCGACGGCGTCCCGGTCGACGGGTTCAACCAGGTCCACATCTCACCGGATGGGCGGTGGCTCGCGACGGTGGCCCGCGTCGACGGGCTCAGGGGGATCTGGATCCGGAGAGCGGAAGAGCCCGAGTTCCGTCTGCTCCTGGACGAGGGAGATCCCACGCAGCTGGCCTTCTCGCCCGGGAGCGACTGGCTCGCGTACACGTCGAGCCAATCGCTGATGAAGGTCGCGCTCACCGGAGGTGCGCCCCGGACCCTCATGCCCGCGAACCCGGAGATCGCGGCTCCGATCATGACGGCGTGGAGCGACGACGGGTCGATCTACCTCACTGCGCCGGACGGGGTCTTCCGGGTGCCTGAGAACGGTGGTGAACCGACCCGTCTGATCGACGGTGTGTGGAACAGCCCCGAGGCGCTGCCCGACGGACGGGGGCTGCTCATCGCGGACATCGGTGCCGAGTCCATCCACTACCTCGCGCCGGGCGCCGACTCGACCCGAGAGGTGATCGTGGGGGGGCTCGCACCGCGATACGTAGAGACGGGCCACCTGCTGTACCTCGATCCGCAGGGTGGGTTGTGGGCCGCCCCCTTCGACGTCGACCGCGGTGAGGTCACGGGGGAGGTCACGCCGATTCTCGACGACGTGAGCCTACTGCTGAGCCGCTTCGGTCGGGTATCCGTGTCCCGCAAAGGCACGGCCGTCTTGGGTGTGGGAGAACTTTCGAACGCCACCGAACTGTCCCCGTCCGAGTTGCATGTCGTGACCCTCGACGGAGAGGAGCGTACGCTGCCGTTGTCTCCCCGTCCGCTGGAGGGGCTCCGGTGGTCGCCGGACGGCGAGTGGGTCGCCTTCTCGGGAATGGAGCCGATTGGTGGCGTCCCCACGAACTTCCCGATGATCTTCGTCTACAACACGGTGGTCCAGACCACACCCCGGCGGATCACCTACGAAGGGGGCAACTGGGAGCCGCTCTGGTCGCCGGACGGAACGAGACTGGTCTTCGCCTCAGAGCGAGAAGGTGCCGCGAGTCGTGATCTCTTCGTCGTCAGCGTAGTCGAGGACGACCCGCCGGAGCCGATCCTGCCCGGCGTGCCCGGTAGGCAGTGGCCGAGCCAGTGGCTGGACGGCGACCTCCTGCTCTTCAATTCCGGCCAGGGCCCGAACCGGAATGGATCCTGGACGATGCAGGTCGGCGACAGCGCCTCCGCCGAGCCGTATCTCGAGGCCGAGACCAATCGTTTGAATGCCAACGTCGCACCTCAGGGCGACCTCGCGGCCTACGAATCCAACGAGTCGGGCGTGGGAAACGTCTACGTGCGGAGCTTTCCGGAGCCCCGGCAGCAGACCATCGTGTCGACGGGAGGGGGTGTCGAGCCGCGCTGGTCGCCCGACGGCAACACCATCTACTTCTGGAAACCCTCGGACCCGGAGCCGGACACGCTCTTCGCGGCACGTGTCCAGCGCGATCCCTTTGCGGTGCTCTCCACCGACGTCGTGCTCGCCGGGCACTACCGGTCCACCGAGTGGGATCTCCACCCCGACGGCGATCGGTTCATCGTACCCAGAGTCACGAGGGTCAACCTGGGCGAACGCGAAGGGGGAGCGGCTTCGCCTCGGCACTACATCGTCACCAACTGGTTCACGGAACTCCTGGCCGCGTTGGGGGAGGGCAACTGACATGACCGACACCTTCGACCGTCTGAACGAAGCCCTCGCGGGCCGCTACGAGATCGAGCGCGAGCTCGGCGAAGGCGGCATGGCCAAGGTCTACCTGGCCAAGGACCTGAAGCACAACCGCAACGTCGCGCTCAAGGTGCTCAAGCCCGAGCTCGCGGCGGTGGTGGGCGCGGAGCGCTTCCTCGCCGAGATCGAGACGACGGCGAACCTGCAGCACCCGCACATCCTGCCGCTCTTCGACTCGGGCGAGGCCGACGGCTTCCTCTTCTACGTCATGCCGTACGTGGAAGGCGAGACGCTGGCGGACCGGGTCAAGCGCGAACGCCAGCTCCCCGTCGACGAGGCGCTGGGGATCGCCACGGCCGTGGCCAACGCGCTGAACGCGGCGCACGAACGGGGCATCGTCCATCGGGACATCAAGCCGGGGAACATCCTGCTCAGCAGCGGGCAACCGCTGGTGGCCGATTTCGGGATCTCCATCGCCGTGGGCGCCGCCAGCGGAAGCCGCCTGACGGAGACGGGCCTCAGCGTCGGGACGCCGTACTACATGTCGCCCGAGCAGGCGACGGGCGACCAGGCCGTCGGGCCCGCCAGCGACACCTTCGCGCTGGCGTGCGTCCTGTACGAGATGCTCGTCGGTGAGCCGCCCTATCCAGGCGCCACGGCACAGGCGGTGTTGGGGAAGATCATCCAGGGAGCGCCCGTCTCCGCCACGGCGATTCGCAAGTCGATCCCGGCCAATGTCGACGCCGCCATCCGGCGCGCCCTCGAGAAGATCCCCGCCGACCGCTTCACCGACGCGAGGGGTTTTGCCAAGGCGCTCGCGGATCCCGCGTTCCGCCACGGCGAGGACGGGCAAGCCGCGGCGGCCGACGCCTCGGGTACCAATCGGCGCTGGCGCGCCACTGCGGCCGTTGCGTCGCTCATTGCGGTCGGCTCGCTGGCTGCGCTGGCGGTGGTGGCCACCCGTTCCGCTCCCGACCCCGTCACGCGCTCCTACCTGGGCTTCCCTGAGGGCGAAGAGCCGTTGACCCCCTTAGCCGGGACGTTCGCGCTGTCACCGGACGGATCGATGCTGGCGTACATCTCGGGCGAGCTTGGAGGCGCCGGGGAAAGCTCGATCTGGATCAAGGAGCGGGACGCGCTGCACGCGCGCCCGCTGGCCGGTGCGACAGGCGCCTTCGCCCCGGTCTTCTCGCCCGACGGAGCCGAGCTCGCCTTCATCCAGAACGGCGAACTCAAGAAGATGCCGGTGGCAGGCGGGGCGTCCATCACGCTCTCCGACGACGTCAACACCGGCCTCCCTGGGCTCGCGTGGCTGGATGACGAATCCATCGTCTTCAACGCCACCAACTGGCAGCTCCATCGGGTGCCGTCGAGCGGCGGCCCCATCGACACGCTCATCGTCCATGGCGAGCACGACGCGCTGGACCGAGGGGGGATGGCGTGGCCTTCGGGCCTGCCGGGCGCCCGTGGCGTCCTCTTCGGAGCCTGCAGTTCCGGGTGCGCATCCGTCGGCTTCTACGTTTTGGACCTGCGGTCCGGCGAAGTCAGCGGTCTCGTCGAGGGTGCGGGCCGGGGCTTCTACGCGCCGACGGGGCATCTCGTGTACGTCCGTGGTGAAGACGGTGCCGTCTTCGCGGCGCCGTTCGACCTGGAGGCGCTGACCCTCACCGGTCCGGCGATTCCCGTTCTGGAGGGAGTGGGAACGTGGCTCGGAGCCGGCGCGGACATCACGATGTCGGGGAGTGGGGATCTCGTGTATCTGGAGGGCAGCTCCGACTCACGGTCCGTAAGCCGCTCCCTCATGTGGGTGTCTCCCGACGGTGAGGAGCCGGTGGACACGACCTGGCGCGGGCAGTTCGACGGAGTCGCGCTCTCACCGAACGGACGCACCATCGCCGTGGGTGTCGTCGATGCCGACCGCACCGACATCTGGCTGAAGACGGAGTCCGCGCCGCCCGTGCGCCTCACCTTCGGGGGCCAGGCGAACGTCCGTCCGGTCTGGCATCCCGACGGGGAGGTCGTCGGCTTCATTTCGTCGCGTGGCGGGAACAATGATCTGTGGATGAAGCGCGCGGACCTTTCGGACAACGCGCAGCTCCTCCTGGATCTCGAAGATCCGATCGCCACGGCCACCTGGTCGCCGGACGGCGAGTGGGTGGTCGCTCGCGTGAGCTCAGGGGACCTGTGGGCGATCCGGCCCGGGCTGGACAGTGTTCCCACGGCCATCGCGGCGGAACCGGGTGCGTGGGAGATGGGCCCGGCGATCTCGCCCGACGGACAGTGGATCGCGTACAACTCGGACGCGGACGGGACGCACCAGGTCTACGTGAGGCCCTTTCCCGGCGCGGCCACCGGCGCCCAGCGGCAGGTTTCCACGGAAGGCGCGCGCAACCCGCGCTGGTCCGCGGACGGGACGCGGATCTTCTACGAGATCGACGGCAGCGACGACATCGGCGTCGCGCAGGTCACCCTCGAACCGACGTTCGCTCCGGGCGCGAGGAGCACCTTCCTCACGTCCACGATGGGCCGCTTCAGGACCACACCGACTCACGCCAATTACACCCCCCACCCCGACGGGTCCCGCGTCCTTCGCGTCGCCAATGCCTCGGCCCGGGATGGTGAACGGGCCGGCGCGCTCGTCTACGTGCAGAACTGGATCAGCGCTCTGGCAGAGCAGCTGGGAGTGAACCGATGACCGACGGCCACACCGGCCGCCTGGAAGCGGCGCTGGACGGCAAGTACCGGATCGAGCGGAAGCTGGGCGAGGGTGGGATGGCGTCGGTGTACCTGGCCGAGGACATCAAGCACGAGCGCAAGGTGGCGCTGAAGATCCTGAGGCCGGAACTGGCCGCGGTGATCGGTGCGGAGCGATTCCTCACGGAGATCAAGACCACCGCAAACCTGCAGCACCCCCACATCCTGGCGCTCTTCGACTCCGGCGAGGCCGACGGGTACCTGTACTACGTCATGCCCTACATCGAGGGCGAGACGCTGGAGGAACGCATCGACCGGGAAGGGCAGCTGGGGGTGGAGGAGGCGGTACGCATCGCCCGGGACGTGGCGGACGCACTGGACTACGCCCACCGCAACGACATCATCCACCGGGACATCAAGCCGGCCAACATCCTGCTCCACGACGGCAGGCCGGTGGTGGCGGACTTCGGCATCGCGCTGGCCATTTCGGCGGCGGGCGGCGGCCGGATGACGGAGACGGGCCTGAGCCTGGGTACGCCCCACTACATGAGCCCGGAGCAGGCCAGCGCGGACCGGGACCTCTCGGCCCGCTCCGACGTCTACAGCCTGGGCTGCGTGCTGTACGAGATGCTGGCCGGCCAGCCGCCGCACACGGGCCCGTCGGCCCAGAGCATCCTGGTGCGGATCCTCACGGAGGATCCCCGGGACGTGACGGAGCTGCGGCGCACGGTGCCGCCGCACATCGCGGCCACGGTGATGAAGTCCATCGAAAAGCTGCCGGCGGACCGGTTCGACACGGCGCGGCAGTTCGTTGACGCGCTGGCGGACCGGGGCTTCACCCATACGGTGGTGCCCCGGGCGGCGGCCACGGGCGCGGCGGCGGGCATCCCGAAGGTGGACGCGTGGACCTGTCTCCGAACGGTTCCTGGATGGCCTACGCTTCCGACGAATCTGGAAGAGCCGAGGTCTATGTCCGCTCGTTTCCTGACGGCGACCGCCCGGCGGCCATTTCGGTGACGGGCGGATGGTCGCCGCGCTGGGGTCCCTCGGGGACCGAGATCTTCTGGGTGGGGTCGGGGGGCTCCGTCATGCGGGCGGAACTCGACATTCGCGACCGGGTCTCGGTGGCGAGCCGCGAGACGCTCTTTCAGGCCCAGCAGTTCGAACTCACGGTGGTGACGCCAATCACCGTCCCGGGCGTCGCCAGCTACCAGGTCGTGGAGAATGGCGAGCGGGTGCTCGCCGTGGCCGAGGCCGGTGGCATGGACGCCGACCGGAGAGTGCTCGTGCTGAACGTCTTCCAGGAATTGCGGGAGCGGAGCAATTGAGGGGGGGCTCGCACGAGGGATGCCTCGACCCGGTCCTGGAGGGCAGATACACCATGGACCGCCCGGTCCCTCGAGGTGATGGGGCGGCACTCCCCGTTCACCAGGCGGTCGGAGCGGGCCAACGGCTCTCACCGGGCCGGCGACGTGACCTTCTGCGGCGGGCGATCTCTTCTCATCGGATCCCGGACCGTCCTTCTCCACCGTTCGGTGGACGAGGACCTGCCGGAGCTGGTCTTGTGGAGGGGTGGACCGAGGAGCTGCGCCGGCGACCGACTCCGGGAGCGAACGCATGACGAACACGGACCCGAACCCCGGAGCGGGGCACGGACTTTCCCGCCAGCTGGCGAACGTCGCGGTCCTGGTGCTGGTTCTCTGGGCCAACGGAGCGGCAGGCTCCGGTGCGCTGAGCGGGGAGTCCATCGGGCTCATCGCCAACCGGTACCGCTCCACCTTCCTGCCGGCCAACTGGGTCTTCGGCATCTGGAGCCTCATCTACCTCTGGCTGGTCCTGTTCACGGCGTACCAGGCCCTTCCCGGGCAGCGGAGGAACGAGACCCTGGCCCGCCTCGGTTGGGGGTGGGCGGTCAACGGCGCCCTGAACATCGCCTGGGTGGTGATCTTCTCCTTCTCCCTGTTCGGACCGGCGCTGGTGGTGATGCTGGCCCTGCTGGTGAACCTGATCTGGATCGGGGAGCGGGTGGGGTGGGGGCGGCGGAGCCTGGGGTGGCGAGACCGGATTCTCGTGGCCTGGCCCTTCGGCCTCTACCTGGCGTGGATCTCGGTGGCGGTCATCGCCAACACCTTCCAGTACCTGACCTACCTGGAGTGGGGCGGGTGGGGGATCAGCGCCGAGGCGTGGTCCGCCATCATGATGATCGTGGCCACCGTCCTGTCCGCGTTCATGGTGCTGGCTCGGGGCCACTGGCTCTTTCCGGTGGTGTTCGCGTGGGCCTTCGTGGGGATCGCGGCCCGCTTCGACGACGTCCCTCTCATCGCGAACACGGCGTACGCCATGACGGGGGTCGGGTTCGGTGTGATGATCACGGGACTCCTCTGGCGCCGACGCCGGGAGGCGGATTCGCATGTCTGAGGGAATGGAAGCGCTGAACGCGGACCTCGAAGGCCGCTACCGGATCCAGCACGAGCTGGGGTCCGGTGGAATGGCCACGGTCTACCTGGCCGAGGACGTGCGGCACCAGCGGAAGGTGGCCATCAAGGTGCTGCGCCCGGAGCTGGCGGCGGCGGTGGGCGCAGAGCGCTTCCTTCGGGAGATCACGACGACGGCCAATCTCCGCCATCCCCACATCCTCCCCCTCTACGACTCGGGGGAGGCAGGGGGCTCGCTCTACTACGTCATGCCCTACGTGGAAGGGGAATCCCTCCGCCAGCGACTGGACCGGGAGTCCCAGCTCCCGGTGGAGGAGGCGCTCCGCCTCGCGGACGAGATCGCCGACGCCCTGGAGTACGCCCACGGCCGCGGGGTCGTGCACCGGGACATCAAGCCGGAGAACGTCCTCCTGGAGGAGGGCCGGGCGGTGGTGGCGGACTTCGGCATCGCCTCCGCCGTTTCCAGTGCCGGCGGTGAGAGGCTCACCCGGACCGGGACCACCCTGGGTACGCCCCACTACATGAGCCCCGAGCAGGCCGGGGGCGAGGAGACCGACGCCCGGAGCGATCTCTACTCCCTGGCCTGCGTGCTGTACGAGATGCTGGCGGGGCAGCCGCCCTTCACCGGGTCGTCGGCCATGGCGGTGATCTCGCGCCACCTGACCGATCCGGTGCCGAATGTCACCACGGTGCGCCCCACGGTACCGGAACGGCTGAGGACGGTCGTGGAGCGGGCCCTGGCCAAGACCCCTGCCGATCGATTCCCGTCGATGGCGGAGTGGCGCCGGAGCGTGGCCGAGTCCGCGTCCGGGGCCCTGGACGCAGGGGCTGCGGAAGGTTCTGCGGAGCCGGAGCGCATCCACAAGGAGCCCCCCGCGCCCCCGACCGAGCTCATCGGTCGCGAGAGCCAGCTGGTGGGCGCGCTTGAGCAGCTCCATTCCGGGGTACGGGTGCTCACCCTCACCGGCGTGGGCGGAACCGGCAAGACGCGCTTCGCCATCGAGCTCTTCCGCCGCTACCAGGCCGAGTGTCCCGGAGGTGCGGCCTTCGTGTCCCTCGCCTCGGTGACGGCCGAGGAGGAGGTCATGCCCACGATCTCCGCGGCCCTCGACATCGCCGAGGCCCATGGCCGCACGGCACTGGATGCTCTGGGGACGGTCCTGGGGGATCGGCACGTCCTCCTGGTGGTGGACAACTTCGAGCAGGTGGTGGAGGCGGCCGGTGCGGTGGCCTCCCTGGTGGCCCGCTGCCCGCGGATCCAGGTCGTGGTGACGAGCCGCCGCCCCCTCAAGATCGGCGCCGAGGTGGAGCTTCCCCTCCCACCCCTGGGTCTGCCCGACGAGGGAGAGACCGACGTGGAAGGGCTCCTGGAGTGCCCCTCGGTGGACCTCTTCGTGCAGCGGGCGCAGAAGGTGAAGCCGGGCTTCGAGCTCACCGCGGCGAATGCGGAGGCCGTCACCGGGATCTGCCGCAGCCTGGACGGCCTGCCGCTGGCGCTGGAGCTTGCCGCGGCCCGGGTCCGGGTGCTGGAGCCCGCCGCCCTCCTCCAACGGCTCGATCACGCCCTGGACCTCCTCACCTCCGGGGACCGGGATCTGCCCCTCCGGCAGCGGACCCTCCGGGCCACCATCAGTTGGAGCTACTCCCTGCTGGAGCCCGAGGAGCAGCGGCTTCTCCGCTGGCTCTCCGCCTTCCACGAGGGATGGACCTTCGACGCCCTGGAAGAGGTCTGCTACCGCGCCGAAGACCGGTGGCGGTCACTGGACGAGCTCGATTCGCTGGTGGAGAAGGGGCTGGTGCGGGTCGTGGGGGAGGGAGACCGGTACTCCCTCCTGGAGACGATCCGGGCCTTCGCCGCCGAACAGCTCCACGCGGGCGGCGAGGTGGAGTCCGCCCGGGACGCCCATGCCGCCTTCTTCCTGGAGTTCGCCCGGGGCGTGGACGCGGGGATCCAGGGATCCACCCAGCTGGACGCCATGGCCCGGGCCCGGGCGGAGAACGCGAATACCTTCTCGGCCCTGCAGTGGCTCCTCCTCAAGGCGCGAAACGGGGACGAGGACGCGGTGGAAGAGGGGATGCTCCTCTGTGGGTGGCTGGGTTGGTACTGGCACATCGTGGGACTCCACCTGGTGGCGGAGGATGCGGTGGACGCCCTCCTGGAGCTGGCCGAGGCTCGCGGGCAGGAACCGAGCCGGGGGCGGGCCTTGGCCCGGTTCACCAGCGGGATGGTGGCGGCCAACACCGGGGACATGCAGGGCGCCCTGGACGATTGGCGCGCCATGGCGAAGGACGGCGAGGCCATCGGGGACGACGCCATCCAGAGCTTCGGCCTGGGGGGGGCCGGCTACGCCTTGCTCGGGATGGGACGTCCGGCGGACGCGGCGCAGCCCCTGGACGAGGCCATCGTCCTGGCCGAGCGGGCGGGAAGCGCGTACCTGACGGGCCTCATGAAGACCATCATGGGAATGCAGCGGTTCATGGAAGGCGACGTCGACGGCGGCATCGCCCTCATCGAGGCGGCCCGCCGACTCCAGATTCCCAACGGCGACTTCGAGGGAGGAGGCATGGCCCTGAGCTTCCTGGCGTCCATGACCTTCGCGAAGGGGGATCTTCCCGGGGCACTGGCCTTCTACCAGGAGTCGGAGGCGAGCTTCGCCACCGTGGGGGACAAGCCCGAGGTGGCCCGGGTCCAGTGCGAGATGGGCTATGCCGAGCTGGCGGGAGGGAGCCCTGCGGCCTCCCGGTGGACCTTCCAGCGGGCCCTGCGCACCTACGACGAAGTGGGGAGCCCCCGGGGGACCGGCCAGGCCCTCATGGGACTGGCCGCGGCGGAAGCCGCCATCGGGAACGCCGAGCGGGCCCTGGCCATCGCCGCGGCCGCCGAGGTGATGTCCAGCCGGGCCGGCGTGGTGGTGGAGCATCCCATGGCGCCCGGGGTGGCGGAACGAATCGAGGAGCTGAAAGCCACCATTCCCAGGGAGCAGCTGGAGGAATTGATGGCCACCGGCGCCGCCATGACCCCCGCCGAGGTCCTGGCGATGCTGGCCGCGTAGGCGCTTCCCTCTACCGCCCCCCGTACCCCCTTCCCTCGTTCCCGCCCCGCGGGCCCCTCCTTCCACCGGAGCCCCCCCATGTCGATCCAACCCGAGGCCTCCCCAGGCACCGACTGGCTCCTCTACGGAGCGTACGGCTTCACCGGTAAGCTCATCGCACAGCAGGCGGTGGCCGAGGGGCTCGATCCCATTCTGGCCGGCCGCGACGGGGAACGGACCCGCGCGGTGGCCCAGGAGTTCGGGCTCCGTACCCGGATCTTCCCACTGGACGACCCGACGGCGCTCCGCGAGGGCCTGAGGGGGGTGTCGGCGGTCGTGCACGCGGCGGGCCCGTTCTACCGGACCTGGCGCCCGGTCACGGAGGCGTGCCTCGCGGAGGGGTGTCACTACCTGGACGTGACCGGCGAGATCGACGTCCTGGAGGGGATTCGTGCCCGTAACGACGCCGTGCGGGAGGCGGGGCTGCACTTCATCCCGGCGGTGGGCTTCGACGTGGTGCCCACGGACTGTGCCGCAACTCTGGCCGCCGAGTCCGTCGAGGCGCCCGCCGTGCTGGACCTGGCCTTCCACATGAGCGGCGGCCCCAGCCGGGGGACGGCCCGCACCGCGCTGGAGCGCCTCGGCTCGTCCGGCGCGGTACGAAAGAATGGCCGGATCGTGCCCGCACCCCTGGGGAGCATCCGGCGGGTGATCCCCTTCTCCGACAAGCCGCGGCCCGGCGTCGCCATTCCCTGGGGCGACGTGAGCACGGCGTACCACTCCACCGGCATACCGGACATCCGCGTCTTCGCCGTCTTCCCGGACCGCGTCGTGGTAGCTGCCCGTCTCGTGGGCTCTCTCATGAAGCTTCCCCCGGTCCGTGCCCTGGCCCGGCTCGCGGTGGACGCCCTCGTGGAGGGCCCCGACGACGAGGAGCTGGAGCGCGGCTACGGGCGGGTGTGGGCTGAAGCCCGCAACGAGGCCGGTGAGGTCGCCACCGTCGAGCTCCTCACCCCCAACGGCTACGTCCTTACGGCCCGGGCGGCGGTGGCGGCGGTGCGGGAGGTCCTGGCCGGGCAGGTGGAGGTGGAGCCCGGCGTGCACACGCCTTCCCGGGCCTTTGGGGCGGACTTCGTACTTCGGCTGGACGGGGTGCGTCGCACGGTTTAGGGGACCGGGGTCCGGCACGCCTGAACGACCCCCGAATTGCCCCTACACGCGTCGTGGAGGTTCTCCCTACTGCGCCCGGGATGTCCATGAGGAATGGGTGAGGGAATGTCACCGCCCGGCGGAGGAGGGTGTATGCCTGCGACGATCCAGTTCCGGCTGAACGGCCGGGACGTCACTCTGGACACCGAAGGAAGCCGCACCCTCCTGTGGGTGCTCCGCACCGACCTGGGACTGACCGGCACCAAGTACGGGTGCGGCATCAACCGGTGCGGCTCCTGCACCGTGCTGGTCGACGGCCGCCCGCGGCGGGCCTGCCAACTCCGGTTGGACCGCCTCCACGGCTCGGAAGTGGTCACCATCGAAGGGCTGGCGGCGCTGGCCTCCGAGGCGGCGCCGGGAGGGAACGGCCTCCACCCCCTGCAGGAGGAATTCGCCGACCGCGGGGCCTTCCAGTGCGGGTACTGTACCCCCGGGATGATCATGGAGGCCTTCGGGCTACTGGCCGAGAATCCCCACCCCACCCGAGAGCAGATCATCGCCGGCATGGACCGCAACCTCTGCCGGTGCGGCGCCCACAAGCGGATCGTGGAGGCCATCGAGGCCGCCGCGGCCCGGATGTGAGGAGGACGTCATGAAGAGGAACGACCTGGGCCCCATGGCCGTGGACCGACGGGATTTCCTGAAGTTCACCGGCGGTGGCATCGCGGTACTGGTGTCATTGAAGGGGACGGAGGCGGTGGCCGCCAGCCTCGAGCAACAGCGCGGCTACCCGGACGACTTCAACGCCTACCTGCGCATCGGGGAGGACGGGCGGGTAACCGTCCTCACCGGGAAGGTCGAGATGGGTCAGGGGGTGGAGACGTCACAAGCGCAGATGGTGGCGGAGGAGCTCCACGTCCCCCTGGACGTCATCGACCTCGTCATGGGGGACACCGGACGATCGGTGTATGACGCGGGCACCTGGGGCTCCCTCACCACGCGGGTCTTCGGCCCGGCACTCCGGGCCGCGGCGGCCGAGGCCAGAGTGGCCCTTCTCGAGCTGGCCGCGGAACGGCTCGGAGTGCCGGAGAGCCGGTTGAAGGCGGTGGACGGGGTCGTGAGGGTGACCGGCGGTGACGACCGGGTCACCTACGGGGAGCTGGCCCAGGGCCGGCGGATCGAGCGCCGGATCGAGGGTGAGGCCGCCGTGAAGGCGGTGGAGGAGTTCCGCGTCATGGGGACGTCTCCCCGACGCATGGACGCCGAAGCCAAGGTCACCGGGGCGGCCCGCTACGCGGGGGACGTACGTCTTCCCGGCATGCTCCGGGCGCGGATCCTGCGGCCACCGGCCCTGGACGCCACCCTGGTGAGCGCGGATACCTCCGCGGCCGAGGCGGTGCCCGGTGCGGTGGTGGTGAACGAGGACGGACTGGTGGCGGTCCTCCACGAGGACCCCGAGGAGGCGGAGCGTGCCCTGGGGCTGGTGAGGGCGGACTTCGACGTCCCGGCGCCGGAGGTGGACAACGACAACATCTGGGACCACCTGGTGGCCTCGGCGCCCCGCGGCCGGACCGGCGATGAGCGGGGAAGCCTGAGACGGGGGGAGAGCGAGTGCGCGAGGATCTTCGAGCACACGTACTACGACAACTACGTGGCCCACGTCCCCATGGAGCCGCACACGGCCCTCGCCTCTCGCACGGAGGACACGATCAACCTCTGGGTCTCTACCCAGTCGCCCTTCGGTGACCGGCGCCGGGTGGCGCAGGCACTGGAGATCAATGAGGACCAGGTCCGGGTCCTGACCCCCTACGTGGGCGGGGGATTCGGCGGGAAGTCGGTGAACCAACAGGCGCTGGAGGCGGCGCGCCTGGCGTGGATCTCCGGCCGCCCCGTCCAGGTCATGTGGAGCCGGGAGGAGGAGTTCTTCTACGACACCTTCCACTCCGCCGCCGTGGTCACGATTCGCTCCGGCATCGACGATGCCGGGCGGATGCAGCTCTGGGACTACCACGTCTACATGGCGGGCACCCGGGGAAGCGAGATCTACTACGACGTTCCCCACCTGGCGTTGGTGAACCACTC
This sequence comes from Gemmatimonadales bacterium, assembly GCA_020344755.1. Taxonomy (GTDB): domain Bacteria; phylum Gemmatimonadota; class Gemmatimonadetes; order Longimicrobiales; family Gaopeijiaceae; genus Gaopeijia. Next base: position 1,296,956 of record CP070829.1, read on the forward strand.
CAACGGCGACGCGCATCCGGTGGCCACCGGTGCCTGGAGGGCTCCCGGAGCCAACACCAACGTCTTCGCCCGGGAATCGCAAATCGACATCATGGCGGCGGCGGCGGGGATCGACCCCCTCGAATTCCGCCTGGCGAACACCTCCGATCCCCGCATGCGGAGCGTCCTGGAGGCCGCGGCGAAGGCGGTGAACTGGACTCCCGCTCCGTCGCCCAGCGGCCGGGGGTACGGGTGGGCCTGCGGGATCGACGCGGGAACCTACGTGGCCCACGTGGCCGAGGTGGCCGTGGACGAGCGCAGCGGGGAGGTCCAGGTCCAGCGGGTGGTGTGCGCCCAGGACATGGGGGTGGTGGTCAACCCCGTGGGGGCGCTCATGCAGATGGAGGGGTGCATCACCCAGGGGCTTGGCTTCAGCCTCATGGAGAAGATGCACTTCCGGGGTGGGAACGTCCTGGATCGAAACTTCGACAGCTACACCATCCCGCGGTTCCGGGACCTGCCGGAGATCGAGACGATCCTGGTGAAGAATGACGACCTGACGCCGCAGGGGGGTGGAGAGCCCGCCATCATCTGCATGGCCGCGGTCATCGCCAACGCCATCTACGACGCCTGCGGGGCCCGGGTCTTCACCATGCCCATGGCCCCCGAGGAGGTCCGGAACGCCCTGTCGGCCCGCGTCACGCCCTGAGGCGTGCAGCGAGGAAGGGGCCCCAGGTCGGGACTCGGGGGAGGCTCGGGTCCCGGCCGCCGGCCCCGCTCGGGATGTCACCGGGACCCGAGCAGGGGCCCAAAACGAGACGCGGACGCCCCGAGGGGCGCCCGCGCTCGTGTCGCATCAGGCTCTGCCGCTGGCGTGATGCGTCAGCCGCCGGTGCCACCTCCGGTGTCGGGAACCACCACCTCGGTTCCGGTCACATGGAACTCGACCGTCTCGTCGCCGGACTCGGGCACATCGACCCCCTCTATCGGGTTGTCGCCTTCGGTGGTGAAGGTGTAGTCCGTCCGCTCCGTGAGCTGCAGCTCGACATTGTACATCTGCGGATAGAGCCACATGAAGGTCCCGGTGTAATAGGGACCGTCGTCCCCCTGCATCAGGGTCCAGTCCTGGAAGGTGAGGTACTTGGTGTCCGCCCCCTCACCCGAGAGTTCCACCCGGAAGTCCTCCAGCGAACCGGCGGGATCCAGCGCCGCCACTGCGTCGAAGGCGTCATCCGCTGCGGAGACGTTCACGGTGATGGTCCCGGAGAAGCCGACGTAGGAGGCTTTGACCACGGGGTGCATGACCCACTGGCCCGAGTTCCCCGCCGCGTGACCGAAGCTCTCGGACACCACGAAGTCCAGGAGGACGATGGACCGTCCACCTTCCACCTCCAGGGCTCCGCCCGGGAGGTTGATCTTCAGCCCGGTCTGGGGGAAGCTCGGCATCTGGAGACGGCCGGTGCGATCGCCGCAGGCGTCGTAGCTCTCGGAGGAGGCGTAGATGGCGTCCCCCTCGGTGGCCACGCAGCCGCCGGACATGACCATGCGGAGCTGCGGGTAGCTCCCCGCCGGCACCGCGATCTCGTTCACCAGGGTCAGGACCTCGTTCTGCAGCTCGAGGAGGTTGACCTGGACGCCCATCCAACCGTCCTCGTCCTCAGGGCGTGGAAGCAGGGTGACGGCCCCGTCGTTGCCGCCGATCAGCTCGATCCGGTCGATCGTGACCACGGCCTCCACGAAGCCCGGGTCGTCGGTCAGGAGGAGCGTCAGGGTGCCGGGTCCGTCTACGGCCGTGCCGCTGTCGCACGCAGCCACGGGAAGAAGCAGTCCTAGGGCGAGAACGCCCAACGTACGGAGGTTCATTCGATGGAGCTCCTTGATGGATTTCCTTGGTGCAGCGAAGAGCTCTCCGCCCGGGACGGACCCCGGCGGAGGGCAGAAGTGCCTGTGGTCTTCAATGATCCACACTCGGCAATCCGGCGTCCGGTCACATGGATTCGGCGATGGACCCTGGTGTGACCCTTTCGGGTTCCACAAAGTGTTGAGGGCAGGAGGAATCCACGGACCGGTGTCCAAACACGCGTACGTCAGGGATGCAAACCCTCTCCGACAGGGAACTCGTGGAACGGGCGCGGTCCGGGAGTCACGACGCGTTCGGGGCCCTGGTGGAGCGTTACCAGGATCCCCTGTTCCGCTATGCCCGACACATGGGCTTCGCCGAAGCAGACGCGCGGGACATCCTCCAGGATGCGTTCATACGGGCGTTTCGACATCTGGACCGTTGTAGTGATCCGGACCGGTTCGACGGGTGGCTCTTCAAGATCACCGCGAACCTCTGCCGGACCGCGGCGTCCAAGGGAGCGAACCGCGACGAGCATGGGTTGGAAGAGGTGATGTTGTTGGAGACCAATCCGGACCCGGAGACGGCGGCGGAAGCGTCGTCCCGCCGGCGAAGGATCAGGGCGGCATTGGCGGAGTTGCCCGAAGACCAGCGCCAGGCCACGGTCCTGTTCTACCTGGAAGGATACGGAGTGAAGGAAATCGCCGAGCGGGCGGAGGCATCGCCCTCGGCCATCAAGATGCGCCTCAAGCGGGCCCGGGAGAGCCTCAAGGCGGCTCTCCGACCGCTGGAGGACGAGGTACGAAGTGCATGAATAGAATGAACGACGAACGACTCGAGGCTTACCTGGAGGGCGAGATTCCCCTGGAGGAGCTGCCTGCGGCCCTCCGGGACGAGGAGCGCATGCTCTCCGATGCCCTCGGGATGCTCCGGGAGGACGTCCGGGCGCCGGCCGCACTCAAGGGCGCGGTCATGGCCGAGATCGCCCGGCGTCCCCGGAGCCGCCTGCGGGCCCTGGTCGAATGGCTGGTCCTTCCCCGACCCATTTCCGTGTCCCCGGCCATGGGGGGTGCCCTGGCAGCGGCGGTGGTGGCCGTGCTGCTCCTCCTTCCTGCCGGAGAACCCACGGACCGGGCCGGCGAGCCCGCGGCGGCGGTGGCGACCCCCGATCCGGTCGTCACCCGTTTCGTGTTCGTGGCTCCGGGTGCGTCCCAGGTCAGCCTCACCGGGGACTGGGTGGACTGGGATCCGGACGGGATCTCCCTTACCGAGCTCCGGGGGTCCGGCGTGTGGACGGTGGACGTCCCGGTTCCTCCCGGCGTGCACGAGTACTCGTTCGTCGTGGACGGCACGGAGTGGCGCCCGGATCCCCTGGCCGGCGAGCCGGTGGACGACGGGTTCGGCCGGGCCAACAGCGTCCTGATGGTGGCGGCCGCGGAGGCATGACGATGCTCCGGAGACTCCCCTCGATCTTCGTGGTCCTCGCCCTCGGGACGGTGCCTCCCCTTGCGGGCCAGGACGCCTCCCTCGAGTCGCGTGTGCCGCCGGAGGTGTTGAGCGCCGTGCAGCCCGTCCTGGATGCGGCCCGCCTGGATTCCCTCCCGCTGGCTCCGCTGGAGTCCAAGATCCTGGAGGGCGTTGCCAAGGGCGTTCCCGCCGATCGCATCGTCCCGGTGACGGAGCGCCTGGCCCTGGAGCTCCGGAATGCCCGGTCGATGCTGCGCCAGGAGCTGCCGACCACCCCGCTGGCCGGTGGCGAGGTGTCGGGCGCGGCGCTGGCCATGCGGCAAGGGGTCCCGCCGGGGCAGCTGGCCCGGCTCTGGGAGAGCCGCTCGGCCCAGTCCCTGGAGATCCCCCTGGCCGTGGTGGGGGAGCTGGCGCGCCGGGGCATCCCCGCCGAGGAGGCGGTAGAGGTCATGCGAGTGGCGCTGGAAGCGGGCACGCCCATGAGCGCAGCGGCGCAGCTTCCGTCCCGGATGGACCTCACCTTGACCGGCGCTCCCGCACCCCAGGCCGCCCTGCTCGAAGCATTGCGGAACCTGGGCATTCCCATTCCTCCCCACGCGGGCGGCGGACGACCGGGGGCTCCCCCGGGACGTCCCCCCGGCGTCGGGGGAGGACTACCGGGTGGCTGATCCCGGATCCCTCCCCCTGGCCCGGACCTGGTGGCTGGGCCTCATCTGCGCACTGCTCCTTCCCCTGGGCGCCTCGGCTCAGAGTCCCCGCTGGCACGTGGACCTGAACGGCTCGCGCATCGAATACGACACCCTGGCCGCCATGAACGCGCCTTCGCTGGCGACGGCCGCGGAATGGCAGGGCACGAAGCTCCTGGCCCGTCTGGCTGGGAGTCTCACCGGGTTCGAAGGGGCCGGCCGCACCCTTCAGGGTCGAGGCGACCTTGTGGGGTGGTTCAGCCCGGCGGGGGTCGGTAGCCCACTCCGTCTGGAGGTCGGGGGGACCCTCCAGGGGTCGAGCCACAGCAGCGGCTTCGACGCCTACCTCGCTCAGGCGGTGTCCCGGGTGCACTTCCAGCGGCGGGACCGCGGTGGCTGGCTGGGGTTGGGCGCCGGGACCTCCAAGAACAGCCTCGATCCCGAGGCCGTCGTGGACCTGGCGCCGGAGGTGGGAGGGTGGGTGCAGTTGGGGCCGACCCGGATGGTGGCGCGCTACGCCGACATCCAGGTGGACGGGGACCGGTTCCCCGAGGCCACCCTCTCCGCCGTGTACAGCCGGGGAAGGGTGGACGTCACCGCATGGGCGGGGCTGCGAGGCTCGCCCTACGAGGGCGTGGACGGGGACTCCTGGCTCGCCGCGTCCGCCACGGTGTGGTTCCGGGACCAGCTGGCGCTCCTCCTCTCGGGCGGTACGTACGCACCGGACGTTCTCCAGGGCCTGCCCGGTGGGACGTTCTTCAGCGTGGGGATCCGATTCGCGCCCCGGCGGATCCGGCCGCTGGCACCGGCGGCACCGCTCCCCCTCATGTTCACCCGGGAGACGGCGCGGAGTGGGGCGGTGGGCTTCAGCGTCGAAGGAGCCCGGACGGTGGCCATCGCCGGGGACTGGAACGGGTGGCAGCCCACCCCCCTCGCCCGCGCGGACGACGGACGGTGGCTCCTCCCCACGGATCTCCCCCCCGGCGTTCACCGCTTCAACCTCCTGGTGAACGGGGAGGAGTGGACGGTCCCCGAGGGGATCCCCTCGGTGGACGACGGCTTCGGCGGGCAGGTGGGGCTCCTGGTCATCTCGGAGACCTGACCTCGACCCGGAGACCGGGCCCGCGATGCGAGCCTCGAGATCCGGATGTGACCAGCCCGGGCGTTGCCGAGTGTTCAATGCAGAACCTCGTGGAAGGACCCTTTGATCCTGCCCATGGCCTGGAATGCGTAAGTCGGTTGTTTCCCTCTCCCTGGTGAAGTCCGGGGTCTTCGTATGGGCGCTCAGCGCCGTGGTCCCGGCCGTGCTGGCGGGGCAGGAAGATCCTGTGGCTCGTCTGAGCGCGCTCCTCCCGCCTGACGTCGCCGAACGGGTGATACCCCGTGTCGAGGCGGCACAGGTCGAGGGACTGCCTGCGCACGCGATGGCGAGTCTCGCCCTCGAGGGAGTGGCCAAGGGGCGGAGCGCCGAAGACGTCTTGGGCGCGTTGGAGGTCATGGGACAGGATCTCTCCCGCGCTCGCGAGGCGCTGGTGAGCGCCGGCCGCACGCCGGCGGAAGGGGACATCGAGGCCGCCGCCGCCGCCATGCGAATGGGGGCGGACGGAGAAATGATCGCTCAGCTTGCCCAGGGCCAGCCGTCCGGCCGTTCACTGGCCGTGCCGATGATGGTGCTGGGTGGGCTTTTCCAGGCAGGACATCCGTCCTTGGACGCGCTCACCGCCGTCCAGGAGCGTTTGGCCGCCGGAATAGATGATCCGGAGCTCCTCGCGGAGCTTCCGGAGGTTACGCAGGGTTTGGGCCGAGGGATGCGGCCCGCGGATGTGGGCCCTGCGCTTGCTGCCGATCGTGGGGGCCTCCCCGCATGGGTAGCCGGGATTGTAGGCCCAATGGGGCCACGTCGGGGACCGCCCGGCGGCCTTCCGGGTCACGATTCCAAGGGGCGTGCTGGCGGGAGTTAGCTTCTCTCCCTCAGTCGTCTCTCATGCTCCGTCCGGGGTCCTCTCGTGCCCGGGCGGAGCTTCTTTTTGCCCCCGGTTCATCCCCCTTTTGCCCCGGGTAATTCCCTCCCTCCGCGTTGCGATTCCGGTAGATTGTGGGGTCCCTTCCGCCGCACTGGGCCCTCCCGTCCCGGGCCGTACCGATCGGCCCTCGCTCGGAGGTGAGCCGTGCCAGCGGACACCCGCGTGAACGGAGGATTCCCGACCCCGGGTCTCCTCGCTCCCGTCCTTGCCGCATTCCTCGCACTGGGAGGGTGCGGCCCGTCGGCCTCGGACCTGGCGTCCCTGGACTACACCCCCGTGGCTCGGGACTTCATCGCCTCCCTGCCGGTGCGGTCAGGTGAGACGGCGTCGATGGCGGACACCGTCCCTCCCACGCCACGGGAGGTCCTGGCCCGCTACGTCGAAGCCGTGGGCGGACGCACCCGCCTGAGTGCACTCGAGACCCGGATCCTCCGTGGTCGCGAGGTGGATGACCGCCCTTACCGCGGCCCCCGTCGAGAGATTCCGCTGGAGGCTGTGGCGGCCTTCCCGGATCGCTGGTCGGTGACCCATACCGACACCCTGGTGGAGCGGGAGTGGAGCGACGGCCAGCGAGTGTGGAGGACCCGGAATGGAGCCGCCGAGGCCACCGGCGGCCCGGTGCGGACCAAGGCCAGCTTCCTCCTGGATCCCCGAGGGCCTCTCCGGGTGGAGGAGTACTTCCCCGGCCTCCACCTGGTGGGGCGGGAGGTGCGGAACGGTCGCCAGGTCTGGGTTCTCAATTGCGACCTGGACCCCACGCACTACGCACTCAGCTTCGACGTGGAAACCGGGCTCCTGGTCCAGATCGGGTGGTACTGGACGCTGGAGGAGTACCGGGAGGTGGACGGCGTCCTCCTCGCCACCCGGGTCGTGCAGAGCCGGAAGGGGGGGCACACCGCCTGGATCTGGGACGAGATCGTCCACAACCGGACTCTCCCCCGCGGGACCTTCCGGGGCCGGTAGCCGCCAGGGGCGACCCTCCGGCGCCCGGGGTGGCTCCCCGGGGCAGTGGGGCCTAACCTCTCCGGACCCAGCGACCCGTTCGGCCCGTTCCCGGAGAATTCCCATGTCCGCCCATCCTCGCCGCCCCCTGGCACCGCCCCGAGGCACGAAGCGGAGGTGGGTCGCTCAACGGGTCGCGTCGCGGGTGGCTCCGGGGGCCGCACCATGGGCCGCGCCCGGGGTCGCCCTGAGGGTCGCTCCCTGGGCCGCGCCGGGGGTCGCGCCTCGGGTCGCCCCGAGCGCCGCCACGTGCGTCGCACCGTGTGCCGCTCGATGGGTCGCCGGATGGGTCTTGGCGACGGTGGCGCTTCTCCTCCCCTGGGCGCCCCTCGGCGCTCAGGGGGGCCAGGGAGCGCGGATCTCGGAGGCGGTGCGGACGCTGGACACCTATCCCTTCTCGGAGCCCAACCCCGTTCCGATCCTGACCCGGGACACGCGGCTCTACCCGTACCACTCCTTCGAGGGATACGCCGCCGATTCCCGCCCGGAAGAGTGGACGGTGGTCACGCTGGAGAACGACTGGATCGAGGTGTACGTCCTCCCCGAGGTGGGCGGGAAGGTCTGGGGCGCCGTGGTGAAAGAGACGGGCCACGAGTTCATCTATCGGAACGAGGTTCTCAAGTTCAGGAACATCGCCCTGCGGGGTCCGTGGACGTCCGGGGGAATCGAGTTCAACTTCGGCGTCATCGGGCACACGCCGGCGACGGCGACCCCGGTGGACTACATCCTGCTGGAGAATCCCGACGGGAGCGTCAGCTGCGTGGTGGGCGGGATGGACCTCCCCTCCCGCACCCACTGGCGGGTCGAGATCCGCCTCCCCCCGGACCGGGCCACCTTCGAGACCCGTGTCCTCTGGTACAACCCGACGCCCCTGGAGCAGCCCTACTACAACTGGATGACCGGCGCCGCCTTCGCCCGGGAGGACCTGGTCCTGACTCTTCCCGGCGACGCCTACCTGGAGCACTCCGGGCAGGTGCGCGAATGGCCCGCGGGCCCGGGCGGGCGGGACCTGTCCCTCTACCGGAACAACACCTTCGGCGGCCATAAGTCCTATCACGTGGTGGGTGAGGTGGCGGACTTCTTCGGTGGCTACTACGGCGAGGCGGACTACGGCTTCGGCCACTGGGCCCCGTACCAGGAGATGCCGGGGCAGAAGCTCTGGCTCTGGGCCCTCTCCCGGGAGGGTGGGGTCTGGGAGGATCTCCTCACCGACACCGATGGCCAGTACGTGGAATTCCAGGCGGGCCGTCTCCTCGTCCAGTACTCTCCCGGGGCGGCGGTGAATCCGATCACCCAGGCCGGCTTCGACCCCCTCTCCGCATCCCGTTGGAGCGAGAGCTGGTTCCCACTGGAGGGCCTCGGTGGACTCACCCAGGCCTCCCGGGACGGAGCCCTCCACCTGGAGCGGGGTGAAGGCCGGACCACGGTGGCGGCCCAAGCCTTTCGTGCCGTGTCGGATACCCTACGGGTGTGGGTGGACGGGGAGCTGGCGGCCTCGGAGGTCGTGTCCCTGGGACCGCTGGAGATCCACCGCACCTCGGTGGCGGCCCGCCCCGGCGCCCGGATCCAGGCCGAGCTGCCGGGGCTGGACCTGGACTACGACACCGAGCCTGCCGCCCGCCGCCTCTCCCGACCCTTCGCCACCGATCCCGCGGCGTGGGAGTCGGTTCCCGAGGTGGACCGGATCGTCTTCCAGGCCCGGGAGCGGATGAAGGGTCGCGAGTACCCGGCGGCCCGGGAGGGCTTCGAGGCGGCGTTGGCGGCGGAGCCGTGGAATCGCGACGCGCTCCTGGGAGCGGCGGAGCTGGACTACCGCAGCGGGCTGACCGAGACCGCGCTGGCCCGGGTGCGCCGGGCACTCCAGCTCGACGCCTACGACGCCGAGACCAACTTCCTGGCCGGCGTTCTGTACCGGGACCTGGACCGGACGGCCGATGCCCACGACGCCTTCGGGTGGGCCGCCCGTTCCACGGGATTCCGCAGTGGCGCCTACGCCCAGCTGGCGGAGATGGCCCTCGCCGCCGGAGATGCCGCGACGGCGGCGGACTACGCCCGGCGGTCCCTGGACTTCGACCGGTACGGGACTCCCGGGTGGCGGGTCGTGGCGCTGGCGGCTCGCATGGCCGGCGACGACGAAGCCGCGGAGGGGGCCCGGGCCGAGCTCCTGGCTCTGGATCCCCTACACCACTTCGCGTGGGCTGAGGCGTGGCTCGAAGCACCCGGCAGCGCCACGGCGCGGGCCTTCCTGGACGGGATCGGAGGCGAGTATCCGGACCAGACCCTGCTGGAGCTGGCTGTCGGGTACGTGGGGCTGGGCCAGGAGGAGGACGCGCTGCGGATCCTGGAGCTGGTCCCGGACGGCCCGTCCGCTCCGGTGGCCACGGCGTGGCGCGCGTACCTGACGAACGAACCGTCGGAGCTGGGGCTGCCGGCCCCGCCGGCCTTCGCATTCCCCTACCGGCGTGAATCCCTCCCGGTCCTGGCATGGGCTGCCGAGCACCACGACGACTGGAGCTGGCGGTATCTCCTGGCGCTGAATCTCTGGGCCGTGGATCGGCCCGACGAGGCGCTGGAGATTCTGGACGGTCTGGGGACCGGGCCGGGGTTCGCGCCCCTCCACGCCGCCCGGGCGCACCTCGCACGACAGCTCCGCGGCACCGACCCGGTGCCCGGACTCCAGCGGGCCGTGGAGCTGGAGCCGGAGACCCGCACCTTCCACGTCCTCCTGGCCCGGGCGCTCCTGGACCAGGACCGCGGGGCGGAGGCACTCGCCGTGGCGGAAGGGGCCCGGGCCCGCTTTCCCGGGGACTTCAACCTGGCGCTCCTCCAGGTTCGGGCGCTCCTTCTGGCCGGACGGGGCGACGCGGCAGCGCAGGTCCTCGATGGCATCCGGGTGCTTCCTTCCGAGAACGCCCGGGAGAGTCACGCCCTCTACGCACAGGCCCACCTCATGACGGCGCTGGACCGACTCGAGGCCGGTGATCCTGGCGAGGCCCGAGCCGGCATCCTTCGGGCCCTCGAGTGGCCGGAGCGGCTCGGGCAGGGTCGGCCGTACGAGCCCGAGGAGCGGCTGGCGCACTTCCTCCTGGCTCAGGTGGAGGGGGCGTTGGGGAATGCCGGCGCCGCCCGGGCGCACTACCAACAGGTCGCGGCAGCGACGGGGTGGCGCCCCGCCGAGGGTTCGCCCGGGGTCCTCGACCTCCTGGGCCACGTGGCCCGACGGGAGCTGGATGAAGCCGTCTCCCTGGACCCGGCGGCACAGGCTCCCGCAAGCCTCTTCCGGGGGGTGGAGGGCGAGTTGGTGGAGCGGGTGCTCCGGCGGGCGGGTGTCCGATGAGGCGCGCCTCACGGGGCGGGGCCCCGAAGCTGGCCCTGGCGCTGACCTGGGCCCCGGCCCTGGCTCTGGCCGCCTGTGCGGACACGGGGGGAGATCCCCGGCCCCTGTATCGTGCCCCGGCGCTCTCCAACGAGATCGACGGCGTCGTCTTCGAGGCCGGGAACTGGACCCCACATCTGGCCGCCGGAGAGGAGGGATTCTCGTGGGGAAACCACCGGGCCGTCGTGGAGCTCGACCCGGGGTTGGACACGGCCCGTGCCGTCCGGGTCACCATCCCCTGGCGCCGCCGCGACCTCCGCCCCGGGTCCAAGGCGGTGGTGGTCCTGAACGGTGCCACCGACACGCCGGTGGCGAACGCATTGGCACTCCGGGTCGACAACGTGTCGGGGGAGGTGGTCTTCCAGCCCACACCGGGCTCCGCGGCGTACCATGTCTACTACCTGCCCTGGCGGAGCACCGGCGGCTACTACCCCACCGTGACCTATCCACCGGAGCTGGCTCCCACACCGGATCCGGCGTGGGCGGCTCAGGTGCGGCGGTCCGCCTCGCGCCTTCCCTCGGCTCGCGCCACCCACATCCAGTCGATCGACGACTTCCACTCCTTCTTTCCCATGGAGGTGATCGCCACGCCCGACGAGGAGGCCGCCTTCATGGAAGGGGCGCCGAACGGGTGGCGGGCGGTGGCGGAGCACCGGGACCGGCCGGTCCGGATGCGGCACTTCATTCCCCGGCACTGGGCGTACGGTGGGGGAGGCGGAGCAGGAAGTGGCGGTGCGGCAGCACAGGCAGCGGAGCCCGGGGCTGCGGAAATCGCCGGAACGGCGACGGACGCAGCAGGGGCCAGCGGAGCGAGCCCTCCGGCGCAGGCCCCTGATCGTGAGACCTTTCGGAGCCGGGTCCTGCGGGACGAGGCCTTCACCTTCCAGGTGGCGCTGGTGGCCGGGGAGGCTCCCCTGGAGGACGTGAGCGTGCGCTTCGACGGCTTCCCCGAAGGTTGGAACTGGCGCTGCCTCACCTGCGGCGGCGTGGACCAGAACGGGCAGACCTTCCGGCGCACCGTGACCGTTCCCCGGGGGGAGGTGCGTTCCCTCTGGATGACGGTGCGGGTGCCTGCGGACCAGGGGCCCGGGCCGGTGGAAGGAAGCGTCACCGTCTCCACCGCGAGCCGGGGGGCGAAGACCCTCCCGGTGACGCTCACCGTGCGAGAAGGGTGGGCCGAGGACGGTGGTGAGAACGAGCCCGATCTCATGACCCGCCTGGCCTGGCTCGACGGGAAGGCGGGAAGCGACCCGGACCGGATCGTCCCGCCCTTCGTCCCGGTCCGTCGGACCGACGCCACCCTATCGATCCTGGGCCGCCAGGTGGAGCTGGCCCCTTCCGGTCTGCCGAACGCCATCGAGAGCGCCTTCACGCCCGAGCTCACCGGTTTCGCCCCGGATCCGGCGCCCATCCTGGTGCGGCCCCTGGCCCTGGAGGTCGTGGTGGAGGGAGAGCCCCGGCCCTTCACGCCCCGGTCCCTGGACGTGCGGGAGACCTCGCCGGCCCGGACGGAGTGGACGGGCCGGAACGTGGCCCCGGGCTTCGACCTGGTGGTGGAGGGTGCGCTGGAGTACGACGGGATGCTGGACTACCGACTCATCCTGGTGGCCCGGGAGGAGGTGCGGGTCGACGACATCGCGCTCCCGGTGGCGTACCACCCCGAAGCGGCGACGTACATGCTGGGCCTCGGACGGATGGGTGGCCGGCGGCCCGAGTCGGTGGAGTGGCGCTGGGCGGTGGAGAACCACCAGGAAGGCGTCTGGCTCGGCGACGTGGAGCGGGGCCTCCAGTACGTCCTGCGCGACGAGAGCTACCGCCGGCCCCTGAACACCAATTTCTACCGCAACCAGCCCCTCCTTATGCCCGACTCGTGGTTCAACGGGGGCCGGGGCGGGATCTCCATCCGCGAGGAGGAGGGTGCGGTGGTGGCCCGGAACTACTCCGGCCCCCGGACCCTCGCCGCCGGCGACACGCTGCACTTCAACGTCCGCTTTCTCATCACGCCCTTCAAACCCGTGGATCTCCGGACCCACTTCGAGACCCGCTTCGTGCACCAGTACGTCCCGGTGGACTCGGTGGCCGCCTGGGGCGGGACGGTGGTGAACATCCACCACGCGAACGAGATCAATCCCTACATCAACTACCCCTTCTTCAACCTCGAGGGGCAGAAGGCGTACATCGACGAGGCCCACGGGAAGGGGATCAAGGTCAAGCTCTACAACACCATCCGCGAGCTCACCTACAGGGCCCACGAGCTCTTCGCCCTCCGGAGCCTGGACGACGAGATCCTCAACGACGGCGAAGGCGGCGGACACTCGTGGCTCCAGGAGCACCTGGAGGAGGGATACCACAGCGCGTGGCACGCCTGGCGCGTGGACGACGCCGCCATCCTCGACAAGGGGACCTCGCGCTGGACCAACTACTACGTCGCCGGGCTCGAGTGGCTCGCGCGGAACCAGGAGATCGACGGCCTCTACCTGGACGACATCGCCTTCAGCCGGGCCACGGTGAAGCGGCTGGTGAATGTGCTCCACGCCCACCGGGACGAGGTGGTCATCGACCTCCACTCCGCGAACCAGTTCAACGTCCGGGACGGGTGGATCAACAGCGCCATGCTCTACATGGAGCACTTCCCGTACGTCTCCCGTCTCTGGTTCGGAGAGTACTTCGACTACGGGCAGGGGCCGGACTACTGGATGACGGAGGTCGCGGGCCTGCCCTTCGGGCTCATGGGGGAGATGCTCCAGGATGGGGGCCACCCCTATCGCGGCATGCTGTACGGCATGACCGCCCGGAAGTACGGCACCGTCGATCCCCGGCCCGTCTGGGCCATGATGAACGACTTCGGCATCGCCGAGAGCCGCATGCTCGGCTACTGGCTGGACGAAGCGCCGGTGCGCACCGGAAACCCGCGGATCCTGGCCACCACGTACGTGCGGTCCGGCCGGGTCCTCCTCGCCCTGGCGTCGTGGTCCGAAGACGACGAGGTGGTCGACCTCTCCCTGGACCTGCAGGCGCTGGGGCTGACCGCCGGTGCCCGAGCCCGAGCGCCGGCGGTGGAGGGCCTGCAGCCCGGGGGCGAAGTGGCGCTGGATGCGGTGCGGGTCCCCGCGGGGATGGGGCTCTGGGTGGTGGTGGAAGAGTGAGTGCGGAGCCCGGGAATCGAGGTGGGACACCCTCGCCCTCCCCAGCCCCATGCGGAAGTGAGGCCGTGAACACGACCGTGAGCTGGCCGGGGGGGAGGCGATGATCACGAGTCCCGTCGCCATCACCAGCGTCCTGGCCCTGATCGTCTTCGGAATGACGTGGCTGGAGCGGTATCCCCGCTTTCGGAAGCTCGGAGCCGCCGCCGCCTCCATCCTCTTCACCATGGCGCTGTCCAACGCCGGACTGATCCCAGGGGCGTCGCCGGTCTACGACTTCTTTACCGGGTACGGCGTGCTGGCGGGGACCGTCCTCATCCTGCTGAGTGTGGACCTGAGCTCCATCAAGGCCGCCGGTTCCGCCATGGCGGTGGCCTTCGCCATCGGGGCGGTGGGATCGGCGGTGGGGGCCGCGGTCATGGGGTTCGCGCTGTACCCGGGGCTGGGCGAGGAGACCTACAAGCTTTCGGGACAGTTCGCGGCCACCTACATCGGGGGTGGGGTGAACTTCGCCGCCGTGGCCCAAGCCTTCGACACCAGCGGCGAGCTGTTCACCGCCGGCGTGGCGGCGGACGTCATCATCACCGCCTTCTGGCTGGTGACGTGCCTGGCGGTCCCGGCGCTGTGGCGAGGGGGAGGGACGAGTGGAGGGGCAGTGGAAGGGGAGGCGGTCCGCGGAAGTATGGCGGGCGGACGCGCGGTGGACGGGGAGGGGGCCGGCGAAGAGGCAACGGACCCCGGCGCCGACACTGCCATCGCCGCTGCCGCGGACACGGCTCCCGCGGAGGAGTCCGATCACCCACTGGTGCGCGCGCTCTTCAGCAGCGGAAGGCCGGTGGGGCTCACCGACCTGGGAGGGGCCACGGCCCTCACGGTGTCGTCCATCTGGGTGTCCACGCTTCTCTCCGGCGTCTTCCCCCGCATCCCCGCCGTCTTCTGGCTCACGACGCTGGCGCTGCTCCTGGCCCAGCTTCCCGCCGTGAAGCGGCTGAGCGGCACCTCGGTCCTGGGGAACTACCTGATCCTCCTCTTCCTGGCCTGCAACGGCGCCCGGTCGGTGGTCGCCCGGATCGTGGAGGTGGGCCCCGAGGTCTTCTACTTCGCCGTGGGCACGGTGGCGATCCACGGGACGGTGATCTTCGGGCTGGGGCGGCTGGCCCGTCTGGACCTGGGCACCCTCGCCGTGGCATCGCAGGCCAACGTGGGCGGAAGCGCCAGCGCCATGGCCATCGCCACCGCTCGCGGCTACGACAGCCGGATCCTGCCCGGCGTGGCGGTGGGGATCCTGGGGGTCGCCCTCGGCAACTACGTGGGGCTGGGGGTGGGGAACCTCATGCGCATGCTGCTGTGAGGTGACCCGGCGTGGATCCCCGGCCGCACCGTCCCCCGTGCGACCCGTCCCACCAGATGATTCGCGCCGGTCCGAATGGTCCGGCTCAATCTCCTCTCAACCCCCGGCTACCACCTCTTCCACGAGCGCCACGAAGCCCGAGTGTGCCGGCTTCATGAGCTCCCAGTAGAGCTGATTGTCCGCGGTCCGCTTGGCGGAGTAGACCCAACTCGCCCGGTCCGGCGTGGGCCCCGAGCGTTCGAAGTCTGCCTGGAAGCCTGGCCAGGGGGCCCAGAGGTGCCGCTCCCAGAGGATGGCCTCGGCGGAGGTGAGCCCGTACCGCTCACCCGGGGCCGGCCTGCGGACGCAGGCCGGCCCCCACGGCTTCCGGAGGCGCCGGCTACTGGCCGGCCAGGTCCTCCAGCACGTCGATCAGGAGCTCCACGCGGCGTCCGTCCAGTGATCGCCGGGCGTCCATGGCCAGGCTCTCTGCCAACCGCGTGAGGCCATCCCTGCGGAAGGCCCCCGCCCGGGCTTCCGCCTCCGCCAGCTCTTCCCGGACCTGGGCGGCCCGGCCGGCCCCCAGACCCCCGTGGCGCTCCAGCTGGTCCAGGTAGGCCCGGGCCAGCGCGAAGGTGTGGGGCCATTCGAACATGGGCTGGCCCTGGGAGTTCAGCTCCGAGAGCCGCACGGTGTTGGCCGCGTCGATCTCGTTCTGCGTCAGGACGTCGCTGGGAACGAGCTCGAAGATGTCCAGGCCGCGACCGATTTCGGAGCTCACGATGACCCCGTTGTACCAGTAGACGGACCAGCTCCCCGCGTTCCCCATCCGGTTCGCGTCCACCGGCCCCCGGTCGTGGAAGGCGATCTCCACCGGGTGGTCCGGGTCGGTCCAGTCGAAGACGGAGATCCCGCCCTGGTACCACGACTGCACCATGATGTCCCGTCCGGGCACCGGGATGAGGGAGCCGTTGTGGGCCACGCAGTTCTCCAGCGTGGTCTGGGGCGCCGGCAGCTTGTAGTAGCTGTGGAAGACCATCTCGCCGTCCTCGACGGTGAAGATGGCGTTGGCGCCCCACTCCACCGGATCGGTGGGCCGGCACTTGGGTGCGCCGCCTCCGCCCCACTCGTCGGTGAAGAGGATCTTCGAGCCGTCGTTGTTGAAGGTGGCGGAGTGCCAGTAGGCGAAGTTCGAGTCCGCCACGGCGGCGAGGCGCCGCGGGTTCGCGGGATCGCGGATGTCCAGGAGCAGGCCGTAGCCCTCGCACGCACCACCGGCCAGCCCGATCTCCGGATAGACGGTGATGTCGTGACACTGTGTGGGCCCGCGGCTCTCCCCCTCCGGTCCCATCATCCGGGCGATCATCTCCGGGAGGTAGGCCCGGAGCGCCGCGCTGTCGGCGGCGGTGGGGGGACCCTCACCTCCCCGGGACTGGACGATGCTGTCCAGGAGGGGCGCCGTGAACTGCGGGGGCAGGACGATGGCCTGGGAGCCGACTTCGGCGATGAACGCCCCCCGGGCCCGTGCCTCCTCCACGGCCTCCAGGTCCGCCGGGGCCAACCCGTGGGTGGGCGGAGCCTCCAGGTCCTCGAAGATCCGGGGCGAGCTGACGATCCGCGCGGCCTCCGGGTTGGCCAGCGGGACCTGGATCACCTCGATCCGGAAGAGGGCCGAGTTGGGATCCTCCTCGGGCATGAGGTTGGAGCAGCCCGTCAGCTCTTCCTCGGGCCGAACCGGGGCGGACCCGGAGACGTAGATGTAGACGTTGTCGTCGTCGCCCGGGTGCTTCAGCACCGTATGGGTGTGGGAGCCCCGGCAGGTTTGGACGTTGGCGATGTACTCCGGCGCGGTGATGTCGGTGATGTCGAAGATGCGGATCCCCCGGAGACGCTCCGCGCTCACCGCCACGTCGACCCCCTGGGTGCCGCAGTCCAGCCGACCGCCCAGGCCTTCGCCGGAGACGAAGAGGAGGTTTCCGTAGACCGACACGTCACTCTGGGACGCCGGGCAGACGTACTCCGTCACCAGGTCCGGCGCCGAGGGGTCGGAGATGTCCCAGACCTGCACGCCGTTGTAGTTGCCCTGGATGGCGTAGTCCCCCTGGAAGGCCAGGTCCGAGTTGGTCACCCCGATGAAGGCCTCCGAGGGCGGCGTCGCGGAGAGGAGGCGGAGGTTCCAGATGGCCTCCCCCGCGTCGAAGAGACCCGGAGTGAGACCCACCCGGGGATCCGGGCTCGGAGGCGTCACCTCCAGGGGACGGAGCGCTCGAGGCGCCGGCGCCTCCATGGCTTCGGGCTGGGTGCTGCAGGCGGCCCCGACCAGGACCGCCAGGGCCAGGGCGGGGAGGATCGGGAGGCGAGCCCGGCGACGGCCGGCCCGTGGGGTGACGGATGGTTTCATGGGAGGGATCCTGTGGAAAGGGTCGGGTTCAGGGAGCGGAGAGGGATGTTCCGGATCGGTCTGCCTGCTCCGGGGAGACGTCAGCCTCCCGGGGGCAGGGCGTCCAGCATGAGCTGCATGCGATTGATCTCGGTGATCTGATCCACCTGGATGTCGGAAGCGATCTTGAAGATGAAATCGTCCTGGGCGGCACCGTCGGTGGCGAAGAGATCCTGCACCATGGAGACCGCGCCCTGGTGGTGCTGGATCATGAAGGTCAGGAAGAGACGGTCGAAGGCCGGCCCTCGGGCCGACGCCAGCTCGTCCAGCTGGGCGGGGGTGAGCATGCCGGGCATCATCGCGTGGTGGGACCCGTGGTCCATGGCCATGGTCCCGTCCCCACTCACCACCGGCACGGGGAGATCCCGCTCCCGCAGCCACCGCTGCATGTTCGCGATCTCGTCGCGCTGCGCGTTGATGATGCGGGCCGCCAGGGTGCGGATGCTGCCGCTGGCACCGGCATCCGGGGCCAGGGCCGACATGACCAGCGCCTGGGCGTGGTGGGAGATCATCCCGGTCACGAAGTCCACGTCCGCCTCGTGCACCCGGGCCAGGGCCTCGGCCTGTCGGGCACGATAGAGACGCTCGAGCTCGGCGAGGTCCTCGCGGCCCGCAGCGGTAGCGCTGGCTTCCCCGGAAGTCGGCGCGCCCGCGGGCGACGGAGGGGAGGTCCCTTCGCCTCCGGACGCGCCACATCCCGCCACGGCGCACAGCCAACCGATGCCTGCGAGGGGTGCGAGACGTCGAGGGTGGAATCGGGGGGGCATGGCATCCCGTTACGTGGAAGGGAGTGATCCGGTTTCAGCTTCAAACTGGATGCCCCGTTCCTTCCTGTCGACCTCCGCCGCAGGGCTCCCACCCCACACTCGCGCCCATTGGGGTGGGGTGGTGGTGTCGGCCTGGGGCCGGGGACGCCGGGGAGCGACCTGTGACGGGGGACGGCCAAGGCCGCCTGGGCACCGATGGCGGGCCCTCGTGGGTTCTTCTGGCGGGATCCGCATCGATCACGCACCTTCCGGCCATGCCAATGGCTCCCGCCGTGTCCCGGACCCTCCTTCCGAGCCTGGCCTTCCCGGTCCTCCTGACCGGAGGCCTGCTTTCCTGCGCGCCCCCCGGAGACGCGGAACCGGGTGGCGGCGTGGACGGGAGCTCGCTCCCGGCCGGCCCGGCGCCCACCGTCTACACCCCGCCTCCCGGCCACGAAGCCTGGGAGCGCAGGGCTGCGGACGAGGTGGGAATGGACGCAGCGCTCCTCCAGGAAGCGGTGGAGTATGCCCTGGCGCACGAGACCACCGAGATTCCGGCGGACCCCGGTGCCTACCTGCGGGAGCGCTTCGCCGGGCTTCCACACCAGGAGATCGTCGGGCCCACCTCTCCCCGGGGCGGCGTCAACGGCATCGTGATCAAGGACGGCTACCTGGTAGCGGAGTGGGGGGATACCGATCGGGAGGACATGACGTTCTCCGTCACCAAGAGCTACCTGGCCACCACCGCGGGACTGGCCTGGGCCGACGGCCTCATTCCGGGGCTGGACGACCCGATGGTGGAGCTGCTTCCGGATTCGCTGTTCCCCGACGAGCGGACCCGCGCCATCACCTGGCGGAACCTCCTCCAACAGACGTCCGAGTGGGAGGGGACCCTCTTCGGCAAGCCGGACCTGGCCGATCGGCGGGAGGGGATCGACCGGACCCTCCAGGAGCCCGGCACCTTCTGGGAGTACAACGACGTCCGGGTGAACCTCATGGCGTATGCCCTCCTCCTGCGCCACGGGGAGCCCCTCCCGGAGGTGCTCCGCACGCGGATCATGGGTCCCATCGGGGCCTCCGGTGACTGGCGCTGGCACGGCTACGAGACGTCCTGGACCGAGCTGGGGGATGAGCGGGTGCAGTCGGTGAGTGGCGGTGGCCACTGGGGTGGAGGGCTCGTCATCGACACGCGGGATCACGCCCGCTTCGGACTCCTGGCGCTCCGGCACGGGCGCTGGGGGGATTGGCAGCTGGTGCCCTCCCAGTGGTTCCGGATGGCCCTGTCCCCCGGCGACGTGAAACCCGACTACGGCTTCATGTGGTGGCTGAACACGGACCGGGCCCTTCTCCCTGCCGCCCCGGAGACCGCCTTCATGGCGGTGGGAGCGGGCTGGACCAACGTCATCTACGTGGACCCGGAGCACGACCTGGTCACCGTCACCCGGTGGGTGGACGGCCCCGAGCACGTCAACGGCTTCATCCAGCGGATCCTGGCGGCGGTGGAGGCGGGATAGGCCGAAGGCCGGGGGAAGGGGACGCGTTCGTTTGCCTCGCGGCGTCGCGGGCCTCCGCCCTATGTTGGGCCCCATGAACCCTCCCGACCCCCCCGACCCTCGCGATTCCCCCGGAGCCCCCCAACGACCCCCGTCGGGCCTCTCCCGCTGGATCGCCGAGCTCAAGCGCCGTCGGGTGCCGAGGGTGGCGGTGACCTACGGGGCGGTCTCGCTCCTGGTCGCCGAGGTGGCGGACCTGGTCTTTCCCCGCATCCCGCTCCCGGACTGGACCGTCACCTTCGTGGTCTGGATGGCGATCCTGGGATTTCCGGTGGCCATGGTCATGGCGTGGGCCCTGGAGATGACTCCCGACGGGGTCCGCCGAACCCCGCCGGCCGAGGAGTCCGAGCTGTCCGCCATCACCCAGGGGTCGCGGTGGCGCCTGTGGGGCGCCGGCCTCGCCGTCGTCGGTGGTGTCCTCCTGGTGGGGGTGGGTTTCTGGGCGGGGACTCGCTCGTCCGGGGGAGCGGACGGCTCCGAGCCTGCAGCTGCGGCGGGCGACCTTCCCCGACCGGCCTACGTCGATCCGGCCCAGGACGACCGCCCCGCCATCGCGGTTCTCCCCTTCGCCGACGTGAGCGCCGCCGGGGACCAGGGCTATTTCAGTGACGGTATCTCCGAGGAGATCCTCAACGTCCTGAGCCGGATCCGGGAGCTCCGGGTAGCGGCGCGGTCGTCGGCGTTCTCCTACCGGTCCGGAGAGGTGGACGCCCGGGAAGCGGGGACGGAGCTGGGCGTGCCCTACATCCTCTCGGGGAGCGTGCGGAAGTTCGACGACCAGGTCCGGATCTCCGTGGAGCTGATGAGCGTTGCCGACGGATTTCGGCTCTGGGGAGAGAGCTACCAGCGAACCCTCGACGACATCTTCGAGATCCAGAGCGAGATCGCGGGTCACGTGGCCGAGGCACTGCGGATTCCCCTGGGACTTCCCGCCGCCGAGCTCACCTACGCTACCCTGGACACCATCGCCTACGACCGCTACCTGGCCGGTCGCGCCGCGCTTCGCCGCAGGGGGTCGGGGGTCGCCGAGGCGATCCGCCTCTTCGAGGCCGCCGCCGCTCGGGACTCCACCTGGGCGCCGGCCTGGGCGGCGCTGGCGGAGGCCCAGGCGACCCTTCCGCTCTATGCCGGTCCCCTGGGGGAGTCCAGGGATTCGGCGTTCTGGGCCACCAGCCTCTCCGCCGGAGAGCGGGCGGCCCGGAGGGCTCTGGAGCTGGATCCGTCCAATGCGTCGGCCCGGGTCGCCCTGGGCTCGGTCTACCGGGATCGCTGGGAGTGGGACGCAGCCGAGCGGGAGTTGCTCCGGGCGCTGGAGCTGGATCCGGACAATGGCGAGGCCCACGTCCAGTATGCTGAGCTCCTCTGGGGGGTGGGCCGGCTGGACGAGTCGCTTCGGGAGACCCGCCGGGCCCTGGCGCTGGACCGGACCCCGGTCCGGCTCGACGTGGTGGGGTTCGTCCTCTACCAGTGCCGGCGTCCGGAGGAGGCCATCCCCTTCCTGGAGGAGGGGATCGCCGCGGATCCTCAGGGGGACGTCCATTTCCTGCGCACCGTCCTGGGGCGGCTGCTCCTCTTCACGGGTCGCGAGGACCAGGCGGCGGACCGCTTCGCCGACTACTTCCCGGATCCCGAGGCGCTGCGGATGCAGGCGGAGGCCCTCAAGAGTGGGGACCCCGGCCTGCTCCCGAGGGACGACACCCGGGTGATGTCCCAGACCCTGGCGCTCCTGGGCGAACCGGACCGGGCCCTGGCCGCCCTGGAGCGGGAGGTGCTCTTCATGCCGTTCCGCGTGCCGTTCCAGATCTGGGACCCGGCGCTGTCCTCCCTCTGGGGGACTCCGGGGTTCGAGGAGGATCTCCTGCCCCGGCTCAATCTTGCCGGAGTGCGGGCCCAGTGCGGGACCTCCGGCTGAGCCGGGCTCGGGTCCCTTCGCGGTTCGCAGGCGCGCCACGATGACACTCGACCGCACCCTGGGCGGGGACGATCGCGAGTCCGGGGGGGTTGGCTATCGTCCACCGGGTCCGGGAGACCTTGGATGGATCGTCCAGCGTCACGGGGAGCTGTATTCCGCATCCCACGGCTGGGACCGGGCCTTCGAGGCCATGGTGGCCCAGATCGTGGCGGACTTCGTCCGGGACTTCGATCCGGCCTGGGCCCGCATGTGGATCGCGGAGGTGGGGGGGCGGAGGGCCGGGTCCGTCGCCCTGGTCCGCCGGTCGGAGACCGTGGGCCAGCTCCGGCTCCTCCTGGTGGAGCCGTGGGCCCGAGGGAGGGGAATCGGGCGCCGGCTCGTCTCGGAGTGCGTGGGCCACGCGCGACACCTCGGGTACCGGCGCATGGTGCTCTCGACGGTTCGCGGATTGGATGCGGCCCAGCGCTTGTACGAGGCCGAGGGGTTCCACATCGTCTCGGAGGAGCCCACGGAACTCTGGGGAGGCCGGCAGGTGGCGCAGACCTGGGAGCTGGAGCTGTGAGCCGAGCGCCCGACCCGCCCGACCCGCCCCACTACCTCCTGGGGCACTGTCACGCACGGGGACGTGTGAGCGGGTGACCGCGAGCTGGGCCCGAAGGAATCCGGACGGCCATCTCCTTCCGAACCGGACCCGACGGACCCAGCACACGGCCTAGTTTTTCGCGAAGTCCACGTCGATGTTCAGGTGGACGAACTCGGTGGCTCCCCCCATCAGGCATCCGGCCAGGTTGTCGGGGTAGGGGCGGCTCTCGACGCTCCACGCGGAGGCGTCACCGTTGGCCGTCACCACCACCTCGGAAGAACCCTCGATCTCCGCCGGGTCGAACTCCATGCCGGTGTCGCAGCGCCCCACGTTCACGGTAGCCGGGGCGTCGATGCCGCTGTCCAGCCGCGCCTTCAGGCTGATCAGGTCGTAGGTCTCCTCGATCCCCAGCGCCACCAGGTCCACGTCACCCTCGTGGTCGGCTGGATCGGAGGAAGTATGGATCGCGGTCACGACGACGGTGGCGGACCGGCCGCCGCAGTTGCGCTCCTTTCCCTTCAGCGCACGGCCGTCCGGCTTGAAGTAGGCGATCGTGGAGCCGACCTGGGCCTGGACGCCGCAGCTCCCGTCCACGTACGCACCCTTCCCGTCATCCTGGAGGTTCCCCGTGGCGGAGATGCTGACGGTCGCGGGGAAGGGGCCGTCGCCGCTGCTTCCCCCATTCCCTCCGCCCTTGTTGCCACCCTTGGCGAGACCCACGGGAAGGGGACCCGGGGCTTCTTCGATGCCGGGCTCCGTCGGGGCTTCGGCGCAGGCCGAGGTCACGAGGAAGGCACCGAAAGCCATCCAGAGGGGGGTGCGTCGTCGGTTGGAGGAGGGCATGAGTCGGCTCCGGGTCACGAGGGAGGTCGCGGGAACACGGGGAATCTGAAACCCCGCCGTCACCTCGCCGTGAGGCGGGCGTCATTCGCCCCGTCCGGGCCCGCAGGCACCCCGCAGAATGGCCGCGCCGGGGGGCCACAGCCTTGCCACGGCGGACGCCGGCGGGCATGCTCGGAGGGTCCGGCGCGCAGGGCGGGGTGGCGGGACGGCCCCGTGGACCCCGGTTTACGGCCCTCCGCCGGACTGACCCTTCCCCATGCGCTGAGGCTCGGGCGGTGCTCGAACTCAAGGTCCTCGGAGGTGCGTCCCTCACCCGGGACGGCGAACGGCTCGCGGGCATCCTGTCCGGCCCGAAACGCATGGCCTTCCTGATCTACCTGGCGCTGGGAAACCGGGAGCAGGCGTACGAGCGGGACGACCTGCTGGCCCGCTTCTGGCCGGAGGCGGATGAGGCGCGGGGTCGGGCCGCCTTCCGTCAGCTGCTCCACGTGGTTCGCCGGGACCTGGGTCCGGGAATCATCGAGTCCGAGGGGTCGCGTCTCCGACTGGTGCCGGGCGCGGTGCAGTGCGACGCGGTGCTCCTGGAGGAGTGGACCGCGGACGGGCGGTGGGGCGAGGCGCTGGAGCTGTACAAAGGGGAGCTCCTGGCGGGTTTCCACCTCCCGGGCGTCCCGGACTTCGAGGAGTGGCTGACCCTACGACGCCGGCGGCTGAGGGAACAGGCGGTGGCCGCGGGCCGGCGCTGGGCTCGGCACCTTGAGGAGGAGGGGGACGGCGCGGCGGCGATCCGCACGCTTCGCCGCGTTCTCGCCCTTTCCCCCTTCGACCAGGATGCTCTGCGGGTCCTGATGTCGCTCCACGTGGAGCGGGGGGACCACGGGCAGGCGGTCCTGGCCTACGAGGGGTTCGCGCGACGGCTCCAGGCGGAGCTGGGGCTGCCCCCGTCCGACGAGACTCGGAGCCTCCTGGAGCGGGCCCGGAATGCCTCCGCCGAGGGGCCGCCGCGCGGAGGCGCGCCCGTGTCCGGGGCCGAGGGGGCGGCAGATGGCATCGAGGGCGGGGAGGGCGGTCCGGAAGGGGCACCTGCAGTGTCCCCTAGCGGTGCGTCGGCGGGGCCGGAGCTGGCGGGCGGTGAGGCGACGTTGCGTGAGCCCCCGGCAGTTGAGTCCTCCGCGGGGGGCGCTCCCTCCGGGTCGGCGGCCCTCAACGGGCCGACCGTGTCACCCACCCGGGCCGCCCGCCCACGCCGCTGGAGCCTGGCGGCGGCCCTGGTGGTGGTGGTCGCGGGTGCGTGGGCGGTCCTGGCGAACGGCGGAGGGCGGGACGCTCCGGTGCGGATCGCCATCGCGCCGCTGGAAAGCCTGGGTCCGCCGGACAGCGCGTACTTCGCCGCGGGCCTCACCGACGAGCTCGTCACCCGCCTGGCAGCCGTTCCGGGGCTCGAGGTGGTCTCCGGCGTGGACCGGAGCGGGCGCCTCCGCGACGCGGACCCCCTCGAGCTCGCTCGGGAGTTCGAGGCCCGGTTCGCGGTGACGGGTCGGGTCCGGTGGGACCCGTCGGACGGCGCAGCGGACCGGGTCCGGGTCACCGCCCGGGTCCTGCGGGCGGACGACGGGACGGAGGTCTGGACCCAGACGTACCAGGCCGTGCTCGCGGACATCTTCACCGTCCAGGACCGCATCGCCCGGGCGGTGACGGAGGCGGTGGGGGTGAGCCTCCTGGGTGGGGCCGAGACCTCGGAGCCGCCCACCCGGGACCAGGAGGCGTTCCTCTTCTACCTGCGGGGGTGGGACTTCCTCCACGAGGAATGGACCGCGGGTCCCCTTTCCCTGGCGGCGGAGATGTTCCGGCAGGCGGTGACGCTGGACCCGCGCTTCGCCGACGCCTGGGCCGGGCTCTCCCTTTCCCTCTCGGAGCTCTATATGGGTGGGTGGGAGACGACCCCGGAAGTGCGCGCCGACGCAGTCGAGGCCGGCGAGCGGGCGATGGTCCTGGATCCCGAGTCCGCCTGGAGCCAGCTGGCCATGGCCATGGTTCATTATCGGCTCCGGCTGGACTACGCCGCGGCGGACACGCACCTGCGAAGGGCGGAGGAGCTTCGGCCCGGCGATCCCGAGATCCTCCTGGCCGGGGCGTACGTCTCCCGTCGGAAGGGGGATTGGGACGAAGCCATCCGCCGGTTCCAGGGTGTGCTCGAGCGCCAGCCCGGTGTCTCCCGCGGCCGTGGCGGACTGGCGTGGACCCTCATCCACCTGCGGCGTTACCAGGAGGCGGACGCCCTGATGGCCCAGACCCTGGAGGTCTTCCCCGACGTCCGGGGCTTCTACGGCACCGCGGCCATGACCCGGATCATCGGGAGTGGGGACGTGGCGGGGGCGCGGCGCCTCCTCGAAGAGGGTGCGGCTCGGCTGGCTGGCGGGCGTACCGGCGAGGACTGGTTCGACGTCGCCTTCCTGGAGCGTCGCTTCGACGACGCCCTGGCCGCACTGCCTCGGGAGGGCGCCCACCTGGACCGGGCCGCCGTCCACCTTGCCCGGGGGGATTCGGTGGCGGCCCGGGCGAGCTTCGATTCGGCCCGGGTCGAGCTGGAGGCCCGGTCCGCCGAGGGCTTCCTGGACGAGGCCACCACGCTCAGCCAGCTGGGCCTGGCCTACGCTGGCCTGGGTCGAATCCCCGAGGCGCGGGAGAGGGTGGAGCGGGCCGCGGAGCTGCTCCCGGCGAGCCGGGACGCCCTGGAGGCTCCCCGGATCCAGGTGACGCGGGCGCGGGTCCACGCTGAGGCGGGCGACCCGGACCGGGCGGTGGAGCTCCTGCGTGGGGTCCTACAGGGACCCGCGGAGCTCTCGGTCCACCTCCTGCGGCTGGATCCCCGGTTCGACCTCCTCAGGGAGCACCCCGGATTCCAGAAGCTGCTGGCGGGGGAATGACTCACGGGCTCCTGGGGAGGGAGGGGCGGCCCCGTGGAGACCGCGCCCTCCCCCCGGAGACCGCGCCTTCTCCGAAGAGACCGCGCCCTCCCGCCGGGGACCTCCCTCAGGTGATCGGTCGGGGTGCCCCCAGGAAGAGCTCCGGCAG
>CP070829.1:1323054-1362415 GCA_020344755.1 Gemmatimonadales bacterium
CTGGACGTCCCGCTCCCGGAAGACCGGAGAAGGCTTCAGTTGGAGTCGATCCAGTCTGCTGCGGACCGGATGACGCGGCTCATCGGAGACCTGATGGACCTGAGCCGGATCGATACCGGTGGCCTGCGCGTCATCCTCCGCAGTGGGGAGCTCACCACCTTGCTGGAGCGGAGTCTTCGACTGGCGGAACCGAGGGCGGACCAGGACCGGGTTCGATTGAAGCGAGACTGGAGCCCGGACCTTTGCCCGGTCGACATGGACGATCACAGGATCCTCCAGGTGCTCTCGAACCTCATCGCCAACGCGCTCCGGTACACGGAGCCGGGAGGGTCCGTGGAAGTGGGTGCGATCCAACGGGCCGATGAAGTGGAGGTCTGGGTCCAGGACGACGGTTGCGGGATCGCCGAGGAGGATCTTCCCTATCTCTGGGACCCTTTCTGGCAGCCGGACCGGGACCGCCAGGCCCGGCAGGAGGGAGCGGGCCTGGGACTGGCCATCGTGAAGGGCATCGTCGAGGCACACCGAGGTCGTGTCCAGGTGGATAGCGCGCCGGGGAAGGGGAGTCGGTTCGCGTTCACCCTGCCCCGGACCGCCTCGCCCGCCACGCTACCATCGTCGCCACCCGGTTCGTAGTGAAGCGCCGCACTCCGGCCTCCAGGAGCCGATCCGCCTCGTCGATCACGTCCACGGTCCAGACGGCAACGTCCGTGCCCTGAGCCCTGGCGCGTCGGACCAAGCCCGGGTCGCGGAGCACCAGGTCGTGGGAGAGGTCGACCAGCCCACGTCCGGGGAGCATCCTGGCTCTCCGGAGGGCCTCCTCGAACTGCCGGGGCTCGGCCACCACATAGCCCATTCGAGCTACGGCGTCCTGGCTGGAAAGCCGATCCACGATGTCGAAGTCGAGGGAGATGAACACCGTTCGCTCTGCCATGCCCACGTCGCGCACCAGACGAGCCATGCGGTCCAGGTCCTCGGGCACACGGTACCCCTTCACCTCCGCATAGACCGTGGTGCCGAAGGGGCGGACCTCCTCCAGGGCCTCCTCCAGCGTGGGGATGGCTTCCCCTCGGAAGCGTGGGTCGAACCAGGTCCCGGCGTCGAGCCGCCGCAGCTCGTCGAGGCGATGCTTCGCCACGGCGCCCACTCCGTCGGTGGTCCTTTCGAGGGTGGCGTCGTGGATCAGGACCGGCGTCCCGCAGGACGCCACGTGGAGATCCCACTCCACGGCGTCCGCACCGGCGTCGAGAGCGGCCCGGATTGCGCTGAGGGTGTTCTCGGGAGCACGGGCGCTGAATCCACGGTGAGCGATGATCTCCAGGTGGGCCATGGAGAAGGAATCTCCTCGCGGGACGGAAGGGACGCGGAGGGCTGCTGAAATGTCCCGCAGCCCGGAGGAGCGGGCAAGGAGGGGCGGGGGTCAGGAAGTGGGGGGTGCCAGCCTCCCGGGGGCTTCCACCTCGCCGCGGAGCTCCCGGTCGAAGTCACGCTCCTCGGTGAGGCGTTTCACCGTATCCTCCAGGGATTCGATCTGCTGCTCGAGGAGGGCCACTCGGCGTTCGGTGATCTCCACCGTATCCTCCACGGTGCGACTGTCGAACAGACGGGCCAGCGACTCCACCACGGGCTTCAGCGCGAACCGGGCCGTAAGCCCCGCGATGGGAATGAGAACGGTGAGCATCCCCATGATGATGGCCACGATGGCGGTGAGGTCGATCGGTAGAACGGTCGGCATGTGCGGCTCCTGCGGATCCGGGTCACGTCGGGGACTTCCCACGCTGCGCTGGCCTCTCGCGACGCGCAAGCACACCGTTCCAACCATCTCCGGCCCGCTGCTGTCCAATGAACTGGAGCGGATGAAGACCGGATACCATGTCTACGACGTCGAACCTGGCCGTGAATCCCAGTCCAACGGATGAAGCTCGTGACGTTCGCCTCGCCGTGGGCGGCGATGCCCGGGCGTTCGAGCGGATCTATCGCTCGACCGTCCCGAAGGTCCACTCGCTGGCTCGGCGGCTCGCGGGGGAGGCTCTGGCGGAGGACCTGACCCAGGAGGTCTACCTCCGGGCGTGGAGCCGCCTTCACACGTTCCGGGGCGAGGCACGGTTCGGCACGTGGCTTCATCGCCTGGCGGTGAACCTGATCCTCTCCCGGCGAGAGACGCTCCGGAAGCACGAGGCCCGGGAGGTGATCGGGGAAGGCTTCCTGGAGCGAATGGCGGGGCGTGTCGGGCTGGGTGGGCTCAGCATGGATTTCGAGAAGGCGATGGCCACTCTTCCCGGACGGGCCCGTGACGTCTTCGTCCTGCATGACGTTGAAGGATATACCCACGATGAGATCGCGGAGATGATGGGCATCAGCGCAGGGACGTCCAAGTCCCAGCTTCACAGGGCCCGGATGCTCCTGAGGAGAGTCCTGGACAGATGAACGGAAGGCACGACCCCTGGATCGATCGGCTCTCGGAATTCCTGGACGGGGACCTGTCCCCGCGGGAGGCGCAGGCTGTGGAGGAACACCTCCAGGCCTGTCCGAGCTGCCGGGCAGTTCGGGAGGACCTGGAGGAGGTGCGGCGGCGGGCGAGGGCCTTGCCGGATCGGGAGCCGGCGCGGGACCTGTGGCCGGACGTCCGCGAACGCCTGGGAGAAGATCCCCTCGCGGAGAAGATCATTCCCCTGAAGCAGGGGCGGCCTGCATCGACAGGCCGCTCGGCGCGGTTCTCCTTCAGCGCTCCCCAGGCGGCGGCCGCAGCGATGGTGCTCCTGGCGGGGGGTTGGCTGGCGGGAACGACGCTGGCTCCCGAGCAGGGATCGGTCACCCTGTCCGACCGTAGGCCCAACGCGGAGTTCGTGGGCCTGGACGGAAACATCCCCGGCTTCCCAGGGGCGCTGTCCCGTGAGCTGGCGTCGCTGGAACGTCGCGTACTGGAGGGCCTGGATGAGCTGGAACCGACGACCCGGGCCACGCTCCTGCGAAACCTGGATGTCATCGACCGGGCCATCCGGGAATCGTTGGACGCCCTCTCCCGGGAGCCGGGGAGCGACTATCTGCGAGGGCACCTCGGTGGGGCCCTGGAGCGGAAGCGGGCCTATCTCGAGCGAATGTCG
This sequence comes from Gemmatimonadales bacterium, assembly GCA_020344755.1. Lineage (GTDB taxonomy): Bacteria > Gemmatimonadota > Gemmatimonadetes > Longimicrobiales > Gaopeijiaceae > Gaopeijia. The sequence goes on from CP070829.1 coordinate 1,326,156, forward strand.
ACGCTGATGGAGGCCTAGGATGAGGATTCTGTTGAGTTTGGGGGCCGCGGCGGCACTGGCAGCGCCCGTGGCCGACGCCCCGCGAATGGGTGGGGGTGGACCTGGGGGTGGACCGGTCGTCGAGCTGGCGCCCGACACGGTGGTGGACGTGGGGATGGGTGACGAGCTCGTGATCGAAACCTGGAGGGGCAGCCTCACCGTACGGGTGGGAGAGGACGACGAGGTTCGAATGGCGGGGGGCGCAGGCGTGGAGACGCCGGGCCTGGCGCGATCGGGATCGGTCCTGCGACTGGTCGGCGCTGAGCGCAGAGGCTCGGGGGACCTGGTCCTGACGGTGCCCCGGTGGCTCCCCGTCCGAATTCACAGTCGGTCCCTGGATGTGGAGGTCGACGGCATGGGGGGAGGCGTGACGGTGGAGGTGCTGGAGGGAGACCTCAGGCTGGCGTCGGTGACCGGTTCGGTGGAGGCCAGCACGCTGGATGGGGAGATCGAAGTGACCGATGCGGATGGGGACCTTCGCCTGACGGCGCTGGACGGCGACGTGACGCTCCGTCGGGCCACGGGACAGGTCACGGTGCAGAGCTCCGATGGCGACCTGGAGCTGGAGGAGGTGGAGGGTGCGGAGGTGTCCGCGGTGACGGTGGATGGGGACGTGGTGTTCCGGGGCGGCGTCACGCCCGGAGGGGTTCTCTCACTGTCCACACACGACGGTGATGTGAGCGCGTGGCTCCCGGCGGAGTTGGGCGCCGAAGTGGAGGTGTCGACCTTCGATGGGAGCTTCCAGTCGGACTACCGTGTCCAGACCCGGAGCTTCCGGGCCGGGAGCCCCCTTCATTTCACCGTAGGCGACGGGAGCGCGCGCATCGTGCTCCAGTCCTTCGATGGTGACATACGACTTCTAACCTGGTGAAGCGGAGGCCGAGATGATGCGGTGGTGGAGGATGGCGACGATGCTGGTGGTTGGGTTGGGTGTGCCTTCGGGGCTGGCTTCCCAGGAGCGGGATTGGGATCGTCTGGGGGATCGGATCGCTCGCGCAGTGGAGCACGCCCTGGAGCAGGCGGGCCGGGCAACCGAGCAGGCTCTCCAGGCCCTCGAGAACCTGGAACTCGAGATGGATTGGGAGGCTGGCGCCTGGTCGTGGGACGATGAGGATGCAGGCCCCCGGGTCCAGGAGGAATTCCGCTGGGCCGGTGTGGTGGACGCGGGAGACGTGTTGGAGATCAAGGGGGTGAACGGCCCGATCTCCGCCACCCCCGCCTCGGGGCGTGAGGTGGAGGTCGTGGCGGTGAAGTCCGGGCGTCGGAGTGATCCGGCAAACGTCACCATCGATGTCGTCGAGCATGCCGGCGGGGTGACGCTCTGCGCGATCTATCCGACTCCCGAGGGCGACCGGGCGAACGAGTGTGGCGTAGGGGAGGACGGACGAAACCGCGTGCGCCGGAACGACGTGCGCGTCTCGTGGGAGATTCGAGTGCCCCGCGGGGTCGCGTTCCGCGGCCGCACCGTGAATGGCGGCATCGAGGCCATCGGCCTGGGAGCGGAGGTGGACGTGGAGACGGTGAACGGCGACGTGATCATCGAGACCACGGGCTTTGCTGCGGCGCGTACGGTGAACGGCTCCATCGAGGCGCGAATGGATGGAGATCCCCTCGAGAATGTGTCCTTCGAGACGGTGAACGGCTCCATCCGGCTCGACGTGGCGGACGGGATCGATGCCGACCTTGACGCGTCCTGGCTCAACGGGAGTCTCGAGACCGAGATCCCCTTCCAGGTGCGGGGTCGCATGGGGCGGCGGAGCGCCGAAGGGACCCTGGGAGAGGGGGGAGCCACTCTCCGACTCCGGACGGTGAACGGCTCCATCCGGATCCATTGAGATGACCAGATCAAGAGATTTCCACGAGACGGAACGAGTGAGGAGAATCATGCGCGCATCGGTAATGGCCACGACCATCGGCTGTGTGCTGGCCGTGACAACGCCGCTCCAGAGCCAGGAGAGCTATGGCCTGGCCGGGGACCGGGTGGCGGTCTACAACCTGGCCGGCCAGGTGGAGGTGGTGGCCGGGGGCGGGGGTGAGGTCACCGTCCAGGTTCTTGCCGGCGGCGACGACGCCGAGCGGCTCAGCGTCGAGGTGAGCGAGATCCGGGGGATGACCACCCTGCGGGTCCTCTATCCCGACGATCAGGTGGTCTACCGGCCCGAAGGTCGGGGGCGCTTCCGTACCACCCTGCGGGTCCGGGAGGACGGCACCTTCGGAGGGGGAATGGGAGGCGACCGGGTGGAGATCCGCTCGGGGGGATCCGGGCTGGAAGCCCATGCGGACCTCCGCATCGTGGTACCCGCGGGCCGATCACTGGACCTCCACAACGCCGTGGGTGAGGTGACGGCCCAGGGGCTCGACGGGGACCTCCGGGTAGACGTGAGTTCGGGCCCGATTCGGGTTACGGACATCACCGGGAATGTGGAGCTGGATACCGGGTCCGGGTCGGTGGAGGCTCGGGGAATCCAGGGGGAGCTCGAGGTGGACACCGGTTCCGGATCGGTGACGATCGAGGACGTGGACGGCCCCTGGGTGATGGTGGACACGGGTTCCGGGGGGGTACAGGGGACCGCCATCCGAGCCGATCGGCTCGAGGTGGATACGGGATCCGGCCGTGTAGAACTCATGGCACTGGCGGCGCCGGATGTGACGGTGGATACCGGCTCGGGCGGTGTGGAGCTCGAGTTCACCGCGTCGGTGGAGAATCTGGAGGTGGATACGGGCTCGGGCGGGGTGACGGTCCGTCTGCCGGCCGATCTGAACGCCGAGATCGAGGTGGACACCGGCTCGGGCGGAATCGACGTGGACTTCCCCGTTGAGGTGGAGACCATGCGTCGCAACTACTTCAGTGGTGTGGTGGGGAACGGTCGCGGCCGGATCGTCATCGACACCGGCTCTGGAGGTGTGCGGCTGCTGGGGTCGCGATAGCGGCCAAGGGTTGGTTCTCCCGAAGCCCCCGCCTCAGGGAAGACGTACAAGGGGCCGCCTCCGTGGCGGCCCCTTCTTCATGAGGGTGAGCCTGGAGCTTCCGGGTGTCAGAGCTCCAGATGTGCCATGTGCAAAGCCAGTGAGGTGGCCAGGGCGGTTCCCAGACGAATGAGGCCGCCGTCGGGGCGTGCCGGCTCGGTATGCAGGAGGCTCAGCGTTCCCAGAACCTCCGTACCCCGTTGGAGCGGGAACACCAGCAGCAACCGCGGCTCTGGATCGCGCAGCGAAGGATGAATCCGTCGTGCGAAGTCCCTGGGGTCCGTGAAGGACCGGGGCGCCCCACCGGACACCACCACACGGGACGGAGAATCCTCGGGTCCCTCCGATCCGATGGTGCGGGGGTCTGCCTCCAATCCCCTCAACATCTCCAGAACGAGCCGCCGGTCCTGTGGATGCCAGCGCTCCAGGTAGGCAATCGGGAAGCCCGTGGCCCTGCGAACCTCGTCCAGCGCCGCCGCCAGGGCCTCGGCCGACCCCGGGCTGGAGAGGATCTGTTCCGATATCCGGGCGAGCGCCTCGAGCTCCCGATTCCGGGAGGCCAGCTCCACCTGCGCGCGCCGCCGGTCCGAGACGTCCGCCACCATACCGTCCACCCGGGTCGTTTGTCCGCCACGCTCCTCGGTGATTCGGTAGGTGGCCTGGACCCACCGTTCCGCCCCGTCCACCCGAACGGTATAGAGATGCACGACAGGGTGCCTGGGCAGGTCGTCCGCGGTGAGCGCGGCTTGGCCGAGATGGGATCCGAGGCGGGATCGGGCCTCAGGGGGCAGGAGGAGATCCTGCCATCCCTCGTTCCGCTCGAGGAGCTCCTCGGACTCCACGCCCAGCACCGTGCCGCTGGCTGGAGATACCTGGAGCAGTCGGTCCGGGTCCAACTCGGCGGAGAAGAAGACGTCGCCGAGGTTGTTGAAGAGCGTGGAGAGACGCTGCGAGGCCTGGTGCAACGCCTCTCGCGCCCGAGCCCGCTCTTCCTGCCGAGAGACACTCCGCTCGGCCACCGCCAGCCGAATGCTCAGAAGGGCTACATCCACCGGCTTCTCGACATAGTCGTCCGCGCCGGCGTCCAGAACCTCCTCCAGCGTGGTAGGCTCGGTCTGGCCCGTGACCACGAGCACGACCGTGCGATCCCCCTCGGGGAGCCCGCGGATCCGTCGGCACAGGTCGAGCCCCCCCATGCTACCGGGGAGGCCCAGATCGAGCAGGACCAGCGGGAAGGACCGCTCCTGGAACGCGGCCCATGCCGAGTCGGTGTCGGCAACGGCCTCCACCCGGTGACCTCGGGACTCGAGGACCTCGGCGTAGAGCCACCGGTCCGAGGGATTGTCCTCCACCAGTAGGACATCCAGACCCCCCGCCCCGTGAGGTACCGTCTTCGGCGGCTCGTTCACGAGTCTCCCGGCGTTGGCTGACCCGCGAACCGGGACCTGGGATCGCATGGACCCGCACCGATATCCACGGCGGATCGACTCAGGCTGGAGCCACAGGGGACGGGGTAGATGGAGAGGCCGAGCACGGCGAGGAAGCTACGACCGGCCGCTTCCCCTCACCAGAACCGGATCGGAGAACCGCTCCACACGAAATGCGGCGGGCGGAGAGGCGACGCCCGTGAGACCTTCCGTCAGGAGGTGGGCGGTGGCGGGAGCGAGGAGGATGCCGTTGCGGTAGTGGCCCGTCAGGTACCACAGGCCCGACACCTCGGGATCCGGACCCACGATGGGGAGGTCGTCGGGGGTGCCCGGCCGTAGGCCCGTCCACCGCTCGACCACCGGGGCGTCGCCCAGCTGCGGAACCAGGTCCCTGGCCCCGTCCTCGAGGGCGGCCTGACCCCGCGGCTCCAGGGACCGATCGAAGCCCGCCTCCTCGGACGTGGCACCCACCAGCACCTGGGGCCCTTCCGGCGCCTCTCGCGGGATGAGATACACGTCGGGGGAGGTGACCACGCGGCACAGGGGGCGGTCGGGACTCGCGATGGCCAGCATCTGTCCCTTGACCGGCCGAACCGGGAGGGGCCGGGGCAGGCCTTCGATCCCGCCGGACCAGGCACCCGCCGCAAGGACCACGACGGGTGCATCGAGGGTCCGTCCGTCCCGGAGAGTGACTCCCTCGACGCGTCCACCGCGGGAGCGGAGGGCCGACACCCGGCCTCGAGTCGTCGCGACTCCCGAGACGGCGACGGCAGTCTCGAGAGCTCGTTGGAGATCCCGGTTGTGCACTCGTCCGTTCCCCTCGAGCAGCAGACCCGCTCGGACGTGGGGGGAGAGCGAGGGCTCGAGGCGTCGGGCGTCCTCGCCATCCATCCACTCCACCGGGTGCCCATCCGCCAGCAGCCAGTCCCGCCTGGCCTCGAGCTTCCGGAGGTCGTCGGGTCGGGTCGCGGTGAGGAGCTTGCCGTCGAGGTGGAGCCCGACGCCGATCCCGGACGCGGCTTCCAGCCGGCGCACGAAGGCCGGGTAGCGTTCGAGGCCGGACAGGGCCAGATGCAGGAAGGGGCCGGGCTCCCGGGCTTCGCCCATCGGGGCGAGCATGCCCCCCGCCGCCCAGGTCGCGCGGTCCGTGATCTCTCCTGGGTCCACCACCCGGGGGCGGAGCCCCGCATCGCTCAGAGCCCAGGCGGCTGCGAGCCCCACCACGCCACCTCCGATCACCAGGACCGCTGGTTCTTCACGCACCCTTGAACTTTCGGCCACCATCGGGTAAACCCATCTCCTTATCGTGGGCCCGGGCGTGCCACCCGGTCCCGCCTGTTCCCCCTTCCACGGCCCAGGGGTCGGGAGGGAAGGTGATGGCAAGCGAGTTCCGATTCCAGTATCCCGTACCGGTTCGTTTCAAGGACGTGGACGTGGGGGGCCATGCGCACCACTCGCACGCCCTCGTCTACTTCGAAGAAGCCAGGGTGGCCTACTGGCGTGAAGTGGCGGGCCAGGCTGGGCTCGACGGGATCGACTACATCCTGGCGGAAGCCTCCCTCCGATTTCACCACCGAGTCTTCTGGCCTCAGGAGCTTTCAGTGGGGGTCCGGGTGTCACGACTGGGTAAGCGACACTTCGAAATGGCGTATGAGGTCGTCGGGGCGGAAGGCGATGTCCTGATCTCTGGGACCACCGTCCAGGTCATGTACGACTACGAGGCGGCCGGGACGAAGCCGATCCCCGAGTCGGTGCGGGAGGCCATTTCCGGGTGGGACGGCCCCTTCGGCCCGGGGGGTGTTCCACAGGGGGGCGGTTGACCTTCATTTGGAGGTTGAAATATATTTTCAGGTTTCCCCTCCCGGGGGAGCGAACAGAACGCCAATCGGACCTTTGGAGAATATCGCCGGTATGAGATCGATACCGGCACTTCACGGCCCACGAGCGGGTCATGGTCGAATCAACACCGGGCGGGATGCCCAGGGAGACATCCGGATGATTGGACGGCTCAAGCAGGGGGTAATCGGCGTTGCAGCCGCCCTCGCCTTCGTGCTGGCGGTGGGTCCGTCGGCTGCCCAGGCCCAGCAGGACATGGGTCGGTTCCGCGTTCTGATCCCCGATCTGTTCCCGGCAGAGGGAACGGACGACGACTTCGGAAAGGACCTGGCCAAGGACCTTCGCGAGCTCATGAGCACCCTCGCGACGCACCAGGCCATCGAGAAGGACGAGATCGAAGACAACCTGAAGCGGTTCAAGATGAAGATGAACGAGCTGAACTGCATCAGGACGCGGCAGCTCGGGGCCCAGATCAATGCCCAGGTCGCCCTCTGCGCCGACTACGAGAGGCAAGGCGAGGAGATGAGCCTCTCGAACATCCAGTTCGTCGACATGGGGAGCTCCCAGGTCTTCGAGGTGAACGCCGTCACGGTGAATCGCCGGGACCACGAGGGAGCGGCGCGTCAGATCTTCGACGCCTTCGACCGGTACGTGCAGCAGGTCCGCTTCCGGGCGTTCTGCTTCGACTACGCCAACAGCTCCCAGTGGGAGAACGCTCTCCGGAACTGCGACGACGCCCTGGCGTTGAATCCCACCGATGAGGGTGTTCTGTACCAGAAGGGCTTCATCCTCTGGAAGATGGAGCGGCTCGAGGAGTCGCTCGACCAGCTCGAGGGTGTGCTGGAGACCAACCCCTACCACGAGGAGGCGCTGCAGCTCGCGGGCTTCCTGGCCACGACCCTCGGAATGAACGACGAGGGGCGCGAGTTCTACTCCCGCTACCTGGAGTTGAACCCGGGCGCTGTGGCCGTTCGCCGGCGGATCGCGTACGAGATGTTCGACGCCGGTGACCCCCTGGGCGCCATGATGCTCATCGACGAGGGGTTGCAGGTGGAGGAGTCCGTGGAGCTGCTCGGCGACTACGGGAACTACGCCTTCGAAGCCGCTCGCCAGGCCACCCCGGAGGGTGTCCAGTCCGGAGACGCCGAGATCCCGGAGGAGACCCGGGACCTCTATGCCAAGGCGATCGATGCCTTCATGAGGGTCTTCGAGGCCAAGGGCGACTCCATGAACGTGGGGCAGCTCAGGAACGTGATCTCCGCGAACATCCAGCTCGGAAGCCTGGCGGAAGCCACCACCATCGCCGAGCAGGTCCTCGAGGTCTTCCCGCAGGAGGCGTCGGTCTGGGCCGTGTACGCCACTGCGCTGGAGCGGCAGGATCGGGTGGACGAGGCGGTCGCAGCCCTCGGTGAGATCGAGGCCGTCGATCCCGACTACCCGGACCTCTTCGCCAGGCAGGGGAACATGCTCCTGGCCGCGGGCCGGCGCGCGGACGCGCTCCCCATCCTCCGGAAGGCCGTGGATGTCCAGGGGCAGGATCCGAACCGAGTGGCTCGAATCATCTTCGCCGACGCGTACAGCAAGGGAATCCAGCCCGAGCAGAAGAACTGGCCATACGCCCTGGAGGGGATTCTCGCGGCCAAGGAGTACTCTGTGAGCGCCGAGACCTCGCAGGAGCTCAACTTCTGGCACGGTTGGGTCCTGTACCAGCAGGGGATTGGTGTGCAGGAGGCCCAGACGCTGGCGAGTGCGCAGCGGGCCCTGCCCATGTTCCAGGATGCCAAGGAGCTGTTCCAGAGCGCCCAGGCGTACGCTCAGCAGCGCAACATCAACCTTGCGCAGATCCTGCAGGCGACGGACACCTACATCGAGATCCAGGACGCGATCATCCGCCGGGGCCGCTAACGCGGCACCACATCCCGCCCGGCAGGGACGCCGCGGGGCTTCGGCCCCGCGGCGTCTTTTTTTGTCCCTTGATCGCCCCCGGATCGTGACGGCTCTGGCCGTCCACTTCCCGCCCGGCAGGGGTGGCCGCCTCCGGGCCTCCTCCGGGCTCCGGAGGCTCAGGGGAAGGAGTGGGGAGAAGTGGGAAATTGGGACCTTCGGTTTTTTTTCGGAATTATTCTCCCGGTTCTCCGCCGGCCGCCGGTGGGGCGAAAGCCCCTTGGTTAAGGGAAATCCGGCCCATGACAAGGTCAGGTGCACGTCGAGAGAATTTCCGAATTTCAGTCTTGCGCCCCAAAAAAATCGTCCCTATCTTGCCCCCACGGTTTCCCACTTGATCCCACTTCATCCCACTCTGTGCCACGGTCGTGAACGGATTCCTGGGGCGGTACGAACACCAGATGGACGAAAAGGGACGTGTATCCCTGCCGTCCGCCTTCCGCCGAGAGGCCGAAGGCGAGGCGTTCGTCCTGCTCCAGTGGGAGAGGCCATACCTCACCCTCTTCCCCCCGGATGTCTGGCGGGAAATCCAGGAACGGCTCATGGAGTTTCGGAAGGAGAAGCCCGACGCGTGGAACCACGTGCGGGAGATCGTCTCGAAGGCGGTTGAGGTCTCGCCGGACCGGCAGGGCCGGATCCTCATCCCCTCCTGGCTCCAGGAAGCCGCTGCGCTCGAGGGCGCCGTTCTTCTGAACGGGAACATCGACCGGGTGGAGATCTGGAACCCCTCCGTCTATGCCGACACGGTGACCGACACCTCCGGCAACGACCTGGCCCGCGCTGCGCACCGATTGTTCGGATGACGGCCCTCTACCACGAACCCGTTCTGGGTCCAGAGACCTTGGAGCTTCTGAACCCGGAGGGGGATGGTCTGTACCTGGATGGAACCGTGGGAGGGGGTGGCCATGCCTTCCTCATCCTCCAGCGGTGCCCCGGCTGCCGGCTGGTGGCGGTGGATCAGGACCCGGAGGCGCTCCGCTTCGCCCGCGCGCGCCTCGCTCCATTCGGGGATCGGGTCCGGTTCCTCCAGATGCGCTTCGATCGTGCACTGGACGACCTGGAGATCCATGACCGGGGATTGGACGGTGCGCTCCTGGACCTGGGAATCAGCTCGCACCAGGTAGACGCGGCGGAGCGCGGATTCTCCTTCCGGCGGGGCACGTCACTGGACATGCGCATGTCCGGGCACGGGAGGAGCGCCGCCGACCTCCTGAACCAGGACGACGAAGCGACCCTCTCCCGGATCTTCCGGGAGTTCGGCGAGGAGCCGAGGGCGCGGGCGCTGGCCCGAGAAGTCGTGCGGCGTCGCGGAGAGAGCCCGTTCCGGACCAGTGACGATCTCGTCGGTTCCCTCCACCGCGTCCTGCGGCGGGAGCCGACGCACAAGGAGAAGGCCCGCGTATTCCAGGCGCTGCGGATCGCCGTGAACCGGGAATTGGAAGCACTCGAGCGGGCGCTGGAGGGAATCCGTGAGGCCCTGAACGCGGGCGGAGTCATGGTGGTCATCGCCTACCACTCGCTGGAGGATCGAATGGTGAAGCACGCATTCCGGGAGTGGAGCCGGGACTGCGTGTGCCCCCCCGGCTTCCCGGTCTGCACCTGCCGGGGCCGGGCGTTGGGGGAGACCCTGACCCGGAAGGCCGTCGTCGCCGGAGACGATGAGGTGTCCCGGAACACCCGGGCTCGCAGCGCACGTCTGCGGGCGTGGAGGAAGGCGGCGTGAGGGGAGCGGGAGTCCACCGCTGGGCGCTGGCCATGGCGGCGCTGCTGGCCAGCCTGAGCGTGGTGGCGTGGCGGCAGGGTCGTGCGTTCGAGGTTCAGCAGCAACTGGAGGAGGCCCGAGCGGACCGCTCGCTGGCCCTGTCGAATCAGGCGCAATTGAACCGGGACATCCGAGCGCTCCAGAGCCGGGAGCGCATCGTCCGGGTGGCCCGCCAACTCCTGGGTCTCCGACCGCCCACTGGGCAGGTGCGGGTGATCCGGGTGGAGGGACCGTGATGGCGAGCCGCCGCGACCGCGACCCACTCCGCTTCCGCCGCAGGGTCCTCATCGGAGTCTGGCTCCTCTCCGGGACCGCGGTCCTGGTCCGGGCGGGTCAGGTACAGGTGGTCCAGGGGAACCATTGGCAGGAGCTTGCCCTTCGGCAGCAGCGCGCCGCCCAGGAGATCCCGGCCTCGCGCGGGCGCATCCTCGACCGCGAGGGCGTGCCGCTGGTGGAGACGCAAGAGCAGTTCGAAGTGGGCGTGGCACCACGGGAGGTGCGGACGGGTGACGCCGAGGCCGTGAAGCAGGCGCTCCAGTCCGCGCTGGACCTGAGCGAGCGACGCGCGCGCCGGATCGTGGAGTCGGACGATCGCTGGATCCACCTGGGGAGGTTTCCGCCCTCGGTCCAGGCCGAGCTTCGAGGGCTCCGGGGTGTGTACCTCACCCGCAGCCTGCGCAGGGATTACCCCCAGGGGCGCATGGCCCTCGGGGTCCTGGGATCGGTCCAGGAGGGGCGCGGCGCCGGGGGGATCGAGGAGGCCTTCGACGACGTGCTCCGCGGTCGCCCGGGGCGGGCCATCGTCGCAAAGGACCCGTCGGGCCGGATCATGGGAGGACAGGTCTTCCAGATGGAGGCCCCGATCTCCGGCTCGGACCTCACCCTGACACTCGACGCGGACCTGCAGGCCATCGCGAAGGAAGCCTTGATGGCCGCCGTGGATTCGACGGAGGCTACCGGCGGAGACCTGCTGGTCACGGACCCACACACCGGCGAGATCCTGGCAGCGGTCTCGGTGAAGAACGGCGTGGACGCTGGGCTGAGCTTCATCTCCGAGCCCGTGGAGCCCGGCTCCACCATAAAACCCTTCATTCTGGCCACACTCCTGAGCAGAGGCCGCGCGGCGCTGAGCGAGGAGGTGGACGTGGGTGACGGCACCTGGTCCCAGTGCGGACGTGTGGTCCACGACGTGAGTGCCCGAGGGGTCATGACGTTGGCGCGGGCCGTGCAGGTTTCGTCCAACGTGGCCCTGGCCATGAAGGCGCAGGAACTGACCCCCCACGAGGAGTGGGAGGGATTGAGGGATTTCGGCTTCGGTGTGGGGACCGGGATCGCGATTTCGGGGGAGAGCCACGGAACGCTCCGAAAGCCCGACGAGTGGACGTGCCAATCCAGGGCGTCCCACGCCATCGGCTACGAGATCGCGGCGACGCCCCTGCAGATGGCCATGGCGTACGGTGCGCTGGCCAACGGCGGTCGTCTGATGGAGCCCCGCCTCGTCAAGGAAATCCGATACCCGGACGGGACCCAGGAAGCTCGGGAGCCTCGAGTGGTTCGCCGCGTCATTCGCCGGCGCCTCGCAGAGCAGATTACCGAGGTCCTGGTCGGAGTGGTGGACGACGGGACGGGGACGGCGGCGGGCTTGGCGTCCTTCACCGTGGCCGGAAAGAGCGGGACGGCCAGGGCCTACGTGAACGGCGACTACAACCGCGATCGGTTCTTCTCCTCCTTCGTCGGGTACTTCCCGGCCGAGGATCCACAGCTGGTGATCTACGCCAAGCTGGACGAGGCAAAGGGGTACGGGGGAGCCCTGGCAGGGCCCGTGACCCGAGCCACGATGGAGGCAGCGCTCGCGGCCCGGGGGACCCCGCTCCACCTGGAGGTCCTGCCTCAGCTGACGCGATCGACGGCCGGTGGCTCGGGCCAGGCGGCACCGGTCATCCGCTTCGCCAGCACCGATCTCGCGGCCACCCCCCCCAGGACGGACCCGTCCATCATCGCACAGGCGTGGTCCCCCGACCGACCCGTTCTCGAAGTTCAGATCCCGGATCTACGCGGAGTCCCGGTTCGAGAGGCCTCCAGGATCCTGCACGCCCTGGGTCTGCGGGTGGAGGTCCAGGGAAGCGGGATGGTCCGGGGCACTCGACCCCTGTCGGGTCGGCTGGTCATGACCGGCGACACCGTGCTCCTCCGGTCTGGACGGGTAGGCCAGTGACCTTCCCGGTTGTCCTGGATGCCGTCGCCCGGGTCCTCCGGGAGGCCGGCCTCCTCACCGAGCTCCGTGGGGACGCGGACACGGAGGTGTCCGGGGTCGCCCACGACTCGAGGGCGGTTCGGCGGGGTGACCTCTTCCTGGCCTGGAAGGGGATCCTGGCCGATGGGCATGACTTCGCACCGGCCGCTGCTGCGGCCGGCGCGACGGCGATGGTGGTGGAGCGGGCGCTACCGGAGATCGAACTTCCCCAGCTCGTGGTCTCCGACGGTCGTCACGCAGCGGCGCTGGCCGCGGACGCGGTCATGGGACTTCCGGGACGCGACCTGAATGCGGTGGCGGTCACCGGCACCAACGGCAAGACCACGACCGCCCTTCTCACCCGGCATGTCCTGTCCACACGGCCGGAGGGCGCCGCCGCGGTGGGAACGCTCGGTGTGGTGGGCCCGGACGGTCGGGTATGGTCCGGCACGGAAGGTCTGACGACACCAGATCCCGTCAGCCTGGCCCGGTGGCTCCGGCGCCTGGTGGACGAAGGGACCACCACTGTGGTAATGGAGGCCTCCTCGCACGCCCTGGACCAGCATCGCCTGGACGCCATTCCCTTCCGCGTTGCCGTCTTCACGAACCTGTCCAGGGATCACCTGGACTACCACGGTAGCCTGGAGGCGTACCGGGCCTCGAAGCTGCGTCTCCTGGAGCTGCTCCGGGACGACGGCACCGTGGTGGTGAACGCGGCGGACCCGGCGTGGCGGGGGATCGATGCACCGAGTCTCCTGACCTACGCGGTCCGAGAGCCGGCGGACCTGCGGGCGGAAAACGTCGTCCTTTCGCCCCGTGGCACACGCTTCACCCTCCACTTCCGAGACGAAGCCGTTCCGGTATCGCTCCCCCTGCTTGGGTCATTCAACGTGGAGAATGCCCTGGCTGCCATTGGGGCCGGGCTGGCCCTGGGAGTCCCGCTGGAGGCGGCTGCCCGGCGGCTCGAGGACGCACCACAGATTCCCGGCCGCATGGAGCGGATCCTGGAGACTCCCTTCACCGTCGTGGTGGACTTCGCCCACACCCCGGACGCACTGGAGAATCTGCTCCGGGCAGTGAGGGCGGTGACCCAGGGACGCCTCGTGGTCCTGTTCGGGGCCGGTGGCGACCGCGATCGGGGCAAGCGGGAGCCCATGGCACAGGCCGTGGCCCGCCACGCCGACCGCATCTTCCTCACCTCGGACAATCCCCGCACCGAGGATCCCGAAAGGATCCTCGACGACCTGGAGCCCGGACTGGGCCAGGCGGACCACGTCCGGGAGGCCGACCGGAGGTCCGCCATCCGCCAGGCCGTGGCCGAGGCGATGGAAGGAGACGTCCTGGTTCTGGCAGGGAAGGGGCATGAGACCTATCAGGTCATCGGCACCGAGAAGCACCCCTTCGACGAGCGGGCCGAGGTGATGGAGGCCCTGAAGCTCCGGGGTGCGGCATGATGACCCGAACCTTCGCCTGGACCGACGAGGAGGTCCGCGCCGCCCTGGGCCTGGAGGGTGGGAGTGCAGGGGAGTACCCGGGGATCTCCACCGACACCCGCGCCCTGGGCCCCGGAGAGCTCTTCGTTGCGCTGACGGGCGAGCGGTTCGACGGCCACGCGTTTCTCGCCGCCGCGGCGGCGGCCGGGGCCCGCGGGGCGGTGGTGAGCCAAGCCGTCGAACCTCCGGAGGGGATGGTCCTCTACCGAGTCGAGGACACGCTGGTCGCCCTGGGCGACTTGGCGCGTCACCGCCGGATCGCCATGGGAGCCAGGGTGGTGGGAATCACCGGGTCGTCGGGCAAGACCTCCACGAAGGACTTCACCCGCGGCGCCCTGGCAGGCCACTTCCGGGTCCACGCGACCCGGGGAAACCGAAACAACCGCGTCGGCCTCCCCCTGACCCTCCTGGAGGCTCCAGAGGACGCGGAGGTGATCGTGGCGGAGATGGGCACCAGCGAACCGGGGGAGATCCGGGAGCTGGTCCGCATCGGACTCCCGGACGTCGGTGTGGTCGTGACCGTATCGGAGAGCCACCTGGATTGCCTGGTGGACCTGGACGGCGTCATGACCGAGAAGCTGGACATGATCCGGGGCTTGGCGCCTGAAGCCGTGGGGCTGGTGGGAGACACGCCGGAGAGCCTCCCCCGGAGCGCTCGGGAGATCCGTAGCGACGTGCGCGTGGCCGGCCTCAGTACCGGGTCGGATCCGGAACTGCGGCCCTGCCGGCTCCAGGTCGATTCGCGGGGGCGATATCGCTTTGCCTGGCGTGGTGAGGTGGTCTCCCTGCGGGTCGCCGGTCGTCACATGGCGTACGACGCAGTCATCGCCCTGGCGATCGCCGATATCCTCGGGGTGCCGGCGGATCTGGCGGCCGAGGGTGTGTCGAGCGTGCGAGCCACCGGGATGCGCGGTGAGGAGCGGAGGGTCGGGGCGGTCCGCCTGCTCATCGACTGCTACAACGCCAATCCCCAGAGCACCCGGGCCGCACTGGATGCCCTGGCGGCACGCACGGGGAACGGCCCACGCGCAGTGATCCTGGGCACCATGCTGGAGTTGGGGTCGCGGGCGGCTGCCCTCCACGACGAGGTCCTGGACTATGCCCTCTCCCTGGGCCTGGATCTGGTGGTGGCCACCGGCGCGTTCGCCACGGCACTCCCGGGCCGGTCGGGTGCGACGCTCATCCGCGCCGAAGATCCCGGGGAAGGATACCGCGCGGTGCTCCCGGTGCTCCGCCAGGGTGGAGTACTCCTCCTCAAGGCCTCACGGGGCGTGGCGCTGGAGCGCCTGATTCCGGCGCTGGAGACCGAGCTCCTCGGAGGAGGGGACTGATGCTCTTCTACCTCTCCCGCTTCAGCGACGCCCACATCTTCTTCAACCTCTTTCAGTACGTCACCGTGCGCGCGGCCGGAGGGCTGGTGACGGCGCTCCTGTTGGCGTTCGCCCTGGGGCCGGCCACCATCCGGTGGCTCACCCGGTTGAAGGTGGGACAGGTGGTCCGGGAACTGGGCCCGGAGTCCCACCGGACCAAAGCCGGGACTCCCACCATGGGGGGCGCCATCATCATCATGGCGGCGGCGGTCTCCACCTTCCTCTGGGCCATCCCGAACTGGTACACCGTCCTCTGCCTCCTGGCGCTGATCTGGATGGGAGCCATCGGCTTCCTGGACGACTACCTGAAGGTGGTGAAGCGGAAGACCCGAGGCCTGATCGGGCGGCTGAAGATGGCGGGTCAGCTGACCTTTGCGCTGGGCCTCGGCATCCTCCTCGTGTTGAATCCCATCGCCCCCTATCCCACCGAGTGGACGGGTGTCCCCTTCCTGGCGGACCAATTCGCCCACCTGGCCCCGTGGGCGTTCGTGGTCCTGGTGGCCCTCGTGATCGCCGGCTCGTCCAACGCGGTGAACCTCACGGACGGCCTGGACGGGCTGGCCGCCGGGTTGGCCGCCATCGCGGCGGTGACCTTCGCGGCGCTGGCCTACATCACCGGCCGGGGAGACTGGGCCGAGTACCTCGGGCTCTTCTACCTCCCCGGGGCCCAGGAGATGACCATCTTCGGCCTGGCCCTCTCCGGTGGCTCCATGGGGTTCCTCTGGTTCAACGCCCACCCTGCCGAGGTCTTCATGGGAGACACGGGGTCCCTCGCCATCGGGGGCGCCCTGGGGGTGATGGCCATCCTCCTGAAGAGTGAGTTCCTCCTGGTCATCGTCGGCGGCGTCTTCGTCATGGAGGCGGTGTCGGTGATGCTGCAGGTGGGTGTCTTCAAGTACACCCAGCGCCGGTTCGGAACGGGCCGTCGCGTGTTCCGCATGGCCCCGATCCATCACCACTTCGAGCAGTTGGGTTGGCCCGAATCGAAGGTGGTGATCCGCTTCTGGATCCTGGGGATCCTCTGCGCCATGGTCGCCGTCTCAACTCTGAAGATCCGATGACGGCCACGGCGATTCTCGGTCTTGGTGCCAGCGGCAACGCCGCGGCCCGCCTCGCCCTCCATCAGGGAGAAGAAGTCTATGTCTCGGATCTCCGCACTGACGCCCCGACTGCAACTCGTGCAGCCGACCTCCGCGCCCTGGGAGCCGACGTCCAGCTGGGAGAACACGACGTGGGACGACTCGTCACCGCGGACACCGTGGTGGTCAGTCCTGGAATCCCCCCGGACGCTCCAGTGCTCCGCACCCTCCGGGCCCGTGGAGTCCGATGGATCTCGGAGCCCGAGTACGCCTTTCGGTTCCTGCATGGTGCACTGATCGCCGTCACCGGGACCAACGGGAAGACGACCACCTGCGTGCTGACCGCCCATCTCCTACGTGAGGGCCGGGTGCAGGTGGCGCTCGGTGGGAACCTCGGGGGTGGCCTGGCTCCAGCGGCGTCCGAACTCCCCCTCCTCGACCCGGCACCGGAGTGGGTCGTGCTCGAGATGAGTTCGTTCCAGTTGGCGGACATCGACGCGTTCCGACCGGATATCGGGGTCGTCACCACACTGGCCCCGGACCATCTGGACCGGTACCCGAGCGTTCAGGCCTACTACGCCGACAAGGCCCGGCTCTTCGAGAATGCCGACAGCCGGTGCCGGTGGGTTCTGAACGGCGACGTCCCGGAGGTGGAGTCCCTGGCTGGGGACGCCCCCGGGGCCCGATACCGCTTCTCCCTCGGTCGCGGACCGGAAATGAATGCCTACCTGGCGAACGAAGTACTCACCCTCCGGGTGGGGGAGAAGGAAGAACCCCTCCTCCCGGTATCGGAGCTTCCGCTCCTGGGCCGGCACAACGTGGCCAACGCGCTGGCCGCGGCCCTGGTGGCGCGCCTCGTGGGTGTGACGGCCGTGGAGATCGCCCAGGGGCTGCGGACGGCTAGCCCGCTCCCCCACCGACTGGAGGCGGTGGCGGAGGACGCCGGCATTCTCTGGGTAAACGACTCGAAGGCCACCAACGTCGCCGCCGCCGTGAGTGCCATCCTCAGCCTCGATCGGCCCCTACTTCTGCTCCTTGGAGGAAAGGACAAGGGCGAGGATCTGGCACCCCTGGCCCGGGCCGCCAGGGGACGGGTGCGGGTGGCCATCTGCTACGGTGCGGCTGGCGCGCGAATCGCCGATGCCCTGGAGGACGCCGGGGCTCCTGTTGTCCGCGTAGACGGAGGCCTGAACCTTGCAGTGGAGGTAGCTCGGGAGCAGGCGCAGGAGGGTGACGTGGTCCTCCTGGCGCCGGCCTGTTCCTCTTTCGACGAGTTCGAGAATTACGAGGACCGGGGACGCCGCTTCACGCTGCTGGCCCGGCGGGAGGCGGCCTGATGGCGGCGCACCCTGTGGACGTGGCTCCGGCTCGCACGACGCTCCCCGACGCGGGACTCGGGCGAGGCTGGGAGGCGTCCGTCCTCATGGCCCTGACCCTCCTTATCCTCTCGTTTGGCCTAGTGACGCTCTTTTCTGCCAGCCCCTTCGTGGCTCGCCGCATCGATGTGGCGGACCACTACTTCGTGGCGCAGCAAGCCACCGGTGCGGCAGCGGGTCTGGTGATCATGGTTGTGCTTGCCCGGGTTCCGTACGGATTCTGGCGCTGGGCGGCCTGGCCCCTGGTGGCGGTGGCACTGGTGGCGCTCCTCGTCCTCATCCTCCCGGGTACCGAGGCCATCGCACCGGTTCGAAACGGTGCACGTCGATGGCTCAGATTGGGCATCAACGTGCAGCCGAGCGAGTTGGCGAAGTTCGCCATCATCGTGTGGACCGCGATGATGGCGGTGAAGAAGAGGGATCAATTCAAGAGCCTGAGCCGGGGCCTGCTCCCGTTCATGGTGGTGTGGGGAGTCCTCCTTCTTCCCATCGCCCTCCAGCCGGACCTCTCCACCGCCTTCCTGGCCGGCGCCCTGGGGCTGCTCACGGTCTTCGCCGCGGGTGCGCGCCTCTCCCACTTCGCGTTTATGGGCGTCCTGGCCTCCCCGATCGTCTGGCTCCTCCTGCAGGTGGACTACCGGCAGGCGCGGTTGGCGTCGTACGTGGAGCAGCTCTCCAACCCCCTGGCCGCGACCTCGGACGGGGCCGGATACCAGTTCTACCAGGCCATGGTGGCGCTGGGGTCCGGGGGCATCGCCGGCCAGGGATTCGGCAAGGGATGGCAGAAGTTCGGGTTCCTCCCGGAGCCTCACAACGACTTCATCTTCTCGATGGTGGGGGAGGAGTGGGGCTTCCTCGGGGTCACGCTCCTGGTGGGTCTCTACCTGGCTCTGGTCCTGGTGGGCTATCGGATCGCCCGGCGGGCGCCCGATCTGTTCGGACAACTCCTGGCGATGGGGTGCACGAATCTCATCGCCCTCCAGGGCTTCCTGCACATCGGCGTCGGCGTCGGACTCCTGCCCACCACGGGCCTGGCGCTGCCGCTCTTCTCCTACGGCCGGTCGAACCTCCTGGTGACCCTGGCGGTCCTGGGAATCCTCATGGCTGTGGCGAGGGAAACCGACCTGGATTGGCGCCCGGGGCTGCGGCAGAACGGGCGTGCTCCGGACCTGGCCCGGGTGGCCATCGGAGGGAGGCGTGCATGATCGAATTCCCACGGCGGTATTCAGTGGTGGCGGTACCGGTGGACACCTCTACCCGGCTCTGGCTCTGGCAGACGCCCTTCGTCGGGAGCGCCCCGATGTGCGAGTGGTCTTCCTGGGTGCACGGCGCGGCCTGGAGGCGCGAGTCCTACCGGACCGGGGCGAGGAGCATCGGCTCATTCCCATCCGCGGGTTGGCTCGGGGCGGGGGGATTCGGGTCAATCTCGGGGTCCCGTGGGCCCTCCTTCGTTCAGTGGCCGGGACACTCCGATGGTTCCGAGACCTTCACCCGGAGCTCGTCGTGGTGACAGGCGGCTACGCCGGCGCGCCGGCAGGTCTGGCTGCGGCGCTGATGCGGATTCCCCTGGTCCTGCAGGAGCAAAACGCCTATCCCGGGATCACGACCCGCCTCCTGGCTCGCTGGGCACGAGAGATCCACGTGGCCTACCCGGAAGCGGCGGAGTTCATCCCGAAGAACGCCCGGGGAAGGGTCCGTGTCTCCGGAAATCCGGTCCGGCCTCCGGAGCGCCGGGGACGGGACATGGCCCGGAGGGCCATGTCCCTGGATCCCTCGCGGCGCACGGTCCTCGTGGTGGGCGGGAGCCAGGGCTCCGCGGCCCTCAACCGAGCCGTGACCGAGATGGTGAGATCCGCCGAAGCGGATCCGGGATTCCAGCTCCTCTGGGCTACGGGACCGAGTCACCTGGAGACGGTGGAAGCGGCGCTGGGAGGCGCACCCCCCTGGGTGCACATTGTGGGGTACATCGTGGACATGGCCGCGGCGTTGGAGGCGGCGGACCTTGCCGTGAGTCGGGCCGGTGCCATGGCGACGTCGGAGTTCCTTGCCTGGGGGCTCCCCTCCATCCTGGTCCCGCTCCCCACCGCGGCGGCGGACCACCAGGTGCGGAACGCCGAGGCTCTGGAGGCGGCGGGTTGTGCCGTTCACGTGCCCGAGTCCCGCATCTCGGGGAGGGTCCTCACCGAGACCATCGGCGCACTCCTGCGGGATACCGACCGGTGGGATGCCATGGCGGCGGCGGCCCGAGACCGGGCGCTCCCTCATGCATCCCGCGAGATCGCGCACCAATTCCTCGGCTTTCTGGGCCACGGACGCGAGGTCACGTCATGACCGGCACGTCCGTACTCGGTCTGAATGGCCCGGTCCACTTCATGGGGATCGGAGGCGCTGGGATGTGCGCCCTGGCCGAACTCTTCCTCCGGGAGGGTGGCCAGGTCTCTGGATGCGACCTGAAGGAGAGCGAGGCGACACGGTACCTGGAGGAGCTCGGCGCCCGTATCCAGATGGGTCACGACCCCGACCACGTGACCGAGGCGGCGGGGCTGGTCCTGACCTCGGCGGTGCCCGCCGACCACCCCGAGATCATTCAGGCCCGGATTCGGGGAATCCCCGTCTGGAAGCGGGCCGAGGTCCTGGGTCAGGTCGTGAACCAGGGAAGGGTGGTGGCCGTGGCCGGCACGCATGGCAAGACCAGCACCACCGCGCTCACGGTGCAGCTGCTGGAGGAGGCGGGTCTCGATCCCACGGGGCTGGTGGGCGGAACGGTGCCGGGGTGGGGGGGGAATCTCCGCCTGGGGGGGGACCTCTACGTGGTGGAGGCGGACGAGTACGATCGTTCCTTTCTCACCCTCCGGCCCGACGTGGCCGTGGTGACGAACCTGGAAGCGGATCACCTGGACATCTACGGGAGCTACACGGGAGTGCGGGACGCCTTCCAGCAGTTCCTGACCCGCCGGAGAGAGGGCGCCCGGGTGATCATCTGCGCCGACGACCCCGGAGCCTCGTACCTGCTTCCGAGGGTAAACGGCTCGGGGTACACCTATGGTCTCTCTGCGGGCTCGCAACTTCGCGCTGTGGAGGTGAACCCGGATCCCGGGGGGACCTGCTTCCGGATCCTGGAGGACGGGTACGACCGGGGCACCGCGTGCATCCCCATTCCAGGGACGCACAATCTCCGCAATGCGCTGGCCGCTGCGGCGGTGGCCCGACATCTGGGTGCGGAGTGGGAGGCGATCCGGGCCGGGTGGGCCTCCTTCCGCGGTGTAGGCCGGCGATTCCAGCGGCTGGGCGAGGTGGCGGGCGTGGTGCTCGTCGATGACTACGCACACCACCCGACGGAGATCGCCGCGACCCTGGACGCCGCCCGGGCCGCCTACCCCGGTCGCAGGATCGTGGCGGTCTTCCAGCCTCATCTGTACACACGCACCCGGGACTTCGCCCTGGACTTCGGCAGGGCACTGGCGCTGGCCGATCACGTCTGGGTCACGGACGTCTTCCCTGCTCGGGAGGAGCCGATCCCCGGGGTGGATGGAGGGGTGGTGGCCAGGGCCGCTGTCCGGGCGGGGGCACAGGTGACCGAGCATCCGAGCCTGGAGGGGCTGGCCCGGGCGGTGGCCGGAGCGGCCCACCCCGGTGACGTCGTGGTGACCCTGGGCGCGGGATCCATCGAACGGGTCGGAGCGGAGCTCCGCAACGAGTTGGAGGCCCCGGCTCATGTCTAGGGCGTTCTTTCGGGTCGGGCTCGCGATCGCCCTGGTCTGGGTGGTCTCCGTGGCGGTAGAGGTGGCTCCAGCGGCCTTGGCCAAGGTTCCGGTGTTCCGGGTTCGGGACCACGACTTCGTGGGTCTCCGCTACCTCACGCCTGAGACGGTTCTGCGGACGGCGGGTATTGGACCGGACGCATCGGTGTGGGACGAAGCCACGGCCTGGGAGGAGCGGCTCGAACGCCATCCGCTGGTTCGGGAGGCGCGGATCCGCCGCCGGTTTCCCACCACCCTCGTGGTGGAGGTGGACGAGCGAATCCCCGTGGGGCTCGTGCCTACGCCGACGCTGGAGCCGGTCGACGCCGAGGGAAGATACCTGCCCCTCGACCCTTCCCGCTTCCCCCTGGACTTCCCCGTTCTCCGACCCCGTCCCGCCGTGGACGGCAACGTCACTCCCCCGCATGCCGAAATCCGGGAGCTGGCAGCGGCGGCGGCTGTGATGCGGACGGAGCCGGACTTCTGGAGCGAGATCTCCGAGATCGGTCATGGGCCCCAGGGGGGGATCGTGGTTCGGCGGGGTCAGCCGGAGGTCGTCTTCCACTTCCCGCCCAAGGTGGACGTGACCCGCGTCCGGGAGGCGCTCGCCGTCCTGAGGGACGCGGAATACCGAGGTGTGCGCCGGCCGCCCGAGAGCGTGGACCTGCGCTTTGCCGGCTATGTCTACCCGTACTGGGGCCGGGAGGCAGAGCAATGAGCCACCAGAAGCGACGTGTAGCCGGAACCTTCATTGCCGGTCTGGACATCGGGACGACCCGGACCTGTGCGGTGATCGGGGAGCTGATGGGGGAGGGAAACCGGCAGACCGGGCTCAAGATTCTCGGGGTGGGCCAAGCCCGCTCCGCCGGGGTCCGAGGAGAGCGGATCACCAACCTGGAAGAGACCACCGAGTCCATCCGCAAGGCCATGAAGGAGGCGGAGCTCATGGCGGGGGTGCAGGTAGATCGCCTCTACGTGGGGATCTCCGGAGAGCACATCCATGCCTGGAGCTCCATGGGGGTGGTGGCGGTGCAGGACCAGGAGATCACCCCGGGAGACGTGGCGCGGGTGCACGAGGTGGCCCGGGCGGTCGCACTCCCGCCGGATACGGAGATGCTCCACGCCATCCCGGTGGAGTACATCGTCGATCACCAACGGGGCATCAAGGACCCCGTGGGGATGTCCGGAACGCGGCTGGAGGCGGAAGTCTACCTCGTGACGTGCTCGGCCACCGCGGCCGGGAACATCAAGAAGGCCGTCACCCGCGCCGGCTATGCCGTGCAGGAGGTCGTGCTGGAGCCGCTGGCCACGGCCCGGGCCGTGCTCACGGAGGACGAGAAGGAAGTCGGGGCCGCAATGGTCGAGGTCGGTGGGAGCACCACCGATACCGCGGTCTACTTCGAGGGGAAGATCCGGCACGTGGCCATCCTCCCCATCGGGGGGGTGACCGTCACCCAGGATCTGGTCAAGGGTCTCGCGATTCCCTTCCACGAAGCCCAGAGGGCAAAGGAACAGTCGGGAGCCGCGTCTCCCCAATTCGTGGATCCCCAGGACATGATCGAGGTGGCCGGCACCGCCCCGGGGCAGAGCAGGCCCGTGGCCCGAGAGCTGATCGCCCACATCTGCGAGCAGCGACTCGACGAGCTCTTCGGGATGATCCAGCAGGAGCTGGACGACCAACACCTGACGGACCGACTGGGTGCGGGGATCGTCCTGACGGGCGGTTCCGCGGCGTTGCCCGGGCTGGTGGAGCTGGCACAGCAGGTCTTCGCCGCACCGGTGCGCCTCGGCGTGCCGGGAGAGGGACTCGGCGGACTCGCCGACTCCGTCGGCAGGCCACGGTTCTCCACTGCAGCCGGACTCGCTCTCTGGGGAGTCGACCGATTCCAGGACACCGGGCAGGGCGTCTCGACCCTGACCTCCGGGATCCTGTCCAATGTCTCCGCATGGATCCGGGAGTTCTTCTGATGATGACCCCCGCGTCCCACCTGCTTCCCTGGCGGGGCCCACCCCCGGGTCTCGACCCACCGACATCACGGCGGCGAGCGCCGCCCTGATGGTCCGTTGAGCCCCCCAAAATCCCCGCAAGTGAATCGACAGGAGCACACCATGATGATGTTCGAGTTTGAAGACACCCCGATCCAGAGCGCTCGGATGAAGGTCGTCGGCGTGGGCGGCGCCGGTGGGAACGCCGTGAACCGCATGATCGACGAAGAGCTCGAGGGTGTGGAGTTCATCTCGCTGAACACCGACGCCCAGGCTCTCAAGGGCTCACGGGCCCAGTACACGATGCAGATCGGGAAGAAGCTCACCCGCGGCCTCGGTGCTGGTGCCCGGCCGGAGATCGGGCGACAGGCCGTGCACGAGAACGCCGAGGAGGTCCGCAAGATGCTGGACGGGGCGGACCTGGTGTTCATCACCGCGGGAATGGGAGGGGGCACCGGAACGGGCGCCGCACCCATCATTGCGGACATGGCCCGTGAAATGGGTGCTCTCACCATCGGTGTCGTCACGCGACCGTTCGCCTTCGAAGGCAAGAAGCGCGCGCGGCAGGCGGAGCAGGGCCTCGCGGAGCTCAAGCGCGCGGTGGATACCGTCATCGTGGTTCCCAACGATCGCCTCCTTTCCGTCGTCCCCAAGGGCACCACGTTCAAGGACGCCCTCAAGAAGGCCGACGAGGTGCTGCTGCACGCCACCCAGGGGATCAGCGACCTGATCCGTGTGAGCGGAGAGGTGAACGTGGACTTCGCCGACGTGCGGACCATCATGTCGGCCCGGGGACCGGCCCTCATGGGCTCTGGATTCGGACAGGGCGAGAATCGGGCGGAGGAGGCCGCACAGGAGGCCATCTCCTCCCCGCTCCTGGACAACGTGTCCATCTCCGGCGCGAAGGGCGTCCTGATCAACATCACGGGCGGCCGGGACATGGGGATCGACGAGGTCACGCAGATCTCCACCATCATCCAGGAGGCGGCTGGCGACGAGGCGGAGATCATCTTCGGTGCCGTCCAGGACGAGCAACTCGAGGGGCAGGTGCGGGTGACCGTCATCGCCACGGGGTTCGAGAGCCAGGGGGAGCAGGACGTGCTCCGGCCGGAGTTTCGGCGCCCCACCGCGCCGCCTGCCCGGAAGCCGCGGCCGAAGTCTCAGGCCCAGCCTCAGGTGCAGCCGCAGGTTCAGCGGCAGCCGCAGGTGCAGCGACAGGTGGCGGTTGGGGGAGGCGCTCCCCTACACGTCGGCGGGGGCGGACCGAATCCGATTCCCACTCCGACTCCGACGCCGCGTGCTACTCCCTCCTCCACCCCTTCGCTTCGCCAGGTATCGCCGGGAGAGATCGGCGAGCTGGACATTCCCACCTTCATCCGCAGGGGAAAGCGGTAGCGGACCCACAGGAAGCGTTGGCCCGCACCGCTCGGCGGTGCGGGACAACTGTGGACGAAACCGCCCCAGATTGCGTACCATTCTGATCCACCGGGGGCGGATCCACGTTCCCGGTCCCGGCTTTCGGGTTCCCTCGAACTGATGGAAATGAAGATTCGCCCCGCTTACGCTCTCGTCGCCGCCGGCCTCATCGGGCTGCCCGCGTGCGCCGATCGGACTCCCGAGGTGGGGGACGTGGAGGGGGTGTACGCGCTTCCCGCGGAGGCTCTCGAGGTGCGGGAGCTGGGGCGTGGCGGGACGCTCGGCCAGGTGCTGGAGGCCACCCTCGACTACAACGACCAGCAGGCGCTTCTCATGGCGTTTCGGGAGCAGGCATCCCCGCGGCGCCTGCGGGAGGGGACCGAGGTTACGCTTCGGTATCTCCAGGCCGGGTCGGTCCCCGCCAACCAGGGGGTGCTCCGGGGGATCGACGTTGCGCTCTCTCGTGACGAGACGGTTCGACTGACGCGGGTGGGAGGCGCCTGGGACTCCGAGCTGGTCACCACGCCGGTCTATACCGACACGGTGATGGTGGCCGGCGAGGTGGCGACCTCCCTCTGGGAGTCCGTGATCTCCAACGCCGGGTTGGAGGGTGCCCACTATCAGGATCGCGTGGTCCTCGTCGATCTCCTGGACCGGATCTTCCAGTGGCAGCTGGACTTCTCGCGGCAGGTCCAACGCGGGGACTACTTCCGCGTGGCGTTCGAGCGTGAGGTCCGACCCGACGGCTCCATGAAGCGCGGCACGATCCTGGCCGCCGAGTTCGTCAATGTGGGACGCCCGTTCCACGCCGTCTGGTTCGATCCCAACGGAGATGGGGATGGTTCCTACTTCGACCTGGACGGAAAGTCGGTGCGCAGGGCCTTCCTGCTGAAGCCCCTGGAGTTCCGTCGGATCTCCTCCCGGTACACCTCCGGTCGCTTCCATCCGATCCTCAAGCGGTGGCGTGCCCACCGCGGGGTAGACTACGCTGCCGATCGGGGCACGCCGGTCATGGCCACGTCCGACGGCGTGGTGATCCAGCGGGGGCCGAACGGGGGTCTGGGAAACGCCGTGGAGATCCGACACCCCAATGGCTTCATCACACGGTATGGGCACCTGAACGGCTTCCGCTCCGGGGTCTCGGTGGGAAGCCGGGTGAAGCAGGGAGAGGTGATCGGCTACGTGGGATCCACCGGCCTGGCCACCGGCCCCCATCTCCACTACGAGATGCTCCGAAGCGGCCGGCATGTGGACCCGCTGTCGGTGGATCTGCCTGCGGGTGACCCGGTGCCCGAGGACAACTGGGGGCGCTGGACCTCCGAACTCTCTCCGCGCCTCGCGCTCCTCGAGCGACTTCCGCCGCCAGGGCTGGCCCGGTTTGCTGGAGTGGACCAGCCCGAGGAGCGGAGCACCGCGGCCGAGGGCTCGGACCGCTAATCCCGGCGGGCTGAGTCGTTGGCCTGGCGCCTGGGACTCTGGCTCCTCCTGGCCGCTGCCGGGTGGGCCTATTCGGTCTGGGTCTACCGGAGCCGGGAACTCGGGGTGCCCCGTCGGGGTGTGCTCGCCGTCCTTCGCGGGACCACGCTCGCGCTCGTCCTTCTCCTGATCATGGATCTGCCGGCCCCCTGGGGTGGTGACGACGACCGTCCGTGGACGCTCGTGGATCTCTCGGCGAGCATGCGCGTGCCCCAGGGTTCCCAGGAGGTGACGCCGCCGCTGGACAGGGCCCTGGATGCCTTAGTCGGGGCAACCGCCGTGCTGGGGTTCGGCGAGCCGATTCGGACCCTGTCTCTCCCGGTCGACGGTGCGGCAGTCCCCTCTCACGACTCCAGGCTCGCCCCGGCCCTGAGGCGGGCGCTGGAGGGCGGCGCGTCCCGGGTGACCGTGCTGACGGACCTGAGGGTCCAGGATCCGGTGGACGCGGCTGCCGTCCTCCGGTCCTCCCCCGTGCCGATCTCCTTCGCGGACCTGGGTGGACCCACCCGCAACGCCGGAATCGCCTCCCTCACGGTGCCGGGGACGACCAGCGCCGGTGAGGCCGTGGCGGGAGAGTTGGAGCTTTTCGGCGAGGGGATCGGACCGGTGCAGGTGGAGGTTCGGGTTGCCGACCGGCCGGCCTGGGACACCACGGTCCGCGTGCCCGACGAAGGACGCCTGCGGGTCCCCTTCCTGCTCGAGGTGCCCACCTCACCCGGGCCCGTCCACGTTCAGGCGCGAGTGGAGGTGGATGGCGACCTCTTTCCAGGAGACGACACGGCGAGCAGGATCTTGGAGGTGGATCCAGAGGAAGGCGAGGTGGTGCTGGTGTCGTGGACGCCGGACTGGGAGCCCCGCTTCCTCCTGCCCGTGCTGGAAGAGGTGACCGGACTTCGTGGCCAGGGATACCTGCGGGTGGGGCCGACTCGGTTCATGTCCATGAACGGCCCGATCCGCTTCGTGGGGATCGATACGGTGGCGGCGGCATTGGAGGAGTCCCGGATCGGGATCGCCCACGGCTTCACCGACCTCGACGAAGGACCTTTCGCACAGGCCCTCCGGCGTGTGCCTCGGCTCGTGGTCATCCCGGGTCCGGCTTCACAGGGCCCCGGTGGGGTCGGGGAGTGGTTCGTCTCGTCGGAGGTGCCGGCTTCGCCGGCGGCAGGAGAGATCGCAGGAGTGCCGCTTCTGGGACTCCCGCCGCTCCTCGACTACCTGCCGGAGGCGGAGGCGGTGGGGATGCCGGTCCTGCTCGCCCAACTCTCGGGCCGCGGCGATCCCGTGGCCGTCGTGCGGATCCGCGAGGAGGAGGGACAGCGTCGGGTGGATGCCCGGGTGCGGGGCTTCTGGCGATGGGCCTTCCGGACCGACACCCCCCGGGAACTGTACCGCCGTCTCTGGTCGGGAGTGGCGGCGTGGTTGCTGGCCGGCGGGGACGGCGCCACGCGGCAGGTGGGGATGGCTCCGCTGGAGCAGGTGGCACGGCCCGGATCCACCGTTGGATGGCGAGCCGGAGCCGCGGCCGGGGGGATCGTGGAGATCCGCCTCCTAGGCCCGGCTCCCTCACTGGAGGGTCCTCCCCCACAGGTTGTGGCGGTGGATTCCCTGGGCCGAGGCCGGGTGGCAATCCCCGCACAAGAGGGGGTGTACCGCTGGGAGGCCCGCGTGACGGCGGGCCCCGGGGAGGGAAGGACCCGTTCGGGGCTCCTGGTGGTGGAGTCCGCCGAACTGGATCTTCTTCCCCGTCCGGCCGTATTCCTCTCTGGGCTCGCAAGCGAAGGACCTCGGGCCACGAGGGGGGACGCGGGGCGTCCTCTCCGCACGCACCCTTTACCCTATCTCCTCCTCCTGGGCCTCCTTACTGCCGAGTGGGTCGGCCGCCGACGCAGCGGCCTTCGCTGAACCGAGCGGATCCAGCCCGGCCCTGATACCAGCCAGACTCGAGATGGCGCGCCTCTTCAAGACCGAGCACGAGACCAAGAAGTCCCTCTGGCGCCGGGCCGTGGACCTCGCTCTCACCGACGTCCGGGTCCTGGCCGGAAAGATGGACCACGAGACCCTGGAGTCGCTTGAGGAGCGGCTGATCGCCGCGGACTTCGGGGTTCCGGCCTCCCTGCGGCTGGTCGACCACGTCGAGACGCTGGTGAGGCGGGGGAAGATCCGGGAGGGGCGCGAACTGATCGAAGCCCTGGTGGACGAACTCCGTCGCATCCTGGACCAGGGCCCGGACCGGGACTTGAGATCGGCAGACGCGCCCCCCACGGTCTATCTCATCGCAGGAGTGAACGGAGTGGGGAAGACCACCTCGGCTGCAAAGCTGGCGCATCTCCTCAAGGAGGAAGGGAACTCGGTCCTCGTTGCGGCGGCGGACACCTATCGGGCCGGAGCGGTTGAGCAGCTGGAAGTTTGGGCCGACCGGGTCGGCGTGGATTTCGTCCGTGGCCAGCAGGGTGGCGACCCTGCCGCCGTGGCCTTCGACGCCATCGACGCCGCCGTGGCCAGGAGGATGGACGTGGTGCTCATCGACACGGCGGGCCGCCTTCACACCAACCGGGGATTGATGGAGGAACTCCAGAAGGTGGATCGCGTCGTGCGCAGGCGCCTCGAGGGCGCGCCTCACGAGTCGCTCCTTGTGCTGGACGCGACGGTGGGGCAGAACGCCGTGAATCAGGCGAAGGCCTTCGGTGCCGCAATTCAGCTCAGTGGTCTGGTTCTCACCAAGATGGACTCCACGGCTCGGGGGGGGATCGTGGTGGCGCTCCAGGAGGAGTTCGGACTCCCGGTGAAGTTGGTGGGGACCGGGGAGGGGGTGGCCGATCTCCAGACCTTCGATACGGAGGTCTTCCTGGAGGGCGTCTTCCAGGAGGGATGAGGGGGGTATGAGCGTGGACCTGACCCTCCTGGACAAACCGGTCCAGTTCCTGAAGGGGGTGGGCCCGCGCCGCGCGGAGTCGCTGCAGAGAATGGGCCTGGTGACGGCCCGGGACGTGTTGTACCACGTACCACGACGCTACGACGACGCATCCACGGTCGAGGCCATCGGCGCACTCCAGGTGGGAATGGACGCAACGGTGGTCGGTCGGATCCGGACCAAAGGGGTCATCCCCACGCGGGCCCGGCTTCGGATCTTCCAGGCGATCATCGAGGACGACACGGGCCGGATCACCTGCGCCTGGCCAGGTCAGCCTTGGCTCGACCGGAAGCTGCGGGAGGGCGATACGATCCTGGTCACGGGACCGGTGAAGTTCTTTCACGGGAACCAGCTTCACCCCCGGGAGTTCACCGTCTTGTCTCGCGATGGAGAGACCGGCCCGGGGGCGGGCGCGGTAGGCTCCGGCGGCACCATCTTCGTCTCCTATCCCGCCAGCGAAGACGTCCCCCAGTGGGTGCTCCGCCGGATCCTGGACCGGAACCTGGACGACCTGCTGAAGCTCGCAGGGGACGAGGAGTACCTTCCGGAGCCCGAGCGTGATCGCCTCGGCCTCCGGGACCTTCCGGGGGCGCTCCGCTCCCTGCATCGGCCTGAATCGGTCGCCGACGCGGAACGGGGCCGCCAGCGGCTCGCCTTCGACGAGCTGTTCTTCCTGCAGCTGGTCCAGGCTCAGATCCGTCACCGCCAGACGGTGGAGCGGCCGGGAGTTGGTCATGCCCGCTCGAACGAGTGGGTCCGACCTCTTCACGACGCACTCCCCTTCTCCCTCACGGGCGCTCAGGCCCGGGTCCTTCGGGAGATCTCCGCGGACATGACCTCCCCCCACCGGATGAACCGCATGCTGCAGGGAGACGTGGGTGCCGGGAAGACGCTGGTGGCGCTCTTCGCCATGCTCATCGCTGCCGAGGGCGGGTGGCAAGCGGTCCTCATGGCTCCCACGGAGATCCTGGCGGAGCAACACGCCCGGAAGATCCGAGAGCTGGTGGCGCCGCTGGGGCTGGATGTGGTCCTTCTCACCGGTAGCCTCGGCGCATCGGAGCGTCGGGACGCCCTGGCTCGCCTGGCCTCCGGGGAAGCGCTCCTGACCGTGGGGACACACGCGCTGATCCAGGAGGGTGTGGAGTTTGCCAGACTGGGCCTGTCCGTGGTGGACGAGCAGCATCGGTTCGGCGTACGGCAGCGCATGGCTCTCGCCGATCGGGACCCGCCCCCGGACGTGCTGATCATGTCCGCCACACCCATCCCCCGCTCCCTGGCGCTCACACTGTACGGGGAGCTGGATCTGAGCACCCTGGACGAGCTCCCGCCGGGACGGACTCCGGTCCGAACCCTCCTCAAGGGGCCCGCCGGGCGCCACGAGGTACACGAGTTCGTGCGTCGGGAGGTGGAGAAGGGGCACCAGGCGTACATCGTGTACCCTCTCGTGGAGAGTTCGGACAAGGTGGACCTGCGAGCGGCCACCGAGGAGGCCGAGCACCTGGCCGAAGTGGTCTTTCCGGAGTATCGCGTGGAGGTCCTTCACGGTCAGATGCCCGGGGAGGGGAAAGACGCCGTCATGCGGGCCTTCCTCGCCGGGGAGGTGCAGATCCTGGTGGCCACGACGGTCATCGAGGTGGGAATCGACGTCCCCAACGCGTCCATCATGGTCATCGAGCACGCTGAACGATTCGGGCTCTCCCAGCTGCACCAGCTCCGGGGCCGCGTAGGGCGGGGCGCGCTGGAGAGCTACTGTGTCCTGGTGGCCGAGCCCGGGGAGGGCGCCGCGGAGCGCCTGAAGGTGTTCCGAGACACCGCGGACGGATTCGCCATCGCCCGTGCGGATCTCAGAATTCGTGGGCAGGGTGACCTCTTCGGATCCCAGCAAAGCGGACGGGATCCGCTTCTCCGCTTTGCGGACCTCGCCCGCGACGAAGACCTCCTTCTTCGGGCCCAGGCCCTGGCCCGGAGAGTGGTGGAGAACGACCCGAACCTGACCCGGTCCGAACACGAGCGGGTACGTGCCGTCCTGGAGGCCCGGCACGCCCACCGCTTGAAACTCTACGAGGTGGGCTGACGACCCCCGGAAGGGAGCCCGACGCGGGACCCGAAAGGCCTCGCGCCTAGCGGCGCTCCAGCCAGTCGTCGAGGGCCGACTCGTCCACCTGCGGCTCGAGCCCCCAGGTGATTCGGTACCCCACGCTGAGTCCGTTCGCCGCCGGAAGGTTGCGCCCCGACAGAGGGAGCTGCGCCGTCAACTCCAGGTCACCCGGCCCCAACGCCATACCCACCGTGGGGACCAGCTGCACGAGCCGCCGGGCCTCGTCCCGCAGCTCGAACCCCAGGACGGTGAGAGGCCGACCCCATAGGGCTTCCGCTCCCACCTGCCACATCATGGGGCCAGCCCGTCCGCCCACCGCCAGGTGGGCGAACCACTCATCCCCCGGGTCCCGGTCCGCCTTCACGTTCGCCTCCCGCCACCGATACCCGGCCCACCCGATGGCGTGCACGGCCTCGCCCCGGAGAGTCGAGCCCGACTCCAGGCTCAATTCCCAGTCCCGCTGTCCCTCCGTCAAGGGGAGGACCGACGCATCGACGGGGAAGTCGCTTCCCGGGAGCTTTGTGCCTATCCGAAGGGCGAAGGGCAGATTGAGACCCAGCGCGCGGGCACCGACACGGGCGGCGAGTCGAAGGTCTCCCAAGCCGTTGCTGCGCGTGGTGGTTTCCGGTCGCTCGACGCTGAGTCGATGGATGGGGAGCTGTGCCCACAGCTCGACGCCATGGCCGAGCCCCAGGGCGCCGGTGAGGAACGCGGATCGCGTCCGGAACGTCGCCTCCGAGAGGAATGCCCGTCGGTCTCCGGACGGTGTGAAGAAGCGGTTCGCGCTCTGTTCGAGGCCCGAGACCTGGATCCACCCGGCCCACCGTGGAAGCACCCGCACGGAGCCGCGTCCCGCCAGCGTCGGGGAGGAGTGGGGTGCGCTGCACACGGCCTGTGCAGCCAGGACGCCCGGAGTAGAACAGAGGATCGCCGCCTGTCCCAGGACGGTCGAGATGAAGACGAGGTGCTTCACACGAGTTTCCATACTGCGTAAAGCCACGGGAGGGAGAGGGGGTTCCCGGCCCGATCGGGCGGACGGGAACCGACCCGGTCCCCGAAGGCTTCTACCGGTAGAACTTTGTTCCCGCTCCGCACCACAGATTCCATGGGACCCAGAACCTTCACGCGTCCAAACCCGGGGCTCCTCCCGCTTTTCCTCCTCGTCGGCGCGTGTGGCACCGAGTCGACCACGGCCCCGGGGGGCCGTGATCTCTTCGGGACGCTCCCGCCCTCGGCAGGAGGGTGTGTCATGGAGGGTGAAGAGCCCCGCTGGAGCGGTGTGGCAAAGGACGGGATACCGGCGTTGACGAACCCGGCGTTCGTGACCGCGGTCTCCACCGAGGCGGCCTATCTGTCCGCCGACGACCGGGTGATGGGGCTCTGGTGGGACGGCGAGTGGGTGGCGGTACCGCTGAACATCCTCCGGTATCACGAGATCGTGAACCTGGACGGGGCGAAGGGGCGGATCGCGGTGACGTACTGTCCCCTCACCGGCACGGGGATCGTCTGGGACCGGGAAGCCATCGGGGGGGCCGAGTTGGGGGTGAGCGGCCTCCTCTGGCGGAACAACCTGGTCATGTACGACCGATCCGGCGAGGAGTCGCTCTGGCGGCAGATGACCGGGGCGGCGGAGTGCGGCGAAGCGACGGGGACACAGTTACAGGAGCGGTCCGTCACGGAGATGACCTGGGAGGCGTGGAGAGGGTTACACCCGAACACTCGGGTGGTCTCGTCGGAGACGGATTTCGTCATCGAGTACGACATCAACCTCTACGCGACGTACGAGAGGCCGGACTCGCCCCCGCTCTTCGAGGTCACGCGGGATCCACGGCGTCAGCCGAAGGAGCGGGTCCTGGGAATTCCCACCGATGCCGGCGGCACGGCGATCCCCTTTGGAGTGCTGCACTCAGTGCCCCTCGCGGCCATTCACCTCGAACCGATGATCGACGGGGTCTCGACCCGAGTCGTGGTGTTCTGGGACCGGGAGAAGCAGGCTGCCGAGGCCTACTATGCCGACCCCGACTGGGTGGGGGATTCGACCCCCGAGGGGGCCGAGACGACCTTC
This sequence comes from Gemmatimonadales bacterium, assembly GCA_020344755.1. Lineage (GTDB taxonomy): Bacteria > Gemmatimonadota > Gemmatimonadetes > Longimicrobiales > Gaopeijiaceae > Gaopeijia. The sequence goes on from CP070829.1 coordinate 1,359,374, forward strand.
TCCGTGGTGGAAGGGCGGATCGTCGATGACGTCACGGGCAGCCGGTGGCGGATCGACGGCCTTGCCACGGAAGGGCCGGCAGGTGCCACCCAACTCCGGGAGGTCCAGGGATCCATGGTGGCGTTCTGGTTCGCGTGGGCTGCGTTCAACGAGAACACCGGAGTGCTCGAGGCGTTGGGAGGATCCAGTTGAGTCCCCGGGCTCAGGTGCGCGGCGCCCTCCGCCGGAATCGTGCCAAGACCACCGTGTCGGGTCGGGTCGTATCGGCCCGAACGGTGTCGGGCTGGAGCGTATCGGGCGGCACCGAGTCGGGTGTGATGGTGTCCGCCCGCAGAGTATCTGGAGGCGGGGCCTGGGCCGTGTCCCTCCCTCCCAGGAGCCCCCTCAGGAACCCGGTCGCCCTCTCCCGGAGCTCCAGCTGACGCTCCTGGACGGCTTGCTCCAGCTCGTCCCGAGCCCGATCCTCGACGGCTTCCGCGACGCTGGACACGGTGGCCTGTGGGTCGGCACGCAGTGCGGGATCACCGAGGTTGCCACCCACCCGCAGCACCGCCGAGACCATCTCGCCGCCGGTGGTCCCGGCGCCGAGACCGAGTCGATCCAGGACGGTGGCGCCCAGCTCCTCCCGTGGCAGGTCGAAGGCCGTCACCAGGTCCAGGTCGCCGTCGAGGCCCACGCCTCCGCCGACGCGAGGTGTGCCCGGCGCCCCCTGCATACGGGCCTCCTGCAGCACGATGCGGCCGTCCCGGAGGACGAAAGCCGTGCTCCAATCCTGGACGGTCGGGGCGGCCAGGGCCGGTCTGCCCAGGAAGGTGGCGAGACGCTCTCCCAGCGGGCCCGGATCCAGTCCCCCTCCGCGCAGTGAGAAGCTCCCGGATCCTTGAAGAGAGGACCGGGCCGGCAAGAGAAGGCCGTCCAGACCACCGGCCAGGTCCACGTTCAGGTCGAGGGTCCCCCTGACGGCTCGCCCCAGGGGGGTCGTCTCTCCCAGGAAGGCCCCTGCGTCGACACCCTGAGCGACCAGTTGAAGGGAGAACGGCTCCTCCCCTTCGTCCCCGAGCTCCAGGGCCGCATTGGTGCGGATCAGTCCACCATACCGGCGGAACGTGGCATCGGTGACCTGCAGGAAGTCCGGGCCGAACACGACGGTGGCCAACACGTCCTCCATCCGACCCCTCCGATCGAGAACCGTGTCCATCGCCACACGGATCTCGCCGGCGAGCGGCAGTCTGACGGGCCGGCGAAGCCCCATCTCCTCGGCGGCTGCTTCCGCGGACCGGCCCCGAACGGACCTTCCACCCACCCGGGCGAAGGCCACACGCCCGTACGTGAGGACCGTATCCGCGGCGGGCTCGGCGCGCAGCTCCACCAGGGAGATGCGGTGCCCGGAGGCGGATCCTCGGAACTCGGGAATGGCCCCGTCCAGGAGGCCTTCCAGACCCATCAGGGTGCCGCGGACCTCCACCGGATCCCGGCCGAGCACCACCGTGGTGGGGGAGAGGGTGGCCTGGTTCCCAGCCAGGGCCAGGGTCGCCGTGGCGACCCGAGCGGGTACACCGAGGCCCGGGTGCCTGACCTCGACGTCCCGGATCCCCAGATCCCCCCAGAACCGCAGAGACGGGAGATCCAACGGGTCGCCCACCACCCGCACCTGCGAGGGGAGGCGGCCGTGCAGGGTCACGTCCGGGGGAAGGAGATCCTCACCGATCCGCTCCAGGATCGGTTCCACGTGGATGCGTAGGTCCAGCTGCGGCGCTTCTCCCAAGGAGGCCAGGCCGTCGACGTTCAGGTCTCCTCCCAGGAGCGAACCCTGGACTCGGGGCCGCAGCGACCGATCGGGAAACACCTCAACGACGGCGCTCACTGATTCCAGGAGCGCCGTCCTGCCCACCTGGAGAGCGCCCGACTCCACCTCCACCGTGCCCTCCACCGCCGGTACCGTGTCCGGGCCCAGCGGACCCCGGACCCCGATGTTCGCGGAGAGGGTTCCACCCGCCTGAAGCTCACGGGCCTGGAGCACGCTGTCCGGAAGGAGGGCGAAGAGATCGGCCAGCGGTACGCCGCGGGCCCGGAGGGACAGCTCCACGTCGCGCACAGGGTCCTTCAGGTTCCCGGCCCGTCCGCTGAGGGCCAGGCCGACCTCCCCCACCTCCAGGGAGCCCTCGTGGATCTGGAGTTCGCCAAAGTCCTCACTCGCCTCGGCGGCGACCCGGAGGCGGATGGGCACGCCGGAGAGATCGGGAAGGAGCGCGGCCCTGGAGGCGGCCCCGGTCAGGCTGACGCGGGCCTGGGAGCCTCCGTCGAACATCCATGGCCCCCCGGTATGGCGCGACACCGCCGCGTCGGTGTCCAACTCCGTCACGGAAAGCCGGAGGCTGTCCTTGACGCTCTCGTAGGTGAGGCCCCCACGGACCACCCGGATCCCGTCCAGCTGCAGGGAAAAGGGCTGCGCCTCACCTTCGTCGGTCTCCTCCCGGGAACCGACCTCGTTCACCTCCTCCGGAGAGAAGTCTCCGAAATTGTTCAGGCCGTCCGCACCCACTCGCAGGTTGGCGGCCAGCCCCTCCAGGCGAATCTCGCGCACCTGGATCTCCCGACGGAGGAGCGGGACAAGGCGGACCCGCAACTCGAGACGCTCCAGGGCAGCCAACTCCTGCGCCAAGCCCGTCGGGTCGGAGATCGAGATCTCCCGGAGTCGGACCGCCAGGGGAAGGAATCCCACCTCCACGGCTCCCACCGACACCTCGCGGTTCACGGCCGTCTCGATGCGAGGCTCCAGCCATCGGGCAAGTCGGTCCGGATCCATCACGCGACTCAGGACGAACGACCCGGCAATGAGCAGCGCGGCCCCAACGCCTGCGATCCAGAGCAGTCTGCGGATCCAGCGCCGTCTCGCACGAGGCATTTCGGGACTCTCGGAGGGGATGATCGGCTCGTCCATGGTGTCGGTGCGTTGGATGGGGTCGGGCACTCAACGTGTTCTACACGAACGCTGACATGAGGATCGCCCAAGAGAAGGCGGCCGGGGGGAGGACCCCCGGC
>CP070829.1:1362515-1400044 GCA_020344755.1 Gemmatimonadales bacterium
GGACGGGACCACCAAGACCATCTCGGTGGAGGAGATGGTGGTGGTCACCGAGGACGGGGCCGAGTGGCTGATCCCGCCCCAGGAGGAGTGGGTGCTGGTGGGCCGGTAGGGTTTGCCGTCAGGGGGTGAGGTGTACGCCGGTCTCGTAGACTGTACCGGGCCGGCGGGTCGGGGTGGCCAGCGGGGCTCCCGCTCCTCGGTACAGCTCACCCTTTGCAGCGCTGATCCTCAGCGCTTCTCCCGCTCCTCTGGGCCACTCCTCCGCGCCGCTATTCAGCGCAGCTCCCACTCCCAGAGGTTCCAGAAGCTGCCGAAGTTGGTGCCGCTTCCGGCGAAGTTCACCACCCGGCGGCTCACCACCTGGGGAATGACGTTGTGGTAGAGGGGGAGCATGCGGGCGTCCTCGGCGAGCATCTCCTGGGCGCCGTGCAGGAAGGCCCGCCGCGCCTCCGGGTCCAGGGCGTGGTCGGAGGCCTCCAGGACCTGGTCCAGCCCACGGCTGCAGAACCCCGTCATGTTGTTGGGTCCGCCGCAGGCATAGAGCCCGGTGATGGAGGGGTCGGCCGGGAGGAACCAGGCGCTGACCACCGACTCCCAGTTCCCGCTCCTCCACTCCTGCGTCCAGGCTGCGGATTCCAGCGTCTCGAAGGTGACCTCCACACCGACCTCTCGCAGCTGAGCCTGGATGACCTGGGCCACCTGAATCCGGTCCGTGCTGCCCGCCCGGTTGAGGATGCGGAACGAGAAGCGGCGACTGTCCTTCACGCGGATCCCGTCGGTGCCGGGGACCCAGCCGGCGGCGTCCAGGATGCGCCGCGCCGCCTCGGGATCGTGGCTCGAGGCCACCACGGATCCGTTGTGGTAGGGGGAGGTCGGGTTCAGGGGTGTATCCGCCACCCGAACCGTGCCCCGCATGAGCTGCTCGGCGATGGCAGTCCGATCGATGGCGTGGAAGAGGGCCCGCCGCACCTCCCGGTCGGAGAACAGGGCCCGGGCATTCTCGGTGTTCAGGCTCAGGTCGAAGTGCATGAAGGAGTTGGACGAGGTGAGGTGCACTTCGTAGCCCCGGAGCCGCTCCACCTCCGCCACCTGGGTGGGGATGATCTGGGCATAGTGGTGCCGCCCGGCCTTGACGGCATTGAGCCGGGTGTTCTGGTCCGGCACGAACGACCACACGATCTCGTCGATGGCCGGGACCGTCTGCGGTGCGGCTCCGCCGGCATCTCCCGGCGGCAGACGATTGCGCCAGTAGTCGGGGTTCCGCTCCACCCGGATGTACTCGCCGGCTCGCCACTCCACGAACCGGAATGGACCGGTACCCACCAGGGCGTCGCCCCGGTTGTAGGGGGTGTAGTTGACGATCTCCTCGGTGGTCATGTCTCCCAGGACGTGCTCCGGGAGGACGGCCTCGAAGAGTCCGGCGTAGTAGGCGCGAGGCTCGTCCCAGACGAAGACCACGGTGTGGTCGTCGGGAGTCCGACAGTCGGTGATGCCCAGGTACTGGTCCCGGTTGTAGACCTGCGAGCCCGGGCTGGATACGAATCGCCAGGTGAAGCAAACGTCTTCGCTGGTGAAGGGCTCCCCGTCGTGCCACCGAACCCCCCGCCTGAGGGGCCACGTCATCTCCACGGAACCGTCGGCCCGCTCCAGCACCCCGCCGTTCTCCGAGGTCGGGATCGACTCCGCGAGCACCGGGATGTACAGGTTGGAGGCGTCGGTGGTGACCAACCCCTCCACCATGCTGAACTGGATGTCCACGAGGTTCTGCGAAGTGAAGGCGTTCAGGACGTCGATCTCCCGGTCGTACGCCACCCTCAGGATCCGCCGTCCGTCCGGGGCGGGGCCCGGGCCCCCGAGTGCGGGGTCACCCTCGACGCCGGCCCGATCCGGCTCACCGCCGGCGCACGCGGCCAGGAGAAGAAGAAGGAGTGCCGGAGCGACAGAGCTCGACCCCGGAAGGGATGCCCGAGCCGGGCCGGAGACGCAGGCCGGAAGATCGTCCCGGCGCGTGCGATGCCGCACAATCCGGGGCGCACTGCCCATGGGCGGTGCGCCCCGCCGGCCTCCTGCCGCTGATTCCCTGGACCTTCCCCCCATTGTCCGCATCCCGCTCATGTGAACATCCCCACCGTGGAGTTCGAGTGCATCCGGCCATACAGGTACCGGAGAAAGTCGCGCCTCCGCTCCGGAGCTACGCCACGCCAGGCCGCCGCCACCACGGGCTCTCCCCACCAGTACGACCAGATCAGCACGGCGCGACTCGGTGCCGAGACGAAGCGCATGCGGTTCTCCACCCAACCCTCCCCGCCGGTGAGGGCCTCCTCCCGGAGGCCGTCCCTCACCTGGTCCGGAGGGTGCCCCAACTCGTGGAGCCGCCAGGCCGCCACGGTACCGATCCCGGCCCGGTACCGGTTCATCAGGCCCTGGAGCCGGTCGTGGGGGGAGGCGACCCAATCCATCATCTCCATGGCCGCGTCGGCGATGCCCTCGAAGACGCACGAGGATGCCGAGTTCACCAGGGAGAGGAGATTGTCCGCCGGGGCCATCCCCTGGGCGGCGTAGTGCTCCCGGAGCTTGAACTGCACGTAGTGACCTCCGTAGCCCTCGTGCACCGCCAGGTGCTTGAGGGCCGGCTCCGTCAGCACGGGATCGGTGTTCAGCTCGATCGTGCGGTTGGCGTAGTCGCAGCGGGCGTTGAACGACACGCCGGACACGCCCTGGGCCCGCATCCCGTCGGACTTCGGCGCCGGAAGGGTCAGCAGCGTCTCCGCGGTCCGATCCCAGGCGGCGGAAAGGAGGTCGGTCAGGCGATCCGGGACGGCCCGGGGCGGGACGCGCGTCGCGGCCTCCCATCGGGCACATCGCTCCTGAAGCGTACCGGCGTAGCCGAGGTCGCCCAGGAGGGAACGCATGGCATCCCGGAGATCCTCAAGCTCCTCCTCCGACGCGGGCCGCGCCGGGACGTGGAGGAACCCGGCGAGCTGATCGCGAAAGGGCAGCCCCTCGGCCCGCCACGCCACGAAGGCCAAGGTCGAGTCGCACAGCTCCCTGTAGTAGACCCGCCGGTCCGGCTCGGGAAGGGTGCCCGCCTCGGTCCGCAGCGCCTCGAGAGTGCGGGCAGCCGCGTCGTAGTCGGCGAGGGGCCGCGGGGGATAGTGGCCCTCCAGGTCCATGTTGAGGACCGCCAGCCCGTCTCCGTCCCCACTCTCCCTTCGGTACACCGCGTCCACCCCCAGGAGGGCCCGGGCCATGGAGGCGCCGTAGCGAAGGGTCTCGGACGAGAGAGGATACTCGACGGTGCTCCTCACCCTCCCTCCCGACCCGACTGGACCGGGCTCGGGCCCGCCTCCACCAGCGCTGCCCGGGTGAGCTCCCCGGCCAGGGTCACCGGGACGGAGCCCCAGGACAGGAAGCGGTCGTGGAAGGTCCGGAGATCGAAGTCGGCCCCCAGGGCAGCGGATACCTCCTGCCGAACACGGTGAATCTCGCGGAGTCCGGTGTGGTACATGAGCGCCATCCCCGGGAACATGGAGTTCTTCACCGCCTCTCCCATTGCCGCGGCGTCGGACATGTCCGCGTTCTCCCGGTAGAAGGCAGCGGCCCCGTCCAGGTCCATCCTCCCGGTGTGAAGCTCTACGTCGACAATGGCCCGGCAGCACATTCTCACCCTCGACGCCCGCTCGGCATACGCTTCCAGCCGGGTCATGCCTCCCTCGACGCCCGCTTCGGCGAGCTCCGCCATGAGGTCCGTCGCGTAGCAGGCCCACCCCTCGGCCATGGTTCCCCCACAGTGCATGGCGATACGGGCCGGTCCGTCCACCGCCGCCATCCGCCCGATGAGTGAGGGAGACCGGAAGGCGTGCCAGTTCTGGACATGGTGTCCGAGACCGCCGTGGTGGATGACGTGGTTGGCCCGGATGACCGCATCGTTGTGGGTCCGGAGAAACTCTTCCACAGGATGAGATCCTCCGGCGGAACCGGTCCCCCCGTGGCCGGCTCCGCCATTCAGCGGTTCCGGAAGGGGCGCCACCAGGTAGGGGTGGACCGGCGGCCGGCGGTAGGCAGCCGGCGACCGGTAGAAGAGGAAGTACAGGTAGGGCGCGGCGGCCCGAGCCCACCGCGGTCGAGGGAGGTAGCGGACGGGAAAGTCGGGCCAGGTCACCAGATTCTCCCGCACGGCGACGCGGCGGCAGTCCTCCCAGATCTCCCGGTACCGGTCCAGGTACTCAGCGGGCGTCGGGTGCAGTTCCCGGAGTTGGGCTAGCGCTTCTCCGGGAGAGCGGGCGCCGAAGTCCCGGGCGTGTTCCTCCAGCCATGCTCGCGTGGCCTCCATCTCCTCCTGCGCGGCGCTGGCGATGTCCCTCGCCCGCTCACGGAGGAAGTGACCCTCCCGGATGTGGAGATCCAGCACATCCGGACCACATCCCACCTCCCGGCTCACGGGCTTCTCGTCGGCGGCGAGGAAGGTGCGGAACTCGGCGAAGGAGCGCGCCGCGGTGCGCGCCGCATCGTGAAGGCCGGATGCCAGGCTCGCTGGATCCCTCGGTACGCCGGCCTCCATGGGGCCCGGGTCTGTGCTCAGAAGGGGGGGAGCAGGATGAAGGAGCTCGGCGGCCACGGCGTCGATTCCGTCGCCCAGGAAGGCGAGAGCTCCATCGCACTCGCGAAGCGCCCTCCGGGTCCACGCGGGATGACAGCCGGGCCCATGCGCAAGCCAGTGTCGGGCCTGCTTCAGGAAGCGAGGCACCGCCTCCAACCGTCGGATGGCGGCGTCGACCCGGTGGGAAAGCGGAGAGAATTCCGACAGGAAGAGCGAGAGGACGCCGAAGATCGCTTCGCCCGTGAAGAAGGACGGATTACCCCGGTGGAAGTGACCCGACTCCGTCTCCCACATGGAGAGCTTCAGGTGTCCCACGGCCAACTCTAGATCCAGCGCCTCGACTCGTGTGAGTGAACTGGACGGCGCTCCGGCGGCTCCGGGGGGGAGCGTGGCCTCGGATCCCTGCTCGCTCTCCGGGCGCCGCCCCAGGGTAGCCCGGGATCCCCGCTCGCCCTCCAGTCGCCGCGCCCGAGCCAGCAGACCTTCCATGGTCGCCACCCGATCCCCGACTCCGTTCTCGGAGAAGTCGGGGAGCCGGTGGTCATGGTCGTGGAAGCCGATGAAGGTGGCGTCCACCGGGCGGAGGGCAGTGAAGGCCCGGACGAAGTCGTCGAGCCAGCGTTGGGAGGGGGAATCTGTCACTTCGTTGGTTCGGTGAGGCGGAGCTATTGACCGATCGGCCGGCCGTGACGGTACCGAGCCGGGAGTCGCCGAGCAATTCTCCCGGGCCGGGTCTCTCCCGGACCGGGCCAGTCAGGGGCGGGCGCGTGAGGTGGTGTGTGTAAGCTACCCCCCGGGGGTGTAGTAGAAGCAAGAGGGAGACCGGCCGGAGGGGCCTGAGAGCGCCGCAGGGCGCCAGGGAGGACCGATGAGGACTTCGCGGTGGGGAGGGGGAATCCTGGGCATCGCGGTAGCGTTGAGCGGGTGCGGCGACCCGGTGACCGGGCCGGTTGGAGGGGAGGTCATCGCCCTGGAGACGGTGGACGGACAGCCCCTCCCGGCGACGGTGGACGAGGGTCTGGGGCGTGTGCTCGTCTACCGGGCCGATACCATCCACCTGGGCGAGAACGACCGGTGGGCCCGGCGGACCGTGACGGATCTGACCCGACCGACGATGGGGACGCAGACCCTGGACTACCGTCAGGAAGGGACCGTGGAGTGGTTCGGCGGGGAGATCATCCTGAGCTACGAATGCAACGACACCGGGTCGTGTGTGGCCCCGGACCGGCTGATTCCCGAGCCCGGTTCGTACCGCATGGAGCTCCGCGTCGGACCGGAGGCGGTGCGGGTCCTGCGCTTCCGCCAGGTGACGGGAGGCGGATCGTGAGCGGCTCGCGTGCCAGGTGAGCGCGTGCGTACCAAACGCTTCACCGGGCCGATCGGCGACCCCCAAGTCCGCGTCATTCACGAAGAGGGTTTCACGATCTACGGGGAGGACCGAATCGTGCTCTTCCCCGGCAGCCCCCGGGAGACCTCGGTCGTGCTTCACCGCCGCGTGCCGGAAGGGCGATGATCGGGGGCCCCGCCGCGCAGACACCTGGCGGAAGGCCCCCTATTCCTCGCGAAGCAGACTCGACGGGTCGATGCGGGTGGCGCGACGGGCCGGCAGGGCGGCGGCCGCCAGCGATACCGATATCAATAGGACGACGGTCCCGGTCAGGGTAAGGGGGTCGGTGGGGGACACCCCGTGGACCAGGCTCCCCAGGAGCTGGGCGGAGGCCAGGGCGCCCGCGGCGCCGATGACGATGCCCACGACGGCAAGGGTGCCCGCCTCGAGGAGGACAGCCCGAAGGACCCGCGGGGGAGAGGCGCCCATGGCCATGCGAAGCCCGATGGTCCGCCCCTCTTTCGCTACGCCGTAGGAGAGGACGGCATACAGCCCGATGACCGCGAGGATTGCCGCCAGGACCGAGAACACCCCCGCGAGCACGGCGTTGAAGCGGGGCCCCGCCAGGGGCTCCTCCAGGAGTTGATCCATGGAGCGCATGGTTCCCAGCGAGACCGTGGGGTCGATCCCCTCGATCGTCTCCCGGACGCGTGCGCCCAGATCGGCGGTACCGGCTGAGGCCCGCACGAGGAACAGCGTCCCCCAGCGGCCGAGTTGCCGGTTGGACCAGTACATCTCGGGTTCCGACGGCTGGCCGGGCGTCAGGGGTCGGACATCGCCCACGACGCCCACCACCTCCATCCGTCGCACGCCCCCAGCGTCGAGTGGGACCTCGAGCCACCGCCCCACCGCTCGACCGCCGGGCCACGTTCGCCGCGCGAAAGTCTCGTTCACCACCACGACGGACGGTGTGGAGGGGTCGTCCAACTCGGAGAGCTCTCGCCCGTCCAGGACGGGGACACCCAGTATGGCGAAGTGGCCAGGGCCCACGTCGAACCAGCGGGCGGAAGGAAGGGAGGCCTCCTCCATGTCCTCACCTCCCTCCGGCCGGTAGGTGGTCGCCTCCCGTCCTCCCCGAAGGGGCACAGACGACGCAGTGGAGACACCGACAATCCCGGGGAGGGCTCGGAGCTCTTCTTCGACTCCGGCCCAGAACCGCATCAACTCCTCGCGGTCCGGATGCTCGCCGAGCGAGGCCAGGGCCGACACGACGTAAAGCCCGTCCCGGTCGAAGCCGGGATCCCACGAGGCGTAGCCGTTCAGGGTACGGACCAGGAGGCCGCCTCCAAACAGAAGGACGGTAGAGAGCGCCAATTCGGCCACCACCAGGCCGCGCCTCACTGCTACCCCGCGGCGGGACTCCCCGGTGGACCGGAGCCGTGTCATCCCCCCTCCGGGATGACGATGCCGTGTGCCAAGGGCCGGCCAAAGCCCGAATACGAGGACCGTAACCAAAGCCACCACGCCGATGAACACCAGGACGGACCCGTTCACTCCCACCCCGTCCAGTCGGGGGAGTCCGGCAGGAGCGAGGGCCCTGAAGAGCCTCACTCCCCCGAAAGTCAGCGCCGTCGCCAGGGCGGCGGCTGCGACGGCCAGGAGAACACTCTCCAGCGCCAAGACCGAGAGGATTCCACCGCGCCCGGCGCCCAGGGCCGAGCGGATCGACAGCTCCTTTCTCCGCCGAGCCGCGCGGGCCAGGACCAGGTTCGCCACGTTGAAACAGCCGATCAGGAGAAGGAGGAGCACCGCGCCGAAGAGCGATACGATGGCCGGGCGCGCCTCCCCCACCACCTGGTCCAAGAGCGGGCGCATGCCGAGTCGCCAACCGTCGTCGATGGCGTCGAACTGGAGGCCGAGTCCCCGATAGAGCGTCTCGAGCTCTGTTCGAGCCGCAGTCACTCCGACCTCGGGGTCCAGGCGGCCAAGGGCCAGGAACCCTCGCCACTCCCGGGCCTCGGCGGTGGATGGATCGACGTGCAGAGGTCGCCACGCCTCGATCCACTCGAGGGTCGGGACCACGAAGTCCTCCGGAAGCACACCGATGATCACCGCCGGGTCCCCGTCCAGGCGTACGGTGCGGCCCACGACGGAGGGGTCGGAGCCATATCGCCGGACCCAGAGGTCGTGGGAGAGCAGAACCACGTCGTCGCCGTCGGGACCGATCTCGTCGTCCGTGAACAACCGACCGAGCAGGGGGTTCAGGCCCACCGCCTGAAAGAACCCGGGGTCGGCGATTCCGGAACTGAGCCCCTCCCTCCCGATCCAATCCTCGAGGCTGAAGCGCCATCCCCGGGCCACTCCACCTGCGGAGAGCGACCGGGACTCCCGGACCAGATCGCGTGTCGTGGCAATGGAGCCGATGCAGATCCCCTCCATTTGGACATGCTCTTCGCAGAGGGCCACGAGTTCGTGCGAGTCGGGGAGGGGCAGTGGCTCGAGGAGCACACCGTCCACCACCGTGAAGAGGGTGCCACTGGCTCCGAGCCCAAGCCCGAGCACCGCCACCGCCGGGACGGTGAACCCCGGGGCTCGTAACAGACTGCGCGCGGCCAACCGAGTCTCCCTCCAGATCTCTCCCATCCTAGTCCTCGCTCTCCTGGGGTGTAGGCCCTCAGCCCCGATCCGTGACCGACTCCGATACCCGGCGAAGCGCCACCCGAAGCTGAGGATCTGTGCCGCGTACCAGAGGACCGCCCGAGCCCGGCCCAGGGGCGCCCTCCGGGCGAACAGCTCCTCGACGTCCCGCGCGATATCGTCCCGCCAGTCTGAGGGGAGGCAGGCCCGGAGGAGCAGGTCGAGCAGGCGCGGCGGCCTGGGCCTGGACATCAGGACCCACCGAGGATGGGCTCTAGTCCATCCCACATCTTCATCCGCGTTCGGCGCGATGCCTTCAGGAGCTCGATGCCGCCCTCGGTCAGCCGAACAAATCGACGGGGCTTGCCCCGAGCCGGATCCTCCAGCTGGGAGCGGATCAGGCCGGCGTCCTCGAGCCGCCGGAGCGTTACGTAGACGGCGGCTGGTGCAACGCGGCGGTCGGCTCGCCTACCGAGCTCGTCGATGATGGGCACGCCATAGGCATCGTCCCCTACCCGTAGGACGGCCAGGAGGACGAGCTCTTCCAGTTCACCGAGGGTGGTCTTGGGCATGATAGCACTCCTTGTGTGTACAATCTTATGATAACATTGTTACTACATTCCGCAACCCCCTTCGCGCCGCGCTTCCCGAGGGAGGGATCGGAGCCTCCTCCACTGGCCCGGGGCGGGGTCGGATCACACATTGAGCCGCCCTCGTCCCGATCTCGAACACCACGCGAGTGACCTCATGTTCGCCAGACCGACACCCGCATTCCTGTCCACCATCACCCTTGGGGTCCTGGTGGCCCCCGGCGACGCCCAGTCCCAGGCTCGGCCCATCTTCCAGGATGGCCAGGCGCAGGTGGTGGAGGCGTTCGCCGACTCCACCCAGTGGGTCCGGGAAGAACTCTACGTGGAGACGGAGTTCGACTCCGACGGGGACGGGAGGCCCGACCGGGTGCGGGTCGCGGTGGTGCGGCCCGCGCAGACCGAGAGCCAGGGCCTCAAGGTGCCGGTGATCTACGAGTCGTCTCCCTACTACTCCGGAACCTCCGGGGTCGGGCCTTTCTTCTGGGATCCCCGCCAGCAGGTGGGGGGGGAGCCCAATCCACGGAATCCGCATCCGCCTGCTCCCCACCGACCTCGACCGGGAATCTCGTCGTCCCACGTGGGGACCTGGGTTTCCCGGGGGTTCGCGGTGGTCCACTCGGAGGCGCCTGGAACAGGACTCTCCCAGGGATGCCCCACGGTGGGCGGTGACCCCGAGGCCCTGGCGCCCAAGGCGGTTATCGACTGGCTGAATGGCCGGGCCCAGGGCTATACCGCGGCCGACGGTGGCCAGGAGGTGGTGGCCGACTGGTCCACCGGGAAGGTGGGAATGACCGGGACCTCGTACAACGGCACCATTCCCTTCGCCGCTGCCACCACCGGAGTCGAAGGGCTGGAGGCCATCATCCCGGTGGCGCCCAATACGTCGTACTACCGCTACTATCGCTCCAACGGCTTGGTCCGTTCCCCGGGCGGCTACGTGGGGGAAGACATGGACGTCCTCTACGACTTCATCCATTCCCAGGATCCGGCGGAGCGGGCCTGGTGCGATGTGAACGTCCGGGACGGGGAGATGGCGGCGGGGATGGACCGGGTCACCGGGGACTACAACGCCTTCTGGGAGGGCCGGGACTTCATGGTACGGACGGAGAATGTTCGGGCCGCCACCCTCATGGCCCACGCCTTCAACGACTGGAACGTCATGCCCGAGCACAGCGTGAGGGTCTACGAGGCGCTGAAGGCACGGGGCGTGCCGACCATGGCCTATTTCCACCAGGGGGGACACGGCGGACCACCGCCCCTGGAGCTGATGAACAAGTGGTTCACCCGCTATCTCTACGGGGTGAAGAACGGCGTGGAGGACGAGCCTCGGGCCTGGATCGTGCGGGAAGGGGACGAGCGCCTGGAGCCCACGCCGTACCCCGACTATCCGAATCCGGAGTCGGAGGGGGTCACGCTGGCACCCACGTCCGGGGGGAGCTGGTGGGGCGGACTGGCCTTGGCCGGGGAGTCGACGTCCTCGGGCGGCGTGGAGACGCTCCGGGACAACTTCTCATTCGGGGGTGACGACCTGGCCCGGGCCGAGTTCAGCGACCACCGGCTGCTGTATGTCACACCGGAGCTTCAACAGGACGTGCACCTCTCGGGGTGGACCTCGGTCACGGTCCGAATGACCGCAGACCAGTCCCAAACGAATCTCTCGGTCTGGGTGGTAGAGCTTCCCTGGACCGAGGGGCGGGGCGCCCGGGGAGGCATCATCACCCGGGGATGGGCTGATCCGGCGAATCGGGGAGCGCTCCAGGGGGATGGTCCGGCGGATCTGGCGGCGGCGCTGGACCGGGCCACGGACCATCGGAGAATGGACCGGAGTGAGCCCCTCACCCCCGGGGAATTCGTGGAGGTCACCTTCGATCTCCAGCCGGACGACCAGGTCATCCCAGCGGGATCGCGGATCGGGCTCATGATCTTCGGTTCCGACCGGGACTTCACCCTGCGCCCGGACCCGGGGGCCACGCTCACGGTGGACCTGGAGGGAACCACACTCACCCTCCCGGTGGTGGGCGGTGAGGCTGCGCTGATGCGAGCGCTGGGGAGGCCGGTGAGCTGAGGTAGGCGCTGGGGAGCCGGCGTAGTGGGGGCCGGCCTCCCCGCCGGCCCGCTACCAGGGCCAGGCCACTCCTGCGCGGGGGCTGCCTCGGCTCGCCGGGCCTCCGTCCACGGCGTACCCTGTCTCGATGCGCCATTCGCACCACCCTCGCCTGATCACCCTGCCTCCGGAACGGACCGGCGAGGCCATCGAGGTTCTGGCGGATGCGTTTCGTGACTACCCGGTCATGCGGTTCGTACTCGGAGGCGCACCGGCCATGGCGGCTCCCGTTCCGGAGCCCGCCGGCCACCAGGGTGGGCGCTACGACGAGGAGCTCCACCTCCTCATCACCTTCTTCGTCATGGCCCGGGTGCTCCGGCGCGAGCCGGTCCTGGCCGTGGAGGTGGAGACCGGCGACGGCCCCGCGAGGCTGGCCGGAGTGGCGACCCTCACGCTACCCGGGTCCGGGGCGGCGCCCCCATCGCTGGATCCCTACCGGGAGCGGACCTGGAGCGTCCTGGGGGAAGCGGCCCGTGCCCGTTACGAGCAGCTGGGCCTCATGTGGAGTGAATTCCACACGGACGAGCCCCACTGCCACCTGAACATGATCGGGGTTCGCCGCGCCCACGCGGGGCAGGGGATCGGGCGCATCCTCTTGGACGAGGTCCACCGCATCTCCCGGGAGGATCCGGAGTCACTGGGGGTCACCCTCACCACCGAAGCGGAGGAGAACGTGATCCTCTACCGCCACCTGGGATACCGAGTCACCGCCGAGGGCCAGGTCCCGGGCGTGATTCGGACGTGGGGGATGTTCCGGCCGACCTGATCCAGGTGTGCGGCGCCCCTCCCCAACCCCGCCTCCCTCGAGCGGAGGGCTGCCGGGACGGCGCTCCCCGCCAACCGTAGGGCGGGCCGTGGCGCCGTACCGGTGCACCTCCCGAGTGGGGTGCTTCCCGTCTCCAGCTCGAGCGGCAGCGGACGGCACCTCTCACTCCGCCCGGAGGGCCCCCACCGGGTTCACCCGAGCCGCCCGCATCGCGGGAATCCACGCCGCCAACAGGGCGACCGCTCCCAGGAGAAGCGGCACCCCCACGAAGGTCACCGGATCCAGCGCCGGCACCCCGAAGAGGAAGCGGGAGAGGAACTGGGCCAGGAGACCCGACACTGCCAGGCCGATTCCCGCCCCCAGCGCGACCAGTCGCATCCCGCCCCGGGTCAGCATCCACACCACAGCGCCGGTCTCGGCGCCCAGGGAGAGACGGATCCCCACCTCCCGGGTCCGGCGCGCCACCGAGTAGCTCACGACACCATAGAGACCGATGCTTGCCAGGAGCATGGCCAGGAGCGCGAAGGCTCCGATGACCTGGGCTCCCAGCTCCCGCCCCAGCAGTCGGGAGGCCAGGTGCTCCTCCATGGTCTTCATGTTGTAGACGATGACGCTGGGGTCCAGGTCCCGTGCCTCCCGGACCAGCGAGAGGACGTGGGGGTCCGCCGGCCCGCGGGTTCCGGCCAGGAGCCAGGCCAAGTTGGTGGGGAACTGGGCCAGTGGGGCGTAGAGGAACGGTCGTGGGTCCTCGGTGAGACTCCGGACCTTGGCGTCCCGGGCCACCCCCACCACGCGCACGGTCCGCTGCCGCGTGGTGAAGGTGCGGCCCAGGGCGTCCTGGCCGGGGAAGAAGCGGTCCGCGAAGGCTTGGCTCACGATCACCACCGGCTCGGCGTCCGGCCCGTCGGAGGGAAGGAAATCCCGGCCCGCCACGAGGGGGATTCCCACCAGCTCCAGGTAGCCGGGCTCCGCCACGGCCCAGTCCACGGTGTGGAAGTCCCGGCCCTCCGGCGGAGGTACACCATCCACCACGACCCCGGTGAACTGGGTGTTCAGCTGGTCCAGGTGGGGGTTGTCCACCAGGGAGACCGTCTCGATCCCCGGGAGGGCGGCCACCCGCTCGGCGAGCTGGCGAAAGTAGAGGACCGCCTCGTCTCCCGAGTAGTCCGGTGCCGGCGCCACCAGCTGGAGCATGGCCACGGGCTCGTTGCCGAAGCCCGGGTCCAACTCCTGCGACGCCTGCAGGCTCCGTACGAAGAGACCCGCCCCCACCAGGAGGACGACGGAGACCGCCACCTGGGCCACCACCAGAGCGCTCCGGAGGGCGCCCCCGCGGGCGCGGCCGCCGCCAGCGGACTCGTCCCGCAGGGTGGGGGCCACCGCCGGATTCGTTCCCTGGATCGCCGGGGCCAGCCCGAAGAAGATCCCCGCCGCTACCGAGACGAGGACGGAGAAGGTCAGCACCGTCCCGTTCAGGGAGAGGTCCAGGGTGATGGGGATCGGGAGCGGAAGGTCGGCCCCCTGCAGAACCCGCAGGGCCCAGACCGAGAGGAGGATCCCCCCGGCTCCCCCCAGGGTGGAGAGAAGGACCGTCTCGGTGAGGAGCTGCCCCACCAGGGTGCCGCGGCGTGCTCCCATGGCGAGCCGCACGGCGATCTCCTTCCGGCGGTCCGCGGCCCGGGCCAGGAGGAAGGAGGCCAGGTTCGCGCACGCGATGAGAAGCACCAGCCCCACCACCACCATGAGCATCCCGGCGGCCGGTACCATGATGCGGTCGATGTCGGGGTACATGATCACGTCAGCGGTGGGGATGTAGGCGAAGACCTTGTCCGGGGCCCACTCGCCGGGGTACTCGGCCTGCAGCTCACGGGCGACCCTCTCCAGCGCCGCCTCCATCTGGGGGATACCCACGCCGGGGTGCAGCCTGGCACGGATGAAGCCACTCTGGTTCCCGCGCCGCTCGTACGAGGGCTCCTGGCCCTGCGCCAGGTCCAGCATGTAGATGGGCAGGTAGAGGGCCGGCTCGAGCCCCCGCAGGGTGCCCGGGTAGGCCTCCGGAGCCACCCCCACCACCGTGTACTCACGTCCGGAGAGCCGCATGGAGCGGCCCACCACCTCAGGGTCACCTTCGAACTGCGTGCTCCAGTACTGGTGACCCAGGACCACGACGGGATGGGCCCCGGGTTCCACGTGGTCCTCCGCCTGCAGCAGCCGGCCCAGTGCCGGGTCGAGGCCCGCCAGGGAGAAGTAGTTGCCGCTCACCCCCTCGGCGAGGACCGGATCCACCGATCCGTCGTCCCGGTCCACCTGCACCAATCCCAGCTCCATAATGGAGACGCCGACGAAGACGTCCCGGGCCCGTTCCTCCAGGTCCCTGTAGTCGGGGAAGGAGACGGTGCCCCACCGGAAGTCGGGGCTCCGGCTGTGGATGTTCACCAGCTCTTCCGGTCTCTCCAGCGGCACGTCCTGAAGGAGGACGGCGTTGACCAGCGAAAAGATGGCGGTGTTGGCTCCGATTCCCAGGGCCAGGGAAAGCACGGCCACCAGGGTGAAGAAGGGCGCCTTTCCCATTCGGCGCACGGCGTATCGCACGTTCTGGATCACCAGGTCCATCCCCGCTCCTCCTCCTCGTTCCTTCCCCAATCCCGTGGGGCGATGCTCCATGTCCGAGCCCCGGTCCAGCCGGTACCGCCCGGCCGTGGCCAGCGCCTCTCTCCAGTACCACAGCCCCGCCCGGAGCGCCCCGGTGCGCGCAACCCGGCCGAGGTATTCCTCGTGCAGATCACCAAGCACCGCGTCCCAGCGGGCACCCGGGGGCAGGGAGCGCCGTAGCACGGCCTCCGGGATTCCGGGCGGACGGGGCCCCCCGGGGGGCGCGCTCACAGAGCCGCCTCCACGGCGGAGTGTCGGGTGGAGCCCAGGCCCGCCGCTCTCCGCGACCTCATCCCTCCAGGACCTCCAACCCGTCCCAGAGCGTCACGAGGGCCTCGCGGGAGGCCTGCAGTTGTGCGACCCCCTCCGGCGTGACGGACACGATGCGCCGCGGCCGACCCCCGCGCTCGGCCCGAGGAGCGGACATGGCCGAACGGATCAGCCCCTTGGCCTCCAGCCGGTCCAGCGTGACGTAGATCGCGCCCCGGGACACCCGTCGCCCGACCCGCGCCTCCAACTCCTGCCCCAGCGCGGCCCCGTAGGCCTCCTCCCCCAGGTGCAGCGCTGCCAATAGGAGCATCTGCTCGAACTCACCCAGGTATCCGTCCCCGCCCATCCGGCGCCCCCTCGAAGACGGCCGCAGTCCTGGATCCGGTGCCGCACCACGGCCCCACAGCCGTCCCGCTTTTTGAATGCCAACTTTGTATGATTAATCGAGACGGAAGAACCCGTCTTCGCCCGGACTACGGGTCGCGGCCGGCGCCGGTTTCAACTCGGCGGCGGCCCGGGAGGCTGGCGGCTCGCGGGGAGGGCGGCGTAGGCTGGGGGGTCCGGCGGTGGCCGCCGCTCCGCGCTGGCTCCACACTCACCTCCCCTCCGTCCCGCCGCTCCCATGTCCGATACACCCGACCGGAAGCCCGGCCACCCCGTCTGGTTCGACCTCACCGTCCCCGATGCTCAGCCGCTGCGGGACTTCTACGCCACGGTGGTGGAATGGCGCTCCGAGCCGGTGGAGATGGGCGGTTACAGCGACTTCCTGATGTACGCGCCGGACGGAACCGGTGTGGCCGGGGTCTGCCACGCCCGGGGCTCCAACCAGGACCTACCGCCGGTCTGGATGGTGTACTTCCTGGTGGAGGATCTCGCGGGGGCGCTCGAGCGGGTGCGGGCCGGCGGCGGAGCGATTCTGAAGGCGCCGGGTCGCGCGGGGTCAGGGAGCTACGCGGTCATCCGGGACCCGGCCGGGGTGGCCTGCGCCCTGTACCAGAAGGACGAGGAATAACGGAGGGGCTCGGAGGTCGAGCCGTTCCCACCCCGGCCAAAGGGGGAGCGGACGGCACTCCACGCGCGGGGGGCCCTATCGGACTTCCGGGACTTTCGGGACCAATGGCAGCCGCACGCACATAACCGTCTCGCCCGGCTGGGACCGGACCTCGATATGCCCCTGGTGGACCCGGACGATCCGTTCGGCGATCCCCAGCCCAAGGCCGGTCCCCACCCCCACCTCCTTGGTGGTGAAGAAGGGCTCGAATATGCGGGTCCGTATGTCTTTGGGGATCCCGGGTCCGTCGTCCATCACCTCCACCTCCAGCCAGAGGTCGTTGACCCGCGTCCGCAGAAGGAGGCGACCCCCGGGCTCCATTGCGTCCACCGCATTGTCGATGAGGTTCGTCCACACCTGGTTCAGCTCCCCAGCGTTCCCAGGCACCAGGGGGAGATCCGGCGGGTCGTCGCGCACCACGCGGATCCCCTTCTCCTTGAGCTTGTGCTGGAGCATGGTCAGGGTGTTGGCAATCCCGACGCGGACGTCCGTGGGACGGTGCTCGGGGGAGCGGTCCATGTGGGAATACGTCTTGATGGCTGCGATGAGCTCGGTGATGCGTGCCGACGCCACAGCGATCTCCGAGACGATCCGGTCCGAATCCAACCCCGATGCGGTCCATGCCAGGGCGTCCGGGAGGCTTCCCGGCGGGAGAAGTGCCACCGCGGTTTCCAGGTCCTTGATTGCGAGGCCGGCCTCGGCGAAGACGGCCGCCTCCCGCCACGCGTCCGGAATCTCGTGATGCTCGAGCCACGCCATCAGTGCGTCCTCCAGGTCCGCTCGCTCCAAGGCCGAGCGGGCGCTTCCTGCGCGCTCCAGGGCCAGGGCCCGGAGTCCGGCCAGGCCCTGGAGGGCCTCCGGCGTCAGGTCGTGACGGACCAGGGCCGACACCAGCGCCGGAAGGCGGTTGCGGTGGTCGGCCAGCTTCATGGCTGCTCGGCGCACCGCGGATGCCGGATTGTTGAGCTCGTGGGCCAGGCCGGCGGAAAGCCGCCCGAGCGCCATCATCTTCTCGCTCTGCTGCTCCAGACGGACGTCGCTCCGGACCCGATCGGACATCTGCGCCACCAGGCGGCGCCCGAGCTCCGGGCTGACCGAGAGCATCTCCGGGAAGAGAGCCGCGTCCATCCGGAGGACCGTGGACGGCTCTGCCGCAACGGTGAGGCGGGGGTAGTGGGTCATGCGGGAGAAGGGGAGCATCCCCGTCACCTCCCCCACTCCGGTGGTGGCGACCAGAAGCCACTGGTTGCCGTGCTCCTCGAAGCCCTGGATCGTGCCTTCTGCCACGATCCACATGAAATCGGCCGGGTCCCCCCGCTCGAACATGTGTTCCCCGGGGGCCAGGCTCACGCAATCGGCGTGGTCGCAGAGCCACTCCAGCTGGTCGTCGGGAAGGCCCTGCAGAAGGGACAGGGCCCCGAGGCGTTCAGGGGTGAAGCTCACCGGACCACCGACGGCATGGCCACGGGACCGTTCAGAGCTCCGCCAAGATCTGGTGCATGAAGGAGACCGAGACCGATCCCTCCCCCACCGCGGAGGCCACACGCTTGACGGAGTCGTGACGCGCGTCCCCGCACGCGAAGACTCCGGGAACGCTCGTCTCGAGCATGTACGGGGACCGTTCCAGTGGCCAGTCCCGCAGGTGGACGTCGGGATCCAGGTCGCCGCCCGTGAGGATAAAACCCCGGTCGTCGCAGGCCACCAGCCCGTCGAGCCACTCGGTGTGCGGCGCGGCGCCGAGGAAGGCGAAGAGGTACTCGGCGGGAACCGAGGTCACGGAACCGTCCACGGCGGAGCGGAGGTCGAGCTCCTCCAGATGGGCGTCGCCCCTGCAGGCGACCACCTCGGTGCCGACCTGGACCTCGATGTTGTCGGTGGCCTCGATCCGGCTGACGAGGTATTGGGACATCTTGGCCTCCAGGGAACCACCCCGCACCAGCAACACCACCTTGTCGGCGTAGTCCTTGAAGAACATCGCCGCCTGACCGGCCGAGTTGCCTGCCCCCACCATGTAGACGGTCTTGCCCCGGACGTGGAGCGCCTCTGTCATGGCGGCGCCATAGTAGACCCCCGAGCCTGTGAGTCGCTCCGCCCCTTCCGCCGGGAGGAGCTTCCATGAGACACCCATGGCGAGCATCACCAGGTGGCAGGCCACCTGGGAGCCGTCCGAAAGCGTGAGGTGCTTGTACGGCCCGTCGACGCGAAGATTCGTGGCCTCGAGGGGGGTGAGAATCTCCACACCGAAGCGGCGCGCCTGGGCCACGGCGCGCCGAGCCAGGTCCGCACCCGAGAGTCCCGAGGGGAAGCCCAGGTAGTTCTCGATTCGGCTGCTGGTGCCCGCCTGCCCTCCCGGGGCTTCCCGCTCGATAAGAATGGTGCTGAGGCCCTCGGATCCGCCGTACACGGCGGCTGCCAGGCCGCCCGGACCTCCCCCGACGATGGCCAGGTCGTAGAAGTCCTCGCTGACCGTCGTGTCCAACCCGATGTGGTCGGCGATCTCGGCGACCTCAGGGTCCTGCAACTGCTCCCGGCCCGGAAGCAGAACGAGGGGAAGCCGAGGCGGTTCCCCCTGCCCAAGAAGGGCTCGGGCCTCGTCCGACGTCTCCACGTCCAGGAACTGGTAGGGGACCTGGTTCCGGGCGAGGAAGTCACGGATCAGATGGCACCGGGCGGACCACCGGTCTCCCACCACCCGCACGCCGCCGTATCCTGGACGGTACCCGGCGCGCCAATCTTCCAGCATGTCGTCCAGCACCGGGAAGAGGCGCTCCTCGGGCGGGTCCCACGGTTTGGTGAGGTAGTAGTGGACCTGGGAGCGGTTGATGGCCGCGATGGCGGCGTCGGTGTCCGCGTACGCCGTGAGGAGGACGCGCTTCGCCCGCGGACAGGTGTCCTTGGTTCGAGACAGGAAGCTCACGCCGTCCATGCCGGGCATACGTTGATCGGAGAGGATCAAAGCCACGGGAGCGCCGCGCTTGCTGAGTTCCTCAAGTATCTCGAGGGCCTCCTGTCCCGACGTGGCCCGGACGATCCGGTGGTCGCGCCCGTACCTGCCGCGGAGGTCGCGGGCGACGGCCTGCAGGACATCGATGTCGTCGTCGACGGCGAGGAGGGTCGGCTTGTCCATGGCCGTTCAACGTTCGTCCGGGCACCACTCGACCGCAAGGACATTGGCTGCCGGTGGGAAACCCACGGGATCCACCCGCCGTAGGGGCGCACGTGGGTGGCATGCCGCGGCATCCGGGGCAGATCGGGTGCGGACGGTGCCCGGGGAACCGATCGTCGGGAGGAGGGGAGGATCGTGGATTCGTTCGTCGCCAGGCTGCGCCACAGCGTCCGCAAGCTTCTGAGGGCACCGCTCTTCACCGGCGTCGCCGTCTTGACGCTGGCAGTGGGGATCGGAAGCAATACCGCCATCTTCAGCGTGGTGAACGCCGTCCTCCTGGAGCCGCTCCCCTTCCACGATCCGGACCGGCTCATCGGAGTCTGGCACGAGGCCCCGGGCCTGGGCTTCGATCAGGTGAACCAGTCCCCGGCGCTCCACTTCACCTACGTAGAGGAGAGCCGGACCCTCGCCTCGGTGGGGATGTGGGACAACTCCCATGTCTCCATCACCGGGCTGGAGCGCCCCGAGCAGGTGGAGGCGATCCGGGTCACACACCAGATCATGCCCATGCTGGGGGTGAATCCCTTCATGGGGCGTGCGTTTACTCCGGAAGACGATACTCCGGACACCCCTCTGACCGTCATCCTGGGTCACGGATACTGGCAACGGGTCTTCGGCGGTGATCCCGGTGTGCTGGGTCGGACCCTCCAGGTGGACGGACGGTCTCGGGAGATCATCGGCGTGATGCCGGAAGAATCCGAGTTCCTTCGCTGGGATCCGGAGGTCTACCTGCCCTTCCAGTTCGATCCGGCCCAGGTCGGCGTGGGCGATTTCTCCTACCAGGCCATCGCACGGCTCCGGGACGGCGCCACGGTGGCGTCGGTGAACGCGGATATCGACCGCATGCTTCCGCTTGCGGTGGAGCGGTCCCCGGGAGGCATCAGCCTGGGCATGATGCGGGAGGCGGGGTTCGCCGCCAACGTCCACCCCCTGGTGGAGGACGTGGTGGGGGAGATCGGGTCCACTCTGTGGGTGCTTCTCGGGACGGTGGCCATCGTCCTGCTCATCGCCTGCGCGAACGTGGCGAATCTCTTCCTGGTCCGGGCCGAGGGACGTCAGCGGGAGCTGGCCGTACGGAAGGCGATGGGCGCCAGCCGGGGGGATGTGACGGGTCAGCTCCTCCTCGAGAGCGTTCTCCTCGGAGGGGTGGGCGGTGCCGCCGGGCTGGTCCTGGCGTGGGGTGGCCTGGAGCTGCTGGTGGCCCTGGGTCCCGAGAGCCTCCCGCGCCTTTCCTCGGTGGCCATCGATGGGACCGTGCTGGGCTTCACAGCGGCGGTCTCGGTGGTGGCCGGACTCCTCTTCGGGCTCATTCCCGCCCTGCGTTACGGGAGCCCGGACATGGTGCAAGCTCTGAAGGAAGGGGGGCGCGGCGGCAGCGCTGGGAAGGAGCGCCACTGGGCCCGGAACGGCCTGGTGGTGGCGCAGATGGCGCTGGCGCTGGTGCTTCTGGCCGGGTCGGGCCTCATGGTCCGCTCCTTCCAGGCTCTACGAAGCGTGGAGCCGGGATTCACCGACCCGGGTGAGGTCCTCACCTTCCGGGTCAGTGTACCCAGCGCCGAGGTGGAGGGGGTGCCGGAGACGGCTCTGACGCACCGCGAGATCCTACGAAAGGTGCAGGAAATCCACGGTGTGGCGGCTGCGGCCTTCTCGTCGTCGGTGACCATGGACAGGTGGGACAGCAACGACGGGCTCGAAGTCGAGGACTTCCCCGTGGTGGGGGACGAGATCCCGCCCATCCGCCGCTACAAGTGGATCGGAGAGGGGTACCATGCGACCATGGGCAACCCCGTGGTGGCGGGTCGCGCCGTGACGTGGGGTGACATCGAGGGCCAGGCCCGGGTGGTGATGATCACGGAGGACCTGGCCCGGGAGTACTGGAGCACCCCTGCCGAGGCCCTGGGCCGGCGGGTCCGCTCCTTCGGGGGAAGCGGCGGCGAGGGGGAGTGGTGGGAGATCGTCGGAGTGGTCGGCGCCATACACGATGACGGGGTGGACCAGGAGGTCGTGGCCACCGTCTTCTGGCCCCAGGTGGTGCCGGGGTTCGAAGAAGGAGCCCTCCGGACGCCGCGCTCCCTTGCCTACGCCGTGCGGGTACGGGATGGAGGCCCAGCGCGGCTCCTTCCGCAGGTCCGGGAAGCCGTATGGTCCGTGAACCCGAATCTTCCGGTGGCTCGGGTCGCCACCCTGGACGAGCTGGTGGCCGACTCCATGGGCCGCACCTCCTTCACCCTCGTCATGCTGGGAATTGCGGCCGTCGTGGCCCTCTTCCTCGGATCGGTGGGGCTCTACGGAGTCATCTCGTACATCGTGGCGCAGCGCACCCGTGAGATCGGCGTGCGCATCGCCATGGGTGCCGAGACGTCGGACGTGAGCCGGATGGTGCTGCGACAGGCGCTGGTCCTGGCCGCGGCAGGGGTCACCATCGGTCTTGCCGCCGCCTCCGGGCTCACCCGCCTCATGGCGTCGCTGCTGTATGGTGTCAGCCCCATGGACCCCGTGACGCTGGGCTTCGTGTCCGTGGCGCTGGCCTCCGTAGCGCTGCTGGCCAGCTGGCTTCCGGCCCGTCGCGCCGCTGGGGTGGATCCCGTGGTGGCGCTTCGCTCAGAGATGTAGGGCGGGGAGCGGGGGGCCGCCGCCGCGGCCCCCCGCTCTCCTACTCCTCTTTCAGCGACCGCACAGGGTCCACCCGGGCCGCCCGCCGTGCCGGCAGCCACGTCGCCAGCGCGCTCACCCCCAGGAGGAGCACGGGAGCCACGACGAAGGTGAGGGGGTCGGTCGTGGAAACCTCGTAGAGGATCGACTCCATCACCCGGGTGAGGCCGAACGCCGCGGCGAGCCCCAAGATCACCCCGGCCACCGCCACGGTGAGTCCCTGCTTGAGCATCATCCCGCTCACTTGGCTCTCCTCCGCGCCGAGAGCCATGCGAACTCCGATCTCACGGGTGCGCTGGCTCACCACGTAGGAAATGACCCCGAAGAGGCCGATGGCTCCCAGGAAGAGCGCCATTCCCGCCGCGATCCCCAGGAGGACCAGCGTGATCGCCTCACCGTCCGTGGCGGCGGACACCACCTCGTCCATGGTACGCACCTCAATGACCGGGACCTGGCCGTTCAGGCGCATCACCTCGTCACGGATGGCGGGCGTGAGCGCCGCCTCGTCCTGTCCCGGCCGGACCTTCACCGTCAGGAAGCCCAGGGCGAGTTCCGGATAGCCCAGGTTGCCGGCCAGGAGGGGAAAGTAGGCGTTGGCGATGGGGTCCTCTCGGAGGCCCAGCAGTTTCACGTCCCCCACCACCCCCGTCACCTCCGCCCAGGGCCACTCGGACCGGTCGACGGATTCGTCGGTATTGCCCCAGGCGAGTCGCTGCCCCAGCGCGTCTCCCTCCAAGAAGGTCTCGGCGAAGTACCTATCCACCCAGACCCGCGCCACAGATCCGTCCAGGTCACCGGGCTCCAGGTCCCGGCCCTCGAGCACGGGAATGCCCAAGGAGGCGAAGTACCCGGGGCTCACTGCCCGGTACATGGCCACCGGGGGCAGCTCGTCATCATCCCGTGGCCGAGACTCGATGTGGAACGAGCCACCGTTGGCATTCCCGGAGCTCAGGGGGACCTGGGTGGCGACCCCCACCATCTCCACTCCGGGAAGCCCGGCCACCCGAATCCGGAGGTCCTGGTAGAAACGGGCCGCCTCCTCCAGGGGCATGGCGTCGCCCACCCGCACCCCCACCGTGAGGATGTCCGCAGGTTCGAAGCCGAGCTCCACCCTGCGCAGCTCGGCGAAGCTCCGGAACATGAGTCCCGAGCCCACCAGGAGAACCAGGGCCAGCGCCAGCTGGCTCATGACCAGGGCGCTCCGGGCCCGGTTCCGCCCCCGGCCTGCGGTGGTGCCACGCCCGCCGTCCCGGAGGATGGCCGCGAAGGCTTTCGCCGAGTAGCGGGTCATGGGAAGAAGTCCCAGGAGGTGGCCGGTTCCCACGGAGAGCGCCGCCGCGAAGGCCAGGACCGTGGGGCTCAGCCCCGCATCGCGAAGCCGGGGGACGTCCTCGGGACCGTAGGCCACCACGAGCTCGACGCCCACCAGGGCCACCAGCACTCCCAGCAGCCCCCCGGCCAGACCCAGCACTACGCTCTCCCGGACGAAGGACGCGGTCACCTGTCCCCGGCCCGCGCCCAGCGCCGACCTTACGGCGATCTCCTTCTGGCGGTCCTCCGCTCGGACCAGGAAGAGGTTCGCCACGTTGGCGCAGGCGATGAGAAGGACGAAGCCCACCGTGCCCAGGAGGAGCCAGAGGGTGGTGGCCGTGTCCTCCACCAGCTCTTCCTTGAGGGTCCGAACCGAGACGCCCCACCCGAACCCGTCCAGAGCTTCCTGGCTGATGTCCGGGAACCGCTCCGGTATGCGCGCCTGAAGGGCTTCGAGCTGGGTCCGGGCCTGCTCCAGTGTCACTCCCGCAGCCAGGCGCGCGATCCCGTTGGTGCCGAAGGTGCCGAAGTCAATCTCGTGGTCTGTGTGGGAGACCAGCCCGATGGGGCCCGGCCGCGCCAGCTCGAAGTCCCGGGGCATCACCCCCACAATCTCCGTAGTCACCCCGTCCAGTTGAAGCGTCCGTCCGAGGATTTCCGGATCCCCGCCGAAGCGGTCCTGCCACTCATCCCAGAGGAGGATCGCTACCGGCGTGGCACCCGGCACCTGGTCCGCGGTACCGAAGGGCCGGCCCAGGGCCGGCTGCGTGGCGAAGACCTCGAAGATCTCGTAGGAGGCCGAAAGGACCTCCACCTCCTCTGGGCGCTCGAGTCCCGTGAGGACGCGCTGCTGGCCGTCCAGCGCCGCTACCGCGGAGAAGACGTCCGCCGACTCCCGGTAGAGGGCGATGGTGCCGGAGGAGTTGTTCAGGTTCGGCAGGTCGATGTTCGGCGCGTGGTGCCGAATCTCCACGATCCCATCGGCGTTCGGGTAGGGCAGGGGCTGGAGGAGGATCGTGTGGACCAGGGTGAAGATGGCCACCACCGATCCGATTCCCAGCCCCAGAGTGAGCGTTGCCACGCCGGCGAATCCCGGCTTCCGGAGCAGCGACCGCGTCGCCCGAGCAAACTCCCGCATCTCGTTTCTCATCCTCTCCTCCCATCCCAGTTCCAGCAGCCCGTCATCGGCCGCCGCTCTCCAAGCATCTCCGGGGCCACCCGCTGAACGCCTCCGGACTCTCTTCCTCGAGCCCGAGAGGCCCCGGACCCGTTCCTTCAACACCCAACTCCCCAGGTCCCATGCCGCAGCCAGCATGCCGGTCCACACGGACGCTACGCCGCCGCTCCTCCGCCGGTCCCCGAGGATGGCCTCCAGGTCCCGGGTCATCTCCCGGCCGTAGGTCCTCCGGAACGACCGGGGAAGTGCTCTCACCCCCGCAGAGTAGAGCCGGAGTGCCCAGCGCACCGAGAAAGGCGATCGGGATCCCATTGCTTCAGGCCGTTTGGCCGGTCGAGGACTTCCCCGCCTTCACCGAAGGCTTCACCCGGCCAGGGCCTGGCTCGCCCGGGCCGCGTCCACCAGCTGCTGCAGCCGGTCCGCCTCCATGCGCAGTAGCTCCCGGCCCCGGGCCGTGAGCCGGTAATATTGCCGACGCTGGTCGTCGTCCGGTTGCTCGTCCTCCGCCAGGGGTTCCAGAAGCTCCTGCTCCGCCATGTCCCGGATGGAGCCGTAGAGGTTGGCCGGCCAGAGCTTCACGCCGCCGCCCGTGCGGGCCTCCACCGCCTCGCGGATCGCGAAGCCGTGCAGGGCATTGTCGGACAGGGCCAGCAAGATGTGGAACCACGCTGCCTTCAGGGGTGGCAGCTGCTCCAATGGGGTCACGGATCGCTCGGTCACTCGGTTCACTCCGGTGTGTTCTGGGTGGGGCGACGCGCACCGCGCGCAGACGGCCCCGGGTCCCCACAGCGCCCCGGCATCGTCCGGGACGAAGATCACTACGGAACCATATCGATATGGTTTCATATCGTTTCTGGCAAGGGGTATGTCCAAGGCCGTTCGGTCTTCCCGGGGATGCACGGTGGAGGAGGGTGGACCCCAGCCGTTGCGCCGCGGGGGCCCAGCGCCCAGAATGGCTCCCCCCTTCTCGACTTCAGACTGGACGGAGACCATGCGACGCAGCCCGTTGGCCACCTCGGGCCGACACACCGCCCTCCGTGCCGCAGTGGATGTGTTGTTCGCCACGCTCCTGGCCCTCACCCTGGCCGCAGTGGCACTCGCGGCGGTCCCAGCCGCGTCCCAGACCTTGGACGCAGAGGCGCGCCTCGCCGAGATGGGGATCGAGCTTCCCGTTCCCGATGAAAACCGCAGCCGCTCCTTCGACCGGGTCGTGCAGACGGGGAATCTCGTCTTCACGTCCGGTCACGGGGCGTGCGGGAACCCGGACGTTCCGGGACGCGGCAAGGTACCGAGCGCCGTGAGCGTCGAGGATGCGCAGCTCGCGGCGCGGCAGACCATCATCTGCATTCTCGGGTCCCTGAAGGGCTATCTGGGGGACCTGAACCGGATCACCCGGGTGGTGAAGGTGCTGGGGATGGTGAACTCGGAACCGGACTTCACCGGGCAGTCCCAGGTCATGAACGGCGCCTCACTCTTCCTCCACGAGGTCTTCGGGGAGCGGGGTCACCACGCCCGATCCGCCGTGGGAATGGCCTCCCTCCCGGTGAACTTCACCGTGGAGATCGAGATTGTTCTGGAGATCGACGGGGGCTGAAGAGACTCGGCCTCAGTTGGCGATGAGCACGTAGCTCCGACGCGTCTCGTTGCCGGCGGTGATCTCCACCGTGTCCACCACCGTCTCGTACCCCTCCCGCCGGATCGTCAGGATGTGGCGCCCGGGGGTCAGCGGGTGCTGGAAGATGGGCGTGCTGTTCGGGAGCTCGATTCCGTCCACTTCCACGTAGGCATACACGGGCTGCGCGTTGATGGTGAGGAGCCCGTTGGAAGGTGCCGCCGGCGGCGGGAGCTGCACGGCCCGGGTTTCCCGTGGGGGAGGGGAGGCAGCCTCCTCCGAGGTCGTCCGTTCTGAAGCAGCGGAGCCGCCAGGGTCGTCGACCGCTGCCCCGGTCTCGAGGTTCGCACTCTCCGTCTCGCCACCTTCCGGGCTTCCCCCGGCACCCAGCGCCACCGATTCCCCGGGTTCGCCAGTGCCCTCCTGTGCCCCGCCAAGGGGAGGTCCGCCGGCACCGTCGAAGGCAGGTGCGGCGGACCCTTCGGGGCCCGCTCCACCCTCCACCGACACCGTTGCTTCAGGGTCCCAAGTCTCGGATGGACCGGCATCCCCAGCGCCTCCTCCCCACACCGCATAGGCCACTCCGGACAGCACCGCGAGGCTCACGAGCCCGGCGACGACACGGCGGCGCGGGTGCAGGGGGGTATTCTTCCCGGAGGCCTGGGCAACGCCGGAGCCTCCCGCGGTTGCCGCTGCCGTGCTTCCGGCTACGTGCGCGCCACCCGAATCGACCCGGGCGCCGGCTGCTCCCGACACCGCGGCGGCGAAGGCGTCCATGTCCAGGAAGCGCTCTTCGGGGGCCTTTCGGATGGCCCGCTCCACCGCCGCGACGAGATCGTCCGGGAGATCCGGGCGCAGCTCCTTCAGGGAGGCGGGATACTCCATGACCTGCTTGAGGAGGACCGCGCCGTAGGATCCGCCCTCGAAAGGGGCGTGTCCCGCGAGCATGTGGTAGGCCACCATCCCGAGCCCGTATTGGTCGCTCCGGCCGTCCACCTCCCGCCCCTCGAACTGCTCCGGGCTCATGTACTGGGGACTCCCCAGGGCCTGGCCGGTGGAGGTGACCTGGGAATTGGCGGTGGCCTTGGCGATCCCGAAGTCCGCCAACACCACACGGCCCCGGTCGTCGATCATGATGTTCGACGGCTTCACATCCCGGTGGATCACCCCCCGTTCGTGGGCGTGGGAGAGGGCCCGGGCCGCCGCCAGGAGGATCTCCCGCACCCGCTCCACCGGCATGGGCCCCTGGGCGATCTCCTCAGTGAGATCCGTGCCGGGGACGAACTTCATGACGAAGTAGTGGAGGTCGTCCGAGTCCTCCACCGAGTAGATGGGGACGATGCCCGGGTGATCCAGGCGGGCGGCGGTCCGTGCCTCCCGCTCGAACCGGGTCAGGAGTCCCTCGTCGGCGGCGAGGGTCGGGGGGAGGACCTTGATCGCCACCAGCCGGTCCAGACGGAGCTCCACCGCCAGGAAGACGGCGCCCATCCCCCCGTGGCCCAGCAGTCCCCGGAGTTCGTAGCGTCCCCCCAATGCCCGGGTCAGGCGCTCCTGCATCTCCTTGACCAGTCCGGAGACCGGGGCCTGATCCGGCTCGATACGGAACTGCTCCCCGCAGGACGGGCAGGACGGGTCCCCGTGGAGGACCGCCCCGCAGTGCCGGCAGACCAGGGAGCGCCCGGTGCCGGAGGTCACCCCCGGGGGCGGGCGCCGCGTCTCGTCGTTCGGGTCCATGGCAGGGGATAGCAGGGGTCCGGGGGGGCTGGCCGACGGCGCGAACCTAACCCGGACCGCCAACTCCGCTCAAGCGGGCGGGAGTCCTCGGCGGGGCCGGACCCGTCTCTCAGGAGTTGGGGGTCAGGAAGGTGGTGAGGAGGACCTGGTCGACGCCCTCGTAGAACTCGTTGTGCACGCTCATGAAGTACTCGCCCGCGGGCAATTCCAATGCCACGTCGAGGAACCCGCTGAACCCGGCGTAGTCGGAGTAGATCTGCGGGAGCGTGCCAGGCCGGTCCGGATCGGCCACAGAGGTGACGGGATAGACGGAGAGGCTCACCAGGTTGTCCGCGCCCTGGCACCGCGTACAGTCCACCCGGGCCTGGAAGCGAGCCCCTTCGGCGGGAACGCTGAAGCGGAACCAGTCCATGTCCGCCGGGCCGTCGAAGGAGATGAACTCCTCGAAGGAAGCAGGAAGATCGGCGGCCTGGCCGCAGTGATCGTTGGGTTCGAAGGCGTCGGGTGCGACATCTCCCTGGTATCCTTCCTCCACCCGCACCAGGTAGCGCAGGGGCTCGGCGGGAGCCGCGAAGATCCGTATCGTCAGATCCAGCGAGTCTTCCACCGGGTCCATGACCGGGAAGCGTAGGACGTCGCCGGTGGCGTCCTCATCGAAGAAATAGGCGCGCTCACGCCGGACCTCGAGCCCGTTGCAGTGGGGATACTCGGCGTCGGCGACACTCCACTCCGGTATGTCGCCGCGCTCCGCCCGGGGAGCGCTCAGGCGCACGCTGCCCAGGACGCTCTGCAGGGGGAGGAGGGGTTCCACGACGACGGTGAAGCTCCCCTGAATGTCCCGGAGGCGATACCAATCGAACCCCCCACCGGCTTCGAAGGAAAGCTGAGGATTGGTGAGGTTGGTGGGTCCGTCGATCCGTGCCGGCTGATCGTCGTTGGGCTCGTACAGGTCCTCCCGGATCACCGTGAGGCGTCGGGTCTCCGATGCGCCGGTGACGTGGAGGCCCACCAGGGATGCATCCGACGCCGCCCCGGCGGGGACGTAGACCCGCAGGGTGTCCCGGGACCCGTCCTCGGCGACGCGCCCGGGAACGAAGGATCGGACCGAAGCGGGGAAGCCCCCCACCGACAGCGCGCTCAGGCGTGCCGGGTCCAACCCGAGCCCCACGATGGTGAGCGTTTCGCCATAGCGGACGGTATCGGGATAGACCGTGTCGAAGGACACCGTCTCCAGCACCACCACCCGGGCCGTGTCAGCGCGGGCCTCGGCGAAGGAACGAAGGGAGGCCACCACCTGTGTCTCACCCCGGCCCACCCCCAGGGCGAGGCCCGACTCGGAGACCTGGAGGATCTGGGGATCCAGCGACTCGAACCGGATGCCGGATGCGTCCAGGTCGGCCCCCTGGACCTCGGCGTTCAGCTGGACCGACTCGCCAAGGACCAAGCGGAGCTCGTTCGAGGACAGGGCCACCCCCAACTCGGCGGAGGCATCCGTGGGAAGGTCACAAGTGGAGGCCGCCATCCCAAGAAGGATGGCCAGCCCCACCCGACCTGTCGCGGGAAGCGACCTCAACGAAGGGCGCAGGTGCCCCCTCACGGGGCCCCTCCTCCCGCTGCCGCTGCGGGCGGATCCAGCCCGAGCGTCAGGCTGTACTCTCCGGCCACGCCGCCGGCACCGAACACCACGAGGTAGTAGTCACCCGGAGGGACCGGGTCCGCCAGGAATTCGCGGTCACCCTCGGTAGTGGAAAAGACCAGGACGGCGGTACCATCCCCTGGCCGGCGCTCCAGCAGCAGCATCTCCGGATCGCTGGGGGCGCCGGCAGCCAGCGCTTCGGCCTGGAGCACCCCGCCCGCCTCGTGGACGCGCACGTCCATGGCGTAGTACATGGTGGGGCCCGTGGGGGGGTCGTTGATCCACCGGGATTCGCCCTGGAGCCGGAGGTAGTAGGACCCGGATTCAGGGGCGATGTAGCGGATCCGGGCATCGCTTCCCCGCTGCTGCCGCAGTTCGGGCTCCTGGTCCGCCGGATTGAACATGTAGCCACTCCGGGCCAGGGGCGTCCCCCCGGAATCGTAGAGGTAGAGATCCACCTCCATGTCCGAGAACTCGTTCCGTCCCGGCAGGGGCTCCTCCAGGAGCACGGAGTGGATCTCCACGTCCAGCAGCTGCCCCGCCTCGAGCTCCACCAGGTAGGTGTCGAACTCACCGGCCCGGTTGTTCTCCCCCACCACCCGGGTCCCCGGGACCACGGTATCCGCCAGGGCGAAGGTGCCGTTGTCTTCCCGCTCCGGCCGGGCGGGGAGGGCGCCGAGGAAGGCCGGCGTGCCCGGGACGGTGAAGCTGTACCAGTCGTGGTCCGAGGAGGTGTCCAGGGTGAACCTGTGGGGCACGTCCAGTTCCAGCGGTGCCGCGTGGATGCAGAAGTCGTTCCCCTCGGCCGCATCCGGCGGAATCTCCGAGTCGTACCCCGGGACCATGGCGATCCGGTAGGGGACCACCGCCCCGAACTCCGTGTCCGAGACGAAGTCCACCGTCAGCGCCTCCTGCAGGCGAAGCGGGACGATGAACTCCGCCACCCCGACCCGGCGCTCGGCCCGCCAGATACGGCCCCGGGTGTCACAGGAGATGCCCGCGTGGTGCCTCGACCAGCGCGGGTCCCCCGTGGTGAGGCTCGAGGGCTCCCGGAGGAAGAAGCGGTACTGGGCGAATCCCTGGAAGGAGTACCCCTGCTTCAGCCCCACCCGAAACGTCCAGTCTCCCGCGGGGAGTTGGAAGCGGATCCAGTCCCGGTCCGGCGCCTCGATGGTGAGCTCCTCGGCCCGATAGGGATCCTCGGCCATCTCCACCAGCACCGGTGGCGACTCCAGCTCCAGGACGTCCTCCTGGGTGATGGAGAGGGTCCGGGCGGCCGTTCCGCCGCCCCGGTGCACCAGGAGGAGCTCCACCGTCTTCGGCGAGACCGGCACGATGACCCGGAGCTCCTCCAGTGAGGCCGGGTCCGTCTCGTTGCGGGGAGTATAACCGGCCACCGCCGCGGGCTTGGCCCCGATGGTCACGCTTGCCAGCGAGTCCGGGTCCAGGCGCAGCCCCGTGATGACCAGCTCCTCGCCGAAACGCAGGTCCCCCGCACGACTCCGGGCCCCGGCCAGCTGCGCGATGACGATGCCCCGGCTCACATAGATGGAATGGGTCGCCGGGGGGGCACTCTCCCACCGGGCGAGGCGGGCGGTGATCTCGGCCCGCCCCTCACCCACTGCGGTGAGCACACCGGTCGGACCCGCCACGATCACCGAGTCGTCGCTGGAGAGGAAGAGCACCTCGGAGGCCCCCGTCCCCACCGACCCTCCGGTCACCTGGACCTGGAGCCGCACCGTGTCACCCACGAGGAGCTGGGCCGGCGGATCCACCAGGGTCAGGCTCAGGGCGTTACTCTCATCGTTGGCCACCGGGGAGCAGGCTGCGGCCCACGCCACAGCGGCACCGGCGACCGTCAGCACCCCCCACCGGATCACGGAGCGTTCAGAAGACGGCATACTCGACCCCGATGCGGATTCCCTCCACCTGGATGGGGACGTCCACGTCCCGCACGGTGCGATCGATGCGGCGGAACCCATACTCCAGTACCGCTCGCCAGGCCGCCGTGGGAGGACCGACCCGGAGACCCATTCCCAGGCCGATTCCGATGCTGGCCTCGCCGCCCCCGTTGAACGAGCTGAAAGGGATCGCCGCGCCCCGAACCCAGAGGTCCGCCAGGCTCGTCAACTGGGTCCCGTAGTGGAGGCCGAGAAGGGCCATCCCCAGGTCCTGCGCCGCGAACTGGGGATCCGCAGTCCGAGACTCCCACCCCAACTCCACCGATAGGGTGCGCCAGACCGCGTAGCGGCCCCGAACCCCGCCCGAGAGGAAGGTCACCGAGCCGTCCCGGTCCTCGGCGGCGGGGCTCATGGAGCGCCAGGCCACCTCGCCCTCAACCTCCCAAGTCCCGCCGTCCCACCGCGCGGATCCGGCCGCGCCGAACCCGGTGAGGCGGTCGTCCGCCAGGGCCTCGTTGAAGGTGGATCGATCTCCCTGGACCTCCAGATAGAGGGATTGGGCCGTCCCCGGCGAAGCTCCTCCCAAGCCCGCCACCGCCATCGCTGCCCACCGGACCAGACCCAGGGGCAGCCCCGCGCCGGCCTGTCGGTGCAGCAATGACCTCATTCGGCGGGCGTTCACGAGCCGGTCTCCTGCTGGATGGTGAGACGGACGCGTCGGCGGCGCTCCACGTTCTGCTGTGCGATCTCTGCGTTTCGGTCCTGCAGTGTCCGGTCCACAAGCTCGTTGTAGCGGATAGCCGCAGGAACGGGCCGGGGATCCGGTCTCCGCAGCGAGAGGGCCAGGGCCGTGCCCAGCCCCACCAGCGCGGAGAGCCCCAGTTCCAGGCGGGCCCCGTCGAATGCGGAGTTGTTCAGCGCGAGGGCCGCCCCGCCCACCGCCCCGGTGAGGAGGGTGGTAATGCCCAGGGGACGCCAATCCCGGGGGGGACGCTCGGTCTCCGGAAGGCGGTCGAAACCTTCAAGGCGGGTCAGCAGCGGGAGCGTGTCCACGGCGGAGTGGTCCACCCCGAAGCCGATGAGCCCCTGGTACTCGCTACGCCCCTCCCGCGCCGTCACGAGGAGTTGATAGTCACCGGGGGGAAGGGGATCACCTTCGAGCTGCGCGCCCCAGTCGAAGCGAGCGGGGCCCGGGTTGGTGAGGGCCGACTGGATCACCTGGTCCACGCCGTTCCCAACGACCCGCAGCTCCGCGGTCGCCGGCCGTGATACCTCGTAGTGCAGGGTCACCCGCCCCTCTCCGGACACGAACGAGGCGCTGTCCACCAGGAGTCCACGGACCACCAGGACCTGTCCCAGCGCCTGGTTGTAGAGGCCGACCAGGCGCGGGGGGAGCGCCTGTACGTCGGGCTCGCGCTCCGGATCGAGGAGGATCATCTGGCTGAGCATGGCCACGGCACGGTCCGCGTCGTCGAGAATCCCGTAGGTGTAGCCCAGGACCTCGTAGGCCGCGACCCGATCTTCAGTGGAAAGGTTCTCCTGGAGCGCGGCCTCCGCGAGCACCGCTGCCGAACCGTAGTCCAGCTCGTCGAAGGCCCGCTGCGCTTCCGCGACCCGGGGGTTCTGCTGAGCGGACAGGGGAAGGGCGAGGGTGAGAAGAGCGAACGCCAGGATCAGCGGGGTGCGGGCAGCCCGGGGACGTGGCGTGACCTTCGCGGCCGGATGGCGGAAGGAGGGGGTCCGGTGCACGGGATTGGCAGGGGTGGAGGGAAGGTCGGGGGCGAGCCCGCCCCAGAGGTGGCGCAGGATACACTGCCGGTATCCCGCGCGCCATCCACCTCGGGTGACGCCGGCCCGGATGCGCTAGAAGCTCTCTGTCACGGCCTGCTCGCTGGCCTCCCAGAGGCACAACGCCGAGAAGCCCCCGTCTTCCCGCGTGCCGGGCGTCACCCGCTTCTCACGGGAAAAGTACGCGCCCTTCACCTCACTGGCCGGGAGGTCGGCCACGACCCGGGCCACGCGCTTGCCACCGGCCTCGGGTGGGCCCATGAGGGGCTTCAGGAGCCGAGCCACCTTCATGCCGAAGGTCCGGTTCCGGTCCCAGATGGCCGTGGAGAGCATTCCCGGGTGAACCGCCGTGGCAACGGTCCCCTCGGGACCCCAGCGCCGATGGAGCTCCTGGGTGAAGAGGATGTTGGCCAGCTTGGAGTCGCAGTACGCCTTCGCACCGTTCCAGCGTCCGGTCCCGCGCAGCACGCGCTCCCAGTTGCGACCGCCCACGCGAGATCTCCGGTGCGCCTCGGACGACACGTTCACCACCCGTGCCCCCGGGCGGCGGAGGCGCTGCTGGAGGAGGAGCGTCAGGTGGAAGTGGCCCAGGTGATTGATCGCCATCGTCCGCTCGAAGCCATCCCGTGTCCGCTCGAGCCTCGCACGGTACACACCGGCATTGTTCACAAGGGCGGTCAGCTCCAGCCGCTGCGCCGCGAGCCAACCGTCGAGGCGCTCCGCCAAGGCACGGACTTCGTCCAGTACTCCCAGGTCGCACCACTCCACCTGGAGCTTGGCCCGGGGGAGCTCGCCGAGGATCTCCATCATGGCGCGTCCGCCGCGCTCCTCACTCCGACAGACCATCACCACGCCCCAGCCGGCTCGCACCAACTCGAGGGTCGTCGCCTTACCAACCCCGGAATTCGCCCCCGTCACGACCGCGAGCTTCAGTTCCGACATGCGACGCTCCGTCCAGCGAGGATCCCTTCCACCGACACGCGTCAATAGACGCCGCACTCCAGATACCGACAAGTGTGCACGCAGGGGAACGGAGGCTTGCCGGATTCCTGTCCAGGACTCGAGTGCTGGTCAGCGGGAGGCCTCCAGTATGGATCCCGACTTCGCCTGGGAGCGTGCATGGGGCCGAGGATCAAGGACATCGGCTTCGACCCCCCGGGAATCACCGTCCGGAAATGGACATCCGGATCCTGAAGGAGTTGATGGGTCACAAGGGCATCAAGACCACCATGATCTACCTCCACATCAACGATCACGCCCGACGGAACTTCCGGAGTCCCCTGGACGTGTTAATGGATTCGGGCTGACCTCCCGGAACCCTGCCCCCACCGCAAGCCATCCACTGCCCGCCGTGCGCTTAGCTTGCGCGGCGCGCAGGTGGGGCGAAGGATAGGCGGGTGATTACAGAGGCCTGCCCGGCCGTGAAAGGTCGGTAGAGAAACGAGTTAGCTAG
Source organism: Gemmatimonadales bacterium (assembly GCA_020344755.1). Taxonomy (GTDB): domain Bacteria; phylum Gemmatimonadota; class Gemmatimonadetes; order Longimicrobiales; family Gaopeijiaceae; genus Gaopeijia. The sequence continues at coordinate 1,396,943 of CP070829.1, forward strand.
CGACTGAACTGGAGACCCGGTGAACCGATCTGTTGCGGCTCGATGGGCCGGCGAGTTCACGGTCATCGTGTTCGGCGTTCTCGTTGCGCTGGGCGTCGATGATTGGAACGCGCGGAGACAGGACCGCGAGTTGGAGCGTAGCCTGCTCGACCGGATGCAGGCGGAGCTCTCGGCTGACGGCGCCGACCTAGCCACCGCGGCGGCTGACGCTCAGCTCCGGTTACGGGTGCTCGACGCTGTTCTGGCAGGGCTGGGCGACGAAACGGCTCAGACGCGAATGAGGCTTCAGGAGAACGACTCCCTCTTCAGTCCTTCCCGCCGTGACTCGCTGCGGGCGCTAGCTGGTCGGTCTCTTTGGGCGTCTCCGGACGTGGAGGCCCGGCCGCTCGGCGGCTTCCAGTATCGACCTGAGTTCGACCTGTCGTCTACCGCATACCAAGAGATGATTGCGACGGGTGCAGTCCGGATTTTGAAAGACAACGCGCTGCGCGCCGCGGTGATGTCATACTACCAACTCGCCGAAGACCAGGGTGGCAATGAGCAGCGTCAAATGGGGTACAATGACCGTCTGGAAGATGCCTTGGTGTCGATCGGGGTCGCGGCGGGTGACGACATCAGTCTCGTGGATCTCGTGGCGGCCGCTCGCCGGGTACCGACGTTTGCAGTGGAAGCACGAAGGGCTCAGACCAACATCCGCATGCAAGCCGTTTACTACTCGCGCATCGAAGTTGGTAGGCTTCAGCTCGAGGAGGTGATCCGGGACTACCGAGCGGGTCGCTAGCCAACAAGGAATTGCTGCTGTCCGAGGATGCGTTGAGGGAAGCTCGCTTCGCTCGCCATCAGCTTGTAAGGTGCGGCAGCAGAATTCCGTGTCGCTAGGTCGCGTCTCGAGCCCCGGGGGCACTGATGAGCTCGACTCAAGAACAGAACGAAGATGTGGTTCGGCGCTTCATCACCGAGACGGATCGCGGCAACCCGGAGATTCTGCTTGAAGTAATGACTGAGGATGCCCGCTGGCACCTCGGAGGGGCTACGTTGGACCGCGAAAGCCTCCTCGCTGCATCCAAGTCCTTCAATGCCGCCTTCCCAGACCTCAAGCATGGACTTGAGGATCTCTTTGCTGTGGGAGATCGCGTCGTGATGAGAGGGGTCAATTCCGGAACGCACACTGGTGAGTTCATGGGCCTCGCCCCTACCGACCGATCCGTCAAGTTCGGGATCCTTATCATCTTTCGCCTTGAGGAAGGTCGGATTGCAGAGGCGTGGGAGGAGGCTGACGTGCTTGGCCTGCTCGCTCAACTCGGTGTGAAGGTCCCGCCAGACGCGACCTAACAAGAAGTTGCTGCTGTCGCGGCCGGCGTCTGGGGTCGCGCGCTCTGCGCGCGGTCATCAAGCTGATGCGCAGCAGAACTGCAAAGCCGTTAGCTCGCCACGCAGCCATGGAGACGTGAATCTCGGATGACCGATCGGACAGGGGTGCCTTCGAGAAGCTGGACCGCCCTGACACTTGAAGGCGTCGTAATCGTGCTCGGGATCATCATCGCGCTCGGCGCCGAAGCACTCTGGGATTCGGCACGGGATCGAAGGGAGGAGCAGGTCGCTCTTCGGCATCTGGCCGAGGACTTCAGCAAGAATGCAGCTCGATTCGATACGGCCGTTGCCTGGCATCGCGGTTCCCGCGACGCGACGCTGGCTCTAATGGAGAGCCTGACCGCGGGGCGGGTCCCTGAGTCCGATTCGCTCCGCATCCTTGTCCGCAAGGTTACCGACTGGTGGACGTTTGACCCAAGTGATGGAGCTTTGGAGTCCCTGCTGTATTCCGGCCAGTTCGCGCTGATCCAAGATGACTCACTTCGGCTCGAGCTAGCCGCGTGGCCGGGCCTGCTTCGTGACTACAGAGAGGAAGAAGATGGGATTGGGGTCTTGGCCATGGACTTCCAGAGTGACTACCTCATGTCCCATCTCGATTACGGCGCTTTGATCCTGCCCGAGATCGCGGGAGATGACCTGGGGCTTGGCGAACTTGCCAGCGATCCAGTCTTCCGCAACTTCTTGGCCCGTCGCTATTCGTGGATGCCTGATCTCTTGGCGGAAGCTGAGACCGTTCGCAGTTCGCTGCAGCGCATCCGTACCCTGGTAGACCGGAATCTGAAGGATGGGCCGGATGGCTAGCTAACAAGGCATTGCTGCTGTCGCGGGCTGGGCGTGAGGGTCACGCGGTCACTCGGCTTGCACCTCGCGACCGGTGGGAAGCATTGTGGTCGCGCAGCAGAATTTCGCATCGCTAGGCGGCGGAGGCAGGCGTTGAAGACTCCCATGCCAGTGGACGTGCGGCTCGAGCCGCTAGACCGTGCCGGTAGAGAGCTGCTTCGGGGTTGGCTTCGTCGGCCTACCGTCTCTCGATGGTGGGGTGACCCCGCCGACTCGTTCGCTGCGGTGACTCGGCAGCCAGCCAGCGATCAGGCTCTCATTTCTGTGGCAGGCCTACCGGTCGGCTACCTGCTGTGGCGAAGACTCGATCCGGCCGAGGTCGCGGAGGCCGGACTCGCTGACCTCCCGTCGGATCATATGGACTTGGACATTCTCATCGGTGAACCCGAGTGGATGGGGCGAGGAGTCGGCCCCATGGCACTTCAAATGATACTGGCCCGACTCGGTGCTGAAGGATGTTCCTCGGTGGGGGTCGGTACCGACCTAGCGAATGCACGCGCCGTCCGCGCCTTCGAGAAGGCTGGTTTCAGGCAGTTCCGTCAGTTCGAAGAGAACGGTCGCGCTATCTGCTACCTGATTCGAGAACCGGCGTCTGGCGTCCAATAAGCGTTCACCATGGTCGCGGGGCCACACGTGTGGTGCGCACTTGGTGCGCGTGACCTGTCGTGGTGCGCAGTAGAAACGCAAAGCCGTTATTTGGCCCCAGCGTTGAGTACCACGACGTCGACCTGCGGAGGCTCCTCAGGGCTCGGGACTCGCCGTAGCCTTGTCGAGAGGTGAATACAGCGCGTCGGATCGGGTGAGGCGGCCCTTTTCAGAATCGAGCCAACCATCCATCGCCTCGCGAAATTCGGGGATGAAGGCGTGACGCCTTTCCTGCCAGTATTCCCT
>CP070829.1:1400144-1436664 GCA_020344755.1 Gemmatimonadales bacterium
CATGTCCGGAATGGAGGTGAAGATCGTCCAGGTGCGGGAAGACGGGTCCATCGACCTGGACGACCTGAGGTCGAAGGCCGAGGAGTACTCGGACCGGTTGGCGGCCATCATGGTCACCTACCCCTCCACCGCCGGGGTCTTCGAAGAGGAGATCCGTGAGATCTGTCAGGTGGTGCACGACAATGGCGGGATGGTGTACCTGGATGGGGCGAATCTCAACGCCCAGGTGGGGTTGGCCCGCCCGGGGGATTACGGGGCCGACGTCTGCCATATCAACCTCCACAAGACCTTCGCGATCCCCCACGGCGGTGGTGGGCCCGGCATGGGCCCCATCTGCTGCAACGACGCGCTTGCACCCTTCCTGCCGGGGCACCCGGTGGTGGAGGTAGGTGGGGAGAAGGCCATCGGGCCCATCTCCGCCGCGCCCTGGGGTAGTTCCAGCATCCTGGTCATCTCGTGGGCCTACATCGCTCTCCTCGGGGGCCAGGGAGTGCGTCGGGCGTCGGAGGTCGCGATCCTGAACGCCAACTACATGGCTCGCCGACTGGAGGGGCACTACGACGTCCTGTTCCGCGGAAAGCAGGGGCGTGTGGCCCACGAGTTCATCCTGGACATGCGGCCGTTCCGGAAGAGTGCCGCAATCACGGAAGAGGATGTGGCGAAGCGTCTGCAAGACTATGGCTTCCACGGCCCCACCATGTCCTGGCCGGTCATCGGCACCATCATGGCTGAGCCCACCGAGTCCGAGTCCAAGGCCGAGCTGGACCGCTTCTGCGATGCCCTGATCTCCATCAGGGCCGAGATCCAGCAGGTGGAGTTGGGAATCGCCGACCGGGAGGACAACCCCCTCAAGAACGCGCCGCACACGGCAGCCGTGGTTACGGCGGAGGAGTGGAATCACCGCTACACCCGGCAGCAGGCGGCCTACCCGGCGGCATGGACTCGGGAGCACAAGTTCTGGCCCTCCGTAGGGAGAGTGAACAACGCCTACGGCGACCGGAACCTGGTCTGCAGCTGCCCCCCGTTGGAGGAGTACGCCGAAGAATCAGCCTGATGAGGGAGGAGGTGGACGCGGGTGGCCCGCTCGGGCGCTCGGCCCGCATCCCCCCCGATCCGGACCCTCCCGAGCGGCACGGAGCCGGAACGCGAACGCGAAAGACTGAGGAGGTATCTCATGGCGACCCTGACCTTTCATGGGCACGCGACGTGCACCGTCACTACCGACGACGGTACGAGGCTGGTCATCGACCCCTTCTTCGGAGACAACCCCGCCACGGAGCTCTCCGTAGAGGAGGTGGACGCCGACTTCGTCCTGGTGACGCACGGGCACTACGACCACATCGCCGATGCCGCCGCGCTGGCCAAGCGTACGGGTGCGACGGTGATCTCCACGGTGGAGGTGGTGGAGTTCCTGGCGACGCAGGGGGTGGAGAACCTCCATGGAATGAACATCGGAGGAGCCCGGGACTTTCCGTTCGGCCGCTTGAAGATGGTGCATGCCATCCATGGCGGGAGCGTTCAGTTGGAGGGTGGGGCGCCCTACACCACGCCCTGTGCCGGCTTCGTGATCCAGGTGGACGGCTGCAGACTCTACCACGCCGGGGACACAGCGCTGACCCTGGACATGCAGCTCCTGAAAGGGGCCGTCGACGTGGCGCTTCTCCCTATCGGTGACAACTTCACGATGGGGCCGGAGGACGCCGCCCGAGCGGTAGAGTTCATCGAGCCGGACCGCGTGATTCCGATCCACTACGACACCTGGCCCGTCATCGAGCAGGATCCGGAGGCTTTCCGAGAGCTGGTGGGAGACCGGGCCAGCGTGGAGGTCCTGGCTCCCGGCGGAGAGACCACCCTCGGATAGCGTGGGCGGCGTCGGAACCTGGACGTGAGCGAGGAGCGCACCCTGCGCTGGAGCCTGGTCACGCACACCGGTCTCTCCGGTGCGGAGAACATGGCCTGGGACCATACGCTGGCTCTGTCCTGCGGGCCTCGGACAGCGGTGCTTCGGTTCTACGACTGGAGTCCGGCGACGTTGTCCCTCGGCAGAAATGAGCCGGCGCGCCGTGTCTACTCCACCGAAGCCCTCCGACGACACCGGATCGACCTGGTTCGCCGTCCCACCGGAGGCCGGGCCGTTCTGCACGACCGAGAACTCACCTACTCGGTATGCGTGCCGCTCCGGGCCCTGGGGGGAGTTCGGGCGGCCTACGCCACCCTCAACCGGGCCCTTGCTGCGGGGCTGAGACGCCTGGGCGCTCCGGTGGGGCTCGCCACTTCGGGTGCCGCCGTGCCGTTGGATGCCGGCCCCTGCTTTCAGGATCCGGCGGCCGGGGAGGTGATGGCCGACGGCCGCAAGCTGGTGGGGAGTGCCCAGGTGCGGATGGGTGGCGTCCTGCTCCAGCACGGGTCCATCCTGCTCGAGGACGACCAGCTCCGCATCGCCGCGCTCACTTCCCGGGGGACCCACGCCACGGGGACGGGACCCGCGGTGCTACGCGAGATCCTCGGGCGGGAAGTGGGCCGGGAGGAGTTGACCCTCGCGCTGGTGGAAGGCTTCGCAGAGGTGGTACCTGGCGACTGGCGTGGACCCACCCGGGAGGACAGGTTGGATGCCGATGCGCTTCCCACCTCGCCCCGCGCCGAACTCGTCCAGCACTACTCCTCTGCGGAGTGGACCTGGCGACGCTGATACCATGAGACGATCCGCTCTCTTGTCGGTGGTCCTCCTCGTCACCGCCGCCTGCGGCGATGCTCCATCTCCCCGTGCCAGCGCCGCGGCGGCGGATCCCTTCTGCCAGGGAGTCATGGCCCGGGTGGACTCCTTCATGGCTGCGGGTGCCCCGACACCGGCAGACGGACGACATGGGGGGACCGCCGTCATGGGAGGCATCGCCGAGTTGGTGAACGGCATGAACGCCTTCACCACCACGGGATACGGGTCCAGCCAGTACCAGCAGTTCGTCAACCTCATGACCCTGGTGCGGGTCGACGGTGGGCTGGAGGCCAGGCCGTACCTGGCGGAGTCGTGGTCCGTGAGCCCGGACGGCACCGAACTCACCTTCCGGATTCGGCAGGACGTCTACTGGCACGACGGCGAACGGACCGATGCCCGTGACGTGGCCTTCACCTTCCTCCGGGCCACGGACCCCGAGACCGCATTCCCCAACCCAGCCTACTGGGATCACTATGTCGCCGGGCCGGAAGGGGTGGAGGTGGTGGACGACTTCACCGTCACCTTCCGCCTGGAGCCCCACGCGGAGATCCTGGATCCGTGGCGTGCCGTGGGAATCATGCCGGAGCATCTGCTGGCGGACGTGCCGCCCTCCGAGCTGGCTTCCCATCCATTCGGAAGCGTCTGTCCCGTGGGGAACGGCCCGTTCGTCTTCGCGTCCCACCGACCCCAGGAGAGCTGGACCTTCGAGGCGAACCCTGCGTTTCCCGGGCAACTGGGTGGCCGACCCTTCCTGGACCGTCTGGTCTATCGGGTGATTCCGGACCAGACCACGCTCCTGACGGAGCTCCTCACCGGATCGATAGACATGTATCTCTCCCTCCGCCCGGACCAGGCGGCGACGGTGGTGGAGGATCCCGACACACGGCTGGAGACGTTCGATCCCCGGGAATTCACCTTCATCGGGTGGAATACGCGTCGTCCCCAGCTCGCCGACCCCAGGGTGCGCCGGGCCATTGCCATGTCCACGGACCGGGATGCGGTGGTCCAGGCACTGCTTCGGGGATTCGGTACCGTGGCCGAGACGGGAGTTCCTCCCTTCCACTGGGCCTACGATGCCGACCTGGAAGGCCCCGCCTACGATCCGGAGGCGGCCGCTGCACTCCTGGACGAGACAGAGTGGAGGGACCGTGATGGGGATGGCGTCCGGGAGAACGCCTCGGGGGCTCCCCTGGAGCTCACGGTGATCTTCAACGCCGGGAACCAGGACCGGCAGACCATCGCCGAGCTCATGCAGGCGGAGCTCCGGTCCCTGGGGATCTCGGTGACGCCGGAGGGACTGGAGCCCGGAGAGCTGGCCCGTCGGGCCACGGACCCTTCGGTACGGGACTTCGACGGTCTGATCCTGGCCTGGGTGCACGACTTCAGGGTGGACGAGAAGGACCTCTTCCACTCGACGAGGGCGGATCAGCCCCTCGGGTTCTCGGGGCTTCGCGATCCGGAGCTGGATCGGCTGCTGGACACGCTCCAGCTGGTCGTGGACCGGGACCAGTCCCGGCCACTATGGCATGACTACCAGCGTCGCATCGTCGATCTCCAGCCCTGGCTCTACCTCTTCTATGCCCAGAAGCTCACCGGCGTCTCGAGGCGGCTCCAGGGGGTGGAGGTGGACTTCCGCGGGGAGGTGGTGACCGTCGGCGACTGGCGGATCCAGGAAGCGGAGTCCAGGTGAGGCGGGCACCGGGAGGTCGCGAGGGGCGCGGGTGAGGAGGTACCTGCTGGGGAGGCTTCTCCTGGCGGTGCCGCTATTGTTGGCACTCGCCACCCTCCTGTTCATGCTGGTGGAGCTGGCTCCCGGTGATCCCGCGGACCTTCTCATCTCCCCCGGGATGACCAACGAGGTCAGGGAGCAGGTGCGGACCAACCTGGGTCTGGACGAGCCGGCCCCGGTGCGGTACCTGCGGTGGATCGCCGCCGCCGCCACAGGGGACCTGGGCTTCTCCCACAGTCGTGGCGTGTCGGTCCGTGTGGCGCTGGCTCAATCACTCCCCAACACGCTCCTCCTCACGGGAGTGTCCCTGGTCCTGGCCTTCGCCCTGGGAGTGGGGGTGGGGATCGTCCAGGCGGTCCGCCAGAGCAGCTGGATCGACTCGGTGCTGAACCTCTTCGTCCTGACCTTCTATTCCCTGCCGTCGTTCTGGCTCGGGGTGATCCTGATCCTGGTCTTCTCCTACGGGGCGCAGAGCGTTTGGGAGTGGCCGATTCACTTCCCGGCGTCCGGGGCCACGAGCGTGGGCTACGACCTGATGGGCCCCGGCGAACGGATCGTGGATCGGGTCCGGCACCTGATCCTCCCGGTGGGGACCCTGGTTCTGGTCATGGGTGCGGGGGTGGCGCGGTACGCCCGGTCGGCCCTCCTGGAGGTGATTCGAGAGGACTACGTCCGGGCGGCCCGAGCGAGAGGCCTGGGGCGGGCTCGGGTGCTGTTCCGGCACGCCCTTCCCAATGCCCTGCTCCCCCTCATCACCGTATTCGGTCTGTACCTGCCGGTTCTCTTCAGCGGTGCGGTGTTCGTCGAGACGGTCTTCGCCTGGCCTGGGATGGGGCGACTGATGGTGGATGCGGTGGCTTCCCGGGATTTCCCCCTGGTACTCGGCGGGAGCCTTGTCTTTGCGGTTCTGGTGGTGGTCGGGAATCTGGTGGCCGACCTGCTGTACGCATGGGCGGACCCGAGGGTGCGCTATGGATAGCCGCACCGCGGTTTCCAGCGACCGGTCCAAGGCGCCACCGCTCTTGGCGGGCCGCGTCGCCCGTTGGTCCTCCCTGGGCGGCAACCGGATGGCGCGCCTGGGGCTGATGGGGGTGGGCGTGGCCGCCGGCCTGGCCCTACTCGCCCCGATGCTGGCGCCTCACGATCCCATGCAGACGGATCTGACCCGGAACCTTCTGGCACCCAGTTGGGATCACCTCCTGGGGACGGACCAGTTGGGACGCGACGTTTTGAGTCGACTTCTCCATGGAGCCCGCGTATCCCTGGGTATCGCATTGCTGAGTGGAACCCTGAGCGTGGTGATCGGGGTGGCTCTGGGTGCGCTGGGGGGGTACCTGGGCGGGTGGGTGGACTCGGTGGTCATGCGAATGGTGGACGTGGTCCTCGCGGTCCCGCGGTTGGTTCTGCTGGTGACCGTGATTGCCATCGTCCAGCCCAGCGTCACCGCCATCGTCCTCCTCCTGGCCTTCACCCAGTGGCCGGCTCCGGCCCGGCTGATTCGTGCCGAGATCCTGAGCCTCAAGGAGCGGGACTTCGTGGAGGCCGCCAGGGCCCTGGGGTACTCCCGGACCCGCATACTCCTTCGCCACTTGGTGCCCAACGCCCTCTCGCCGGTGTTGGTTGCCGCCACCCTGGGTGTTTCGCACACCGTGATCCTCGAGTCCGGCCTGGCATTTCTCGGGCTCGGGGTGCCGCTCTCCTGGGGAACGCTGCTTCTGTCGGGGCAGGCGAACCTCCTGACAGGAGCCTGGTGGCTCAGTGTCTTCCCCGGCGTCGCCATCGCGCTGGTGGCGATCGCCTTCAACCTGGTGGGCGACGGCTTGAGGGATGCCCTGGATCCGCGGCAGGAGGTCCGGCTGTGAGCTCCCTCCTGCGCGTGGCGGACCTCACCGTATCGTTCCCCGATCGACACGGTCGAGCCCCGGTGGTGCAGGGTGTGCAACTCTCCCTGGAGGCCGGCGAGATCCTGGCCCTGGTCGGCGAATCCGGATCCGGCAAGACGGTGACCGCCCTGAGCCTGGTGCGGCTGCTCCCCCCGGGTGCCACGGTGGCTCCCGAGAGCGTGGTGGAGATCGGCGGAATCCGCGTGCTGGGACCGGGGGCCACGCCGGCACGGCACCTTCGAGGTGGGACGGTGGGAGTGGTGTTTCAGGAGGGGTCGGGCGCTCTGAATCCGGTTCGGCGCATCGGAGAACAGTTGAGGGAGGTGGTGGTCCGACACCGGGGGGTCGCTGGTGCCGAGGCGGGTCGCGAGGTGGTCCGGCTTCTCGAGGAGGTCGGTCTTCCTGAGCCATCTCGGGTAGCTTCGTCCTTTCCCCACCAACTCTCCGGCGGGATGCGCCAGAGGGTGCTCATCGCGCTGGCCCTGGCGGGGGATCCCCGCCTCCTCGTCGCGGACGAGCCCACCAGCGCGTTGGACGCACGGGTCCAGCTCAGGATCCTGGCCCTGATCCGGGAGTTGACCCGGACCCGGGGGTTGGGCACCCTGCTGATCACCCACGACCTGGGGGTGGTGGCACACACCAGCGACCGGGTCGCGGTCATGTACGCGGGCCGGGTCCTGGAGGAGGGCCGGGCGGATCAGCTGCTAAGGAGCCCAGGGCATCCCTACACAAGGGGTCTCCTCGCCGCCCTCCCCTCCGGTCGCCAAAGGAAGGCACCGCTTGCATCCATGCCGGGCCGGATGCCTCCACCGGGGCTCCGGGGGGCCGGGTGCGTGTTCCGGGACCGGTGCAGCCAGGAGCGACCCCGTTGTCGGGAGGAGCCCGACTGGGTGTCACTCGGCGAGACCGGTGGTCGGGTCCGCTGCTGGCTCGCTTTGGAGGCAGAAGGGTGAGCAACCTCCTTGAGGTCCGGGATCTGGCGGTGACCTTTCCGGGACATCGGGGCTCGGAGCCCTGCGCCGCAGTGCGAGGGGTGTCTCTGGCCATCGCTCGGGGGGAGACCCTCGGCCTGGTGGGTGAGTCAGGGGCGGGGAAGACGACGATCGGACGCGCAGTACTCGGGCTGGTGAGGCCGTCCGCCGGGAGCATCCAGTTCGACGGGATCGACCTTGGGTCCATGGACCAAGTCGGGCTACAGCGCTTCCGTCGGCGGGCCCAGATCGTTTTCCAGGACTCCATGGAAAGCCTGAACCCGCGCATGCGAATCGGGGACGTCCTGCGAGAGGTCCTGATGGTGCACGGTACCCCGCGGGGATCGCGACCGGAGGAGGTGAGAGCACTCCTCGAGCGGGTGGGGCTGCCGCCGGGCATCGTGGAGCTGCGCCCCCACGAGCTCAGCGCCGGGCAGCGCCAGCGGGTGGGCATTGCCAGGGCCCTGGCGGTGAGCCCGGAGCTGGTGGTCCTGGACGAACCGGTGTCGGCCCTGGACGTCTCGGTCCGGGCGCAGGTGATGAACCTCCTGCTCACCCTGCAGTCGGAGCTGGCACTGACCTACCTCTTCATCTCCCACGACCTGGCGGTGGTGCACCACATGAGTGACCGCATCACGGTGGTCCACGAAGGGAAGGTGGTGGAGGAAGGACCCCCAGATGTGGTGCTCCAGCAGCCCGCTCACCCCTACACGCGCGCCTTGACCGATTCGGCCCTTCCGTGGACGGTGCGAATGTAGCCGGAGCAGCCGAAATGGATGACCGGGAAGCGGCGTATGAGGTCTTGACACCCGCTGCGGGCTCCCGCCATCTTGCCCACCCCTCGCGGAATGGAACGCGTTCGCCCCGGTGGAACGGCCCGGGCGATCTCATACACAACCCCTGCTGGAGGTCATTTTGACCGGTGTGATGCGTCTTTACGGAACTCTGGTTCAGCTCCCGGGGATGGATGCCCCTGAGCTCACTCTTCAGGAGCAGATGAACCAGATCTGGATGGACACCGGGTTCATGAAGTGGCCCCTGTCCCTGTGCCTGGTCCTGGGCATCATCGTCATCATCTGGAAGTTCATCGATCTCCAGGCCAAGGCGTCCAAGACCCGGTCGATCCTTCGCGACGTGGATGAGCTCCTCAACGAGCAGCGGATTCGGGAGGCGCTGGACCTGACCCGGGACTCCAACTCCCCGGCGGCGAAGATCCTCTATGCGGGTCTCGAGCGTCATGACGAGGGCACCGAGCGGGTCATGAAGGCCATCGAGAATCAGGGCCTGATCGAGCTCTCGCGGCTGGAGAAGGGGCTCGTCGTGCTGGCGACCCTCACCAACATCGCGCCCCTCCTGGGCTTCCTCGGCACGGTGATCGGGATGATCATCGCGTTCCAGTCCATCGAGATGGCCGGTGAGGTGGAGGCGACTCTCGTGGCCGGCGGGATCAAGGTGGCGCTCCTCACCACGGCGGCGGGGCTGGTGATCGCCATTCCGGTGAGCATCGCGCACAACTTCTTCGTCTCCCGGATCGACGCCATCGTGATCGACATGGAGGAGTCGGCCCAGAAGATGATCGACACTCTCCACGGGATGGGCACGGTCGCCTGACGGTCCGTCGTCCTATCGTAGGTGCCGCGGAGGCCGTCCCACTCGGGGCGGCCTCCGCTTTTCTTAGGGGTGCCGAGTCCCTCCCCGCTTCGGCCCCCCAACCCGGCACCGGTACGCACCGGGACGCACGACAAGGCGGCGGAACAACTGTTTACTGTTGTATCTTGCTCCTATGACCTGCCCCATCCGACCCTCGGCCATCACCCTCCTCATGTGCGCCCTCGTCGGCACCGGCTCCGGTGTCCTGGAAGGCGCGGGAGCTTCCCCGCTGCGTGCACAGCCCATACCCGCCACGGATGCGGCGCTGGAAGTGGCTGGGGAGGAGATCCGCACGGGACGCTTCTGGCATGCCGCGGAGCTACTCGAGGCATTGGGGCCATTGGAACCGGGCGGGGTGCTCCTCCTGGCCGAGGCGCGGGCGGGATTCCGCGACTGGAACGGCGTCCGCGAGGCGTTGGAGGCGGAGGCCTGGCTCGACTCCCTCGCGCCGGTCCGGGGCTACGAGCTCCTGGGCCGAGCCCACGAGGCCGCGGGGGAGTGGGAACTCGCACTGTCCCACTACCGGACCGCGGCGGAGCGATCGGGGAATCTGCCCTTCTCCCTGGCGGCTCGCCTCGTGCGCGCGGAATTGGCGGTCAACGGCCCCGAGTCGGCACTCCTTGCCCTGGAGCGTGTGCAGGCGCAGCACGCGACTCTTGTCCACTATCTGGCGTGGGAGCTGGCGGGAGAGGCTTCGGAGAACGGAGACCCTCTTGCGGTGGCCTCCCTGGAGCCGTTCTTCCAGGACGGGCCCACCGCCGGTCGACGTCGAGACTTGCTGGCAGCGGCGGTCCTCAACGCTGGGGACTCCACCCGGGCCGAGGCGATCTATCGTGAGCTCGCCAACGGCTCGTCCGGCTCGGAGGCAGCCCGATACCGGCACCAGGTGGCCGAGCTGACGCTGGCCCGCGGTGACACCACAACCGCATGGGAGCTCTTCCGGCAGGCGCTGGCGGGAGCACCCAGGACCCGTGCCGGAATGGAGAGCGCTGCGACACTCGTCGACCTGGGCAGCCTCGACAGGGACCTGGCGCTCCAGGCTGCGGGGGCCCTGGATCGGCTGGGTGACGGGGGCCGGGCCCTGAGGGCGTATGACGAATACGTGCGCCTCTCGCAGGTGGCTGGTCAGGCGCCGGAAGTGCGGGCTCGGGTGGAGCGAGCCCGGATCGCATCGACCTTGCCCTCCCGGGCGGACGAGGCGGTGGAGGAGTTCCGGGCTCTGGACGAGCACCCGGACCCGGCGGTGGGTGCCCGGGTGCTCGACGTGTGGGCCGGGCTCCGTCGTCGCCAGGGGCAAGCCGGAAATGTCCGCATCCTGCGCCGCTGGCTGGTGGAGCGGTACCCTGACACGGATCAGGCGGCGCAGGTCGTCTTCCTCCGCGGGGACGATGCCCAGGACCGACAAGACTGGGATGGGGCTCTCGTCCTCTACCGTCAGGTCACGGCCATGGCACCCGCGAGGAGTCTGGCCGGATTGGCGTGGATGCGAATCGGCCAGATCCACCTGGAGCAAGGCGAGAACGAGCGAGCGCTGGAGGCATACCAGGGCTACCTCGCGGCATTCCCCTCGGGTCGCCGATGGTCCGAAGCGAGCTTCTGGGCCGGTCGGATCCTGGTGGACGCGGGGGATACGGCTTCGGCCACGGCGCTCCTGGACCGGGTGATGCGGGATGATCCGCTCTCCTACTACGCTGCAGAGGCCGCACGGCTCCTGGCCCGTCCATTCCCGATGGAAATGGGACCGCCTCCCGCGCTGGATGAGCCGGATTGGGTCGCACGGAGCCTGGAGGAGCTCGATCTGCTCTACGCCGCGGGGCTCGAAGAGGCGGCGACGGTCCACGTGGAGGCGCTGGTTCAGCGCGCGGACCGTGAGGGTACCGAGGCACAGTATCCGGTAGCGGAGGGGCTCATCGTCCGGGGCTGGACCATCGAGGGGATCAACCGCGGATGGGCTTTGCTCCGGGCGGGAGAGGAGCACAACGAACGGCTTCTGGCCATACTCTATCCCTTCCCCCAACGGGACATGGTCCAGCGTGAGGCCCGCGAGTACGGGCTGGACCCCATCCTGGTGGCCGCGTTGATCCGGCAGGAGTCTGCGTGGGACACGGACATCGTGTCCTCCGCGGGAGCGATCGGTCTCATGCAGGTGATGCCCCCCACCGGCCGCCAACTGGCCCGCTCCGTCGGGCCCGTCGGCTTCACGTCGGAGAGCCTGGAGGCCGCGGAGGTGAATCTGCACCTGGGAGGGCGGTTCCTGCGGGACATGCTCGACCGCTACGGGCCGGAGCTTCCCCTGGTCCTGTCCGCTTACAACGCCGGCCCCAGCCGGGCACGGCGGTGGAGCGGCTTCCCGGAGGCGGACGACCGCCTTCGCTTCACCGAGCGGATCCCCTTCACGGAGACCCGCGGTTACGTGAAGAACGTCACACGGAACGTGGCGATCTACCGGGCGTTGTACGGGGACACCCTCCTCCGTTCCGCGTCGGAGCAGTAGTCAAACGTCTGTTTGACTTGCTCTCTGAGATCCTCCTCGCCATGCTCTGAGACGGCCGCGTTTCGGTCGTCGAAGTCTTCAACAGGAGGGTGCCGCCGATGTCAAAGGGGAAGGTGAAGTGGTTCAACGAGGCCAAGGGGTATGGCTTCATCCAGCAGGCCGAGGGCGACGACGTCTTCGTTCACTTCTCTGCCATCATCGGGGACGGCTATCGAACCCTGACCGAGGGCGAGATGGTGGAGTTCGAGATCACCGAGTCCGACGGCCGCCGCCACGCCACCAACGTGCTTCGCGCCTGATCCACTTCACCGCCTGAAGCGGCTTGACGCCCCGCGGTCCCGAACGGGACCGCGGGGCGTTTCGATGACCGACACCCGGAATCCTCCGTGGACATTCCCGAGAAGACCCGTCCCCGACTCTTTCTCGTCGACGCCTACGCGCTCATCTACCGCGCGTTCTTCGCCTTCATCAACCGACCCCTTACCAACTCCCGGGGCGAGAACACATCGGCGGCCTTCGGCTTTGCAAACTTCCTGGAGGACCTCCGGGAGAAGTACAAGCCGGACTACCTTGCCGTGGTGTTCGACGCCGGAGACTCGTTCCGAGAGCAGGAGTATCCGGACTACAAGGCCACCCGGGAGAAGATGCCCGAGGACCTGTCCGCGTCCCTCCCGGGGATCAGGGCCATGGTACAGGCCTACGGGGACCCGGTGGTGGAGTTGGACGGATACGAGGCCGACGATGTCATCGGAACCCTGGCCACCCAGGCGAAGGAGCGGGGGATCGAGTCGGTCATCGTTTCGGGGGACAAGGACTTCTACCAGTTGGTGGACGAGGACATCCATCTCTTGAATCCGGGGCGTGGGGGGCCCACCGGCGTCAGTGCGGAATGGGTGGACCCGTCCAACGCCGAGGAGCGCTTCGGTCTCCCCCCGGAGAGGATCGTGGATTACCTGGCCCTCATCGGCGACTCGGCGGACAACGTCCCGGGTGCTCCCGGGGTGGGCCCGAAGACGGCGGTGAAGCTTCTGGAGGAGTTCGGCACGCTCGAGGAGATGTTCGCCCGGGCGGAGGAGATCTCGGGGAAGCGGGCCCGGGAGGCACTGACGGACCATGCCGATCAGGTCCGACTCAGCCGCCGGCTCGTGACCATCATGAGGGATCTCCCCATCGAACTGGACCTGGAGGCCCTGAAGGTGGGCGAACCCGACGCCGCGGCACTGAGAGACATCTTCGTCGACTTCGAGTTCCGGCGTCTCACCGAGAAGTACACCGCCGTGGCGATGGAGACGGACGCCCACTCGAGCGACGCGGCCCAGGAAGCGCGGTATCGCCTCCTCACCGACCCCTCGGAGCTACCGGCACTGGTGGAGCGGATCAGCGAGGCGGGGAGGGTGGCCATCGACACGGAGACCACCGCCCTGGACCCTATGCGGGCCACCCTCGTGGGTGTTTCCCTGGGCCTGGGGCAAGGGGAGGCGTACTACCTGCCCTTCCTGCACCGGGACTCCTCCCGCTTCGAGCTCGCACTGGACGACCAGCGACAGGACGGAGTGCCGAACCTCCCGGCGATGGACACGGAGGCGATGGCTCCGCTCAGGGAGCTCTTCGCCGATCCCGGGATCGAGAAGATCCTGCACAATCTGAAGTACGACCACATCGTCCTGAAGCGGGCCGGAGCGCCCATGGCGGCTCCGTTCTTCGACACCATGGTCGCTTCCTATGTCCTGGATCCTGGGCGCCGCTCCCATGGCCTGGACGAGCTGTCCCTTGAGCTGCTCGCCCACAAGACCACCAGCTACAAGGACGTGGCGGGAAGCGGCAAGAGCGAGATCCCGTTCGGGGAGGTCGCCCTGGATGTGGCAAGGGACTATGCCTGCGAAGACGCCGACTGTACCTGGAGGCTCTGGGAGCGTTTCGCGCCGGAGCTCGAGGAGACAGATCTGCGTGTGCTCTTCGACGAGCTGGAGATGCCGCTGGTCCCGGTGCTGGCAGCCATGGAGGAGGAGGGGATCCAGATCGACGTGAACTTCTTCAAGAAGATGGCGGAGAAGATCCACGGCGAACTGGAGCACCTGGTACAGGACATCTACAAGGCCGCCGGGACCGAGTTCAACCTGAACTCGACTCCGCAGCTCCGTGAGGTCCTCTTCGAGAAGCTCGAGCTGCCGGTCATCAAGCGGACCAAGACAGGAGCCTCCACCGATGCCTCCGTCCTCGAGGAATTGGCGGCGGAGGGGCACGAGGTTCCACGGCGAATGCTGGAGTACCGGGAGCTGTCCAAGCTCTTGAGTACCTACGTCGAGGCGCTGCCCCGTCTCGTGAACGAGCGTACCGGCCGGATCCACACCTCCTTCAACCAGACGGTGGCAGCAACGGGGCGCCTTTCCTCCAGCGACCCGAATCTGCAGAACATCCCCATACGGACGGACCTGGGCCGCCAGATCCGAAAGGGATTCGTGCCACGGGAGGGATGTGTCTTCCTGGGTGCGGACTATTCCCAGATCGAGCTACGAGTACTTGCGCATTTCTCTGGCGACCCGGCCTTCGTGGACGCCTTCTCCCGCGGAGTGGACGTCCATCGGCAGACCGCCTCGGTGATCTTCGGCGTCCAGGTGGACGAGGTCACGGCGCACCAGAGGGCGCAGGCAAAGACCATCAACTTTGCGACGCTGTATGGGCAGGGGGCGTTCGGTCTGAGCCGGCAGCTGGGCATTCCCCGGGACGAGGCCGAGGCCTTCATCGACGAGTACTTCGAGCGATTTGCCGGCGTCCGTGCATTCCTGGACGAGCAGGTGGAGAAGGCGAGGAGCCTGGGGTATGTGGAGACGCTCATGGGTCGACGGCGGTACGTGCCGGAGCTCAAGTCGAAGAACTGGAACATCCGGCAGTTCGGTGAGCGCGTGGCTCAGAACACACCGATTCAGGGAACCGCTGCCGACCTGATCAAGCAGGCCATGCTGGATGTGGCTGCGGGTCTGAGAGAGGGAGGGTGGGAGGCACGGATGCTACTCCAGGTCCACGACGAGCTTCTCTTCGAGCTACCTGAGTCGGAGCTGGAAGCCGTAACGGCGATGGTCGTGGAGAAGATGGAGGGCGCCATGGCCCTCAGGGTCCCGCTCAAGGTGGAAACCGGGATCGGCGCCTCCTGGTACGAAGCCAAGTAGATCGTCCCTCCCGCCCATGGGTCGGCCCGCGGCCGGGGGACACCTTTCCGTCGGTGACATCCGGCACCCGGCCGGATCCCTCCCTTCCCCGGAGAGGGCTACCCCCGCTTGGAGGTGACGCATGAGTCGTTCGGTGAACAAGATCATTCTGGTGGGACACGTGGGACGCGATCCGGAGGTGCGCGAGACCCAGACCGGCAAGAAGGTGGCCCACGTCTCCCTGGCCACGAACCGGTGGAGCAGCGCAGGAGGCGAGGAGGGGGAGCGGACGGACTGGCACCGGCTCACGTTCTGGAACAAGACCGCCCAGTTCGTCCAGGACTACGTGACCACCGGGGACCGGATCTATGTAGAAGGGCGCCTGGAGTACGACAGCTACGAGCGAGACGGGGTGACCATCCCGTCCGCCGAGATCCACGTGGGCGAGGTGGTGCTGCTCAGGTCGGCACGGGACCGCGAAGAGCTCGCCGCCTGAGGGGAGGGCCGCCCCGTCGGCTGAGGATCTGCGGTCATTCCAGGCGGAGCGGCGTCCGTCCCCGGGCGGGCGCCGCTCTGGCATCGGGAGGAGATGACCGGGGTCGAGAGCGCGTGGCGGATCTTGGACCGAGGCAGCGTCGGTCAGAGCCACGGCGTGAATTGCGGGGACACGGAGAAGAAGAACTCCCAGCCTCCGCCTTCCGAAACGCCGCGGGCCACGTCGAATCGGAGCACGTTCCAGAGCAGGTCCACGCCCACGCCGACGGATGCCCGGAATTCCGGGTTGCCGTCGGATCCCCACTCCGGGGGAAGAGTCCGATCCGGGTACCGTGCCCACGACGAAGCGGCGGTCAGCCGGAAGGCGACCCAGGGGGCCACGACAGGGTGCCGGACCCACCCGCGTGCCAGGACATACCGGTCACCGACCGAGGTCCGGTATTCATAGCCAGGAACCGTTCCTCTCCCTCCCAGGAGGTAGAGCTCCTGGAGGGGGCCGGACACGGTGGTCCATCCGCCAAGCAGGCTGACGGAGCGCTCCAGTTCGATGGACGGTCCGAGGCGGCTCCAACCCAACTCCACGGTCGTGCGGGCATATGTATCACCCAGGTGGCCCACGCGGACCCGAGCCGACCCGAAGAGGCCGTCCCCATCGTCGGAGCGGATCAGCGCTGCCTCCACGGCACCCAGCGTCCCTTCCGTGACGGGAAGCACGGGTCGGAAGACGGTGTTGTCGCCATCCACCCCGAGCTCCGCCGCCCCATGCTCTTGCCAGAGGCCACGGGCCTCCACTCTGGATGTGGGGCCGAGACGGTAGGTTACGGTGGCGGCACCCCCGTGGGACCAGAAGGGATCCAGATAATCGCTGCCCCCCAGCGTGGCCAGGGTATTCACCAGCCCACTCGCGCCCGTGATGGGACCCAGGTCACGTAGCTGGTTCCAATGCCCCTCGAGTTGGACGGACCCGAATTCGGTGGGAACGTCGAGCACGGCCCGGGCCCAGGGCCGTTCCGCCGCAGTGGCGTACCCAGCGAGTAGGCGCAGGGGGCGCTCTCCGGGGCGGACGGTGACGCCTCCTCCCACGGACCAGCCCTCCACGCGGTTCCGTCGGACGGCGTCGGAGACGGAAGAGAGGTAGAGACGGAGGGGACTGAGCCCCTGGACCGCACCCGCGAGGGCCATGGAGCGAACCTGGTCCTCGATCTCCTCCAGGGAGGGCGAGGGCGCGAGCCCGGCCTGGTCCAGGTCCGCGTAGAGTTCGTCCGGGAATGGGAACTCCTCCCGCAGCCGTTCGGGTGCCGCAGTCACTCGGGGCCCGCTGAAGAAGAAGTCCGGGACCGGTTGATTGAACTGATAGTCGCCGACTTCCCAGCGTCCCCGGATGATGCTGCCCGCCATGAAGTCGAGCTGGGGAAGCTCCCTGCGCAATTCGACTTCCTGGCGGTAGGGGAGCCAGTGCCGCCCCATCCAGAGCGCGTTGTCCAACGAAATGCGGATGTACGCCAGGTACGGGTCGACGTAGGAGGCCGGGGTGAAGGTGAACGCCATGCGGACGATCGCTCCGTTGGCCCGGTCGAGATAGAGCGCGCCCACGAACCCGGGGCGCTCCGTGTCCTTCGGTCGCACCTGCACCTCGTACACCCGCACGGGCTCGTCCAGCCCCCCATAGTTGAGGGACAGAGAGTCTGCCAGGCGGAAGTCGTAGACGGTCTCGGAACGGGGTGCAGCAGGGTGGAGGACCGCTCCCACCTCGTCCCCGTCACCCATGCGAATGAGGTCCTGGAAATCGTCCTGAACCACCGTGAGGTGGTCGAGATGGTACCGGATATTCGTGGGAAGGACCTCCTCATCCCGCATTCCCACGATCCGCTGCCTGGTCTGGTCGGGGGACCTCCAGAAGACGTCCAGGGCAATCTGGTCCGCTCTGATGAGGGTGTGTTCCTCCTCGTCGGCCCGATCGAGGAAGAAGTACACGAAACCCTGGGCCCTTGCCCGATAGGAGCGAAGGGTGCTGTCCACCGCGGACGATTGGCGCACGTCTCGGGCCGCCGCGACCAGCTCCAGTGCGCGTGGATCGTTCCAATCCCGGTCCCCCTCCGACGCCTGGGAGATCAATGGGCACGGGAGGAGAGCGAGTGCCGTGGAGACGCGGAGGAGGAGGGGGAGCGCTCTGAGGCGGGGACTCATGGGGCCCTGGTACACCCTCCGAACGGGCAGTTCCGGACCAAGCCGCCCGGAGTCGGGACGAAAAAGGGTCCCACCTCCCGAAGGACGCAGGACCCCAACCGTCGGCGCACCTTCCGGCGCGCCGAAGTCACGAGCCTCGTCAGCCCGCCATCCAGAAGCCCTGAAGGGAATCGCCATGGGGGCTCTCCCTGAGCTTCTCGAAGGCGCGGTTGCGGATCTGCCGGATCCGCTCCCGAGTGACGCCCAGCAGTGACCCGATCTCCTCAAGGGTCCGCTCCTCACCGTCATCCAGGCCGTAGTAGAGATAGAGGATCTTCCGCTCCCGCTCCGTGAGATAGGACTCGAACATCTGCTCGAGGAAGTCCCGTCGTGCCACCGATTCGATATCCTCTTCGATATCGGTCCCCTCGGTGGCGGAGAACCGCTCCCCAAAGCTGGCCGAATCCCGATCGCCGCGGTCGATGGGGGCGTCCAGAGACAGTTCGCTGGCGGCCACTCGGCGAAGGGCGCGAATGGTGTCCACCGGTTCCTCCATCTCCTCGGCGATCTCCTGATCGGTGGGGGACCTTCCGAGCTTCTGCGTCAGAGCGGTCTCCGTACGGGAGAGCTTCGCGAGGTTCGAGTTCTGATTCAGGGGGATCCTGACGGAGCGGGTCTGTTCGGCGAGCGCCTGGAGCACGGTCTGCCGAATCCACCAGACGGCGTAGGAGATGAACTTCACGCCCTTGTCCGGATCGAACTTCTTCACGGCCTTGAGCAGCCCCTCGTTTCCGATGCACACCAACTCGGCTAGACCGAGCCCACGCCCCTGGTACTTCTTCACGTAGGAGATGACAAATCGGAGATTCGCGGTGACGAGCCGCTCCGCGGCCTCCTTGTCTCCAGTCCGCGCCCTTCGAGCGAGCGCGCGCTCTTCGGAGGGATCCTGGATCAGTGGGTACTTCTCGACGTCCTGCAGGTACTGATCGAAGGAATCAAGGCCACGAGAGGTTGAAAACATGCGTTTCGATACCTCGCCTGTTGGGGAGTCACGCCGGTACCGTCATCCCGGAGTGGGGCTATACCGAGCCTCGAATGGGCCCTCGGAAGTTATAGATGCCGGATTCGGGCGTCAAAGGTTTTGTCACCAGTGGCGGCCGCAAGTGTTTCGGCTCCCAATAAGTTACGTGACTTCCTGGTCCAGATCCTGGATTCGGGGACCGTCCTTCGGAATGAGCAGCTCCGCCTCCTGTCCGGCGACCAGGACCGGCTTTCTGGCATGGAGCGCGCCGGTGTAGCCGGGGATCTCGGGGTTGGCCCTGACGGGCAGGGGAGGGCGACCCTTCGCCACGAACATGGCCCCCCCGGGGGTGAGCACGAGCCACCCGGCCCGGACCGAGCGCGTCAGCAGCGTCGCTCGGGCTCCCCGCAGAGGCTTGCCGGGCACCGGCCCATCGGAAGCCACAGCCCGACGGACCGCGGCGGGGAGGCCCGCCTCCGGAACCCACTTCCCAGGTAGCAGCAACGCGTTCAGCCATGCCTTTCCCGCCCGCACCATGGCCAGGTGGGCTCGGTAGGTGACTGGGAGCTGAATGGACGCCACCAGAAGCAGAGCCACGAGCGCGACCAGGGCCTGGATGGGGTCCTCCAAAGCCAGGGCGAGGAGGGCGGCGAATGCGATGTCGATCGCCACAGCGGTGAGCCGGTTCGAGCCCCGGGTAGGGCGCCGGAGCAGGAGGATGGCCTCCCAACCCGAAGCGCCCACATACACGCCCATGCCCAGTAAGACCAGCACCGATATGAGGAGGATACGCTCAGGCCCCAGGACGGAGGTGGTGGCCAGCGAGCCCAGCAGGAAGAGGCCGAGGACCCGAACCCACCGCTGGAAGGTGTGCCAGAGCGCGAATCCACCGGGGTGTCTCTCCATGACCCACTCCGCCAGGTAGAGGAGGACCACGGAGCCCAGGACCACGGGGGACTGGAGAAGGGCGAGGGATCCGGGCGCAGGCGACCACCCCAACTGCGGCAGCACCCCGAGGACAAGAAGCGCCAGGGCCAGGTCCGCCCCGGCAGCTGCTCCCAGGATGGCCGTGAAGGCGACGAATCCCGGGTCCAGCGAGTGTAGGAGGGAGCTCATCGCCAGCGTCGGGGGGAGAACCGGTCAGGGCCCACGTCCATGAGCCGGGTCCGCTGGAGTTGCTCGTCGTCGAGACCGCGACGGAGTCCCAGCACTTCCTGGAAGGAGATCCGCAAGACGGGGGCGGACGAAAGTCCACCTCCGTCCAGCGGCCAAGCGACGTCAAGGCGCCCAACACTCTGCGACCCTGCAGGGAGACCGAGTCGAAGCCCCGCACCGACTGTGCCTTTCCACCCGGAGTCTGCACCGAAGGGGACGTCCCCGGCCCAGATGTGTCCGGCGTCGACGAAGAAGGTGAGTCCGAAATCGACGAGGTCCGGTGCAGGCCAACCCAGGTAGAGTCGGTCCTCCAGGTTCAACACGATCCGCCTCGCCCCCGGGAATCGATCGTCCTGATAGCCCCGGACGCCGCTTCGGCCGCCAAGGGTCAACTGGAAGGGTCGGTCGACGGTCCAGCCGCCGGCGGCAGCGAAGCGCCCCAGCAGCGTGTGGCCCCTCCCCTCCCATGGCTGCCAGTAGAGGAGGAGGTCGGCTTCGCCCAGGAGGTCTCGCCATCCGGAGCGCTCCGCATTGGGATCGAAGAAGATCTGACGGCCCTCCAGGGCCACTCGGGAGATCACGGTGAAATCCCCGGGAGCCGCACCCGCGTAGAAGCGAAACCGCGCGTTCAAGTCGTCGGGGACATCCCCCCCGAATGCCGCCACCAGGGTTCGGCTCAAGGTGAGGGAAACCTCTGTCCCCACCTCCACATCGGCGATCCCCTGAAGGGCGTCGAGGCCCTGCCTCTGGGTGAAGCGGATGTTCCGCTGCCCGAACAAGAGGTTGAGCCGGGTCCCGGATGCGAAGAAGGTCTGGTCCCTGATCGGGTCGGCCAGCGCCGCGTCTACCGGTGCGAGATTCCCGAAGTCGCCACCGGGTGCCAGGCGGAGATCCTCGGGGTAGCCCAGGACGGTCACGACTTCCCGGGAGATGCCGCCGCCCAGCACCGTGAGGGATCCCGGCTCCCCGAACCGGTGCGCGTAGGTGAGCTCCAGCTTCGCCTCCCGAAGGGGCATCAGCAGGTGGTCCGGGTCCTTCTCACTGCCGACGGTGAAGTCGAAGTAGTCCTCCAGCCGGCTGCCGTACACCCGCCATGCCGTTCGCCCGACCTCGCCGTGGAAGGGATAGGTGAAGCCCCCCCGGACGAACGGTCCCACACGGGTCTGTCCGCCCCCGATCTGCACATCGGTCTCAGTGCCCAGGAACTGCGGGCTGAAGACTGCGCCGCCCACCTGACGGCTGGCCTTGTCCTGGCTGTAGAAGGCGCTCAGTTCGACCCCTCGCCCAAGGAAGTTCAGTTCCGAGAGCGACGCGCGGCGAATGCGGAGCCCGTTCTCGAACTCCGCGGTGACCTCGGGTCGAGTCGACCACTCGTCGTTGGTGTCCACGACGACGTGCCAGCTTCCGTCGGCTTGCTCCAGCCCGTATACGTCGGCGTTGGAGATGAAGGGAAGCCGGCGGAGGATGCGCTCCGAGTCCTGTAGAAGGAAGGGTTGGTAGCAGTCGCCGACGCCGAACAGGAGTTCGCGCCGGATGAAGCCGGCCCGGGTCCGGATGTGGAGGCGGTTGGCCAGCGCATACGCCCACTCCAGGCTCTCCACCGAGATCTCGTCGAGATCGAAGATCGAGTGGTTATCGATGAAGACGTGGGAGATGGTTCCCGCCTGGCATTCCTGCCCCCACGCATTCGTCGGCAGGGCCGCGAAGGCAACGGACAGAAGGGGGAAGAGGCGGCGGAACAGGCTCATGGATCGGGGATTTCAATGCATCCTGAAGATCGGTAAGCTAGAGGGCCCTCCGACGCACGAATGAGCACCTCCTTGGGTGGAGTGCAATGGAAGATATCCGAAAGGCCGCTCTGGAATACCACGAGCGGGGAAGACCCGGAAAGGTGGAGGTGATTCCCACCAAGTCCGTCGCCACCTCCAGAGACCTGTCCCTGGCCTACAGCCCCGGCGTCGCGGAACCCTGCCGGGAGATCGAGAAGAACCCCGATGACGTCTTCCGGTACACCGGGCGCGGCAATCTGGTCGCCGTGGTGTCCAACGGCACGGCGGTGCTGGGACTCGGGGACATTGGGGCGCTGGCTTCGAAGCCCGTCATGGAAGGGAAGGGCGTCCTCTTCAAGAAGTTCGCCGGGATCGACGTCTTCGACATCGAGATCAACGCGCCAACGGCGGCCGAGGTTATCCAATTCTGTAAGATGCTCGAGCCCACGGTGGGCGGCATCAACCTGGAAGACATCCACGCGCCGGACTGTTTCGTCATCGAGGAGACGCTCAAGGAGGAGCTGGACATCCCCGTCTTCCACGACGACCAGCACGGAACGGCCATCATCGGCGGTGCTGCGCTGGTGAACGCCCTGGACCTGATCGGAAAGCCCATCGACGAGGTGAAGGTGGTTTTCAGCGGGGCGGGCGCCTCTGCGATCGCCACGGCGGAGCACCTGGTGCGTCTGGGTGTGACCCGCGGAAACATCCTGATGTGCGACTCCAAGGGAGTCATCTACCCGGGTCGCGAGCGGGTGAACGAATACAAGGCTCGGTTCGCGAGTGAGACGGAGTGCCGCACCCTCGAGGACGCCATGAAGGGTGCGGACGTTTTCGTCGGTCTCTCGGTGAAGGGTATGGTGAACAAGGAGATGGTCGCCTCCATGGCCAGGAACCCCGTCATCTTCGCTCTGGCCAATCCGGATCCGGAGATCCTCCCGGAGGAGGTGGCGGAGGTTCGCGACGATGCGATCATGGCCACGGGCCGGTCCGACTATGCCAACCAGGTCAACAACGTCCTGGGCTTCCCCTTCATCTTCCGAGGCGCACTGGACGTGCGGGCTCGGGGGGTCAACGCCGAGATGATGTTGGCCGCCACCCGGGCGCTGGCGGAGCTCGCACGCACCGACGTCCCGGATGCGGTCCAGCAGGCCTACGAGGGCGAGCAGATCCGCTTCGGCCGGGAATACCTTATTCCCAAGCCCTTCGACCACCGGGTCCTGTTCCACGTCGCTCCCGCCGTGGCCAAGGCGGCCATGGAGACGGGTGTCGCCCGCATCGAAATCGACCTGGACGAGTATCGTGATCGACTCCAGGCTTCCCTCGGACCGGCGCGGGAGGTGATGCGGTGGATGACGGTCCGGGCGCGGCGGAGGCGGGCCCGCGTGGTCTTTCCGGAAGGGCACAACGACACGGTGATCCGTGCGGCGGCCCAGATGGTCCAGGAGGGAGTCTGTCGGCCGTTGCTTCTGGGCCGTCCGCCGCGGGTCCAGGAGAAGGCCCGGGGGATGGGCGTGGACCTGCGCGGGGTGGAGATCGTCTACGCCGCAGAGCTGGAGGAGGAGCGGGATCGATACGCCGCGGAGCTCTTCCAGAAGAGGGCGCGGAAGGGACTCACGATGGCTGAGGCCAGGTGGAACCTCTTCAAGCCAATCTATTTCGCCGCCTCCATGGTGGAGCACGGCGAGGCCGACGCCGTAGTGGCCGGCGTCGAGGCCAACTACCCGGAGATCCTGAAGCCCTGTCTCGAGGTCATCGGCATGGCCGAGGACGTGAACCGGGTGGCCGGACTCTACATGATGGCTTTCCCGAACCGGGAGCTCCTCTTCTTTGCCGATGCGACGGTGAACATCAATCCCTCCCAGGAGGCGCTGGCGGACATCGCGCTACTGTCCGCCGGCTTCGTCCGGGAGTTGGGGATCCGGCCACGGATCGCGATGGTGTCCTTTTCGAATTTCGGGTCTTCGCGGCACGAGGAGGCGGCGAAGGTCGCCCGGGCGGTGGACCTGGTGCGGGCTCGGGACCCGGAGCTCGAGATCGACGGCGAGATGCAGGCGGACACGGCGGTGGACCCCGAAAAGCTCCGCCACGTCTACCCCTTCTCGAACCTCGACGGGCCGGCCAACGTGCTGGTCTTCTCCACGCTGTCCGCGGCCAACGCCTCCTACAAGCTGCTGGATCGACTGGGCCGGGCAGAGGTCATTGGTCCGGTGCTCCTGGGAATGGCCAAGCCGGTGCACATCCTGCAACGCGGAAGCGGACAACAAGAGATCCTCAACCTGGCCACCATCGCAGCCGTGGACGTACAGGCGAGATCGGGGCAAATTTGAAGTCTTCGCCTGGGTCCAGGACAACCCCTGAGCCGCGACTAGACGAGGTCTTCGATATGAGTGAGTTCACCGGGACGGCGGCTGCCGACACAGTTTCGGAGCACGGTCTCGACCTGCACGGCCTGAATCCCAAGGAGCCAGTCCATTGGAACCTGGCGCCCGTGCACCTCTACGAGATGGCGTTGAAGCGCGGGGAGGGGTCCCTTGCGTACGGCGGTGGATTCGCCTCCGTGACGGCGCCCCACACCGGACGGTCGCCGAACGACAAGTACACGGTCCGTGACGCCGACACCGAGGCGACCGTGGATTGGGGTAAGGTGAACGTTCCGCTCTCTCCGGAGCACTACGCGGCGCTGAAGACCGACGTGGTCTCCTACCTCAACGGCAAGGAGCTGTTCGTTCGGGACGCACGAGCAGGCGCTGACGCCGAGCACGGCATCAGCGTCCGGGTCGTGAACGAGAACGCGTGGCAGAACCTGTTCGCCTACAACATGTTTCTCCGGCCGCAAATCAACGAGCTCCGGCACATGAAGCCGGACTTCACGGTCCTGCACGCGCCGGGGCTGAAGGCCGACCCGGCCAGGCACGGAACGCGATCCGAGACGGCGGTGGTGGTGAACTTCGCCGATCGGACGGTCCTCATCGCAGGCACGCAGTACGCAGGTGAGATCAAGAAGTCCATCTTCTCCGTCCTCAACTATCTCCTCCCCGACTCGGGCGTGCTTCCGATGCATTGCTCGGCCAACGTGGGAGTCGACGGGGACGTAGCCCTCTTCTTCGGCCTCTCGGGGACCGGGAAGACCACCCTCTCGGCGGATGCCAGCCGGGGTCTCATCGGTGACGACGAGCACGGCTGGAGCGAGCATGGCGTATTCAACTTCGAAGGCGGCTGCTATGCCAAGACCATCCGGCTGTCCCCCGAGGGCGAGCCGGAGATCTATGCCGCGACGAAGATGTTCGGCACGATTCTCGAGAACGTCATTCTCGATGAGCGGACCCGGGAGATCGACTTCGATGACGCATCCATCACGGAGAACACCCGGGCTTCCTATCCCATCCACGCGATTCCCAACGCGGTGATTCCAGGGGTGGGAGGGCATCCGAAGCACGTGATCTTCCTGACCGCCGATGCCTACGGGGTGCTGCCGCCAATCGCGCGGCTCTCGCCGGAGCAGGCCATGTATCAGTTCCTCTCGGGCTACACCGCCAAGGTGGCGGGGACCGAGCGGGGGGTGACGGAGCCGAAGGCCACCTTCAGTGCGTGCTTCGGCGCGCCCTTCCTGCCGAGGCATCCGGGAGAGTACGCCCGAATGCTCGGAGAGAAGCTGCGTCACCACGGCGCCACGGTCTGGCTGGTGAACACCGGTTGGACCGGAGGGCCCTACGGCGTCGGCACCCGGATGAAGCTCCAGTACACCAGGGCCATGGTGCGGGCTGCGCTCGCAGGCGAGCTGGACGAGGCGGAGACGGTGGCGGACCCGGTCTTCGGTCTGGCCATTCCCCGGCACGTTCCCCACGTCCCGGACGAGATTCTCCAACCCCGGGAGACGTGGGCGGACCGGGATGCGTACGACGCCCAGGCCCGGAGACTGGCGGGCATGTTCCGGGAGAACTTCGAGCAGTATGCAGACGGGGTGGACGACGAGGTCAAGGCGGCCGGACCGCGAGGGTGAGGGGCGCTCCCGGCAAGTGAACCGGGCTCTGGCCGCAGGGTAGCCACGGGGCAGCTCTTTCTCCTGAACGACCGGGGACCAGGAGCCGCCCCCTCCCTGTGAGCCACCCTTCACTTCCTCCTCAGACCCGCCGCAGGCACGTCCATGTCCGAGTCCGTCGCCCGTCCGGGCTTCTCCGAGCTCGCCGGCGTCTTTCTGAAGCTCTCGCTCCTGGGTTTCGGCGGGCCCAACGCGCACCTCGCCCTGATGCTCGAAGAGGTGGTGGAGCGGCGGCGCTGGCTCTCCAGGGAGCACTTCCTGGAGCTCATGGCGGTGACGAACCTCCTTCCTGGACCGAACTCCAGCGAGGTGGCGATCCACATCGGCTACAGCACCCGGGGGTGGCGAGGTGCGCTGGTGACCGGAGGGATCTTCCTTCTTCCCACCTTCCTGATGGTGACGGCGGTGGCGGCGCTGTACTTCCGCTTCGGCACCCTTCCCCACGTGGAGCCCGTGTTCTGGGCGCTCAAGCCGGTGGTGCTTGCCATCATCCTGAGGGCGGGCTTCAAGCTGGCCCGCACCGCGGTGAAGGACGGTCTCCTGGCCGCACTGGCGGTGGCCGGGGCTGCGGTGGGGTACCTCTACGGCGGGTGGGTCGTCCCGGCGATGGCCCTGGGCGGCCTGGTGACCTGGGCACGTTGGCGGACGGGGAGGGACGCCGGTCCTGGAGGGGGTGAGGATCCCGGGCGCGGATCCGGGTCGAAGGACGGTGGGCAAGGATTCGGAGGGCGGGAAGGGGATGGCCCCACACTACGGAGTTGGGCGTTCCCATCCGGGGCCCTGGTGGCGGCGGTGGGCACCAGCGGGCCGGTCCTCACCGTCTTCCTCCTCCATCTGGGGATCGGCGCGGTCCTCTTCGGAGGCGGTTACGTGCTGGTGATCCTCCTGGAGCCATACGCGGTGGGCCAGTTCGGCTGGCTCACGGCGGCCCAGTTCCTGGACGGCGTGGCGCTCACCCAGGTGATCCCGGGGCCCATCAGCACCCTGTCGGCATTCGTGGGATTCGCGGCGGCAGGACTGCCTGGCGCCGTGGCCGGTACGGCGGGGGTGTACCTTCCCGCCTTCGCGGCGGTGCTTCTGGTGGCCCCGCATCTGGAGCGCCTTCGGGAGAAGGCGCCGGTGAAGGCCTTCCTCCTGGGGGTGTCGGCGGTGGTGGGCGGGGGAATCGTTGGGGTGGCCGGGACGCTGGCGGTCCCCAGCATTCCCGACCTGTGGGGGGGGATCCTGGGGGCCGTGGCGCTGGTCCTGCTCCTGACCGGCCGGGTCTCACCGGCCGTGGCGATCCTGGCGGCCCTCACCATCGGAGGAGTCCGGCTCTTCCTGTTGGGGTGACGGGCCCGGGGAGCACCGAACTGAAGGGGCTCCAGGCGGTGGCCGACGGTCACGGCCCTACCTGCAGGCCCACAATGCTCTCCATCGAGTCGAACCGGGGGTCCGGGTCTTTCTTGCCGGCCCCGAGGGCCAGGGTCGGATCTCCCACCAAGACGACGGGAGCTACTCCAGGGATGCCGGGGGCCCGGTCATCTCCGCGCGATCCGATTGCCCGGGGCAAGGGGGGAACCGGTTCGGCGCGTCTTGAGGGACCGCCCGAGCCCGGGTAGCTTGGCCCTCCGTCCCATCCCCCGGAGAGAGCCATGCCCGCGACCCGCGCCCCAGCCGTCCGCCGCGTCCTTCCCCCCGTTCCGGCGGCCCTCGCGCTGGTGGCGATGGCCACCCTGGGTGCGGGCCTGACCTCGCCGACTTCGGCCCAGGCGCCCGTCCACGTTCCCGCGGATGTTCCCGCCCGCTACCATCCCCTCCCCACGGTGCGGGAGCAGGCGAAGGAGATGCAGGAGTGGGTGGAGGCCCGCCTGACGCGGGTCCTTCCGGCCCTGCTGGAGGAGTACGATGCGGAGATGTGGATCCTCTCCATGCGGGAGTACGGAGAAGATCCGGTCTTCTGGTCCATCATCTCGCCCACCACCTTCGCGGCACGCCG
Organism: Gemmatimonadales bacterium; assembly: GCA_020344755.1. Lineage (GTDB taxonomy): Bacteria > Gemmatimonadota > Gemmatimonadetes > Longimicrobiales > Gaopeijiaceae > Gaopeijia. The sequence continues at coordinate 1,427,357 of CP070829.1, forward strand.
CAGGTCGATCTATGTGTTCACCCGTCGCGGTGATGGGACGGTGGAGAGGCTGGCCCTGGGTGGAACGTCCCAGGGGGGACTCTTCGAGATCTACCGGTCGCCTCATCCCACCCCCACGGGCGAGGAGGCGGAGCTGTGGGGGGACGAACAGTGGCGGCTCCTCCACGAGATCGTCCAGGACCGGGACCCGGAGAGCATCGTCCTCAACATCGACGACACCTGGGCGTTCAGCGATGGGCTGGGCTCCGGGGAGCGGGAGGCGTTGGAGGCGGCACTGGGAGCGTTTGCGACGCGCGTGAAGAGGGAGCCCTTCCTCGCGGTGGACTATATCGCCACCCGGGTTCCGGAGATGATGCCCCGGTACCGGAAGATCGAGGAGACGGTGCACGCGATCATCGCGGAGGCGTTCTCGAACAGCGTGATCACCCCGGGGAGGACCACCACCGAGGACGTGGTGTGGTGGCTTCGGCAGAAGGTGAACGACCTGGGGTACGGAACCTGGTTCCAGCCCTCCGTGAGCGTGCAGCGTGAAGGGGAGGTTCCCGGCGAGGGGCCGGTGGTGATCCAACGGGGCGACCTCCTGTGGACCGACTTCGGCGTTGTGGCGCAGCGGCTCAAGACGGATACCCAGCACCTGGGATACGTCTTCCGGGAAGGGGAGACCGACGTGCCGGCGGGGTTGAAGGCCTGCCTGGCTGCGGCCAACCGGATGCAGGACATCCAAATGGAGGAGATGCACCCCTGGCGCACAGGGAACGAGGCATTGCACGCCGCCCTTGCCCGCATGGAAGCGGAGGGGATCACGGGATCGCTCTACTCGCACCCCATCGGTGACCACGGTCACGGAGCCGGACCCCTCATCGGGCTCTGGGATCGGCAGGAGGGGGTGCCGGGCCGGGGGGATGCGAAGATCCGTCCCTCCAGCTGGTTCTCCATCGAGCTCCAGGCCACCCTGCCCATCCCCGAATGGGGTGGGAAGACCGCCTCCTGCCGCCAGGAAGAGGAAGCGTACCTGGATGAAGACGGGGCGCGGCACTGGGTATTCCGGCGCCAGGAACGGCATCACCTGGTCTGGTGAGCGGGGCAGGGGGATTGTGGCGCCTCAAGATATGGAGCCGCATCTTTAGAGGCTCGATCCCCCCCAGCCCCGCCCTCCGTGTCCGAAGACAACCCTCCCGAGCGGTCCACACGTAGGGGCCGCGCGTTCGACCGCTCCATCGTGGAGGGTCCGATCCGGGGTGCGGTCTGGAAGCTGGCGTGGCCAACCATGCTGCAGAACGTCATCGGCGGGCTTCAGGGGTTGGTCGATCACGCCATGGTCGGGCACTACGTGGGCTTCCAGGGGAACGCGGCCATCGGGGTGGCATGGCAGATCTTCCTGGTGGTCATCGTCTTCATCACCTCCCTGTTCACCGGGATGGGAGTCCTTGTGGCTCGCTTCGCCGGGGCCAACGACCCGGAGAAGGTGAATCGCACGGTCTACCAGGCCTTTCTCACGGCGGTGGTCCTCTCGGTGGGAATCATGGCTCCGGTCGGGTACTTCGCGGCGCCCTGGCTCCTGGATCTGGTCAATGCCGAGGCGGCCGTGCAGGCGGAGGCGCTTCCTTACCTGCGCATCATGTTTCTCTACAGCGTGGGGATGATGCTCTTCTTCATGACGGGAGGAGCCTTTCGGGCCGCAGGAGACGCACAGACGCCGCTTCGGCTGGGCATTCTCCTCACCGTCTTGAACGTGGTGTTGAACATCATCTTCATCCGGGGACTGGGACCTATCCCGGCCTTCGGTACCGCGGGAGCCGCGCTGGGGACGGTGGTGGCCGGTGCGGTGGTGGCGGTGATCACCTTCTGGCTCGTCCTTTCGGGGCGGGGGGTGATCCACTTCCAGAAGGGAATGAAGTGGGGCCCGGACTGGGAGATCATCCGTTCCCTCTTCCGCTTCGGACTTCCCACCGGGATTCAGGGGGTGGCGATGAACGTGGCCGGTGTGCTCCTCCTGCGCTTCATCGGAGGTCTGCAGCAGAGCGCCGAGGCCCAGGCCGCGTACGCCATCACCTACACCCAGCTCTTTTCGCTCATCACCTGGACCTCCGTGGGCATCATGGGGGCCACGGGCGCCGTTGCGGGCCAGAACCTCGGTGCGAACCGCCCGGATCGCACGGTCCGCTCCGTACAGGTGGCGTCCGGGTTCGGCCTCGGGGTGGCCGTGGTGGTGGGTGCCATGTTCCTCCTGATCCCGGTTCAGATGCTGGCGGCCTTCGGTGTGGAGGATCCCGCGGTGGTGGACCTGGGTCGACAGCTCATGGGCTATCTCAGCATCTCCGGCCTCTTCGTGACGGTGGCATTGGCCTACACCGGAGGCCTCCAGGGGACGGGCGATACGAAGAGCCCCCTCTACATCTCCATCGTTTCCCAGATCGTGGTCCCGTTGGGAATGTGCGCCGTCATCGACGTCACCCGGGGCCTGGAGCCAGCGGACATCTGGCTGGCCATCGTTCTGGGGCACGTGACCCGGGCCAGCCTGAGCGTGATGCGGTTCCGCCAGGGGAAGTGGCGGAGCATTGAGGTGAGCATCGGGGCCTCGCCCGGATAGCCGTTCGGTCCCATGATGGGGGCACCCTCCCCCTCACCCCCGTGGAGACCGACCATGCGCCGCATCTCTTTCGTGCGCCCCGCCTGTGGACTGGGCGTCTGTGTCCTCCTTCTCCTGCCGTCTCCCGGCAGGCACGCTTCCGCCCAGAGCCTGGCCCATGAGGATCCTGTCCTCAGAGCCATCTGGGATCAGGCCATGGAAAACTCCCGGATTCGTCCCATGGCCCAGGCGCTCCTGGACTCCATCGGTCCGCGGCTCACCGGCTCGCCCCAGATGAAGCGCGCCCAGGACTGGGCCGTGGGCATGCTGGAGTCCTGGGGCGTGGACGCCGGGGTCGAGGACTACGGAACCTGGGTCGGCTGGGACCGGGGGATCAGCCATATCGACCTGGTGGAGCCGCGGGTCCGTTCCCTGGAGGGCCGGATCCTGGCCTGGAGCCCCGGGACCGGCGGTACCCCTGTGGAGGGTCCAGTCGTGGCCGTGCCCGCAGCGGAAGGGACCGGCGACTTCCAGAGCTTCCTCGAGACGGTGGACGGACGGTACGTGATGCTGAGCTATCCGGAGCCCAGCTGCCGCCCGGACGAGCAGTGGGAGGAATTCGCCCTCCCCGGATCGTACCAGCGCATGCGGGAGGAGCGAGAAGAGGCGGAGCAGGCGTGGAACCGGTATCTGCAGTCCACGGGGATGAGCCAGCGCGAGCTTCCCCGGGCGTTGGAAGCGGCGGGAGCACTGGGGGTGATCACGTCGAACTGGCCCGGATCCTATGGGACAACCCGGGTGTTCAGTGCCTACACCCAGGAGACGCCGACCTTCGAGCTCTCCTGCGAGGACTACGGGTTGGTGTACCGGCTCGCAGCCAACGGACAGGGCCCGGTCCTCCGGGTGACCGCCGAGGCGGAGTTCCTGGGGGAGGTGCCCGTGGGCAACGTCATCGGCATGATCCCCGGAACGGAACTTCCGGACGAGTACGTCATGGTCTCAGCCCACTTCGACTCCTGGGAAGGCGGCTCCGGGGCCACCGACAACGGCACCGGTTCGGTTCTCATGCTGGAGGCCATGCGGATCCTGACGGAGGTGTATCCGAATCCCCGCCGGACCCTCCTCATCGGGCTCTGGAACGGCGAGGAGCAGGGATTGAACGGCTCCCGGGCGTTCGTGGAAGACCACCCGGAGATCACGGCGAACCTCCAGGCGCTCTTCAACCAGGACAATGGCACCGGGCGGGTCGTGAACATGTCCGCTTCGGGGTTCATTGACGCGGGAGCATCGCTGGCGCGGTGGCTTTCCCGGGTGCCGTCGGAGGTGACCGGCTACATCGACTTCCAGTTCCCGGGAAATCCGTCGTCCGGGGGCACGGACCATGCCGCCTTCGTGTGCGTCCCGGCTCCCGGGTTCAATCTCGGCGCCCTGAGTTGGGACTACGGTTCCCACACCTGGCACACGCATCGGGACACCTTCGACAAGCTCTCCTTCGACGACCTGAAGAACAACGCCGTGCTGGTGGCCTCCCTTGTGTACCTCGCCTCCGAGGACCCGGAGCGGGTGAGCCGGGAGACCCGCTCCGTGATCCGGGGGCGCGGAGGACAGCCGGGGGAGTGGCCGACCTGCCGTCCGGCGGCGCGTCGGTCCGCCGAATCTCCGAGGATGTAGAGTGGACCGGCCGCTGGCCATGGAGGGCGCGGTGGGGCACTCCAACGCCTCCCCCACCCTTCGCGGGGTCGGAATACGAGGCGGACTCGCGAGGCGGATGTTCGGTCAAGGCCTCCGAGGGGGCCAGGCCCGGAGCGGCGACCGGAGGGGCGGCATGGTCCGAATTGTCGCGCTCCTGGTGGGATTTCTGCCCGCCTGTTGGCCCGTCCCTGCCGATGCCCAGACGCTTCCCGCGTCGGAGCGCCTGGAGATTCCAGGGCTGCAGCAACCGGTGGAGATCCTGAGGGACCACTGGGGGATCGCACACATCTACGCCGAGACCGAATACGACCTGTTCTTCACCCAGGGCTGGAGCGCTGCCCGGGATCGCCTCTTCCAGTTCGAGATCTGGCGCCGTCAGGCCACGGGGACGGCAGCGGAGATCCTGGGAGAGCGGGAGCTGGAACGGGACGTGGGTGTGCGCCTGTTCCAATATCGTGGCGACCTGGAGCGGGAGCTCCGTCATTATCATCCGCGAGGGGTGGAGATCGTCCAGGCCTTCGTGGACGGGATCAATGCCTACGTGGCCATGGCCCGAGAGGATCCCTCGCTCCAGAGCGTCGAGTTCCGCATGCTCGGGATCGAGCCCGGGTTCTGGACTCCCGAGGTGGTGGTCTCCAGGCACCAGGGGCTCCTGTCGAACATCGTCGACGAGCTGAATTTCGGCCGGGCCGTCGCGGTCGCCGGGGAAGATGCGGTCCGGGCCGTGACCGACTTCGGTCCCGGGACGCCCGTCCTGACCCTGGATGCGACCATCGACCGCGAGCACCTGTTGCGGACCGATGTGCTCCGGCTGTATCAGGCGTTCCGGAGGGGGATTGCCTTCGGCCCACGGGACGTGGCGCCAGAGTATCGGGGTGCGTCGGGCGAAGACGTCCAGGCCTCCACCGGTGCGATCGACTGGAGAGTCCTCAACCGCCAGGCAGCCGATGCGGACCGACTCGCGGCTCCAATGGGCGGCGACCCGGCCGCGCCGGATCCGGTGGCGGCGGTAGCTTCCGACCTGGGGAGCAACAACTGGGTGGTTTCGGGGCGCCTGTCGGCCTCGGGGTACCCCCTCATGGCCAACGATCCACACCGGGTGCAGGCGGCCCCGTCCCTCCGCTACTGGGTCCACCTCGTCGGTCCCGGGTGGAATGTGATCGGTGGCGGGGAGCCGGTCTTGCCAGGGGTCTCCATCGGCCACAACGGCCACGGTGCCTGGGGGCTCACTGTCTTCGCCACCGATTCCGAAGACCTGTACGTGTATGACCTCCATCCGGAGGATCCGGAGCTCTATCGGTACCGGGACACCTGGGAGCGGATGACGGTGATCGTCGACACCATTCCCGTGCGCGGTCGGGCTCCGGAGGTGGTGGAGCATCGCTACACGCGCCACGGACCCGTGGTCTCACATCACCCCGGTGCACGGATCGCCTACGCCGTCCGGGCGGCGTGGCTGGAGCCCGGGGGCGCACCCTATCTCGCCTCCCTTCGGATGGACCAGGCCCGGACCTGGGAGGAGTTCCGGGAAGCGTGTACATGGTCGAACATTCCCGGAGAGAACATGGTCTGGGCCGGCCGCGACGGTACCATCGGCTGGCAGTCGGTGGGGATCGCGCCGATCCGGCGGAACTTCAGTGGGCTGGTCCCGGTTCCCGGGGACGGCCGCTTCGAATGGGACGGCTTCCTTCCCATCGCCGCAAAGCCCCACGTGGTCGATCCACCGGAGGGATACTTCGCCACGGCCAACAACCAACTCGTCCCCCCCGACTATCCCTACATGGAGGCCATCGGCTTCCAGTGGTCCGATCCTTGGCGCTGGCTGCGGGCGGTGGAGGTGTTGGGGAGTGGCCGACGGTTCACCCTCCAGGACATGGCCCTGCTCCAGACGGACGAGCTCTCCATACCCGCACGGACGCTGGTGCCTCTATTGGATCCCCTGGTGGCCGATGATCCCCGTGTCGAGGAGGCACGACGTCGCCTCCTCAGCTGGGATCACGTGTTGGACAAGGGCTCACTGGAGGCGGGAATCTACGTGGCGTGGGAGCGTACCCTGACGGGCCTGATGAACGAGAGGTTCCTCCCCCAGGTGATCCGGCCTCACATCCGCAACGTGCTCCTGCGGACGGGGGTGGAGTGGCTCCTTTCTCCCGACGGCCGCTTCGGACCGGACCCGGTCGTCGGACGCGACGCCCTGCTGATGGAGGCCCTGGCGGTGGCCGTGGGTCAGCTCACCGCCGACCTGGGCCGGGACCCGGCCGGCTGGGTCTACGGTCAGCGGGACTACAAGCACATCCAGCTTCGGCATCCACTCAGTGATGCCCTCGGCCCGGAGTGGCGGGCCCGCTTCGAAGTGGGGCCGGCAGCTCGGGGAGGCAACGGGACCACCCTGAACCAGACCTCCAATAACGACAACCAGACTTCCGGTGCGTCCTTCCGCATCCTGGTGGATACCGGGGATTGGGACACGGCGCTGGGGATGAACAACCCCGGGCAGGGAGGACACCCCGACCATCCCCACTACGCGGATCTCTTCGAACTGTGGGCCCAGGACCGGTTCCACCCCGTCTTCTATTCCCGGGGCAAGGTGGAATCGGTGACGAGTGAGCGGTTGGAACTGCAGCCGGGACGTTGAGTACCCGGAGGCCCGAACAGGCGGGCGACGGCGGGCGATGCCGCCGCGGACCCGCATCCAGTGTGTCGAGTCCACAGTCCATGGCGGGCGCGCCAGCGTCGGCGCCGAAGAGGAGGGCCCTGAGGAATGAAGTACTGGCTCATGAAGAGCGAGGCGGACGTCTATTCCATCGACGAGCTGAAGAAGGACCGGACGACCATGTGGGACGGGGTTCGGAACTACCAGGCCCGGAACAACATGCGGGAGATGAGAAAGGGTGACCGCGTCCTCTACTATCACTCCAGGCAGACGCCCCCCGCGGTGGTGGGACTGGCCAATGTGGTGAAGGAGGCCTACCCGGACCCCACGCAGTTCGACAGGAAGAGCAAGTACTTCGACGCCAAGTCGAACCTCCAGGATCCACGGTGGTGGCTCGTGGACGTGAGATTCGATCGGAAGTTCGACACGCCGGTGGCCCTACAGGAGATCAAGGACGACGCCAAGCTCTCCGGGATGGTGCTGGTGAACAACTCTCGGCTGTCGGTGCAACCGGTCACGAAGGCCGAGTTCGACCGGGTGATGAAGCTGGCAGGAGAGACGTAAAGAGGGTGGTTCCCACGGGAAAGCGGCCCGGCCCCCGGGAAGGGGCCGGGCCGCAGATGGCCCGGCGGGCGTGACCTCAGGACGTCACGCCGAGCACGGTACGGACAGGTTCCGGGCGATACACTCGTTCCGAGGAATCGGGAACCGGGCGGGGACCTGGTCCGTGGGACGATCCCGGGGTAGCTCGTCCAGACGATCGAATCGCCGCATGTCGAGCCAGCGGTGGCCTCCCTCGAAAAGGAGAGACCATCGACGCTCCTCCAGAAGAAGGTCGAGGAATCCGTCGTCGTCGCCCGGCGCCGGGGTCGGCACCGGCGCCAATCCACCGGAGCGCGTGCGAACCTCGTTGAGGGCCTCCATCGCCCCGCCGGGATCATCTGTGAACCAGAGAGCCTCCGCCCGAAGGAGGACCAGTTCCTCGTTCCGGATGATGGGCGTCGGGGAGCCGAGAGCGGGATAGTGGATGAAGCGGACGTCCGACGTCACCCCGCGGGGATCACTCTTGGTGGTGGCCAGAGGCGTGACCTTGGCCACGACGCGGTCGTCGCGCTGTCCGTTGCCCTTCAGAGGCGCGTCGTCCCACACCGTGGGATGCGCCACGATTTGAGGATCCGACCCCTGGAAGAGCCCGTTGGTCACGTCGCCGGATCCGGTCCCGTAGCTGTGGTACACGCCGGTCGAAAAGTCGCCGTCTTGATCCACAAACGACTGACTCAAGGCCGTCAGGACCGCACCGTATCCGCCGCGGTACGCTTCGATTCGGGCCAGTAGCGCCCGATTGAACTGCAGGAAGGACGCCGGGTCGTCGAAACCGCTGTAGCCCGGACTGAGTTGGAAGGCGAAGCCGCTTCCGGCGGCTCCCAGGTGGGTGGCTGCCTCGTTCAACAGCTGGATGATCGCCTCGAAGGTGGCGGCCTCGCTCACGAAGGGGCCCGGTTCCTCCTCGAGGCTCCGGTTCACGTCGACCACGGCGCCGTTGGACTCGCGCATGTTGATCACCAGCAGGAGGTCCAACGCCTGAAGCGTCTTGGCAAAGCCACGAATCCCCACCAGCTCCGCATTGGAGAGTCCCACCACCTGGTCCAAGCTGTTCAGGACGATGTTGGCGTTCCGGATGTTGGCGTACCGGGGGGTCCATCCACTCCCACCGAACGCCCCGTTCCCCTCGTTCAGGAGGCCGGCGAGCATCTCGTCGAAGTAGCGGGGGTCCGAGTTGTCGAAGGTCAGCGCCTCCCGCCCCAGGGTACCCAGGTGGTTCACGTATCCGGCCTGGCCGCTGATTCCGGCCCGGCTGCCGATGAGCAGGCCCTGGGTGGCGTCGATCACCGCTGCCGGAGTGGGGTTCTGCTCCAGCGACTCCAACCCCGGGTTGTTGAGGTCGGGAACCGCCAGGTCCATGTCGCAGGCCGCGAGGAAGGCCGTCGCCCCCAACGCCGCCACGGTAAGAATCCGAATGTTCATCTATTCTCTCCTCGCGTCGTCAGAAGCCGAGACTGATGGAGAGCCAGAAACTCCGGCTCGGGGGGAACGGCGCTACGTCGATGTTCCTCGCCACGGCCTGGCTCCCGAAGTTGCTCACCTCGGGGTCGAGTCCCGTGTAGTCGGTGACGGTCCAGAGGTTGCGCCCGCTGAGGGTCACAGAGGCGGACCGCACCGTCCCACCCAGGACACCTCGGAGGTGCTCCTGGCCGATGTCGTAGGAGAGCGAGAGCTCCCGCAGCTTCAGATAGCTGGCCCCCTCGATGTAACCGCGCGTGTCATCTCCCACCGCCCAGTTCAGGAGGCGGTATTCCCCGTCACCGTAGTCTCCCGTGGAGCCATCCCCGAGGG
>CP070829.1:1436764-1473245 GCA_020344755.1 Gemmatimonadales bacterium
CTCCGGAGATCTCCGGAGGCCAGCGCCAGCGGGTGGCCATCGCCCGAGCGCTGGTGAACGAGCCAGCGCTCCTCCTGGCGGACGAGCCCACCGGAAACCTGGACTCGGCCACCTCGTCCGAGATCATGGTTACCCTCGCAGAGTTGAACCGTCAGGGGCAGACCATCCTCCTGGTGACACACGAACACGACATCGCTGAGTATGCGAAGCGGCAAGTGCACCTCCGCGACGGGCTCATCGAGCAGGACTTTCTGACCGAATCCACCGGAGTGGCACGATGATCACGAAGACGTTGCGGCTGGCCCTTCTCGCAGGGGTAGTGGCCGCCTGCAACACCAGCGAGGCCGTGGAGGCCCCGTCCCTGGAGACCGCGACACTGGATCGGGGGGACCTGCGCATCACGGTGGAAGCCACGGGTACGGTGGAGCCCATCCGGGAGGTCGAGGTGAAGTCCAAGGCCTCGGGAGAGATCCAGCGCCTACACGTGGACGTGGGCGACCAGGTCGAGCCCGGCACCCTGCTGGCGGAGGTGGATCCGCGGGACGTGCGCAACGGATACGAGCAGGCGCAGGCGGACCTGCAGGTGGCCGAGGCCCGTGCCGAGATCTCGGAGCAGCAGCTCCAGCGGCAGCGGGAGTTGTTGGCGGCAGGGGTGATCACGCAGCAGGAGCTGGAGTCCGCGGCCCTGGACGCCGCCAATGCCCAGGCCAATCTGGTGAAGGCGCGGACCAACTTCGAGCTGGCGGAGCTTCGGTTGGCGGACGTGACGATCCGGGCCCCGCTGGCCGGCACGATCCTCCAGCGGAACGTCGAAGAGGGCACGGTCATCCAGTCGGCATCCCAGAATGTTTCCGGGGGCTCGGTCCTCTTCGTCATGGCCGAGCTGGCGGCCATGCAGGTCCGGACCCTGGTGGATGAGACCGACATGGGGCAGCTCGCTGCCGGAATGTCCTCCTCCGTGACCGTGGAGGCCTACCCGGAGCGCACGTTCCGGGGCGTGGTGGAGAAGATCGAGCCCCAGGCCGTGGTCCAGCAGAACGTCACCATGTTCCCGGTGATCGTCACCCTCGACAACCGGAGCGGGCTCCTCCGCCCCGGGATGAACGCCGAGGTGGAGGTCCTGGTGGACGAGGCCACCGACGTCCTTCTGGTTCCCAACGGCGCCATCGTCAACCTTCAGGACGTGGGTCCGGCAGCGCTGGCGTTGGGCCTCGACCTGGATGAGATCGATCTCATGCAGTTCCGGCGGGGACGGCCGGGCGCGGCCGAGGGTGCCCAGGGTGCGCCAGGGGGGCAGCAAGCCAGCCCCGAACAGGCGCCGGCGGAAGCCGCTCCTCCGTCCGGGGCCCCTTCCCCTACCGCAGCCATGGACTCGCTGCGGGCCCGGGTGGCCCGGGGGGAGCTGTCCCAGGACTCCATGCGCGCCCTGGTCCGGGCGCGTATGCAGGAGCAGGGCGGCGGGTTCGTCCGGCCCCAGAGCGGTGCGCTCCAGCCCGGTGCAGGGGTGCCGCCCAGGGACGTTCGCCGGGCCGCCGTGTTCGTGCTGATCGACGGCGTGCCGGAGGTACGCATGATCCAGATCGGACTGAACGACTGGGACAACACCCAGGTGGTGTCCGGGCTCGAGGGTGACGAGGTCCTGGCGGTGATCGGTGCGGCCCAGCTCCAGGCCCGGCAACAGGAGTTCCTCGACCGGATCCGGTCCCGGACCGGTGGCTCGCCCTTCGGTTCCGGGATGGGGCGGAGGTAGGGCGAGATGCGCCTCCTCGTCGAGATCGTCATCGTGGCGCTGGCGGCCATCCGAGCCAACGCCCTGCGCTCTATTCTCACCGCCCTGGGGATCATCATCGGCGTGGCCGCGGTCATCGCCATGGTGGCTCTGGGTGAGGGGGCGCAGCAGCGGGTGGAGAACCAGATTCAGGCGCTGGGCACCAACGTCCTCACGATCCGGCCCGGTCAGCAGATGTGGGGCGGTGTGCGCCGGGACGGGACGACGCAGCTTACGCAGGAGGACGCCACCGCCCTGAGGAACGGCTCCGACGGCCTGCTTCGCATCGCGCCGGAAGTGAGCTCGCGGCAGCAGGTCACGTATCTGCGATACAACTCGAACAACCAGATCGTCGGGACCTGGCCGGAATACTTCGACATCTACAACATGGCCCTGCAGGTGGGGCGCTGGTTCAATCAGGGAGAGGTCCAGGGGCGGCGCCGCGTGACCGTGGTGGGCTCAAAGGTCCCCGAGGAGCTGGGAACGATTCCGGAGCTCCTGTTGGGGCAGACGATCCAGATCGGGGGTCAGCCCTTCGAGGTCATCGGCGTCATGGAAGAGAAAGGGGAGGCGTCTCGTTGGTTCACGCCGGACGAAAACCTCTTCGTTCCCGTGACCACCGCCATCTACCGCCTGTTCGGGGGCCGTGAACGCCTGGGTGCGATCTACGCGGCCACGCCCACGCCCAACGAGCTCGATCGCGCCTACGGGATCATCGACCGAGTGCTGCGGAGGGAGCACCGCATTCGGCCCGGCGAGGAGGCGGACTTCAACATCAGCAACTCCGCCGACTTCCTGGCCACCTTCAACGAGACCAACCAGACCTTCACCTACCTCCTGGCGGGGATCGCGGCGGTGAGCCTCCTGGTGGGCGGCATCGGCATCATGAACATCATGCTGGTGAGCGTCACCGAGCGGACCCGCGAGATCGGAACGCGGAAGGCGCTCGGCGCCACTCGAAAGGCCATTCTGCTGCAGTTCCTGATCGAGGCGCTGGTCCTCTGCATCATCGGTGGGATTCTCGGGATCGCCGCCGGCGTGGGAGGCGCCAAGGCCCTCTCCACCTTCGCCGAGTGGGACACGGTCGTGGCCATGGAGGCGGTCTACGCCGCCCTCGGGTTCTCCGTGGCCATCGGGCTCTTCTTCGGAATCTGGCCGGCCCAGCGGGCTGCCCGCCTCAACCCCATCGAAGCGCTCCGCTACGAGTAAGCGGCCGTCGGGCCCCTTTGGGCGACCGTCCCGGGTCGGTCCGGAGGGGCAGACCCATCCCTCGGATCAGGTGCACCAGCGAGACCGCGGCGCGGGCCACGCCAGGGGTGGTCAGCGAAGCCGCACCGTGGTGGACGCGCCTTTCCGGACGAGCAGGAGGCGGACCTCGGAGCGGGTGCGGGCGAGGATCTCCCTGAGCTCGTCCACCGAGGCCACCGGAACCTCATTGACCTCGACGATCACGTCTCCAGCGCGGAGCCCCGCCGAGGCGGCAGGTGCGTCTGCGGACACGTGAGTCACCAGCACGCCCTCGTCGACTCCGAAGTAGACGGACAGCTCGGGAGTCAGACTCCGCATCTCGGCACCGGCGACCCGGTTGAGGCCGGCCAGGAAGGGGGCAAGGGGACGCAGGGGGACATCCGCCGCCGCCTCGGCGCCGGCCACTCGACCATCCGACGTCGGGGTTCCCACTCCCCGAGCCTGCGCGACCGGGGCGCGGTCCCTCTCCTCCTCCAACTCGAGCCTGAGAAGGGTCTCCACCCGCGCCACGCCGGTGGAGTCCGCCTCTCGAACCCACACGGAGAAGGGGACGGACTGCCCCGGCCGGGCCTGGGAGGTCTCGAAGGAGTACGCGACCCGGGACCCGTCCCCGCTCGCCCCGACCCGGATCGCGGAGATCACACTGTCGCCTGCGAGGACGACGCGGGTCGTGATGGAGTCGCCATCCACCCGGTCCACCACGATGTTGGGGGCGAAAAGGTGGACCGCTGCCGAGTCCCCACCGGATCCGGACGTGACACGGACGCGGCTCCCCTCGAGGATCTGTGTGAGCCGATTCCGGACCTCATCCAACTCCTCCTGGAGGCGAGCCGGGACCAGGACCTTGGGATCGGGACGGTCGCCGGCCACCAGCGTCACCTCCACCTCGCGACCTTGCCGGAGGAGACCCAGCGTCATGGGATCTCCCGGCTCCAGCCTCTGGGTCAGGGAGCGGAACCGCTCACCGGTCACCTGCGCGCCGTTGACCCGGATCACGCGGTCCCCCACCTGGACACCGGCCTCTACGGCCGGGCTACCCTCCCACACGTCCTCCACGACGATCTGGTCGTTCCGGCCATCCGCGTGATGGAGGACCGTGACGTTGATCCCCAGCCATCCCCGGGCTTGGGCCACGCGCACCAAGGTTTTCGGTGCCTCCGTGGTCACCTGTGCCACGGCCGCCGGGGTACCGGCCGCCACCAGGAAACCCGCCCAGAGGATGACCGCGGGTAGGCGCCGACCCCAGGGCCGGTTCGTCACCGTCCGGAAGACCTCAGTACCAGTCATCGGCCGAGCCCTCCTGCAGCGCAGCCCGGTACGTGGCCTGGCGCTCCGCCATGGCGGAAGCCAGGAAGCCGTTGAGGAACGGATCCGCCGGGGCCTGCTGGACCGCCGCCTGCCCTGCTGCCACCAGGTACTCCAACGCGGCGAGCCTCGACTCCGGCGAGGACACCCCGGCAGGGCTTCCCTCGGCATCGACGAGCTGCCGGTACTGCACCAGGGCGTCCATGTACTGCCGCTCGTAAAGGCGGACGGCCTGGGCGGCTTCGTCGAGGGAAGTGGCGGTATTGGAGGCCAGCGAGAACGGCGTGGCGCCGTCGGACCCGGCCATGCCGGGACCGGTCGCGGGCCGGGCGTTCAGCGAAAGGCCCAGCCCCGTTCCACCCAGGAACAGAACGACTGCGGCCGCGACCTTCATCCAGCCCGGCGTGGAAGCGAGGAGGCTGCGCTCATGGCGGAGCAGTCCCTCGCTCATGAGACGGGCCTCCAGCATGGCCCAGTCTCCCCGGGGTGGCCGCAGGTCCGGTAGCTCGCCGAGGGCGTGGGTCTGCCCTTGCAGCAGACTCAACTCGGTGCGGCATCGGATGCACGCCTCCAGGTGATGGCGCTCCTCCCTGGAGGGCGCCTCGTCCACCAGCCGTGCCAGGGTTTCCAGGTTCAAATGCTCCATGCTTCGGCTCCACTCTCCATGTCCGGCTGGCCCAGGTCGGAGAGGAACTCCCTCATCCGCGCCCGGGCCTTGAACAGCTGTGACTTGGAGGTCCCGGACGTGACGCCCATGACCTCTCCGATCTCTTCGTGGGTGTAGCCCTCCACGTCGTGGAGGATGAGGACCTGCCGCATCCCGTCGGGGAGCCGGTCCATGGCGGCTTCGAGTCGCTTCTCCAGGAGCGTATCTCCAGCCCGCGGTCCCACCGGCAGGGTGTCCGGCATGGGTGCCTCGCGCCTGGTGCGGGTCTGTGACTTCCGCAACGCCTGGAGCGCCGCGTTCACCGCGATCCGGTGAAGCCACGTGGAGAACCGGGAATCGCCGCGGAAGGTGGGCAGCGCCCGGATGGCCCGGATCCAGGCCTCCTGTGCATAGTCCTGAGCCACGTCGTCGTCGGCGGCGATGCGACGCACCACGGCATAGACCCGCGGAGCGTAACGCTCATACAGGAGCCGGATGGCCGAGCCGTCCCCGGCGCAGGCTTTTCGGATGATCTGTGCTTCGCTCAAGTCGGTCATTCCTGGGAAGTGTGGATCAACCCTGAGACGCACAATCTGCGGCGAAGGGTTGCCGCCGATCCATGGTTGCCCACCCGGGCCACGCCGCGCCACGTTTCGTACCGACCCCGACGCGGAGAGTTCGCTGACGTCCGACACCCACGGTACCCCGCCCGCCCACGATTCCCCGCCCGTCTCCCCGGCGCGGAACCTCCTCCTTCGGGCGTTCGTCGCCTCGGCGGCTGCCTTCCTGATTCTGCGGAACGGCCTCGCCGCCGCTGGCCTGGCCGGAGTCAGCGCCGCCGAATGGGTGGGGCTTCTCCTCTTCCCGGTCCTCATCCTGCGCCTCCGAGGCGTCGACCCCTGGTCTGCGGCCGGAGTCAGGTCGCTCTCCAGGCGGTCTGCGCTGGGAGCTGCGCTGGTGGGCGCGGCGGGGCCTTCGGTGGCGTGGCTGGTCTACTGGGCCCAATCCCCCTGGGTACGGGCCGATCCGGGGGTGGTGGCGGAGCTCACTCGGGGCCTGGTCCCCAGCGACCTTCCCGGGCTCGCGGTACTACTCCTCGCAGCTGCGGTGACGCCCGCCATCTGTGAGGAATACGGTCTTCGGGGGCTCCTCCTCCAGGGGCTGCGGCACTGGGTGGGCGCGGGCTGGGCCGTGGTCCTGAGCGCCATGGCCTTCGGTCTGCTCCACTGGTCGCCCGGTGCCGCCTTCCGGATCCTTCCAACGGCGGCTCTGGGCCTCCTGCTGGGCTGGACGGTCCTGAGGTCGGGTAGCCTGCTCGGTGCCATGGTCGTCCACCTCACCCACAACCTCCTCATTCTCGTGGGCTCCATGGTGGCCGGAAGCGCGGCGCTTGCCGAGGGGTCGGGACCGCCCCCGGCACCTTTTCTCCTGACAGGGGTCGCCTTCGTCGTGCTGGGAGGTCACCTTCTGGCGCCGCCCCAGCCGGACCCCTCAACTCCTTGCGACACGAACTGAACCGAACTCCGATGCACAACCCACGACTCCCGGGCGCAACCCACCTCGAATGCACCGCTACCGGCGAGCGCTTCGAGAGCGAAGCCCTCCAGCGCCTCTCGCCGGCAGGGAAGCCCCTGTTCGCCCGGTACGATCTTGCCGCCGTCTCGGGGGACTTCACTCCCGAGAGAGTCGCCACCCGGCGAGCCGACCTCTGGCGCTACGCGGAGGTCCTTCCCGTTCGGGACCCGGCAATGCAGATCGGCCTGGGTGAGGGTTGGACACCTCTCCTGGACGCACCGAGGCTGGCGACACGCCTGGACGTGGGGCGGGTCTGGGTCAAGGACGAGGGCCAGAACCCCACCGGCAGCTTCAAGGCCCGGGGAATGGCGCTGGCCGTGTCCAGAGCCAAGGAACTGGGCGCGGCGGAACTCGCCGTTCCCACGGCCGGGAATGCCGGGAGCGCGGCGGCGGCGTACGGGGCCGCGGCCGGCATGCCCGTCCACGTGGTGGCGCCGACGGATACGCCACAGCCCATCGTAGAGGAGATCCGGGCGCTGGGGGCGGACCTCCAGCTGCTCGACGGGCTCATCTCGGACTGCGCCCAGCTGGTGAAGCAGGGTGTGGAGCGACACGGATGGTGGGATCTCTCGACGCTCAAGGAGCCGTACCGCGTGGAAGGGAAGAAGACCATGGGGTACGAGGTCTTCGAACAGCTGGGAGGACGCCTTCCCGACGCCATCGTCTATCCCACCGGCGGGGGCACCGGCCTCATCGGAATGTGGAAGGCCTTCCATGAGATGGAGGCCCTGGGGTGGATCGGCCCGGAGCGGCCGCGCATGTACTCGGTCCAGGCCGCGGGGTGTGCGCCCATGGTCCGGGCCTGGGAGGCGGGTGTCGAGGACGCAGGCTTCTGGGAGGGCGCCTACACCTACGCATCCGGGCTCCGGGTCCCGGGCGCGGTGGGGGACTTCCTCATCCTGCGTGCGCTCCGGGAGTCCGGGGGTGCGGCGGTGGCGGTCCCGGACCACGAGATGGCCGAGTGGGTGGCGTACATGGGGTCGGATACGGGTGTCTTCGCCGCGCCGGAGGGCGGTGCGGTGGCGGCGGCGGTGCAGCGCCTGCGGGCGTCGGGCCACATCCGGGCGGATGACGAGGTCGTCCTGTTCAACACGGGGAGCGGCCTCAAGTACGTGGGGATGACCCCCCTCGACTGATGTTCCGGCTGGAATTCCTCTCGGCCGTGGGTCTGGCCTCGGTGATCGTGTGGGCCTATCTCCGGCGCCGCAGAGCCCTCCGAGAGCGCCTGCAGCGCAAGGGTCTCGACGACGCAGCGGTGGACCGGATCATCTCCCAGGGGCGGCTGGAGGTCGAGGACCCCGAAGGCCTGGACCTCGACGAGATCGCGCGGGCGGAAGAGGAGTTCTGGAAGGGAGAGGCCTGGGACCCTGCCGAAGAGGACCGGTTCTAACGCTCCGGGAGCCAGCGGTACGAGGCTCCCGGCAGGGGGACGAGGCGGCGGTTCGGGGGAAGGTTGTCAGTAGGATCGGTGCGCCGGATCATCAAGGCGCGGTTCAGTCCGATCTCCACGTTGAGGAAGTGTTCCTGGGAGACGGTCCACTCCATCCCCAACGGCATTCTGGCCAGGACCGCCACACCGGTGCGCCCATCCGGCGGGAACGCCAGGACGGTCCAAAGTCCGGCTCCCGCCACCCCGAGAACTCTCCCGCTGGAGAAGTACTGCTTGTGGACCAGGGAGACGCTCAGGTCTCGAAACGACCACGTTCCAACCGTGAGCTCGAAGCTCCCCCAGTCGTACTGTTGCTCGAAGATGAGCCCGATGGTGCTCACCCCGCCCACGGAGAGACCGACCCGCGACCGGGGTTCCTCCTGACCCTGGGTGGGCCGGGCGATTGCCAGAATCCCCAATAGGAGGAGTCCCCGAAGGGTCAAGAGCTTGGGGCCGGGCCAGAGGATTCGGGTCACCATGCCGGGAATATGACGGGATCGGCGCCGACGGACCATTCCGGGCCGAGGGACCCTTCCATACCTTCCCACCCATGATGCGAACCACGGTGCGCGCTCCGCTTCCCCGTCGAAGACCCCTGGCGTTGCCGGGTGCGGTCCTGGCCGGCCTGCTGGCGGCCATGGCGGCTTGCCAGCCTCCGGATCACCCGTCCACCCTGCCCCCGGATCTTCCCCCGGCGGTGTGGGAACACCTGACACCGGACAGCGCTCGGGTCACTCGCATCGCCGACGGCGTCTTCTATCACTTCTTCTGGTCCGCCCGAGGGCCCTGGGCCGTGCACGTGTTGGAGGCTCGAATGGACCGCTGCCAATTGGGGTTGGAGGTGGTGGCGGCGCCGATCCAGCCCGGGCGGCGCGGCGGACGAGCCACGGTCACCGATCTGGTAGGCAGCCGGGGCGTGGCAGTGGTTGCCGCCGTCAACGGGGACTTCTTCACGCCGGAAGGACTTCCACTGGGTCCCGAGGTGGTGAACGGAGTGAGGCGGACCGGCCGGGAGAGGCCGGCGCTGGTGGCGCGCGGTGGTGGGAGCGTGCCCTGGATCGGCGTCACGGGAGTCACCGACCGCGTGGTTCCGAGCACCGGATGGCCCCTGGGGGGAGTGGGGCCCGACGCTGTCCAGGTCGTGGGAGGATGGCCGGAGCTCCTGGACGGAGGTCGAAGGGTGGGGGACCTCCTGGTGGGAGCCAATCCGTCCTTTGCGGCATCACGTCACCCAAGGACGGCGGTGGGGTTGAATCCCTCGGACCGATCCCTCTGGTTCGTAGTGGTGGATGGCCGCCAGGGTGACTACTCCACGGGCATGACCCTCCCGGAGCTCACCGGCCTCCTGGAGGCGATGGGGGCCGAGGAGGCACTGAACCTGGATGGAGGTGGATCTTCCGTCCTGGTGGTTCGGGGGCGAGCCGTGAGCCACCCGTCCGACGACACGGGAGAGAGAGCGGTGGCGAACGCCCTCCTTCTGGTGGAAGATCCCTCCCGTTGCGTCGCGCTCAGCGGTTGAGGATCGCCCGGGCTCCCACCTGGAACGTCCGGCCCGGTCCCGGCTCGTAGTAGCGGCCTCCGAACGCATTGACCACCACCGACGAGACGTAGTCCGCGTCCAGGAGGTTCTGGACCGACACCCAGGGGGTGATCCGCATCCCACCGAGCGCCAGGTCCCGGAGACCGGCCCGGACTCCCAGGAGGGTGTAGGCGTCGGCCTCGTTCTCGTTGTCGTCATCGGTGGGAACGGACCCGCTCAGGCGGATTCCCCCTTCCCAGAAGGCCCGCTCCAGGTCCTGTCGGACCACCGCCTCCAGCAGGTGGGGCGCCCGTCCGGGCACCCGGTTTCCGTCCAGGTCACCTCCCCGGAATCGGGCGTCCACCCAGGTATAGGCGAGTCGCCCGGTTACGCCCCCCTCCAGCGCCAGCCTGGCGGCCGCCTCCAACCCCTTGTAGCGGGACTCGCCCTCGTTCCGGAAGTAGGTGCGGCCCGGGTCGGAGGGGACCTCGAAGGGGATGAGTTCGTCCCTGAGGTCGGTGACGAATCCGACGAGCTCGAGTCCCACGCGGCGAGCGAGCTGCGCCTGGACTCCCGCCTCCACCGTCCACCCGGTGGTGGGCTCCAGGTCCGGGTTGAAGCCGCCGGAACCGTCGGGGCGGTTGGCGAGCTCCGTGGTGGTGGGTGTCTGGAGGAAGGTGGAGAACGAGGTGAACGCGCGGATCCTGCCCACGTCGACACTCGCCCCCAGGGAGGGGCTCCACGCATCCAGGGTCCGGTTGCCCGACTCGTCCAATCCGTCCGCGGGAATCAGCCGGTCCTCCACGGAGAACCGGATCCGATCGTACCTCAGCGCCAGGTGGAGGTCGACTGGGCCGGGGCTCAAGGCGAGGGCGGCATAGCCGCCCAGCCCCGTGACCGCCTCGTTCTGCCGGAGGGTCAGGGCCCCGGCCTCGCCGCCGTCGTTGTCGAAGTTCCTCCGCTCGTCCCGCTGCGCCTCCACCTCGAGGCCCGCATCCCAGCGGACGGGGGCCGATCCCCCTCCCAGCGCCACACGGCCACCCAGGGCCGTTCTTCCAAGGTCGATGATCGTGTTGGGGATGGGGTTGGTCAGGTCTCGTGTCAGGCCCCACGCGGCGGCCGTGACGTCCCGGTTGCCGTTCCCCAGGGGCCGGACCCAACGGGCGCCCAGCTGCGCCTGGCGGATCTCCTTCCCCGTGCCCTGCCGGACGTTGAAGCCCCAGGCGGAACGATCCGGGTCTCCCAGGGAGTCGGCGGGAAGGGAGCCGGGATTCTCGGCATCCAGATCCACACCGGCAGCGACCACGCTCAGCCGTCCGCCGGCCAGCTCCCGCTCGTGACGCGCCGTGACCGTCCAGCGTTCCGCCTCGCCGTAGGTCCCTCCGTCCACCGGGTTCGACCGAAACCCGCCGTAGTCGAGCCGGGTGATCTGCACCCGGGAGCTCGTGCCGGCCGACCCCGACTCCGCGGCGCCCGTCAGCCGGAGAAGGCCGTGGCTTCCACCCTCGGAGCCCAGGATGTAACGCCGACCCGGGTCCGGACGGCTGCTTTCCAGAAGGAGCACGCCCCCGGCTCCATTCCCGTACAACGCGGCGGCGGGACCTCGCAGGAGCTCGACCCGTCCCAGCGCGCCCCCGTCCACGTGGTCCACGGTGGCCTGGCCATCCGGAAGCGTCGCCGGTATGCCGTCCAGATAGATTCGCAGGCCCCGGACCCCGAACTGCGACCGGGAGCCGAAACCCCGTACCGCGAACCGTTCCCCCACGGCGAAGTTGTAGCGGTTCTGGACCTGGAGCCCCGGGAGGGCGACCAACGCCTCGGAAAGGAACGCCGTCGGGCGCGTGGGTGCGAGTTCACCGGCGCCGAGGCCCGCCACGGCGTATGGGGTACGGGCGCCCAAGGCATTGGACCGGAGGACCTGGACCTGGAGTGGTGTCAGGGGGATGACCGAGTCCACCGCCAGCGTGTCGCGCACCTGGCCCGCCGCCGGGCGAGTGACGGAGGCCGCGATGACCAGGAGGATCAGGGCAGGAGCGATGGCGGGTCGGGGTCGGTGGAGCAGCATGGGTGCGGTCTCTTGAGTCACGATGTTCGGCAACGATGGATGCGGCTGGGACTTCATCGGCGGATCTGTGTGAACGGACGGATCCTTCGCCGGGCCTCCGATTCCAGGCCGGCCTCCTCCAGGGCGATCCAGAGGCGTCGCACCACCTCGCCGTCCACCAAGGAGGGCGGAACCCCCATGGATGCTGTCGCCAGCCCCTGGTCGGACCGGAACGCGTCCACCGCCGACTGGGCCTCGGCGTCGAATTCCATGAGCTGCTCCCGGGGGAGCGAGTCGGTTCCGGGCCGAAGATACCCAAGGAGGTGCAGGATGATCTTCAGCTGGGCCACATCCCCGCCGGCGTAACCCTGAAGGGCCCGGTACCCCAGCGTACCCGCCACCGTGTCATGGATCCGCCGGAGCTCCTCCACGGGCTTCGGGTGCTCGCAGACGTGGATGAACACGGTCTGGCCGTCCGGGCGCCGAGCCACCTCGGGCCGGGGGTCCGCCACCAGCACGGCGGCGGATTGGATCCGGCCGTGACGCAAGTCCCCGCCCTCGGCTTGCCCGGCCTGGAGGGCTCCCACGAGACGGTCTGCCAGATGGCGTCCGGAGTGGCGAGTCGCCTCGAAGCTCTCCGCCACCGCGTCCAACACCTCCGGGCCCACCAGGAGATTCCCCTGGACCGCGTAGCCTGGGCCGGCCCGGTGGCCGGCCCAGGAGACCGTCTCGCCCCCGGTGTGCTGAGCCGTACGGCCGTCGGCGGAGACGATCCCCACCTGCCGGCGGGGAGCCCCGGGATCGCCGGCGAGAAGGGTCGCCAGGGCGTCGCGGGGATCCGCGCCGTCCTGGAGGAGGTCCAGGATCTCGGTTCCGTATTCCACACGGGTGCTGGCCTGGGTGGCCACGGCTCCCACTCCCGCTCGGACCCACGGGACGCCGTTCCCGACACAGCTGTTGCGTGTGGTGACCGCCACACCGGTCTCCCCCGTCTCGGGATCCACCGCCGCGATGGAGAAGGTATGGAAGACCCAATCCCCGTGGCCGGTCACCGCCTCGGAGACGGCGGCGGAGGCGGGCGGCTCCTCCTGCTCCGGATGGACCTGGGCCACCCCGGGACGGGGCGGAAGCAGGACCCAAGCGAGGAGGAGGCACGCCGAAGGGAGGCTGGATGCGGATGACCGGTGCATGGGGCCGTGGGGCTGGGGCAGCGAGGGTTCAGGGGGACCGGATCGGGGCACGATGCCGGGCCCGGGGAATGTAGGGGACTGACGGCCCGATGGGGATGCGCGTAGCTTCGTGGGATGACCCATCGACTCGATCCCGTCCCGCCGGAGCGCCTTCGAGCCCGGCAGCAGGCGGCTGCGGCGCCCCTGGGCTCCGGGGCCATGATCCTCCCGGCCGCGCCGGTCCAATACCGTTCTCACGACACCGAGCGGCCGTACCGTGCCGACAGTGAGCTGTTCTGGCTGACGGGGCTGACGGCCCCCGGCGTGGTCGCGGTCCTCCGAGCCGAGGCGGGGGAGCCTCACCTGACCCTATTCGTCCCGCCCAGGGACCCGAAGGAGGAGTTGTGGTCGGGTCCGCGGCCCGACCCGGAGGCAGTGGGGGAGCAGGTGGGTGCCGACCAGCTGCATCCGACCACCGCCATGAGCGAGGTCCTACCGAAGATCCTGGACGAAAGCGACTCGGTGTACATCCGGCTCGGCGGGAACGAATCCCTGGAGAGCCTGGTGGTGGAGGCCCTTCGCCGCTCCCGGGGACGAGGACAGCGACGGGGAACGGGACCCCGGAGGGTCGTGGACCCGGGTGAGATCCTGGACGAGCTCCGGCTCCGCAAAGATCCGTATGAGGTGGAGCGGATACGCCAGGCCGCCGCCATCACGCTGCGGGGCTTCAGGGCCCTGGAGGCGGAGCTCGCCCCGGGGGTGCCCGAGTGGCGACTGCAGGCGGTCTTGGAGTCCGTATTCAGGGGGGAGGGAGGCGACGGGCCCGCCTATCCCTCCATCGTGGCCAGTGGGTCGAACGCGTGCGTCCTCCACTACGCCGCCAATGACAGGGTCGCGGGGCCCGGGGATCTGGTCCTGGTCGATGCCGGGGCGGCCGTGGGTCTCTACGCGGCGGACGTCACCAGGACCTACCCTGTGAGCAGGCGCTTCACCCCGGAGCAGGGGGCCGTGTACGAAGTCGTGGACCAGGCACGCCATGCCGCCGTCGAGGCGATCCGGCCGGGCACGAGCATCGAGGAGGTGCACGTGGCTGCAGTCACCAGGATCACCGAAGGGCTGGTGGAGCTGGGCCTCCTGGAGGGAGAGGTCGAGGGGCTCGTGGAGCAGGAAGCCCACAAGCCCTTCTTCCCCCACCAGACGTCCCACTGGCTCGGATTGGACGTGCACGACGTGGGTGCCTACGGCCGAGCGGGTGTCTCCCGGGTGCTGGAGCCCGGGATGGTCCTCACCGTGGAGCCGGGCCTCTACTTCGGGGCCGGTGCCATGGACGCCGCGGCTGAGAAGGCCGGGCGCTACGCGGGACTGGGAGTCCGCCTCGAGGACGACGTTCTGGTTACCCCGGACGGGTGGGAGAACCTCACGGGTGCCCTCCCTACGGCCGGGTGGGTCCAGCCCGGCTAGCGACTCGCCGCCTCCAGGATCCTGCGCAGGCGTCGCCCGGCGCCCCGAAAGCCCAGGTTGCTCAGGTAGACGCCGGCGGCTCCGGCGTCCAGGAGCGCCCGGACGCTCCGGCCGCAGATCTCCTCCGCCGAGGCACCCGCCTCGAACTCGGCGGTGATCTCCCGGGCGGGGACGGGAAAGTACTGGCCAAGCCGCTCCAAAGTCCCGGGATTGGCGCTCCGGTAGAGAAAGACCCCGGCGAGCCCCCGGAGGTGCGAGGCGCCCCGGTTCTCGAGCTCCCTTTGGAGCGCCTCCACGGAGCCGGCGGTGTGGTGGGAGACCACCTGCGTGAGGTAGAAGGTGGCGTGGAAGTCGGGTGCCGTGAGGAATCCCGCCTGCTCCTCCGCGGGACGGTGGGGGTTGGCCCAGCCCCCCAGACCCAGGGCCGGTACGCGGCGTCGGATCCGTTCCCGGAGCAGGTGGGCGTGGGGGACGCAACGGGGGGGGCCGACGTCCTTGTCGCCGCCCACAACCGTCAGCGCCTCGATCCCGGCGGCCGCGGCACGCTGGGCGTAGAGGAGGCAGTACTCCAACGAGTGCTTGCTGGTGAGAATGGGGACCACCCGGTCCCGGGAAACCTCTTCCGGGAGGTTCGCCATGAGGTGCGCCAGGTTCTCCTCCTCGGCCTTTCCCACCGCGTTGTCGGTGACGAAGACGAACCGGCCCTGTCCGGCAAATCGACGGAGCACGTGGTGGAGGTCGATCCACGCCTCCATGGTGTCGCCGGTATCCAGCTCCGCCGGCGGGGGGCGGAGCTCCACCGCCACCACCGGTTCACTTCCGGAAAGTTCACGGACCAGGGCCGCGTCGGAGGTGGGGATCATCCCACCTCCCGGATTCGCGGGAGGGGCCGAAGCGCTCCGCGGCGGAGCGGTCGGCCGGCGCATCGGCCTGGGGTCTTCACGAGACCGGCTCCAGCCCCTCGAGCACCGACAGGGCCAGCGTCACGTCACCCCCCGGGGTGGAGATGTGGAACCCGTCCACTTCACGCTGCAGCGACCGGGCCACCTCCAGGGCCAGAGCGACCCCTTCGGCCCGGGCGGCCTCGGGGCCCCGCTCAGCGGCGCGCCGCATGCGGTCGAGGACCCAGTCCGGGACCTGGACTCCGGGCACCTCGTTGGCGAGGAACTCGGCGTTTCGAAGGGACAGGAAGGGCCAGATCCCCACGATGATGGGGAAGTCGGCGGCGCCGCTGTCCTTCCGGAACCGGTGAAGCGTTTCGGGATCGAACAGGGGCTGGGTGACGGCGAAGTCCGCCCCGGCCTCGAGCTTGTAGGTGAATCGTCGAAGTTCGCGCTCCCGGTCCACCGCGCCGGGATTGGCCGCCACCCCCACCACGAAGGGAGTTGGGGAGCCGATGCTGGCGCCTCCCGGATCCACCCCTTGGTTCAGCCCATTCACGACATTGGTGAGGCCGATGCTGTCGATGTCGAAGACGTGGGTGGCGTCGGCGTACGGCCCCTCCACCGGTGGATCGCCGCTCACCAGCAGCAGGTTGCGGATCCCGTCCGCCGCCGCGCCCAGGAGATCCGACAGCATGCCCATCATGTTGCGGTCGCGGCAGGTGTAGTGCATGAGGGGCTCGATTCCCACCTCCCGGAGAATCAGGCCGGCGGCAGGGAGCGCCGCCATGCGGGACCTCCCCCGGGTGGAGTCCAGGACGCCGATGGCGTGGGCTCCCGCCTTCTTGGCCCTTCGTGCCGCCTCCAGGAAGCCGCCGGTGTCCCAACCGTGGGGCGGCGTGAGCTCCACGGTGAAGACCGGCCGCCCCTGGGCGAGGCGCTCCCCCATCTCCGAGCGCGAAGCCAGGGGATAGGCGGGTTCCACTTCCTCCCGCTCCTCCGGAAGGTCCACCTGCACCGAAGGGTGCCGGGGGTGGAAGCCACGGATCATCCGAGCCATGTGCCGGGTGTGTTCCGGAGTCGTCCCGCAGCACCCGCCGACGAACCGGACGCCGGCTTGGATGAAGCGTCGGCCGTACCGGGCCATGTACTCGGGGCTGGCCAGATACATCTTCCGGTCTCCAACGGTGCGGGGCAGGCCAGCGTTCGGCTGGGCGGAGAGCGGGACGTCCAGCGTCTCGGCCAGCAACTCCATGGTGTCGAGCATGGCTGCCGGGCCCACCGAGCAGTTCAAGCCCACCACGTCGGCTCCCAGGGCCTGGAGTTGCAGGGCCGCCGTGACCGCGTCCGTTCCCAGGGCGGTGGTCCCGTCGCTGCCCACCGTGAATTGCGCGAAGACCGGGAGGTCCGTGAGGGACCGCGCCGTCCGGAGCGCCGTCTCCAGCTCGTGGAGGTCCGCGAAGGTCTCCAGGATGATGCCGTCCGCCCCTCCTTCCAGGAGGCCGGACATCTGTCGGCGGAAGAAGTCCTCCGCCTCCTGGACGGCCGTGGGTCCCCAGGGCTCCAGGCGGACGCCCAGGGGTCCGACGGCGCCGAGGACGAAGGCCCGGTCCGACGCCGCCTTCCGCGCCAGCTTCGCCGCGGCACGGTTGAGCTCCTCGGTGCGATCCTCCAGCCCGTACGCCGACAGCTTGACGGGGTTCGCGCCGAAGGTGTTCGTCTCCAGGATCTGGGCTCCGGCCTCCACGTACTCCCGGTGGATGGCTTCCACCAGCTCGGGTTGGTCCAGAACCAGGGCGTCGTAGCAGACGTTCACGAACACCCCGCGGTCGTACAGGACCGTGCCCATGGCCCCGTCCACCAGGTGGGCTTCGTCGTCCTCCAGGAACCGCCGGAGGGAGCGTTCCTGTGAGGTCCCGGAGTCCGCGAGGGGCGCCGTCTCCGACCCGGGGGATTCCCTCCGGGATTCGGCTTCGTTTCCGGTCGGCTTCATGGCGTGTCTCCCGGGTCGTATCCCAGCGAAGGGGAAAGCCACGCCTCCGCTTCGGCCAGGGTCATTCCGGCTCGAGCCGCATAGTCCTCCACCTGGTCACGGCCGATCCGGCCCACTCCGAAATAGCCCGAGTCGGGGTGGGAAAGGTACCACCCCGCAACGGAGGCGGCGGGCATCATGGCGCAGCTCTCGGTGAGCGCCATCCCCAGGGAGGGTGCGTCCAGGAGCCGGAAGATCACACGCTTCCCCGGATGGTCCGGGCAGGCCGGGTATCCCGGCGCAGGCCGGATGCCCCGATACGTCTCGGCGATGAGCGCGTCGTTGTCGAGCCCCTCCGCCGGGGCATAGGCCCAGAACTCCGTTCGTACCCGCTGGTGCAGACGCTCCGCGAGGGCCTCGGCGAGGCGGTCGGCCAGGGCGCGAGCCAGGATGGCGTGATAGTCATCGTGCTCCGCCTCGAACCTCCCCACGATCTCGTCCAGCCCGACTCCCGCGGTGACCGCGAATGCCCCGAACCAGTCCGCGCCGCCTTCGGTGGCGGGCCGGACGTAGTCCGAGAGGGAGCGGTTGGGACGCCCGTCCTTGGAGAACTGCTGCCGGAGGAAGGGAACCCTGGCGAGAAGCCCGGGAATCCCGTCCGGAATCGGTCGTCTCGAGCGCACGGCGGCCGCCACCGCCGTCCGGGCGGCAGCCTCCGCCTCGGCGGACTGGTAGACGAGGACGTCGTCCACGGCGGCGTGGGCGGGCCAGAGTCCGAGCACCGCCCGGGCCGTGAGGAGCCTTCCGGTGACGAGGGTCCCGAGGGTTCGGCGGGCGTCCTCCATGAGGGCCCGGGCCTGGGTGCCCGAGACGGGATCGTCCAGCGCCTCCGGGTATCGGCCCGGGAGCTCCCACGCGGCGAGGAAGGGAGACCAGTCGATGTACTCCGCGAGCTCGTCCAGGGGGTAGTCGTCCCAGCGGTGGACGCCGGGCCGGGCGGGTTGCGCCGGCTCGTACTCCCTCCATTCCGCCGCGAACCGCCGGACCCGAGCTTCCTCCAGCGAGAGGAGTGGGCCCCCGCTTCTCCGCCGGGCGAAGCGCTCGCGGAGCGCCTCCTGAGCCGTACGGATCTTCTCCCCGTACTCGTCCCGGCCACGCTCGTCCAGGAGGCTTCCCACCACCCCCACGGCCCGGGAGGCATCCACGACGTGAACCGTGGTACCGGAGTAGGTGGGAGCGATCTTCACCGCGGTGTGCGTCGCGGAAGTCGTGGCGCCGCCGATGAGGAGTGGAAGAGACATGCCCCGGCGCTCCATCTCCGCCGACACGTGCACCATCTGGTCCAACGACGGCGTGATGAGCCCGGAGAGGCCCACCACGTCCACCCCTTCCTCCACGGCCCGCTCGAGGATCGTCTCCGCCGGGACCATGACCCCCAGGTCCACCACGCGGAACCCGTTACACTGCAGGACCACACCCACGATGTTCTTTCCGATGTCATGGACATCCCCCTTCACCGTGGCCAGGAGCACCGATCCCACCTTCCGGACCTCGCCCGGCTCCTCTTCGGCCTCGAGGAAGGGGACCAGGTACGCCACCGCCTTCTTCATCACCCGGGCCGACTTCACCACCTGGGGAAGGAACATGCGGCCGTCCCCGAAGAGGTCACCCACCACGTTCATCCCGTCCATGAGGGGGCCCTCGATGACGTGGAGGGACCGCTCTGCCTGGCGACGGGCCTCCTCCACGTCTTCCTCGACGAAGGCGTCGATCCCGTGGACCAGGGCATGGGAGAGCCGCTCGCGAACGGGAAGCTCACGCCACGAAAGGTCCTCCTTCCGCTCCGACTCCCGGCCCTGGAGCTGCTCCGCCATTCGCGTCAGGTGCTCGGTAGCGCCGTCCTTCCTGAGGAAGAGGACGTCCTCCACCGCCTCTTTCAGATCCGCCGGAATGTCGTCGTAGACCATCAACGCTCCGGCGTTGACGATGGCCATGTCCATGCCCGCGTGGATCGCGTGATAGAGGAAGGCCGAGTGCATGGCCTCCCGGACGGTGGGGCTCCCGCGGAAGGAGAAGGAGAGGTTGCTCACCCCGCCGCTCACGAGGGCATGGGGCAGGCTCCGCTTCACGACCCGCACCGTCTCGATGAAGTCCACCGCGTAGCGGTCGTGCTCGGGGATCCCCGTGGCCACGGCGAAGATATTGGGATCCAGGATGATGTCGTCCGGCGGGAAGCCCAGATCCTCGGTCAGGATCCGGTAGGCACGGGTGAGGATGGAGACGCGTCGCTCCACCGTGTCCGCCTGCCCCTTCTCGTCGAAGGCCATGACCACCACGGCGGCGCCGTAGGCTCGAGCCAGCCGGGCCTGATGCCGGAACTCCGCCTCCCCCTCCTTGAGTGAGACCGAGTTCACGACGCCCTTGCCCTGAATGCATCGGAGCCCGGCCTCCAGGACCTCCCACCGCGAGGAGTCGAGCATGACGGGAATCCGGGAGATGTCCGGCTCGCTCGCCATCAGGTTCAGGAATCTGCGCATGGCCGCCACCGAATCCAGGAGCCCCTCGTCCATGTTCACATCGAGGATCTGGGCTCCCCCCTCCACCTGGTCCCGCGCCACGTCGAGGGCGGAGGCGTAGTCCTCCTCGGCGATGAGCCGCCGGAAGCGGCGAGATCCGGTGACGTTCGTCCGCTCCCCCACGTTCACGAAAAGGGAGTCGTCGCCGATGGATACGGCCTCGAGCCCAGAGAGGCGCGTCCGGGTCTCCAGGCGTGGGATGGGTCGCGGGGGAAGTCCTTGCACGGCCTGGGCAAGGGCGCGGATGTGCTCCGGGGTCGTACCGCAGCATCCGCCGACGATGTTCACGAAGCCGCTCCGGGCGAACTCCTCCAGCGCTCCCGCCATCTCCTCCGGGGAGAGGTCGTACTCCCCCATGGCATTGGGGAGGCCGGCGTTGGGGTGACAAGAGACGAAGCACTCGGCCACGTCGGAGATCTCCTCCAGGTGGGGACGGAGCAGGTCCGGACCGAGGGCGCAGTTGAGCCCGACGGAGAGCAGGCCCACCGCTGGGGAGGGGAGAGGACGGTGGGGATTGCCGGAGGCCGATGCGCCGATGTCCGGCCCGGCAGACGGGTCGGGCCACCGGGGTCCCTCTCCGGGGCTGTCTGGCCTTTCCTCGGTCTCACACCACGGCGCCACGCCGCCCTCGAAGGCGGCGCCCACTCCGTGTCGAATCGAGTTGTAGAACGCCTCCGGGGTCTGGCCCGTCAGGGTCCTTCCACTCCGGTCGGTGATGGTCCCGGACACCATCACCGGCGTTGGATCTCCCCGCTCCTGCAGCACCTCGCCGATGGCGTAGAGGGCGGCCTTGGCGTTCAGGGTATCGAACACCGTCTCCACCATGAGGAGATCCGCGCCCCCGTCCAGGAGTCCCGAAGCCTGCTCCCGGTAGGCGACGCGCAGCTCCTCGAAGCCCACTGCACGGAACCCCGGATCGTTCACGTCGGGGGAGAGCGAAGCGGTCCGATTGGTGGGCCCCAGGACGCCCACGACGAAGCGGGGCTTGTCCGGCGTCCGCTCGGTCCATGCGTCGCATGCCTCGCGGGCCAGCCGGGCCGCAGCCACGTTCAACTCGTAGGCCAGGTCTTCCAGGGCGTAGTCCGCCAGGGAGATGCGCTGGGCATTGAAGGTGTTCGTCTCCACCAGGTCCGCCCCCGCCTCCAGGTAGCGCTCGTGGATCTCCCGGATGACGTCGGGGCGCGTCAGGCTCAGGAGATCGTTCGCACCCTGCAGGGCGTCCGGGTGCTCGGCGAAGCGGTCCCCCCGGAAGTCGTCTTCACCCAGTCGGTATCCCTGGATGACGGTCCCCATGGCCCCGTCGAGGACCAGGATCCGCTCCCGGAGGGCCTCGAGCAGCCCGGACGCGCGCGTTGAGCCCGAAGGGTGACCCGGCAGCTCGCCGGGCGACGGATTGTCCGACATGGGTCCTCGCAATACAGAAGCCTCGGTCCGGGGGCGCGTGGACGAGGCTTTGGCTGTTTAGCGTGTTTGCCCGGACCAGTGAGGGAAGGCCGGGCGGGCCGCAAGCTGCCGCAAATCGCCCCGGAGTTGTCTTTGAAACATAGGATTTCCGGCAGGCCGTTCCAAGAGACTCCTTCCCCGGAGTCCGGCGCGCCTCCGGGACGAAGATTGGGGGAGGAGCCCGGCCTGCGCCCACGGATGGCTTCAGCCAACGGGGTACGGGCCGGACTCGGAGCGCTCCCCGCTACCCGCTACCCGGCCTCGGCGGGGCTCCGAATCGCAGGAGCCAGGCCGTGTCCACCCCGAAGGACCAGGTGAGCAGGACCAAGGCCAATCCCGTCACGGCGGTCGCGGCCACCGGTGGAAACGGCGGGGCCAACGCCGCCACCAGCGCGACGCCCTGGACGACGCAGACGACCTTCCGGCGCATGCTGGCGGGAAGCTCCCCGCGCAGTGCGGGCACGAACCATCCCGCGGCCACGAAGAGGTAGCGCATGGCCCCCACGAGAAGCACCCATGCCGGAGCCTGACCGCTCTGCCACACGAGAGCGGACAACGCGAGGATGAGGACCGCGTCCGATTCCATGTCGAAGCGCGCCCCGAACGGGGTACAGGAATCGGTGCGGCGAGCTACCCAGCCGTCCAGGCCGTCGAGCGCCAAGGCCAGCCCGGCCAGGGCAACGACCCACCAGCGCCCTGCGGGTCCCCATGCACCGGAATTGAAGAGCAGTCCGACCACCGGGAGGATCAGCACCACCCGGGCCAGGGTCACCCGATTGGCGGCCCCGAGCCCGCTCCGCTCCGGTCCGGTCGACGACAGGCCCCCGAGGATCATCCCGGAAGCCGCGGCGTACAGAGCGGTCACCTGCACGACGAACCCCGTGGGAAGGGCGAGGGCCGAGGCCACGGCGACGGCCCCACCCACGGCGAAGGGGAGTCCCAATAGGAGCTCCACGGCCACGGGCCGGAGGGCGACCTGCCAGGAGGAGACGGAAGTGGACATGGCTGATCAGAACACCTCGACGGCGTTCTGGGTCCGCGAGCCCGGAGCCGGGGAGCTCCGCGAGGTTTCGCTGAGGGAGCCCGGAGTCGGAGAGGTTCGGGTCCGCGCCCTCTACTCCGGAATCTCGAGGGGGACCGAGACCCTGGTCTACCGCGGGGCAGTCCCCGCGACCCAGCACGAGGTCATGCGTTGTCCCTTCCAGGAGGGCGACTTCCCAGGACCGGTGAAGTACGGATACATGAGTGTGGGGGTCGTGGAGGCCGGAGTCGGGCCGGAGGCGACCGCGCTGGAGGGTCGGACCGTGTTCTGCCTCCATCCCCACCAGGACCGATACGTGGTTCCTGCGGCGTCCGTCGTGCCTCTTCCCGAGGGCCTCCCGCCCGGGCGGGCCGTGTTGGCGGCCAACATGGAGACCGCGGTCAACGGTGTCTGGGACGGAGCGCCCGGACTGGGGGACCGCGTCGTGGTGGTGGGAGCGGGTGTGGTAGGCCTCCTGACCGCCTGGCTCACCCGCCGTATTCCGGGGGTGGAGCTGACGGTGGTGGACCCGAATTCGGCCCGTGAGAGGCCCGCCGACGCACTGGGACTCACCCTGGCGAGCGCGGTGCCCGCCGACATGAACGCGGACCTGGTCTTCCACGCCAGTGGGAACCCGGCCGGTCTGGCCGACGCCCTGAGCGCAGCGGGTCAGGACGCCACCGTCGTGGAGTTGAGCTGGTTCGGGAGCCAGACCGTGCCCCTTCCGCTGGGAGGTCCGTTCCACCCCCGGCGGACCACGCTTCGGAGCAGCCAGGTGGGCCGGATCCCTCCGGATCGGGCGCCCCGGTGGGACCACCGACGGCGGATGGCGCTGGCCCTTGGGCTGCTCCAGGACCCGGCCCTGGACGCGCTTATCACCGGCGAGAGCTCCTTCGGCGATCTCCCGGCCCTGATGGAACGTCTCGCCGCCAGCGGTGAAGACACCCTCTGCCATCGGATCCGGTATCCCTGAGGGGTCCGGCAACGGGAGACCCGCTCCAACGACTCTCCGGGACGAATCGGCACTGCACACCACTGGAAGGGGATTCCCGTGTACAAACTCAACGTCCGTGACCACTTCATGATCGCCCACTCGTTCCGAGGGGAAGCGTTCGGTCCGGCGCAGCGCCTTCACGGCGCCACCTACGTGGTGGACGCCACCTTCAAGCGTTCCGAGCTGGATGCCGACGGGTTGGTGGTGGACATCGCCCTGGCGGGGAGGCGACTGAAGGAGGTGCTGGACGTGCTCAACTATCGAAACCTGGACGAACTTCCCGACTTCGAGGGGCGGAACACCACCACGGAGTTCCTCGCTCGCGAGATCCATCGGCGGCTGGCGGAGGCCGTTCGCGCCGGCGACCTGGGCCATGGGGCGCGGGGGTGCAGCTCCCTCGAGGTGACTCTCCGGGAATCCCACGTGGCGTGGGCCAGCTACGAGGGGCCCGTTCGGTGAGGTCCGGGTCCCGGAGTCATCGGCGGTGAATCGCCGAATCCACTTCGTGGTTCCCGGATCCCTGGAGCAGCGCACCGGGGGATACCTCTACGACGCCCACATGGTGGCGGGGCTTCGTGAGCGGGGCTGGTCGGTGACCGTGCACGGGCTCGACGGCACCTTCCCGATCGCGGACGAGGTCAGCCGGAGGAGTCTCGCCTCCGCTCTGGAGTCCATCTGCGACGGCGCCACGGTGGTTCTGGACGGCCTGGCCATGGGCGGGCTTCCGGATCCGCTGTCTCATCACCGGGACCGTCTTCGGCTGGTCGGGCTGGTGCATCATCCCCTGGCCGATGAGACCGGGTTGACCGGCCGGGAGCAGGCCCGGTTGGAGAAGCTGGAGCGAGTCGCATTGTCCGCGGTCGACGGTGTGGTCACGACGAGCCTCTTCACGCTGCGGCGCCTGGAGGAATTCGGCGTGCCCGTGGACCGCATGCGTTCGGTGATACCGGGTACCGAATCACCGGCGTCTTGGCCGGGAATGAGGGGGGTGGAACCGACCAGCGCGCCCCTGCCGCAGGAGCCGGTTCTACTCTGTGTGGGGACGATGATCCCGCGGAAAGGGCAGGACGTCCTGATCGAGGCGCTGGCGGAGCTCGCCTCCCATCCGTGGCAGTGTGTCTGCGTGGGCAGCCTCGACCGAGATCCGGAGTTCTCCCTTCGCGTCCGAGACCTCCTCGCGAAACACGGGCTCCAGGGCCGCGTTCGACTCACCGGCGAGCTCGCCGGTGAGCAGCTCCTTCACTGGTACCGGACCGCGAGCCTCTTCGTCCTCCCCTCCCACTACGAGGGGTATGGAATGGCGCTCACGGAAGCGCTCCAGCACGGGCTTCCGGTGGTGAGCACCACGGGCGGTGCCATCCCCCACACCGTACCTGCGGGGACCGGGATCCTGGTGCCTCCGGGGGACAGCGGGGCGTTGGCCGCCGCCATTCGAAGCCTGCTCACGGACCCGGTGGGTCGGGCCGCCTGTGCCGCCGAGGCGCGTGCCCACGCGGCGACGCTTCCGGACTGGAGCACCCAGGTGGATGCCTTCGGTCGCGCGGTCCTGGAGTTGTCCGGGGCCCGGTCCGACGAGGAGACGTCTTGAGCGACCGCCCAGCGGACCGGTTCGACGCCGGCTGGCTTGGTCTTCGGGAGCCGGTGGACCACCGGTCGCGGCACGAACCGTTCGTCACCCTGTTGGAGGCCGAGGGACGGACGCGGGGTTGGCGATCCGTTCTGGACCTGGGAGGCGGTACGGGGTCCAACCTTCGGTACCTGGGCTCCCGGCTCCGGTGGGCCGAGTCCTGGTGCGTCCTCGACCATGATCCCCAGCTCCTGGCCCGGGTGCACACGTTCGGCCCCACTCCGGTCCGAACGCTCCTCGGCGACCTGGCCCAGGAGGGCATCGAGGCGGTGCAGGAGGCGGACCTGGTGACGGGTTCCGCCCTTCTCGACCTGGTCTCGCGCGAGTGGCTGGTTGAGCTGGCGGCGCGGTGTGCCGGCCGCGGTGCGGGGGTGCTTTTCACCCTGAACTACGATGGCTCCGTGGCGCTTCACGGCCGTGGGGAGGACCCGGGCGACGCCTTCGTCGTGGACGCCGTGAACGAGCACCAGACCGGCGAGAAGGGGATGGGGCCCGCTCTCGGACCCACCGCCACGCCAGTGGCCGTGGAGGTCTTCGAAGCCGTGGGATACAGGTGTGTCACCGCCCCCTCGCCCTGGATCCTCTCCGGCGCAGCGGATGCCCGCCTGGCACGGCTGCTCATGGAGGGGTGGGTGGAAGCCGCAGAGGCGCTCCACCCGGCGGAGGCCTCCCGCCTGCGGGCCTGGCTGGCGCGGCGGTGCGAGGAGTTCCCCGGTGGCCTGGAGATCACCGTGGGGCACCAGGATCTCCTGGCGTTCCCCGACCCCGCCGGCCGATGACGAGATCCTCCGGCGCGATGCGGTTTCTGATCCGGGCGTTGGTCAGTCTGAGCCTGCTGGCCGCGGTGGGATTCCTGCTGGACGGGGGGGAGATCGTCGGCCGGCTCCGGGCGATGCACCCGGGATGGGTCACCGCGGCCCTCGCCCTGTCCGTCCTCCAGGTGGTGGCGTCGGCGTGGCGCTGGCGGTACACCGTCGGTCGCCTCGGTGGAAATCTCTCCCTCTCCCGCGCGGTGCCCGAGTACTACCTCGCCGCCTTTCTGAACCAGCTCCTTCCGGGCGGAGTGCTTGGAGACGTCGCCAGGGCCTGGCGGCATGCCCGCGACGCGGCTTCGGAGGGTGACCGGGACCACGGCGGCCGCGCCGTCAGCGCGGTGATCCTGGAACGGGTTTCCGGCCAGGTCGTGATGGCGGGCGTGGCTGGGGTCTCGGTGCTCCTCCTGCTCCGCGCGTCGGGGACCGGCGCGTCGGTCTGGGTCGGTCTGGCGGTGGTGGCCACGTCGCTCCTGGCCGCCGGGCCGCTCTGGCGACGTCTCCGGGCCGTTCCACTCCTGGCCCGGGTCGCCGACGACCTACGGAGGGGTCTCGTGGACGGAGGTGCCCTCGCCGTCCAGCTCTGCACCTCCCTCTTCGTCGTGGGGAGCTATCTGGCGATCTACCTCCTGAGTGCGGCGGCCATCGGTGTGGACACCCCTTGGCACGTCCTGGCCCCCCTGGTGGCACCGGTCCTGCTCACCATGCTCCTCCCCGTGTCCGTGGCCGGGTGGGGAGTCCGGGAGGCCGCCGCCGCCCTCCTCTGGGGGGCGGTGGGACTGGCGCCGGCAGAGGGCGTGGCGATTTCGGTCGCCTACGGGGTCCTGGTCCTGCTGGCGAGCCTGCCCGGAGGGGCCGTCCTTGCCCTCACGCTCCGGACCCGGCGAGGTCGAAGTCGAAGAGGAGATCCGTCCCCAGATGGAAGTGACGTGCCGGCGGGCGCATCGCCTCATCCAGCGTCTCGATGGGAGGGAGCTGAATTCCCGGCCGGCCGGAGCCCAGGATAAGCGGAGCCACCGAGAGGTGTAGCCGATCCAGCGCCCCCGCCGCCAGAAACCTCGAGACCGTCACGCCGCCGCCCTCCACCAGTACCCGAGGGAGACCTCGGTCCGCCAACATCGACACCACGTCGAGGGGCTCGAAGCCTCCTCCCGGTGCCACCGGAAGCCGAATAGTGTCGACCCCTGGGAGGTTGATGTCCGATTCCGGAGCGGGGGATCGAACCCAAAGGGTGGGCGCCGCTCCATCGCGAAAGACGTTGCGCTCTCGGCTGGACCGTCCGGAGGGATCCAGAACCACACGGACGGGATTCGGGCCCGGCACCTTCCGAACCGTGAGACGGGGGTCGTCGGCCTCCACGGTGGCCGCTCCCACGACCACGGCGTCGGCCAGGGCGCGGAGCCGGTGGAGGCGTTTGATGTCCTCGGGGCCGTTGATGTAGTGCGAATGCCCCGAACGGGTGGCGATCCGGCCATCCACGCTCTGCCCCAGCTGACCCACCACGAAGGCGGATCGACGCCTCAGCGGGAGAAGGAGATCCAGGAGGGTGGCGGCCTCCGGGTTCGCCGCCGGATCCGTCGTCCAGCCACCGGAGTCGAGGATACGAAGGCGCGTTCCCGAGCCACTGTCCCGGTATTCGTCGGCACCGGGACGCAACCCCTGGAGGAGCCGCCAAGCGGCTTCGGCCGTCAGGGGTCCGCTGGGGCGTGTCGCGCCGGTACCGGTCTCAGAGGTCACGGTCCGCCAGGGCGTCCAGGGGGAACCGGGAGGTGTCTTCGAGGATCGCCGCCAGGATCCGGGCATAGTGGTGGACCAGCGCACGGCCCATCTCGGCGGTGGCCCGCGAGGCATCGCCGGTGACCCCGGCGGGATTGAGGTCCCGGGCGGTCCACGCAAAGGGCGCGATGCCCTCCGGTGCGACGAAGCTCAGGGTCCTCGCCAGCACTTCACCCAGGGAGTGAAAGGGTCGGATCTCGGCGACCCGTACCCGGTCCGGATGGAGGTAGAGCATCATGGCCGTCTCCACCGCTCCACCGTGGAGGCCGTGGATCCACTCCTCCTCGGGAAGATCCAGCCCTTCAGGGCGTGGGAACCGGAAGTAGTTGGCCTTGACCACCAGCATCCGGTGGTCCACTCGCAGCCGGAGGGCAGCGGTGTCCAGGACGGCCTTGTTGCCCCCGTGACTGTTGAAGAGAAGGAGACGGCGGACTCCCTGGGCCACCAGATCCCGCCCGACGGCGACGACCTCCTCCTCCAGTTCGTGGGCACTCCGGGAGAGGGTGCCCGGCCACTCCTCGTGCTCCAGGCTGGCTCCCACCGATCGCATGGGGAGTCGGTAGGCCGGGTCACCGGGGTCCAGTGCGTGCAGCGCACGCCCGAGAATCCCCTCGCCGATGTCCACGTCGGTGGAGAGGGGAAGGTGGGGACCGTGTTGCTCGGTGGCGGCGAGAGGGAGGACGACCACGGGATCGCCTGCCGATGCGCGCTCCCGCTGCTGGAGGGATAGGAGATCCCAGCGGCGCCCGGGTCCGGGACTGCTCCGGTGGATCTGCACCCCACCCACGGCATCCCCACCCGCGCCGACGCCACTCACCGTCTTCCCTCTCGAAGGCGGGCGTAGAGGTCCCCGGAGGAGGACCCACCCGCCCCGAGTCGAAGCCACTCCCGGATCTCGACGCTGGTCTGCCAGTTCGGGAAGACGAACCGGCGCTCCTCTCCCGGAATCACGTTGAACTCGTAGTCCCCCAGCTCCGCCAGGCGGTCGATACAGCCCTCAGTGACGTCCAGGCTTCCGGACACCCACTCCACGGAAAGGCAGGCGATGGGGCGGGACAGACCCGTCAGTACCTCAACCTCGAAGCCTTCCACGTCGATCTTGCAGAAGCGGGGCTCTCCAAACTCGCGGATGAGCTCGTCCAGGGTCGTGACCGATACGTCCACCGTCCGCCCCCACTGGACCCTGCGAAAGGTGGGATTGACCTCGCCGATCCGTGCCCGCCACCCCGCCGCCAGGGTCGAGACCGTGGGGTGGGTATCGCTCACCGCCAGGGGCGCGGTCCCAGGCGCGGCGCCGACGGCGTATTGGCGGATCACCACGCCGGGACGACGTCCCACCAATCGGCGCAGCCAAGGGACCAACTCCGGCTGGGGCTCCACGGCCACGACCTGGGCGCCCAGCGATGCGAAGGCCGCCGTCCGGTCACCCAGGTGGGCCCCGACATCGAAGACCAGGTCCCCGGCTCCGACGAAAGGGGCATAGAGGCGCCGGAGCCTGGGCTGACGTCCGGGCCGCCAGTAGACGATCACGGAGCGGAGGAGCCCCAAACTTCGGCGGATCACGGGCCCGCATCCCCTCGCCAGGGGGGCCACATGCGCCAGAGCACACGGTTCCGGAGCACGAGGGTGTGCTGGAGAACCGCACCCACATGGAGAGCCAGAAGCGCCACGAGGACGTAGCCGAGGAACTTGTGGACCACGGACAATCGAGTGGCCAGTTGCGAGTTCTCCCCCACCAGGGGGGGGAACCCCAGGGCGTCCAGAAGCTCGATCGGGAATCCGCCGCCCACTGTACGCACGTACCCGGTGACGGCCATGACCCCCACCATGACATAGAGGAGGCGGTGGGAGGCGTGGGCGATACGCCGCTCCAGGGCCGGAATGGCCTCGGGAAGTGGCGGGGCCGGCGGCCCCACCACCCGCCAAAGGAGCCGGGCCATCAGGGTCACGAAGATCAGTACGCCCAGGCCCTTGTGGGTGATGTACAAGGCGTCGGAGAGGCCCCGGAATCCCTCGCTCGTCATGGCGATGCCCACCGGGAGCTGGGCCAGGATCATGGCGGCCATGAGCCAATGGAAGACCCGGCTGGGGCGAGGGTAGCCCTTCATTCCTGGGCCACCACCGCGTAGGGCTCGCTGTAGGCGGAGACGAACCAGTGGCGGAACGCGTCCATGCGCCGAGGCGAGGACTCGATAGAAGGGGTGGCTCCGAGCGTGAACCCCCAGTCCAGGAAGGGGCCCAGGAGCTCCGGTGAGGTGGCCATGACGTGGACCGGGACCGCCCGGCTCGCCGAGTCTCCGGTGATGAGCGGAGCGGGCTGGTGATCCCCCATGGCGACGAGGAGCGTGCCCTCGTCCAGGTAGCGAAGGGCATATCCGGACAGGGCGTCCAGCGCGTAGCCCACCGACCGGGCGTAGTGCTCCCGCACCCGATCCACGTCGCGCCAGAGCTCCTCGGGCGACTCACCGGCGTCCTTCCAGCGCTGGAAGACCCGTCCATTCCCGATCGCGTCCCAGTCATCCAGGACCTCCAGGATCGGGGTCCAGGGGGCGTGGCTGCTGATGAGACCCAGCTCGGCGAAGAGCGGTCGACCGTCGCCTCCGGCACGGATGGTGTTCTCCAGGAACGACCAGGTGAACTGATCGGGCATGGTGACCCAGTTCAGGGGAGGACCGGCGTAGTCGATGTCGTGATACGTCCAGATCTGGTCGTAGCCCAGACGCTGCCCCTCGGGCCACGCCAGGGTGATGGCGGGCATGAGGGCGGCGGTCCGGTACCCGGCGGCCTCGAAGTCGTCGACCAGCGTGGCGCGGTCGCTGGCCATGAGGAGGTCGTACCGCAGCTGGTTTTCGAGCCAGAGGCCGCTCAGCACCGATCCATGACCCAGCCACGACATCCCGCCCTGGCTTGGAGCGACCAGGAGGCCCGTGGCCACGTGGATTCCCGCCCGGTCGAATGCAGCTTCCATGGCCCTTAGCCGCGGCTGGACCAAGGGCGCGTACCGGGCGTCTTCCACGGCGGATACCCCGTACGACTCAATGAACGCGAGAACGACGTCTCGGTTCCCCAGCCGGCCCAGGAAGCTGGGATCGGATCGGTACGCCCGGGGCGAGGCCGCCATCTCTGCAGAGAATCGCTCACGCTCTCCCAGCATTCGGGTGAGGTGGGCGGACTGGTCCCGCACCAGCTGTACCGACGGAAGCGCGAAGACGACCCCCCGGGGATGGATCCAACGCAGCGGAATCAGCAGGGTGCAGGCCGAAACCAGGAGGGCCCCGCGGAGCCACCAGTTGCCGGACAAGTCACGCATCCGGCCTCGGGGCCGGAGACTCGCCAGGAGCCGGTAAAGGCCCCAGGCGGCCGCGGCTCCCACCGCCCCGATCGCGGCCAACGCCACCGGGCCCCACCCGGCCCCCAGGTTGCCGTCGAGCAGGTGGGAGACGGATCGGACCAGTCGAACGTCCAGGTACAGGTTCAGCGGCCGGCCCAGGCTGAGGCGAGCCGTGGCATCCGCCAGGAGGAGGACCGCGAGCACCACCGTCGTGGCCGACACGGTCAGGGCCAGGGCCCTGGACAGGCGGTGACGCGGGAGGACGAGAAACATCCCGACCACGATCCCGGCCTCCAGGGCGAAGAGATGGGGTCCGGGGCGACCGTGGACGATCCAGGAGGGAACGAGGAGGAGACAATTCAGGAGGACGAGGGTAGCCACACCCTTCACCCCGAATCGTTTCAACCTGGAGACGTCGCTGGACACGGTTCTCGCTCGCTCTCGAATGCTGGTGTGCGCCCTTGCCCTGGGCCTCGCCACCGCCTGCTCCCAGGACTCCCTCTCGCCGCCGGACGCCACGTACGACGGTGTCTGGCAGGAGGTGGTCCGGCAAGCCCGCGAGCGGGCGCGGGCACCCTTCCGAGCCCCCGATTCCACCCTCTCTCGGAACGCGGCGAACCTCTCCTATGGTCAGATGAGGGGCATAAGGTTCCGTTCCGACGGTGCGGCCTGGCGGGACGAAGCATCGTTCCAGCTCCAGTTCTTCCATCCCGGAGGTGCCTTTCGCACCCCGGTGCGAATCCACCTGGTGGAGGACGATTCGGTCCGCCCGCTGCCCTTCGATCCAGCGCTCTTCCACTTCGGGGACGAGGTGGCTGGGCTGGACCTGACCCTTCCGCCGGAAGCGGGATACGCCGGATTCCGGATCCTGCACCCCATGAACGACCGGGCCCGCTGGGACGAGGTGGTCTCGTTCCTCGGGGCCTCCTACTTCCGCCTCCTGGGTCCCGAACAGGTCTACGGGCTGTCTTCCCGCGGTCTCGCGGTGAACGTGGCCGATCCGGAGGGAGAGGAATTCCCGGATTTCGTCGCCTTCTGGCTGGTCAAGCCGGCCCCGGGGGATCGGTCCATGACCTTCTTCGGGCTCCTGGATGGCCCATCGGTGTCCGGCGCCTACCGCTTTCGACTGACGCCGGGGACGCCGTCCGGAATCGAGTCAAAGGCAGGATCTTCCCCCCCCGGGGACCCGGAAGCTCGCGCGGGGGCAGCGGCCGGCGGTCGCTCCGGGGATGACGGGGCGGGCACCGTCCTGGCGGTCGAGGCCCGGCTCTTCGCCCGTAGGGACGTCCGCAAGCTCGGCGTCGCAGCGCTGACCAGCATGTACCTCCACGGGACCTTCCGGTCCGGCGGGGACGACGACTTCCGCCCGCGAGTCCACGATTCGGAGGGACTGCTCATGCACACGGGACGAGGCGAATGGATCTGGCGGCCCCTCACCAACGGGGCCTCCCTCCGGGTGACGTCGCTCCGTGACGAGGCTCCCGGAGGCTTTGGCCTCGCCCAGCGAGAGCGGAGGTTCGAGAGCTACCTGGACCTCGAGGCCCTCTACCATCGGCGCCCGAGCCAGTGGGTCGCGGTGGATGGAGGCGACTGGGGATCGGGCGGGGTGGAGCTGGTGGAGTTTCCCACCGCGTCGGAGTTCAACGACAACATCGTGGCCTACTGGTCCCCCGATGGCGCAATGAAGGAAGGAGAAGAGCGGACCTTCCGCTATCGCCTCGTGACCTTCCGGGAGCGTTTCGAGGGCGGCTCCCTTCCCGGCGGCGACCTGGAGGGTCAGTCGCTGGGTCAGGTGGTCCGGACCCGCATCGGCTGGGACGGACTGCCCGGGCAGTCCGATCCCGCCCCCAGGAGCCAGCGCCGGGTGGTGGTGGATTTCCAGGGTGGGCCATTGGAGCGCTTGGGCCCCACCGATTCGGTGGAGGCGGTGGTTCAGACTTCGTCGGGGACGATCTCGGAACTCCTCGTTCTCCCCACGCCGGGCGGCGGTCGTCGGGCCACCTTCTCGCTTCGTCCCCGGAGTGGGAAAGGCGCCGACATCCGGCTCTACCTCCGGCGGGCCGGAGAGGTCGTGACGGAGACCTGGAGCTATCTCTGGGAGCCGGGTCTTGCCCACTGACGGCGTCCGGATTCCCGGATTGAAGCTCCGGTGGGGGGGCTTCGTCGGTCTGGTCCTCGTTACCGCCGGGGCGGGAACGTGGATGATGGCCCGTATCGTGGCAGGGTCTGGCCTGACCCTCCTCGAGGGTCTGATTCTGGCTCTCTTCGTTCCGACCTTCGCCTGGATCGTGGTGCCCTTCTGGACCGCGGTGGCGGGGTTCCTCCTGAAGGCGCTCGGACGGGATCCCCTTTCGCTCCGGCGCCGGTACGGAGCGGATCCCGGGGTGGCGGCTCCGCGGGCCTCCAACTCGCCCACCGCGCTGGTCGTTCCCATCTACAACGAGGACCCCCGGTCGGTGGAGGCCCGGCTGTCTGCCATGGCGCGCTCACTCGAGGCGGAGGGAGCGGCACCCGGATTCCACGTCCACATCCTGAGCGACACGAACCGGCCCGAGGTGGCGCGGGCGGAGGAGGCGGCCTGGACCCGTCTCCAGGGCAGCCACCCGGGGCTGGTGTTCTACTACCGCCGCCGCGGCGAGAATTCCGGCCGGAAAGCAGGGAACATTGCGGAGTTCTGCGAGCGCTGTGGCGAGGACTACACCTTCATGGTGGTCCTGGACGCGGACAGCGTCATGTCCGCGTCGACCCTCATGCGGCTCGTGGCCCGCATGGAGGCCAACCCCCGGGTGGCGCTGATCCAGACCGTGCCCCTCCCGGCGCGGCAGGAGACGCTCCTCGGCCGGTTCATCCAGTTCG
Organism: Gemmatimonadales bacterium; assembly: GCA_020344755.1. Classification (GTDB taxonomy): domain Bacteria; phylum Gemmatimonadota; class Gemmatimonadetes; order Longimicrobiales; family Gaopeijiaceae; genus Gaopeijia. The sequence goes on from CP070829.1 coordinate 1,470,218, forward strand.
CGGCGTGGGTCTATTCGCCGCTCCTCGCGACGGGACAGGCGTTCTGGTTCGGGGACGCAGCGAACTACTGGGGTCACAACGCCATCATGCGAGTGGACGCCTTCCGGACCCACGCCCGGCTTCCCGTTCTTCCCGGCCGACCTCCCTGGGGCGGAGAGATCCTGAGCCACGACTTCGTGGAAGCCGGCCTGCTGCGTCGTGCCGGCTGGGACGTGCTCCTGGATGCGGAGGCCGCCGAGAGCTTCGAGGAGCTCCCGGGCAACCTGGTGGACTATGCCCGGCGGGACCGCCGCTGGTCCCAGGGGAGCCTCCAGCACCTGCGGCTCGTGGGTCGGCCGGGGCTCCATCCTTTGAGCCGGCTCCACTTCCTGCTCGGGGCCATGGGGTATCTCTCGTCCTTCCTCTGGCTGCTCATCCTGCTCGCGGGAACGGTCTACGTCTTCCTCCCTGATGCGGGGCGAAGGGGATGGTCGGTGGACCTCCCACTCCCCCCGGACCTGGTCTCCCTCCTGGCGGTGACTGCAGGGATCCTCTTCCTGCCGAAGATCCTGGGGCTGCTCCTGGCTCTGGCTCGGCCCGAGCCCTTCCGGGGGAGGACGCGCCTCCTGCTCAGCGCCCTGGCGGAGACGGTGTTCTCGGTCCTCCTGGCTCCCGTCATGATGGTCTTCCACTCCCGGTTCGTGCTGGAGATCGTGCTGGGTCGCGATGCCGGGTGGGATGCCCAGACGCGAGGCGGTGGGGTGTTGCCGTGGATTGTGGCATTCCGACGCGGGGCCTCTCCTGCCCTCATGGGGATCGCGTGGGCCGGGGTGACCCTGCTGGTGAGCCCGGGCTTCCTGCTCTGGATGAGCCCGATATTCGCCGGTCTCCTGGCGGCTCCGCTCCTCATCCGCTGGACCAGCGACCCGGCTCTGGGAACGAGCCTTCGGCGGCGTGGGCTTCTACTGGCGCCGTGCGAGACCGCTCCGGCCCCGGTCCTCACGGCGGTGGATGATCTACTCCGGGGACCCGGGGGCGTCACTCCCGGCCCGCGGACTCCGCGGTCCGTCCTGGGGGACCTCAACCGAGCCAACGGGGTTTTTGCCTCTCCGATCCGGCCGGCGGCATCCGCCGATCAACTTACAGGTGAACGCATGTTCAACGCGGAACGTGGACTCTTCGAACTCCGGCGAGGCCGGACCCTCCTCGTGCTGGGTTCCGAGGGCGGGTCCGGCGCTCGTCACGCCCTCGTGGCCTCGGTGGAAGGCCTGAGCGACCGGGGCCTTCGCTCGCTGGAGACGTATGCGGACTCGGCACCTCGGCTGGTGGTGACCCGCCATCGGGCCTCGGCCATGGGGCTGGCCCCTGCAGCGGAAGACCAGGAGTCTCGGGCCACCTACATCGCTCCGCCCGCCGGATCGGCCGATTCGGTGGCCCTGTGCCTGGAGCGCGGGATCGCCATGGAAACGGTCCGCCAATTGAGCGCCGGTCGTACGGGTCCCTGGGCTGGGGCACCCCCCACCCCGTGTGAGCATCTGGAAGCGGAGGCGTCGGGGCTCCGCCTGGCGCACCTGGGTCAACTCCTCCCCTCACTGATTTCGGTGCCGGTGTCGGATCCCGTCCCACCCATGCTGCAGCTCGAGCTGGAGCGCGGCGCGATCCTCTCGGTCCGGGCTTCGGAGGTCCGGGAGTTCGTGCGGGCCTCCAAGTCCGAGGTCGTGCGCGTGAGTGACGCTCCCGTCCCCCTCTCCGAGTCCGAGGACTCACGCTTCATCCTCTTCCGGGAGGCATGCGGACTGGGGGAGCACGTGGCGATTCTCGTGGGGGCCGAAGAGGAATGGCCGGACCCTCTGCCGGTTCGCTTCCACTCTGCGTGCCTCACCGGCGATCTCTTCGGGAGCCTCCGCTGCGACTGCGGCGAACAGCTCCGGATGAGCATGGAGTACTTCGCCTCCCGGGGAGGTGGGGTCCTGTTGTACCTGGCGCAGGAGGGGCGAGGGATCGGCCTGGGGAACAAGTTCCGGGCCTACACCCTCCAGGAGACCGGTCTGGACACCATCGACGCCGACGGGACGCTGGGGTTCGGAGCGGACGAGCGCCGCTACGACGTAGCGGTGAAGATCCTCCACGAGCTGGGGATCGGGCGCATCGAGCTACTGACGAACAATCCGGAGAAGGTGGAGGCGGTCCGCTCGGCAGGGGTGGAAGTCGTTCGGCGGCGCCCCCTTCACGGGCAGCTCAACCGGTACAATCTGCCCTATGTCAGGGCCAAGGTGGATCGAGCCGGCCACTGGCTCCACGGCATGTTACGGCAGGGCGTGGCGGGAGGCTGAGCCGGAAAGGTCGGGGAGGAGACGGCCTCCACCCCCGGACAGCTTTGGGCCCCGTCCCCCAGGAGCGGGAGGCGGGGCCCGAGCGTACGTCCTTTCCCGGCGGGCTAAGGGTTGATCCAGTAGCTCACCTTGAGCATGAAGACGTCGTCCGCCTGTCGGTGGAAGAGCTCGTCCAGGTCCTGACGGAAGTCGAACCCCCCGTTGAAGGGGATGTAGTGATCCCGCCCCTGGGCCCATACGAGGAAGAGGGTGGACCCCGGGCGGTACTCCCAACGCAGGACCGCGTTCGAGCGGAACTGGCGGAAGTTGAAGTCCGGCCGCCAGAAGCTCTCCGGGACTCCGTCTCCGTCCACGTCCCCGGTGAGCTGGGCATCGGTCCCCATGGTGGGCACCCGGGCAATGCGCCCCTGGTAGGTTTCGGCCTGGGGATCCGCCATGCGCTTGTAGTCGGAGTACTCTCCGGCGCTGACGAAGGGCTGCGCGTAGAGCTGCAGCGAAAGGGTGGGGGAGAAGGCGTAGTCCACCCGGGCGGTGAGGCCGACGGTGGTCTGATCCATCCGGCCGAACAGGTAGGCGGGGTCCTCGTTCCCGAAGCGGCCCACCCACTGGAGATCGTTCACGTTCCTGCTCACGAAGGACCCCACGCTGAGGGTCGCCCGTCCCGACGGACGGAAGCGGAGATTGGGCGAGAGGCCGATGGACCAGGAGCCGCTCTC
>CP070829.1:1473345-1508374 GCA_020344755.1 Gemmatimonadales bacterium
CGAGGATCCGGATCCTCGCGGGCTCCGTGGCCCTTCTCGGTCGGGAGTGCCCCGCCACGCACGGTGTGGGGTGCGTCTCCGCGCCCGGAGGGCAGGCCTGCGGTGAGCGGGGGACTTGAAATCCTGCGCCTTTCAGGGCGAGTGTTGGACACGATCGAACCCTCCCACACGGGACCCGCAACATGCGTAGACGCGACCTCCTGCGCGCACTCCCCGGCGCTGCCATCGCCGCGATCCTCCTGCCCGGGGAGGCCGTCGCGCGCCGCCGCCGCCTCCTGGACCACCCCGAGCCCAGGCCCGGGATCGATGCGTCGGGGGTGGTGAGCGCCGAGCAACTCCGGAGCGAGGGGATTCCCGACGAGACGATCGCCCTCTTCGACGGGATCCGGGAGATGCCGGAGATCGCGGATGGGCTGGCGTGTTACTGTGGGTGCATGCTGATGGGGAATCGCTCCCTCCTGACCTGCTACGGCGAGAAGGGGATGGCCCGAGGCTGTCAGATCTGCCAGGGAGAGGCCCGGATTGCCCACCGCCGCTGGAAGGAGGGCCAGTCCCTGGACCAGATCCGGCGGGCCATCGACGCGCGCTACGGGTGACCACCCCGACCCCGGCCCACGGACACGGCTGGGTTTCGTGGGCGCCCGGTCGGGTAAACCTGATCGGGGAGCACATCGACTACCATGGGCTTCCGGTCCTTCCCATGGCCCTGCAGCGGGGTGTGCGGATCACCTTCCGTCCCCGCCCGGACGGGGAGGTGCTCCTCACCAACGCGGGCTCCGAGTTTCCCACCCGGCGCTTCCACCTCGATCCCGGTATGGAGCCGTGGTCAATAGGAGACTGGGGGAACTACCTCAAGGCCGGAGCCCTAACCGTGCTTCGGCAGCACGGCGTGAGACGCGGGATCGAGGGAGAGGTGGCCGCGGACCTTCCCCCTGCCGCGGGGCTCTCGTCCTCGTCCGCCCTGGTGGTAGCGGTGGCCAACGCCCTCCTCCATGCGAACGGGGTGGAGGCCGATTCCCTCGAGCTCGCCGACGCGCTGGCCCGGGGCGAGCACTTCGTGGGGACCGCCGGTGGGGGAATGGACCAGGCCGCATCTTTGAGTGGAGTCGCGGGGCATGCCATCCGCATCGGGTTCGATCCACTCGCAGTGGAGGCGGTGCCGCTCCCCCGGGACTGGATCGTTCTGATCGCCCACTCGGGAATCCGGGCCGAGAAGTCGGGAGGAGCGCAGGCGGCCTACAACCATCGGCGCGCGGCGAGCAGCCAGGCGTTGGAGGAGCTTTCCAAGGCGGTGTTGGGAGAGGTGGCGCCCACCTCGGAGTTGCTCGCCCGTGTCGCATCCAGCAGGCTGTTGGGCCTCTGCGGGGAGCTACCCCGGCCCGGAGGGGCGTGGGCGGCCCACGCCCTGTCAGAGGCGGTGCGGGTGGATGAGGCGGTGGCCGCTTTGCGAGCGTCGGACCTGGAGCGCTTCGGGCGCCTGCTCAACGATTCCCATACCTCCCTCCGGGACGTGTACGAAGTGAGCCACCCGAGGTTGGACTCGCTGGTGGAGGCCGCGCTGGAGTCCGGCGCCGCCGGGGCGCGTCTGACGGGGGCGGGCTTCGGAGGGTGCATGCTCGCAGTGTGTCACCGGCAGCAGCGGCAAGAGGTCGAGCGAGCGCTCCGCGATGCCCAGGAGGCCATGGACCCCTCTCCCTCTCTTCCCCCGTTCGCAGCGGAGCCGGGACACGGGGCCCGAGTGATTCCAGCGTCTTGATCCCACCTCGCGGTCCCCGCGCGGCGATCCCGGCGGAGCAAGCGCTTCCGGAGAGAGTCAGTTCTCCCGGGGCGGCCCGCCCTTGAAGACCATCCTCACCCGACGTCCCGCGGGATCCTCGGAGACGGCGAACCACGCAGGCCTGCCCACGTCCAGGGTGCCGTCCTCGTCCAGGGCCTCCGGAAGGGGAATGAGGTAGAGGCCCGACACGTCGAGGGTATCCTGCGCCTCCCGGCCCTCCAGGTCCCCCACGTCGGAGATGACCCCTTCCCGCTTCAGTAGCGGCTCTCCGTATTCGACGAGGAAGTCGGACTCCAGAGGCGGGAGCCCCGGGGAGACGACGGTGCCACCAAGAATGAGCAGGTCGGGGGGCCGCCGCCCGTTGTAGGCAAGGGACTCGTAGACCGACGGATCAAAGGCCGGGTAGCGGTCAGTGGCGATGGCATCGAGGGCGGAGAGGATCCCCACGAAATTGACCCTTCGCAGGTACTGTTTCTGGGGATCGCCGGCCCAGGCCCCGGATTCGATCAGGACGGTGCTGGCGCCCCAGGCCCCCATGAGGTCCCCGAAAGCCCGCGGGTTGAAGGTGTCGTCGTACTTGGCGACGTGCCCTCCCACGAGGGGATCCATGGCCTCTGCCAGCAGCGAGGCGACCTGCATCGCGCGCCGCCGCTTGCCATCCACCTCCCGTGCGGCGTTGAAGGCGGGGGCCAGGAGGGCGATGGCAACACCGCGGTCCGAGTTCCCCACTCGGATGGCGGCGTTCTGGTCGTGGAGGTTGAAGCCGAAGTCCGGCTCCACAGCGTCACGGATCGCCTTCAGCGTCTTCCCCTCGGGCGTCTGAAGCCGCCGAGCGTCCCGGTTGACGTCGATTCCCTGTGCGTTCCTGCGACGAAATCGCTCCGCCCCGTCCGGGTTGAGCATGGGGACCAGGTGGACGGTGGTGCCGCGGGAGATGCGGCGGGCCAGCGGGTGGTCCGGCTGCTCGTGGAAGAACCGCACCATGTCCGCCAGCGTCATGGATGCGGTACTCTCGTTTCCGTGCATCTGCGACCAGAGCAGCACCTGCACCGGTCCGGTGCCGAAGGTCAGTCGGCGGATCTCCCTTCCCTCGGCACTCCGCCCCGCCAGCTCCGACTGGACGGTTCCGCCGAGATAGGGTTCCACCACGGACCAATACCGCTCATGGTCGAATCGACGGTCGTCGAGGCCCTCCACGCGCACCTGTTCGTGGAGGGAGACCAGGGCGTCGGGCGTGGCGTCCGCAGCTGGAGGTGGCGGCTCGGGAGCCGCTGCACGGGTCGCTGAGACACACGCTCCCACCGTCAAGACGGTGGTGACTGCGAGAAGGCGGAAGATCATGGCACGGAGCCTGGAGGTGTGGAGGGCGCTCTCCAGTCCTTCAACCCCCCGCCGGAAGAGGGTTCCGCCCCAGTGGAGGGTGGGGCTTCGACGAGCTATGTGGGTGGGCGCAGTATTTGCGCGAGAACGACCCGAGTCCCCATTGTAGGCAAGGGCGGGGTGGCGGTGAGAGTATTCCAGTGCCGGAGGATCGTCGTGCCCCTCTACAAACGTGCCGCTCTGGGCGCCGAAGCAGGCCTGCTGGCCGGGACCGGAGTCGCCCTGCTCTTCCTGATCCAGGATTCGGTGACCCTGGCTCCCCTTTCCACCCCCGAGGCCCTCGCCAGCACGCTGTTCGGGCCCGTGGGGTATTCCATGGACGACGGTCTGGTGGCGCAGGCAGTGGGGATGGCGGTGTACGGCTTCCGGCTTCTTTCCTACACACTCCTACACTTCCTGGCGTTCGCCCTTCTCGGCGTCGGCGCCGCGTTCGCCCTGCGAGGGGTCTCCTGGCTGGCCAGTCTCGGGGGTGGGGCACTCTATGGCCTCACGGCGTGCTCGGCCGTCTTCTACGGGACCCGGCTCGTTCTCGAATCCCCCGTCATGCTCGAACAGTTGGGTGTCCCGTCCGTGCTGATCGCCAACGTGGTCGCCGGTACCATCATGGGAGGGGGGCTCCATCTGGTATCGAATCCGGACGGCACGGCATCCCAGGACGCAGTCGTGCCCTGACAGGAGCCAGAACAGGTAGACGCTCCCGGGCTTGCCCGGGGAGCACCGGCGCCCGGTCCGCTAATCTCCGGGTCCCCGGACCACCTCTCCGCCCTTCATGACGAGTTCCGGCCTGCGGAGGACCGACATGTCCGTGAGGGGATCGCCCCGGACTCCGATGATGTCCGCGTATCGGCCAGGGGCGAGCACCCCGAACTCGTCCTCCTTCCCGAAGAACCTGGCCGGCCACAGCGTGGCGGACTGGAGCACCTCCATGGGCGGCACCCCGAGCTCCACCCACTTCACCATTTCCCTCCAGGTGGCGTCGTTGTGGAACATGGACGGTATCCCTGCGTCGGTGCCCACCAGCATCCTGACCCCGGTTTCCCGCAGCTGACCGAACTTGGTGGGTAGCCGGGGAATGCGGCTGGGGAAGAGGGCGTAGTACGGGAGATGGGGGATCTGGTCCAGGGAGGCCCGGATCTCGTCCGCCATCTCGGTGGGCATTCCGTCCCGCCAGGCCGGATCATCGAGGCGCTCCGGAAAGACCTCCCCCGTGAACTGCATGACGTACAGGGGAGAGATGGTGGGGGTCCAGTAGAGGGCGCTGTTCCGCTCCGCCAGGATCTGGAGCACATCCGGAGCGTAGCCCGGTGCCGTGCCGAGGCCGGTATGCTCGAAGTTGTCGACCCCGTGGGCCAGGCCGACGCGGATCTCTTCCATGCGGTGGGCGTGGGCCACCACGGGGATTCCCTCTGCGTGGGCCGTCTCGACGATGGCGGCCACCTCGTCGAATGTGAGCTGGTCCTGGTCGATGAGCTTGATGACGTCCGCCCCGCCTTCGATGAGGCGCAGGGTCTTGGCCCGCGCGTCCGCGGGGCCGTTCACCCCCCACCGATAGTCCGCCTGCCACGATTCGTACGGGGCCCGCTGGAGGAAGGGACCGGAAATGAAGAGGCGGGGGCCCGGGATCTCGCCGGCCTGAATGCGCCGACGAGTCTCCACCAGCGGGTCCAGGGGTCCGCCCAGGTCCCGGGCGCAGGTCACCCCGCCGGAGAGCAGCTGCCCCGCCGCGATGGCCATGACCTCCTCGTTTCGCTCTCCGTAGAGCTCGTCCCAGCGGGCGTAGTCTCCGTGGCCCACCAGCTGGAGGTGGACATGCATGTCGCACAGCCCCGGGAGGAGGGTCATCCCCTCCGTGGAGATCACACGGATCCCCGGTGGTACCGAAATCCGATCGGCGGGGCCGACGGCGACGATGCGCTCGCCGGAGACGAGAATGACGGCGTTCTCGACCGGGGCAGCTCCGTACCCGTCCAGGACTCTGCCGCCCACCAGGGCCAGATCGACCTCCTGGGCGCCGGCGGGCTTCAGCGGTGCAACGCTGGCGCCCGCCACCTGGAGAACGGAGAGCGACAGGAGCAGCAACACGGGCGCAGAGCGTCGCGGGGATGCCATGGGGGCGTGGGGGATCCTGATTGGGTCCGGGAGAGCCGGTGATCTCATCTCTGGGCGCAGAAGGGGGGAGGGGGGTGCCCTCGGGGAAGGGGAGGGCGGGGGGCGGCCCGGACGGCGCGCCCCCCGGAGTCAGAGGTCGGCTGTGCGGCTGTCAGAGGCCGATCTTCGAGCGGAGGCGGAGGATGCCCACCCCGCAGCCGGCGGACACCAGGAGGAAGAGGACTCCTGGGACCGGTCGGCCAAAGAGCAGATATCCGGTGCCAAACAGCCCCGCATAGACGAGGATGCACCCGAGGAACCAGGCCAGCGCGGCGGCGGAGAGGCTCTCCGTCGGCTCGTACGGCCCGGGCTTCCCGGCCCCCACCAGGGTCCCTCGATACGGATCCCACCCGGGCCCCATCGGCCGGATGGTCCGGTAGAACGTCCTCAGGCAGTCGGAGCTGGTGGCAGGAGTGGCGAAGGTCACGAGAAGCCAACCGGCTGTGGTGATGACCACTCCGGCCACCAACTGGGTCGATGCATTCCAGGCAGGGGTCGACCAGAAAGCGGACCACCCGATCCCGAGGGGCCGAAGCGAGACGCCGCCGCTGAAGTACACCGCCACGGCGAAGGAGATGACCATGGCGCTGATCTCGCTCCAGGCATTGATGCGCCACCAGAACCAGCGGAGGAGGAAGACGAGGCCGGTGCCCGCCCCGATCTGAAGCAGGATCTGGAAAGCCTGGAGCGCATTGGACAGCAGGAGGGCGACGATTCCCATGAGGATCGTCAGTACCACCGTGGTGACCCGCGCGACCGCGACGTAGTGCTCCTCCGGGGCTTCGGGCTTCAAGAACCGGCGGTACGCGTCCTGCACGACGTAAGAAGCCCCCCAATTCAGGTGGGTGCTGATGGTGGACATGTAGGCCGCGGCAAGGGAGGCGACCACGAGGCCGAGCAGCCCGGACGGGAGGAACACGAGCATGGCGGGGTACGCCAGGTCGTGCCCGAGGATGGAAGGATCCAGTCCCGGGAACGCCGCCTGGATGTCCGATACGGCGGGGTAGACCACCAGCGACGCCAGTCCCACCAGTATCCAGGGCCACGGGCGCAGGCCATAGTGTGCCACGTTGAACCAGAGGACGCTCTTGAGCGACTCCTCTTCGTCCCGGGCCGCCAGCATGCGCTGGGCCGCGTACCCCCCGCCGCCAGGCTCCGCTCCGGGATACCAGGTGCTCCACCACTGGACCGCGATGGGGATGACGAAGACTGCAGCCGCGGTGCTCCAGTCCGAGAAATCCGGGAGGAACGAGAGCTTCCCCTCCAGGTTGGGATGGGCCATGAGACCCGAAAGGCCTCCCACCTCGGGATGCGCCAGGGCGTACACCGCCGCGGCGACGGACCCGACCATCGCCAGCACGAAGAGGAGGAGGTCGGTGGCGACAACCCCCCATAGCCCGGAGGTGGCCGAGTAGACCAGGGTCACGGTCCCGGCCAGGAGGACCACCTGCACGGGACTCGCGCCCAGCAGAACCCCGCCGATCTTGATGGCCGCCAACGTGACGGTGGCCATGATCATGACGTTGAAGAAGACCCCCAGGTAGATGGCTCGGAACGCCCGCAGGAAGGCGGCGGGCCAGCCGGCGTAGCGAAGTTCGTAGAACTCCATGTCCGTGACGACCGCGGACCTGCGCCAGAGCTTCGCGTAGAAGAAGACGGTGAGCATCCCGGTGATGCAGAACGCCCACCAGACCCAGTTCCCGCTCACACCGCCCGTCCGAACGATGTCGGTGACCAGGTTCGGGGTGTCCGTGGAAAAGGTGGTGGCCACCATGGACGTCCCCAGGACCCACCAGGGGAGCGTACGTCCCGCCAGGAAGTACTCCGTGGTATCGTGCCCTGCGCGCCGCGCGAAGTGCAGCCCCACGGCCAGGACCACCACGCCGTAGGCGAGCATGACCAGCCAGTCCAGTGGGGATAGCTGCATGTCCGACCTCTCTACAAGGGAATGACGCGCCCCTCCGCGCTCAGCTCCGGAGCGCCGGGAGGCTGTCCTTCAGCGGTGTACTATACGTTCCCTCCCGGTGGAGCGCCTCCAGGCGGGCTTGGACCCCCTCCGTGTCCTGCATGTGGGTCACTCCGAACCATCGGCGCCCGTGGGAGAGGAGATGCAGCGAGAGCGCACCGTCCTCGAGGAGGCGGTCGACCGCCGTGCTCAGGGCGTACTCCGTCGAGTCGTCGGAACCACGCTCGGTGAGAAACGAGCGAAATCCCTCGCGGAGGAGGGGCAGAACGCACGGGTGGAAGCCCCAGAGGTTCATGGAGGCGGGAGTACCCGCGGGGACCCTGATCTGGCGTCCCTCCGGATCGATCCCGAGCATTCCGCCGGCTCCTCCTCGGCGCACTTCCATGAGCTCCACGACGCGGCGGACCTGACCGCTGGGATCGGCCTCGATCAGTCCCCGGGAGACGCCCCCGCTGGGGGAGAGGGTCGCCTCCATGGGGTAGCCGACCGTGGCGGCGGAACACCCCTCAGGGGGCGGTCGCTGCAGCCATCGGGCCAGGGCTGCCCACGCTTCCGGACCATACCAGTCATCCGCGTTGGCCACGGCGAACGGGGCCGAGAGCTGGTCTGCGGCGGACAGCACGGCGTGCCCGGTGCCCCAGGGCTTCCTGCGACGGGAGGCGAGATGGGAAAGGTCGTCGGGGAGGTCGTCCAGATCCTGGTGGCACCAATCGATGGGCAGGTTCGCCCCCAGCTTGGACGCCAGGTGGGCCTCCAGCCTGGGACGGAGGTCCCGGCTCGTGATGACCACGGCCCGACCGAATCCGCTTCGGAAACCGTCCACCAGGGTGTAGGCCATGAGGCTCGCACCCCCTGGCCCCAGGGGAGCGAGCTGCTTGGGTTGCCCGTACCGGGTGGAACGACCCGCGGCCAGGAGGACGAGGACGGGGAGGTCCGTCACGCAAAGATGGCCGGGTGGCCCCCTGTGTGCAGGAACACGATCCGGTCCCCTGCGAGGAAGCGGCCCTCCCGGATCCAGCGGATGAGCCCTGCGGCCGCTTTCGAAGTGTACACGGGATCCACGAGCATCCCCTCGCTCCGGGCCCACAGCTCGGTGGCTTCCCGGGACGCATCGGTGGGGATGCCATAGCCGTCGCCCACCTCCTCGTCCGAGGTGTTCATCCGGGGTTGGATCCGCTGAACGATGGCGGGGTCCATGTCCAACTCCTCCAGGGCTCGGGTGGCAAGCTCCAGGGCGGTGGAGAGAAGCTCCTCGGCGGGGGTGTCGGCACTCACGGCCCAGAGGTGAATGTCCGTGCGCTCCAGCAGGGCGAATCCTGCAGCCAGCCCGGCCAGGGTTCCGCCGGACGAAGAGGCCAGCACCACGTGAACGTCCCGATCCTGCTCGGCCGGAAGCTGTTCATGGAGCTCCAGGGCCCCTCGGACGTAGCCCAGCGCACCCAGGGGCGTAGAGGCACCCAGCGGAACGATCAGGCCCTTGCCCCCGAATTCGGCAATACGCGCCAGCTCGACCTCCATGGCCGGCTGTCGATCGGCCCGGGTCGAGACCGAGCGGATCTTCGCACCCAGGAGCCGGTGCAGCAGGGCGTTCGCGGTAGGTGGATCCGGTGGATCGCCATTCACCACCAGCACGCAGCCGAGACCGAGGCGAGCCGCCGCCGCCGCCGCGACGCGGCAGTGGTTGGACTGGACCCCGCCCGTGGTGATCAGGTGCGTGACCCCTCGCAGCCTGGGGGGGGCGAGCTCGTACTCCAGCTTTCGGACCTTGTTGCCACCAAGCGCGAAACCTGTTGCCTCGTCGAGCTTGGCCAGGAGCTCGGGAGTCTCCGGGCCCAGGGCGCCGCGGAGGCGGGGCAGGTGTACCACGGGCGTCGGGCCCAACGTGAGGTGGGTGCGCGGGTGGACGTCGAGGAGGGCGTAGATGGCTTCGGGACGCATCGTCGTCAGGTTGGGCCGCGAAGGGAGGCACCGCGACGGGCTGCCCAGCGCTCCGCCGCTGCCAGCACAGTGGCGGCGTGGATCCGGGCGATGTTTTCCACATCCGGGGCGTACCCGCCGGACATGACTGTCGCCACCGGCACGCCCCATCGCTCCGCATGATCGTAGACAAGGGCGTCCCTCGCCGCCATCCCCTGCATGGAGACCGCAAGCCGGCCCAGCGTGTCGCCCTCGAAGGGATCGGCGCCGGCCAGGAAGAGAATGAGGCCGGGATCCCAGTGCACCACGACCCGGAGGGCACGGTCCACCGCGTCCAGGTACTCCTCGTCGCCGGTGCCATCCGGGAGGGCGATGTCGAGGTCGCTCAGCTCCTTCCGGAACGGGAAATTGCCCTCACCGTGCAGCGAGAGGGTCAACACCGTGTCGTCTCCGGCGAAGATCGCCGCCGTACCGTTCCCCTGGTGCACGTCCAGGTCCACGATGGCGACGCGGGAGACGCGGCCGGAGGCCTGCGCGGCCCGGGCCGCCACCGCCGCGTCGTTGAAGACACAGAAGCCCTCGCCGCGGTCTGCGAAGGCATGATGGGTCCCGCCCGCCAGACTCGCGGAGAATCCCTCGTCCAGGGCTGCCCACGCAGCGGACACGGTCCCGCCCACCGAACGCCGGGAACGTTCCACCAGCCCGGGAGACCAGGGGAAACCGATCCGTCGCTGCTCTTCTCTTCCAAGCGTCCCCTGGACGACGGCGGCCAGGTAGTCCGGTGTGTGGACGCGCAGGAGCTCTTCGTCCGTCGCCGCTGGAGGCACCACCAGCTGTACCCGGGGATCTCCGGTCACGCGCTCGCGAAGGAGGGCGTACTTCCGCATGGGAAACCGGTGGCCCTCGGGGAGAGGGAGAACGAAGTGGTCGCAGTAGAATACTTTCATGGGTGCCAGGGTAACCTCGGCGGGAGTGCAGGGTCCACGTCCCCGGGAATGTGGATCGCGCGTCTGCCTCTGTTGAGGGAGGTCACCGAATCTCCGGGGAGGTGAGCCCTCCCGCTTTCGGTCGGCCGGTCCGGAGGAGCAACCGACGTCCTGTGCGGGAATCCCCGTCTACCCCGAGGTGCTAGCCCGGACCGAGGCCCAGACGCCTCCGAATGTCTCCCAGGAGTGCCGCGACGGCTTTGGTGGCCGACTCCTCGCCGCTCACCACCAGGTGCGCGTGTCGGCGGCTAGGCGCCACCCACTCCTCGTGCATGGGAGCCACGGTGGCGTCCCATTGGCGGAGGACCGATGCGCGGTTCCTCCCACGGACCCTGGAGTCACGTTGCACCCGGCGTTCGAGACGGACGGCGCTGGCCGCCTCCACATAGACCCGCAGGTCCAGGTGTGTGCGAATGGACTCGAGGGCGAGGATCATTACGCCCTCCACCAACACCAGGGGGGCGGGACCCACGGGCTCCCCCCGCCCGGTCCGGGTATGCGACGCGAAGTCGTAGCGGGGGACGCAGACGGCCCGGCCACTGCGGAGTTCGTCGAGGTGATGCCGCAGGAGCGCCACATCCAGGGCGTCGGGGTGGTCGAAGTTGGCGCCGGCCCTCTCCTCGACGGAGAGGTGTGAGAGGTCTCGATAATAGGCATCCGCCGGCACCAGAAGCCCCCCGAGGGGCGTCAGCCGATCCAGAAGGTCACGGGCGAGGGTGGTCTTACCCGAGCCCGATCCCCCGGCGATCCCCACCACGAGGCAGGAGGTCACGGAAGCGCCTGGACGAAGATCCGCTCGGCGAGCTCGGGTGGAATTGGAGTGGTGGGGCCCTCGCCTTCCCCCACCTGCACCTCGAGGGGCGCACCGGGAAGCCGGCTCCGAACCAGTACCCGGGCGCCGGGGACGAGCCCGCGGGCCTCCATGGTTCGAAGTCCTTCCGCCTCGTCGTCCCGCACGGACTGGATGACGCGCGGCTCGCCGAGGGCCACGTCGGCCAGTGTCTCCAGGGACGCCGACTCGATCTTCCCCTCCGCCGTGGGGATCGGTGCTCCATGGGGGTCCCGCCGAGGGTCTCCCAGTGCCCTCGCCATTGCATCGATGAGCCGATCGGAGGCGGTGTGTTCCAGGCGCTCGGCTTCGTCGTGGACCTCCTCCCAAGCGTACCCGAGGCGCTCGGTGAGGTAGGTCTCGAGGATGCGGTGGCGACGGATCACCCGGATGGCGGCCCGGCTCCCCTCCTCGGTGAGTTGGACCCCCCGGTAGGGGATATGGGCCAGCAACCCCAACCCGGCCAGTCTCTTGACCATCCCGGTCACGGACGACGGCTGTACGGCCAGGTGTTCGGCCAGGCCGGTGGTGCTGGCAGGAGCACCCCCTCTCGTCAGGCTGTAAATGGCCTTGAGATAGTCCTCCACGGACCGTGAGAGGCGCCTGGGGTCTTTGGCCACGGATGAAAAAGGTCGTGGGGAAACCGTACCGCGATTCACTGGTATTAATAGGAGACGCGTTCTCGGTGGAAAACCAACGCGCGTCACGGAACCTGCAGACTGAGCTTTCATGACCATCTACGAAGACAAGACGGAGGGGATCCTGGTCCGGGTGAAGCCTGGCTTCTCCCTGGCGCAGTCCGACCCGATCGAGGGCCGGTTCGTCTTCTCGTATCGGGTCCAGCTCGAGAACCAGGGCACGGAGAGTGGCCAGCTTCTCTTCCGGTATTGGCTCATTCACGACGCCACCGGAGAGGACACGGAGGTGGACGGCGAGGGAGTCATCGGGGAGCAGCCGCTCCTCGCCCCGGGGGAGGTCCACTCCTATCGGAGCTTCTGCGTCCTGGGCTCGCCGTCCGGGTACATGCAGGGCCACTACGTCTTCCAGCGGGCCGACGGGCGCCGGTTCAAGGTTCGCATTCCCCGCTTCAACCTCGAGGGCCCGCTTCCCTCGCTCGATCTCTCGGCACAGGGAGACGAGCCCGTCATGCACTGAGGCCCGTGGGTGATGGTGGAAGCGAAGGGGCTCCCTTTGAGCAACTCTTCTGGGAGCCTACATTTAGCGTCCCTGGACGGTGACCCGTCCACATGAACTGAACAGACTGGAGGAAGGTGTGGATGATACCGTCGCCGTGGACGCCAAGCGGATCCTGCTTCGCTATGGCGCGCCCATCACGGTGCTGGATGACGTTCCCGAGGCCAAGCGGATCGAGTTTGCCCGCGCGGTGAGCCGGACGGCATTGGCCGAGCGCGGTGCTTTCCTGCGGACGCTGCTCAAGGAAGAGGGGTTCCTGAAGGAAGAGGGCTGATCCCCTCGCCCTCGACTACCACACTCCGCAACCGATCGACCGGGAGCTGCAGGGCAATCCGGGTCCACCCGGAGTCCTGGTCGACTTCCGATTCCGCTGCGGCCCCGTCGACCCGGAGCGCCCGGAGCTCTGGCACTGGCTGCCAGGGCTGGAAGACCACCATGACGGGCACACTCCCGATGTGCGGGCGGAGTTCCCAGGCCGCGCTGCTTCCCTCCCGGCGATAGGAGAGGTCCAGGGCCGAGTCCCCGACCCGGATTCCCTCCACGCTGAAGTCCGTCCAGTGGGGTGGAAGGAGGGGGCTCAGGGTGAGCCGGCCGAAGGCGGCGTCGGGATGAGCCCCCAGCGTACCCGAGACCAGGTGCAAGACGGCGAGGATCCCCACACCCGCCTCGAGGCACCCGGGGTCTCGGGCGACCCGGGTCAGGAGCTCCCGGGCCGCCAAGGACTCCGCTGTGCGCGCGGACGCCGAGACGTCGGCTCGTCCCTCCCGGAGGAGAAGCGGTACGGCGCTCGGGCGATTCCGATCCCCTGCCATGGGCAGTCGACCACCGGCCCGCCTCTCCGGCGACGGGAGCTCCGGCGGTACGGCGATGCCGGAGAGCGAGGTGTTCCGGGCCGCCTCCCCGGCGGCGACCACCTGGTCCAGGACAACCCGGATCGCCCCCGGGTCGACCCCAAGGAGCTGCGAGGGATCGACGAAGGTATCCAGGAGCTGATCACGGAACCGCTCCAGGGGATCCGTATCGCCGGTCCAGGCGGTCCAACGGGCCAGGGCCAACGCCGAGAGCAGGCGGGCCGACGGGGCTGCCCACGACAGGGACCCGAGGGCTGCCCGGCCCACTTCACGGTCTCCGGCCGCCGCCGCGGCCATGGCCAGCCAGGCCGGTCCCGTGTCCGCCTCGAAGAAGGCCGGGTCGAGGTCCGGCCCGAGCCCGTCGAGGGGTCCGGATCCGATACCGACGGGTGGAGTGACGCGGACCGGATGAGGCCGAGGAGGAAACGTGGGTCGCGTGAGGAGCCGGTCCCGCATCCACACCCGCGACCAGCGAACCGCATCGTCCATCTCGGCCACGCCCGTACACAGGACCATGCCGGGTTCCTCGCTTCCTGCGGCGGCGAGCTCTCCCCGCCGGTGATGGGCCGCGATTCCGGCCAAGGCCACTGGACTGGTCCAGGATCCCTGGGTCGGAGCAGCCTGCAGGATCAGCCCGGCCCGTTCGCCAGGGCGAAGGGGGATGGACCAGCGAGCCTGGATCACGCCGCCACGGCTCACCAGCTCCGGGACGGCGTCCGATCCGGGTGAGCAGACCAGGAGCCCCGCCTCGCCCCATGACAGCCAGAGGAGTCCGGGAGCCCGATGGAACCGGACCAAGGAGGTGGCGCGCAAGGGCTGGAGTGGAGGCGCAGGCTCGCCACTCCCCGTCTCGGGCGGGAGTTCCAGGGAGAGCGTGAGGGTAGCGGGGTTTGCCCCGCTGGTGGAGGGGCGGGTCCACTGCATCACGATGCCGGGGAGAGACTCGGGCAGCTGGACCGACTCGAGAATCGCTCCACCGGGAGCGAAGCACTCCCGCCGTGCTCCGCGAGGCCCGAAGAGGAGGTTCGCGCCGGTGGCCCCATTCACGCCGACCGGGCCGGTGAGACGGATCCCGTCGGCCTCCACGAAGCGCACTCCGGCTGTTCCCGAGAGACCGACCCGAATCCGCCGAGCCGACAACTCCACGACGGTGTGGTCGGCCCGGGCGGGCTGGGCGAGTCGCTCGGGAGCCGGGATCTCACCGATCTCCGACCCGGGAATTCGAACGGGCCGGGGGAGGGCCACCTCAACGAGACGGTGGCTCACTCCGTCACCTCGAGAGACCGGAGTCGATTGAGCGCGGCCCCCAGCTCGAATCCACGGATCCAGGCAAGATCCCCGGTGCGGCGGCCGTCGACGGAGTCGAGGTCGCGGTCCAATCCCTGGCAGATCCGCCCAACCAGCTCCGGAAGGGAGGTGAGGTTCCAGTTCCGGTCCTGGCCCAGCGTTTCGAGTGCAGCCGCCACCGTCTGGAGCTGAGACGGGAGGAGGAGCTGTTCCAGCGCCGACAGGTCCAGACGCTCCCCTCCGAGCCGTAGGGCGCGCGAGTCCACGGGTCGCACTCTCGTATTGCGTCCGCGTTGCCCTGGCGGGAGAGAGCTGACCTTCACGCGGCGGCTCGCGGCTCGGAGGGGAGCGGGCGCTCTCTCCGCCCTCCTTCCCGTGGGAAAGTCGAAGGCGACCCGCCTGGCCTTCCCCGTGGCGTCCAGCGGCCGGAATGCCTCCATGGCGATGACGGTATCCGCGACGTCCAGATAGTCCCCGCTTCCGCCCAACACCAGGACGGTGCTGACATCCTCCTCCCGGTGAAGGGCGACGACCCGGTCCAGGAGGGGGGTGATGGGCTCCCGATCCGTGGGAATGAGCTCCTGCATGCGGCGGTCCCGGATCAGGAAGTTGGTGGCGCAGGTATCCTCGTCCATGAGGAGCACGGAAGCCCCCAGGTCCAGCGCCTCAATGAGCCCGGCGGCCTGCGAGGTGGATCCCGACGCATTCCGGGTGGTGAAGCGCTTCGTGCTCTGCCCGCCGGGGAGACCGACGATGAACGGGGAGATGTCCACCCCGGTGACTGAGCGTCCATCCTCTGCCCGGATCTTGACCGCGTCCCGCACGGTGACCACCCGCTCCCTCCCGTCCCCCGGACGGTGATTGTAGATCCCGGCCTCCAACGCCCGAAGGAGGGTGGACTTGCCGTGGAAGCCTCCTCCGGCCACCAGCGTGACTCCCTCGGGAATCCCCATTCCGGAAACCGGGCCCTGGTTCGGCGTGTCCAGGGTGACCCGAAGCTCCGGCGGCGAGGAGAACGTCACCGCGCCCTGGTCCATCGGACGGTCGTCGACACCGCTGCGGCGCGGAAGGATGGCTCCATCGGCCACGAAGGCCACCAGCCCGGCAGGGCGCAACTGTCCTCGCAGGGCCTCCGCGTCCTCGTTCACCGCCGCCGCCAGGTGCAGCACATCCGCCGGGTGGGCTCCTTCAGCCAGGCAACGGCGCACCAAATCCGGCACCGTCTGCGTGAGAAGCTCGGCTGCGGCAAGGCCGAGGATTCGGCGCCCCCGGGCCGGGAGCCCCACCGTGAAGCGGGCCTCCAAGGATCCGTCCTCCGCCAACTGTAGCGCCGTCTGCGTCAAGACCAACTGGCCCGGAGACACCATGCGCACGGTGCCGCTCCGCCCACCTCCCGACCCGTGGGTTCCACGGGCCCTATCGCTGAACGCACGGGCCAACCAGGCGGCGACACCCAAGCGCCGGGAACGATGCGCCAGCAGCCAGGCATCCAGACCAGCGGTGGAGCGGGGGAGGTGGGCGCTCAACCTCGATGGTGCGGCGAAAGGGTCGCCCTGCACGTGGTCGATGGACAGCCGGAAGTCGCCCATTTCCCAATTGCCGCGGATCCCCTTGTACGCGGGATAGCCGCGCCCCTCCAGCCGATGAAGCCGGTCCCGGAGTTCCTCGGATGTGGCCATGGGAGAACCCTGGCGAATCGGGGCAGGGGGTGCCACCCCTTCCGGCCCTGCCGCTCTCGCCCGAATCGGTCCCGGGTTGCGACTTGAGAAGCCCGGCCCCGCCCGCCACGTTGGCTCAGATTCCCCGTCCTGGAGAGACGATGCGCCCCAAACCCCCAGTCCCGTTCCGTGCTCACCGGCCGAGGGTGTCGGCTTTCGTCGTCACCCTCCTGCTCGGACTCCCGGCCTGCCAGGCGCCCGACGCCACACCGCCCGCCGAGGATCTCCCCCAGGTCGACCGGTCCCGAGCCGGCCTGGTCTCCGCTGCCCAGCCGCTGGCCGCCCGAGCCGGTTCGGACATGCTGGAGCTCGGCGGAAACGCGGTGGATGCAGCGGTGGCGGCCGCCTTCACTCTCGCGGTGGTGGAACCCAGCATGAGTGGGCTCGGAGGCCGGGTGCAGATTCTCATCCGGACGCCGGACGGGGAGCACGTGGGGATCGACGGAAGCACCCAGGCCCCCTCCTCGTACGATCCCGATACGGCACCCCAGGCGTCCTACGGATACGACGTGATCGGGGTGCCGGGTGTTCCGGCTGGCCTGCTCAAGGCGCACGGCGAGTACGGCACCCTCCCCCGGTCCACCGTCATGGCGCCGGCCATCCAGTACGCGGAGGAGGGATTCGAGCTCCTCCCCCGGGAGGCCGAGCGTCACGCCTCCGCCCGAGAACAGCTCGCGGAGTTCGAGGGAAGCCGGGCCTACTTCCTACGCCCGGACGGCACGACCCACCCCCCCGGTACCCTCTTTCGGCAACCGGACCTCGCCCGGACCCTCCGGGTGATCGAGTCCGAGGGCGTGGAAGGCTTCTACCGGGGTAGCATCGCCCAAACCATCGCCGCGGACATGGATGCGCACGGGGCGCCGGTGACGCTCGAGTCGCTGGAAGAGTACGAGGCCCGGTCGGCCCAGATCGTCCACGGGAGCTACCGGGACCACGACCTGGTGAGTCTTTGGGTGCCGTCGGCCGGGGCCATCACCATCCAGGTGCTGCACCTCCTGGA
Organism: Gemmatimonadales bacterium; assembly: GCA_020344755.1. Taxonomy (GTDB): domain Bacteria; phylum Gemmatimonadota; class Gemmatimonadetes; order Longimicrobiales; family Gaopeijiaceae; genus Gaopeijia. The sequence continues at coordinate 1,490,399 of CP070829.1, forward strand.
GACCCGGGACGTGGCGTCCATGACGGAAGCGGAGTGGGCGCAGTCGCTGGCCGAGGCCATCCGGGTGGCATACGTGGACCGGCCGAACCAGAGAACGTGGGAGGACGCGGAGCGACTCACGTCAAAGGCATACGCCGTCCAAAGGGCCGAGCTCATGCGGGTGGGTGCCTGGGAGGGCTCCGGGGCGGGCGCGGTCCCCGACGGTCACACCACGCATCTCACGGCCGCCGACCGCTCGGGCATGGTGGTGGCTCTCACGCAGTCACTGGGTCCCAGCATGGGGTCGAAGGTGGCGTCGCCCGAATTGGGTTTCCTCTACGCGTCTACCCTGGGGGGCTATCTCGGGCGTATGGAGCCTGGAGAACGGGCTCGATCGCACATCTCGCCCCTCATGGTGGAGCGAGACGGGCAGCCCTTCCTGGCCCTGGGCGCGGCCGGGGGAGGACGGATCCCCACGTCCATCGTGGCGGCGGTCAGCAGGATCATCGACGGCGGAATGTCCTTGGAGGATGCCCTGGCCGCGCCGCGCATCGTGCCCGACTACCCGAGCCAGACCCTGGGAGGCGACCTTGCAGCGCCACCTCAGCTGGAGGTGGAGACCCAGACCGGGATGGGGTTCGCGCCCGAGGTGGTGGACGCCCTGGAGGCCATGGGCTACCAGGTGGAGGTCGTCGAGCGAACCGGCGCATTCGGGCGCGTGCACGCCGTCCGCTGGAACGGGAGCGAGCGCCTCTGGGTGGGAGCCGCGGATCCGGATTGGGAGGGTGCGGTGGCGGTGCCAAGGGAGATGATCCGATGAGCCGGGCCGGCGCTGGAGCGGTGGTAGCGCTCCTTCTTCTGGTGTTCCAGCCGGCGGCTTCCCAGGAGTACGACGTCATCTTCCGGAACGGGCGGGTCCTGGACGGGGAAGGGAACCCGTGGTTCCGGGCCGACGTGGCCATTTCCGGCGGGCGGATCGCTGCGGTGGGGGACCTCTCCGGGGCAGTGGGAGCTCGGGAGCTGGACGTGCGGGGGCTGTACGTCTCACCCGGGTTCATCGACACCCATTCCCACGCCGGTCCGGGATTGGCGACACCGGGCCTCAGCCACGCCGAGCCACTCCTGACCCAGGGGATCACCACCGTGTTCGTGAACCCCGACGGAGGCGGGCCGGTGGACCTTGTGGCCCAGCGCACGGCGCTGCTCCGCAATGGCCTGGGCGTGAATGTGGCCCAGTTGGTTCCGCACGGTTCGGTGCGCAGCACCGTGCTGGGGTCCCAGGACCGGCTCGCGACCCCGCCGGAATTGGACCGGATGCGAACCCTGGTCCGGGAGGGAATGGAGGCCGGCGCTTACGGTCTCTCCAGCGGTCCGTTCTACGTTCCTGGAAGCTACTCCGACACCCGGGAGCTGGTGGAGTTGGCGAGGGTGGCCTCGGAGTATGGTGGCGCCTACACGAGCCACGTGAGGGACGAGTCGGACTACACCATCGGCGTGGTTGCCTCGCTCGAGGAGGTGATCACCGTGGCCCGTGAGGCCGGCCTCCCGGGGGTGCATACCCACGTGAAGGTCCTGGGACCTCCGGTTTGGGGATACTCGGCGGCGTTGGTGCACCGTATCGAGCAGGCCCGGGCCCTGGGAGTGGAGGTGTACGCCGACCAGTACCCCTACCCCGCGTCGGCCACCAGCCTGCATGCCGCCCTGCTGCCGAGGTGGGCCGAGGCAGGAGGGCGAGACTCGCTGGACGCGCGTCTGGGGCGGGAGGACGATCGAGCCAGGATCCGCGACGCGGTGGTGGACAACCTGGCCCGCCGGGGTGGGGCGGACCGCATCCAGTTCCGCCTGGTACGTTGGGATTCCTCTCTGGAGGGCCGTCTCCTCTCAGAAGTCGCCGGAGAGTGGGGCATGGATCCGGTCGATGCCTCGCTGCGCATCTTCGGCGAGGGCGGCGCATCCATCGTGTCCTTCAACATGAACGAGCGGGACGTCCGGACGCTCATGGATCAGCCGTGGACCATGACCGCTTCCGACGGGGACCTGATTCCCTGGCAGGTGGGTGTACCGCACCCCCGCTCCTATGGGACCTTCCCCCGGAAGATCCGCACCTATGTGCTGGAGGAAGGTGTGGTGACCCTGGAGGAGGCCATCCGATCCATGACCTCCCTTCCTGCCCGGGTCTTCCGCATGGCGGACCGCGGTCGCCTGGAAGTGGGGATGGTGGCGGACCTGGTGGTCTTCGACCTGGCTAGGATCCGCGACCGGGCCACCTTCACCGAACCGCATCAGCTGTCCGAGGGGATGGTGCACGTCTTCGTGAATGGCGAGCCCGCGATCCTGGACGCACGATTCCTGGATGCCCGATCCGGGGACGTTCTCCGGCGCAGGTGAATCCACTCCGGGAACAGTCCCGGTCGGAGAGGTTGTTCGGCACGGCGCCGGGCCTAGACTTATAGCCCCTTCTCGACCCAGAGCGGAGCCAGGAAATGGGCGCGATTCGCGAGTTCATGGACAAGCACTACCTGCACTTCAATGCCCGCGAGACGGTGGCGGCGGCGAAGGCGTGGGAAGCCCATCTCGAGGCCGGCGGGAAGATGATGGTGACCCTGGCCGGGGCCATGTCCACGGGAGAGTTGGGGATCATCCTGGCTCGGATAATCCGGGCGGGGAAGGTCCACGCCATCTCGTGCACGGGAGCGAACCTGGAGGAGGACCTGTTCAACCTCCTGGCCCACGACGAGTATGAGATCATCCAGGATTGGCGGGCGCTCTCGGCGGACGATGAGACGGCGCTGTACCAGCGGGGAATGAACCGGGTGACGGACACCTGCATCCCGGAGAACGTCATGCGCCACCTGGAGCGACGACTCCTTCAGGGCTGGAAGTCCGCTGCCGATGCAGGGGAGCGGAAGTTCCCCTACCAGTTCCTCTTCGACCTCCTTCGAAGCGGCGAACTGGCCGAGTTCTACCAGATCGACCCCGCCCACTCGTGGATGGTGGCGGCGGCGGAGGCGGGAATCCCGGTCTGGTCCCCGGGGTGGGAGGACTCGTCCACCGGGAACATGTTCAGCGCTGCCGTCCTCACTGGGAAGCTCCCCAACCACCTTTGTGTGAAATCCGGCACCGAGCAGTTCGCGGACGTGATCCAGTGGTATCGCCGGAACCACGGCGACGGGGCCCACCCGTCGGTGGGCTTCTTCCAGATCGGGGGTGGCATCGCGGGGGATTTCGCCATCTGCGCCGTGCCCTGCATCATCCAGGACATGAAGCAGGAAGTCCCCTTCTGGGGGTACTTCGCGCAGATCACCGACGCCGGACCGTCCTACGGGGGCTATTCCGGTGCGCCGCCCAACGAGAAGATCACCTGGGGGAAGCTGGAGGCCGAGACCCCCCGCTTCTTCATCAACTCCGACGCGATGATCGTGGCGCCCCTGATCTTCGCCTACCTGCTGGGCGACTGACGGGTCCCGGCACCGTTCGCCCGGGAGGCCGCGGTCACAGCGGCCTCCCGGGTATCCGTGCTCCCAAGGCCAGACGTGGGGGCCGCCTCACCGGATCGGGAGGTCAATGGCGGGATTCCGCTGGAAGAAGGCCGCCGGCTTGAGGTCGAATCCGTGGAGCTCCAGGGGAAGGATGGGCCAGTCCTCGGGGCGAGCGATGTGGTGGAATCCGATGGTGTACCAGACGACGATGTCAGTGTCTGCGATGGAGCGGTTCTCCCGGGTCCAGAAGGGCAGCCCGTCGTCCTCGGGAGCGTTGGTGGGGTAGGGACCCGACGCGAAGAGCTCGTCGCGCCGCATGGGCGTGGTCCAGATGGTGTGCTCGGTGAACCCGGCATTCCGGCGAATGTAGTCGCTCGGCAGGAGCATGGTCCGGGCGCCGTGACCTTCCAGCAGGTAGCCACTGGGGTATCCCTGGGGACCGATCCGGGAAGGGTTCACCACCCGCCAGTGTTCCGGCGCGGTCAGGGTGGAGGTGCGCTTTCCGTCCTCCTCCCTCTCCGGGACCAGCGTCTCCACGCGCCACACGCTTCGGCGGGGGTTCTCCGCGGGTAGCTCTTCGGTGACGATCTTGTCCACGGCCAGGCTGTTGCCGGTCCCGTCCACGTCGAAGTCCAGGCGGAAGTTGAAGAAGTGGCTGTGGTTGACGGCCACGGTGTGAGGAGCCACGAAGCGGCCGTAGCGGTCGTCGGGCTCACCCTCGTCGTCGGCAGCCGATTCCGCCTCAACGGTCAGGACCTGGTCGATCCCGGTGGCCGCCAGGTTCACTCGGATCGAGCCGTCCTGCTTGAAGACCCAGTCGAAGAGGTAGTCGTAGTTTCCGGCCTGCATGATCATCCGGAGAACCAGGTCGGTGCGGGCCCGGCTCTCGATGTAGTGCTCGGTGCCGTGCCGCCACGCCGGTTCGGCACCGGGTCGCTCGAAGAGACACGCGACCTTGGCCACGCGCCGGGGCGATCCATCGGGCTGGACCACCCAGCTGTCGACGTAATGAGCCCGGGCCGGGCAGTCCTGCCCGGGTTCCAGCGAGCCGGCGATGCCCTCGAAGGTGGAGGAGAACGTCCCGAGGTCGTAGTAGGCCTGGTGGGACCAGGGCTGTGTGGGTCCCTGATAGGGAACGAAGAGTTCCGACAGGGCCGCCTGGTAGAGGACCGAGCGGAACTCTCCCTCGAGCTCGTGGCCGACCCGGGAAAGGATGACGCCTCGCCGCGGATCCGCACGGAAGTGGAAGCGCCATGACTCCCAGCGGACCTGACCGCCGTCCAGCTCGAACCCGGATCCCTGGGGCTGGCTCACGACGATGGGGGGCAGGGGATCGCGGGTGGGCCCTACCGCCTCCGGGTGATGCTCTGCCACCGGTCCGGTCCCGGGCACGGTCCCGTAGTCCTGAACCTGGAGGATCTCCTTGGTCTCCAGGTCCACCACGATGGAGAGACCCTCCACCGGCTCCCCCAGTCCGTTCACTTCACCCAGCCGGTTGATGCACGTGGCCCTCGAAATTCGGCGCCCCCGCTCCTCCTCCTGCCCGAGGAAGGCCATGGAACCGACGTAGCAGCGGACCATGCCGAAGTCCGTGATGCCCCGGGCCTCGAGGGCGGTCCGGACCTCCGGGTGCTCCAGGATCGCCGACCCGGTGCTCCAGTCGTCCGGGCCGAGCATGTACCGGGTCTCGGTTACCGCTTCGAAGCGCAGAACCCGTTCCCCGACCAGGTCCACCACCGCCTCATATCCGGTCCCTCCATCGACCAGGTGGAGGAAGGCCTCTCGGCGGAACGGCTCACCGGGTTCCCAGGAGAGAACTTCGGCCTTCGGAGGCTCGTGCACGGTGGCGAAAAGGAAGTGGGCGTCATCGCTGATCTCCCCCGAGGCTCGCATCACCCGGTAGAGGGTCCAGTGCTCCTCGGCGGAGAGATGATCCATCGGGTGGGAAGGCGCCTGGGCCGCCGCTGAGCCGCCGAGGGAAAGGAGCAGGACGACGAGCGGACCTAGGAGTCGGGGGGGCGACGGGCACATGCGACGGGCATCCAGTGGGGGAAGGGGAAGGGGAGGATCAACGCGCGGGTTCAACGCGGACGCGCCAGGATGAACCGAGCGGGCACGCGGGCGCAATAGAGCGACCGTTCCCCGACCCGGTCCATAGCCACCGCTGGTGGCCAGGCCGGCGTGCCTGGAGGACCGCGTTCCGACGGCGGCCGCCCCACGGCGGAACGACGGGTCGGGGACCGGGTGGCCCCTGGCGCGCGGGGCCGGAGCTGTCCCACCATGACGCTGAATGACCTGCGATGCCCGACGCACACGCTACCGCACCGCCCGACGAACGGGACGTGCGGTGCGTGGCCTGCGGGCCCGACGGCGAAGGCCGATCGGTCCCGTGGGGCTCCATCGGTCCATCCTACCCGAGCTATGCCGCGAGCCGTCCTCAACCGGTCCACCGAACCGAAGCCGTCCCCGAACCGTCCCCCACCGGAGAGATCCATGCGCCCTCCCAGCCTCCGAGCACACCACGCCATTTCACTGCTCGCACTGATCGCCTCCCTGAGCCTGGCGTTGCCCGCCGCGGGCCAAGGTGGCGTACGGACCGGGTTGAAGGTCTACATCTCGGCCGACATGGAGGGTGTGGCCGGAGCGGTGACCGGAGACCAACTCGGCCCGTCGGGCTTCGAGTACGGGAGGTTCCGGGACTACATGACCCGCGAGGTCCTGGCGGCCATCGAGGCGGCCCGGGAGATGGGGGCCACGGAGATCGTCGTGAGCGATTCCCACGGAAACGGCGAGAACCTCCTCCTGGACCTCCTCCCGGAGGACATACAGCTGGTCCGGTCCTGGCCGAGGCCCCTCATGATGATGGAGGGGATCGACGAATCGTTCGATGCGGCACTCCTGGTGGGGTACCACGCCTCCACGGGGAACACGGCCGGTGTGCGCGCCCACACCATGTCGTCGGCGAACCTCACGGGGCTGAAGGTGAACGGCGTGGAGATGCCCGAGGCCGGGATCAGCGCCCTCATCGCGGGCCACTTCGGCGTGCCGGTGGTGATGATCTCCGGTGACGACGCCATCGCCACCGAGGCGACGGCGCTCCTGGGGGACCTGGAGGTGGCGGTGGTGAAGTGGAGCTACGGCTTCCACTCCGCCCGGACCCTCATGCCCGGACCCGCCCAGAGGGTCATCGCCGAGCGCACGCGGGCCGCCCTTGCACGGCTGGAGGAATTCCAGCCCTATGTGATGCCCAATCCCCTGGCCCTGGACATCTCCTTCAAGAACTACATGCCTGCGGAACTCCTGGCCTATCTGCCCAACGTCGAACGCGTCGATTCCCACAGCGTTCGGTTCGAGGCTCGGGACGCGGTGGAGTTGTCCAGGTTCATCGAGTTCGTCCTGTCCTACGGCGCCGGGATCACCCCGTGAACGCCACTTTCCGCCCACGAAGGGGAGTCAGTCGAACAGGCGGGACCCACCTACTGGCGGCGGTCCTCCTCTGCACCGGATGTGCACCTGACTCCACCGCCTTCTCCCCCGCTCACCAGGCGGCGCTCGCCGATAGTGTGCGGGAGGTGATGGCCGAGCTGGAGCGGCTCTGGGCCAGAGCCGCTCTCGATTCCGTGGGCGCCCTCTACTCCACCTCGGATTCGTTCCGGTTCTACGAGGAGGGACGCCTCCGGTACTCTTCCTCGGAAGGGGTACGTGAGGCGCTTGCGGAGATCCCGGCTGGAATACACCTCACGACGGTGTACGACGATGTGCAGGTTCTCCCGCTGGCAGCTGGGCGCGCGCTGGCCAATGCCACCTTTCGAACGGAGGCCCGAGATCCCGACGGAGCGACGGTCTTCTCCTTCGAAGGTGCCGTCACAGTCCTGTGGGTCCGCGAGGCCGACGGTTGGCGCATCGCGAGCGGTCACTCTTCCACCGTTCGACCGGAGAGTCGATCCGGGGATTGGGAAGGCCGTGACCCCTAGCCCTTTCCCACCCGAACCACCCAGCCGCCACCGTTGCTGTCCAGGACCATTTCCTGCACACGACCACCGAGCTCATCCTGAAGAACCTCTCTCACGACACCCAGGAGCACGGGACCGTCCTGGGAGCGGTTGCCCTTGCCCGTGATGATCCGAAGGATGGCGCCCGGCTGCTGACGGCTCCAGTTGGTCAGGAGGCGATCCAAGAGGGCTTCGACCTCGTAAGCCCGAAGTCCATGGAGGTCCACAGTGTGGTCCGGGAAGGCCGAGTGGAGCGTGTCCGGAAGTCGGGGAGGCTCGACTCGGGTGGGGCGCCGCCTTCCCATCACTCGTCCTCACGGACCGGGAACCCCTGCGTCACTTCATCCAGGCGGGCCTGTAGCTCCTCCATCTGGGCCTGGCCGAGCCTCTGACCCACGTAGCTTGCGATGTGCAGGAGGGCGAGGAAGGGTAGCCCCAGCCAGACGGCCCAAAGCCCCCAAGCGATCTCGCCGGATGCCCATTGGACGTATCCGAACGTGCCCCCGAAGAGGATAAGGAACGCCACCAGGACGTACAGGAACATGAAAAAGGTCCACACTTCGGGCCTGGGCGCGAATCGGCCAAAGATGCTCGAGCCCTGTGGCTCGTGGTCCAACCTGAGCGAGAGGTGTGGGGTCCAGAGCCGCTGCTCCTGCTCGGGGAGGTGGATCTCGCACCAGCGCCCCTTTCCCTTCCAGCAGTCCCGTGATCGGGATTCTGCCAATCGGGACCTCAGCAACGCGATCGCCTCCTCTCTGGGGAGATCGACCAGAAGCCTGAAGTGGGGCCGGAACCGGGCGGCATCGGGGCGGATGGCATCGGGCATGAACCTTCTCCTTCCGGGGAGCCCAACGGGTCAGGGCAGGATGACCCCCAGCCCCGCCTCCGCCACGGTCAGGAGGAGCGCGCGCTGAATGGCCAGGTACCCGTCTTGGTTCACCCAGTACTCTTCCGGTGCGTGCGAATTCCCGCCAGCCCCACCCCTGCCGATGGTCACGGCCGGGATTCCCAGGGCGATGGGGATGTTGCTGTTGGTGGAGGAGCGCGCCAGCTCCGGTTCTCCTCCGAGGAGGGCGGAGGTGGCCATGGCCCGCTGCACCAGCGGGGTGTCGGGCGGAACCTCGCCGGAGGGGCGATCGCCGATCTTGTCCAGGACCAGCCGGACCGGATCACCCTCGCGCCTCAGCCCGTTCTCCTCCGTTTCCGCCCGCTCCATGGCGGCGACGAAGGCCGCTTCGATCCGCGCGAGGCTCGCCGGGCTCTCGGACCGCATGTCCACCTCCATCCATGCTTCGAAGGGGATGGAATTCACCGAGGTCCCGCCCCCGATGCGCCCCACGTTGTAGGAGGTGCGGGGGCCCGAACGGGTGAGGCGGTCCGCCGCGTCCTGGAAGTAACGGATCCCACGGCCCAGGGCGTGGACCGGATTCCCCAGCCCGAAGGCGCCCCACGAGTGGCCACCGGGGCCCTGGAAGGTGACCCGGTAGCGGACACTCCCCAGCCCCATGGAGACCACCCGGTCCAGGCCTCCTCCATCCACCTCGATCCATGCGTCGATCGGGTCGGCCCCTTCCCGGAAGAGGTGCTTCATCCCCCGGAGGTCGCCGAGCCCCTCCTCGCCGACGGTGCCGATGAAGAGGAGGTCGTCCTCCGTTTCCACCCCGGCCTCCTCCAGGGCGCGCAGAACGGTGAGAACGACGACGAGCCCCCGGGTATCGTCCCCCACGCCAGGGGCGAAGAGCGTGTCCCCCACCTGGCGGACGGTGACGTCGGTGCCTTCCGGGAAGACGGTATCCAGGTGCCCCCCGAAGGCAATGGTGCGGTCACTCCGGATGCCACGACGAAGGCCGATCACGTTCCCCTCGGCGTCGACCCAGACCGAGTCGGCGCCCAGCTCCTGGAGGAGCGCGGCGAACCGGAGGCCACGCTGTGCTTCGAGAAAGGGTGGGGCCGGGATCTCCGTAAGCTCGATGAGCGTCTCCAGGGACCAGTCATCCAGCGCCTCCACCCGTTCCAGGGCCCGGGCCACGCCGGGGTCCGTCAGGAGATCCTCGATCTCGGAACGGACATCCTGTGCCGCCGCCTGCGCGGAGGAGGCGGAGGGAAGCGCCGGGACGAGGGTGGGGAGGAGGACGAAGACGAGGGGGGTGACGCGTCGTGTGCAGAGCATGGCCTGGGTGCCTGGTGTCGGATGTCGGGTGGGAGAGGAGTGGACAGGGAGATGTCGGGACCGAGCCGGTGCCCGATCGCCGGGCCGCCGGAAGGCGTCACATGATGGGGGCCAGCTCCGATTCCACAAGGTGCCGCCGCTGGGTGGCGAGCCAAGTCACCGACACCAGGCAGAAGGCGATCCCCGAGAGCGTCACTACTCCCCCGAGCCCCCCCTGGATCCACAGCACGAGACAGGCCCCGGCCAACACCATGAGCCGAGCGGCTTCCAGGGGGGCCGCCCAGCGGGCCGCCTCGAAGACTCCACCGATCCCGGCGAGCGCCACCGTGACATAGAACGCGCCCCCGGCCAACTGGATGACCGGGAGGGCGTCGGCCCCCGCCAGGAGGAAAAGGGTTGCCCCCACGGCGGTAATGAACTGGACGAGTCCGTACGCTGCCAGCATCCCCGGAATTCGCGTATCCCACGCCTCGAAGGCGTCTCGGGTCACCTCGGGAGGAACCTCCCTGCCGCCTTCGGCCGGGGGCGCCCACCCGGGAGGGCCGAAGAGGTACATCCACCGGTCGCGCCAACTCTCCGCCCCCACGACCTTCCGCCCCACCTCCCAGAAGACATGGACGTTGGCCCAGAGGGGATTCCAGCTACGAAGTGGATGGGTGATCCCGTAGACGGGCTCGTCCTCCTCCGGCTGGAAGGTGCCGAACATCCGGTCCCAGAGAATGAAGACTCCGGCGTGATTCCGGTCCAGGTACTTGGGGTTCACGCCGTGGTGCACCCGGTGGTGCGAGGGTGTGTTCAGGATCCACTCGGCGGGCCGGGAGAGCTTTCCCACTGCACGGGTGTGGATCCAGAACTGGTAGACCAAATTCAAAGCGTAGCAGGCCACATACATCTCCCATGGGATTCCCACGAGCGCGAGAGGCAGGTAGAAGACCCATGTGAAGAGGCCATGGAGCGAGCTCTGCCGGAGCGCCACCGCCAGGTTGTACTCCTCGCTGGAGTGGTGCACCACATGCCCGGCCCAGAGGAGGTTGATCCGGTGCGAGAGCCGGTGGCTCCAGTAGTAGGCCAGGTCCACCAGCAGGAAGACCGCGGACCAACTCAAGAGTTGGGGTACCGACACCAAGATCCCCAGGGGACTCGCCTCCGAGGCCGTCACGAAATTCCCCTCCGGCCAGCCCGGAACGGCGGGAATCCACCGCTGCAGCGCCCAGTTCGTCTCCACCCACGCGAAGATGCCTACGGCCAGGAACTTGGTCACGATTCCGGAGAGCTGGCTGAGCACACCCAGGCTGAGGTCGGACACCGAGTCGTTCAGCCGGTGGAGCCGGCGGCCGGTCCACGCCTGGAGTCCCACTTCGGCGAAGAGGAGCAGGAAGAAGAGCGGGATGCTGTAGAGAATGATGTCCAACGTGGATCCGGCGTTGGGTTCCCTGGAGCTCTGCGGGCTCCGGGAAGAGGGAAGGACCAGGACCGCCGTGGGAGCGCCGCGGGTGAATCTAACGCACCCGGAGGCGTGTGCCCCGCCTATCGGCCATGTCTGGAGATTCCGCTATCTTGAATGGCTGTGCGTCAACGACGCTGTAGGCCGCGCCCGGTTCGTCCAGGGCCGCTTCGCAGTTGGCGCCTCCAGGAACGCGTCGAACCGATTCGGGACTCCCATGCCCATCCGCAATATCGCCATCATCGCCCACGTCGATCACGGGAAGACGACCCTGGTGGATCAGATGTTCCGCCAGGCGGGGGTCTTCCAGTCCCATCAAGCCGTGGAAGAGCGGGTGATGGACTCGAACCCGCTGGAGAAGGAGCGCGGGATCACCATCCTGGCGAAGAACACCGCCGTCACCTGGAACGGGGTGAAGATCAACATCGTCGATACCCCCGGGCACGCGGACTTCGGGGGCGAGGTGGAGAGAATCCTGCGCATGGTGGACGGGGTCGTCCTCCTGGTGGATGCCGCCGAGGGCCCCATGCCCCAGACGCGGTTCGTTACCCGGAAGGCCCTGGAGCTGGGCCTTCACCCCCTGGTGGTCATCAACAAGGTCGACCGTTCCGACGGCCGGGTTCACGAGGTCCACGACGAGGTGCTGGAGCTCTTCATGGACCTGGACGCCAGCGACGAGCAGCTCGATGCGCCCTTCCTCTACGCCTCCGGGAGGGACGGGTGGGCGTCCCGGGACCCGGACCAGTCGGCGGAGACACTGGATCCCCTGTTCGAAACCATCCTCATGTCCGTGCCCGCTCCGGCCGTCGACGAGACCGGTCCGTTCCAGATGCTGGTCTCCACCCTGGACTATTCCAGCTACGTGGGCCGAATCGCCATCGGGAAGATCGAGCGCGGCAGCGTCCGGGTGGGGGACCAGGTCGCACTGCTTCCCCTGGGCGAGCCCGGACTGGTGGACGATGGAGAGGTGGCCCGCGTGAGCAAGCTCTACACCTTTTCGGGACTGGACCGGGTGGACGTGGAGGAGGCCCGCGCAGGAGACATCGTGGCGCTGTCGGGGCTGGAGGGGGTTGAGATCGGCAAGACCGTAACGGATCCGACGGTGCGGCAGCGGTTGCGGGGTATCGCGGTGGAAGAGCCCACCCTTTCCGTGGACTTCACCGTGAACAACTCGCCCATGGCTGGACAGTCCGGGAAGTTCGTCACCACCCGGCAGGTGCGGGACCGGCTGGTCAAGGAGTTGGAGCGGAATGTGGCTCTCCGTGTGGAGGACACCGATTCCCCCGACACCTTCACGGTATCCGGACGGGGCGAGCTTCACCTCACGATCCTCATGGAGACCATGCGGAGGGAGGGCTACGAGTTCCAGGTCTCCCGCCCGCGGGTGATCCAGCGGGTGGACGAACAGGGTCAGAGGGAGGAGCCGTACGAGGAGGCGGTGGTCGAGGTACCGAGCGACATGGTGGGCACGGTCATCGAGAAGATGGGTCCCCGGAAGGGGGAGATGACGGACCTGAAGCCCATGGGGGACTCGGGGACCTCACGGATGCGCTTCCGGATCCCGGCCCGGGGACTCTTCGGATACCGGTCCGAGTTCCTCACCGACACCCGAGGAGAAGGGGTCCTGTACCACAACTTTCTGGAGTACGGCCCGTGGGCGGGGAACCTCAGGGGACGCCAAAAGGGGGTTCTGGTCGCGGACCGTGAGGGAGTGGCAGTGGGTTTCGCCCTGTTCAACCTCCAGGAGCGTGCCACCATGTTCGTCAGCCCGGGGGATCCGGTCTACACGGGGATGATCGTGGGGGAGAACGTTCGTCCGGACGACATGGACGTGAACGTGTGCAAGGAGAAGAAGCTCACCAACATGCGGACCACGGCCTCCGACGAGAACATCAAGCTGGAGCCTCCCCGCCGGCTCACCCTGGAGTTGGCCCTGGAGTTCATCGAGGACGACGAGCTGATCGAAGTGACCCCCGATGGCATCCGGCTCCGGAAGCGAAACCTCGACGCGAACCTCCGGCGGAAGGAAGAGAAGAAGCGGGCCCGGGAGGCCTGACGGACGCGAGGGCCCCGGGTGTGGTGCCGTCCGGCGCTGTCACCGTAGCTTGGTGCCGTTCAGAGACGCTTCGGGACAAGGACCCCTCCCGTACCTTCGCTTCCCCTGGCACGAGGCACCGCATGCTCATTCTCTCACGGAAGAAGGGTGAGGCCATTCTCCTGGACGGCGGGATCCGGATCGTGGTCCTTTCAACCGAGAACGGAGGTGCGAGGTTGGGGATCGAGGCTCCCGAGCACATCGGGATCGTTCGGGAGGAGATCCTCGAGCGCGGGGTCACCGACCAGGTGGAGGCACGCCCGGGCGGGGACCAGGGCCCCGGAGGCTCCTGACCCCCCCTGCCAACCCGGCGCGGCCCCCGGGGAACCTGTGGCTCCCTGAGGTGATTCCGTGGGAGCCGTCCCTCCCGGAATCGAACCTCTGCGCACCATGACGTTTCACCCCAGCCTCGTGCCTCCCGACATCCGCGAGCGGTTCGCCGCGGCGCCGGACTTTGCCGGTTGCCTGGAGGCGGTGGAGGCGAACCGGGAGCTCTGGCGCGGTCTCTTCGGCCGCGCCCGGGTCGCGTCGGAGCTGGAGGCCCGGGCGGCGGGCGTCCCGGGTACCTTCCACTTCCTGGTCCCCTCGGAGGACTGGTGTGGAGATGCGGTCAACACCCTTCCCATGGTGGCCCGTTTCGTCGAAGCGCTTCCGGCGGCGAAATTCCGGATCCTGGGTCGCGAGGACAATCCGGACCTGATGGACAGCCACCTGACCGACGGGCGGAGTCGGTCCATTCCCGTCGTGATCGTCTACGACGACGATTTCCGCGAGCTCGGATGGTGGGGTCCCAGGCCGGCGGAGCTGCAGGCCTGGGTCCTCGGGGCCGGTCAGGCCCTTTCCAAATCGGACCGCTACCGAGAGGTTCGGCGTGAGTACGCGCGGGACCGGGGCCAGACCGTCGTCAGGGAGATTCTGGACATCCTGACGTCCACCCCGGCACCGACGCTCTCCCAGGAAGCCTCGAGCACAGAAACCTGACTCGAAAGGAGCCCCCACCGTGCTGGTACCCAAGGACGGCGTCGAGGCGAACACGCACCCACTGAACCTGCTGGAGGTCCGTTGGGATGGATCGGCCCCGGCTGTGGAGCGGATCCCCCTCTACGAGGTGTACATGCGCATGGCCGAGGAGTTGGCGAAGCGAAGCACATGTGCCCGCCTCCAGGTGGGCACCGTCGTGACGGACGCCAATCTGGAGAACGTGGTGGCCATCGGGTACAACGGGAACGCCCGCGGCTTTCCCAACCGGTGCGATTCCGACGAGGAGGGTCGGTGCGGCTGCATCCACTCCGAGCAGAACGCCCTGGTGAAGTCGCCGGGAGGACTGCGTGAGAAGGTCGCGTTCGTCACGGCGAGTCCGTGCGTCATGTGTGCCAAGCTCATGGTCCAGGCCAACATCTCCCACCTCTTTTACCGGCACGACTACCGCGACGGGGGCGGGCTGCAGGTGCTCGAAGACGCCGGGGTGGTCACGGTCCAATACACGCGCTGGAAGGACGCCTGGCGGGACTGAGAGGCGCCCTGCAAAAGCCCCGGGAACCCGCTACTTTCCATCGTTACCCCCGGTTTTCCGAGCCACGGGCGGGACCGCCTTGCCCGGCTTTTCTCCAGGAGACTCCGAAGTGTCTCTCTCCCCAGGTCGCTTCTTCCTGCCCGGGCCCACCGAGGTCCACCCTTCTGTCCTCGAAGCGCAGGCCCGCCCTGTCATCGGCCATCGCGGCCCGGAGATGCGTGCCCTCATGGAGAGGCTCCAGCCCGGGCTTCAGGACGTCTTCCGCACCCGACGGCCCGTCATGGTGTCTACCTCGTCCGCCACGGGCCTGATGGAGGGAGCGGTGCGGGGCGGGGTCCGGCGGCGGCTCCTTTGCCTGGTCAACGGTGCCTTCAGCGAGCGGTTCGCGACCATCGCCGCCGGCTGCGGCGTCCCACACGAGATTCTCGAGGTGGCGTGGGGGAACGTCCACGATCCGGGCGCCGTGGCCGATCGCATGGCCGCGGGAAGCTTCGACGCGGTGAGCCTGGTCCACTCGGAGACGTCCACCGGCGCACTCAATCCGGTGGAGTCGCTCGTCGAGGCCATACGCCAGTTCCCGGACGTGCAAGTCCTGGTGGACTCGGTGACCGGGATCGGCGGCGCCCCGTTCCTCACGGACGAGTGGGGTGTGGACCTGGTCCTGACGGGATCCCAGAAGGCACTGGCGCTCCCGCCGGGCCTGGCGTTCGGGGTTGCCAGTGAAGCCTTTCTCGAGCGGGCGAACTCGCTGGAGGGCCGTGGCATGTACCTGGACGTGGTGGGCTTCTACCAGCAGTTGGCGAAATCGCAGACCCCCACCACCCCAGCCGTGACGCTTCTCTACGCTCTGGAGGAGCAGTTGAAGCGGATCGAGGCCGAGAGCATGGAGGGGCGTTGGGCCCGCCACGGAGAGATGTCCCGCAGGACCTGCGACTGGGTCGACGAGTTGGGCCACCGCCTGGAGCTCGACCTCCACGTGCTCGCGCCCGAGGGAGGGAGGTCTCCCACCGTGACCTGCATCCGACTGCCCGTGGATCTCGAGGGCCCCCGCGTCGTCTCGGCCATGCGGGAGCGGGGCTGGGTGATCGGCGGAGGGTACGGGAAGCTGAAGCCGAACTGCATCCGGATCGGACACATGGGTGACCATACCGTCGAACAACTCGAGGAGCTGCTGGACGTCCTGGAGCAGGTCATCCGGAAGGAGACGGGCACGTGAGCTTTCGGGTACTGGTCACGGACAAGATCTCGCAGGAGGGACTGTCCCCCCTCGCCGGAGAGTCTCGGCTCGAGGTGGTGCAGGAGAACGACAGCACAGGTGCACCCTTTCTGGCGGAACTGACCCAGGCTCACGGCCTGCTGCTCCGGTCTGCGACCCGCGTGACGGAGGAGCTGTTGGCGGGGGCCCCCTCCCTCCGGGTGGTGGGCCGTGCAGGAGTGGGTGTCGACAATATCGACATCGAGGCCTGCACGCGGCGGGGTGTGGCGGTGTTCAACGCGCCGGCGGGCAACACCGTCTCCGCTGCCGAGCTCGCCTTCGCGCTGATCCTGGCCAGCGCCCGCCGGATTGCGGCCGCGGACCGGTCCGTGCGCGTGGGGGAGTGGGATCGATCCCGCTTCAAGGGTACCGAGCTTCGGGGAAAAGCGCTGGGACTCGTGGGGGCCGGCCGGATCGGTGGTGAGGTCGCGCGGCGCGCGAGGGCTTTCGGGATGAAGCTCCTCATCTACGACCCCTATCTCACGGACGAACGGGTGCGGGAGCTCGGGGGTGAGCGCCGCGAGCTGGACGACCTTCTCCGCGAGGCGGACATGGTGAGCCTCCACGTGCCCCTGACCGAATCCACCCGGGGCCTGCTGGATCGCCATCGCCTGAGCCTGTTGAAGCCCAGCACCCACCTCGTGAACGCCTCGCGCGGGGGTGTGGTGGACGAGGAGGCGCTGGCGGAGGCGCTCTGCGAAGGACGGCTGGCCGGGGCCGCCCTGGACGTCTACGCCAGCGAACCGCTGGCGGAGGACAGCCCCCTCCGGTCCGCACCGGACCTCCTGCTGACTCCTCACCTGGGCGCGTCGACCCTGGAAGCCCAGGAGCGGGTCGCCTCCGAGGTGGCGCAGGCGGTGCGCGCGGCCCTGCTCGATGGCGATCTTGCCGGGGCGCTGAACGCTCCCTCTGTGGGCGGGGCTGTGCTGCGTCGCCTCGGTCCCCTTCTCGACCTGGCCCGGCGCCTTGGGCGGCTGGCGGTCGCGCTGGCACCCGGCGGCATCAGCGCCGTCGAGGTCGGCTACGCCGGGGACGCGGACGACGCGCTCGGCGTTCTGCCGCGCCATGTCCTCATGGGGCTGCTCACCCCCGTCCTGGGTCGAGATCAGGTGAACGTGGTGAATGCCGCCGTGTTGGCGGAGAACAGGGGGATTTCGGTATCCACCCGGCGGCTGGCCCGCAGGACGCTACCCGGAGAGCGCGTGGAGGTGGAGGTCACCACCTCCGGCGGCCCGGTCTCGCTGGACGGAGCCCTCCTCGGCGAGCACCATCCCCGACTGGTGGGGCTGGACGGGTACGATGTGAACGTGGCCCCATCCGGGACCCTCCTCGTGCTTCGGAACCGGGACGTACCCGGCGTGATCGGGCGAGTCGGGACGCTCCTGGGTGCGGCGGGTCTGAACATCGCCGAGTACCACCAGGCCCGCCGGTCCGAAGGGGGAGATGCGCTGGCAGCGGTGGTTCTGGACGGCGCCTTTCCCGGTGAGGTCCTGGAGCAACTGGCGGAGCTCCCGGAGATCACCGACGCCCGGGTCGTGGAGCTGGACTAGTCCGGTGTCCGACTTGGGCGGTCGAGATTCGGAGGGCCAGAGCCCCCGTTCACGATACCAGGGGCGCTTGGAGGCCCTGGACCGGGAGGTGGGGGTCCTGGAGGCGCGCAGCCGCAGGTTCACCGTCCTCCGCTCCGCGACATTCCTGTCTGCGCTGGCGGCGTGGGTGGTGGCGGATCTGGCGGACGCCGCCGGGCCCGGGCGTGGGGCCGCCCTCGTCCTCGTTGGCGTGTTCTTCTTCCTGGTGCGCCTACACCGGCGTGTGCGTGCGGAGCGGAGACGGGTGGACATGGCCCGCCAGTGGGCGGAGGAGGGACTCGCCCGCCTCGACCGGCGCTGGGAGGCGCTCCCGGCTCCAGAGGCTGGCCGAGACCTGACGGGCCACCCCTACGCCGCCGACCTGGACCTGTACGGACCGGCGTCCCTGGCGAGCCTCCTGGCTCCGGTGCACACGGCGCCGGGTCGCACGACTCTGGATTCCTGGCTCCTGGAGCCGACG
>CP070829.1:1508474-1542764 GCA_020344755.1 Gemmatimonadales bacterium
TCGCTCCACCGCCGCGGAAGATGTGGCAGACCCGGACCGAGGGCCAGCCGCCTCACCGAGTGGGCCGGAGCCGCTCGGGTCGCCGAACCAGAATCCCGGCCGAACCGAACCCCGCCGTTCTTCGCTCAGGCGTGACCCGGTTCCGTCCTCGTCGGTAGATCCATCGAATCCATTGACTCGGCGATCTCCCTGTGGACGTACATCTGCAGCCCGATGGGAACGAGACCCGCCCCGGCAAAGACGCGCCAATACCATGCGGGCTCCCGGAGGTGGAAGTCCTCGCGGTCGCCCTCGACCGGATCCTCCGACGTGAACACCTCCAGCAAAGCCACGCCTCCCACCAGATCCGCTACGATGTCCATCGCCCTCAGTACCGCTTCCTTGCCCATGTAGTGCATGACATCCGCGCACACCACGAGGTCGAAGGGCTCCTCGAAGGCGAACGATTCCAGGTCGTCCAGGGATCCGTGCAACAGGTTTCGAGACGCCCCGAACCGCTCCACGGCGTACCCGCTGGGATCGATTCCCAGGTAGGATGCCTCCGGCCGAATCTCGTGCAGGATCGGCTGCCAGCGGCCCTCTCCACACCCCACGTCCAGCACCGACTTCAGCGGCCGGTCCAGGACCGACTCCGTGGCCGCCACCGCCAGGGCCACCTGTCGACGGAGTTCTGCCTCGCCCTTGGGCGGCTCTTCGCCCCGGTACCACCGGTCGAAGTAGGTGCGGTCGTACCGCTTCATGAGCCGACCCGCCCCACCCTGGCTCTACCGGACCGCCGCGTCCACCGCATGCTTCATCCGCTCCGCCCAGCCGGGAACGGCCCGGAATTGGCCTGTCGCCGTCCTTTCGGGTGTCTGGAGACTGACGAGGGCGTCGTCGGGTCCATTGGCCAGCCGCCGCCCTGGGCTGTCGTCGCAGCCGGGATCGTCCAATAGGGTCTCCTCCCGGCCCGGAGGCGGATCCGACCCGGGGTCCAGCCAGAGGCGGGGTGTGTGGGTGCTCGCGTCAATTCTCGGCCCCCCCTGCCTCTCGGAGCAGCCTCTCGACCTCCGTCGTCCAACCTTGGACCACCTTCAGCGTCGTGGTGGTCACGACCGGATCATCGATGACGAGGAACCGCGCCTCGTCCGAGGTCACATCGAAGGAGCGGCCACCTACGTTCACGAAGTCTCCTTCGTACACCACCCGCGGGGAACCCACCGACAGGGCTGGAGCCCGCCCCACGTCCGCCACCATGATCCGGCGCCCGCTGCGGTAGTAGAGCCTTTGCCCGTCCTCGGACCAGCGAGGCTCCTCGGCGCCGCCTGTGATGGAGACCTGGATGCGTTCGCCGGTGGGTGGGTAAGGTTCCACGTAGTTCTGGTACTCGCCGGTCAGGGCCGACGTATAGGCCACCGCATCGCCGGTGGGCGAGAGGACCAGGCCCCACGACGTATCGTCGGAGCTGACGCGCTCCACCGTCTGGGAGCTCAGGTCCGCCACACCCACCCCGGCCGGATCACGCATGCCAACACCCAACAGAGTGCCACCCGGAGACCAGGAATAGGCGGAGGTGATGGAATCCATCTCCGGAAATGCGCGCCTCGCCCTGGATCCCGAACTCACCGGCTGGATGAAGCCCACGCGGAACGGCTCGTATCGGTTGTACAGGATCTCCAGCCCGTCCGGGGACCAGTCCAGGGGACGGCTTGCCCCCGGCTCCACCGTCACCTGTTCCCTTCGGCCCGACGCCAACTCATAGATCCAGACGTGCGATCCGCCGGCATCGTACTCCTCGACCGCCAACCGGTCTCCGGTGGGAGAGAGCTCGAAGGTCCCACGCTCCCGAACCGGCAGGTCCAGGTGCGTACGCGAGCCGTCGGACTCCACCCACGCGAGGGGGCCCTCGTTCAGGGACCCACCCTCTGCGTAGACCAGGGTCCCCCCCGGGGTCACATCCCACTGCCCCTGCCCGTAGATCTCCCCTCGGATGCCACTCAGCACCGGTACCCGCGGGCTCGTAGCGCGTCCTTGGTTGCCGTCGAACCGCGAAACGGACAGCGTCGCGCCGGTCATGTCCACCATGTACCCGGCCGGGAGGTACGCAAGGTGACGGTCGTCGCCTACGATCGAGGTCGCCACACCCTCCGCCAGATCGAGGAGGACGCCTCCCGCGATGATCCGGTTCGCTCCCGGAAGCCACTGCGGCCACCCGAAATCCGTCGAGTCCGGATACGCGGATCCGAGGTCCTGGACCCTCCCTCCCTGGTCCGAAACCACGCGAAGCCCCCCACCCTCGTCGTCGGAAAAGACGATCCGCCCGTCTTCCGACCAGTCCGCACCGACGGAATTCGTCGCCTCTGCAACCACGATGGGCTCGCCCCCATCGATCCGGACCTTCTTGAGCTGGTTCCCGACGAAGAATCCGACCCAGCGGCCGTTCGGTGAGAAGAACGGACCGTAGGCGTCCTCGGTTCCGGGAAGCTCCTCGATCTCGAAGGCGTTCATCGCCCGGACATAGAGGCGCGCCACCCCATCCCGCAGGCCGACATACACCAGGGTGGCGCCGTCTTCCGAGACGGCGAAGGCGCGGCGCCCGTTGCCCAGCGTGGCGGCTCCGATGAAGGCCATGGGGATGGAGTCCGGAAGCTGTATGCTCATGCGGACAATCGCCGGCTCGGCATCCTCCGCACCCCTGCGCCCACTCCAGAGGGCCCCGCCCACGACGGCCACGGCGACTGCCCCGATCCAGACCAGCCGTTCAATCCGCCCGGGACCCCGGCCGTGACCCGCACCTTCCGGACCTCCTCCCCGAGCCGCCGCAGCCACCGTCGGGTCCGAGAGGGCCTGCGTCATTCTCCCGGTGGAGGGGAACCGATCCGCAGGGAGCTTGGCGATGGACTTGAGCACCACCCAATCCACATGAGCGGGCACCGTGGCCCGATGACTCGAAGGGGGCAGAGGATCCCCGGTGATGATCTTGCCGAGGACCGCCTGTGCGCTCGAACCCGTGAACGGCGGTTCCCCGGCGAGCATCTCGTACAGCACGCAACCCAGGGAGTACACGTCGCTCTGCGGGCCCGGATCCCGATCGGCCGTAGCCTGCTCCGGGCTCATGTAGTACGGGGTCCCGAGGGAAAGGCCCGTCTCGGTCAGGCGACCGGCTCCAGCCGCGGTCACGGCCAGGGCGATCCCGAAGTCCGCAATGAGGGGTCGTCCTTCCCGGAGCAGGATGTTCGCGGGCTTGATGTCCCGGTGGATGATCCCCTGCCGGTGGGCATAGTCCAGCGCCTCTCCCACCTCGGTCGCGATACGGACGGCCTCTTCGACGGGCAGCTGGCGCTCCCGGTCCAGGCGCTCTCTCAGAGACTCCCCCTCCACGTAGGGCATGACGTAGAAGAGGAACGAGTCGGCCTCTCCGGAATCGAAGAGGGGAAGGATGTTGGGGTGCTGCAGGTTGGCGGTGGTCCGAATCTCCGCCAGAAACCGATCCGCACCGACGACGGCGGCCAATTCGGGCTTCAAGACCTTGATGGCCACCTGGCGGTGGTGCTTCAGGTCGTGCGCCAGATAGACGGTGGCCATTCCCCCAGCGCCCAGCTCGCGCTCGATACGGTAGCGATCGGAGAGGGCGGCCGTGAGCCGGGAGATCAAGGGCAGGGGAGGGATGTCCATGGTTGTCCGAGGCTAGGAGCGGCGCGTCCCCGACACAAGCGAATCGATCCGTGTTGGCGTTCGGCACTCCCGCCCCCGAACCCCAGCCAAGGGCCGCCCCCTCGGGGTCCTCCGCCTTCTCCTGCCGCTCCTCTCGGAACCGGTACGGAAACTGCTCTTAGCGTTACGGCACATGGGCCCCACCCCGACGGGAATTGGCCGAAATCCCCGCAGATAAAGCCATTCTCGCGTTATGGACGGGTTATTCGACGGATGTCGGAGACCCACCCAGCGACGCGTTGGCTCCACACGCCCATGGCAGGTGTGCTACAGGAGGCCCCCGGGCTCCGACGCACGAGGCCGCGAGACAGACTGGGAAGGATGGGTGGAACGACCATGATGTCGCTCTGCCTCCTCCCACCATCCGGCGCCGGACGCCGGGCACCCCCGTTCAGTGATTCGATCCGTGCAACAACCCCAACCCATCTTCGTCGCCGGCGGGCTGGCCGTTCTGCTCGCCGGGGGATTCGTGGCGACCCGGAGCCTTCTTGCGGCGGGTCCGGACCAGGACTTCGAGATCATGGAGGCGACGATCCCGGAGGTCGAGGAGGCGTTCGCCGAGGCTCGACTCACCTGCAGGCAGCTGGTGGAAGGCTACCTGGCGCGGATCGCCGCCTACGACCAGGTGGGTCCGCGCCTCAACACGGTCCAGTACCTGAACCCGCGGGCGCTTCAGCAGGCAGACTCTCTGGACGCCGTACACCGGCGGGAGGGTCCCGCTGGATCGCTCCACTGCGTTCCCATCCTCCTGAAGGACCAGGTGGAGACCCGGGACATGCCCACTTCCTTCGGATCCGCGCTCTTCGAGGACTGGGTCCCGCCCCACGATGCGACGATCGTGCAGAAGCTGCGCGATGAGGGGGCCATCATCCTCGCCAAGTCGACCATGGGAGAGTTCGCGTCCCGCTATGTGGGCTCCGCCCACGGCATCATCCGCAACGCCTATGATCCCACCCGAAACCCAAGCGGCTCCTCAGGGGGAACCGCGGCCGGCGTGGCCGCCAACTTCGGGCTGGTGGGGATCGGGGAGGACACCGCGGGCTCGGTTCGGGGTCCTGCGGCGGTCCACGCCCTGGTGGGACTCCGGCCTACCCTGCCTTTGGTGAGCCGCGCCGGGATGATGCCCGCCAATCCGTCTCAGGACACCATGGGGCCCATCACTCGCTCCGTGGTGGACGCCGCCCTGGTCCTGGACGTGATCGCCGGGTACGACCCGGAGGACCCCATCACGGCCCGCTCTGTCGGCCTGCTTCCCGAAACCTACGCCGCCGGGCTCACAACCGACGGGCTACGGGGGATTCGGATCGGAGTCATCCGGGCGCCCCAGTGGCAGGAAGAGCCGGGAGCCGACGACTTCGTGCGGGTCCGGAGCGTCTTCAATCGTGCCGTCCTGGACCTGGAGCGGCTGGGCGCCATGGTGCTGGATCCCGTGGAGATCGAAGACTTCACCGATCTGGTCGCCGCCTCCATGGACAACCCCTACGAGACGGAGGAAGCCACGGATGCGTACCTGGCGGCGCACCCCGGCGCGCCCTACGCCACCCTTTCGGACATCCTGCTCACCGGCCGTGTGAACCCGTGGCGTGCTCAGGGAATGGTGGGGGTCCTCAACCGTAGCACGGACGACCCGGGGTATCTCGAGGTGCTGAAGTCCCGGAAGGAGTTGAGGTCCGCGGTGCTGCAGGCCATGGCGGACCACGGTTTGGACGCCCTGATCTACCCCACCTTCTCCCATGAGCCCGCGGTCATCGGCTCGGACGTGGAGACCAGTCCCGAACCCGCCGACGAGTACGCCAAGGGGGATCGCCGCTCCCTGAGCCCCGCCATCGGGTTTCCGGCACTGACGGTGCCCGCCGGCTTCACCTCCGCCGGTCTACCGGTGGGGCTCGAGTTCCTCGCCCGGCCCTTCGAAGAGGGCCTCCTGTTCCGCCTGGGCTACGCGTACGAGCAGGGAACCCGGCACCGGCGGCCACCAGAGACCACGCCACCCCTCGACTCCTGACGTCCCCCTCTCCCCGAGAGGCCGCTCGATCCGGTCGCGGTCGGCCAGGGCCGCGGCGAGCCTCTCCTTCGTTCCCGAAATTCAGCGCCCGTCGCCCAGTGCCGCCCGCAGCTCTGTGAACCAGTTCACAACGGCCAGGTGGCGGATGGGCTCGGGCTCCACCCCCTCTTCCAAAGCCACGTCCGCAGCGGGCACGGCGATGATGAAGCGATCACCCGCGGGGTGCAGATCCCATGTTCCGGTGAGCTCGAAGTTCCCGGTCAGAACCAGCTCATTGGAAAGGACCCGGAACTCGGGCTCCGTCCGGACACGAGCTCGCATGAGACTATCCAGGGGGCTCTGGGACTTCCAGTAGTAGATGGCGCTCCCGTCGGCACTCCAGCGGGGGCGGTCCCCCCACCCGTTGGAGACCGGAATGGGCGGGCCCGGCTCTGGAAAGGACCGGACCACGATCTCCACACCCTCACCGACCTCTCGGCTGGTGCGGAATGCCGCCCAACGGCCGTCTGGGGAGACCGTGGCCGCCCCCAGGTCTCCGTCCACGTTCAGATAGGTCTCCCTCAGTTCGCCCTGGTCGGGGCGGGCGATGAGGAGGTCGCTGGAGGCGATGTCCGGACCCCCCGCGTAGACAATCTCCCCCGTGTTGGACCAGACGTACGGAACGTCCTGTCCCGGTGCGGCCTCGGCCCGCGTCACTTCACCGGTGGCGAGATCGAGAATGGCGAGATCGCCTCCCTCGATTCCCCCGAAGCCCTGTGGGTTGGCGCCCAGTGGACGGTCCGCGTCGAGGAAGGCGACCCGCTGCCCGTCGGGGGACCAGACCGGGAAGGCCTGCAATCCCTCCCGGGTGATCCGTTCGGTGGCCGTGCGTAGGGCCAGGTTGTAAGTGTAGAGACTCGTCTCCCCCGCCCGGTCCCCCGGCTCCAGCGCGGCGAAGGCGATGGCGTCACCACTGGGCGACCACCGCACGTTCCGGTACCGCCGCTGCGCGATGGGCACCTCGGCCCGCTCACCATCGAAGCCGACCACCACCAGGCGGTGATCGACGGTGAGCCCGGTGGACCCGGTGGGGCCCCGGGTATAGACCAGCGTCCCGTTCCGGGAGACCGAGAAAGCTGGCGCGGTCGCCCCGGAGATCACCACGCCGTTCAGGATGGGCACCGGATCGGCGGAGAAGCCCAGCGATCCCGTGTCGAACGGGGCGGCCCACAGCCCCCCTTCGCCGTCCACGTAGATCATCTCCCCGGTGGGAAGGAGTTCGGCCCCCATGGCGTTGGGGATGAGCGTCCAGGTGGAGTCGGTGGCCGGATCCACCAGTTGGACCTCCTGCAGGTCGGGCGCGACGTACAGGATCACGTCGGTGTCCGGAAGCGACCGGGGATAGATGGCGAATTCCCCTCCCGTGCCCGCGAGGACGGCCGCCTCACCTCCGGACTCCGGGACCTGGGCCAGCCATCCGTCACCCCCACTGAAGGCGTAGAAGCGGATGAATCCATCGTCGCTCCATCGGAGAAAGACCCGGCGCTCGTCCCCGGCGGACGCGATCTCCCGGGACGAGCCACCCGAGACGGAGATCAGGTGCAGCGAACCGTCCCCATGGGAATAGACGATGGACTGTCCGTCCGGTGAGAAGTCCATGAAGACCGCCAGCTCGGTCCCGGGGAGCACCCGGAACTCCAGATCGTCGATCTCCCGGATGAAGATCCCGTCCACTGGATCCCGGTCTCCAACAAAGGCGAGCCAGCGACCGTCCGGCGAGATGTGAATGATCTCCGGGAGTTCCAGGGTCAGGTCCTCCGTGAGCCCGACTTCGAACCGGGCTGCAGGCCCAGGCGGAAGCGCGTCCCCCCCGTCGTCGCCGAAGACCACGGCGCCCGCCGTGATCCCCAGCAGGAGCGCCACAAGGGGAAGCCAGGTCTGCACGGCTGGCCGCTTCGCCGGCTCTCGCCGGACCACCGGCAGCGCCTGCACGGTGGCGTCCACCACCACCGGCTGGTACTGGAAGGACGGGTCCCCCAGCGCGTCCACGAACCCCTTTGCGCTGGCGAACCGGTCCGCCGGAAGCTTCTCCAGCCCCTTGGAGAGGGCATCTCGGACGTGGGTGGGGACCGAGCGTCGCACCTCGGTGATGCTCCGCGGATTCTCGGTGAGGATCCGCATGAGGACGGCCTGGGCACTGGGGCCCGTGTGCGGTGGCGCTCCCGCCAGCATCTCATACAGGACGCACGCCAGGGCGTAGGTGTCGGACCGGGCGTCCACGTCCCGGTCGGCGCTGGCCTGCTCCGGCGACATGTAGTGGGGCGTCCCCACGCTCATCCCTGTCTCGGTCAGCCGCCCACCCCCGGCAGCACTGATGGCGATGGCAATCCCGAAGTCCGCCACCACCGGTTCGCCCGCATGGAGGAGGATGTTCGCGGGCTTGATGTCCCGGTGGACGATCCCCCGCTCGTGGGCGTAGTGGAGCGCACTCCCCACCGCCTTTGCGATCCGCACCGCCTCGTCCACGGGAAGCTGCTTGTCCCGGTCCAACCGATCTCGCAGCGACTCCCCCTCCACGTACGGCATGACGTAGTAGAGGAAAGTGTCCGCCTCACCCGAGTCGAAGAGAGGTAGGATGTGCGGATGCTGCAGCGCCGCCGTGGTCTTGATCTCTGCCACGAAACGCTCGCCACCGATGACGGCCGCCAGCTCAGGGCGGAGAACCTTGATGGCCACCTTCCGGTCGTGCTTCAGGTCGTCGGCCAGGTAGACGGTCGCCATCCCGCCGGCGCCCAGCTCCTGCACGATGCGGTAGCGGTCGCCCAGGGCAACGACGAGTCGGGAGGGGATTTCGGACATGGATTCGTCGGATCTTCGGTGGAGGTCAGAGTGGGCCGGGGTGCAAGGACTGGCTCTACCGGCCCCCGTAGATGGGCACCCCGGGAAAGGTCAACGAGAACCCGTACCATCGGGTGAAGACCTGCAATGGCCTGCGCCCCTCGAGCCGGCTTCCGTCGGCCCCGAAGAGGACCCCTCCCTCCACATAGCTCCCGTCGTCGAGGCGTAGGACGTCCTCGTCCCAGTCGAAGGTCTCGGCCTCGGTGAAGTATGCGGCCAGTGCCTTCGCCGTGGGGTCCAGGTAGACCAGGACCTGCCGGCCCTCGTACCGGTCCAGCAGTGCCCGTCCCTCTCCCATCACCGTCTCGTAGGGATAGTAGATTGCCTCGGCACCACCCCAGAGCCCGAGGCCCAGGTCCATGGTTGGGCGGCGGCTGTCCTCCTCCTCTACGGTATTCGAGAAGAAGTCGGACAGTCGTCCGCGAACCCGGGCCAGGAGGCCATCGAGCTTCAGGTCGTCGTCACTCCGCAACTCCCGCTCCGAGAGCGCCACCAGCGTCTCGCCGTCTTCCCGAAGGGTCTGCGCCACGGTGGACTGCCGGAGGTTTCCCACCTCCAGTGCGCGCCCCACCTCTGGACCGTACACAGCCTCACCGGTCATGTGGTCCCAGAAGGTCCCGGACTCTTCGTCCCTCATGAGGAAGAGCCCGTCGTACAGGCCATGCTCGGAGAACCAGTGGACCTGGCCGTCGATCCTCGGCGCCATCCTGACGCCCGTATTGCACACCACTCAGAACGTCACCATCCAAGGCTCTCCGGCCATCTCTCCCTGAGCCACATGATGGTAGGACATCTGGCTGGTGATCAGTGCGAGCTTCCGGCCCCCGGCCTCGAAGACCAGGATGGGCGTGTCCTCGGCGATCTCCCCCCGACGGAGCGCACCGCGAAGGAGCTCGAACTCCGGATTTCGGAGGGGGGTGAAGATAGGCCGGGAGCCCAGGAAGGCGCGCTCGACGTCGAAGCCCTCCTTTACGGGGAACTCCGGGTTGACGGGCAACTCATCCGGTATGTCGATCTGGGCCATGGCCGGGGGAGAAGCGAGGACGAGCCCGAGGAGGACGCTGACCGTCAGGCGACCGATTCGGAGCAGAGTGCTGTGCATGGGGAGGATCCTCGGGCGGGAGGCTGGCTTCTCGGGCTCTGACTCGGTCGCAGCCGTGCGTGGGGGATGTGTCGCTTTCTGGTAGGACGAGGTTCCAGACTGCCCGCAGTCTGATACCGCGTGCGAGGCCTTACCCACCTTCTCTGCGTGGATACGTGCGTCCTACCACGATGGTGATGTTGTCGGTGCCACCTCCGTCCAAGGCGTCCTGGAGGAGTTGCTCCGTGACCTGCCGGGCGCTTGTCATCCGGACCAGCCGGTCCTGGATCACCCCGTCCGGTACGTGCTTGGTCAGGCCGTCGCTGCAGAGGAGGATGACATCTCCCCAGTCTCGCGTGACCCGGGTCACCACCGGAGCCGCCTGCTCGCCTCCCATGGCACTGGAGAGCACGTTCGCCCAGCGGCTGTTCTCCGCGACCGTCCGTGTCAGCACACCCTGGTCCACCAGGTCCTCCGCCAGGGTCTGATCCCGGCTGATCTGCGTGAGCTCGTGGCCCCGGAGGATGTAGCAGCGGGAGTCGCCTACCTGCAGCAGGTAGGCTTGCGGCCAGAGCCCCAGGAACAGCGTCAGGGTGGTGGCGAACTGACGCCCCCCTCCCACCTGCTGACCCCGCATGAGGAGGGATTCGTGACAGGAGAGTGCCGCGTCGTGGAGGAGTCTGCTGAACGCCTCCGGATCCCGGGACTCGGATCGCTCCGCCTGCTCGTAGAAGTCCGCCACGGCGGTGACCAGATCCCGGACTGCCAGCCGGGCCGCCTCACCGCCCCGATGTGCGCTTCCCACTCCGTCGGCCACGACCGCCAGGGACGCCACCCTCCGCAGCTCCGCCTCGGACCGACCATCTTCGTCCAATCCCACCGGCACGACGCGCCCCCGCCGTGCGAGCGCACCCGCGAAGAAGTGGTCCTGGTTCTCGGAACGGACCTTTCCGGGGTGGGTCACCCCCCAGGCATCGATATCGGAGAAGCCGGGGCGGGGGAGGGAAGAAGTCATGGTCGCCAAGATGGGCCGATCCGTTCGCCGAGGCCAGCGCGTGCTCGTTCAGAGGGGGGCGCGGCGCCGGCTTCCCCTCTCAGGCCGTGTCGAAGATTCACCCCGGGGCGGGACGGGAAGGTCCGCCTCGCGCCGCGTACCGGAGACCGCAATCCCCAGGGGGTCCACGTCGAGGCGGGCCGCCAGAATCGCCATGGCCTCCACCCGCGCTCTCCGGGGATTCGCGCCTAGAGGCCCAGCCAGTAGTTGACCTTCACGATGAAGACGTTGTCGGAGGGGATTTGCCAGAGGGCGTCCAGGTCGCGGTTGAAGTCGAAGTCGCCCACCGACGCATACGCCGACTGCCGGCGCTGCCACACCAGGAAGAGGGTGGAGCCGGGTCGGTATTCCCACCGGAGGACGGCGTTCCCGATGAGGGAACGGAAGTTGAAGTCCCGGTCCCGGAAGGTGAAATCGGCGGACTGGTCTCCGTCGAAGTCCACGTGCCACTTGTCGTCCGGTGTTCGGCAGATGTCCCCGGACCGGCACAGGACACCGCCGGATCCGTCGGCCCCGACCATCCCCACCTCGAACTCCCGGAATGCGTAACTGCTGGCGGCGGCCAGCTGCCGGTAGCGCACGTAGTCGCCGCTACTCAGGAGGGGCTGGGCGTAGAGCTGGAGGCTGAGCGCGGGACTCACCGTGAAGTCGAGCCGAGTCACCATCGACAGGCTGGTACGCTCCAGCTCCGCGAACAGGTACCGGCGTCCGTACGTGGGCTCGTAGGGGACGACGCTGGTGGAGGTCACGTACTGCGCCGCGTCCCGTTGCACCTGCCAGGAAGGGGAGACCGAAATCTCGAGCCGGGGTGACGGCCTCAACTCGACTCCGGCCCCCAGTGAGAGGTCGTGCCCGCTGCCGCCGTGATTCTCCCGGTAGCTCAGGTTGGTGCTGAAGCTCACCGCCTTCCGGCGATCCGAGTTCATCCGGAGGTTGGCCCTCCACGAGCCCGGATCGATCATCACCGGCCCGCCACGGGTGGCCGTGCGGCTGTAGTTGTTCGGCCCG
The DNA here is from genome assembly GCA_020344755.1 of Gemmatimonadales bacterium. Lineage (GTDB taxonomy): Bacteria > Gemmatimonadota > Gemmatimonadetes > Longimicrobiales > Gaopeijiaceae > Gaopeijia. The sequence continues at coordinate 1,520,190 of CP070829.1, forward strand.
TAGTTCAGGTCCAGGTTCGCTCCCCAGTAGTTCAGGAAGCCCACCCGCGTGTTCAGGTTGAAGCCCCCTCCGGTGTGGGCGGTCTTCCACGCTTCCCAGGACCAGGCGTCGTTCAGGGCCTCGTGACTCCAGTTGTGGTAGGTGAAGAAGGAGATGTTGTAGTTCCGGAAGAGCGTCCCGGGCTGGATCTCCTGATAAGTGACCCGAAGGCCGCCATCCAGGACTTCGCGGCGCTGCGAAAACCCCAGGTCGTTGATCTCGAATCCCCCTGTGACCTGCGCCGCCCAGATCCCCCAGGTCCAGTGCTCACCCCGGCGCTTGTCCAGCTGGAGGCGCCAGTCGATACCGGAGATGGAGGTGGCGGAAGAATCCACCGACTCGTAGAGGGCATCCGGCCGCTGGAAGTAGTGGTTGCTGGAGCGCTGGATCCGGATCAGCGCGGTCGAATCTCCCCGCACGTGCGAGGCCGCTAGGAATCCCGTCAGAGCCCAGGTCCGATCGTCCCACTGGTGCTCGAAGTTCAACCCCGCGCTGAAGGAGGACGATGGGAGGAAATCGAACGACCCGTCGTTCGGGAGACTCCGGGTAGCGGTGGTGAGAATCCCCCCGAACTGCGAGGCACCGCCATTGAAGTCCTGCTGCAGGCGGAGCACACCGTACCGGGTCCGGGGCTCGGCGACGTAGTCTGTCAGAGTGCCGTCCTCGGGGAGGAAGGCCCGCCCCATCTCCCGCTGGGTCACGGCAGCGAGACCGCCCACCGAGAGTCCGCCGGCCGTGCGGCCCGTGATCTTGGCGGCCCCCAGGATCGTAGCGGCATCGGGAACGTCGGTGAATGCGGCCCCCGAGGGGGCGGAGCCCTGGGGAGACCGTCCGATCCGCCGGGAGTAGAAGAGCCCGTTCCGGTGACCCGACAGGCCGAAGTTCAGGAGGTTGGCGTCTTCGACGAAGAACGGCCGCCGTTCCTCGAAGAAGGTCTCGAATGCCGACAGGTTGATGACGGCCGGGTCCGCTTCCACCTGGCCGAAGTCCGGATTCAGGGTGGCGTCCAGGGAGAAGGCGCTCCCGAGGCCGAAGCGGAGATCGGTCCCGAAGCGGCTGCTCATCTCGCGGCCGTCGAAGAACGGGTCTTCCGCCGAGGAGGGACCATCGTGGAGGCTGCTGAGGACGTAGGGGCGGGCTTCGATCCTCCGGACGGCTTTGGTCACCCGCACGTCCTCCATGCGGGCGAACTGACTCACCTTGCCCTGCTGGGTCCTGGAGATGAGGGCGTAGAAGCTGGTCTCGCTGTTGGCGAGCCGCCGCCGTGCGAAGTTGATCCCCCACGCCTGCGGATCCGGGGAGGCCTGGTAGCGGATCTGGGAGAGGGGGACGCGGAACTCCACGGTCCAACCCCGGTCGTCGATCTGGACGGCGGACTCCCAGATCGCGTCCCAGGCGACGTCGGTCCGATTGTCGTCGAAGAGGTACTCGTCCTTCTGCACGCCGGCGGCGCTCACCCGGAAGTGGTAGCCGGTGCGCTGGTCCAGGTTCGTGTCGATGGCGAAGCTGAACCAGTCGAAGGCACCCTCGCCGTCCCGCCTGACCAGTTGCGTCCCGATGGAACCGGGCTCGGTGTCCCACATGCGCGCCGCCACGTAGATGGCGTCCTCCGCAAAGGCAACGCGGACCTCCGTGTCGTACTCTGCCGGAATCCCCTCCACCGGATCTCCCTGCACGAAGCCCGAAAGCGGCTGGATCTGGCTCCAGACCTCCTCCTCCAGTCGGCCGTCCACGTCCACTGTTCCCTGGGGGATACGATCCACCGGAAAGGTCCACGGGATGGGGCTTTTCGAAGGGGTCCGCGACACCTCCAGGTCGGAGAGGCTCTCCTGGGCGCCCAGGGGGGCGCTGAGAAAGAGGAGGGCGGGTATGAGCACCATCCGGCCCGCTCCGTGGAATCGGTCTGGCATGCTGGCCCTGCGGCTGGGGTCCCTTCCCGGGACCGGGGTTCGGGTCACCTCCACGCCTCCGATGCCGGATGGAGGGGCGCAGGCGCACGCTCGAGAGCGCTCAGGTCGATCTGCCGGGCCATCTCGTGAACCCGCTCAAGGGAGACACCCTCCCCCCCGAGAATGTTCAGCACGAGCGCCACGATCTCGCCGGGCAGGTCGTCCCGGGCCACCAGCCAGTTCATCATGGCCACCGTGGGGACGGGCTGGTCCACCCCGGGGTAGATCCCCGGGGGAATCTCGGCGGCATCGTAATACGGGTGGGCCTCCTTGAGCGCGGAGATCTCCGGCTCGGAGAGCGGAAGGAGGCGGACATCCCCGGTGGTGGTTCCCTCCAGTACGGCCGCCGCCGGATACCCCACCGAGAGGAGCGCCGCGTCCAGGGCCCCGTCCTTGAGAGCGGCCGCCGACTCGGAGAACGAGAGGTATTGCTCCTCCACGTCGTCGTACGTCAGACCGGCCGATGCCAGGAGTTGGCGAGAGGTCTGCTCCGTTCCCGATCCGGGGGAACCCACCGACACCCTCTTCCGTCGAAGGTCGCCGAGAGAGCCCACACCCGCACCCTCCCGCACCAGGACGTGGATCAGGTTGGGGTAGAGGGGAGCCACGATCCGCAGCCGGCGCCCCGGCTCTTCCTCCGTCGCTTCCCGGTACCTCTCGAAGACCGTCACCGAGAGGGCGAAGCCCAGGTCGATCTGCCCCGCGAGGACCCGGTTCACGTTCTCCACCGACCCTCCCGTGACCTCCGCGGTGTACTGCCGAGTGGAGTCCGCCAGAGACATCTGGCTCGCCAGCGCACCCCCAAGGGGATAGTAGACACCCCCGGTTCCTCCGGTACCGAGACTGCGGAACTCCCGGCCGCCTTCGGCTACGCACGCCGTGGCGGCGAGGACGAGTCCCGCCGCGACCCCCCGGTGCACGAAGCGGCCCGCCCTCCGGGCCTTCCACGAGGTGCTAGGGAGTGGCTGGTGCGGCTGGATCGGTTCCATGGGGTGGCTCGGGGTTCCTGGGAGAGGCGGGGCGCGGCTCGACGAGGAAGATAGCCACCAGGACTCCAAGACCCAGGAGGTCGCTCCACCAGCCAGGGACCAGGAGGAGGAGCGCCGCCAGAAGGAGGAGCCCCCGCCGCCATGGGGAGAGCTCCGAGCGCAGGTACCCCATGATACCGGCGGCCAGCGCCGCGACCCCGAGCCCGGCGGTGAGACCGGTGGCGAGGACCCGCCACCACGGACCCGCCAGGAGAAGGGCGGGCTCGTGGATGAAGAGGAATGGAATCAGGAACCCTGGAAGGGCCAGGCCCATGGCCATGAACCCGGTGCGCAGCGGGTTGGCTCCGGCCAGCCCCGCCGCAGCGTAGGCGGCCAGGGAGACGGGAGGAGTCACGTTGGAGATGCACCCGAAGTAGAAGATGAAGAGGTGGGCGGCCAGGAGGGGTGCGCCCAACTCCACCAGCGCCGGGGCTCCCAGCGCCGCCAGCACCACGTACGCCGCCGTGGTGGGGAGGCCCATACCCAGGACCACGCTCCCCAGGGCGGTGAGGACCAGCGCCGGAAAGAGCTGGCCGCCCGAGAGGGTGGTGATGAGCTCGGACATGCGGAGCCCGATCCCGGTCAGGGACGCCACCCCCACCACGATCCCCGCCGCCGCGCAGGCGGCTGCCACCTGGACGGCGCCCCGTCTCGTCGTCTCGAGGAGCCGCTGCAGGCCCGGTCCGTCCAGGCGCGTCTGGGGACGTAGCATGGCCAGCGCCCCGCCGGACACCACCGCCCAGAACGCCGCGCGCATGGGGGATCGCCCAGTGGCCAGAAGGACCACGAGGAGTCCCAGGGGGAGCAGGAGGTGAAGTCGGGGCAGAACGGGCTCCTCCGGGCCGTTCTCCCCCTTCCCCCCGGCCTCGAGTCCCATACGGCCCGCACGAAAGTGGATGGCCAGTAGGAGGGCAACGTAGTAGAGGACCGCCGGAATCAGTGCCCCCAGGGCCACCCGGGCATAGGGGATGGAGGTCCACGTGGCCAGGATGAAGGCCCCCGCCCCCATGACCGGAGGCATGAGCTGCCCCCCGGTGCTGGCCGCCGCCTCCACGGCCCCGGCGAAGAGTGGCCGGAAGCCCGCCCGTCGCATGATCGGAATCGTGAACGATCCGGTGGTCACGACGTTCGCCACGGCGCTCCCCGAGAGCGAGCCCATGAAGGCGCTGGCCACCGCGGCCGTCTTTGCCGGGCCGCCCCGGGTTCGACCCGCGAGCCGGTTCGCCAAACCGATGAGGAGCCCTCCCCCGCCGGCTACCTCCAGCACCGCCCCGAAGAGGATGAAGAGAAAGACGAAGTCGGCACTGACCCCCAGGGGAATGCCCCATATCCCTTCCGTGGACAGGAAGAGGTGCTCCACGAGCCGTTCCGGGCCGTACCCCCGGTGCGCCAACAGGCCCGGCAGCCTCGGCCCCAGAAGGGCATACGCCAGGGCGGCCACCGCCACTGCCACCAGCCCCCACCCCGTGGTCCGACGCGTGAGATCCAGCACGGCCACCACCGTGGCGACACCCAGCGCCACGTCGAGGAGTGTGGGGGCCCCAGTCCGGGCAACCAGCGACTCGTGCTCGAGGAGGAGGTAGACCGCGGCACCGGCCAGGACCAGGGACAGCGTTGCGCCCCAGGTCACCGCCGCGAGGCGCCGGACGCGGCCACCCGGCGAAGGCACGGCCCCGTCCCGCGAGACCGCCCAGAATCCCAGGAGCCCCATGAGGGCCAGGTGGATGGGACGCTGCACCAGCGCCGTAAAGGGCGTCACCCCGGCCGAGAACAGGTGGAAGACGGCGGCCGCCAGGGCCACCGCCGCCAGGAACCTCGTCCTCAAGTCAGCTGGGATGCCTGGAACCACGCCACGGCGCCCAGGAGCAACAACATCATCCCCATGACGACGGCAGCCGCAGACCCCACGCTACGCTTGGGATCGAACCGGCTGATGAGTATGGCCAGCACCACCCAGGACCAGAGGGCGAACAGGTCCATGGCCCTCAGGAAGTAGAGGAGAAACCCCTCCGGCAGGAGATTTTCCACAAAGGTTCCCAGGCTCAGGGTGAGCTGGGGATCCCGCTGGGCCACCTTCAGCGGCGTGACCAGAAGTGCTCCCAGGGCGGCAATCAGGTTCGCGTGGGCCACGGCCGAGAGGTAGTGCCGGTACTTCCCCTCGTCTCCCAGGATGAAGGCGAAGATGAAGGTGAGCACCCCGGAGAACACGAAGAGGATCACGAACCACATGATTGCGCCGGCGCCGGCGAAAATGATCCGCGACAACTCCCCGCCGAGCGTGGGGGTGTTGGCAGCCTGACCCCGGGCCATGAGCTGGGCTCGGATGGACTCCTCCCAGACCTCCACGGGAATGAGGAGCGTGCCCGTGAGCACGAGGGCCACGCCCAGCACGGCCACGCCGAACCAGGCGGGTCGGACTCGGAGGGCGTCACCCAGGGCACCGGGTGCGCCGAAGAGGAGTCCGACTCGTCGGAGGAAGGAGGCCGATCCAGGCTGTTCCGGCTGCTCGTTCATGAAGTGCTCCCGTTTGCCGTGACGGAGGGAAGGAGGGAATATTCGCCCTCTTTCGCCTACCGCGCACGATGACCGTTGGAGGCCCGGATGCATCCTCGAGCCCTGTTCCCGGCGTTGACCCTTGCCCTGGTGGCGGTTCCACTCGGCGCGCAGGACGCGCCGCCGGACACCACCGATACGGATTCTCCGGGGAAGGACCTTCCCCTCGAGGCCGGACGGACCATCTCCATGGACTTCACCGAGGGAAGCTGGATCTCGGTGGACGTGAGCCCGGACGGGCAGACGCTGGTCTTCGACTACATGGGAGACCTCTTCACGCTCCCCATAACCGGCGGGGAGGCCACCCCGCTCACCTCCGGGATGGCGTTCGACGCCCAGCCCCGCTTCTCGCCCGACGGCTCGAGGGTGGTCTTCACCTCCGACCGGGACGGGGCGCAGAACATCTGGATCCTGACCCTCGACGGGTCTGACCCCGTGCGCATCTCCAGCGGGTCCGCCAACCGGGCCGAGTCGCCCGAATGGACGCCGGACGGTGACTACGTCGTGGCGTCCATCGGAGGCTTCCGCGGTGGCGGCAATCCGACGCTCAAGCTCTTTCACGTGGACGGTGGCAGCGGCGTGGAGCTCCTGAGCAACGAAGACGGTGCCCCCAAGCGGATCGGAGCGGCCCTCGGGCCCGACAGTCGATGGATCTGGTACGCGGAACGCACCGGGAACCGGGACTGGGACTACAACGCCCAGCTTCCCCTGTACGCGATCCGGGCCTACGACCGGGACACGGGGGAGAGCTACACCCGGGTCTCGCGTTACGGTGGGGCCATCCGCCCGACACTCTCCCCCGACGGGCGGTGGCTGGTCTACGGCACGCGCCATGATGAGCACACCGGGCTGGTCCTGCGGGACCTGGCTTCCGGGGGCGAGCGGTGGCTGGCTCACCCGGTCCAGAAGGATGACCAGGAGTCCCGGGCCGCCCTGGACGCCCTTCCCGGAATGAGCTTCACCCCCGATTCCCGGTTTCTGGTGGCATCGTGGGGCGGCAGGATCTGGCAGGTCCCGCTGGAGGGAGGCGACGCGGAGGAGATTCCCTTCCGGGTCTCGCTGGACCTGGAGGTGGGCCCCCTCGTGGAGTTCGACTACCCCATCCTAGACACCCCGACCTTCGTGGTCAGGCAGATCCGGGACGCCGTCCCCTCTCCCGACGACTCCCGACTGGCCTTCACCGCATTGGACCGTCTCTACGTCAGCGAGGCGGACGGCTCGAGCGTCCGGGCCCTCGCCGAGATGGACGCGACACAACAGCATCCCGCTTGGTCCCCGGACGGGGATTGGATCGCCTTCACCACCTGGTCCGAGGCCGAGGGGGAGGGACACCTGTTCAAGATCCGCGCGAACGGCCGGGACCTCACCCGGCTCTCGCAGCGCGGCGGAGTCTACCGTGACCCGGTCTGGTCCCCCGACGGAGAGCGCATCGTGGCCTTCCGGGGCTACGCGAGGGACTACCTGGAAACCAGCGGTCCCGGTGCGGCAGGGTCGGCGAACGAGGTGGTGTGGATCCCCTCCCAGGGGGGTGAAGCCACACTCATCGTCCCGGGCCAGGGCCGAGCGGCACCCCACTTCACCGGCGATCCCGATCGCATCTTCTTCAGTGCTTCCCCGGACCGGCTGGTCTCCCTTCGATGGGACGGAAGCGACGAGAAGACGCACATCCGGGTGCGCGGCGAGCGCTCGCCCGGATCCCCGCAGGCCGCCAGCCCCACCGTCGTCGTGATGGCCCCCATGGGGGACCAGGCCATGGCGCTGATCCAGGGGCAGATCTACACCGTTACGGTTCCGCGGGTTGGTGATGCTCCCACCGTGAACGTGGGCGACCCCTCCGCCGCCGCCTTCCCCGCGAAGAGGCTCACCCGGTTCGGAGGGGAGTTTCCGGCCTGGTCCGCCAGCGGGCGCCGGGTCCACTGGTCCCTGGGCAATGCCCACTTCGTCTACGATCTCGACGCCGCCGAGGCATTCGAGGAAGCGGCGGACGACGCCGGGCCGGACGAGTCGGAGCCGGCAGAGTACGAGCCCGCCGAGTTCAGGATACGGATCGAGACCGAACGAGATCTCCCCAGCGGCGTGCTGGCCCTCACCAACGCCCGCATCGTCACGATGCGTGGGGACGAGGTCATCGAGCGGGGAGACGTGGTGGTCCGGGATAACCGGATCGAAGAGGTGGGCGCATCCGGTGCCGTGATCATCCCGGAGGGCGCCGAGGTCATCGACGTGGCGGGCCACACCATTGTGCCCGGCTTCGTGGACACTCACGCCCACATGTGGCCGGCGTGGGAGATCCACCGGAGGGACCAGTGGATGTACTGGGCCAACCTGGCCTACGGTGTCACCACCACTCGGGACCCCCAGACGAGCCGCACCGACGTGCTCACGTACGCCGACCTGGTGCGGGCCGGCGAAATCGTGGGACCAAGGATCTACTCCACAGGGCCCGGCGTCTTCTGGCAGGACAACATCTCCTCGCTGGAAGAGGCCCGCGACCTGCTCCGCCGGTACGCCGACTACTACGACACCAAGACCCTCAAGATGTACGTGGCGGGCACGCGGAAGCAGCGGCAATGGATCATTCAGGCGGCCCGCGAGCTTGAGATCATGCCCACCACCGAGGGCTCACTGAACCTCAAACAGAACATCACCGAAACCCTGGACGGGTATCCCGGTCTGGAGCACTCCATCCCCGTCTATCCGCTGTACGAGGACATGGTGCGTCTCTTCGCGGAGACAAAGCGCGCCTACACTCCCACCTTGCTGGTCTCCTACGGGGGGCCGTGGGCGGAGAACTACTACTACACCCGCATGAATCCCCACGACGACGCCAAGCTCCGCCGATTCATGCCCCACGATCAGGTGGACGTGGCCACGCGGCGTCGGGGCGGAGGCCCGAGTCCGGGTCCTGCCGGGTGGTTCCGGGAAGAGGAGCACGTCTTCCAGGACCACGCGATCTTCGCCCGGGACCTGATCGAGGCCGGGGGCCGAGTGGGCATCGGAAGCCACGGGCAATTACAGGGGCTGGGGTACCACTGGGAGCTGTGGTCCGTCGCGTCTGGAGGCATGCGGCCCCTGGATGCGCTCCGGGCGTCTACGATCCTGGGCGCCGAGGCGCTGGGGCTCGACGGCGACCTGGGCAGCGTGGAGCCGGGGAAGCTGGCGGACCTGGTGATCCTCAGGGACAACCCCCTGGACGACATCACGAATACGAATTCCGTGAGTCACGTCATGATGAACGGGCGGCTCTACGAAGGGGACACGCTGAGGGAGATACATCCCCGTCGTCGCGACCTACCCACCCCGTGGTGGCTGGAACGGGAGCCAGTCGGGGTGCCGGGTACGATCCGGTAGGACCGGGCGCGGTCCGGTCGGAGCACGGTCCGTCCGGACCGGAGAGCGGAGGTGGGTGCGCGACAGAGCCGGCTGCGCGGCACCTACCTCAAAGGCTCGGGGGGCGGAGAGTCTATTCTCCGCCCCCCGTCTTCCTGGGAGTTCCCTCCGGACCCCGCCCGGTCCCAGCTCCCACGTTACCGGGCCGGTGTGGATCGACGTCAGTTCACCTGTCGGACCACCCGGCTGACCCCCCGCACGGCGATGTCCAGTGGGAAGGGTGCCGCGTCCACGTCCATGGTCCCCACCATTTCGGACTCGCTGACCTGCGAATGCATGACCCCCTCACGGAGGTCCCAGAGGAAGTAGCCCTCGAAGCCTCCGGCTACGTCCTGTACGAACCCCATTCCCGAGGTCACACCTTCGGCCGTCTGGGATACCTGGCCGGTCATGTCGACCTTGAGGAGGCCTTGGCCGGCCACCGTGGTATCGCCCGCAACGGTGTAGGTGACGATCGTCCGGCTGATCGTGGTGCCCGCGTCCTCGTCAGCCTCGTAGGAGATGGTGTCGGTCCAGGTCATCCCCGGAGTCGGCGCACTCCCCGGTAGCCGTGGAAAGAAGCTGTTGGCCACGGCGGCGGGGCTCACCATCCGGGACGCATTTCCCTTGAGGGTCGGGGGTGATACGACCTGCGCGACCCCCCGGGAGTCCAGGTCGAACACCAGGGGGCCCTCCACGTCCTCCACAGAAACCCGCTCGGGCGCCCCCATGGGGTTGGAGACGGAGGCGTCCAGAGCCGTCCAGCTCGTGGTGACCCGTACCCCGTTCTCCGCCGAGGTGAAGGTCAGGGCCATCGTGGCGGTCGTGACCACGCTCACGTCGAACATCTGACCGCCGGCGTCGATGGACATCACGGCGGTGTCGGCCTGACTGTAGGTCACCTGGGGATCGTCCGGGACCTGGAACGCCAGCGACGGCGGGCTCATGCCACCTCCACCGGGGCCCCCGGCACACGCGACGACAAAGGGAGTGAGGGCGAGGAACGACGGGACGGCTGCGCGACGCATGACACGTCTCCTTGGCTCTTGGTCTCAGGGGACCCCGGCGGGGCCCACCACGGTACGCTAGCCATACGGAGCCTCGGGCGGGAGCCTTCAACCTTGGCTCCCTCACCGGGGCGGGTTATCGTGTTGCCCCTGTTCGAAACGCCCGTGACGAGGTTTGCATGTCCTTCCGCACCAATCCCGACCGTATTCTCGACAACATTGACCGTCGCCGGAGTCGGGAGGACACCGGAGGCCGGGAGTCCGATCGCCAGGCCATGGGTCGGGAGCTGGACACCGACGTCCCCGACACCGACGCCACCACTCCGGAGCGGGTCAAGCGCATCTTCTCGGCGGTGGAACGCGCGTACGTGAAGGCCGCCCAGGGTGCCACGCTCGGTCCGCTGGCTCAGCGCTTCCAGGCCGTGGGTGACATCAGCGAGCACCGGGCCAGGGGCGATGTCAGCATCGCCGTTCGCTACCTCGACCACGACCGGGCCGAAGACTTCGGAATGGCCCCCTTCGAGATCCATCCGGATGACCTGGTGGAATCCCGGAAGGAGACCAAGACCACCCGCCCGGACGTGAACGCCATGCGCATCCTCAGGAGGCAGCTCCGGGATGGGGTCCTGGCGGCGTACAAGAAGGTGGAGCCACGGATCCGGGATGCCATCCGAGACCGGGCGGACATGGGGCATGTCGAAGTCCAGGTCACATTGGACGTCCGGCCTGCCGACTGATTCCGGCGGGGGCCCCTACGCGTCGCGCACCCGTTCGACCCCCCCATGAGGGGAGTCCTCCTGCTCTTCCTGGACGGAGTCGGCATCGGCGCTCCTGATCCGGACCACAACCCCTTCTTCCGGGCGCGGCTCCCCAACCTCTCCCGTCTCCTGGGGGGCACGCTCCCTTCCCTGGCGGCGCCCCGGATCGATCGGGATGGCCGCCAGAGGGGAACGGCGGGAGAGGCAGCCCGGGATCGCACCTCCGCACACTCCGACGAGATCGGCCTCCGGGAAGCCGCCGCCATCCCACTGGACGCCCTCCTGGGTGTGGATGGGACCCCCCAGAGCGGCACCGGGCAGGCGACGCTCCTCACCGGCCACAACGCGGCCCGAGAGTTCGGTCGACACTTCGGCCCCTGGGTACCCGTCTCCCTCCGGCCCATGGTGGAGAACGAGAATCTCCTGGTCCGTGCTCTTCGGTCGGGGCAGTCGGCTGCCTTCGCCAACGCCTACCCCCGGAACTGGCCCGGGCCCGGAGGAAGCAGGCGGGTGGCAGCCCCCCCGCTGGCGGCCCGGGGTGCGGGGTTGCTCACCCGTGACCACCGTCATCTCCGTTCCGGTCGGGCCGTCTCCAGTGAGATGGTGAACGACGGGTGGCAACGGCACCTGGGGTTCGTCGACCTCCCGGAGGTCACCGTGGAGGGCGCAGGGGAGACGCTGGGAGGCCTGGCGGGGGCGCACCGGCTCACGCTCTATGCCCACTACGCCACGGACACGGCGGGACACCGGGGAGGGATGGAGGGTGCCGTCACGGCGCTGGAGCGCGTCGACGGGTTCCTGGGAGGCGTCCTCCGGACGCTCCCGGACGACCACCTCCTCGTGGTGGCGTCGGATCACGGCAACATCGAGGATGTCAGGGGGGGCCACACGCGGAATCCGGCCCTGTGTCTTCTGGTGGGACCGGGTGCAGTGCCCCGGTCCCGGGACCTCCGGGACCTCACGGACGTTTCGCCCCGCATCCTCCAGTGGTTGGAGGACGAGTAGGTCGAGGCAAGAGACCGGGGAGCAACCCGAGGGTCCGATCGGAGCCGGCGCGTTGCGGCAGCGACGGCCTTCGATCGCGCGTGGGCCCGTCGCGCCATGGCCGTGCCCGGAGGAGGTTCGGATGCTCTGCCCATGTCCGAACCTGCAACGTCCTCGGCCCACGCCCGCTCGGACCGTCCGCTTCTCGGCTCCCTCCTCCTCCACGCGACCCGCCTGACGCGGGAATGGCTGCAGGAGGGGCTCCGTGAGCAGGAGGGTAGTGACCGTCGCATCGGCGAGATCCTCGTGGAGCGAGGCTGGGTCCTGCCAGCCGAGGTGGCCGCCGCCCTGGCGGAGCAGCTGAGCCTCCCCCTCAGCCCCGAGCCCCTGCAACCGCAGACCCAGGCCCTTCGGCTTCTGCCGGAGGAGCTGGCCCGCCGGCTCAGGGTGGTGCCCATCCGGTCCTCACGGCGCACGCTCACGCTCGCCATGGCGGATCCACTCGACCTCTCGGCGGCGGAGGACGTGCGCTTCCGGACTGGACGGAGAGTCGACGTAGAGGTCGCATCCGAGGCGGCGGTGCTCCGCTGCCTGGAGACCTCGTACGGAAACGAGTTGGAGCGATTGGTGGCGGACCTGGAAGTGGGGCTCGGAGACTCGCAGGGGGGTAGCGACCGGGACGTCCTGGAACGGGTGGCCGCTGCGGCCCCGGTGGTACAGCTGGTCGACGGACTCCTCTCGGAAGCCGGCGACGCCGAGGCCAGCGACCTTCATTTGGAGCCCTCCTCCGCTGGCCTCCGGGTTCGGCTCCGAGTGGACGGTCTCCTCCGCACGGTCCGCACCCTGCCGCCGCGGCTTCAGCCCGTGATCGTGTCCAGGCTGAAGATCATGGCCGGCATGGACATCGCGGTGCGCCGGCGTCCCCAGGATGGTGGGTTTCGGTTCCCCCTCCAGGACCGCCCCGTCGCACTCCGCGTGTCCACTCTTCCCTCCGAAGCCGGAGAGAAGGTGGTGGTCCGGATTCTCGAGCCGGACCGGGCCCCCGGATCTCTGGAGGACGTGGGCCTTTCGGCACCGGACCTCACCCGTGTCCGGAGGGTCCTGGCCGCCGGCCAGGGGGTGCTCCTTGCAACCGGCCCCACCGGGAGCGGCAAGAGTTCGACGCTCCAGGCGGTCCTCCGGGAGGTGGATCGGATCCGGTTGAACGTCACCACCCTGGAAGACCCGGTGGAGTACCCGGTGGAGGGCGTCACGCAGGTCCAGATGGACTCCCGCGCGGGACTCACGTTCCCGGCGGCACTACGCGCCGTGCTTCGCCAGGATCCGGACGTGGTCATGGTGGGGGAGATCCGGGACGTGGAGACCGCCGAGATCGCCATGGCCGCCGCCGTCACCGGTCACCTCGTGCTCTCCACTCTCCACACCACCGACGCACCCTCCGCGCTTACGCGCCTTCTTCACATGGGAGTACCGGCCTACCTGGTGGCGGCAGGCGTGGCAGGGATCGTGGCCCAGCGGCTGGTGCGCACACTCTGTGCACGATGCGGGGGAGATCCGAGAGTCCGGTGCCCCCACTGCAAGGACGGGTATCGGGGACGGACCGGCGTCTTCCAGGTCCTCGTGATGACCGACGCCCTGAGGGAGGCGGTGGTGCAGGGCGCATCGACGCCGGTGCTCCGACGCCTCGCTCGAGAAGCGGGCATGGGATTCCTGGCAGACGACGCCCGCCGCCAGGTCGCGGAGGGACGCACCACCCCGCACGAAGCGTCGCGGGTGGTGCAGGGCGACCCCGGGGCTGCCATCCCCTGCGCCGGGTGCGGCGGAGAGGTGCCGCCGGAGGCTCTTGGCTGCCCCTGGTGTGGCCGGGCGCAGCGGCAGGAGTGTCCATGCGGACGCCGCCTGGAGCTCACCTGGCGCTTCTGCCCCGGTTGCCTGCGCAGGTGCGGACTTCACCCTGACCCTCACGGAGAGGGACGAGACGGCCCATGAGGTCCCGAGACGCCGAGTCCGATCCGAGGATGAGCCGCGAAGAGTCCGAGTAGGCGCCGAGGGGGAGCCCTCAACCCGAGACCCACCTCCAGAGCCTGGTCACGCTACCCCGTTCGGGGCGCCCCCAACTCCTCGCGGAGGAAGTCGAGCTGGACGTTCAAGCGACGGTGGGACCACGGTTCCACCAGCGCGGCGAAGTGTCCCATCCGGTGGCTCTCCAGACGGTTCCCGGTCCGCACCGGAACTCGAATCACCTCCCTCCGGCTCTCGCCTTGGATCTCACCCGGAGCACCTGCGCCGGCCGCTCCCCTCACGATGCCAGTTCCCGGAGCAGCCGCTTGCGGAATGCCGGATAGTCCACGGTGATGGTGTGGCGCGGGGTGGCGAGCTGCGGGAGATCGGGATTCGCCAACTCCTTGCGGATCGCCTGGTCCAGGTCCGCCGGCGGGGCCCAAGCCCCTTGCAGGCGTCGCGCCAGGATCCGGGATTGGAGCTCCGCCAGAGGCCAGATGCACCCCAGCGGTTGCACGAGACCGATGAAGTGGAGGTTCTCGAAGCGCGGGTGGACCATCTTCAGATAGAGGGGGACCGGACCCTCGCTGTAGTCCACCAGGTCGTCCGGGAAGAAGGGGTGGCTGATGACGAAGCCGGTGCAGGCGATCACCGCGTCATACTCGGCGCGGGTGCCGTCCGAGAAATGGACCTCCCTGCCTTCGAACCGGATCACGTCCGGCTTCGGGTGGATCTCGCCGTGCCGCAGGAAGTAGAGGAGCTCCGAGTTGATGGTGGGGTGGGTCGCGCCGAAAGGGTGGTCCGGCTCCGGGAGCCCGTAGGCCCGGCTGGGCCCGTTGTAGAGGCGCAGCAGGAGCTGGAGGAACGGCCTGCGGATCCGCCAGGGAACGAACCCGAGCTGCTGCGCGATTCGGTTGTGGAGGACGTCCCCCGGGATTCCAAAGATGAACTTGGGCACGATCCAGTACCCGCGGCGCCAGGAGAGATCGGTGCGGGCCGAGACCCTCGCGGTCTCCACGGCGCAGTCACACGCCGAGTTCCCTCCCCCGATCACAAGCACCCGCCGATCCCGGAAGGGCTCCGCCCGCTTGAAGGCGTGGGAGTGCAGATACTCCCCGGTGAACGTTCCGGGGTAGTGGGGCCAACGGGGCTTCCAGTGGTGGCCGTTGCACACCACCAACTGATCGAAGGTGTGCGTCTCTTCGTCTTCTTCGGGCCCCAGGGACGGTCCACTCGTACCGCTGGCTCCGCGGGTGGGCCGCACGGTGACCCGCCACCGGCCCTTCTGGTCCCGCTCGCACCGGGTGACCAGAGTACCGAACCGGATGTGGGTGTAGAGGTCGAAGTGCCTCGCATAGGCCTGGAAGTACTGGGCAAGGTGCTCGTGCCCCGGGTAGTCGGGGTACCAGGCCGGCATGGGAAAGTCCTCGTACTGCGAGTAGGTCTTGCTGGAGATGATATGCGTCGTCTCGAAGACACTGGAGTGGCCCGACTCGGCATCGAACACCCAGTTTCCGCCCACCTCAGAGCCTCGATCGTACACCGTCACGTCGAGGAATCCCGCATCCAGCAGGTGCTTGGTGGCCGTGAGGCCGGAGGGCCCGGCCCCG
Organism: Gemmatimonadales bacterium; assembly: GCA_020344755.1. Taxonomy (GTDB): domain Bacteria; phylum Gemmatimonadota; class Gemmatimonadetes; order Longimicrobiales; family Gaopeijiaceae; genus Gaopeijia. The sequence goes on from CP070829.1 coordinate 1,535,488, forward strand.
ATGACACAGATCTTCACCTCCTCCCCTCCCACCTGGGCTCGGCACCCAACTCCACCGTGCCCCGCGGTGTATCCAGGAGCGCCAGGAGCCTGGGCTCGGAAGCTTCCCTGACCGGAATGGTCTCCTTCTGGCCCAGCGCCAGGAGTGCCCCCTCCACCGCGGCCGGGTCCGGGTGGAAGAGCTCGAGGGAGCGCAGCACCACTTCCGACGGCCCGTCGCCGGAAGGGTGCGGGGTTTCACCCCACGCGATGAGGAACGGAACCACACCCCCCAGGCGGGTTGCGAAGGGATCGCTCAGGAACCACTCCAGACGACGGCCATCTGCGGTGCGTCGGGCCCCCCTCGACACCTCGCCCAGTTCCACGCCGGCTTTCCGGACCCGCTCCACCAACGTGCCCAGGCCCCCCGACACCTCCGCCGGTGAGGGAGCAGTCATTCCCCCTGGTCGTTCGCGCGGCCGCACCGCCCAGGTCACCAGGCGCGGCTCCCGGAGTGCGTCCAGGTCGAAGACGCGACCGCCGGATACGGGCGGCTCCGGGTGGGGCGCGATGATCTCCAGGTACGACCGGCTCCGAAGCGGGACGAGGGCGTTCCAGGTCCCCCACCGGGGGTGTCGCCCTCCGGGGAGGACCGTGCACCCCCACTGCTCCCTGAGCTGGTCCACGGCCGGCTCCAGCTCCGGCACCGCCCATACCAGGTGGTCCAGTCTCGTCATTCTCTCCGTCCTCGTCTCCGGCGTCGTCACCATCTCCCTGAGTGGCCCTGGTCTTTCTTGCCCGTCCGTCCCCGCTTCGTCTAGCTTCGCCGGGCCTTCAGCTACCTCCCGGAGAGCCCACCGCGACGGGCTGTCGGGATATGCAACCGGGAGGAGGTGAACAACATGGTCCGCCCTCGAAGCTTCCGCCGCAACGTCTTCAAGACCGTTCTCCTGGTGGCCCTCGCGCCGGCGGCCTTGGCTTTGGTGACCGCGACCCTTCTCCTTCGCGAGATGGGCACCGGGACCGGAACACTCGGGCCCTGGGATTCCGTCGCCGAGTCCGGTCGGGCCCTGGTGGAGGCCGCTCGTGTCGCCGCCCCCGACGACCCGGACGTCGCGAGGCTGGCCGAGATTCACCAGGCCGCCCTGTCCGAGTCGGTGCGTCAGTCGCGCCTCTACAGCTTCGTGACCCAGCGGGCTGTCCAGGTCCTCCCCTGGGTGGCGTTCGTCGCCGCCCTCTTCCTCGTGGCGCTCAGCTCCCTCGCCGCCCGAAGAGTCTCGAAACGGCTGGGTGGACCCGTGGGCGAACTCGTGGAGTGGACGCAGCTCGTCGCCGCAGGCGAAGCCCTGCCGCCGCGGGAGGAAGTGCGCCGACCCATCAAGGAGTTCAGGGTCCTGCGGGAAGCACTCCGGACCATGGCCACGGAGCTCGCCGAGGCCAGAGACCGGGAAGTGGAGGCTGCGCAGGTCCGCGCCTGGTCGGATGTGGCGCGACGGGTCGCCCACGAGCTGAAGAACCCGCTGACGCCGATTCGGATGGGAGCGGCTTCCCTGGTCCGCCACAGCGAGCCGAGGGTGCGCGAGACCGGGGAGATGATTCTCCAGGAGGTGGGACGCCTGGACCAGATGGCGCGCGACTTTTCGCGATTTGGACGGCCGCCAACGGGCCCCGCCGCCCCGGTCGACGTCGACGAGATGCTTCGTTCCCTGGCGAACCGTCACGCTCCAACGGAGGGGGGGGAGGTACGGGTCAAGGTACAGGTGGAAGAAGGCCTCCCGCTGATTCCGGGTCATTACGACTCCCTCTCCCGGGCCGTGCTGAATCTCCTTGTCAACGCCCAGGAGGCATTGGAGGGGCAATCCGGTGCCCAGGTGACCTTGGGCGCCCGAGCGCTCCCCGGGGGGGTGGAGATCTTCGTCCGGGACAACGGGCCCGGTGTTCCGCCCGAGCTCCAGGCCACCATCTGGTCGCCCGAAGTGACCACCCGACGTCGCGGATCCGGACTCGGCCTGGCCATGGTTCGTCAGACGGCCCAGGCCCACGGCGGTGAGGCCACCGTGACCTCACCCGATCAGGGAGGCGCGGAGTTCCGCCTCTTCCTTCCGGTGGACCAGGGAATCGCCGACCGCCTCGCGGGCGCGTTCCGGGAGGCCTGAGAAGTGCGGATTCTCATCGTGGACGACGAGGGCAACATCCGCCGTGCGCTCGGAGCCCTCCTGGAGGCGGAAGGCCACAAGGTGGAGACGGCAGGATCGGCTGAAGAGGCTCTGGTCGAGGTCCCGGGTTTCTCACCGGACGTGATCCTTCTGGACCTCATGCTCCCAGGCCGGTCCGGACTGGAGATCCTCCCGGAGATCGGGGAGCTATTGCCTTCCAGCGTCGTAGTCATGATGAGTGGCCAGGCGACGCTGGCCCACGCCGTCGAAGCCACGCGTCTCGGGGCGTTCCACTTCATCGAAAAACCCCTCTCTCCCGAGGCGGTCCTCCTCACCATCAAGGGGGCCGAGGAGGTGGTTCGGGCCCGGGATCTGACCCGGGCACTCCAGGAAGAGCTGGGTCCCGAGGCGGAATTGGTGGGTCGCTCCCCAGCCATGGAGCGGGTGGGAGAGTTGGTACGCAGGGCGGCGCCCTCCGACGCCCGCATTCTCATCACCGGTGAGAGCGGCACGGGAAAGGAACTGGTCGCCACCGCCATCCATGGCCTCTCCCCCAGGGCTGGTGGGCCCTTCATACGGGTCAACTCCGCCGCCATCCCGAGGGACCTCGTGGAGAGCGAGATGTTCGGCCACGAGCGGGGAGCATTCACCGGCGCCACGGAGCGACGACGAGGCCGCTTCGAGCTGGCGGACGGAGGTACCCTCTTCCTGGACGAAGTGGCGGACCTGGGGCCGGAAGCTCAGGGGAAGCTCCTGCGCGCGCTGGAAACCGGTGTCATCGAACGTGTGGGGGGCGCCGAGCCCATCGAGGTGGATGTTCGCGTCGTGGCGGCCACCAACCGGGACCTCCGGGAAGCGGTCCGGGAAGGGACCTTTCGGCAGGACCTCCTCTTCAGGCTCGAGGTGCTACCGATCCATCTCCCGCCCCTTCGCGAACGGTCCGGTGACATCCCCCTGCTGGTGGAGTTCGCGCTCCGGCGCCTGCAGAAGCGTCATGGGGTGCGGCCCGCTCGCTTCACACCGGAGGCGCTGGAGCTCCTGTCGACGGGCTACGACTGGCCGGGCAATGTCCGTGAACTCCTGAATGTGGTGGAGCGCCTCTCCATACTCCATCCGGATTCCCGGGTGGACCCGGGGGACGTGAGAGAGGTCCTCCCCGGACTCGGTATGCAGGTGGGTGCCCCGGCGTACCTGGACCATGACCGGCGACCCCTGCGCGATCGGCTGGACGACTACGAACGCTCCCTGGTGGTCGGTGCGCTGGAGGCGGCGGAAGGGAACATCACCGAAGCCGCGCGGCGCCTTCGTACCGACCGCGCGAACTTGTATCGCCGGATGAAGCGGCTGGGCATGTGGAAGGACGAGGATACCCAATGGAGCGGGAACCCATGAGACGGATTCGACGATCAGGTGCGCTGACCCTGACCGGCATCGCCCTTCTGGGGGCACCGCTGGGCGCGCAACAGACGGTTCACGAGGTGGAGCTGCCCACCGGAATGGCCCAGGAGGTGGTGGCGTTCGTGAACGATCCGGCGACCCTGCGGTTCGAAGGCGACGCCCTCATTCCCCGGGGACGCACCGTGGAAGGTCCCCTGGCCCTGGTAGGCGGGATCCTCACGGTGGACGGAGAGGTCAGGGGTGACGTGGTCGTGCTGAACGGGGACCTGATCCTGGGTGATGAGGGCGTGGTCACCGGGGATGTGCTCGTGGTCGGGGGAAGTCTGACCCGGGGCACCTCGTCCCGTGTGGGAGGCCTCGTCACCCTCTACGCACGGGGACTCCCGCTTGGGCAGGAGGATGGCCGACTGGTCCTCCGGGAAGACCGGCGGCGAGACCGGCCCGCACTGTACATCGGGGGCTCTCGCCTGAGCATCCGGGCCGGGACCGGGTACAACCGCGTGGAGGGACTCCCCATCCTCCTCGGTCCGGTAATCAACACGGGAGGGCGCTACCCGCTCCGTTTCGACGCTCTGGCCACCTTCCGGACCCAGTCCGGTCTCTCCCTGGACGACATGGGATACTGGATCCGGCTCGAGCAGGCTCTTGGAGGCGGACCCAGGTTCCGTCTCGGGGCCGCCGCCTATTCCGAGGTCCAGGCGATGGAAGGCCGGGGGGTGGCCGACCTGGAAAGCTCCCTGGCCACCCTCCTCTTCCACCGAGATCTCCGGGACTACTTCCAGAACGAAGGATGGCAGGCGTACCTGGACATGACGGCCCTGGAGGCCCCGGTCACGGCCCGCCTCACCTACCGCCTGGAGGACCACTACGAGGTGGCCGTCGGCGACCCATGGACTCTGCTCCGTAGGGACTCGGAGTGGCGCCCCAACCCGCTGGTGGGGCGAGGCACCCTCTCCTCCCTCGAGGCTGAGCTCGAGGTGGACAACCGGAACAATCCGGAAAACCCCTCGGACGGGTGGTACCTGAACGCCTCCATCCGCAGAGGCCTGGACGGGGACCTGGAGATTCCGAGCTACCGGCAGAGCCCCACCGGTCCCGAGTTGGCACCCACCCCGGTGAGCACCAGCTCGACCCTGGCCACCTTGGACCTACGACGGCATGCCCGGGTGGATCCGGTATCCGACCTCCGGCTCAGGGTCCTGATTTCCGGGGCACTGGACCGGAAGCCCCTTCCCCCACAGTGGCAGAGCGCCCTCGGGGGCGAAGGCTCGCTCCCGGGATATCCCAGGTTCTCCCTGGACTGCGGGGCACGGAGCCAGCCCGTCCTGGTGACCGAGGGAGAGCGGGACCGGACCACCTACCCCTTCTATGGCTGCGACCGCACCGCGCTCTTCCAGGCCGAGTACCGGGGTGAACTCTCCTTCGACCTGGACCTGAGCCCGGACGGCGAGTCCTGGGACAGTTGGAGCTGGTGGCCCAACGTGGATCTCACCGTGGCCTGGCTCGTCTTCCTGGACGCCGGGCGCGGGTGGTCCTTCACCCCGGGGGGCGCCGATACGGAGACTCTGGCGGACGTGGGAGCCGGCTTCCTCCTGGGCAAGCTCGGCTTCTACTGGGCGTACCCGCTCAACGGGGAAGACCGGGACGTCAACTTCTTCGTGCGCCTGCAATACCGCTTCTGATCGTGTTCCCGACGCGGCTCACCTTCCCGGTCCTCTTGGTGCTGGGCCTGCTTTCCGCGGCCCGGCCGGGGGTAGTCTGTGCCCAGTCCGAGCCCTCCGCCGCGGTGAATCCCGAGACTGGCGCCCTGGAGGTGGACCTGGGCACCGTGCTGGAAGACCGGAGCCTTCGGGGGGCCCTACACTCGGGTCTCCCGGTGAGAATCGAGGTACGGGTCGAGCTCTGGAAGGACGGCTTCTTCGATCAACAGGAGCAGGGCGGCGTCTGGCGCGCCAGCGTCATCCACGACGTGGTGACCCAGACCTACGAATTCGCCGTGGGCAACCGGGATCCGGTGGCTCTCTCCTCCCTCGAGGCGGTGGGACGGCTTCTCCAGTCCGCCTTCGACCTCGAGGTTGGACCCACCAACTCGGGAAGGTACTACTACCTGGCCGAGGTCCAGATGGAGACCCTGTCCCTCTCGGACCTGGAGGAGCTGCGCCGTTGGCTCCAGGGAGACCTGGGAGCGGTGGTTCGGGGGGACCGTCCTCCGGAAACCGCCGTGACCCGAGGGCTGCGCCGGATCATGGTGCGGGCGCTCGGGCTCCCAGCCCGGCGGGAGCGCCTCCGTACCGCGACCTTCTCGTGGCCCATGGAGGAGGGGCGCTGAGCCGCCTCCCTTTCCGAAACGCGGACGGGTAGCTCAGCCTCCTGCCCCGGGGCCCCTGAGAAATCGCCCAGGACGTGCACCGGTCTCCCGGCCCTCCCGAATCACGCCCTGTCCGTTCACGAACAGGTGCACAACTCCTTCCGAGAGCCGGTGGGGGTCCGTGAAGCTCGCGCGCTCGGCGATGGTCTCGGGATCGAAGACCACCAGGTCCGCGAAGAACCCCTCACGGATGAGGCCACGCTCCCGGAGTCCCACGCGGTCCGCCACGGCCCAGGTCATCTTCCGGATCGCGTCCTCCAGGGTCAGCACACCTTCCTCGCGGACGTAGGTCCCCAGGATCCGTGTGTAGGTGCCGTAGCCGCGCGGGTGGGTCATCCCGGTGGCCACATCCGGATCCCAGACACCCGAGTCGGACCCGAACTTCATCCAGGGTTGGGCCAGCAAGGTGCGAACGTTGGCCTCGCTCATGGCAAAGTACACCATCCCGACGTTCCCCTCGTCCACCAGGAGGTCCAGGACGGCCTCCGCCCACGGCTTGCCCGTCATCTCGGCCAGGTCGGCGAGTGTCTTGCCCACCAGTCTCTGGTTGTAGGACCGGGACAGACCCACCATCATCGCCCCCTCCGGCGTGCTCAGGGCGCACCAGTTCTCCCAGCCCTCCGGGGGTGCCATCATCTCGGCGACGAGACGCGGCCGGACCGTCGGGTCCCGGAGGTTCTGGCTCAGAAGCCCGTCCGCCGACGCCCACGGCGGGAGGCAGGCCTGGAGGGACGTAGACGCTGCCGTATAGGGATACATGGCAGCCTGCACGTCGATCCCCTCCTGCCGAGCCCGCTCGATGAGCCCCACCGCCCGGGGCTGCAGGCGCCAATGGTCGACTCCCGCAGCCTTGAGGTGGTAGATCTCCACTGGAGCTCTCGAGCGACGGCCGATCTCGATGGCCTCTCCCAGAGCCTCCAGGAGTCCACTGGACTCACTCCGGATATGGGAGATGTAGACCCCTCCATGCCTGGCCACCACTCCCGCGATGGAAGCGAGTTCGTCCGTCCCCGCATAGGCACCCGGGGGATAGATGAGCGCGGTGGCGACCCCCAGGGCCCCGTCCTCCATGGCCCTCCGGGTGACGGCGAGCATCGTGTCCAGCTCGGCTCCGGTGGGCCGTCCCTCCCGCATCCCCATGGCGTATCTCCGTACCGTGGTGCCCCCGAGGAAGGATCCGACGTTCACCGCGACGCCTCCGGCCTCCATCTCCTCCAGCCACGCCCCGAAGCGGCGCCACTCCCGGGCGCGCCTGACCTCCGTCGTGTCGGCGGGATCCACGGCCCCGGTGACGCTCCGGTTTCGGGGTGCAGGGGTGTTGGATTCCCCCATGAGCTCGGTGGTCACACCCATGTGGATCTTGTTCCGGGCCCGACC
>CP070829.1:1542864-1576961 GCA_020344755.1 Gemmatimonadales bacterium
TCACGGTGCGCACCGTGAAGCTTCCATCCGCTCTCCCCCGGATCGCGATGGCGCCGTGCCGATCGGTGCGAAGCACCTGTCCCCCCGTATTTCGGAGGCGGGTCAGGACTTCCGGGGCCGGGTGGCCGAACCGGTTCCGTCGCCCCACGGAGATCAGGGAGACGTCGGGTCGGACCGCGGAAAGGAACGCGGCTCCAGTGGACGTTCGGCTTCCGTGATGAGCCACCTTCAGGACTTCCACCGGCTCCAGGAAGGGGAGAAGTGCCTCTTCCACCGCCACCGAGATGTCACCGGTGAAGAGCGCATCGAAGGCACCCCAGGTGACCCTTACGACCACGGATCGGTCGTTGGGCTCGGTGACGGCATTTCCTGCATCGGGGTGGAGGACTTCGAATCGGACTCCGTCCAGTGTCCAGGTCGCTCCCCGGCGGAGCACCCTCCAGGGAAGATCCGCCGTGCGGGCTGCGTCCACGAGCTCGCGGAAGGCCTCGGTCCCACGCAGAGTGCCGCCGTCCGCCACTGCCTCCACCGGAATCTGTGACAGGAGCTCCGCCGCCGCGCCCATGTGATCCAGGTCGGGATGGGTGAGAATCAGGAGGTGAAGGCGGCGAATCCCGCCGGCCACGAGTTCCCGTGCCAGTCGCTCTCCGGAGCCGGATCCGGTGTCCACCAGGATCCATCTCCCCCTCGGAGTGCCCACGGCGATCGCATCCCCCTGTCCCACGTCCAGGGCCCGGATCTCCAGGGTGGCCGGTCGCATCGTCGTCTCGGCCCACGGTGCGACCGCGATCGCGGCCAGGACGCCAGCCCCGCACCAGAGGACCCGGAGGGAGCGCTCCACCCGCCGCCGCGCAGCCGTCCAAACCGTGAGGGCCGCCCCGGTGGCCAGGAGGACGCTGGTCCGACCGAGAAGCCAACCGGGGTCCCACCCGGACATCCCCTCCATCAGACGCCGGGTGGCCCAGAGCATGGCCTCCACCCCGCTGGCGAGGACCGTGGCCCCAGGGATGTGCAGGGCGTGCGCCATCATGGCCAGGAAGGCACCGGGGAGCGCCAGCGAGACCATCGGCGTAGCCAGGAGGGTGGCCGGAAGGGCCAGCACAGCCACCCGCTGGAAGTGCCAGACCGCAAGTGGGAGGGTGGCGACCTGCGCCGCCGCAGATGCCGCCAGCGCTCCGGCCGCGGCGTCCCGAACCCGGACCCGTTCCCGAGTCCCGTAGATCCGGTCGAGCAGCCTCCGGAGGAACCGGCTCCAGGGGTCCGCCCAGAGAATGAGGCCCAGGGCGCCGGCGAAGGAGAGCTGTGCCCCTGGGCTCTCGACCACGCTGGGGTCGGAGAGAGCCACGATCAGGAGAGCGAGCCCCCAGGCACCGAGGGAGTGTACCGGACGGCCTCGTAGCCGTCCCACGGCAGCACCACTCAGGAGCAGCCCGGCACGTACGGCGGAGGTGGGGAAGCCCAGGAGGGCCACGTAGCCCCACACCACCACCGCGGCTCCCCACGAGGCCCGGGTCCGTGAGAGCCTCGCGAGCCGGAGCAAGAGCACCACCCACCCGGCCAGGACCCCCACGTGGAAGCCCGAGATGGCGAGGAGGTGGGCCGCACCGGTCCGGACGAAGGCGGCGCGGACTTCCGGATCGAGTCCGCCTCGCTCGGCCAGCACCAGCGCCTCGACCATGGGGGCCTCCGAGGGGAACACGGCACGGACCCGTGTCAGGGCCCTGGACCGCAGGCGCTCCCGGAGGCCCGGCACCTCGGCGGTCGGGAGCCCGGATGCGGCGGCCGCGGAGCTCGGTCCCCGGCTGCGGCTCGGGCCCACCCCGGTCCCCACGCCCTCGCCGGCGACTCCAAAGCGGGGCGATGCCGGTGCGGGACCGTCCCCCCACGGGCGGATCCCGGCGTGGAGGGCGCCGGCCCATGCGACCGTGACCACGGCCAGAATCGCCGGACGCGGGCGATGGAATGGCAGCCTGGGACGAAGGAGGAGAAGGAAGAGGAGGAGGGCGGCGCTCCAGAGGGGTCCGCCCGCGGCCAGGGCCGACCCCGAGCAGAACGCCAGGGCCACACCCACCACGGCGGGGATCCGGATCAGGCGTGGATCTCCCGGAACAGGGGCTGCATCAGTTCAGTCTGCCTCCATCGCGCCGAAAGGTGGAAGGAGGCCGACACCGGTCGAGCCGCCGGTCTACCCTCCGTCCGTGTCCTCGAAGAGGCTCGTCTGGTCCCGGTCCACGAACATCCGGGCCCGCTCCTCCCGATCCTCCTCGGCCAGCCGCTCTCGGAGGATCCGCCGGACCCGGAGGTCGGAGGCGATCCCCGCGAAGAGCATGATGAGCATCCCCAGGATCAGCGCCCCGAAGGCCACCACCGGAAGAGGGACCCGGTAGAAGGTGGCAAAGCCCAATCGCACCGTGATCCTCTGGGCCCCGTTGAGCCCGGCAAACCCCATCGAGGCGACCAGGACCGCAAGGATGCCGAGAACGGAGTAGAGGCGCCTCACAGCACGATCACCCCACCCGGCGCCGTTCCGGGGCCTCGACGATCCGGCCCGTGAAGGTGGCTCCTGTGGTGGTCTCCAGCTCGGTGAGGCGGTATTGCCCGACCAGATCCAGTCCACCGGGCACCACGACCGCCTTCGCCCTCCGGGTCCGCCCCAGCATGAACCCGTGATCCCGTCCCGGCTTCTCCACGAGGATCTCCTCGACTCGACCGACTTCTCCCCGGTTGATCTCGCTCTGGATGCCCCGTGCCACCTCGATCAGCTCCTCCAGGCGCGCCTGGGCCTCCCCGTCGGGAAGGAACCACTCCTTGGGCATCCGGGTCGCCGGTGTCCCCTCCCTGGGCGAGTACCGATAGGTGAAGGCGTCGTCGAACCGGACCGTCCTCATGAGCTCCAGGGTGTCCCTGAACTCCGCCTCCGTCTCTCCCGGGAAGGCTACAATGACGTCCGTGGACAATGCGATGTCCGGAACGGACTCCCGGACCATCTCCACCTTCTCCATGAAGGAATCCACCGTGTACCGGCGAAGCATGCGCTTCAACGTGCGGTCATTCCCCGCCTGGACCGGAAGGTGGAGCTGCTCACAGACGGCGTCCTCCGTAGCCATCACCTCCACAAGCTCGGGGGTGACGTCATTGGGATGGGGAGAGGTGAACCGGACGCGCCGGATCCCCGGGACCCGGGCCACCGCCTTCAGCAGCTCTGGAAAGGCCCAGTCGTCGTAGCGGTAGGAGTTGACGGTCTGCCCGAGGAGGGTGACCTCGGTGACCCCATTCCCGGCGATCTGGGCCACTTCGGAGAGGATCTCGGTGGGCTTCCGGTTCTTCTCGCCTCCGCGAACGTACGGGACGATGCAGAAGGTGCACCGGTGGTCGCATCCTCGCTGAATCGGCACCCACGCCGCCACCGACGACTCCCTGCGCTGCTCGAGCCCCTCGTAGTTCTCACCGGTATCCAGGTTCAGCACGGTGAGCTGCGGTCCACGATTGCGCCGTGGCCGCTGGGACCCGGGCACCACAGGCGGCGTCCCGGAGGCCAGTCGGTCCAGCACGTCCGGGAGGCTTCGGTAGCCGTCTGGACCCATCACCAGGTCCACGTAGGGAGCCTTGGCCAGGAGGTCCTCGCCCAGGCGCTGGGCCATGCAACCCGTGACGCCGAGAAGCACGCCGGGCCGCTCCTCCTTGAGACCCTTGAGCTGCCCGACCCGGCCCAGCACCCGCTGCTCCGCGTGCTCGCGGATCGCACAGGTGTTCACCAGGATCACATCTGCCTCATCCGGCGAACGGGCGATCTCGTAGCCCCGGGCCTCCAGAATACCCTCCATCAGCTCTCCGTCGCTGATGTTCATCTGGCACCCGTAGGTCTCGACGTAGGCGCGCTTGGGAGTCGTCATGCGTGGAGGGTCGGTTCGAGGTCGTGGCGTTGGGCCCCTGCCAGGGCAATATAAAGGCCCTCGTCCGTTGCCCTAAGGACTCCGCCGTGAAGGCGCCGCGAATCGTCGGGCCGGGGACCACGAAGCCGGACCCGCAGGTAGTCTTCCGTCAGCGCCTGATCGCCGCTCTCCAGGACCACCGTCGCTTCCTGCCCAGCACGGGCCCCTCGATACGCCTCGCCCTTGACCTGGGCCAGGAGCCGCAGCTCCCGGGCCCGTTCGCCGGCGACGCGTTGCGGAACCGGCGTGCTCCGATTCAGCTCGGCCGCCACCGTGTCGTCCCGAGGCGAGAAGGGGAACACGTGCAGGTACGTGAAGGGCAGCTCCTGGACCAGCGCCAGGGTGTCGGCATGGTCCTGGTGGGTCTCCCCTGGGAAACCGGTGATGACGTCGGCTCCGAGCCCCAGCACCGGGTGCCGGTCCGCAATCTCCAGGGCACGACGCCGGTACTGCTCACGGGTGTGCCACCTTCGCATCCGGCGCAGGATCGGATCGGCTCCACTCTGGAGCGGCATGTGAAGGTGGGGTACGAGGCGACCTCCGCTGTTTCCCATCAGGTCGAGGAGGAGGTCATCCACCTCCGTGGCCTCGATGCTTCCAAGCCGAAACCGGACGGCCGGCACCGCCTCCAGGAGCCGTGCCACCAGCGAAGAAAGGCTTGAACTCTCGCCGAGATCCCGACCGTAGTGCCCGATATGCACACCTGTCAGGACCAGCTCCGGGTGATGGAGCGCGAGGAGGCGGGCTTCGGAGACCACCTCTGCTTCCGGGCGGGAGCGAGAGGCACCTCGGGCCAGCCGGGTGGCGCAGAAGGCGCACTTGCGGTCACAGCCGTCCTGGACCTTCAGCCAGCCCCGGGTACCGGCGGACCTGCGCCGGAGGAGCTCACCCCCCACGGGCTCGGTGTCCAGCCGATCCAGGGAACGCCGGTCCTCCACCTGGACGAGCCGTGGGGCCCCGCCCTCGTCATGCGCACCCGGGTCTCCGGGGCGTCTAACCGCCGCGAGGGCGCTACGGGCCACCTCCAGGGGATCGTGCCCTCCCACTACGCCTCGCACACCCTCCATGCCCGCATAGTCGCCCGGGCGGAGCGCCGCCGAGCAGCCTGCCACCACTACGGGTAGCCCCGGGGATTCCCGCTGGATCCGCCGGAGGACCCGGCGGGCCTGTGCATCCGCCTCGTTGGTCACCGTGCAGGTGTTCACCACCACGAGCTCCGCGTCGTGCCACCCCTCCACCGGGACGGCACCGCGGGCCTCCAGCTCCTGGCGCATGCGCTCCGTGTCGTACTGGTTCGCCTTGCACCCGAAGGTATGGAAGTGGACCCGCACGATTACGCGCTCCCCGAACGGAGCGCCGCGGCCGCGGGAAACGGGGTCCGAGCTGCCGTCACCCCGCGACTCCCTAGAAGCCAGAGACCCGGAGCGATACCGAGAGACGCCAGAAGTCCTCGGCCACCGAGCCGGAATCACGGGAGCCTTTCTCCAACGCCAGATCCAGGCGGGCGATGACGTTGGCTTCCGTCTCCATCAGGTTCATCCCGAATCCCCCCACGAGGGCGGATTCCGAGACCTGCGGATCGTCGGCTCGGTGGAAGGGGAGGTCTCCAGCGCGGTAGCCGAACCTGAGCGCGGATCGCTTACCCAGGACGCTGGCACCCGACCACTCCGCACCGGCTCCGAACCGGAGCACCGCGGCTCCGTCCACGTCGTCCAGGGATTCCCCCGCGCCCGCATAGTCGGCGTAGAAGATGCCCGCGCTGAGGGCGAGTTGGTCCGAGAGGAGCGCGCTGCCGCCGAGGCGGAACTCCGAAGGCATTCCCAGGGTGATCCCCGCGCCGTCGGTAGCGGACGTGGGCGATGCCCTGAGGTCCCCCCCGAAGGAGTACGACGCGCTGATCCGCGCCACCTGGGGGAGATCGACGGTGGCGCCCAGCGAGGCGATGAAGCCCGTGTAGTCCCAAGCGCCGCCCGTCCGGAACTCCGGCACGGTGGTCTCCACCTCGAGGGAATCGAAGCTTCGGGTGAACCGGCGCTCCACGTTCCCCAGGTAGGTGCCGACCGAGGCGCCCACGGCGAGGGACGGAGCGAGGCGCCGCGCAACCCCGACGCGGAGCGCCGAGACTCCGCCTTCGGACTCGAAGGAGTCGGTGACTCGCGCCTGCGTCCCGGAGCCCTCGAGAGTGAGGAGACGCTGCTGGGAGGCGCTCCAGTTCTGGTCCAGGACCCCCGCGAAGGAGACGCTCACCGTCCCGATGCGCTCCACCGGATACATCACCCCGATGGCCGGGAACCGGCTGCTGGTGCTGGAAAACAGCTGGCCGGATTCCGTGGTCTCGTGCCACGTGGTCTGGCTGGTGAACACCACTGCGGGCAGGACGAGATCCGCCGAGGCCGACGGATCCTGGGGCGCCAGGGCGGTGCCGGGAAGGCCCATGCCCACACCGCCCAGGGCCAGTGCCCGTGCGTTCAGGGGCTCGAGGGGGGTCCCGAATCCATAGGCGCTCAGGACCGACTGTCCGGTGACCGAACCGGGGAGAAGCACGACGCAGGCCGACACCGCCATGGCGATGGAGACCGGAGGCCGGCAACGCGAACGCGACATCATCGGATCTCCACCGGGTCGCTGGCAGTCAGAATGAGGCGCAGCACGGGCTCACCCGGATCTCCCGGACCGTCGAAGTCGCCGAAGCCGATGGAGAAGGGCTCCAGCAGCGACAGCAGGGCCAACTCGTTCGGGAGGAGGTCCGCCCGGGCCGGATCCACCAGACCGCGCACGAACTCGGTGATGGTGATGGGAATCTGCTGGCCAGGCGCGTCGCCGAAGGCCTCCGGTGCCACACTCCGGCCAAGGATCCCCAGGAAGGACGGCCCCAGCGGCGCCTTTGGCAAGCGCTCGGGCACGAGTACCGGTCGCACGTCGAGGAGCAGCGAGTCCGAGGGCTGGAAGGCCGCCGGTGAGCTCGCGCGGCTGGTGAGAATCAGAGAAGCGTGATTCAGCCGCGTGGGTTCCACCGAGAACGGGCAGCCGACCTGCGCGCAGAGCTCCTCCGGGCCGTTCAGGACGCGGGGGATGTTCATCGTGATGACGGTACGCCACGCTGGAGCCCCCCCGGCCCGGATCCCATCCGGGGGCGGGTCGGGGAACGGGGAGTAGACGAACGTGCCTTGCCGGAGTCCCGAATTCAGGACGATCACCGTATCCTGGTTGATGCTCGGGCGGGCGTCGAGTCGTAGGTCCACGTCGGCCAGCTGGAGCAGGACGCCCGGTGTGGCCACGTCGAGGCGAGCCGTGGTCCGAACCCCCGTGGTGTCGCCGAAGAGGGCCACGGTGGCGGAGTCCAGGGGAAAGACGACCGAATCGCCCTGGGCAGGATCCCAGATGGCCGTGCCCAGGGATACTCCCGGCCCCGCGCCCGGCTCTCCCCAGGTCCGCTGATCCTGGACCGTATCCACCAGGAGATCCCAGGTCGCCGAACGGAAATGCCAGTCCTGGTCGAGCCGGCTCAGACTCATCTCCACCGGCCCGGTCACCTGGGTCCGCAAGGTGTCCACCCGCGCCACCACCCGGCCGCTGAGCCAGGTGAAGGCGGAGTCGACCCGAGTCGTCCCGGTGGAATCCCTTACCGAGGCGCTCGCCGGGAAGGGGAAGAACCGCACGAGCGCGCGGGAGTCCAACTCACCACGGTAGTCCAGGCTGACCACCTGGCCGGGGAGTTGGCTGGGAGTGCCGAATCCGCCCAGGATCTCCACTTCGGCCCCGAACTCGGACCACGGGAGAATGACCTCTACGGTCTGGGGCGTGAGGGGAATCAGATCTCCGTTCACGGAGACCGGATCCTCGTCCGCGCACGCCGCCACGGCTGCCATGACCGCCAGGGCCAGGGCCAAGGGAGCACCCCTCACCGCACCTCCTCTGTCATTCCGACTCTCGGGCCGTTCGCCCATCGATCGCCTTCCCGTCATTCCGTCCAGATCCTTGGCAGACGAGGCGTGAGCCCGGTGAGGACCTCGTATGGAATGGTCCCCATCCACGCCGCCACCTCTTCCAGGAGGATCTCTTCCTCCCCGTCCGACCCCAGGAGTGTCGCCACGTCCCCGGGGATTACACCCGGAACCCCTGTAATGTTTGCCACGGTCATGTCCATGGAGATCCGGCCCACCACGGGAGCCCTCCGACCTGCCACCAGGACCTCGGCCCCGTTGGACGCCGCCCTTCGATATCCGTCTCCATACCCGATGCTCAGCGTGGCCCACCGCTGCGGCGCCTCCGCTCGGTAGGTGCTCCCGTACCCGACGGTAGCTCCCGCCGGGACCTCCGCCACCCTGACCACGCGAGCCCGCACGGCCACCACCGGCTCCGGAGGAGGAAGATCGGACCCGCAACGCCCCCCGTACAGGAAGATCCCGGGGCGAGCCAGGGAAAATCCGCGCAGACCTCGTCCAAGGCGCAGGAGACCCGCGGAGTTCGCCACGTGCAGGAGCACCGCCGAAGGCGGGTTGAGATGACCGGCCACCGCGCGGAAGCGGGCCATCTGCTCGTCCACCCCGGGGCCCCCCGCCTCGTCCGCCGAATGGAAGTGGGTGAACATCCCCTCCCACTTGAGGGGGGGCACCAGCCGCGACCGGATCGACGGCCCCCAATCCCGGACAGAATCGTAGGCGAATCCGGCGCGGCCCATCCCCGTATCGACCTCGAGATGGACCCTGACTGGACGCTCTCCCGCGCACTCGCGGAGTCGGTCCAGCGTCTCCACCTGCGAGACCGTCACCGTGAGGTCGTGGGCCACCGCCGCCGCCTCCGAACCCGGTGGTAGAGGACTGAAGACGATGACCGGCTCTGTGATGCCCGCGGACCGGAGGCTCACGCCCTCGTCCACCGTGGCCACTCCCCATCCCCAAGGGGCTTCACGGGCCAGTGAACGGACCACGTCCAGCATCCCGAGCCCGTACCCGTCGGCCTTCACCATGGGGACGAGGCGCACGCCCTCCGGGACCGCCTCCCGAAGCCGTCGGAAGTTCCGGCGCAGGGAGGCGGACTGCACCTCGATCCACGCGCGGGTCCGGCGGTCCGTTGACATAGCAGTGGAAAGATGCGGAAGATCCACCCCGTAGCAACCCCGATTCCCCCCGCAGACCATGAGCCAGGAACCCCCTGACATCCCTTACCCCGTGGCCGGTGCGGACCACGCCGAAACGGCGCCCGGCACACTGGATCGAGGTCTCGCCCTCGTGCGCTTCCTGCGGGCGAACTGCCCGTGGGACGCCGCCCAGACCGCGGAGACCCTCGTTCCCCACCTCCTTGAGGAGGCCCATGAGGTGGCGGACGCGGTGCACCGTGCCGACGTCTCCCAACTGGAAGGGGAGCTGGGCGACCTCCTCCTCAACCTCGCATTCCAGATCGTGGTGGCGGAGGAACAGCACCGGCTGACCGCCGACTCGGTGACCCGACGCCTCGAAGAGAAGATGCGCCGGCGGCACCCGCACCTCTACGGTTTGGGGCCCCGGGAGGACTGGGAGCGACTCAAGGCACGAGAGCGCGACGAGGAGCTCGGCAAAGACCCGGGCGGAGTCCTGGGCGGGCTCGCCCGCACCCTGGACCCCCTCACCAAGGCCCACCGGATGCAGGAACGGGTGGCCGGCGTGGGATTCGACTGGGAGGACCACCAGGGCGCCTGGGACAAGGTGGCGGAAGAGCTCGAGGAGGTCCGTGTGGCGCTGGAGGCCGGGGACGAGCCGGGGGTGGAGGAGGAGCTGGGGGATCTTCTCTTCGCGGTGGTGAACCTGGTGCGCCTCGCCGGCAAGCATCCGGTGACGGCCCTGGACCGGGCGAACCGGAAGTTCCACCGCCGGTTCGAAGGGCTCGAGGCGCTGGCCCGCGCTCGAGGTGTGGACCTGTCCACGGCCTCCCTGGACCGCCTGGACCAGCTGTGGGACGAGGTCAAGGCCGGGGAGGTCTCCGATCCCTGATCCCGGTCAGTACCCCGCCTCCTTGTCCACCAGGTTCCACATCTCCGCCTCGCGCCCCTGGAGAAAGCAGTGGAGGTTGTGGAGAACCAGGTCCGCTTCCCGCCGCCAGAAGTGCCGGGTGACCGGAGAGACGTGGGGGGTGATGAGCACGTTCTCCAGGCTCCAGAAGGGTGACGCCGCCTCCAGCGGCTCTCGGGCGAAGACGTCCAGACCCGCCCCTCGGAGCCTCCCGGCTTCCAGGGCTTCCAACAACGCCGCCTCGTCCGTGATCTTCCCCCGAGCCACGTTGATGTAGACCGCTCCCTCCTTCATCCTCCGGAAGGCGGACGCGTCCATCATCCCGCGGGTCTCCGGTGTGTCCGGAGCCGTGACCACCAGGAAGTCGCTCTCCGCGAGCAGAGTGTGGAAGCCATCCCGCCCGTGCAGCGACTCCACCCCCTCCGGACCCGGGCCGCCGGAGGACCGTCTGAGCCCCAGGACTCGGGCACCCAGGGCGCGACACCGCCAGGCCACTTCCCGGCCGATGCCCCCCAACCCCAGGATCCCCACGGTGCTGGTGGAGATCTCCCGAAGCGGAGTGTCGGCGGCATAGTACGGATCCGTGTCCCACGCCCGACGGGCCTTGCCCGCCTGACCGAAGTCGAAGCCCCGGGAAAAGTGGAGGATCATCCCGAGGACGGCCTCCGCCATCGGTGGACCGTGGATCCCGGCAGAGTTGGTGAACAGGAGGTCCCTCCGGAGCATCTCCGGCGTGAGGGACGATCCCACCCCGGCGCTTCCGGTGTGCACCCACCGGAGCTGCGGCGCCGCCCGGAGAACCTCCTCGGCGATCCCGAAACCCATGTAGACCCGAGCGTCCGCTACCGCCTCCAACACGTCCGGATGGGCACCGGTGGAACCGTCCCCCGTACCCTCCGAGGGTGTGTCCATGACGGCGAGGGTCCAGTCGTCGGGAAGTGCATTACGAATCTCCCGGGCGAACCAGTCCGGCTGTCTCCACACGGGGCGCTGGTCGTTGAGATCGATAACGACGTGGGGCATGACGGGCAGGTGAAGAGGGGGCCGGATCCCCGCCCCCGGGGCAGGAGGATCCGCGGCATCGGCAAGCCGAAAACGCAAGGTAGAGCGGTGGCTCTCGGGGGAAAAGCCGGGATCCGCCAAGCCGTTTTGGTGTATTATCTTAGACAGGTTGTCCCACGCTTGGCACAGGGAGCGGTCACAATGAAGAAGAAGACCATGGGCAGGTTGCTGAAAGTCGGACTCATGATGAAGGCTCCCAAGCTCACCTACCTCCTCCGCCATCCCATCCGGGGGCCGAGGAATCTCCTGGCGCTTCGAGGGGCGAAGTCCCTCCTCAAGACCCGTGGAGCTGCCGTGACCGGGGCAGCACTGGCCACCGCGGCGGTGGCCCTTCCCCTGGCCGCCGTGGTCCGGAAGGATCACGCCGAGTAGCGCGGCAGGGAGTCTCGAGCGGGGGGGTGGCGGCAGCTGCCGCTGCCCCCTTTCTTGGTAGCACCTTTCGCGGTCCACACTCCCCTCCCACGCCCCGAATGCGCCCATCCGCCCTCCTCCCCATCGCGCTGTGGTGCGCCGCGCTGCACCTCTTCGCGGGGTCCCCGGCCACGGCGCAGGACGCCGAGGGATCTGCGCCGGCCGCCGTCGTCGGGGGAGTCGTGGGGGGCGCCGTGGCCTTATGGAGCTTCTACCCGCTCACCGGGTGTCCCATGATCACCGTCGGTGCCGCCCGGCCGGCGGACGGCTGTGACGTGGCAGCACTGGCCTCGGCGTTGGGAGGGGTGGGGGCCGGGGTTTGGACCGGCGCCACGGATTCGGGGGCAGGGTACGGAATGGCGCTGGGCGCTGCCGGCGGGCTCGGGGTCGGCTGGCTGCTGAACCGTGTCGTGCCTACACCGCGCTGGGTGGACGCCCTCCTGCTCCTGGGCGGGACGGTGGCCGGCGGGATCCTGGGGACATCCGACGAGGAGGAGGACCTCGCCGCTCAAGCCACCGTGGCGCGGATCCCCGTGGTGGCGCTCCCCTTCTTCTGACCGCCTCCCTGCGTTCCGGCGCCCCTACCCCTCCCCACCCTCCTCCAGGATCCGGGCTCGTTCCCGGGTCAGCCGGTACATGAGGACCGCTACCCGCTTTGTCTGGATGGCCGGGGGGGGGTCGATCCACTCGTCCACCGTGTGGTCGTTCCCTCCACCGGGCCCCAGACCATCCAGGGCCATGTCCACGAGGCCAGCGGTGAACGAGACGTCCGCCGCTCCGGCATTCCGGGGATTCACGGGGCTTACCGGTCTCGAGGCCCAGGTCGTCGAAGCGCGTCCGCAGTCGGGTGCCTGCCTCTCGGACGCCCGCAACGTTCATGGTGCCGGAGTTCAGGTTCACGAACTCCTCCAGCAGGCCGATGGTCTCCCTGGGCCACGCCAGGGTGTCACCTCCTGACACACCGGCAACCCATGGCCATCCGTCGAACCGGACGGCTCCCTCCCCGACCTCGCCCGCAGGCGGCGGCTCAGGAGTACGGCGCGCTGATGGTCAGGTTGAACCCGTCGGGATCGGTGAGATCGAAGCTCCGGGTACCCCAGGGCTTGTCCTCGGGCTCGGAGGCCAGCGTCCCACCACGGTCGCGGATCGCGTCCGCGATGTCGTCGATATCCTGAGAGGTCTCGAGGTGCAGCCGCATCCCGACTCCCTTGGGCCGGTCCCGCCCCTTGGCCCAGTCGTCTTGCATGAGCAGGATGCGGTGGCTCCCGGCCACCAACTCGGCGCCGACGATGCGCCCTTCGTGCTCCCAGGTCTCCTTCCGGAAGAAACCCACCACATCGCAATACCACCGGAGGCTCTCCGCCATGTCTCCCACGGTGAGCGCCGGCACGATGGTGCGAAGCCGGAGGGTCTCCGGACGCTTTCGGGACTTGATCATGGGTCGGACTCCTTGTTCAGTGGTCCCTATTCCATCACTCACCCCCAACCTCGGGCCATGCAATGGTGGGGGAAGGCCCATCGGCTCCGGGGCTGCACACCGGGGCGACGCGCGGCACCAGCGCCGCCGTTCGGTCCCGGGCCCGGGTCACCCGATCATCGGTGCTGGTCGATGAGGATGGCGTTCCCGTCCGGGTCCACCAGGGTGATGTGCTCGGGGCCCTCCGTGTCGGGATCCGCTTCGCGCCCCAGCCTCAGGCCCGCCTCCTTGAGCCGGGCCTGGATCTGGCGCACGTCCGTGAACTCCTGGAGGTCCTGGGCGCTCTGGTCCCACCCGGGGTTGAAGGTCAGGATGTTCCCGTCGAACATCCCCTGGAAGAGCCCGATCACCGTATCGCCGTTCTTCATGATCAGGTACCCGTGCTCCATCTCGCCCCCCAGGTCGCTGAAGCCGAGCTTCTCGTAGAACGCCTTGGAGGTGGCCAGATCCTTGACGCTCAAGCTGACGCTGAACGCCCCCAGCGGCAGGCTGCTCATCGGGCCCCGGCCCCGTCCTCCGTGATGGGCTGGGTCCGAACGGTGGGATACTCGATTCCCAGCTGATCCAGGTACGTGTCATGCCGGGTCGGATCGTAGTAGAACTCGCGCATGAGAGGCCGCCACCGCTCCATGATCTCCGCGTTCAGCCAGATCGCCGGCTGATCCGTTTCCGAGATGAAGGGGATGTACTCGGTCTCGGCGGTCTGGACCTCGTTGAAGTACTCCCACGCCGCGGCCACGGTCTCTCCGTCCAGGAACAGGTCCAGCAGCGTCATGGCCTGGACCTCGGCCCCGGCCGACGCACCCTTGTGGGCAATCGGGGTGGCCATGGCGATCCCGTTCGCCCAGTTGTGGCCCGGCCCACCGGGGATGTTGGACGGATAGCGAAGCGTGACGGTGGGCATGTTCCACGAGATGTCGCCGATGTCGTCGGAACCGCCTCCCAGGGACTGGGAAAGGTCCACAGGACCCAGCAACTCGCCGATCTCGGTGGCGAGTCCCTCCTCGTCCACACCCAACTCCCGTTGAAGAGCCCGGGCGAGGGCGAGGTCCTTCTCGTCCCACTCGGGCAATCCCACCTCCTGGATGTTGGCGTAGGTGACCTCGGCCACCGGCTTGCTGAAGTGGCGTCCCCAGGCCGCACCGACGGTCATGATGGTGTCCACTTCGGTGCCGGTCATGAGGGCGGCGCCCTCCGCCATCTTCACGGCCGCGTCGTACTGCTCCTTGGTGAGCTCGTAGTCGCGCTCACGGAAGTAGAACCAGATGGTAGCCGTCTGGGGAACGACGTTGGGCTGATCACCCCCGTCCACGATGATGTAGTGGGATCGGGCCGCCGGGCGCAGGTGCTCCCGCTTGAACTCCCAGGCCTGCGCCATGAGCATGACGGCGTCCAGCGCCGAGCGACCGCGCCACGGCGATCCCGCCGAGTGGGCGGTCTCGCCGGAGAAGCGAAACTGGACCGACCAGAGGGCGTTTCCGGAGGATTGGCCCCACGACATCCCGAAGTTGTTGCTTACGTGGGTGAACAGGTTCACGTCCACGCCGTTGAAGACGCCTTCCCGGACGAAGTACGCCTTGGACGCCACCTGTTCCTCGGCCACGCCCGGCCAGATGAGCAGCGTCCCGGGAATGTCCTCCCGCTCCATGATCTCCTTGACGGTCAGCGCCGCAACGATGTTCACGGCCTGCCCCGAGTTGTGGCCCTCCCCGTGACCCGGTGCCATGGCCAGGATGGGATCCCTATAGCCGACGCCGGGCTTCTGATTGGACTGGGGAATCCCGTCCACGTCGGACCCCAGTGCGATCACGGCACCCCCCTCCCCTTGCGTCCATCGGGCGGTCCATGCCGAGGGCATGCCCGCGACCCCGAGCTCGATCTCGAAGCCCGCGTCGGCCAGGATCCCCGTGAGGTACCTCTGGGTCTCGAACTCCTGCATGCCCAGCTCCCCGAAGGAGTAGAGCATGTCGATGATCTCCTGGACCAGCTTGGCCCGCTCCCGGACCATCTCTCGGGCTTCCTCCTTCAGGGCGGGAAGACGGGGGTCGGCCTGGGCGTGTGCCCCGGGTGCGGCGAGGGCAAGGGTCACCGCGGACAAGACGACGGCGCGGATGGGGGTACGGCGCATGGAAGGACTCCTGGCTTCCGGTTCTGCACGTGTTGGGGCCGGGAGATTGGGCTCCGATGCCGAGGCAGGCAAGGCTCCGGATGGAACGGGGAGCACCGGATCCGACGGCGCTCCCCACCACCTCTCCGGACGCGGTGTCGGGAGGACGTCCGGGGATGGCGACGTTCTTGCGGATCAGGTCCCTTCGGACCCACAGTTCGCACTGCCGAACCCAGCCCCCACCCGCCCTCACCGGAGCCCTCCCATGAACCGGCGCACACTGGTCGTCGCCACCCTGACCGCCACGGTCGCTGCCCACGGGTGTGGAGACTCGGGCACGGAGCCGGGTCCGGGGGCTCCGGCCTCCCTGGTCATCGCCTCGGGTGCCCTGGAGCTCTTCGTACCGGAGTCCCGGCAGCTCGTCGCCCGGGTGGAGGACGCCAACGGGCGGAGCCTGGATGCGACAGTGAACTGGACGATGGGCGATCCGGCGGTGGCCTCGGTGAACGGGAATGGCGAGGTGACCGCGGTGGGGGTGGGAACGACCCACGTGGAGGCCCGGGTGGGATCCCTGGCGGATTCGGTCCCCGTCCAGGTCCTCGAGACCCTGCAGCTCGTCTTTCCGCTGGAGGGAGTCCTGAACACGGACTTCTACTACGTCAACTACGTGGACCTGCGATCGGGCCCGGGGATCCTGGACTATCGGTGCGGACCCAAGTCGTACGACGGTCACCATGGAGTGGACCTGACCCTCCCCAGCTTCGAGCGCATGGACGAGGGGGTCCGGATCCTGGCGGCGGCGCCGGGCACGGTCACCCAGATCGCGGATGGAGTCTTCGACCGGAGCACCACGAACGGTCCCGGCGGATTCGGGAACCACGTTCGCCTCCAGCACCGGGATGGCTTCGAGAGCATCTATGGTCACATGGCCCGGAGCTCCGTGGCGGTCTCGCTCGGCCAGAGCGTGGAGGCGGGGCAGGTGCTGGGATTGGTGGGAAGCTCCGGTAACTCGGACATGCCCCACCTACACGTGGAGTTCCTTCGGTACGGATCCGTGGTGGACGCTTTCGCCGGCGAGTGCGGGGACGTGGTCGACCACTGGGCCGCCGCCGACCCCTACCAGGACGAGTTCGGCCTGATCCAGTCGCGGCTGACCACCGCGGACCTGACCCTGGACCTGGTGAAGGCCCCGGTGGCCCACACGAGCACCTTCAGCACCGACGACGTCCGGTTCTCCGCCTGGGTCCACCTCGCCAATGTCCGAGAGGGCTCCACCTCTCGGTTCGACCTCTTCGACCCCGACGGAGGTCTGTTCTGGACCTACTCCTTCACACACGACCGGTTCTGGGCCATGAGCTGGTGGTGGGTCTGGCGTACCCTCCAGGGCTCCATGACCGTCCCCGGGACATGGCGTCTCGAGTATCGCAACGACGGCAATCTCCTGGCGGAGCATGACTTCGAGCTCGTCGAGGCCGCCGCCTCGGCGGTGAACAGAGCTCCCGCGGGCTCGGGAGGGCCCGCCGCCGGAATGGGCGGCGGAGGCCTCGGGGCCGGAGGCATGGCCCCCGGGCCCCGGAGGGCAACCGGACCCGGCTGAGCTCCTACCGGTCCGAGGAGCCGGCCCCGACACCCACCGCCCAGGACCGGCAGGTGCGGGGGCATCACGGACCGGGTCTCCACCCGAGCCCGGATCTACGCGGACGGCCGGCAGAAGCGAAGGGTGGCCAAGGCCAGGACTCGTGCCATGTCCGCCAGCTCGTCCACCGAGACGGATTCGTCGGGCCGGTGGGCCCGCCGGATGTCTCCGGCGCCGAAGAGGACGGTGGGAATCCCCGCCACCTGCGAAAGAATCCCCATGTCGGCGCCGTACGGCATCCCTTCCACGGCCACCTCCCGGCCCAGCACGTCGCTGGCCGCGCCGTGAAGCGTCCGAACCAGCGGGTCGTCGGGATCGGTCCGAGCCGCCAGGAACCGTCCCCCCCACCACTCCACCCCCGGCGGATGCTCTCGGAACCACGGATCCTGGCCCGCCGTTGCCGCCACCGCCGTCTCCATCTCTCGTCGGGCGGCCTCCGGATCCTCGCCGGGAGCCAATCCCATGCGGCCCTCGATGGTGACGCGATCCGGCACGGAGGAGGCCCAGTCGCCGCCCCGTACCGTCCCGACGGAGACCGGGAACGGGATGGAGTATCGGCCGAAGAGCGGGTCCCCCGAGAGGCGTCGGTTCCGCTCCGACTCGAGGGACTGAAGTGCGCGGTAGACCGGAATGAGCTTCTCCAGGGCGCTCACCCCCTCCTCCCGAACGGCGCCGTGGGCGGCCCGGCCCGCCACCCGGATCCTGAAGCTCAGACACCCGGCCTGGGCCGGGGCCACCGCCAGCTCCGTGGGCTCCAGCACCACCGCCCCGTGAGCTCGGTAGCCGCGGAGGATGGCAGCCAGCGTCCCCATCCCCCCGTCCTCCTCGCCCACCACGCTCATGAGGTGCACGGTGCCCGCGAGGGTCACCCCCGCCCGCCTGATGGCATCCAGAGCGAAGATGCCCGCCACCAGGGGCCCCTTGAGGTCCAGTGCACCACGCCCGTGGAGTCGACCATCGCGGACGAGGCCCGAGAAGGGCGGATGATGCCACAGGGACGCGTCCCCCGGCGGAACCACGTCCACGTGGCCGTTCAGGATGAGGTCCCGCCCACCTCCCGATCCAGCCCAGGTGCCCACCACGCCCAGGGGGTCTCGGCGGAGGACCTCGGCCCCGTAGGCCGGATGCGCCCCCACCTCTTCCATGGGAATCACCCATCGATCCACGTCCATGCCGTGAGCCTGCATGAGGCTCGCGACGAACTCCTGCGCCGGTGTTTCCTCGCCGCTTACACTGGGGATGCGGACCAACTCGCGGGCGGCCTCCACCATCCCGTCCACATCGAGGGCTTCCAGGATCCGCTCCTCCGTCGGCCCCCGGGTCCGCCGCGCGGGGGAGGGAGATTGGGTTGGTGTCATGGCAGAGGCGGGGACGGCGGGATGGTTGGAGACCGTGGGGCGGTCGGAGGCCAGACTCGGGGCCGAGTCTCGAGGAAGCTAGGGCCCGAGCCGGATTCACGCCCGCGCCGGAGCCCTCCGAGCAGCCCTCCGGCAGACCACCCGCTTTCCCCCGGGGCTGCACGGCACCAATATCCCCGCCCTTGGATGGCCCATCCGCAGCCCCAGGAGGACCCATGACCCGGTTCGTTCTCGTCGCCCTGGCCGCGTCCACCGTGGCGGCGTTCACCCCGGTCCAGGCCCAGCAGACCCAGAAGCCGGTCCTCCACGGACGCCACTGGATCGCCATCACCGGGAAGCCCATGGCGGCCACCGCAGGAGCCATGATGTTCCAGAAAGGCGGCAATGCAGTGGACGCCGCGGCGGCCATGCTGGCGGCCACCGCCACCATGTGGGACGTCCTGTCCTGGGGAGGCGAGACTCAGGCCCTCATCTACCACCCCGAGGAGAGGCGGGTCATCGGGCTGAACGCCCTGGGCGTGGCGCCCAGCGGAGCCACCGCCGGGTACTTCCGTGAACAGGGCATGCGCTTTCCACCGGAGTACGGCGTGGACGCCATGGTCACGCCGGGGACACCCGGAGGCCTCATGACCATGGTTGCGAGGTGGGGCCGCCTTTCCCTGGCGGAGGTCCTGGCACCCGCGATGGAGATGGCTGAGGGGTATCCGATGGAAGCGGATGCCGTCCGGCGGGTGCGCTCCAACCGGGACCGTATTCTGGCCTGGCCCTACACCGCAGCGGTGTTCTTTCCGGACGGGGGAGAGGGGCCCGAGGCAGGAGACATCCTGGTCCAGTCGGACCTGGCCGTCACCCTGCGGAAGCTTGTGGAGGCGGAGGCCGACGCACTTGCTGCGGGAAGGAGCCGCGAGGATGCCATCCAGGCGGCGTACGACCGCTTCTATCGGGGCGACATCGCCGAGGAATATGTCCGGGGTGCCCGGGAGCAGGGCTCGCGGGTGACCATGGACGACCTGGCCCGGTGGTCGGTGTACGTGGAAGAGCCTGTGATGACCACCTACAAGGGGATCGAGGTCTACAAGCTGACCCATTGGGTCCAGGGACCGGTTCTCCTCCAGACGCTCAATATCCTGGAAGACTTCGATCTCCAGGAGATGGGCTACAACAGCGCCCGCTACGTACATGCCCTCTACCAGGCCATGAACCTGGCCTTTGCCGACCGGGACTTCTATTACGGCGACCCCTACTTCCCGCCGGAGGAGCCCATCCGCGGCCTCCTCTCCAAGGAGTATGCCCGGGACCGTGCGGCGCTCATCGACTGGCGCCGGAACGACCCGACCCTGGGCCCAGGGGATCCCTACCCGTTCCAGGGGGGCACGAACCCGTTCCTCTCCCACCTCGAGGCGTGGAACAAGGGTGCCTCCCCCCTGGAGGCGGATGCCCCGGAGGAGAGGCTGGAGGCGTTCGAAGCGGACTTCCACCAGGGCACCACTTCGATCCAGGCCGCGGACGCCGATGGGTGGGTGGTTTCGGTGACGCCCTCGGGTGGGTGGGTACCGGCGGTCATCGCCGGGCGGACCGGAATCGGGATCAGCCAGCGGGGCCAGTCCTTCGTCGTGAACCCACAGGACGGCCCCTATAACGTGATCGAGCCCGGGAAGCGTCCCAGGGCCACCCTGACCCCTTCACTGGCGCTGAAGGACGGTCGACCGTTCCTGTCCTTCGCCGTGCAGGGGGGGGACACACAGGACCAGAATCTCCTCCAGTTCTTCCTCAATTTCGTGGAGTTCGGAATGAACGTGCAGGAGGCGGCGGAGGCGGCCAACATCAACTCGTTCCAGATGCGATCTTCGTTCGGTGATCGGGAGATTGTTCCGGGCCGACTGCTGGTACGGGAGGATACCCCTCCCTGGATCCGTCGAGAGCTCGAGGCCATGGGGTATGACCTGACCTCCTCCCAGCGAACCTCAGGCCCCATCAATGCCATCTACTTCGACTGGGAGAACGGGGCGTTCTGGGGCGGCTCCAGCAACTTTGGGGACGATTACGGAGTGGTGTGGGAGTGACGCCGATGATTGCCGCTCGCCCCACCGGGAGAGGTCTGGGACCCTCCCCGTCACGCTGAGGGCGGCTCGCAGCCGGTCACGGCACCGTGTCGTCCGCCTTCGCCGTCTACCTGGAGCTGGGGTTTCGGCATATCGCCGACCTCGCCGGTTACGACCACCTCCTCTTCATCGTGGCGCTGGCCGCCGGGTACGGCTTCTCCCACTGGCGGGAACTCCTGGTCCTGGTGACCGCCTTCACCGTGGGGCACTCGATCACCCTGGCTCTGGCGACGCTTCGCGTCGTGGCGATGAGCAGTGTGTGGGTGGAGTTCCTGATCCCCCTGACGATCCTGCTCACCGCGCTGAACACCCTGTGGGAGCAACGAACGGTGTCGGCCGATGCTGCGGCCACCCACCGCCCGCCCGACTCCCCTGCCGGACATCTTCGAGGGCGCCGGGTGAAGTACGGGATGGCCCTGTTCTTCGGCCTCATCCACGGAATGGGCTTCTCGAACTTCCTCCGTGCGCTCCTGGGGGAAGAGGAGGGCATCGCGTGGCCGCTCTTCTCCTTCAACGTAGGATTGGAGATCGGTCAGTTGGTGATCCTGGCAGCACTCCTCCTGTTGACCTGGGTAGTGGTGCGGCTCCTGCGAGTTCGGCCCGTCACCTGGACTCGGTTCCTCTCCCTGGGCGCAGCCCTTCCGGCTCTGGCGCTGTTGGCATCGCGAGTCCCCGGCTGATTCGAGCCTCGCGGCTGGACTTTGACCCCGCGCTGCCCCACGATTGCCCCGCTCCTGTCCCGGGCCGAGTGTCGATGGAACGCCGGCCCGCGTTGCACCACCTGGAGGTATCATGCGCAACGCCGCCGCCGCCCTCGTCCTCGCGCTCCTGGCCGCGACCCCCGTCTCGGCCCAGACCACCGCCACCGAGCGAAGTGCCGCCGGTCCCGTCCTCGAGCGCATCGAAGCCCTTCAGGGGGACATCGGGCCCACGGAGTTGGCCCAGCGGCTGGTCCAGCGTCATCGGGCCGAAAAGGACGCTGTCATGGACCGGGTCGCCCGCCTCTGGTGGGACGAGTTGGGTGCCCTCTCGGACCACATCGGCGAGAATCCGGAGTCCGGGTTCCAGGAGTACGAAACGGTGGACACCCTCACCCAGGTGCTCGCGGGCCGGGGATTCACCGTCGAGACCGGCGTGGCCGGGCTCGAGACCGCTTTCGAGGCGACCTGGACCTCACCCGCGGGAGGAGACGGACCGGCGCTGGGCATCATCGTGGAGTACGACGCACTCCGCGGCACCACCGAGGACTACCACGGGTGCCAGCACAACGCCCAGAGCCCGGTGGGATTCGCCGCGGCCTTCGCCCTGTCGGAATACATGGAAGAGCACGGGAGGCCCGGCTCGATCCGAATCTACGGGACTCCGGCGGAGGAGATGGGCCCGCCGGCAAAGGTGATCATGCACCGGGCGGGGATCTTCGACGACGCGGAGATATTGGTACGCAGCCATGGATCCGGTGAGACCAGCCGGAATCGAGCCGGGTTCGGGGTCTGCTGCCTGAACATCAACATGGCTCGCTATACCTTCACCGGAATCCCCGCTCACCAGCGCCAGTCCTGGGCGGGCCGGAACGCCCTCTCTGCGGCCGTCCAGTTCTACACCGCGGTGGACCACCTGCGACCGACCTTCCGACCCGAGGCGGTGATTCAGGGCGTGATCCCCGAGGGTGGCCGGGCGCCGAACGTGGTCCCGGACCGAGCCGTCGTGGACTACTACATCCGATATCCCGACGAGGTCTACCTGGCCCACATGGACTCCATGATCGCCAACGCGGCCCGGGCCGCCGCCCTGGCCACCGGGACCGAGGTCGAGATCGAAGTCTACGGGGAGTATCGGGACGGGATCACCCTGGGGACCCTCGAGGAATTGGGATTCGCCTACGCCCAGGAGCTGGGTGCGCCGGCCATCAACTCGGAGCCGCAGCGTCCCGCGGGATACGAGGAAACGGGATTCGTTACCCGTGACATCCCCGGGTTGAGCGTGAGCGTCTTCTCCTCGTCCGCACCAGGACACTCCTACGACCGTTGGCTCGACTCCATGAAGGAGGTGGGGCACACGGGATTCCTCCTGGACGCCAAGATCATGGCTGCCGTGCTCTTCGACTACCTCGAGGACCCGGATTTCCGCGCCCAGGTCCAGCGGGAGCACCGGGAGATGGCGGGGCTCTTCGACCAGTACCTCGAGGGCCTCCGCCAGGCCTACAGCCAGGAAACCGGAGTCTACTGAGTCGAGCCGGCGTCGTCCGGATCACCGCGACCGTCACGGGTATTTCCCCACTCCCCACGGGACTCCCGCGGGGTATCCTGTGGTCTGGAGCGAGGGGTCCCCGCCCTCCCGGCCCGCCGCTCCCGCAACAGCCACGGGGACGTGCGGCCCGTGGGACAGCGACGACCCAGGCTTCTCCCGGGCCCGCTTTCCCCGGCCGCCCCCCTGGACACCCCAGCGCGGGAAGGCAGCCATGAATCGCGTCGCACCCTGGTGGACGGCCGGAGTCCTCGGCCTGCTCCTCGTGGTCCCGTCGGACGCCACGGCTCAACAGTGGCTCCACGACGACGGGAGCCGGACCAACCAGTCCATGTTCCGTATCCTGGACGAGTGGCCGGATCCAAACGACTACCGTAACGCCGCCGGCCTCCCGGGGCCCCGCTACTGGCAGCAGAAAGCGGACTATCGGATCCGGGTCACGCTGGACACCGTTGAGCACCGGGCGGCGGGGTCGGAACGGATCACCTACCACAACAACTCCCCCGACCCGCTCCGCTTCCTCTGGCTCCAGCTGGACCAGAACACCCGGTCCGAGGAGTTCTCCCGGGCGTATCGCATGCAGGGGGCCCTTCCAGAGGAGATCAGTCCGAGGGCCATGCGCTTCCTGGGTCTGGACCGCTTCGATGGTGGACACGAGCTCACCCGGGTCCAGGTGGTGGACGGGTCCGGCCGCCTGGTGGACGCGGACTACTCCATCAACAACACGGTGATGCGGGTCGACCTTCCCCGGGTCCTGGAGCCCGGTGGCGTGCAGGAGCTTGAGATCGACTGGTCGTACCGGATTCCCGACTCCGGGCGGGGAGGGAAGGAGCTGGTCTCCGACGGATGGATCTACGAGATGGCCCAGTGGTTCCCGCGCATGAGCGTCTACGACGACGTCAACGGATGGCAGACGGACCAGTTCCTGGGTCGGGGCGAGTTCTACCTGAGTTTCGGGGACTACGACGTGGCCATCACCGTGCCCCGGAACCACATCGTGGATGCCACGGGCGAGCTCCAGAACCCCGAGGAGGTCCTGACGACCGCGCAGATGGCCCGGCTGGAGGCGGCGTACACGAGCGAGGAACCCTCCTTCATCGTTACGGCGGACGAGGTGATGGATCCCGGGGCCCGCCCTGCCGGAACGGGGATGCTCACCTGGCGTTTCCACGCGGAGAACGTCCGGGATTTCGCCTGGGTCTCCTCGAAGACCTACGTGTGGGACGCCGCGGGGTACCGCTACCCGGGGGAGGATCGCCTCATCAAGGTGCACTCTCTCTACCCGCGCGACGCCATGCCCCTCTGGGACAAGGTCTCCACCCGGGCCACCGTGCAGACGCTGAAGACGTACGGACGCCTGGCCTTCCCCTATCCCTATCCCAAGGCCGTCAACGCGAACGGGCCCGCCGGCGGGATGGAGTATCCGATGCTGGCCTTCTGCGGCGCCCGGCCCCAACCGGACGGGAGCTACTCCGAAGGCACGGAGCGGGGCCTGATCTCCGTCACGATCCACGAGGTGGGGCACAACTGGTTCCCCATGATCGTGGCCACCGACGAGCGGAAGTGGACCTGGATGGACGAGGGGCTCAACACCTTCCTGCAGTACTACGGTGAACAGGACTACGCCGAGACATACTGTGACGGCGCGTGGACCCAGACCGAGGACTGCACCTATCCGTCCCGCAGGGGACCGCCGCCGAACATCGTGGGCTACATGCGGGACCCGGATCAGGTCCCCCTCATGACCGAGTCCGATCTGATCCACAAGGACTTCGGGAACAACGGGTACGCCAAGCCCGCCACCGGCCTGGTCATGCTCCGGGAGCACGTCCTGGACACACCCCAGTTCGATGCCGCATTCCAGGGGTACGCCCAGGGGTGGATGTTCAAGCATCCCCAACCGGCGGACTTCTTCCGGTCCATGGACGACGGTGCCGGTGAGAACCTCGCCTGGTTCTGGCGGGGATGGTTCTATACGACCCACGCCAACGACCAGGCGGTGACCGACGTATCCGTCCAGGACGCCCAGGAACTGGTGGGGGACTCCTCCCGGGGTAGCCGCTACGTTCGCATCCGAGTGGAAAACCGGGGCGGGTTGGTCATGCCGCTGGAGATGGAGGTGGTCTTCGCCGACGGAAGCCGGCAGAGGTTGGACTACCCGGTCGACGTCTGGCGGAACAACGAGAAGACCTTCGTCGCCGGGTTCTTCACCGACAAGACCCCGGTAGAGGTCATCGTCGATCCGGACGAGGGATTCGCGGATATCGACCGGGAGAACAACGTCTGGCGCAGGACCGTCACCCAGTGAGGCAGGTTTCTTGACGGCGTCTTCACTCGCGTGCCTTCTGGCGGCCCTCGCGTCCCTCGCGGGCGCGGGGGCCGTCGCCCCCCAGGAGGGCCCGGTCCCCCCGGCGTCACCCGACACGCCGAATGCGGCCTCCCGGCCCACCCCGCCCCGGATCCCACCGGACGCGGTCCCTCACGACCTCCACGTCACCTACGCGAACGCGGCCGTGGAAGGCAACGCCGTGGTGGTGCGCCTGCGGCTGTTCAAGGACGATCTGGGGGCGGCCCTGGGACGGGAGGTGGGTGTCACCGTCCTGGCCTTGACCGCCTCGCCCCAGGTGGACGAGGTCTTTCTCCGGTACCTCGGCAGGCATCTGACCTTCGAGGTGGAGGGGACGCTCCTCGAACCCGCTGTCGTCACCCGGGGGGAGGAGCTGCTGGACCGGGAGCCGGTCTGGTGGTACGCACTCCGGTATCAGGCCGCAGGACCCGTCACCCGGCTCCGAGTGAAGAACACACTCCTTTTCGACCTCTTCGAGGACCAGCGGAACGTGATGAAGTTCGTGCACTTCCCGGATGAGACGCAGCGCACGTACGGGTTCGCCCGGGGGGAGGAGGTGTTCACGGTGGACTTCGGCGGTGGCTGAAGCCGAATCTCGGCTGCGCAATTCGATACCGCCTGGCGGAACTCGCAACGGACGCTCATGGTGCACCCCACCCCCCGAAGCAGGGACTCCGTCATGGACCGCCGACACTTTCTGCATAGCGCCGCCGTTCTCCCTCTGGCCCACGCCACCGGATCTCTTGCCCGCTCATCCGATGAGGTCCGGGCGGGAGGGTCCGGCCGGGACGCGCGCCAGGAGCGGCCCGTGGCCATCGACGGCCTGGGCGAGATTCGCCTGGACTACGGACCCGCACTCCTGGATCAGATTCTCGCCAGCGGACTGCGCTGTTGCGCGGTCACTGCGGGGAACCCCGGGTTATACGGATCGGACGCCTTCCACGACCTGGTGGCGGAGATCGCGGCGTATGAAGCCCATATCGACCTGAACCGGGACCGGCTCTCACGGGTCCGCACCGTGGCGGACATGGACCGGGCGATCCGGGATGGCACCCTCGGGCTCATCTACTACCCCCAGAATGCCACGCCTCTGGAGCGGAATCCGGAGCGCCTGGTCGTCCTGTGGGGTCTCGGCGTTCGGATCCTCCAGCTCACCTACAACCACCGCAACCTCCTGGGCGACGGGAGTTCCGAGGCCACGGACGCCGGACTCTCGGAGTACGGGCTCGAAGTGGTGGCGCGTATGAACGAGTTGGGGATGTTGGTGGACGTGTCTCACTCCGGCCCCCGCACCTCTCTTGATGCCATCCGCGCCTCCCGCTCACCCGTCGCCATCACCCACGCCGGATGCCGGGCGGTATACGACCACCCCCGCAACAAGACGGACGAAGCGCTCCGGGCCATGGCGGACCGGGGTGGCGTGGTGGGGATCGTGCAGCTGAATCCCTACCTGGGTCCCCGAGAGCGCAACACCCTGGACGACTACCTGGACCACATCGATCACGCGGTGAGGGTGTGCGGTGTCGAGCACGTGGGGATCGGGAGTGACCGGGAACATCGCCCGGTCCCCGACACCCCGGAGGAGCGGCAGAAGCTCGTGGACGAGCTCTCGCGACTCTACTCGGACCCCGGAACGATGCCTCCGGTGCGGTGGCCCTTCTTCCTCAGCGAGCTGAACCACCCTCGCCGCATGGAAACCGTCTACGAGGGTCTGGCGGCCAGGGGCTATCCTTCGGCGGACGCGGACAAGATCCTGGGTGGGAACTGGTACCGCCTCTTCCGTGAGGTGTGGCCCGCCTGACCCGGGTGAGGTAACCTCACCGTCCAGTTCGATCCCATCCATCCAGACGTGGTGACGTCCATGGCCATGCTCCGACTCGAACGCCGTCCCTCCGGGCCCTGCGGATTCGAAACCTCCACGACGACCGGTAGCGGGTCGACGGTACTCCTTTTGTCCGCCCTGATCGCCCTCACCGGCCTGATCGCTTCTCGCCCGGAACGGGCCGGTGCTCAGGAGGCCTCCGCCCTCCGGGACCCCCCCGCACTCGATGCGCTGGTGGACTTCGACCGCGACCAGAGCGACATGCGAGTGGCCATCCTCCGCTACGAGGAAGATCGGTCCGCGCTCATGCGGCGCTACGACATCCCGCTGTCGCCGGTGCGCAGGGCACGCCTGGAACGATTCTACCAGGGATGGCTGGACGCTCTCGATGACATGGACTTCGACGCGCTGAATCACGAGGGCAAGGTCGACTACGTGCTACTTCGAAACCGGTTGGGATTCGAGATGGAGATGCTGGGCCAGGAAGCGGCCCTCGCCGCGGAGATGGAGCCCCTTCTTCCCTTCCAGCGATCCCTCCAGCACCTCCAGGAAGAGCGCCGGGAGAGAGTGGCCCGACTGAACGCCCGCGCCGTGGCGGATACCCTGAACCGCGTGGCCCGGGAGGTGGAGGCGCTCACGGTGCGCTTCCAGAACGGTGGAGAGGATCTGCCCGAGGTGAGGGGCGTCCTGGCCGAGCGGGCGGCCCGCCAGGTGGGGAGCCTCCTGCGGATGCTCGATGGGTGGTACGGATACCATGCAGGGTACGATCCCGACTTCACATGGTGGGTCCCGGAGCCGTACGCCCGACTCACCCGTGCCCTACAGGGTCACGCCGACGCCATCCGCGGGCGATTTGTGGGTGATCTCTCCTCGGGCCCCGTGATCGGAGAACCCATTGGCGAGGAAGGACTCCGAGCGCACCTGGCGAACGAGATGATCCCCTACACCGCCGAGGAGCTCATCGCCATCGCGGAGGCCGAATTCGCCTGGATGGAAGAGGCCCTGGTGGAGGCGGCCCGGGAGATGGGGTACGGGAACGACTGGAAGGCGGCCCAGGAGGCTGTGAAGGAGCTCGCGGTGCCGCCGGGGGAGAAGCCCCGGGTCGTCCTCGAGTTGGAGGAGCAGTCGGTGGATTTCATCGAGGCCCGGGACTGGATCACCCTGCCCCCCCTGGCCCATGAGGTGTGGCGGATGGAGATGATGCCACCGGAGCGGCAGCGCGTGTCCCCCTTCTTCCTGGGGGGCGAGGTCATTCGAATCTCGTACCCCACCGACGAGATGACCCACGAGGAGAAGCTCATGTCCATGCGGGGGAACAACCCCCACTTCAACCGGGCCACGGTGCACCACGAGCTGATTCCGGGACACCACCTCCAGGGATTCATGACCTCCCGCTTCAACGATCACCGGGGCCTGTTCACCACGCCCTTCTGGGGTGAGGGGTGGGCCCTGTATTGGGAAATGATCCTCTGGGAGAACGACTTCCCCCGGAGCCCCGAGGACCGCATCGGAATGCTGTTCTGGCGGATGCACCGAGCGGCCCGAATCATCTTCTCCCTCTCGTTCCACCTGGAGCGGATGACCCCGCAGGAGGCCGTCGACCTCCTGGTGGACCGGGTGGGTCACGAGCGGGCCAACGCCGAGGCGGAGGTGCGCCGTTCCTTCGCCGGCGACTACTCCCCTCTCTACCAGGCCGGCTACATGCTGGGTGGCATGCAGTTCCGTGCCCTGTACCGTGAACTGGTGCAATCCGGGACCATGACCGCCCGGGAGTTCCACGATGCGGTCCTGAGAGGGGGCCGCATGCCGGTGGAGATGGTCAGGGCTCGCCTGACCGGACAGCCGCTTACCCGGGACTACACTCCCGGGTGGAGGTTTGCGGACGGAAACTGAGGCTCGGGCCGGGATCTCGGCACCGTTTCGCCTGTGACGAATCGAGGGGTCCAGCGCACCGTTTCGAGACATCGGCCGAGGGGGCGCGCGCCACCCGGATCCTCCTGCACCCGTTCACTCCCCCTGGGATCGGCGCGGAACTCGCTGGCATGGTTCTTCCAACCCGACTCGTGATACGAGTCAATCCGGATGCAAGAGAACCAGGAGACCCTCCGTGACGAACCATGCCCGAATCCTCGCTGTCGCCGCTACCGTGGCGGTACTGGCCGCCTGCGACGACACCACTGGTCCCGACGCGACCGTGGGCCTGACCCTCTCGGCGGCGCTGGCGCCCGCTGCGGCGCCCGCCGCCCCCGCCTCCACCGGAAGCCCGTTGCCGCCCCAAGCCCGAGCCGAGACCCTGTATGACGGCGTCAACGAGCTCGTTCTCCACTACGTGGGCCTGGCCGTGGACGAGGTGGAACTCGAGTCGGTGCTCGACGACGAATGCGACGACTCCGACGGCGAGGGGATGGCCGGCAACGACGATTGCGCGGAGTTCGAGGCCGGTCCGTTCCTCCTGGAGCTTCCCCTGGACGGCTCCACGGTGGTGGAGGTCGCCGAGGTTGCCGTCCGCCCCGGGACCTATGACGAGTTGGAGTTCGAGATCGACGTCCCCGACGGCGAGGACGGAGCGTTCGTCGAGGCCCACCCCGACTTCCAGGGTGTCAGCGTGTGGGTCCGGGGGACCTGGAACGGCGAGCCCTTCACGTTCATCAGCGACGTGGAGGCAGAGCAGGAGATGGCTCTGGTCCCGGCCATGGAGGTCCTGGAGGGCGACGCACCCAGGAACCTGACGTTGACCCTCGACATCTCGGGGTGGTTCACCGACGGGAGCGGAGCGCTGGTGGACCCGTCCTCGGCGCTGAAGGGCGGCGAGAACGAAGCACTCGTCAAGGACAATATCCGGCTATCCATCGACCTGTTCGAGGACCACGACCACGACGGCGAGGACGATCACGAGGGCGGTCACGACTGACGCCGACGGTCCGCCGCCACGGCAGGCGGCGGCGGCAGGTGGCGCAGGGTCCGGGGCCAGGGGGTCCCGGCCCCTCGTTCCATCGACGAGACCCGGTGGGAGCCTGGCGCCCCACCGGTCGGCTGTACCCTAGGACCGGTAGGCCATGCAGTCGATCTCCACCCGAAGCCCTTTGTCGGGAAGGGTCGACACACACACGGTCGTCCGGGCGGGCCGGTGCTCGCCGAAGACCTCGGCGTAGACCCGGTTCATGGCCTCGAAATCCCGCATGTCGGTGAGGAAGACTCCACACCGCAGTACCCTGGAGAGATCCGAGCCGGCCGCCTGGAGGATGGCCTCCATGTTCCGGAAGACCTGGCGGGTCTGGCTCTCCACATCCGGACCGGCAAGGCGACCCGTCGCAGGATCGGTGGCCCCCTGCCCGGAGACCAGGATCAGGCGGTCGAAGATCATGCCCGGCGAGTAGGGGCCCACAGGAGCGGGGAGTCCCGGGGCGATGATGGGAGCGGCATCCGAGTATTCGGTCATGGGCGGTGGGGGCGCGGAGGACGACGGTCTGGTAGTGTCCTCAGATTGACACTCGGAGTCACGATTGGGAATGGACCGGGCCCACTTCGGCTCCCGTTTAGGCCGCCTCCTTGCCTGCGATACCGTCGTCCCCCTACCCTCGGGCCATGGACGTCCCCGCCCGACCGCGCGGCTTAGCGGTCCTGGCCGCCCTGGCGCTGGCTCTTCCCGCCGCGGCACAGGACCCGCCGCAGACCCAGGCCGATGACTTCACCCGGTATGAGCTCCAGGCGCCCGGGAGCGGTGCCTTCCGCATCGTCTACGATGTGTCCGCTACCACCCCGGGTGCCCGGTTCTACTACAACTCCATCCGAACCGGCGCCGAAGAGGAGGTCCACGGAGTCACCGACCTCCATACCGGCGAGGCGCTGGACTGGGAAGTGGTGGATGGATCCCACGCGCGCAGCCATGGTCACCCCCGGGCGGACCCGCAGGGTCGGTACATCAAGGTTGCCCTCGGGCGCCCCGTCCCGGAGGGAGGGCAGGGCCGGGTCCGGATCGACAAGACGTACCGGGATCCCGAGAGCTACTACCGGGACGGTCGGGACGTGGTCTTCCGACGCTCGCTGGGGATTCGCCGTAATGCCGTGGTGCTCCCCCCGGGGTTCGAGCTGGTGGCCGCCAACTACCCCGTCCAGGTCGACACCGAGGAGGACGGCCGGATCCGGGTGAGCTTCATGAGCCCGGGCCCGGGACCCGTTGACTTCTCGGTCCGGGCCCGGCCGTGGCCCGGGGGGGCCCGACCCGCTCCTTCGCCGCCGCCTCGCGCAGACGTCGCCAACTCCGGTGGCGGCTCGCCGGCCGCGGCCCGGGTCGGCTGGACGTTCCCTCAACGGGCCTTTCAGGATCGGGACATCACCTACGATCTCCAGGATCCGGTCTCCCACGCGTTCCGCCTCTTCCACGACTACACCGAGAGCCGTCCGGGAACGGACCGCTACCTCAACGTCGTGCGCGCCGGAAGCGCGGCATCCGACCCGGAAGCCTACAACCTGGACACGGGTGAGCAGCTGGTCGTCGAGCAACTCAAGGGAGCCCAGATCACGGCGCGAGGTCTGGACATCGGGAGGGTGCCGGAGCCGGACACCGAGGTCGTGGTCATCTGGTTCGATCCAGTGGCAACCGGTGCCTCCACCCGGCTTCGGATCTGGGAGACGTATACGGACCCTGGGCGGTATACCCTGGCCGGCGAGGAGCTCGTGTGGGATCGTGCATTGGGCCGCTCCCGGAACACGGTCGTCCTTCCGTCGGGCTGGTCTCTCACCGCCAACAGCATTCCGGGTGTTGTCTCCGAGACGGCGGACGGGCGGATCCAGATCCGATACATCAATCCCCGGCCTGACCAGATCCAGGTGTTCATCAGGGCTCGCAGGAGATGATCAAGGCACGCATTCTTCGGGGGGCGCAGGGGCTGCTCCCCCGCTGGCATCCAACCCGAGACGGCGCCGAAGCGCCGGGAGAAGACGTATGACCCAGGACCGCAGGACCTTCCTCCGGACCGCAGGCACCGCCGGGATGGCATTGACCCTCGGCGGACGCCCGCACGCGGTGGCCGCCGCCCCGGGCAGAGCCCTTCCCTCACCCACTACTCCGTCGTCGTCCAGACCGGGCCGGGCGCTCCGCATCCTGGTCCTGGGTGGTACGTCCTTCATCGGACCCCACCAGGTCCAGTACGCCCTGGACCGGGGACACGAGATCACCCTGTTCAACCGCGGCCGCACCAACACCGATCTGTTCCCCGGGGTGGAGCGGCTCGTGGGGGACCGCAACGGCGACCTGGAGTCCCTCAGGGGCCGGACGTGGGACGTGTGCATCGACAACTCGGCGTCCAACATCCGCTGGGTGGAGTTCAGCACCGCGGCGCTGCGGGACTCGGTGGACCGCTACTTCTACGTGTCCTCACGGTCGGCGTACGCCGATACCTCGGCCGTCCCCATGACGGCGGATCACCCCACCTTCACCTACGAGACCGCCGGAGTCGACCGCGACGCCGACCGGAACACGCTCCCCTACGGCCTGCAGAAGGCCCTCTGCGAGCGGCAGACCCGGATGGTCTTCGGTGACCGGGCCTGCATCTTCCGGCCGGGACTGATCATCGGTCCGCGGGACCGGACCGACCGCTTCACATACTGGCCGGTTCGGATCCACCGTGGAGGGGAGGTCCTCTCCCCCGGGAACGGCTCCGACCCCATCCAGATCATCGACGCCCGGGACTTCGGCGAGTGGATGATCCGGATGGCCGAAGACGGTCATACCGGTGTCTACAACGCCGTGGGCCCCGCCGTACCGCGTCCCATGGACGAACTCCTCTACGGAATCCGCGCGGTGACGACGGCGGAGACCACCTTCACCTGGGTCGACACCCAGTTCCTCCTGGATCGAGACGTCCGGCCCTACCGGGAGATGCCGGTGTGGATGCCTCCGCTTCCCGGAAGGGAGGGTTACGCCCGGTTCGACCTGACTCCGGAGGTGGAGCGGGGCCTGACCTTCCGCCCCCTGGCCGTGACGGCCCAGGATACGCTGGAATACCACTTCGCCCGGCCGCAGGAGGAGCAGTGGCCCCTCCGTGCGGGGATCACGCCGGAGAGGGAAGCCCAGGTCCTGGCGGAGTGGCACCGCAGCCGGGGAGGTCGGGGGTGATGCCTCGCCCGTCCCGTCTCCCGAGAAGTAGCCGGGCCCGGACGCGCGGGGCCCTCGTCCTGGGAGCCGTCCTTCCGGTCATGCTCCTGGCGGGAGCACCGGCTCCGGCAGACGGTCAGGATTCCGGAGGACCGCGCATCTTCATTTCGGTGGACATGGAGGGGATCGGAGGTGTGGGCTCCCCGGGCATGACCTCCGCCAGCGGCAAGGACTACGGCACGGCACGGCGCCTCATGACCGACGAGCTCAACACCGTGATCCGGGCACTCTTCGACGCTGGTGCTGGCCACGTGCTGGTTAACGACTCCCACGGGGACCACCAGAACGTGCTGCACACCGAGCTGGATCCCCGGGCGGAGTACGTGCAGGGATCCATCAAGCGTTTGGGAATGGTGGCCGAGCTCGATTCCTCCTTCGACGCCGCGATCTTCCTCGGCTACCACGCCATGGCGGGGGTGGGTGACGCCTTCCTGGCCCACACCGGCTCGGGCTCGGTGAAGGGGCTATGGGTCAACGAGGTGGAAGTAGGGGAAGGGGGAATGAATGCCCTGTACGCCGGGTCTGTGGGCGTACCCGTGATCCTGGCCTCCGGAGACCGGGCATTCGGCGAGGAGTTCACCGCGCTCACCGGAGCTCCCGTGGTGGTGACGAAGGAAGCGCTCGGCTCCTCCGCGGCACGTCTTCGGAGCCCGGAGAGCGTTCGAGCGGAGTTGGCGGCCCGAGCGGGGGAAGCCTTGCGGTCTCTTCCCGAGGCCCGTCCTCTCGAGGTCCGGCAGCCCGTGGTGACACGGATCCGGTTCGCCTCCACCACCCGCCCCTACCTGCTGGAGGCCATTCCCGGAGTGATTCGGGTCGATGGCAGCACCGTGGAGTTCCGGTCGGAGAGCATGGGAGAGGCCTACCAGATGATCCGACTGGCCTACCGCTTCATCAGCTGGTAGGTCCGGAGGTCCCTCAGGTGGGCTGATCAGTGGGCCGAATCAGCACCTCGTTCACATTTACGTGCTCGGGGGCGGTCACGGCGAACAGGACCGCCCCCGCCACGTCCGACGCCTGCAGCTTCCTCCGGGATGCCCACCCGTCCTCGAAGCTCCTGCGAAGCTCCGGGTCGGGGATGTGGTCCATGAGCTCCGTCTCCACGACTCCGGGCTGGATGTCCGTCACCCGAATCCCGTGGGACGCCGAGAGCTCCAGCTGGATGCCCCACGTCAGTGCCCGGACCGCGAACTTGGTGGCGCTATAGACGGTGCCTCCCGGGAACGGGCGCCGGCCCGCCAGCGATCCCACGTTCACGATGTGCCCACGCCGCCGCTCGAGCATCGTGGGGAGGACGGCGGCCAGGCCGTGCAGGACGCCCTTCACGTTCACGTCGACCATCCGAGCCCAGTCCTCGCTCCGCAGCTGCGCCAGCGGAGACAGGGGCATGACCCCTGCGTTGTTCACGAGGATGTCGATCCGGCCTGCCTCCTCCAGGGCCAGGGCCGCCAGCGCCCG
>CP070829.1:1577061-1610732 GCA_020344755.1 Gemmatimonadales bacterium
CGCCGCAACCACGCCCAGGACCAATCCCGCCAGGACCAGTCGCATCCCCTGTCGGACCACCAGGCGGAGGACACGGCGGCCGTCGGCCCCCATGGCCATCCGAACCCCGATCTCCCGGACGCGACGAGCCACGGCGTAGGAGAGCACCCCGTAGAGCCCCACCACCGCCAGCACCGCCGCGACCGCGGCGAAGAGGCCCAGGAGGAAGGTGGTCATCCGGGGACGGGCTACCGCGTCCCGGACCAGGGACGCCATGGGCAGAGGTTGGCTCAGGGGTACGTTCGGATCGAGCTCGGCCAGGATGCGCCGCAGGCTCGGGGCCAGGACCGTGGGGTCGCCGGACGTTCTCACGGCCAGGTGCATGAACGGGAAATACGCGGCCTGGGGATAGTGGTGGTAGATGCTTGGCCGGGCCGGGGTGTCCGGACCCTGCAACCGGACGTCCTCGACCACCGCCACCACTTCCCACGGAACGTCCAGTTCGCCCCAGTTGATGGCCAATCGCTTGCCCAGCGGCTCCTCCCCCGGCCAGAGCTGGTCCGCCAGGGCCTGGTTCACCGCGACGACAGGGGGCGAGTCCGGCCCGTCCGTCCCAAGGAAGCTTCGCCCGGCCACGATCTCGATCCCCATGGCAGCGAAGTAGTCTCCAGCGATGTTTCGGATGTCCGCGGCGGGCCACTCCTCCGGAGGCGGCGCCGGGGCGTCGAAGTCACGAAAGGAGGTCGCGGCACCCATGCCCACCATCGGCAGGAAGGTGTTCGCGCCCACGGCGTCCACTCCGGGCTCCTGAGCCACACGGTCCACCAGTCCCTGGAAGAACCGGATCCGGGTGCCTCGATCCGGATATCGGTCCCCGGACAGGTTCACCCGGGCCGTCAGCACGGCGTCCGGCTCGACGCCCGTGTCCACCGCCAGGAGGGCGGTGAAGCTGCGCGCCAGGAGTCCGGCTCCCACCAGGAGGGTGAGGGAGAGGGCCACCTCCCCCACCACCAGCGCTCCGCGGAGGCGCCCCGTGTGCATCGAGGGGCCGCGCCCTTCGGCGTTGAGCACCCCTGCCGGGGAGGTACGCCGAGCCTCCAGCGCCGGCACAAGCCCGAAGAGAATTCCGGTCAGGACCGTGATCCCGAGGGCGAAGAAGAGGACCGGTCCGTCCACGCCGGCCTCGGAGACCCGCGGGAGGGCGAAGTCCGCCGGGATGCGCCCCGCGAGCAGCTTGGTCCCCAGGTAGGCCAGACCGATCCCCAGTGCTCCTCCTGCGCCTGCGAGCACCAGGCTCTCGGTCAGCAGCTGCCGGAAGAGGTCCTGACCCGAGGCCCCCATGGAGGTTCGCACGGCCATCTCCTGCCGTCGCTCCGTGGCCCGGGACAGGAGAAGATTGGCCACGTTCGCGCACGCGATCAGGAGGAGGACGCCCACGGAAGCCAGGAGGACCCAGAGCCCGGTGGAGGCATCCCGCACCACGTCTTGCCCGAGGGGGACGGCCCGCACGGTCCAGCCCGCGTTGAAGTCGGGGTACGCCTCCTGGAGGTTCCGGGCCACCACGTCCAACTCCTGCTGGACCCGCGTCACCGAGGCTCCCGGGCTCATCCGTCCCACGACCCATAGGTAGCGGCCGGAATTGGTCTGGTCTCCCATGAGGGTGAAGGGCGCCGAGCGGTAGAACTCCGCCTCCTCGGCGAAAGCCACGTACCCCGGAGCCAGGACACCCACGATCTCCTGGGGATCTCCATTCACCGTGAGGGTTCGGCCCACCACGTCCGGATCCGCCCCGTAGACCCGGTTCCAGAACCGATGAGAGAGGACGACCTGGGTCGGTTCCGTGCCACCGGCGTCCGGAGACATGTGCCGACCCAGCGCCAGCTCCGTACCCAGGAGGCCCAGGTAGTTCGGGGTGACCCAGCTGGCCATGACCTCTCGGGGCGCGCCGACTCCCTCCACCACCACGGACTGGGTGATCACCGCACCTCCCACCTCCCGCAGCGAGGCGGTCTGCTCTTCCCACGCCCGGGCATTCCCGGCGTTGGCGACATTCCGGTCCACGTCCCGATCCAGGTCCGCCTCGAACAGGGCCACCAGCTCCTCGGGCCGGTCATACGGCAGGGGCTCCAGG
This sequence comes from Gemmatimonadales bacterium, assembly GCA_020344755.1. GTDB lineage: Bacteria > Gemmatimonadota > Gemmatimonadetes > Longimicrobiales > Gaopeijiaceae > Gaopeijia. Next base: position 1,579,172 of record CP070829.1, read on the forward strand.
AGCACGGCGTTCACCACGGTGAAGATCGCCACGCTGGCCCCGACTCCCAGGGCCATGGTCCCGATCCCCACCACGGTCAGGACCGGATCCTGTCGCAGGCGCCGGAGCCCGTGATACAGGTTGCGCGCAAGGCTCCTCATCATCCCCTCCCCTTCCCCGGTGAATCGCTCGCTCAAGCTTCGTCCCCTGCCTCCGGCCGGCTCCAGGAGCCGATACCGCAATCCCAGCTGCAGCGCCTCCCACCGGTACCACGCGTCCCTGCGGAGTCCGGCGGGCAGGCGGGCATAGTCTTCGTCCAGATCGGCGACGATGGAGGCGCCCCGGGGACCCGGAGGCAGCATCTGCAGCAGCCAGGCGCGCATGCGGGCCGGCGGTCCCGATCTCATGGGCGCTCCTCGGCGAAGAGGTCCACGCCACTCCAGAGAGACTCCAGCGCCCGCCGCGACGCCCGGAGGGCCGCCAATCCCACCGGAGTGACGGAGAAGCGGCGGAGCGGGCCCGAGCGCCGGCCCGAAGGCTCGGCCTCGGACCACTCCACCATCCCCTTCCGCTCCAGGCGGTCCAGGGTGGTGTAGAAGGCACCCCGCGATACGGAGCGGTCGGCGGAGTCCTCGATCTCTCGCCGCACCTCCAGGGCGAATGCCCGGTCCCCCTGCTTGAGGATCGCCAGGAGGACCATCTGCTCGAACTCGCCCAGGAAGGCGTTGGGACTCATGGAGGCTCCTTGAGATAGTCTACATCGTAGACACCATCGTCTACAATGTAGACGCTACAGGGCTCCAAAAGGTTTCAAGGGGGGAACCGGAGAGGGAGGGCGTCCCGTCTCTCGCCCGAGCGCCGCTACTCGTCGTCCGGATGCCACCCGGAGCGGGCCTGGCTGGCGCCACGGCTCACACCGGTGCCCACCCCGGCCCCGAGTCCGATGCCCACCACCACGCCGGTCCCCATCCCCACGATGGGGAGGGCGGCGATGACGGGTGCCGCCACGACCGCCGTGGCCGCACCGACGAAGAGGCCCAGGCCCGGCTTCTCCACGATGTTGGTATAGCGAAGCCGGCGGCGGACCCAGTCCTTGGACTTCAGGTGGCTGGCCACACCCACGACTCCGGCGGCAATCAGCTCCAGCATGCTTCCCCTCCTTGGGCGGCTCGTCTGAACGGGACTACGTGAGCCGCCGTGGATTCGTTTCCTGAGACCCCGGGGAGGAGCGTATGGTCCACGGGCCCTGCTCTGGCGTTCACACCGCCCCCTGCCCAGACTCAGGAAGGTCGGCACCGCCCCCTGCCCGGACTCGAGAGGGACGGCGCCGCGCCACCGTGGAGATACGGGCATATGGGCGTTCACGAGATCTACCAGCTGGCCATCGCCATCGGCCTGGGACTGATGGTGGGACTGGAGCGTGAGGGCAAGCGCTCCGAGATCGCCGGGATCCGGACCTTCCCCATGATCACCGCCTTCGGATTCCTGGCCGGGATCCTGGCCGCCCCCCTGGGCTTGTGGATTCCCGTTGGCGCACTCCTGGTCACCGCCGGGTTCCTGTTCCTGGGGAACGCCCTCCTGGCACAGCAGGGTCAGGCCTCGCCAGGCATGACCTCCGAGTACGCCGCCATGATCATGTTCATGGTGGGCCTGGCCCTCTCCCAGGACTGGAACGCCCTGGCGGTGGTGGCTTCCGGGGTCGTGCTGGTCCTTCTCCAGTTCAAGGACCCCCTGCGTCAGCTCTCGGAGAGGATGAAACCCGCGGAGATGAGGGCGCTGGCCCGGCTCGTCCTGATCGGCTTCGTCCTCTTCCCCGCCATGCCGGACCGCCAGTACGGCCCCTACGGAGTGCTCAACCCCCGAGAGATCTGGCTGATGGTGGTTCTCATCGTGGGAATCTCGTTGGGGGCCTACGTGGCCTACCGGCTCCTGGGCGGGCGCGCGGGCGCCTTGGCCGGGGGGATCCTCGGAGGCCTGATCTCTTCCACGGCCTCCACCATCACCTTCTCCCGCCTGACCACGAAGCAGGGCTCGCTGGTGCCCAGCGCAGCGGTCATGATCCTCCTGGCTTCGACCGTGGTCTTCGGCCGCGTGGTCCTGGAGGTCGCCCTGGTTTCGCCCGAACACCTCGCGGTGGTGGCGCCGCCCCTCCTGGCGATGATGGCCGGAATGGCGGGGCTGGTGTACCTCCTCTTCCGGCGGAAGGGTGAAGCGATGCAGGTGCCGGCGCCGGTGGAACCACCCTCCGATCTCCGTTCCGCCGTGGTGTTCGGCGCCGTGTACGGGCTGGTGCTGGTCGCCGTGGCGTTCACCCGTCGGCATGTCGGAGAAGAGTGGCTCTACGCGGTGTCCGCCCTCTCGGGTCTAACCGACATGGATGCCATCACCCTTTCGTCGGCGCAGCTGGTCCTGAAGGGCGAGCTCTCTCCGGACCAGGCCTGGCGGATGATCCTGGTGGGAGGCATGTCGAACCTGGTCTTCAAGGCGGGGATCGTCATGTCCGCGGGACACCGGGCCCTTCGGAAACCCGTGCTGGCCACCTTCGGAGCCGCCCTGGCCCTGGGAACTCTCCTCTTCCTCCTCTGGCCCTGAACCTCCCTATCCGGTGAGGTCCGGCGGCCCCGTCGGTCTCCCGATCTAGCCGGAGGGCGAGGTTCGGGGCGCCAACCGGGGCTCGCGGGGGGAGGTCTTCCACATCAGCCACAGGCTGGCGCTCAGGGTGACCACCGCGACGGGGGTGAGGATGGACGGTGGGGTGAAGTCCTCCGGGAGCCATCCGAGCTGGAAGGGCACGATGCTCATGGCGTTGTTCAGGATGTGCCAAAGAACCGCCGGGTAGATGGACCGGGTCAGGAGGACGACCCCGGCCAGGATCACGCCCAGGAAGGCCGTGGGGACGATCCGGAAGAGGGCCACGTGGAAGAAGCCGAAGATCACGCCCACCGCCAGTGCCGTGGCCCAGGGCCCCCATCGCTTCCGGATCCCGTGAAGGAGGACGCCCCGGAATGCGATCTCCTCGAACACGCCGGGCATCACGGCCAGGAAGAAGACCATCTGCCAGAGGGGGAAGCCCGGCTCCGCCAGCGACTCCCCGAACGCCCGGAGGAGCTCCTCCGGGACGGGGAAGACGTAGGTGTTCACCAGCTCCGCCAAGCCCACCCCCACCAGAAGCGCCGACGGGGCCCCCACCAGGGCGGCGAGCCACGCGGCGGGATGGGGGAGGCGAAGTGCCAGCGTCTCCCGCACCGGAAGCCGGTACCGCCGGATGAGGAAGAGGGAGCCGCCGAAGAAGATGCCCACCAGGTTCACCACGACCTGCCCCTTGGCGCCGAGGTCGTCGCCGTACCAGAGGCTGATCACGAAGAACACGACCCAGAATCCCAGGAACCACTGGAAGACGTGCCGCGGGAAGAGCGCCGCTCCCCCAATCAGGTCCGCCTCGTCCAGCTCGGCGCTCGAGATGAGGCGCTCGTTCGAGAGGGAGTTCTCCACCCATCCGGCGATGAGCACCCCGGCCGCGGCCGTGCTCCCGAAGGCAATGCCCGCGAAGAGCCAGTCCACGCCGCTCAGGAGCACGTCCCGGACCGCCACCGCGATCCCCGCCACCGGAACCATCGCGATCACGGAGCGCAGCTCCATGCCGGGAAGGACCGGCGCCAACGACGGCACCAGGAGAACGATCACGAGAGGGAAGAAGTAGATCTGGTACTCCCGGTAGCTCTTCGACACACCCGACAGGAAGAGGAGGGCCGCGGAGACCAGCGTGGCCAGGGGAAGGAAGAGGAAGAGCAGGGCCAGGGTCTGGCCGACCGACAGCCCGATCTGCAACCCCTGGGGCAGGTCCAGTACGCCCAGCCCAAGGTAGACCGCCAGGTTCGCCACGTTCACCACCGCCACGGCCAGTCCCACGACCATGACCGCCAGCTGCTTGGCTCGGACGATCTCGCTTCGGGTCGCCGCCGTCGTGAGAAGCGTCTCCAGGGTGCCCCGCTCCTTCTCCCCACTCAGGGCGTCCGCAGCGATGATGGAGCCACCGCTGAGCATGAGGACCAGCAGGAAGGGGGTCAGGACGAGCCCCAGCACCGAGCCGGCGACCTTCTCCGCCGATGCCACGTCCTCCTCCACCACCACCGCCACCGTCTCCACCGGCACCGGGAATCCAACGGCGCGGTAGACCGAGTCCCGCTTGGCGGCACGAATCCGGCGCAGACGTTCCTCCAGGCGCTCCTGGGCGTTTCGGGAGAAATCGCTCTGGGCCCGGTACAGGAGGCGGACGCCTCGCACCTCACCCAAGGGGAAGTCGCTGTCCTCCAGGGCCTGGGCCAGGGCGGCGGCCCGGGCATCCGGCCCCCCGCCGCCCTCCGCGGCCGCCGCTTCCGCCCGTGCGATGGCCTCCGCCAACTCCTCCCGGAGCACCGCCGCGAAGTCCGCCGGCGACAGGGCGTCCACCACCAGGTGCAGGTCGCCGGCCAGGAGGGCGGAGTCCGGCTCCGGCACGGAGGTCTCCACGAAGCTGAAGGGGGCCGCCGGACGATCCGAATCCGGGTCCTGCCACGCCAGCGCCTGGGCGATCTGCTCCCGGGCCCACGCCGCCTCCGAGCCGGTGACGGCGTAGCGGTACTCGGCCTCCTCCAGACGTCGCTCGTCGGAGCGCTCGACGCGATTCGAGAGCAGAATCCATCCGGGAAGGATGATGAGCGGCGCCACCACCGCGATGAGGATCGTCCGGGTATCCCGGAGGAGCATCCGCAGCTCGTAGCGAAGGATGGTGGCCAGGACCGAGAGGTCCCGGCGGTCCCTTTCGCGGCGCCGTGTCACGCCTCCTCCCCCCCTGCATCCGCCCCCTGGGGAATGGACTCCTCCGCTCCTTCTCCGTCCCCCGGGGCCGCGGGCTCCAGCTCACCCATCGCGCCCAGCTCGACGCCTTCCACTCCCTCGGTCCGGGTCACGTAGTGGACGAAGATGTCCTCCAGGTAGTGCTCCCCGGTGAGCTCACGGAGCTCCTCCAGGGTCCCCATGGCCAGCATGCGACCCCGGTGGATCACGCCGATGCGGTCGCACAGCTTCTCGACCTCGCTCATGATGTGGGAGGAGAAGAGGATCGTCTTGCCCTCGTCCCGCAGCTCCCGGATCACCTTCACCATCTCCAGCGCGTTCAGGACGTCCAGTCCGACGGTGGGCTCGTCGAAGATGAGGACCGGCGGGTCGTGGGCCACGGTCCGGGCGATGGAGACCTTCTGCTTCATCCCACTGGAGAGCTTCTCCACCCGCCCCCGCTCGTACTCCCGGATCCCGAAGCGGTCCACCAGCTCCTCCACCCGCTCCGGCACCCGGTCGGGGGGATAGCGGTTGATCCGGGCGAAGAACTCCAGGGTCTCGCGAGCCGTGAGACGGGGGTAGAGCGCCGTGGACGCCGAGTAGAACCCCAGGCTCTCCCGCACCGCCTCCGGCTCGGTGACGACGTCGTGGCCCATGACCCGGGCCCGTCCACCGGTGGGACGCAGCACGGTGGAGAGCATTCGGAGCGTCGTGGTCTTTCCGGCGCCGTTCGCCCCCAGGAGGCCGAACACCTCGCCGGGCCGGCAGTCGAAATCGATTCCGTCCACGGCGTGCACCTCGCCGCGGGATTCGTCGTAGAAGGTCTTCCGGAGGCCCTCCACCTGAACGGTGGGCGTGGTCTCGGTGGTCATCATGCGGGGCTCGAGTTCGAGTTCAGTAGGCGGTTCCGTTCTTTCCAGCCGACATCCGGTCCCGGACGAAGCGCCAGAAGCTCCCATCGAAGGACCCCAGCAGGAAGTCCTCGAAGCGCAGGACGTACCGGGCCGCCACCAGACAGAGGAGCACCGTCGCCAGCGTCACGATGAGCGTCTGCGCGATGAGGGGCCAGATGAAGACGCCCGTCACCGCATCCCGGATCATCATGGAGACGTTCGCCACCGGGATACTGGCGATGGCCGGCGTGAGGTTCCGATCCGTCTGCCCCCCCAGGATGAAGGGAAGGAAGATGAGCCAGTAGACCGGCTGCACCATGGCCTGACCGTCTTTGAAGGACCGGGCGAAGGAGGCCAGGATCATCATGGCAGCCGCGAAGAAGAAGGCCAGGGAGGCCGCTCCCGCCATCATGATGGGGATGGCCTTCAAGGGGATGCTGAAGGTGATGGACTCTCCGGCGTCCTCGAGCAGCGGTCGGATCACCGCACCGATGGAGATGAAGAGGGCCACCACGTTCAATGCGCCCGCGGCGATACCGAGGGTGGCGACGTACAGGTACTTGGCGGTGACCATGCTCGCCCGAGACGCCGCCACCGTCATGAGCGTCTCCCAGGTGGAACGCTCCCGCTCGCCCGCCGTCGTGTCCACCGCCGGTACGAAGCATCCCAGCGCCACCATGATCACCAGGAAGAAGGAGATGAGCTGGGCCAGGACCATCGCTCCCAGGTCCTGCGACGAGGAGACGTTCTCGGAGGAAAGAGCGAACTGGAAGCGAGCCTCCGGGTCGATCCCCAGCGTCCCGGCCTGGCGGACCATCCACAGGTTCCGGTACACCTCCACCACCGCTTCCACGCGGTCCCTTGCCTGGACACTGCGCCCCTCTGCCCGATCGTACCGGAGGCGCACACGGAAATTCCCCGGCAGGGCCTGGCCCTCCGGAGGCGGCTCGAAGAAGGTCACCACGACGTCGGCGTTTCCCTCCCGAAGGCGTGCCAGAGCCTCCCCCTCACCGAACAGGGGCACGCCCTCCAGGGCCCCGGACTCGCTGACCTCCCGCGCGTTCGCCAGGTTCTCCCACCCGACGATGCTCATCCCTTCCCGGGCGCGGATCGAGTCCAGGAGCTCGCCGTGCCCCGCGGGTGCGGGCGTGGTGAAGATCACCCGCGAGGTCACCCCTTCGCTGAGGCCCTGCACCAGGTTGAACCCACTGAACAGTACCCAGAGCATGACCGGATACAGGAAAATGGGCATGAGGATGCTGTTGACCACGATGGTCCGCTCTCGCAGCGCGGAGCGGAGCTCGCGGACGTACAGGATCCAGATGGAGCGCAGGTTCACGGGTTCGGAGACTCGGAGCGGAGGGGCCGACTCGGGGCCGGAGGGACCCCGAATCGTGGGGATTCTTGCCGATTCCGTCCAGACGCCATCAGCGAAGTGACCTCACCGCCGCCAGAATGTCCGCATTTTCCGGGCGGATCCGGTAGTCCACTTCGGTGAATCTCCAGCGGACCACGCCCGAACGGTCGATGACCAGGGTCGTGGGGTGGGGCACGGGCCGGCCCCGAGCTTCGTCCGGGTTGAAGAGTCCGTAGCGGTTGATGACCGCATGGTCCGAATCGGAGAGAAGTGTCAGGTCCAGCTCCACCTCGTACTCCTCCAAGACGCGGTCGACCATCAACTGCATGCGCTCGCGGTCGTCCACCGAGACTGCCACCACGATGGCGGTAGGCTCCGTCTCCTGGTCCAGCAGGTCACTCAGCTCACCGAGCTGACGGGCACAGTACGGTCACCAGTGGCCGCGATAGAAGACGAGCACCACATCCCTCCGACCCCGATGGTCGGACAGGGTCACGGGCCCACCGGCCAACGATTCCAGGGTGAAATCCGGTGCCGTGTCCCCGACCTGGATCCGGTCCAGGGCGACCCCGGAGAGATCCCGTCCGTCGCGGGGACCGAGAGCCGGCTCCGCCGGTACGCCGCTCTCCGACCCGGTGCAAGCCCACGCCGCCAGGGTGAGGGTGAGCAGGAGAGGGGAACGCCACTGGGGCATGACAGATGGGCGTGACGGGCCGGAGGGTCGGAAGGAGCGGGGATGCGGACCCTGCCGCGGGTCCCCGGGCTCCCGGACGACGGAGCATGTCATCCCTGGTCTCGACCCTCCGTGTCCTCCTCCAGGAGTCGCCGCAGCTCCGTGAATCGCACCTCGTCCTCCGGGCGAACCTCGGGGTACCTCAGGTTCAGGGTCCGGAGGCTCCGAACCAGGATGTCGGCGACGGCCCGCCGCATGTAGGGCTTGTCGTCGGCGGGAATGGCATACCACGGGGCCCAGGGGCGGGACGTGGCCCGGAGGGCCTGCTCGTACGCGGCCATGTACTTGGCCCAGTGCAGTCGTTCGTCCACGTCGCCGGGGCGGAACTTCCACCACTTGCCCGGCTCGTTCAGCCTGTCGAGGAACCTGCGGCGCTGCTCGTCCCGGGAGACATTCAGGAAGAACTTCAGGATGAGGGTTCCGTTCCGGGCCAGGTGTCGCTCATGGTCCCGTATGGAGTCCATCCGTTCCTCCCAGAGTTCCTCCCGCGGAACATCCCGGACCAGGCGCTGGGGCTCCAGGAGCCCCGGGTGCACCCGAACCACCAGGACCTCCTCGTAGTAGCTGCGGTTGAAGACCCCGATCTCCCCTCGTTCCGGGAGGCGCAGGGAGGTGCGCCAGAGAAAGTCGTGCTCGAGCTCGACCCGCGTGGGGACCTTGAAGGAGCTGACGTTCAGGCCGGTGGGATCCAGGCCGCCGAGGACGGCCCGTATGGTGCCATCCTTTCCCGCCGCATCCATGGCCTGGAAGACCAGGAGCACAGCGTGGTGATCGTGGGCATAGAGGATCTTCTGGAGCGCCCTGAGCTCCCGTTTGTCCTCCTTGAGCCGGGCCCTGTTCGGCTCTTCCTCATCCGCGCCCGACGGCGGCCGAGTGGCGCGCTCGCCGAGCTGGAAGTCTCCGGTGAAGGGGACCAGGTACGAACTGTCGACGGCCTCGAACACGGCTCAGCAGCTCCCGGAGGATCCGGCGTCGGACGCCCGTGTCCTCGCGATCAATCGATGCGCCCCAGGACCGGATCGAAGACCGCGCTGGCCAGCAGGGCCGCCAGGTCCTCCGCCAGCGCCTGTCGAATGGCCGACTCCTGAGCCTCCAGCACCAGCCGGTCGAAGTAATCGACCTCGCGGCGGTCCAGGTTCAGGTCGCCCGGGCTCCCCTCGTAGATGCCCCGCCGAAACGGACCCTCGCCCGTTCCCACCACCACCAGGTCGGTCAGGGGGTTCCCCGCCCGGTCCACCACCATGACGCGGGCTTCGGCCCGGAGCCGCCGGGTTCCTTCCTCCAGGACATAAGAGGTCTGGCGGCCGTCCCGCGTCCTCACCGACCGGGAGCTCTGATCCACGTCGAACTCGGTGGCATCCATGCTGACCAGCTCGAGCCAGGCGCCGTAGTCCGCCTCCACGAGCCGCAGGAGCAGTCCCACCGCCGGAGCCCGCAGGCCCGACCCCAGGGCCGTCGCTTCTCGTACCACTTCCCGGACCTGTGTGTCGCCGGTGACCCGGATGAAGGGAGGGGGCGAGCGCCAGGGCCCCTGGGCCAGGAGGTCGTTCACCCGCACCTCGAGATCCAACAGCCCCGGGTCCGGCCGACGGCCGCCCACCACCACGGGAAGCGGCATCACTTCCACCTCTCCCAACGCCAGGGCCTCCGCCATGATCGATTCCGCCTCCAGACTCAGCTCACGGGGCGCGCCCTCGACGGTATGGACCTGCGCGGCCACGTCGTATGCACGCCGCAGGGAGCCCCGCTCCATTTCCGCCGTGGCCCAGTCCAGGAGGGTACCGGCCTCCCCCACGAACGACCGGTCGCGCTGGTCCGCCGTGGGCTCGAAGCGACGAGCCTGTCGGAACGCGGAGAGGGCGTCCTGCCACCGTCCACGCTCCCGGGCGACCTCGCCCTCCTCCAGGTAACCCTCCACCGCCCCCTCGAGCGTCGCCATGCGCCGCTGCGTATAGTCCGCGGGAATGGGGAGCCGGACCCCCACCGTGCGGGCCCGCGCCAGGAGCCCGTCGATGGCGTTCACGTGCCTCACGGCCCGTACCTGGTCGCCGGCGGCATTCCACCGGGCCAGCTCCCGCAGGTGACCGCTGATGGCCGAGTCACCGGCCTCCACGAGGCGATCCCGGGCCTCCTGAAGCTCCGGGTCCTTCTCCAGGGCCTCGACGTACCGGACCACGGCCTGGTCGAACCGGCCCTGCATCTGGAGCTCCATCCCCTGCTCCAGGCGCTTCTCCGCCGAGGCGCAGGCAGCGACCAGCAGTCCGGTGAGGGCGAGGAAGGAGCGCGGGATGGTACGCATCGTGCCTCCGTGCGTGGGGACGGCGGGGTGGGGGTCCGGATCCGGGGAACCCGTCCCCGGCCGGACGCCGTCCTACGTTACCCCGTGACCTGCAGCCCGTCCACGAAGAGGATCTCCTCGAACGTCCGTCCCAGCGTCGGGCTCTCGAAGTTCTGCATGACGGACCCGGCGCTCCAGGACACGGTCTGGCCCTCGGCGATGTCGGTGGCCATGCCGGCGATCCACGTCTCGGAACCGTCCTGGTCGACCCGCACGAAGGTGTATCCTGCGCCGTACAGCACCTCCAGGACGGTCCCGGAGCCCGCGGCGGGCGAAGCCGCTGCCGCGCCGGCGTCCTGAGGTCCGACGAATCCGTTCAGGAAGAGGATGGACTCGAAGTTCCGGTCCAGGGAGGCGGCGTAGAAGTTCTCCATCCCCATCGCCCCGCCGAGGGCGATCTGGTCCCCCTCCGAGAGCGGCGTCGTGGGACCGGCCACCCACATCTCCTCACCGTTGAGGGTGACTCGTGCGTAGGTGTACCCTCCCGACGCCATGGTCTCCAGGACGGTGGCGAACGGACCCTGGGCGGCGGGGGCTGCGGCCCCGGCCAGGGGCGGATGACCCTCGGGCAACGGGGTCTGGGTGGCGCTGTCTGTCGGCGAGGGAGGGGCGTCCCGGTCGGGCGCCAGCACGGCGATAACGACGGCGATGGCGACCGCGGAACCGAAGAGAATCGTGGAACGTGTCTTCATGTCGGCTGTGGACTGGGATGGAGGGTCGGACTGTGCACCTCCCACGCTGCCAGAAGCGGGAATCGGCGGCAAGGGGGGAGTTCCCGTGGACCTGTGGGGGACATCGGGGTTCACCGAGACGGCTCTTCCCCACGGCGAACGAAGAAACTGGTCATCCGACCCCGCCACGGTCCACCATGCTTCGACGGCTCGACCCGCCTGGGAGGACCTGGAAGGTCACCTGGAGAGCTCCCCGGTGAACTTCATCCACCGGTTGGAGACCCCGGTGCTCCTCATGCACGGGGACGGGGACGGCGTCGTGGACTTCCGTCAGGGGCTGGAGTACTACAACTACGCCCGCCGAGCCGGGAAGCCGGTGATCCTCCTGGTGTACCCGGATGCCGATCACGGGCTCAGGGAAGAGCGCCAGCAGGTGGACTACCACCGCCGGATCCTGGAATGGTTCGGCCACTGGCTCAAAGGTGAGCCGGCCCCCCGTTGGATCACCCAGGGCGAGACCTGGGTCGAGCGGGAGCGTCGCATGGGCGGATAGGCGGCCCCCGCGTCCCGCAGCGCTGGAGTCCCGCAGCGCCGGGAGTCCCCCGTTGAAACCCTTTTTCGGCCGTACCCGTCCAATCCGGTACTGGGTCGGACCACCGGGAGGGTCATGGGAGGGGGTATGTCGCTGATCAAGCTCGCGTTTCGCACGCTGTGGAAGTCGCCGTTCCTGACGGCGGTGGCGGTGCTGTCGCTGGCCCTGGGCATCGGGGCCAACGCCGCCATCTATTCACTCTTCGACCAGATGCTCCTCCGGCGCCTTCCGGTGCAGGCCCCCGAAGAGCTCGTCAACCTGGCGGCGCCCGGCCCCAACCCCGGCTCCCAGTCGTGCAGCGATTCCGGGACCTGCCAGGAGATCTTCTCGTACCCCATGTTCCTGGACCTGGAAGCGGGGGAGACGGGCTTCAGCGGCCTTGCCGCACACCGGGGTATCGGCGTGAACCTCTCCATGCTCGACCGCACGGTGAGTGGCCAGGGTCTCCTGGTGTCGGGCTCGTACTTCGGGGTCCTCGGGGTGCAGCCCTCGGTGGGACGCCTCCTTGGACCGTCCGACGACCAGACCATCGGTGAGCACTACGTGGCGGTGCTGGACCACGACTACTGGGTGAACCAGTTGGGTGGCGACCGGGGTGTCCTGAACCAGACCGTGGTAGTGAACGGCCAGCCCTTCACCGTGGTCGGAGTAGGGCCGGCCGGCTTCGACGGAACGACCCTTGGAAACAGCCCGGATGTCTACCTGCCCATTTCCATGCGGCAGGTCCTGTACCCCACCTGGGAAGGACTCGAGGACCGTCGCTCCTACTGGGTCTACCTCTTCGGGCGCTTGGCGCCGGAGACCTCCATGGCCCAGGCCGACGCCCAGATCAACGCCGTCTACTCCGGCGTCATCAACGAGGTGGAAGCGGCGCTTCAGACGGGGATGAGCGAGTCCACCCTGGAACGGTTCCGGGCAAAGCGCGTGGAGTTGGCCGAAGGCTACCGGGGCCAGAGCAACATACACCGGGAAGCGCGGACGCCCCTCGTGCTTCTGCTCTCCATCACAGGACTGGTGCTTCTCATCGCCTGCGCCAACGTCGCCAACCTTCTCCTGGCCCGGGGGGCCCAACGGAAGGTGGAGATGGCCGTCCGGGGCTCACTGGGCGCACAGCGCAGACAGCTCCTCAGCCAACTGCTCACCGAGTCCGTCCTGCTGGCCCTCATCGGTGGGGCCGCCAGCATCCTGGTCGCCATGTGGACGCTGAACCTCATCGGCAGCATGCTGCCTCCCGAGGCCATCTCGGACATCGACCTTGCACTCCGACCCGGCATCCTGGTCTTCACCGGTGTGGTGGCGGTGGCCACGGGGATCCTCTTCGGCCTCTTTCCCGCCCTCCACAGCACCCGGTCCGACCTGGTGACCATCATCAAGGGCAACGCGGGCCAGCCTTCGGGATCCCGGAGCGCCCAGCGTTTCCGCACCGGGCTCGTGACCGCCCAGATCGCCCTTTCCATGACTCTCCTGGTGGTGGCGGGGCTCTTCATCAAGAGCCTGGTCAACGTAAGCCAGGTGGACCTGGGGCTGGACCCGGACAACCTGCTGACCTTCTCCGTGGCCCCGGCCCTGAACGGGTACGAGCCGGAGCGAAGCGCCGCCTTCTTCCAGGAGCTCGAGGCCGAGTTGGCCGCCATTCCGGGCGTCACGCAGGTGTCCTCCGCCATGGTGCCGGTCCTGACGGGGAACAGCTGGGGCAACGACGCCCGGGTGCAGGGCTTCGACAACGAGGATCCGGACGTGGACCGCACCGCGCGCTTCAACCAGGTGGGGCCGGACTACTTCTCAACCATGGGAATGGCGCTGGTTGCGGGACGAGAGTTCTCTCCCAGTGATGGTCCCGGTGCGCCGAAGGTCGCCATCGTGAACGAGGCGTTCACCCGGAAATTCAATCTCAATGGCCGAGATGCGGTGGGGAAGTTCATGAACTCCGGGGGGGGCCACGAACTGGATACGGAGATCATCGGAGTCATACAGGACACCAAGTACAACAACGTGAAGAACCCCGAGCAGCCCATCTTCTTCCGACCCTACCGTCAGGACGAGGATCTGGGGTTCCTGAGCTTGTACATCCGGACCGCCTCCGATCCGGCGCCGGTTCTGCGGGCGATCCCGGACGTGGTTCGGCGCCTGGACCCGAACCTCCCGGTGGAGGACCTGAAGCGAATGGAGCAGCAGGTCCACGAGAACGTGTTCCTGGACCGCATGATCAGCATGCTGGCTGCGGCCTTCGCCGTCCTGGCCACGATCCTGGCAGCCGTGGGCCTGTATGGGGTGCTTGCCTACACCGTGGCGCAGCGCACGCGGGAGATCGGCTTGCGGATGGCCCTCGGTGCGGAGCAATCACGAGTCCGGAACATGGTCTTCCGACAGGTGGCCGGAATGCTGGCCATTGGGGGCGTCGTGGGGCTCGCCGCCGCCGCCGGGCTGGGAGGGCTGGCGCAGTCCCTCCTCTACGGCGTGGACGGGCTCGACACCGCCGTCATGATCCTGGCCTTGGTGCTCCTGGGGGGTGTGGCGTTCGGAGCCGGCTACGTTCCGGCCCGCAAGGCCGCCCGGGTGGACCCCATGGAGGCACTCCGGTACGAGTAGCCCGGGCAGGCCCCACGCGTCGTACACCGTGAGAGGGGCGTCACCTCCGGACGCCCGGACGGTACGCCAGATCGTCTTCGGCGGTCAGCGGACCCGGGACCAGACCTGGCGCTCGGCGGTTCTGGGAAAGACCAGTACGAGCTCGCCCAGCGGTGTGACCTCGTACTGGGCCAGGGTCACCCAGGGGCTCCCCTCGGAGGCGATCTCCAGGTGCCCGCCCCGGGCCCGCCAGGCGACCTGGTCCCCGCCCGGGTCTCCCCGGGGCGGCGTACCCGAAGCCGGGGACGCCACACCCAGGTCCAGGAGCACTCCGTCCGCCCGAAGCTCCATGTAGATCCGCGTCACCACTCGGGCCCCGGACGTCTCCGACTCCGCCCGCGTCCTCCACACCCCCACGAGTCCTCGCGATCCGGATCCGCCGGGCCGGGCGGCCACATTGGACGCTGCCCCTACGTTGCCCGGGGGTAGGAGGCTCCGTGCCACCGAATCCGACAGGCGGGTGGCCGGGGCCAGATGCGCCTCGCTCCTCCTGGGGACTCCGTCGCGTCCTTTCGGTACGAGCAGGAATCCGAACTGGTCCTCACCCGTCCGCGAGAACTCGAAGACGCCTCCCGGTGCCCCAGGCGCCGAGAGGGTGCCCTGCACCACGAACCGTCCGGCATCGTCGACCGCCTCCATCCCCAGCGCCACCAGGTCCATCCCGCTCCCGAACAGGCGCCCGCGTACCGATCCGTCCGGTTGGGCCTCCAGCACCAGCGTCAGCGCGCTACCGGCGTAGCTCACCCGATACGTTCCCGTGAAGTCCTGGGCCCCGAGGGGCACCGGGACCAGCAGCGGGAGCGCCGCCAGCACGGCGAGAAGCCGTGGAGTCCGAGGATGGGCACGGTTGGAAGGCACCGGCAGCTCCGGGTCTCGTGTACCCTTCAAATCTTCCCCGCCGGGAAACAGCGGTGCAAGGAATTTCCCGGGCCCCCGGGTGGGTCGGTCACCCCGTCCGGCAGTGGGAAACCCACCCGGAACGGAAGCTCCACTGGAGGAGCGCCGGGAGGAGGAAGAGGTCCGCCACCAACGCCGTGAAGGCGGTCAACGCGGTGAGGAGCCCCACCAGGAAGAGCACCTGGAACTGCGAAGCCAGGAGGAGGAGAAACCCGCCGCTGACCACGAGCGTGCTCAGCACCAGGGCCGGGCCCGTGTCCCGGATGGCCCCACGGAGCGCCCGCTGGGGAGTCCACCCTCGCCCCTGAAGGAGGTGCTGGAACCGGCCCATGAGGTGGATGGAATCGTCCACGGCGATCCCGAAGGCGATGGAGAATACGAGGATCGTGGACGGCTTCAACGCCACCCCCGCCAGGGCCATGACGCCCACCAGCACCAGGAGCGGAAAGACGTTGGGGACCATGGCCAGCACCCCCAGCTTCGCCGAACGGAAGAGGAAGGCCATGACGAGCCATATGAGCGCCAGCGCCAGCAGGATGCTCGGGCCGAAGCTGCGAAGCACGTGAAAGGAGAAGGTGTGGGCCATCCGCACGGTCCCGGTGATGTGGGCCGTGCCGTGGGGCGGGGGGTTGGCCTCGACCCACTCGTCCATCCGCTCCAGGAAGGGGAGGGTCTCCCGGGAGCCCGCATCCCGCACCGCCACGACCACCTGGGCGGCCTCGGAAGCGGGGCGGTAGAGCCACGCAGACAGTCCCTCTCCGGGTGCGTCTCCACCGCCCACATCCGGGAGTGCCAGGGTGCCGGTGACCAGCGATTCCCGACGCACCCGCTCCTGGAAGCGTCGCGTCCAGTCCATCATCTCCGCGCTCGCGAGCTTCTCGGGTGCCCCGCGGAGGAAGAGGTTCGCCTGGAAGAGTCCGAATCCGGCGTTCTCGATCCACCGCAGGTCCTGGATGATGGCGCTCTCCTCCTTCAGGTCGTCCACCAGATAGGTGTCGATGGAGACGCCGGACCCCAGGACGATTCCGGACAGGGCGGCGAGGCCGAACAAAGGAAGCACCCACCAGCTTCGGCGAATCGCCGCTCGGCGAGCCCGTCGGACCACGCCCAACCCCCCGAGCCCAATGGGAGCCGGTGACCGTGAGTCTCCCGGCACGTCCCCGCCGGAGGCCAGGAGTGCAGGCAGAAGGGTCACGGAAAAGCCGAATGTGAGGAGAATGGCCAGGGCCGAGTAGAACCCGAAGTCGGCCACGATCCCGATTCCGGTGGCCATGAGCGACGCAAAGCCGATGGCGGTGGTGAGGGAGGTGAAGAAACACGACCGCACCAGTTCCGTGAAGGCACTCACCACCGCGCCCTCCCGGCTCGCTCCCTCCGAGAGCAGCGTCCTCCACCGCACCAGGATGTGGGTGGTGTCGCAGATCCCGACCACGAGGATGACGATGGGAATGAAGCTCGTGAGAAGGGTAATCCTCGTTCCGGTCAGGGCCATGACCGCCAGGGTCACGAGGTAGGCCGGGACGACGGCGCCCAGGCTCGTGAGGGCCTGGCCCACCCGCCGGAAGAAGACAAAGAGGAAGGCGAAGAAGAGGAGTATCCCACCGCCCAGGAACAGGGTCTGATCCACCTCCAGGAGTTCCGGGACGCGCGCCCGCAGGACGGGCGTGCCCGACAGGGCCCAGCGCCGGTGGAGTCGCATCGCCTCGATCCGGGGGGTAAGGGCGCTCTCCACCGACCTCCGGTCGGCGTCGTTGTTCATCTCCGGCGGGAGGACGCCCTGGACCACGTGGACCGAGCCGTCCTCGTTCCAGGCCCACCCGGAAAGGGGGTGCCCCTGGGCTCCGGCCAGCGCGCGCGCCAACTCCGCGGCCGACTCCGCCGCGGCATCGGCAACCCAGGGAAGGGATCCCGCCCACGTCACCTCCTGGACACCCGCCTCTTCCATGAAGCCCGCCACCCGGGAAAGGACCCGGAATCCCTCCAGGTCCATGCCCCCCGGCGTCTCCATGAAGAAGGCCACCTGGGCGTCCTCTCGGGGAAAAATCCTCCGGTACTCGTCGAAGATCGCCCGCTCCTCCCCCCAGGTGGGGAAGAACTGCTCCACCGAGTAGTCCACCCGCACGGTGGATGCGAGCGCGGCGGCGGCCATCGTGATCACCGCGGTCAGGGCGATGACGGTTCGGCGGCGGCGGACGATGCGAAGGAAGTAGGCGTGCATGGGAGAGCTCCGTGTGAGGGGTCACCCTCACCATGCCTCGCCCGCCCGGGTCGTACCGTACGTACCCCTACGTATCCGGCTTCCGGGGAGCGTGCCGGGGGTCGGCCGTCCCCGACCGCCCCCCTGCGGATCCGGACCGCCCCCCCGGAGAAGACGGGCTGCCCAGAGACGGCTGAAACCTGATTTAAACTACGTCGTAGGGATAATGACTTTTGACGTGACCCCCGATCCGGATCTCCCATGCCCCCCGATCTTCCCAGCGACTTCGAGCAGCAGGTTCTCCTGGCGGTGTGGCGCTTGGATGGCGACGCCTACGGCGCCTCCGTGTGCGACGAGCTGGAGGGCAGGCTCGGCCGACCCGTGAGCCAGGGTGCGGTCTACACCACCCTGGTCCGGCTCGAGAAGAAGGGGTCTCTCCGATCCCGGATGTCCGACCCGACCCCCGTGCGCGGGGGAAAGGCGAAGCGGTACTTCCTCATCACCGAAGCGGGTCGCCAGGGGGTGCAGGAGGCCCGGGCGGCCATGGACCGCCTCTGGGAGGGTCTGCCCGACCCGGCGCACCAGGGAGCCGAAGGGTAGCCCCTTGTGAACGACCCTCGCCCTCCCTTGCTCGCGCAGCTGGTCCTGCGCCTGCTCCTTCCCTCCTCCGTCCAGGAAGCCTTCCTCGGTGATCTGGAGGAGCGCTTCCGACGGCGCGCCCTCGCCGACCGTGCCGGAGCCCGGCGCTTCTACTGGCGGGAGACCCTCTCCCCGTCCCTCCTCGCCCTCCGGCGGGAGGTGCGGGGCCTGCCCCTTCCACCCGGGGCGCGACCCCGGTCCGCACTGGGTACCCACATGCTGAGCCAGCTTCTCCATGACCTGAAGTACGCCCTTCGCCTCATGCGGAAGTCCCCGGGCTTCACCGCCGTGGCGGTGATCTCCCTGGCGCTGGGGATCGGACCCAACACGGCCATCTTCTCGCTGGTCGACCGTCTCCTGCTGACGGACTGGGGCGTAGAGGACCCGGCCACAGTCATGGACATCTACTCCCTCACCAGCGAAGGAGAGTACTTCTACACGGGGTACCGGGTGAAGGAGCTGGTGGAGGAGGGCGCGCCGGACGCGTTCTCCCACGTGGGGGCCTCGGCCCAGTACACCGGGAACATCGAGGTCGACGGAGAGAGCGAGCTGGTGCTGGGGGAGCGCTGGCGGTGACCATGGCCTGCGTGGGCCTCTACGGGATGGTGAGCTACGCCGTGTCCCGCCGCACCCGCGAGATGGGAATCCGCCTCGCCCTCGGGGCCGAACGTGGGCGCGTGGTGGCCCTCATGGTCCGAGGAGGGCTGGCCCTGGTGGCGGTTGGCGCTGCTCTGGGGCTGGCCGTAGCATTGAGCACCGGGTTCCTGATGGAAGGCTTCCTCATCGGGGTGGCCACCCTGGATCCCGTGGCCCTTCTCGCGGCGCCCGTTCTCCTGGGGGCCGTCGCGGGATTGGCCGCGTACGTCCCGGCGCGCCGAGCGGCCCGGGTCGACCCCGTTGAAGCCCTCCGCTCCGAGTGACCTCCATGCCTCCCTCCCCCCTCCGCCCATCCAGCTCCCTCCGTCGGCCCTTCCCCCAACGTCCTTTCAGTCGAACGCGTCCACCCGGCCGCCGCCGCCGCCGCTCGGCGCCGGTCCTCCTCCTGGGTCTCGCGTGGACCGTCCCCGCCGGGATCGGGGCGCAGATTCAGGGAGTCGGCGACCTGCCGGAACCGGGACAACGGACCGTGCTGATCACGGGGTCCACCGGCGGGCTGGGCCGGGAGGTGGCTCGATCCCTCGCCGCCGACGGCGTCCACGTGATCATCCACGGCCGGAACGAGGAGCGGGCGCGGGAGTTGCTTGAGGAGATTCGTGCGACCCACGCGGGGTCCGGCCGCTATTACCTGGCCGACTTCGCATCGCTGGAGCAGGTGCGGGTGCTGGGGGAGGCGGTGCTTCGAGACTACGACCGGCTGGACGGCCTGGTGAACAATGCGGGGATCGCCCGCCTCGGAACCCAGGACCGGGTTCTGAGCGAGAATGGGCACGAGCTCCACTTCCAGGTGAACTACCTGGCGGGCTACCTCCTTACCGACCTGCTCCTACCCCTCCTCCGTGAAGGGGCACCGTCCCGGATCGTGAACGTGGCATCCCGGACCCAGGCACCCATCGATCTCGACGACCTGATGCTGGAGGCGGCGTATTCCGTGCGCCAGGCGTACGGTGGGAGCAAGCTCGCGCAGATCATGCACGCCTTCGAGCTCGCGGAGGTCCTCCGGGGGACGGGCGTCACGGCGAACGCCCTACATCCCTCGGGCGTCATGGATACGGACATGATCCTGGAGGCGGGCCTGCAGCCCCAGAGTTCGGTCCTCACCGGCCGGAACGCGGTGTTGCGGCTGCTGGACGACCCGGATATCGGCTCGGGCGGGTACTTCCACGTCTTCGAACCCGCCCGGGCTCACGAGCAGGCCTACGACCCCGAGGTCCGGTCGCGGCTCATGGCCGTGAGCGCGACGCTGACCGGAGCGGCCCCGGTCCCCTCCCCGGCGTCACCCTCCCGGACCCGACCCACACCCTCCCGCTGACCGCGCAGGCCGGGCCCCGAACGCCCCCCGCCCGCGAGTTCCTGGAACCTCTGGGTGGTTTCGCCGATTCGGTGTGCAGACGGGCACGGCGGGGATCGGTGATCCGGATCAGGGCTTCGGCGACCCCCGCGACGAACTCAGAACGGGAGGGGATGGGATGAAGATCGACGCACTCAGGGTGATCCTCGCGGGTGTGGCAGGGACCGCGCTCATGACGGTGGTGGGGCTCTACGTGGCTCCCCTCATGGGAATGCCCCCGATGAATCCAGCAGTCATGCTGGCTGGCGCCGTGGGCGGCAATCTGGCACTGGGGTGGACCGCCCACTTCACCATCGGCATCGTCCTCGCAGCGGGGTATGCCCTCGTCGGATCGGCACTGCCGGGTCCCCTTGCCCTTCGCGGCGCCGTGTACGGACTGGCTCCGTTCCTGGCGGCGCAGATCGTGGTGATGCCCCTCATGGGGATGCCGGTCTTCTCCGGCTCCGCGGCCATGGCTGCGGGAAGCCTGGTGGGACACCTGGTTTACGGTGCCGTGATCGGCGCGGTTTATGGAAGAGGGTGGGAGTCGGTGCAGATTCCAGCGACCGCCTGAAGGGGATCCGGAGCTCCGGAGACGTCCTCTGCAGGACCTTCCCGGGAAGCCCGGTGGAGAGGGAGTCAGCCTCCCACCGGGCTCACCTCGGGTCTCGGCCGTCCGGCCGTCAGATCCCTTCCAGGATCGTGTTCAGAGTCTCGCTGGGACACATGGCCGCATCGGCCAGGGCCGAATCGGGCCGGTAGTAGCCTCCCAGGTCCTGGGGGGAGCCCTGGGCCGCGAGAAGCTCCGCCAGGATCGTGTCCTGGTGCTCGGCCAGGGCCTCCGCCACGCCCAGGAACCGTCGGGCCAGCGCGGGATCGTCCGCCTGGTCCGCCAGCGCCTGCGCCCAGTAGAGGGTGAGGTAGAAACTGCTCCCACGGTTGTCGAGCTCGTTCACCTTCCGGGAGGGAGAACGTCCGTTCTCGAGATAGAGGGCCGTGGCGGCGTCCAGCGCATCGCCCAGCACTCGGGCCTGCGCATTGTCGAAGGACTCCCCCAGGTGCTGGAGCGACGCGGCGAGCGCCATGTACTCCCCCAGGGAATCCCACCGCAGGTGCCCTTCTTCCTCGAACTGCTGCACATGCTTCGGAGCCGACCCTCCGGCACCGGTCTCGAAGAGACCTCCGCCGTTCAGTAGAGGGACGATGGACAGCATGCGGGCGCTCGTGCCGATCTCCAGGATGGGGAACAGGTCCGTGAGGTAGTCCCGAAGGACGTTGCCGGTGACGGAGATGGTGTCTTCACCCCTCCGGATCCGCTCGAGGGTGAAGCGCATGGCGTCCACCGGCGGCAGGATCTCCGTCCGGACTCCGCTCAGGTCGTGGTCTGCCAGGTAGACCTCCACCTTCCGGACGACCTGCGCGTCGTGGGCCCGGTCCCGGTCCAGCCAGAACACCGCCGGAGCCCCGGTGGCGCGGGCGCGGGTGACCGCCAGCTTCACCCAGTCGCGCACGGCCACGTCCTTGGTCTGGCACGCACGCCAGATGTCACCCGTGGACACCTCGTGCTCCACGATCACCCGGCCCGTGCCGTCCACCACCCGCACCACGCCGTCGCCCTGGACCTCGAAGGTCTTGTCGTGGGAGCCGTACTCCTCGGCCTTCTGGGCCATGAGCCCCACGTTCGGCACGCTTCCCATGGTCGACGGATCGAACTGGCCATGGGCCTGGCAGTCCTTCACCACCACGTCGTAGATCCCCGCGTAGCTGGAGTCGGGGATCACCGCTTTGCAGTCCTGGAGCTCGCCGGCGGCGTTCCACATCCGGCCCGAGTCACGGATCATGGGGGGCATGGAGGCGTCGATGATCACGTCGCTCGGGACGTGCAGGTTGGTGATGCCCTTGTCCGAGTTCACCATGGCCACGTCCGGACCGTGGTCCAACACACCCCGGATGTCGGCCTCGATGGCCACGCGATCCGCCTCCGGGAGACCCTGGATCTTCGAGACCACGTCTCCCAGCCCGTTGTTCGGATCCACCCCCAGGGCTTCGAAGACGCCTTCGTGCTTCTCGAACACCGGCCGGAAGAAGACCCGCACGGCATGGCCGAAGATGATGGGGTCCGAGACCTTCATCATCGTGGCCTTCATATGGAGTGAGAAGAGCACCCCCTGCTCCCGGGCATCCGCCACCTCCCGGGACAGGAAGTCCACCAGGGCGTCCCGGCTCATGTAGGTGGCGTCCAGGATCTCACCGGCAAGGAGCGGCAGGGAGCCTATCAGGACCGTGACCGTGCCGTCGCTTGCCACGTGCTCGATCCGGGCATCGGTGGGTCCCGGAACCGTGACGGACTTCTCGTTGTGTCGGAAGTCGCCCTCGTCCATGGACGCCACGTGGGTCCGGGAGTCCTCCGGCCACGCCCGCATCCGTGGCGGATGACTCCGGGCGAAGGCCTTCACCGATGCCGGCGCTCTGCGATCGGAGTTCCCCTGTCGCAGGACCGGATTCACGGCGCTTCCCTTGACCGAATCGTACCGCGCCTTCACCGCTGCCTCCTCTTCCGTGGCAGGCTCCTCCGGATAGTCGGGGAGGGCATAGCCCCTGGCCTGGAGCTCGGCGATGCAGGCCTTCATCTGGGGAATGGACGCACTGATGTTGGGGAGCTTGATGATGTTCGCTTCCGGCGTCTCCACCATCGTGCCCAGCTCCGCCAGGTCGTCTCCCACCCGCTGCTCCGGAGCCAGCGTGTCCGGAAATACGGCGAGGATCCGTCCAGCCAGCGAGATGTCCCGGGTTTCCACCGGGACCCCGGCCGCGCCGGCGAAGCTCCGGATCACCGGCAGGAATGCGTGCGTGGCGAGGGCGGGGGCTTCGTCGGTCCAGGTGTAGATGATGGGTGGAGACGTGCTCATGGTCCGGGGCTGGGCCTCTGGATTCGGGTTGAACGGGCGCCGCAATGTAGAAAGGCCTCCCGGGCTCCGGTATCGGGCTTCTCCCCACCAACCGCGGCCGCTCCTCCCTTCGACTCTGGAATCGGGCGCGGGAATGCCGTTGGAGATGCCCTCCCGGTCGTCGCATCCCCGTCCGGCATCCGACGCTGGAACGCCCGTGCAGACGTCCTCCGGATCGCCGCCCTTCCGTTGCGCGCGATGGGATGCGTTCGTTCTTTCCCAGGGTCGGCAACCCCATCCCGAGCCACACTCCCATGGTCCCTCCACGCCGTGCCTTCTGCTTCCTGACCCTCCTCGCGGCGGCAGTGCCGTCCCCCGCCCTCGGGCAGGTGGGCACACCGCCGGCCCCGGGCCAGCGGGTCGTGCTGATCACCGGCTCCACCAGTGGCCTGGGCCGCTCGGTGGCCCGGGCCCTGGCCGGCGCCGGCGACCATGTCATCGTGCACGGCCGGAATGAAGAACGGGGCAGCGCCCTGGTTGAGGAGATCAACGGGACGACCCCCGGCTCCGCCCGCTTCTACCGGGCGGACTTCGCATCCCTCGATCAGGTCCGGGCGCTGGCCTCGGCCATTCTTCGGGACTACCCCCGCCTCGATGTGTTGGTGAACAATGCCGGCGTGGCCTTCGCCTCGGACCGGCAGCGGCGGCTGAGCGAAGAAGGCCACGAGCTCACCTTTCAGGTCAACTACCTGGCCCACTTCCTTCTGACGGAGCTTCTTCTCCCCCGCCTCCAGGCCAGCGCACCGGCTCGAATCGTGAACGTTTCCTCGGTGGCGGCGGCCCCCCTGGACTTCGACAACCTGATGCTCGAGGACGGATACGAGGGGTGGCGCGCATACGGCCAGAGCAAGCTGGCGCAGGTCATGCACACCCTGGACCTGGCAAGGGAGCTGGAGGGAACGGGTGTGCGGGTGAACGCCCTGCACCCCGCAACCTTCATGGACACCAACCTCCTCCGCCTGAACGATCTCCAGCCCCGGACGAGCGTGGAGGAGGGACGGGACCACGTGCTGCTTCTCATCGACGGTGACGTGGGGAGCGGTGACTTCTACGTGGACGGAAGGCCGGTGCGGGCTCGAAGCGCGCAGGCCTACGACATAGAGGCCCGTGCCAGGCTCAGGGCGGTGGCGCTGCGGCTCCTGGGCCAGGGGTAGCCGGATGAGTCCGGGTCGGCCCTCGCCGACGCCGTCCGACACCGATCCGTTTTCCCCGAGCTTGCCGCCGCGTCCCGCGCGGGAGAGAATCCGCGTGTCCCATCACCCACCGCCCCCTTCTTCCAAGGCATGACCTCAGCCGGAACCGAAGGCTCGCTCTTCCGGATCGCCCGCGTTGCGGACGCCGAGGCGATCGCCCAGCTCCACGACCGCTCGATTCGCTCGGCGTACCGGAAGATCATCCCGGTGTCGGTGCTGGACACCATGAGGCTGGCGGAGCGGGCGGCGCGCTGGCGGGAGTGGATCCTCGACACAGAGATCGACGTGCTCCTCCGGGAGGTGGCGGACGAGGTCGTCGGGTTCGTCTCCCTCCTTCCTTCCAGGGACCCGGACGCGGATCCCCGTCGGGTCTGTGAGATTCCCACCCTCTACGTGGACCCTTCCCACTGGCGCGCGCGCTACGGCTCCGACCTCCTGCATGCGGCGCTGGGGCTCGCCCGGGAACGGGGCTTCCGGGAGGTGACGCTCTGGGTCCTCGAGGAGAACCGGCTGGCCCGCCGGTTCTACGAGGCGCACGAGTTCCGCTGGGACGGGAGCACCAAGCCGGACCCTTCCCTCCCCGAGCCGGCGCTCACCGCGGTTCGGTATCGCAAGCGCCTCTGAGCGCTCGGGATTCGGGCCCCCATAGACGGCGCTGGACGCTCAGTGCCGGCGCGGGGGACCTCGGGTGGCGGTCGGGACCCATTGAAGGCGCTAGGAGTTCAGCGCCCCTGCTCGGGATGCGGGACCCGCGCCCGGGGCCCTAGAAGCGTCAGCCTCCACTGACCGCAGGGAGAACCACGAGCTCCGCCCCCTCGGGGAGCCGGGTCTCCAGCCCCTCGTGCCAGCGGATGTTCTCCCGGCCCACGAAGAGGTTCACGTGGGGGCGGACCTCTCCCTGCTCGGTCACGATTCGGTGGTAGACCTCCAGGTGGTGGCGGCGGAGCGTCTCCAGCGCCTCCCGCACCGTACCCGGATCCCCCGGAAGGCACACGTTCGACCCATCCGGCACGAGGCCCCGGAGTTGGTCCGGGAGCACCACGGAGACGCTCATTCCCGCCCGTCCGTCCGCCTGCGACCGGTCAAGCCAGGACCGCCGCTTCGACGCACACCACCGGCGGCAATCCCTCGCGCACCAGAGACCACGAATCCCCTGCATCCCGGGAGGCGTAGAGCTTTCCGCTCCGGGTTCCGAAGTAGACGCCCGCCGGATCCGCGGTATCGGTGCAGAGCCCGTCCCGGAGGACCGTCTCGTAGGCGTCCTTCTGTGGCAATCCCCGGGTGAGGGGCTCCCAGGAATCTCCTCCGTTCCGCGTCCGGTAGACCCGGAGCTTGGCCTCGGGCGTGCACCGGAAGGTGTCCGCCTCCAGGGGCACGATGTAGACGGTGTCCGGGTCTCCGGGATGGACCGCCATGCCGAAGCCGAAGTCGGAGGGAACCCCGTTGGCGATGTCCCGCCACGACCCTGCCCAGTCGTCGCTGCGGTACAGGCCCCAGTGGTTCTGGAGATAAAGCCGGTCCGGCTCGTCCGGGTGGTTCACGACCTTGTGGACACACTGCCCGAACTCCGGGTGCTTGTCCGGCAGGAATTCGGCTCGCACGCCTCGGTTCCGGGGAGACCAGGTGACGCCCCCATCCTCGGTCCCGTACACCCCCCCGGTGGAGAACGCCACCAGCATGCGCGCCGGATCCGAGACGTGGGGAACGATGGTGTGCAGACACAGCCCTCCCGCTCCGGGCTCCCAGCGGGGCCGGTGGGGGTGGTTCATGAACCCCTCCACGGGACTCCAGGAGTTGCCGTCGTCGTGGGATTCGAAAAGGCAGGAGGGCTCCACTCCCAGGAAGATCCGATCCGGCTCCGACGTCCGGCCCGGCTGTATCTGCCAGATCCGCTTGAGGGACAGGCCCGACTCCTCCGGGAACCGGATGGGCAAGTCCTCTCCCGCCGACCACGTCGCACCCAGGTCGTCGGAGCGCCGGAGCGAGCCACCGAAGAAGGGGTTCCCGGGAGCGGCCCAGAGGGTCGTGCGTCCCCCGCGCTGGTCGAGGCTCAGTGCGAAGACCTCTTCCCCGGGAAAGTGCGGCCCGTCCATGACCCAGCCCTGGCGACTCGGGTCGGTGCGGAGAAGGAAGGCACCTTTCGTCGTTCCGACCATGAGGACCACGTCCCCCGCCCCACCCTGGATCCCCGACGGATGCTCCGGCATGGCTCCTCCCGACGTTCCACGTCCCCACCCCCTCCGGCCCGTCCGGAGGGTGCTGCCTCGTTACGCCCCGTGGGGCGGGAATGTCAAGGCTGGAATACCCGGCGGAAAGACCGCGAGCCGGCCTCCCTGTCCGCAGGAGGCCGGCTCGGAAAGCCTTGGAGAAGGCCGAGATCAGTGCCGTGGAATGCGGCTCCCGTACTTCGACAACCACTGGCGGAAGGTCATGAGATCCGGGTTGAGGGAGCGTGACTCCTCGGTGTTCCGGACCTCCATGCAGTACTCGTTGAAGTCGTGATAGAACTGGAACATGTTGCCCAGGTCCGCGGCCCCCGGGAAATCGAATGACCGGTAGGCGTCCCACGGCGCCGCCCAGTAGTGCACCGTCTCTCCCAGGACCTCACTCAGCCCGGCCGCCATCTCGGCGCCGGTCACGTGCTCCCCGGCGATTCCCACGGTCTTGCCCACGTAGGCCGGCCCGGCCTTGAAGATGCCGTAGGCGCACTTGCCGATGTCCTCGGCCGCGATCCCCGAGAGGGGTCGGTCCCCCATGGGAAGCACCAGCGTGAGATTCCCGTCCTCTCCCCGCTGCGGCTCGGCGCCGAAGTGGATGAAGTTGTCCCAGTAGAAGGACGCGAGGAGGAAGGTGGTGGGGACGCCCGCATCCGTGAAGAAGTGGTCCGCCTCTCCCTTGCCGTCGAAGTGGGGAACCTTGTACCGCTCCATGAGGGTGGGCATGGCGTCACTCTCCAGGGGAACCCACTTCCGGGTGTCCTCGAGGGTCGACCAGATGACGTGCGTCAACCCGGCCGCTGCCGCGGCCTCGGCCAGGTTCTTGGCCTGGGCCATCTCCTTCTCCGGCGAGAAGTGCTCCCAGAAGTTGGTGACGCAGAAGGCCCCGTGGCATCCCGCGAACGCGCTCTCCAGGCTCTCCACGTCATCCAGGTCCGCCTGGACCACCTCGGCACCCCGAGCCGCCAGCGATTGCGCACGCTCCGAGGCTGGGTTCCGTGTCACTGCCCGCACCGTGAACCCCCCGTCCGGGTCCCCCAGGATGGCGTCCACGAGGCCGCCCCCCTGTGCGCCCGTGGCACCGATCACCGCGATCCGCCTCGACTCGCTCATGCCCGCCTCCGTGAGATATTTTGAGTTTAAACACTCGATTGTTAATTCGTTTTCGGTTCGTTGGCAAGCGACGGAGAGCGGTCGCCTTCACCGGGGGCCCTGGGGTGCGTCACCTCCGCCCCCCGTTCCCTTTTGGGGAACCTCCGGGAGGGCTCGTGCATTCGTGTGGTGTATTCCACCTCCCCACGGACGATCCACATGATCCGGACCCCCCTACCACCCCTGCCCAGGCACCCCTCGCGCCCCAGCCATGCGCTTCGTCGCCCCCGATGGCGCGATCCGGCTGTCGCCTTGGTTCTGAGCGTGGTGTGCAGCCCCGGCGCGGCGTGGGCCCAGGCCATGTGCAGCGCCCCTCACGCTGCGCCCAGCCTGGCTGCATCGGGGTCCATCCTGGTGCTGGAGCCCGGGGCTGGCTGGATTCAGCTCGCTGCCCGCGGGGTTCGGTCGGACCGGTTCTTCGGGGCGGGAGGGGAGACCCACGACCTCCCGGCGGGCACGGTGAGCACGGGCTCGGTCTACCTCACCGGCGCCGTCGGGCTCGTTCGTGGGATCGAGCTCTGGGCCCAGGTCCCGGTGCACCACCTGCGGGTCGTGGATCCGGCTCAGGCGCGGAATCGAACGGGAATCGGGGATCCGAGGTTGGCCCTCCGAGTCGGAACGGAGCTGCTGGGTCTGTCCCCCCGTCCGGTGTCACTTCGGATCGGGCTCAAGGCCCCGGGCTCGGACTTCCCCGTGGACCCTCGAATCCTACCTCTGACCGAAGGTCAACTGGACTACGAGATCGCCGCGGAGTTGGGGACGCCGATCTGGAGCGACCGGTTGTACGTGGTCGGCTGGGCAGGGTACCGTTGGCGCACCGAAGACACCTCGACGGGCCGGGAACCTGGAGACGAGCGCTTCGCGCACCTGGCACTGGGGACGAGGCTCGGTTCCGCCCGCATGGAGCTCGCCATCGAAGCCATGGACGGAATCGGACCGATCCAGAACGGGGTGTCGCTGCCGGCCAGCGCCCGCAGACTGGTCCAGATCAACCCCTCCGTGGGATGGGTGGTGGGGCGGGGCCGGCTCGAGGCCGGGGCCCAGATCCCGGTGTCGGGTCGAAACCTTCCCACCGGCACCGCGTTGAGCCTGGGCTACCTCGTTGCGTGGGGGGGACGTTGAGGAGCCGGGTCGCTGCGGTGGCGTCCCTGGCCCTGGCCCTGGGCAACGCTGCGTGCGGCGAGGGAACCACTCCACCCGGTGCGGAAGGCTTCTCCGGCGACGCCCTGGTGTGCGACCTGGACAAGCGATTCCTGGCGGACGGAGGTGTGGGCCGGGACGGCATTCCGGCCCTGACCGACCCCCTCTTCCTGCCGGTGGAACCCAGGGTGGACGAAATCAGCTACTTCAAGTCGACGGACCGAATCATCGGGTACCGGTCGCCGTCCGGGGACTGGCTCGCCATCCCGCACAACATCATGTGGCGGCACGAGATCGTGAATCTCCCCGAGACCACGATCACCTACTGCCCGCTCACCGGATCGGCCCTGGCGTTCGCGCGTCTGTCGGTGAACCAGTCTGAATTCGGGGTATCCGGCCTCCTGTACCACGCGAATCTCGTTCTCTACGACCGGTCCGGGGATGAGGAGTCGTTGTGGCCCCAGATGCTGGGGCAAGCCCGGTGCGGTCCCCGCAGCGGTCAGTCCCTGATCCGCGTGCCGGTGTACGAGATGCCCTGGGAGGCGTGGGTGGAGCTTCACCCGGACACGAAGGTCCTGGCGCTCACGAAGGACATGTTCGATCCGGCGCTCTACTTCTTCAATCCGTACGGGGACCGGTACGAAGACCCGGACAACGGGGACTACCTGGGCATGCCCATGGGCCAGGATACCCGGAGGCCGCCCAAGGAAAGGGTCCTGGGTGTCCCGGACGGACGGGGAGGCGGCCTTGCGTTCCCCTTTCTGGCCATGGCCGAGGTCGGGGACCGGGCGGTCTTCCGGTTCGAGGTGGGGGACGAACCCGGCGTGGTCCTGTGGGATGCCGAACGGGAATCCGCCATGGCCTTTCAACCGGTTCTCAACGCCCAGCCGGTGGAGTTCTCCGTGGGGAGCGGAGGCTTCGTGGACGATTTGACCGGCACGACCTGGGCCGTGGACGGTACGCCGCTGGCCGGCCCCCTGGCGGGAACCGGCCAACGCCTCACGCCCCGGAACGAGCCCTACGTCGCGTTCTGGCGCGCCTGGGCGGCGTTCCACCCCGACACCGAGCTGGCACTGGGAGGATAGCCCCGGGATGCCGGTCCCGGGTCCCCGCCTCGGACGACCCGGGACGCCTCAGCGATTTCCTCCGCCGCCGCCCTGCCCCGCGGGCCTGCGCGACTCCACCACGAAGGGCTCGGTCACGATGTCCGGCCCCACCCCCCGCTTGGACTCGGCCACGATCCGCTCCACTTCCGCCATGAGGCGGTCGTTCTCGATGACGATCCCGTCCTTGATGGTGTGGAGGATGCCCCGCGTCCGGTACATCTCCTCGGTCTCGGGGTCCATGCGGATGGTGCCGAACGGATA
This sequence comes from Gemmatimonadales bacterium, assembly GCA_020344755.1. Taxonomy (GTDB): domain Bacteria; phylum Gemmatimonadota; class Gemmatimonadetes; order Longimicrobiales; family Gaopeijiaceae; genus Gaopeijia. The sequence goes on from CP070829.1 coordinate 1,608,917, forward strand.
GAGGGTCTTGAAGTCCCAGGCCGGGTTCCCGTCCACCACCACCAGATCCGCGACGTAGCCGGGCTGCACCATCCCCAGGTTCGGCTCCATGATGAACTTCGCGCTGTTGAGCTGGGCGGTCTTCAGGACCTCCAGCGGATGCATCCCCGACTCCAGCACGAGCTGGAGCTCCCGGATGTTGCCGAATCCCCCGGTGGACCACTGGTAGTTGTCGTCGGTGCCGTACACGACGGTGCCCCCCCGCTTGTTGAACTCGAAGATCATCTTCGCCCACAGGTCGTACATGTAGGTCCAGTAGAACTCGTCCATGGACGTCCAGTCGTACTGGAACGACGCGTGGTTGTGGGGATTGGGCAGGTGCCACTCCCAGAGGGCCTGGTGGGTGTACTTCTCGTGCCAGGGCCAGCCTTGGGCCGCCAGGATGTTCCGATTGGCCTCGTAGGTGGCCCGGTTGGGCTGCATGACCACGCCAAAGTGGACCAGCGAGTCCACCAGGGTGTTCAGAAGGAAGTGCCGGCTCTCGGGGTTGGTGCCCACCTCGTGCCACACCCGGGCCGCCTCCCTGAAGCGGATGTTCTCGTCCTGGTAGCGGTAGTTCGCCGGGAAGTCCTGCACCCCCCGGGGGAGCGCCGACTCCGCGTATCCGTAGTGGTGCACGATCATGCTCACCCCGAGGCGAGCCGCGTCCATGGCATTCACCACGGAGGTGTTGGAGGGCTGGATGTGCACCGCGGTGACCCCGCCGGCGGCCTCGATGGCCCGGGCGGCCGCACCGAACAGGTCCGGGTTCCAGGTGAGGTTGTTGATGTAGACCTGCCGTACCCCGTTGGCGATCATCTCCCGGGCGATCTCGGGGGCCAGGGTCGTGTCCTGCAGCTCCTCCTGGGTGTAGTCCGTGAAGCTCCCCCAGCCGTAGAGGGGGAAGAGCCGCGGCGCCAGGATCTCGTTGTCCTGCACGGCCTCCAGGATGTCCCGGACCCGACCCTCTTCCGCGGGACCGACGCTGGTCACCCCGGTGGCCAGCTGCATGTAGAAGATGTAGTCCAGCGGGAGCTCCTCCTCCCGCAGGTGCAGGTGGAGGTTCAAGAGACCGGGCATGACGTAGATGCCGTCCCCTCCCTCGATGACCCGGTCCGCCTCCACCATCCGGTCCGGGTTGTGGGGTCGCACGCTCTCGATGACGTTGCCGGTGACGAGGATGTCGAAGGGCCCCTGGCCGGGTCCGCCGTGACCCGGGAGCACCATGACATTCCGGATCAGCAGCCGGGCGTACGGTCCCTCCGCCAGGCCGTCGTACTGCCGGGTCTCGGCCACCTCCGGACGAGGCTCGGCACGCTCCGACTGGGCTGAAGCCGACGCGGGGGCGAGGAGCGCGACAGCGAGCGCGGAGAGGAGCGCGTAGAAGGGGATCGACACGTTGCGTGAGAGGGCGGACGCCATGATGAACCTCCTGGGCAGTTCGCTGGACCGGCCTTTCCGATCCTGACGGCGGAGGGACAGGGTACCGTCCCGCGACCAATTTCGCAGGGGGAGCTGGATGCGCGCGGGATCCGGGGGGACGGCGCCGGGCGCGCCGCCGTCCCCCCGTCCCTCGGCTCTACCGTCCCCCGGCCCCATCGGAGACGACCGCCTCCTCCTCCCCCTCCTCCAGCGTCTCCAGCACCATCTCCCAGTCGAACTTCTCACCCATGCCGCGGACGTAATAGTCCATCCAAGCCATCTCGCTCATGGACTTCACCAGGCGGTTGCGGGCGTCGGGGATGCCGTGGCTCCGCCCGGGATACATGAAGAGCTCCGTTGGCACCCCCAGCTTCTT
>CP070829.1:1610832-1643797 GCA_020344755.1 Gemmatimonadales bacterium
CGGCGGCACGTGCCGCCGGTGGCACCGCTGCGAATCAGGTTTCCTGCGGATGGAGGTGAACATCCCGCTGGGGGTACGGGATGCTGAGCCCGGCGGCCTCGATCTCCTCCTTGAGCGCCTTCGTCAGGCTCCACTTGAGTTGCCAGTAGTCCGCGGAATTGCACCAGGGGCGAACCACCAGGTCCACGGAGGAAGCCCCCATCTCGCTCACGGCGACCACGGGGGCCGGATCTTCGAGGACCCGTCCGTCCGCCCCCAGCACCCGGTGAATGACCTCCATGGCCACGTTGAGGTCGTCGTCGTAGCTGACCCCCACGACCAGGTCGACCCGGCGCGTCTCGTTGGCCGAGAAGTTCTTGATGGTCTGACCGGAGATGGCCGAGTTCGGCATGATGATCTTCACGTTGTCCGGCGTCGCCAGGGTGGTGGTGAAGACCCCGATCTCCTTCACGGTGCCCGCAATCCCACCGGCGTCCACGAAGTCTCCCAGCTTGAAGGGCCGGAAGGTGAGGAGCATGACGCCGCTGGAGAAGTTGGAGAGGGTACCCTGGAAGGCCAGGGCCACGGCCAGGCCGGCGGCACCGATCATGGCCACGAATCCATTCATGGGGATTCCCAGGGCCGCAGCGGCACCGTAGAAGACGCCGACCATCACCACCGCATAGACCAGGTTGGCGATGAACGGGGTCAGCGTGGCGTCGAATCCCGTGCGCCCCAGGGCGCGCCGGATGGCACCGCGCAGGACCCCGGCGATGATGCGCCCCACCGCGAGGATGGCCAGGGCCGCCACGATCTTGAGGCCCCAGCTCGCGAGAGCATTCTGGACCAGGGTCGCGATCTCATCTGTATCGAACATTCATCTCTCCGGGGGGATGTCTTGGCTCGAATGCGCCCCGATCTTAGGGTGGTGGCGCGGGATCCGGAACCGCCCCCACGACCATTCCCGCGGGCCATGTCTCGTTCCAGAGCGAGGTGACGGAGGCCGGTGACCGGGAGTGGGCGAGCACCGGGTGCGTGTCGATCGGACCGGACCGCTCAGGGGCGCCCCACCAGGTCGGAAGGCCCAAGGAGGTACGCACCGGGGATCTGAGCCGTTCGCCGGGCCAGGTCGTGATGCGGCTCCTCACGGAGCAGAAGGAGGCGCAGGCGGGCTTCCCGCCCGAAGCCGTACCGGGCCGAGCGGATCTCGTCCCCGAGCCGGTCCATGGATTCCGGAGACGGAGCGGGACCGGCCCAGTGCACGTGACCGTAGACCGCCGCCCCGGAGTGCAGGGTCCCCGCCACTTCAAGGTCGTACCCGTCCCCCCAGACGGCTCCTGCCTCCCGGGCCCGTGCCGGGAGTCGCTCGTCGCCGTGGTGAGTCAGGAACTCCTGACCGAGCCGGGGCAGGACCCGCTGCAGGAGGCCGGGGATTTCCGGCGCCAGGCGCTCGGAGAGCACTCGATTCGGCGGCGCTCCCGCATCCAGCTCGGCCAAGCGGGGTCGGACGGTACCGAACCAGAACGCGAGAAGGGGATGCACGAGCCGATATCGGCGGCTCCGTGAGCGGGGGCTCGCATCCAGGGATCGATCCACCTCCACGAGGTCTGCATCGACCAGCCCCTTCATGTAGGGTCCCAGCTCGCTGCTGGAACGAAAGACGGCCGCCCCTGTCCGAAGCTCCCCCCAGGAGCCGGCGCCCCGGGCCAGGGCATGGATCAGAGCCAGGCTCCGGCGGCTTTCACCGATGGTCGGGGGTAGGAGTCCATCCGCCAATCCACGACAGGATGCCTCGGGACCCAGGAGAAGCCGCGAGAGGTTGGTCTCGGGGCGGACCCGCGAGTCCACCCGGGACCAGAACCCCGGCAGACCGCCCACGAGGCCGTAGAGGGTGATGCACTCCAGGGCGGACCAGTCCGGCACCGCCGCCGCGACCTCCCGGAGGCGGAGCGGTCCCAGGACGATCTCCGCACCGCCCGGGCGTGGGCCGTCTCCCTGGCCATCCCCTCCCCGGACCCACCCCTCCGGCACCGCGGCTCCCGTGCTCGCGATGAGAAGGTGCTGGCGGCGGCCGTGGGCGCGCAGATCCGACCAGAGCGCCTCGAGCCCCCGGACGAAGCGTCGGTCCTGCAAGAGGAGGTGGGCCCGGTCCAGCACGAGGGTGGGGGGCTGCGGACGACGGGCGGCTGCGTGAAGCCGACGGAAGGTGCCGCGCCAGGGTCCGGCCGCTTCCTCCCCCGGGGCGGGTATCTCCGGGTCGGCCACGTCTCCCACCTGTTCCCGGAGACCCGCTTCCGCTTCCCTCCCCGCCAGCTCCGCGGGAAGGCTGCTGCCGCGGAGCCATAGGGCGCCGGTCTCCCGGGTGGCGGCGCGGACCAGTGCGGTAGACCCCGAACCCGAGAATCCGGTGATCCAGGCCAACGCGGGACCCGGCCCCGCCAGGAACCGGCCAAGGCGTTCCAGTTCACTCTCTCTTCCTATCATAAGCAAAATAAAATTAGCCTAAAGACTACTATATTAAAAGCCCATTGCTTGCTCTTGAGCCATCGTCGGGCACCTGCCAGACTGTCCCATCGCTCACCCGACCCCCCACTGGAGACCCCCGATATGACGCGCACCATCACTTCCCAGCGCTTCGACTCGCTGCGGGCCGTGAAGGAATCCCCGGCACGAACCGACGGGACCCAGACCCGCGTGAAGATCGAGGAGACCTTTGGTCTGAACGTCTTCTCCCTGGCGCGCATGCAGGCGCGGCTTCCCAAGGTGGCCTACAAGGCGCTGCTCCGTACGCTGGAGGAGGGTGTCGAGCTCGACCCCGGTGTGGCCGAGGCGGTGGCGGTGGCGATGAAGGACTGGGCCCTGGAGCGGGGTGCGACGCACTTCACCCATTGGTTCCAGCCTCTCACCGGGGCGACGGCGGAGAAGCACGACTCCTTCTTGTCCCCCACCGCGGACGGGCGCGCCATCAACGAGTTCGGCGCCTCCGAGCTGGTACAGGGGGAGCCGGACGCCTCCTCGTTCCCGTCGGGAGGCCTCCGCGCCACCTTCGAAGCGAGAGGGTACACCGCGTGGGATCCCACCTCTCCCGCCTTCCTCATGGAGGGCCCCGGGGGCGCCTACATGGCCATCCCCACGGCCTTTGCATCGTGGACCGGAGAGGCGCTGGACCAGAAGACCCCCCTTCTCCGGTCCATCCAGGCCCTGAACGACCAGGCTATGCGGGCGTTGAAGCTCTTCGCAACGCCGGCCGTACGCGTCCGGGCCACCCTGGGCCCAGAGCAGGAGTTCTTCCTGGTGGACGAGGAGTTCGCCTACCGCCGGCCGGACCTGATCACCGCCGGGCGCACCCTCTTCGGGGCCAAGCCGCCGAAGGGACAGGAGATGGACGACCACTACTTCGGCTCCATCCCCGAGCGAGTCCTGGACTGCATGAACGAGGTGGAGGAGGAGCTCTACAAGCTGGGTGTGCCGGTGAAGACCCGGCACAACGAGGTGGCCCCGGCCCAGTACGAGATGGCACCGGTCTACGAGGACGCCAACACGGCCGCCGACCACCAGCAGCTCCTGATGAGCACCCTGCGGCGGGTCGCTCGGCGGTACGGGCTCCTGTGCATCCTGCACGAGAAGCCCTTCGCCGGGGTCAACGGGAGCGGCAAGCACCTGAACTGGTCGTGCAGCACGGAGAACCAGAATCTCCTGGAGCCCGGCGACAACCCGCACGACAATATGCAGTTCCTCTTCTTCTGCTCCGCCGTGCTTCGGGCGGTGGATCGGCACCAGGACCTGCTTCGGGCCGCCATCGCCTACGCGGGCAACGACCACCGGCTGGGGGCCAACGAGGCGCCTCCCAGCATCATCAGCGTGTTCCTGGGCGATCAGCTGACGGACATCTTCGAGCAGATCGAGAAGGCCGGGAGCGCGAAGGGCTCCCTTCCTTCCGGGCTACTGGGACTCGGGGTCAAGACACTTCCAAGCCTCCCTCGCCATGCCGGCGACCGGAACCGGACCTCCCCCTTCGCGTTCACCGGGAACAAGTTCGAGTTCCGCGCCCTGGGATCGTCCCAGGCCGTTTCTTTCCCGGCTACCATTCTCAACACCATCGTAGCCGAATCCATCGATGAGATGGTCACCTCCCTGGAGAACGCCATTGAGGGCGGCAAGGGCATGAACGAGGCCCTCACCGAGCTCCTGGCGGCCGAGGTGCACAGCTTCAAGCGGATCATCTTCAACGGCGACGGCTACTCCGAGGAGTGGGTCGAGGAAGCCGAGCGCCGGGGACTCCTGAACCTCCGCAGCACCATGGATGCCCTTCCGTACCTGGTAACGGAGAAGAACGCCGCCCTGTTCGAGAAGTACAGCGTCCTGTCCAAGAGGGAGTTGGAGAGCCGCCACGAGATCTTCGTGGAGCAGTATTTCCACACGATCAACATCGAAGGAGAGACCGCGGCCCACATGGTGCATTCCATGTTCCTTCCGGCGGCGAACCGCTACCTGGCGGAGCTCCTGAACACGGCGGAACGAGCCGACCACGTGGGCGTGAAGGTCAAGGGAATCGTGAGCACGGCGAGGGCCGTGGCCGGGCTCGTGGACGAGCTCGCCGAGGCGCTCGGGGGCCTGGACGCCCAGAACGAGGAGTTGGGTGGAGACGACGTGCAGTCCAAGTCCGAGCACATGCGCGCCAACGTGATCCCGGCCATGAACCGGGTCCGTGAGGTCGTGGACCGTCTCGAGAAGGTCATGCCGGACGACCTGTGGCCCGTGCCCACCTACCGGGACATGCTCCTGATCAAGTAGGCTCGGGTCGACCGAGGCGGGCTTCCGCCGCGGTCGTGGAGGCCCCGGGGCGGATACCGCTCCGGGGCCTCAGTCGTTCACGGCCCGGACGAGGGTTCCCAGGAAGTCGTCGATCGCGCTGCCGCGGATCCAGCGGGCCACCACCACCAGGTCGTTCACCGGATCGACGTACACCATGTTCGTGCCGTTCCCCAGGTGGGCGTATGCCTCGTCCGGAGCGCTGGGGTAGCGCTTGTTCCCCTCAGCGTCGGGGACGTTCAGGAAGTAGTTCATGAAGCCGTAGTTCGGCTGGGCCCCGGTGGGCGTGGTCGCCAGGTCGAACCACGCTTCGTCCAGAAGCTGCCGCCCGCCCCAGTTCCCCCGGCGAAGGGTGAAGAGGCCGAAGCGGGCCTGGTCCCGGGCGCTCAGGAACATGCCCCCACCCCAGTGCCCCCCTCCGCTCACCGACTGCACCTTCCACCCGTCCAGGGTGATCCACGAGTTCTCGTATCCGTGCCAGCGCCACGTCGGGGAGGCCCCGATGGGCTCCATGATCCGATCCCGAAGCACCTCCGGCAGGGGGCGGCGCCAGACGCCGGTGGCGAGGAGGGCCAGGAGGTTCACCCGGGTATCGTTGTACTCGTACGCCGTTCCCGGCTCGAAGCGCGCCCGGGTCCGCCACTCGGACGGGTCCCCGCTGGGCCGGTCCGCCCAGTCGGGCTTCCCCCACAGGGTTCCCTCCCAATCACTGGTCTGCCGGAGGAGATGGTCCCAGGTGATCTTCCGGTTGTGGTCGGAGTCGAAGAGGGCCGCCAGGTCGTCCCCACCGAACCCGGTGCGGTCCACGCCGGGCTCACCGTCCCCGGGTGGCAGGTCCACGGGAGCCATGTAGAGGTGAGCCGGGTCGTCCAGGCTCCCGATGAGGCCGTCCTGCCAGGCCAGGCCCACGACGGTGGAGAGGAACGACTTGGTGACGCTGTGGGTCATCTCCACGTTCCGCGTATCACCCCACTCCGCCACGATGTAGCCGTGGCGGATGACCAGGCCGGAAGGGGCTCCCCGGACCCGGAAGGGACCGATGCCGAAGCCCATGGGCTCCCTTCCGAAGGTCTGGTTCTGCCCCTCCTCCTGGTCACGGGGGGCCGTGCTCTCGGCCTCTCTGTGGATCCGGATCGCCTCGGCGATGAGGTCGGGATCCATGCCCAGCTGGGCGGGCTCCCGGGTCTCCCAGTTTCGGCGATCGGGTACGTACTGGGCAGTGAGGGCGGTGGGAAGGGTGACCACGAGAGTGGCCCACAGGAGCAGGGTGCGCATGGGTTCTCCAGGTTGGGCTGCGGCTCGGCAGACTAGGGCGGACCGGGCGGAGTCACAACCGGCGGCTCCCCGCAGGGCGTTGCCGAAGCCCGGACGGAAGAAGGGCCGGCCCGGGAGCTCCGGGCCGGCCCTGTCCATCCCACCTCTTCCATCCAGACTGGCAGCGGCTCCCCGTGCCGCCGGGGCCCGACGAAGTAGCGCAGGTCGATCGAGCTTCAGCCGCCGCGCTTCAGTGTCCCATATGGCGATGTACCCGGTCGCGCCCGGTCGCTGCGAGATCGACCTCGTACTCCACGCCGTTCACGGTCAATGTGGGATACCGGGTACCGTCGAAGGTCAGGACCACGAGCCGTGTGATGGTCTCGTCACCGTTGGGACCGTTGGTCACGTCGATGGTGAGATCCCGCGTGATGGTCCCGGACAGCGGCCACGGGAACTCCGCGCGCGGGACGCCGCGGATCACATCTTCGACCTGGAGCGTGCCAGTGATGTCGTACGAGCGGCTCTCCCCAGCTGCGGTGACCCGGGCACGGGTCCGGTCGTCGGTTCCCGTGCCATTCCACGTCCGTTCCGTCTCCCGACCCTCCAGCCCCGTGACCCACATGTCCCGGGTCCGGTCCATCGACCACTCCAGCCCGTCACGGGTCACGTCGCCGGAGACCACGAGGACGGTGTGGATGGACGCGGTGGTGATGGGGTCGAACGCCGACTGCAGATTGCCCTCGCCGTCGAAGAACTCGACGGTGCGGGACCGGGAGTGGTCCATGACGTTGAAGGCAACCGGCGCAGAAGCCACTCCCATGACGGTCAGGAGGGAGTTCATCACCTCCAGGTCCTCCGCGATGGCGTCGGCCGCCAGGAGCGCTACGTCGTCATTCACAAGGTCCTCGTCCACCCGGCTCTCGGTCGCGGTGTCACCGCAGGCGCCCAGGGCCAAAGAGGCGGCCGAGGCGGCGGCAAGGGGGGTCAGCATCCGCATGGTTCGTTCTCCTTTTCTCACGGTGTTCGGTCCGGGCGCGCCCTTCGTCTTCTGTCAGGTGAGACGCCACTCCTGCGGATTCGTTAATCGATCCGTATCAAGACGCACTCCCAACGGTCCCGCTGCACCCGGCCCGCCCTGCGGAATCCCGAGGTGTCATCCGTCCGCCCCGAGGGACCAGATGTAGCGGCCGACGGCTTCAAGGAGGTCTCTCGGGAGAGGAAGGGCGGGCATGAGGCCGAACCGTTCGTGAGGCATGTCCGGGAGGATGGATCGTTCTCTGGAGGGCGAGGGAACATAATCGATCACGTGGGCAAGGGCCTCCTCCTGGGAATCGAACGCGCCGCGAAGGTGGCGTGCCACATGACTCATGGGAGGAGCAAGGTTCGGTGGCGGATCGACGGTGTGGCAGCCGCTGCAGATCTCGTTGAAGATCCGCTCCCCCTCGGTGAGGTCGTCGGACACCTCTCGTGGCGTCGACGTGGGCTGACCGGACGCCGCGCCTGGACGCCCCTGCATCGCTCCGCGGTGCATGCCCGCACCCATCTGGTGCTCCCCTTCGTGCGTTCCGCGGTGCATGCCCGCACCCATCTGGTGCTCCCCTTCGTGCATTCCGCGGTGCATGCCCGCACCCATCTGGTGCTCCTCCTGGTGCATTCCGCGGTGCATGTGGGCCTGGCCCGTGTCACCCACGAACTCCCGCTCCATGGTCCCCATCCGGCCCTCCATGCCTGGCCGGTGGATGCGAACCGCCAGGGAGTCTCCCGCCGCCAATCCGGTGCCCGGTTCATGGCGGGGACGTTCCGCGGCGTCCGCTCCCGCCGGGTCCGGGCTCAGGTCGGGCCCCGCGGCGTCCTCGGATTGCGGAGCTGAGGAGGCGCAGGCGTTCAGCAAGAACACCATTCCCACGGTGACGGGCCAGCGGAGCATGGTTCTCCCTCCTGGGGTGCCGAGGGAGGGGCCGGCAATGACAATCGGACCCGCCGGACGACGAGCCCCGGACTACACCGAAATCTAGGCCCTCAACGCCCGGTGGTAAGGGGGGAGAAACCTACGCCGTCCGGCCCGGCCCCCGCCGGGAGGTATCCCACGACCTGCCGCTGCCGGATGTCCACCACGGCGACCCGGCCCGCGCCGGAAAGCGAGAGGAAGAGGTGACGCCCATCCGGGTGAAGAGTCAGACCCTGGGGCGCTTCCCCGGGGAACTCGATTCGGCCCAGCTCCTGGTAGCTCTCCCCGTGGAAGAACCTCAATACCTCCCGCCGAAGATCCGGAACGATGAGCTGTCCGGCTCCGGGGGTGAGGAACATCCGATAGGGCCAGCCGAACCCCTCGGCCACGGTGCGGCTGGAGCCGTCCGAGGTGTCGAAGACCGTGACCCTTCCCGTGGCGTTGCTCCCGGCGAAGACGCGGCTCCCATCCGGGGTGACGTTGATGGCCTCGGGTTGGGCCGGCGCGCCCAGGGCGCGGACCCGGGCGAGGGAGGACCGGGAGAGCTCGGTGACGGTGTTCGAGCCGATGTCCCCCGTCCAGAGCGTCTCTCCGTCCGCGGTGACGGCCACCATGTGCGATCCACTCGCCCCGGTGGGAATCACCCCGGTGACCTCTCCGTCGGCCACGTCGACCAGGAGGACGGCCCGGTCCTGTTCCACTGTTACCGCAACGGCGGAATCACCCGGAAGGAACGCGATCCCGTGGGGACGAGTGTACGGCGAGAGGTCGATGGTCCGGAGGACTCGCGTCCCGGGAATGTCGAGCACCGTGAGAGTCCCCACATCACCCTCGTAGTCCGTGCCCACCGCGAACCGACCGTCGGAGGACACCACCACCTCGTGGGGACCGATCCCCGTCGGGACGGTGGCCACGACCCGCCCGGAGCCCAGGTCCACGAAGCTGGCGTCGTTTCCCCTCTTGTTCAGGACGACGAGGGTGCCGGACATCCCCTCGGGAGCCTGGGCCGCGAGGGGGGCGAAGGCCCTCGTGGTGAAAGCCGCCATCAGGACCAAGGCGGCCATCGGGCAACGGCCCGGCGCCGAACAACCCGGGCCGCCTCTCTTCCATGCGCCATCTGCCATCCGGTCCTCCTCTGTCGCAAGTTGGGACGGGCCCAGGGCGCGGGCTACGTTCTCCGGGCGTGCGGCGTGCCCGGGCCAAAGTGGACTCGTCCGCCTCGAGAGACCAGTCGCCCGCTTGCCTTGCCGGTCCGGCCGGCGCCTATTGCCCCCGCACCCCTTACTCTCCGCAACATGGCCGACCTGACCAAGACCGAAGACTTCGAGATCGTGCTGGAGTTCGCCTTCGGCTTCGCGGACCGCGGCGTGCCGCTGTCGTTGGTCCTCATCGAGCCCACGGACGTTCCCGCCCGTCCCCCGGCTCTGCTGGAACAGCTGCAGCAGGACATCTTGCGCAGAACTCGACGGAGCGACCGGGTCACCCGCCTCACCGATCGTCGCTTCGCCGCACTTCTCGTGGACTGCAACCGGCAGGGCGCCGTGGTGTTCGCCGATCGGGTCCAGCAAGCGGTGACCGACTTCGTAAAGGCTTCGGGATGCCCGGTGAATTGCGGCGTGGCCACCTTCCACCGGGAGATGCGCTCCTCGTCGGACTTCCTGAGCGCTGCCGCGAACGCTTTGGCGCGGGCCCACAAGGCCGGGGGCGGCACCATCGAGCTCCACGGCGTCGAGTCGCCGGAGCCCTAGGGAACACCTCGTCCGGGGCCCACGACGGGCTCCACCTCGCGCACCCGGGTGGGCATGGGTTGCGCCTGACGGGTACTCGAACCGAGTTATTCGGTCCACACCCCGCCGAAAGGAGGTTGCTCATGCGTCGCTCGTGGATGGTCCTGGGAACCGCGCTGGCCTTCGCCGCCTGCGGAGGAGACAGCTCCACCAACCCGGACACCGGAGGGGACGGAGACAACTCGGGAGACAACCGGGTCGTAAAGCTCGATCCTTCCTTCCAGTCGGACATCCAGGAGATCTTCGACCGACGCGGGTGCGCTGCATCTTCCTGCCACGGCTCGGCGGAAGCCGCGGGCCTTCGGCTCACCTCGGGGAACAGCCACGCCGAGCTGGTGGGCGTGCCTGCCACGTCCGAGGCGGGCACGCGGGTGATCACGGGAGATGCCCAGAACAGCTATCTGGTCATCAAGATCGAGGGTCGGCAGACGGCGGGTGGTCGAATGCCGGTGGGTGGAAGTCCCCTGGATACCATCGACGTCAAGAACATCCGCAACTGGATCGACCAGGGCGCGAAGAACAACTGATGGGCCGGCGGAGCCCGAGGTGGGGCGGGTGGGTCCTCGCCAGCATTGCGCTCCTCGCTCCGTGGATGGGAGCGGCCCAGGAGTACCATGTCGATCTGGACGCACCCCGGAGGGTCGTGTTCATCTCTTCCACCACCCTGGATGAGTTCGAGGGGGTGACGGAGGCCATCGACGGGTTCGTTTTGCTGGACGGCCAGGGCCTGAGAGAAACGACGGCGCCGGGGGAGACGGAGCTGTACTTCGAAGTGGATCTGGCCTCCCTGGATACCGGAATCGGTCTTCGGAACCGCCACATGCGGGAGAACTACCTGGAGGTGGAGGACCATCCATTCGCCACCTTCTCCGGGTCGCTGCAGGGCATGACGGCCCATGGAGCGGGCTTCCGTGTGACGGCCCGAGGCGCGTTCTCGGTGCACGGTGTTTCTCGGAGCACGACGATCTCGTGCGACGTCACGCCGCGAGAAGACCGGTATGCCGTGGCCTGCACCTTCCCCGTACGGTTGGAGGATCACGACATCGAGATTCCGCGCATCATGTTCATGAAACTGGCTCCGGAGGTCCGCCTGGAACTGGAGTTCTTCCTGGAGCCCGCCGGGACCTGACCCAACTACGAGGTGTCACGATGACGAGTTCGAGAATCGCGGGAATTCCCCTCGGCCGCGGCTTCACCCGGCTCGGCGTCCTCCTCCTGGCGGCGGCCGCCCCGCTGTCTTCACAGGAACGGAGCACCTGGGAGCGGCGCTCGGCACCCACTCAGGTAGGCCCCACCGTCTTCCACGCCACGCAGGCACTCAATCTTCCCACCGCTGTCACGGCCGGGGCCGGGGAGTTCCTGTTCGAGATCTCCCACCGGTTCGTGCCCGCCATCTCCGCCGATGGGACGTTCCTCGGGCTGGACGGGCCGGTCCGCTACCGGCTGGGGCTGGCCTACGGGATCAGCGATCGAATCATGATGGGACTGACCCGCAGCAACCTGGACGACAACCTGGACCTGGGAGCCAGGATCCGTGTCCTGGAGGGGATCGCTCCGCTTCCCTTCCAGGTGGCCGTGGCGGGCGGCATGGCGTGGAACAAGGAGGTGGGGGGGCTGGCGGGGAGCAGCACCCAATATCACGGGGCGCTGATCGTGAATGCCGGTGTGGGTGGCAGGGTGGCGCTGGGGGTCGTCCCGGCGGTGGTGGCCAACCCCCTGGTTCGGGTGGACGGCGAGGAAGCCCTCTTCTCGATGGGATTACTCGGTCAGGTCTATCTCACGGACATGCTGAGCCTCGTGGGGGAATGGACCCTCACCGACGAGAGCGACGCCCTTCCCTACGACCCCGTTTCCTTCTCGGTGGAATTCGAGACCGGAGGTCACTTCTTCCGGGTGGGCGTGACCAACTCCCTGCGTCTGAACCCGTCCCAGTATCTGGCCGGCGCCGCCCAGGAATTCACGGGAGACGAGCTCCGGCTGGCCTTCAACATCAGCCGCGTGCTGGCCTTCTGACCGCAGCGGCGGTCGGACCGTCAGCCTTCCATCCCCCGGTCATTCAATCCTCGGGCTCCGCGTCCAGTATCTCGTCGATGCGTACCATCAGGTCGGAGAGATGGACGCGGGTCATGTCGTGCCGGACACGCGCGGCGCCGCGCTCTGCGTCAATCCGCAGGGCGCGGAGCTCGGCGCGAAGGAGAGGGCGCACGTCCGATCGACTCACGTCCACCCCGGGCCCGAAGAAGGGATTGGTCGGTGGCTCTTCCGTCATGAGAACCGCGACTCGCTCGAGGTAGGAGCGCTGGAGGGCTCTGCGATACCCGTCGATGGCGGAGACCGTGGAGAGGTCTCCGAAGACGGAGCCCCGAAGTGCCGGAAGGTACTGGGCCAGGGGCCAGGCGTCCTCGGGCTGCAGGACCTCCATCTCGGACATCCGGACCAACCTTCGGGGGTCCAGGAGGCTGTTGAGGATCGCGGCCTGGCGTGCGCCCAGGCCCTGGACCTGCCCCACGGGCCCGATCCGGTCGAGGATCTCCCTGGAGTGGAGCCAGGCCGGCGTGCGGAAGACCTGGGCCTCCAGGAACGCCAGAGCCTCTTCCTGACGGGCTCTCGGGACGCCGTCGAACACGGGACCGGCCTGATCGGTGGACTTGAGGTCCACGTAGGCACCACCCACCAGACTGACGACGTGGTTCATGTACCGGGACCACTGCCCGAGCAACTCTCCGTAGAGCTCCGCCAGGTCCCGGTAGTCCTCGCCTGGCGTCGCCGTCCACCCGGGGAGGTTCCGGGCCGCCACCTTGAGGTTCTCCACTCCGTAGCCGCTGGCCTCGACCGGGTCGTCCCCCAGGTCCTCGGTCTGGGCACGGGGGTCGACGCCGCCGAACCCCCCCTGAGGGAGATAGCGGTAGGCCGGGTCGCCGGCATGCTCCAGGATCATCTCGTGCAGGATGGGGCGCTCCGCCTCGGCGGTCGAGGTGTCGAACAAACGGTATCCCCACTCGATGGAGTAGAGGTCGTAGGGACCGATCTGGCGGATGAAGTCTCCCGACACGAGTCCGTCACCGGGTTGGGCGATGTAGTTCTGGCGGGCGTAGTCCATGACCGACGGCGCCACGCCCATCCTTCGGGCGAATCCCGCATTCCGGAGGGAGTCCACCGGGTAGGCCGAGGAGGAGATCATGTTGTGGGGAAGACCCAGGGCATGTCCGATCTCGTGGGCGATGACCTGACGCATGGCCTCACCCATGAGCTCGTCGGGCTGCTGGAGGGTGCGGGCCTGGGGGTTGGCCGCGCCGGTCTCCAGCATCAGTCGATTCCGATAGGACCGCATGTGGTTGTGGAACCACACGATGTCGCTCTCGATGATCTCTCCCGTGCGAGGGTCCGAAACGCTCGGGCCCATGGCGTTCCGCACGGTGGAGGCGGACCAGCGGACGGTGGAGTACCGTACGTCTTCCGGATCCCACTCGGGGTCCTGCTCCGGTGAGGGGGGATCCAGCGCCCGGATGGCGTTGCGAAAGCCGGCGGCTTCGAAGGCGACGTTCCAGTCCTCTACGCCACGGCGGACGTACTCCCTCCACCGCGTGGGGGTCGCCGGGTCGAGGTAGTAGGTGATGGGCTCCACGGGCTCCACCACCTCCCCTCGGGCATACGCTTCGGCGTCGCTGGGCTCGAGGCGCCAGCGGCGGATGAAGGTCTCCGTGGCGGCCTTCTGCTCGTCCAGGCCGTAATTGATCCGTTCCACCGAGAAGTAGCCGACCCGTGGGTCCGCATAGCGCGGGCGCATGGGCTCCTCCGGGAGGAGGACCAGGGACTGGCTCAACTCCAGGGTGATGGTCCCGGAGCCCGCATCTCCCGGCGGAGAGGTGGCATCGAAGGTCTGGGTGTGCCGGACCTCCACGTTCCGGGGGTAGGCGCTCATGCGGGTGATGAAGCTTCGGTCCGGGTCCAGGCGGCGGACCCCGTAGTCGCGGCGTTGTCCCTGGTTCAGGCCGCTGAGGGCGGGGGTGTCGCCCTGGAAGAACTCCGTTACCTCCACCACGACCGCTGCGGAGTCGGGGGTGATGGCCTCCACGTCGAAAGCGGCCAGGACCGGGGGTAGGTGGTTGCTCACCACGGAGCGATAGATGGGCTCGTCCTCGTCCGCCACGGCGCGGAAGGAGACCTTCCTCAGGAGCAGCCGGTCTCCCCGCTTCTCGAAGCGGATCACCTGCTCGCTGACGCTCATTCCGGCGGAAGGGAAGCCCCCGAAGCCCGCGGGAACCCCTGCCAATCGGGTGATGAGCAGGATGTCGCGATCCAGGTGCTGCCTCGGTACCTCCAGGAAGTAGTCCTCCTCCACCCGATGCACGGTGATGAATCCCTCGTCGGTCTCGGCGGTTGCGGGAATCACCTGGATGTAGGGACGGAGTCCTCCCGATTCCCCGGGGGCTACGGTCCGTGCCGAGTCCGTAGGTCCAGAGGGGACCGTGGCCGGATCGGTGCCGAACACCGAGCACCCCGCCAGGGCGAGGGCAGCGAAGAAGGAAAAGGCGAGGCGAGGAGGCAGAGGGAACATCGGCGGAGGTGCTGTAAGAGGTTGATCAGGGCAGGACGGCGGGCGGGAACGCGTCGGGGCCGGCGGCGAATCCTCCACCGCCGGCCCCGGTTCCACGGGTGACCGAGCTCTCCTGTCAGTTGCTCCAGGGCGGGGTGACCCCGTTGGAGCGCGCGTACGCGATGGCCTGGCCCAGATGCTCGTGGGAGTGGGTCACCAGAAGGAGGGCGGCTCCCGTCCAGTTCGTGTCACGGCCGAAGACGTTCACCGGCGTCTCGAGCTGCTCGTCGGTGAGGCCCTCGAGGGTACTGGACAGATGGGCGAAAGCCGCACGGAGGTGTCGGACCACCTCGGCCTTGTCGGTGATCTGCTCCGCAGAGCCGAACCAGTCCTGCGCGTATCCCTCGGGAGGTGCGACCCCCATGAAGCTGGCGGGCAAGCCCATGTTCGCCGCGGCGACATGCATGAAGACCTCGCTCACCGAGCGGACCCCTTCCGCGGGACGCCACCCGAAGGCGGACGCCGGCATGGCCTCGGCGAGGGACACGTACTTCTCGCCCACGGCCCGCATGTCGAGAGCCATCTCGCTCGGGAGAGTCTGGGCTTGCGCGGGGAGCGCCATTGAAAGGGCGAGAGCGGGAACGAGCAGGGGGAGAGTTCGCATGGGGCGCCTCGAGATTGGGAGGAAGAAGAACTCGGGAAATCCGTCTGACCCCGAATGTGATGGGCGTGTCCGGCCACCGCCACCCGGTGCCGGACCCCTGAGGACTACGCCCCAATCCCGTGGACGTTGCCCCGACCGGGGGCGTTCGCCTTTCTTGCCGGCCCTCTACCCAGGGGCACTCCCCTCGGGAGAGGTCGCCCTCTACTGAGCTCCGACCGAGGGGGCGTGCCCCCCCTCCCGGGGCGGCAGGCCCTCCATTTCCCGATCGATCCGATCGATGTAGACCGACGCCGAGATGTCGCCGCACACGTTCAGGGTGGTCCGGCTCATGTCCAGGATCCGGTCTACTCCGAGGACGATGGCGATGCCCTCCGGAGGTACTCCCACGGTGGCCATGACGAGCATCATGAGAGGGAGGGAGCCGCCAGGGACACCCGCCGCGCCGATGGCGGTGAGGACCGCCAGCACCACCACGACGATCTGCTGGCCCATGTTCAGGTCCACTCCGAAGACCTGTGCCAGGAACAGGACGGTGACCCCCTCGAAGAGCGAGGTTCCGTTCATGTTCATGGTGGCACCGAGGGGAAGCACGAAACCGGCCACCTTCGGCTGCACGTCCAATTCCTTCTCCGCCGTGCTGATGGAGGTGGGCAGGGTCGCCATGGAGGACGACGTGGAGAAGGCGGTGATGATGGGGGCGGTCACCGCCTTCCAGAACTCCACCGGGCTCATGCGGGCGAAGATCTTCACCAGGGCGGAGATCCCCACGGTGGCGTGAATGAGGAGCCCGAGAATCACCACCACCACGTACATGCTCAGGGAGCCCAGGATGGACCACCCGAACTGGGAGGTGATCACGAAGATGAGGCCGAAGACGCCGTAGGGTGCCAGCCCCATGGCCATGTCGATGATCTTGATGATGGCGTCCCCGATCCCGTCCAACACCTCGATGACGGGCTTGGCCTTTTCGGCGGGGATCATGGTCAGCGCGGCACCGAAGATCAGCGAGAAGAAGATCAACGCCAGCATGTCCATGTCCGCCGCTGCGGCCACGGGGTTTCGGGGCACGATGTTCACGAATGTGCTCACGCCGAAGTCCGGGGGACCTCCGGCGGCGAGCCCCTCACCCTGGCTGGAGAACTGGGCCATGAGCTCGTCCCGGGTCTCGGGCTCCAGGCCCCCTCCCGGCCGGATGGTGTTGACCAGGGTCAGTCCGATGGTGGCGGCGATGAGGGTGGACAGGGCGAAGTACCCCATGGTTCGGCCACCCAGGCGTCCCAGCGTCTTCATGTCCCCGATTCCCGCTACTCCCAGGGCGATGGAGGTGAAGACGATGGGGACCACGGTCATGAACAGCATCCGGAGGAAGACCTGTCCCACCGGGAACATGATGTTGTCCGAGACGAAGTCGACCCAGGCTGCTTCGGGGAAGAGGGCATTCGCGCCGCCTCCAACCACGGCCCCACCCACCAGCCCGATGGCGATCTTGGTATGAAGCTTCACCCGCTGTCCTCCCCGGTCTTTCTCGTGTGCTCAGGGGGCGGGGGCCACCATGGGCCGATGCCCGCCAGGTCTCTCCGGATCGAAGGGTGCACAAGGTACCCCGCGGGGGGAAGCCCCGCCAACGGCTCACCGCACCAGGAAACCGTCCCGAAATGGATCCGACGGATCGAGGATGAAGCGGGATTCGCCGGTCAGGTAGGCTCGCCCCTCCACCTCGGGCACCACCGCACTCCGCCCGAAAGCCTCCGTCTCCTCCGCGATCCTCACCTGGAAGCGGCTCCCGATGATGCTCTCGATGGTGAGAGTGTCTCCGACTCGCAGGAGGCCCCGGGCGTGAAGGAGGGCGACCCGGCCGCTCACACCGGTTCCGGTCGGGCTCCGATCCACCTCTCCGTCGGCGAACACGCAGACCTGTCTCGAGTGGTGACCAGGGTCCGACGGCGGCCCGGTGAAGATGGTGCCGTAGAGGAAGGAGAGGTCCCGATCTCCAGGGTGATCCGGGGGGGACTCGGCCTGCACCGCCTCCTTGATGGCGCGCCCCGCCCGGATCAGGGCGTCCACGGAGCTCGGGACCAGGTCCAGCCCCAGGTCGCCGGCATCGACGTACGCGTAGAACGCCCCGCCGAAGGCGAGGTCGTAGCGGATCGTTCCCAACCCTGCCACCGGCACCTTCAGCTCCAGGCCCGCGGACCAGGACGGCACGTTCCGGAACCGGACCGACTCGACGCCCGGGGACCCGTCGGGACGGGCGCGCACCCTTGCGGTGGCGTGGACCGGTCCCGCCGGCGTGTCCATGGTGATGTGGGTCTCGGGGTACCTGACCGGCACCAGCCCCGCCTCCACGGCCACCCGGGCCATGGCCAGCACCCCGTGGCCACACATGGTGGAGTAACCCGCGTTGTGCGTGAAGAGCACGCCGAAGTCCGATTCGGGCCGCTCCGCCGGGATCACGATGCAGCCGTACATGTCGGCGTGGCCCCGTGGCTCCCACATCAGGGCGGTGCGAAGGTGGTCCAGGTGTGTTCGGGCGTAGCGCCTGCGCTCCAGCACCGTGGACCCCGCCGGTTCCGGGAACCCGCCGAGGATCACCCGCAGGGGCTCGCCCTCCGTGTGGGCGTCGACACAGTGGATGACGAGGGCGCCGTCGGGAGCGGTCACCGGAGAGCTCGGCGGATAAGGCTTTGTGGACATGACCAGAGGGGCTGTCGGGAGTGGCACGGACCCCCGTACCTTGCCCCTCCACGCACCGGGATGCCAGGAGCGCGGCGTAACCCCTCCCTGGTCCCGGATCCACCAAGGGAGCGGGCCGTGAACCTGGACGACGTCCACGCCGTCATCGCGAGCGCCAAGAGCCGGGGACGGGGCAATCTGGACCGGTTCATTCAACGGCGCCTTCCGGAGGCTTCCCGGAGCCAGGTGGAGGAGACCGGTGACGTGGCCATGGAGATCATCGAGAGCATTCCGATCTTCCTGGCCCGGGCGGAGCAGGAGGCCGAGAGTCGTGGGCTGCACCCGGTGGTGGCACCCATCCTGGAGCAAGCCACCGGGTACTTCCTGAGCCCGGTGGACGTCATTCCCGAGATGACTCATGGACTCGCCGGACTCCTGGACGATGCCTACCTGGTCCTGAGGATCCTGGAACACCTGGACCGGGGGCCGCGGCCGCTCCTGGACTGGGACCTCAAGGAGCCCCTGGAATTCCTGGGCCGGCTGGTGGGGAAGGAGGTCTCGAAGCAGCTCGACCTCTACTCCATCCAGTTCGTCCAGGCGGCGGAGGGCCACTTCAGCCGTTTCTGGGACGCGGTGGCGGCAGAGGCCTGACGCGAAGGGAACCAGGAGCCGGATCCGCGACCGGCCGGCCCGGGAGATTCCGAGCCGGCTAGTCTTGTCGTTCCCGCCTTCCCTGAGCGGGTCGTACCCCACGTCGTAGGGGGGGGTGTACCCCGCGATGCCTGGCGAGGGCGCGATTCCAGGGCGGACTGCACCCTGTCTCGCTCACGCGAGCCCCATCGGCACCCGGGGGGACGTCAGTTGTCGAACTTCCAGTTGACGATGGGAAGAACCGGGAAGCGGTCCTTGCTCCGGATGATGTTGATGAGGCCCACCTGAACACCGTGCAGGTCGTTGGCGATGTTCACGAACGAGATCTGGAGCCCCTCCATGCGACCTTCGGTGTTGTTGACGAATCCCCACTGGAGCCCCTGGCCCGATCCGGCGCCGTTGTAGAGGGCGAACTGGAGTCCCTTCATCTGGCCGCGGGTGATGTTCGCCAGCGAGCCTCCGGCCCAGCCGGCCTGGACGCCGGTGAAGTCCCCTTCGACGATGTTGACGGCGCCGATCTGGAGCGCCGTGGCGTCGCCGGTGGTGTGGGTCACCAGCCCCAGATCCAGCCCGGTCATTCCAGCGTTACGACCGTAGAGGGAGAGTCGGAAGCCGGAGATCTCCTCGTCCTCGGAGACCAGCTGAGCCGGTGGGAAGAGGCTGATCTGGACCGGGGCCTGCCCGTGAACGGCCAGGGGGGAAGCCAGCAACACGAGGACGGGGATGAGGTTCCGGATACGCATCGAGCGCTCCTGGTGATGGGGGTTGAACCGGTGGTTGGTCGTGCCGATGGAGCTCCGCACAAGGACTTCGTACCCCAAAAAGGTAGACAGCAAGCCGCGGTTGCGGGAAGCTCTTGGCCATCCCGCCGCCGTCTCTTGCCTGTCACCCTTCCTCCTCCGGACTTACACTTCGTTCCGCCGCCCACCAGCCCGTCGGACGATGGAACCGGCGCCCTCACTCCAATCATTCCCCTCGTCGGGTGGATCCAGAGGCCCGCCATGACAGCTTCGACCCACCGTAAAGCCGCGTCCCTGAGGCCCTGGCCGACGAGGATCCCGTCACCCGTGGCCGTCGTGGCCATGGCGATCGCCCTGCAACTGCAGCCGCTGCCCGGGGCGGCTCAGACCCTTCCCGGCCCGGTGGTGAACGCCGAGTGGTTGTCCGCTCACCTGGATGAGCCCGGGGTGGTGGTCATCCAGGTGGGTGCCCGCGAGGCCTACGACGCGGGGCATATCCGCGGAGCCCGCCATCTCGATCTGGCACGGATCTCGTTCAGCCGGGGCGAGAGAGACGACCCGGACCATGTGATGCTGGACGTCCCGGCGGTCGAGGTGGTCCGGGGGGCGTTGGAAGAGGTGGGGGTCTCGGACGACTCCAGGGTGGTGGTGACCTTCGACGAGAGCCGGAGGGTCACTTCGGCCACCCGGGTCCTCTGGACGTTGGAGTTCATGGGCCTCGGAGGGCAGAGCGCGCTCCTGGACGGAGGGAACCCGGCCTGGGTCCGGGAGGGACACGTCCTCACCTCCGACGCGGTGGAGGCAGCTCCCGGACACCTATCCCTGGAGCCGGCGCTGGGGCACCGCGTGGACAAGGCGTGGGTGTTGGCCAACCTGGAGACGCCGGGGGTGGCCCTGGTAGATGGCCGACGCGTCGACCCGTATACCGGAGCCCGGGAGGAGTTTCCCGGGAGGGCCGGGCACATCCCGGGTGCGGGGAATCTGCCCATCGAAGACCTCTTCGACGCCGACGGAATGCTCCGAACCCGGACCGAGCTGACCAGCCTCCTGAACGAGGCCGGTGTCGCAGAAGGGGACACCGTGGTGGCCTACTGCCACATCGGGCTGAGGGCCACAGCCGTCATCCTGGCCGCGCGGGCCGCGGGCTTCGAGGCCCTCCTCTACGACGGCTCCATGAGCGAATGGGGCCGAGACTCGAGCCTTCCCCTGGAGCGCGGGCCGGGAAACCGGTAGCGACGCGTCTCCCTCCGCCCTAGCATTGACGTATGGACGGATTCGCCACCACCACGCCCACCACGCCATCGAGGTCCACGACCGAACACCCGGCGGCCGCGTATTTCCGGGCGCTGCGGAGCCGGGAGTTCTCCCGTCTCGCTCGGGCCCGGCAGGCCTACCTGGACTACACCGGGAGTGGCCTGTACGGCTCCTCGCAGCTCGAGTGGCACCGGGACTGGCTTTCGGAGCGGATCCTGGGGAACCCCCACTCGGAGAACCCCGCTTCCCTGGCCACCACCGCCGAGGTCGACCGGGTCACCGAGCGGGTCTTCCGGTTCTTCAATGCGGATCCGGCGGAGTACGACCTGGTCTTCACCGCCAACGCGTCGGCCGCGATCAAGCTGGTGGGCGAGGCCTTCCCCTTCCGGGACGATTCCCGGTTCGTGTTGGCCACCGACAATCACAATTCCATCGGCGGCATCCGCGAATACGCCCGGCGGTCCGGGGCGGAGATCCGCTTCCTCCCGCTCACGCCGGACCTTCGGCTGGACGATCCCATGGCCCACGTGGGAGAGGCCGGGGCCGGCCCGTCCCTCCTGGCCTTCCCCGCCCAGTCGAATTTCTCGGGGGTGAAGCACCCCCTGGACCTGGTGGCGGCCGGGCGTGAGCGGGGCTTCCAGGTCTTCCTGGACACGGCGGCCTACGTCCCCACCAACCCGCTGGATCTCGGCGCCGTGGGGCCGGACTTCGCGTGTGTGTCCTTCTACAAGATGTTCGGGTATCCCACGGGGCTGGGGGCGCTTCTGGCCCGCCGCGAGGCGCTGGCCATCCTGGAGCGGCCCTGGTACGCCGGTGGCACCGTGGACTTCGTATCGATCCAGAACGACGTACACCAGCTTCGGAATGCAGGAGGCGCCTTCGAGGACGGGACTCCGGACTTCCTGGGAATCGCCGGTGTCGAGCCGGGTCTGGATCTCCTGGAAGAGGTGGGCATGCCCCGTCTCCGGGACTGGGTGGCCTTCCTCACGGAGCTGCTCCTGGAGGGACTCCAGGGCCTGCGCAGGGTGGACGGGAAGCCGGGGGTGGCTATCTATGGGCCGGGCACCACGGATTCCCGCGGGGCCACGGTGGCCTTCAACCTGCTGGACGGCCTGGGGCGCCCCATTCCGTACGAGACGGTAGAAGCGGCGGCCGGAGAGGCGGGGGTGTCGATCCGGGGCGGCTGCTTCTGCAACCCGGGGGCCGCCGAGGTGGCGTTCGACATGCCGCCCCGCGAGACGCTCGACTGCCTGGAGCGGTTGGGGGAGGACTTCACCCTGCCCCGGTTCCGGGACTGCCTGGGCGGGAAGGTTCCCGTGGGCGCGGTCCGGGCGTCGCTTGGGATCGCGAGCTCGCCTCGGGACATCGAGCGGCTGGTGGAGGTCCTGGAGGCCCTGCTGGAGGACTGACGGTCCGGCGGGACCCGGGCGGGCCCGCCGGGTGCTCTCGGTCCTACGGTCGCCGCAGGCCCTCCGTCGGAGTCCCGCGGTCGGGGGAGCCCCCCCGGGGAAGGGGAATTCCCCGTATCGCGGTGTGAAGGGTCCGGATGTCACTGGCGTCCCGGACCTTCCAACGGCCCTCCCACCGGGAGAGGGTCATGACCTCCACCCTCGGTACGGCGCCCTGCAGGAGAGCCAGGGTCCGGTAGACCACGTGGCGATCCTCGCCTTCGCTCACCACCCCCAGGACTTCGGTGCGTCGGGTCGTCAGGGAAGAGAGGAGCCCCGGCACCTCCCGCTGGACTCCCGCCAGCGTCCGCCGCACCGCTTCCTCGTCCGGAAGCTCCGGGTATTCGTCCGGGTCCGTTCCACCCAGGAGGCGGTCCAGGACGAACCCCGTGGTATCCACGTCCATGAGGATGTCCAGCGCTTGCCGGATGTAGGCCAGGGCGTCCGGGTGGATCCGCTGAACGAGACCCGCCCACGCCATGGTCTGGAAGCCCCGGTTGAACTCGTCCGCCACGACTTCCGGCGGGGGCGGGTCGGCCACCTGGGCAGCCAGCCCCAATGGGCAGATGAGGAGCACCGCGAGAAGGCGCGGAAGGGGGACGGAGAAGGTGCGCATGTCGGGTTCGGGGCAGGGGGTGGAGGCGGGGCTCGAGACCCGGACCCGGGGGCACGGGGCGGGCTCCAGGGAACGTGCGGGCGCAGGGGCTGGAGATCCAGGTGCAGTTCCGGTGGACAGTCCCGGCGCTGGTTGCCGGGGGCCGCACCGGGACCGGTGCCCACCGGATCCGATGGAGGTGGGGTGTGTGCAAGAATGCAGGGAGGGGTTGACCCCACCCCCCCTGGGGGGGGTATATTCAGACCTCACCGAATCGAGATCCACCGCGACCGAAATCCCCGGAGGGAGGACCATGGCCTCTTCCGCCACCGATGCCCGCCCACGGCCCGAGCGGACCGCCGCAGACGAGAGCGATCCCCGTACCCGGGACATCCTCTCTCGCCTGAAGAGCGTCGAGGGCCACGTGCGGGGAGTGGGCCGCATGGTGGATGAAGGCGCCTACTGCATGGACGTGGTGAACCAGATCCTGGCGGTGCAGCGGGCGCTGAAGAAGGTCACCGGACTCGTCCTGGACCGACACCTGCACTCCTGTGCCATGTCCGCCATCCGAGGCGAGGATCCCGACGAACGGGAGCGGGTCATCGGGGAGATCCTCTCGGCCTTCGAGGCGGCTGGGCGGACCTGACACATCAAGACAGAGCGGAGAGACACACATGGCAGAGCGCACCGTGAAGATCCCGAACATCAGCTGTGGGCACTGCGTGATGACCATCGAGCGCGAGGTTGCGGAGTTGAGCGGCGTCCAGTCCGTGAAGGCGGACCAGGCCGCGCGGGCCGTGACCGTTTCATGGGACGAGGAGGCCACCAGCTGGCAGGCGGTGGAAGGACTCCTGAGGGAGATCAACTACCCACCTGCGGAGTGACCCCGGAGCACCAGGGGATCCGACACCGGAGCACGCCATGGGCCACCGTGAGATCACGCTTCCCGTGACAGGGATGACCTGCGCGAATTGCGCCACCACCGTGGAGCGCACCCTCCGCAACACCCCGGGTGTGGAAGCGGCTACGGTGAACTACGCCAACGAACGGGCCACTGTGACCTACGACACCTCGCAGGTCGACGCCGACGCCCTGGCGGAGCGGATCCGGGATGCAGGGTACGACGTTCCGGTGCAGCGCCTGGAGTTTGCGGTGACCGGGATGACCTGCGCGAACTGTGTCTCGGCGGTGGAGCGTACCCTTCGGAATCGCGCTCCGGGTGTCCTGGAGGCCTCCGTCAATCTCGGCACCGAGCGGGCCACGGTCGAGGTGGCTGGTACGCCGGACTGGAGCGGGATCGTCCAGGCCATCGAGGCGGCCGGTTATGGAGCCGTGCGACTGGACGACGAGGGTGAGGGGGGGGACGCGGAGGCCGAGGCACGGGCCGCCGAGATCCGCCGCCAGACGCGAGCCTTCTGGACCGGCGTGGCGTTCACTCTCCCGCTCTTCGCCCTGAGCATGGCCCGGGACTTCGGGTTGGTGGGGATGTGGGCCCACCAACCCTGGGTGAACTTCTTCATGCTGGCGCTGGCGGCCCCGGTACAGTTCTACGTGGGCTGGGACTTCTACCGGGGCGCCTGGAATGCCCTCCGGAACCGGACGGCCAACATGGACGTCCTGGTGGCGCTGGGCTCCAGCACGGCCTTCTTCTACTCCGTTCCGGTGGCGGTGGCTCGGGCGGCCGGCTCGTCCGCGCTGGGGGAGCACGTCTACTTCGAGACCGCCGCTGTCATCATCACCCTCATCCGGCTGGGGAAGCTCCTGGAGGCTCGGGCCAAGGGGGAAACCGGTGCGGCAATCCGGGCGCTCATGGAGCTCCGTCCCAGGACGGCTCGAAGGGTGGTGGACGGTGTGGAAGAGGACGTGCCGCTGGACGACGTTCGCGTGGGGGACACGCTCCTGGTCCGCCCGGGGGAGTCCGTCCCCACGGACGGAGAGGTGCTGCACGGACATTCGGCCGTGGACGAGAGCATGCTGACGGGAGAGAGCATGCCGGTGGAGAAGGGCCCCGGCCAGGAGGTGACGGGAGCCACGATGAACCGGAGTGGCGCCCTCACCATACGGGCGTCCAGGGTGGGATCCGAGACGGCCCTGGCCCGCATCATCCGCATGGTCCAGGAGGCCCAGGGCTCCAAGCCTCCCATCCAGCGTCTGGCGGACCAGGTGGCGGCGGTGTTCGTGCCCGCCGTGATGGCGGTGGCGGCCGCGACCTTCCTGGTCTGGTGGGCCGTGGTGGGGGCGGGCTTCACCGACTCGCTCCTTCGCCTGGTGGCCGTCCTGGTGATCGCGTGTCCGTGCGCGCTGGGCCTCGCGACTCCCACCGCCATCATGGTGGGGACGGGTCGAGGGGCGGGGATGGGCATCCTCTTCCGGGATGGGACGGCTCTGGAGCGGGCGCGCCAGCTGCGCACGGTGGTGCTGGACAAGACCGGGACCGTGACCTCTGGAGAGCCCGGGGTGGAAGCGGTGGTGCCGGGAGCGGGAGTCGACGAGCAGGACCTTCTCACCATGGCCGCCGCCGTGGAGCGGACCAGCGAGCACCCCCTGGGGGAGGCCGTGGTCCGCGAGGCCCGCCTCAGGGGAATCGAGATCCCCTCGTCCGATGACTTCCGGGCAACGGCGGGAAGGGGGGTCGGAGCCCGGGTAGCGGGTCGGGAGGTGTGGGTGGGGAGCCGCCGATTCCTGGAGGAGAACGGAGTGGAGACGGACCCGCTGGAAGCGGCGGCAGCGGCCCAGGAGGACCGTGCCCGCACGGCGCTCTGGGTAGCCTGGGATGGGGTGGCTCGGGGAATCGTGGCGGTGGCGGACCGGGTCCGGGAGGAAGCAACGGAGGCCATCGCCTCGCTCCGGGCCCGGGGCTTGGAGGTGGTCCTCCTCACCGGGGACAACGAGCGTACGGCGTGGGCGGTGGCGGAACAGTTGGGGATCGAGCGCGTGCGTGCCCAGGTGCTCCCGGAGGAGAAGGCAGACGAGGTTCGGGCTCTGCAGGAAAGCGGGTCGGGGCCGGTGGCCATGGTGGGAGACGGCATCAACGACGCCCCGGCCCTCGCCCAGGCGGACGTGGGGATCGCCATGGGCGGCGGGACCGACGTGGCCATGGAGACCGCGGACGTGGCCCTCATGAGCGGCGACCTCCGGGGGGTGCCCCGGGCCCTCTCCCTGAGCCGGGCCACGCTACGGACCATCCGGCAGAACCTGTGGTGGGCCTTCGGCTACAACGTCCTGCTCATCCCCGTGGCCGCGGGGGTCCTCTATCCGCTGGAGGGACTGCCGGACCTTCTCCGGTCGCTGCATCCCATCCTTGCGGCGCTGGCCATGGCGTTCAGCAGTGTGAGCGTCGTCGGGAACAGCCTGCGCCTCCGGCGCGCCCGCCTCTGATGCGGACGGACCGACCACTCCGCGTCGTGGGTGCCTTCGGCCGGGTCAGCGGCCGCCGCGCAGGATCTTGAGGTAGCGTCTCCACCCCGTGCCGGTATCGCATCCGCTCCCCGGGGGCTCCGGGGGCGGCGCCGGCCGGGGGGGACGAGGCGTGCAGGGAGGCTCCGGGATTCTCCCCCGGAAGGGTCGCTTCCGGTCCCGGGGTGCCCCTTGTCTGCGGCTTTTCGCCATCTGGCTCTTCCCCCTCCAGGTCAGTTCGACGAGGTGACCTCCAGGCGACTGACATGGAGATTCAGTCGGTGGTTCACTCTCAACCCTACTACCCCGTCGAGGGCGAGACCTTCCCTGGGCAGGGACGCAACCTCCCGGCCATTCACGGAGAATCGGACCTCGTCACCGTCGGCCTCCACCGCCAGGACGTTCCGCACGCTGCTGTCCCCCTCGGCCCGCTGGGCAAAGCCGCGAATGGCTTCGTGAGCGGTCCAGGGGACCAGGGTGGGGGCCTCGCTGCCCTCTCGCTGCTTCAGGATGAACTCCCCGCCATCACGGACCAGGAAGTAGGTGTAGCGCTGCCCGTCCCCGGCCAGGTCGGCGCCTCCCACGAAGACGCCGAACGCCTCCCGCCGGCCCTCGGGATCGAACAGGAAGACCTCCATCTCCACCCGGAAGTCGCCGGAAGCACGGGTGGCCGGATTCCACAGGATCACCGCCGGACCGGTGGTGACGTGCCACCCGGGGGGCATATCCACGAACGACACCTGGGAGAGGTCCTGCCCCGGGCGGTCCGCCCGGATCTGCCAGCCCTCGGGGAGCTCCGCGGTTTGCCCGTGCAGGGTCGCGGGGAGGAGGAGGACGAGCGAAGCGAGAAGGGAGGTGCAGCGCGCCATGATGAACTTCCTCCAGCGCAGAGGGGGAGGGCCATTGCTGAATCGTCTGACAGTGCCGCGCAGATGTGTCCGGGTCAACGTTCGCGCGACCGGACGCCCCCCTCCGGTCGGCTCCGCGATCGGTCGGGGGATCGGTTTGGGGTACCGGGATGGGCCAGACCATGGGGGCATGGCGGGCGGCTACCGGCCCGGTCCCAGGAGCACGGCGTTGACGAAGAGCAGCTGGGACGCCTCGGCGTACGCGCGGTAGTTGGGGTCTTCCGCGAAGGCCACGAGCTGTCCCCTTCCCACCGGCTGGTGCATGAGGAAGGCCTTATGGGCCAACTGCGGCCGGGATTCCTCCCACGCGATCCCACTGGCCAGGAGGTCGTCCACCCCTCCGTATCGGCCCACGTTCACACCCCGGTCCAGCGTCAGGGGGGAGAAGACCCGGCTCCCCTCCACCAGGGCTCCGATCCGGCCGTCCGTTCCTGCCGCCAGCCAATGGGAGGGGTCGAGGACGACGTTCAGGATGGCTCCGGGGACCGGCTCGGGGGCTTCCCGCACCGGCGCCAGTGAGGCCACCGGATCGATGGGCTGCTCCGGGACACCCCGTCGGGGCTCACCGCCCCCTCCGAACTCCGGCGCGCCGCCCCGGAGCTCGGTGGAGGTGGCCAGCAACCCGGAGCGGGCCGCCCACCGGGACGACTCGGCCAGGGTGACCAGCGTTCCTCCCCGGGACATCCACAGGCGTAACCGATCCAGCTCAGCCTCGCCGAAGACCGCACCGTAGTTCCCACTTGGAAGGACGATCACGTCGAAGTCCGCCAGGTCCGCCCGGGGGATGGACGAAGCCCGGATCGCGGTGACCGGCAGTCCGTACCGCCGTTCGAGCACGTAGCGGGCCCAGCCCACCGAGTAGGTGGAGCCGGGGCGATCGTAGGCCAGGAGGATCCGGGGAAGGCGAAGGGTGCGGGTGGCGTTGCTCCCAAAGGAGCTTCCCGAGTCGGAGTAGGCGGTTCGAGTCGGTACCACTTCGGCGCCATGGCGCGCGGCGACCGAGGCCACGGTGGCGGCGGCGTCCGGTCCGTTCTCCAGCGGTCGGACGATGGCGGTTCCCACCGGGAACTCCCGTCCCTCCAGGGTGAGGTCCGCACCGGTGGCCCTCACCGTGAAGCCCTCCCGGAGGAGCTCCGCCACGGCGGCGGCGGTACCGGTCCCCCAGGGCATGAGATAGGCGACCGCGTCGGAGGGGAGATCGGCCGCCGGGGTTGTGGGCGGAACGGCCGCGGGAATCGGGGTACCGGCCAGCGCCAGATCGGCGGATCCCTCGAGCAGCTCCACGTCCCAGAGCATGGGGAGATTCCAGGCCGTGACGTCGTAGATCTGGTCCCGAAGCCGAAGGCTGCGGCGGCGGATCTGCTCTTCCACGAAGGTGGTATCCATGGACGTCTGGGGATCCAGGACGTTCCGGACGAGGCGGTGGGTGGGCTGGTTCAGGGGCACGACGTAGGTCCCCTCCGGCTGCAGCGTGCGACCCGCGACCCGAACCGGCTCGGTGGTGGAGAACACCTGGATGCCGTTCCGCACCAGGGTTCGGGCGAGCCGCCCCGCGAGCGCGGGGTCGTGCTCCGAGTGGAGGACATAGCTCCTGCCGCGCCCCAGCTCGACGGCAGACCGACGGAAGGCGAGGTAGTCGCCCAGGAGGCGCTCCCGCTCCAGGGCCGCCCACTCGGTGGTGGCGAAGGTGGCCGTGAAGTGGTGCAGGACCCCGTCACCGTAGGTGAGAAGCGAGCCGTCGTCCCGCCGGTAGAGGAGTCCCCGTGCGGACGCCTGCTCGAACGTCATCCCGATGGCGCCCTGGGCCATGGGCCAGGAGACGCCGTAGCCGGGGTAAAAGGCGTCGTAGGTGTCCCGGTTGAAATAGCGGAACCCCCGTGCGTCGAAGTCCCGGGCCATGGCTCCGCCGGCCCGGCGGAGGGCCTCGTTCTGAGCGTCGGTGGTCCACGGATTTCCGGGGACCGCATTGGGCGGGAAGTAATAGCTGGAGTTCCCACCCATCTCGTGGACGTCCACCACCACCTGCGCCGGCCACTCCAGGAGCAGCGCCGCGCGGCCGCGGCTTTCCGGCTGGGTCTGGGCGAACCAATCCCGGTTCAGGTCGAAGAGGTAGTGGTTTACCCGTCCTCCCGGGAAGGGCTCGTCGTGCTCCACCGAGGCGGGGTGATCGTCGGCCCACCGGCCTCGTCCCTGTCGGGTGTTCAGGACGAAGCGGGCGCGGCCGTCGGGATTCTGGGCCGGATCGATGAGGACCAGGGCGTGATCCAGGATCGTCCGAGCCCGGGGCTCCCCACGAGCGGCCAGGAGGTGATACGCCATGGCCATGGCGGCCCCGGCGGAGGAGATCTCGTTCCCGTGGATCCCGTGGACGAGTGCCACCAGGATCGGTAGCTCCGACGTCAATCGTCCCGCCTCGGCGGCCCCCAGGTCCGTGGGGTTGGCCAATCTCTGCAGCCCGAATCGGACCTCGTCGAGTCGCTGCATGTTGGCCTGGGATCCCACCAGGAGGGCCACCAGGGGGCGCCCCTCCCACGACTGACCGTATTCCACCAGGCGCGTTCTGTCTGGGGCGGCAGCGGCCAGGGCGCGGAAGTAGGCCACCAGGCCTTCCGGCGAGGTGATCTCCTGGCGGATGGCGTGCCCCACCACCGACTCCAGGGTGGGGATGGCCGGGTCGTAGGAGGTCCCGGGGATCCACTGTGGAAGCGGCGCCTGCGCCGAGCCGGATCCGGGCACGAAGAAGAGAATTGCGGCCAGGAGTGAGACTCCCGCTCTCGAGGCCTTCATGGATGCTCCAGGGAACGCGAGGGAGACGGTGGGGGCCGAATCGGTATCCTCTCCGGCGATTCCGGTTGGGGCAAGGGCATCCGATGCCGACCCGCGGACCCTGTGGGGTGACGCTCCCGGGACCTCGGATTCCCGCACCGATCTTGGAGGGTACCGGCCAGCGGACCCCGCGTCCGAAGCGGCGAGAGCGGAGGATTCCCCACAGCCAGCAATCTGCGGCGCTCGTATGTCATCTTGCTGAAGCCGGGTGCGAGAGGCGCACCCGTGCCACACCTCGAACGGAACACGCTGCAATGAACCGTCCGCTACGCACCGTTCTCGCGCCGGGATTCCTGGTCCTGGCCCTCCTCCCGTCGTCCCTCACCGCCCAGGTGACGGTGGACGATCTACTGGACGACTTCGAATGGCGGAACATCGGGCCCGCCAACATCATGGGCCGCGTCACCGACGTGGAGGGGATCGGCACGCCCTCCAAGACCTGGTTCGTGGCTGCGGCGGCCGGAGGGATCTGGAAGACCACGAACAACGGCATCACCTTCCGCCAGGTCTGGGACCAGGAGCGGGTGATCTCCATGGGTGACCTGGCCATCGCGCCGTCGGATACGCTGCAGGTGTGGGCAGGAACGGGGGAGGAGGATTCCCGGAACTCCATCTCTCCCGGAGGCGGGATCTTCAAGTCCACCGACGGAGGCCTCACCTGGGAGGCCAAGGGTCTGAAGGAGACCCAGGTGATCGCGCGAATCGTGGTGCACCCCGACAACCCGGACGTGGTGTTCGTGGCCGCCCTGGGGGCCATCTGGGGAAGCAATCCGGAGCGAGGGCTCTACCGCACCATGGACGGGGGAGAGAGCTGGGAGCTGGTGAAGTTCATCAGCGACCAGGCCGGATTCGTGGACGTCGCCTTCCACCCGCGTGACCCGGACGTTCTCTTCGCCGCGTCGTGGGAGCGGGTTCGAGGCCCCTGGTTCCTGCAGAGTGGCGGACCCGGGAGCGCTCTCTGGAAGTCCACCGACGGTGGCGACAGCTGGACGGAAGTGGTGGGGAGTGGATTTCCCGAGACCCCGAAGGGCCGGATCGGAATCGCCATCTCCCCCTCCAACCCGGACCGGATGTATGCCATGGTCGAGGCCGAAGAAGGGGACGGGTCGGAAGGGAACGGACTCTACCGCTCCGATGACGGCGGAGAGAGCTGGCAGAAGGTGAACGACGCCAATACCCGGCCCTTCTACTACTCCCAGGTCCGGGTCGACCCGTGGGACGCGGACCGGGTCTACTTCTCCTCGACGCCGGTGCGCTACTCCCCCGACGGGGGGGTGAGCGCCGGGAACACCACGGTCGGGGTCCACGTGGATCACCACGCCATGTGGATCGATCCCAACGATCCGGATCACATCGTGGTGGGCAACGACGGCGGGATCGCCCAGACGTGGGACAAGGGCGGGAACTGGGAAGCTCCGGCCAACTTCGACGTGGGGCAGTTCTACCATGTGAGCTACAACATGGACGTGCCCTACCGGGTGTGTGGCGGACTCCAGGACAACGGCACGTGGTGCGGCCCCTCACGTCGGTCCGGCGGAGCCATCACCAACTCCATGTGGGCCACCATCAGCGGCGGTGACGGCTTCGTCACCGCCCAGCATCCCCAGGACCACGACCTGGTCTTCGCCGAGTCCCAGGGCGGGAACATGGCCCGGATCCGCCTGGACACAGGCGAGCGGACCGGTCTGCGGAGACCCTCCTGGGAGGATCGCTACCTGGAGTTCGAGGACTCCATCCTGGTGGTCTGGGACGACGAGGAGAACGAGCCTCCGGAGGCGGCGGCGGAGCGCATCGCGCGCTTCCGGGAGCTGCAGGCCGCGGACTCGGCGAAGAACGAGCTTCGGTGGAACTGGAACACGCCGTTCTTCCTGTCTCCCCACGACCCGGACGTCTTCTATGCGGCGGCGAACCGGGTGATGAAGAGCACGAATCTGGGGGAGGACCTGGAGGTGATCTCCCCGGATCTGAGCGGACGGGACCCCGAGAAGATCCGGATCTCCACCGAAACCACCGGCGGAATCACGCCGGACGTCACGGGGGCCGAGACCCACGCCACCATCGTCTCGCTGGACGAGTCCCCTCTCGTGAAGGGGCGTCTCTATGCAGGGACCGACGACGGGAACGTCTGGATGAGCCCCGATGACGGCGGGGAGTGGATCGAGCTCACCGATCGCTTCGGGGGGATGGTGCCGGACAGCACCTATGTGAGCCGCATCGAGGCGTCGGCCCACGTGGCGGACCGGTTCTACGTGACCTTCGACAACCACCGGAGGAACGACTTCACGCCGTACGTCTTCGTGACCGACGACAACGGCGGGAGCTTCCGGCTCATCGCCTCGGATCTGCCGTCGGACGGCCCCGACTTCGTGCACGTCCTCCACGAGGACCCGGTGAATCCGGACCTGTTGTACGTGGGCACAGACGTGGGCGTCTACGTGTCGTTGGACCGGGGTGGATCGTGGCACCGTTTCATGGCCGGAATCCCCCACGCAGTCCCGGTGCACGACCTGAAGGTGCATCCCCGGGACCGGGAGCTCATCGCCGCGACCCACGGGCGCTCCATCTGGATCGTGGACGTGGCGCCGCTCCAGCAGCTTCGCACCGGATGGGTGGCCGAAGAGCCCCTGCTGTTCGAGCCGTCCCCCGCGCTCCAGTTCGGCGACCGAGCCGTGGACGGCCAATCCACGGCGCAGCAGTGGTTCCAGGGCGTGAGCCGACCCTACGGAGTCACCTTCCAGTACGTCCTTCCAGAACGCCCCGAGGATCGGCAGGTGGAGCTGGTGGTGGAGTCGCTGGACGGAACCATCCGGCAGACGCTGAACGGGGGGTCGGCCCAGGGGATGAACACCGTACAGTGGAACCTGAGAGGCGAGGCGCCCCCGCCGGAGCCCCTTTCCCCGGCGGCACGCCGGGATTCTCTCCGCACCGCCGAGATGGTGCAGGCGGTGGCGGACTCCCTGGTGGAGTTCGAGGGGGCGGATCGCGAGCAGGTCGACCGCCTGCTCGAGCGGTTCACCGGAGGGGGCCGACGAGGGTTCGGCGGCGGCTTCGGGGGCCCGCAAAGCCGGGGCTGGGAGGACCGGCCGGGTGAGACCCCCGCCGTGGGACTTCCCGGCGGGGATCGCCCCGGTTTCGGGGGTGGAAACCAGAGCCTCATGCGCCAGATGTTCGGCGCTCTGAGGGACCGGGGAATGAACACGCGGTCGATGTTCGGTGGCGGTGGCGGAGGGGGAGCCCCACTGGCGGAGCCCGGAGGCTACCGGGTGACCCTCACCGTGGATGGTCGCAGCTTCAGCCGTGAATTCCAGGTGATCCGCGACGCGGATTTCCGCACCGACACGGTATCCGAAGGGGCCCCGGTATTCCACGACTGGAGCGAGGTCTTCCGGTGGCTCCGGTACCTGGAGGAGGAGGGACGCTAGTCGCCCCGGGGTGGCGTCTTCACCTCACGGTTGATGTACCGGGCCAGCGCCGTGTCCTGCAGGACACG
>CP070829.1:1643897-1676586 GCA_020344755.1 Gemmatimonadales bacterium
GATGGTGATGCCGGGGGACAACGTGCAGATGGAGGTGGAGCTGATCACGCCCATCGCCATGGACAAGGAGCTGCGCTTCGCGATCCGCGAGGGCGGCCGCACGGTGGGCGCCGGCGTCGTCACCGAGATCATCGAGTAACCGGCTCCGAGATCGCGAACTAGAGGAACGAAATGGCCGACAGGATTCGGATTCGGTTGAAGGCGTTCGACCACTGGGTGGTGGATCAGACCGCCGCGGACATCGTCCGTACCGCTCAGAAGACAGGCGCGAGCGTGAAGGGGCCCATTCCCCTGCCGACGCGGCGCCAGCGGTGGACGGTGCTCCGTTCGCCGCACATCGACAAGAAGAGCCGTGAGCAGTTCGAGCTTCGGACGCACAAGCGCCTCATCGATATCGTGGACTCGCGTCCGCAGACCATCGATGCGCTGACCAAGCTGGATCTGCCGGCCGGCGTGGACGTCGAGATCAAGGTCGATTGACGATGGCCGGAATCATTGGAAAAAAGATCGGGATGACCCGGATCTTCGATGAGAACGGAGCCCAGGTGCCCGTGACCGTCGTGGAGGCGGGTCCTTGCCCGGTGACACAGATCAAGACCGCCGAGACCGACGGGTACACCGCGGTCCAGCTCGGCTTCGGGGCTCAGAAGGTCAAGCGTGCGGCCAAGGCCGAGCTGGGTCACGCGGCCCGGGCCGGGCTGGACGTGGCACCACGGGTCCTGCGGGAGGTCGCCGTCGAGGACGGAGCCGAGTATGAGCTGGGGCAGACCCTGACGGTGGAGCAGTTCGAGGCCGGCGATCGGGTGAAGGTCACGGGCACCTCGAAGGGCCGTGGATTCCAGGGCGTGGTGAAGCGTCACGGATTCGCCGGCCGGCCGGGTGGTCACGGCCATCCCATGTCCCGCAACCCCGGTTCACTGGGTCCCGGCACGGATCCGTCCCGCGTGATCAAGGGGAAGAAGCTCCCGGGTCAGATGGGAGGAACCCGGTCCACCATTCGGAACCTCCAGGTCGTCCGCGTGGACGGCGAGCGGAACCTGCTCTTCATCAAGGGCGGGCTCCCGGGTTCACGTGACAGCTACGTTCTGATTACGAAGTGACGGCAATGTTCAAAGCACGTTACTACAAGGAAGACGGCAAGAAGGGGCGGGCCCGGGAGCTTCCCGAGTCCCTCTTCGACGGCGTCGTGAACGAGGGGGTCCTTCACCGGGCGGTGAAGGCCTACCTGGCCAACCAGCGTCAGGGCACCCATTCGGCCAAGAACCGCGCCGCCGTGGCGGGGGGAAGTCGGAAGCCCTGGCGGCAGAAGGGGACCGGGCGCGCCCGTCAGGGAACGATCCGGGCAGCCCAGTGGGCCGGTGGAGGCCGGGCTTTCCCGCCCATCCCCCACTCCTGGCGCCAGAAGCTGCCCCGGAAGGTCCGTGCCCTCGCGCGACGCTCCGCTTTCAACTCCAGGGCGGAAGAGGATCGTGTGGTCCTGTTCGACAGCCCGAGCATGGAAGCACCCAAGACCCGGGACCTGCGCTCGTACCTGGCGCAGATCGAGTTGGCCGACAGGAAGGTCCTCATCCTCACCGACGGCGTGAGGGAGAACCTCTACCTGTCCGGACGGAACCTCTCGAACGTCGAGGTCCGTCCCTTCGGCCACGAGAACGCGTACGAGATCCTCTGGGCCCATACCGTCGTCATCGAGCGCTCTGCGCTGGATGGACTCGAGGCCGGGGCCCCGGCGAAGGAGGGAGACGACGATGCGTGACGCCTACGACATCATCAAGCGTCCCATCATCACCGAAAAGTCGGCGACGCAGATCGAGGAAGAAAACGTGTACGCGTTCGTGGTGGACAACGGCGCGAACAAGCTCGAGATCGCCCACGCGGTGGAGAAGATCTGGGACGTGAAGGTGGAGGCCGTCCGCACGATGCGGTACGCGGGAAAGATGCGCCGCTCACTCATGGGCCGCATGAGCCGCTCCCGGAACGTCGGTCGTCGGCCGTCCTTCAAGAAGGCACTGGTCACCCTCGCCGAGGGTGATCACATCGAGTTCTACGAGGTCGGGTGAGGAGCTGACCCATGGCCATCAAGAAGTTCAAGCCCGTGACGCCGGGGACCCGGTTCCGCTCCTCCCTGGAAGGGAAGGAGATCACCCGGTCCACACCGGAGAAGTCACTCCTGGAGCCGCTCACGAAGTCCGGCGGCCGGAACCACCATGGTCACATCACCACGCGGCGGCGAGGCGGTGGCCACAAGCGGAAGTACCGCCGAATCGACTTCAAGCGGAACAAGGTCGGGGTGGCCGGGACGGTGGCCGCGGTGGAGTACGACCCGAACCGGACCGCGAATATTGCCCTGATCCAGTACGAAGACGGGGAGAAGCGATATATCCTCCACGTTCGGGACATGAAGGTGGGCGATGAGGTCATGGCCGGCCCGGATGCGGACATCAAGCCCGGAAATGCCCTTCCCATGGAGCGGATCCCCCTCGGGACGACCATCCATGCGGTGGAGCTGAAGCCGAGCAAGGGTGCGCAGATGGCCCGGTCCGCCGGAGCCAGCGTTCAGCTCGTGGCGAAGGAAGGTGACTACGTCACGCTCCGGCTGCCCTCGACGGAGATGCGCCGGGTCCACAAGACCTGCATGGCCACCATCGGCCAGGTGGGGAATGTGGAGCACGAACTCACCTCCCTCGGGAAGGCCGGCGCCGCCCGTTGGCGGGGCCGCCGACCGAAGGTTCGTGGTGTGGCCATGAACCCGGTGGACCATCCGCTCGGAGGGGGTGAGGGACGGAGCTCGGGGGGGCGCCCTCCTGTCTCCCCGTGGGGTACGCCCGACGGAAAGAAGACCCGTCACAAGAAGAAAAAGTCCAACAAGTTCATCGTCCGCGGCCGGAAGCGCGGTAAGGCAACCCGCAGCTAGCGGCTCAGGACCAGGAACCACGTCATGGCTCGTAGCGTCAAGAAGGGTCCGTACATCGACATCAAGCTCCTCGCCAAGGTCGAGGGGATGAACGCCCGGAACGAGAAGAAGGTCGTGAAGACCTGGGCCCGGGCCTCCACGATCTCTCCGGAGTTCGTGGGGCACACGGTGGCGGTGCACAACGGAAACAAGTTCATCCCCGTGTACATCACCGAGAACATGGTGGGGCACAAGCTCGGGGAGTTCGCGCCCACGCGTCTCTTCCGGGGGCATGGCGGAAAGCTCGCGGACAAGCGCGCGAAGCGCTGATCGACAGTCGGAGACAGACGATGGAAGCTCGGGCGGTTGCGAAATATGTGAGGATGAGTCCCCGGAAGGTCCGCTTGGTGGTGGACCAGATTCGGGGGAAGGGTGTCAATGACGCCTACGCCATCCTGCAGTTCTCCAAGAAGGGTGCGGCGGAACCGGTGGGCAAGACGCTCCGTTCCGCGGTGGCCAACGCTCAGTACAAGGCCCAAGACCAGGGCGACGTGCTGGACGTGGACGAGCTGGTGGTGCAAGAGATTTTCGTGGACGAGGGCCCCACGCTTCGGCGCTACCGTGCCGCAGCGCAGGGTCGGGCCGCGCCCATCCGGAAGCGCACCAGCCACATCACCGTTGTCGTGGACAAGAAGGCCTAGAGAATGGGACAGAAGACACATCCAACCGGATTTCGGCTCGGGATCGTCAAGGACTGGAAGTCGCGCTGGTACGCCGAGCGGGACTTTCCCCGGCT
Organism: Gemmatimonadales bacterium; assembly: GCA_020344755.1. Lineage (GTDB taxonomy): Bacteria > Gemmatimonadota > Gemmatimonadetes > Longimicrobiales > Gaopeijiaceae > Gaopeijia. Next base: position 1,647,587 of record CP070829.1, read on the forward strand.
CCTCAAGGAGGACGAGACCATCCGTCGCTACCTCCACCGGCGGCTGGCCCACGCGGCCATCTCTCAGGTGGAGATCGAGCGGAAGCCGAGCAAGATCGTGGTGACGCTGCACACCGGACGGCCCGGGGTGGTCATCGGCAAGAAGGGTGCGGAGGTGGACAAGCTCCGCGACGAGCTGGCGACCCTGACCCAGTCGGAGGTCTCGGTCAACGTCGAGGAGATCAAGCGCCCCGAAATGGATGCCCGGCTCGTGGCGGACAGCGTGGCACACCAGCTCCGGCAGCGTGTGTCCTTCCGCCGAGCGATGAAGCGGGCGGTCCAGGGAGCCATGCGGGCGGGGGCCGAAGGGATCAAGATCCAGTCGTCGGGCCGTCTGGGAGGTGCCGAGATCGCCCGAACGGAGGGGTACAACGAGGGTCGGGTTCCCCTGCACACCCTGCGGGCGGACATCGATTACTCCCAGGTCGAGGCCTTCACCACCTACGGGGCCATCGGCGTCAAGTGTTGGATCTTCAAGGGTGAAGTCGTGGACGACCGTCGAGGCGGTCGCACGTACTCCACCGGCGGTTAAGGAGAGTTAGACGATGCTGGCACCGAAGCGTGTAAAGCACCGCAAGACGCACAAGGGCCGGATGCGTGGGAAGGCCTACCGGGGGAACAAGGTGTCCTTCGGCGAATTCGGCCTCCAGGCTGCAGAGGCGTCGTGGATCACGAACCGTCAGATCGAGGCGGCTCGTGTGGCCATGACCCGTCACATCAAGCGTGGCGGAAAGGTCTGGATCCGCATCTTCCCCGATAAGCCGATTACCCGGAAGCCCGCCGAGACCCGTATGGGGAAGGGGAAGGGAAACCCGGAGCAGTGGGTCGCGGTGGTCAAGCCCGGACGGGTCATGTTCGAACTGGAGGGCGTGCCGGAGAGTGTCGCCCGGCGCGCCATGGAGCTGGCTTCGGCCAAGCTCCCCATCAAGACCCGCTTCCTGGTGCGTGAGCGCCAGATCGAGGTCTGAGGGAGACGACGATGAGGGCCGAAGAAATGAGGGAGTGGGACAACACCGAGATCCAGGCTCGTCTGAGCGAGCTCCTGGAAGAGCAGTTCAAGCTTCGGTTCGCCGGCGCCACGATGGAGCTGGAGAACCCTCGGATGCTCAGGAACGTCCGGCGCGATATCGCCCGGCTGAAGACGATTCTGCGCGAGCGCGAGCTCGCCTCAAATGACTGACCGAGCGAGTCATGGCGAACACTGAAGAGACCACCCAGGCGGGTGAGGCCACCCAGGAGCGGGGCAGTCGCAAGGTCCGGCAGGGCGTGGTCGTAAGCGACAAGCAGGACAAGACGGTGACCGTGCGCGTGGAGCGTCAGTTTCCGCACCCTCTCTACGGGAAGCGGCAGACCCGCAGCAAGAAGTACCACGCGCACGATGAAAAGAACGAATACCAGGTCGGTGACGTGGTGCGGATTCAGGAGACCCGTCCCCTCTCCCGCACCAAGCGTTGGCGTGTGATCGAGCTCATCGAGCGGCCTGCATAACCAGGATCGGATCATGATTCAGCAGGAATCCATTCTCCGCATCGCGGACAATACCGGAGCCAAGTCGGCTCTCTGCATCCGTGTCCTCGGCGGGTCGCGTCGGCGCTATGCCCGCGTGGGAGACGTGATCGTAGCCACGGTCAAGGACGCCATCCCGAACGCCCCCGTGAAGAAGGGGGACGTGGTGAAGGCGGTCGTCGTCCGGACCAGCAAGGAAATGCGCCGGCGCGATGGGAGCTACATCCGCTTCGACGACAATGCCGCCGTGATCCTGAACAACCAGGGCGAGCCACGCGGGACCCGGATCTTCGGGCCCGTGGGCCGTGAACTCCGGGAGAAGCGGTACATGAAGATCGTCTCCCTGGCCCCCGAGGTCCTCTGAGATGAAGCACAAGAACGCTGCGGCGCGTCAGCGCAAGCATCAGATCGTGAAGGGTGACCGTGTGAAGGTCATCCGCGGGAACGACCGGGACGTGGAGGGCACGGTTCTCCAGGTCCTCACGGACGAGGATCGCGTGGTGGTGGAGGGCGTGAACATGCGCAAGCGTCACCAGCGACCGAGTCAGGCGAACCCAGATGGTGGCATCGTTACCTTCGAGGCTCCGATCCATATCTCCAACGTGATGCTCGTCGATCCGGCCTCGGGTGAGGCCAGTCGAGTGCGTGTCCGGCTGGAGGAGGACGGCACGAAGGAGCGCATTGCCGTGAAGAGCGGGAATCCGATTCCCAAGCCCCAGTAGGGAAGGACTTCCGTGTACGCGAACGTGGGCGTGAGTCATCCTCCTACGCGACCGTGAACCTGTAAGAGCCAAAGGCTCGAGAGAATTGAGATGAGTGAGATGCCGAGATTGCAGGCCCACTACCTGGAGGTTGTGCGGCCCGCCCTTGCCGAACAGTTCGGCTTCGCCAACCCGCACCAGATTCCGCGGATCGAGAAGGTGGTGCTGAACGTGGGAGTGGGTGAGGCGTCCAAGAACCAGAAGCTCCTGGAGAGCGTGGTCGAGGAGTTGGAGGTCATCACGGGCCAGAAGGCCGTGGTGACCCGGGCCCGGAAGTCCATCTCCAACTTCTCCCTGCGTGAAGGCATGGCCGTAGGGGCGTCGGTGACGCTGCGGAGTGCCCGGATGTACGAGTTCCTGGATCGGCTGGTGAGCGCATCGCTGCCCCGGGTTCGGGACTTCCGGGGATTGCTGACCCGGTCCTTCGACGGGCGCGGTAACTACACCCTCGGTGTGAAGGAGCAGATCATCTTCCCCGAGATCGACTACGACCGGGTGAACAAGATCCACGGTCTGGACATTTCGGTGGTGACCTCCACCGACAAGGATGACGAGGGGCTGGCGCTGCTCCGGCTCATGGGCTTCCCCTTCCGGGGAGAAGAGCCGGTCATCATCGGTTCCAACGCGGCATGACAGCCGCCATCACGAGTATCGAGAGACGGAGTCTGGGGGCTTAGATGGCCAAGAAGGCGATGATCGAGCGCAACAACCGCAAGCCGAAGTTCGAGGTGCGCCGCCGCAACCGCTGTCAGCGGTGTGGTCGCCCGCGCGGATTCCTCAGGAAGTTCGGCCTGTGTCGCGTGTGCTTCCGTGAGATGTCACTCCGGGGCGAGATCCCCGGCGTTCGCAAGTCCAGCTGGTAACGGGGCCGATAGCATCATGATGACCGACCCAATCGCGGACATGCTCACCCGCATTCGGAACGCCGGCAGGGCCGGCCACCGCTGGGTGGACATGCCCCCCTCGAAGCTCAAGATCGAGGTGGCCAAGCTCCTGAAGGAGAGCCACTTCATCTTCGATTGGAAGCGCCTGGACGACGGCAAGCACGGCGTACTCAGGCTCTACCTCAAGTATCACGAGGGCTCCCCCGTGATCCGGCACCTGGAGCGGGTTTCCCGGCCGGGCCGCCGGCACTACGTGGGCGCCTCCGACGTCCCTGCCGTCCGAAACGGAATGGGGCTCGCCATTCTCTCCACCTCCCAGGGTCTCATGTCCGATCGCACGGCGCGTCAGGCCGGGGTCGGCGGTGAGCTCATGGCCCTGGTCTGGTAGAGGAGGGGAAGAGCATGTCGCGTATCGGAAAGCGGCCGGTGACCGTCCCCAAGGGCGTGGAGATCACGCTGGATGGATCGGCTCTGAAGGTGAAAGGGCCCAACGGAGAGCTGGACTTGAACGTCCACCCCGAGATGTCCGTCACCCTGGAAGAGGGTGAGGTGCGGGTGGAGCGTCCGTCCGACGCACCGCGCCACCGCGCTCTGCACGGACTCACCCGGGCCCTCATCAACAACATGGTGGAGGGTGTCACGGCGGGCTTCACCCGGATCCTCGAGATCCAGGGTGTGGGCTACCGCGCGGAGATGAAGGGCAACACCCTCAATCTGGCCTTGGGCTTTTCCCATCCAGTGGAGTTCGAGCCTCCGGAGGGTGTGAGCATCGAGTGTCCGAATCAAACCACCGTCGTGGTCAAGGGTGCGGACAAGCAGGCGGTGGGTCAGACCGCCGCGGTGATTCGCGGATACCGCCCCCCCGAGCCGTACAAGGGCAAGGGAATTCGATATCAGGGTGAACAGGTCCGGCGGAAGGCCGGTAAGACGGCGGGAGCCTGATCATGGCGAAGGGTAGAAAGACAGCGACCCGGCGGTCCCAGCGGATTCGTCGGCACCTGCGGATTCGGAAGAAGGTCACCGGCACGGCCGAGCGTCCTCGTCTGGTCGTGTACCGATCTCTCAAGAACATCGAAGGACAGCTGGTGGACGACGAGGCCGGCCGCACCATCACCGGAGTCAGCACGCTCGCGAAGGGACTCAGGGACTTCGAGGCCGAGGGTGCCAACCCTCGCCAGGAGCACGCGCGGGCCGCCGGAAAGGCACTGGCGGAGCAGGCGCAGGAGAAAGGCATCAAGTCAGTCGTCTTCGACCGAGGCGGCTACAGGTATCACGGGCGGGTGAAGGCGTTTGCCGAAGGCGCCCGCGAGGGAGGATTGGAGTTCTGATGGCCAACGAGAGTCGGAGCGGAGGTCCCGGAGGGGGCCGTGGGGGTCCCGGAGGGGGCCGTGGCAAGGGTGGTCCCCGGAAGGACAAGCGCGGAGACCGCGGCGGCCGGGGTCGCGAGAGCGATCTCTCCGAGAATGTCGTCCACATCAATCGCGTCGCGAAGGTGGTGAAGGGCGGCCGGCGGTTCTCCTTCTCCGCCCTCGTGACCGTGGGTGACCAGAAGGGCAAGGTCGGTGTGGGCTTCGCCAAGGCCAACGAGGTTTCCGAGGCCATCCGAAAGGCCCTCGACAAAGCCCGTAGCAGCATGGTCACGATTCCGGTCCAGAACGGGACCCTGCCCCATGATATCGTGGGCGAGTGGGGTGCGGGTCGGGTGCTTCTACGCCCGGCGGCTCCGGGAACCGGGGTCATCGCCGGCGGTCCGGTACGCGCGGTCCTGGACGCGGTGGGTGTGACGGACGTGCTCACCAAGAGCCTGGGCTCCAACAACCCCATCAACGTGGTGCGGGCCACCATGGACGGCCTCACGAACCTGGTGACGGTGGAGCGTGTGGCGCGGGAGCGCGGTGTCTCCGTCGAGGAGTTGGGGGTCTGATCATGTCCAAGAAGCTCGAGATCAAGCAGATCCGGAGCGGCATCGGCCGCCCCGAGCCGCACCGGCGGACGCTCCGCGCCCTGGGTATCAAGCGGCATCAGCAGAGTGTCGTTCACGACGATTCACCCGCGATTCGCGGGATGATCGAGAAGGTTTCCCACCTCGTCTCCGTCCGGGAGATCGAGGGGTAAAGGAGTCAACATGGCTGAACTACACGACCTGCGTCCGACCCCGGGCTCCCACCGCGACCGAAAGCGCGTGGGCCGTGGCCCCGGTTCCGGGACGGGAAAGACCGCTGGACGCGGGGAGAAGGGTCAGAAGTCCAGGTCCGGCGGCTCCATCGCAGCCGGTTTCGAGGGCGGCCAGATGCCTCTCCACCGCCGCATCCCCAAGCGCGGCTTCCACAACCGGAACCGCGTGGAGTACCAGGTGGTGAATGTGGGCGACCTGGGGGGTCTGGAGGGAGAGGTGACCCCGACGACGCTCCGGGAGGCCGGTCTGATCCGCTCGCTCCGCAAGCCGGTGAAGGTGCTTGGGAACGGGGAGGTGGAGGTCGCGCTCCAGGTGACCGCTCACGCCTTCAGCGAGAGCGCACGTAAGAAGATCGAAGCCGCTGGGGGAGAGGCGATCGTGCCCGCTCCCCATGCTGGCGACGACGAGCAGGCGTAACCTGAATGGACAACTGGATCGGAAAGCTCTGGCGATCTCCTGAGGTCCGCGAGAAGCTCACGTTCACGGTCTTCATCCTCCTCATCTACCGCATCGGGGCGCATATCACCGTCCCCGGGTTGGATGTGGGTGTGCTCAGGGAGCAGTTCGGCCAGCTCCAGGACACGCTCTTCGGGGTCTACGACATGTTCGTGGGAGGCGGTCTATCCCGGGCGACCATCTTCGCCCTGGGGATCATGCCCTATATCTCCGCCTCCATCATGTTCCAGCTTCTGGCGGCCGTCTTCCCGACGGTGGAGAAGCTGCAGAAGGAGGGTGAGGAAGGGCGGAAGAAGCTCACCCAGTGGACTCGGTACACCACCGTGGGCCTCTCTCTCATGCAGGCCTACGGTTACTCGGCCTTCCTCCAGAGTTTCCAGGGTGCAGTCCGGTCACCAGGCTTCGGCTTCACTTTCACCACGGTCACGGCCCTGACGGTGGGTGCCGTCTTCGTCATGTGGCTCGGTGAGCAGATCACCGAGCGCGGGGTCGGAAACGGCATGAGCCTTCTGATCTTCTTCTCCATCATCGAGGGATTCCCGAGGGAGATGGCGGGGACGTGGGAGCTGTTCCGCCTGGGGCAGATCGGCGTCTTCTCGCTGGCCGCGCTCATCGGCACGTTCATCTTCGTGACGGGGGCCGTGGTGGCCATGACCATGGCCGCGAGGAAGATCCCGGTTCAGATCCCCCGAAAGGTGGTGGGGCGGGGCCGGATCCAGGAAGGCCAGAAGAGCTTCGTTCCGCTCCGGGTCAACTCCGCCGGCGTGATGCCCATCATCTTCGCACAGTCCTTCATCATCGTGCCGGGAACGCTGGCGGCGTTCAGCTCGATCTCGTGGCTCCAGGGCATGGCGGACATCTTCCAGCCCAACAACTGGATCTACTACACGACCTACTCCGTTCTCATCCTCTTCTTCACGTATTTCTACACGGCGATCATCTTCAACCCCGTGGACCTCGCCGAGAACCTGAAGAAGCAGGGTGCGTTCGTGCCGGGAGTGAAGCCGGGTGCGCGGACCGCCGAGTACATCGACCGGATCCTCACGCGGATTACCCTGCCGGGCTCCATCTACCTGGCCCTGGTGGCACTCCTTCCCTTCTGGATCTTCGACATCTTCGGCATCACGACCTTCATCTTCGGTGGAACCAGCCTCCTGATCGTGGTCGGTGTCGGACTGGATACGGTCCAGCAGCTTCAGCAGATGCTCATGGTCCGGCACTACGACGGATTCATGAAGAAGGGCCGGGTCAAGATGCGTGGCCGTCAGAGGTACATGTAGGGTCACTCCTGGCTTCGGCCGGAGTCGATCCCGTAGGACGCTCCCATGATCGTGATCCTGCTTGGCCCGCCAGGCGTCGGGAAGGGAACCCAGGCGAAGTTGCTTTGCGACAAGCTCGGGTTCCGGCACGTTGCGACCGGTGACCTTCTCCGTGCGGCGAAGCGCGAGGGAACCGAGCTCGGTCGCCGAGCTCAGGCCTTCATGGATCGGGGTGAGTTGGTGCCTGACGATGTCATCATCGCCATGGTAGAGGAGCTCCTGGGGGCGCTCGATCCTGAGGTGGGTGTCGTGCTGGACGGGTTTCCCCGCACGGTCCCTCAAGCGGAGGCATTGGCGGAAGCGCTGGCTCGCATGGACCGGAAGGTCGACCGTGTCCTGGTGCTGACCGCTCCGGACGAGGTGCTGGTGAAGCGCATCACGGGCCGGAGGAGCTGCCCCGCGTGCGGCTCGGTCTACAACGTCCACTTCAGCCCACCTCGACAAGACGGGGAGTGCGATCGCTGCGGCGCCGGCCTGAGCCACCGGGCGGACGACACTCCCGAGACCGTGCAGAACCGGCTGGACGTCTACCGGGAGCAGACCGAACCTCTCGTCGCCTTCTATTCGTCTGGGGAAGCTCCGGTGATCTCCGTGGACGGTGACCAGTCGGTGGACGGAGTTCAGGCGGAACTCGCTTCGGCCGTGGCCTGACGATGCGCCCGCGAAAGATGATCCACCTGAAATCTCCTCAGGAGATCGAGATCATCGCCCGTGGCGGCGCAGTCATCGGCGCGCTCTTCCAGGAGCTCGCCCCCAGGGCGGTTCCCGGGGTGTCTACCCGCCAGCTGGACGAGTTTTGCGAGGAGTTCATCCGGTCCCACGATGGTGCGGTTCCTGCGTTCCAGGGCCTCTACGGGTTCCCCGGTGCGGTGTGCATTTCCATGAACGAGGAGATCGTTCACGGAATCCCCCGGGACGATCGGGTCCTGGACGAGGGAGACATCGTCTCAGTGGACGTGGGGGTGAAGCTCGACGGGTGGTGCTCCGACTCGGCGTGGACCTTCGCGGTGGGTGAGGTCGACCACCGGACACGGTCCCTGCTGGACGTCACGGAGGCGGCGCTGGACGCGGCGGTAGAGGCGGCCCGGGTCGGCGGCCACGTCGGGGACATCGGTGCCGCGGTGATGACAGCGGTGGGAGACCATGCCATGGGGATCGTCCGGGACCTGGTAGGGCACGGAATCGGTCGAGAGGTCCACGAAGAGCCGCAGGTGCCCAACGTGGGCAGAGTGGGGTACGGCCCGCTGCTCCGAGAAGGGATGGTCCTGGCCATCGAGCCCATGTTGTCTCTCGGGTCGGACCAGATCCAGACGCTGGACGATGGCTGGACGGTGGTCACCGCGGACCGCTCGCGGTCAGCCCACTTCGAGCACACGGTTGCGCTGACGTCCGATGGCCCGCGCATCCTCACCGGGGCCCCCACTGGCGCCGGCTCGGAAACCAATCGGTGACCCGTTTACGGTCAAAGAGACCTTGGTTATACTTGTAAGCTCTGCCAAAAACGCACTGTGGAGTTCTACCAATGAAGGTTCGAAGCAGCGTGAAACCCATCTGCGAGCACTGCCGGGTGATCCGGCGGCGTGGCGTGGTGCGGATCATCTGCAGCCGTAATCCCAAGCATAAGCAGCGGCAGGGGTAACATGGCTCGTATCGCAGGTGTCGATCTTCCCCGCGGGAAGCGCATCGAGGTCGCCTTGACCTACATCTACGGGATCGGAGACTCCCGGGCCCGACAGATCCTGGCGTCCACGGGGGTCGATCCGGATCTTCGCACCCAGGATCTCGGGGACGACGAGGTCTCCCGGCTCCGGCGTGAGATCGAAGGGAACTTCAAGGTGGAGGGTGCGCTCCGGACCGAAGTGTCCATGAACATCAAGCGTCTCATGGACATTGGGTGCTACCGCGGGCTCAGGCATCGCCGAGGTCTTCCCGTTCGCGGTCAGCGGACCCACACGAATGCGCGAACCCACAAGGGAGTGCGTCGCGCCATCGCCGGGAAGAAGAAGGCGCCGAAGAAGTAGTGTCCCATCGCGCAGGATGGCGCGGCGGAGAGCCGAATGCGGGATCAGCGGGTCAGGGCGTGTCCGAGGATCGCCGCATCCGCTTTTGTTCGATAGTCCGAACGCAAGGAAGAGATCGTGGCCAAGGGTAAGCCGGCTCGCGGAAAGCGGGTCAAGAAGGTGGTGGAGGCAGAGGGTGTAGCCCACGTGCGGGCCACCTTCAACAACACCATCATCACCATCACCGACAACAGCGGAAACACCGTGACGTGGAGTTCGGCGGGGAAGGCCGGCTTCAAGGGCTCGAAGAAGTCCACGCCCTTCGCCGCCACCATGGCCGGCGAGATCGCGGGGAAAGAGGCCGTGTCCATGGGGGTCCGCAGGGTGTCGGTACGGGTGCAGGGTCCCGGCTCCGGACGTGAGTCCGCGATTCAGGCGCTTGCTTCGGCGGGGCTTCATATCAAGTCCATCCAGGACGTGACTCCACTTCCGCACAATGGTTGCCGCCCGCCGAAGAAGCGGCGGGTCTGACGAGGTTTTCTGAATGGCTCGGTATACTGGTCCAGTCTGCAAGCTCTGCCGTCGGGAAGGGCAGAAGCTCTTCCTGAAGGGCGTGAAGTGCTACACGGAGAAGTGCCCCGTGGATCGGCGGTCCTATCCCCCTGGTCAGCACGGCCCCGCGCAGGCACGGCGTCGGAAGCAATCCGATTACGCCACGCAGCTTCGCGAGAAGCAGAAGGTGAAGCGCATGTATGGACTGCATGAGAAGCAGTTCCGTACCCTGTTCGAGAACGCGGCAAAGGCGAAGGGCGTTACCGGCGAGAACCTGCTGGTGATGCTGGAGTCTCGCCTCGACAACGTGGTCTTCCGGATGGGATTTGCCCCCTCCCGGAACGCCGCCCGGCAACTCGTCCGGCACCGCCACGTGGAAGTGAACGGCCGAGCCGTCGACGTGCCCAGCTATCAGTTGAAGGCGGGGGACGAAGTGGCGGTGAGGCCCGGCTCGCGTGACAACCTCTCGGTGGTCGCGAGTCTGGAGTCTCGTACCCGCCCCACTCTTCTCGAATGGCTGACCCTGGACGAGAAGAACCGCGTTGGGCGGATCGTTCGCTCGCCGAGCCGGCAGGATATCCCGCTGGCGGTCCAGGAACAGCTCATCGTCGAGCTCTATTCGAAGTAATGACGGCGACTGGACCCGCGATGCGGGTCCGGGGGTGCCGCAGGTGATTCCCAGTGCCCAGGCACGAGGAGGAGAAGGTGGAGATTGATCTGACCGGACTTGTGCTTCCCGAGCGTATCGAGACGGTGGAATCGTCGGAGGACGGGACCACCGCCCGGTTCGTGGTGGAGCCGCTGGAGCGCGGATACGGGCATACGCTCGGCAACTCGGTCCGGCGGGTCCTGCTGTCCTCCCTCCGGGGGGCGGCGGTCTGGGCCTTCCGGATCGACGGAGTCGTCCACGAGCACCAGACCATCCAGGGCGTGGTGGAAGACGTCCACCAGGTGATACAGAACCTGAAGTCCCTCGTGGTCATCCTCGACGATGACGTGGAGGAGGCCACACTCGAGATCAGCGCCTCGGGACCTGGTGTGGTGACCGCAGGCCTTGCCAGCCTGCCATCCGGCGTCGCGCTGAAGGATCCGGAGCACCAGATTCTCACGCTTCAGGACGAGCGGGACCTGAACCTCGAGCTGTACGTCAACAAGGGTCGTGGGTTCGTTCTGGCCGACCAGCATGAGCTCTCAAAGTCCGCCCCGGTGGATCTCGTCCGCGTGGACGCCATCTACAACCCGGTGCGGCGCGCGAACTTCACGGTGGAGGAGACCCGGGTTGGGCAGCGCACCGACTTCGATCGCCTGACCCTCCACGTCGAGACCGACGGTTCGGTGGAGCCCGAGGGCGCAGTCCGGTATGCTTCCGCGCTGGTGCGGAAGCACCTTGAGTACATGATGTACCTGGGAGAGGGTGGAATCCCGCAGATCGCACCCGAGGGTGCGCGTCCGGTTCCGGAGCGCCTGCAGGACCTCTTCTCTCGGCCCATCGAGGATCTCGCGGAGCTGAGCGTCCGGTCCCGGAACTCCCTGCAGAAGGAGAACATCCGGACGCTGGGGGACCTGGTTCAGAGGTCCGAGGAAGACATGCTGGGGATCGAGAACTTCGGGAAGAAGTCGTTGAAAGAGATCTCCGACTTCCTCCACGAGCACGAGCTCCAGTTCGGCATGAAGCTGAAGAGTGGCGATGACGGCCAGCTCTTCTTCGTCGAGGAAGGGGCCGAGGAAGTGGCCGGCGCCGAGTAATCGCCGCTCCCAGATTCACGTAGGTCGGATGATACCATGAGGCACCGCAAGAAGGGTAGAAAACTGAACAGGACGGCGAGTCACCGGAGGGCAACCCTCCGGAACATGGCCTCGTCGTTGTTCCGTCACGGGCAGATCGAGACCACCACGGCCAAGGCCAAGGAGCTTCGTCCGTACGCGGAGCGCCTGATCACGCTGGCTCGCCGGGGGGACCTCCATGCCCGTCGGCTGGCAGGTGCGAGAATCCGTGAGCGAGAGGTGCTCGGGATTCTCTTCGACGAGATCGGACCTCGCTTCAAGGACCGTCCGGGAGGGTACACGCGGATCCTGAAGCTCGGGGCCCGAAAGGGCGATGCGGCAGACATGTCGCTCATCAAGCTCGTGGACTAAGTTTTGGGCCCGAACTCAACTCGCACTCCAGGACAAGGAACAGCGGAGATGGCCTATTTCGGATCCCGGCGAGGCGCAGTCAATCTCGGTCTTCCCCTCATGCTGGCGACCTTCCTTATGCTCGGTGGCTTCATGTATTGGCTGTACGTGACCGCGGAGCCCACGCAGCCTGCCACGATGGAGGAAGTGGACGAGTCCGGGTCCGGGGACGACTACATGGGTACCACGGTCGCGGCCGAGGAGCTCAAGACCGGCGCCGACGCATACGTGGGCCAGGTGATCCGCCTGCTGGGCCTGGAGGTCTCCTCCACCATGGGCTCCCAGGCGTTTTTCCTGGATCTTCCGGCGTCCGAGATGCTGCCGGCCACTCCCTTCCTGGTCCGCATGATCCCGGCCCTCGCAGACTCTGTGCGGGTCGGGCTGGGTGAGGACGCAACGGTGATCGGCACCGTCATGCTCATGACCGACAGCATCGTGGCCGACTGGGTAGATAGCGGTGGGATCAGTGAGAACGACCGCATTCTGGTGGAGTTCGCCACCCACTTCATCGAGGCGGATCAGGTAGAGACGTCCGGGCCGGCCGAGAGCGGCGGGTCCGCCGGTTCTTGACGACCGGTACGTAACTTACGGGGATAGATCGATGGCTCGAGTTTGCTACGTGTGCGGAAAGCGCCCTGGGACGGGCAACAACCGGAGTCACGCCAACAACAAGTCCCGCCGCCGCTGGTTGCCGAACCTGCAGACCCAGAAGGTTCTCCTTCCGGACGGTGAGCGGCGCCGGGTGAGGGTCTGCACGTCGTGCATCTCCGCCGGGAAGATCGTCAAGGCGCCCGCCCTCAAGACCGAAGCCTGACCCCTCTCCTCACCAGGCGAGGGACCAAGGGCCCCCGGGGATGACCCCGGGGGCCCTGGTCGTTCGGGGCCCTGGGCCGTCGCGAGGCCCCTTCTGTCTGTGCGGCGCTGGCCGTAGGATCACGAGCGGGTGCCGGTTCCGTGAGCGGGTCGTTGTGGCCTCCGTCGGGAGCGCCTCGTGAGACCACGAGGCACGAGCCCGTTCCCGTGGGGGAGAGGACACATCCGGACCCTGGTTTAAGAGAATGGCTTGGATGTGGTGGCCCCAGCGGTGCCTACCAGGGTGGTTGGCCTGAAGGTGACGATCGTGGTGGGAGACTCTCAGAGATTGACCGGTCTGATCAAGACTGCCTGGATCTTCAGGCGGGGTCTACCGGTCGTCTGTGTCCGGGCCAAGGTGGAAATCCCTTTGCTGCAGCCACCGCACCCCTCCAAAGGGCCGAGGAGATTGGCTACCGTTCATGGTCCGAGGAGTGCTGAGTCTCATCCACCCCTTCATGTGAACCCGCCGTGAGTCATCCCGAAGTCCAGAGATTTGGAAATGCGCCCATGACCCTTGGTGTGATTGGCATGGGCTACGTAGGCCTGCCCCTCGCTGTGGAGGCAGCCCAGGCCGGCCTGAAGGTGATCGGTCTGGATGTATCCCCTGACGTGGTGTCACGGGTCCAGCGGGGGGTGAGCCATGTGGGAGATGTACCCTCGGACCGGGTCGCGTCTCTGGTCGAGGAGGGCACGCTGCGGGCCACGTTGGACGTTGCGGAACTCACGGAGTGCGATGCCATCTCCATTTGCGTTCCGACCCCACTCTCCAAGACCAGGGACCCGGACGTGTCGTACATTGTCGCGGCATCCCGCGCGGTGGCGTCGACCCTGCGGAAGGGGCAACTGGTGTCCCTGGAGTCGACGACCTATCCGGGGACGACCCGAGAGATCCTCCTTCCGGTCCTGGAGGACACAGGCCTGACTGCGGGTGAAGACTTCTTCCTTTGTTTCAGCCCGGAGCGGGTGGATCCCGGCAACTCCACGTGGCACACGGGAAACACCCCCAAGGTGGTCGGTGGGGTCACACCCGCCTGCACCGAGGTGGCGTCGGCATTCTATTCCCGGTTCATCGAGGAGGTTGTTGCCGTTTCGTCTGCGGAGGCGGCGGAACTCACGAAGATCCTCGAAAATACGTTCCGGTCGATCAACATCGGCTTGGCGAACGAAACCGCTCTCATCGCCGATCGCCTGGGCGTTGATGTTTGGGAGGTGATCGACGCCGCCGCCACAAAGCCCTTCGGGTTCATGCGGTTTGTCCCTGGGCCGGGGCTCGGGGGTCACTGCATCCCCGTGGATCCACACTACCTGTCCTGGAAGATGCGGACCATGAACTATAGGACCCGGTTCATTGAGCTGGCCTCTGAGATCAACGGGGCGATGCCCCGGTTCATCCTGGAGAAGGCCCGACAGTCTCTGAATTCAGCAGGGAGGAGCGTACGGGGCTCGAGGGTGCTGGTCCTTGGCGTGGCATACAAACCGGATGTGGATGACCTCCGAGAGTCGCCGGCACTGGATATCCTGGAGCTCCTGGAGGTGGACGGCGCAGAAGTAGCGTTCCATGACCCTCTCATCCGGGAGATACCGGAGGGAGAGCCTGGGGGGGGACGCGTCTCCGTGGAACTGACGGAAGAGTGGGTGGGGTGGGCCGATCTGGTCCTCTTGGTGACCGACCATTCGGCGCTCGACCTGGAGCTCGTCTGGCGCCGGGGGAGCCGTATTGTGGATGCTCGAGACGCCTTCCGGCGCGCGGGCTTTCCCGTAACCGGGAGTTGGATCGTCAAGGGCGGCTAATCCGTACCTCAGCTCGTTCCAAGTATCGGAGGCCAGGGCTTTGACACGGCGCCGGCATCGGACGAATCTGGATCAGTCCGACCCGAGGACGCCACCTCCATTCGGGAGGCTGGAGAGTTGCGGAGTCTCCCCGGGGGTGGGCGAGCGGTACGAACACCCGCGGCAACGTTAGCTCTCCCCGGATAAGCTTCCCCTGACCGCGGAGGAAGCGGGTCATCGGGAACTCGGGTGGGTGCGCGAGGCAGGAATCATCGGCAAGGGGCCTTGGCCCCGGGAACTCCCAACCTGGAGCCCAAGGAACGTGAACATCGCAGTCATTGGAACCGGATATGTGGGGTTGGTCGCAGGGGCGTGTCTCGCCGAGACGGGAAACCACGTCATCTGCGCCGACGTCGACGAAGACAAGGTCCGGCGCCTGAACCAGGGTCAGATTCCCATCTACGAGCCGGGGCTGAAACCTCTGGTGGTCCGGAATCTGGACCAGAAGCGGCTGACTTTCACCACGGATACGGCCGGGGCCGTGCGTGCTTCCCACGTGATCTTCATCGCGGTGGGGACACCCCCGGATGAGGATGGGTCCGCCGACCTCCAGCATGTGCTCGCGGTGGCCCGGACCATCGGGCAGGCCATGGACGGTGAACGGATCGTCATAACCAAGAGCACAGTCCCGGTGGGGACGGCCCGCCGGGTCCGGGAGACGATTGAGGCGGCGACGGAGCACCCCGTACACGTCTGTTCGAACCCGGAGTTTCTCAAGGAGGGCGCCGCGGTCGACGACTTCATGCACCCCGATCGGGTGGTCCTGGGGGTGGACGATCCCGGGGCGGAGAAGGTGCTGAGAGAGCTCTATGCTCCGTTCATGCGGAGGGGCGACCGCCTCCTGGTGATGGATGTCCCCTCGGCGGAGATCACCAAGTACGCGGCCAACTCCATGCTCGCGACCCGGATCTCGTTCATGAACGCCGTCGCGCTCCTGTGTGAGAAGACCGGAGCCGACGTGGATATGGTCCGCCAGGGCGTGGGGACCGATGAACGCATTGGCTCCGCCTTCCTCTTCCCCGGGGTGGGATACGGAGGCTCGTGCTTCCCGAAGGACGTGAAGGCGCTCGCACGGACGATGAAGGACCTGGGAGCGCCCTCTGAGATCCTCGACGCGGTGGAATCGGTGAACGAGGCCCAGAAGCGGATTCTCCTGGATCGCATCGTCCACCGGTTCGGTGACAACCTCCAGGGGCGCCGCTTCGCCGTGTGGGGATTGGCCTTCAAGCCCAATACGGACGACATGCGGGAGGCACCGAGCCGGGTGACCATCCAGGGGTTGGTCGAACGGGGCGCCGAGGTCGTGGCCCACGACCCGGAGGCCATGGACGAGGCGAGGCGGGTGCTGGACGCGCGAGTGCGGTACCGGGAGATCGACTACGATTGTCTCGCGGGGGCCGATGCCCTCGTGATCCATACCGAGTGGCAGCCCTATCGCTTTCCCGACTTCCGCCGCATCCGGTCGGAACTCGGGCTCCCCATCGTGTTCGATGGCCGGAACATCTGGAGCCCTGAGAAGATGGAGGAGTTGGGGTTCGAGTATCATTCCATCGGGCGGGGCACCGTGGGATCGGTGTCGATCCCGTGATGCGAGTCCTCGTCACGGGAGCGGCGGGCTTCCTCGGATCGCATCTGGCGGATCGCTTCCTGAACGACGGGCACCAGGTCGTGGGTCTGGACAACTTCTCCACTGGCTCCAGGGAGAACCTCGGAGAACTCCTCGAGCGCCCTGGCTTCACCTTCGTGGAGCACGACATCTCCCGACCGATTGTCTTTGCCGAGCCGCTGGACGGGGTCCTGCACTTCGCCTCGCCGGCCTCGCCCGTGGACTATCTCGAGATTCCGATCCAGACCTTGAAGGTCGGGAGCCTCGGGACGCACAACTGTCTGGGAATCGCGAAGGCGCACGGTGCGCGATTCCTCCTGGCCAGCACCTCCGAGGTGTACGGGGATCCCCAGGTTCATCCCCAGCCCGAGTCCTATTGGGGTCACGTGAATCCGGTGGGGGTGAGGGGATGCTACGACGAAGCGAAGCGATTCGCGGAGGCCATCACCATGGCCTACCACCGCTACCATGGGGTGGATACGCGCATCGTGCGGATCTTCAATACCTATGGGACCCGGATGCGGCCGGGCGACGGGAGGGTGGTGTCCAACTTCATCGTCCAGGCCCTTCGGGGCGAGCCTCTGACCGTGTACGGAGAGGGAACGCAGACCCGGTCGTTCTGCCATGTCTCGGACGAGGTCGAGGGAATCTATCGTGCGTTCCACTCCTCGCTGGTGGAGCCGGTGAACATCGGAAACCCGAGTGAGTTCACGATCCGCGAGCTCGCGGAGATCGTGTTGCGCCTCACCGGAAGCGGGGCGGGTATCGAATGGCTCCCGCTCCCGGAGGACGACCCCAAGGTCCGGCAGCCGGACATCACCCTGGCCCGTCGGGAGTTGGGGTGGGAGCCGCGAGTGGGGCTCGAGGAAGGGCTTCGACGGACCATTCCCTACTTCGAGGCCCTGGTCCGGACACGGGGGGCGAAATCCCGGACCGTGAGCGGGGACTGATCACTCGGCCCTGGCGGACTCGAACGCGAACACTCCGGAGCGCGGCATTGCCCGCGTTCCGCGTTCCGGCGACCTTTGCCGACGATATCACAATCTTCGGAGGATGATCCGAATTCCATGCTGGGCCAGCCGAGACGGGTCGATAAGCCGTGGGGACATGAGCTGATCTGGGCCGAGACCGATCGGTATGTCGGGAAGATCCTGCACATCCGGGCCGGGGAGGCGCTCTCCCTGCAGTACCACGAAGAGAAGGACGAGACCATCTTCGTCCTCAGGGGTGAGATGCGATTCCTGGCGGGACCGTCCGCCAGCGAGCTCGAAGAGCACCGGATGCGCGAGAATGACCGTTTCCACACCACGCCCGGGACGGTCCACCGCATGATCGCCGTGACGGACTGTGACATCCTCGAGGCCTCGACCCCGCACCTCCATGACGTGGTCCGACTCGAGGATCGGTACGGCCGTACCCCTGGGACGGAACCCTGAGCGCGACTTGCGGGAACCTGCCCCCGGCGCCGTCAGTAGATCAAGCACCATGATGAGACTCCGATCGACTTCGACCGCCGCATCGGTCCTCCTCCTCGTTCCTCTGGTCGCGGGGTGTTTCGAGGGGGCCGCCGAGGCCACGAGCCTCCAGAGAGGGGACCGGGCCTTCGCCGCAGGTGCCATGCAGGAGGCCCTGGCCGAGTACCGGCTGGCCGTGCGCCAGAGTGACGACGATCCCGAGGCGCTGATGCGCGTGGGCCATGCCTATGTGGCTCTGGGCCGGGTCGACGAGGCGGCGGCTCACTTCCGACAAGCCGTGGAGAGGCGCCCCACGCTGAGGCAACAGGCGGTCTCCGACCTCATGCATCTGGCCCGGGCGGCGGAGGCGGAGGGCGAGGACTTCCAGATGGCCTCCGCGGTGGAGGCGGCACTCTCGCTGGAACCGGCCATAGGGCTGGATGACATGGCTCTTCCCCTTGCTCGCCACTATTTCGGGAATGGTGAGTACGGGCGGGCGCTCCCCCTGTACCAGCGGGCCCTGAGGGGCGGCTCGGACTCGCTTCCGCCGGTCATCTTCGAGATCGGCCAGGCCTTCGAGGGGATCGGTGACTGCCAGAACGGACTCATCTTCTTCGAACAGTTCCGGTCGGTGGCGCGCCGATCGGAGCGAGGCGAGGTGGACTGGTTCATCGGCAACTGCTCCTTCCAGCGTGCCCGGGAGCTCCGTGGCAAGGACGTGGCCGACGAGCAGGACCTGGAGGAGGCACTCCGTCTCGTGGACCGGGTCATCGACGTGGGGGAGCCGCGCAGCATTCTCGGCGAGGCCTGGTTCGAGCGTGGGGAGATCCTCGCGGCCCTGGGTCAGTGCGATGCGGCGGCTGAGTCCTTCCATCAGGTTCGAGTCATGGAGGGCTCTGCCGGCGGGGCACTCGTGGAGCGGGCCCAATTGAGGCGCGATCAGATCATCTTTGGACGCCCGATGGGAGAGGTCTCACCGGACCGTCCCTGTGGCTGAGGAATCCGAATGAAGGTCCCACTCCTGGATCTCACGGCGCAGTACGGCTCCATCCGGGCCGAGATCCGAGAAGCCATGGACCGGGTCGTGGAGTCGCAGGGCTTCATTCTGGGGCCGGAGGTGGATGCCTTCGAGTCCGCAATGGCGGAGTACGTGGGCGCGCCCCACGCCATCGGGGTCGCGAGTGGTACCGACGCCTTGCTCCTGCCCCTGAGGGCACTGGAGCCCCGTGCGGGGGACGAGGTCATCCTTCCCGCCTTCACCTTCTTCGCCACGGCGGGCGCCGCCTGGAACGCCGGTTTCACGCCCGTCTTCTGCGACGTGGATCCCGACTCGTTCAACGTCACAGTGGAGACACTGGACGCGGTATGGAGCCCCAGGACCCGGGCCGCCATCCCCGTGCACCTGTTCGGTCAGATGGCGCCCATGGAGGAGATCGTGGATTGGGCCGAGGAGCGCGGAGTCGTGCTCCTGGAAGATGCGGCCCAGGCGATCGGGGCCCGTCGGGCCCTCGACGGGGCCGATGGGGCGGGCCGAATGGCTGGCGCGTGGGCGCCGGTGTCGGCCTTCTCCTTCTTCCCCACCAAGAACTTGGGAGGATTCGGGGACGCCGGACTGGTCACGGCTCTGGACGACGAGCTGGCGGAGCGGGTACGAAAGCTCCGGGTCCACGGAGGGAGGCAGATGTACCATCACGAGATGGTGGGCACCAACTCCCGTCTCGATGCGCTTCAGGCTGCCATCCTGGCCACGAAGCTCCCCCACCTGGATCGTTGGGCGGCACGGCGCCGGGAGAACGCCTGCAGGTATGAGGGGATCCTCTCGGATGTCCCGGAGGTGATGGCTCCCAAGGTCCTTCCGGGCAACTATCACGTCTACAACCAGTTCACCTTACGGGTACGCCGCAGGGACGAGCTCAGGGGCTTCCTCTCCGAGCGTGGCATCGGCACCGGGATCTACTATCCGGTTCCGCTTCACCTTCAGGAGTGCTTCGCGTCCCTCGGAGGTCGGGTGGGGAATCTCCCGGTGTCCGAGACCCTCGCGGAGCAGGTTCTCTCCCTCCCCATCTTCCCCGAGCTGGAGGATGCGGCCATCGATTTCGTGGGCGGATCGATCCGGGATTTCTATGGACTCTGAGCCCGGGGACGCCCGGGTGCCGTTCGGGGTGGGGGGACTGAACAGAGTCGCGTCTCTTGGGTATCTTCAACGGATGTTCACTCGCACCTCCCTCCTCGTCCTCCTGTGCGGCGGCGGCGCCGCGCTGACCGCCTGTGCCTCGGGATCCAAGTACCAGGGTCTCGACGCTGCCGGCGTTTATCGGCTGGCACAGGAGGAGTACGAGTCCGGGGACTACGGGGATGCGGCTGAGACGCTCGACCGACTCCTCCTGGTCTACCCGACCTTCGAGCAGGCCGCCGAGGCCTACTTCCTCATGGCGGAGGCGTACTTCCTGGACGAGCAGTACATCACCTCCTCCAGCGAGTACACGCGGTTCCTCGACCTCTATCCGGCCCATCCGAACGCCCCGTCGGCGGCGCTGGGGGTCTGCCGCTCCTACGCGGCCCTTTCCCCCATCCCCCAGAGGGACCAGACCTTCACCGAACAGGCGCTTACCGTCTGCCGGAACGTGGTGGGTGACTACCAGGGTCGATCGGAGGCCCAGGAGGCTGCCGGCATTGCCAACGAGATGCGTGACAAGCTGGCGCGGAAGGCCTTCGAGGGTGGCAGTTACTACCTGCGTCGGGATTTCTTCGATTCGGCCATCATCTACTTCGAGGACGTGGTGGAGGCCTACCCCGATACGGAGTGGGCACCCAGGGCTCTCGCCGGAATCATCGAAGCCTACGGGGAGATCGGGTACGACGAGGAAGTAGAGCTTGCACGCAATCGCCTGCTCACCGAGTACCCGGATTCCCCTGAGGCGAGAGCCCTCGGACAGGCGACGTCGGGCGGACGCCCCGACACCTCCGGGTCCTGACGTGAGGATCGGAATCTTCGGGGGATCCTTCGATCCGCCGCATGTGGGCCACCTGGCGGTCGCGCAGGATGCCCTGGAAGGCCTGGAGCTCGACCTCCTTTATTTCGTTCCCGCCCGGGTCTCGCCGTTCAAGCTCGGGGTCGCGGGGACGGACCCACAGGTCCGGGCGGCCCTGGTGGAGCTGGCGTTGGAGGGGCACCCCCGAATGCGGGTGTGGAAGGGCGAGCTCATCCGGCCGGCTCCCTCCTACACGGTCGAGACTCTGAACGAGATCGCGGAGCTGCATGCCGGCGCGGAGCTCTTCCTCCTCATGGGGAGCGACCAGTGGGCGTCGTTCCCCGACTGGAGGGAACCGGAGCGCATCGTCGAGCTCGCCACCGTGTGCGTCATGGGACGAACCGTGGGTGCAATCCAGGACCACGACCGCTTTGGCGCTCGGAGCATTCAGACACGCCGCATCGACATATCGTCGACCGAGGTGCGGGAGCGGGTTGCCGCCCGGCGGTCCATCCGCTTTCTGGTACCGGAATCGGTCCGGCGCGAGATCGAAGAACATCAACTGTACCGGGAGTCGGAGGGGCAACCCGCCTCCACGGTCATCTGAGCATCGGGTTCGTCCAGCGGTGACGCACCTTAGACTGGGATCAACATGCTGAAGTCACTGGTCAAGAAGGTCGTGGGAGACCGGCACGCCCGCGAGGTGAAGAAGCTCCAGCCTCTCCTCGACGAGATCAACCGGCACTACGAGGCGCTTGAGGGGATCTCGGACGAGGCGCTCAAGGCGAAGACCGATGAGTTCCGGGATCGGATCCGAGCCGCGACGGCCGATACGCAGGCTCGGATCGACGGACTGCGTGACGAGAAGAGGAAGTCGGAGGATGCGGGTCACCGGGAACAGTTGAGCGTGCAGTTGGGGCAACTCGAGGGGCAGTTGCTGGAGATCCTCGAGGACACCCTGGATGCTCTTCTTCCGGAGGCCTTCGCGGTGGTGAAGGAGACCTCACGGCGCCTGGTGGGCACCGAGGTGACCTTCACCGGGACCAAGGCGACCTGGGACATGATCCCCTACGACGTGCAGCTCATCGGAGGGATCTCGCTCCATCAGGGGAAGGTCGCGGAGATGCAGACCGGTGAAGGGAAGACGCTGGCCGCGACACTCCCCATGTACCTGAACGCACTGGCGGGTCGGGGGGCCCACCTGGTCACCGTGAACTCCTACCTCGCCCAACGAGACGCGGAGTGGATGGGAGCGATCTACGGGTTCCTGGGCCTCACCGTGGATGTCATCGACCGCCATCAGCCCGGCACTCCCGAGAGGCGGGCCGCGTATCAGGCCGACATCACCTACGGCACCAACAACGAGTTCGGATTCGACTACCTGCGGGACAACATGGTGCACTCGCTGGAGCAGAGGGTGCAGCGGGAGCATGCGTTCGCCATCATCGACGAGGTGGACTCCATCCTCATCGACGAGGCCCGGACGCCCCTCATCATCTCCGGACCCGTGGGGCGGGACACCTCCACACCCTTCAAGCAATACAACCAGCTCGTCCGCTCTCTCTTCAACAAGCAGCTGCGACTCACCAACCAGCTCGTGGCGGAGGCGGAACAAGCCATCGAAGAGGGAGATGAGTACGGGGCCGGTGAGCGCCTGCTCGCGGTAAAGCGGGGAAGCCCGCGACACAAGAAGCTCCTGAAGTTGTTTGCCGAGGACCCCTCTCTTCAGACCCTGGTGCAGAAGGTGGAGGCGGACTACATGCGGGAGAAGCGTCTCCACGATGTGGACGAGATGCTCTTCTTCGCCATGGACGAGAAGGGGCACAACACCCACCTGTCGGATCGGGGCCTCGACGAGCTCTCCCCCAACGATCCCGAAGCCTTCGTCGTACCGGACCTCTCCGAGGAGATCGGGACCATCGAGGGAGACGAGCGCCTCTCGGTGGACGAGAAGCGCGAGAAGCTCCAGGCCCTGGAGGCCGGCTACGCAGAGAAGAACCAGAAGCTGCACGTCATCCATCAGCTCCTGAAGGCGTACACCCTCTACCAGAAGGACGAGCAGTACATCATCGGTGACGATGGCTCGGTGGTCATCGTGGACGAGTTCACCGGCCGCCAGATGGCAGGCCGGCGGTGGAGCGATGGACTGCACCAGGCCGTGGAGGCGAAGGAGGGGGTGGAGATCAGGGGGGAGACCCAGACGCTGGCGACGATCACCATCCAGAACTACTTCCGGATGTACGACAAGCTTGCCGGGATGACGGGGACCGCCGAAACGGAAGAGGGCGAGTTCCACCAGATCTACGGCCTGGACGTGATGGTGATCCCCACCAACCGGCCAGTGATCCGGGACGACCGGGACGACCTCATCTTCCGGACGACTCGGGAGAAGTACCACGCGATCCTCGATGAGATCGAGCGGCTCCACAAGCTGGAGCTTCCGGTGCTGGTGGGGACGACCAATGTGGAGGTCTCGGAGACCCTCGCCCGGATGCTGAAGCGGCGGGGAATCCCCCACAACGTGCTCAACGCCAAGCAGCACCAGCGGGAATCGGAGATCGTCGCGGAGGCCGGGCAGCCCGGGGCCGTGACCATCGCCACGAACATGGCGGGGCGGGGGACGGACATCAAACTGGGTGGGGGTGTGAAGGAAGCCCGCACCGTGGACTGGATCCGCGGGCGGGGGCTCGACCCGGTGGAGCTCCAGCCCGTGGACCCCACGCGATACGACGACAAGATCGAATCTCGGCCTGCGGACCACGTGGTCGAGATGGGTGGCCTGCACATCCTCGGCTCCGAGCGCCACGAGTCCCGCCGGATCGACCGCCAGCTCCGAGGACGAGCCGGGCGGCAGGGTGATCCGGGAGCCTCCCAGTTCTTCCTCTCCCTGGAAGACAACCTGATGCGGCTCTTCGGCTCCGAGCGTATCGCGAACGCCATGGAGCGGATGGGTGCGGAAGAGGGCGAGGTCATCACCCACGGGCTGGTCACTCGCTCGATCGGGAACGCGCAGAAGCGGGTCGAGGGGAACAACTTCGAAGCCCGAAAGAGGCTGCTGGACTACGACGACGTCATGAACCAGCAGCGTGAGGTGATCTACGATCTCCGCCTCTTCGCGCTCGAGGGCGGGGAGGATCTCAAGGGCGAGATCTGGGAGATGATCGAGCTGGCCATCCGGGACCGCATGGAGGAGTACCTTCCCGACCACGCGCAGCCCGAGGACTGGGAGCTGGCGGGGCTGAAGCGCCGCCTGCTCACGGACTTCTTCGTCTTGGTGGACGTGCTTCCCGACGAAGACGACCCGGACCACGAGTTCGAGCGGGACGAGATCGAGGAGATGGTCATGGACTCCGCTCGGGACGCCATGCACCGGAAGATCGACGGGTTCGGAGAGCTGGGCGAGCGGGTGATGAGCTACATCCTGCTCTCCGTGATCGACGACAAGTGGAAGGACCACCTCTACGACCTGGATCACCTCAAGGCGTCCATCGGGTTCCGGGGCTGGGGGCAGAAGGATCCCCTGGTGGAGTACAAGAAGGACGCCTTCGACATGTTCGTGGACCTGATGCGGGACCTGCGGTCCACCGTGAGCCAGAACTTCTTCCGTGCTCAGGTGGGGGTTCCGCAGCCCCAGCGTCTCGCGACGCCGACCCGGATGACGCTTTCCGGTCCTTCCGAGCCCGGAACCGGTGTCACCGGAGGCGCCCCTGCCGGTCGCGGGCCCCAGGCTCGAGCCCACCGGGTCGATGCCACGGGAATCGCCGCCAGTGCCCGGGCCCAGGAGGTCACGGACGTGTCGCGGCTGTCCACGAATCGGGGGGAAGAGACCAAGCAACGGCCGGTAACCGCCGCCGACGAGCCCGGACGGAACGATCCGTGCCCATGCGGTAGCGGGAAGAAGTACAAGAAGTGTCACGGGAGGCCTGCCTGAGGGGGTTGCCCAAGCTCCGGTCGGGTGCGCCTCCGGGGCGGAGGGCTGGAGCCTCCAGCACGACCTGAGCCCAGACGACCCGACCGGCGAGTCGGGCTATGGGCCCGCCCTGGCCCCGGGCCCAGATTGGACCATGGTCCATCTTCCCCAGGACTCCCGGGAGCGACCTCGGGAGCGGCTCCAACGTCTGGGCCCCCGGGCCCTCTCCCTCACCGAGCTCGTGGCTCTGGTCCTGGGCAGCGGGGGCCCCGGGATCCCGGTGGAGCGACTCTCTCAAGACGTAGTCCGATCAGCCGTGGATCGGGAGGACGGAGCGCTGCCACGGATCACGGTCGACACCCTGCTCTCGATCCCGGGTTTGGGCTTGGCCTCCGCGTGCCGACTCGTGGCGGCGCTGGAGCTCGGTAGGCGGGTGGCGGCTGGAGCCGGGAGCCCCACTCGGACCCGCATCCGGGGCCCCGCTGACGTCTACCGCCGAATGGGACCGCAGTTGAGGGAGCTTCCCCAGGAGGAGTTCCACGCCCTCCTCCTGAACGCGCAGCATGTGCTCATACGGGAGGTTCTGATCACCCGGGGAATCCTGGACGCCTCCCTCATTCACCCCCGGGAGGTCTTCCGGCCGGCGGTGGCGTCGGGCGCCGCCGCGGTGATCCTCGTGCACAACCACCCTTCAGGCGACCCCACTCCCTCCGCCGAGGACCGTGCCGTGACTCGGCAACTCGCCGAGGCGGGACGCACCCTCGGGATTCCCGTGCTGGACCACGTCATCGTTGGCGGCCGGCGTTGGAGTCACATTGACCCACCGGGGAAATGAGGACCCGCGGGATCCCACGACGGTGGCTCTTCCGGGGGGGATCGGTGTAGTTTGCCGGGAATCAGGTGTTTCTCCGCGGTGCGGGGCCTTGGCTCCGCGCCGCTCGCATCATCCGGCCCTGCAACACGTGGCAACTCCCGCATCTGCTCCGGCGACCTCCACGATTCGTGGCCTTCCCCGGCCCCTGGCCCGGGCCCTGGAGGCGTACGTGGACCGGCTGGATCCGGACGCGATCCGAAGGGCCCACGACCTCGCCGTGGAAGCCCACGCAGGCCAGAGGAGGGCTTCCGGAGAGGAGTTCGTAACCCACACCGTCGAGGTGGCCACGATCCTCGCGATCCTCCGCCTGGACACCGCGTCCATCGTGGCTGGTCTCGTCCACGACACCGTGGAGGATACCCACGTCACCCTCGGAGAAATCGAGGAGCGATTCGGACGGGAGGTGGCCGCCCTCGTGGACGGGGTAACCAAGATCGGACGGGTGGAGTTCCGTTCCCACACAGAGCAGCAGGTGGAGAACTATCGGAAGCTCCTGCTCTCCATGGCCGCCGACGCACGGGTCATCCTCATCAAGCTGGCCGATCGTCTCCACAACATGCGAACGCTGGAACACCTGCCGGAGGGCAAGCGCCGCCGCATCGCCCTGGAGACCCGGGAGATCTATGCGCCTCTCGCACACCGGCTCGGGATCTTCTCCATCAAGTGGGAGCTGGAGGACCTGGCGTTCAAGTATCTGGAGCCGGAGGCGTATGAAGAGCTCACCCAGAAGCTCCGCCAGCGCAGGAAGGAACGGGAGCGCCGGGTCCTGGAGATGCGTGTCCCCCTGGAGGAGGAGTTGGAGAACGCCGGGATCCCGGTGGAGGTCACCGGACGCCCCAAGCACCTCTTTTCCATCTACCGGAAGATGGAGACCCGCGGCCTGCCCTATGAGGAGATCTATGATCTCATGGCCATGCGCGTCATTACCGATTCCGTACCGAACTGCTATGCGGCCCTGGGCGTGATCCATTCCCGCTGGGCCCCCGTGCAGGAGCGATTTCACGACTACATCGCGACCCCGAAGTCCAACATGTACCGATCGCTCCACACCACTGTGGTGGGGCCGCACGGGCGCCGATACGAGATCCAGATCCGCACTGAGGAGATGCATCGGACCGCGGAGTATGGAATCGCCGCTCACTGGCGCTACAAGGAGCGGACGGAAGGGGACCCGGTGGACGAGGTCGACGAGGCCCTGACTTGGTTCCGCCAGGTCCTGGAATGGCAGCAGGACGCAAGTGAGCCGGAGGAATTCATGGAGTTCCTCCGGATGGATCTCTTTCAGGGTGAGATCTTCGTCTTCACCCCCAAGGGAGAGGTCAAACAGCTCCCCACGGGGGCCTCTCCCATCGACTTCGCCTTCGGCGTCCACACCGAAGTGGGGCTGCACTGTGCCGGGGCCCGGGTGAACGGCCGCATCGCTCCATTGTCCCGGGAGCTTAAGAATGGGGACACGGTGGAGATTCTCACGAATCCCAGGCAATGGCCCACCCGGGATTGGCTTGCCTTCGTGAAGACCTCCCGTGCCCGAGGCCGGATCCGGCAGTGGATCCGCAAAGAGGAGTTCGACTCCGCGGCCAAGCTGGGGCGAGACTTCCTGGACCGTGAGTTGCGACGGGCCCGCCTCGAGCGGCCCACTGACCAGGTCCTGGCGTCCGCAGCCTCAGCGCTCGGATTCCATGACTTCGAGCAGGTGCACGCGGCCCTGGGCCGCGGCGACGTCGGCCCCTCAGCCGTGATCCGTGAGCTTCATCCCGAGCACGACCCGACCGAGGTCGTGCAGCGAACACCCACCGCGCTTCAGCGGCTGGCAGAGAAGCTGGTCCGGACCAACAAGGGTGTACGCATCCAGGGGATGGAGAACCTCATGGTCCGGTATTCACAGTGCTGTCAGCCGGTCCCCGGCGATCCCGTGGTTGGATACATCACGCGCGGGCGGGGAGTCTCCATCCATCGGACCGATTGCCCCAACATTCTCAACCTCCCCGACCCGGAACGCCGCATCGAGATCGAATGGTCTGCCGAGAAGGGAGACCGTTTCATGGTGCGAATCCACATGCTCGGCTCGGACCGAAGAGGACTCCTGTCGGATGTGGCCAAAGCGATCACCGACACAGGCACCAACATTCAACACGCGGACATGCGGGCAGTGGAGGGTGGGATGGATGGTGAGTTTGCGGTCGAAGTGCAGGATCTTCCCCACCTGCGGAAGGTCATCCGAGCCATCGCCCGCGTGAAGGGGGTGATCAGCGTGGAGCGGCGAGAGAGCTTCCAGGAGGCGGATCTCACCCTGTGATCGGCGGTATGCAGTGGGCGAGACCCGACATCCCTGCTGCCTCTCCTTTCCGCCTTCGGGGCGCGAACCCCTGAGCCATGGCCGATTTCCAGCTCGTCTCTCCCTACGAGCCTTCGGGTGACCAACCTCGAGCCATCGAGGAGCTTTCCCAGGGCCTCGCCCGGGGCGACCGCCACCAGGTTCTCCTGGGAGCCACCGGGACCGGGAAGACCTACTCCATGGCTCACGTGATCGCCAATCACGGCCGTCCAACGCTGGTCATGAGCCACAACAAGACGCTGGCGGCCCAGCTGTACGGGGAGCTGAAGTCCCTCTTCCCGCACAATGCGGTGGAGTACTTCATCTCGTATTACGACTACTATCAGCCGGAGGCCTACGTCCCGGCCACGGACACCTACATCGAGAAGGACGCCTCCATCAACGAGGACATCGAGCGTCTCAGGCTGCGAGCCACGTCCTCCCTCATGGAGCGGGAAGACGTCATCGTGGTTGCGTCGGTATCTTGCATCTACGGTCTCGGCAATCCGGTGGACTACCGGAGCCTCATGCTCCATCTCGAGGTGGGGGAGGAGACGCCGCGGAAGGAGATCCTGAGGAGCCTGGTCGATATCCAGTACCGGCGGAACGACTATCTCTTCGAGCGAGGGACGTTCCGGGTCCGGGGGGACACCATCGAGATCTTCCCGGCGTACGACGAGCAGGCGATCCGGGTCGAGCTCTGGGGCGACGAGGTGGAGCGGATCACGCGCTTCGACCCCCTCACCGGCGAGACGATCACGCGCCTTGACCGAACGGCCATCTATCCCGCCTCCCACTACGTGACCCGCCGGCGGACGATCGAGGAGATGGTGCCCCTGATCCGGGACGAGCTGTCCCAGCAGGCCGGCAGATACCAGATGGAGGGCCGCCTGCTGGAGGCTCAGAGAATCGAGCAGCGTACCAACTTCGACATCGAGATGATGCTGGAGATCGGGACCTGCCCGGGAATCGAGAACTACTCCCGGTACACCTCCATGCGGGAACCGGGTGAGCGGCCTGCCTGTCTGCTCGACTACTTTCCGGATGACTTCCTCCTCATGGTGGACGAGAGCCACGTCTCGGTCCCTCAGATCAGGGGGATGTACAACGGGGACCGGGCTCGGAAGCTCACCCTCATCGAGCATGGTTTCCGACTCCCGTCGGCCCTGGACAACCGGCCGCTCAAGTTCGAGGAGTGGGAGTCGCTGATTCCAAGCGTGGTCTTCGTCTCGGCCACCCCGGGGGACTGGGAGTTGGAGAAGGCCGGCGGGGTGGTGGTGGAGCAGATCATCCGCCCCACAGGGCTCGTGGATCCCG
>CP070829.1:1676686-1708853 GCA_020344755.1 Gemmatimonadales bacterium
GGATTCCCCGTGATGCGTCCGCTCAGCTTGCCGAAGGCCACGAACGAGCCGGAGAAGGTCACGGCACCGATGAGCATGGAGATGGCGATGGAGATGCCCACCGAGAGGGTGAGGAGACTGCCTGTACCCTCCTGGATCCGGACGAACTCCGCGGCTGCGACCAGCGCGGAGGCACCACCACCGAATCCGTTGAAGATTCCCACCATCTCGGGCATGGCGGTCATCTTGACGGTACGGGCGGCCACGGCCCCGATCAGGGACCCCAGCACGATACCGATGAGGATGCCGTTCCAGTTGAGGACGGGGTCCGAGGGTCGGACGAGGGTTGCCACGATGGCGATGAGCATGGCCAGCGACGCGATGGCGTTCCCGCCCCGAGCCGTCGCCGGCGACTGCATTCTCTTCAGTCCGGTGACGAAGAGGACGGCGGAGATGAGATAGGAGATCTCCACCCAGGTAAAGACGTTCATGGTCGGTTCCTTTGTCCTCTAGTCGTGCTTCTTGAACATGTTGAGCATGCGGTCGGTGACCATGAAGCCGCCCACCACGTTGATCATGGCCATGACCACCGCCACGATCCCCAGGATGGTCCTGAGCTGCGAGCTCTCGGTCTGGGTCACCAGCAGGGCGCCGATGATGGCGATGCCGGAGATGGCGTTGGCCCCGGACATGAGCGGGGTATGCAGCGTGGGAGGCACCTTTCCGATGACCTCACGCCCGGCCAGGGTGGCCAGGACGAACACATACAGTCCGATGATGATCTCACCCATGGGTCATTCTCCTGGCTCGGCGGGTGCGGGTGCGGGCTCCGGCGCTTCGGCCGGGGCAGGGAGGGGCGGGAGCCCCAGAGTGTCTCGCACCCGGGGATTCCAGACCTCACCGCCGTGACTCAGGCAGGCGGGGCCCACCACGTCGTTCTCCAGATCCACCACCAGCTCACCGTCCTGGACCATCTCCAGGAGGAACGTGACCACGTTCTTGCCGTACATCTGGCTGGCGTGCACCGGGATGGTGGACGGGAGGTTGTCCGGACCCATGATGGTGACCCCGTGCCGCTCGACGGTCTGCCCGGCCTGGGACAGCTCACAGTTCCCACCGCTGATGGCGGCCATGTCGATGATGACCGATCCGGGGTGCATCGACTTCACCATCTCCTCGGTGATGAGCACCGGGGCGGGGCGCCCGGGAATCTGGGCCGTCGTGATGACGATGTCCGCGTCGTGGATGTGGGCGGCGATGAGCTCCAGCTCCTTCCGGTGCTGCTCTTCGGAGAGCTCCTTGGCGTAGCCACCCTCACCCTCGGCGGTCACGTCCTCCTCCGTCTCGAGGAACGAGGCGCCCAGGCTCTGCACCTGCTCCTTCACGGCGGGCCGCACGTCGAAGGCCTCGACCTTCGCTCCGAGCCGGCGAGCCGTCGCGATCGCCTGGAGGCCTGCAACGCCCGCCCCCAGGATCAGCGCTTTCGAAGGGCGGATCGTCCCTGCGGCGGTCATGAACATGGGCATCAGCTTCGGGAGGTGATCCGCCGCCATGAGCACGGCCTTGTACCCGGCCACCGTCGCCTGCGATGACAGTGCGTCCATCCGCTGAGCACGGGTCGTCCGGGGAATGAGCTCCATCGCAAAGGCACTCAGACCCGCGTCGGCCATGGCCTTGGCCCGCTCCGGACTGCCGAGGGGATCCATGAACGAGACCACCACGGTTCCTTTCGGGAGGCCCCCCAGGTCCCCGGGGCCGGATCCCTCGGGCCGCGGCTGCACTCCGAGCAGAACCGAAGCCCCCTCCAGTGTCGATGCGGCGTCTGGCGCGATGGTGGCGCCGGCCTCCTGGTACTCACTGTCCGATATGGAAGCGGGGGCTCCCGCCCCCGACTGCACCGTCACTTCGGCGCCAGCTTTCAGAAGTTCCTTCAGACTGGCGGGCACGAGGGCCACCCGGCGTTCATCCGGATGCGCCTCCGCCAATACGGCGACCTTCACATTTCCCCCCTGGTTTTGGCGGGTTCCTGCCGGGTTCGAGCCCGGCGCTGCGACCTTAACCGGTCGCGACAGCCTATTTCGGCCCGAAAGCTGCCACAAGGGCACCCCGCACTCC
The DNA here is from genome assembly GCA_020344755.1 of Gemmatimonadales bacterium. Taxonomy (GTDB): domain Bacteria; phylum Gemmatimonadota; class Gemmatimonadetes; order Longimicrobiales; family Gaopeijiaceae; genus Gaopeijia. Next base: position 1,678,781 of record CP070829.1, read on the forward strand.
GTGGGGGAATGCCCGAGACCGGGTGGAGGGCATCCCCCTACAGGAAAGGCGAGGAGCGCGGGGCGCTCGCGGCTCGAGACCCCCACCCCCTCGAGAGGCCGGAATCCATCGAGCTTGCCGAGGCCGGAGGGGGACGATCACTTAGCGAACCGCCGATGCCCGCCTCTCTGTCGCCACTTCGACCCCGACCTTCATGCGCCTGCCATCTTCACCCCGACCCGGCCTCGATCGTCGGGGCTTCATGGCCTACTTCTCCGCCCTGGGCCTGGGTGGGACGCTCCTCCCCGGCATCCTCTGGGCCCGACTCCAGGAAGCCCCGCTCAGCGCGGAGGTGGTCGCCGAGGCCGCAAAGCTCGCCGGTCTCTCCTTCACCGACCTGGAGCGCGACATGATGGTGGAGGGGCTGGAGAACAACCGTCGGGCGTATCTCGCGCTTCGGGCACGGTCGATCCCCAACGACGTGCCCCCGGCGGTTCAGTTCGATCCCCAGCTCCCGGGCACCGAGCCCCAGGTCACAGACCGGCCCTTCATTCGGAGCCGGCCGGGTCCGGTACTGAAGCCCGGTACCGTAGAGGAAGTCGCCTTCTGGCCGGTGACCTTGCTCTCGGAGCTGGTGAGGACCCGCCAGGTCTCCTCGGTTGAGCTCACGAACATGTATCTGGACCGGCTCGAGCGATTCGGTCCGGAGCTGGAGGCGGTGATCACCCTGACCCGAGACCGAGCTCTCTGGCAGGCCCGGGAGGCGGATCGCGAGATCGCCCACGGTCGGTATCGTGGTCCGCTCCACGGGATCCCGTGGGGAGCGAAGGACCTCCTCGCCGTCCCCGGCTACCCCACGACCTGGGGCGCCATGCCCTTCGCCAGCCAGGAGCTGAGCTCCACGGCAACGGTGGTTCGGCGCCTCGACGAGGCGGGAGCGGTCCTGGTCGCGAAGCTGACCCTGGGAGCGCTGGCCATGGGGGACTACTGGTTCGGCGGCCGGACTCGGAACCCGTGGAATCTGGAGCAGGGGAGCTCTGGCTCTTCGGCGGGATCCGCCGCCGCCACCGTGGCGGGCCTCGTGGGCTTCAGCATCGGGAGCGAGACCCTGGGTTCCATCGTCTCGCCGTCCACTCGGACCGGGGCGACCGGTCTCAGACCCACCTTCGGTCGGGTGAGCCGCGCCGGGGCCATGGCCCTCTCGTGGAGCATGGACAAGCTGGGGCCCATCTGCCGGAGCGTGGAGGATTGTGCCCTGGTGCTCGACGCGATCCGCGGAGCCGATGGGCGTGATCCCACCGCCCGGGACGTTCCGTTCCCGTGGGATGGCGAGGCGGGGGTGGAAGGTTTGCGGGTGGGGTACGACCCGGCGGCCTTCGAAGGGGATGGGACCTCGGCTCCCTTCGACCGGGCGGCCCTGGACGTCCTCCGAGGCATGGACGTCGAACTCGTTCCCCTTCCTTTGCCCCACGAGGACTTTCCCCTGGGTGCCCTGCGGGTCATCCTCAGTGCCGAGGCCGCGGCGGCCTTCGACGACCTGACCCGATCCGGACAGGACGACGAACTCGTGCGGCAGACGCCCGGGAGTTGGCCCAACTCCTTCCGAACCGCCCGCTTCATCCCCGCGGTGGAGTACATTCAGGCCAACCGCGTGCGCAGCATGGTGATGGGGGCCATGCACGGAGCCATGTCCTCGGTGGACGTGCTGGTCACTCCCTCTTTCGCCGACGGTGTGCTCCTCATGACCAACCTGACCGGGCACCCCGCCGTGGTGCTTCCCAGCGGCTTCACCGAAGAGGAGACTCCCGTGAGTTTTTCCTTCGTCGGAGGGCTCTGGAAGGACGCGGAGGCACTGCGGGTGGCTCAGGCGTACCAGGAGGCCACCGACCACCACCTGCGGCACCCCGCCCGGTTCGAACGCTGAGCCCCGGCCGGGGTTGGGGAGGACCCCGCCGTCCATCTCGGTAGCCGAGGGTGGCTCCGGGGCCCGATTGGCCCCGGACCCCGGGGGCCATGGAGCCGCCCGGTACGGGAGTCGAGTGTCCACCATGCTCACCCGCGTGCGGACCGCCGGACTCCTGGGTGTGGACGCCCTTCCCGTGACCGTGGAGGTCGGCCTCACCTCCGGGCTGCCTACCTTCACGGTGGTGGGACTTCCCCAGAGCGCCGTCCGGGAAGGCAGGGAACGGGTCCTGTCGGCGCTTCGGCACCTGGGAGTGGCCCTCCCGCCCCAGCGCATCACCGTCAACCTCGCTCCCGCCGACCAGCCGAAGGAGGGGACGGGCTTCGACCTGCCGTTGGCAGTGGCCCTCCTGGTGGCAGCGGGAGCCGTCACCCCGGATGCCGTTCGCGACATGGGATTCACCGGAGAGCTCGGACTGGACGGACGGATCCGCCCGATTCGTGGGGTCCTCTCACGGGCCCTGGGTTGCAGGGAGGCGGGGGCCCGGGAGCTCGTCGTACCGCACGCCAATCTCCGCGAGGCGAAAGCCGTTCCCGGCCTTACCGTCCGCTGGGCGAGTGATCTGGGCGAGCTCCGGGATTGTCTCAACGGTGAACGGGAATGGCCCGCCTCGCCCCGTTCTCCTTCACGTCCGTGCCGCAGCTTCCCGCCCGACCTGGCCGACGTCCGGGGCCAGGCTCTCGCCCGGCGAGCCCTCGAGGTGGCGGCCGCCGGGGGTCACAACCTGTTGTTGGTGGGCTCACCCGGCGTGGGCAAGACACTCCTGGCTCGCCGTCTCCCCGGGTTGCTTCCTCCCCTCTCCAGGTCGGAGGCGGTGGAGGTCACTCGGGTCCTCTCGGCGGTGGGCCAGCTGCCGGAGGGCGCGGGCCTGGTGCGGGATCGTCCATTTCGGGCCCCGCACCACTCGGTCAGCGATGCGGGTCTGATCGGAGGAGGTAGCCCACCCCGTCCCGGCGAGGTGACCCTCGCCCACCGGGGGGTCCTCTTCCTGGACGAACTCCCCGAGTTCCGGCGACGAGCCCTGGAACTCCTCCGCCAGCCGTTGGAGTCCGGATCGGTACGCCTGGCCCGGGCTCGCGGCGCCTTCGAGTTCCCCGCCCGGGTCACCCTCGTCGCCGCGATGAACCCCTGTCCCTGTGGATTCCTCGGCCACCCATCTCGAGAATGCCGTTGCGGTCCCGCTGCCATCGAGCGCTACCGGGGACGCGTCTCCGGTCCGCTGCTCGACCGAATCGACCTGCAGGTGACCGTGTCTCCGGTGGTCGCCGGCCTGTGGGAGGGCCCTCCGGGGGAGGGTACTCAACCGGTGCGGGAGCGGGTGCGGCGGGCCCGCGACCGACAGCGGGGGCGGTTCGGCGAAACCGGTCCGAGCTGCAATGCGGAGATGGATCCGGCGCTGCTGCGGGAGCACGTGGAGGTGCCCCGGGGAGTCGCCGGACTGCTGCAGCGGGCCCAGGACCGGCTGGGACTCTCCCCCCGTGCCTACCACCGATTGCTCAAGGTGGCCCGGACCCTCGCCGACCTGGAGGGCGTGGACGGCATCCGTGAAGAACACGCGGCGGAGGCCATCCACTTCCGGGAGTTGGACCGGCCGGTGCGGTAAGCCATCTTCCGGCCACCATGATTGCACCGTCTCCGGGGGACTCGACACCCCGGGATCCTTCCACGCTGCGGGTGGCGTTGGCCTTTGCCGCCGTCTACCTGGTCTGGGGCTCCACCTACCTGGCGATTCGCTTCGCCATCGAGACGGTGCCGCCCTTCACCATGGCGGCGGTGCGTTTCCTGATCGCGGGAGCCCTGCTCTACGTCTGGGCACGGCTCCGTGGAGCCGCGCGCCCTTCGCGGCGGGAATGGCGCGACGCCCTCGTGGTGGGGGGGCTTCTCCTCCTGGGTGGCAACGGGGCCGTGGTCTGGGCGGAACAATGGGTGGCGTCCGGGCTCACGGCGCTCCTGGTCGCGACGGTACCCCTCTGGATGGTTCTGCTGGATTGGCTGTGGGCGGGGGCTCCCCGGCCCGGCGTCTGGTCCTGGTTCGGGCTGCTGTGGGGCCTCTTCGGCGTTTGGCTCCTGGTGGGGACCCAGGGAAACGGGGTTCTCACCGGCCCGGCCCTCGTGGGAGGGATCGTCGTCCTCGCCGGCGCGCTTTCCTGGGCCTGGGGCTCCATCCTCTCACGGTCGATGCAGTTCCCCTCCGGTCCCGGGATGTCCACCTCTCTCCAGATGCTCGCGGGAGGGACGATGCTCTGCGGTGCGGGAGCCCTCTCCGGCGAATGGTCCAGCTGGGCGCCGGCGGGAACGTCGCTCAAGTCGATCCTGGCGCTGGGCTACCTGATCGTATTCGGGGCGATGGTGGGGTACGCGGCCTACATCTGGCTCCTCCGGGTGTCCACTCCGGGGCGGGTGGCCACCTACGCCTATGTGAATCCGGTGGTCGCGCTTCTACTGGGTTGGGCCCTCGCGGACGAGCCGCTCTCCCTTCGCACCCTCGCGGCCGCCTTCGTGATCCTCTCGGCCGTGGTGGTACTCAGCAGGGTGTCCGCACCCTCGCGGCCGAGGCCTCGCTGACCCTGGGCAAGGAACGGGTGCCGCCAGCCACCGGGACCCTCCAGCGCGCTGCGCGGTAAGGCTAGAGGACCGTCCGAGGTCCGGTTCCTTCTTGGCCCCCTCCATGATTCACTACCTGGACTACGCAGCCACCACTGCGGTTCGGCCTCCCGAGGTTGCCGCCGCCATGGCCCGGTATGTCTCCGAGTTGGGTGCCACCCCGGGGCGGGGAGGGCATCGACTCTCTGTCGAAGCCGGCCGAATTGTTCTGGAGGCTCGGAGAAGTGTGGCCCAGGTCCTCGGGCTGCCCGGGGATGCAGGGCGGGTCACCTTCGGCATCAACGCCACGCAGGGGATCAACACGGCGCTTCAAGGAGTCCTCCAACCGGGCGATGCCCTGGTGGTGACGGCCTTCGACCACAATGCCGTCCTCCGGCCCGCCCATCGGCTCGCTCGGGACCGGGGGGTCGAGATCCGCATGGTGCCCGGCGAGAGTGACGGGTCCCTGGACGAGGACGCGTACGCGGCTGCACTCCAGGGGGCCAGGATGGTGGTGTTGAACGCCGTGTCCAACGTCCTCGGTACCCGACTCCCGGTGGAGCGCCTCGCGGCCCAGGCCCGTGATGCGGGAGCCCTGGTTCTGGTGGACACGGCCCAATCCGGGGGGCACGTGCCCCTGGACCTCTCGGGTGCCGACCTCGTGGCGTTCACCGGCCACAAGGGCCTGCTGGGGCCTCAGGGCACGGGCGGCCTATGGGTCCGGGAGGGCTGTCCAGTCCGTCCGTTGATCCAGGGTGGGACGGGAGGCGACTCGCTGGATCCCGAGATGCCCGAAGCCTACCCGGATCATCTGGAAGCCGGCACGCTGAACGGCCCGGGGCTCGCGGGGCTCGTGGCGGGCTGCCGGGTGGTCGCCCGCGAGGGAGTCGAGGCCATCCACCATCGGGAGCGTGGGCTGAAGGCCCGGCTCCACGATGGCCTGTCGTCCATTCCGGGCATCCGCGTCCTGAGCCCCCCCGATCCGCGGGGTGCGGGGATCGTCACTCTGGTCTCGGACCGGACGGACCCGGCGAGCCTCGCGCACCGGCTCGACCGGGAGTACGGGATTCTTGCCCGTTCGGGACTCCACTGTGCCCCCGAGGCGCACCGGCTCCTGGGCACCGCGCGCACGGGGGCCTTGCGCGTCTCTGTAGGTTGGGCCTCGGTCGGGGAGGACGTGGACAGGGTTCTTCGGAGCCTGGACGCTCTGGTTCGGTCTCCGGTCGCTTCCTCACGATGAACCGCCGTCCGCCCAGCGACGAGCACAGCAACCGAATGCCCATGCGTTTGTTTCTCGCTTTGAACCTTCCCAAGAAGGAGCGCCAACGCATCGAGCGGGCCGCGCGGCCGCTGCGGGAACAGGACCTCCCGGTGCGATGGGTGGACCTGGACAACTTCCACATCACCCTGAAGTTCCTGGGGGATGTTCGGCCCGAACGGGTGGAGTCGGTTCAGGAGATCATGGAGAGGGTGGCCGCCAGCACCGTCCCGTTCCAGGCCACCGTGGACGGGTTCGGGGCATTTCCCACCATCCGGAAGCCCAGCGTGCTTTGGGCCCGAGTGGGTGCGACACCCGAGCTGCGCTGCCTCAAGCAGGACCTGGAATGGGCCCTGGCGGAGCTGGGATTCGAGAAGGAGACGAGGGCGTTCCATCCCCACCTGACCCTCGGAAGAGCGAGCGGCGGTGGAGGTGCCGGCGCCTTCCGCGGTCTGGATGAGCTCACCGCCTCCCTCGAGGTCGAGTCGCAGTTCACCGTTCGTACGGTGGATCTGATGCGGAGCCAGACGGGGAGGAACGGTCCCCGCTACTCGGTGCTGCACAAGGCGCGCCTGAGTGGAGAGGGCTGAAGTGGGGAAAGGATGCTTCCGGGGGTGTACCACCTGGGTGGTGGCCGGACTGGTGCTCACCGGTGTGGCGTACGCTGGGTTTCGTTGGGGCGACGGGGTCTTCCCGGCCCTGGAGCAATGGCTGGGCCGGGACTCGGCAGAAGCCGGGGAGCCGGTCCCGTCGCCTACGATCGCGGAGGCGACCCTGCGGCAACTCGAGTCGCTCCAGGACGGTCGACTCGGTGAAGATCGCCTGCAGCTTGGAGGGGCCGAACTTTCGTCCGTGGTCCGGTACTCGTTCCCGGGTCTCCTCCCCCCTGGCGTGAACGAGCCCACTGTAGCCTTTCGTGGTGACGATGTCCTCCTTTCGGCGCGGGTGGCCGTGGCGTCCTTCCCCGACCTCCCTGCACTCAGCGAGGTCCTGGGGCTCCTGCCGGACACGGTGAACATCGAGATGCGCGGAGCGCTCATCCCGTTTGCACGGCGCTACACCGCGCTGCACGTGGAACGGGTGGAGGCGTCGCGGATTCCTCTGCCCGCGCGGATGGTCCCGGGAATCCTGGAGGCTCTGGGAAGGAGGGAGCGGGAAGGCCTTCCCAGCGACGCCATGGCCTTCCTCCTGCCCAACGGGATTACGGCGGCCTACGTGGAGAACGACCACCTGATCCTCGTTGCGGAGGGCTGACCGTTGGCACATCTGCTGGTGGTGGACGACGAGGCGTCGATCCGCGACGCGCTGAAGCAGCTCTTCGAGTACGAGGGGCACGAGGTGACGCTGGCATCCGATGGTATGGATGCGCTCTCGTTCCTGGAGGATGCACGGCCGGATCTGATCTTCCTGGACGTGAAGATGCCGGGTCTGGACGGCCTCGAGGTCCTGGAGCGGATCCGAGAGCGCGACGGAACGGCGCTGGTGGTCATGATCTCGGGCCACGGGACCATCGATACGGCGGTGGATGCGACTCGAAAGGGGGCGTACGACTTCCTCGAGAAGCCTCTGGACTCGGACCGAATCCTCTTGACGCTGCGGAACGCTCTCGAGTTGAGGGGACTCTCCGCTCGTGTCGAAGCACTGGAGACCGAGGTCGAGAGCCGCCACGAGATCGTGGGAGCCAGCTTCGCGATCCGCCAGGTCGTGGAGAGGGTCGAGCGGGTCGCACCGACCGACGCCCGAGTCCTGGTGACGGGGGAGAACGGCACCGGGAAGGAGCTCGTGGCCCGGGCGATCCACCGCCTGTCGTACCGGGTGGACCACCCCTTCATCGAGGTGAACTGCGCGGCCATCCCCTCCGAACTCATCGAGTCCGAGCTGTTCGGGCACATCAAGGGGTCTTTCACCGGGGCCGTGGCCGACCGGCCGGGCAAGTTCGAGCAGGCCCACGGCGGAACGCTCTTCCTGGACGAGGTGGGCGACATGTCGCTGGCCGCGCAGGCCAAGGTGCTTCGTGCCCTCGAGGAGGGGCTCATCACCCGGGTTGGCGGCAGCAAGGCGGTGGAGGTGAACGTCCGGGTCATCGCCGCCACCAACAAGGATCTCCCGGCCGCCATCGAGGATGGGAACTTCCGGGAGGATCTCTACTACCGGTTGAACGTGGTGCCCATCCATGTGCCGCCCCTTCGGGAGAGGCGAGAGGATATCCCGTCTCTGGTACGGCACTTCGCAGCCCTACAGGGTGGGGGTCACTATCCCGTGCGTCCGATCCAGCCGGAGGCGGTGGAGCGACTCCAGACCATGGAGTGGCTCGGGAACGTGCGTGAGCTGCGCAACACCGTAGAGCGTCTTCTGATCCTCGCACCGGGCCCGGAGATCACGGCCCGCGACGTGGACCAGCTGGTGTCCGGGAGGGCTGGCCCCTCCGTGGCCGGGGAGTTCACGCAGGCAGCCACCTTCTCCGAGTTCAAGGAACAGGCGGAGCGCGCCTTCATCCTCCAGAAGCTCCGGGAGCACGACTGGAACGTGTCGGAGACGGCCCGCGCGGTGGAGATGCCACGGTCGAACCTGTACAAGAAGATCGAGCGCTACGGTCTCGAGCGGGAAGACTGATTCCCGCCTCCGAGCTGCGACTTCACCCCCGCGCTCGCCAACGTCGCAGCGTGCACTTCCCGAGCGGGGGCCACTTCCGCCCTCGGGGTCACCTGAGGGACTCCAGGACCTCCGGACTCAGCACCGCGCCGTTGGGGAGGTCGTAGAGTGCGGACAGGGTGCGATAGTCGCGAGCCGACAGGGCACTGGCGGAATTGGTGGGATACATGACGTCCCGTTCCGAGTCGGAGTGGGGAAGTCCCAGGACGTGCCCCATCTCGTGGGCAGCGGCCAGTTGGATGGCCTCCCTGTCGAGGATGCGTCCCGGGTCGGTGGGATCGCGGAGGGCCAAGACGAAGTCCTGCACCCGAATCGAGACGCTCCCGTCCGCACTCCGGTTCCACACGGTCTCGGCACGACCCAGTTCCGTTCCGCCCAGGCCCTCGGCCCACCGGAGCACGATGTCCGGTTCGGAGAGATCCTCCCCCCGGTGGATGCGAATGGAAAGGGGCTTGTTGTTCCAGGCGAGGATGCCACGGGCGGCAGCGTCCTGGAGCGCGATGGCCTGGCTCCGGGACTCCAGGGGAGGCCTCGGAATGTAGACGTGGACCTGGCCGGTTTGCGGGCTCCAACGCAATACCCTCGGGTCCTCCCGCTCTGCCAGACCGGCGCACAGGTATCCGGCGTCCAGGCACAGCTCCGGCCCGACCACCAGCTGAGGCGGGGGATGCCGGGCCGAGTCGGCAGAAGCGGCTTCGTGGTCCGCTGCCGGCGCATCCGCCTTGCACCCGTTCAGTTGCGCGAGGCCTCCGGTGACGAGAAGTAGCCGCAGGAAGAGAGAGCGTCGCATGGTGACGAGGTGGGAGGGGCGACGTCGGCAGGAGAGGCCTGGGAGTCGGTAGTGGGAACGATGTCCGATGCCATGGGGTCGGACAAGGCGCCGAATCGTCGGCGAACCCGTTCGACGGACTGATCCCGGACGGCCTTGAGTCCCATTTCGTGGGGTCCGGATGGCGTGTCGGCGGACCTGCGTTCGTTGAATCCCACGGCGGGGCAGAGGGTCCCGCCCGCGGGATCGTACCCGCGAGCGGGGCGGAGGCACCCTCCCCCGACGCCGAGGCAATAGAACGAGGGAATGGGTAGCGAAATGGGGGTTTGGGAGGCCAACGGGCCCGGTTCCGAGACCCCGGCCTTTCACCCCGATTCTTCGGGAACATTGCAGAGAACCCGGATGCTTCATTATTGAAGAGGGTAAGAGGGGGCCTCCGGGACGCGGGATGGCGGCCGAACGGGTGGTGCGCGGCCCCCCCAAGAACTACCGAGGAGCGCGAATTGAAGGCCGAGGGTGGGAGGCGAAATTCAGTCGGAGCCGGGCGAGGTCGGGCGGCTCCGGGCCCGGGGGGCCAGCGCCAGCTGCGCTCGACCTGGGAGTGGATCCGCTCCCTCATGGTGGCCATGGTCGTCTTCCTGGTCGTCCGGTCCATGGTCCTGGAGGCGTTCAAGATTCCCACCGGCTCCATGGAGCAGACCCTCCTGGTCGGAGACTTCCTCCTGGTGAACAAGGCCATCTATGGGCCCCGCATTCCCGGGACCCAGGTTCACCTACCGGCCCTCGCGGAGCCTCGCCGCGGCGAGGTGATCGTGTTCAACCCGCCCCACGAGCCCGAGAAGAACTACGTGAAGCGGCTGTTGGGCGTACCCGGCGACACCGTCCAGATGGTCGACAAGCGGCTCCTTGTGAACGGGCGACCCGTCGACGAGCCCTACGCCCGGTACGTCGACACTCGTGGCGACGCCATCCATCCGGACATGGAGTGGCAGGAGGGGCACCTGGTCGCCTCGCCGGGGCGCTATGCGCCGTCCCGCGACACCTGGGGGCCCATCATCGTTCCCGTCGGTCGGTACTTCATGCTTGGGGATAACCGAGACAACTCGGAAGACTCCCGGTACTGGGGTTTCGTGGAGCGAGATCAGATCCGCGGGCGGCCGTGGATCATCTACTATTCGGTGGATCCGAAAGCCGACGACGGCTGGTCGATCTTCCACGGAGCACGCTGGGACAGAGTCGGTCAGCGGATCCGCTGACGGCCGGGAGGCGGTCGGGCCCCCGGGGGAGGTTGCGCGCGCTTCGAGGGCGCGTCATTCTTTTGCACCGAACCTCAGACCCTGTTCCCCGGGAGCGGCTCTAGCGCCCATGTCCTTTGCCCGACGCAAGGATTCTTTTCGTGAAGGATCGCTGGACCAGTACCTCTCGGAGATCAGCAAGTATCCGCTGATCGACCGGGCGGAAGAGGCCCGGCTGGCGAAGCTAATCCACAAGGGAGACGAGGACGCGCTGAACAAGCTCGTCCGGTCGAACCTCCGCTTCGTCGTCTCCGTGGCGAAGAAGTACCAGAACCAGGGTGTGCCCCTCTCGGACCTCATCAACGAGGGCAACCTCGGACTGATCCGCGCCGCCCACAAATTCGACGAGACGAAGGGGATCAAGTTCATCTCCTACGCCGTCTGGTGGATTCGCCAGGCCATCCTCCAGGCACTGGCCGAACAGAGCCGGATCGTGCGGGTGCCGCTCAACCGTGCGGGGGCGTTGCACCGGATCGGCCGGCACTCTTCCACGCTACTGCAGGAATTGGGGCGAGAGCCTACCGTGGAGGAGATCGCCGAGGGACTCGACATCACCCGGGAAGAGGTGGAAAGGACCCTGGCCATCAGCCAATCCCACCTTTCCCTGGACGCTCCCATGACGCCGGGGGAGGACAATCGGCTCCTGGACTACCTCCCGGACCAGTTCTCTCCGGGCCCGGAGGACGAGGCCTACGAGCGGGCGCTGAAGGAGACCATCGAGGAGGCGCTCGCCTCCCTCAAGGAGCGGGAGGCGAAGATCCTGCGGCTCTACTACGGTCTCGATGACCAGGATCCCATGACCCTCGAGGAGATCGGAGCCATCCTCGGGATCACCCGGGAGCGGGTGCGCCAGATCAAGGAGAAGGCCCTGGTCCGGCTTCGGCACGCTTCCAGGGCGCGCTTCCTCGAAACCTTCATGTAGGCGGGCTTTCCCGCCGGCGTCGCGCCACCGGCGCGCCCTCAGCCGCCCTGACGGAATCCTGTCTTCCGCCTCCCGTCCGGCGAGTTCGCGCCACCCTCATGGCCCCCGGATGGAGTCGGCGTGAGAGAGGCCGGAGCGGCGCCTTCCTTCGGCGAGATCGGACCGCTTCGAGGGGCCGGAACACGGGGTACGGTAGGGCGTTGACACCTCCCGGGAGCCTTATCTATCATTCATAGCTCTGTTGCCTAAAAGCCTGACGGGCTGTTGATGAAGACCTATACGCCAAAGATCGACGACATCCAGCGGACCTGGTGGATCGTGGATGCCGAAGGGGTTCCTCTGGGGCGCCTGGCCGCCAAGATCGCCCAGGTTCTCCGGGGAAAGCACAAGGCCATGTACACCCCGCACCTGGACACCGGTGATCACGTGATCGTGATCAACGCGTCCAAGGTGATGCTTACCGGGAACAAGGCGGAGCAGAAGACCTACTTCCGCCACTCCGGGTACATGGGCGGGGAACGCCTGATCCCCTTCAAGCGAATGGTCGAATCCCATCCCGAGCGCATCATCGAACTCGCCGTGAAGGGGATGATGCCCAAGAACACGCTGGGTCGGTCCATGCGGAAGAAGCTCCGCGTCTACGCCGGTGATCAGCACCCCCACCAGAGCCAGAACCCGCAGGTTCTCGAGATCAACGCGAAGGCGTCCTAAGCTCATGACCGACATCACCCAGTACCAGGCGGTTGGCCGCCGCAAGACCAGTTCCGCCCGCGTGATCCTGCGCCCCGGAAGCGGGCAGTGGCAGATCAACGGGCGGAGCCTCGAGGACTATTTCCCCCGCAGTACCCTGCAGACGCGGATCGTCGAGCCCTTGGCCGTGACGGAAACGGACGGCCAGGTCGACGTGATGGTCAGGGTGAGAGGCGGGGGCCTGACCGGGCAGGCGGACGCGGTTCGTCTCGGCATTGCCCGGGCCCTCCTCCAGATGGACGAGGAGACCCGTCCGGTTCTGCGCGTGAACGGGCTCCTGACCCGGGATTCCCGCAAGGTGGAGCGGAAGAAGCCCGGACGCCCCAAGGCCCGCAAGCGGTTCCAGTTCTCCAAGCGTTGACCCGGTTCCGGGGCAATCCCCGGACGTGGCCCGAGGGGCCTTCAATATCCTGACCGGGGCGTAATCGGCCCCACAGAACGACGACGATTTCATGGACCAGGTAGGACTCAACGAGCTGCTCGAGGCGGGCGTCCATTTCGGACACCAGACCCGTCGGTGGAATCCAAAGATGCGCCGGTTCATCTTCACCGAGCGCAACGGAATCCACATCATCGATCTCCGGAAGACCCTCGATCGTCTCGTGGACGCCCAGGCGGCGGCTCGGGAGGTGGTCCTGAAGGGCCAGCGAGTCCTCTTCGTCTGCACCAAGAAGCAGCTGCGCGGGATCATCGAGCAGGAGGCCCAGCGCTGCGGCGCCCATTACGTCACCGAGCGGTGGCTGGGCGGAATGCTGACCAACTTCCAGACCATCCGGCAGCAGATCCGGCGACTGAAGGAGCTGGAGCGCGGTCAGGAGGAGAACGCGTTCGAGTTCTACACCAAGAAGGAGCGCCTCCTCCTGGAGCGCGAGCGGGCCAAGCTGGACAAGTATCTGTCCGGTGTGAAGGACATGGCGCGGCTTCCGGGGGCCATGTTCGTCGTGGACGCCAAGCGGGAGCAGATCGCCGTCCGGGAGGCGCAGCGCCTCGGGATTCCCGTGATCGCCATCACCGACACGAATGCGGATCCGGACGTCATCGACTTTCCGATTCCCGGTAACGACGACGCCATCCGCTCGGTCAGCCTCATCTCCAAGGCGATTGCGGACGCCGTTGAAACGGCGAAGAGGGAAGCTCCGGAAGACGAGCGGCGGATGGTCGAGGAGGTGGAAGCCACGACCTACTCCACCGAGACCGGGGAGACCAAGGACGAGGCCGCAGAGCGTGCCCTTCCGCGGCGCCGTCCCCGGAAGCGACGTCCCCGCCCGGAGGTCATCGCCCAGATCAAGGGTGGCGAGGGCGAAGAGGAAGGGACCGAACCCGCTGCTCCCGCCTCCGAGGAGGAGAGCGAGGGCTAGGCGGTTGCGGGAACTGGGCTTCGGCCCCGGGAGGCGGCAGCTGGTTGGCGGGACGGACGCGCCACCCCGCTTCCGCCTCTTTTCATAAACGACACGAGACAGGACTACGGGATTGAGCACGATGGCCATCAGCGCGAAGGACGTGAAGGAGCTCCGCGATCGGACCGGGGCTGGGATGATGGACTGCAAGCGGGCCCTGGAGGAGACCGGCGGCGACATGGAGGCTGCGGTGGACCTGCTCCGGGCCAAAGGGGCGGCGAAGGCCGCGAAGCGAGAGGGAAAGAGCGCCAACGAGGGTGTGATCGGCACGTACATCCACCACTCCGGCAAGGTCGGCGTGATGGTGGAGCTGAACTGCGAGACGGACTTCGTGGCCAACACCGACGACTTCCAGAGCCTCGCCCGGGACATTGCCATGCACATCGCGGCTTCGAAGCCCCTCGCGGTGAGCTCGGAGAGCATTCCCGCCCATGAGGTGGAGCGGGAGCGTGCGGTGTACCGGGCCCAGCTCGAGGAAGAGGGGAAGCCGGAAAACATCCGGGAGAAGATCCTGGAGGGGAAGATGAAGAAGTGGTTCAAGGACATGGCGCTCCTCGAACAGCCCTTCGTCAAGGATCCGGACCAGACCATCGGACAGCTCGTAACCAACATCTCCGCGAAGACGGGGGAGAAGATCGAGGTGGCCAGGTTCTCCCGGTTCGCCATCGGCGAGTAGAGTCAGAACAACCCGCCGGTCCGGCCTGCCGAGGGGCCGGCGTTGAACATCGAGTCCCGATCCCCGAGAGGATGTTGCATGGCCGACAGCGCAGAGCCCCGGTATAACAGAGTTCTCCTCAAGCTCTCCGGTGAAGCCCTCGCCGGCGCTCGCGGGTTCGGTATCGAGCCGGAGGTCGTCGATCGTCTGACGGACGAGATCAAGGCGATCGCCGCAATGGGGGTACGGCTCGGCGTCGTCATCGGGGGAGGGAACATCGTCCGTGGAGCCATGGCCTCCCGGAAGGGGATGGACCGTGTCCAGGCGGACTACATGGGCATGTTGGCCACAGTCATCAACGCGCTGGCGGTCCAGGATCTCCTGGAGCGCAAGGGTGTGGAGACCCGGGTCATGACCGCAATCCGCATGAATGAGATGGCGGAGCCCTACATCCGCCGCCGTGCCATGCGGCACATGGAGCTGGGGCGGGTGGTCCTCTTCGCCGGCGGGACCGGAAATCCCTATTTCTCCACGGACACGGCGGCGGTCCTGCGGGCGATCGAGATGGAGTCCGAGGTGGTCATCAAGGCCACCAAGGTGGAGGGCGTCTTCACGGCCGATCCCGCCACCGACCCCACGGCCGAGTTCCTGCCCAATGTGTCGTTTCACGAGGTCATGACGCGGGAACTCGCCGTGATGGACGCCGCAGCCGTGTCGCTCTGCAAGGAGAACGGCCTCCCCATCATCGTCCTGAATCTCGAGGATCGTGGCACGGTGGAGGCGGCCATCCGGGGCAAGCGGATCGGCACCCTGGTGTCGTAGTGCCCCGGGGCCAGGCGTGCCCTAGATTTTGTCAGCTAACGAACACAATCGTCCACAAGGTGGGAGGTTCCCATGCCGTCCTTGAAGGAAGCCCGTGAACGCATGCAGGCCGCGGTTGAAGCCGTCCAGCGAGAGTTCGCCACGGTACGGACGGGCAAGGCCACACCGGCGCTTCTGGATACGGTGAGGGTCGACGCCTACGGCGCGAAGATGCCCCTCAACCAGGTGGCTACCATTCACACCCCCGAGCCCACGCTGCTCGTGGTCCAGCCCTTCGACAAGGGACTCATGGGGGACGTGGAGAAGGCGATCCAGTCGGCGGATCTGGGACTCAACCCATCCAACGACGGCAACGTGATCCGGATCCCCATTCCACCCCTCAACGAGGAGAGGCGGAAGGAATTCGTGAAGATCCTCCACAAGATGGCCGAGGAGGGGAAGGTCTCGATCCGTCACGCGCGTCACGTGGCGAGGGACGAGATCCAGAAGCGTATCAAGGAACACGAGATCGGTGAGGATGACGGCCATCGTCAACTGGAAGAGGTGGAGAAGATCACACACGAGTTCCAGGACCGGATCGACGAGCTGCTGAAAGGCAAGGAGGCGGAGGTCCTGGCCATCTGAGGCCATCCCTCCCTCGCTCGTGGACTCCGACCTCCTTCAGCGCCTCCGCCTGGGCGGAGCCGTGCCCCGACACGTGGCCATCATCATGGACGGCAACGGTCGGTGGGCTCAGAGACGAGGGCTCCCCCGGTACGAGGGTCATCGCAGAGGCATGAGCGCGGTTCGGGAGGCGGTGGAGGGATCCGTGGAAGCCGGGGTCGGGATCCTCACCCTCTTCGCGTTCTCCACCCAGAACTGGGATCGCCCGCCCACCGAGATCGGAGCGCTGATGTCTCTGCTTCGGGCCTACGCGCAGAAGGAGAAGCGCTCGTTGGCCGCACAGGGGGTGGAGGTGCAGGTCCTCGGCGACCTCGATCGGCTCGACGACGGTACGAAGAGCGCTATCGAGTCCATCGTCCGTGGAACCGCCGGGGGCCAGTCGCTGCGGCTGAATCTGATGATCTCCTATTCCGGGCGGGACGAGCTCATCCGGGCGGCCAGGCTACTCGCCTCCAGGACCCTTTCCGGGGAGCTGACCCCCGACGAGATCGGCGCCGCGGAGGTGGAAGAGTGCCTCTACACCCGAGGGCTGCCGGATCCGGACCTGCTTGTACGGACATCTGGAGAGCAACGGCTTTCGAACTTCCTTCTCTGGCAGCTGGCCTACACGGAGATCCACACCAGTCCGGTGCTCTGGCCCGAGTTCACCCGTGACGATCTGTATCGCGCCATCCTCGACTTCCAGTCCCGCGAGCGACGCTTCGGCCGGGTGAGCGTCTGATGGGCAGCGGCCTCCCGTGACGCGCCTGGGTGATCTTCCGGCTCGCCTCGCCGTGGCGGGGGTGGGAATTCCCGTCGTCTTCGGAGCCCTCTTCTTCGGCGGGTGGGTCTTCGGCATAGTGGTCGCCGCCATCGCAGCCCTGGGGGTCTGGGAATTCTACGGGTTGATGCGGCACCGGGGGGACCACCCCTTCGTACTGGTGGGGACGGCGGGCACGGTGGGCCTGGTCCTCCTCGCGTCCACTGAATCGACCTTTTCGGTCTTTGCCCCCTGGGCGCTGACGTTGGTCCTGGTCGTGGCCGCCCTTTGCCTGGCCCTGTCGCTCGTTTTCCGGTGGCCGGGGGGAAGTCCAGCCGGAGCCCTGGGGTCCACACTCTCGGGGGTGTGCTACGTGGGACTCCCCGCCTCCATTCTCCCGCTCCTGCGCGCCCTGGGGGAGGGTGTGCCGGGAGTCGAGGGGATGGGTGTGTGGACCCCCCTGGCGTTCGTCCTGTTTCCCGTGCTGGTCATCTGGGCCACCGATACTGCGGCATACTTCGTGGGGATGGCCATCGGACGGGTGCGTTTGGCTCCCAGCGTGAGTCCCAAGAAGTCGGTGGAGGGGGCGGTCGCCGGTGTGCTGGGGGCGGTCGTGTCCGCGGCCCTGATGTCCAGCTGGTGGCTGGCGGACCTTCCCCATCATGCGGTCCCGGTGACCACGGCGGCGTGGATGGGAGCCGTCATCTCGGTGGCGGGCCAGGTTGGAGACCTGGTGGAATCGGTCCTCAAGCGAGAGGCGGGGGTCAAGGACTCCAGCAATCTCCTCCCGGGGCACGGGGGATTCCTGGATCGGCTCGACGCCCTTCTCTGGGCCCTCCCGGTCACCTGGGGTCTCCTGGCCATCACCGGGGTCCTCTCGTGATTCGCCTGGCCATTCTCGGGTCCACGGGATCCATCGGTGAGAGCGCGTTGGAGGTGGTGCGGCGACATCCGGACCGCTTCCGCGTCACCGCCCTGTCCGCGAATCGCAGGATCGCGGCCCTGGCCGCCCAGGTCCGGGAGTTTTCCCCCGCGGTGGCCGTGATCGCCGATGACGGTGTGGGAGGGGTGCCCGACTCCGGGGGTGCCACCCACTGGGCCCGCGGACGCTCGGCCCTGGTGGAACTCGCGGGCCGTGACGATGTGGACGTGGTGGTGAACGCCCTGGTCGGGGCCGCGGGCCTCGGCCCGACCCTTCTTGCGCTGGAGACGGGAAAGCGGCTGGCCTTGGCGAACAAGGAGTCTCTGGTGGCGGGGGGAAGTCTGGTCTTGGCGGCGGCGCGGAGGGGGGGCGGGGAGTTGATCCCCGTCGACTCGGAGCACAGCGCGATCCTCCAGTGCATGCGAGGGAGCGGGGCCCGAGATGTGGCGCGCCTGATCTTGACGGCCTCCGGTGGCCCGTTTCGGGGATGGAGCCGCGAGGAGCTCTGGGATGTCCAGCCGTCTCAGGCGCTTCGGCATCCCACGTGGGACATGGGGTCCAAGATCACCATCGACTCCGCGACCCTCGCCAACAAGGCGCTGGAGGTGATCGAGGGGCACTTCCTCTTCGGGATCGAGTACGAACGGATCGAGGCGGTGGTGCACCCCCAGTCCATCGTGCACTCCTTCGTGGAGTTCGTGGATGGGTCGCTACTCGCCCAGGTGGGAGACCCGAACATGGAGCTCCCCATTCTCTATGCCCTCACCTATCCAGGCCGGGCGGAGGACGGAGCGCTCAGGACCTTCGACCCGGTCGCGTCGTCGCCGCTCACCTTCGAGAAGGTGGACCACGGCGCTTTTCCCCTCTACGGGTTGGGGACCGGGGCAGGCGCCCGGGGCGGCCTGGCACCGGCGGCGTTCAATGCCGCCAACGAGGTGGCGGTGGAGGCCTTTCTGGGGGAGAAGATTCGCTTCCCGGAGATGGCCGAGGTGGTGGCGCGGGCCCTGGAGACGGCACCCGCCACTGAACCCGGAGGCGTGAAGGAGGTATTTGAGGCGGACCGGGAGGCGAGGCGCGTGGCCCGGGAAGTGTCCGAACAGTTGCAGAGAGAAGGGAGTAGCCGGAAGGGATGACCGTACTTGCCACGATCATATTGCTGGGCGTCCTCATCTTCGTCCACGAGTTGGGCCACTTCGCGGCGGCGAAGGCGGTGGGGATTGCGGTGGAACGCTTTTCCATCGGTCTGGGCCCCCGGGTATGGGGGTTCACCTGGGGTGAGACGGAGTATGTCCTGTCCGCCATCCCCCTGGGCGGGTACGTGAAGATGGGTGGGATGGACGACGAGGTGATGGAGCGCCTTGAAGGGGGCGCCGCGGAGCCCCGGCAGCCGTCGGACCGGGACTACGACTCCAAGCCGGTATGGGCTCGCGCCATCGTCATATCGGCGGGCGTGATCATGAACATGCTGTTCGCCTTCCTCGCCTACTCTTCGGTGGCGGCGTTCTGGGGGGAGCCGGCGCTTCCCACCACGAGAGTGGAGTCGGTGGACGCACAGGCCCTTCCACCCGGCACCGAGCTCCTGGTCCAGATCCCGGAGGGGGCGCGCTTCTCCGAGATCGGCTCGTTCGAAGTCACGAACTGGTCCGAGGTGGGCCGGGCCTTCATCGAGTCCGAGGCCGGGCCCCTGGACATTCGGCTGGCGGAGCCGGAGATGGAGTTCACCATCCAGCTCCCGGAGGCAGCGGAGGATCGCGTGGCCATCTGGGGCGCCATCACGTACTGGGCCGACGCGGTGATCGGAGACATCAGTCCCGGCTCACCGGCGGATGAAGGTGGCCTGGAGACCGGTGATCGGATCCTCGCGGTCTCGGGGGAAAGCGTGCGCAACTGGACGGAGATGACGGATCGGATTCAGGTCCGGGCCGGCCAGCGAACCGCGCTTCTGCTGGAACGGGCGGGGGGCGAGATGACGCGGTACGTCACGCCCGAGGCCATCCCGCATCCGGACCCGAGTCAGGAGGGAGAGGTGGGGCGGATCGGGGTGCTGCCCTACCTGCTGACACAATCGATCTACCAGCCGCTGGGGCTCACGGCGGCGATGTCGGTGGGGTGGCAGGAGACGGACCGGTCCGTTCGCCTGATCCTTGGGTTTCTGAGGGACCTCTTCACGGGAGGGGTATCGGCGCGGGAGGTGGGAAGCATCGTGACCATCGGACAGATTACCGGACAGGCGGCGGAGCGCGGGCTCGACTTCTACCTCCGGTTCATGGCCCTGTTCAGCGTCAACCTCGCCATCCTGAACCTCCTTCCCATCCCGGTCCTGGACGGAGGGCACCTCGTGTTCCTGGCCATCGAGGCCGTTCGGGGACGAGCCCTGAGTGTGGAACAGCGTCTCCGATGGTCCAACGTGGGATTCCTGATCATCATGGGCATCATGATCTGGGCCCTGGGGAACGACATTCTGCGGGTTTTCGGTCTCTGATCTCTGCCGCGGGAGCCGTCAGAGCAGGGTGAGCTGTCCGGGCTCACGGCGCCGACGCAGCTCCCGGACATCCAGGAAGGGAAGGGGTGTGTCCTGCTCCGCGACCTTCACCACCCCGCGGTAGCCGACCTCCCGCAGGGCGGAGCCGACCACCCGCTGCGCCAGCTCGGGCCGGTTCGACTCGCCGGAAAGGTGGGCCAGCACGACCGCCAGTAGACCGTCATGGAAGAGCTCCCGGGCGAACTGCGCGGCCGCACGATTCGAGAGGTGTCCGTGGCTCGAGCGGATCCGCGCCTTCACATTCCAGGGGTACGGGGCCTCCTGCAATAGCACCTCGTCGTGATTGGCTTCCAGGACCAGGATCTCGCATCGCGCCAGGGCATGACGGATCCCCGCTGTGGGTCGGCCCAGGTCGGTGGCCACCCCCAACCGGCTCCCCGTTGCGTCATCCACCAGCGCGATCCCCACCGGCTCGCGGGCGTCATGCACCGTGATGAACGGCTCGACCTCCACGGCGCCGACGCGAAACGGGACTCCCGCGCGGTACTCCCGCAGGACCTCCGCTCCCGTGAGGAGCTTCGCGCACGCCTCCCGGGTGCCCCGGGTAAGGTAGAGCGGAGTCCCGTGACGGCGGGCGAAGACGCCCATACCGCGCGTGTGATCCGCGTGGTCGTGGGTGATGACGATTCCGGCCAGAGAACCGGGCGAGACGTCCAGGGACTCCATCCGGTGGGCCAGGTCCCGGGCGCTGAACCCTGCATCCACCAGGAGCCGGGTACCCTCTGCCTCCACGAGGAGGGCGTTACCGCGGCTTCCGCTTCCCAGGACTGCGACCCTCACCGGCCCTCGCCGTGGGTGTCTTCCCAGAGTCCACGCAGGACCTGCTCCACCCCCGAGGTCCACGGCTCGCCGCGGCGGGCCACCACGACCTTCGCCACCTCAAGGAACTTGGCCCACCGGAAGGGGACCACCGAGCCGCCGCCCGCCCACGAGAACGGGCTCAGGAGCTTCGGCGGCATGCCGCCTCCGAACACGTTGCTACCCGCCCCGACCACGCTCCCTGTGTTGAGGACGGTGCCGATCCCCGTCTTCACGTGGTCTCCCAGGAAGGCCCCCACCTTCATGAGGCCGGTGTCCACTGGTCCCGAGGGGAGCTCGACCCGAACCGAACCGTAGTTGTTCTTCAGGTCCGAGTTCGTGGTCAGTGCCCCCAGATTCACCCAGCGACCCGCCAGGGCGTGCCCCAGGTACCCGTCGTGGGCCTTGTTGACGAATCCCAGGAGCACCGAGGTGTCCACCTCACCCCGGAGCTTACACACCGGTCCGGCGCTCAGGCGGGAAAGGTGGCCGCCGAACACCGTGCAGCCGGGGCCCAGGTGAAGGGGACCCACCAGGCGGGCCGGTCCCTCCACCGTCACGTCGGCATCCAGTCGGATCGGCCCCTCCCGGGTATCCAGGATGACCCCGGGCCCCACGTGCGCGGACCGATCCACACTCACCGGTTCGTCTCCGACGTGATGCACCTCCGGCGGAAGATAGGCGCGGTCCGAAGGGTGGAGGTGGTGCAGGTCCGCTGCGAGGGTGTCGGCGTTGGCATCCACGAGATCCCAGGGCCATTCCAGGACCCGTCCCTCGGCGGGGAGCGTGTTCTGCCGCTCTCCGGCGTCGGTTCCCAGCGCCCCCAAGCGATCACGGGTGGGTCGGAGCGCTCCTCCTGGAGGGACCCAGGCACCTACGACCATCCCACCCATGGTCACGACGACCTCTGCGTCCCCGGGGAGCTCCGGGGGCGGCGTCGCCAATTCAGGGGCGGCGCGGCTCAGCCAGAAGAGCGTTCCCCCTGGGCCGTTCTCCTCGATTCCAGGGTCGGAGAGGACGGGAGGCGATCCCGGCTCGTCGAAGCCCACGAGGCCCGACGTACCGGCCTGGGGCTCCGTGACGTGGCCCAGGCACGGGGCTCCCAACCAGCGCTCCACTCGCTCCCGCAGAAGAAGAGCGCCGAAGCGGAGCTCGCCTACGGGGCGTGTCTCGGCGAAGGGCGACCAGTGTCGGGCCCGAGCGTCGTCCACGAGAAACAGGCGCATCAGATCGACGGGTCCTTCAGGGAATCGGGGAGCTGCGTCACGAGTCGCTTGAGGTCGGCGGCCGTCTCCGTACGTGTCACGAAGGTCACGCCTCGGGTTCGGACCACGACCAGGTCGTCCACGCCGAAGAGGACCACGGGTCCGTCCTCCGCGAATACGACGTTTCGATGGCTGTCCAGCAGATGGCTCTCGCCCACGGTGACATTTCCGTCCCTGTCGGTCGCTCGCGTGCGGGTCATGGAGGCCCAGCTCCCCACGTCGTCCCACCGGAATATGCACGGAAGCACCGCCACCCGGCCACTCCGCTCCATGACCGCCTCGTCGATGGAGATCGGCTCGCAGGACTCGAAGAACGCGTTCACGTCACCGGCGTCCAGGTGCGGGAGAGCTCTCGCCACCTCCGGCGCGTGCTCCCGAATCTCCCGCAGAAGCGTGTCCGCTCGCCAGATGAAGATTCCGGTGTTCCAGAGGAACCCGTGGTCCACATAGGCTCGCGCGGTGGCTTCGTCGGGCTTCTCGTGAAAGGCCGCCACCCGGGCAGCACCCTCCGGCGGGCGTTCCAGCGCCGCACCGGGTTGGATGTATCCGTAGCCGGTCTCAGGGCGGTCCGGCAGCGCGCCCACCGTGATGAGCAGGTCTTCGCTGCGCGCCAACTCCACGCCGTCCATGACGAGGCGGGTAAAGGCGTCCTCCGGCTCCACGAGATGATCTGCGTGGAGCGACACCAGGACCGCGTCCGGGTCGGCCCGATGGAGTGTCCAGGCAGCCCAGGTCAGAACAGGGGCGGTCCCGCGCGCCTGCGGCTCCACGAGATACGATGTCTCTGGAAGGCCGCTCAGGGCCTTCCGGAAGGACTCCACCAGGTGTTCCCCCGCCAGGATCCTCAGGTGCGACACGGGAGCCAGCCGCTGGGCCCGCCGGACGGTGTCCTCGATCAGGGGTCGCTCCGTGGCGAGGGGGAGGAGCTGCTTGGGGCGCGCCGGGGTGCTCACCGGCCAGAAACGTGAACCCACGCCACCGGCGAGGATCGTCACCCAGACGTGGGTGTCAGAGCCCGAGGAGTTCGTCGATCCGAGCAAGGAGCTTCTTCGGGCTGAAGGGTTTGGTGAGGAAGTCCCGGGCCCCCAGCGCCAGGGCCTTCTCGCGATCCGCGTCCTGGCCCTTGGCCGTGAGCATCACCACAGGCAGGTCGGTGCGGTGCGAGAGGGCCGCCATGGCTTCCAGGACCTCGAGCCCACTCAGGTGGGGCATCATCAGGTCGGTCACCACCAGGTGGTATTCCGTCGCGGACTCGAGCCGCGCCATCGCTTCACGACCATCGGAGGCCATGTCCACCTCGAAATCCGCTCCCTGGAGCAGGGTGGCGAGGATCCGGCGGATGTGCGGCTCGTCCTCGGCGACGAGGATCCTCCGAGCGACGGCCGGGTCATGCGGCGCGGGGGGCAATCCCACCTCCTGGTTCGCTGGGAAAGCGGCGCGGGAACCTACCCGCAGGGCGGTGTAGAGTCAAGGAATCATGCGGGTTTTCGGGTTGACACCGACTCCCGCCAACCGGTAGAGTTTCTCCCTTCCCCACCGGGTCGCCACACCCTTTTCCACCAGGTTCCCAATGCGTCTGCGCGGCATCCCACTCCTCTCGGTCGCGAGTGCCCTGGCCATCGTGCTGGCCTCCTGCGATGACGATCCCTTCCGCATCGATTGGGAGGAGGCGCCGGACACCGTGCTCCTGTATTCGCTGGCGCGTCCCGAGCTGAATCTCCCTTCGGCGTTCAACCTCAATCAGCGACGTCTCGTCCTGATCGAGTCGCCCGGGGCCACCGGAACCTGGGACATCGCGCTGGATACCCAGGAGGGCGGCCTCGTGTTGCTCACGCCGGGGGCGATGGGGCTGGAATCGCGCGCCCGCATTACCTCGGTGGATGGGGTGACCTTCGACGAGGTCCGGAAGGCGCCGGCGGATACTGCGGCGTACACCGGAGTTGAGCCGGTCCCCGTCGAGCTCGGGCCGATCTACATCGTCCAGACCGGGGAGACCGCGGGCGCCTTCGGCACCCGCTGCGTCTACTACGCCAAGCTGGAGGCCCTCGACATCGACGTCGAGCTGGGCACGCTTCGGTTCATGTTCGACTCCAACCCGGTCTGCAACAGCCGGGACCTGGTGCCGCCGGGAGACTGACGTGCTCGATCTCCGCCTCGTTCGTGAGGAGCCGGACACCGTCGTCCAGAATCTGAACCGGCGGGGAGGGGACTTCGGTCCCGCGATCCGGGAGGTGCTCGAGCTCGACGGTCTACGCCGGGACGGGCTCACCCGGGTCAACGCCCTCAAGGCGCGCCGGAACTCCGCTTCCAAGGAAGTGGGAGAGCGCAAGCGCGCCGGCGAGGACGCTGCGGAGCTCATTGCGGAGATGCGGAACGTGGGCGAGGAGATCGCCGCTCTGGACGCGGCGGTCGGGAGCGCCGAGGAACGGATCCAGGAGATCCTGCTGGACCTTCCGAACCTCCTCCTGGAAGAGGTCCCCGCGGGGGACGAGTCGGCCAACTCGGTGGTGTCTTCGTGGGGCTCGGCTCCCGTGTTCGACTTCGAGCCAAGACCCCACTGGGAGTTGGGGGAGGCGCTCGGGATCCTGGATCTTCCCAGGGGGGCGAAGATCTCGGGGTCCGGATTCCCCGTCCTCACCGGGATGGGAGCCCGCCTTCAGCGGGGGCTCATCAACCTCTTCCTCGACCGGCACACGCGGGAG
Organism: Gemmatimonadales bacterium; assembly: GCA_020344755.1. Taxonomy (GTDB): domain Bacteria; phylum Gemmatimonadota; class Gemmatimonadetes; order Longimicrobiales; family Gaopeijiaceae; genus Gaopeijia. Next base: position 1,703,457 of record CP070829.1, read on the forward strand.
AACGGCTACACCGAGCTCCGGGTGCCCTACCTGGTCACCCGCGAGACGCTCACGGGGACCGGCCAGCTCCCGAAGTTCGCAGACGAGTCGTATCAGTCCGAGCGGGACGACTTGTGGCTCATCCCTACCGCGGAAGTCCCCGTGACCAACCTCCACGGGGGCGAGCTCCTGGCCCTGGAGGAGCTGCCGGTGCGGTACACGGCCTATTCGCCTTGCTTCCGCCGTGAGGCGGGAGCTGCGGGCAAGGACACCCGGGGGCTCCTGCGCGTGCACCAGTTCGACAAGGTGGAGCTGGTTCGGTACGAGACCCCGGAGAGGAGCAGGGAGGCGCTGGAGGAGCTCACACGGGAGGCGGAGGAGCTGCTCGAGATGCTCGGCCTTCAGTACCGCAGGGTCCTGCTCGCCGCCGGCGACCTCGGGTTCTCCTCGGCTATGACCTACGATCTCGAGGTCTTCGCGCCGGGAGTGGGGCAGTGGCTGGAAGTCTCCAGCTGCTCGGTGTTCACGGATTTCCAGGCCCGCCGTGGGGATCTCCGATTCCGCCGGTCCCAGAGCGACAGGCCGGAGTTCGTCCACACGCTCAACGGGTCGGCGCTCGCCCTCCCCCGGGTCGTTGCCGCACTCCTGGAGACGCACCAGCAGGCGGATGGGAGCGTGATGCTTCCCCGGGTGCTGGAGCCCTATATCGGGATCTCCAGGTTGGAGCCTGCGGTCGGATGAACGAGCAGTCCCGGGGTCGTGCCCCGGGTCAGGGCCGCTCCTGGGTCGAACGGGTGCAATGGCCGGTGGTCCTGTCCACCCTCTTCGCCATTCTCCTGGGGTGGTACCTCCTCTACACCCAGCGCATGGTGCAGAGCTTCCGTGCGAATTCAGAGATCCTCACCGAGGTCCTGGTGGAACTGAACGGCTTCCTCCTGGACACCACGGACCTGGCGGATCCCGAGGCCCGGCTTCAGGCGGCTGACGGCACGCTGTTCGAGCTCCAGGATCTGATCATCGAGACGGGAATACCCATGGTGATCATGGGCCCTCGGGACACCGTCCTCGCGGTCACGAACCTGCCGTTCAATGCCAACCTGGCCACTCCGGAGGGTCAGGAACGGATTCGCCGCTACGTGGCGCGGTTGGATCAACGGAACCCGCCGGTCGGGGAGCTCACCGAGGCTCACGTCCACTACGGCGACACTCCGGAGGTCCGGGGGATGGTCTGGATCGCGGGATTCCAGGCCGTCGGGCTGCTCCTTACCGTGCTCCTCGGCTTCACCGTGATTCGTGGACAGCGACGGGCCGACGCCGAACGAGCATGGACGTCCATGGCGCGGGAGTTGGCCCACCAGCTGGGAACGCCCATCTCTTCCCTCCAGGGATGGCTCGAAGTCCTCCGTCTCAGGCCGGAAGAGCGTCCCGGGGACGTGGGAGAGGGGGAGGTAGCCGAGGCCATCCAGGAGGATCTCCGGCGGCTGGAGCGGGTCTCGCACCGGTTCGAGCTGATCGGGCGGGAGCCGGAGTTGGAGAGGCTGGACCTGCGGACCGTGTTGGGCGATCTCCAGCGCTACCTTCAGGCACGACTCCCCCGCCTCGGGCGCGGCATCCGCCTGCGGGTAGAGGTCCCGGATGGGATTCCCCCGATCCGGGGAAACGAAGTCCTCCTGGCCTGGGCGCTGGAGAACGTGGTCAAGAACGCCCTGGATGCCCTGGCCGGGACCGGGGGCAAGATCGAGATCCGGGCCTCGCGAGCCAACCAATGGGTGGTGCTTCGCATCTCCGACTCCGGGCCGGGGGTGGACCCCGAAATCCGAGACCGCATTTTCGATCCAGGCGTCACCACCAAGTCCGGCGGTTGGGGAGTGGGGCTCGCCCTCTCTCGCCGGATCGTGGAGGGAGTACACAAGGGGCGCATCGAGCTCTTGGACGGGCAGACGGCTGGTGCCACCTTCCTCATCTACCTGCCCGCCGAACTCTGACCGGGAACCGGTCCCGCTCCCGGGCCCCGGCCCGGCACCGACCTCTGCCAGACCCTTGACCCACCGCGGCATCATCGACCTCGACACCCTGAATCCCGAGCAGCGGACCGCGGTCCGGCACCTGGAGGGTCCCGCGCTGGTCCTGGCCGGAGCCGGCTCCGGCAAGACACGGGTTCTCACCACCCGAGTCGCCCACCTGATTCTGGAGCACGGGGTCCCGGCGTCCGACATCCTGGCGGTGACCTTCACGAACAAGGCCGCCGGTGAGATGCGGGAACGGATCACCGGTATGCTGGGCCACGAGCCGCGCGGGATGTGGGTGGGGACCTTCCACGCGCTGGGTGCGCGCCTCCTGCGGAGGCACGCCCAGATTCTGGGGTGGGACAATGCCTTCACGATCCTGGACGCGGAGCAGAGTCTGCGGCAGCTCAAGCGCACCATGGAGGCGCTCCAGATCGATACGAAGCGGTGGAACCCGAAGGCGGTGCGTGCCGAAGTGAGCGCAGCCAAGAACCAGCTTGTGACCCCCGAGGAGCTCGCCCAGGCGAACGAGGGGAGCTTTGACCTCTTCCTCCGTCAGGTGGCCCGGGTGTATCCGGCCTACCAGCAGGCGCTGCGGTCACAGAATGCGCTGGATTTCGACGACCTCCTCGTGAAGCCGGTGGAACTGTTCGAAGGTCATCCCACGGTCCTTCACCAGTACCGGAATCGGTTCAGTTTCATCCTGGTGGACGAGTACCAGGACACCAACCGGGCTCAGTTCCGGTTCCTGGAGCTCCTCGCCGGAGCCCACCGGAACCTCATGGTGGTGGGCGACGATGATCAGTCCATCTACGGCTGGCGGGGCGCCGATATCCGGAACATCCTGGAGTTCGAGGCCGCCTTTCCGGGGGCCGAGGTGGTCCGACTGGAGCAGAACTACCGGTCCACCGGCGTCATTCTGGACGCGGCCAACGCCGTGATCGCTCAGAATACCCAGCGGAAGGGAAAGACACTCCGGACCGACCGGACGGGGGGCGAGCAAGTCTCCCGGGTGGAGTGCTTCGACGAGACCGACGAAGCCCGCTGGATCGTGGACGAGATCGAGTCCCGCTACAACGACGGACCCGATCTCCACAACTATCGGGACTTCGCCATCCTCTACCGGACCAACGCCCAGTCCCGGGCACTGGAGGATGCGTTCCGGCGAAAGGGGATCCCCTATCAGATCGTCGGGGGGGTGCGCTTCTACGAACGCCGGGAGATCCAGGACGTCCTGGCGTACCTCCGGCTACTCTCCAACCCCAGGGACGAAGACGCCTTTCTGCGCATCGTCAACTATCCCCGGAGGGGAGTTGGGGGGACCACGGTGGACCGGTTCATGACCGAGGTGAGGGCGACGGGCGTCCCCCTGATGGAGGGTGCAGCCACGGCTACCGGGCGGGCCGGACTTCCCGCGGCGGGTGCGCGGAGCCTCGAGGGTTTTGCCGCGCTGATCCAGCGCTTTTCCGCCCGAGCGGCACAGGTCCGGGTCGGCGAGTTGCTGGAGGAGCTCGTGGAGGAGCTGGACCTCTTCTCGAAGCTGCGGGACGAGGGGCCCGAGGGCGAGGACCGGGTAGAGAACGTGAAGGAGCTCATTGCGGGCGCCCTCGACTTCGACGCTGAGCTTCTCGCCGAGCTCGAGCCGGAGGAGGTGGACGCTTTCAGCGAGCTCGACCTCTTCCTGCAGCAGGTGGCGCTGGTTGCGGACGTGGACCGACACGATCCGGACGCCGATACGGTGACGCTCATGACGCTTCACAACGCCAAGGGTCTGGAGTTCCCGGTGGTGTTCATCGGGGGTCTCGAAGACGGCCTCTTTCCCCTGGGACGGGCCTACGACGACCCCTCCGAGATGGAGGAGGAGCGTCGCCTCTTCTACGTGGGCATCACCCGAGCGGAGAACAAGCTGTATCTCACCCACGCACGCCAGAGGCGCAGGGCGGGGGATTTCATGTACGGCCGGCTCTCCCACTTCGCCGAGGCGATCCCGGACGACCTGGTTGAGGCGCGGCAGACTCCGGTGCTGCGAGCGTCCACCTCGTCCACGCCGCATCGCTCCCGGGAGGGTCGAGACGCCTTCCAGACCGACGGTCGCTACGTGGAGCTGGACGAGCCCGGCTTCGACCAGGACGCTCCGCGGTACGTGAAGGGCGAGCGAGTCCTCCACGCCACCTTCGGCTCGGGAACGGTCCTGGAGATCTCGGGCTTCGGTAAGGACACCAAGGTCACCGTGGACTTCGAGAGCGTGGGGCGAAAGCGGCTGCTGATCCGGTACGCCAACCTGCAGAAGGACTGGGAGTTCTAGGCGCGCAACCGGCCGGGACAATCGCGAGACGTCCCGCCGGAAGGCAGAGCTCCGTCGAGGTCCCCTTGTCGGGGGCTGATCCCCCCGCGTGGCGGCCGGACCGGGTCAGCCCAGTGCGGCTCCGGGGTCTCTGCCGAAGGGGGTCGGGAGCTGGGGTGCGTGACCCAACTCATCGGGCGGAGGCTCCTCCCACGGGTCCAGGTCCAATCCAAGTCGCTGCATCTCGGGCCAGAAGGTCAGCGGATCGGTGGGGAACGGGAAGAACTCATCCGCCATCTCGTCCAGCACGGCCGGGTCGGCCGCGGCGCCTCCCGCCATGGCCATGCGGCGGACCTTCTTCGCCAGCTTCAGGTTGAGGTCCCCGATGGGGTCCAGCAGCGCTGGCGAGGAGTGGTGGCGGCTCCGAAGGTAGTCCACGATGCTGTCGTACGAGAGCGACAGATATCGGTCCACCAGATCGTCGGGCACATCGAACCGCGAGCGCTTGAGCAGCTTGTCGAAGACCCCGATCCAGCGATCGTGGCCCTGCACCTGGATCATTCCGCGGAAGATCTTCCGGTTGGTCTGAAACGAGAACAGGGTGCCACTCAGGACCTTGTCGAACAGCGCGTCGGCGTCCGAGTGGTCGTTCTCGAACACCAGCCGCCGTGCCTTTCCCAGGTACTCCTCGCCCACGTGCACGTCCATGCGGTGCTCCCAGTAGGTATGACCGACCGCGGCAGTGGTGGAAGTGAGGAGGAGGCGCCTCGGGATATACAGATTGTGCGCCACCGTGTCGGCGGCGAGGTGCGCCAGGTAGCCGAGCGCCACCGCCTGGAGGGGCTCGGACTCGTGCCGGGCCTCCTGATGCAACTCCTCCCCCACGTGCCAGTGGTGGCAGTGGCGTCCTTCGGGCACGTACTTCTTCGCGAAGGAGATGTCCGCGGCCACGTTCCCGTACAGGAAGTGGATGGGGAAGCGGGAGAGGAGGTGCTGGAGCGCCGGGGGAAGCAGGTAGAGGGATCCGAGGATCAACTCGCCCAGGGCCACATGGGTCCCGGGGCCCCAGGCCCACAGGGCATCGGGCACCAGCAGCCAACCGACGGCCAGGAGCAAGGGGGCCATGGA
>CP070829.1:1708953-1740007 GCA_020344755.1 Gemmatimonadales bacterium
GGGTGGGCCGCAATCATGAGGACCCGCTTCACGCCATCCAGGGACCGCAGCTTGAGGGCGGTACCCACGGTTCCCCGATCCAGCGCCACCTGCGCACCGGCCGGAACGGCGGCCACCAGCACGACTGCGAGCACAGCGGCCAGCGGGGAGAGTCGGGAGGGTCGCATAGAGCAGAACCGGTGAGGGAGGTCAGTCGCCGTGTCGCCGGTGAGGCCATGGGAGGGCCAGCGCCGCAGGTGCGCGGGACCGGCCCAGCCATCCCCCCAGGGCGAGCAGGGTGAGCACATATGGTACTGCGAGGAAAAGTTGATACCCAACATCCAATCCAAGGGTCTGCAGAAAGGTCTGGAGAGCGTACGCGGCCCCGAAGAACAGGGCGGCCGCCAGGACCCAGACCGGGTGCCAGCGTCCCAACACCACGACGGCGATGGCGATGAAGCCCCGACCCGCTGACATCCCCGGCTGGAAGGTGCCCGTGAAGGCGATGGAGAGGTGTGCGCCCGCCATTCCCGCCAGGGCACCGCCGGCGAGGGTGACCCAGAGCCGAACCCGTCTCACCGCGATGCCGGCGGCAGCGGCCGAATCCGGGTCCTCTCCCACGGCCCGCACCTGGAGGCCCGCCGCGGTCCTGAAGAGGAACCACGCCAGGAGGGGTGCCAGGAGGTACGCCAGATAGACGGTGGGCTTCTGGGAGAAGAAGGCCGGACCCAGGACAGGGATCGATCCCAGTGCGGGAAGGGTCCACGTGTCCAGGGTCGGAAGGGACAACTGTGTGCCGGTGGCTCCGAAGCGTGCCTGGTACATGGCCGCCGTGAAGCCCAGCCCTCCCATGCTGATGGCCGTTCCGGTGATGATCTGGTCTGCGTTCAGCCAGAGCACGAACAGCGCGAACACGCCCGCCACCACCGCGCCTGCCAGGGCGCCGGAAGCGAGACCCAGAGTGGCGGATCCCGTGGCGAGGGCGCCCAGCGCCGCGGCCAGGGCGCCGCAGATGATGGAACCCTCCAACCCGATGTTCAGCACTCCTCCCCGCTCCGAGAGGGTCTCCCCCAGGGCCGCCAGGGCAAGGGGCGCCGCCAGGCGTACGCCGGCCTCCAGGAAGGCGGTGAGGATGACCAGGTTGAGGAGCCCGGTCTCACCCATTCCTGCGCTCCCGGAGCAGACGCTCGACCGCCAGGATGCTCAGGATCGCCAGGGCCACCACCGTCCCCACCCACCCAGCGGGCACGTTCGCCACCCGCTGCATGGCCCCCGCTCCCCCCTCCAGCGCCCCGAACAGGCTTCCCGTGATCAGGACCCCCAGGGGGCTCAGACCCGCCAGTAGGGCAACGGCGATGGCGGTGTAGCCGTATCCCGGGGACAGGCCCTCATAGAGCCGGAAGTGCACCCCGGCGATCTCCACCGCACCACCCAGCCCCGCCAGCGCACCGGAGCCCAGGAAGACCCAGAGGAGGGTCCGGCGCGAACGGATCCTGCCTGCGACCCGCGCCGCCTCCGGGTTCGCCCCCACGGCTCGGACCCGGAATCCCGCCGCGGTGAACCTGAGGAAGCCCCAGAGCGCCACCGCCAGGAGCACCGCGAAGGCGAACCCCAGGTGGAGTCGGCTCCCGGGAACCAGCGCCGGGAGGCGTGCCACCTCCGCCACGGCATCACTCTGGGGAAAGACCCCCCGACGCTCCTGCATGGGTCCGTGCACCAGCCAGGCCGCGAGGTGGATCGCCACGAAGTTCATGAGGAGGGTGGTGATCACCTCGCCCACCCCCGATCGGAGCTTGAGCAACGCCGGCACGGCGGCCCACGCCGCCCCCGCCACGCCCCCTGCCACCAGCACCAGGGGGATCGCGAGCCACGGTGGCATCCCCTCCGACACGGCGAGTCCCACCGCGGTACCCGCCACGGCACCGGCATAGAGCTGTCCTTCGGCCCCGATGTTCCAGACCCCGGCGCGGAACGCGAGAGCCACAGCGAGCCCGGTGAGAATCAGGGGAACTGCTCGGACCAGTGTGATGGAGAGAAGGACGTTGGGGGACCCCAGACTCCCCTGCACCAGGGCGCCCAGGGCCGACCACGGATCGAAGCCACCCAGCGCCAGGCTCCCGGCGGCCACGGCCACCGTCGCGAGCAGGGCCAGGAGTGCGGCCCCCCAGCTTCGGGCGGCGCTCACCCGGCCCCCAGCATGCGCTCTCCCAGCCTTTCCCGGAGACCGTCTCCCACCGCGACCGGCTCGAGACGTCCGCGCACCATGACGAAGAAACGGTCGGCAAGGGCCAGGATCTCGTCCAGGTCGGTCGAGATGAGCACGACCCCGGCGGGAACGGGCTCCCGGGCTTTGAGTGCTTGCAGAGTTCTGTGTACGAAGGACTCCCCGGCCACATCCAACCCCCGGGTCGGGTTCTCCGCTACCAGGAAGGCCGGGTCCCCTTCGAGCTCTCGGGCCAGAACCACCCGTTGCTGGTTCCCACCAGAGAGGGTCCCCGCCATCGTCTCCGGTCCCTCGGCACGGATCGAGAAGGTGGCCAGCGCCTCCCGGGAGCGGGCGCGGAGCGCCGGCCAGTCCACCAAAGCGCCCCTCCGGTACCGAGCCCACCGGTGCAATCGAAGCGCCAGGTTCTCCGTGAGGTCGAAGTCCTCAACCAGCCCCTCGGATCTCCGATCCTGGGGGATGAACGCTGCATCGGAGGGCACGAAGGCCGTCCCGGAGTCGGGCTGCAGCTCTCCTGCCAGGATCCGGGCCAACTGCCGCTGTCCATTCCCTTCCACCCCGGCAACGCCCACGATCTCTCCCGGATACACCTCCAGGGAGACCTCCGTGAGCCGCGTGACGCCCCGGGTATCCAGCGCGGTCACGGACTCCAGGCGGGCCACGGGATCGCCGGTGAGAAGGGCAGGGGCTGCCGCGCCTCCCCGGGCCTCCCTCAGGTGGACGAGGGTTCCGGCGGTCTCCGATCCCACCATGGCCCGCGCCAGGGCAGGTGCGTCCACCTCCGACCGGGACGCCTCCAGCACGGTCTCCCCGCGTCGGAGGACCGTGACTCGGTGGGCCACCGCCAGGACCTCGTCCAGCTTGTGCGCCACCATGAGTACGGCTGTTCCGCGCGCCGCGAGGCTGCGGACCAGATTCAGAAAGCCGTTCACCTCCACCGGGGAGAGGACGGCGGTGGGCTCGTCGAGGATGAGGATCGATGGTTCCTGAAGCAGAACCTTCAGGATCTCGACCCGTTGCCGCTCTCCCACCCCGAGGGACTCCACCGGTGCGTCCAGGGGGACCCGGAGTCCGGTCTCGTCTTCCAGCCTGCGAGCTCGGTCCGAAACCTCGGTCTCCGGGAGGTTGAAGAGGGGTCCCGGCCACCCCAGCATGAGGTTCTCGAGGACGGTGAGGCGCGGAACCAGGGCGAAGTGCTGGTGGACCATCCCTACGCCCAGCGCTCTCGCGTGGCGGGGAGACGGGATGACGACCCGACTCCCTTCGAGGAGGATCTCACCCTCGTCCGGGGCGAGGAGGCCCGCGAGGATCGAGAGCAGAGTGGTCTTGCCCGCCCCGTTCTCTCCGAGGACCCCGTGGACCTCTCCCGCCTGGGCCGACAGGTGCGCACCCCGCAGGGCGGTGACGGTACCGAAACGCTTCACCAGCCCCCGGATTTGGACCGTGGTCACCCTCCTTCGCTTCCCCCGGGCGGGGCTACCCCGTCCTCTCCTTCCACGAACCGGACGCGGGGGACCTCCATGGAACCGGCGACGATGGCCGTGCGGACGGTGTCGATGCGGGCCAGCAGCCCCTCAGGGATGAGGCTCCGAACCGACGGGTTCACGATCAGGTCCACAACCCCTTCCGCGGCTCCGGCGTAGACCGGCGATCCGCCGAGCTCCCCGCGCTGCCATCGCCGGGCTACGTCCAGGAAGGAGGCGGGAATGTCGATGGCGGCACTCCCCAGCGTGACCTCCGGGGCGATGTCGTTCTGGTCCCGGTTCATCCCCAGGGCCCAAACCTGGTTCCCGGCCTCCGCCGCTTCCCGCACCGCCTGGAAGACCCCGAAGCTCCCGGCGTCCACGTTGTGGATGATCACGTCGGCGCCGCGACGAAGCTGCGCGACGGTCGCTTCCTGCGCGGCGGCCACGTCCTCCCAGCTCCCGGTGAACGTCTCCAACACCTCCACCCCGGGATTCACCGCCCGGGCACCGGCCTCGAAGGCCAGGAAGGTGCCTCGGGCGGGGGGGATCGCCACGCCTCCCACCATCCCAAGGGTGTCCGTCCGGGTCATCCCTCCCGCCAGCATTCCCGCCAGATAGCTCCCCTGCTCCAGGGTGAACACCAGCGGCACCACGTTGTCCGAGACTCGGCCTCCGCCGCTCACTACGAAGAACGCCTCCGGAAACTGCTCTCCCGCACGAATGGCGGCATCCTGGTACTCGAACCCGTGGGCGAAGACCAGGTCGTAGCCCGCCGCGGCGAAGGAGAGGAAGGCCTCGTCGAACTCGGACGGCGACCGGGTCTGCTGGTGGCTCACCTCCCCGCCCAGGCTGTCCCGAATCATCAGGAGGCCCTCGTACGCGCCCGCGTACCAACCGGCATCGCTCACGGGACCGGAGGTAAGAAGGGCCGCCCGCAGGGTCCCGTCACCCGCCTCCCCACCGGACTCCGTGGACTCGGCGCACGCCGCGAAACACAGAGGCATCAGGAGGAGGGCGAAGCGGGCCCGGAACCGTATGCGCATTTCAGCTCCCTGAGGGGCAAGAGGGGCGGGATACCGGCTCCTCCGGCCCCGCCCCACCTGCATACGCCTTTCCATTCCTCCGGATCCAGCACGGCGCCGGCTCATCGGCGGACGGCCTGCGTGGCTCCCCCACCGGCGGACCGGCCGTTTCCGGACTGTACCGCCAGCCTATCCGAACACGGTCCGGAATTCCGTGACCAGGTTCAGCCCGGTGTAGATGATGACCGGGATGATGATGAGGGGCATGATGAAGCGGATGAAGAACAGGACCGCGGGGACGATGCTCGCGAAGAAACCCGACGCACCGTCCAGCATTTCCTCCTGGGGATTTCGCATCCGCCACCCCACGAAGAGCGTCACGCCCAGGGCCCCCAATGCCAGGAACCACTCGGTGATCCGGTCGATGAGGCCCAGGGCATTGAGGTTCAGCGCCGGCAGGACCCCGACGAGGGTGATGATGATGCCGGCTCCGATGGCCGCCGACTTCCGGTGGATCTTGAACTCGTCGATGGCCGAGGCCGTGACCACCTCCAGGAGGGAAACCGCCGACGTGACGGCCCCGACGGTCAGCGCGAAGAAGAAGGCGATTCCCACCACCCGCCCGATCGCCCCCATCTCCACGAAGGCCCCGGGAAGGGCGATGAAGAGCGCCCCCACCGTGCTCTCTCCCACGTCGGCGGTGAGCCCCAGCGCGGCGATGACGGGAAACACCACCAGGCCGGCGGTAAAGGCCACCCCGAAGTCCGAGGCGGCGATCGTGGCGGCCTCCCGGTTCAGGTTCTCGTGCTTCGACAGGTAGGAGGCGAAGGTGAGCATGGCCCCCATCCCGAGCGACAGCGAGAAGAAGGCCTGACCCGCCGCCTCGGAGAGAGTGGTGAAGCTCATGAGCTCCGAGAGCGACGGCGCCAGGTAGAAGGAGTAACCCGCGTCCGAACCGGGCAGCGTGAAGGCCCAGACCGCCAGGCCCAACACGATGGCGAAGAGCACGGGCATGAGGATCAGGGAAGCCTTCTCGATCCCCTTCTCCACGCCCACGCTGACGATGGTGATCGTCACCGCCATGAAGGCGAGGTGGTAGATGATGGGAGCGATGCCCGTGGTGATCTCACCGAAGTGGGCGGCCGGATCCGCCGCGAACCCGCTGATGATTCCCTCGATGCCGTACCGGATGACCCAGCCGGCGATGACCGAGTAGTACGACAGGATCAGGAACCCTGTCAGCACGCCCAGGAAGCCCACGATGCTCCACCCGCCCCCACCTTCCTTCTTGAACGCCCCGATGGGGGAGAGCCGCGTACGGCGCCCGACGGAGAACTCCGCGAGCATGAGCGGGATTCCCATGATGAGGGTCAGGGCGATGTAGAGGACCACGAAGGCGGCGCCGCCCCCCTCGGAGACCCGGTAAGGGAACCGCCACATGTTCCCCAGCCCCACGGCGCTGCCCACCGCGGCCAGGATGAACCCGACTCGGGTTCCCCACAGCTCCCGCTGTATGGAGTCTTCCGAGTGCTTCTTCACCTCTACGTCGATGGGGTCGGGCACGTCACGTCTCCGGAGGAAGGTCTCGACCCGCTCCCAGGATGGGAGCCGAAGCCGTTATTAGGCCGAAGAGCCCCGAGGACGTCAAGGATGCAGACGTCCTCGGAGCTCCGACGGACCCCCGTGCACAACGGTCGCCGGAAACCCCGGCGGCCCTCAACAGCGGATGAGAGTGGGGACTATCTCAGGTTCTCCGGAAGCCTCCGAACCACCACCACCGGGACCTCGAACTCGTCCTCCTCGATGTAGGCCACCAGCCCGTCGGGACCGAAGGCATCCGGCATCCCGGCACCCTCGTCCGCAAGGGTCCCCACGTACTCGCCCGCGGGTGTGAAGATGTCGATGGGCCCGGGTTCCGTGGGGTCCACCTTCCGACGCTCGAGCCAGACGAGCCCGTTCCATCCGGCCGTCAGCCGGCGAGTCACGGCAATCTCCGGATAGAAGCCCCGGCTCTGGATCCGCTGGCGCATCATCTCCTTCACCTGCTCCTCCGGGACCTCGCGAGCGCCGCTCCCGTCGTTGGTGACGATCCGCATGCGCGGGCCCTGGCCGGATTCCAGCTCGTCCAGCTGCCGCTGGATCTCACTCCTCTCGATCCTCTCGGTGACCTGGATCGGCGCGACGGGCCGCGTGACCACCCGGGCGATCGTCCCGTTCTCGTCCAGGATCTTCACCGCGTATGCAGACGAGTCCACCACCGCCAGCCCGCCGTCGGGAAGCGCCGCGGTGTGCAGGTCCGGAGAGAAGATCCGGGGCTCTCCCATCGTCATCATCCGCACGCCACCCGCGTTCATCTGGCCCGGGTCTCCGCGAGGCGCCTCCCACGCGTTGTAGAAGACCTCCTTCATGGGGGCATCGCCCAAGGTCACACGCTCTACGGGCCTTCCCTCCGGCATCTCCGGACGCTGCCCGGGCCCCCCGTCGAAGCTCACGCTCATCATGGTGTTGCCCCCACCGTTGAAGAGGGCACCGCCGCGGGGATCGGGCTGAATCCTCCCCACCCGCGTGATGGGGCCGTCCCGAAGGGGCGCCGTCCCCGTGAGCTCTCCGTCGCGGGAGAAGACCTGGTAGCTGCCGTGACCAATGTCCGCGATGGCCACGGTCCCGTCCCGGAAGACCGCCGCGCCCGCCGCATTCCGCCACTCCCCCGGCCCCTCGCCCTCCTGGCCCCACATGCGCACGAAGGCCCCCGTGCGGTCCACTACGACGAAGCGGGAGGTCTGGGCATCCAGAATGTGGAGATTCCCGTCGCCGTCGAAAGCCACCTGGCGCACCGCCCCGAAGGTCTCCCAGTCCGCGCCGTCGAAAGTCCCCACCGAAAAGACCACTGGTAGCTCCACCTCGAGGGCCCGGTCCCGGCCCGGCAGCTGCACCTCCTGCTGGGCCGCCGCCGACACCGGCCCGAGCCCCGCTGCCACGGTGACGCAGCCGACCAGCATTCCCATTTCCGCACGCTTCATCGATCCCGCTCCCAGATTCGGGTGTATTCGTCGCTTCCGGCGCCGCGCTCCCACCCCCGGGGGCGCGGTCCGCGTTTCTTGGACTGCGATCCGCCCGGTAGGGTTGTCGCTCCGCGGGAGTCGCGGCCCGGGGCCGGGTTGTCTGCCCCCGCGGACCCCTGACATCTTCCGGGTCCCTTCCGATCCCTCTGAGTATCGCAGGAAGATATACGATGGACGATCTCCGGCACCGACCCATTGGCAAGCGACCCGACACCATCCGGTTCGAGGGCCGCATCCTCTACCTACTGGACGATGCGGAGCTGGTGGGAGCGCAGCTGCATGATGGCGCGGACCTGGATCCGACCCCCGACCTCAGGGAGAGGCTCCGCGACCAGATCTCCACCGACGAGATCACTCCCGCCTACATCTGCTACTTCTACGACGAGACGTTGGGCGAATTCCCCTATCTCGGGCTTCGATGCACCAACGCAGCCACCGGGGAGAAGGAAGCACCGGTCGAACGGGGGTCGGTGAAGGACGGTGGGTTCGTCTGCTCCGTGGCGGGGAAGCGGCGGGGCAAGGGGTCCTCCCGGGAGCAGAGCCCCTATGCCGAGCTCATGGCGGGGATCCGGATCGTGGTGGGAGAGAGCATCGAGCGGATCTACAACGAGAACTGCCAAAACCTGGGCATCCTCACCACCACGGACTTTTCCATTCTGGGCCGGATCCGCGCCGGGGAAGAGATCCCCCTCTCCGTATTCACCGAGGGGAAGGACGAGATCACCCGCCAGATCATCGAGTACGGTGGCCTCTTCGAGTTCAACCTGGCCCGCCTCCAGGGGAAGGCCACCGTTCCGCCCGCCCGTTCCGTCGCCGGGGGACCAGGGTCGGATGCGGCGACGAGACCCATGACCGTGGCGGAGAAGATCTTCGCCTCCCACTGGGTGGTGGACGCGGCCAACGACGTCCTGGGTGTTCCCGCCGTGGAGCCGGGTGAAGCGGGGTTCTTCCGCACGGACATCCGCTTCAGCCACGAATACGTGACCCCCATGTCCGCCATCTTCTTCGAGGAGAAGGTGGGAGTGGACGCCAAGGTGCGGGACCCCGACGGCATCCTGTTCTTCCGGGACCACCTCACCTTCCTCCACAAGGCCATGAGCCAGGAGCGTATCGAGATGGGGCTCCTGGACGTCGCCAACCAGTTGGAGGTGAAGCAGAGGGAGTTCTCCGAGAAGCAGGGGATCCGGCTGTACGGGGAGCAGAAGGGCCACGTGATGGGCTCCGAGGCCATCTGCCATTCGAAGATCCTGGAGGACTACGCGGAGCCCGGCATGCTCATCATCGGCTCCGACTCCCACACCCCTCACGCGGGAGCCATCGGGTGCGTGGCCTTTGGAGTCGGCACGACGGCGATCTTCAACTCCTGGGTCACCAAAGACGTGCGGGCCCGAATCCCCGCTTCCTTCAAGGTCCACATCACGGGAACGCCGAAGCCCGGTGTCACGGCCAAGGACTACATGCTGGAGATTCTACGGCATCCCTACATCCGCGACGGTCACGCCATCGGTCAGATCATCGAATACGCCGGCCCGGCGGTGAAAGCCCTCTCGGTGGACGAGCGGGCCACCATGACGAACATGGCCGCCGAGGTGGGCGCCTTCACCGGGATCGTCGCCGCCGACGGGAAGACGGTGGACTACCTGGTGGCGGAGCGGGGCATGGACCGGGCCCGGGCCGAAGCGCTGGTGGAAGGGATGCAGTCCGATCCGGGTGCCGAGTACGTGAAGGTGATCGAGATCGATGCGTCCGCCATCGAGCCCATGGCGGCCCTGCCCGGCGACCCGGGGAACGGGGTCTACATCGAAGAGCTGGAGCAGGACCCGGTGCGGATCGAGATCGCCTACGCCGGCTCGTGCACCGCCGGTAAGAAGGAGGACATGGACATGTACGCCCGGGTCCTGCGGGAGGCGGAAGAACAGGGTCTGAAGATCCATCCCGATGTGGAATGCTTCATTCAGTGTGGTTCCATCGAGGTGCGGGAATATTGCCGGGAGAAGGGGTACCTGGACCTGTTCACCCGGATGGGCGCCGAGTGGATCGAACCGGGATGCGGGGCATGCATCAACGCCGGTCCGGGAATCACCCGTGGTGCCGACCAGGTGAGCGTGTCTTCGCAGAACCGGAACTTCCCCGGCCGGTCCGGGCCCGGGCAGCTCTATCTCGTCTCGCCCTACTCCGTTGCCGCCAGTGCCGTCTGCGGGTACGTGACCCGTTGGGAGCCGGGGAAGCAGTTCGAGCCGATCACCCCCCACAGACTGGTGACGGTGGACCCATGATCGGCCGCAGCATTCTTCCCGCTGTGTTGACTCTCGCCCTGGTCCTCGTGTCCTGCGGCGACGGGTCGGACGGATGCTGGACCACCGACACGCCGGGCCAGCTGGCCAATCGCCCCAGTCCCCTGGATTCCGCCATCGTGATCCTGGGGGAGGAGCAGGTGCGGGTCTGCTATGGTCGGCCCTCGGCCCGGGAACGTCCGGTAATGGACGGGCTCGTGCGTTTCGGCGAGATCTGGCGTCTCGGTGCCAACGAAGCCACCTCCATCGAGGTGCCCTTCCGGTCCCGCATCGGGGACGTGACCGTCGATCCCGGGCGCTACAGCCTCTATGTGGTCCCGGGCGCGGAGTCCTGGGACGTGACCGTCAACGGCATGGTGGAGCGCTGGGGGATCCCCGTGGACGCCGCGGTGCGGGCGGCCGACATCGGTACCTTCTCCGTCCCCGTGGAGGGGCTGTCCCAGCACGTGGAAACCCTCACCATGACCTTCCAGGAGACGGGTAGCGACTCGGCGGATCTGGTAGTGGACTGGGAGCTCACCCGCATCCGGATCCCCGTGCATCGCCTGGAGGGCTGAACCACGGACACGAACGAAGAGGCCGTCGACGCCGGCAGCACCGCAGCGCCCGAGGACCCTCCACGACGGCCCCCCGGTCCCCCGCTGTCATGGCTGCCCAACCTGCTCACCGGGCTTCGCTTGGGCCTGGTCCCGGTGTTCGTCGTCGTGGCAACACAAGAGGCGGACCTGGGGATGCGGGCGGGGTGGTCCAGGCCCGCGGTGTGGATCGTCGCCGCCGCCGGCGTTTCCGACGTGCTGGATGGCTTCCTGGCGAGACGCTGGGCGCTCACCACCCGGTTCGGGGCCCTCCTTGACGCCGTGGCGGACAAGAGCTTCCAGTTCACGACCCTGGTGACCATCACGGCCCTCGGACGCCCGCTCTTCTCGCAGCTTCCGCTCTGGCTGCTGGGAGCGGTGGTCGTCCGTGACCTCGTGCTCCTGGCGGGATGGCTCACCATGCGGCGGCTCAAGCGGCCCGTGGACGTGGAGCACGAACTCCACGGGAGGGTGGCCACCGTCCTCGTCTTCGGACTCGTGGTGGGCGCCACGCTGGGCTGGGCGGAGTCCGCCCTCGTCCCCGCCGCCGCGTTGGCCGCCCTCGCGGCGCTTCTCAGCGCAGCGGCCTACATCCGAAGAGGTGTCGAGGTGGCTCGCGGAGCCCTCGAGAGCGGGGAAGCCCGCGACCCGTGATACCGGGATCTCCCGGCGCCCGGAAGGTGTAGACGGGTCCCAACCCTCACCTTCAACCGCCCCGATCCCATGATCAATCTTCGGAAGCTCTCTCTGGCGGCCCTCGCCGCCACCCTCCTCTTCGTACCGTCCCCCGGCACTGCCCAGGACCCCGGGGCCTGCTGGCTACGGGGCGAGACCACACCCGAGGCAGCCGCCGAGCGCCCCAGCCCCCTGGCCGTCGTGGCCATCACGATGTCCGGCGAGACCGCCCAGGTCTGCTACGCTCGACCCTCGGCCCGGGACCGGGAGGTCATGGGGGCCCTGGTTCCCTACGGTGAGGTCTGGCGCACCGGTGCCAACGAGGCCACCCAGCTCCACCTCCCCTTCGACGCGACCATCGGCGGGGTCCAGGTGCCGGCCGGGGTCTATTCCCTCTACACCGTCCCCGGTGAGACGGAGTGGCAGTTCTTCTTGAGCTCGGAATACCAGCGGTGGGGTATACCCGTGACCGATGCGGTGCGGGCCGCGGAGGTGGCCCAGGTGACCCGGTCCGTGGCGGCGACCGACGACATGGTGGAGACCTTCACCATCTCCTGGTCCTCTCACGGCGAGATGATGGGGCACCTGGTGTTCGAGTGGGAGCACACCCGTGTGGAGCTTCCCATCCACCACGGGGCCATGAGCCACTGAAGCTGGACCGGCGTCCTGCGCCTCGACTGCATGGGGGGGTTCGGGTTCGCACCCGGCCCCCCCATGTCCTATCTCAGTAGCGCAACCCTTCCGACCCAGCCGGAGAGGTCCCGTGGATGTGAACGAGTTGCTGGAAGCCTGGCGGACGAACAACCGAATCAACCTCTTCCTGCTGGACGAGGTGAGCGACGAGGGTCTGGCCTGCACCCTATCCAGGCGAGGCGGCCGAGACGTGGCCCGGCAGTTCGCACACCTCCATGACGTTCGTCTCTACCACCTCCATTCCCGGGCCCCGGACCTCGCCGAGGGCCTCGAGAAGTTCCAGGAGAAGGGCAGGCCTCCGGTGACTCCGGATCGAGAGACGCTCAAGGCCGCCCTCTCTGCCTCCGGCGACGCCGTGGAGGCGTTCCTGCGAGGCGTGGTGGAAGGCCCGGAGGCGGGTGAGAGGCGGCGCGGCTTCCGTAAGGGCATTTTCACCACCCTCGCCTACTTCATCGCCCACGAGTCCCACCACCGGGGGAGCATCCTCCTGACCCTGAAGCAGTGCGGTCACCCGCTGGACCGGAGCTCCGCGTACCGGATCTGGGACTGGGACCGGATCTAGCACCCGTACGCGCCGTGCCCCCTCAACGGTGAGAGACGGGCGGGTCCGGTGACGTCGCAATCACGAGGGCTCGCCGCCTCGACGTGATGGTTCCATCGGGGCATTCTCAACATCCACACTCAGTCCCATGGAGCCCCGCATGATCCGTGGCCTGCCCACCTCGGCTCTCGTCCTCGCCTCCCTGACCCTCGTTGCCGCGTGTGGACCCGCCGATCGCTTGCCTGAAGAGGCTCCGACGACCGGGGACGAGGCCCCCCGGGACGCCCGGCAGGAAACGCCGCAGCGCGAAGCCCTTCCCGGAGGTGTGGAATCCATGGTCCTCTTCGGTCTGGAAGGACTGCCGGACTCGGTGCGGCTCGTGGATGGTGCCTGGAGGGACACCACCACCCGGACCTCCGTGGTGCTGGCCCCAGGCTTCTTCCTCCTGGGGGATCTCGACGGCGCAGCACCGGACGAGGTGTTGCTACTGGCGGAGACCAACTTCGGCGGAACCGGGCATTTCCAGTACCTGGTGGTCGCCCACGCGGAGGCGGGCAGCCAGCACTCGGTTGCAGCCCACCCCCTGGGCGATCGGGTTCAACTGCGCTCCGGTGCGCTGGAGGGCGAGATCGCGGTGTTGGAGCTGGTGGAGCACGGACAAGGAGACCCGGCTTGTTGCCCCCGACTCCTCACCACCCGCCGTTTCACCTTTCAGGGAGGCGCCCTGACCGAGGTCGATCGGGTGGAGCAGGGACCCCGTACCCTGGAGGCGCTGGCTGGAACGGAATGGGTTCTCGCCGCCTGGAACCGGGACGAGCCGGTAGATTCCGGGCTTCCGGAAATCACACTCCGGTATGGGAACGGAGGGATCTCCGGTTCGGCCGGATGCAACCAGTACCAGGGCTCCCTCACCGAGGAGGGCGATGACGTCTCCGTGGGTCCGCTGACGGTGACCTTGCGGATTTGTCCGGATCCGGCGGACGCCCAGGAAGCACGGTTCCTGCAGCGAATGGGGACCCTCTCGGGGTACTCCTTCCTCGCTGGGCGGCTTCTTCTGGCCGGAGGCGACGACGGCGACTTCGGGTGGATGGCGTTTCGCAGGCGGTGAGGTTCACGCCGCCCTGCCTCCGCTGGGTCGCTGTCCCCCCCTCGTGCTAGGTTGAGGCTCGTCGGGGCGCTCCCGGCGAAGTCCACCAGCGTGTCCACCGGCGGCGCCGAGCCGCCTGGAGCCCCGTACACCCGTGCAGCGCACCTTTCTCGGCTGGAATGAACCCGCTCTTCCGACGGCGGCCGACACTCTCCTGGATGCGTACGGGGGTGCGCAGGAGGCTCGCCTGGACGCGGCCTTGGTGGTCCTCCCAGGGAGCCGGGCGGGCCGTCGCCTGAAGGAGATCCTCGCGGAACGGGCCGCACTTCGTGGGGCGCGGCTGGTCCCCCCGAGAATCGTGACGCTGGGGGTCCTCCCGGAGCTGCTCTATCAGTCCTCCCGCCCGGCTGCTCCTTCTGCCACCTCACGGCTCGCCTGGGCCGCTGCCCTCAGGGAAGCTTCCCCCGAGGTCCTGGGCAGCGTGTTCGCCCGGCTGCCCCGGGGCCGGTCTCCCGACGAGTGGTCCGCGCTCTCCCGCGACCTCGCGGCGCTACACCGTGAAGTGGCCCGAGCTGGGTTGCAGTTCGCCGACGTGGCAGCACGGTGCCGTGAGGCCGCCGGGCGGGGGTCGCTGACCTGGGACGACGCCCGCCGGTGGGAGATCCTGGCCGGAGTGCAGGAAGCCTACGCCGGTCGACTGTCCGCCTCGGGCCTTGTGGACGGCGACCTGGCGCGGCTGGAAGCCATCCGTGGAGGGAACCTGGACACGGACCACGACCTTTGGCTGGTGGGAATCTCGGAGATGCCGGAGGTGGTCCGTCGAGTCCTGCGGCTTGTGGAAGACCGGGTCCACGCCCTGGTCCATGCACCTGCCGATCTCCATGAAGCCTTCGACCAGTTCGGGTGCGTGATGCCCGAGGCCTGGGAGGATCGGGAGATCCCCCTGGACGAGGCTTCCATCCACGTCGTGGACCAGCCCCACGACCAGGGGGACGCGGTGGCTCGCTGCCTGGCCGAACTGCGCGGAACCCGGGCTCCTGACGAAATCTCCATCGGTGCGCCCGACCCCCAGCTTCTGCCCTGGCTCTCGGAACGTCTCGCCGAAGTGGGCGTTCCCGTGCGGGACGCCGCCGGTCACGACGTTCGTCGAACCGGGCCCTATCGTCTCCTCGCAGGCCTCGCGGATCTGCTGAGTGGAGGCCGCTGGGAGGCGCTCGCTGCCCTGGCCCGCCATCCCGACGTCAGCGACTGGATCCGGGGGGAGATCGACGACACCTCACCCCTGGCGGACGCGGCGGGCTGGATCGGTCCCCTGGACCGCTGGTATCAGGAGCACCTTCCGGCGGTGCTCCCGGCCGATCTCGGGGAGAAAGGCTTCCCCGGCCGTGAGACCTCCGAGGGTCGGGTGGTCTCCGAGTTGCTCCGGCTCCTGGGACGGACGCTCCCGGGTCCCCTCGCGGGCCCTGGTGGCTCTCCCGCGGAAAAGCCGCTCCGTGCCTGGACGACGGAGGCTTTGGAGCTCCTGGCGCGGGCGTACCGCCACCGGGATTTCGATGCCTCCCAACCCGGGGATCGCCGGGCCCTGCGCGCGCTCGCCGCGCTGGCGGAGGCCATCCAGAGCTTCCAGGTGATCCCCGAGGACCTGGAACCGGTCTGCCCTGCGGGAGTGGCCCTCAAGCTCTTCCTGGAAGAGGCTTCCGGCGCCCGCATTCCCGAACTGCCCGACACCGAGGCAGTGGAGGTTCTCGGGTGGCTGGAGCTCCATCTCGACGATGCCCCGGCCACCATCCTCACGGCGGTGAACGATCCCTGGCTCCCGGAATCCGTCAACGCAGACCCGTTCCTCCCGGACGGGCTGCGACAGGTCCTGGGCCTCGAAGACAATCGGCTCCGGTACGCCCGGGACGCCTATCGTCTGACCGCAATGATCCACTCCACCGGATTCATCCGGCTGGTGGCGGGCCGCCGGTCCGCGGCCGGAGACCCGGTCCGCCCCTCTCGCCTGCTCTTCGCGGCGGACCGCGAGACCGTGGCCCGGCGGGTACTGCGGTTCTTCGGGGGCGACGGTCCGGGAGAGGGTAGTGAGGGACCCGTCGGTGTGGGTGGGGACGGGCCCGCCGACGTCGAGAGCTCCGCGCGGGTCTCGCGCTTCCGACTCCCCCCCGAGGAGAGCATCGAACCCGATCCCATGCCGGACTCCCTACGGGTCACGGACTTCCGTCGCCTGCTGACGGATCCGTACGGCTTTGCCCTCAGCGAGTATCGGAAATGCCGCCCCCTCGACGATCACGCGAGGGAGATGGATGGATTGCTCTTCGGCAACCTCGCCCATCGGGTCCTGGAGCGCTTCGGCTCGGGGGAGGAGGTCCACCTCGAGGACGAGCAGGCCGTGGCCCACCGGCTCTACCGCCTCCTGGACGAGGAGGTCCGGCACCGGTTCGGCGCCGGCGCCGGCTACGCCCATCCGGCCGTCCGCCTCCAGGTGGAGCAGCTGCGTGCTCGGCTTCGCCGGTTCGCAGCGTGGCATGTGGGGTGGATCGGAGCAGGATGGCGGGTACGGGGCGTCGAGTGCATGCCCCCCCAGGGTGGCGCCCTCCTGGAGGTCGACGGAGTCCCCCTGTCCCTCCGGGCCCGGATCGATCGGGTGGACCACCACCCGGAACGGGACGAGTGGGCGGTCTTCGACTACAAGACCAGCGAGACCGGTGAGCCGCCCGAGGCCACACATCGGACGAGTCGGGGTGAGTGGTGTGACCTCCAACTCCCGCTCTACCGGTGGCTTCTCCCGAAGGTCGTGGACTCGCGGGGATCCCCGGTGGCTCCCGAGGCGAGAAGGGGCGGGGTCCGGGTAGGCTATATCCTACTCCCCCGTGACCTGGACCAGGTCGGGGACGCCCTGGCCCCGTGGGGTGAGGCCGAGTTCGACGATGCCCTGGAGCGAGCCCGGTCGGTTGTGCGGGACCTGAGGGCGGGGCCCATTCGATTCGATCCGGCAGTGCGCCCGTCCTTCCCGGACCCTCGGGTGGAAGCCCTCCTGGGCCGGGGACAGCTGGCGGCGGGGACGCAGACGGAGGGAGACGCATGAGCTCCCCTACGCACGAGCACCACCCGGGAACCCTGCTCCAGGCCCGGGAGCTGATCCTGGCCTCTGCCGGCTCGGGAAAGACGTTCCGCATCTCGTCTCGGATCATCGGCCTGCTGGCACGAGGCGAGCCGGTAGCCAGTATCTTCGCCTCCACCTTCACCCGGAAGGCCGCGGGAGAGATCCTGGATCGGGTCCTCGTGCGCCTCGCGGAAGGCGCGACGGATCCCGCCTCCGCCCGAAGCCTGGCAGAGCTCGCCGCGGGAGATGGCGTAGCGAGTCCGGCGGCCGAGACCGTCGGGTTCTGGCAGGAGGTCCTGCACCGTACGGTGCGGGATCTTCACCGGCTGGACGTGGGAACGCTGGACGCCTTCTTCGTCCGTACCGTCCGGGGGTTCGCACACGACCTGGGGCTCCCGCCCGGTTGGGGAATCGCCGACGAGCCCACCGAGGACCGGCTTCGGAGCGATGCGCTCGGCGAGATCCTGCGGACCGTGGACAGCGCGGCCCTGGTGGAGCTCCTTCGCTCGCTGCACTCCGGCGGAGTCCGGAGGTCCGTCCACGAGTCCCTTGCCCGGGACGTGGACGCCATCCTGGAGGCCCATCTCTCCCTCGCGCCGGACGCCCCCGGCTGGAAGGCCATGGCGGGCGTGCCACGCGAGCCGGTCGACGACCTGGATGCCCGATGTCGCACCCTGGCCGCGCGGATTCGCGGCGCCGAGGTCCCATTCACGAAGAAGGGAGCCCCGCACTCCGGTTGGCGTAAAGCGACGGAGCAGGCGGCCCAACTGGTTGAGGATCGCCTCTGGGAGAAGCTCGTGTCGGCGGGTCTCGGTAAGGCCGCGCTGACCGCAGGATCCCACGCGGCCCCCGTCTTCTATGGCTCCGAGTTCCCGGAGGAGCTCCGGTCGGTCGTGGAGGACGCACTGAGGCTGGCCCGGAGCGACCTGGCGGCGATGCTCGACGGCCGTGCCCGCGCCATGGGTCGCCTCGCCCGGGCCTTCGAGAAGACCTGGATGGAGGCGCTGCTGCAGGCAGGGCTTCTGCGCTTCAACGACGTGACCCGGCTCCTCACCGGGGCGGGGGTAGAACCGGGAGCCCACTCCCTGCCGGGCCGCGGGGACCTGTTCTACCGGCTCGACAGCGAGACCCGGCACGTCCTCCTGGACGAGTTCCAGGACACCTCGCTCCTCCAGTGGCAGGCCCTCGTGCCGCTCCTGGACAGGCTCGCCGGATCACCGGGCAGTCCGGGGATGGGCGCCACCGTGGTAGTGGCGGACCCCAAGCAGTCCATCTACGGGTGGCGGGGGGCGGCACCCATCGTCGTGGAGGCGTTGGGGGATCGCTATGGCCTCCCCAGGGAGGACATGGCGGAGAGCTGGCGATCGAGCCAGGTGGTCCTGGACGCCGTGAATCGGGTCTTTCAGGACGTGGACCGCGCCCCCGTGCTGGCCCGGGAGCCCCGTGATGCGGCCGTAGCGGGTGCATGGGGCGATGCGTTCCGCCCCCACCGAACGGCGGAAGCCCGGGGGGCACTCCCGGGACGGGTGCGCCTGCTGGCGGGTCCGGAGCGTGAGGGGAAGGCCCAGAGCCAGCCGCACCTCATGCGGTTCGCCGCCGAGCACGTCCGTGGCCTTCACGACGAAGCGCCCGGGTGCAGCATCGGCGTCCTGACGCGAAGGAACGAGTCCGTGGCGCAGCTCATCTTCGAGCTGGGCCAGCTGGGGGTCCCCGCCAGCGAGGAGGGTGGCACACGGCTCACCGATTCCGCATCGGTGGTGAGCCTCCTCGCGCTGCTCCGCATGACCGACCACCCCGTGGACCGGCTCGCGCGCTACCATGTGGCCCGCACTCCCGTCGGTGAGGCGATGGGGTTCACGGACGAGGGAAGAGACGACCTGGCGTGGCGCATCTCCGAACGCCTCCGTCGGCGCCTCGTCGACGTGGGATACGGTCCGACCCTGTCGAAGTTGGGCGACCGGATCCGTAACGACTGTGACCCCCGGGAGTGGAAGCGGCTGAGGCGCCTGGTGGAACTCGGCTATCGCTGGGACGAGCTCCTCACCGGTCCAGGCCTCCGCGTCGACGACTTCGTGCGCCTGGCGGAGGCGGAGCGAGCAGAATCCCCCGGCGAGGACCTGGTACGAGTCATGACCATCCACCGGGCCAAGGGGCTGGAGTTCGACGTGGTGGTTCTCCCGGAGCTGTACGGGTCTGCCTTCTCCGCGCGCCGGGAGTCGGCGCCCCTCGTGTATCGACCAGGCGGAACCGGGCCGGTCACCCACGCCTTCCCACCACTGAGCTCCACCCTCGTCACCCTCTTCCAGCACGTGGATGAGATCCGGCTGGCGGACGACCAGACGAGGGCCGCCGGCACGCGGGATGCGTTGGGAGCGCTCTACGTGGCCATGACCCGGGCGCGATACGCGTTGGACATGATCGTCCCGGGAGACGGGGAGAAGGGACCCGGATCGGAGCGGTCCCACGCCCGCCTCCTCCGGGAGCGGCTCACCCCCGAAACTGCGGAGGATCGGGCCATTGCCCGGCAGACCCTCTACGACGTGGGAGACAGGGAGTGGTTCAGCGACGTGCTTCACGGCGCCCGCGTCGGCAGGGGTCCGCGAGCCTCGGTCCCGGAACGGGTGACGCTGCGCCGTGCGGAGGTCCGTTCCCGGAATCTCGAACGTCTCACCCCATCGGGAGCAGAGGGAGGGGGCGCCCCCCGCCTGGAGGACCTCCTGGGGCTGGCCGGAGGAGCGGAGGCTCGGCTGAGGGGAACACTGGTTCACGATTGGCTGGAGGAGCTGGAATGGTTCGAAGACGGCCTTCCAGCTCAATCGGAGCTCCTGCGGATCGCCCGTCGGTCGGTCCCCGGCCTCACAGAGGACCGGGTGATGGACACGCTCCGCTGGTTGGAGGACCGGTTGGCCCAGCCGTCGATCCAGGCGGTCCTGAGCCGGGCGCACTGGCCCGATGGCGCAACCCTCGAGCGGGAGCTGCCCTTTCTCCTCCGCCGGGGGGACACCCTGGTGGAGGGGATCGTGGATCGACTGGTCCTCGTCCGTGAGGGGTCGAGCGTGGTCCAGGCGGACGTTTTGGACTACAAGACCGATCGGGTGGAGGTGGACGTGACGGGGGCCCTGGATCGTCGGGTCGACTTCTACGCGCCCCAGATCACTGCCTACCGGGACGCGGTCGCCACCCTGTATCGACTCGACCCGCAGAACGTCTCCGGGCGCCTCATCTTCCTCGACGCCGGCGTGGTACGGGACCTCTGATCTCCGGCTCGTCGGAGTGAGCGGGTCGACACCCGAAGTGCGCCTCCACGAGTAGTCGCATCATGGACGACCGGGGCTCCGGCCCGGGCTGAAAGGAATAGATCATGTCTCAGAGACTCATCACGAGGACGGGTCGGTGGATTCGCGACGGCTTCCGGTGGGCGGCCAGTCAGGCGCCCGACCTGGCCCCGGCCATCCGGCATCGACGGTTCCTCGCCCCCCGTCGGGTGGAAGAGCGCGGCGGCGCGTCCTGATCCGGGGGTCCCTGCAGGGAATACGAAAATCGCCCCGGCTGCCACGATGGCGGCCGGGGCGTCGTGATGGTCGCTACTGGACTCGAACCAGTGACCCCTACGATGTGAGCGTAGTGCTCTACCAACTGAGCTAAGCGACCTTCTTGCGAGAACCGCGCCGCGCCGAGGTCCGGCGGGCGCGGCTCTCCATACCCCCACGGGGACTCGAACCCCGGTCTTCGCGCTGAGAACGCGATATCCTAGGCCACTAGACGATGGGGGCGCCTCCCGCCTCGTTTGAGGCAGGACCCGAAAAGGTATCCCGGGCCGGCCCCCCGTCAAGGCCCTCGGGGACGGATCCTACTGCCGAGGATGGGGTCTCCTTAGCTCCACCCGTCTCTCCCCCCGTACCCATGATTCGTATGCGCACACTCCTCGATGACGATGCCGTCGCCCGCTG
The DNA here is from genome assembly GCA_020344755.1 of Gemmatimonadales bacterium. Taxonomy (GTDB): domain Bacteria; phylum Gemmatimonadota; class Gemmatimonadetes; order Longimicrobiales; family Gaopeijiaceae; genus Gaopeijia. Next base: position 1,729,625 of record CP070829.1, read on the forward strand.
GATCTCGAGCCACGAGGGGTGGCGCCGAGACGCCGATCTCATCGAGAAGGAGTTCCGGTTTCCCACCTTCCTGCACGCGGTGGAATTCGTTCATCGGGTGGCGGAGCTGGCGGAGGCCGCCGACCACCACCCGGACATGGACATCCGATACGACCGGGTTCGAATCGGACTGTCCACCCACTCCGCCGGTGGAATCACCGAGATGGACACGACCCTGGCGGGCGAGATCGACCGGACCGCCGGCCCTTAGGGCCTGAGCTCCAACAGCTCCTCCGGGCGTCGGACCAGGAAGTCCGGCCCCTCCGGCGCGAGCCCTTCCGCGGGAAACGCGCCCCACGTCACCGCTGCGGTCCGGACTCCTGCCGCTCGGCCCGCCGCGACGTCGTGCGGGGAGTCTCCCACGAACAGGACGCGGTGGCTGGGAGGCACGTCCAGCGCATCCAGCGCTCGCCGCACGGGCTCCGGGTCCGGCTTCCCGCGCTTCACGTCGTCCGCGGTGATCACCACGGGAAAGTCCCGCTCCACACCGCAGCTCCGCAGCGTGCGGCCCGTCATCTCCCGGGCCTTCGAGGTTACGATGGCCAGCGCCACCCCCTGGCGGGCCAACCGGGTCACTACGCCACCCACCCCATCGAAGGGCCTGACCATCCGATCATGAGCCGCTCGCTGGAATGCCAGGTAGGTGTCCAGGATCGAAGTCGCCTCCGCCTCGGTCCGGGCGAAGTGTCGCACGGTGTCGCGCAGCGGACGCCCCACGTGCTGTAGCCAGTCCCGGTCGGGGAGGAGCTCCCCCCTGTGCACCACCATGGTATGACGGAAGCTGGCCAGAATGAGTGGCACGGTATCCGCCAGGGTTCCGTCCAGGTCGAAGAGGACGGCCTCCCAGGCGCTTGCTCCGCTCACGCTCCGGGCATCCGAGTTCCCTCCCCCGCAGGTGCTTCCCGGGGCACCTCCCCATTCCCGGGCTTCGGGGACGGGGGCAGATCTTCCCGCGTCAGGAAGCGGTGCACGGCCTGGAAGGCTTCGGGATGACTGAGGAGGCCGTCGTGGCTCGGACAGCAGATCTCCACGTCCGGTACCCCGGCGAGAGTGCCGCTCTCTGGAGGAAGCACGTGGAAGTCCACCTTGCTCCGAAGCGTGAGCGCCTCCACCCCAGACGGAACGGCCCGAAAAGCCTGGAGGTCCAGGAGGAAGAGACTCCCCGGGTGCATTTCCTTCCCGCCCTCTCCCCATGCGAGATACGCCGTCCAGCTGCCGTGGTGCGGCGTCGCGATGAAGACAACCCGCCGGACCCCCTCGCCGCCGCCCTTCTGCAGCAGGTACCGGGTGGCCAGTCCCCCCATGGAGTGGGCCACCACGTCCACCCGATCGACCCCGGTCCGGGCCCGCAGGTGCTCCAGTGCGTCGGCGATCTCCTGGGCGTGCTCCCGGTTGCTGCCCACGGGATCCTGGAAGTCCACTCGCGCCACCCGCGCGTCGGACCAGCCCGCTCGCCGAAGCAGATCCTCCAGAGGAGCCATCGTGGCGGCCCCGTCCCTCCAACCGGGAACCAGGAGCACGGGATGGCGTGGTCCCGTGAGCCCGACGCCGGAGACAGACAGGTGCGCCGAATCCTGGGCGACGCTCCTGGCCTCGGCCTGAGCCGTAAGGGCACTCCCCGGGAGGAGTCCACAGCTCATGGCCAGAACCAGGCATCCCGCGAAACAGGATGCACTCCCGGTACCCCCACCCGATCTGTGCCGCATTCAACCGCTCCCCAGTACCGTTCCGATCGAACGGACCAGCCCTTCCACGGCGGCCCGCTCCTGTTGTCTGGTAAGGGTCGCGGGCGGCGAGAGTTCCACCACCTCGCCCTGATCCCCGGCCGGGAGCACGAGCAAGCCCTGCCGGAGGGCCTCCTTCGCCACCTTCACCCCTCCCCCCGCCTCCAGCTCGATGCCCAGGAGCAGTCCCATCCCCCGCACCTCCCGCACGCCCCCCAGGGAGCCCAGGGCCCCCACCAGGGCGGTGCGCAACCTCCCTCCCAACTCCTCGGCAGCCTGTGGTAGACCCCCGGCAACGCGGGCCAGCACCGCGCTTCCTGCGGCACATGCAAGGGGGTGACCCAGAAATGTGCTGGTGTGGAGTGCCTCCCCCGGCGACGCGGGCCAGGCATCCATGACGGAGGTGGACCCCACGCAGGCACTCATGGGGAGCCCTCCACCCAGGACCTTTCCCAGACAGACGAGATCGGGATCCAATCCTACGCGCTGGGACGCCAGAACACTCCCACATCGGCCCAGTCCGGTGTAGATCTCGTCCGCCACCAGCACGACCCCGTGCTTCCGGGCCAGGGAGGTGAGACGCTCCCCGAACCCCGGCGTGGGAATGCGCACACCTCCACGAGCCTGCACCGGCTCCACGATGACGGTCCCCACCGGGACTCCCCCCGGCAGTCCATCGGCAAGCCACACCTCTACCTCGTGGAGCGACTCCTCCAGCGAGTCCGCGGACACGGGAAAGGTCCCCCACGCTACCTGCTCTTCGCGAAGGCGTTGCCGGAAGGGCATCCTAAAGTAGGCCCGCGCGGTGGTGGAAAGGGCTCCCAGGGTGAGGCCGTGGTACCCACCCCGGAAAGCGACGACGCCTGGGCGGCCCGTGGCCAGGTGGGAGGTCTTCAAGGCCGCCTCAACAGCCTCACTCCCCGACGAAGCCAGGAGGGCCCGGCATCCCTCCCGGGGATGGAAGCCCGCATTCTCCAGGAGGTCCACCAGCCCCTCCAGGAACACCACCTTGCTGCCGGGGGGGTGTACGTCGCCCATTCCGTGGACCAGGCGCCCCCCCTGGACCCGAAGGGCTTCGGCCACCCCGGCATCCCTGTGTCCGAGGAGAGCGACGCCGAAGGCGGCCGTCAGATCCAGGTAGACGTTCCCGTCCGCGTCACGGACGTTGGCGCCTCGGGCCTCCTCCCAGAAGATGGGAAAGTCGTCACCCAGCCAGGTGACGTTTCGGGATTCCACCCGTCGCAACCGTGCCGCCAGCCGCCGCGAGGCCGGCCCGGGAGGCGGAACCGACACCCCGGGGGGGAGCCTACCGAATTCGGTCACGGCGGTGCGGACCCAGGGCACGGGTGTCGTGGTGCACGCGCCCTCCTACTCCCCCGTGAGCAGGGAGGTGTCGGCCTGCATGCCCATGGCGTGATACCCCATGTCCACGTGCAGCGTCTCTCCCGTGATGGCCGCAGCCAACGGGGAACAGAGGAAGGCCGCGGCATTCCCCACATCGTCAGCGGTGTTGGACGAGGGGAGGGCGGCATTCTCGGCGTAGTAGTCCACCATGCGCTCGATGGTACCGATGGCTTTGGCAGCCCGGCTCGGGAGCGGGCCGGCGCTGATCGTGTTCACCCGGATCTCCCACCGTCGTCCCGCCTCGAACGCCAGCGTTCTCGTGTCACTCTCCAGGGCTGCCTTGGCGGAGCTCATCCCTCCCCCGTAGCCGGGGATCACGCGTTCAGCCGCCAGGTAGCTGAGTGACACCACGGCTCCGCCGCGGCTCATGAGGGGCCCGAACCTCTGTACCATGCTCACCATGGAATAGGCGCTGGCGCTCAGCGCGGCCAGGTACCCTGCACGACTGGTGTCCACCAGTGCCTTCTGCACCTCGGGCCCATTGGCCAACGAGTGGACCAGGATGTCCAGAGGCCCGTCCAGATCCTCCCCCAACTGATCCGCCACACCCTGAATCGAGTACCCACTCAGCTCTCGGTACCGCTTGTCTTCCCGTACCTCCTGGGGCACATCCCCGTCCGTGTCGAAGACCGCATCCAGGGGGTAGATGGACGCGATCTCCCATTCGCCGCCACCGGGAAGGGATCGGTCCAGTTTCCCCCGCTGCAGCATCTTGGTGAAGATCCCCATGGTGGGCGGCCAGGTGCCCACGTGGACGCGAGCCCCGGCGGCCGCGAGGGCTCGGCAGATGGCCCATCCGTAGCCCCGGTCGTCCGCCACGCCGGCCACGAACGCATTCTTCCCTTCAAGGTCGATGGAGAGCATCTCGGTGTCGTGCCAGAAGTCACGATGGGTCCCCTCCGGACCGTACCGGATGGGATGCGAACCGTCCCGCCCCCGGCGCCAGGCCGTTCCCTCTGCCGCACCGGGTGAGTCTCACAAGGTAGGCCGCCGCCTCCTATCTGTCTGCGGCCGGCGGCTCCGCCCGGATCCGGGTGGACACCCAGAAGAGTAGGCCTGCGGAGATCAGGAGGGCCACGATGCCTCCCAGGGCGCCGGCCTGGTCGATGGCGAAGATCCAGGTGGAGAGGAGCATCATGAGGGCCCCGGTCAGGAGCACCTGGGGCGCCCGTTGTACCAGCCCGTACCACAGGCCCGAAACCCCCACTGCCCCACCTGCCACCGCCAGCCACTCGGTGGACAGGTCCAGCACCTCCACCGCGGTGAACATGGCCATGAACCCACCTACTGCCACGCACAGCGCGAGGTTCGTCTCGTAGACCGCTCGTCGATATTCCGACGGGGATCGGTGGATGCCCCAAAGCGTCACTGCAACGATGAGGATGAGCCAGACGTCCGCCGGGATCATGGCGCTCTCGTCCATCTCCAGCGGACCGGTCCCGGTCAGGAGGACCAGAACGAGTCCGGCCCACATGCTCACTGCGAAGGCTGCCAAGGCCCTGTCGGTCCGGTCATCGGGCCAGCGGCGAATCGACACCAGGAAGAAGCCCATGGCCAGGAGACCCGCCCCGTCCAGGGCCCAGACGATTGCATCGGGATCCAACGCGAAGATCCGCTCGAGGAAGACGGCCAGGAACGCGTATGAAAGGGCCGTATGCACACCGGCCATGACCACCCCTTCCCGGAACGAGATGGGGGCCACCACCGCGGGGATGGCCAAGGCCACGAGGCCCATGGCGATCGCCTCTGGGCTGCTTCCGGGCCACGCGTTGTTGGAATAGACCAGACCCGACAGCATTACCCCGAGGCCGCCGGTCTGCAGGAGCATACCGGAGTACCGCCACGATAGGCGCTGGAAGACGCGAAGTCCCAGGCCGTAGGTTACCAAGCCCCCGGCCAACAAGACGGCGGTGCGCATCCCGTCCGAGAGGCTCGGCCAGTTTCGACTGGCAAAGAGCCCCGCTGCCAGCACCAGCGCCACCGCGCCCAGTGAAGCCACGAGGATCTGTCCCCACCGCCGAGTGGCCTCGGCATGGGCCTCGACCGCCTCCGCCCGAAGCGCCTCGGCCCGCTCTTCATCAAGAAGACCCTTGGACACCCAACGTCCAATCGCTTCCTCGACCCGCCTCGACCGCTTCGCCATCTCGCCTCCTTGGTCTTACCTCAATGGAGGGTGCGCCCATTGGACCGGCGCCGGCAATAGGCACGAGCCAAGGGCCCCGGGCTGGAGGTGGCATGGACACCCCCGTAGCTTGATCGAAGGCGGAGGCACCTCGCCTCCACCGACCCGTCCTCAGGGAGCCGGTCCGCCATGTGGGACAAGCGTGAGAAGAAGCACATCGGGAAGCACGACCTGCATCCCGAGAGCCTGATGATGAGCTACGGTTACCAGCCCGAGTGGTCGGAAGGTGCCGTGAAGCCACCCATCTTCCAGACCTCCACGTTCGTCTTCAACACGGCGGAGGAAGGGAAGGCTTTCTTCGAGATCGCCTACGGCCTGCGGGAGAAGAAGGGGGACGAGACCCTTGGCCTCATCTACTCCCGGCTCAACAACCCCGGCCTGGAGATCCTCGAGGACCGCCTCACGATCTACGACGGGGCGGAGGCGGCGGCGGCCTTCGAGAGCGGGATGGCGGCCATCACCACTGCGGTCTTCACCTTTCTTCGCCCCGGCCAGGTCGTGGCCTTCAGTGAGCCGATCTACGGCGGGACCGAGTACCTCTTTCACGAGATCCTGCCCAGCTTCGGGGTCGAAACCGTGCCCTTCCCCGCATGGGAGGGCCGGGAGGGGCTGGAGTCGGTCCTGGACGAGGCCAAGGGCCGGCGGGACCGCCTGGCCATGATCTTCATCGAGACCCCGGCCAATCCCACCAACCACCTGGTGGACATCCGGGATTGCGCCGAGGTGGCACGAGCTTCGGCTCGGGACGACCGCAAGGTCCTGGTGGCGGTGGACAACACCTTCCTGGGCCCCCTGTGGCAGCACCCGCTCCAGCATGGTGCCGACCTGGTCCTGTACTCCCTGACCAAGTTCGTGGGAGGCCACTCGGACCTCATCGCCGGAGCATGTCTCGGCTCGGAGGATCTCATCGCTCAGGTGAAGGCCACGCGCACTTTCTTCGGGAGCATGGCAGGGCCCTGGACCGGGTGGCTCCTGCTCCGCTCGCTGGAGACCCTGAAGCTCCGCATGACGAGCCAGATGAAGAACGCCCGCTACGTGGCCGATTTCCTGGCGGACCACCCGAAGGTTGAGAGAGTCCACTACCTGGGACACCTGGGCGAGGGCGACCCTGGCTTCGAGACCTTCCACCGGCAGTGCGTCGGGCCCGGGTCCATGATCTCGTTCGAGGTCACGGGAGGAGAGGAAGCCGCCTTCCGGGTCCTCAACACCCTGAAGCTCGTCAAGCTCGCCGTGAGCCTCGGCGGCACCGAGTCCCTGGCGGAGCACCCGGGAACCATGACCCACTCCGACATCCCACCGCACGAGCGAGAGCGCATGGGGATCACAGAGTCCATGATCCGCCTCTCCGTCGGGTTGGAGCACCCCGAGGACCTCATCGCGGACCTCAGCCAGGCTCTGGATGAAGCCTGACCGGGACGTGGGGAGACGCGGGTCCAGGGGCGTTGAGAACACTGACCCTCATGAGGTAACAAGCCGTGGCTGAGATCATCGAGCCCTTCAGAATCAAAGTGGTGGAGCCCATCCGCGTGACCACGCGGGCCGAACGGACGCGTCACCTGCGAGACGCCGGATTCAACGTGTTCAAGCTCCGCGCCGAGGACGTCCTCATCGACCTTCTCACCGACTCGGGGACCTCCGCCATGAGCGCCGACCAGTGGGCCGCGCTCATGCGGGGCGACGAGTCGTACGCGGGCAGCCGCTCCTTCTTCCGCTTCCGCGACACGGTCCGGAGTCTCACGGGGTTCGAGCACATCATCCCCACCCACCAGGGTCGTGCGGCGGAACGGATCCTGTTCGCCACGGTCTGTAAGCCGGGGGATGTGGTGCCGAACAACACCCACTTCGACACCACCCGGGCGAATGTGGAGGCAGCCGGAGCCAGGGCAGTGGACCTTCCGTCACCCACGGGTCTGGTGCCGTCCCAGGCGCACCCGTTCAAGGGCGACATGGCAGTGGACGCCCTCGAGGCCCTCATCCAGGAGGTAGGGGTGGAGCGGATCCCGCTCTGCATGCTCACGGTCACCAACAACACGGGGGGTGGGCAGCCCGTCTCGATGGCGAACATCGAAGCGGTATCGAAGCTTTGCCGGTCCCACGGAATCCCGTTCTACCTGGACGCGTGCCGGTTCGCGGAGAACGCCTGGTTCATCAAGGAACGCGAGGAGGGTTGGCAGGATGTGCCCGTGGCGGAGATCGCCCGGCGGATGTTCCGGCTGGCGGACGGATGTACCATGTCGGCAAAGAAGGACGGGCTGACCAACATCGGTGGATTCCTGGCCACGAACGACGGGCAGCTGGCGCGTCAGGAGGAGAACCTCCTGATCCTCACGGAGGGGTTTCCGACCTACGGTGGCCTCGCGGGACGGGACCTCGAGGCGGTGGCGGTGGGACTGGAGGAGGTTCTGGACGAGGACTACCTCACGTATCGAATCGCCTCCGTGCGGTACCTTGGGGAGAAGATCGCCGAGCACGGAGTGCCCATCATGCAGCCTCCCGGAGGTCACGCGGTCTATCTGGACGCCGCCGCATTGTTGCCCCACGTCCCGCGGCACGAGCTCCCGGGGCAGTCCCTGGTGGCGGAGCTCTACCTCCAGGGTGGAGTTCGCGGTGTGGAGGTCGGGACGGTGATGTTCGGCCACACCGACCCGGAGACGGGCCGGGAGATCTCTCCCCGCCTCGAGCTGGTCCGACTCGCAGTGCCGCGGCGGGTCTACACCGAGAGCCAGATCAAGTACGTCATCGACGTGATCCTCGAGGTCTGGGACCGACGGGAACGGATCGGAGGCTTCCGATTCGTGGAACAAGAGCCGGTGCTGCGGCACTTCACCGCAAGCTTCGAGCCCCTCTACGACCTGGGTTGAAGCGGGTTCGGGCCCGAGCCTCGGCGACGGCTCACGTCGTGGCCCTCCCTCCATCCATCCAGCGCGATCACCGCGGCGAAACGACAGCCGCGGCGCGGGTGGTCAGGTCGTGAAGAGGAGGATCCCCAGCACCACGTAGAGGGTGAGCAGTACCGCACCCTCCCATCGTCGGACCACGAAGCCGTTCCAGGTGACCGGTACGACGATGAGAGAAAGGAGGAGGACCGCGGGCAGCTCCTGGACCAGGATCTCCGGGGCCACCTGCACGGGCGTGACCAGCGAGGTGGTGCCCAGGATCGCGGCCACGTTGAAGATGTTCGAGCCCACGATGTTCCCCACCGCGATGTCCGCTTCCTCCCGGACCGCGGCTACCATTGAGGTCGCCAGCTCCGGAAGTGAGGTCCCCACCGCCACCACGGTGAGCCCCACCAGGATGTCGGGGACGCCCATGGCCTCGGCCAGGAACTCCGCGGAGTTCACGATGAGCGTCCCACCTCCCACCAGGCCCAGGGACCCGACGACCACGAGGCCGATGTCCCGGTAGGTCACCTTCCGACCCAACTGTCCTTCGGCTCGGGCGAATTCCTCGTACTCGCCCAGGACTTCGCTGGGCTCCTCGCCGGCGACCCGGTTCACGAAGAGAATGTAGAGCCCCAGCACCACCACCAGCACGAACCCGTCCGCCTGCCCCAGCTCCCGATCCCACCAGCTCAGGGGATAGAGGAGCGCGGTCACGCCGAGCATGATCGGTACCTCTCGGGTGACGACCCTCGCCGACACTTTCATGGGCCGGATCAGGGCGGTAAGCCCGAGGATCAGCCCGATGTTGGCCAGGTTGGATCCCATCACGTTGCCCATGGCCAGGTCGCTGTTCCCCCGCAGGGCGGCGGTGAGGGAGACGACGAGCTCCGGGGCGGAGGTGCCGAGCGATACCACCGTGAGCCCCACGACGATGGGACTCACGCCCAGCGAGGCCGCCAGCCGTGCGGCGCCCCGCACGAGCCACTCGGCCCCGAAGAAGAGGACCCCGACCCCAGCAGCCAGCTGGAGGCCGTTGGTCAGGTACTCGTTCAAACGGACCTCATCGAGGGCGGCCCAGCCAGGAAGCCACCGCCTCCGCCGAACCGCAATTCAAGACTTGCTCAGGTTCCAGCCAGCCACGCCGGGCCTGATCCACTCCGAACCGCATCACGTCCAACCCAGCCACCGAATGGGCGTCCGTGTTGACCACTACCGTAACACCAAGCTCGCCCGCACGCCTGAGATATACGTCGTTGAGGTCCAGCCGGCGCGGATGGGCGTTCACTTCCACCGCCACACCGCACTCCTCTGCTGCCTCCAGCACCGACTCCACGTCCAGGTCGTAGGGCTCGCGCCGGTTGAGCAGTCGACCCGTGGGGTGGGCCAGGATGTCGACCTGTGGGTGCCGGATCGCCTGGATCACTCTCCGGGTCATGGCCTGCCGATCCATGTCCATGAAGGAGTGGATCGAGACGATGACCAGGTCCAGTTCCTCCAGGAGCTCGTCCGGCTGGTCCAGGCTGCCGTCCTTCAGGATATCCACCTCCTGTCCTCGGAAGATCCGGAAGTCCTCCCCCATGGCCTCCTGGGCCTCTGCCACTTCCCCCCACTGTTGGCGCACCCGGTCGGGGCTCAGGCCGTTGGCCACGGTCACCGCCCTGGAATGGTCGGTGATGGCCATGTATCCGTAGCCCCGCTCTCGGCAGGCTCGCGCCATCTTCAGGATGGACGCGGTGCCGTCGCTCCACGTGGAGTGCATGTGCAGGTCGCCCCGTACGTCCTGCAACGACACCAGCTTGGGCAGACGGCCCGCATGCGCCGCATCGAACTCACCCCGATCCTCCCGCAACTCGGGCGCAATCCAGGGAAGATCAAGCGCCGCGAAGACCTCCTCCTCGGTGGCCCCACCCAGGCGCTCCCCCTGTTCCCTGTCCAAGCCCTCGGCATCCACTCCTTCCGGGATCCGGAAGACGCCCCATTCGTTCACGCGCAGGCCCCGCTTCACGGCCATGGTGCGGACCCGAACGTTGTGCTCCTTGGAGCCTGTGAAGTAGTGGAGGGCGGCTCCGTACGACCGGGGCGGGATCACCCGAAGATCCACGGAGAGGCCGGAGGGCAGGACGACGTTCCCCTTGGTGGAGCCCGCCGCCTC
>CP070829.1:1740107-1770949 GCA_020344755.1 Gemmatimonadales bacterium
GACTTCCCGAACCAGCGCCGCAGCTGTGCCAGGGCGGCATCCGGGAAGTCATCCGGGTCGGACGCCGCCGGACCTACGCCCGACGCGGACACGAGGTGTCGCCCCGGGGGCCCATAATCCGGTGCGACGTTGGTGAGAACGGCCAGGTGATTCACCGGCCCCCTCCCCTCACCGTCCAGGACCAGGAGGGGTCCCTTCACAGGTGGCACCGGGGCCGAGAAGTAGGCGGTGACGGTCGCCTTGGTCTGGGGCGGGATCTCGCCGGTCAGGGCCGCCGCCGATATCCCGTCGGCGGCCACCACGACCCGGCCGGATCCCACCTGGACCCCTCCCTCGAGCGTCACCGAGCCGGGGGTGACGGACCGCACCGGCGACCTCAGGGAGATCCGACCCTCCAGGCCAGCCGCCATGACCTCCGGGAGCGCCTGCATTCCGCGGGCCGGAACGGCGGCCGCGCCCCGAGAGAAGCACCGGAAGTAGTAACGGAACAGCCGCGCGGAGGTGTCCAGTTCCCGCTCCAGGAAGACCCCGCCCAGAAAGGGGCGGAAGAAGCCGTCGATGAATCCGGGGGTGAACCCGAGGGACTGCAGCTCCGCCAGCGTGGTGCGGTCCGGACCGGCCAGGCAATCATGGTCGGAGAGGGAAAGGACCCGTCGGCGCAACGCCGCCACCTTGAGCTTGTCCCCAAAGGTCCCTACCCGCGCCGCCGCCGAGGCGAGCGCCGCCCCCGGTGTTCTCCAGGGATCGGCGAGGCGCTCCAGCTTGCGGCCGGTCCAGATCAGGCTCCCCGGAGCGAAGGCCCGAAGGTCCAGGGACTCCAGAGCCACCTGGGCCTGGACCTCGTCGTACGCCGTGAGCAGGACCTGGAAGCCCCGGTCCAGCCGGAATCCCTCCACCTCGTCGGTACGGACTCGCCCACCGACGCCGTCGCCGGCCTCCACGACGTGGACGTCCACCCCCTCCTCCAGAAGTCGGCGGGCGCAGGCCAATCCCGCGAGACCCGCCCCCACCACGACCACTTCGGCGCGCTCGGGTACCGGCGCTGAGGGGACGGAGGTGGGAGCAGTGGACATGAAGGGCTGAACCCTCCTGGGCCCGGTAGGATCCCCCCCGGATCCTGCGGCACCCCCCGTGGGCCCCGGCGCCCGGCCCCGAGACAGCACCCTTTCGTCGGCCCACGCGGCGAAGCCACTATTTGGCAGGGCCCGCGGGGCACGTCCGCCCATGGACGGCGGAAAGGCCCCTCTCCCAACCCCAGAACGAGACAGGCTTCCATGGGGACCCTCCCAACCATCCCCCGTGCCGCTGGTTCCCGGACCCTCCGCCGCCTTCCTCGGCTTGTCGGCGTCCCGGCCCTCCTCCTCCTCACCTCCCTCGCACCTGCACCGCTCCGGGGTCAGACAGCTCCAACGGAGAGTGAGCCGCGGGGACAGTCCTTGGCCTTCATCCGGCCCGGCGGACTCTGGCTCCGTGGAGCCTACGGCCACTTCAACGCCAATCGTGAATCCCAACTGCCGGGCCAGCGAGGGCACCACACCTTCACGCTGGGCCTGGGCGCCCAGTTGGCGTCGGCCCCCTGGCTTGCTCTGGACTTCGACATCATCTCGACTCAGCGCACATACGACACCGAGGGTGGTGCGTTCATCATCGTGGTGGATGACGAGACCTCGGTGACCTCCTCGGCATTCACCCTGGGGACCCGCGTCGTTCTTCCACCGTCCAGCCCGGTTCGGGTGTATCTCGCCGGCGGACTCGCCTACATCCACACCCGCTTCAAGACCGACGCCTCCCTCTTCGGCATTCCCGGAACGGCCCGTGAGCAGACCGATGGTGCACTCCGGCCGGTGCTGGGGGCGGGTGCCGAACTCGTCTTCGCACGCTGGGGATTGTACCTGGACTGGCGTCGGTTCGGCCTCACCGGTTCCTTTCCCGACTACGAGATCGACGCCGTGGACCTGGGGGGGAGCGTCCTATCCGTGGGAGCCGCCTGGCGGGTGCCGTTTTGACGTCCGACTCCACCGGCGCTGGCCCGCCGGGTCCGCGCTTGCGCCTGGTCTGATCCTCCCGGGCGCACACCTTTGGGACGTTCTTGCAGGCGCTCGCGCATCCCGCTGCGACACCCCACTTTGGAGAGTGGCTCGGCGGTGCCGCCGGGCACGCGAGGGCTGGACACCGTACCCCAGTGCGAGGCCAGGGGATGACCGAAATCATCGTTGCCGCCGCCGTGGCCGTGGGCGCCTGGATCACCTTCCGGATGCTGCGCGCAGCGGATGCCGATACCCCTCTCGATGTGCTGTCCATCGAGCCCGACGAGGCACCGCCCGTCCGCTACCGCTGGATCACCCATCTCTCGCTGGACACGCCTCTCTGGGCACTGGAGCGACACGGTGAGGTGTGGACGGGGGCCGGGGCTCCTCCGCAGGAGGCGGGGCGCGAGCACGGGCTGTGGAGGGGAGAGTCGGGTGACGTGGATACCGTGCCTCCGGGGCGCCTGTCGGGACCGCCGCCGCTGGGCCTTTCCACCGACCCCGCGACCCTCGGGATCCTCCTGGCGTATCTTCGGGAATTCCGGCGGATCGTGGAGGGTCCGGAGGTCGTCGGTCAGCAGGTCGCGCAGATTCGGGCACTGGCGGACGCGGGGCCCGACTTCGCCCGCGTGGCCGAGGCCCTGGGTGACGATTTCCCCGTGAGCTGGTTCGCCGCCCGGTTCACTCGCATCCACGGGGTCGGGAGCGGAACGGCCCGCGCGTTCTTCGACGCTGGCTTCCAGACTCTCGAGGACCTGGCCCACGCGTCAGACCGAGAACTCCAGTCTATTCATGGTGTTGGGCCATCTCTCGTAAAGCAGATTCGAGACCAGCTTCCCGCCTTGACCGAGGAAGCCGAGGACCCGGAGCCCCCACCGCTCCGGGACCCGTCCGATGAACCCGACGTCCTGCTGGAGGACGAGCGGGAGAGCCTTCGGGAACGGCTTGGAGAAGAGCCCTCCGAGTTCGAGGTCCAGTGGAGCCTGCTGGAAACCGAAAGGGAACAGTTCCTGAAGAGCGGAATGCAGAGGGAGGCCATGCGGACCCGGATCCAGATGGCCGAGCTCCAGGAAGCGGACGGGCAGGGCGAGACGGCGCTCACGATCTATCTGGAAGTTTGCGTGCACGACGTGGCCCACTCTCCCGGGATGACGGGAACGGAGATCTCCGACCGGGCCGGGCGGGCCGCCCGCCGACTGGTCCAGGAGTTGGCCCTGGACGTGGACGACGTGGACGAGATCCTCTCTCTGGTCCGGGAGCGGGAATCCCGGACTCTCCCCGCGTGGGCCGAGTTCGGGGAGCGGTGGGACGCCCTCAGCCTGGCGCTCCTGGAGGATGCGGCGCAGCAGACCCGACAGGGTGACGAGGATTCCGACGAATCGGAATGATCCGGATCGTGGGTCACTCAGCGGGCGTGACCTGGGCATCCCTCATCGCAGGAGCACAAGCGGGTCGTAGACCACGCCGCCCTTCATCACCCGCCAGATCCGACGGGTGTTCAGGATGTCCCGGAGCGGGTCGCCATCCAGGATCACCAGGTCCGCCGCCTTCCCTGCCTCCACCGTGCCGATGCGGTCCTCCCAACGCCATGCTGCGGCAGCGTTGTGGGTGGCCGACCGGATGGCCTCCAGTGGCGGAAGACCGGCCTCCACCAGGAGCCGCATCTCTTCCTGGAGCCCGAAGCCCGGAACCGGGACGCCGTCGGTACCTGCCACCACCATCCCACCGGCCTCGTGAAAGCGTCTCACGAATCGCTTCATCTGGAGGTAGGCCGCCCGGTAGGTCTCCAGGTCGTTCCCACGGAACACCGGCGACCCCGCGTTCATCTCCTCCCAGCTCAGGGGCGAGTGGCGCCACGCCTCGTGGCCTCGGAAGTAGTTCGGAACCACCATCCACTCCTCGGTGACGAGGGTGGGCTGTAGCCAGGCTCCCTGCTCCACCATCACCCGGATGAGGACATCCATGCTCTCGTCCGTGGCATGATTCCAGAGGTCGGCACCTGCGAGCCACCAGGCCTCCCAGTCGTCCTCGGGAATGTCCGGCGAGGTCGGATCCGGCCCCGGGGGCAGCGGTGGAATCCCCAGGACGTGGAAGACTCCGTCCACCCCGGCAGTTACGGCCTCGGCGGTGTAGTCCAGGAATCCGGTACCCTCCTGGTAGTAGGTGTGGCCGTAGACCGGCCTGCCCGCTACATCCGCCTCCCGGACGATGGCCACCACGTCGTCCATGGTGAGTCCCTCGCGGATCTTGACCCCCGCAACGTCCTTCTCGAGAAGGGACCGGGCCAGGACTCCGGCGTCCTCTGTAGCCGCGTCCTCCAGTTCCCGCCGGTTGATCCAGGCCGAGTGGAGGATCCTCGGCGCCGGGGCACCCGTTTGTTCGAGAGAGTCCAGGACGCGCCGATGTTCGGGGGTCACCCAGCGTTGGCCTCCCACGTCCATCACCGTGGTGATCCCGTTGGCGAGGTAGACCCGGCCCGCCCGGGCTGCCACCTCCGGGGAGAGGATCCGCTCCCGGTCGTACCAGATCTGCCAGTGGATGTGGCTGTCGATGAGCCCCGGGATCACCCACCTCCCCCCTGCTTCGAGAAGCGGCCACCCGGGCTCGACGGGACAGTCCGCCCTTGGCCCGGCACACTCCACCAGCCCGTCCCGGACCACCACCACCGCGTCCGGGACCGGGGGCCCTCCGGTCCCGTTCAGGAGGGTGGCACCCGCGATCACCGTAGGGGACTGCCCAGAGACCGGGTTGGCCGCCAGCCACAGAGCCACGGACAACCAGGAGACCGTTCTGGCGAGGCCTGTCATGTTCTTTCTCGCGTCACCGCACGGAAGACACCTGCCGCGGGGGGAACGGGAGCCCGCAGGCTCCCCCCGGGCGGTCCAGGGGGACCGGATCGACACCCGTGCAGCCCAGAGTACTGCTCCGGCACCCGGAGTGCGAGGGGGTGGAGGCGGGTCTTCCAAGCGGCGATCCGGAAGGGCGGAGCGACCTTGCGAATGGTCAAAAAAAAGAAAGCCCCGGCGAGGCCTTGGCACCTCCGCCGGGACTATCTCCTACTCAGAGCGGGCGACCGGGCTCGAACCGGCGACCCTCAGCTTGGGAAGCTGATGCTCTACCAACTGAGCTACGCCCGCGTGGAGCGGAATATCGAGGTGGGAGACCGGGGCGGTCAAGACACCACGGCCCCCGGCAGGCCCTGAACCACCGCGGGCGGCCGCCTCTCGGCGACCGCCCGCGATCGACTCCGTCAGCTCGTCGGCGTTACATGATCACCTGGTACGAGTAACCGCCGATGTACTCATCCGTGGTGGCATCCACGCGGAAGTTCTCCGAGGCGTCGGCCTCGCCCAGCTGGACCCGTGCCGACTGTGTCTCGAGCACGTTCCCCCCAGCGTCGTAGAAGGTGACCTCCACGGTCGCGGTGGTTCCGGGATCGGCGGTCTTGTTCACCAGAGTCCCGAGCACGATGCCCCCTCCCATCCCCGACCGCTGGAGCTGAACACTCTCCATCGTCACGGGGAGGGCCTCGATGGCGGCGATCAGATCACGGGCCGCATCCTGGTCGCCCAGCCGGTTGGCGGTCTGCGCCAGGATCAGATGGGCGTTCTGGTTGTTCGGATCCAGCTCGAGCCACCGCTCACTGGCGCTCCGAAGCTCCTCCAGGGCCCCCGCCGGCGGCTCCGGTGCATCGGCGCCCGCCGGATAGGTGAGCTGGAGTGACCGGGCCCACATCTCCAGCGCGTCGCGGTCGTTGGGCGAGACTTCCGTGGCCCGCTTGAATGCGGCCGCCGCCTCCGCGTAGTCTTCGAGCTGGTACTGACCCACCCCCACGGCGTAGTACTCCGCCGACGAGAGGCCCTCGACGGTCATGAGCTGATCGTACACCACCTTGGCCGAATCCGGCTGCTCCATGCGCACGAAGGTGGTTCCCAGCGTCCTCAGGTAGCTCGGGTTCCCGGGCTCCTGGGCCAGGAGGTCCCGAAGCGCCGTGACTGCTTCTTCGTACCGCTCGGCGTTGACCAGGGACTGGGCGATCATCACGGGGATCTCCGCACCCTGCTGCCGCCACGTCGCGGCGGTGGTGGAGTCCATCTCGTTGATCCGGTCGGACTCGATGATGGCCTGGGCGTTCAGGAGGTTCTCCACGGCCAGGTCGTATTCCCCGACCTGTGCGTAGACCTGACCCAAGGTGAGCATGACCTCGGGACGCCCCTTGTAGATGGCGTTCGCCTGCTCGAAGTATTCGATGGCCGCCTCGTACTCTCCCGCGTTCACCAGGGGCGCCGCGGACTGGTAGCGATCGATCCAGGCCATCTCACGCACCCGCTCCGTCTCCAGGGCGTAAATGGGGCGCAGCCGCTCGGCCTCGTCGTACATGGCGCCGGCACGCGCATAGTCCTCGAGCCCCAGGTAGGCCTCGGCGGCCAGGCGGTACGCCAGCGGGTTGGTGGGATCGGCCGCGATGGCCGCGTCGGCTGCCTCCGCCGCGGCCTGGTAGTGCGGGGCTGCCGCTTCGGGCGTCGCGGCGGACTCGGCCTGCTCCAGGTGGCCCTGGGCTGCCCGGGTGTTGGCATCCTGGCGAGGGCTCTCACCCTGGGCGAGCACCTCGCCGCCGGAGATCCGGGGCGCAGCCGCACCGCCGCCGCCGGACGAGGCGGCACAACCTCCCAGGGTCAGGGTCAGTGCGCTGGCGAGCGCCACACCGAAACGGAGATTCATCCGTGGCTCCTCCTTTGGTTCGTAAAGACCGTAAAATAGCACAGAAAAATAGAGTTGCCGTTCAGACCGGTCAAACCGCGAGGCGCCGGCGTTCGTTCCCGACCCGGGGCCTTCACCCCAATGCTCCGTCCCACCCCTATGCCACCATTGCCGCCTCGAGGCGGTGCAGGACCTCCTCCCTCCCCAGGGCCACGCAAATCCATCCCAGATCCGGGCCCGACTCCGCGGCCGTGATGGCCTTCCGAAGGGGGTGAAAGAGCCCGGGTCCTCGGGCCCCTGTCCGCCTTCCGGCTTCCTTGAAGGCCGTCCGCACCCCCTCCCGGTCCCAACCCTCCAGAGCCTCCAGCGACGCATGTGCTTCCCGCAGGACCTCCTGGCCCTCGGGATCCCGCCGGAGAGCGGCCCGGAGTTCGTCCCACGCCGCACCATCCTGGGGAAAGACGAACCCCAGGTGATCGTTGACCTCGCCGAACGCCGACAGGCGGGACCGGAGCGCCTCCATGGCCGGACCCAGCGCCGGATCGGAAAGGGGGAATCGGGACCGATCGACGAAGGGCCGTACCCCGTCCACCACGGCTCTGAGCGGCAGACGAGCCAGGTGCTGAGCCGCCACCCACCGCAGCTTGTCCGGGTCGTAGGCCATTTCCGAGGCCCTGACCCGATCCAGATCCACCGCGGCCACCAGCTCGTCTCGAGTCAGGACCTCCTTCTCCTCGGGGTGTGACCACCCCAGGAGGGAGAGGTAGTTCACGATGGCCTCCGGGAGCATCCCCTCGTCCCGGAGCGCCTCCACTCCCTGGGCTCCATGCCGCTTCGACAGCTTTCCCCCGTCGGGCGCCAGGACGTTGGGGAGGTGAACGAACCGGGGTCGCGGCGCACCTATGGCGTCGAACAGGAGCGCCTGTTTGGGTGTGTTGGAGAGGTGCCCTCCCCCCCGGATGACGTGGCTAATGGCCATGGTCACATCGTCCACGACCACGGCGAAGTTGTACGTGGGACGCCGGTCCGCCCTCCGGAGGACGAAGTCGTCGATGTCGCTTGCAGGGAACGTGATATCTCCCCGGACCTCATCTCGGATCTCAATCGTCCCGGCCTCGGGTGTCCGGAGTCGTACCACGTGCATCTCACCTTTCTCGGCCCGGGCCGCGGCCTCTTCTCGGTCCAGGCTCCGACAGGTCCCGGGGTACCGGCGGGTCTCCTCGCTCCCCTCCCCTTCCGCGCAGAAGCAGCGATAGGCCTCGCCCTGGTCCAGAAGGGCCGCCAGCGCCTCCTGGTAGAGGTGGCCGCGCTCGCTCTGCCGGTACGGGCCATGGACCCCGCCCACGTCCGGCCCCTCGTCCCACTCCAGACCCAGCCACCTCAGGTCTCCCATGAGGGCCTCCTCCGCCCCCGGGACGTTTCGCTCCACGTCCGTGTCCTCGATGCGCAGGACGAACGCCCCACCGTGGTGCCGGGTGAAGAGCCAGTTGAATACTGCGATCCGAACATTGCCCAGGTGAAGGCGACCCGTAGGGCTCGGTGCAAAGCGGGTGCGGATCAGTTCGGACATGGGCGTCAGTGCTTGAGGTAGGTCAGGACCCGAGCCGCCAGGACACGGGAGAAGCCGGGCACACGGGCGATCTCGTCCTCCGTGGCCCGGGTGATCCCCTTCACCGAGCCGAATCTCGAGAGGAGGGCCTTCTGGCGGCCAGGCCCGATGCCCGGGATCTCTCCCAGGTCACTCCTCAAGGTACGTTGCTTCCGGAGCTTCCGGTTGTACCCCACGGCGAACCGGTGGGCCTCGTCACGGATGCGCTGCAGCAACTGAAGGGGCCGGTCACGGCGGTCCATGGACACAGGATCCCGACGGCCGGGGAGGTAGACCTCCTCCTCCCTCTTCGCGAGGCCTACCACGTGGGTGTCGTCCAGGCCGAGGCCCCGGAGTGCCTCCAGGGCCGCATTCAGCTGGCCCTTGCCCCCATCGATCACCGTGAGGTCCGGGAGAGGCTTCTCCTCGTCCAGCCGCCGACGGAAGTAGCGGTTTACCGCTTCGTGCATGGAGCGGTAGTCGTCATTGCCCCACTCCCCCCGGATGCGCATGTGGCGGTACTCCGCCTTCTTCGGCTCCGCGTTCTGGAACACGACGGCGCTGGCCACGGTCTCCGAGCCCTGGGTGTGGGACACGTCGAAGCACACCATGAGCCGGGGTACCACCTTGAGACCCAAGCGCTCCTGGAGGTCGAAGAGAACTTCGTCGGCCCGGTCCACCTCTCCGACCACCGTCCGGCGGTCCTCGAGCGCGTGCCGTGCGTTCGTCTCGGCGAGTTCCACCAGGCGGCGCTTCGGACCGCGCTTCGGCACTCCCAGGGATACCTTCCGGCCGGCTTCGGCGGAGAGGATCTCCCCCAGGATTGGGGCGTCCGGGAAGTCCGCCGGGAGGAGGACGTCCCGCGGGAGGTCGCGGCGCCCCTCCCGGCCCCGACCCAGGTAGTGGCGGGAGGCGAACGAAGCCAACAGCTCCTCGTCCTCTTCCTCCGCCAGACCCTGGAACCGGAGCACATCCCGCCCCAGGAGCAGCCCGCCTCGGATGCGCATCACCACCGCCGCGGCTTCGGCTCCATCCCGGGCCAGGCCCACCACGTCATGGTCGCTTCCCCCCAGCTGGTGCACGCGCTGCTCCCGGGCGAGGGTGTCCAGCCCCTGGAGAACGTCCCGATGGCGTGCGGCCCCCTCGAAGTCGAGGGCCGCGGAAGCGTGCTGCATCCGCTCCTCCACCTCCCGGCGGAGCCCCTCCGTCTCCCCGCCGAGAATCAGGAGGATCTCCTCCACCATACCCCGATAGTCCTCCTGGCTCTGGTATCCCACGCACGGCGCCAAGCACCGACCGATGTGGTAGTCCAGACAGGGGCGGTCGGGCGTCTCCTGAGGCAGGCGATACCTGCAGGACCGCACTGTGTAGAGACGCTTGATCACGTCCAGCGCCTGCCGCAGGGCGCCGACGCCGGTGTACGGACCGAAGTAGCGGGCACCGTCGTTCTTCACGTTGCGCGTGACCCAGATCCGCGGAAACGGCTCCTGGACGGTCACCTTGATGTAGGGGTACTTCTTGTCGTCCCGAAGCTGGAGGTTGAAGCGGGGCTGGTGTTCCTTGATGAGGTTCGCCTCGAGAATGAGGGCCTCGGCCTCCGAGCCCACCACCAGCGTCTCCAGATCCGCCACCCGCCGAACCAGCTCCCGGGTCTTGAGGGAATGCCCGGCATCCCCACGGAAGTAGGATCGTACGCGGGATCGGAGTTCCCGGGCCTTCCCCACATAAAGCACCCCGCCGTCGCCATCTCGGAAGAGGTAGACCCCCGGCGTACGGGGCAGCGCCTTGAGCCGGTCTTCGAGGTGGGGTAGAGCAGTCACCAATGGGGGGGGATGAGGAACGCGTCAGGAGCCCGGGCGGCGCCGACTGGGAAGCGCTGGTACGCCGAGTCCCGCCAGAACCAGGTATACCACCCCGAACACCGCCGCCGTTCCCAGCGCCTTCAGGAGAAGGCCTACCCCGATCCCGAAGAACGCGAGATCAGCGGGGAACAAGATCTCCCCGAGATTCCTCCGGAAGACCCACGCCGCCGCCGCTGCCACCACGGAGGCGCCCAGAGCCCGTGCCAGGCCACCAAAGGCGGGCCCGTGCTCCCCGATCCGGTCCGCCAGTCGCCGCCGGAGCAACCCGTACTCGACCCAGGCCGCCACGGAGGCCCCCACGCCAAGTCCGGCGGCTCCCAGGCCCCACGGACCGATCCGGATCCGGTCCAGGGGGAACATCACCAGGACCGCGGTGCCCAGGGAAAGCCCGATCCGCAGGAAAGCGATCCGGGCCGGAGTCCGGGTGTCCCGGAGGGCGTAGAAGGCGGACGAGAGGGTCCGGGAAGACCCGGACGCGGGCAGTCCCAGGGCGTAGGCTGCCAGAACCCAGCCCACCGTTCGGCTATCTGCCGCTCCGAAGGATCCCCGCTCGTACAGCCCTGCCACCAGAAGGTCGCCGAAGGCGAGGTAGGCTACGGCGGACGGGATCAGCAGGAATCGCACGCGACCCAGGGCACCTCTCACCCGCTCCGCCAGAAGCCGGCCCGCCGCCGGCCCCTGGCGCGACAGCTCGGGGAGCTCCGCCGCCGCCACCGCCATCCCGAAGAGGGAGATGGGGAGGAGATAGAGGGCCTGGGCCCGGCCCAGGTGCCCTACGGCGCCCGCCACCAGGAGACCCGCCAGGATGATGTCCGCATAGGCGGACAGGTTTACGGCTCCCCGTGCCAGGACCACTGGAACGAGGTTGGAGACAGCCTCACGGACCCCCGTGACACCCCGGCCAAGGGACGGCCGGATCCGCCCCAGGGCCCTCCCCATGAAGGGAATCTGCACCAGGAACTGGAGCACCCCGCCCGCGAGCCCTCCCCAGGCCAGCGCCATGACCAGCGCGTCCCCGCGCGCCTCCTGGGTTGGGTAGACGGCCCCGGCGGCAAGGAAGAGGGCGGTAATGAGGGCCACGTTCCATGCCACCGGCGCCACGTACGAGACGAAGAAGCGCCGATGGCTGTTCAGGATCCCCAGGGCCCAGGCGGACAGGACCAGGGTGGCGGTCATGGGAAAGAGGATCCGGAGGACCCGGGTCAGGAGCAGCTGGGAATCCGGATCCCAGGTGGGAAAGAGGAGGCGGGCGAGGAGAGGGGCCAGCGCCATGCCCAGGAGGGCCGCACCGTAGGCGGTGGCAGCCAGGAGTCCCAGCGCGGCACCGGCGAATCGGCCGGCGTCCTCGGATCGGTCCTCCTCGAGGAAGCGGGCATAGACGGGAATGAACGAGGCCGAGAGGCTTCCCTCACCCAGGAGATTCTGGAGGAGATTGGGCGCTCGGAGTCCCGCGAAGAAGATGTCCACCAAGCGCCCGGAGCCCAGGTAATAGGCTACTGCGGCATCCCGAACGATTCCGGAGATGCGGCTGAGGAGAATCCCCAGCCCCACCCACCACGAATTGCGTGCGGAGGCGGAGGTCGCCGACCGGCCGGCGGAGGCGGACACGGACGAGGAGGACTCAGTCCTGTTCGTGATCCTCGCCCTCGGTCAGGGACCCTCGCACGGTGTCACCGGAGCTTCGCTCCGTCAGAAGCTTGTGGAGGAACTCGCTCTCCTCCTCGAGC
The DNA here is from genome assembly GCA_020344755.1 of Gemmatimonadales bacterium. Lineage (GTDB taxonomy): Bacteria > Gemmatimonadota > Gemmatimonadetes > Longimicrobiales > Gaopeijiaceae > Gaopeijia. Next base: position 1,752,013 of record CP070829.1, read on the forward strand.
CGGGTGAGTTCGCTCCCCAGGCGCTCCACCTCCCCTTCCAGGTATGCGATCCGCTCGTGGGTGACCTTGTCCCCTGCGGGGATGGACCGACCCTCCAGACGGGCGGCCAGGGCCCGACCGAGTTGGGAGTCCAGAACGATGGCCAGGATGGGGATGAGCAATACCAGGAGAATGATGAGCTGGATCATGGCTCCAAACTACTTAGAGTCGGAATCCGGCGGCAACGCGACCTTCATCGCGTCCGCGACGCCGGCGACCCACTCCGCTCCGTACCGCGCCAGATAGTAGGCGGGCGTGAGGACCCGTTCCTGGGGCTTTCCCTCCGGGGCCACGTGGAGGCGCGCCTTCTCGAGCTGCTGCAGCGCGGTCTCGTTCTCCCGCTTCACCGCCTGCAGGATCTTCTTCTCGGCGTCGGCGTAGGCGTCCATGGCCAGGAAGCGGGCATGCTGGATCGGTCCCTTGAGGGTGGGATCGACCGCACGGGAGGCCTGGACCAGGGCGTTGGTGCCCTTGCCCATGCCACCACGGATTTCACTCAGTGCGCGCCGCACGTCCTCCGGCACCTCGTCCCGGGCGATCTCCGCCGCGAGCTCGTGGAACGGCTTGAAGAGGTCCGCCTCGCTCACCGAGAACTTGTCCAGGACCTTCCCGATCTTCCGCTCGAGCAGCGTGGCGCCGAAGCGGGGATGGATGACCGGCATCCCGACCTCAAACGCCTCGAACAGCGGCTGGAGCTGCGCGAAGTAGGACATCTCACCGGGACCGGCGACGTAGGAGAGCGTGGGAAAGACATCTGCCTCCACCACGGGCCGGAGCAACACGTTCGGGCTCACCGTGTCCGGCTCCTGGGCGATGCGCGCGAGAACCGCCTCCCGGGAAAGGTGCTCGCCCGAGTGGCGCAACCGGAACCCGTCCCCGTCGCGGTAGAGCCTCTCCCGTCCACCAGGCCCCTCGACGAACAGGTTCACCCCCTCCTCCATGATGGGAGCCTGTACGTGGAAGCCCGCCCTCTCCAGCATGGACGCCCGGTCCGCCAGCCTCGCCTCCAGGTCCGCGCTCTCCGTGACCGCGGCCTCCAGCAGGGGCCGGGCACGGGCCTTGAGCACCGGATCGTGCGCCTGGACGAAGAGGACGCCAAAAGGCTCCAGGATTCGCTCCAGAGCGGCCTGGAAACCCGAGGCAAGAGTCACATCCGGCGCCCCATAGGCCTCTCGGAAGAGATTGACCGCGTCGGCGGCCACCGGCGTGTCGGGAAGCAGCTCGGCCAGCCCATCCAGCAAGCGGGGCATGGCGTCAGCCACCTGGATGCGGTGAAGCGGGAGCGTTCCCGCACCCGGGCGGTCCGGGACCTCGAGTCGGTGCAGCTCGTTGTCCACACCGACGACGTGTGCGTGATTCGACTCCGCCCAGTCGTGATCCTCCGAGGCCACCCAGAAAAGGGGCGCCACCGGTCGGCCCACCGCGAGCTCGAGTTCCTCCGCCAGGCGCACGGCGGTGAGGGCCTTGTAGAGCGAGTACAGCGGCCCGGTGAAGAGCGCCGGCTGCTGACCGGTCGTGACGACGAACCCGTTCCACTTTCGCACCGCATCGAGCTTCTTACGCGCCCTCTCCCCGGGGGCTTGAACCGCCTCCGTCCACCCGAGGTCCGCCTGTCGCTGACTCAGTTCCCACGCCCGGGACCGATAGGCATCGGGGTCCTGCCAGCGATGCGGCAAGAACGCACAAGCACGCGGTTCCGAGGTCAGGATCCCCTGAACCAGGGGATTGCTCCCCGGGCGCCGGATCTGCAGTTCCAGGTTCAGCGTCGCCTCCCTGTGTATGGTGGCCTCATGGCCCCTTGTGATACGGCTCTCCGCGAAGAATCGTCCCGGCCCGGTACAGCTGTTCCGCGAGGATGAGCCGAGCCATCTCGTGAGGGAACGTCATGGCGGAGAGCGAGATCCGCCTTCGGGCGCGCGCCCGCACCGTCCCGTGGATACCGTACGCGCCTCCGATCACCAGGGCCACCCCGGCCGATCCGAGGACCGCGTGGTCCTGGAGCCAACCGGCCAGCCCCCGGGACGACAGGGGCCTCCCGTCGCGCGTCAGGATCGCCACCTCGGCGGCCGCCGGAAGTCGCCCGAGGATCCGGTCGGCCTCGGCCGCCATCACCGACTCGGGGTCCCCCTTCCCCCGAGGGGCGCCGGCATCTACCTCGATGACCTCGAGCTTCCAATAGCGGGTCGCGCGGGATTCGTACTCGGCCACGGCCTCGGCGAGCTCTCCCCTCACCTTCCCTACCACCACCAACGTCACCTTCACGGCTCCACCTCCCGGGCCTCCAACCCCTCGCCTCGGACCAGGACGGTGTCCTTGAGGCAGCGTTCGTTGTCCCGGTAGGGTCGGTCGGCGAGGAAATGGAGTCCGCGGGACTCGCACCGGCCCAGGGCGCTCCGGAGGATGAGATAGCCCACCCAATGGAGGTTGCGCCGCTCCACAGCCCCGGTGCTCCCAGGTCCTTCAGCCTCGAACCGGGCCTCTTCCGACCTCAGAAGATGCACCAGCTCGTCGTGGTGGGCGTTGAGTTCGTCCCACCGCCGCTCGATCCCCGCGTAGTCCCACAGGAGTTGCCGCAGCGCCTCTCGTGACGCGTCCGGCGGGTCGAAGGGCTCGGCGGCATCCGCCGGCGGTTCCGGCAGGGCCAGGGACGTCACGTGCCCCTCGGATACCGCTCCCTGTGACGCGACCAGCCGCGACACGGCCTGGGCTGCACGGTGACTGTAGACCACCGCCTCCAGGAGGGAGTTGGAGGCCAGTCGGTTGGCGCCGTGGAGACCGGTGCACGCCACCTCTCCGGTGGCGTACAGGCCGGGGAGGGTGGTGGCCCCATGGTGATCGGTCCAGACTCCGCCGCACTGGTAATGAGCGGCGGGAACCACCGGGATCCCGTCCCGATGCGGATCCACTCCGCGCAGGTGGCACCCCTCCAACGTCGATGGGAACCGTCGAGCGAACTCCCCCTGCGGGATCCCGGTCACATCCAGGAGCACGTGATCATGGCCGGAAGCACGCAGCGCATGGTGGATCCCGCGAGCCACCACGTCCCGGGGTGCCAGCGAGCCCATGGGATGCACGTCGTCCATGAATGCGACTCCTCCCCGGGTCCTGAGGACGGCGCCCTCCCCGCGCACGGCCTCGGAGATGAGGAACGCCGGGTCCTCCGTGGGGAACAGCGCGGTGGGATGGAACTGCACGAATTCCATGTTGGCGACCTCCGCCCCCGCCCGAAATGCCATCGCCACGCCATCTCCCGTGGCGATTCCGGGGTTCGTCGTATGCCGGTAGACCTGGCCGGATCCACCGGTCGCCAGGAGGACCGCCCGGGCCTCGATGCGAATCTCCTCGCCCGTATGCCGCTGGATGGCCCGAATCCCTCGACAGCGGCGGAGTCGTCCCTCCCCCTCTACCAGGAGGTCGACGACCATGAGGTCTTCCACCACGCGGATTTCTGGCCGGGCTGCCACTGCTTCCAGGAGCGCGTGCTCAATGGTGAATCCCGTCCGGTCGCCCGCGTGGACGATGCGGCGCCGGGAGTGTCCCCCCTCCCGACCGAGCGAGAGTCGCCCCGCCTCCTGCTGGAACCGCGTCCCCCATGCCACGAGATCCTGGATGCGGGCGGGTCCCTCGCGGACCACCATCTCCACCACCTCCCGGTGGCACAAACCCGCTCCCGCCAGGAGGGTGTCCTGGACGTGGAGCGCTGGATCGTCATCGGGGCCCATCACCGCGGCAATTCCGCCCCGTGCCCAGTTGGTGTTCGACTCGGCACGGTCCTTCTTGGTGAGTAGCAGGACGTCCGCGGCCGTGGAGACCTTCAGGGAGAAGGAGAGGCCGGCGATTCCGCTCCCGACGACGATGACCGGGACCTGAAAGTCCGTCATTCCATCCTCCCGGCCAACGCCCCCATCAGCAGCTCCTCCATCGCCGCTTCCCCTTCCTCCCAGGTCAACTCCTGGTAGAGCACCTGAACCGGCGCACCGCGAGTCGCCTCCAGCAGCTCCCACTTCACCGCATCTTTCTCGGTCACCACCACGGGCCGCCCAGCCGCCTCCTGGACCACCGAAGTCACTTCCGCCTCCCGGAAATCGTGGTGATCGGGGAAGGCCTTCAAGGCGGCCACCTCCAGGCCCAGGGCTCGGACGCCCGCCGCAACGGATTCGGGCCGGGCCACACCGGTGGCGACCACCACCGGGCCTTCGATGAGCTCCGACTCACCCGGATCTCTCACCACTCCGAGTGGACGGAGGCCCGCCGGCCGGAGATGCGCCACGCCCACCACGGCTCCAGGGACATGGGCCCGGATCCGGCCCGCCACCTCCCGCGCCGCCTCCAAGGAGGCCGACTTGCGGGTGACGAGCACGCCGTGGGCTCGTCCGAGCGCCTCCAGAGGCTCACGGAACGGTCCCCTGGGAAGAAGCCGCCCGGGCACCCCCTCCTCGGCGGCCACCAGCACCAGGTCCACCTCCCGGGCCAGACGCCGGTGCTGGAATCCGTCGTCCAGGACCGCCACCGAGGCACCGTTTCCGGCCGCTTGCTCGACCCCCGCCGCCCGGTCGGGATCGGCCACTACCGGGATCCCGGGGGTCCAGCGCCCGTGAAGTAGAAGCTCGTCTTCACCATACCCCCGGGCCACCAGGGCCGGACGGGCGCCTCGATCCCGAAGCACCCGGATGACCCAGGACGCCACCGGAGTCTTGCCGGTCCCGCCCACCGACAGGTTCCCCACGGAGATCACCGGAATGGAAGCACGGGCCACCGAGGCGGTCCCCGCGCGGTATCGGAGAGCCCGGACCCGGAGGGCCGCCCGAAAGAGCCACTCCCCGGGAAGCAGGACGGCACGGGCAACCGAGCCGGAGATCCCCCCACCTCCGGACCACACCTGCCGGACCCACTGGTGGGCCCTCACCGATGCGTCTCCTTCACGTAGACCCCGTCGCCGAGTCCCCGCCGGGCCTGGTCCTCCAGGCCATCGAGCGTGTCCTGGAGGGTGCGGCCCAGGATCTCCAACTCTTCCTCGGGAAGGTCCCGTGGTACCCAGACCGGATCGCCGTACGCGATCCGGATCCGGGAAAGGGGCTTCGGGACCGTGAAGGCATCCCAGGATCTGAAATGCCACGCGGCGCTGACGCCCACTGCCACGGGGACGATGGGGAGGCCCGAAAGCTGGGCCGCCACCAGACTCCCGGGCTTGAACACTCGCGCGGGTCCGCGGGGACCATCGGGCGTGATGGCCAGGTCGTGCCCGGCGCGGGCGGCACGGAGCAGCCCCCTCAGTCCCCGGGTCCCCCCACGGGTGGACGATCCGCGAGCCGTCTCGAACCCGTACCGGTCCAGAACCCGGGTGATGTATTCGCCGTCGTCGTGCTCGCTCACAAGCACCACGACCCCCTCCCCCCGGTGATAGTGGACCAGGGGAAGGAGTTGTCCGTGCCAGAAGACGAAGAGAACGTTCTGGCCCGAGGCTCGCAGGGCCCGAATGGGCTCGTATCCAATCCGCTGCCCGCGGATGGTGGTGAAGAGGCCTCCAACCAACCCCTGCCCCAGCACTCCAGCCGCCCGGAACTTCCAATCGGTCATCGCCGAGTCTCCAGAAGCGCCAGGACCTTGCTCGCCACACGTTCGGCGGCCCCCGGCCCGCCCAGGGCCCCACGGATTCGGGCCAGGCCCTCCTCCATGGTACGCCGAGCTCCCGAGGCTTCCGGCACCAGCGGGTCCAGGGCCGCCGCGAGCGCCTCGGGAGTCGCCTGTGACTGGAGGAACTCCGGAACCACCCGCTCCCCGGCCACCAGGTTCGCCAGGGCCACGTGGGGGACCCGGACCAGGCGCTTCGCCAGTGCGAAGGTCAGCGGGGAGGTCCGGTAGGCCATCACGAAGGGCACGCCGGCAACGGCGGCCTCCAGCGTGGAAGTCCCGGACTTCACCAGTGCGACCCTGGCCGTCCGCAACAACTCCCGCGTCCGCGAGGTCGTCGGCAGGCCGGTGTCCGCGAATCTCTCGGGCGCGACCCCCGGCGCCACGGCCAGCACCGGCGCGAGTTCCGAGTGAGCGGCCCGTAGTCGTTCCGCCGCTCCCCGGAAGAGCTCGAGGTGCCGCTCCAACTCCTGATTCCTCGATCCGGGAAGGAGGGCCAGGATCGGGCGATTCGCCTCGATCCCCAGCTCCTGCCGGAGGTGAGCACGGGCCTCCGGGCTCGGCGACGCCGTCTCCATGAGCGGGTGGCCGACGAAGCTCACGGAGGCGCCCTCCGCCTCGAAGATCGGTGGCTCGAACGGGAGGATCACCGCGATGTGGTCCGCGTCCCGAGCCAACTGCGCCGCACGCCGGGGCTTCCAGGCCCACACCTGGGGCGCGACGTAGTAGAGCACCGGGACGCCAAACCGCCGTGCCGCTCGGGCCATTCGGAGATTGAAGCCCGGATAATCCACCGCCAGGACCAGGTCCACCTCGCCCTCCTGCAGGAGCCGCTTGACCCGCTGCCCCAAGCGTACGAAGAACCCCAGGTGGCGAACGACTTCGGCGAACCCCATGACCGCGAGCTCGTCCAGCCCGGCCATGAGCTGAACCCCTTCGGCCTCCAGGTCCGGGCCACCCAGCCCCACGAAAACCAGCTCCGGCCGGGCCTTGCGCAGCTCGGCCACGACCCGAGCTGCGTGGTGATCGCCCGAGGCCTCTCCGGCGAGAACCAGGATTCGTGGAGGGGTGTTCACGGCACTCGGAAGGGAGTGGGATGGTCCGAAGGTGGTCTGGGTGCGCCGGTTGGCGCCGGCCTCAGAAGCGCCCCAGGTACCAGAGGGCGAGGAGAACGAGGATCAGTAGGAGGAGGAGCTTGCCCGGAGGCTTCCCCCGCTTTACGTCGATCCACTCCTTCTTCCGCTTACGCCGGACGCGAATCAGCGACATGTTTCCGGATCCGCTCCTCGATGGACAAGGTGACTTCCAGGGCGGCGCGCCCCTCCTCTCCCGACACCGCGGGAGGGGCCTTCCCCACCACCGCGTCGCGGAAGCTCTCCAACTCCTTGCGGAGAGGCTCCCCACCGTCCCCCTGCAGGGGAATGCGCTCGACCAGCGCGGCCAAACCAGCGCCGGAGAGGGCCTCGGGGGTCAAACCACCTGCCGCCTGTTCTCCTTCCCCGGAGAACAGGGGAAGATCCCTCTTGAGACGAAGGAACTCTCCCGTCCCGGCGGCCAGGTCGAGGCTCAGATACCCGCTGGGCTGGAAGATCCGGAGCTTCCGCATGCGCTCCATGGAGACCCTGGATGCGGTGAGGTTCGCCACCGCACCGCTCTGAAAAGTCAGCCGGGCGTTGGCGATGTCGATGGTGGGGGTCAGCACCGGCATGCCGGAGGCGGCAATGTCGACGATGGGGCTCCGCACCAGGCTCTGCACCAGGTCCACGTCGTGGATCATGAGGTCCAGCACCACGGCCACGTCCGTGCTCCGCAGGGTGAAGGGCGCCAGGCGGTGGGACTCCACGAAGAGAGGCCGATCCAGGTAGGGTACGGCCGCCCGAATGGCGGCGTTGAACCGCTCCACGTGGCCGATCTGGATCAGGCCTCCCCCCGCCCGCGCCGCTGACAGGATGCGGTCGGCCTCCTCCAACGAGGGGGCCATGGGCTTCTCGATGAGGACGTGGACGCCTCTCTCGAGGGCCGCCACGGCCACGGCTTCGTGCGCCACTGTGGGAACCGCCACCACGACGGCATCCACCTCGTCCAGAAGGCTCTCCAGCGAGGGATGGGCCGTCACACCCAACTCGCCCGCCACCTCCAGGGCGCGCTCCTGGCGTGCCTCGTAGATGCCGTGCATCTCCACCCCGTCCAGGTCCCGCAGGATCCTGGCGTGATGGAAGCCCAGCGATCCGGTCCCGACGACTCCCACGGAGATCACGAAATGATCCCTCTCTCCGAGGCGGCGATGAAGTCGAGGAAGTGGCCCACCTCCGGCAGGGAGGGCGCCTCGTCCCGGGCCCGGGCCACCCCCCGGGACACGTTGAGACCGGCCTTGAAGACCAGGCGGTAGGCCTGCTTGAGCGCCTTCCGAACCTCGGGGCCGAAGCCTCGACGCTCGAGGCCGACGGAGTTCAGGCCGTAGAGCTTCGAGGGATTCCCCGCGGCTCGGCAGTAGGGGGGCACATCCTGGGCGATCCGCGATGCGCCGCCGACGAAGGCGTGTGCCCCGACTCGCACGAACTGATGGATCGGGGTAAGCCCTCCCACGATCACCCAGTCCCCGATGACGACGTGCCCCGCCATGTTCACGCTGTTGGAGAGGACGATGTGGTTTCCAAGGACGCAATCGTGGGCCACGTGGGTATAGGCCATGAGGAGGCAGTCGCTTCCCACCACGGTCCTCCCGGTGGCCGACGTCCCCCGGTTCAGGGTCGCATACTCCCGAATCACGGTCCGGTCCCCCACCTCCAACCAGGTCCGTTCGCCCTGAAACTTCAGGTCCTGGGGATCGGTCCCCAAGACCGCTCCCTGCGAGATCCGGCAATCGGCACCGACCGTGGTGTCCCGCGCCACCAGGACGTGGGACGCGAGACGTGTCCCATCCCCCAACGTGACACCGGGACCGACGATGCTGAACGGCCCGACCTGGACGCCGACACCGAGTTCGGCTCCATCGTCCACGAGAGCGGAGGGATGAACGAAGGTCTCCGTGGGGCCCTCGGCCCCTCCGGTGGTTCCCTTCATCGGTCCATCACCCGTGCCATGAGTTTGGCTTCAGCCACCACGTTCCCGTCCACCTTTCCCGTGCCCGCCATTTTGCAAACACCCCGTCGGAACTGAAGGAGCTCCAGCTCGAACACGATCTGGTCGCCGGGGATCACGGGGCGGCGCCACTTCACGTCGTCCAGGGACATGAAGTACACCACCTTGTCCTCGGGGTCGTCCACGACGTCCATGAGGAGCAGTCCGCCCACCTGGGCCATGGCCTCGATGATGAGGACCCCCGGCATGATGGGGTGCCCCGGATAATGCCCCTGAAAGAAGGGCTCGTTGATGGTCACGTTCTTGAGCCCGACGATCCGCTTTCCCTTCTCGAACGCGGTGATCCGATCCACGAGGAGCATCGGGTAGCGGTGCGGGAGATACTGCATGATCTCCGTGGCCTCCACCCGGGGCCGCTGGTCCGACAGCGCATGATCCCGGAGGGCCCGGGCCAGCGCCACATTTCCCGCGTGGCTCGGGCGCTGCGCCACCACGTGCCCCCGGATACGTCGGCCCAGGAGGGAGAGGTCACCGATGATGTCTCCCACCTTGTGGCGCACGAACTCATCCGGGAATCGAAGCCCATCGTTCATGACCCCGGATTCGTCCAGGACGATCGTGTTCTCCAACGAGGCCCCGCGGGCGAGCCCACGGGCCTGCAGGGCTTCCGCCTGCTCCTTGAAGCCGAAGGTGCGAGCCGGAGCGATCTGACCGGGAAAGGCGCGCTCACCGAAGTCCCAGGAACCGAACTGGCGCCCAATGGCGGGGTGGGCGAAGTCGATGGTGGCGGAGATCCGATATCCGTCGTGGGGTGCGCAGACGTAGTCCACCCCCTTCCCTCCGTCTACGTGCACGGGCTCCCGCACCTCCAGGACCTGTGCCGCCGCTTCCTGCTCCACGACCCCGGCCTCCTCCACCGCATCGTAGAAGTCCCGGAAGCTCCCGTCACGAATCGGTGGCTCGGGCCCGGTCAGCTCCAGAACGGCGTTGTCCACGTTGTGGGCGGCCAGGGCCGCCAGGACGTGCTCCACCGTCAGGACATGCGCCTCTCCCATGGCCAGGGTGGTGCCGAGCTCGGTTCCGGACACGTGGTCCAGATCCGCCGGGACGCCAGGTGCGCCCTCCAGGTCTACCCGTCGGAATACGATCCCATGGTCCGCCGGTGCCGGGCAGAGGGTGAGGGTGCTCGCCTCGCCGGAGTGGACTCCGACCCCGTCCAGGGAGGCTTCACTGGCCAGTGTGCGCTGTTTGGGAGCGGCCATTCGAGGGTTGAAGAAGGACGTGGCCCGCCGCCCGTCGGCAGAGCCCTGTGGAAGAACGCGTAAAGGTACGCTACCCCTTCCCTCCCTCCAACCTCGCCCGGAGCGCCTCGACCTCACGCTCCAGAGCCCGGAGCCGCTTGAGGGCGTCCGGGACCTTCGCGGACGCGGCATAGACCCGAAGCTGCTGCTTCAGCTCCCGGGCCGGATACCCCGTCACCTCGGCGCCATCAGCCACGTCCCCGATCACGCCTGCCTGGGCAGCGATTCGGGCACCGTCACCGATTCGGATATGTCCCACGACACCCGCCTGCCCCCCGAACTGGGCCCAGGCGCCAATCTCCGTGGATCCGGCCACCCCCGTCATGGCGGCCATGGCAACGTGCTCGCCAACGCGCACGTTGTGCGCCAGGTGGACCAGGTTGTCCAGCTTTGAGCCCCGGCCCACTACCGTGTCCCCGATCGACCCCCGGTCCAGGCACGTGTTGGCCCCGACCTCCACATTGTCCGCGAGCACGCACCCGCCCACCTGAGGCACACGCCGATACCCCCCGTCCTGTACGACGAACCCGAACCCGTCCGACCCCAGGCGTGCGCCCGAGTGGACCCGCACTCCCGATCCGAGGACCGTGTTCGGATACAGGACCACGTGCGGGAAGAGGTAGCAGCTGGCTCCCAGGACACTCCGGGCTCCCACGACGCAGTGGGCCCCGACCCGTGAACCGTCGCCGATGACACACCCGGCTTCGAGGACCGCATACGGTCCCACACTCACCCCTTCGCCCAACTGGACACCCGTCTCGAGCACAGCCGTGGGATGGACACCAGGCTCGGGCCGTGGCGTCGGGTCCATCCGCTCCAGGATGGGCACCAGGGCTGCCCGGGCGTCGGGCACCACCACCCGGGGACGGGAGTCGGTGAACTCCCCTTCCAACCCCTGGGACACCAGGAAAGCACCTGCCTGGGACGCGGCGGCCGCCGCCAGGTACTTCCGGTCCGCAAGGAGGCCCAGCTCGTTCTCCGTGGCTGTCTCCAGCGGCGCGGGACGCCGCAGTGCAATGGACGCGTCCCCCTCTACCCTGCCCCCGGTCCACCGGGCCACCATCTCCAACGTCATCGTGTCGGTCATGCTCATGGGGATCCTACTCGTGCAAGAAGTGGAATGGAACGCCAGGGGCCCACGAACCGAATTGGTCCGTGGGCCCCTGGGGACGCAAGGTGGCCCGAGCGGCGTCCCGTGTGCTTCCGGCGAGGTCAGTCGTTCCGCGCCTGACCCGGGCTTCCACCGGCGTTCGCCTGGAGCCTTCGCAGGACCTCCTGGGTGAGGTCCAGCGCGGGATCCGCCGCGATGATGGAGCCGGCGGCCACGTCGAAGATGACGTGATAGGCGCCTTCGATCCGGAGCGCCTCGATGGTCCGGGAGATCCGGTCCATGATCGGCTGGACCAGCGCCGCGCGACGCTGTTCGGCTTGCTGCTCCATGGCGTTGGCCGCCTGCTGCAACTCGCCCTGCTTCTGGATGATGGTCTGCTGCCGCTGCCGCCGGGCCTCTTCCGAGAGCGTCATGGACTGGGCCTCGAACTGCGACATGAGCGAGTCGAGCTCGTTGGCCATCGGCTCGAGCTGGGCGCGCATGGCTCCCAGCTCCTGCTCGAACTGCTGGGAGGCCGCCGCCGCCCCGGGGGCCTGGTCCAGGAGGGCCTGACTGTTGATGAATCCGATCTTGAGGGGGGTCTGTCCCAGCGCGGGCCCCGCCGTGACGGCCAGCGCCGCCAGAACTCCCATTACCGCACGTCGCATCCTTGACTCCATTCTGCAAAGCCGGGGTCCACCCCGGGTGGTTGAAGACGGGCCGGCCGCTCGGGGCCCGGAATCCGCGTCAGAAGCCTGGGCCCATCTTGAAGTGCAACTGCCAACCGGGCTCGGCCTTGTCAAATCCGTACGCATAATCCAGCCCAATGGGTCCAAATGGGGTTACGAGCTGGAGGCCCACGCCGGCTCCGCGGAAGAGCTGGCTGGGGTTGATGGCATTGGGTCCGCGCCAAACGTTTCCGGCGTCGAAGAAGGTGGAGAGAGAAATGTTGTCATTCAATCGCATGGCGAACTCCGTCGTCACGCTCAGGAACGCGTCTCCCAGACGGTCGATGTCGTTGATCCCCCGGGACCGCTCCGGGAAATACCCCAGAGGCGTGATGGAGGTCTCGTCGTATCCTCTCAGGGCCTGACCGAACTGCACGCCGCCCATCCAGAAGCGATCGAAGGGGAAGGCACCGGCGTCCCCGAAGATGGCGCCCCCCTTCAGCGACGTGCCCAGAGCGAAGGTGATGGGGCGGCCTCCGCCCGAGCCTCCACCCACCTCACCCACGGGCAGCCACCAGGTGCCCTCGAGTGAGTGCTTGACGAACTCGCCGTCCCCTCCCAGAAGTCCACCGTTGAATTCGGTTGTCCACGTCTGACGGGATCCCTGGGTCGGGAAGAGAGGGTGGTTCAGCGTGGAACGGGCCAGGCCGATGGAGAGCTGGCTCTGCGTCCCGGGAGGCCGACCGAACAAGGAGGTGTCGTCGACCCCGCGGAAGAGCTGATAACGGGTCCGGGAGATGGCATAGCCGGCAATGGCCCGGGTGAACCGCCAGCCTGGAATCGGGAATCCAAAGCGCAGCGAGCCGCCGATGCGCCGACGCTGACCCGAGGCGAACTGGAAGAACCGGTCCCGGGCGTTGAAGAGGGAGACGGTCCCGCTGATCCGGCTCTGGAAGAGCGCAGGATCGGAATAGGTGAGCGTGAAGTTGTTCAGGTACCGCCCGAAATCCCACCGTACCGAGCCCGACTTGGCCTGACCGAAGAGGTTTGGCTGGTCGTAACCGATGAAGCCGGCCAGACCCACACCGCCACCCACGGACGTTCCGAAGTTGATGGCACCGGTCTGCTTCTCCACCACCTCGAAGGTGACGTCCACCTCTCCCGTCTCCTCGTCCACATTCATATCGGGGACGGGCATGGGCGTCTCGAAGAAACCGAGGCCGGAGACACTCTGGTAGCTCCGGATGATCTCGGCCTGAGAGTAGACGTCCCCGGGAAGGAGGGTAATGCGCTCCAGGATCACCCGTTCGTAGGTGTAGTCGTTCCCCTCGATCAAGATCCGGTTGATGAACGCGAGGCGCCCTTCATCGATCTCGATCCCCACCGACACGGTGGGATCCCCGCCGGGCTCCAGGGGCGGTCCCTTCTCCACCACCGGATTTACCTGAGCGAAGATGAATCCGCGGTTTGCGTACAGCTCGCCGATGGAGGCCCGGGCCTCTTCGAAGGCCACGGCATCGAAGATCCGACCCTGGGCCTCCTGCTCTTCCTCGTCGCCTCCGAATCCAAGGGACCTGAGGAGTCCGCCGCGCCCGGGAAGGAAGTACTGCTCCAGCACCTCGTCTTCGAATTCGCGGTTCCCGTCGATGCTCAGGGAGGCGACCCGGTACCGCGGACCTTCCTGGACCTGGATCTCCACCCGCGCCTTCCCGGAGGAAGGATCCAGGACGAGAGTGTCGGAGAGGACCTCGAAGTCCAGAAAGCCGCGGGAGCGGTAGAGGTCTGGGAGAGCCGTCTGGAGATCGGATTGGAAGGCCTCCTGATCGAAGCCCCCGCCCTGGAACCACCAGAAACCCTCGGGCCGGGTGGAAAGCGCCGAGACGATGTCCTCGTCACTGACGTTCTCGTTCCCCTCCACGACGACCTCCGCCACGGCCACCCGATTGCCCTCCTCCACGTCGAAGATCACATCCACGACGTTCTCCATCCCTTCCACGGGTTCGTCCCGAACCTGGACCCGAGCGAAGGGAATCCCCTCATCGGCCAGCGCATCCAGGAGGGCCTGTCGGCCTTCGAGGACCTCCTGCTGACTGAACGGCTCGCCATCCCGGAGACCGGCGGAGTCGCGGACCGCCCGCGGACTCGCCCGCTCCAGACCCCGGAAGACCACTCGGCGAACCAACGGTTGCTCCTGCACCTGGACGACGATCACCGCAGGCGCATCGGCGAGTCCACCACGGGCGAAGACGCGGATGTCGGCGAACTGGCCCAGCCGCCAGAGACGGGTCTGGGCCTCCTGCACGTCTCGATAGGTAATGGTGTCCCCGGTGGCGAACCCCAACTGGGCCAGCACGGAGGTCCGGGCCACCCGTGAGATGCCCTCCACGGCGATGGAGTCCACCGGGAGACGAAGCTCCACCTGAGCCTGCAGCCGCTGGGGAAGCGCCGAGCTCAGGGCCAGGCCACAGAGGAGGACGCCCCCGGCCGACGCCAGGAGCGTCCTGCTGAACCACCGTCTCAAGAGGATCACCCCACCCTTCACGTCTTCGTCGTCGTGGACCCTGCCCGAAGCTTCAGTCCCTCACCGTCCTCGCCGAGATCCACTTCAATCTCGTCACCGGCGGAGAAGTCAGCCACCAGGATCTTCTCCGAGAGCGGGTCTTCCAGGTAGCGCTGGATCGCCCGCTTGAGGGGCCTCGCGCCGAACTTCTCGTCGTAGCCCTTCTCCACCAGAAACTCCACGGCCGCCTCCGTAAGCCGGAGCGTCATGGACTCCTCCTTCAGCCGGTTCTCCACATCCTTCAACAGAATGTGGACGATCTCCCCGATCTCCTCCCGGCTGAGGGGGTGGAAGACAATGATGTCGTCCACGCGGTTCAGGAACTCCGGGTTGAAGGCCCGCTCGATCTCGGTCCTCACCTTCCCCTGCATGACCTCGTAGCTCGACGCCGGGTCGGCGGACTGGAAGCCCAGACCTCCGCCCTTGGAGATATCCCGGGCACCGAGGTTCGAGGTCATGATGAGCACGGTGTTCTTGAAGTCGATGACACGGCCGTAGTTGTCCGTGAGGTGGCCCTCGTCCAGGACCTGGAGGAGGATGTTGAAGACATCGGGATGCGCCTTCTCCACCTCGTCCAGAAGGACTACGGAGTAGGGCCGCCGCCGTACCGCCTTGGTCAGGGCCCCCGAGTCCTCGTATCCGACGTAGCCGGGAGGCGCCCCGATCAGTCGAGAGACGGAGAACTTCTCCATGTACTCGCTCATGTCCACCCGGATGAGCGCGTCCCGGTCCGCGAACAAGAACTCCGCCAGCGCCCGGGCCAGCTCCGTCTTCCCCACGCCGGTGGGTCCCGAGAAGATGAACGAACCGATGGGTCGGTTCGGGTCCTTGAGACCAGCGCGGCTCCGCCGAATCGCCCGACTGATGGCCACGATCGCGTCGTGCTGTCCTACGACCCGCTGGTGCAGCTCGTCCTCCATGTGGACCAGCCGCTCCGTCTCGGCCTGGCGGATTCGGGTCACCGGAATGCCCGTCCAGCGGCTCACGATGAAGGCCACGTCCTCTGTGGAGATCTCGGGCCGATGGCGCTTGCGCTCCTCCTCCCACTCCTCCTGCCGATCCTTGATGCGCTGCAGGAGCTCGCGCTCGTCGTCCCGGAGTTCGGCGGCGCGCTCGAAGTCCTGGTCGCGGATGGCCGCTTCCTTCCTCCCCGCCACCTCGGTCAGCTCCTCCTTGAGCTCCTCCACCTCGGGCGGGGGGACCTGGGCCGCGATGCGGGCCCGGGCCCCGGCCTCGTCGATGACGTCGATGGCCTTGTCCGGAAGGAACCGGTCGGTGATGTACCGCTCGGACAGCTTCGCCGCCTGCTCGAGACTCTCGTCGGGAATGGTGATCCTGTGGTGCTCCTCGTAGTGGCCCCGGAGCCCCTTGAGGATCTCCACCGCTTCGTCTACCGCCGGCGGATCCACGATCACGGGCTGGAAGCGCCGCTCCAGGGCCCCGTCCTTCTCGATGTACTTCCGGTACTCGTTCAGGGTCGAGGCCCCGATGCACTGCAGCTCACCCCGGGCCAGGGCCGGCTTGAGCATGTTGGAGGCATCGATCGCCCCTTCCGCAGCTCCCGCACCGACCAGTGTGTGCAGCTCGTCGATGAAGAGGATCACCGTCTGCGCCTGCTGGATCTCGTTCATGACCGCCTTGAGGCGCTCCTCGAACTGACCCCGGTACTTGGTGCCGGCAATGACGGCGGCCATGTCGAGGGCCAGAACCCGATAGTCCCGGAGCACCTCGGTCACCTCACCACGTGCGATGAGCTGGGCGAGCCCCTCCACGATGGCGGTCTTCCCCACTCCCGGCTCCCCGATCAGGACCGGGTTGTTCTTCTTGCGTCGGCAAAGGATCTCGACGACGCGCTGGATCTCCGTGGTCCGCCCGATGGTGGGATCCAGCTTCCCCTGCCGCGCGAGCTCGGTGAGGTCCCGGCAGAAATGGTCCAGGGCGGGCGTCTTGGACTTCTTGTCCCCCTTGGCGGATCCGGCCTGGCTCGGCTGGGGCTGACTCCCACTGCCGATCCCAGCCGGCTCGTCCGCGGAGACATCGGAACCCAGCACCTTGAGCGTCTCGGCCCGCGCTTCCTCGAGGGTGACCCCCAGGGAGTTGAGGACCTGCGCGGCGATACCCTTCTCCTCCCGAAGGAGCCCCAGGAGCAGGTGCTCCGTCCCGACGTAGGAGTGATTGAAGTCCCGGGCTTCCGCCATGGCGAATTCCAGGACCTTCTTGGCCCTGGACGTATACGGGAGCTCACCGAGGGCAATGGTCGCCTTCCCCTTCCGGACCGAGTCCTCCACGCGCTCGTGAACCTGGTCCAGGTCGACGCTGAGGTTCGTCAGAACCGCCGCAGCGACACCCTCTCCCTCCCGGATGAGTCCAAGCAGGATGTGCTCGGTCCCGACATAGTCGTGCTGGAGCCGAATGGCCTCCTCGCGGGCCATGGCCAGGACCTTCCGGACGCGGTCGGTGAAGTTGTAGTTCATGAAAGGTCTCGCTCGCCCCGTAAGGGCGTCAGACGACGTCGCTCCGAGGCTCGCCACCGGATCCGGAGGGATCCGGAGGAACCTCGCTCTCCCTGCTGAGGACCTGCCTAACGTACGCAGCCCGGTGAGCGTCCAGCTCCACCGGGACCAGATCGCGACCCGCCGCCTGTTCCAGGTGAGCGGACTGCGTGAACACCATGAGCTTGTTCAGAGTGTATACACGGACCCCCGGGAGAAGTTGCAGGCTCATCCCGAGTCGCACACCGCTGAGCAGGTTCATCAACTCTTCAAACGATAGACTCCGGGAATACCGGAGTAAACCGTACGCCCGCCAGATCTTGTCCTCGGTCACCTCCCGGGCGTCCCGAAGAAGGATCTGGCGCGCGTGGAGCTCGTGTCGGATCACCTGCCGAACCATGCTGTCCAGGTGATCGACCAGGTCGTCTTCGGACTTCCCCAGGGTCGTCTGGTTGGAGATCTGGAAGAAGTTCCCCACCACCTCCGAGCCCTCGCCGTAGAGCCCTCGGAAGGTGAGTCCCACCTGCCCCAGGCCGTGAAGGACCTTGGAGATCTCCTTGGTGAGCACCAGGCCGGGGAGGTGTAGCAGGACCGAGGCCCGAAGCCCGGTCCCCACGTTCGTCGGGCAACTGGTGAGGAAGCCGAAGTGAGGGTGGAAGGCGTACGGGAGCTCTCCCCCCAACTCCTCGTCCAGGCGGTCGACCAGTCCCCATGTCTCGCGCAACTGCAGCCCCGGCAGGATCGCCTGCAGCCGCAGGTGGTCCTCCTCGTTCACCAGGACGCTCACCGGCTCCCGTCCGGAGACCACTGCGGCGGTCGCCCTCGCCGGCCCCTTGCTCCGCTCACCCAGGAGCTCCCGGGTCACGACCCTCCGCTCGAGAAGTACGCGGCGGGAAAGGGCATCGAGTTCCGGAAGGTCCAGTTGGACGGCCGGATTCAGCAGCTCCACCGAGCGGAGACTGCGCGCCACCTCGCCGAGCACCGCTTCCCGGTCGTTCACCCGGGCCCGGGGCCCGAAAGCATGGCCTTGGAGATTGCGGGCCAGGCGCACCCGGGTGGAGAGCACCAGGTCGGCGTGGTCGCCACTCCCATCGAGCCAGGAGAGACCCAGGTCCGGTACCGCGTCCATCTCCACCGTGCTAGCCCCGGTGCTCCAGGGCCCGGATCTGGTCACGCAATTGGGCCGCTCGTTCGAAGTCCTCTGCGTCCACCGCCCGCTCGAGCCGGTTGCGCAGCCCTTCGAGACGCTTTTCCAGCTCCGACGCCGTGGGATCCGGCGGAAGGTAGACCTTCCCCACGTGCCGCGTGGAGCCGTGGATCCGCCGGATCAGCTTCTCCAGAGGCTCCTGGAAGGTGCTCCAGCACTCCGGGCAGCCGAGCCGCCCCACCTCCCTGAAGTTGGCGTAGGTCAGTCCACAGAACTCGCAGCGCTCCGCCATCCCCGAGGGCCGGGGCGGCGCACCCCCCATCTGGGCGATGAAATCGGTCAGGGGCGTGACGGGCTCCGGAGCGGTACCCAGGCCCTGCTCCTCGGCACAGGCCTCGCAGAGATGCACGACTCGCATCTCATTGTTGACCACCTGCGTGAGATGGATCACGGCCTCGTTCGCGCCGCACTCCTCACACTTCATCGGACTCCCCTGGCTGTCGCGCCGGCCGCCGTCCATGCCACCCCGGAACCACCTCTTCCTCCCCCAGGGGAGTTAGAACCCCGTCTTCCAGCTTGAGGATCCGGTCGGCCCGATACGCCAGCTCAGGGTTGTGGGTCACCAGCACCATGGCCAGGCCTCTCTGTTCCCGAACCCGGAAGAGAAGGTCGTGGAGACGGTCGCTCGTGTGGTGGTCCAGGTTTCCGGATGGCTCGTCCGCGAGGAGGACCACCGGATCGTTCGCCAACGCCCGGGCGACGGCCACCCGCTGTTGCTCTCCACCGGACAGCTGCGCCGGCCGGTGATCCGCACGCTCCGAGAGGCCCACCTCCGCCAGCAGATCCCGGGCCCGGGCTCGGGCCACCTGTCGGTCCATGCGGGAGATGAGGCAGGGCATCATGACGTTCTCCAACGCGGAGAACTCCC
>CP070829.1:1771049-1801701 GCA_020344755.1 Gemmatimonadales bacterium
CCGAAGAGCTCAGCGATCCGCCACGCCGGGATGGAGTCCCACGAGGCGGGCTCCCATCGACCCCCGGGCGCTCGCACCACGGAATCCGGCACCACCAGGGTGTCGTGCTCCAGCACCCGAACTTCCACCCGCCGGGTGGACAGGGTGGTTGGATCGAATACGGGCAAGTCCACGGCAGCACCCACCTCCAACTGGCCTGCCATGGCGACACGGATGGGGACCACGGCGGAGAAGACCGGAGGGGTGGGTAGGCGGAAATCCAGCGTCTGCTCGGAGCCCTGGGACCGAATGGTGACGGTGAGCAGGGAGTCGCCGGCGACCTCCCCCTCCGCTTCGAATCGACCCACCTCGGAGTCCAGCGAGAAGGAGAATCGCTCCATGAAAAGGGAGGGATCCAGCTTCACGAAGGTGCGGGCCACGGCCGTTCCGGTCTGCCCCAGCGCAGGGAGTTCCAGCGCCATGAGGTCCTCCAACTCGAACCCGTCCGCCACGGTGTCCAGAGCCGAGGTGGCCTGGCCTACCGCCCGATCCCCCATGCGGAGGGTGTAGAAGCTGATCCCCGGATTCAAAGAGCGGGCAGCCTCGGCGAGTCGCGCGAGCTCCGGCTGGAAGTACTCGCGACGGACATGGGCACCGAGCATCCAGGCCCATGCCCCGAGCAGAAGCGCCGCCAGGACCAGCCGCGGGCGCCTCACCCGATCTCGTCCAACACGAGGTCAAGCCTCCTGGGACGGACGGGCCGCAGCGACCCGGAACACCGATTCCTCGTACTCCGACTCCACCACGATCCTGAAGTGGGACGGGGGTCGCTCCTGGGCCAGGTGCTCCCGCAGAATCTCCACGACGGCCCGAGCCATCTCCTCGGCCTCCAGCGCTCCCGCCACGATTCCGAGAGGGGGAAGCGCCACGGACTCGATCCCGAAGTCGCCGGCTCTCCGGAGGGCGTTCAGCAGGCCCCGCCGAAGCGCCGCCGCGCTCACCGGCTCCTCGATCGACTGGACCACCACGTGAAGGAGGAACGAACAGTCCAGGCCGCCCGCGGGAGTGAGCAGGGCCGTCCCTACGGGCGAGTCCCCCTGGGCACCCAGGCGCTCCAGAACCGCGTCTCCCGCGAGTTCCTCCAGGCGCCGTCCCACTCCGGTCACGGCCGCTCCGTCGGAGCGGACCGGACGAAGAATGCACTCCGTCCCCGCGGCGGTGAGGTCGCCGCGGACGACCTGGATCACCCCCCGAGCTCCCGGGCCTTCCGATACATGAGCGCGGCCTCTTCCCTCTGCCCCATCCGATCGAGGATCCGGCCGAGAGAACTGAATGCTCGAGCCTCCGACGGATTGAGCTTCACGGCCGCCCTGAGGACCTGGAGAGCCTCCTCCGCCTTCCCCATCCGGTTGAGCGCTTCGCCGAGGTAGTAGTGGGCTTGCCCGGTGGGATCTCCCTCCTTCAGAGCGGCCCTCAGCTCAGCCTCCGCCTCCGGGTACATCCCGCGCCGGAAATAGAGCACGCCGGTCGCCCTTCGAACGGCCAGTCCCGGACCCTCGGCCAGGCGCAGCATCCGAAGAGGCTCCTCCGCCTCTTCGAAGCGGCCCAAGCTCCCCAGAAGGTAGATTTGCTTGAGAAGGAGTCGGGGGTCGGTGGGCTCTCTCTCCAGCGCCTCCCGAACCACCTCCAGGGCGCCCTCCATGTCCCCCAGCGCCTCCTGCTCCGCCACCCGGCTTTCCCAGCGACCGGGAGACCGGGACACGGGCCGGATCGGAGGGGGAGGCGGCTCCGGTTCGGGCTCCAGGCGGAACGCCTCGCTGTCCTCCTGGTCCTCGTCAGCGGTCTCCCCGTCGTCCCCGTCCGTAGGGCCTCCTTCCGCCTTCGCGGAGTCCGGTTCTGCCGAGTCTGACGCAACACCCGTCGCTTCCTCCCCAGGTACGGCGTCCGGCGCGCGCCCCATGGGGTGGGCGGGAGCTTCGGCGTCCGGCTTGCCTTCGGACGGGTCGTCCGGGCCACCTACCGGTGCCGGAGTCTCGGACGCCTCGGCTGAGGGTTCCGCATCATCTTGGGATCCGTCCCCCAGGTCCCCCACCGATGCCGGAGTCTCGGATGCCGCGGCGTAGGTCTCCGCATCGGCCTCTTCCACATCCGCATCTGCGTCCCGATCCACCGGGTCGGTGGCAGGTATCTCACCGGCCCCGTCGGCCGGAAGCCCGGCCTCTTCCAGGAGATCGGGCTGGGTCGCCTCCATGGGTCGCTGTCTCTGCTTTCGCTTGCGCTTGCGTGCCATCACACGGTCCTGGCCGTCTCGGCGGCCACCCATCCCAGGTATGCGTCCAGCCCGCTCTCCACGGGAACCACCAAGAATTCGGGCACCTCGTAGGAGTGGAGCGCCACCACCCTCCGCTGCAACTCGTCGATCCGGGCCTCCGTCGTCTTCACCAGGAGGAGCGTCTCCGCTGCCTCCAGAACATCGCCCTTCCACCGGTATACGGAAGTGAGGCCCGGTGCCAGACTGACGCACGCCGCCACACCCTCGTCCACCAACTGGCGCGCGAGTCCCGGCGCTTCGTCCGCGGGCGCCGTCACGAGAACAACTCGGACTTCGTTTCTCAAGACGTCAAGCGACGAAGACCGTCTGGTCCTCGTTCTCCTCCTCGTACATCCGGTCGATGACCTCACGGAAACGCTCCTGGACCACCCGCCGCTTCACCTTCAGCGTCGGGGTGAGCGATCCGTCTTCCACCGTGAACTCCCGGTCGAGCAGGGCGAACTTCTTGGGACGCTCATACCGGGCCAGGGGCCCAAGATGCCCCAGGATCTCCCGCTCGAGGAGATCCTGCACTTCCCGGAGTGCCAGGAGGGTGGCGTGGTCACCGTGCGGCAAGCCCTGATCCCGGGCCCAACGACGTAGCGCGTCGAAGGACGGGACCACGAGGAGCGAGCAGAACTTCCTGCGGTCCCCCACCATGACCACCTGCTCCACGAAACGGTTCGTCTTGAGCCGGTTCTCCACGGGCTGGGGCGCCACGTTCTTCCCTCCTGCGGTCACCAGGAGGTCCTTCTTGCGATCGGTGATCCGCAGGTATCCATCCTCGTCCAGTTCGCCGATGTCCCCGGTGGCGAACCATCCTTCTTCGTCGATCACGGCGGCCGTGGCTTCGGGCCGATTGTAGTAGCCCTTCATGACCTGGGGCCCCCGGACGAGGATCTCACCGTCGTCGGCGATCCGGACCTCCGTACCGGGCGCAGGGGGGCCCACCGTGCCGATCCTGACGCCATCCGGCGGATTCACATTCGTGACCGGTGAGGTCTCGGTAAGGCCATACCCCTCCAGAATGGGGAGTCCGGCGGCATAGAAGAACCGGTTGACGTCCTCTGCCAGGGGGGCGCTACCGCTGATGAAGAAGCGGACGCGGTTCCCGAGCCGCTCCCGCAGCTTGGAGAACACCAGCCGGTCGGCAATCCGATACTGGGCCCGCGTGAGGAGGCCCGGCGATCGATTCTGGAGCCGTGCGTCGGCCCATCGATTCCCCACTTCCTCCGCCCAGGCGAGGATTCCCTTCTTGACGCCCCGCGCCGCCTCGCGGACGGCATTGAAGACCTTCTCGTACACCCGGGGAACGGCGATCTGGATCGTGGGCTTCACCAACCCCAGGTCCCGGGCGACGGAAGTCACGTCATGGGCCCGGGCCAGGGTGCAGCCCCGGGAAAGGAGCAGGTAGTCCACCATCCGTTGGAAGATGTGGGACAGGGGTAGGAAGCTCAGCGTCACGTCCCCGGGAAAGATGGGAAGCACGCGCCCCGCCGCCTCGGTATTGGAGAAGATGTTCTGGTGGGTGAGCATCACCCCCTTGGGATCCCCCGTGGTCCCGGAGGTATAGAGGATGGTGGCCACGTCGTCGGGGTCGGTAGCGGCAGCCTCCCGCTCCATCTCCGGTCGGCCCCACCCCTGCTCCGCCCCGCGCTCGAGGAACTCCCGCCAACTCAGGACCCCCTCGGGAAGGCGGTCCTTCCCCGGCTCGAAGACCACCACCTGGACGTCCACCTCCAGGGCCGATCTGCTCTCCAGCACCTTGTCCGCCTGGTCACGCGTGGAGGCGAAGACGAGCCGCGCTCCCGAATCGTTCAGGATGTACGCCACCTGCTCGGCGATGAGCGTATCGTAGATGGGAACGTCGATCACCCGGGAGAAGAGACAACTCTGGTCGGCGAGTGCCCACTCGGTCCGGTTCTCAGAGAGAATGGCCGCCCGGTCACCGGGCTCGAGCCCCAGGGCGCGGAGTCCCGCCGCACCCTGTGTGACCACCTCGAGCATGTCGTCATAGGAAAGGTCGGTGACCTCGTCGGTCTCCCCCACGAAGTTCCGAAGGGCAGGAGCCGACCCGAAGCGATCCACGGCGGCCAGGAGGAGAGAGGGGAGCGTCCCCTGTTCGATCTCGGCTGGGTTGGAGGCGTACTTGGACGATTCCATGCCTATTGGGTCTCTTGGGGGTCCGGGACCTTCAGACCAAGTCGACCCGGATCTCCCAATCCAGGTCGGTGCGTAGCGTATGGAGGACGCTGCAGTAGCGGTCCCTTGAGAGATCCACGGCCCGTTCGACCTTCTTCCTGTTCTCCTCCCCGGGGCCGGCGATCCGGTACACCATGCGGATGGAGGTGAAGCGTCGGGGCACCTCCTCGGCACGATCGCCCTCAACCTCCACCGAGAGAGACTGCACGGGTACGCGGCTCTTCTCCAGGATCATCACCACGTCGACCCCCATGCACCCGGCCAGCGAGAGGAGAAGCGCCTGGGTGGGCGACGGACCTTCCCGCCCGTCGGAGTCCAGGACCACCCTCGGCCCTTCGTGTGCGGAGCCCTCGAACACCAGCCCACGACCGGTCCACTCCAGCCGGACCGACCTAGTGGTCACTGGCGCTCTCTTCTTCGGCGAGGCCCTCGCCCGTGAGTTCCGCCAACGTCGCCCGGGCGTGATTGACGTGCTCCAGGGCCTCGGCGCCCGTGGGAGCATTGCTCAGAAACGCCCGGAGGTGGCGCGCGGCCTCGGCGTGCTGCCCCCCACGGAGGTAGAGAAATGCCAGGCCGTAGTGCGCTCCCGGGGCGTCCGGCTGGTTCTTTAGAACGTGCCGGTACGTCTTCGCCGCCTCCTCCGTCATCCCGATACGGGTATACGCGATGGCGATCTGCTGAAGCACCACCGGGTCGCCGGGAGCTTCCTTGAGGGCAAGGCGGAACGACGTGAGAGCCTCATGGAACTTCGAGTCGGCGAGAAGCTCCAGACCCTCTTGATAATAGTCCACGCGACTTTCGTCTTGTGAACCAGTGAACATCTTGTTCCACCACGACATCGAGGGCGCCACCTGTGGGGGGTCTCGCTTGGGGGCCTGGCCCGGGACGATGTGGAGAAGCTACCCGACGCCCGAATGGGGTGCAACGGCAAGGGCTCAGGGCTCAGCGGTGGGCCACCACCACGCCATCCTGATCCACGCCGACCATCAGTCCTGCTGCCATGAGCGTGGGGGCAGCTTCCGCCGGGGCGTCCAGGACGACCGTCCGATGCCCGCGGCCCAGGACGCGAGCGGCCTCCCGGAGGCCCTCTCGGGTGACCGGTCCCTCGAGGACCACGCCGCGGAAGACTCGGTCCATGAACGGGAGTCGGGTTCCGCAGACCAGACGACTCACCCCCGGGGATTCGGTCCAATCCAGGGTGGCCGGATGGATCGCCACCAGCTCCAGACCTGGGATGCGCGAGGCGAGTCCCGGAGCGTACCGTGCGGCCCGCCCCACGAGCGCCACCTCCCCCGGCCCTTCGGTGACCCCCAGCAGGGCGTGCACGAGGCTCACCCGGTCCTCTTCCGGCACCCGAAGCCCCTCAACCTCCAACGTCATCCGAGGTGGAGGCCGCAGATCTCCGCCACCCTCCGAGACGGGATAGAGTTCCCGGCAGTTGGGGCACCCCAGACCACCACTGAGCACTCGCCGATCCTCCACTTGGTCGGTCCGGAGGATCATCCCGAAGGCAGGCCCGCAACGCGGGCACGCCATGCGGTCGGTCAGTAGGAGGTGCACGGAGGGGCCGTCTGGAGAGGGAGCGGTCCGAGCCGATCAGCCGCCGTCGGCAAGACCCGGGGTGCGAGCCCCCGGAGCGAGATGGGCAGAGGGCCCGTAGAGGGCCCACTGAGTCGGGGACTCCCAGATCCGGCAGTACATGAGACCGTCTACAAGGTCCGGCGGAAGCCGCTTCTGGAGCTCCTCGAAGAAGTACTTCGCCTGGTTCTCGGCGCTGGTCTCCACGCCCTGGAACTGCGGAAGGTCGTTGAGGCAGGTGTGGTCCAACTGATCCGCCAGGTCCCGCAACTCGCGCTTCAGGTCGGCGAAGTCGAAGGCGATCCCGGCGTCGTTCAACTCCGACGCCGCCACCGCCGCCTCCACCACGTACCGGTGGCCGTGCAGGTTCCGGCACTTCCCCGTGTGGTGGCGGAGGAAGTGGGCGGAATCGTAGTGGGCCTGAGTACTCACGACGAACATGCTTTCGTTCAGCCTCGCTGGATCTGGAGGAGGGGAATACGCACGTGGGCCGGTCGGGTCACCGCGAAGAGGACCGCCTGCGCCACGTCCTCAGGTTGGAGCATCGCATGACGCCCGGGAAGCTCCGGATGCGCGTCAGGGTCGAGGGGGTCCCAGAGGGGCGTGTCCGTGGCCGCGGGCTCCACCAGCGTGGCACGGACACCCGTGCCCCGAAGCTCCTCAACGAGCACCTCGTGTAATCCGCGCTGGCCGTACTTGGATGCCGCGTATGCGCCGTTCCCATGGAGCGCCGACCTCCCTGCGACCGAGCCCATAGTCACAAGGTCACCGGTTCCCCGCTCCAGGAGCGCGGGTAGGAGCGCACGGTACACGAGGAAGGTTCCCCGCAGGTTCACGCCGACGATCCGATCGAACTCGGCTACCCCGGTCTCGGCCACAGGCGCCAGGGCAAACGCCCCGGCGCAGGCCACCACCACGTCGGGAGGTCCGCGCAACGCTTCCTGCAGAAGGTCCAGCGCCTCCCAGACCTCCGCGTCGTCGGCCAAATCCACGCTCCAGGGCCTGCCGCCCGACGCGCGCGCCACCGCCTCTACAGGAGAGGGATCGCGCGCCAGCACGTGCACCGCTGCCCCGGCCGAGGCCAACTCGGCGGTGATGGCACGACCGATCCCCTTCGACGCCCCGGTCACCAGCGCCGTCCGGCCCTTCAGGACGGACACGGACGTCACCCCAGCGGCTGGTGGGTCGCCATGGAAAGGCGGAGGAACTCGTCCCGCGTCGCCGGATCCTCCAGGAAGGCCCCCCGCATCGCCGACGTGATCGTCTTGGAGTTCTGCTTCTGCACGCCCCGCATCATCATGCAGAGATGGTAGGCCTCCACCACGACCCCGACCCCCTGGGGCTGCGCGATATCCCAAAGCGCCTGGGCGATCTGCTCCGTCATACGCTCCTGGACCTGGAACCGGCGACTGAATACCTCCACGAGCCGGGCGGCCTTGGAAAGCCCCATGATCTGGCCATCCGGGATGTACGCCACGTGCACCTTCCCGAAGAAGGGGAGCATGTGGTGCTCGCACATCGAGTACATCTCGATGTCCTTCACCAGGATCATGTTGTGATGCCGCTCCTCGAAGAGGGCCTCACCGATGGCGCCTTCCGCCGTCTCCCGGTACCCCCGGGTGAGCCACTTCATGGCTTTCTCCACCCGCATTGGGGTATCGAGCATTCCCTCACGTTCAGGGTCGTCGCCCAGGCGGCGAATGGTCTCGGCCACCAGTTCCGTGTAGGGGACCTGTGAAAGGTCCGTGGGCGCTCCGCCGTCTGCGTCAGCCACAGGGTTCCTCCGGTTCCGGGCTCAGTCGCCCGTGTATTCCACGTAGTTGCGGGGTGTCTCCCAAAGGACGATTCGCTCCAGGCGGAGTCCCGACGGGAGTTGATCCACGAGTCTTTCCCAGATTGCCACCACGAGGTTCTCCGTGGTGGGGTTGACGCCCTCCAACCACGGAACCTGCACATTCAGGTTCCGGTGATCCAGGTCCGATACCACCCGTTGCTCCAGGATCTCCTTGAGGATCTTCAGATCCAGGACGTACCCGGTCTCCGGATCCACGGGGCCCGAAACGGTGACGTCCATCTCGTAGTTGTGGCCGTGCCAGTGGGGATTGCTGCACGCTCCGAACACCTGCTCGTTCCTCTGGTCGGACCAGTCGGCCCGATGGAGGCGATGGGCGGAATTCCAGTGGACGCGGCGTGTCACGCGCACGTGGGGCATGTCGACTCCGGGCGGTTTACGGGGAGGAAAAGGTACCCGAGTCCCGGCGGAGGGATCCCTGGCGAAACGGGATCGGGGGGTCAGCGGCAGGCCGTGACAAAACGAGGCCGGGGCCATCGAAATGGCCCCGGCCCCAGTGCGTACCGGAGGGGAATTATTGAAGCCCGGGCTAATACTTGAGGTGACTTCCCCACCGCTTCCGCAGTCCTCCTCGGAGGCGTTGCGTCCACGCTAGAAGCCAGTCCCGGCTTCGCTAGTGTTGGCTCAATAAACGAGCCCTCCAGCACGCTTACCAACCTACATCGCCGGCTCCCGAAACCGCAACCTGAGGCGGCGGACGCCACGATCTCGACCCCTGATACCCCGCTGAAAGCGGGGTGGGGACCCCGTTTGCCGAGGCGGCACCGGTGGGCTGAAAGCCCCGACGGGGACTGGCGATGGCCCCTCAGGCGGAGCGGCGATAGCTCCTCAGACGGGCCAGATTCTCTCGATCCGCGGTCACCCCGTCGTCGCCCTTCGGGGTCTCCAACACCTTGGGCACCGCGACGAAGCGGGGGTCCTGCATCAGGCGTCGGAACGGGGTCTCGCCCAGGGTCCCTTCTCCGATACCCGCGTGACGGTCCTTCCGCGACCCGAGGGGGTGCCGGGAGTCGTTCAGGTGGAAGAGGCCCAGGCGGTGGAACCCCAGAATCCGGTCGAAAGCATCCCAGACTCCCTCATAGTCCTGGACGAGGTCGTACCCGGCGGCGTAGGCATGACAGGTATCGAAGCAGACACCCACCCGGGCGCGGACCGTCGGGGGCATTCCGTCCAGGATGGCCGCCAGGTTCTCGAAGGTAGCGCCGATGCTGGTTCCACTTCCCGCGGTGATCTCAAGGAGGACTCTCGTTTCCCCTGGAACCTGCTCCAATGCACGGGTCACGCCGAGTGCGTTCCGGGCGATTCCTGCGTCCAGGTGTCCGTCCGTGGCGTTCCCCGGGTGGGTTACGAGGAACTCCGCTCCCAGCACCTCACACCGCGTCAGCTCTCCCATGAAACAGTCCAGGGAGCGCTCCCAGAGGGCCGCATCCGGAGACGCCAGGTTGATGAGGTAGGAATCGTGGCTGGCCACCGCACGGATCCCGAACTCCTCCCTGGCCGCCCGGAACGCCTCACCGGTGGCCGCCGAGAGCTCCGGCTCCGCCCAACGATTGGGCTGCTTGGTGAACAGCTGGAAGACCGCCGACCCGATCTCGGCGGCGCGGGCAGGTGCGTTCGGGGCGCCACCCTGTGCCGAGACGTGGGCTCCCAGCTCGTCCCTCGGTGGGTTCATCATGCCTCGACCCCAGGTCGGGGTTGGAGGAGGATCGACCGGCAACATGTGACCGGAAACCGGAAGAGAGTGACCGGATCCAGCTGTGGCCCCCTGGTGTTCCAGAACCCGGTATGGATCAGGTAAATCATTGTAGGATAGTGACTTGTATCGTATTCCATGCCTGATATCACGGGCCTCGGTACCCCCGGCACGGAGCTTGTTCCTCTGCAGCGCCGTGAGACGGAACGTCCGTCCACCGTACAACAGTCGGAGACAAGCTCCATGCGCATCGCCGCGGACGGCTACATCGACCTGCGGACTTCCCGCAAGATCCGGACTCCCGGGTGCCCCGGAGTCGAGGTGGATCCGTATCCTGAGGAGGAGGCCGTCGCCTTCCTGCTCAGCCACGCATTCCCTGGACATCGCAAGGTGGTTCGCACCCTCACCGAGTCCCATCGGCGTCGCATCCGCCTTGCCCGGTGGGCCGGCTCGGTCTCGGAGCGGATGGCTCTGGTGGATCGCATCTGGCGAGAGATCACCGAACCCGTCCTGGCCCCGCAGGGCTCTTCCTCTCCGACGCTCATTCAGGTCCTTCGCTACGGCAACCGTGAGTACCCGCTCCACCTGGACGGGGGCGTGACTCGCGTGATCCCCCCGGGCGGGCTCCCGGCGGGAAGCTTCTCGAAAGTCGAGAAGGTGGACTTGAAGACGGCGTGACGTCGCCGTCCTGTGGGCAGGGGTGCCCCAGGACGGTTTCGCGCGCCCAAGAAGGGGGTCCGGCCTCAGTGCCGGCCCCCTTCGCCTTTTTTTTTCGGCCGGGGCTGTTTCCCTCAGTGCGGGAGCCCCGGCTCCGTCATGGACCGAACGTCCAGTGCCTCATCCAGTTGGTCGGCGGGAAGGAGCCCCTGCTCGCTGACCACGTCCCGGACGGAGCGCTTCTCTCTCGCCGCCTGCTTGGCCACCTCCGCGGCCTTGTCGTAGCCGATGTAGGGGTTCAAGGCCGTGGCGATGGAGGGGTTCTTCTCCAGCAGCTCTCGGCACCGGTCTTCATTGGCGGTGATTCCCACCACGCACCGGTCCGCGAAGACCCTCACCGATCCCGCGAGGATGCTGATCGACTCCAGGAGCGCGTGGGCCATGACGGGCATCATGACGTTGAGCTCGAAGTTCCCCCTCTGGCCGCCGATGGTAATGGTGGTGTGGTTCCCGGACACCCGGGCCGCGACCATCATCAGCGCTTCGCTCATGACCGGATTGACCTTCCCGGGCATGATGGATGAGCCCGGCTGCACCGCGGGCAGCGAAATCTCGTGGATCCCGGAGGTAGGCCCCGAGGAGAGCCACCGAATGTCGTCGGCGATCTTCATGAGCCCCGAGGCCACGGTGTTTAGGGCTCCAGACACGTTCACCACCGCGTCCTTCGCGCCCTGGGCCTCGAAGTGGTTCTCGGCTTCCCGGAAGGGAATGCCCGTGGCCTGAGCGATTCGCGCGATGGCCTTCGCCGGAAACTCGGGATCGGTGTTGATACCGGTGCCGGTGGCAGTGCCTCCCAGCGCGAGCTCATCCAGCTCCTCCGCCGCGCGGCCCAGGCGCCCGATGCCCCTCCGAACCTGGTGGGCATACCCGCCGAACTCCTGCCCCAGGCGCACCGGTGTGGCATCCATGAGGTGCGTACGTCCGGACTTGACGATGCCGTCGAACTCCCCTGCCTTGGCCTCCAGGATCTCGGCCAGGTGCCCCAGCGCCGGCAACAGCTCCTCCTGGATCGCCACCCGGGCAGAGACGTGCATGGCGGTGGGGATCACGTCGTTGGAGGATTGGCCGAAGTTCACGTGGTCGTTCGGGTGTACCTTCGCCCCACTCCCCAGGAGTTGCGTCGCCCGGTGGGAGATCACCTCGTTGGCGTTCATGTTGGTGGAGGTGCCGGATCCGGTCTGGTAGATGTCCAGGACGAATTCGCCGTCCCAGTCTCCCTGGGCGACCTCCTGGGCCGCCTGCGCCACGGCGCCGGCGATCTCCTCGTCCAGGTTTCCCATCTCCGCGTTGGTCTCCGCAGCGGCCTTCTTGATGAGCCCGAGGGCCTCCACGAACCGGCGGCCGAATCGCTGCCCGCTGATGGGGAAGTTCTCGGCGGCCCGTTGGGTCTGAGCCCCATAGAGGGCCTGCGCAGGGACCTTCACCTCGCCCAGCGAGTCCTTCTCGATGCGGAAATCGCTCATGGTACCGTTGGTTGATGGTTGGGGGGGGTGCCCGAAAACTCCCGAGCCTTGTCTCATCGGTAAAGGGGGTGCGCCACCGGCGGGCGCACCCCCTCGAACGCCGGGTCGTCCCAGCCCCTGCGCAGCCTCCCGTGGAGGCCTGGGTCAGAACGCGACGCGGTACATGATCCGCAGATCCCGTCCCGGAAGAGGTACCTCCTGCTTCAGAAGCGAAGCGTGGGTCCGGGCGTCCGTATCGGTCAGGTTGCGAGCCTGCAGCACCAGCTCGTGGACCGTATTTCCTGCGAACAGTCTGTACCCGACGGTGGCGTCCACCATCACGTATCCGGGCGTGGGCTCCTCGAAGGGAGCGACCCGATCCTGCTCTGCCACCTCGCGCACGGAGAGGCTGGCCTGCCAGGGCATGCCCTGGTAGCGCAATCCGGCACCGAGCGAGAAGGGAGGGATTCTCGGCAAGGGCTCGTCCGTGGCCTTCAAGGTCGCCTGCACGACGTCCGCCGTGAGCTCCAGGCCCAGGTGCTGCTCTCCGACGTGGAAGAGCTCGACCTCGCCCCGCGCTTCAAGTCCGACGAACCGCGCGTCCCCCTGCGAGTATCGCACCTCCCGGAGTCCTTCCTGCTCGGCTCCGGTGAAGGCCGGATAGATGTAGTCCGAGAAGTCATTGACGAAACCCGAGATCTCCGCTCGTAGGTCGTCGAGATGGAAGTGGAGGGTGGCATCCAGGGAATACGCCACTTCCTCGGTGAGATCCGGGTTCCCCAATTCGAACGAACGGGTGGCCAGGTGGGGCCCATTGGAGAAGAGCTCCTCGGCAGTAGGGAGCTTCACCGACCGCCCCCCGGAAAGGGAGAGGGAGACGAGCTCACCGGGGTCCCACCGGATCCCGGTGGAGGCGCTCACCCCCTGGAAGTCGCGGGAGAACTCCCGGTTCACCGTCCGGGACTCCTGCCATTCGTAGCGGGCACCGAGCTGAATCCGGGCTGGTCCTACGTCGGCCTCCTCATAGATGAAGGCGGCGTAGAGGTCGGTCTCGTTCGGCGGCGTGAACGCCTCCGCCCCGATCGTCGAGAACTCGCGACCCATGGCCTGGAATCCCAGGGCCCCCTCGAAACCGGACCACGGGCGGTGCCGGGCCTCGAGGCGCCCCTCCCATTGGTCGTTCTGGAAGATGGTGCCGATCTCCGGGCCCTCGAGCTCGAAGTGCCGGTAGTCGTTCGCCCCGAACCGGAAGCGTACCGCCTCCAGGGGAGCCCCGGAGAAGCGGTATTCCCCGCTGGCGTCGAAGCGACGCTGGCGAAGATCGACCGTCACCACCTCTTCCTCTTCCTCGGTCGTGCCTCCTGCGGGCTCTTCGGCGTGGGCATGCCCCCCGGGGACCCCGTAGAGCTGGTCGTACCCGGAGATGGCGGCACCGAGATAGCCCCAATTCCCGAGCCATGAGGCTCCCGCCGAGAAGGTGGTGTTCTCGGTGAACGAGTTGGGGAGAAGTCCTTCCACCTCCTCTTCGGCGTGCTCTCCCTCGGCGTGCTCGGCCTCGTCATGCCCTAGCTCCGCAAACCCCGGGATGTCGTAGTCCCCCGTGTTCCGCCAGCTACCGCTCCCTCGGACGACGAACTCTCCCAGGTCGACTTCCAGGTGGCCACTGGTGCTTCGCTCGTCCGCGACGGATCCGCCCACACCCAAGAGCTCACCTCGGACCTGCCGATCGGGTCGCTCTCGTGGGATACGTCCGTCCAGGACATTCACAACGCCGCCGATGGCGGAGCTGCCGTAGAGAAGGGTTGCGGGGCCCCGAACCACCTCGATGCGATCGGCGGTGGCAGGATCCACGCTGACCGCGTGGTCGGGGCTGGTGTTGGATGCATCCCCGGTTCCCACGCCGTTCTCCAGAATACGGACGCGGTCCCCGCCCAGACCACGGATGATCGGCCTCGACGAGCCGGGCCCGAAGTAGGTGGAAGAGATGCCAGGCTCGCTGGCGAGGGTCTCCCCAAGGGAGGGCTGGATGCGTGAGCGCAGCTCACGTCCGCCCACGACCCGGGCGGCCTGGAAGAGCTCATCCTGCCGGGTGGCGAGGGGACCCGCCGTCACCACGAGCGCATCCATCTCGAAGAGGGGGGAGACCAGGATCTCCACCTCCACCTCATCTCCCACCGCCAAGTTCGCCTGTGCCGAGCCCCGGCCAAGGCGCTCGTCCTCCACTTCCACGACGTAGCTTCCGGCGACGAGACCGGTGAATGAGAACCGGCCCACCTCGTCGGTCGTCACGGATCGATCCCGACCCACGAGGCGAACCGTCACTCCTGCGGCCGGGCCCAGGGTGGCGGAGGTTACCTGGCCCCGGATCGAGCCGGTCTCCTGCGCCGAGGCCGGAGAGGGGACAAGGGCCAACAAAGCTGCGAGAAGGGCGGCACCCACCGAGGTGCGCGCAGGAGGATATTGACGAGGCATGTGTAGCTCCCGTGAGGGTCCACGTTCGATGACCTCCGGGCCGGAAGGCGGCCCGGGCACGATCGGCCTCCGGAGAGGCCCAGCATCAGATCAGGAAGGCGTGGGTGGGGCCCTCGCGGGTGTTGAGCGGCTCGGCTCGAAGGACGGGCGGAGGGACTCGGCGGGCCCGAAGTCCGAAACCGGAATGGTCGGCGGGGCCAGGATCGGGAGGGCAAGCTGCGCCGCGGGCCGCGTCTCACCCCAGTGACAGACCGTGCAATGGGCCGCTTCCACCGGGGAGGAGTGGCCGTGCTCGACACCCTGGGAGACCACCAGCACGAGCGCCACCACGACCCCGACCCCGGCCCTTACTCCGCGCCGGGACACGACCGCCGAACGAGATGGTGGGAAGGTGTGCAAGGTACGGCCTCCGTCCATGGACCCCGTTTCAGTCGGGCCGGACGTGTATACGGCGCACCCGATCATTGGTTCCACTGGGCGCTGGCGGTGCGGCTACCTGGCCCGGGAATCGCAGCCGGCACGTCCGCCGGAGTGCCGATTCGGTCAATGTGCCTCCACGGGGGTCCGACAAGCCCGCGAATTCGAGGACGTGGTTCCAGGAGTGTGGACCGGGAGCTGGCGAGGAGAATCAGAAGGGAAGCACCGTTGTCGTGGCCGGGGTGCCCAGGATCAGCCATAGGAGCGTCCCCGTCGAGAGAGGAACCACCAGGTTGTCGTCAACCAGGCCGGGCACGATCTCCATGAGCGCGACCCCCAGCGCAACCCAGAGGACGGGGAGCACCTGACCGGTCACCACGATCAGGACGATCCACGCAGTCAGAGTGAAGGCCAGGGACCCCTGGATACTGCCCTTACCCAGGGGAAAGGAGCCCCACACTCTTCCGATCACGCTGGCAACGGGGTCGGCAAGGCCGAGGACCAGGAGGCCCGCGGAGGCGTACAGGGGAGGAAACAGGCCCCACGCCAGGGCTCCACCGAGCATGTACCAGGTGGACGAAGCGATCCCCGCGGCCTCCCGGGGCGAGGCCAGGTGCCGAAATGACCGAAAGAAGGTCGCGTTCCACTCGGGATTGCGGAGGCGCAGGAGATCGAGCCACAGCGCCACGAGGAAAGCCGCCCCGAGCAGGGTCACGGTCATGGCCCGAGAGAGTCCGAGCAGCCCCGGCGTCACGGCGAGAAGCACTCCGTTGGCGGCATGGAAGAGACGCCGCCACGGTTGGAGGCCTCGGGTTCGCGCCACCAGATCCTCCAGTCGGGATTCCTGCGGCTGCATAGGCAATACCCTCGAGTCGGTGGTGGTCGGGCCAGGAACCGATCCCGGCCGGGCTTCCATGGTTCGAGTGGGTGTCCGGCGCAGTCTCGTCTGGGCCTATTTCCGAGGCGGGGCGGAGGGCCGCATCTCCACCCGGCTGACCAGGGTGTGCCGGGGGTAGCTCAGAAGTTGGAGCACCGCCTCGCCCACGTCGTCCGGCTGGATTGCCCACGGCCGGTCCCCGTGATCCGAGAAGCCCGTGTTGACGCTCCCGGGCATGATGATGCTCGTCCGGATCCCGTCATATCGAAGGTCCAGCATCATGGCCTCCGTCATCCCCAGGAGGCCGAACTTGGACGCATTGTATCCCACCCCCCCCGAGAAGGTGTTCCGGCTGGCCAGGGAGCCGATGTTGATCACCCAGGCATCGTCGGCCTCCCTAAGGGGATCGAGGGCCGCCTTGGTGGTGAAGAAGACACCGTTGAGGTTCGTCTCAACCTGGACCAGGTACTCCTCCGCCGACATCTCCTGGATGGGCTTGAAGATGCCGAGCCCCGCGTTGTTCACGAGGATATCGAGGCCTCCGAACGCCGCCACGGTCGCCGACACCAGGTCCCGGCACTGGCTCGGATCCCGCACGTCACAGCCCACACCCATCACCGCTCCCCTGACCTCACCGCCGATCTCGCCGGCCACGGAGGTGGCGCGATCCCGACTCCGGGAGGTGAGCACTACGGATGCACCTTCCCCCGCCAGGGCCTCCACCACTGAACGGCCGATGCCCTCGGATCCTCCGGTCACGATCGCGACTCTTCCCGTGAGGTCTGCCATGGCTCATTCTCCCTTACTTGAACGTGGCGCCCGGCCCTTCGCCGGACACGCGGTTGGGGAGGACCCCCGCCGTACCACTGAGTTCCTCCACCGGTGGACCCTTTGCGGAAAGTCGCATTCGTCACTTGCGGGGCCATTGGCTCGGGTCGGGACATCACCCTGGCGCTGGCTCGGGCCGGATTCGATCTCGTGATCCATCATCACGACGCCCCCACCCCGGCGAGAGAAGCGGCTCGGAGGGTGGAGGCCGTCGGGCGCCGGGCCCTGGTGGTGGAGGGTGATCTCCGGGAAGAGGCCGCCGTGGGCGAGATGGTGCGCAGGATCCGGACCCGTTTTGGGAGGCTCGACGCTCTGGTGAACTGCCCGGGACCCGGGTCGGCAGCCGGCTTGTGGGAGGGCCCCGGGACCGGCGACCAACCGGCTCCGGGGCCGGATCCGTACCAGAGCCTTCTGGAAGATCTGGAGGGGCCGTATCGGATCGTTGGCGCCGCAGCAGCCCTGCTCGGGGAGTCAGGAGGCTCGGTGGTGAACGTCCTCGACGGAGGCGGCACGGATTCCTTCACCACTGAGGGCTGGGTCCACCTGACTCGGGGCTTTGCCCGCGCCATGGCGCCCCGGGTCCGGGTCAACGCCGTGGCAATCCGACGGGGTGCTGGACAGGGTGGATCGACTCGGTCCACCCCCCTCGTGGCCATGGCCCCGGACTCCGGCGAGGTGGTCCGGGCGGTCCTCTTCGTCCTGGGATCTCCCCACCTGGTCGGAGAGGTGATCAGAGCGGGTGAGGATCTCCCGGGGGACGGGGCGCCCTGAGCCCCCGGCGTGTCGCTTGGGCGGGCCGCTTCCGGAAAACCTCAGCCCGGGAGCACCGCCTCACGGTTCACGAGACCGCGGCGCCGGCCTCCGCCTCGATCCCCCCGTGCGCGAGCCACCGCTCCGCCTCCAGGGCCGCCATGCATCCGGTGCCGGCGGCGGTCACCGCCTGGCGATAGTAATCGTCCACGCAGTCCCCGGCGGCGAAGACCCCCTGCACGTTCGTGGCCATGCGACCGCCGTCGGGAAGTCGGATGTAACCGGTGTCCTTGAGGTCGATCTGCCCCTCCAGGAAGTCGGTGTTGGGCTTGTGCCCGATCGCGACGAAGAGCCCCCCTACCTCGAGGGTCTCCTCCTCGCCCGTGACGGTGTTCTTCACCCGGAGCCCGGTGATCTCCTTGAGCCCATCCTGCTCCCTGCTCGAGACGGACTCCACGACGGTGTTCCAGACCACCGTGATCTTGGGGTGCTCCAGGGCGCGTTCAGCCATGATCTGAGAGGCCCGGAACGCATCCCTGCGATGAATCAGCAGGACCTCACTGGCAAAGTTGGTCAGGTAGAGTGCTTCCTCCATGGCCGAATCGCCGCCACCCACCACGGCCAGGCGCTTCTCCCGGAAGAACGGAAGGGCACCGTCACATACGGCGCACGCTGAGACCCCTCCTCCGGTACGAGCCAACTCCTCTTCCCCAGGGACGTCCAGCCACTTGGCGTTCGCGCCCGTTGCGATGATGACGGTGTCCGCCTCCACCGTCTTCCCGCCGCTGGACGTGAGGACTCGTGGATAGCTGGACAAGTCCACCTTCACGATGTCCTCAGTGATGATGCGGGTGCCGAACCGCTCCGCCTGCTTCCGGAAGGCCATCATCATCTCCTGCCCCGTGATGCCTTCTGGAAAGCCCGGATAGTTCTCCACATCCGTGGTGAACATCAGCTGTCCTCCGGGGATCATGGTCCGGCTTCCCGCTCCCTCGAAGACCAGCGGCTCGAGGTTCGCCCGCGCGGCGTAGATGGCTGCCGTCCAACCGGCCGGCCCAGAGCCGATGATCACCAGCTTCTCGCGCATGACCTCCGTCATCCTTCCTCCTTCTGCGGCGCCCGCTCCCAGACTCCGACCTCCCAACCGGGCAGGTCGTCCGGGTTTGTGCCGGCCCGTGTCACTTGTCCTTGAAGACGGCGAGACTCGTGGAGTGTCCAGGGTTCACCCGGGCATCCGGATTCACGAAACGCGCCGCGTTGTTCGCCGCCACCGCAGCCTCGGCGAACCCGGTGGCGATGAGGTCCAACTTCCCCTCGTAGGTCACGATGTCACCGGCAGCATAGATCCCGGGAACGCTCGTCTCCATCAGGGGGTTCACGAGGACGCGATTCTTCTCGAGCTCCAGTCCCCATTCCTTGATGGGTCCCAGGTCCGGCTTGAAGCCCAGGAAGGTGAGGACCGCATCCACCTCAAGGCGCTCGTCCTCGTCGGTCCGGTTGTCGAAGACGGTCACCGCCTGAACGGTTCCCTCTCCGTGGATCTCCCGCACCTCGTAAAAGGTGCGAAGGTCGATCTCCCCCGCCTCGGAGGCCCGGTGAACGAGCTCCACGGTGGCGGCGTGGGCCCTCCATCCGTCCCGCCGATGGGCCAGGAAGACACCGTCGCAGATGTCCTTCAGGATCAGCGCCCAATCCAGCGCCGAATCCCCGCCGCCCACGATCATCACCCGCTTGTCCCGGAAGACCTCCGGATCCCGCACGGCGTACTCGACCCCCCGGTGTAGGAACTCCTCGTACCCGGTGCATTTCAGCACTGTGGGCTCGAAGGCGCCACGACCGCCTGCTACCAGCACGGCTCGCGTGTGGAAATCCCCACTCCGGGCCTTCAACACGAAGTGGTCGTTCTCCCGGACGATGTGCCGGACCTCGTCGTCCACCGAGACCTCCGGCTCGAACTGAAGGGCCTGCTCGATCAATCCCCGGGAGAGGTCCTTGGCCAGGATCTTCGGGAAGCCACCCACGTCGTAGATGTACTTCTCCGGGTAGAGCGCCATGAGCTGCCCACCCAGCTCAGGGAGAGAATCCACGATCCGGGTGCTGAGGCCCCGCATCCCGGCGTAGAAAGCGGCGAAGAGGCCGGTGGGTCCGCCCCCGATGATGGTGAAGTCCTTGATCTCGCTCATACGGCCCGAGGGCGCTGAATTCGGTCACTGGTTCGTCCGGCGACCCGGAAGTTCACCCGGCGTCTCCGGCCTGACAACCCGGATCCGGGCGGTGCGTTCCGGCCAGGCGGGCGATCCCGGGGATCA
Organism: Gemmatimonadales bacterium; assembly: GCA_020344755.1. Taxonomy (GTDB): domain Bacteria; phylum Gemmatimonadota; class Gemmatimonadetes; order Longimicrobiales; family Gaopeijiaceae; genus Gaopeijia. Next base: position 1,790,477 of record CP070829.1, read on the forward strand.
GCCCTCCAGGTCACCCTCCATTTGTCCCAGGAAGACCGCGCTGTCCCGGTAGCGGGCGATGCCACGTGCAGCCAACAGCTTCAGACCGGCGGCGGCCGGTACGGCCAGCAGGAGTCCGACGAACCCGAAGAAGAAGCCTCCCGCGGTGATGGCCAGCAGGATCCAGACGGGATGCAGCCCCACCGATTCCCCCACGATCCGGGGACTGACCACCGTGCCCTCCAGCCCCTGCACCACCGCGAAGACCACGCCGACCTTCACCAGTGCGTAGGCCACGTCACCGGAGGTCAGGGCCACCAGAATGGCGGGGAGGAGGCTGAGGACCATCCCCAGGTAGGGGATCACCGAGAAGACGGTCACGAGCGTCCCGATCAGGATCGCGTAGGGGAAGTTCCAGAGCCAGAGCAGGGCGGCGGTGATGGTCCCCATGATGATCGCCACGGTGATCTGGCCACGCAGGTAGTTGCCGAGGAGGCCGTCGAACTCCCGGAAGAATCCCGCGATGGAGCCTCGGTTCGGCCGGGGTAGGAGCTCGTTCACGCTGGCCACCAGGTGGTCCCAATCCCGCAGGAGGTAGAACATCAGAACGGGCGTCAGGACCACGTACCCGAGGAGCGAGACGATCGCCCCCAAACCCCGCCCGACGCCGAGGACCCCGGCCCAGGCGCTTTCGGCCACCTGGCCATGCCCGGCTTCCAGGATGGCGACCAGCGCTTCCGGATCCACTCGCTGGAGCCGTTCGTTGAGGGCCTGCCCGACCCAGGGAAGTTGGCGCACGTTCTCCTCGAGGTGCAGCGCCCAGTCCTGTGCACGCTCGAGCAGCACGGGCATGTTGCGGAGAAGGTCCAGGATCTGACGCCAGAGAGCCGGTACCCCGAAGCTCACCGCCAGGAGCAGGAGAATGAGGGCCGGAGTCATGAGCGTCACGATGGACACCGTACGGCCCAACCCCCTGCGCTGGAGCCGATCCACGGCCGGGTCCAGCAGGTACGCGAGCCCCATCGCCACCAGGAACGGGGCCAGCAGGTAGCCGGTGGAGACGAGAATCCAGAAGAGGGTCAGGAGCGTGACCACGGGGATCAGGAGGGGGTACTCCCCCGCCCGCCGCTGGGAGACCAGGAGCGCCACGACCACCAGGTACAGGACAAAGGGGTTCAACCACGGCTGAAGGCTGTAGAGAAAGAACCCCAGGACCAGGAGTAGGGCTACTGAATGGGTCGTGGACCCGTGTCGGGACTCGGACATGGGCAGTCTCAAAGGGGAATGGGCGGGTCGCCGTCGCCGTCGAGAAGCTCGACCGCCGCCACGAGGACCTGTCGGGCGTTGTCGTAGGAGATCTGCTTCACCGCGTCCTCCAGCACGACCCACCGGCAGTCGGTGATTCCCTCGTCACACCCAGGGACGGCGACTCCTTCGGGAGAGGCCATGAGGAAGAAGGAGCAGAACTTGTGGATCCGACGGCCTCGGATGCGGAAGTGCCAGTCGATGGTTGCGATCTCGGGGCCAGGGACGAGAGCGGTGAGCCCGGTCTCCTCCTGGACTTCGCGCAACGCGGCGCCGCGGTCCGTCTCTCCAGGCTCGACGTGGCCTTTGGGCAGACCCCAGTTCTCGTACGGATCCCGGATCAGGAGAACGTGGACGGAGCCATCGATGCGCCGGAGCACCACGCCACCTGCGCTCCGTTCGACCCGGAACCGCCGCCGTCCCCTGTCCCCTGTATCGTCGGCCCCCACCGGGACGGGCGGTCGTCCGTTCGATCCCATCCCGTCCGTCGGCCTGGTCAGAAGATCGAGAGCCGAACGTAACGTCCGGGATTCGCTCTCAGATCCGCCAGGAGAAGATCGAGCTGCACCAGGACGCTGGAGGCCTGCCCCAGCAGCTCCCCCTGGGAAAGGAGCTGGCCCAGCACCCCCTCTCCACTCTCGATCCGAGCCGTCATCCGGTCGATCCGGGTGAAGGTGGAGTCCATCCTCATGATCGCGCTCTGCATCTCGCCGGATGACGACCCCACAGCCCTGGCGATCACGGCCAGGTCCTTCGATGCCTCCGCCACGTTGGTCACGATGGAGTCCACCTGCCCCGTCTCGAGAAGGTCGTTCGTCCTCTCCAGAGCCGCGCGGGCCACCGATGCGGCAGCCCCGATGTCCTCGGTCGCCTGGCTCACGTCGCCCCGCAGGTCGTCGAAGGTCTCCCGGGTGGAGCTCACCAGGGTCCGGAGATTCTCCGAGACGTCCTGCACGTTGTCGATGGCCCGCCGGACGTTCTCCGCGGTCTCGTCGTTGAAGGCCCGGTCGACCCGGTCCGTGAGGACGGCCAGGTTCTGGCTGATCTCGTTCGCCGCCGCGGTGAGGCGGGTGATATCCGGGAGGGTGAATCCCGGGAGGAGTGGGGGCTCGTCCTGCGAGGCCTGGCCCGGAGAGAGGGTGTAGTACTCGAATCGTGGGAATCTGTCCCGGGAGACGAGTTCCACCTGCCATTCGCCGAACAGGGATTCGGGAGCCACGACTGCGGCGGCGTCCGAAATATCCGGTACCTCCTGGTCCAGCAGGACGTGGATCCGGATCCCGTTCCCCGAAGGCTCCACCATGAACCGATCCACCCGGCCGATCGGTACCCCACGGAACTTCACCTGATTGCCCTCCCGTAGCTGCCCCACGTCCGCCACGAGGACCTCCAGAGGGTAGGAGGGTCGACCCAGACCCGAGCCCGCGAGCCAAAGGGACCCGATGACCACCACGATCATTCCGATCAGCATCACGGTGCCGACAAGCACTTCCCTGGAACGCTTCACTGATGGTCCTCCAGCAGCTCGGGCTTGCCCTCCACGAAGGCTCGCACGCGGGAGCTCTCCGAGGACCGGATTTCCTCCGGCGTGCCCACTTCCAGGACCTGTCCCTCGAAGAGCATGGCGATGCGGTCGGAGATGCGGTACGCGCTTTCGATGTCGTGGGTGATCACCAGACTCGTTACCTGGAGCTCATCGCGCATCCGCAGAATGAGTCGATCCACCATGGTCACGGTGAGGGGATCCAGTCCCGTGGTCGGTTCATCGTAAAGAAGATAGCGGGGGTTCAGCGCGATGGCTCGGGCCAGCCCCGCACGCTTCTTCATCCCACCCGAAAGCTGCGCCGGAAAGCGTGCCCCCGAACCCTCGAGGTCCACCCGGCTCAGGGCGTCCTCCACGCGCTCCTGGATCTCCGCCTCGGAGAGACCGGGCATACGCCTCAACCCCATGGCCACGTTTTCCCGAACGGTCATGGAATCGAAGAGAGCTGCGAACTGGAATACGTAGCCCACCTTACGCCGGAGTGCATAGAGGGCGTCGAGGCCCAGCTGGTGGACGTTCTCCCCATCCACCCAGACCTCTCCCTCGTCCGGTTCCAGCAGTCCGATGATCGTCTTCAGGGTCGTGGACTTCCCGGAACCCGACGGTCCGATGACGGTGACGATCTCCCCTTCCTGAACGTCCAGCGTGAAGCCCTGCAGGACCTTCGACGCGCCGAAGGCTTTGTGCACCCCCTTGAGTTCGATGCTCATCAGGACCTCAGCAGCGTTGCGGCCCAGAAGGCGTCCAGCACGAGGATCATCATGCTGGCGACCACCACGGACCGCGTCGTGGAGCGTCCCACCCCCGCCGCTCCACCGGTGCATGTGAACCCGTAGAAGCAGCCCAGACCGGTAACGATCAGGCCAAAGCTCGCGGCCTTGATGAGGGCGAACTGGACGTCGAAGGTCTCGAAGAAGAGGCGCAGACCCCGGACGAATTGCGGCGTCGACATGTCCAGGAGCCCCAGTGAGGTCAGCCACCCCGACCCGATTCCCATTGCCATTGCGAAGACGACGACCACCGGGAACATGACGAGTCCGGCGAGCACTCGCGGTACCACGAGGTAGGCCACCGGGTCGTACGCGAGCGATTCCAGTGCATCGATCTGCTCGGTCACCCGCATCGTGCCGATCTCTGCAGCGATGTTCGCTCCCACCCGTCCGGAAAGGGCGAGCCCGGTGAGCACCGGGCCAAGCTCCAGGATGATGGTCTTCCCCACCAACGCTCCCACGAAATAGAGCGGCACCGTCCCGGTGAAGGTGTAGGAAGCCTGGAGCGCCAGGACGATCCCCGTGAAGGCGGCGATGAACAGGGCGATCGGGATGGAAGCCACTCCCACCGCGACCATCTGGGGCACCAGGTTTGGTCCCCAGATGGTCACGTTGCGCAGCGCCCGTACCGCACCGGCGGCCAGGAAGCCGGCCTGGCCAACCGAACCTACGATTCGTATGCCTGTGCGGCCGACCCAGGCAACCGGGCTAAGGATGGACACGTGGGCTTCCGATGGGACTCAGGGGTTCTTCGGTGGAAGTCCGCTCTCCAGGACGAACTCCACCTCCTCGGTGGATCCTTTCCCGTCCGGTACGCGGCACGCAACCCTCACCCGGGTGACCACCGCCTCCGGATCCCTCACAGCGACCTCGAAACTTAATCCCTGATCCGCCGATGCGATGCCCGTCCGCACCCGGTCACCCGGCTCGGCCTCTCTGCGGTCCACGGGGTTGCGAAAGAGGATCTTGGTGGACTGGCGACCCGACTCGAGGTTCCGTGTCACCTTCATCAGGCGGAGCCAGTCAGGCTGGTAACTCACCTCGTAGTGGAATCCCCGCTGGTCCCCGCCGGACCCCTCTCTGTTGTGTCGCGCCATCCAGGACCTCCGGGTCCAAGCTCGATGTTTTTGGAGTTTTTGGAACAGTAAACGAATGTTTTTTGCCGAGCCACACAGTGTCAAGGATCAAGATTCACGGGCGTTTCACAGCGACTCGGCCCACCACATCCCTCTACAATCAAATTTCAATTTTCTCCCATGTGCGCGCGGACATGCGTTCAGGTCGCCCTTGCGAGGCACGCTTGACCCCGCCTCCATCGCTGATTACGGTCGGCGTACGGAGTCGCTCCTTGCACGAGGGCGCTGCTCACATCCCTCCCGGGCCGGTCTTCCGACGCCGCCCACTCCAATCGCCCCTGGGGCCGGACAGCCCTCCATCCCACGACTCGTGGATATCGCGGAATTCAGGACCAAGACATTGGGCCAACTCCAGGAGATGGCCCTGGAGTTGGACGTCGAGGACGTCTCCAACCTCGGTCGCCAGAAGCTCACCTATCGGATCCAGCAGAGCCTTCTGGCCAACGAGGTCGATCTCCACGCTCACGGGGTGCTTGAGATCGTGAAGGACGGGTATGGCTTCCTCCGGGCCCAGGAGTGGAGCTATCTCCCCAGTCCCGACGATATCTACGTGAGCAAGGGACAGGTGCGGGGGCTGGGACTGAAGACGGGAGACTCCATCACCGGCCTCGTGCGGCCGCCACGGAAGGGGGAGCGGTACATGACGCTCACCCGGATCCTCACGCTCAATGGGCACCCCGCAGACTCGGACCATCCCCGGGCCGACTTCGACGACCTGCGTCCCATCTACCCCGATGAGCGGCTCCGGCTCGAGGAGCGGGATCCATCTCTCTCCATGCGCGTGGTGGACCTGATCGCACCGATCGGCAAGGGCCAGCGCGGCCTCATCGTTTCCCCACCCAAGGCAGGAAAGACCACCCTTCTCCGACGGATCGCCAACGGAATCTCGGACAACCATCCTGAGGTCCACCTGATCGTGCTCCTCATCGACGAGCGGCCCGAGGAAGTGACCGAGATGCAGCAGAAGGTGGACGGCGAGGTGGTGGCCTCCACCTTCGACGAGAATGCCCACCGGCACACCCAGGTGGCCGAAATGGTGCTGGAGAAGGCGAAGCGGCTCGTGGAAGCGGGCCAGGACGTGGTCATTCTCCTGGACTCCATCACCCGTCTTGCCCGCGCATACAACACCGTGGCCCCGCATTCGGGCAAGATCCTCACCGGGGGCGTGGACGCCGCCGGCCTCCAGAAGCCGAAGCGGTTCTTCGGCTCCGCCCGAAAGATCGAGAATGGGGGCTCGCTCACCATCATCGCCACGGCGCTCGTGGACACCGGGTCGCGGATGGACGAGGTGATCTTCGAGGAGTTCAAGGGAACGGGAAACATGGAGCTGGTGCTGGACCGGGAGATCGCAGACAAGCGGATCTTCCCCGCCATCGACCTCAACAAGTCCGGCACCCGGAAGGAGGAGCTCCTTCTCTCGGAGACCGAGCGCAACCGGGTCTTCCTCCTCCGGAACTTCCTGGCGACCCACCCGCCGGTGGAGGCGATGGAGTTCCTCCTCGATCAGATGAAGCGGCACCCCACGAACAAGGATTTCCTGGACGCCATGGCCCAGGGGGGATAGGTCAGGGCAAGACCTCCCCGACGGCCACCACCGCGTGCTCCGGTACGAGGTGGAGGTCGTCCTCCACCAGCCGGGCGGCCTCGGCCAGGATGATCACCATCGTGCCAGGTCCGAGACCCTCGTCCTGTCCCGGAATGTCGTAGTCCTCTCCGGCGTTGTGGATCACCACCTGACCCCGGCGGAGGGACCGGTCCGCACAGGTCCCGATCAGCCGCACGGTGGCCCACCCGGGACGGGGGGACCAGACCATGTTTCGCGGTGCAGGGAGCCGTTCTCCCATACTCACTCCTCCCTGAGCGTATTGCGTCCCGCCACGAGCCAATCGTAGGTGGCGCGTTGGGCGGGAGAAAGTTGGGGTGGAAGAGCCACCAGGATCGCCCGGACCCTATTCTCCTCCGGCAGATGGAGGACGAGGTGATCCGCCGCCGCCGGGCTTTCATACGCCGCAGCCCTGCCGGTGGGGTCCACGGACACCGTCCGGCCCTCGGCGCGGAGGTCCGCCAGGGTCTTCCCGTACTCGGTCCACGCCTCCATGGGATCGACCCCGTCCCGGGCGATGGACGGGATGAGTGAGTCCCGGTAGTAGGCCACGGCCATCTGATAGGCCGCGGCGTCGGCTTCGCGGAGCTCCCGCAACTGGGTCCGGTAGAATTCCCGGGGATCCCGCGCACCGCGGGCCTCCATGGCCGCCTCCAGCAGGCGGTCCGCCTCTTCCTGGATCGAGTCCGTCATGACAGGAGCTTGTCTCGGAGTGGTCGGTTCGTCAACGTAGGTCAGTCCCCTTGGAAACAGACTCATCATGCTCTCTGACCCGTCCGACCTCACGCCCCCGACCGAGTCCTTCGAGATCTCGTGGGAGATGTTTGGTGAACTCTGCCGAGCCCTCGCGCTGCGGGTAGCCCGGGAGTACGACCCGGAAGTGGTGGTGGGGATCGCCCGGGCAGGGGTGGTTCCGGCGGGAGTGATGGCCTCCATGCTCCGCACGGACCTCTACGCCATGACCATCTCGCGGCGGCAGGGCACCGACGAGGTCCGGGAGCGGCCCGAGGTCCTGTCCGCGGCGCCGGGCCAACTGGAGGGGAAGCGGGTCCTGATCGTCGACGAGATCACCACCTCCGGGGAGACGTTGCGGCTCGCTCTGGCGGCGGCCCGCGACGTGGGACCCGCAGAGATCCGGACCGCGACCTGCTTCGCCCGTCCCCGGGGGTACCACCCGGATTTCTTCGCACTGGAGACGGACCAGGAGCTCGTCTTTCCCTGGGACCGGAAGGTCTTCGAGGAGGGGGAACTCGTGGTGAATCCCCGCTACGAAGGGGTCATCGACGACTGATCTCCGGAGCTCGCGGGAGCACGCCGCTCGTCAGTTCCAGCGCGGCGGACGGAATCCCAACTGGAGTCGAAGTCCGACCTCACCATCCCTCGCGGACGAGGCCATGACCGGCTCCGATACCCACAAGGGTAGATCGAGTCTGAGCCGGACCGGCGAGTCGCTCAGTCCAAACTCCACCCCCACACCCGCCGAGTTCACCCACCGGTCGTCGTTGGAGTCCGGATCCACCGGAGGCACGTCCAACGCCAACGGCGGAAACTCCGCCCAACCCACCCCGGCGAAGACGATGGGTCTCAGGCGGACCTGCGGGGCCATCCTGGGCATCCACTCGCTCCCCGCAAACTCAACGGCCAGGGTCGCGATGAGCGGATAGGGTACGGTACCGTCGAAGCCGGCGAGGGTCCCGCCTCCCGGGCTCCTTCCGGTGGCCTCGAGGCCGGTGCCCCGAGATCGTAGGAACGGATTCCCCAACTGCTGAAGGGGATCTCCCGAGGAGAGGGAGAACATGCGCTCGCGGGGGGCAAATGAGGTTCGGGGCCCATCGACGAGGTCCGAGGGGTCCCATCCCGCGGCGACACCCGCGAAGCCCCGAACGGCCATTCGAAGACCCCCCGCAATCCTGCCCACCGCATCCACCGAGAGGGCGCCCCGGAAGTATCGGCGATCATCGGTGTCGAAGCCTGCCGCGGATTGGGCATCCACCTGCACGTCCAACCCGGCCGCCGCGAGACCCAGACCCAGGCCGAGCCCCATCTCGCCCATCCACCGGTCTCCGCCGCTCCACCGGCCCGGGGGGAGGTATGCCTCGTCGTACACGTTGACCGCGGCGACCGTGGCACGGACGGACCGTGTGTTCCCGGACAGCGGGTGATTCCGGAGATCGTTCTCCCAGGTGCTCAGCAGGGCGAAGCGGCCCTCACCGGCGAAGATCTCGGAGGTGGATCCCAGGATGGCTTGGCGGCGGCCCCGTGGGTTCTCCAGCCGGAGGTACGCACTCCCCGGCGAGATGCCGTCTCCCTTGTTCCCGGCCTCGAAGCCCGGTAGACCGATCCGACCCACGGTGTTGGAGTATCCCAGGATGGAAGACCTGTACTGCAGTCCCACCACCCATCCGCCGGATTCGTTCGCCCACCCCAGGGGCGCCAACCCGATGGGCAGATGGTCCAGGGCGGTGCGTGGACCTCGGAGGGGATTGTCGAAGTGGACCTCCCGCCCGTCCAGGTCCGTGAGAGGGCGAGTCCACTCGTTGTTCGACGGATTCCAGTCGAGCGTTCGGCCCTCGGGATCCAGGACCACCCGATACGGTCGGAAGTCGGTCCAGATCTCGAGGCGCCGCTCCAGGTCCATGCCGTGCACCACGGTGTCCTTCACGTTCCCGGCACCCTCGATTCGGACGGGCACCGGCATGCGCATCTCCCCCAGGCGTCTCAGTGTGAACCGGACCCAGCTGCCGGTCCGTGCGTGGTACACATCCGTGTCCTGCAGCGCGTAGTCCACCGATCCCGTCGTGTGGAGCCACTGTCCGAAGAACCAGTCCAGGTCCCTCCCCGACACCTCCTCGGCCACGGCCTGGAAGTCGGAAGACCTCACGTGGTTGAAGCGATGCCGGTCGTAGTAGGTCCGAAGGATCCGCACCATGGTCTCGTCCCCCACCATCTCCCGCAGCATCCAGAGGACCAGCGAGCCCTTGGTGTAGATCATGGCGCTGTACACGCCCTGCTCGGCGTAGCCCTCGGCATTCATCACCACGGGCTCGGAGATGCCTTGAAGGTCCATGAGCATGATGCGGCGCCGGTCCCCCTCCCAGACGGCGTCGCCGGCACCGTTCACCTCGTTGAACCAGTCGGTCTGGAACGAACTCATCCCCTCGTCGAGCCATCCCTCGTACCACTCGTTGTTGGCGAGAATGCCGTGAGCGTAGATGTGGCCCACCTCGTGGAGGATGAGCCCCTGCGATGCGGAGCCATCCATGATGAGCATGGGAAACTCCGTGCCGCCTCCCTCCAGGCGGTGGAGGTTGGTGACCTGGGGATAGGGGTAGTCTCCGAAGATGGAATCGAGCCACTCCAGGGCCACTGCCGTTCTTCGGACGGCGATTCCACCTCCCCAACTCGACTCGTCACCGGGTCGATAGAGGACCCGAATGGCGACGTCCTCCCATCGGCCCGTCTCCACGATGTAGTCGGGGCTGGTGGACCAGGCGAAGTGATGAACGTCCTCGGCGTACCAGCGGACCTGCTTGTTCCCGGCGCGGGGCTCCGCAGACAGGTACCCCAGCGACTCCTCCCGCTGGAGGCTGCGGGCCGGAAAGTCGCCGCAGATCCGCTCCCCTGCCCGCTCGATACAGGGTGGTCCGGTGAGGGAACCGTACCACTCTCGCTGGTACTCGATGGGCCCGGTTCCGGGAACGGCCGCCGCTTCCCAGCCCGGGTCGCCGGCCACCGGGACTCCGGTTGCGCCGATCACCTGGTCCCGCGGCAACTCGAGCGTCACATCGTACGTGGCGAACTCGCCGTAGAACTCTCCCGCTCGGTACAGGGGGTGGGTGCGCCACCCCTCGAGATCGTAGACCACCACCCGCGGGTACCACTGGGCGAAGTCGTACTGACGTCCGGCTCGACCCTGGCGGCGGGGGACGGACGAAGGCCGTGCATTCCAGCGGACGTCCACCGACACGCTTTCCCCGGGATCCAACGGCTCCGGGAGGCGGAATCCGACGATGGTGGAATCCGGGGCGAAGGGGTAGAACGGCCGTACCGGCTCTCCGTCCACGGCCAGGGTCTCGATCCGCTCGAAGCCGTGCTCGTCGCTCCCCAGGTCCTGGAAGGTCCGGATCCCGTACTCCAGGTCCTTTCGGGCCCAGGCGGAGTTGGGTCGAAAGGCGTTCAGATAGAGATGGAAATAGAACTCGGTGAGGGTTCGGGGGGAATTGTTCCGATAGCGCACCCGGGCGAAGCCCTCGAGCTGTTCCGAGGCCTCGTTCAACCGGGCTTCGATCCGGTACTCCACTCCCTGTTGCCAATCCTGCCGAGCACCGGCGGGTCCCGGCAGCAGGAGTCCCAGCCATGCCACCGACCACCACGTATGGGTCCAACGCCTCATTTGCACTCCTGGTCGTCCAGGGAACCGGGTCCTGCGGGGTGCGTTCAGCGAACGGGGCGGCGCCACCTTCCCGGTCCGCTCCATCAGCCTGGTCCGTTCGATCACCCCGGTCCGCTCGATCAGCCTGACCTGCTCGATCGGCCGAGAGTGAAAGAAACGGGACGGACCCGGGCCCGTAAAGGCGACCCGAAAGCCTCGGGGTCATCCCGGGTTCGGAGCGGACCGCGGCCTCTCCTCGGCCGTGATGGGACCGAAGGCGGCGCAGTCGTCCCTGCCGGCAGGGCGGGTCCCTGCCCCCGGGTGTCGACGAGCGTCACCTTCCCGCGGGGGCGAGGCTCACCAACACGACCGCGACGGTGCTCAGGAGGAAGGCCGGGATCAACCCGTAGAGCGACTCCTGAAGCACAGGGGTCAATTCCCACACCACGAGCACCAGCGTGCCCACCCCCATCCCGGCAGCCACTCCGGCCCGCGTAGTCCCCTTCCAGTAGAGCGC
>CP070829.1:1801801-1831569 GCA_020344755.1 Gemmatimonadales bacterium
CGAGCTCTCGAGGGAGTGGCGGTGGGGGTCTCCTTCGGCGGCGGTATGACGCTTGCGACCCTCATCACCGTGGCGATTGCGGTGCATAACATCCCCGAGGGTGTGGCCATCACGGCGGTCATGCGGCCCCGGGGGGTGAGCGTGGCGAGGTGCGCCGGGTGGAGCGTCTTTTCGTCCCTTCCCCAACCCCTCATGGCGGTTCCAGCCTTCCTGTTCGTCGAGGCGTTCCGGCCCGCCCTGCCCTGGGGCCTCGGGTTTGCCGCCGGGGCGATGGTCTTCATGGTCCTGGAAGAACTTCTCCCGGAGGCCTTCCACGAGGCGCGGCGCGCCGAGGTGGCCACCCTGGCCACGCTGACCATCATCGCCATGGTCCTCTTCCAGCGGCTCCTGTGACGGCGCCGGAGGCGGATCTGCGGAACTCGCACGGGGCGGCGAGTCCGGGGAGAGTGGTCTCGGACCAGCGCCGGGAGCAGGAGTGAGGGGCGGGTTGCCCTCCGAAGGGCAGGACGGCTCCGGCAGCGGGCCCGTGGTGATCTGGGGTGCCGGAGCCATGGGTGGCTCACTGGGGGCGTGGTGGTCCCGTGCCGGGGTGGAGGTCCTCCTGGTCGACCGTGACGTGGAACATGTGACGGCCATGCGTAGGGGGGGACTTCGCATCACCGGTCCCGTGGACACATTCACGGCGCGCGTGGGAGCGGCCACTCCCTCGGAGGTGTCGGCCTGGTTGGCCGGGGAGACGGCGATAGCCACGGCTCCGGGGGGGCGGCCGGTGGCGCCCCCTCCCTCCGGACGACTCGGCGCGGTGTATCTCGCGGTCAAGGCGCACCACACGGAACCGGCCATGGAGGTCCTGGCTCCCCTCCTTTCCCGGGACGGCTACGTGGTCTCCGTGCAGAACGGGCTCAACGAGCGTTCCATCGCGACCTTCGTGGGTGGGGAACGAACGGTGGGGTGTTTCGTGAACTTCGGGGCGGATCTGGTGGAGCCCGGGGTGGTGATGCGTGGAAACCGGGGAGCCGTGGTGATCGGGGAACTGGACGGGTTGGCGACGCCGCGTATCCGGGAGGTCCACCGTCTGATGAAGCTCTTCGACCCCGAGGCCTTCGTTACGGACAACATCCAGGGCTTCCTTTGGGGCAAGCTGGCCTACGGGGCCGTCCTCTTCGCCACCGCCCTCACCGACGCGTCCATCGCCGACGTGCTCGATGCCCCCCCGCACCGCCCGGTTCTCGTGGCTCTCGCCAGGGAAGTCATGGCGGTGGCGGAGGCCCAAGGAGTGTCACCGGAATCCTTCGACGGCTTCGACCCGGGGGCGTTCCACCCCGGTGCCCCGGAGAACGACGCCATGGAGAGCCTGGACCGCCTCGTGGCCTTCAACCGCGCCTCCGCAAAGTCCCACTCCGGGGTATGGCGAGACCTGGCGGTTCGGCGGCGAAAGACGGAGGTGGACGCCCAGATCGCGGTGATCGGCGAGCTGGGGCGGGAGGCGGGCGTGCCAACTCCGGGGGTGGACCGCCTCGTAGAGCTGATCCACCAGGTGGAGGACGGGCTGCGGACTCAATCGTGGGAAACGCTGGGGGCTCTGTCGGGCCAGGCCGAGGGGGCCTGACCTTTCCGGTCACCGCCCCTCGGCCCACCAGAGACCTGGATCCCCAGACCCGGATCCAGAACCGGGATCACCAAACCTGGATTCCCACCGTGATCCGGAGCCAGGACATCGCCTGCTCTCCCTCGTATTCCTCCACCATTCCCATATAGCGGAGCTCGCCGCTGATCTCCGGGTTGAAGAGCGTCTCGTAGCGGGCGGTGACACTCATCCGCTCTCCAAGGACCAGACCCAGACCGCCGGAGACGCCCTTCACGGGCTCCCAGAACGACTCCAGCTCCACCTCTTCGCCCGGGACCGAGACGGTGGCGTTGGGTGCCCGCATCGTACCCACCACCATCTGTCCCGAGATTCGGACGCGGGTACCCGCCTCGCCAATGGTGTAACGCAGGCCGGTCATGAGCTGGGCCCCCCAATAGCGCCCCAGGTCGACTTCCGCCTCCTGGGGAAGGTCCTCCAGGAATCCCTCCGCGACTCCGAAGGTCACACCCTGCACGGTGGAGAGCCACTCGAGCCCCGGGGCCGACCGGATCCGCATGGCCAGGTCGCTTCCAAGGGTGAAGCCGATGGTGGCCAAGCCGGCCTCCTCGCTGATCCCCTCGTCACCGAAGTCCCCCAGGGGGAAGGCGACTCCCCCGAAGAGGGAAGCGGACCACCGCTCCTGAGCCCGACTCGGGAATGCGACGAGAAGGCCCACGGTCACCAGCAGGAGCCCCCGGCCGGTGTAGCGACGACTGCTCACGGTTCCCTCCTAGCCTCAGGCTGCCGCAGCCGGACGCTGCGGCCCAGCTCGCGAAATCTCCTGAATCGCGGGTCTCCGGTCTGTCGGACGTTGGCTCGATCGGGCGTAGGGTCCCCCACGCAGCCGGGGCGCTCTGCCGGGTCAGCCCTCGGCGGGGACCAGCTCTCCTTCGAAGGAGGATCCCAAGCTCGCCGTGAAGAGGTAGGAGGCGACGGCCAGACCCAAGGAGGTGAGATACGGGTAAGGAAGGGCCAGGACGTGCGCCCCGAGCACCCAGGCGGTCACCCCCGTGAGCAGGGCCGCCAACGCGCTCCCCGTTCCGCCGATCCGGGTGAACAGCCCGAAGGTTACGACCGTGACGATCCCGGCGCTCCCGAAGGCGGAGGCCTCCTCCACGAGCTCGTAGACCTGATCCGCGCGCAGTGCCATGAGGTAGGCGCACGCGCCGAGCAGAGCGACCCCGGCGCGGGCAATGCGGACCTTCGCCCGCTCGCTCAGGCCGGGCCGGAGCTGCACGACCAGGTTGTGGGAGAGCAGCGAGGACGCCACCAGCAGGGCGCTGTCCACCGTGGAGAGGATGGCCGAGACCAGGGCTCCGGCGAACACCACGAACAGGGCCGTGGGAAGGTACTCCTGGGCCAGGGCGGGCAGGATCTGTTCGCCGTGCTCCAGTCCAGGCATCAGGACCGACCCCGCCAACCCCAGGACCACCGGGACGAGTCCGACCATGAGATAGGAAGCGCCGGCGACGATGGTGGCGTTCCGGGCCACGCGGGCCGAGCGCGCCGACACTATCCGGGCCACGAGCTCCGCGGCCACGAGGGAGCCCACCACGGGAATGGTCCACTCCTCCAGGAGGCCCAACAGGGTCATCTCCCCACCACCCAGAGGATCCATGCTCCCGGGCTCCAGGGCGGCCAGAGGGGCGATTCCCTCGGTCCGGAGGACCACGACCAGAAGCACGGCCAGGCCCACGAGGAGTGCGATCCCCTGCACGACGTCCGTCCATGCGTCCGCCAGCAGTCCTCCGAAGACGGTGTATCCGACGACCACCACAGCGGCCATGCCGATGGCCAGGTTCACCTCCATGCCCGAGGCCGACGAGAGCACCTGCCCGAAGGCCCGGACCTGCGCCGCGGCCCAGAAGAGGGAGGTGGGGACCAGGAGGAGCACGGCGAGGCGCTCGATCGAACTGCTGAAGCGAATGCGGAAGAGGTCGGCCAGGGTGGTGAGGCGGAGACGCCAGAGAGGCACCGCGAAGACGATGCCGGTGAGGATCACGCAAAGGCCGTAGCCGAAGGGATCCGCCGAGCCTCCGGCGAGCCCCGACTCGTAGATGGCGCCTGCGGCGCCGATGCAGGTCTCGGCCCCGAACCAGGTGGCGAAGACCGTGAAGGTGGTGAGGATCGGGCCAAGGGAGCGACCCGCCACCAGGTAGTCGGCTTCGTTCCGGATCCGGCGGGAGACGATGATGCCGATGACGAATTGGATCGCGATGTACCCTGCGATCCCCATGAGGAGTGGACTCAGCGGGTGCTCCGGGCGAAAGGGTGGTGAGGCGACCGATGGTAGGGGAGCAGGGCATGTTCGGCCACTCCTGTTGCGCGTGGGCGTCGGTCCCGGGTACTGATTCCCCCCGCTTCTTCTCTCAACCCCAACACCGATCCTCGCGCATGCGCCCTCTTCTCTACACCGTTCTGAGCGTCATCCTGATTTTTCCCGCCCCACCCCTCGCCGCCCAGACCGAGGCGGAGCTGGACGCCATCGCCGCGGCCCTGGAGGATCAGGTGATCGCATGGCGCCGAGACTTCCACGAGCACCCGGAGCTCGGAAACCGGGAGTTCAGGACCGCCGGGATCGTAGCGGACCACCTGGAGTCCCTGGGAATGGAGGTCACCACGGGTGTCGCCCATACCGGGGTAGTGGGGATCCTCCACGGTGGCCGCCCCGGACCGACCATCCTGCTCCGAGCCGACATGGACGGCCTGCCGGTGGAGGAGCGGAACGACCTTCCGTTCCGATCCACCGCCACCGCGGAGTACAACGGGGAAACGGTGCCGGTGATGCACGCCTGCGGCCACGACACCCACGTGGCCATCCTGATGGGGGTGGCGGAGGCGATGGCGGCCATGCGGGACGAGTTGCCGGGCACCGTGAAGTTCGTCTTCCAGCCCGCCGAGGAGGGCCCGCCGGAGGGCGAGCGAGGGGGGGCGGAGCTGATGCGAGAGGAAGGGGTGCTGACGGCCCCGGACGTGGACGCAGCCTTCGCGCTCCACATCGCTGCCGAGGTGGAGGTGGGGACGATCACCTACCGGCCGGGCCCGGCCATGGCGTCGGTGCAGGATTACCGGATCGTGGTGAAGGGGCGCCAGGCCCACGGCGCCGCCCCGTGGATGAGCGTCGACCCCATCGTGACCAGCGCCCAGATCGTCCTGGGCCTGCAGACGATCGTGGCCCGAAATCTGAACATCACCGAGCTGCCGGCCATCGTTACGGTCGGGAAGTTCAGCGCCGGGGTCCGGTCCAACATCATCCCGGAGGAGGCGGAGCTGGTCGGGACGATCCGGACCTTCTCGGCGGAGCAGCGCGACTTCGTGCATCGGCGCATCCGGGAGATCGCGGAGAACGTGGCGGCCAGCGCCGGCGCCGAGGTAGAGGTCACCATACCCCTGACCTCCGATTATCCGGTGACCTACAACGACCCGGAGCTCACCGAGAAGGCCGTGGCTTCCATCGCCCGGGTGGCGGGCGCCGACAAGGTGACCGAGGTCTCCCTGGAGACGGGCGCCGAGGACTTCTCGTTCTTCGCCGAGGAGGTTCCCTCCTTCTACTACTTCCTGGGGGGGAAGCCGGTGGATGCGCCTCCCACGTCGCACCATACCCCGGAATTCGTCATCGACGAGAGCGGTCTCTCCCTCGGCGTGAAGACCATGCTGGCGGTGGCGCTGGACTACCTCAGGGGGGATACGCCCATCACGGAAGACCGGTAGACGGTGCGGGAGGGCCCCCGGGGTACGAGGTCTCCTCCCGCGTCCGGCCTAGGCCGGGGCCGGGCCCCCCAGCGCCTTTCGGACGGCCGGTGCCACCACCGTCCCCAGGAGCTCGATGGCCCTGAGGACCTCGACGTGGGGAATGGGACCGACGGTGAGTTGCATCAGGAAGCGGTGGTGCCCGAAGAGCTCGTGTTGGTAGAGGATCTTGTCGATGAGCTCCTGCGGGCTTCCCACCATCAGGTGTCCCCGGAGATCCGTATGGGCTTCCAGGTGCGCTTCGGTGGTGGGCGGCCATCCCCGTTCCCGGCCGATCCGGCTCATGGTCTCGGCGAAGGGCGGGAGGGCGATCTCCCGGGCCCGTCGGCCGTCCTCCGCCACGAATCCGTGGCAGTTGATCCCCAGACGAAGCTTCGCGGGATCGTGGCCGGCCTGGGCCCAGAGATCGCGGTAGAGCTCCGTGAGTGGCTTGAAGGCAGCCGTCTGACCCCCGATGATGGCCACGGCCAGAGGTAGCCCCAACTGGGCAGCTCTGGCCACCGACTGCGGCGTCCCGCCCACCGCGATCCACACGGGAAGCAGCTTCTGCACGGGCCGAGGATACACTCCCCGGTCCTCGATGGACGGGCGGTGCCGGCCTTGCCACGTGATGCGCTCGTCCGGTCCCAGGGCCCTCAGCTTGAGGAGCAGGTCGAGCTTCTCGGCGAAGAGCTCGTGGTAGTCGCCCAGGTCCTGGCCGAAGAGGGGAAAGGACTCCGTGAAGGATCCCCTTCCCGCCATGATCTCGGCACGGCCCCCGGAGATCAGGTCCACGGTGGAGAAGTCCTGGAAGACCCGGACCGGATCGTCGGAGCTCAGCACGGTCACGGCGCTCGTGAGCCGGATGCGTTGGGTCCGTGCCGCGGCGGCGGCAAGGACCGGTGCCGGAGCCGAGACCACGTAGTCGGGCCGATGGTGCTCTCCGACACCGTAGACGTCGAGGCCCACCTGGTCTGCGAGCTCGATGCGCTCCAGGAGGTGGCGGATCCGTTCCTCGGCGTGGAGCTGACACCCGGTGGCGGGGTCGACTCGGGTTTCGGCGAAGGTGAAGAGGCCGATTTCCATGGCAGCGCAGCGGGCGGGAACGGGTGGAGGGAGGGAGGGGCAAGGAGGCAGGAGGCGGGAATGGGAGGACGAGCCGACTCAGGGGGCGCGACCCACCCCTCCGGCCTCCGACCTGGACTTCAACCCCGGGGGAGCAGTGTGGTGCCGGGTCCGGGATCGGATCGGCGGCGGATCAGAAGCTCAGGAGGACCGAGCCTCCCAGGGTGGCCACGGGAAGGCCCAGCCCGTCTCCGGCTCCAATGACCACGTGGACCCGTCCCTCCAATCCCAGGCCCCACCGCCCTGCCACGGCCCATACGCCTCCTCCCCCCAACCCGACTCCCGGATAGGCCTCCATACTCGATTCCGACAGGGACAGGGGTCCGGGCCCGGGAGCCGGGTCCCGAGGGCCGATGGCCAACTCCTCCTGCATGGGGTACACGCCGGCGCTGGCCAGGAGATAGAAGCCCTCCTCCGCACGGGGGCGGAAGCTCCGTGTGGCCACCAGCGAGACGGTCCACAGGTCCCGGTTCCGGTCATCCCGCATGAGGGTCTCCGAGCCGTCCCGGTCGCGGATCGTGAAGGTGGATGTGCGTCGGTCGCCGGCCAGGTAGAAGGCCTCCATTCCCCAGCGAACCAGCGGGGTGGTGGGACGCATCACCGCCAGCCCTGCCCATGCCCCGGCTCCTTCCACCTCGCCGGGTCCGGACCAGCGGGGGCCTCCGCTGAGCCGGACCTGCCAGGGCCCCGGTGGCACCGGATCACCGGGAGTGGCGCCTGCCTCGGGTCCACGGGGGATGGCGGCGCCGATGACGAGACCCGCCAGACCGCCCGCGACTCCGCCGGCCACGAAGCCGATGGTGAATCCCTCGCGGAATGCGCCGTCGCACCCCTGTGCCGATTCGCACAGGCCGGATGCCAGGTATCCGAGCCCCAGCCCCGAGAGGACTCCTCCCGTCGCGGCCCCGATGATCATGCCGCGGCGCGCATAGGTTTCCCGTGGAGCGTCGTCCGCCTGGGCGAGGAGAGGCTGTCCCCGGGCCGTCAGAAGGAGGACCACCGCCGCCACCACCGCCATGCGTCTTCTCACCCAAACCTCCTTCGCAGTGTCGGAGCCGGTAAGGACCCCCACAAGGATCGCCACGGAGAGCCCCTTTCCTGGGCCGGGCCGTCTCACTACTCCAGGTAGGTGTACCCGTCCAGTCCCTGGTCCAGGAAGCGGCGCATGCTGACCGCCTCCTCGAGCGTGAGTCGTTTGGATGCCACCGCCCCCTCGATCTCCCTCCGCAAGGTGCGGCGCATGGCGTCCGGGTCGAACTGGACGTACTTCAGGACGTCGCGCACCGTATCGCCCTCCACCACCTCGTCCAGGTACC
The DNA here is from genome assembly GCA_020344755.1 of Gemmatimonadales bacterium. Lineage (GTDB taxonomy): Bacteria > Gemmatimonadota > Gemmatimonadetes > Longimicrobiales > Gaopeijiaceae > Gaopeijia. The sequence goes on from CP070829.1 coordinate 1,809,599, forward strand.
AGTCCCCGTCCGGCCCCAGGACGACGTGAGCCGCATGCGTGTCCCCGAAGAGATTGTGCAGGTCGCCGAGCGTCTCCTGGTAGGCGCCGGTGAGGAACACCGCCAGGTAGTAGGGTTCCAGGTCTCCCGCGGGGCCACCTCGGGAATCGCCGCGCCTCAGGGGGTGCAGGGGAAGGGTGGTCTCCGGCTCCCCTGCACCGGGAAAGCGGTCCAGCTTGCCATCGGAATCGCAGGTGATGTCAGCGAGCACTGCGCGGCGAGTGGGCGCCTCGTCCAATCGATGGATGGGCATCACCGGGAAGATCTGCTCGATCGCCCAAGCGTCGATGAGGGACTGGAAGAGACTGAAGTTGGAGAAGTAGATGTCCCCCAGCCGGTCCGGCAGCTCACCCAACTCCTCGGGGAGATCGTCCCCGCAGCGTCGCAGGATCTGGTTGCCGATGGCCCAGTAGAGCTCTTCGGTGGCTGCTCGCGTCACGATGCCCGTATACCCGAGATTGAACAGGCTCATGGCCTCACCCAGGGCATGCTCCGCGTCGTAGTAGATCTCCACCGGGTCCGCTTCGGGGTCCGAGAGGCGCTCGTGGGCCTCCACCAGGTCCAGGAGGGGCTGGGGGATGTCCTCCTCGTCCATGGCGAGGGCCCGCTGGACCAGGTTCGGGTCCGGCTCGTCGGGGAAGACACGGGCGCCCAGGATCTGGAAGACCAGCACGCCGGAATGGGCCACCAGGGCTCGGCCCGACTCCGTGATCAGATCCGGGTGCGGCACGCCCGCGTCGTCGCAGATGGACTTGACCCTGTGGACCACGTCGGTGGCATACTGCTCCAGCGTGTAGTTCACGGACGACTCGGAGGCCGACTGGGAGCCGTCGTAATCCACCCCCAGCCCCCCGCCCAGATCGAGGGTGCCCATGGGAGCCCCCAGCTTGACCATCTCGACGTAGAGTTGGGTGAGCTCGTTCACCGCGTACTTGAGCGTCCGGATATCGAAGATCTGGGACCCGATATGGCAATGGAGCATATGGAGCCCTTCCAGAAGGCCCTCCTCTCGGAGGTACTCCACGGCTCCAAGGATCTCGCTGACGGACAGGCCGAACTTGCCGCGGAACCCTACGGATCTGGCCCAGCGACCGATCCCACCGGTTGCGAGCTTGGCCCGAACGCCGAATTGGGGGGTGAGGGCGTGGGCACGGGCGGCCTCGACGATAAGCTCCAGCTCGTGCAACTGCTCTGCCACCGGGAGGATGTTGCGGCCCATCTTCGCTGCCAGGATCGCCGTCTCGATGAACTCCCGGTCCTTGAAGCCGTTGCAGATGAAGGGCATCTGGTTCAGGCCTTCCGTCAGGGCCAGGCCCGCCAGGAGCTCGGGCTTGGAGCCCGCCTCGATTCCGAATCCGAAGCGGCTTCCGAGGTCCCGGATCTCTTCACAGATATGCCGCTGCTGGTTGACCTTGATGGGATAGACGCAGGTGTAGCTCCCGTCGTAGCCGCCATCGAGGATCGCGTCGTCGAATGCCTGTCGAAGGTGGGCCATCCGGTGGGCCAGGATCCCATCGAATCGAATCACCAAAGGGGGAGCGAAGTCCCGGGCCTCGAGCCCCTTCACCACCTCCAGGAGGTCGATGCTGCGCTCGGGCCGTCCTTCCGGGTAGACTGCTACCGTTCCACGCTGGGAGATGCCGAAATACCCGGCACCCCAGGCCTCCAATCCATAGAGGTCGGCGGAGTCCTGGATGGTCCAGGGACGAGGCTCGGGGGCGGGGGGAGGCAGATGGGGCATGGACAGGCGTCGGGGGAGGTACCGGGACTGTCCTGAAAACTCTACATGTCGCCGCTCCAGCAACAGGGGAGCGGTTCGAGGCGAGGCGACGGATGGGTGTGGGGCGGGTGGGGTCCACCTTGGCCGCCCGGTGCCACTCCTTCCGGAAGGGGTACCGTCCGGTCGTGGCCCCGGCGCGCGCTCCCGCCCAGGAATGCCGCCCCTCCGTTGGCATCTGAACGGGCAAACACTTTAGGGGTAGGGGTTTACAGGCGGACAGCACCCCACGGGAATCTCCCCACTGCGGGGTCTGCGCCATACGGACATGCTTGGGGTGCCCGGCGTCTTCGCGCGCCGGCGCCATGAACCATTACGGGAGGAACGCGTGGACAAGCAGGCGCTCATCGACGGGCTCAACGAGGATCTTGCAGGAGAACTCAGCGCCGTCATCCAGTACATCACCTACGCGGCCAAAGCCACGGGCCCGTATCGCCCCCAGCTCGTGAACTTCTTCCTCGCCGAGGTGGTGGATGAGCAGGGGCATGCCCAATACCTGGCGAACAAGATCGTCGCGCTGGGGGGGGAGCCCACCACGACTCCGCGACCCGTCCCCGAGGCCAGCACGAACCAGGAGATGCTCCAGAGGGTGCTGGAGGCGGAGCTACAGGCCGTGAGAGACTACACCGAACGGGCCCGGCAGGCCGACGATTACGGTGACAAGGGACTCGCCGTGCAGCTCGAGGACATGGTCCGCGACGAGTCGGGGCATTCCGAGGAGACCCAGAGGATTCTAAGGGACTGGCCCCTGTAGGCGTGCCCCACCGAAAATGCCGCCGGGGTAGATGGCCCTGGGTGGAGGGCCGCTCCACCAGGGGCTACTCCCGAGGCAGGGCCGTCTCCGCACCGGCTTCGTGCGTGATGGACCTCGCCAACATCCGGTGGCCTCCGCGTGTCCAACGAAAGCACACAACCGGTCAACGAACCTCCACCGGGTCTCCTATGCCCCACTCCGTTCGGGCCCGCGGCTTCGCAACGCTGGCCGCCCTGGTGCTGCTCGTGGGAGCGGCCGACTCGCTAACGGCCCAATCCCGCACCACCTCCTCGGTCCGGGGCCGAATCACCAATGCGGACGGCGCACCGATTGAGTACGCCAGCGTCACGATTCGCCACACGGGGACCGGGGCCCAGCGTGTGACCGGAACGAACCAGGACGGCCGCTTCCTGGTGCTCCTGCTCCAGCCCGGTGGTCCCTACACCCTCACGATCCAGGCGCTGGGATACGCTCAGTCGGTCCAGGAGGGCATTCAGTTGCAGGTGGGGGAAACCTGGGTGGAGGACTTCGTCCTGGAGACCCAGGCCATCCAACTGGAAGGCCTGCGAGTGGAGGCCGACAAGGCGGAGATCTTCAACCCGAGCCAGGTGGGACCCGCCACCCTACTCAATGAGCGGGTCGTGGAATCCGTGCCGATCCTATCCCGGGACATCATGGAGCTGGCCATCCTGTCTCCGCTGGTGAAGACCACCGAGTCGGGGGGCTTCTCGGTGGCGGGGCAGAACGACCGGTACAACTCCCTGCTGATCGACGGCGTCCTGAACAAGGACGTCTTCGGCCTGACCAGCGGCGGCGTGCCCGGAGGGCAGGCGGGGGGGAAGCTCATTCCCCTGGACGCCGTGGCCCAGTACGAGATTCTCGTAGCTCCCTTCGACGTCCGCCTCTCCGGGTTCACCGGGGGGGTCCTCAACGCGGTGACGCGTTCTGGGACCAATGACTGGTTCACCCGGTTTTTCGGCGTCGTGCGGGACGAGGTGCTGATGGGGGACCTGACTCTCCCCACCGGTCCGGTGGAGGCGTCTGGGGTCGACCGGCGACTCGTCGGCCTGTCCGTGGGAGGACCCATCTTGACGGACCGGGCCCACTTCTTCGTTTCGGGCGAATTCGAGCGGCGTCGGCAGCCGCCCACCGGCTTCAACCTCTTCCGGGACTCGCCCCTCACGGTGCGGATTTCCGAGGAGACGGTGAGCACCATCCGCGACGAGTTGGAAAACCAGTTCGGACTCGCGGCCGGGGACGCGGGTCCCTATCCCCTGGAGCAGGAACTGGCCAACGTCTTCGGGCGGGTGGACTGGATCTTCGACGACGGGCAGCGGTTGACCGTACGCAACATCCTGGCCCATGCCCGGAACGACCAGAGCCCCAACCGCGCGGCCTTCGAGCCGTACGAGCTCTCGTCCAACGCCGTCTTCCGATCGGCGACCACCAACACGACGTCGGCCCAGCTCTACTCCCCACTGGGGGACCGGGGCGCCAACGAGTTGAACCTGAGTCTGCACCGGAGCACGGACGAGACCCGGCCTGCAGCGGACTTCCCGCAGATCGAGGTGGACGCGCTCAGCAGCATCGACGGGGCTCCCTACGGCCGGGAGATCCGAGCGGGAGCCCAGTTCTTCGCTCAGGACAACCACCTGGAGCAGACGGTCGTCCGCCTCACCGACCACGTCACCCTGATCCACGGGGAGACCGACATCGTCCTGGGGGTCACCGGGGCATACTACGACTTCCGGCAGGCCTACCTGCCGGGCGCGGTCGGCGATTACTTCTACGCGAGCCTCGGGGACCTGGCGCTCAACGCGCCGCAACGGTACCAGCGCGGCTTCCTCGATCCGGGTGCGGATCCTGAAGTGCGCTTCAACGTGGCGGAGGCGGGCCTCTTCGCACAGTCACAGTTGGACGCGGACGAGGGTCTCACCTTGCGGTTCGGCATCCGTCTGGACGTCCCGTTCGTGCTGGACCAACCAGGGGAGAATCCCGAGATCCTCGAGGAGTTCGGCTACAGCACCTCGTCGTTGCCCTCCGGGAACGTTCTCATCTCCCCGCGCTGGGGGTTCAACTGGCAGAGCGAAGGGGAGCGGACGACCCAGGTTCGAGGTGGAGCCGGGATGTTCGTGGGTCAGCCACCCTTCGTCTGGCTCGCCAATGCGTTCCAGAACAGTGGGCTTCGGTCCTACACGTCCAGCTGCTTCGGTCGCATCACGGACGATCCGATGCCGTCCACGGCGGTCCCCCCCTTCGACCCGCTGAACCCGCCGACCCAGTGTGCGGGGGGACCCTTCGTAGACAGCCGGACCGTGACGGTGTTCGCCCCGGACTTCAAGTACCCCCAGGATCTGAAGTTCTCCGTGGTGGTGGACCAGGAGCTGACGGAGATGATGAGTTTCTCCCTCGGGGCGCTCTTCTCGAAGGCCATCAACCAGATCGTGCTGGAGGAGTTGAACCTGGGAAGCCCCACCATGCCGCCGGGGCCGTTGGAGGGCTACGGTGGAGACCAGCGGCGCATCCTGGGGAATCCCTCATCGACCGGATTCAGGCCCGTCCGGGAGCTGCCGGGCTACGAGCAGGTTCTGCTGGCCACCAACGCATCGCAGGACTGGACCTTCTCCCTCACCGGAGAGGTTCGGGGGGAGCTGGCCGAACGAGTCGCGTTCCAGGGCGGGTATTCCTTCTCGCGCTCCTGGGACCGCATGAGCCTGGTGGCCACGGACATGATCTCGAACTACGGGTTCACGCCGACCTTCAGCGATCCGAATCAAGCCCGAGTGACTGTCTCGAACTTCGATCGGCCCCACAAATTCGTGGCCTCCGTATACGGGGCGCCCATTCCCGGGCTCGAGGACACGAGGATTTCCCTCCTCTACACGGGGCAGTCCGGGTCTCCGTTCTCCTACGTCTATCGGGGGGATCTCAACGGTGACGGCTACTCCGGGCCCGGTCCCGCCTTCGATCGGAACAACGACCTCATCTACGTCCCGAACACAGCCACCGAGATCCCTGCCGGCATCGCGAGCTACCGTCTCATTCAGGAGGCGATCGACACGCAGGAGTGTCTCAAGCGATTCAGAGGGACCATCCTCCGGCGCAACAGGTGCCGGGCGCCATTCCAGCATCGCTTGGACCTGCGTCTCTCCCACGACGTCGAGTGGGGACCGGCCCAGGTGCGGATCGAGGGAGACATGATCAACATCCTCAACTTCCTCAACCGAAACTGGGGACGGGTGGAGACCGTGCGGCCACTCGTTCCGGTGCTGGAGCCCGTGCGCCGAACGGAGTGCTTCCGTTGCACAGGGGTCCTGCAATCCCGGTGGGGGGGTGGCGTCCTCCCGGCGGAGGACGGATCCATCCGGGTCGGAGACCCATTCGCCGTGGTCACTCCCGACTCCCAGTGGCAGGCTCAGCTGGGACTCCGGGTGACCTTCGGAGGTGAGGTGCGCTGAGGATCCGTCCCGGGGAGCGACGCGTCGGTCCCCGGCTGATCAGGGAGGCGGCGCGGTTCCCGTGAGCCAGGCGGTGACCGCCAGAACGACTGCGCCGAGTACGGCCTCGGTCCGAGCGGTCCGGAGGAGAAGCCGTTCGCCCGCCGGCGTGTCGGATGCGGGGCCCAGGACCCGCCAGTTCCAGGCCCCCAGGGCCAGCAGAACCAACACCAAGGCAAGCTTCAGCGCGAGGATGCGGCCGTAGGGATGGCTCCAGAGTGCGGCCGGCCCTGAAAGATGGAGCCACGACGCGAATCCGCCGGTCACCACCAACGCACCCACACTCCAGCGTGCCAAGACGGAGAAGCGGTGCAGGTGCTCGACGAGGAGGCTGGAGCGTGTGAGGGGCTGCGAGCCTCCTAGCGGTGTGCCTGGGCCCGAGGGCTCGGGTGGTGTACCGCCCCGCAGAAGCAGGAGGAGAGCCAACGAACCCATCCAGGTACCGGCCGCGATCACGTGCAACCAGTCGGATATCAGGGCCACGGGCGTCCAGCTTCCGCTTGCGGCGGCGTGGCCCGAGAGGGCCGGGTATGCCGCGAGGAGCGGGGCCAGGAGGAAGGCCAGGGGTCGAAGGGGCCGCACCGCGAAGCCGGACATCAGCAGGACGCCGCCTGCCGCAGCGGTGAGCCACCGGGTCCCCCACTGGGAGGAGAGGAGCAGTGCGGCGTCCTCCTGCCAGGGCGCGAATGGATCGCGGAAGCCCTGAAGCTGGGCCCAGCCCAGGACCAGGAGAGCGAAAAGGGCGAGCGCTGCCAGGGCGGTCCCCCACGACGGGAGGCGATCCCGTGAGGAGGAGGGCCGGAGGAGGATGCGAAGGGTCGTGACCCCGACCAGCCCCGCCAGCGCCAGGAAGAGAAGGGTGCGACCCAGGGCGGCGGTCAGGGCGCCTTCACCGTGAAGGAGAAGTCTCCCCGCACCACGTGCCCGTCGGCGGCCATGGTTCGCCAGGACACGGTGTAGTCACCATCCGCAAGCGTCCCCACGACCGGACCGGCGAATACGGAGGCATCCTCGGGGTCAGGCTTGAGGTCTCCCACACTTTCCACCGGGGCCCCGTCATGAATCAGGCGCAACGAGGTGGCCGAGGCCTGCGGAACCTGGGAGAACCAGAGGCGGATCTCCGCGGGGCTGGTCAGCGTCGTGTCCGCGGCCGGATAGGAGCGATCCAGCTGAAGGTGGAACACCAGGTCGCTCCCGGGTGCGAGGGCCGGCATCGCCAGTCCGGAGCCGGCGGCGGTGAGCAGGGCGAGCAGGAAGATCGTCGGCAGTCGGGTCATGGATGGGTCGGGTCGGGAGGGTCAGATGAGCCAGTTTGCCACGAAGGCACCCAGGTAGGCCAGGCTCAGCATGTAGGAGAACTGGAGGATCGGCCACTTCCACCCCGCCGTCTCGCGGCGCATGACTGCGATGGTGGACATGCACTGCAGGGCGAAGACGAAGAAGATCAGGAGACCCACGGCCGCGCCCAGGTCGAGATGCTGCTGCAGGACGGCCTGGAGCTCGATGGACCCTTCGTCCGCCTCCTCGATCCCGTAGATCGTACCGAGGGTGCCCACGATCACCTCACGGGCCGCCAGGGAGGACACCAGCCCGATCCCCACCCGCCAGTCGAAGCCCAGGGGCTCGATGACCGGCTCCATGACTTTGCCCACGCGGCCGAGGGCACTGTCCTCGATGGCTGGTGGGTCCATGGGTCCACCCGGGAACTGCGCCAGGAGCCAGAGGGCCACGGCCACGGCGAGGATGATCTTCCCGACCCTCTTCAGGAAGATCTTTGAGCGGTCCAGCAGCCGGAGGGCCAGGGAGCGGGGAGAGGGGACGCGATAGGGCGGAAGCTCCATGAGGAAGGTGGACGGGCTCCCCCGGAGAAGCGTCCGCTTCAGGAGAAAGGCGGTGGCCACGGCGGCCAGGGCCCCCAGGAGGTAGAGCCCGAGGAGCGTGGCGGCCCTGGCGCCCATGAAGGGGCCCAGAATCGGCGTATCCGGTATGAATGCGGCGATGAGCAGGGCGTATACCGGAAGCCGGGCCGAGCACGTCATGAAGGGCGCGACGAAGATCGTGGCCATCCGGTCCCGCTCGTCCTCCACCGTCCGCGCGGCCAGGATGGCGGGCACGGCGCAGGCGTAGGCCGACAGGAGCGGGAGGAAGGCTCTTCCCTGCAGACCGACCCGGTACATGGATCGGTCGGCGATCACCGCGGCCCGGGCCATATAGCCCGAGTCTTCCAGGATGCCCAGGAAGAGGAAGAGGATGAGGATCTGCGGAAGGAAGACCAGGACCGAGCCCACTCCCATCCATACTCCGTCCACCACGAGGGACCGGAACCAGCCCTCCGGGAGCTGTGCTGCGACCCACTCGCCGGAGGAGGCGACCAGCCACTCCACTCCGTCCATGAAGGGGGTGGCCCAGGTGAAGATTGCCTGGAAGACGAGCACCACTACCGCGAGAAAGACGGCCGGACCCCAGAACCGGTGGAGGAAGACTCGATCCAGTCGCTGGGTCAGCTTCGACGGCTGGGGCGGGCGATACTCGGACTTCCGGCCCACTTCCCGGATGTGTCGGCGGCGCGCCGCGAAGGCGTCGATCACGGGAAGGGACAGTCCCTTCTGGTCCCGGGTCACGTTCGAGATCACCGGGCACGGGCGCGGCGGGAGGGGACCTCGTTCGGCGACGTGGGTCAGGAAGGTGCGGATACGGTCCACGCCATCGCCGGCCCGGGCATTCGCCCGCACGACCTCCACGCCGAGTTGCTCTGCCAGGGCGTCGTCGTCGACCTCGCCTTCCCGGGCGGCCAACTCGTCCGCCATGTTCAGCACCAGGAGCGTGGGAACGCCGATCTCCAGGACCGGCTCCACCAGCATGAGCTGGGGCTCCAGGCGGGTGGAGTCCACGATCAGGATCAGCGCATCGGGAGCTCGGAGCCCCTCTGCCCGCCCTTCCAGGACGTCCCGGGTCACCTGCTCGTCGAGGGTGCGGGCCGAGAATCCGTTCACGCCGGGAAGGTCCACGATCTCCACCTCCCCCTGACCCGGAGCGGTGAAGCGCCCCACCACCTTCTCCACAGTGACTCCCGGGTAGTTCGCCACCTTCTGCCGGAGCCCGGTGAGCCGGTTGAACAGCGTGGACTTTCCCGCGTTTGGGGGTCCGACGAGGGCGACGAGCGGCATCGCGCTCGCATCGGCGCTGGTGGGGCGTGCGGAGGGGGCCCCGGGATCCGCCAGGGAGGGAGGAGACACCGTGGGGCTGGGACGCCGGCCTAGGCGGCCTCTTCCGAGTCAGGCCGCCGGACGCACAGGCATCCGGCGGTTTCCTTCCGGAGGGCCAGGAGTACGCCGTCCACCATCACGATGGGGTCCCCGGACGGGGAGAAGCGGACCGGACAGAGCCTGCATCCGGGTAGCACGCCACGCTCCAGCAAAGGCTCGATCTCCTCCGCCGGAAGGTCGATCCGCACGAGCTCCACTTCCTGGCTCAGGCCGACCTGAGCCAGACTCAACTCGGTCACGGCGGCGGCCGGACCGGCGTAGCCCTCGGGGTGGGCCATGGGGAGCTTCATGGACAGATCCGTACGTTGGGTTGAGATTGAAAACGATTCTCAACTGGATAGAAAATAAGGTAAGGCTCCTGTCCTCCGAACGGAAGGATCCTATCTTCCACCCACACCCGCTTCCGAGGACACCTCGGCCGAATCCACCGCATCCACGAGTGGACCCACCGGGTCGGACTCCCGGTCCCGATCACCAGAAATGAGCGAAGCTGCCAACTCTCCGTGCAAGGCGGGAGACACACTTCTGACCGTGGGCTGGCGCGAGTGGGTCGGACTCCCCGGCCTGGGGATCCCCCGGATCAAGGCCAAGGTCGACACCGGGGCACGCACGTCCGCCCTTCACGCGAGTCATGTCCGGTTCGTTCGGAGGGGTGGAAAGCGGATCGTCAAGTTCCGGGTGAGCCCGGAGCAGAGGAACGACCGGGACTTCGTGGAGGTGGAGGGGGAGTGGGTGGAGGAGCGGAAGGTCAGGAGCTCATCCGGTGCCGTGAGCCTCCGCCCCGTGATCCGCACCGAGGTTCAGGTGGGGGAGTGGAGATGGCCCATGGAATTGACCCTGACGCGGAGGGACAGCATGGGATTTCGGCTCCTCCTGGGACGGGAGGCCCTGAGGGGCCGATGTGTCGTGGACCCGGGCGCCTCGTTCCTCGCCGGGTCGACCCCCCGACCCCGCTGACGACGGAGAGACCATGAAGATCGGCATTCTCTCGCGGAAGGCCTCTCTCTACTCCACCCGTCGGCTCAGGGAGGCGGCAGAGGAGCGGGGACACGATGTCAGAGTGGTGGATCCGCTTCGGTGTTACATGGACATCACCGCCAAGCGTCCCAAGGTGATGCTTCGAGGGGAGGAGCTTCGCTTCGACGCAGTCGTCCCGCGCATCGGCGCCTCCAGCACCTTCTACGGGACTGCGGTGGTCCGGCAGTTCGAGATGGCGGGAGCCTTCACCGTGGCCGGGTCCGAGGCCATCGCCCGGTCCCGGGACAAGCTTCGTTCCATGCAGCTCCTCGCCGGCGAGGGCGTCGGTCTTCCCGTAACCGGTTTCGCCCACTCCAGCCGGGACATCAAGGGCCTCATCTCCATGGTCGGGGGAGCCCCTCTCATCCTGAAGCTGCTAGAGGGGACCCAGGGGATGGGGGTGGTGCTGGCACAGACCCGAAAGGCCGCCGAGTCCGTGATCGGAGCCTTCCGTCAGCTGGATGCGAACATCCTCCTCCAGGAGTTCATCGAGGAGGCCGGCGGCTCCGACGTCCGCGCGCTCGTGGTGGGGGGACGGGTGGTGGCCGCCATGGAGAGACACGCGGCCCAGGACGAGTTCCGGTCCAACCTCCACCGGGGCGGGACAGCGAACCCTGTGAAGCTCACCGCGAAGGAGCGGAATACGGCCATCCGCGCGGCCCGCGTCATGGGGCTTTCCGTATCGGGGGTGGACATCATCCGCTCCAAGCGGGGTCCCCTGGTTCTCGAGGTCAATTCCTCTCCAGGCCTGGAGGGAATCGAGACCACCTCGGGTGTGGACGTGGCGGGCGAGATCATCGAGTACATCGAAAACCACGCTCGGGACGGGGACGAATCGCAGGAGGCTGCAACCGGCCGAAAGCCGCGAAAGAAGCGGAGGAAGGGATCTGGCTCCGGGTCGAAGTCCTCTGCCAGACCCCGCCCGCGGCCGTCCTCCCGGACCGCAGATGAATCCGAATAGACCCGGAGCCGTCCAGATCGGAGATCAGCGAGTGGGCGTGGGTGAGCGTGCCCGCGTCGCCCTCCCGATCTCGCGGCTGGTCACGGGCGAGTGGCTGAAGCTGGGCGTGGAGGTGGTGCACGGTGCCCGACCGGGACCTGCCGTGTGGCTGAGTGGAGCCATACACGGCGACGAGCTCGATGGGATCGAGATCATCCGGGAACTCATGGCAGCCCTGGACCCGGGGGAGCTGTCGGGGACGGTGGTGGGGGTACCGGTCGTGAACGTCTTCGGGTTCGTGTCCGAATCACGGTACCTGCCGGACCGGAGAGACCTCAACCGCGCGTTCCCAGGGAGTCCGGATGGTTCCATGGCGGCCCGGCTGGCCCACGTCTTCATGACGGAGGTGGTGGAACGATGCCAGGTGGGAGTGGACTTCCACTGTGGCTCGGACGACCGTGCAAACCTGCCGCAGCTTCGGGCGAACCTGGACGACCCGGAGGTCCTCAGGCTGGCCCGGGCCTTCGCGGCGCCACTCACCATTCACAACCGGCCCCCGGAGGGCTCGCTGCGAAAGGCCGCCACCGCGGCGGGGGCCCGCACCCTGGTCTTCGAAGCGGGGGAAGCGGCACGGTTCACGGAGACCGCCATCCGGGCCGGCGTCTCCGGGACGCGCCGGCTGCTGAAGGCGCTTGGAATGATCCGAGACGCACCCCGCCGACAAGGACGGACCAGGGAAGCGCGCTCCACCCATTGGGTTCGCGCGCCGCGGAGTGGGATCTGCCGGATCGAGGTCGGGCTGGGCGACGAGGTGAAGCGCGGTGGCGTGCTGGGCCACGTCTTCGAGATCCTGGGCGAAGACGCGGTGCAAATCAGGGCCCGCCGGAACGGAGTGGTCATCGGGCGGCGGGTGAATCCCATCGTCTACCAGGGAGAGGCGGTGGTCCACCTGGCCACTCCCTCCGAGTAGGGCCCCGAAGGGAAAACCCCGCCCGGCCCGAAGGCCGGACGGGGTCCGCAGTACCTGCCCTGCCCGTGAGGGCAGCCCTCAGCTGGGAAGCTTCACGCCGTCGATGACGTGGATGACACCGTTCGCGGCAGGTACGTCGGTGAGCACGACGTTCACCGTGTTACCGGCGCCGTCTGTGATGGAGACCGCGCCGGAGGCGCTGTCGATGTTGACGGTGAAGGTGTCACCGGCCGAGTTGGCGGAAGTGACCACCTGGCCATCGCTGAGGTCCGAGGACTCCACGGTGGCCGCCACAACATGATAGAGGAGGACCTGGGTGAGCGCGTCACCGGAGGGGACGGCGCTCAGGCCCGCGAACGCATCCTCGGTGGGGGCGAACACGGTGAACCCCGCACCACCGTTGTCGGACCGCAGCGTCGCCGTCAGGCCCTGCTGCTCCACGAGGCTGACGAGCGTGGGGAACTTGTTCAGCGTCGCCACGTCCACCAGGTCGAGGTTCTCGGTCAACACTCCGTCGATGAGGTGGATCACCCCGTTCGCCACCTGGATGTCGGCGGCCACGACGGCGGCGCCGTTCACCGTCGGCGCGTCCCCGTCGATGTCGATGGTCACGTCAGAGCCCTGAACCGTCGTCACGGTGCCGTTGGCGAGATCGGTGGAGTAGACCGCACCCGAGACCACATGATACGTGAGGATCTTCTGCAGGAGCGCCTGGTTTTCCTCGGCGAGCAGCACCTCCAGCTTGTCCGTGCCCAGCGCCTCGAAGGCGGCCTGAACAGGAGCGAAGACCGTGAACGGACCGTCGCCCTGGAGGGTCTCCACGAGCCCGCCGGCGACCACCGCTGCAGCAACCGTCTGGGTCTGCTCCGTGATGACGGCGCGCTGGACGACGTCGAGGCTCTCCAGGAGGACGCCGTCGATGAGGTGGATGACGCCGTTCGCCACCTCGATGTCGGTGGCGACGATGTTGGCACCATTCACCTTGGGAGTGTCACCCGAGAGGTCGAAGGTCAGACTTCCACCTTCCACGGTCGCCGCGGTGGCACCATCGCTCAGTGCGGAAGAAAGGACTGCCCCGGGGACCACGTGATACGTCAGGATGTCCTGAAGAATCGCGATGTTCGAGGGATCGAGGAGCTCGAGTACCGTGAAGCTGCCGAGCGCGTCGAACGCGGAGTTCACGGGAGCGAAGACCGTGAACGGTCCGTCGCCCTGAAGGGTCTCCACGAGCCCGCCGGCCGCAACGACGCTCGCCAGCGTTCCGGTCTCCGCCGTCAGGATCGCGGTCTCCACGATATCGAACTCGGGGAGGAGGACCCCCTCCACCAGGTGGATGACGCCGTTGGCGACCTCGATGTCGGCTGCCACCACGCTGACGCCGTTCACGGTGGGTGCCGCACCGTCGATGTCGATGGTGACGGTCGAGCCCTCGGCGGTGGCCACCTGGCCATTGGCCAGATCCGTCGACAGGACCTTACCTGGAACGACGTGGTAGGTCAGGACCTTCTGGAGAATGGCCTTGTTCGCCGGGTCGAGCAGAGCGCTCAGGGTATAGTTCCCCAGGCCTGCAAAGGCGGCGTTCACCGGCGCGAAGACGGTGAAGGGGCCCTCGCTCTGAAGAACCGAGACCAAGTCCCCGGCGACGACTGCGTCCACGAGAGTCTGCGTCTCGCTGGTGAGAATCGCCTTCTCTACGATGTCCAGCTCCGGGGTGAGCACCCCGTCAATGAGGTGAATGACCCCATTGGTGGCCTCGATGTCCGCCGTCGTGACGGAAGCGCCGTTGACGGTGACCCCGCTGCCGCTCACGCCGATGCTCAGCGACTCCCCCTGGAGGGTGGTGACCGACTGACCGTCGCTGAGATCGCTGGAGAGGACCGCTGCTCCCGGGACGACGTGGAAGGTCAGGATCTTCGTCAGCAGGTCGGCGTTGCCAGCCTCGAGAAGGGCTGAAATTACGTCGGCCCCCAAGGCATCGAAGGCCGAGTTGACCGGGGCGAAGACCGTGAACGGACCGTCGCCCTGGAGGTCGTCGGCGAGTCCGGCGGCGGTGAGGGCCGCGACGAGGGTGCTGACTTCGGGAGTGGCCGCCGCGATCTCGACGATGTCCTGGGTGATCTGAGGACCGACCGGGTTGTTGTCATCGTCGCAGGCGGTGAAAGCGACGACCGCCGCAGGCACCAGCGCCAACCGCACGGCACTCCGACGGACGTTCTGAAAGAAGCTCTTCATGTTACTGATGCTCGCTGCTGAAGGAACGGTTCCGGCCCACGTGGCCGGTGTCATCGAACGATTGTACACGTTTGAAGGAGTTCATGACTACCAAACTTGTACAAATCTTGTACAAACGCAAGGCTGACACCAAGCCCATCCAGATCCATCCCGAGAGGAACTCAGGAGATTGGGGTAGGGATTCGGCGCCGTGAGGGGGCGGTTCAGAACCCCAGGCGTGCCGAGATCAGGAGCGCGCGACCCGGCAGGAGCCGCGGGATGCGGGTGTAGGTCATGGAACCGTCGGCGGCCGTCCCCTGGAAAAGCGAGTAGTCCAGGACCTGGCGAGTGCCCTGGGCGTTCCGGAGCTCGCCCCGGAACTCCGCCAGCACTCCCCCCACCCGACCCAGCCAGGAAAGGCCGAAGTCGAGTTGATGGAGGGTGGGAAGCGGATCGTCCTCGGGAAGCCCGATGGGCAGGTGGGCGTCCGCACCGTGGAGGAGGAGGACGTCGTAGTAGGCCCGGCGCAGTCCCCAGGTCCGGCCCCAGACGTTCCTGGACTCCACGTCCACCGCCAGCCCTCCCCAAACCGGGAGCCGGCCCTGCAGGACTACACGGTGCGGCTCACTCCACGGCGTGGGCTGACGCTGGCCGGCAAACCTCGAGGGAAACGTCCGCTCCGAGACGGTCCAGTCATAGCCGAGTTGGAGTCGGGAACGGCCCTCCTCCCAGCCGACACGAGTCCCAAACCCGTACGCGACTCCCTCGGCGGCATCGACGAATTCGGCCTGATCCATGTCCTCGAGTCCCGAGTGAGCCTCGGTGAGCGTCCCGTAATCCAGGGCCAGGATCCGGTCGAGGGCCTTGTAGTAGGCTTCACCCCGGATCTCCCATCCGCGCCAGGGACGGGCACCGAACTCCGCCGCCAGGTGACGTGATCGGCTCGGCTCCATGGAGCCGTCGACGGGGAGCCAGAACTGGACGTCGGGCACCAGGGCGCTCGGCCCCACGTTCGACACGGAGAACTGGTTCAAGTACTGTCGGTAGACTCCAGCGGAGAGCCGCAGCGACCAGGGTCCCAGCGTCCGGGCGTAACCGTCCACCCGAGCTGCGACGCGGGGTTCCAGGTAGCTCGCTTCGCCTCCCACCGAGGTGAGCCGCAGCCCCCCCTCCAGGCTGATCCGATCCGTTACTCTCCACCGATCCTGGAGGAATCCCGCCCACCGCCACTGCAGGTCCTGGAAGAGGAGGGGGCGGAGGAAACCATTCTGCAAGTGCGCACGACTCTGAATGCGCAGCCCCTCCAATCCTCCGGTGAGGAAGTGTCCGGCGCCGACGGCGAGGTCGGCCGTGGCGCTGGCACCCCATTCTTGAATTCGGTTTCCATCGTCCGAAGGCGTCCGGAGCCCCAGGAGCGCCTCCAGGCCGCTTACCACGTCCGACGCCTCCAACCGAATCCCGTCCGCATCCAGGGCGGACGCTCCCACCATGGCGTAGTCGTGGTCCAATTCGTGCCGGCTCCCCCAGCTCCTCACCCGGAAGGACGCACGGTCTCCTACGAGCCAACTCGCGGCCACCTGGCCCGCGGTGTTCGACCACCTGTAGGCGTCACGGGTGAGGAAATACTGAGGGGGAGATTCCCCGAAGGAGCCGTAGTCGGCGGAGACCAACTGCGTCTCCACATCGTTGATGCCCCGATAGAAAGAGGCCTGCAGCGTCCGGAAACCGGGAAACTCGAGCCGCAGGGCCCCGTGCACGTCGCTGAAGCCCAGGTCCGTTCCCTTGTCGCGGGACGAATAGGCGGGGGCTTCACCGGCCGTGAGATCCGGTCGGCTGAGCTCTCCCATGAGCACCGCGTCGATCTGGTTCCAGTCCTGGAGGGCCTCGTCCAGCGACGGCTCCCGATAGACGTTCCAGAGACTCGAGCGGCCTGCAAGCATCAGACTGCCGTCGCCTCCCAGCACCGACAGGGGGAGCGCCAGGTCCCCGTTGACGCTGTAGGGATCCGCCAGGGTGGTGGCGGTCGGGTCGCCCCCTCGTACCGTGAGCGCGTGCTCCACGTCGATGACCCCGCCCGAGAAGCTCCCGTGCTCCACGCCGAACCCCGCCTTGCGGACCGTGATCCGCCGTAACGCCAGGGGACTGAAGGCACTCCGGGCCCGGCCCAGGGAGACAGGGTCGAACACGGGGACGCCGTCCAGTCGGACCATGTGTTCGCCTGGCGCGCTTCCCTGTATGGAGAGGTCCGCGAAGAGGGGCCTACGCGCCACTCCCAGCCCCGTGCGAGCCTGCTGGGAAAGCTCGCCGTCCAACGGAACACCCTCGTCGAAGTCGCCGGCCCGCCATGCGGCCTCCGTGAGGACTCCGCCTCCCACACCACGGATTCCCTCCACGATGATGGGGTCGAGCTCCAGGACCGTGGGGTCGAGGCGGATCTGCCTCCGCGTGTTCCGAGAGGAGAAGACCTCCAGAGGAATCCGCAGGGAGCGGTAGCCCGGCTGGGAAACGAAGAGCTGGTGCGGGCCGGGAAGGAGCCGAGCGAGGATGAACATTCCCGCCTGGTTCGTCCGAGTGCCGCCGGACCCGTCCGCCAACTCCACCGACACGTCGGGCACGGGTTCCCCGGTGATCCCATCCACGATCTGCCCTGAGACCGTTCCGAACGCCGGGAGAGCCTCGGCACTGTCGATCACCACGTACGTGCCGGAGGAAAGCCGATAGAAGTCCAGGCCTGCGCCCTCGACGATGCAGCGCAGGAGCTCTTCGGAAGAGGCGTCCTCCGCGCGGCACACCGTCCGCTTTCCCCTGACCACGTCGGAGGTGTAGACGAGGCTGATCCCCGTTCGAGAGACCAGCTCCTCAAGCGCCGCCTCCACGGGCACGTCCCGAAGGGAGAGATCCAATCCGGGGCTCTGGGCGCGCACCGGTCCCCCTGACCCGAAGGCCAGGGCGAGGACCGCCAGGGTGGGAACGGCACCGCGGGAACGGATCAGAACAACTCCCAGCCGTCGCTCGTACGGCGGTACTGGAGCTCCTGCTGGATGGCCAGATCCGACAACACGGACTCCAGGGGACCGAGCTCGGGGTAGTAGACGCTCAGCCGTGGAGTGCCCCGCGCCGGGTCGGTCAGGGTGATACGTACGCCGTAACGGAGGCTCAACTCGGCGAGGACCATGCTCAATGGCTCATCCACAAGGGTCAGCCCCCCGGTCCGCCACGCAGCGATACGCACCGGCTCCAACTCCGCGCGCGTCATCACACTCTCGCCGTTGCCGGAGCGCACCACCGCCAGCTCCCCGGCAGACAGGATCACCGACGAGTACCCATCCACGGGCCAAACCTCGACCCGACCCTCTACCACCTCGACACGCGCCTCCCGATCGGCTTCACCTTCCCGGGCGCGGACGTTGAATCGAGTACCCAGGACACGAACATCTACCGGGCCGGCTTCGACCCGGAAGGGGCGGACGCCGGAAACCACGTCGAAGAACGCTTCCCCACTCAGGGTGACCTTCCTGGAGCCGCTGGCGACGCCGGGCAGCCAAGCGAAGCCGCGACGGTAGGTGAGGCTCGAACCGGAATTGAGTTCGACGGATGACCCATCGGGCAGGACGACGGCCACCCGATCACCCGGAGCGGCCATGTGCCGAACGGGGACCAAGTACCACGCGGCCGTCACCCCCACGGCCAACAGCACCATCGCCGCCGCGCGGAAGAAGACGCGCGTCCCGGGCATCCGGTCGCCACCTCGTGCCGAAGTGGGGTCCTCTGCGTCCAGTCCGAGTCGGCCAGCCAGAGCCGACCAGGCGCGATCCGTCTCTTCCGCAGGAGGGGAGCCAAGACTCCGCCGTCCCAGAAGGCGCCACGTCGCCCGCAGCTCACCGTCGTCCGGCAACCCGCCCAGCTCAGCCGGGAGGTCACGATCATGCAGCTTGTTCATAGGTCCAGGAGGGAGGGCTCGTACGCACGGATCCGATCGCGGATGGTGCGCAGAGCTTTCACGAGGTGGTTGTTCACAGTTCGCGGCGACACCTCCATGGCCTCCGCCACCTCGTCGTGGCTGAGACCCTGGAAGCGGCTGAGACGAAGCGCTTCCCGTTGCCGCTCGGGAAGCTCGGCGATCCACTCCTCCAGGAGCCGTGCCAACTGGTCGCCCTCCAGCGACTCGTCAGGCCGGAAGCCGGGTCTGGAGGGCGGCTGATACCGCTCCGCCAGCAGATTCTCCCGATTCCGGCTGTCACGGATCCGATTGAGGCACAGGTTCCTCACCGTCCGGTAGGCGAAGGCCTTCAACGACTGCTTCGGATCGATGCGTTCCCGACCTTCCCAGATACGGACGAAGGCGTCCTGGACCATGTCACCAGCTACCGACGGGTCCGGAACGAACCTCTCGGCGTACCGCTGGAGCGGCCCGTGGAGGGCCCGGAAGAACGCCTCGAAGGCCGTCGGATCCGACGTGCGGATCCGACGGGCCCATACCGAGAAGAGATCCGTCTCCATGGGCTGGGACATGACGCGACGCGTCCCCGTACCTGTAGAGGTGAGCTTCGTAGCCGGTAGCATGGCCATGGACTTGAGTGGATTGCTACCCGACTTACCCTCGAAAGGGCCGTGGTGACCACCAAAACCCGCCCCGAGACGGCCCGGGTGGGCCGCTCGATTCAGGTCGGGATCTCTTCATCTGCTCCGCAGGCGCCTCAGGAGCGGAAGCGAACGCCGCGTGGACGGTTCCCCCGGGAGTGACCCGCGGCCGGCCGGGGGCACGGGTATGCAGACCTACCCGACGGCGTCCTCTCCCTGAAGGGCGTGGGGCCCCTCCCAGACGGGGCTTTCGGCACTCCACTGGTGGAGGAAGTGCAGGGCGAGGACCAGGACCGGCAGGGCAATCCAGACGGTCGCACCGAAGGCCAGGATGATCGCCCCCACCGCCGAGACCCGCAGGTCGGTGAACCAGATCTCCGGTCGCTGCCACAGGAAGACGATCAGCAAGGTGGCGAAGGTCAGCAGAACGAGGACGCGGCCCGGTCGTCGCTCGGGCCATCGCTGCATGGCATACCGGAGACCCTCCGCCGCCTCTGCCAAGGCCCAACCGGCTGCCACGGCCAGGATCAGCCACCCACCCACGATGGTGGCAATGAGCGGGGGCGCGGCCTCAGAAGCCGCCATGCCGGTCATGGAGACCCAGAGTCCTGCCACCCAGGCGGCCGCCAGCCCGGGGATCGCCCACAGGCCAGCGGCCTCGAGCCCGCGGACCGCTGCGGAGATCGATACGGAGGGCGGACGCCCGGCGGCCCCGACCAGGGCCCCGTGGATGAACCCTCCGGCGGCCCCGACCAGGAAGTAGACGCTGACCGTGAACGGGACATACGCAGACTCCGGAGAGCCGGAGAGGAAGGCGGCCAACACGAGCATGGCGACCATGCTGAGGCCGCCGGCGATGGACCAAGAAAGAGCGAGGCGTCCGGCGAGTCCCTCGGGTCCTTTCAGCCAGCCGAATGGGTTTGGAAGCGTCCGCTCGTGGGAGAGTGCCTGCATAAGTCCGCAACTCCCGGTGCCCGCGGCGTCGCACGCCGGGTGCACCTCTCGGAGGAGAATGAAGGCCCGGGCGGGCCGGGCGAATCGGAACCAGACTCCTTCGGAGCTGGATCAAGTACGGACTCATGAGGGCGACGGCGACCTCCGGTGCGAAGAATCGGATTCCGCCCATCACCCAACCTACTATTCGGCGCACACCCGACCCGTCGCTGTAGGAGATTCCTCGCCGCACGAGATCGGGAATTCCCCCACCCAAACGCGGAGCGCCCACGGGTCCCGCCTCGTGACGATCGCCGGCGACGCAAGAGAGGCCTTGGCCCTGCGGAATCCGACGGCGGGGTATTCCGGGGCATCCGTTCCGAATCGAGTCGCTTGCGGGTCGTCCAGAGCGTGCCGAGACTGGGAGCTTCCGCTCGTCTCCCCCCGCGTCCAGGTGTGCGAAGGTGACTCGACTACACCCCGATCCCAGTCCGTCGGAGCGGGCCTACTGGAAGAAGAACGTCCAACTGGTCCTGATCCTCCTGACGGTCTGGTTCGTCGTCTCGTACGGCGCCGGAATCCTCTTCGCCGAATGGCTGGACCAGTGGCGAATCCCGGGGACCGGGTTCCCGCTCGGGTTCTGGTTCGCTCAGCAGGGGTCCATCTACGTCTTCGTCGCGCTGATCTTCGTCTACGTCTTCCGCATGAACCGGCTGGACAGTGAATTCGGAGTGGGAGAAGGTCCGATGACGGAGTCCGGGATCGAGCCCGGTGACCTGGCGGCTTCTGGTGGCGAGGATCCCGAGGGCGAGGGGCCGCGCGAGGTCGACGGGGCCTCTGAGGCGGACTGGGCCCCTGAGGCCGATGGGGGCGGATCATGAACGATACCGCCTGGACCTTCGTGATGGTGGGGCTGTCCTTCTCTCTCTACATCGGGGTCGCGGTCTGGTCTCGGGCGCGGAGCACGAAGGACTTTTACGTGGCCGGAACAGGGGTCTCACCCCTGGCCAACGGAATGGCGACGGCAGCGGACTGGATGTCCGCCGCGTCGTTCATCTCCATGGCGGGCATCATCGCATTCGCGGGGTACGACGGGTCCGTGTACCTCATGGGTTGGACGGGCGGATACGTTCTCCTGGCGCTGTTGCTGGCGCCGTACCTGCGGAAATACGGAGCTTTCACCGTTCCCGACTTCGTGGGCGACCGGTACTACTCCCAGTCCGCACGGTTGGTGGCTGTGGTCTGTGCCCTCTTCGTCTCGTTCACCTACGTGGCCGGGCAGATGCGGGGGGTGGGGATCGTCTTCTCCCGCTTCCTGGAAGTCGACGTCACCGCGGGCATCTTCATCGGAATGGGGATCGTCTTCTTCTATGCGGTCCTGGGTGGGATGAAGGGCATCACCTACACACAGGTGGCCCAGTACTGCGTCCTCATCTTCGCCTACCTGGTTCCGGCCATCTTCCTTTCCCTCCTCATGACCGGAACGGTCATCCCCCAGCTGGGCTTCGGCGGGGTTGAGCAGGGCAGCGGTCAGTTCCTCCTGGATCGGCTGAACGGGCTCCACAGCGAGCTCGGATTCGCCCCGTACACCTCAGGGACCAAGTCCACGGTGGACGTCTTCTTCATCACGGCGGCCCTCATGGTGGGGACGGCAGGGCTCCCCCACGTCATCATCCGGTTCTACACGGTCCCACGGGTGCGGGACGCCCGGGTGAGTGCAGGATACGCGCTGCTCTTCATTGCCGTGCTGTACACGGTGGCGCCGGCGGTGGCGGTATTCGCCCGCACGAACCTCATCAACTCGGTGGCAGACCGCCCCTACCAGGAGGCTCCCGGTTGGTTCACCACCTGGGAAGAGACGGGCCTGATCGCCTTCGATGACGCCAACGGCGACGGCCTGATCCAGTACGCCGGCCCGGGCAGGGTGGATGCAGCGGGGGCGTCGGTTCCCAACGAGCTGACCATCGACCGGGACATCATGGTGCT
>CP070829.1:1831669-1860935 GCA_020344755.1 Gemmatimonadales bacterium
CCCCTGAGAGAGGACCGCCTCCACGCCGGCCTCCCGGATCGCGAAGGGACCGGGACATCGCCGGAGCACGTCGAGCATGTGCCATGCACTACCGGCGGGGGGACGGGCCTCTGGCGTGGAGTCCACGACCCAGGCTTGCCGAACGCCGTGGCTGGGCTCGTCGGCGTAAAGGAGCGCCACCTTGCCACCGAAGGAGTGGCCGATGACCACCTCGGGCGGGTCGGGCAGGGTACGGGCGAGGCGGTCCAGGTCCGCCACGCAGGCGGAGAGGTCATGGGGAGGCTGCAGGGCGGGGGACTGCCCATGCCCACGCAGGTCCACGGCGATCACGCCCCAGTCGGGTCGCCGCTCCACCAGCCGGCGGAGGACGGCGTTCCAGTTCCTGCCGGCTCCATAGATACCGTGCAGGAGGAAGGCCCAACGCCGGGGCTCGGCCCCGGTGGCCTGAACCGGCTCGGAATGGAGGGAGGCGGAGGGCATGGGGGATTCTATCGGGAGGGGGACGGCGGCGGAACCGCGGGTGTCACTGGTCCCGGGGAAGCCGGATTCCTATTGTCCCGGAGGCCCGCAGGAGGTCCATGTCGATCCTGAGGTCGCGCAAATTCAAGGATGGAACCGTGAAGCACATTCTCTTTCTCGCCCTCGCCCTACTCCTCGCCGCCTGCCAGCCCGAAGCCGCACCCGAGCCGGGCTCGTCTGGCCCCGGGTCCACCGCTGAACCGGCCTTCGACCGAGCTCCGGGAGTGGAGGCCATCTCCCTCCTGGGGGACGAGCTCCGGCCCCCTGGTTTTCCTGAGGAGGTGCGAACCGTTTACCAGGAGAACCTGGCCCAGGCCCAGGCGGCCTACGATGCCTCTCCGGAGAACGCCGACTCCATCATCTGGCTGGGACGCCGCACCGCCTACCTGGCCCGGTATCGTGACGCCCTCGAGATCTACACCCGGGGAATCGCACTACACCCCGACGACGCCCGGCTCTTCCGGCACCGGGGCCACCGCTACATCTCGGTGCGTGAGTTCGACAACGCCATCGCGGACTTCACCCAGGCGATCCGACTCATCGAGGGCACGGAGGACGAGGTGGAGCCAGACGGTCTGCCCAACGCCCGCGGGATCCCCACCAGCACCCTCCACTTCAACATCTGGTATCACCTCGGCCTGGCCCATTACCTGAAGGGGGAGTTCGAACAGGCCCTCCTGGCGTGGCAGGCGTGCATGGCGGTCTCGCGGCACGATGACTCCAGGGTGGCCACGGCCTACTGGCTCAACAACACGATGCGTCGGCTGGGCCTGGATGCCCGAGCCGACGAGCTCCTGGCGCTCATCCGGGAGGACATGGACATCATCGAGAGCGACTCCTACCTGGACGTCCTCCTCCTGCACAAGGGAGAGCGCACGGCGGAGGACCTCCTGGGACCTTCGGGGGAGGCAGCCACGCTTCAGAGCACCACCGCCGGGTACGGGGTGGCCATGTGGCACTTCGTGAACGGACGCCGGGAGGAGGCCTACCGGCTCATGGAGGAGGTCCTCACGAACCAGAACCAGTGGGCGGCCTTCGGATTCCTGGCGTCGGAGGCGGAGCTGGCGCGGGTCGAAGGGTGAGCTGAGGAGTGAGGGCGGTCCGCCTGAATCGGAGGGGGCCCCCGGAGGTCCTGCGATGGGAGGAGGTCCCGGAGCCGGAGCCCGGGGCCGGCGAGGTCCGGGTCCGGGTCGAGGCGTTCGGGCTCAACTACGCCGAGGTGCTCTCCCGCAAGGGACTCTACGGATGGACGCCGGATCGCCCCTACACCCTGGGGATGGAGGCCGCGGGCATGATCGACGCGGTGGGACCCGGGGTCCATCGGACCATTGGCGAGCGGGTCATGGTGGGGACGCAGGTGGGGGCATACGCCGAGAAGGTCGTGGTGCCCGAGGCCCAGGCTCTCCCGTCCATTCCCGGCTTTTCCCTCCACGAGGAAGCCGCCTTCCCCGTGAACTTCATGACGGCCTGGGTGGCCCTCGTGACGTTGGGCCGGGCCGAGGCCGGCGACCTGGTCTCGGTTTCGCCGGCTGGGGGCGGGGTGGGGACCGCCGCGATCCAGCTGGCGCACCACCGGGGGTGCCGGGTGCTGGCGCTAGCCGGTTCGGAAGAGAAGCTCGCGCGGGTGCGAGAGCTGGTGCCGGCGGTGACGGTAGCGTACGGGCCGCCGGGCCTGAGGGAGCGTCTCCGTGCCGCCGTCGGCGGGAACCGGCCCGGAGGAGACGGCGTCGACGTGGCGGTGGAGATGGTGGGGGGAGAGGTCTTCCGCGCGGTCCGAAGCGTCATGGCTCCCTTCGGACGGGTCGTGGTGGCAGGCTACGCGTCGCTGGACTACCGCTGGTGGAATCCCGTGTCCCTGTGGCGTGCGTGGAGGGGGATCCCCCGGGTCCCCATGACGGAGATGATGACCCGCTCCCTCGGGTTCTATGCCACCCACCTCGGGTACCTGCTGGACGATCCTGTCCGGCTCCAGCGGGTCTGGGGGGAACTGGTGGCCTTCGTCCAGGCCCACGGCATTCGCCCTCAGGTGGGATCGGTGCTCCCTGCGGACCAGGTGGTGGAGGCTCACCGACTGATGGAATCTCGGCGGAGCTACGGCAAGATCGTCCTGGACTGGAACGTGAAGTGAAGAAGGGTATCTTACCGTATAATATGGTTTTGCGAAGATGGCCCAGGGCGTGAAGCGCGCCCTCCTGGAACTCGGGGATCCCGGGCGGCTGGGTCTGGCCACTGCCTGGACTGCCGTGCGGGAGGCGCTCCCACGGACCCCGCTCCTGCGGGACCCGGTCTTCAGCGAGTGCCTGGGTCGGGAGGTGTTCTTCAAGGTCGAGTCCCTTCAGGTTACGGGGTCCTTCAAGGTCCGGGGCGCGCTGGCACGGATGTCGGGTCTCAGCGCCTCGGAGCGGAGAGCCGGGGTGGTGACGTGCTCGTCCGGAAACCACGGCCGGGCGGTCGCTTGGAGCGCGCGGCGGCTGGGGATCTCCGCCGTGGTCTGCGTGCCCGGCTGGGTGGATCCGGTCAAGCTGCGGGCCATCGAGGCGCTCGGGGCCGAAGCGCGGCTGGTGGGAGAGAGCTACGACGAGGCGGAGGCGGAGGCGCACCGCCTGGCCCGTGAGACGGACCGGGTCCTGGTTCATCCCTTCGACGACCCCCTGGTAGCGGCGGGGCAGGGGACCGTGGCCCTGGAGATTCTGGAGTCCCTTCCGAACGCGGCCTCGGTGCTCGTCCCCCTTTCGGGCGGCGGTCTCGTCGGGGGAATGGCCTACACGCTCTCCGCCTCCGGCCACCCCGCGCACGTGGTGGCCGTGTCCGCCACCCACGCCCGGGTCATGCGAGCCAGCCTGGAGGCAGGGCAGCCCGTGGAGCTTCCCGAGGAGCCCACCCTGGCTTCGGCCCTGGCGGGCGGCATCGGGCTGGACAACCGAGTCACCTTCGGCCTGGTCCGGGACCTCGTAGCGGAGCACGAGGAGGTATCGGAGGAGGAGATCGCCCAGGCCATGGCCTACGGTTACCGCTCCCTGGGCCTGGTGTTGGAGGGCGGGGGCGCGACCGCGCTGGCCGCGCTCCTCGCGGGACGGATCGGGGACACGTCGCGCACCGGACCGCTCGTGGTCGTCCTCAGCGGAGGCAACGTCGACATTCCGGTCCTGTCCAGGGTCCTCGCCGGGACCCGGTCACCGGCCCCGCCCGCACCGGAGTGAACCCGGCGCGGGCGGGGTGTGGCAGGCTGTGGCCCGGTCTCGCCTCCGACCCGTCCTGGGAGTCGATCCGGGCTGTGCCCTCGCTTCCCGGCGCTCCTACTGAAGCCGTACCACCACCACCTTGGCGGGCTGGGACGCCGTAACCCGCAGGGAAATTCCCGCGCCGGTGCCCGTGGACGAGAACTCGTGGACCCGGATGCCGGTGGGGCCGATGGAGCCGGTGTAGTTCCGGTCCCCGAAGCTGATGTGGTTGGTCCCGTTGCCGTTGACGGTCACCGGCCAGGGCCAGGACCCGTTGGGCCCCGAGGCATTGCCGCACGAGTCGTTCACGTCCTCGGCCGCGGATGCGGCGAAGCACCACATTTCGATGGCACTCTTGAAGTCGTAGCTGGTGAAGGCCAGCGCCGGGTTTTCCGAGGGCGACATGTGCCCCATCATCGCCACGGCGTACTCCTCCAGGAGCGTCTGGAAGGCCTTGCCGGTAATGGACTCGAGGCCGGCGATCCCAGGGGCGGTGAGCGAATCGTTCTGCGAAGCGAAGAAGGAGCCGTCGGCATACGGGGCCGTCCCGGCGTCCCCGTAGGCGTCTCCCAACCAGCGGAGGAAGGTCCACCCGGAACCGTACACCGAGTGGCCGTCGGACGCGCCGTTGGGCGTCACCACGACCGCATTGGGCTGCGACGAGAGGTACCCCTGGGCCCGGTTCATGCGGATCAGCACTCCGAGGACTTCTGGGTAGAACTCGTCGGTGACCGGATCGAAGGCCTGGTTTCGAAAGGTGTCTTCGGTGACCCGGGCGTTCGCCGCGGGCCCACCCAGGGCGGCCCACGCCCGGCGGGACGACATGTTCCCCGCGATCTCTGCGGAGCCCTCCTCGAGCCACGACGGCTGGAAGGGAGATCCGGAGACGTAGTTGTTCCGGGCGATGCCGTGCCAGAAGGAGGAGATGTGCTTGGCCTCGTGCACCACCGTTTCCAGCGCCTGCTCGAAGCCGTCGTCCAGCGCCCGGACCAGGGCGGCGTTGAAGTACGTGAGCTCGGCCTCGTTGGAGGCTTCGCAGTCCTGGGCGCTCAAAAGGTCGCCGCCCCACACGTAAGCGGCGGTGGCCCCGTCCGAGAGATCGTCGAAAAAGCTCAGGTAGACGATGATCTTTCCGTTCCCGTCCACGTCGGGAATTCCGGGGAAGTAGTCTTCCATCGTCCCTTTGCCGTACGCCGTGTAGTAGTCCAGCATCCACTGGGCCTGGGACGCCGTCGCCTGCTCGTCGGGGTTCGCGTTCTGGGTCGAGTCCTGGTAGACGGCCATGTCGTCGTTCTGGGCCAGCAGGATGGCGGTGGCCAGGCTCTCATTCGCGGAGCACGACGTCCCGGGATTGGGGCGCAACTGGACCTTCTCCGGGAGAGCCACCTGGCGGGCCACCGGGGGAGCGAGCTGCGAATCGGCAGTACGATCCGGAAGCGCCGCCCCGGTCCCCAGCGCCTGAATGAGGCCTGCCTCGGCCAGCCGCAGGCGATCGTGCACCACCCTCGTGTTCCGCCGCAGTCCCTCCGCCCACCGCAGATGCGTCATCTGCCGCGGCGAGAGGGTGAGGGCCGGACCATCGAAGGGTGGCTCCTGACCCGGTGCGCCCGCGACCGCGGAGGCCAAGAGAGTCGAGGCGGCGGTGTTGACGATGGCGGCGGTGGTGAGGCTCACTTCGGTGACCGCCGACTCCGCCCCGGTGATGTTCTCGTTCAGGACCGCCACGCTGTAGCGGTTCCCGGCGTTCCCACTGGGAATGGAGATGGCACAGTCCACGGGAAGGATCTGCCACTCTCCCGGCTGCAGCGCCACGTCGGTGACGCAGTCGGCGGCGTCCACCTGGAGGGAGGCCTGCCCCGTGATGCCTTCAGCGGAGGCGGTGATCTGCGCCGTCCCCTCGGTGAGCGCGGTGGCGCGACCCGTCTGGTCCACGGAGGCCACGGCCGGATCGCTGCTCGACCAGGTGAAGGTCAAGCCGGACATGGTGTCCCCGTTGGAGTCCACGGCCCGGGCCGAGAACTGCTCGGTGGAGCCCAGGAACTGGATCACGGTGGCGTTGGGCGTGATGATGATCTCCGCCAGCTTCGGACCGGTGGGGCCGCCGTCGCAGCCGGCGAGGCCCACGAGGAGGGCGGGAAGCAAGAATGCGCGGACCTTCGGCATGAACACCTCGAGGGGACGAGAAGGGAATTCCGTGGGGGGACTAGGAAATGAACTCCTGTAGAACACCGCTTATACCCGCGGAGTTTCCCCCATGCCCAGGAGTAGTGGAAGAACCGTGCCGGCGGGGCCGCGCAGGGATACGGCGGCCCGATCCGTGAGTTCCGTGGGCTCCACGTTCACCTCCACGATGGTGCCCCCCCGGTAGAGTGTCTCCAGGGGGAGGGAGGCGGCCGGGTGGACGAGGGCGCTCGTCCCCACCACCAGCGCGGCATCCGCGCTCCGGGCCCACTGGAAAGCGGCCGCCACCACCCGAGGAGGAAGCATCTCGCCGTACCACACCACCGCGGGACGCAGCAGGCCCTTGCAGTGTCGGCACGCGGGCAGAGTGTCCCTGGACGCGGCGTTCACCAGGTCCCGGTGAGGCCCCTCCCATCCGCACCGCGTGCACCGGGCCCGGAACAGGCTCCCGTGGAGCTCCAGGATCGTCCGGTGACCCGTGTGGTCCCGTTGGGTGTCCGGGATCGTTCCCGAGACCTCGGAGGCCCACTCGTCCGGGCCGGCGTCTGCCACCGCTCCCAGGTCCTCGGCGGCCCGGGTGTGGAGCCCGTCCACGTTCTGCGTGGCCAGGCAGGCCCCGGAGGCCCGCTCATCGAGCCAGGAGGCCAGAGCCGTGTGTCCCGGGTTGGGTCGACACGCCGCCACCAGCTCGCGCCGCCACCCGTACCACTCCCAGACCTGCCGGGGATCCCGCCGGAACGCCTCCGGCGTCGCCAGCTCTTCGGGACGGAGGTCGTTCCAGAGGCCCTGGGCGCCCCGGAAGGTGGGGACTCCCGATTCCGCGGAGATTCCGGCCCCGGTGAGGACCAGGACCCGATCCGCGCTGGCGAGGATGGATCGGGCACGCGCCAGCTCGGCGGCAAGGGGATCGCGGGACACGCCGGACTTCCCGTCTTCCTCAGCGGGCCCAGCGGGTGTGGACGTTCCGGAGGACCACGAAGCCCGCGGCGAGCCACCCGGCGATGAGAAGCACACCGCCGATGGGCGTGATGGCGCCCAGGGACCGCACACCGGAGAGCACCAGAAGGTAGAGGGACCCTGCGAAGACCACCGTGCCCAGGGCCACGAGCCAGCCCGCGGCGCGCAGGGCCGGGGAGTGCCAGCGCGCCCCGGCAAGCGCCAGCAAGAGGATCCCCATACTCTGGGTGACGTGATATCGGGCCCCGGTCTCGAAGGTGGCCAGGAGGTCCGGTGGGAGCCGCCCTCCCAGGGCGTGAGCACCGAAGGCACCGGCGGCCACCCCCAACCCCGTGAGCCAGGCCCCCACGGCGAAGAGAACCCGGCTCTCCCCTGAATCCGTGCCCGCGATCCCGTCTGGAGCGGTGGCCCGTTCCGCCGAAGGGTCTTGCGATACAGAACGTGTGTTCTGGCGTTCGTTGGGCGTAGCGTCCGGGCCAGGGGGTCCGTTGGTGGAGTCAGTAGGCAAGGGCGTACGCCTCCCGCCGCGGATCGGCGGCGGCCGTGAGGGTCCCGGACCCGGGCTCCACCCGGATCATCTGGGCTCCGCCAAAGGTGGCGGTCCAGCCGGGGACCACCCGGATCTGGTGTCCGAGCAACCCCAGCTCCTCCCGCACTTCGGACGGAATGCGGTCCTCCAGGAGGAGGGTGAGCCCGCTCTGGCTCCGGAACCGGGGCGCTTCCACCGCTTCCTGCGGCGTCATTCCGAAGAGAAGGAGGTTGTTGGTGATCTGCAGGAGGCTCTGGGGCTGGGAGTCCCCACCCGGCGTGCCGAGAGTGAAGGCCAGCGCTCCGTCCCGAAGCGCGAGCATGGGACTCAGGGTGTGGAAGGGGCGCTTCCCCGGTTCGACCCGGTTGGGATGGTCCTCCTGAAGAGTGAACAGGGCCGCCCGATTCTGCAGCATCACCCCGGTGGTCGGCTCCAGGAGCCCCGAGCCGAATCCCGCGTAGAGCGACTGGATCCAGCTCACAGCGTTTCCCCACTGGTCCACGGCGGTGAGGTACACCGTGTCGCCGCTGTCGTCGCCCTGCGCCCGGTCGGAGCCCACGGGCGGGTCGCTCTCGAGACCGGGCATCACCGAGTCGGCAGCCCGGTCCATTCGAACCTGAGCTGCCCGATCCGCCAGGTACCCGGCATCGGTGAGGGCCTCCACTGGAACCCGGGCGCGGTCCGGGTCCGCCAACCACCGGTCCCGGTCGGCGAAAGCCAACTTCTTGAGCTCGACCAAGGTGTGGAGGTAACTCGAGGTGTTGTGTCCCAAGACATTGATATCATGTGACTTGGCCATGGCCAACATCTGGAGTTGGGCCAGCCCCTGCGTGTTCGGGGGCATGACATAGAACGTGTGTTCTAGATATTGGACGGAGAGGGGCTGCACCCAGTTCGAGGTGTGGTTGCGGAAGTCCTGCGGTCGCAGGTGGCCGCCCTGGGCTTCCAGGTAGGCCGACAAGGTCTCGGCGACGGGCCCGTTATAGAACCCGGCTTTTCCCTGGGTCGCCACCCGCTCCAGGGTCTCCGCGAGCGCCTCGTTCCGGAGGAGTGAGCCCACGGGCGGGGGGTCACCCCCCGGCAGGTAGAGGGCCCGGCCCGGTTCATTCAGGTCACCGCCCTGGGAGCGGAAGTCGGAAGCGAGCCGGGAAGAGACCGGGAATCCCTCCCGTGCGTACCGAATCGCCGGCGCGAGCAGGGCCCCGATGGAGCGGGTGCCGAACCGGTCCAGGGCGTCGATCCAGGCGGCGACCGCTCCCGGGACACTCACGGAGAGAGCCCCCTTCTCGGGGAACGCCTCCATTCCCTGGAAGAGCTCGGGGGTGGCGGCCACTCCCGCACGACCGGACCCGTTGAGGGCATGGACCTCCCCGGTCTCCGCTTCGTAGACGAGGGCGAAGGCGTCCCCTCCCACCCCGTTCATGTGCGGTCGGGTCACCGCCAGGACTCCGGCCATGGCGATGACGGCATCCATGGCGTTCCCGCCGTCCCTCAGGACCGCCATCCCCGCCTCGGTGGCAAGGGGGTGGTCGGAGGCCACCGCACCCTGGGTCCCCCGGACGTCGGGGCGATTGGTGGGGGGGAAGAAGACAGGGGCTGAGGATGCTTCGTCCGCCGGCGGGGGAGAGCACCCCCCGATCAGGAGGAGAGCCAGGGCTCCCGGGAGGGATCCGGCACGCATCGGCCGACGGGAATGAGGGGGTGTCATGACGTTCCCACGGAGAGGTGAGGGGGCGGTTCGACGCTTTCAGGAGAGGAGGATGGCCGGGACGACGAGGGATCGCCAGGGGTGGAGATCACCAGGGGTGGAAGGGAAGGGGGGTTGGCCCTAGCATTCAGCGATGCACGCCCCCACCTCCGCCCGGAAAGCGTCGCCGGGCCGTCTCTCCGGGCCGGGAATCCGTATCGCGGTTCTGGTCTCGCTGGCCCACGCCCTCAACGACGCGTACGCGGCGTTCCTGCACCCGCTCCTACCCCGGATCATGGACCGGCTCGGGTTGAGCATCGCCCTGGCCGCCACCCTGGCCACCGCATTCTCGGTGGCCTCCTCGCTTGTCCAGCCCGTGGCAGGGTACCTGGCGGACCGGTTCGGGCGACGCCTCCTGGTGGCCCTGGGGCCGGTCATCTCCGGGGTGTTTCTCTCCCTCATGGGGTGGGCCCCCAGCTTCGAGATCCTCATGGGGCTCCTGGTGGTGGGGGGGCTGGGGAGCGCGCTGTTCCATCCCCCTGGCGCCTCCTACGCGGCGGGCGGGGGTGGCCAGAAGGGTAGCGGGCTACGCTTCTCGGTCTTTTCCGTGGGCGGAGCCGCCGGGTTCGCGCTCGGGCCCCTGGCCGCCGTGGCAATGGTGGGGTGGGTGGGATTCGAGGGACTCTGGATGGCCATGGTGCCGGTCCTGGTCTTCGCCCCGGTGCTCTATCTCGCGCTTCCGAGCGCGCGGAGCGAGCGGCCGGCCGCACCTCCCCCGGGACCCCGCACGGTGCTCCGGCTCCTGGCGGGACCGCTGGGGCTCGTCTTCGGGATTTCCGCCGCCGGGGCCTTCGCGCAGCGGGTCTTTCTGACCCTCACTCCCATCATCGGGGCGGCGGAGGGCCTGTCGGAGGCACGGGGTGCGGCCATCCTCAGCCTCTATCTGGCGGGGCAGGCCTTCGGGACCCTCACAGGAGGCCTTCTGACGGACCGGATGGACCGCCGTCGGCTCCTCATGACACTGACGGCGCTGGCGCTGCCGGCCCACCTGCTGGCGCTGGGCCTTCCCACGGGGGAGCCGTCGGCGATGGCGGCGGCGGTGGTCTCGGGCTTCCTGAACATGGCGATCCTACCGCCGGTGGTGGTCCTGGCCCAGGAGCTGGTGCCGCGGGGAGCCGCCGTGGGATCCGGGGTGGCCATGGGGTTGGCCTGGGCCATGGGATCCCTCCTCCTGCCGGCTGCCGGCGCGCTGGCGGACGTCGTGGGGCCACGGGAGGCCGCCATGATCTCGGTCTGCTCCTTCGCCCTGGCCTTCGCCCTGGCTTCGAGCCGAGCCCTGAGGCGTTGACCCGCCGCAGGGGCTGAAATAGCTTTTCTCGTTCTGTACCAAGGATTTTCGCCGTATACCCGTGGGACGTCATGGCCAAGGGTCACCCCAAGTCGAGCCGCCGCGTGAGCGGACAGAAGAAAGGCGCTGAGCCCGACGACGCATTCGTCGCCGGAGTTCTGGAGTTCACCAACTGGGCGAAGGCCAATCAGACCACCCTCGCCATCTTCGGCGTGGTCCTGGCGGTCATCATCATCGGAGTCATCTCCTACTCCAGCCAGCGCGAACGTCAGCTCCAGCAGGCGGGGATCCAGTTGGAGCAGATCCAGGTCAGCGTGGGCGTGGGCGACCCGGATGGGGCGAAGGTGGGACTCTCCCAGTTCCTGGAGCAGTTCGGGAATACACCCTATGCCGGGGAGGCGGCGCTGCTGCTGGGCCAGCTCTACCTGGAGTCGGCCCAGCCGGACCTGGCTCTCCGCGCCCTGGAGCGGGTGGATATCGCCCCCGGGGATCCACTGGGTGCCCAGGCGCTGACCCTCCAGGCCCGGGCGCAGGAGATGACCGGGAGCCTGGCTGAGGCCGAGGAGACCTACCTCCAGATCGCGGACGGGGCTCCCATGGCCTTCGAGCGTACCGCCGCCCGGGCTTCCGCGGCCCGGGTTCGTGCGTTGCGCGGGAATCCGTCCGGGGCGGCAGAGCTGTACCGGGAGATCCTGGAGGAGATGGAGGCCACCGACCCGGACCGGGGCCTCTACGAGATGCGCCTGGCCGAAGCGGAGGCGGCGGCCCGGGGCTGACCCACGCCCCCGGCCTATCGTTGGGCCCCCGGACGGGCGAAAGAGCCCCGGAGCGCATCGCGTCCGGGGCTCTTTTCGTGTTCGGTGGGTGGGTCGGTGCCGCGGCCGGGGACCCGAGGACGGAGGATGTAGGAGGTGGGGCCGAGGCCCTCGGGCTCGGGACTGGGTGACGGAGATGTGGTCGGCAGACGTGGACGGGGGATTGGGTCCCGGGAGAAGTCCCCGTTGCACAGGTGGCTCCCCGGTGCCTGTCCGGGCCACAGGCCGCCTGCCGGGACCGCGATTGTCCCGCGTCGTCGGGTCAGGGCCCCTGCAGAACGAAGCGCCACAGACCGCCGGCTGGTGTGCGTATAATGTATATTATGTTACCTTCGAACTGCCCGGACCCGCGCCAGGGAGCTTTCTGGCTCCCTTCTCGCGGTGGGGAGCGGCCCCCGCCCCGCGCGCCCACCCTCCGGCGACTCACTCCCGGCCGCCTGAAAGGGGCCCACATCGCCCGGCCTCCTTGTCCCCGGGGGCTGCGACACCGATGTTGCGCCTCATGTCGATCCAATCCCTCATGGCGCTGGTCACGGACCTGGTTGGCCGTCTGCAGGACGGAAGCCTCTCCGAGGGCTACCACCGCCCCCTCCAGCGCGGTTCCGCCCAGGGGGCCGTGGCGGTCCTGGCGGACCAGGAGGGCGAGCAGCTCCTCCTGGTGGTGCGCCTCTCCATCATGCAGGCGCCCCGGGAGCGGCTCCAGCAGTTCCTCGCCACCCTTCTGGAACTCAACCATCGGTTCCATGGGCGCGCGGCCTTCTCCCTGGACGACCTGGGGATGGTCCACCTCACGGCGGGGCGGCCCATCACGGACCTGGACGAGGGCGAGGTCATCGATCTGATCCTCTGGACGTCGGAACAGGCGGATCACTACGACGACATCCTCATGGAGGCCTTCCCGAAATGACCGTGGCGGGGGTCCCGGGCGCGCGCCCGGGGGTGGCGACGGCTCGGATCATCTTCTACTACGTCGTGCTGGCGGCGGTCGTGGTGCTGGTGGTCTGGCGGTTTCCCCAGATCGCGGACTTCCTGACCCGCCCCCTGGAGAACCTGGCCGATCCCGCGACGCAGGGAGTGGCGAACCAGGAGATCACCCAGACCTTCGCCGACGAAATGCGGCTGACCGAACCCCCGCCCACGGGGCTGGGCGGGCTGTGGGCCGGTACGGTGACGACCCTGGGGGCCCTCCTCATCATGATCCCCGTCACCTGGTCCTACATCCTCATCAAGCGGGAGACGGGGTACGAGGAGTCCGTCGTCCACACCCTCCTGATCCTTCCGGTGGCGGTGGCCGGCATCGTGATCGTGGTCAAGGGAGATATCGCACTGGCCTTCTCCCTCGCCGGGATCGTGGCCGCGGTCCGCTTCCGCACGACCCTCAACGACACCAAGGACGCGGTCTACGTCTTCCTGGCCATCGGGGTCGGGCTCGCGGCGGGTGCCGGTCTGCTCTCCGTGGCGTTGGCCCTCTCCATCGTGTTCAACGTCGTGAACATGCTCCTGTGGCGACTCAACTTCGGCAATGTCTACGCCGACCAGATGCATCGGACCGGCGGACTGGGCCTGGGTACGGCCATCGCCGGACCGTCGTCCAGCCGGTCGGCGGTGGGATTCGGCGACCGGAAGGTCATGGTCGCCCTGGCACCGGATTCCCTGGACGAGGTGGCCCAGGCCCAGGCCCGGATGCGGCATTATCTGGAAGAGGAATCGGAGATCAAGAAGGAGCGGAAGCAGTACTTCGCCCTGATCCTCTATACCCGGGACGTGCCGGCGGTGCAGGAGGTCGTGGAACCGGTCCTCGAAGAGTGGGCGCTGCGGTGGCAGGTGGCGGAGATCCTCCCCGGCCAGAACGGAGTATCCGCCATCACCTACCTGGTGCGCCTCAAGGATGGCGTCACGGAGAAGTTCTTCATCTCCGCGGTGGA
This sequence comes from Gemmatimonadales bacterium, assembly GCA_020344755.1. Lineage (GTDB taxonomy): Bacteria > Gemmatimonadota > Gemmatimonadetes > Longimicrobiales > Gaopeijiaceae > Gaopeijia. The sequence goes on from CP070829.1 coordinate 1,844,852, forward strand.
GGCCTCCGACGACGAGATCGGAGACGCCATCCGCGCCGCCGAGCTCCGGTCCCTGCGGGAGATCGCCCAAGGGGGCTGAGCCCCGTCGGTGCCTACCGGCCTCCCTCCCCTGCCCTCCTGGGGGCCCCGTCCAGGTCTTCCGGGAAGGCGATTCCCAGCGCCTCCGCCAGCGTCGGCGCCACGTCGGCGGTAGAGACGGGCTCGTCCGACGCCCCCGGTGAGACCCCGGCACCGAAGAGGATGAAGGGAACGTGCCGGTCGTACAGGTACGGCGTGCCGTGCGTGCTCCCCCGGGGATACACCCAAAGGAGGGAGTGCTCCATGAAGCGCATCTCGAGTCCCTGGCGTCCAAGCAGCCCACTGTAGCGGCCCGGGTAGTGACTCCGGGCCTGCATCACGGTGAATGAGTCCGCCCCGGCGCTCGACGCCTCCAGCTCCGGGTAGGTCCAGGCCTGCTCGATCCAGGAGATCCGGGTGACCGCGTCCCGTAGGCCCCGGGCCAGGGCAGCCCGGTCGGAGCCTCCCACATTTCCCGCCACTTCGTTCATGATGCCCTGCAACGCGAAAGCCGAATCCCGGGGGATGCGCATCCCCCAACCGCCCTGCTCCACCGTGTACTCCGGGGAGTCCGCCACACCGTGGTCCGCGGTGAAGGCCAGGAGGTAGCCCTCGGTCCCGTATTCCTGGTCCAGCCATTCGAGGAAGGCTCCCAGCTCCCGGTCGAGACGGTGGAGATTGTCCAGCTGTTCGAGGCTCAAGGGGCCGTAGGCGTGGCCCACCCGGTCCGTCTGCGAGAAGGAAACGGCCAGGAGGTCCGGGGCGTCGTCCTGGCCCAGCTCCTCCGCCGTGGCGGCGGCCTGGGCCAGGAGCCGGGTGGCTCCGTCCAGGAGGGGTGTGGTGGCCCACCAGTCCCAGAAGCGACCCTGGGAGAAGAGCCACTCCGAGTCGGCGTAGGCGTGGGGGAAGGTGGTGTGGATGCCGTCGCCTTCGAAGTCGGCGGAGTCGGGTCGGGCCAGTTCCCGGAATTCCTCCGGGACCTCGAGCTCCCAGATGAAGTTCCCCGCCGTGGTGGGCAGCACCTCCTGGTGGAAGGCCTCGAACCACTCGGGATACCCGTCCATGTAGTGCCGGGAGCTCACGAAACGTCCGAGTGCTCCCTCGAACCAGTAGACCTGGGCCTGGCTGTGCGTCGCCATGAGCACGGCGGACCGGGCCTTTCCGCTCACGGAGACGACCTTCGCCCCGGGGTGCGCCTCCTGGAGCCAGTCAGCGAGCCCCGAGCGTTCCAGCACGGAAGGCGAGGCTCCCATGAGGGTGGAGTCGTCCACCAGGGCGACCTGGGGATCCAGGACGTTGTCCACCTGGAGCCACTGCTGCCCGCGGATCTCGAACCAGAGGTTGGACACGACGCCGTGTTTCCGGGGCTCCGTCCCCGTGGTGATGGTGGCGTGGCCCGGGGCGGTGAGGGTGATGGCGTGGTCGTGCGTGGCCCTCTCGAACCGGAAGCCCTCGTCCCGGAGGCGGCGCAGTCCAGCGGTGAACACGCCGTCGTAGCGGTCCAGGAGGTCGGCCCGGAGCTGGTCCACCACCACCAGCACCACCAGGCGCGGCGGCGCCTGCCCTGTCGGGTCCTCCGTTGCCTCCGTGTGCCGCGGGGGGACATCGGCTCGGATCCAGGCTGCGGTGGCCGGCAGGAGCATGGCCAGGGCCATCATGAGGAATCGGAGGGGTCGGTTCATGGCTTCGGCGCCGTGGCGCCGCGTGGAGAAGAAGGTGTGGATGGGAGAATATCCTATCGTCCACCGCTCGTGGCGAATAGGTTCCGGAACGCACCACGACGAAAGGAGCTGTCCCGCATGCCCTCCCCCAGATCCTCCATCCTCCTCTCGGCCGCGCTCCTGGCCCTGGCGCCGCCCCTCACCGCACAAGAGCCCGCCCTGGGAGATCCCCTGCCGCTCTTCCAGGCCCACGACCTCCTCACTCTGCGGATCGAGGCGGACTTCGACGCCCTCAAGGACGACCGGGACGACGAGAACGAGGAGCGCCCGGGGCAGGTGTACCTCATCCGGGCCGACGGAACCGAGGTCCCGTTCCCGGTCCAGATCCGGACCCGGGGCCGGTTCCGCCTGCAGTCGAACACGTGCGACTTTCCCCCCCTCCGTCTCAACTTCAGGAAGGGTCAGGTCGAGGAGTCCCTCTTCGACGGCCAGGACAAGGTCAAGCTGGTGACCCACTGCCGAGGGGGAGACCAATACGAGCAGAACGTCGTCAAGGAGTACCTGGTCTACCGTCTCTACAACGTCCTGACCCCCCTGAGCTTCCAGGTCCGCATGGCCCGCATCACCTACGTGGACACCTCCGGCGAGGACGATCCCGTGGAACGCCTCGCGTTCTTCATCGAGATGGAGGAGTCGCTGGCCGAGCGCCTGGCGGGCGTGATCGTTCCCGAGGAGGACCAGGAATCCGGAATCCACCCCGCCCGGGTGACGAACGACCACGCGCTGCGCGTGAGCCTCTTCCAGTACATGGTGGGCAACACCGACTTCTCCATGTATGGAAGCCTCTCGGGTACCCGCTCCCCGCCGCACAACTCGGTGCCCGTCGAACGGGAGTCCGGAGGTATCGTCCCGGTCCCGTATGACTTCGACTGGACGGGGCTGGTGAACGCCCGGTACGCCCGACCGGACCCGAGCCTGGGCACACGAAACGTCCGCCAAAGGGTCTTCCGGGGCCTGTGCCGGCCAGGAGTGGACTACGCGTCGTACTACGCGTTCTTCCAGTCGCACCGGGCGGAGCTCACGGCGACGGTGGCGGACGAGCCCCTCCTGGGCGAGGACGAGCGGGAGGATACCCTGGAGTACCTGGATGACTTCTGGGAGACGATCGAGAACGAACGGAACGCCCGCCGGAGGATCGAGGAGGCCTGCCGGAGGATCTAGGGGCCAGCCGGAGGATCCTGGGGCCGGCCGGGAGATTCGGGCACCCAGGGGGCCTCCCCGCCGGCCCATCCGGATTCGCTCGAATGTGTGCGGCCCGGGGCTTCAGGATTCGGGCTTGACCCCCAACACGGCGATGCGTCGGCGAAGGAGGGGGATCCACCGGCTCAGGAGTCGCTCCACCCTCTGAAGGACCGGGAGGTGCGACTCGGCGTAGTATGCCCGCTGGACGCGAAACCCCGCCCCCTCCAGCAGCCCCCGCAGCCGGACCATGGACTTGTAGTCGACGTGGGTGGGATCGGGCTTCAGCACGATCCCGCGGTTCTTCAACACTTCCAGGACGTGGCCGCGGTGGGGGGTCCAGACGGCGAAGCGACCACCAGGCCTGAGGATCCGGAAGGCCTCGGCGGCCACGCGGACCGAGTCCTCGGGATAGAGGTGCTCGAACAGGTCCGCAGCCACCACCAGGTCGACCGACTCCGCCTGAAGTCCGGTGTCCCCTGCGTCGGCGCACAGGAAGGAGAGGTTCTCCCGGGGCGACGTCCGTAGCTCCGCCTCGCAGAACTGGATGCTCTTCCTGGAGAAGTCCACACCGATGATCTCCCGGACCTGGTCCGCGAGGGCGAACTCGAAGGTCCCCCAACCGCATCCCAGGTCCACGACCCGGTCGTCGGGCCGGGGATCGGCCAGGGCGGTCACCATCCGGATCCGGTAGCGCTGAAACCGGCTCTCGCGGTCCAGGAGCTGGGGCGCTGCCTGGAAATAGGTGGTGGAATCGTAATACTCGGCGTCGATTCGCCCACCGGTGGGACGGCGCCGCGGCCCGGATCCGCCACCGGATCCCGGCGGGGCTCCTCCGGAATCTCCCCCGGGGGCCGGCTCCCTCACAGCTTTCCGAGCAGGTCCATGAAGCGCAGGCGCCAGACGCGCCACACCGCCTCCCGAACGATTCGCTTCGACATCTTGGACTCGCCCTTGCCCCGCTCGAAGAAGACGATCGGGACCTCCTGTAGGGGAAACCCGGCTCGCCACGACCGGAGCTTCAGCTCGATCTGAAACGCATAGCCGTTGGATTCGATGCGGCCCAGATCCAACGACTCCAAAACTTTGCGGTGGAAGCAGTTGAACCCTCCCGTCGCATCTCGCACTGGAAGTCGGGTGATCGTCCTGGCGTACCAGCTCCCAAAGAGGGAGATGAAGAGCCGGCTCATGGGCCAGTTCACCACGTTCACCCGGCCCTCCACGTACCTCGATCCCACCACAACCGGGTGGTCCTCCGAGGCCTTGAGGATGCTGGCCAGGTCTTCCGGACGGTGGGAAAGGTCCGCGTCCATCTCGCAGATCCGGCCGTAGTCACGCTCCAGAGCCCACCGGAAGCCTGCGATGTACGCCTTGCGCAGCCCTTCCTTGCCGGGGCGATGGAGGACATGGATGCGCCCGGGGTGGGCGACCGCCAGCGCCTCTGCCACCTCCCCGGTGCCATCGGGGGAGTTGTCGTCCACCACCAGCACGTGGATAGCGGGCTGGACCTCCAGTACCTGGGGCACGATGCGGGCGACGTTCTCCCGCTCGTTGAAAGTGGGAATGACGACCAGAATGGGTCCGTCAGGGACCGTCATGCGCGGCCTCCTCGCCCGTCCGCTCAGAATCTGCCCCGCTGCGGCTCCGGAGCACGCCGGGAGCCAGTAGTGCCGCGGGGACGACCTCGACCAGGGTCGTCCAGAGGCGTGCCAGTACAGCCAGCGCCAGCGCGGGTTCCGCTTGGAGCACGGGAGACAGGAAGGCCACGAGGAGCCCTTCGCGAATCCCCAGGCCCGCCGGGGCGAAGAGGGCGAGGTAGCCTCCCACGTAGGCCGCCGCGAAGGCCGGGGCCACGTAGAGGAAGGGCATCCACCCCACTACCCCCAGGTAGAGCAGCCAGAAGGCCGTGGCATAGAGCCCCCAGTTCATGGCGTACCAGAGGGTCCACCGCAGCCCGAAGCGGTTCCGGAGGATGGGCTCCTCCCCCGGCCCGGGAGCGGAGGCCGCCCCGGCCCACCGGGCGATGCGAAAGCCCAGGCTCTCCAGTCGCCGGGCGGGACCGGGAACGGAGGTCACCATCACGAAAGCCCAGACCGCCGCGAGCCCCACCCACCCCCACAGCCGCACCTCTCCAGGCAGGGCCGGGCTCAGGAAAGCGGAGATCCCCACGAGGGTCGCCCCGAGAAGGGCCACGCCCTGCCCCAGGATCGCGGAGCCCGCGGCCACCTGGGGGGAAACGCCGCGTTCCCGCGCCAGCAGGGTGAGTCCGGCGATCTGGAAGACCTTCCCGGGTATGTATCGGCCCAGGTTGGCCACCAGGAACAGGGGGATGGACTCCCGCGCCCGAAGCCGCGGGCCGCCAAACTCCCGCACCATCCGCCCCCAGAGCGATGCCGAGAGGGCGTATCCCGCGGCCAGCGCCAGGACGGAGGCCGTCAACGGAAGAGGTCGCCACCGGGCCCACTCCCAGCCGAGGCGGGAAAAGGCCCGGAGGTCGAGGCCCACCTGGCGGATGATGAAGAGGGTCACCGCCGTGGTCAGCACCAGCTTCAGGGCGGTGGAAGCCCAACGTCTCCAGCGCGGCCCGGAGGAAGCCTCCATGGGGTCAGGCGGATTCCTGCGAGGGCTCGCTCCGCCCGCGCCTTCGGGTGAAGGCGGATCCGAAGGCCACCGCGAGCACCACGAGCCCGCTGAGAACGGTCACGATCAACCCGGTCCGGACGTTCGCCGAGCGGAACTCCAGCACCACCGTGTGCTCCCCGGGGTCCAGGGGGATCCCCCGAAGCGTGTGATTGACCCGTAGGACGGGTGCCTCTCGCCCATCCACGGAGGCGTGCCAGGCGGGGTACCAGTTGTCCGCCAGGACCAGGAGGGACCGGCGGTCGGTGGCCACCCGCAGCTCCTGGCGGTCCGCGTCCCGTTCAACCCAGCGCACCGATCCCTGGGGAAGACCTCCGTCCAGGGGAATCGGCAGGGGCTCGGGGACCGTGACCGTGCTGGCGACGTCGAATTCCGGGTCCATGAGGCGGGCCACCGCCTGGTCGTCGGGCACCGCCTCGGCCTCCGCTACGAGCCGTGCCCTGGGGAGGGTGGGGACGGCGTAGACGGCCTCGAAGACCTCGCCGTTGCCGAGTTGGGTGGCGCTGATGGCCTCCATGCCTTCGGGCGTCCCGAACTGCCGAACGGGCCAGATGATGTATCCCACGTTGAGGATCGCCCGCAGGTTCCCGGAGGTCAGCAGGTTCTCCGGCATCCCGCTCCCCACCATCCCCGTCAGCTCCCGGTAGCGCGCCAGGTCGTTGGGGTGGTGGCCCGAGGCGATCTCGAGGCCGAACATCGCCGACCGCACCCCCTGCCCCATCTGGGGCTCACCCAGGTCCAGGACGCGGAAGGGCTCCTGGGTCTCCTGGAGAGACAGGAGGGCGTCGATGTTGGGGCCCCGGGTGTTGAATTGGAAGAAGTCCCGGGTCTCGATGAACGCCGCGTCGATCCGGGCCCCATCCACCGTCACCAGCACGGCCAGAACGGCCACCAGCGCGGTGGGCTGCAGGGTCCCCTTGCGCCCCAGGAGGAGCAGGACTCCCAGAGAAGCCGCGATCACGGTGGCCAGGAGGGTGCCTCGGAGGATGAAGGGCTGGGCCGCTGCCAGGGCCGCCGTCTTGGCGAAGTCGGTGTAGAGGGTGCCTGTCCAGAATGAGGTGAGGGTGCCGGCGCCCGCCAGGAGGAGGAGGACCGCCAGGAGGCCGGTGGCGACCCAGAGGAGCCGCTGTCCCTTCGAGGCGTCGCCCTCCCCCCCTGGATCCCGGACCCAGGCCAGCATCCGGTCCACCCCGAAGGCCGCGAGCCCGGCTACGGCGAGCCCCGCGAGGAAGATGGCCATGCTGGGGGCCCGGAAGAGCTTGATCCCCGGGAGCACGGCGAAGAAGAGGTGCCACACCGGCGTGTGGGCACCCAGAGCGTACAGGAAGGCCACCAGCCCGAGTCCAAGGAGGAAGAGGCGGAGCCCCCTTCGAGGGCCGCCGACGAAGGAGAGAAGGGCCAGGAGGAGCATCCCGAGCCCGAGATACTCGTGGTTCAGCTTGAAGGGATTGCGGCCCCAGTAGGTCCCCGTGGCCCAGTCGGAGCCGTTGGAGTTGTTCCCCACGAATTCCGGGATCACCAGGCTCATGGCCTCTTCCTGATGCAGCGACCAGGAGGAAGCGTAGAGCCGGTTCTCCTCCGGCGATGCCTGGGTGGTGGTGGCGGTCCGTCGCGAGAATTCGGTGATGTAGTCCACCGCAGGAAGGAACTGGATGCCTGCGAGCCCGGCGCCGGTCACGGACGCCGCCAGGAAGAGGAGGAAGGCGACCGGGGCGGAACGGGGTCCCCGAGAGGGGTCCCGGTTGCCTGGGGCGTCTCCGCCGCTGCCAGCGGCGGCGGGTGCCCCATCCCCCCCTCCCTCTCCCCCCACCCCTTCCACCGTTCCCGCCGACACCTTCGGGTCCGCCGGATGGGCAGGAACAAGGAGGATCTGGACCGTCCTGAAGATGGCGTAGGCCCCGGCCGCACCGAAGAGGAAGTAGGCCATCTGGAAGTGGGTGGTGAGGATGACCAGGGCCACCGTGACCGCGATGCCCGCCCATGCCTTCCTGCTCCCTCCCTGGAACCAGGCCTCCACCCCCCAGAAGAGGAACGGGGCCAGGGCCGTGACGAAGAGCTTTCCGTCGTGGCCGGGATAGACCAGGGTCACCAGGAAGGGGGCCACCAGGTACCCCAGACCGCCGATCATTCCCGCCGCCCGGGATACGCCCAGCGACCGGGACCATCCGTACATCCCCACCCCGGCCAGGAAGACGTGCAGGACCAGCTTCCAGCCCAGGGCCCGGTACGGCTCCAGGAGAAGGAGGAGCAACAGCGACGGCGGGTAGAGGGAATCGCCCCCCGAGAGCGAGGCCAGGAAGGGGGTCCCACCCAGAAGGAGGGGATTCCATCCCGGGAAGTTTCCGCTCGCCAGCTCCTGCGCGAAAAAGGCCCGCGCCATGTACCCCATGGCCTCCGTGTCCACCCCGAAGAGCATCTCACCGGAGAAGACGAAGTCCCGGAACAGGATCAGGGTGACCACCGCGAACGCCACCGGCGGAAGCCAGCGTGGGAGGTCCGGTGCACGGGTGGCGTCGGAGGTCGAGGGGCGCGATGGCTTGTTGGACATGGCGACGTTCGGCGTTTCCGGGTCGGGCCCCGTCAGGGGGTGCGCGGGAAGAGGGAAGATTCGGCCCGTGGGGGGAGTCCCGCCAGGAGCGCCCGGTAGACCTGGACGTGGCGAAGAGCCAGGCGGGCATTGCTCCACTCCGCCTCCACCCGGGCCCGCCCGGCGCGTCCCCGCCCGGGTAGATCGGGGTCGGTCAGGAGCGCCACCACCGTTCGGGCCAGGTCGTCGGGGTCCGCGGGCTCGAAAAGACCACCCACCCCCTCGTCCACGATCTCCGGCAACCCTCCCACTCTGGAGGCGGCCACGGGCACCTGGCAGCTCATGCACTCCAACGCCGCCACGGACGTAGCCTCCATGAGTGAGGGGAAGACGGCCAGGTCCGCGCTGGAGAGGAGGGCGGGCATCTCGTGGTTGGGTCGGGCACCCAGGAAGGTGACGCGCTCTCCCAACCCCAGCTCGGCCACCAGGGCCTCGAGGGCTCGGCGCTCCGGGCCGTCACCCACGAGCACCATCTCCGCGTCCACCGACGCCAGGACGGCGGGCAGCGCCCGGACGGCGAACTCAACCCCATTCTTCCGGAACAGGCGCCTGGGAACCAGGATCCTGAACCGACCCGGGGGGGGTGCGGCCAGGGCCGGCGCGACCCGCCGGAAGACTTCGGTCTCCACCCCGTTGGTCAGCGCCTCCACCCGAACCCCCGGCGCGATCTCCTCCGCCACCGTGGCGATCTCCTGCGAGGCGGCCAGGTTGTGGTCCGCGGACTCCAGCATCCAGCGAAAGACGGTCCGCCACCCCGCCTTCTTCGCCCGCGTCAGGAAGTGGGAGGTGTGCCAGGTGGTGACGAGGGGGGTACCCCCGGCCCGGCTGGCCGCCAACCCCGGCACCACCGAGGCGAAGGCCTGGGCGTGGACGATGTCCGCACTTCGGGCCAGCGCTCGTGCCGCGGGAGTGGAGGCCAGGGCGTGGGCAGCCCAACCCACGGGGTTCCGGCCCGGGAACCAGGTCCGATGCACGCGAACCCCATCCATGACCTCCGAGGCCGGGAGGCCCGGGAGGGAGCGGGAGGTAACCACGTCCACCCGGTGTCCCTGCTCCACCAGTGCCCGGCAGAGGTAGAAGACGTGGCTCTCCAGGCCCCCCACTTCCGGCGGGAAGTAGAGGCAGTGCATGAGAATCCGGAGCATCCGCTGCGGGTCCTCCGCCGTCACCGGGTCTCCTCCCCTCCTTCCAGGGGCGTCCGGCCTCGGTCCCCGATCCGCTTCCGCAGGGCGTCCACCTCTTCGCGGAGCTGGGCCACGAGCTCCGCCAGGAAGCCCACCCCCAGGAGCAATGCACCGAGAGTCACAAGTAGGATCACCAGGTAGAGGACGGGCCGGAACCCGAATCCCAGGCCGAAGCGGACGTAGAGGGCCGCCAGCCCCACCAGGGTCCCCGCCGCCAGGAGGGCAGCCCCCAGGGAGCCGAAGAAGAGGAGCGGCTTGCGGGAGAAGCGGAGCAGGAAGCCGACCGAGAGGAGATCCAGGACACCGACCAGGATGCGCCAGGGACCGGTGAACTTCGAGGTTCCGGCTCGGCGGGGATAGAGGGCGATGTCGAGCTCGGTGACCGTCCATCCGCGGGTGTGGGCCATGACCACGAAGAAGCGGTGCCAGTCGTGGCGGAGGTGCAGGCCGTCGAGGATCTCCGTGCGGAAGGCCTTCATGGAATTGAGATCCGAGACCGGAACGTCGAAGACCCGGCGGGAGAGCCAGTTGTAGATCCGGGAGACGCCCCGCTTTTCGTAGGCCCCCACCTTTCGCCCCGTGACCACGTCCCATCCCTCCTGAAGCTGCTCGAGGAAGCGCGGGATCTCGTCGGGGAGGTGCTGGAGGTCGGCGTCGAAGAGGACCATCCAGGTGCGGTCCGTGTGGAGCGCCCCGGTGAGCATGGCCTCCGTCTTCCCCTGGTTGGCCCGGTGGCGCAAGATCGAGAGGTTGGACCAGTCCCCCGCCTCCTTTCGGGCCAGATCCCCCGTACCGTCGGTGGACCCATCGTCCACCAGGATGACCTGTCCGTCGAGACGGTATCGCTGGAAGGCTTCTCGCACCTCCCGGAGCAACTCCGGGATCATCTCCGCCTCGTTGTAGGCGGGAATGAGGAGACAGAAGTCCCGCCGCGTCCGGTCCGTCAGCTCCCCGGCGGCCCGGGCCGCGTCGGGATGAGGGGTCGACATCAGACGCGCTTCCGCATCCGTGCGGGAAGAATCCCCAACTGGTCCCGGTACTTCGCCACGGTGCGCCGGGCGATCTTGACCCCGTCCTCCAGGAGCAGCTTCACGATGGCCTGGTCGGTGAGGGGCTTCTTCGGGTTCTCGCCGTCCACCAGGTGCTTGATCTTGTCGCGCACTCCCCGGGCCGAGATGTCCTCGCCACTCGCCGTGGACAGGCCGGACGAGAAGAAGAACTTGAGCTGGTAGACCCCCCGGGGAGTCTGGACGAACTTCTCGTTGGTGACCCGGGAGACGGTGGACTCGTGCATCTCGATGTGCTCGGCCACCTCCCGAAGGGTGAGCGGGCGCAGGTGCTGGATCCCCCTCTCGAAGAACTGCCGCTGCCGGTCCACGATGAAGTTCATGACCTTGAGCATGGTCTGCCGCCGCTGCTCGATGGCCTGGATCATCCAGTTGGCCGAGTTGAGCTTGGCGGAGATGAACTCCCGGTTCTCCCCCTTGAACTGCTTCCGGTCCCGGGCGATGTCCCTGTACGCCCGGGAAATGCGGAGGCGGGGCAGGTTGGTGTCGTTGGCGAAGACCATGTACTCGCCGTCGATCTTCTCCACGATGAGATCCGGGATGACGTAGCCCTCCGGGTCGGGGTTCAGCGCCCGGCCCGGCTTGGGATCGAAGCGCGACAGCCCGTCGGCCACGTCCTGGATGTCTCGCGTCGACACCTGGAGCGCCTTGGCGATATCGGTCCAGCGGTGGTTGATGAGGTCCTCGAAGTGCTCCTCCACCACCCGGTACTCCAGGGTGCCCTCCAGTTTCTCCAGCCCCATCTGGATGAGGATGCACTCCTGGACCGAACGGGCGCCCACGCCGGGGGGGTCCAGGGTCTGGATCTGCTTCAGGACCTCGTCGGCTTCCTCGGTGGTGTACGGCGCGAACAGCGCCTGGATCTCCTGGAGCTCCGCCTCCCGCTCCTCGGCGTCGTCGATCTCCTCGGCCCGGGCGAGGGCCACCTCGCGGACCTCCTCGATCCAGGCGTTCGCCCCTTCCACCACCGTCTCCAGGTCCATGGTCAGGAGGCCCGAGGGGTCCAGGTTCCCGATGATCTCCTCACCGAGGCGCATTTCCCGCTCCCCCAGGTCCAGGAGGTGAAGCTGGTCTTCCAGGTACCCCTGGAGGTCCTGGGTCTCCACCGCCGTGGGAGCGACGTACTCCTTGTGCTCGTACTCCGCCTTCCTGCCCCCGGCGTCGAATCCGTCCAGGAGGATCTCCTCCCAGTCGATCTCGTTCTCGTCCGAGGATTCCTGGGTCTCCTCCTTCAGCTCCACCTCCTGCTGGGTGTCGGCTTCGGTCATCTCCAGGAAGGGATTCTCCGCCAACTCCTGCTTGAGGTGCTGTTGAAGGTCCAGGAGCGGCATGTACAACAGCTCCATGGCCTGGTAGAGACGCGGATTGATCCGCATCTCCTGGCGCATCTGCTGCCCCTGGAAGAGCTTGGCCCCGAAGCCGTTGCTCATCCTCCACCTCCCGGATCCTGGGGCCCGTCCACGCCGGGCCCGGGGAGGCTCGCACCCGGCGGCTCCGCGAGGTCCCCCTCCACCTCCGTCCCCTCCCGGCGCTCCAGGTCCGAGGCCTGGTGCTCCTCGGCGGTAGTTTCACCCACAGCGGCCAGCACGGGATCGGGAGGTCGCGGGAACCGCTCCCGCATCCGCGTCGTGAGGATCGGGCCCAGGTAGATCTCCGCTACCTCGTCGTTCCATACCAGCTCGGACACGGTCCCGGACACCCGGATCCGCCCGTCGTACATGATGTACGCTCGGTCGACGATCTCCAGCGTCTGCTCCACGTTGTGGTCCGAGATGATCACGCCGATCCCACGGGTCTTCAGATCCGCCACGATCTCCTGGATGTCATGGACCGCGATCGGATCGATCCCGGCGAACGGCTCGTCCAGCAGGATGAACTTGGGTCGCTGCACGAGCGCCCGTGTAATCTCCAACCTGCGGCGTTCACCCCCGGAGAGGGAATAGGCCTTGCTGTTCCGGAGGTGCGTGAGCCCCAGCTCCCCCAGGAGCGCCTCGAGGCGCGAGTGCCGTTCGTCCTTGGGCAGCTCCATGGCCTCCAGGATGGCCATGACGTTGTCCTCCACCGAGAGCTTCCGGAAGATGGACGGCTCCTGGGCCAGGTACCCGACACCCTTCCGAGCCCGCTGGTACATGGGGGTGCGGGTGAGGTTCTCGGCGTCCAGATGGACGGTGCCTCGGTCCGGAGGGATCAGTCCCACCACCATGTAGAAGGTGGTGGTCTTCCCTGCTCCGTTTGGCCCAAGGAGACCCACGATCTCACCCTGGCGGACCTCGATGTCCACCCCGTTCACCACCGCCCGCTTGCGGTAGATCTTGGTCAGCCCCTTGGCCCAGAGTCTGGACTGACCGTCATGGCGGAGGGTCAAGGGCCACCCCCGTCGCCCTGGGCGACAATTCCCCGGGTGCGACCCGTGGGATCCAGGTGGATCCCCTGCTTCAGCCCCCTCACCTCCATGCGGTCCACCTGTCCATCGAGAAAGAAGATGACGATCACCTCCGCCGTTACGTAATGTACCGCCGGCTCGAGGCCCCGGGTCAGGACCATCGTCTCCTCTTCCCCCGCTTCGGGCTCCGCCGCCTGCTCCGGATCCACCCCCGGCGGCTCTTCTTCCGTCACCCCCGCCACGGTGTCCGGCTCCGCCTCCTCCGCGGCCGCCGAGTCCGGCTCCATCCGGTAGAGGCTGGCCGCCGTCCCCCTGGCTTCGAGCTGCCGGAGCACGTAGGTGGTGCTGTCGGATCCGGACGACTCGGCCTCGTCGAAGAAGGCCACCACAGTGTCGCCCTCCATCCAGTCCCGCCGGATGATCTCCGGTGTCTCCGGGGTATTGAGCGAGTCCCGGGCCGTGGACACCGCCCGGGCGCTCCCCACCGCGAAGAGCTCCTGGAGCTTCTCCTCCGGAGCGTCGACCTCAAGGGAATCCGCCACGATATGGAAGTCGGTGGACCGGGCCTCGGGCCGGCGGGTGTCGGCGGAATCCAGCACTGCGGGCAACGTCCGGAACCCCGACGTCATCTCGAGTTCCTGCCCCGGGTGAAGGGGCGAGGCCCAGAGTCCGTTCAGCGCACCCGCGGTGAACCCCAACCGAATGAAGGGTGCCTCCAGGTCCAACTCCTCTCCCAAAAGGTGCCCGTCGCCCCGGGCCTCCACTTGACGGATGGTGTCCCCCGGAAGGACCAGGAGGATCTGGTTGCCGGAAAGATCGTAGGCATCCTGGTCCACGAGGGCGTCCACATCCAGCAGGAGGCGCTCCCGCTCCTGGTCGTAGCGCAGCGTATCGGCGAAGGCGTTCAGGGAGTCCCGAAGCACCTCTACCTCTCCGGAGGCCTGCACGTAGGCCTGGCCTCGAAGGAAGATGCGGTTCGCCGTCACATCGTAGGGGCGGCGGGCGGGGGCGGCGGAGTCGGGTGCTTCCTCCTGCGAGCCCGGATAGAGGAGGGCGTGGGTGCGGCCGCCCCAGACCGTGAGCTCCTCCTGGTCCCGTCCGTATCCAGCCCTCAGGTACAGGAGGTTCTGGCCCTCCACCACGTTGCCGGAGTCCTTGTCGGTCAGGGAGACGTCGCCGTCGGCCTCCAGTCGGCCCACCTGGTCGAAGTACCGCGCATTGGCGGAGATGAGACGCCGGGTCTGGTCCTCGAAGAAGACGTTGCCGATGAGCTGGTTGAACCCCGTGGCCTCGAAGGTGACCATGGAGTCGGCGTCGATGCGGATTCCTCCGTCGCACGCCAGCCTGGGCCGGGAGAGGTAGATCACACGGGCCCCGCCCACGGTGCGTCCCACGGCATTCCGGGTCCCGGGAAGGACCCGGCAGGTCCCCACCTCCATCTGCTGTTGGGCGGACAGGGCGGCCGGGGAACCCACCCCGAGGCACACCACCCCCACGAGGCCGAGAAGGCCTCGGATTGCGGTGCGGAGGGGCGAGGTGGGCTGGGACACGGCGCTCAGTTCCCCGTTCCTTCCTCGGTTGGAATGACCCCCACCGGGTTCTGCAGCTCCCAGTTCTGGAACGTGAGGTCCGACCGGAACGAGGTCCCGCGCGTGGTGGATCCGTCCGCCTGGGTGATGGTGGTGGCGGAATCACTCCAGATCTGCGAGGCGGAGGGATCGTAGTGGAGCTCCGGACCCTCGATGGTCATCCCCTCGTCGAGGACCCGGGCCACCACGTTCCCCCACGCGGTGAGCTCCTCGGTTCTCTGGTGGAGGATGGCGGAGTCCGCCACGATCCGGGCCCGGTCCCGCCCATCCTCGTGGTACAGCGTCATCTCCATGACGTAAAGCCGGGTCTGGCTCGAGTCCGGGAACTGGTAGGCGCTGTCGGCGAAGACGACCCCGGCACGGATGCCGTTCGTGGCCAGGAAGCTCTTGACGCCGTAGAGGATCCCCTCCGCCTGCACCCGCCGGAGGTTGTCGTCCACCATGCTCGTGGACGTCTCCTCCTGGCAGGCGGTCACCGGAACGATCAGGGCGACGAAGAGGGGCACGAGTGAACGACGCATCCCATTGCAGGCCATATTCATACGGCACCTGCCCTCATCAGGTCGTGCAGGTGCACCATGCCGACCAGAACACCCATTTCACTTACCACCGGCATGGCCATCACCCCCCGTTCCTCCATGCGATGAATCACCGCGGAGCCCCGCTCTTCCGCGTGCGCCGTCTGCGGCGAAGCGGACATCACCTCCCGCACCGGAACCTCCGCCCATCCCGTCTCGTTCCGTTCCATGAGCCGCGTGAGGTCACCGGCCGTGATGACGCCGGCCACCACTCCGTCTCCGTCGACCACGGGAACGGTCCCGCGCTGCTCGGCGATGGGGACCACCGAGTCCCGCATGACCGCGTCCAGGGGGAGCGAGGGGAAATCTTCTGCCACCATGACGTCCCGCACCCTCACGGTGAGCTTCCGTCCAAGCGCGCCACCGGGGTGGAAACGCGCGAAGTCGTCTGGCTCGAATCCCTTGAGCTGGAGAAGGACCACGGCCAGGGCATCCCCCACGGCCAGCGTCACCGTGGTGGAGGTGGTGGGTGCGAGGTCCATGGGACACGCCTCCTCTTCCACCGAGCAATCCAGGAAGGCCTGGGCGTGCCGGGCCAGGGACGAGTCCCGGCGGCCGGTCATGGCCACCATGGGGACCCCCATCCGGAGGAAGTAATCCACCAGTCCGGAGAGTTCGGAGGTCTCGCCACTCTTGGAGAGGAGCAGCGCGACGTCATTGGGCCCCACGATCCCCAGGTCGCCGTGCAGACCCTCCACGGGGTGAAGGAAGGTGGCGGGGGTCCCGGTTGAGGTGAGCGTGGCGGCGATCTTCCGGGCAATGATCCCGCTCTTCCCGATTCCGGACACGATCACCCGTCCCGGTGCCGAGGCCACCAGCCGGCAGGCCTGGAGGAAGTCATCCCCAAGGCGGTCTGCGGCGCCGGACACGGCCCGGGCCTCCACCGAGAGGACACGGCGTCCTTCGGCCAGGATCGCCTCGTCCGACCCGGAGTCGGCGGCGTGGGCCACGCCGGCTCGCGTCACGCTCGTCCCCTCTCCCTTCACGCGTTGCCTCCCCGCTCGCGCACATAGCGCTCCACCAGGTCGTCCCACTCCCCCCGAGCCTCCAGCAGGGCCCGGCAGAATTCCCGCGCGGCTCCGTTGCCCCCGGGGGCAAC
>CP070829.1:1861035-1889375 GCA_020344755.1 Gemmatimonadales bacterium
CCGAGCCCGAGGCTGTAGCGCAATCCCTGACGTGGGTGTGGGGGAGAGCGGCGGGCCGGGGGCCGCGTGCCCGGGGGCGCGGGCCCGTGGATGCAGGCCCGGGGTGCGGGCCGTGGTGTCGGGTCTCGCACCCCCCTAGCTTGGCCCCATGTCTCCCACTCCGCGCCAACACGCTCCGCCGAGTAGAGCGGCCCTTCCAGTGATCGCCCGGGCCACCCTGGTGCTCGTGGCCCTGTCCGCGTGTGCAGGGGAGCCAGCGGAGGAGGACCTCCTCCAGCTACCCCGCCTCCGGACGACCGCTGCCGCGGCCGCGGCGGCCGCTCCAGCCTCCGGGTCGTCCGAAGGGCTGACTCCGGAGCAGCTGGCGTCGGGCTCCTACGAGATCCCGGGCGTCCAGGAGCGCATCGTCCTCCGAGGGGGACGTTGGGAAGCTCCGGGCAACCGTTCCTTCGCGCAGCTCTCCCAGGGGGTCGAGGCCCGGGGAGACTTCGACGGGGATGGCAGCCTGGAGACGGCGGCGATCCTGACGGTGGGCACCGGCGGCACCGACCTGCGGGTCTACCTCCTGGCGGTGGGGTCCGGCGGTGAGGGAATCCGGCAAGAGGCGGTGGTCCTCCTGGGCGCGGGTGTCCAGGTCCGGGACGTCCGGTCCGAACGGGATGCCGTGGAGGTCCGCTTCCTCACTTTCGGGGCCGGCGACGATCCGTGTTGCCCCACCCGCGAGGTGACTCGGCGCTACCGGATCCGCAACGGGACCTGGACCCCCTCCTGACCCCGTTCACCGTCCGCCTGGCCCCCGCAGCTGACGCCGAGGCGCGCGCGCCGGAGCGACCCCGCCCCGCCCGCCATTCCGGACTATTCGCCCCTCAGCGTCTCCGCCGGATCGACCTGGGTGGCCCGGCGGGCCGAAGGGGGAAATGGTTGGAATCGGACTCGCCGCCCGACATCTTGGCCCCCATGAGCGACGGTCGACCTCCGCCCGGCGTACGAATCGTCGGCGAATACCTGCGATGGGGAGGGATCCTGGGTGTGATCCTGGTCCTGCCCGTCATGTTCCTCGCGTGGGAGAAGATCGCGCCGTTCTACAAGCCCCCCTTCGACTCCGCGGTGGTGGTCGGGTCGGTCGGCGTCGTCTCCTCCGTCGTGATGATCGCCCTGGGCTTCGGCATCCTGAGGCGGAAGCGCTGGGCTCGGATCACTGCGGTCACCGTCTGCGCCGTCTCGGTGGTGATCGCGCCACTTGTGGCCCGCCCTGGTCCCCCTGTGGTGGTGTCCGTGGCGGGGAACCTCGTGGGGACCCTCCTCTTCGCCGCGGCGCTCTACGGACGACGGGCTCGAGACTGGTTCGGCATCCCCTAGGCCCGTTCGGGAGCTCCCCGCACCCCGACCTCCGGGGGCGAGATCGTTACCTTTCCTGCCCATGAGCCCCTTCGCCTTCCACCTGG
Source organism: Gemmatimonadales bacterium (assembly GCA_020344755.1). Taxonomy (GTDB): domain Bacteria; phylum Gemmatimonadota; class Gemmatimonadetes; order Longimicrobiales; family Gaopeijiaceae; genus Gaopeijia. Next base: position 1,862,481 of record CP070829.1, read on the forward strand.
ACGCCACCGACGGCGCGGCACGGGCCGGAACCTTCCACACCCCCCGCGGACCGGTACGGACCCCCATGTTCATGCCGGTGGGCACGCTGGGCTCGGTGAAGGGGCTCGCCCCGGAGGAGGTCCGGGCCGTGGGGGCCCCCATCGTCCTGGCCAACACCTACCACCTCTACCTGCGCCCGGGCCACGAGGTGGTGCGGCAGCTGGGGGGGCTGCACGACTTCATGCGGTGGGACGGGCCGATCCTCACCGACTCCGGGGGCTACCAGGTCTTCTCCCTGGCGGAGATCCGCCAGATCCGGGACGAGGGGGTGGAGTTCCAGAGCCACATCGACGGCTCCCGCCACCTCTTCACGCCCGAGTCGGTGATGGAGATCCAGACGGCCCTGGGGGCGGACGTCATCATGGCCTTCGACGAGTGTCCTCCTGGCGGTGCGTCGCGGGAGGTGGCGGAGCGGGCCAACGAGCGGACGACGCGCTGGCTGGAGCGGTGCCGGGAACGCTTCGCCGAGCTTCGGGAGGAGGGAATGACCGGAGCAGGCTCTCCTGGAGCGGGGTCGGGGAGAGGGGCCGAGGGGCCAGGCTCCGACGTCGACCCACGCCCCGGTGACCCGGCGCCGGCGCGCCGGACACCCCCAATCCAGTCCCTCTTCCCCATCGTCCAGGGGAACGTCTACGACGACCTCCGAACCGCCCACGCGCGGCAGGTCCGCTCCATGGGGGACTGGGACGGATACGGGATCGGCGGGCTCTCGGTGGGAGAGGCCAAGCCGGACATGTACCGGACCCTGGAGCTCCTCCACGGCGAGCTTCCTGCGGACCGTCCCCGCTACCTCATGGGGGTGGGGTACCCGGACGACCTCCTCGAGGCGGTGGCCCGGGGGGTGGATCTCTTCGACTGCGTGGCGCCCACCCGCAACGGGCGCCGGGGATCCGCCTGGACCTTCGACCTGGGGCAGGTGAACTTCAAGGCGGCCCGCTTCCGCCTCGACCGGGAGCCCATGGACCCGGGGTGCGACTGCTACGCGTGCGGGAAGTACGACCGGGCGTACATTCGACATCTCATCGTGGCGGGCGAACGGCTGGCGGAGCGGCTCGTCTCCATCCACAATCTCCGCTTCCTCGTCCGCCTGGCGGAGGAGGCCCGGGCCCACATCCAGGCCCGGGACTTCGCCTCCTGGTCGGCGGGGTGGCTGGAACGGTACCGGAGCGCAGGGGTCTGACCCGGCGCCCCGACTCAACGGCAACGGCAGGACATCTCAACGGATTCGGACGTGACGGAACTTCTTCTGATGGTCCCCCGGGAAGGGGGGAACGCGGCGACGGCGCTCTTCATCCAGATGGCAGCCTTCGCCGCCATCTTCTACTTCCTCCTGATCCGGCCCCAGAAGAAGGAGCAGGACCGTCACAAGGAGATGCTGGCCTCCATCAAGAAGGGCGACGAGATCGTCACCGGAGGCGGCATCATCGGAAAGGTGGTGGAGGCCAAGGACGATCGCCTGACCATCGACAGTGGTGGGACCCAGATGGTGGTGGAGCGGGCCCGGGTGGCGCGCCGCCTGAACGAAGAGAAGAAGTAGGACCCGGGCCCCTATTGGCTCCGGGGTCCGGCGGAAGCGGCTGACCATGGCACTCCACGAGATCGTCCTCATGGGAGACCCTGTGCTGCGTCAGGAGGCGGAGCCGGTGGCGGACGAGGAGTTCGGCGACGAGTTGCGCGCCCTGGTGAACGACATGTTCGAAACCATGTACCATGCCGATGGCGTGGGGCTGGCCGCGCCCCAGATCGGGATCTCGAAGCGCATCATGGTGGTGGACGTGCGGGACCCGGATGAGCCCCACAAAGGGAAGTACGCCCTGGTGAACCCCCGGGTGGTGGTCTCGTCCCGGAAGCGGGAGAAGGATGTGGAGGGGTGTCTCTCGATCCCCGGGCTCGAGGAGATGGTGGAGCGGCCCTGGGCGGTGGAGGTGGAAGCCCGGGATCCCGAGGGCAACGAGGTGCTCATCGATGCCCAGGCCCTGCTCGCTCGGGCATTGCAGCACGAGATCGACCACCTGGACGGGATCCTCTTTCCCGACCGGGTGAGTCCGCTGAAGCGACGGATGCTCCTGAAGAAGTGGAAGAAGCTCCAGGAGGAGGACTGATGCACGTGCTCTTCTGGGGGACCCCCGAGTTCGCCGTGCCCACCCTCCGTGCCCTCACCGAGGAAGGGCACGACGTGGTGGGGGTGGTGACCCAACCGGATCGGCCCGCGGGCCGGGGCCGCACCCTCCAGCCCTCGCCGGTGAAGCAGTTGGCGGAGGAGGAGGGGATCCCCGTCCTGACCCCCGAGCGGCCGGTGGGGGAGGCGTTCCTGGCCCAGCTCCGGGAGCTGAAGCCGGAGATCAGCGTGGTGGTGGCGTACGGGCACATCCTCAAGCCGGAAGTGCTGGAGTTCCCCCCCCGCGGCTCCTGGAACGTGCACGCGTCCCTTCTCCCGGAGCTCCGCGGTGCGGCCCCCATCCACTGGGCCATCGCCCAGGGGCACGACGCCACCGGGATCAGCATCATGCGCATGACCGAGGGGATGGACGCGGGCCCGGTGCTGCACCAGGTGGTGGAGCCCATCGGTCCCCACGAGACCTCCTCCGAGCTCGCCGAGCGGTTGGCGGAGATCGGGGCTCAGGCGCTCATCGAGTCACTGGCGCTCCTGGAGTTCGGCGACGCCGAGCCGTTGGAGCAGGATCATGACAGGGCGACCTTCGCCCCCAAGGTCTCCCGGGAGGTGGCCCGGGTCGACTGGAGCCGCCCGGCGGTGGAGGTGGCGAACCACATCCGGGCCATGGACAGCGTGCCCGGGGCCTGGACCGAGTGGGAAGGGGAGCCCCTGAAGCTCTTCTCCCCCGGGCTGGATGCGCCGGAGGGATGGGTCCGGTCCGCGGCTCCAGAGGCGGAGGACGGCGGACCCGGGACCGTGGTGGTGGCCGACCCGTCCGTCCCCGGGACCTTCGCGGTGGCCACGGGCCAGGGGATCGTCTGGATCGGCGAAGTCCAGCCTCCCGGGAAGAAGCGGATGCCCGCCGAGGCCTGGCTCCGGGGCCGGGGCGCCCAGGCGGGACAGCGCCTGGGGTCGTGATCCGGGGCCTGGGGCGGTGATCCGGGCCGCCCGCGTCCCGATCCTCCACGTCGTCACCGACGACTCCGTCCTCTCCCGCGCCGAGTTTCTGCCGCGGGCCCGGGAGGTCCTGGAGGCCGGTGGGGCGGAGGTGGCGCTGCACCTCCGCGGCCCGTCGACGGAAGGCGGCCGCCTCTACCAGCTGGCCCGCGCCCTCCTCCCGGATGCGCTCACGGCCGGCGCGTGGCTGGTCGTGAACGACCGGGTGGACGTGGTGGCCTGCGTCGGCGCTCACGCGGTGCAGCTCGGGCAGCGCAGCCTCCCGGTAGAGGAGGCCCGGCGCCTCCTGGGAATCGATCCGGCCATCGGCGTGTCGGTTCACTCGGCGGATGAGGCGGTGGCCGCCCGCGGCGCGGACTTCCTTCTCGTGGGGACCCTCTTCGTCACGCCGTCGCACCCCGGCCGGACCGGTGCCGGCCCGGACCTCCTGGACCAGGTGGGAGCGGCGGCTCCCGGGACGCCCCGCATCGGGATCGGCGGGATCACCCCGGAGCGGCTCTCCCTACTGACGGAGGCGGGCGCCCACGGGTTCGCGGTGCTCCGGGGGGTCTGGGGGGAGCGGGCTCCCGCTGGCGCGGTGGAGCGCTACCTTACGAGGTGGCACGGCACGGCATGACCCGGCACCCGGCGTGACGGCACCCGGCCTGACGGCTCGCGCCGGTGTCCGTGCCACCCTCACCAGACCATCCAACCCGACTGCAGACCCCGTGTCCCACGACCTCGGAACCATCCAGGTCCTCCTGAACGGAAAGGACCGCGAGATTCCCGGCGGCCAGTCCGTCCAGGACCTCCTCGTCTCCCTGGACCTCCGCCCAGAGCTGGTGGTGGTGGAGCGCAACCGCCAGATCCTGGATCGGAACCGGTTTCCGGAGGTGACGGTGGAGGACGGCGATACCCTGGAGCTCGTCCACTTCGTGGGCGGGGGCTGAGCGGGCCAGACACCGGAGGCCCCTTGGACGCGGGCGCACGCCTCCCCCGGGAGGGCGACACCGCGGCCGGGCCACGAATCGGAGACCAGCCGACATGACGCAGGACACGCCCTTCGTGATCGCCGGGCGGGAATTCGGATCCCGCCTGATCGTGGGAACGGGAAAGTACGAGACGAATCAGGTGATGGTGGACGCCATCCGGGCCAGCGGCGCCGACATGGTGACGGTGGCGGTGCGGCGGGTGGACCTGGACCGCACCAAGGAGGAGGGCATCCTCCACCACCTGGATCCGAAGGAGTTCTTTCTCCTCCCGAACACGGCCGGCTGCTACACGGCCGAGGACGCCATTCGCTACGCCCGGCTGGCCCGGGCCGCCGGCTTCTCCGACTTCCTCAAGCTCGAGGTGATCGGGGACGAGCGGACGCTGGTGCCGGACGTGGCGGCCACGCTGGAGGCGGCCCGCATCCTGGTGGACGAGGGCTTCAAGGTGATGGCCTACACCAACGACGACCTGGTGACCGCGCTGCGCCTGGAGGACGCGGGGTGCGCCGCGGTCATGCCCCTGGCCTCCCCCATCGGCTCCGGCCTCGGCGTGGTGAACCCCTTCTTCATCCGGGAGATCAAGCGGCGGCTGGAGGTCCCGGTGATCGTCGACGCCGGGGTGGGCACCGCCTCCGACGCCTGCATCACCATGGAGCAGGGGGTGGACGCAGTGCTCATGAATACGGCCATCGCCGCCGCGGACGATCCGGTGGCCATGGCGGAGGCCATGAAGCTGGGCACCCGGGCGGGCCGCCTCGCCTTCCTGGCCGGTAGGATGGAGGCCCGGGAGATCGCGGTCCCGTCCTCTCCCACCGAGGGGATGCTGGCCTGAGGGGATCGCGCGGGAGTCGGCACTCCGGCTTCGGGCGGGGCGCGTCCGACGTCTCTCCGGGCCGGGCCGCCGCGCTGGAGGCGCTGCGCCGGTCGGGCCGCGGGATGCGCCTGGACCTTGCGCTGGATCGGTCGATCCGGGGGCTGGAGCCCCGGGAGCGGAGTTTCGCCAGGGAGTTGGCCTTCGGGACTGTCCGCCTCCAGGGCCGCCTCGACCACCTCCTGGCCCCCCACGTGAAGGGGGGACTGCGGCGCCTTCACGGGGACGTCCTCCGTATCCTCCGCCTGGGCTTGTACCAGGTCCTCTACCTGGACGTCCCGGACTACGCCGCGGTCTCGCAGGCCGTGGACCAGAGCCGGGCGGTGGGGCAGGGCCGGGCCGCGGGCTTGGTGAACGCCGTCCTGCGGGCCGCCGGCCGGAGCGGTGCCGGGCCCGAGCGCTTCCCGGCCCCCGAGGACGACCCGGTGGGCTTCCTGACCGCCTGGGGCTCCCACCCCCGCTGGATGGTCGAGCGGTGGCTCCGCCGTTGGCCCTTCGACGAGGTGCGCCGGCTGGTGGAGCTGAACAACCGGGTGCCGGACCTGTTCTTCGTCCCCGCCTCGGCGGATGCCCTGGAGTCGGCCGCCGAGCGCCTGCTCGGAGAGCCGGGGGCAGAGGTGGATACGCTGCCGGTGGCCGGGACCGTGGTCGAGGTCCTTCCGGTCCCGGGTGTCCTCCGGGTGGCCGGGATCGACCCGGCGCGCCTCCTGGAGAGGGTGTCCGGCTTCATCCAGGATCCCGCCGCCGCCCTGGTGTGCCGGTACGCCGCCCCCCGCCTGGGGTCCCTGGTGGCGGACCTGTGCGCCGCACCGGGAGGGAAAGCCCTGTCTCTGGCTCGCCGGGCCGGGTATGTTCTGGCGGCCGATCCGTCGGAGGCTCGCCTTCGGCTCCTGCGGGAGAATGTGGAGCGGCTGGGGCTTCCCGTGGGGGTGGTCCGGGCTCGGGCAGAGGAGCCGCCCCTGGACGGGCGCGGCACCCGGGCTCCCGACCTCACCCTGCTGGACGTTCCGTGCAGCGGGACCGGGACGCTGCGGCGGCACCCGGACGCACGGTGGCGCCTGGCGGAGGACGCTCCGCGAGAAATGGCCTCGGTCCAGGCACGGATTCTGCGGGGAGCGGCCCCGGCGGTGCCTTCGGGCGGGGTGCTGGTGTACAGCACCTGCACGCTGGAGCCCGAGGAGAACCTCGAGGTGGTGAACGGCTTCCTTGGGGAACACCCGGACTTCCGGTGGCTTCCACCGGAGGACCCGGAGCTGGAGCTCGACGAGGCTGGATGGCTGGAGGTGTTGCCGCAACGCACGGGGTACGACGGGGCGTTCGCGGCACGACTGGTTCGAACGGGATGACAACTGATGCGGCTGGGTAGTTCGCTGGAGCGAAAGAGGACACCGTCGAAGAAGAGGCGGGGCGGCGGCGCGCGGCGTCGGCGGGGGCGACGGGGTGACCCCATCGTGCCCACCGACCTGCTCCTTTGGATCCTGGGGGTGGGCGTCGGTGGGTGGCTGGTGGGATACCTGGTGGCCACCCAGCTCTTCTTCCCCGCTCCCGAGCCCCCCCAGGATCTCCTGGGGGTGCCGGACCTGCGCGGCGAAGTGGAGGACGGAGCCCGGGCCATGGTGGAGCAGGCGGGATTGGCGTTGGGGGCGGTGGAGTATCTCAACCACCCGGAGGCGGACTCCGGGGCGGTCCTGGGGCAGTCTCCCCTTCCCGGTCAGCTGGCCTTTCCCGGTGACTCGGTTCGCGTCACCCTCAGCCTCGGTCCGGAACGGAGGCTCGTCCCCGAGGTGAGCCGGCTCCGGGCCGACCGGGGCGTGGCCCTGCTGGAGGCAACGGGGTTCGCCGTGGCGGTGGATTCGGTGGAGAGCGACGAGCCCCGGGGCCGCATCCTCCGGGTCGCCCCCGCCGAGGGGGAAGAGCTCACCCTTCCCGGTGAGGTGGCGATCCAGGTGAGCCTGGGGCCCCCGGCGGTGGTCATGCCCGACCTGCTCCGCATGCCGGAGGACCAGGCCCGGGACACGCTCATGGCGTTGGGCCTGGAGGTGGGTGAGGTCGAGGAGGTCTTCCGGTTCGGCCGGGACCAGGGCCGGGTGGTTGAGCAGGATCCGGCGGCCGGCCAGGAGTTGGAGCGGGGCAGCGTCGTGCGCCTCGTGGTGGGCAGACGGGGCGGAGACGTTCAGGATCATTAGATTTCCGGCGGCGGTATGACGCCGTGTAGCCGCGGGGGTACGCCACCCTCGGCACCGCTTGCGAGACCCGGGCCCCCTGGGACCGGATTCTGAGAAACACGCCCGGAAGGCGCCGGGCAGGAGCATCGGAGAGAGCGTTGGAGAGTCAGACCTCGGCAGGCCGGCCTTCGCGGCTTCCCTACATCCTCGGCCTCCTCTTCGTGGTGGCCGTGGTGGTGGCGGCGTGGATGGGGCGGGACAGTTACCGGCCCGTGATGGCGGGCGAGCCCGCCCCCGAATTTCTCGCGAACACCCTGGACGGTCAGGAGATGTCCCTCGCCGACTACGGGGGGAAGGTGGTTCTCCTGAACATCTGGGCCACCTGGTGCCCCCCGTGCCGAGAGGAGATGCCCTCCATGGAGCGGCTCTACGGCCGGCTGCAGGGCACGGACTTCGAGATCGTCGCCGTGAGCGTGGACGCCGAGAGCCCCGGGAGCATGGGGTGGGGCGGCAACATCGGCGGAGACGTGCCGGCCTTCGTGGACGAATTCGGCCTGACCTTCCCCATCCTCCACGATCCCTCTGGTGAGGTCGCCGAGTCGTACCAGGCCACGGGTCTTCCGGAGAGCTTCCTCATCGGGCGTAACGGTCTGATCTATCGGAAGGTGCCGGGAGGCACCGACTGGGACGACGACCGGTACGTGGAGCAGATCCAGCGACTCCTGGACTCCTGACCGGGCGCGGGCCGTGAACCTCCTCCCGCGCTTCGTGACCCACAACGCCTCCTTGAAGCTGCTGGCGTTCGTGTTGGCGGTCTTCCTCTGGGCCATCGTGCCCGGTGCCCCTCAGGCGGGCGAGACACTCACCGACGTTCCCGTACGGGTGCAGGTCGCGGACCCGGATTGGGTGCAGGCGGCCCCTCCGGAGCCCGCAGAGGTCCAGGTCCGGCTCTCCGGGCCCACCCGGGAGATCGTCCAGCTCGCCAGGGAGGGCACGACGATCCGCGTCACCGTGGACCGCATCTCCTCGCCGGACACCACGGTGGCCCTGCGCCGGGACTGGGTGGCCCTGACCGGAGCCCCCGGGGTCATCGTGGAGGAGGTGGCCCCGGGGGCCATCCGGCTGCAGCTGGAACCCGCCAAGTCCGGGGCACTCCCCTTCGAGATCCGGACGCGGGGGGCGCTCCCGGCCGGAATGGCGCTCGCGGCGCCGCTGGCCGCCACCCCTCCCCTGGCTCGGGTCCGGGGGCCTACCCGATTGGTGGACGAACTCGAGACCATCCCGCTCCTGCTTTTGAACCTCGGGGGCATCGACGAGTCGGGGATCTTCGACCTCCCGGTGGACACCTCCGGGCTGGGCAGCGTCCTGGTGACGCCCCAGCGGGCTTCCGTGAGCGTGCAGGTGGAGCCGGCGGTGGAACGGACACGGGTGGGGGTGCCCGTGGAGGTGGCCGACGGGCCGGACTACAACCTCCTGCTGGAGCCCGACACCACCGAGATCCGCATCTTCGGGGCCTCCGGGCGGCTGGCGGTGGCGAATCTCGCAGGAATCCGGGCGGTGGTGGACGGGCGGCTCCTGCAGGAAATGGAGCCGGGCCAATCGCGGCGCGTGCCCCTGGGCCTCCGGGAGGTGCCCTTCCTCCTCACCGCCGTGGCGGGTGCGGATTCGGTGACCGTGATCCGGCCGCTGGGGGAGAGGGGGATGCGATGAGCGACGCCCCGGTCATTCTCGGTCTCGAGACGAGTTGTGACGAGACCTCGGCGGCGGTGCTGGTGGGAGACCGGTTGGAGGGACACGTGATCCTCTCCCAGGATGTGCACGAGGTCTTCGGCGGCGTGGTTCCGGAGCTCGCGGCCCGACACCACCTCCAGCGCGTCGACCATGTGGTGGCCAGTGCCCTCGAGCAGGCCGGAATCTCGCTGGGGGAGGTGGACGCCATCGCCGCCACGGCGGGGCCCGGGCTCATCGGGGCCCTCCTGGTGGGATTGGGGTGGGCCAAGGCGGCGGCGTATGCCCTGGAGAAGCCGCTGGTGGCCGTGCACCACATGGAAGCCCACCTCTTCGGACCGGTCCTGGAGGACCCGGATGCGGAGCCGCCCTTCGTGGCCCTCCTGGTCTCCGGCGGCCACACCCTCCTCCTCCACGCCCGCGCCTGGGGGGACTACCGGCTGTTGGGGGAGACGCGTGACGACGCGGCCGGCGAAGCCTTCGACAAGGTCGCCAAGATGCTCGGGCTGCCCTACCCGGGCGGGCCCGCCGTCTCCCGCCTGGCCCTGGAGGGAGATCCCGAGGCCATCCGCCTTCCCCGGCCCATGCTCTCCCGCAGCCAGAAGCCCGGGGACGCCGACTATTACGACGTCTCCTTCTCGGGACTGAAGACCGCGGTGCTCCTCGTGGTCCAGAAGCTGGAGGCTTCCGGTGAGCTGGATGCGCGCCGGGCCGACGTGGCCGCTTCTTTCGAGGAAACGGTTGCCGACGTGCTGGTTGCCAAGACCATGCGGGCGGTCCTGGAGACCGGCTGCACCCGGGTGGTGCTGGGCGGGGGAGTGTCGGCCAACCGGCGCCTTCGTGAGCGCATGACCGAGGGCATGGGGGAGTCCGGCCGCGTCTTCTGGGCCTCGCCCCGGCTGTCTCTGGACAATGGAGCCATGGTGGCACGGGCCGGACGGTTTCGACTGGAGCGGGGGGAGGTGGCTCCCCTGGACGTGACCGCCTCCGCCAATCTTGCCTTCCCGGGTCTCGTCCGGACCGGGGCGCCGGCCGTTGCCGCCGGCGGAGCCTGACCACACCAACCCGGAGTCCGCGTGCTTCCCCATCTCTTCCGGTTCCCCGAATGGCTGCCCCTGGTCGGCGGCGAATACGTGACCTCTTTCGGGGTCATGATGTTCCTGTCCTTCGTCACGGCGGGGCTCATCCTCCGGGCGGAGATGGAGCGCAACGGCTTCGACGGCGAGAAGGCCTGGGACCTGATCTTCATGGCCGTGATCGGCGGAATCGTCGGTGGCAAGCTGTACTACGTCTTCCTGAACTTCGACCGCCTGCAGGCCGAGGGCCTCTCGTTCCTCCTTTCCCGAGGCGGGATGGTCTGGTACGGCGGATTCGCCGTCGCCGCGTTTCTGGTGCTCTGGCAGGCGAAGCGGATGGGCCTACCGCTGTTGAAGATCTGCGACAGCTCCGCCCCGGCGCTGGCCCTGGCGTACGCCGTGGGGCGCGTCGGCTGCTTCCTGGTGGGGGACGACTGGGGACGGCCCACCGACTCCTGGGTCGGAGTCCGCTTTTCTCCCCCGGCCTACCCACCGAGCACGGTGGAGAACATCGAGTCCTTCGGTATATCGGTGGACCCGGCCCTCATCGAGAGGTACGGATCCGTCATCCCGGTGCATCCCACCCAGCTGTACGAGGTGGCCATGTCCACCGTCATCTTCCTCTTCCTCTGGAAGATCCGGGGCCGGTCGGCCAGCCCCGGGTGGCTCTTCAGCGTCTGGCTCGCGCTGGCGGGCGCCGAGCGGTTCGTGGTGGAGTTCTTTCGGGCGAAGGACGACCGCTTCTTCGGCGCCCTCACCCTGGCCCAGGTGATCAGCATCGGGCTCATCGCATTCGCCCTCGTGTGGATGGCGCGGTTGCGCAAGACCCCGGATACGCCGGCGGGGTAGGAAAGGCATGATCACCCTGGTTCACGGTTCGGACATCCACTTCGGAAAGCCCCATCTTCCACACGTGGCGGACGCGTTCCGGGACGCCGTCCAGGCCGCCGAGCCGGCGGCCGTCGTGATCTCGGGGGACCTGACCCAGCGAGCCAAGGTGCAGGAGTACCGGGCCGCCGCCGAATACCTGGAGTTGCTGGACCAGGCCGCCGGCGGCGCTCCCATCGTGGTCACGCCCGGCAACCACGACGTGCCGCTGTACCGCGTCGCGGAGCGGCTCCTGCGCCCGTACCAGAACTACCAGCGGTTCATTCGCCGTGAGCTGAACACCGTCACCCGGATTCCCGGGATGACCCTGGTGGCGCTCAATTCGGCCGCGCCCAGGCGGGCCATCGTGAACGGACGCATTCGGGAGGCCCAGCTGGAGTTCGCCCGGGATGCCTTCCAGGCGGCGCCTGAAGAGGACGTGAAGGTCCTGGTCTCCCACCACCACCTGGCGCCGGCGCCGGACTACGAGGGCGATACGCCACTTCCCCGAGCCCGGGAGATCCTCGAGGCGCTCAAGGCCATGGGAGTGGAGCTGGTCCTGGGAGGCCACCTGCACCGGGGCTACATCGTGAATTCCCTGGACGTCTATCCCGGCGAGGACCGGGACCACGGCGTCGTGGTGGTGCACTCGGGAACGACGACCTCGGCCCGGGGCCGGGCCCGGGAGCGCCTCAAGAACTCCTTCAACGTGGTCCGCGTGGCCTCCGACCACCTGGACATCACGCACCACATCTTCCACCCGGAGGAGGCGGCCTTCCTCCCGCTGAGCCGGCACCTCTTCCCCCGGCGGCCCTTCCTGTCGCTGGCCGCGGGGATCGCGGATCTGGACGAAGAGCTTGTGGCGGTTCCCAGCTCGCAGGAAGCCGCGGGAAGGGAGGGGGGCCGGTGAGCACGTCGTGGCGCCCCCGCCGCCTTGAGCGTCGGGAGTCGTTGATTGCGGGGCTCGTGGCATCGGCGGCGGGTGTGGCCGCTGGGCTCGCGGCGTTCTACCTGGCGCGGATCGCCCTGGCCCGGGACGAACTCCCGCTGGAGCCTCCAGCCCGCTCCGGGGGAGGCGAACCGGGATGATCCGGGTGCGCGGCCTCCTCCTGTGTCTGGCCTGCGGGGCGGGGCTGGCAGGGGCGATGCCCGCGCTGGCCCAGACTTCCCGACCCGAGATCACCCGGATCCGGTTCGAGGGCAACCGGGTCTTCGACGACGACGACCTGCGGAGCGCCATCTACAACCGGGAGACGGAGTGCAAGCAGCTCGTGCTCCAGCCCTTCTGCTGGGCGGGGGTGGAGGCGGCCATCGACCGCCGCTACCTGCAGCCCCGGGAAGTCCCTCTGGATGCCCTGCGCCTGCAGGCCTACTACTGGCTCCGGGGCTACCGGGAAGCGTCGGTGGACACCACGGTGGTTCGCGACGACGGGACCGTGGGGATCGAGTTCCGGATCGACGAGGGCGAGCCGGTCCTGGTGGACGAGCTGGAGGTCTTCGGGCTGGAGGAGATCGACGTCCCCGGGGTTGCGTCGAACTTGCCCCTCTCCGTGGGGGATCCCCTCAGCGCCATCCGCATCGAAGCGGTGAAGGACACCCTGGTCTCCCGGCTCCGGGAGGTGGGGTACGCCCATGCCGCCGTCTTCTCGGGCTTCTTCATCCCGGCGGAGACCCGGCGGGCCCAGGTCACCTTCGACGTGGACCCCGGCCCCATCGCCCGCTTCGGGTCGGTGTCGGTGAGCTGGCTGCCCGGACCCACGGGGGAGATCGCGCCCGAGCTGGATGAGACCAGCATCCGGCGAATGGTCCCCTTTCGGGAGGGCAGCCTCTACCGCTACAGCCAGCTCGTAGAGGGACAGCGGAACCTGTACTCGCTGGAGATGGTCCGCACTGCCCGTGTTCGCACGCTCGGGGACACCGTGGCGCTGGACACCATCATCCCGGTGGCGATCCAGATCGGCGAGGGCGACCTCCACCGGGTACGGGCCGGTGCAGGCTGGAGCACCGCCGACTGCATCAACACCGAGGCCCAGTGGGGCAGCCGAAACTTCCAGGGCGGGGCAAGGCGGCTCACGGTGCGCGGGCGGCTCTCCAACATCCTCACTCCCCAGCTGAACGGGACCCCGGTCTGCAGCCAGGCGGGGAAGGATGACTACGCCAGGCTGAACGGACGGCTCTCCGTGGAGCTCGTGCAGCCCTGGGTGTATTCCCCCCGGAACTCCCTGACGGCCACGGCCTTCATGGAGCGGCAGAGCCTCCCGGACGTCTTCATACGGACGGCCCTGGGATTCACCGTCGCCTTCACCCGGACCTTCGGGCGCCAGTCCACCGCCACCCTCTCGTACCAGCCAGCGCTGACGAAGCTGGACGCCGGCGGCGTCTTCTTCTGCGTCTCCTTCTTCATCTGTACCGAGGGGGACATCGACGCGCTCCAGGAGGCCCAGTGGCTCTCGCCGGTGGTGCTGGGTCTGGGGCTCAACCGGTCCAACCGGTTCCTGAACCCCACCGCGGGCTACTCCATGGCAGTGGACCTGGAGCACGCCTCCCGCTTCACCGGTTCCCACTTCTCGTACAACCGATACGTGGGCGAGGTGGCGGGCTACGCGGGCCTGGGGGAGGAGACGGTCCTGGCCGCCCGCCTCCGAGGGGGATTGGTGAACCCGGGGATCTTCAGGACGAGGACCGAGGAGTACACCATCTCCCACCCGCAGAAGCGGTTCTACTCGGGTGGAGCCGGCTCCGTCCGGGGCTTCGGGGAGAACCGGCTCGGACCCCGGGTGCTCTCCGTGCGGGCGGAGCGGCTCGTCGAATACCCGGCGCCCGGCGGCGACCGGGTGGACCCGGTCTGCCTGCCCGAGGAAATCCAGGACGGAAGCTGTGATCCCATCGCGGCACTCCGGTACTTCGACGTGCGTCCCACCGGGGGGGACGCGCTCCTGGAAGCCAACGTGGAGCTGCGCTTCCCCTTCCTGGCGCCGGACCTGCAGGGGGCGGTCTTCGTCGACGCCGGGAATGTGTGGCCCCGCGCTGGGAACGAGAACATCAACTTCGACCTGAACGACCTCCAGGTGAGCCCGGGGGTCGGGATCCGGTACTTCAGCCCCATCGGACCCATCCGGGTGGACGTGGGATACCGTTGGCGCACCGTGGGGCGCCCCTACCAGGGTGCGGAAGACCTCCAGGTCGTGACCGGAGCCCTGGAGCCGTGCGCTGTGGCCACCTCCGAGTGCCTGTGGGTCCGCGGCCCCGAGGGGACTCCCGTCGAGTTGCCCTGGGTGGTCTCCCGTGATCTTCGGTTGCTGGATACCCGGGTGCCGTACGGAGGCGGAAGCGGATTCCTGGACCGGCTCCAACTGCACCTGTCCATCGGGCAGGCGTTCTGATGAAGTTCCACCTTCGGCTGGCCCGGGCATCCTTCCGGACCCTGGCCTGGAGCCTCATCCTGGTGGCCGTGGGGGTCCTGGCGCTCCTCCGCACGGCCCTGGGACACGAGGTGATCCTGGGGTGGGCCTTGGCGGAGGCCAACCAGCGCCTGGCGGGCCGGGTGGAGGTGGAGGGCCTGCGATCGGCGAACATCCTCCGGGGCAGCCGACTCCTGGGGGTCGAGCTGCGCACCCCGGACGGCCAGGTCTTCCTGTCGACGGATTCCCTGGAGCTCTCGTACAGCGTCTGGGGGCTCATTCGGGGGGATTTGATCCTCCGGAACATCCGGGTCTGGGGCACCGAGATGGACCTGGTGTGGTCCCGGGACCGGGAGGGGAGCACCCTGGAGCGGTGGTTGTCCTCCCCCGGTCCCGTGCCCCCCCGACCGGAGGGGGCGGCCGAGGCCGGGCCCGGACCCACGGTGCGCCTCGAGGACATTCGGATCGAGGACGCGGTCTTCCGCCTGCGCCGACCCACCGGCCTGAGTCCGGACGGGATGGTGCGGGTCCTTCCGGTGGACGGCGGCTCGCTGGCCCTGGACGTGCGCATGGACGCGCTGGAGGCGCCGGCGCTGGTGGTGGCCCCGGCAGCGCAGGGGGGGACGGTCGTCGACGTGGCCTCGGCCCGGGGGCGAGTCGACATCTTGCAGGAGACAATCCCGATCCGGGAGCTGGCCACGCGGGTGCAGATCGCCGGTCAGTCGCTGAATGCCCAGGTGGAGGCGCTGGAGCTTCCTCAGTTCCAGGCCACCGGCTCGGTGGAGGTCTTCCTGGGACAAGAGGTGGAGGAGCGGGTGCGGGTCGACCTGGACGTGACCGACTTGGACGGGGAGGCCCTCCGCTCGGTGGCACCGTGGGCTCCTCCGGTCCGGGGTGCCGCCCGCGTGCAGGGGCGGGTGCAGGAGCGGGGCTCCAACTGGTCCTTCGGCGGTCTGCGGGCGAGTTGGGCGGGAGGCGCGATCCGGGGCTCCGGGTCGGTTCGGGTCCGGGACGGAGTGGCGCTCCAGGACGTGGATCTCCGCTTCGAAGAGCTCCCGGTGGACGCCATGGCTCTCTACCTGCCCATCGCCGAGGGCAAGCCCGGCGTGCTCAGCGGGAACGCCCGTCTGGACGGGCCGGTGGACCAGCTCGGTGTCCTGGGCCGGATCGGGATCCGGACCGATGGGAACCTCCTCTCCACGGCGGACGTCTCCGGGACGCTCCTGCGATCCGGGGGCACGGTGGCCTTCTCCAACACGGAGATTCGGCTGTCCCCCCTCAGCTATCCGTCGCTGGATCCGTGGGTGCCGGGACTTCCTGTTGCAGGAACCGGTTCGGCTCGCCTTCTCGTGACCGGGAGCGTGGCCGAGGGGCTTCGGGTGGACTTCGACGTCACCCACCGCGGGTCGGTCGGGGGCGTCTCCCGGATGCTGGGCCAGGGGAGCTTTCGCCAGAGTGAGGGCACCTGGCGGGTCGACGTCCAGGGGGACGCGGCGCCCTTCCAGTTGGCGGCTCTGCTGGACCGGCGGCCCGGTCTCCCGGTGCAGGGCGCCGCATTCGGGTCGTTCCGGGTGGCGGGAGCCATGGACTCCCTGGGGATCCGTGTGGAGGTCCGGGGAGAGGAAGGACGGCTGGAGATGGACGGGACGCTGAATCCCCAGGATCTGACCCGCACCGTGAGCATCGCCGGCGTCCTGGACGGATTCCGACTGGGGGCGTTCGTGACTCCGGCCGGGGACCGCACCGTGCTCTCGGGGGAGATCCGGGGGCAGGCAGAGGGCCGTGGTGAGTCCATGGTGGGCGTGGGGACGATTCGGCTCGTGGACTCCCGGCTCCAGGGGGTGCGGGTCGACTCCATCTTCGTCGACTCCTTCGTCCGGGAGGGGCGTCTGGTGCTGGATACGGCCAGGGCCTCGGTGGGAGGTGTGGAGTTCGACGGGGGCGGAGACCTGGCCTTGCCCGGCGTCCGGGTGCCCTCCGGGACCATGGAGGTCCGGTTTCAGGCGGACTCCCTCATGGGACTCCGGCCGGCGTTCCTGGGGGAGGTGGTCCACGCCCGGGACACGCTGCAGCCACTGGACCGGGAGATCCTCCTTCTGGAAGGCGTGGATCCGGACACACTCCCGGTTCTCGCCGACGTCACGCTGAGCGGGTCCCTCCGGGGACGGGTCGCCCTGGAGGGCGCCCTGGACGATTTCCAGGGCAGCGGGGAGATGACGCTGGAGGGGGCTTCTTACGGTGAATACTACCTGGAACGTGCCAGCCTGGAGGCGTCGGGGACGGAGCTTCCGGGGGAGGCCGCCCGGCTGGACCTGCGGCTGGACACGGACTCGCTCCACGCCTTCGGACGCGGGCTCGCCGGATCCCAGGTCCGGACGGTCCTGGGCCGGGAAGGAGCGCGAGCCTCCGTACGACTCGTCCGGAGCGGATCCGAGGATTACACCTTCGCCGGCGGGGTGTCGGTCAGCGAGGGCGTCTACCGGGTAGATCTGGACCAGGCGGACCTGCGATTCGACTCGGCCGTCTACTCGCTCACCGCGCCCGCCCGCTTCACGTGGACGGACTCCGTGTTCGTGGTGGACCGCCTGGAGTTGGTGCGGCCGGGGCCGGAGGAGGTCCGGATCGCCGCCACCGGGAATCTCCCGCAGCGGGGGAATGCGGACTTCCGGGCCCGGGTCCAGGGAGCCCGGCTCGAGCGCCTGGTGGGGCTCCTCCAGCTCACGGGCCGTGACTGGCGAGGCCGCGTGGACCTGGATCTCCAGGTGGTGGGTCCCGCGGCATCGCCCGCCATCCAGGGGAACTTCCAGGGGCGGGAGCTCGTCATCGGCCAGTTCGAGGCGGACTCCACCTGGGTCGACCTGGACTACCGGGACCGGGTGGCCCAGATCCGGGCTTCGGCGTGGAACGAGGACCGGGTCTTCCTGGAGGGTGAGGGATCCGTCCCGGTGGACCTGTCCCTGCGGAGCGGCGTCGACCGGACCCGGGACGACCCCCTGGACCTGGCGATCCAGATCCGCGAAGTGGACGTGGCGCCCCTCGTGGCCATCCTGGAGGACCTGGAGGACGTGGAGGGTGTGGTCTCCGGTGACTTCACCGTCCGGGGGACGCTGGACGAGCCCACCCCCGAGGGGATCGTGCGCCTGGAGAACGGCGCCTGGACAGTGGGTGCTCTCGGGGTCCGGCAGCGAAACGTGCAGGGGATCTTCACCCTCACCCCCGACGGGAGCGTGGCGGTGAATGCCCAGGCCACCTCCGGTGGACGCCTGGACCTGAGTGGCCAGGTGATGCTCACCTCCCTGACCAACCCGGATCTGGATCTGGTGCTCCGGTTCCAGGGCTTTCAGGCGGTGGACCGTCGGGACGTGACCGGCGCCCTCACCGGGACGCTCCAGCTCACCGGGGCCTACACCCGCCCTCGTGTGGCGGGCTCCCTCTCGGTGGACCGGGGGGTGCTGTTCCTGGAGGAGTTCCAGCGCGCGGCGGGGGTGGTGGACCTTACCGACCCGCTCTTCCTGGGGCTCGTGGAACGGGAGACCTTCGCCATCCCGGTGGACCGGCCCCTCCTGTCCGGGATCCGGAATCCGTTCCTCGATTCGCTCCGGCTGGACGTGGACCTGACGGTGCCCCGGGACACCTGGCTCCGCAGCGGTGACATGAACGTGGAGATCGGCGGAGAGTTGGACCTGGCCTACGACCGGCCGCAGCGGGACCTGGTGCTCGTGGGAGAGCTGTTGGCCCGGCGGGGGCAGTACACCGTGTTCGGCCGCACCTTCGAGGTGCAGGGCGGGACGGTCTCCTTCATCGGGATCCCCGGAATCAACCCCCTCCTGGACATCCAGGCCGTGGCGCCGGTCCGAAGGCAGGACGGGGGGACTCTGGAGATTCAGGCATCCGTCCAGGGAACCCTGGTGGATCCCCGGGTCACGCTGAGCACCCTGGAGCAGGGCTACGCCCAGTCGGACCTCATCTCCTTCCTCGTCTTCGGGCGCCCTTCCACCGAGATCACCGGCGCGGCCACGGGCTCGGGGACGGGACAGCTGGAGGCGACCGCCGTGTCCGGGTTGGCCAACCTGGGTCTGGGTACGCTCGCCTCCCAGCTCGGGGCACTGGCGGCGCAGCGGACCAACTTCATCGACTATCTCTCCGTGAGCCAGGTGGGTGACCTGGGCCTCGCCGGCGGGGGCGGGGTGGCCAGCTCCTTCTCGTCCACGCAGGTGGAGGTGGGCTGGTACCTGGGGCGGGGCGACGTGTTCGGGGTCCTGGTGTTGCGCCCCCTCTCCGGGCTCGGGCAGTCCGCGGGCGGGACTTCGAGGGCGGTGGCCGGCGTGCGCCTGGAGTGGCAGTCCAGTGACCAGTACCACTGGGAGGCCTTCATGGAGGATCCCTTCCTGCGCAGGCGGATCTTCGGCCTGCCGGAGCTGGACACCGACTACAGCTTCGGGTTCGGCTTCTACCGGGAGTGGGGATACTAGGGATCGGATCCCTGCCGGGCCCTCCCGGGTAGAGAGGTGCGTCAGGGCGCCCCCGCATGGAAGTCCGGGGGGCGCCTTTTCCATACGATCGACGATTTCTTCGGAGTGTGAAGCGATGCAGATGGTGAAGGTCTTCGGCCTCATGACCGGTCTCACCGTCCTCATGGTGGCGGCCGGTGCCTACCTGGGTGGACAGGGCGGAGCGGTGCTCATGTTTATCCTCGCCGCGGTGATGAACTTCGGGTCGTACTGGTTCAGCGACCGGATGGTGCTGCGCATGTACAAGGCCCGGGTGATCGAGCGCGCTGATGCCCCGGAGCTCTACGGGATGGTGGAGCGCCTGGCTGCCCGGGCCGGTGTGCCCACGCCCACGGTGGCCATCGCGCCCCAACCCCAGCCCAACGCCTTTGCCACGGGCCGCAACGCGGCGAACGGCGTGGTGTGCTTCACGGAAGGCATCCTTCGGGCGCTCTCCCTGGAGGAGTTGGAGGGGGTCACGGCCCACGAGCTCGCCCACATCAAGCACCGGCACATGCTCGTGGGGACCATCGCGGCCACCATGGCCGGCGCCATCGCCATGCTGGCCGGCATCGCGCGGTGGGCACTGATCTTCGGCACCGGCGGGAGGGACGGAGACCGGAACCCCCTGGGAGAGCTTGCCCTCCTCATCGTGGCGCCGTTGGCCGCGGTGATCATCCAGATGGCCATCTCGCGGCAGAACGAGTTCCAGGCGGATCGCACCGCTGCGGAGATCGCAGGAACGCCCCGGGGGCTCGCCGGCGCGCTACGCCGACTTGACGCCATGGCCCGGCAGGTCCCCATGGAGGTGAACCCGGCTGCCGCCCAGCTCGCCATCGTGAACCCGCTGTCGGGTCGCCGCGGCCTGGGGGTCGCCAAGCTGTTCAGCACGCACCCCTCCACCGAGGAGCGGGTCGCCCGGTTGCTGGGAGCCTGATCCCACCTGGACGAAGAAGGCGGAGCGGGGGCACGGCCATTCCCCCGCTCCGCCTGCCCTTCCGACGCAGGCTGCGTCGTCGGGGTACCTACACGGGCCGCCGGACCAGCAGCGGGATCCGCGTGTTCCGGAGGACGTCCTCCGCCACGGATCCGAAGAGGGCCCGCTTCATTCCGGTGTAGCCGTGGGTCGCCATGGCGATGAGATCGGCGTCCGTCTCCTCACCCACGTCCCGAATCGCCTGGGAGGGCTTGGGATGGGCCATGACCATGGGTTCCACCCTGAGGCCCCGGGTGCGCAGTCGTCTCGCCACTCGCTCCAGGTAGTCCTCACCGGCCTGCAGCGCCTCGGTCCAGTGCTGCGGAAGGGCTGGGACCAGGCCGTTGCTCGTCGGGAAGCGGGAGGAGATGATCTGGAGCAGGGTGACCCGGGCTCCGAAGGCCAGGGCGAGATCCACGGCGTGGGGAAGGATCGCCTCGGCGAGCTCCGACCCGTCGAGGGGGACCAGGATGTTCCGGATCACTCGCGGGGGTCCGACGGGCTCCCCCTCCTCCGCGTGGACAGCCAGGATCGGGAGGTCACCGGCCCGGATCAGCGCCTCGGCCACGCTCCCCATCCAGACCCGGCGAACGCCGGTCCGGGAGTGGGTCGAGATCACTACAGCGTCCGCTTTGACCTGCTCGGCGTACTCCTGAAGCGTGCTGGGCACCTCGCCCTCGAGCAGTGCAGTGTCCACCGAGGCGGAGGACTCCCGGACCACCCTCTGGGCCAGGGCCTCCAGGTAGGAGCGCTCCCACGACCGGTCGTGATCGTCGTACTCGTCCAGGTCCACACCCTCGTACTGGAACTGGGTGCTGGCCAGAAGAGCCTCCGGTGGATGGGGGACGTGGACGTGGGCCAGGTGCAGAGAGGCTCCGGTGGCCTGGGCGATTCCTTCGGCGATGGGGAGGGCGAGCTCGCTGAAGCGCGTACCGTCCAGGGGAACCAAAAGCGAACGAAGCATTGGGCCTCCTGGTTGGGGATACTGGGGCATAAGTGCCGTCCCAATCCCAACCTAGATCCCGGTGGGGGTCGCTGGTGTAAGGAGTCGGTCGATGGCCCCTGTGGGGTGAAGCCCGCCCACCGGAGGGGGCGGATGCCCTCGCGGGGGGGAGTTGAGCGCCCCGGGGTTTTGGGAGAGAATTCGAGTCTATGGCACGCGAACAGCTCGTCGTCCGGGGCGCCCGGGAGCACAATCTGCAGAACGTGGACGTCCACCTCCCCAGGGAGTCGCTGGTCGTCATCACGGGCCTTTCCGGCTCCGGAAAGAGCTCCCTCGCCTTCGACACGATCTACGCCGAAGGGCAGCGCCGCTACGTGGAATCCCTCTCCGCGTATGCGCGCCAGTTCCTGGGCCTCATGGAAAAGCCGGACGTGGACGCCATCGAGGGATTGTCTCCGGCCATCTCCATCGAGCAGAAGACGGTGTCCCGGAATCCGCGGTCCACGGTGGGAACGGTCACGGAGATCTACGACTACCTGCGCTTGCTCTGGGCCCGCGTGGGCATCCCCCACTGCTCGAACTGCGGGGCGCCCGTGGTGCGGCAGTCCTCCAGCCAGATCGTGGAGAACGTCCTCGCCCTGGGGGAAGGGGCCCGGATCGAGATCCTGGCGCCCCTGGTCCGCAGCCGGAAGGGTGAGTTCCGGGCCCTGTTCGAGCGGGCCCGGAAGGACGGCTTCGTCCGGGCCCGGGTGGACGGAGAGACCTACGAGATCGACCGGGTGCCCCGCCTGAGCCGCTACGAGAACCACGACATCTCCATCGTGGTGGACCGCCTCACGGTGAAGGTCGAGGACCGAGACCGTCTGGCGGACTCCATCGAGACCGCGCTCAAGGCGGCGGAGGGGGTCGTGCAGGTCATCGAGCACCCGCCGGGCCGGGACTCGGACGAGATTCCACACCTCTTCAGCGAGCACTACGCCTGCGCGTCGTGCGGAACCTCCATGGCGGAGCTGGAGCCGCGCCAGTTCTCGTTCAACTCGCCGTACGGGGCCTGCGACGCCTGTGGCGGACTCGGGACCCGGAAGGAGGTGAATCCCCAGCTCCTGGTCGGGGACGGGTCCATCTCCATCCTGGAGGGGGTGGTTCTCCCCTGGGGAGAGCCGGGTGGACACCTGCGGCGCTCGGTCATCCCCGGGCTGAGCGACGCCTACGAGTTCGATCCCGACACGCCCTGGGCGGAGCTGCCGGACGACGTCCAGGACGCCATCCTGAACGGCTCCGGCGCCATGAAGATCCGGTTTCCCTACAAGTCCGGATCCGGGAAGTTCGAGGGCCACTACGAGGACACGTGGGAGGGGGTGGTCGCGAACGTCGAGCGCCGCTACGCCGAGACGAAGTCCGACGCGGTCCGGACGCAGCTCGAGGACTACATGTCCACGCTCCCGTGCCACGAGTGCAGCGGAAGCCGCCTGCGTCCGGAGGCTCGGGGTGTGACCGTGGGGGGCCGATCCCTGGGCGAACTCGTGGAGCTGCCGGTGGACGAGGCGCTGGCGTTCGTCGAATCCCTGAAGCCCGGGACGCCCGGCCTTCCCGAGGAGATCGCGGGGCCGATCCTGCGACAGGTCCGGGAACGGTTGCGCTTCCTGGCGAACGTGGGCCTCTCGTACCTCTCGCTGGGGCGGTCCGCCGGGAGTCTCTCCGGCGGTGAGGGCCAGCGGATCCGCCTCGCCACGCAGATCGGGAGCCGGCTCGTGGGGGTGCTCTACATCCTGGATGAGCCCTCCATCGGGCTGCACCAGCGGGACAACGGCCGGCTCCTGGATACCCTCCGCACCCTGCGGGATCTGGGGAACACGGTGCTGGTGGTGGAGCACGACGAGGACACGATCCGTGCTGCGGACTGGGTGGTGGACCTGGGGCCGGGAGCCGGCCGGCACGGGGGCCGCGTCGTGGCCGAGGGACCGCTCCAGGCGATCCTGGACACCGACGCTTCCCTCACGGGCGCCTACCTTCGAGGCGATCGGAAGATCGCCGTGCCGACCCAGCGGCGGCCCGCGGACCTGACCCGGGTCCTCCGCGTCCGAGGCGCCCGTGGGAACAACCTGGACCACCTGGATGTGAGCTTTCCCCTGGGCACCTTCATCTGCGTCACCGGTGTCTCCGGCTCGGGCAAGTCCACCCTGGTCAACGAGACGCTGTACCGCGCGCTCGCCCGTCACTTCTACCGCAGCAAGGACGCCCCCGCGGTCCACGGGGGGATCGAGGGGATCGAGCAGATCGACAAGGTCATCGATGTGGACCAGTCGCCCATCGGGCGAACGCCCAGGTCCAACCCGGCGACCTATACCGGGCTGTTCGGCCCCATCCGGGACCTCTTCAGCAACCTCCCGGAATCCCAGATGCGCGGATACCAGCCCGGCCGGTTCTCCTTCAACGTCAAGGGCGGCCGGTGCGAAGCGTGCACCGGGGACGGGCTGGTCAAGATCGAGATGCACTTCCTGCCGGACGTCTACGTGCCCTGCGACGTGTGCAAGGGAAAGCGCTACAACCGGGAGACGCTGGACGTCTATTACAAGGGGAAGAACATCGCCGACGTCCTGGACATGACGGTGAACGAGGCCCTGGAATTCTTCGACGCGGTTCCCCGGATCAAGCGGAAGCTGGAGACGCTGAGCGACGTGGGCCTCGGGTACATCCACCTGGGCCAGAGCGCCACCACCCTCTCCGGCGGGGAGGCCCAGCGGGTGAAGCTGGCCACCGAGCTCTCCAAGAGGGCCACGGGCGACACCCTCTACATCCTGGACGAGCCCACCACGGGACTGCACTTCGAGGACGTGCGGGTCCTCCTGGACGTCCTGCACGAGCTGGTGGAGAGGGGAAACACCGTGGTGGTGATCGAGCACAATCTGGAGGTGGTGAAGACCGCCGACTGGATCATCGACCTCGGCCCTGAAGGTGGAGCGAGCGGTGGACGTATCGTGGCGGAGGGTCCCCCGGAGGAGGTGGCCGGGAACCCGGGGTCGTATACGGGAAGCTACCTCCAGGCCCTCCTTTGACGGTCGCCACCGGCAGCGGTCTCCATTAGTTTCGGAGGTGATCGCTCCGGGAGCGGGGGAAACTCGGCTCCCGAGGGGACCGTACGGGCCCTGGAGTCGGTACGAATGGACGATCACCCGCACGGCGGCACTTCAACGGAGTCAGGCGATGGTCACCCGCGAGGACCTCGAGAGCTTCCTCATCCGGATGGATGCGGAGTACGAAGAGCTGGAAGAGGGGATGTACCTGGCGCGCACGAGCGCAGACGACCTCCCCATCGTCTTGAACTACTCGCCTCCCCTGCTGCTCCTGCGGTTGAAGGTCATGGACCTTCCCCAGGCACAGGGAAACGAGGAGCTGTACCGAACCCTGCTCGAGCTCAACGCCACGGACGTGGTGCACGGTGCCTACGGGCTGGAGGACGGGGAGCTGATCCTCAGCGACACACTTGAGCTTTCGACCCTGGATTTCGAGGAGGTCCAGGCTTCGATAGAGAGCATCCAGCTCGCGGCATCCGGACATATCGAACGGATCCGCGACATGGCCGGCGCAGCGTCGGGGAGCTGATCCATGGGCATTTTTACCAAGCTGTCTACCCTCATCAAGTCCAACATCAATGATCTGATCAACCGGGCGGAAAACCCGGAGAAGATGCTCAATCAGATCATCCTGGACATGCGGGATCAGTTGGCGAAGGCGAAGCGCGAAGTGGCGGCCGCCATCGCCGACGAGCGCAAGCTCCGATCGCAGCTGGATGACGAGGTGAAGCAGGCGAAGGAGTGGGAGCAGCGGGCCATGCTCGCCGTGAAGGAGGGCCGGGACGACCTGGCGAAGCAGGCGCTGGTACGGCACCAGGAGCACGCGGAGCGCGCGGCGGCCATCGACCAGACGTGGCGGGCGCAGGCCCAGGAGACCGAGAAGCTCAAGGCATCCCTTCGGCAGCTGAACGAGAAGATCGACGAGGCGAAGCGGAAGCGGAATCTCCTCATCGCCAAGCAGAAGCGCGCCCAGGCCCAGCGACGCATCCACGAGACCATGTCCGGGCTCTCGGATACGTCCGCCTTCGAGGCCTTCAACCGGATGGCGGACAAGATCGAGGAGTCGGAGCGCCGCAGCCTGGCCGCCGCCGAGGTGGACGAGGCCCTGGCTGGCGACACCCTCGAGACCGAGTTCTTGAAGCTCGAGGCCGGAGGTGCCGACGCGGGTGTGGACGACCGCCTCCTGGCCCTGAAGCAGCAGATGGGTCTCCTGCCGTCGGCCGCCGAGGAGCCGAAGCAGCTGGAGGCCGGCCAAGGGGGGGACGCCGCCGCCGAAGCGGCAGCGGCCGCCGACGCGAACGTCCAGGACGCCGAGGTGGAGGCGGTCGAGGACGGACCGGAAGAGGAGAGCCACGGCGACGAGGTCATCGCCGAGGCGGAGCTCCTGGAACGGTTCAAGGACCTGGAGAAGAACGCCGAGGCCTGATCTCCTCGGGACCTCGCCGGAGGCGGACTGCACCATGGAGATCGTCTATCTCAACGGGGAGTTCCTCCCCCAGGAGAAGGCCACCGTCTCGGTGAACGACCGGGGCTTCCTCTTCTCCGACGGCATCTACGAGGTGACCCCGGCGTACCGGGGCCGCTTCTTCCTGCTGGACCGCCACCGGGAACGCCTCCTGAAGGGGATGTGCGAGCTCCGGATCGACGCGGATCTGGCACCGCTGGCGGAGGTCCACGACGAGCTGCTGCGGCAGAACGGCCTCGCCGAAGAGCCCGTCAGCATCGTGTATCTCCAGATCACCCGTGGGGTGGCGCCACGGACGCACGCCTTCCCACCCACCCCGGTGGCGCCCACCGTGTACGCCTTCGCCAAGGCCTTCCATCGTCCCACCCCGGAGCGGTGGCAGGAGGGCTTCCGGGCCGTCACCGTGCCGGACCGGCGCTGGGCGCGGGTGGACATCAAGACCGTGAGCCTCCTGGGGAACGTCCTGGCACAGCAGGCGGCGGTGGACGCCGGGGTGGACGACGCCATCCTGGTCCGGGACGGTGTCGCCCTCGAGGGGGCCCACTCCAACCTGTTCGCGGTCCTCGGTGACGCGCTGGTGACCCACCCCCTCTCCAACGTGATCCTGCCGGGAATCACTCGGGGCTACATCCTTCAGCTGGCCCGTGAGATGGGGATCCCCACAGAGGAGCGACCGGTCCAGGTGGAGGAGCTGAGGCGGGCGGACGAGGCGTTCTTCACCGGCACCACCACCGAGGTGAAGCCGTGCGTCGCCATCGACGGTGAGCCCGTTGGGGAGGGTCGGCCCGGGCCGATCACGGCCCGGCTCTCCGAGGCGTTCATCGAACGGACGGACCGGCACGCCTCGCAGGTCACGGCGGCCGCCGGCGACTGAGCCCGTGGGGGGGGCGGCCCGGCTCGCGCTGACCGGGTGGACCGCGCTGGCGTTGGCCGGGTGTTTCCCCACGCTCGAGGGAGACGCCTACACCACCGGGACCGTCGTCCTGGCGCCGCCGGGTGGTGCGGGGGGGACACGCCCTGAGGCACTCCCCGGGGAGGTCGACCCGGAAGGGGAGGCGGGGTCGGCCTTCGTCGAGCTGCAGTACCTGGGTGTGGCGGGATGGCGCGTCGAGACGCCCCGGACCGTGCTCCTCACGGCGCCCCTTCTCACGCGCCCGAGCATGCTGGAGGTGGGCCGAGGGACCGAGCTGGCCCCCGACACCGCCGCCATCCTGGAGGCGCTGCAAGCCTGGGAAGTGGGCCCGCTGGATCCGGCCGTCGCCATCCTCGTGGGGCACGGGCACTACGATCACCTGCTCGACACGCCCTGGATGGCGTCCCGGCTGGCTCCCCGGGCCCGGATCCTGGGGAATACCACTACCCGCCTGCAGGCTCTGGCCTTCACCGAAGAGCTGGGGCTGGATCCGTCCCGCCTGGAGGACGTGTCGGACCTGGCCGCCTCGCCCCGGTCCCCGGGGGAGTGGATCCACCTCGCTCCGGACCTCCGCATCCTCCCGGTGGTGGGGGACCACGCGCCTCACTTTGCCGGGCACACCCTCTACAGCGGCATCCGCAGGAGGCCCCTGCCAGCGCCGCCGGGCCCCGCCACCGAGTGGCTGGACGGGGAGACCCTGGCCTTCCTGGTGGATGTGCTCCGCGACGACGGCTCGATCGGCCTCCGGATCTACTTCCAGGACGCGATCCCCCGGGAGCCGGCGGGTACCCTTCCTGCCGAGG
>CP070829.1:1889475-1917677 GCA_020344755.1 Gemmatimonadales bacterium
GACCCCCCGCCTCCTCCTTCTCGACCACCGGGTGGTAGCGGTAGGCCCGGCCTTCCTGCTCGTGCCGGACCATCCCCTTCTCCTCCAGGATCTGGAGGAGCTTCAGGACACCGGTGTAACTCGGGGCGTCCGGGAGCGCCGCCCGCACTTCAGCCACCGTCCCAGACCCGCGTCTCCAGAGAGCGCTCATGACGTCGAGTTCCCGCTCCGTGAAGCTGAGTTCGTCCATCTTCCCCCCTCTGTCCAAGATCCGCCCCCCCGGTCCCACGTTCTCCACCGTGTGACTACGAAGAATATCGTAACACCATCGAAGTCGCCTGTCTACGATAGCTTTCGTATTGCGTGAGGCTTACCAGGAAACTCGCCAGCGTCGCGGGGTAACCGGACCCATGACCGCAATCGTTCACCGGCGCCTGGCCCGGGGTCACCACGTTCTGGAGGTGGAGACGTTCCTTCCCCTTCCCAGGGAGAAGGTCGTGCCCTTCTTCGCCGACGCGGAGAACCTGGAGCGAATCACGCCACCGGAGCTCCGCTTCCGCATCGTGACTCCGACGCCCCTGGACATGCAGGAGGGGCTGCTCATCGACTATCGCATGAGCCTGTATGGCGTCCCCTTCCGTTGGAAGACGCGGATCACCATCTGGGATCCGCCCTTCCGATTCGTGGACGAACAGCTCCAGGGTCCCTATCACAGCTGGGTCCATCTCCACGCGTTCGAGGAGGTGCGCGGCGGCACCCTCATGCGAGACCGGGTCCGCTACCGGCTCCCCTTCTATCCACTTGGGACGCTCCTGCACCCCCTGGTTCGACGCCAGTTGACCCGCATCTTCCGTCACCGGGTCCAGGCCGTGCGTGCGCACCTCGTACCGCCCCATCTTCGCGAGCCCGTAGACGCGGCCGCCCGGATCCCGGCCGCAGCTGCCTCGGGGGGCCTGGGACGGCTTGGCACGGGTGAGGGATCCGGTACGCGCTCCTCATGACCTGCCGCCACTGCGTCGACTCCGCGGACCTCTTCGGAGAGTCGCGGGCTCGCTACGAGCTCAAGAGGTTCAGGCGCCGGGGGCCCTCCCGGAGCACGCGTCTCCTCCTTCGGGGTATCCGCGTTCAGGGCCTCCGGGACTTCGACCTGCTGGATATCGGGGGCGGCGTCGGTGCGATTCAGCACGAGCTGCTCTCCGACGGGGCACGGCGGGCCACGGCCGTGGACGCCTCCACGGCGTACCTCGATGCAGCCCGGCGGGAAGCGGTGCGCCGCGGGACCGAGGATCGTGTGACCTTCCTGTCGGGAGATGCGGTGGAGCTGGCGGAAGATCTCCCAGCCGCCGAAGTCGTCACCCTGGACCGGGTCCTTTGCTGCTACCCCGACCTTCCCTCTCTGGTGGCCGTTTCCGCAGAGCGGGCGCGGGAGGTTTGGGGCGTGGTGGTCCCCCGGGAGACGTGGTGGGTTCGAGCTGGGGTTGGAATCCTCAATCTGGTGGAGGCGCTTCGCCGGAAGGCCTTCCGCGTCTATCTCCACGGTGTGGACCGAATCCGGGACGAAGCCGCGGTCCACGGCCTGGCCGAGGTGTTTCGAGACCGAACGTTCCTCTGGGAGGTCCGGGTCTTCCGCCGGGCGGCCCCACAGTCCGGCGCCGGGAAGTCCTAGCTCCCCGAGGCCGGCGGGCGGGCGGCCCCCACGGCACCCCCACCGGGCGTGCTTTCCTCTCCCGCGACCCCCTCGACGACCACCGCTGCCGCCATGTGGCCGGTCATGTTGGTCGCGCTTCGGAACATATCGGGGACCCGATCCACCCCGAGCAGGATCCCAAGCCCCGCCAGGGGTACGCCCACCGCATCCAGGGCCGGAGCGAGGGTCATGATGCTCGCGCTCGGGACCGGCGCCACGGTGGCCGCCGCGAAGAAGCAGGCCAGCACCGCCCCACCCCAGGCACCTCCTGGAACGTCGATCTGGAAGAGCCAGGCCAGGAAGACGACTGAAGCACCTTGGAAGAGGCCACTCCCCGCCCGGTTCATGGATGCCGCGAGGGGAATGACCAGGTTGGCCACCCGCTCCGACACTCCCAGGGCCGGCGCGTCGCGCAGGATTACGGGTAGCGTCGCAACGCTGCTGGTGGTGGTGAATCCCATGGTATAGGAGGCGAGCGTTCCCTTGATGAAGCGGGAGGGCCGCGTTCTCCCCAGGGTGGCGACCAGGGGGAGATAGACCACGGCCATGAAGACGAAGAGGCCCACGACCACCACCACGATCAGCGCTGCCAGCGATTGGAGGAGTCCGAGCCCGAGTCGAGCCGCGGCGGGCGCCGCCAGACCGAAGATCCCCACTGGAGCCGTCCAGAGAATCCAGTGGACGAGCTTGATGAACGCGTCGGAGACCGCATCGGCGATGCCCACCAGCTGCTCCCTCCGCTCCGGTGCGAGAGTTCCCGCTGCCGCACCGAAGAGTACGGAGAAGACCAGGAGCGGGAGCAGCCGCCCCGCCGTTGCCGCCTCGAACGGATTCCGCGGAATCAGGCCCACCACGAAGTCCATGATCCCCGGGAGCTCCAGCGCGTCGGGCTGGGCTCCACCGGGATTGGCGACCTCGGGAACGAACTGGAGGGCGAGCCCCATGGCGCTCATTCCCACCAGGACCCCCACCAGAGTGGTCCCGAAGATGAACGCCAGCGCAGTCCCCCCCAGGCGGCCCAGACTCCGGGTGTCACCCAGGCGGGCCACTCCACCGAACACAATGGCCATCACCAGGGGAATGACCACCATCTGTATGGCACGGATGAACAGGTCGCCCAGGGGCGCAGAGCCGGTGCTCAGCAGGTGAAGGACCGGACTTCCGGTGAGCGACGCAGCCAGTCCCAGGGCCAGCCCGAGGATCAGGCCCAGGAGCATCAGAGTGTTGTTCATGGGGCCCCAAGGTACGGGTCCCCCCGCCGGATGTCAGGCAGGGTACGGACGCGGGTGACCGCCCTCAGGAATCCGCTCGTTCTCGCAGGAGGCTACGGAAGTCCCCCAGGGACGCCACCGCCCGCACCCTCAGGTCGGCCACGAGGCGAGCCGTGTCCGTTGCGGCGGCCCCGCCCAGGAATACCGGTACACCCGTGGGTAGCTCCGCCACGAGTGACACGATCTGACGGGGAAGCTCTTCCCAATCGGTCGGGTTCACCACGCTGATTCCCACCACATCCGCCTTCACGCTCCGGGCGGTGAGGGCAATCTCCTCCGGGGGCAGATCCTGCCCCATGAAGACGACGTTCCACCCCTCCAGTGCCGCGGCGGTGGCGGCCAGTAGGGCGCCCAACTCGTGCCTCTCTCCGGTGAGGGTGCCCATGACCAGGGTGGGTCCGGTCGAGGTGGAGCGAGCCCTCTCCAGCATCCACCCCAGAACCTGCTTGATGACCGCGACCGCAACGTGCTCGTGGGCCGGGCGGAGCCGGCCCAGGCGCCACCCCTGGCCGATGCTGACGAGGACGGGAGTCACGAGGTCCTCGAGGAACCGGTCGGCCCCCAGGGACACGACCTCCCGTCGCAGGATCCGCTCCAGCCCGGCAGGATCGAGGGCCTCGACGGCATCCAGGGCAGCCCGAACCTGCTCCGACGCCCCCTCGGGGCCTGGCTCCCTACCCTCCAACTCCTCTTGGGCCGCCCGATCCTCGTCCAGGAGTCGTTGAAGCTCGGCATTTCCCAGCCCCGCCAGGGAGCCGATTGTACGCCCAGCGTCCGAGGCGCGCCGAAGCAGGAGAATGCGTTCCACGTCGGCGTCGGAGTAGAGCCGCTGCCCACCGGCGCTCCGGCCCGGCTCCACCACCTCGTACCTTCGTTCCCAGGCGCGCAGCAGGTTCGGGCTCACCCCGGTGCGCTCGGCAACAACGCGAATCGGGTGCCGAGGGAGTTGAGAGTCGTGCGCGGCATTCATGGAGGGAAATGTAGACGTCTGTACAAGATTCGTCAAAGTTTTGCTTGTACATGCTGTTGACATGTACAACTTAGAGACAGAGATTCCTTTACAGAGGTTGAACAAAACCCGGATTGGAGGACCCTCAGATGAACCGCATCGCACGCATCGCCGCCGGTCTCGCAGTGGCCGCCGCTCTCGTGGCCGCCCCCGCCTCGGCGCAGTTGATGGAGAACGACATCGTGGACGTGGCCGTGGAGGCCGGAAGCTTTGCCACCCTCACCGCGGCGCTCGAGGCCGCCGGACTGGTCAACGTTCTCAAGGGTGAGGGCCCCTTCACCGTCTTCGCCCCCACCGACGAGGCCTTCGCGAAGCTTCCCGAGGGCACGGTCGAGGCCCTCCTCGCGGACAAGGAGAAGCTCACGGCGATCCTCACGTATCACGTCGTTCCGGGTAAGGTGATGGCCGCGGACGTACTGAACCTGACCGAGGCCACCACCGTGAACGGTGCCCCGATCCAGATCATGGTTCACGGCGGATCCGTCATGATCAATAACGCTACGGTAACGGCCACGGACGTGACGGCCTCGAACGGTGTGATTCACGTCATCGATACGGTCATCCTGCCCCCGGAGAACTGATTCGGTACGGATCGCCGAGTCCCGCCCCCGGGGCCGGTCCAGGGATCCTTCGGGCCGCGCTGTCCAACGGCTCGTCCCAGGAATTTGGAGGCGGCGGTCGGGTGCGACTCCCGGCCGCCGCTCCGTCGTTCGCGCGCCCCCCTCCGGCGGTGTATCCTGCCGGAGTCCAGCCCTCTCACCGTGGACTCCGATCTCCCGGGATGATCTCATGCGCGCATCAGGACTCCTCCTCCTGGCCGGCTTCTTCGCCGCCCTTCCCATTCCCGCCCAGCAGGACCCGGCAAGCCGGCCCCTCGCCATCGACGACCAGTTCGACCTTCGTGGACTGGGCAGTCCGGTGATCTCGCCCGAGGGGGACTGGGTCGCCTACACGTTGTCCGCCACGGACGCGGAACAGGAATCGTCCGCGACCCGGCTTTGGATGACCCGGGCCGACGGTACGGGAGACCCCCTGCCCATGACCCGGGAAGGCGAGTCCGTGGGGTCGCCGGCGTGGAGCCCCGACGGACGGTTCCTCTCTTTCACAGCATCCCGCGGGGACGACTCGGAGACACAGGTCTGGGTCCTGGACCGGCGGGGTGGAGAGGCCTGGGCCCTCACGCAGGTCGAACAGGGCATCCAGGACTACGCATGGTCCCCGGATGGAGGTCGCCTCGCCCTCGTGATCCGGGACCGGGAAGAGGACGACTCCACCTGGACGTCGGACCGCCAGAAACCCTGGGTCGTCGACCGTCTCCAATTCAAGCGGGACCGGGTGGGGTACCTGACCGACACCCGGCGATCCCACCTGTACGTCTTCGACGTGGCCACCCGCGAGCTTCGGCAGCTCACCGACGGAGACCGGGACGAGGGGAATCCCGTCTGGTCCCCCGACGGTACGCGCATCGCCTTCACCTCGAATCGGACCGCGGATCCGGACACCAACTCCAACACCGACATCTGGATCGTAGACGCAGACGCGTCGGAGCCCGTGACCGATCCCAGGCGCGTGACGGACAACCCGGGAGCCGACGCCTCCCCGGCCTGGAGCCCTGACGGAGGTCGCCTCGCCTACACCACGGTCATCCGACCGGATCTCATCTGGTACGCCACAACCCACCTGGCGGTGGTGAACGCCGACGGAACGGGTGGGCGGGTCCTGACCGAGGCCATGGACCGGAACGTCTCCTCACCGGAGTTCTCCCCCGACGGCCGTCTCATCTACTTCGGCGTTGAGGACTCCGCTGAGAACCACGTCGCCGCCTACGACGTGGATGCCGGCCAGGTGCGCCGGGTCACCAGCGGCCCCTTGAGCATCCGGGGTATGGACATGAGCCGCCGGGGTCAGATGGTGGTGCGCTTGGCTCGCACGGACCTTCCCGGTGACGTCTACCGGGTCGACGGGTCGGAAGCTGCCGCCACCGGGGGTGAAGCCTCCGCTTCACTTCACCGCCTCACCTCGGTGAACGACGATCTCCTCTCCCGTGTGGCGCTCGGGGAGGTCCGGGAGGAGCGGTGGGAGAGCGAGCCCGGCGTCCAGGTCGAGGGATTCGTCCACCTTCCTCCGGACTACGAGCCGGGCCGCCGTTACCCACTCCTTCTTCGCCCCCACGGCGGTCCGGTCTCCCAGTACGCCCATGGCTTCAACTTCGAGGCCCATCTCTTTGCCGCGAACGGGTACGTGGTGCTCACTCCCAATCCCAGGGGCTCTTCCGGGTATGGGCAGGCGTTTTCCGCGGTGCTCTGGGCCGACTGGGGGAACCCTGACTTCAAGGACGTCATGGCCGGGGTGGACCACCTCGTCGCCCAGGGGATCGCCGACGGAGACCGCATGGGTGTCGGAGGGTGGTCCTACGGCGGAATCCTGACCAACTACGTCATCACGCAGACCGACCGGTTCAAGGGCGCCATCACCGGGGCCAGCGAGGTCCTCTACATCTCCAACTACGGCCACGACCACTACCAGCTCCAGTGGGAAGCGGAGTTGGGGCTGCCGTGGGAGGGTGACAACCGGGAGACCTGGGAGCGGATCTCCCCCTTCAACAAGGTCCAGGACGTCACGACGCCCACCCTCATCATGGGCGGAGAGAAGGACTGGAACGTCCCGATCCTAAACTCGGAGCAGCTCTACCAGGCCCTGCGTCGGAGAGGGATTCCAACCCAGCTGGTCGTCTATCCCGGACAGTCCCACGGGATCGGCCCGGTCTCCTACCGGCGCGACCGCCACCAACGGTACCTGGACTGGTATGACCGGTGGGTGAAGGGTGAGGGAACGGCGCCCGTGAGCTGACTGGGCGGATTTCCGGGTTTCGAGGTCGGAGTTCAGGTCCCCGGCCACCCCCCGCCCGGGCACGTCCGTGCCGTTCAGCGCGGTTTGACACCTTCGCGAGCCCTCGGCACGTTCTCCCGCGAGTCGTGCCCGCCCGCTCCCCCCTCCACCGTCATCATGCGTACCGGAACCACCATCGCGCACTACGAGGTCGGGCCCATGCTGGGGGAGGGAGGGATGGGGGAGGTGTACCTGGCCCGGGATACACGTCTCGAGCGGCCGGTTGCCCTCAAGTTCCTTGCCCGCCGGTTCGTCGCGGACACCGACGCCAAGGCCCGCTTCATCCGTGAGGCCCGTGCCGCCTCCGCCCTCGACCACCCCAACATCTGCACCGTCCATGACATCGGGGAGACCGAGGAGGGCGACCTCTACCTCGTCATGGCCTACTACGAGGGCCGGACGCTGGAGGAGCGGCTCAAGGACGAACCCTTCCCGGTGGAGCGATCCGTGGAGGTGCTCCGTCAACTCGCCAAGGCGCTGAAGCGAGCCCACGAAGGGGGAATCGTCCACCGGGACATCAAGCCGGCGAACGCCATGGTGGGTGAGGACGACGCCGTGCGTCTCCTGGACTTCGGGATCGCCAAGCTCCAGTCGGCGCAGACGATGACGCGAACCGGGACCACCCTGGGCACCGCCGCGTACATGAGCCCGGAGCAGGCCGGTGGCGAGGAAGTGACCTCTGCATCCGATGTCTGGTCCCTCGGGGTGATCGGATACCAGATGCTGGCAGGGCAACGGCCTTTCCAGGCGAGCCAGCCTCTGGCCCTTCTCAACCGGATCCTCACGGCGGAACCGGATCCGCTTCAGGATTCGGCGCCAGGCGTGCCCGGGGGGCTGGCCGAAGTCATTCACCGGGCCCTCTCGAAAGACCCCTCCCAGCGTTTCGCCGATGCGGGAGCGTTCCTCGAGGCGCTGGAAGCAGCCACGTCCGGGGGCGGGAGGGCGATCACCGGCGACTCTCGCGTCGGTGGGCGCCCCTGGGGTCGCCGAGCCGCTGCGTTCACGGGAATCGCCGTGGCGCTGACCGCCGTCGGCGTGTGGCTCGGGACCCGGTCGCCGGGCCCGGGTTCGGACGGGGAGGCCGGCAACCCCGGCGACGTGGTGGCCGTCCTTCCCTTCACCGTGAGCGGCTCGCCCGAGCTGGACTATCTCTCCGAGGGGCTCATCCACCTTCTGAGCGGTCGACTGGATGGCGCCGGTCCGCTTCGAACGGTGGACCCGCGAGCGGTGCTGGGCCGCGTGCAGGAGGCCGGCTCCGAGCCCCTGGGTCTACCCGGATTCGAGGCGTTGGCCGGTGCGGTGGGTGCGGGTCGATTCGTCACCGGCCAGGTGGTGGGGCTCCCTGGCCGCCTCAGCCTCTCGGCGCGCTTCCACCGGACGGGAATGCCCGGCCAGGATTCCCCCGTCGTCACGGTGGAAGGAAGCGCCGACGACCTCTTCTCGCTGGTGGACGAACTCGCTTCGGGCCTCCTCGAGGCGTCCATGACGGGAGCGAATGCCCGGATCCAGCAGCGGGCCGCGCAGACCTCCGGTTCTCTGCAAGCCACCAAGGACTTCCTCCGAGGCGAGCAGTTCCACCGACAGGGGCAGTTCGACAGCGCGTCCTCCGCCTACAATCGCGCGCTCGAGGGGGACTCGACCTTCGCGCTGGCCCACCTGATGAAGAGCATGAACAACGCGTATACCTACGACACCGACGACTACGCGGCGGCGGTCAAGGCGATGGTGTACGCCGAGGGACTCCCCGAGCGGGACCGCTCCCTGATCGAGGCGTTCATGAATCAGCAGGGGGGACGTCTCGAGGCCGCGGAGCAGCAGTTCCTGGCGCACCTGAAGCGGTGGCCCGACGAAGTGAAGGCACTGGTGCAGTTGGGAATGCTCTACGAACGGTCGAACGTCCGCTGGGCCCGGCCCATCGACCAGGCCACAGCCTACTACGACCGGGTTCTCGAGCTGGAGCCGGAGAACGTCCCCTCTCTCCACCGCGGCGCCCGACTGGATGCGGTGATGGGCCGATACGAACGGCTCGAGGAGCGGGCCCGCACCCTGGAGCGGGTGGCACCCGGCTCCGAGTGGGCAGTGGACGCCGCCACCATGTCGGCCTTCACCCGGGGGGACCGTCGACGGATCGACGAGCTGACCGCGGACTTCGCGGGTCAGTCACTTCTGGTGCGACTCTACTCCGTCTACAACGCGCTCCGGTTCGCGGCGGACCCCTCGGAGGGGGACCGGCTCCTGGAGCAGCAGGAGTCGGGGACCCTCAACACCGCCACCGGGTTGCCTTCCAGCGTCGTGATCGACGACGACCTCTCCATCGTGCTCGTGGTCATGGCGGACGTGGTCCAGGGCCGCTACGAGGCGGTCGAGGCCTTCCTTACGGACCCGAACCGTCGGGGGTCGGCGGCCTGGGACGTCTGGAACGCCGAGCTCGCCGTGACCGACCTGGTCCCCCTGGACCCAACGGTGTATCAGGCACTCCTGGCCCGGGTGCAGACGGTGGACCCGGAGGAGCGAATGCGGAACCCCTTCGAGCCCCTCCACGACATCTTCACTGCGGCGGTGGGCGCGCTGGAGCGAGACGCGGCCGCTGCCAAGCTCCTGGGGCGCCTGGGACGCTTCGACGAGGCCTGGACCATTCAACGTGACATCGAATCAAGGCCGGCGTACGAGGGTTTCGAATCGCTGCGGGAGGACGCCGCCGGTGGACTCGCCGCCGACCTTCTGCACCTGCAGGGCGAGGATGAACGGGCCCTGGAGATTCTTCGTTCCCTTCCCTACCAGCTACCCAACACGGCCACCTCCCTCTCCATCACGACGGCGTCCCACGCCCGCTTCCTGCGGGCGGAGCTCGAGTGGGAGATTGGGGATCCAGATGCGGCCCGCTACCTCTACGAGGGGCTGGTTCACACCTTCGCGCCGCCCGACAAGCTCTTCCTGGCACCGGCGTACGAGCGTCTCGGGCAGATCCACGAGGCGGCCGGGCGTTATGAGGATGCCGTCTTCTACTACGAGAAGTTCGTCCGGGCGTGGGATGAGGCAGACCCTGCGCTTCAGCCGAGAAAGGAGGAGGCGGCATCCCGCCTGGCCGCCCTCCGCGCCACCCACGGCCTCTGAGGCGGAGTCGAACCCCTAGCGCACCCTGCCCCTGGCCCATACGGGGCGATGGTCGCTGGCCCCACCATTCTCGGTCACGGTCCCGGCCCCGTCGAACCACTCGGGGACCAATCCTCGATACAGGATGTGATCCACGCGGGTGAACCAGGCGGTGGCGGGCCCCTCGCGGGTAGGCCAACGATAGCCTCGCTCCACCGCCAGCTCCGCCAGGGAGCCGCTGTTCAGGTCGCCGCCGATGATCACGTGGGGATGACCCTCGGCGTCGTCCAGGATCGTGCGAAGCTGATCCGCTCGCTGCTCCGCCCCCATGTTCACCATGGTGGCCAGGTGCACGGAGTAGACCCGGACCCGGGTGCCCCTCACCTGGACGGTGGCCGCGGTGGCGGTCCGGCGCGTGTTTCCGAAGATCGACTCGTGGGGAAGGAGGAGCTTGGCGTCTTCCTCGATGGGCCAGCGTGACAGGACGGCGTTTCCGAAGTCTCGACCGTGGCGGACCGTGGCCGGGTAGTAGACCCACGCCATCCCCAT
Organism: Gemmatimonadales bacterium; assembly: GCA_020344755.1. Lineage (GTDB taxonomy): Bacteria > Gemmatimonadota > Gemmatimonadetes > Longimicrobiales > Gaopeijiaceae > Gaopeijia. The sequence continues at coordinate 1,899,953 of CP070829.1, forward strand.
GGCCTCCGCGATCCGCCGGGTCCCATCCGCATCCATCTCCTGGAGCAGGATGAAGTCCGCCTCGGACAGCTCCCGGTTCTCCTGGATCACCTGCAACGCCCCTTCCACGTCGCGGCCATACTCGATGTTGAACGAAGCCGTGTGGAGCGTCGGCGGACCCGGGGGAGCCGTGTGGGAGTTTCCACCGGATCCGGCATGGCGTGGCCCAGAGGGATCCAGGTAGTTCTGGTAGGAGATGCAGGCGCTCGACCCCACAAGAAATGCCAGGGCGACCGCGGCGCGGTGGCGGCGAAGGCGCGGGGGGGCGCCAGGAGGGGAACGCCGGTGCAGGGAGCCGCCGGAAGCGGGAGGTCGGTGCTGTGGAGCTCGGGAAAGCATCATCTCCAATCTACACCGCACGCAGGGACTGGGGATCCCCGCCCGGACCGCATGTCGAAATTTCCCCACGACGGTACCGGAGGGTTCCCTGCATCGGAGGCGGTCGCGGGTGCCGTTTCTTAGAGGTGGAAGTGTCCACTCATGACCCGGGTCGGCCGACCCCGCGGGGTGCCCCTCCCCGCCCGGGGGAGGCGTCTTCATGGTCGAAATCCGGATTCACGGGCGCGGCGGACAGGGTGGTGTGACCCTGGCGAAGCTCATCGCCACCGCCCGATTCCTCACGGGCCACTCGGTGCAGGCCTTCGGGTTGTACGCCGCAGAACGCTCGGGAGCGCCCATCCAGGCGTTCTGTCGCTTCTCCCCCGAGGCCATCACCGACCGGAACCTCATCTACGAGCCGGACCACGTGGTGATTCTCGATCCCACCCTGGTGGGCCCCGGGGTGACGCGGGGATTGAAGCCCGGAGGGTGGATCCTCGTCAATACCGAACTGCCTGCTGAAGCCGTCGCGGAGCAGTTTCCCCACAACCGCGTGGCCGTGGTCGACGCCACCGCCATCGCGCTCGAGAACCGACTGGGCACTCGCAGCGTCCCCATCGTAAACACCGCCCTGGCCGGGGCCGTCGCACGGATCCTCGAGATTCCACTGGACGACGTCCTCGCGGGGATGGAGCACCTGGGATTCGGCGGCGGGAACGTCACGGCGGCCAGGTCCGCCTTTCAGGCCGTCGCGATCCGAGACGCGATCTCCCCGGACGCCGAGCCCGAGTCGGCTCGGCCGGGACCGGCGGGGCGCGGTGCGTCGTTCCTGGAAGGGGCCGGTGGCGAGCGACCCGCGATCCAGACCGGGAGCTGGGCCACTTCCCAGCCCAAGCGCCAGCAATACGTCCCACCCTGCAATCACATCTGCCCAGCCGGAAACGACGTTCAGGGTTTTCTCCACGCCCTGGCCCGGGACGAGGTGGACGAAGCGCTGGGCATCCTCCTTCGCACCACGCCGTTCCCCTCGGTCTGCGGTCGGGTCTGCCCCGCTCCCTGCATGCAGCAGTGCAACCGGAGCGAGCTCGACGAGGCCGTGAACGTCCGCCAACTGGAGCGACTGGCCGGGGACGTGGGCAGGGTCGTCCTGGAGAGGCCCGAAGCGCGCTCCCAGCGCGTGGCTGTCGTCGGGTCCGGTCCGGGAGGCCTCTCTGCGGGCTATCATCTGGCCCGGTTCGGGTACGGCGTCACCGTGTACGAAGGAGCCCCGGAGGTGGGAGGACTGCTCCGGACGGGAATCCCGGACTTCCGCCTTCCGGGGAAGGTGCTGGACCGGGAGATCGAGCGCATCACCGACCTGGGGGTCCAGGTGGTGACAGACCACCGGGTCGACCGCAGGGGGCTCATGGAGCTGGCCCGCGCCTACGACGCGGTCCTCGTGGCCACCGGCCTTCAACAGCTGCGAGACCTGCGGTTGGGCGTGGGAGGCTCCGACATGGCCCTCCAGGGAATCGACTTCCTGGACCAGGTGAAGCATGATCAGGCCCGCCTCGACGGAGAGACGGTAGTGGTGGTGGGGGGCGGAAACACCGCGATGGATGCGGCCCGTTCCGCCCTCCGAGTAGGCGCATCCGAGGTCCGGGTGGTCTACCGCCGCACGCGCCACGAGATGCCTGCCATTGCGGAGGAGATCGAAGAGGCGTTGGAGGAGGGTGTCATCCTCCACGAGCTCGTCCAACCGGTATCCCTCCAGGCCGAGGCCCAGGCCGACGGGGATACGGGGAGTCATGGCCTCCAGTGCATACGGATGCGGCTGGGAGAGCCCGACGCTTCGGGCCGGAGGCGTCCCGTGGAGGTGGAGGGATCGGACTTCAGCCTGCCCTGCACCCGGATCATACTGGCCCTGGGTCAGTCTCCAGACCTGAGCGTCTTTCCCGAGGGCGCGGAGGTCCGGGAGGGGGGTGACCTGCTTGGACTCCTGGAGCACCCGGTCTTCGCCGTCGGGGACCTGGCCACCAACGATGGAACGGTGGCGGGCGCCATCGGCAGTGGGCGCCGGGCCGCCCTCCACATCCACCAGACGTTCACGGGCGAGGTGGTGGAGACAGGGGATCAGGCGCGGGTGCGCTCGGACGTGGACCTCTGGAACGACGAGGTCATCCGGGCCGACGCCCTCCGCATGCACCTCTTCGAGCGGTCGCCGGGTCAGGAAGGCTCGTCACTGGATCCTCGCGAACGCCTGGATGGATTCCGCGAAATCCACACGGGATTGCCGGATACGTCGGAGGCCCGACGCTGCCTCTCCTGTGGCGTCTGCAACGAGTGCGATATCTGCGTCACCTACTGCCCGGAGGGCGTGCTCAAGCGAGTGGGCCATCAACTCGTCTTCGACTACGCCTACTGCAAGGGATGCGGGATCTGTGTCACCGAGTGCCCGCGAAACGTGGTCTTCATGAGTCACCTTTAGGACGGCGGGAGCCGTCGTGTGCGCCGGGAATGACCGGCGTGCATGATCCACAGGGGGAGGTGCTGCCCGATGCCCAGAGAGATCGTCACCGGAAACCACGCTGCAGGGTTGGCGCTGAGCATGGCCGGCGAGGCGAACCGGTTTGCCCGAGGTACGGCGGCCGGGATCTACCCCATCACGCCCCAGACCGAGATCGTCGAGCGCGTGGCCGCCTTCCCGTTCTCCAAGGGAAGGGTGGTCCCGGTGGAGAGCGAGCATTCGGCCATGGGGGTCACCATCGGTGCCTCGCTGTCCGGGGCGCGGGCCTTCACCGCCTCGTCATCCAACGGTCTGGCCTACATGGTGGAGAACATCATGGTGGCCGGGTTCTACCGGCTGCCCGTCGTCATGGTGGCGGTGAATCGTACCCTGGGACCTCCCTGGAACATCTGGGCGGACCAGGGTGACACGTTGATGCTTCGGGACTTTCCCTGGATCCAGCTCTACGCCCAGGACAACCAGCAGGTCGCCGACCTGACCCTGCTCGCCTTTCGCCTCGCCGAAGATCCCCGCGTGCTCCTTCCGGTCCTGGTGTGCATGGATGCGTTCATCGTCTCCCACACCCAGATGGAGACGGAGCTACCCACGCAGGAGCAGGTGGATCGGTACCTTCCTCCGCTGGACCTGCCACACCGCATGCGGTCCGACGACCCGAAGACGTTGGGAGGGCTCGTCTGGCCCGACGCCACAGTGTCCCTCCGCAAGGAGATCCACGAGGCCTTCGACCGCGTGCCGATGGTCTTCGAGGAGTGCCGTCAGGAGTTCCGGGACGTTTTCGGGCGGTCTCCGGCGGGCGCGGTGGAAGCGTACCACACGAAGAACGCGGAAACGGTGCTCGTGGCCACCGCCACCATCGCCACCACGGCGCTCGAGGTCGTCCGGAGCCGCAGGGCCGCTGGCGAGCGGGTCGGGCTGTTGATCCTTCGCATGCTCCGCCCCTTCCCCATCGATCAGCTGCTGGAAGCGTGCGCGTCCGCGAGCCGCATCGGGGTTCTCGACCGGGACTATGCCGCCGGCATCGGTGGCGTTTGGGCCCACGAAATCCGTGCCGCGCTTCAGGGAACACGGGACGACCTCCTGGTTCAGGGGTACCTCACCGGCATCGGTGGTGGTGACGTAACCGCCGAGCGCATCGACGAGGTCCTCGTGGACCTGGGGCAACGGGAGCTGCCCGGTCCGCCCGTGTGGGTGGGTTTGGAGGACCCGGCCCCCGTCCCGGCAGCTCCTCCCCCCAAGGCCCCTCTCGTGCCCCCGGTCCCCTCAGGCGTGGAGGCCACCCCATGAGCACCACCGAACTACCCGTGAACGGATCGGCGCCCCGGCGGGACATGCCCGGAGAGATCCCTCCCCTGAGTTGCGAACCTCTTCTTCGGCCGGGGAACACCAACTGCGGGGGCTGTGGAATGAGCATCGGCCTCACCTGGTTGGGCCGAGCCCTGGAAGACCTGGAGCAGAAGGCGCACCTGGCGATCCCCGCCTGCTGTGGGGCGGTGACCGCCGGTGCCTTTCCCACCACGAGCTACGCCATGCCCACCGTGGCCACCACCTTCGCTGCGGCCCCGGCCGTGGCATCGGGTTTGGCCAGCATCCGGGACCTGAATGGATCCGAGGAACAGGTGATCTGCTGGGCAGGAGACGGGGGGACCTACGACATCGGTTTCGCCACCCTGTCCGCCGCCGCCGAGCGCAACGAGAACATCCTCTACATTTGCTACGACAACGAGATCTACGGGAACACGGGTGGCCAACGGTCGTCCGCCACTCCCCCCGGCGCCCGCACCACCACGACGCCCCACGGCAAGTCAGAGAGCAAGAAGGACGTCATGTCCATCATGGCGGCCCACGGCATCCCCTACGCGGCCACCCTTTCGGTGGGTCATCCGGAGGACTTTCGGCAGAAGCTACATACCGCGCTGACCACCTCGGGGATGCGATTCCTCCTCATGCACTCTCCGTGTCCCACGGGATGGAAGTCAGAGCCTGCCGAGTCGGTGCAACTGGTGCGGTTGGCCGTCCGCAGTGGACTCTTCCCTCTCTTCGAGGTCTTCGGCGGCCAGCGGTACCGCATCAACGCCGAACCGGACTGGGCCGATCCTACGGAGTACTTCCGGCGTCAGCGCCGCTTCCGCCCGGAGGAGGTGGACCTGGGGACGACACGGAGGTGGGCCCGGGAGCGTTTCCAGAGACTCAAGGTGCTGGCGGAGGCCTTCCCGGCATAGAGGGCGGAGCAGCGGACCGCATACGGCGAGGGCCAGCTGGCGGGTCCCTGGACTCGGGACCGTGCCCGATCCACCTCACCCGCCCGGCTGCCTGAACAGGACGTAGTGCCCGCCGCCTCCGTCGAAGCGGAGCTGGACCGGGTCACCGCCCCCCCGGGTGCCCACCACGCGACCTTCCCCGTCCACGAACCACACCCTGGGCCCCCAAGGGTCGTCCTCCGGGACGAAGATACCGTCACCGATCGGCATCATAGCCTGGGTCGCTTCGCTCCCGTTCATGGCTGCATTCAGGACGCCCTCCCGTACGCTCACCTCGACTCGCATGGGTCGGCCCCGGGAGGGTCCCTGGTACATACCTGCGAGGGCATTGAGGTCCCCCGGGAAGTCGGTGGCCGCCGGGGTGGGCGCCTCGGGGCGGAGGAGGTCCACGATCGCCGAGGCAACCTCACCCGGTCCCGAGGGGCCGGTGGTGTTCTGGAGGACGACCACGACAAGGTGGTCGTCCGGGTAGAAGCGGGCGTCGGACAGGAATCCATTGATCCCGCCCCCGTGCGCGATGACTTCACCGTGGGGGCCCAACGTGTGGCCGAGACCCTTCGCGTAGCGCAGCGCGGTCCCGTCGTTCAGGGGCTCCGGCGTGATGAGGAGCTCGTACATCTCCGAACTCAGGACCTCCCCTCCATGGAGCGCCTCGTTCCAGCGGATGAGGTCCCTCGCCGTGCTGCACAGTGAGCCCGCCGAATAGGGCCACCGGTGGTCCAGGTACCTCGCGCGCCGGTAGCCGTCGGGGGTGGCGTCGTACCCGTGGGCCCTCTCCTCCACCACCGTGGTATTGCTGCAGTACAGAGAACGATCCATCCCCAGGGGCTCGAAGATCCGCTCGGCCACCAACTCCTCGAATGGTGTCTCCGTGACCTTCTCCAGGATCAGTCCCACCAGGAAGTAGGCGGAGTTGTTGTAGATAGCGGCTTCGCCGGGTTCGAAGTCCCAGGGAGCTTCTTCGATGAGGGTCACCAGGGAGTCCCTGGGCAGCGCCTGCACCATCAGGCCACCGAAGACAGGCATCTCGGTGTAGCCCTTCATCCCGGAGGTGTGGTCCAGGAGACGGCGCAACGGAACCGTCCGCCCGCCCGTGTCGAACTCCGGGATGTAGGTCGCGATGTCCGCGTCCAGGTCCAGGTCACCTTCCTCCACCAGCTGCAGGACCAGGACCGAGGTGAACTGCTTGGTGATGGAGCCGATCTCGAAGACGGCGTCCAGGGGGGTCCGGACGCCCAGCTCCAGGTCCGCATGGCCGTAGGACTCGTGGTGGAGGAGCTGGCCGCCACGGGATACCGCCACGGACAGGCCCGCCACCCTTCCAGTCTCCAGGTGAGCCGACACCACCGAGTCGATAGCAGCGTCGAGGAAACGGCCGTCCAGAGCCTGTGCGCTGGTATCCGCCGCCCCCACGAGAAGGGCGAGCGAGGCCAGGATCGCGAGACGTGACATGGAGACTCCAGGTTCTGAGGAGGAGGGGACGGCGCCTCAGGGCGGCGGGTCGGATGAGAAGCTGCAACCACGGGCCACCTGCGGTCAAAGGGGTGCCTTGCCGGGGGATGGCGGCCCCGCCATCGTCATCCCGATCCTCCTTCACACTTGCCCGCGGCAGCCATGACTCCGTCATCTCTCCGACTCCCCCGTACGTCCGCGTCAACGAGACGACTTCCGCTCTTCGTTCTGGTGGTGCTGGCCGCCCTTCCCTGGGCCGGGATCTCTGGACAGGAGCCCTCGGGTCCCCGTCCGGTCCAGGTGGACGACGCCTTCCGGCTCAGGTCGGTGGGCAGCCCAGCCATCAGCCCAGACGGGGAGTGGGTCGCGTACACCGTGACCACTACGGACCTGGAAGAGGAGGAGCGGGAGACCCGCCTTTGGATGACCCGCGCCGATGGCACGGGAGAGCCCATCCCCATGACCCGCGCCGGCGAGTCGGTCGGAGGCCCGGAGTGGAGTCCCGACGGTCGCTTCCTCTCCTTTACCGCGACGCGGGGCGAAGACGCCAAGAGCCAGGTCTGGGTACTGGACCGGCGAGGAGGGGAGGCGTGGGCCCTCACCGAGGAGGAGCAAGGCGTCTCGTCGTACGAGTGGTCCCCTGACGGGTCGGAGCTCCTCCTCGTGATGCGCGACGAGGAGGTGAAGGACTCCGCCTGGACCTCGGACCGCCGGAAGCCGTGGGTGATCGACCGGCTTCAATTCAAGAGGGACCGCACCGGGTACCTCACCGAGGAGCAGCGCTACAGTCACCTCTACGTTTTCGACGTGGAGACCCGGACGACCCGCCAGATCACGGATGGTGACTACGACGATTCGTCTCCTGCGTGGTCACCGGACGGTCGCTGGATCGCCTTCTCAAGCAACCGCACCCAGGACCCGGATGCCAACTCGGACACCAATCTCTGGATCGTCTCGGCAGACGTGGAGGAGCCGGTCACCGAGCCCCGGCAGCTCACGACGTACACGGGCGGGGACGGCTCGCCGGCCTTCTCCCCCGACGGTCGGTGGATCGCCTACACCACCGGAACCCACGAACCCAGGTACGACGCCTTCGGCACGAGCCACCTGGCCATCATCCCGTCGGAGGGCGGCGAGGCCGCGGGCCGCCGCATCCTGACGGAGCGACTGGACCGGAGCGTCCGATCCCCGGAGTGGGATCGGGACGGGCTGGGGATCGTCTTCTCGGTGGCGGACGAGGGAGAGACCCACGTCGCTCGGGTGGACGTGGGGTCTGGGATGATCGAACGACTGGTGGGTGGTGAGCTCGCGGTCGGCGGATTCGACGTGGCCGCCGACGGCCGGGTGGCCGCACGGATCTCCCGGTTCCTGCTCCCGGGGGAGATCTTCATTACCGAGGTACCGGTGGCCACCGCGGTGTCCGACCGGCGTGCGCTGATCGAGGGTGCTCGCACCGGCGGTGCGGCTTTGGAACGCCTGAACAAGCTCACCGCCGTGAACGACTCCCTGGTCTCGGAGTTGGCACTGGCGGACGTCCGGAACATCCACGTGGAGTCTTCTGGCGGCGCCACCATCGAGGGCTGGGTCTACACCCCGGCTGGCTGGGACGGAAGTTCCCGCCTCCCGACCCTTCTGCGTATCCACGGGGGGCCCAATGGGATGTATGGCGTCGGGTTCAACTTCGACGCCCAGCTCTTCACCTCCAAGGGGTACGCCGTCGTCATGATGAACCCCCGCGGCTCGTCCGGCTACGGCTTCGACTTCGGCATGGAGCTCTGGCAGAGGTGGGGAATTCCCGACGTGGACGACGTCATGGCGGGAGTCCAGGAAGCCGTGGAACTGGGGGTGGCCGACCCGGACCGCCTGGGGGTAGGCGGATGGTCGTACGGCGGAATCCTCACGAACTACCTCATCACCAAACGCCCCGATGTCTTCCGTGGGGCGGTCACCGGGGCCAGCATGGCGCTCCTCGTGGCAAACTTCGGCCACGACCATTACCAGCTGGGGAACGAGCGGGAGTGGGGCCTGCCCTGGGAGAACCGCGAGATGTGGGAGCGCCTCTCTCCCTTCAACGAGGTGGAAAGGGTCCAGACCCCGACGCTCATCATGGGAGGCGAGAGCGATTGGAACGTTCCCATCCAGAATTCGGAGCAGCTGTACCAGGCCCTTCGCCGCCGGGGGATCCCCACCGAGCTGGTGGTCTACCCGGGGCAGCCGCACGGGATCGGGCCAGCGGCCTATCAGAAGGACCGGTGGGAACGGTACCTGGAGTGGTACGACCGGTGGGTGAAGGGGGAAGGGTTGGAGAAACCGGTCACCTGATGGGGTGCTGCGGCTCCGGAGGGGAGGCGGGCGATCCCGCGACGCACGGCCCGAAATGACAGAAGGGCCCGGGACCGAATCGGCCCGGGCCCTGCGACGTCACCACACGTCCGCCCCTCTCGTCATCCACCACCCGTCCTCACCCTCACATGTCGCGCGAGCCGCCGGCATCCGGCAGGCCCGCTCCCTTCCCTCACCCCGTGCCGGGAACGGGCCGGGGATGGCCCTTCGTACCTTCCGACCGGCTGGACCTCCGCACTCGCTCCTCCGCTTCCACCATCCGGTCGAGAAAGGCTCGCTCCTGAGGCGCCAGGGCCCTCACCGAGGAGGCCTTCACCTTGGCCAGGAGCTTCTCGATCTCCTCCCGGTTCACCTCGTGAAGGAGCCCGAGATCCAGCCGCTCCCAGCGGAGCTTCGCCTCCAGGTCCAACACGTACTGTGACTTGTACTGCGAGTTGGGGGCCTCGACCCGACGCTGGCGCTGTGCCTTCTTCGCCCGGCGGTAGAGCATCGTCATCGTCACCAACGCGACGATGTTCACCCCCAGCAGGATCAGCAGTAGCTTGGTCATGGACGTTGCCTCGTTCCCGGCGATCTCCTTCCCCACCCGTCCCCCACACATCTCTATAGACGCATGAGCCCCCCGAAGGGTTTCATTCCGTCTCCAGCGGGCCCCCTGGGTGGGGGACTTCGAGGGCGGTCGAAGGGGCGCCGCGCTGGAGCCGCGGGTCGGTCACCGGTATGCTCACCGAAGTTGGAGGGTGAGAGATTGGACTCTTCCATCTGGCTGGATCAGTCGAACTCGCGCAGGAAGGGATGGTGGCGGACCTGATGAACGACGTCGGTGCAGTGCGAGCCCTCTGGGTGAAGAGGGCCAGACTCGGGCCCATGGACCCGACGGATCAGGTGGAGATGGTCCCCAACATGGGGATCCGGGGGAATGCCGACCAGGGCGGCTCCCGGCAGGTCACCGTGATCCAGGAGGAGGTCTTCGACGTCCTCGAGGACGCGCTGGGTCCTCGCGTCGACCCTGCCATGCGGAGGGCGAACGTCATGGTCCGTGGCCTGGACCTCCGCGAGAGCCGCGGGAAGATCCTCCACCTGGGGGATTGCCGCATCCTCCTCGGGGGTGAGACGGTGCCGTGCGAGCGGATGGACGAGGCGCTCGAGGGGTTGCGGGATGCGCTTCGACCGGAATGGCGCGGGGGGTGCTTTGGCCGGGTCCTCTCCGGCGGAAGAGTGCGCATCGGGGACCCGGCTCGGCTGGCCGAGGGAGGTGAGGTCCCGGTCTGACCTGACGGCTCCCTATCCTGCCAGGGCCTCGCCCAGCGCCACCACCGCGTCGTCGAGCTGACGGTCCGACACGTAGGGGGCCGGGCCCAGGCGCAGGAGAGGCCCCCTGTGGTCAGTGAAGATCCCGGCGGCGCGAAGGCGCTGCCGCACCGTCGCGGCGTCCGGTCGGCGGGTACCTCCGGCACCGTTTCCTTCGCCGAGTTCGATGGCCAGGAATCCTCCGACCCCCCCCACCCCACGGCGAAGTGCAGGAAGGGCGTCCGAACCCACCAGGGCCGCCACGCCCTGTGCAAGCCGGCCCACCTGGCGCTGGCTGATGCTCCTCAGCACTTCAGGGGTAAGCCCCTGCTCCACGAAGAAGTCCGACACCGCGGCGGCTCGGTAGTGGGAGACCGGGTCGTAGGTCGCTCCCGCGAAGCGCGCCGGCCCCTTCCCGTAGGGCACCTGTCCCGGTGCATGACCCGCCGCCATCTCGGCGGACTCGCTGAACCAACCCGTGTAGACCGGCCGGGCCTCCGGGTCCGCCGGGAACCGCAGGAAGCAGTTCCCCTCTCCGAATTGGCAATACTTGTATCCCCCGCCCACCACCCACGCCCGCCTCAGGCCCCCCTCGGTCAGGGAGAACGGGAGTGCGTTCAGGTGGTGGTAGCTGTCCACCAGGAGCTCGGCACCGTGCCGGTCGCAGGCTTCGGCCACGTCCGCCAGCCCGCCCACCACTTCGGCGGTGGCGTAGTAGACGCTGCTCACGAGGACCGCAGCCGTCCGGTCGTTCACCGCCACTGCCAACCGCTCCGCGACCTGCTCCACCGGGCGGGCCCCGACCTTCACCACCTCGACCCAGCCCGTCTCCCCGAGGCGGTCCAGCTGCCGCCGAATGGTGTGGAACTCGGCGTCCGTGGTCACCAGCCGGGGCCTTCGATCCAGCGGGAGCGCCGAGAGGAAGCGAACCACCAACTCGTGGGTGTTGGCGCCCAGAGCGATCTCTCCAGATCCGTCGTCCCCCAGGAGCCGGCGCCACGTGGCACGGACCCGATCCGCCTCCTGGTACGCAGCCTCCCACTTCTCGTCCACGAGATCCGCGGCGTCCTGCCACGCCCGCACCTGGGCGTCGAATCCCACATCCGGCCAAGCCTGGTGAGAGTGACCCGTGAGGAGGACCCGGTCTCCTACCCGGAAACGGGAATAGTGCCGGGCCAGCTCCTCCGGCGCGGGGATCACGCGCAGCGCTCCGAGACGAAGGCTGACCCCTTCCCCGCCCGCGACCGACCCGGGCCATGTGTCTCCGCCACCACCCCCGGCATCTCCCCGGTCACAACTGACTCCGGATCTTTCAGAGATCCGGAAAGCACCGGGTCATAAGGGTGGTCACCAGGTAGGCGGAACCGGCACAGCCCCCGGTTCCCTGCTTCGAGCCGATGGTGCGCTGCACCATCTTCACGTGTCGGTAGCGCCACTCCTGGATCCCCTCGTCCAGGTCCACCATCCGTTCGCACAGCTGGGCGTTGAAGGGGTCTTCCCGGTACACCCGCAGCAGGCTTGCCTGGACCACCCGTGGGGCTCCAGAGGATCACGGGGATCCCATTTCAGCGCCGCGGGAGGAATGCCGAATCCCGCCCGGTCCGCGTATCCCAGGAAGGCATCCCACAGGTACCGCTCCTGGTACCGCCGCTCCAGCGCCACCCGTGCGCAGCTTCACTCGGGGAACCTCCGGTGCACGTGGGGCCGCTCCATCCCGATGACGAATTCCATCTGCCGGAACCGGTCCGGTTGGAATCCGCTGGCCGCGTCCAACCGAGCCCGGAACGACAGGAACTCCAGGGGAGTCATGGTCTCGAGGATGTCCAGCTGTGCCACATGCACCTTCAGGATGGTCAGGATCCTCTCGAGGGTATGGAGGGCGCGGTACCCGTCGTTCGAATTCAGGAGATCCACCGCGTAGGCCAATTCATGGAGGAGTTGCTTGAACCACAGCTCCTACACCTGGTGGATGACGATGAAGAGCATCTCGTCGTGTTCCGGACCCGTGGAGCGGGGCTGCTGCAGCTCCAGGAGCTCGTCCACCTTGAGATAGCTCCCATAGGTGGCGGCAGAGGGAGCCGGGTGCGTGGCCGTGACGTCGCCAGTCGTTTCGCTCACGGGTCCGAGGCGTGTGGGTGGGCCGTGGTGGGTACCTGGAAGATGCGGAGCCGGCCGCAGGGTGTCACCTTGGTGACCGCACCGCATCCGCTCACCGGTAAGGCCGGCCCGGATCCGGGCGTACCCAGAACGGCTTCGGTGCAGCGCCGGACCCCCGACGTGATGCCGACATCACGAACACCCTCAAGGAGACCCCCTGTGCCCACCTTCCGCTTCCTCGCGGCCCTCACCCTTCTGCTGACGGGCGCCCTTCCCGCCCTCCCCCTCCACGCCCAGGGCCCGGAGAAGGGGGACTACTCCTTTGGAATCATGCTCTTCACCGACGACACGGGAACCGTGTTGAACTTCGGGCGCCAGTGGACCGACCGGCTCCACCTGGGAATCGAACTGGACCTTCGGGAGGCCTCGGTGGAAGAGGATGTGACCGATGTGGCGCTGGGGGTCGACACCAGGGTCGCCCGTTCCGACTTCGCCATCGGACCCGTCGCTCGCTGGTATGGTCGCGCCGTGGGCCCGGTGATCCCCTACCTCCGTGCACGGGCGGTCGTGGGATGGGGTGACCAGACGTTCGAGCAGGCGGGGCAACAGCAGTACGCTGACGACTCCTTCCTGGTGGCGGCCTCTTTGGCGATCGGTGCCGAGTGGTTCCCCATGCGGCAGGTCGCCCTCTCGGGGTATACGGGGCTCCAGGTGAGGCGCGAGGTTCGCGAGCGCGTGCTGAGTTCCGGCGGGAGCTCGGAGCAGACCCTGTTCAACTCCGGGACGTTCCGGTCGGCTCTCTCCATCCACTTCTACTTCCGCTGAGGCCCGCCCAACGCTCACCCCGCGATGACGGGTGATTCCAGTGCACTCCACGACCTGAACCGCCGGGTGGTGGCGTGTGCCCGGTGCCCTCGCCTCGTGGAGTGGCGGGAGCACGTCGCCGGGGAAAAGCGAGCGGCGTTCCGGAGCCAGGAGTATTGGGGCCGGCCCGTCCCCTCCTTTGGAGACCCCGCGGCGCGCGTCCTCATCGTCGGCTTGGCGCCTGCGGCACACGGGGCCAACCGGACCGGTCGGATGTTCACCGGGGACCGCTCCGGAAAGTGGCTCTTTCGGGCACTCCACCGCGCCGGATTCGCCTCTCAATCCTCGTGGCAGGAGCCCGATGACGGCCTTCGTCTACAAGATGCGTGGCTGACGGCCTCGGTGCGTTGTGCCCCCCCGGAGAACCGACCCACCCCTGTGGAGCGGCGCGCCTGTCAGTCCTATCTGGAAGAAGAACTCCGCATCTTCCTCCCGCGCCTCCGCGCCATCGTGGCCCTCGGGGGCCTGGCGTGGGATCAGGTGTCGAGGGTGCTGCGGGACGTGGGACTGCCAGTTCCTCGGCCGCGGCCCCCTTTCCGGCACGGAGGCGAGGTGTGGATCTCTTCGCCGGGCCTCCGAGACGAGAACGGAGGAGAAACGGAGGCGGGAGCCGACTTGAAGGAGTCCCGCTCCCTGGTGCTCCTCGGGTCCTACCACCCCAGCCAGCAGAACACCTTCACCGGGCGGCTCACCGAGGCGATGTTCGACGACGTATGGTCCCGGGCTCGGGACCTGGTGTCCTAGAGTCGTGCGCGGTGAGGGCTGGTTCCAACGCCTCTTCATTTCGTGAGAGCTGGCGGTGCTGGCACACGACCCTCCCTCGCACTAGGGTTCCGGGGTCAAACCCAGTCGAATCCGATACTCCGGAAGATCCCATGGACCGACGCGACTTCCTGACCGCTACCGCAGCGGGGATGGCCGCAGCCGCCGCCCCGGCCCGTCTGGAGGGCGGTGAGCCGACAACCTTCGGCGCTCCATTTGTACGTCGCCGCCGTGCATCGCGGCCTGTGTGTGTCGCGGACGTGAGTAGCATCCGCTTCCGCAACGGCGGTCCTGAGAGTGCCATCGAGCGGGCGTTCCGGGGCATCACCGAGGGAGAGGACGTCCTGGACGCCCTGGTCGCAGGGGTGAACATCCCGGAGTTGGATCCCGAGGAAACCGGTATCGGCTACGGCGGCCTCCCCAACGCCGAGGGCGTCGTACAACTCGACGCCTGCCTCATGCACGGGCCCCGGAAGTGGGCCGGTGGCGTGGCGGCCATCGAGGGTGTTCGGACGCCCTCACGGGTAGCGAAGGCGGTCGCCGAGCTCACCGACCACCACCTGATCGTCGGCGAGGGCGCTCAGGCATTCGCCCGTTCTCTCGGATTCGAGGTGGAGGACGACCTGAACACCGAGCGCAGTCGGGAGCTCTGGCTGGAGTGGCGTCGGCGGGTAGATCCGGGCCACTGGCTGGACCCGGCGGAGAGGCTCCGGGGCCTCGGACGTGCCGGCGAGGAGACGGATCCGGATCGGATCCGGAGGCGTGAGTGGGAGCAGGCAGAGCGTCTGCGCGAATTCGGTGACGCGGCGCTGGCCGCGGGGTGGTCCATGGTGGACGACGGTCTGATCCCCGAGCATTCCTTCTGGGGAACCACGTCGCTGGAAGGGGTGAACGCCGACGGAGAGATCTGTGGTGTCACCACCACGAGCGGTCTGGCCTGGAAGATCCCGGGTCGCGCCGGCGACTCTCCGATTCTGGGTGCGGGACAGTACGTGGACAACGACGTGGGGGCCGCAGGGTCGACCGGCCGCGGAGAGGCGAATCTCTTCAACCTCTCCACCGCCATGATCGTGGAGTTCATGCGAGTGGGAATGCCCCCCAAGGACGCCGGCATGGCGATCCTGAGTCGCATCCGCGACAACACCGTGGAGGCGCGTCTCTTGAACGAGCGCGGGCTTCCGAACTTCGATGTCCGCTTCTTCATCCTCAACAAGGCGGGAGAGTACGCCGGAGTGGCAATGTACGGCTCGGGCGAGAGTCACTTCTGTGTCTGCGACGAGAACGGGGCTCGCGAGGAGCCCCTGGAGGGTCTCCTCGAAGGCTCTCCCCGGGGATGACATCTTCGATATGACTGCAACACTCCCTCCTCCCGAACTGGCCGGGCTGACCCATATCGGCCGGATCCGCGCAGAGAACCAGGACCACTTCCTTGCGTGCGCCCTGGACGTATCCGCCCGAAGTCGCGAGACCAGCCTTCCGGAGATCCCCGGCGAGTGGGGGCCCCTCTCCGACGACGCTGCGGCTCGGGCTGGGGGGATCGTCCTGGCCGCCGTCGCGGACGGAGTGGGTGGCGGCCCGGCGGGAGAGCTCGCCAGCCGACATGCGCTCCTCTCGTTCCCGTCGGAGCTTTCCCAGGTTCTCCTGGACGACACGCAGCCTCCTGCCGTCCGGAGCCGGCTCACCAGCGCGGTCCTCCGGCTTCATCGGCGACTCCTGGACCTGACCCAGACGGACCAGGGCCTGGCCGGGATGGCTACGACCCTGACCGCGTGGCTGGGCCTCGGCAATGAGGCCTACGTGGTCCAGGTGGGGGACTCGCGCTGCTATCGGCTGCGCGACGGAGTGCTGGAACAGCTGACCCAGGACCAGACCATGGCGCAGGACCTGGTGAACCAGGGCCTCATCGATGACCCGTCGCACGCCCCCCTGGGGTGGGACAACATCCTCACCGGTGCCCTGGGTGGCGCCAGTTCGGAGCCGACGGTGACGGCCACCGACCGTCAGCCCGGAGACGTGATCCTGGTCTGTAGCGACGGGGTCATGAAGCACATCCCGGACCCCGAGCTCGCAGAGATCCTCGACAGTTCCGGGGCGGTGAGGACCCTGGTGGGCCGCATCGTCGAGCGGGCACTGGACGACGGAGGCACGGACAACATCACCGCCGTGGTGGCGCGAGAGGCGCCGTGACCGGGATCGGCGCCCAGGGCAGCGTCTGTATCGCCAACATCGGAGTACGTCAGCGACGTAACCGGCTCGCCTCCGGCCTCACCATGGCCGCCGCCACCGTGGGCTGGATCGCCGTGGTCCTGGCTCTGAGCTGGGGTTGGCTACCCCGGCTCCTGGTTTTCATCCCGGCGTGGCTGGCGGCCCTCGGCGTCCTCCAGCACCGGGAGAAGACCTGAGTGAGTCTCGCTGCGCGCGGTCTGCGCGACATGGACGACGGGCCGGCTCCCCTGGACCCTGCCGACGCCCCTCAGGTGCGGGTCCAGGCGCGTCGAGTCCACCGACGTGCCCTCACCGTGGCTGCTCTCGTCACACTGGCGGTGCTGCTGATGCCTTGAACCCCGGGCCTCCGGAGTTCAGGGCCTTCCGGGCTCCCACGCATCTGGGCGCTCACCGCCCAACCGCCGTAGGATCCTCGGCGTTCGCCCGGGGGAAACGCGCACGGGGAGCCGGCGCAGGTGCTTTCTCAGGAGGTACCTGGGGGTCAGCTCCTCGTCCATGATTCGGGCCAACTCCTCCTCGCGACGCCAGAGGAACTCCACGGCTCGGGCCTCCATCTGTAGGATGCGGTCCTCCGAGGACTCCGCCAGCGCGATCTCGAGGGCCACCGCACCGGTCCGACCCATCTTCCAGAGGCACTGCCGCCGGCCCACCGCATCGACGGTGAACGCCCCGGCGGAGCCTGCGTCCTCGATGGCCCGCGACGCTTCCCGAATGAGACCTTCGGTGGCGCCGGAAATGTTCTGGTAGGCCAGCACGCGGCGGAGGACCGTGTCCGCCTCGGGACCCTCGATCCTGTAGATGTTGTCCGGTGTCCAGGGATCGCACCGGGGACACGGGACGCCCACCTGGACAGACCCGCCCTCCTCCAACAGCGGATACACCCACCACGAGAGGTCGTAGCTCAGGGCTCGCAGCGTGCTGTTGCAGTACGGGCACTCCACCCGTCCGTGCCAAGCCGCCCAACCGAAGCGGCGCCACCGGAGGATGTCCGCCATCGGATTGTCGTCCCAGTGGATGGCCACGTCCGGATCGGAGAGCCCCAGGAGGTCGCCCAACCGCTGAAGCGTCCCAAAGGTGTAGGCCGTCACGCGCGAGGTCGTGCTGTCGAAGGACGCACGTCTGCGGCGCAATTCCCGGCCGTGCTGCCACCACGCCCGCTCTGCCAGACGCGCCGGTCCCACCCGGATGAGGAGTACCCGCCCCACGTGGTACAGGCCGACATTGGCCGTCTCCGCCACCGGTGTGCCCAGATCCCGGACTGCCCGCTCCAGCTCGTAGAGGGCGGCCTCCCTGTCCTCCAACGGCTGGAGCGTCCAACGGAAGCACTTCCCGCAGACGACCCAGAGCCGGCCGCGGATGGGATCGAAGGCGATCCGGCGACCCCGTGGCATGGCCTGGAAGACTTCGTTCTCCCGAAAGGGAGCACGGCAGAATAGACAGCGCTCGATCACATCCCCTCCCCCGCACTCGGGACCCGGTCCCGCCTCACCTCACCTTTCTCAAGATGGGAGGACGGTCTGGGCAGTGACAACTCCCCACGACAACCGAAGTCACCCTCTGACCTGCATGA
>CP070829.1:1917777-1945976 GCA_020344755.1 Gemmatimonadales bacterium
GGTACCCCCTGGTCGACGGGCAGGGGAACTTCGGCTCCATCGACGGTGATTCGGCGGCGGCCTATCGCTACACCGAGGCTCGGCTGGCCTCGGTGGCCATGGAGCTACTGGAGGACATCGACAAGGACACCGTCGATTTCGCGGACAACTTCGACGGCCGACTCCAGGAGCCGGTGGTTCTGCCGGCGCGCGTACCGAACCTCCTCGTGAACGGCAGTAGTGGGATCGCGGTGGGAATGGCCACCAACATCCCGCCCCACAACCTTCGCGAGGTGGTGGACGCTTGCATCGCCCTCATCGCGGACCGGGATCTTTCGCAGGAGGAGCTGGAGGCCCTCGTCACCGGGCCCGACTTCCCCACCGGAGGGCTGGTCTGTGGTCGCGACGGGATTCGCGATGCCTATCGGACCGGCCGGGGCCGGATCGTCATGCGTGCCCGAGCCGAGATCGAGGAGGATCCGCGCGGCGGGGAGCGCATCATCGTGACCGAGCTCCCGTTCATGGTGAACAAGTCCCGGCTCGTGGAGCAGATCGCACAGCTCGTCCGGGAGAAGAAGCTCACCGACATCCGGGACCTGAGGGACGAGTCCGACCGGGATGGGTTGCGCGTCGTCATCGAGCTGAAGCGGGACGCGATCCCGCACATCGTGCTCAACCGGCTGTACAAGCACACCCAGATGCAGTCCACCTTCGGGACCATCCTCCTGTCCCTGATGGATGGTGTCCCGAAGGTCATGAGCCTGCGGGAGATGCTGCTCCACTTCGTCGACCACCGGCACGAGGTGGTGGTGCGGAGGAGCGAATTCGAGCTGGGGAAGGCCCGGGAGCGGGAGCACATCCTGGAGGGCCTCAAGATCGCCGTCGACAACATCGACGAAGTGATCCGTATCATCCGCGGCTCTCGGGACACCGACACCGCTTCTTCCGCGCTGCAGGAGGCGTTCGGGCTCTCGGAGCGCCAGGCCAGGGCCATCCTGGACATGCGGCTGGCCCGTCTCACCGGCCTGGAGATGGAGAAGCTGGAGGAGGAGCTGGCGGAGGTCCGGGCCCGCATCGCCGAGCTGGTCGAGATCCTGGAGAACCGGGACCGACGGATGGCGCTCATCGTCGAAGAGCTCGAGGCCGTGGTGGAGAAGCACGGGGACGAGCGGCGTACGGAGATCACGGACATCTCCGCCCGGGGCTTCAACATGGAAGACCTGATCGCCGACGACGACATGGTGCTCACGGTGACCCACCAGGGGTACGTGAAGCGTATCGCCGTCGACACCTACCGGTCGCAGCGCCGCGGTGGTAGAGGACTCCAGGGTATGTCCACCAAGGACGAGGATTGGGTGGAGCACCTCTTCGTGGCCTCGGCCCACGATACGCTCATGATCTTCACCCGTCGGGGTCAGTGCTATTGGCTGAAGGTGTGGGAGATCCCCGAGGGGAGCCGGCACTCCCGGGGCAAGCCCATCGTCAACCTCCTGAACATGGACCGGGACGAGGAGATCGCCGCGGTGGTGCCGGTGCGAGAGTTCTCCGAGGACAAGTACCTCTTCTTCGGCACCCGCAACGGGGTCGTGAAGAAGACGGCACTCTCCGCCTATGGCAACATCCGGTCGGTGGGTTTGAACGCGATCAACATCCGCGAGGGCGACGCCCTCATCGACGTGCGCATCACGGATGGGGACCGGGAGGTGATCCTGGCGACGCGGAACGGGATGGCCATCCGCTTCAACGAGGCAGACGCCCGTGCCATGGGTCGTGCCACGGAGGGGGTCCGGGGAATCAACCTTCGCGGCGACGACGTGGTGGTGGGGATGGTGGCGGTCATAGAGGACGCCAACCTGCTGGTGGTGACCGAGACCGGGATGGGGAAGCGTACGGAGGTGGACGCCTACCGGCTCCAGAAGCGCGGTGGGTACGGTGTCATCAACATCAAGACCAGCTCGAAGACCGGGAAGGTGGTGGCCATCAAGGGGGTCACCGATGACGACCAGCTCATGGTCATCACCCGAAACGGCGTGGTGAACCGGCAGCGAGTGGACGAGATCCGCACCATTGGCCGGGCGACGCAGGGGGTCCGCTTGGTGAACCTGGACGAGGGCGACGAAGTGATGGACGTGGCCCGGTTCCTGGACGACGGGGAGGACGAGCTGGAGAGCGAGCTGCAGGCCGCAGTGGAAGAGGGGGTCATGTCCCCGGAACACGCGGCGGAGCTCTCCGCGACGTCGGATGCCGCTGACTTCGGTGCGGACTGGGAGGAAGGGGACGCCCCTGAGGACGATGGGTCGTGACGGAGACCAGGGGAGGGACTGTCGGTTCGCCCCTGGTGGGGATCGATGAGGTCCGGGTGGCCGCACGACGCCTCGACGGGGTGGTGATTCGCACCCCGCTGCTCCCTTCACCGGAACTCGCGGCGGCGACGGGTGCAGCCGAGGTGCGCCTGAAGTGCGAGAACGTCCAACGGGCGGGCGCCTTCAAGGCCCGAGGTGCGAACAATTACGTGCTCCAGCTCTCGGACCATGCCGTGGCCAACGGTATCATCACCTATTCCTCCGGCAACCACGCCCAGGCCGTGGCGCTTGCAGCGAAGATCCGGGGTGTGCGGGCGGTGGTGGTGATGCCCACCACGGCACCGAGGGTCAAGGTGGAAGGTGCGAAGGCGTTGGGAGCCGAGGTGCACTTCGAGGGGACCACCTCCCTGGAGCGAAAGGCCCGTGCGGAGACGCTGGCGAAGGCCGAGGGTCTCACCATGGTTCCGCCGTTCGATGATCCGGACATCATCGCGGGGCAAGGGACGGTGGGATTGGAGATCGTGGAGGACTGGCCCGAAGTGGATGTGGTGCTGGTTCCCATCGGGGGTGGCGGGCTGGCGGCCGGTGTCTCGGCCGCGGTCCGGGCGCTCCGTCCCCGTGCAACCATCGTGGGTGTGGAGCCCAGCGGCGGCGCCTCCATGAAGGCCGCCCTCGAGGCCGGGCACCCAGTGGTACTGGACAAGACCGCGTCCATCGCGGACGGACTCCTTCCGGTGAAGGCCGGTGACCTCACCTACCTGCACCTCCGCGAGTTGGCGGACGGGGTCGTGACCGTGGAGGACGACGACATAAGGGACGCCACGGCACTGCTACTGACGCATCATCACCTCGTGGTGGAGTTTTCGGGTGCTGCAACCACCGCGGCTCTCCAGTGCGGCGCGGTGGATGTGGCGGGCCGCAGGGTAGCCGTCGTCATCAGCGGCGGAAATCTGGACCCGTCCTACCTTCCGGAACTCGCCTGACGCGGAGGGACCGGCGTCGGGCCCGCCTGCATTCCACACCCTGAGCCATGACCATGCCACAGAGTCGCCGCAACGTCTCCCTCACGGCCATTCCCGGAATCCGGGTGGGTCACGCACTGGTTCCCGGCGGAGGGAGTGGGTGTACGGCCATCCTGGGACCGTTCAGGGGCGCCGTTCGCGTCACGGGGATGGCCACGGGGACCCGGGAGCTGGGGACGCTCCACCCGGAGCATCTGGTCCGGGAGGTGAATGCGGTCGTGCTCTCCGGCGGGTCGGCCTACGGCCTGGCAGCGGCCCACGGGGTGATGGCGTGGCTCGCCGAGCGGGGAGAGGGCTTCCCCACGGGAGCGGACGTGGTGCCCATCGTGCCGGCGGCCATCCTCTACGATCTCGCTCCCAATCGGTCTCGCCCGGATGCGGCCACGGGCTTCGCCGCAGCCGAGGCCGCCAGCGACGCACCGGTGGCGGAGGGGCGGGTGGGGGCTGGGGCCGGAGCCACCGTGGGCAAGCTGGCGGGCCCCGAACGTGCCATGCCGGGGGGGCTGGGGAGCTGGTTGGTGGAGGTGGGCGGATACCGGATTGGGGCGCTGGTGGCGGTGAACGCCGTGGGGGACGTGCTGGATGGGACGGGCCAGATCGTGGCGGGGGCGAGGGATGCCGACGGGACCTTCCTGGACGGTAGCCGACTCCTACGGGAGAGCCCGGGAGACGCGGATCCTCCCATGGGGAACACCACGCTCTGCGTGGTGGCCACCGATGCTCCAGTGGACCAGCGCGACCTCTACCGAATCGTACGCGGGGCAACGGGCGCCATGCCTCGCCGGATCCGCCCCGTAAACACCCCCATGGATGGGGACGTGATCTTCGGGCTCGCTCCTTCCAGGGAGATCCGGGCCCTGGCCGACCGTCAGGTGATGGCGTTGGGAGACGGGGCCCGGGTGGCTCTGGAGGAGGCCATCACGCGAGCGGTCCTTCCCGAAGACCGGCGTGGCTGATCTCAGGTGGGAGCCTGCTGGCGGCGGCGGCACGGGAGTGTATTCTGGTTGACAGGAACGGCCCGAACGTCGTGCTATTAGCTCCATGACTCAATCCGACCCTCCCCGTCGGTATCGCCGGATTCTGCGGTGGTGCCGCAATGGCGCTCTGTGCGCCGTCCTCTCCTATGCCCTCCTGGCCTTTCTGGCCCTGAATCTCTCTCCGGCCCCGGACGCGGTTCGTTCGGCCTCGGTCCTCGAGCTGCCCCTTCGGCGACCAGCGTCTTCGGCGGACCTGCGTGCCACCCCCGTCGGCGAGACGAGATTCACGGTCCTGCGAGGCGTGCTTTCCGTCCACACGGGTCGCTCCCACGACGCAGAGGGAACCCTCCATGACGTGGCGATCGCCGCCCGAAACACGGAACTCGACTTCGTCGTCACCGGCGACCACCCCGGTGATTGGACGGAGGGCGGGGAAGAGGTGATGGCCCCCCGGCGCCAGGAGGGGGTCCTGGTAGTCCCAGGCTTGGAGCTGGCGATCCCCGGAGTGGGCCGCACTCTGGCCGTGGGGCTCGACACGCTTCCCCGCAGGTGGTTCGGGCCGGTGGAGGCGCTGGTGCACAGGGCCGATAGCCTGCAGGCCTTCCTTTCCGTCGTCCACCCCCGCAGCCCCCGAGACGGGGAGCGGTGGGAAGGGCTCGAGGCCGCCGGTTTCCACGCCTGGGAGTCGTTCGACGTCTCCGAGATGGTCCGCTTTCGACTCAGGGAGCCCTGGGCCGCCTACCACCTGGCCTCCTTCGCCGGTGGCCTCGTCCTGGGCGGGGGTGAGGGAAGCCTCACCGCGCTCTGGCGGGAGAAGACCGAAACGCCTGCCCTCCTCTCCTACGACTCGGTACGGGCCCGGCAGCCGGCGACATTGACCGGTGGGCTCAACCATCACCCGAAGGCCCGGCTCGGAGGGCTGTTGATTCCCCGCTACGAGCCGTTCTTCCGCACCGTGGTCAATCATGTGCTGGTCCCGGGGCGCCCCTCCGTGGACCCGATGGATGCCAGCGCGGAGCTCTTGGACGCTCTCCGGGCGGGTCGCCTCTTCGTGACGCTGGGTGACCCGGACGGAGCGGAGGGTTTCCGGATGCACGGGCTGGGGGAGGGCGACCGGGAGGTGGAGATGGGTGACGGGTTGGCGTGGACCCCGGTGGGGCGGCTGCGTCTGACGCTCCCCAGCGGCGTCCGAGGTGACCTCCTGGTGCGGATCCTGCGGGATGGGGAAGAGGACGCCTGGCTGGAGGCCGCTCCCGGGGAGACGTTGGTCTGGCTTGCCCGCACCCCCGGCGTTTACCGCGTCGAGGTGTTCCGGGGGGGAGTACGACTGGGTGGGGCCCGGGTGGGCTTCCGTCCCTGGATCCTTTCCAACCCGGTGGAGTTCTATCGAGACGGTACCGACCGACTCGCCCTGGAACCGTGACCATGCGTCGCCTGCTCCTCTTCGACATCGACGGCACCCTTGTGGCGGGGGGGCCGGCCAAGGATGCTTTCCACATTGCCCTCCTGGATGCGTTCGGCACCGCGGGCCCCATCGAAGTGCACGACTTCGCCGGAAAGACGGATCCTCAGATCGCCCGAGAGCTGCTGAGGCGTGCCGGAGTGGGCCGAGAAGAGATCGACCGGGGACTACCGGCCTTGTTCCACCGGTACCTCGAGGAGCTGGAGGCTCGCCTTCCGGAGCGCCCCATGACCATCCTCCCCGGTGTCCTGACGCTCATGACCGCCCTCCGGAAGGTGGAGGACGTGGGACTGGGGTTGGTGACCGGGAACATCGCTGGGGGCGCGGAGCTCAAGCTGGAATCCGCCGGACTCTACGAGCATTTCCAGACCGGGGCGTTCGGGTCCGATTCCGAGGAGCGGAATGACCTTCCGGGGCTGGCGGTCAGGCGGGCTTCCGAGGCGTGGGGCGTCGATTTCCGTCCCCACGACGTGGTGGTCATCGGCGACACGCCGCGAGACGTGGAGTGCGGTCTTCACCACGGGACGTTGACCGTGGGGGTGGCCACGGGCCGATTCGCTCGTCGGGAGCTGGAGGTGGCCGGCGCCCATTTCGTGGTGGACGATTTCAGTCGTACGGAGGAGCTCCACGACATCCTCGTGGGTTAGCTCCGACGGGACGGCCGGCGGGTTGATCCCGGTGGGGCGCCAAGCCATGTTGCACGACCGCTCGAATGGGCCGCTCCCCAGTGCGGGCGCACAATCTCAAAGTCATGCGAGGAAGGATGAACAGGAAGACCGTTGCCATGGCCGGGGCTCTCGTCCCGAGTCTCTTCGTCCTGGGGTGCGGCACCAGCCAGGTGGCGACCGACCCGGTGGAGTTCGAGGGAATGGACGACCCCCAGACGGTGGTCGGCTTCTCGGACGGCGTGACCCTCGGGAGCGAAGAGGCGCCCGTCACCATCGCCGAGTTCGGGGACTATCAGTGTCCGGGGTGCGGTGCTTTCGCGGCCACGGTAAAACCCCAGCTCGACCTGGCGCTCCTGCAGACGGGAAAGGCGAAGTTCGTCTTCTACGACTTCCCCCTGATCACCATCCATCCCCATGCGTTCCTGGCATCCAGGGCCGCGCGGTGTGCCTTGGACCAGGACCGGTACTGGGAGTACCACGACACGCTCTTCCGGAATCAATCCGTTTGGTCCCGGTCACAGTCCGCTCCGCTGGGACTGTTCGAGGACTACGCCGCCGAGGTGGGCCTGGAGGCCACAGCCTTCCGCGCCTGCCTGAGGAGTGACCAGCACGCCCTGACCGTCACGGCGAACCTGCAGCTGGGTATCCTACTGGGCGTCACCGGGACCCCCACCGTACTCGCGAGCCAGGGAGACGGCGGGTTCCAGCGCCTCGGGGACAACTCCTTCGAGGGAATCCGCGGGGTGGTGGAGGAGATGCTGGATCAGATGGGACAGGAGTCAGGGGCACCGTGAGCGCTCGGGTTCGCATCCGCCTGATTCTGGCGGATGGGGGCGAGTTCCTGACCCAGGAAACGACCGTTCCCCGGGAGGAGCTCGATGAGTACGATCGGCTCATCGACTTTCTTCGGGAGGACCCTCAGGTGCTGAAGGAGCTCTACATCGACCACGACCGCCTCTGCGCGGCGCAGCTCCTCGGACCGGCGGAGTAGGGGCGGGCGGGGCTACCGGCGACGGCTAGGCCCGCTCCACGACCCGTTCCAGCGGCCACTCCGAGACGACGGCAGGTGGCCAGTCTCCCCGGGCCTCTGCGGCCAGGATGCGTTGGGCTTCGGCTCGGGCTGCCCGCCCCAGCTCCACGTCCAGCACCCCCGTGGCCAGGGCCCGCTCCAGGTCGTCCTCGTCCAGTAGGCGCAGGACGCCGTCTACGCCTCGCCACACGTCGAGGAACAGGTCGGTCGTCTCCCAACGGAGCGTGTGACCGGTGGCTCCGTCCGGGTGGAGCACGCAGGGAGTCAGCACGTTGGCATACAGCCCGGTGAATCGGCCGTGCCGATCGTGAAAGCGGCCAATGTCGTGCCATACACCGGGAAAGGTGAACCACACTGCGGGAGAGCCCGGCTCCAGGACCGACACACCATCCACCATCACCGGAGCGGAGATGGGGGTTGAGGGCTGAAAGGTGATCTTCACCTCCGGGTGATCCACCAGCAGATCCTGGACGTAGACGTCCTCCCGATCCGGGAGGCGGCGGTAGTGGATGTGGACCCGGCGGCCCGTCACGGGCGTATCCGGGGATGCACCGCCTCCACGAAGACCTCCATCGTCCCCCCGCACACTGCCGGGCTCCACGACAGGATGTCACGGGTCAGGTCCACCGTGACCACCTCGGGCCTGCCACCGGCGAGAACGCGGCGAGCGGCGTCGAGGACCTCCGCCTCTCCGCACCCGCCCCCCACCGTCCCCACCAGGCCGCGGGAGGGAATGACCAGCATCTTCGTACCGGTCTTGCGCGGGGTCGAGCCCCGGGTGTGTACGACGGTGGCCAGGGCACAGCGCTCTCCGGCCCCGGTCACCTCCAACAGGACACGAAGGAGTCCCAGGTCGTCCTGTCGGTTCACGGTTCCAGCTCTCCTTCCCCATCCTCACGGAAGAAACGCTCCAGGACCCGCTCGGCCCGGTGGAGGGGAGACCCGGTCCCGCCTCGCCACTCGAGAACCATCTCCGCGGCCACGGCGACGGCGATCTCACCGGGGGTCTCCGCACCCAGGTCCAGTCCGACCGGGGCCCTGACCTCGGCGAGGCGCTCGCGGGGAATGCCTTCATCCAGGAGCTGTCGGTAGGTGGCCCGCACCCGCCGTCGGCTCCCGATCATTCCGACGTATCGCGGCCGGACCTCGGAGGTCAGGAGCCTCCGGAGACACTCGTAGTCGTACTTGTGGCCGCGGGTGACCAGCACCAGGTGGCTGTAGGGTCCCAGGGGGATGGTGGAGAAGGGGTCGGAGAAGTCCACGGCAACGACGCGGGCCGCAGTCGGAAACCGCTCCGACGATGCGAACTCCGGGCGATCGTCCGCCACCACCACGCGAAAGCCCAGGAGCGTTCCCACCTCCGCAAGCGGCTGGGCGATATGGCCCGCTCCCACGATCACCAGTTCGGGTCGGGGTTGGTGAAGCTCGAGATAGGCGCTCCGTCCGCCCACCTCCGCACGACCCTCTGGGCGGGATCCATCGAGGATCCCCCTGGCCAAGTCCTCCAGCTTCCGGTCCAGGGCATCGTCGCCGGACGACCCCTGGCGACGCACGCCATCTCCGACCCGGGTGAAGAGGAGGCGCTCTGCGGGGGCTTCCAGCATGGTGACGGCGACGGCGGCCCGGCCTTCCTCCACGGCGGAGACAATGGCCTCGGCGGCGGCGACGGCATCCAGCCGGGGCCCGCTCATTCCCGCACCTGCCCGGGCGGAACTCCGAAGATCATCCGGTACCGGTCCGGGTCGTCGATGTCCTCCAGCACTCCCGGGTCCTCCACCTCCACCTCGACCACACGATCTCGGGAACGTCGCACCACCGAGCGAGCTCCGCCTTCGAGCCCGGGGTTGCGTAGCTCGTCCAGCACGGAGGCAGGGAACAGGGCCGGATGGCCCCGCCTGCCCTGCATGCGGGGCAGGACGATTCGTCCGCGGGCCTCGCGTCCAGCCTGTACGAGGGACGCCACGGTCTCCGACTTCACCCCCGGGTGGTCCACCGGGAGGACGACGATTCCCTCGATTCCGGCTCCCAGGGAGTCGAGAGCCGCCCGGATGGAGGAGATGGGCCCCGCCCGTGGGTCGGGGTTCACCACGACGCGGGAACCCAGGGCCAGCGCCATCTCCGCCTCGGGTCCCGCGCCCTCTCGCAACACCACCACGACCGGGTCACACCCTCCGTCCCGGAGTGACCGCACGACCCGCACGAGGAAGGGCTGACCGTCGGCGTCCAACAGGGCCTTGGAACGTCCCATCCGTGAGGAGGAACCAGCGCACGGAACGACTCCCACCACTGCGATCAGGGACCTCCGAAGGCACGGTAGAAACCGCGGTTGTCCCGGGCCAACTCCACGAGGAGTGGAGCGGGCGTGAAGCGGGTGCCGTACTTCCCCTCCATCTCCCAGAGCTTCTCGAGGATGGAGCGGGGGTGCTGGTGGTCCGAGAACCGGAGAAGGCCTCCCCGAAACGGAGGGAAGCCGGTTCCCATGATCATCCCCACGTCCACATCCGCGGCCCGCTCCACGATTCCGTCCTCAAGAATGCGAGCCGCCTCGTTGATCATCACCAGGACCAGTCGCCTGCGGATCTCTTCCTGCGCGAGGGCACCGGGCTCGGGGTCGGGGAGCCGGAGGTCGCTGTACACCGACTCGTCCACTCCCGCGTCCCGCCCCTCCCGGTATCGGTAGAATCCCCTTTCGTTCTTCCTTCCCAGTCGATCCGTCGGAGCGAGGCGCTCCAGGACGGGTGCGGGAGCCATGCGGGCCCCGAACGCCTCGTGGAGCGTCTCACCGGCGTGGCGGGCCACGTCGATTCCCACTTCGTCGAGCAGACGGACCGGTCCCATGGGCATCCCGAACTCCGTGGCTGCCCGATCCACGTCCTGGATGGCCACGCCTTCGGTAAGGAGATGTCCAGCTTCGTTCAGGTAGGGCCCCAGGATACGGTTCACCAGAAATCCGGGGCCGTCGCCGCAGAGCACGGGCACCTTGCCCATCCGAATCGCCAGGGCGTGCACCGTCGAGAGGGTGTCCGCGGAGGTCTGCTCACCCCGGATGATCTCCACCAGAGGCATGCGGTGGACGGGGTTGAAGAAGTGCATCCCGCAGAACCGGTCCGGGCGTTTCAGCGCCGACGCCATCTCGTCCACCGAAAGCGACGAGGTGTTCGTGGCCAGGATGGTGTCGGGACGGACCCGCTCCTCGGTCTCCGCCAGTACCGACTTCTTGACCTCCATGCGCTCGACGACGGCCTCCACCACCAGATCCAGTCCTTCGAACCCGCGGTAGTCGAGGGTGCCGGAGATCCTGGCCATCCGCACCTCCGCCTCCTGACGGGTCATGCGGCGACGAGCGACCTCCTTGCTGAACAGCTCCCGGGCATGTCGAAGGCCACCGGAGACGGCATCGTCCCGGATGTCCTTCATGCGGACGGAGATGCCTTTGTGGGCGGCGAGCTGTGCGATCCCTCCACCCATGACGCCCGCTCCAATCACCCCCATGCGCGCCACCGCGGACGTCACCGATCCTGGGAGCCGGCGGTCCACCTTCTTCGCGTCCTCCCGCAGCGAGTAAACGTGGAGAAGGTTGTGGTGTGTCGTGGTCGCGGTAAGCTCCCCGAATGCGCGAGCCTCGATCTCCAGAGCCCGGTCCACCGGAAGGCGTCCCCCTTCCTGCAAGACGTCGAGAATCTTGAGCGGAGCCGGATAGTGTCCAAGCGTCTGTTCGAGGACTTTCTTGCGCGCCGCTCTCAGGACCACCCGGCGTCCCGGCCCGGTCCCGTCCAGGAGTCGAGCGAGCACCCCGGACCTGCGTGGTCCCCCTTGGGCTTGGCCTTCGGCAGCGCGCAGGGCGAACCGACGCACACCCTCGCGGAATCCCTCCGGCGGCAGGACCACGTCCGCCAGTCCCATGCGTCGCGCAGCGTCTGGCCGGACCTGCTTTCCGGTCAGCAAGAGGTCGAGGGAGGCGCGTAGGCCCACCAGGCGTGGAAGCCGGGTGGTCCCACCCCAACCGGGGAGGATGCCGAGTTGAACCTCGGGAAGACCCAGGCGGGTCTTGGGGTGGGAGGAGAGGATCCGATAGTCGCAGGCCAGCGCCAACTCCAGGCCGCCTCCCAGGCAGATGCCGTGGATCGCCGCCACAGTGGGCAGGGAGAGGTCGGCGAGTTGGGTGTAGATTTCCTGACCCAGGCGCGCCTTGACCTCTCCATCCGAAGGACCCTGGATATTGCGGATGGCATCCACATCCGCCCCGGCCAGAAACGAATCGATCTTTCCGCTGAAGACGACCACGGCCCGGACCCGACTCCCATGCCCTCCGGACGCAAGCTCCTGGATGTGCCCCGCGAGCCGACGCATCACGCCCTCATCCAGGACGTTCAGCTTACGGTCAGGATCGGCGAAGGTGATCCAGGCGACGCCTTCCGGGTCGAGGGTGAGGAGTGGGGAGGGGCTCCGGTCGGCCATGGGTCGGGGCGATGAGGACGGGTCGGGACGGGGGCCTCTGAATGTACAACGGAAGGAGGCCCCGGGCGCGGGTGACGCCCGGGGCCTCCTCGAGACTTCGACGCCGTCTTGGCCTAGAGGTTGGGCCGGACCTGCGCGTTGGCTCGGGAGAGGTTCAAGGTGACGGGCTCACCCTTCACTACCGTCACTGGAACGTTCCAGTACAGCTCGTCGAAGACCTCCTCGAGACGAGCGTGCACCCAGTAATCCCCCGCGGGAACCGCGAACGTGGCCACCCCGCTGGCATCCGTCGTGTCGGCTGCGGCCGGAAGCCCGATGGCCCGCATCTTCGCGGTCCAGACCTCTCCGACCTCGGCGAATGCCTCATCCGCCCAATTCCGACGCTGCACACGGATCTGCTGCTCGTATTCGATGTTGGCCTTCTGGAGCGAGTCGAACTCGTTGAACGCGGCCTCCATCTGCCGCTCCAGCGTGGCGTACTCGCCCTCCAGGTCGTTGAACTCGTTGAAGAGGAGACGGTACTGCGCCTCCCCCCGGCTCAGGGGCTCCATGGCCTCCGTAAGCGTCTGGAGCGTATCCCGGAGGGTATTCCAACGGTTCTCCAGGTTCCGCCAGCGCTCCTGGGCGGCGGCGATCTCCGCGCGAGCGTCCATGAGGTCCTGGGGGATCTCCGGCTCCGGGGTGGCGAACACCGTGGCGAGGGAATCGAAGATGGCGTCACGGTCGAAGGGGAGCAGCTGGATCTCCAGGTCGGACAACGGACGGTTCACCGACTCGCCGGTGTTGGGATCCTGCACGTCCACCTCGGCCGTCACGACGAGCTGGGCCGGCCCGCACGCGGCCAGCGCCAATCCGGCGGCTGCGACAAGGAGGAAACTGCGCTTCATCGATGCACTCCAATTTCACCTTGGATGGGAAGTAGGACCCGAAATACTAGTCAGCATGGGCCCGTGCCCACAACCTCGATACTGTCGGGCCACCGGGTCCAGCGAGATCCGTGACGGGAGGCCCGGTCGGGCCGGAAACCGCGTCTCCGGGGGTTCAGGCACTCGCCGCCGTAGGCTTCGTCCGGGCGGGGCCGGCGGTCAGGGCACCTCCATGGGGATCACGAAGTCCATGGGGTCCATCGCCACTCCGTCGTGCCAGATCTCGTAGTGGAGATGTGGACCGGTGGCGATCCCGGTGCTGCCCACCTGAGCGATGAGCTGCCCGCGCCTGACCTGCTGCCCGACCTGCACGTGCAGCTTGGAGGCGTGCCCATAGCGGGTGCTGTAGCCGAACCCGTGGTCGATCTCCACCATCTGACCCAGGCCTGGCACCACCCCGGCTCGGACTACGCGCCCCTTGGCGGCGGCGAGGATTGGCGTGCCGCGGTCGGCGGAGATGTCCACACCCTTGTGGGGGCGAGCCTCGTTGTGGATGGGATGCTCCCGGGCCTTGGCGAAGCGGGAGCTCAGCCATCCCGAGGTGGGAAGGATGGAGGGGGTGGACTCCAGGAGATCCCGCTGTGCCACCAGAGAGTCGTTGGCCGCCTCGAAGCTTCGAGTGAGAAGTGCGGCCCTTCGCTCCAACGCGCTGAGGTCGTAGGCCAGTGCGAAGGCCTGGGAGCCTGCACCCGGGTCGATGCTCCAGAGGGGGGAGGATTGGGGAGTGAGTCCTCCAGGGCCGCCAACCCCTACCTGGAGCACCTCTGCATCGATGGGATCGAGACCCGCCAGGTTGCGAATCTGGGCATTGCGCTCCGCCATGCGCGCCATCGACCCCTCCACGGCCGCGACGCGGTGCTGCAGCTGCGAGAGCTCCGAGACCAGGATCTCATTCTTCTGGCGAAGAGAGTCGGCCTCGAGCCGGGCCGAACCTCCCTGACCCGCCCAGACGGCGAAGCCCAGGACCGAGAGGACCGGGATCACGACGCCGGCCAGCCCCCAACGGAGGTGCCGACGAGAGACGGAGAGCTGGCGTACATCGCCGACCCCGTCCTTCATGATGAGCAATGTCCAGCGCTTCGCGGACATACCTGATCCTCTTCGTTTGGCTCTTGGTGACGCAAACCATCTGCCGCGCCGCGCCAGGAATCGCAGCCGTTGCCAAAGCCGTAACCCTGGAAGCTACGGGCCCCGGGGAGGGGGGTCAACTTGAAATTCGAGGTCACCCAGGGCCACCGGGAGCCTCTCTTCAGCGGTCCTTTCGCGGGAAGAGTGGAGAGCCCTTGGCCACCTCGTTCCCGGAGATGTCCACTTCGAGGGCTTCGGCCAGCGTGGGTACACCGGCCAGGCCGAGCCGGCTCGCGAGTTCTCCCATCCGGTCCGGGCAGACGGGCTGGAAGAGTGCGGTCAGGACCACCAGGACCCGGGCCAGGGAGGCGAGGGTCTCGTCCAGCTCTTCGGCTCGGCTCTCGTCTTTCGCCTGGGCCCACGGCTCCCGTTCCTCCACGTACCCGTTGGCGTCGCGGGCCAGGTCCATCGCGGCTCCAAGGGCGTCGTGCACTCGATAGGCCGCGACGGCTTCCTCGACCCGGTCCAGGGTGACCCCGATGGCTCCGTCCAGTCCCGAGCCCGGGGCGGAAGGGACGACGCCGCCCCTGTATTTCATCGTCATGCTGAGAACGCGAGATGCCAGGTTCCCCAGCACGTTGGCCAACTCCTCGTAACGCGTGAGGAAACGCTCCGGAGTGTAGGACGCATCCTGGCCAGTAGGCATCTCTCGCAGGAGGTACCAGCGCAGCGCGTCGGTTCCGAACTCCTCACGGAGTTGGAGGGGGTCCACCACGTTGCCCAGGGACTTGGACATCTTGGTATCGCCCACCACCCACCACCCGTGGGCAAGGATCTGCCGGGGCAGGGGGAGGCCGACTCCCATGAGCAGGGTGGGCCAGTAGACCGCGTGGGTGGTGAGAATGTCCTTCCCGATCAGATGGAGATCGGCGGGCCACCACGAGGCGGCGGTATCTTCCCAACCCGGGTCGTCCGCCGCCGGGTCCGACGGCAGGGCCCCCGACGCAGTGAAGTAGTTGATGAGGGCGTCGACCCACACGTACGCCACGTGGTCCTGGGCGAAGGGGAGCGTGATTCCCCACTGGAGCCGGCTCTTGGGTCTTGAGATGGAGAGGTCGCCCAGTGGCTTCTGCAGGAAGCCCAGGATCTCGTTCCTCCGGACCTCGGGAACGATCCAGTCCGGGTTCGCCTCGATGTGGCGGACGAGGTCGTCCTGGAAGGCGCTCATGCGGAAGAACCAATTGGACTCCTCGATCTCGCGAACCGGACGCCCACAGTCCGGGCAGGTCTGACCGGGGCCCAGATCCTTCTCGGTCCAGTAGCGTTCATCTGGGACGCAATACCACCCCTTGTAGCTCCCCTCGTAGAGGTGCCCACGGCTGAGAAGCCGCTGCAGGAAGGCCTCCACGACCCTGACGTGCTCCGCCTCGGTGGTCCGGATGAACCGGTCGAAGCAGATGTCGAGGTCGTGCCAGGCCGCCTTGAAGCGCTCCGCCATCTGATCGCACAGCTCCAGGGGCGCCACCTCCCGACGGGCCGCCTCCTCCTGGATCTTCTGGCCGTGCTCGTCGGTTCCCGTGAGAAACAGCACGTCGTGTCCTTCCTGTCGGAAGAACCGGGCCAGGGCGTCCGCGAGGATCGTGGTGTAGGCGTGGCCGATGTGGGGCTCGCCGGAGGCGTAGTAGATCGGCGTGGTCAGGTAGCGTCGATCCACGTCACTCTCCTATCTCATCGGGATCGGCATCGCCGGTCCGCCCGTCTGCCCGGAGGCCCACCTCGCCGTGAGGTCCCCCGGAGACCTCCTTTCGGAGTTGGTCCAGCGAAAGAGTGTGGCGATTCCCGTCCGGATCCCGAAGCGTGACCTGCTCCTGCAGGATGTCCACGGACACCACGCGCTCCTCTCCGCGGCCGGTCACCAGCGTCTTCCCCTCCCGCGGGAATCTCCTCCGCGCCTCCACGTAGGTCCTGTGCTCGTACATCAGACAACACATGAGGCGCCCGCAGCACCCCGAGATCTGCGCCGGATTCAGGGAGAGCCGCTGGTCCTTCGCCAGCTGCAGGCTCACCGGCTTGAGCTCCGGCAGCCAGGTAGAGCAGCACAACTCGCGACCACACCGCCCCACGCCTCCCAGCAGGGCCGCCTCGTCACGGACCCCGATCTGCCGAAGCTCGATTCGGGTGCGAAACGCGCGGGCCAGGTCACGCACCAACTCCCGGAAGTCGACCCGCCGCTCCGCCGTGAAATAGAGGATGAGACGGTTCCGATCGAACTGCCATTCCGCCTCGGTGACCTTCATCTTCAATCCGTGCTTGTCCACCAGTCCTCGTGCTTCCCGGCGCACCCGATATTCATCGTTGCGGAGGGCTCCGAGGCGATCCACCTCGCTGTCCTGAGCCATGCGGATCACGCGGGCCTCCGGGACCGGAGTCGCACAGCCGCCGCTGGAAGCACACCGCCGCTCGGCGATGACCCCCACCGCGGTCACCTGCCCGAGATCCTCTCCACGGTCCGCTCCGACGATCACGTGATGGCCGGGCCGAAGGGCCAGTCCAGAGTACGCGAAGTAGTCCTTGCGGGTCCCCTTGAAGCGGACCTCGGCGAATCCCGAGGCCATGGCCTCAGCCGTCCAGGGCGCCGTCCTCCCCCAGCCAGGCGCCCATGGATTCGTACTTGGCCCAGCGCTGACGGAGGAGGGTGTCCATGTCCAACTCGATGAGTTCCGACAGGTGCTTCGCGAGGGAGCGCTGCAGCTGCCGAGCGGTCTGGTCCCAATCGGCGTGCGCCCCGCCGTCCGGCTCGGCCACGATGTCGTCGGCGACGCCGAGGGCCAGGAGGTTCGAGGAGGTCAGCTTGAGCGCCTGGGCGGCCTTCTCGCGATGCTCCGCAGAACGCCAGAGGATGGCGGCACACCCCTCGGGCGAGATGACCGAGTAGATGCTGTGCTCCAGCATGAGGATGCGGTCGGTCACGCCCAAGGCCAGCGCCCCTCCCGATCCGCCCTCACCGATGACCACCGAGACCGTGGGGGTTCGAAGGCGGGCCATCTCCCGGAGATTCGTGGCGATGGCCTCGGCCTGCCCACGTTCTTCTGCACCCAGGCCGGGGTAGGCTCCCGGCGTGTCGATGAATGTGACCACGGGCCGTCCGAACTTCTCTGCCATGCGCATGAGGCGCAGAGCCTTCCGGTACCCCTCGGGGTGCGGCATCCCGAAGTTCCGGCGGAGGTTCTCCTTCATGTCCCGGCCCTTCTGATGGCCGATGACCATCAGGGTGTTCCCATCGAGGCGCGCCCATCCCCCTACGATGGCTTCGTCGTCGCGGTACGAGCGGTCGCCGTGGAGCTCCTGGAAGTCGCTGAATACCAGATCCAGGTAGTCGAGGGTGTAGGGACGTTGCGGGTGTCGGGCCACCTGAACCTGCTCGATCGGTCTCAGGTTCTGGTACGTCTCCCGCCGCAGGACCTCCAGCTTGCTCTGGAGGTCCTGGAGCTCCGAGGCAACGTCCAGCCCCTTGTTTCGGGCCAGGCCTTCGAGCCGCTCGATCTGCTCCTGGAGCTCGACGATGTCCTTTTCGAATTCGAGATGAGGGCCGGCTGCCACAGCGGCCTCCATGAGGTCGGCGTAAGGAAGATGATGCCCTTGCCGACCCGCAGGTCGGAAAGGGCGTCGGGGAGCCCAGGTTCCCAACTCCCCCGTTAGAAGGGTGTGCCGGTCAGAGCCCTCCGGCAAGGCGCTTCAGAATCCAGCTGTCGGGATCCACCGTAACGCGGGCGGTCGAGGGAACACCGGGAAAGCGGAAGACGCCCTCGCTTCCGCGAAGGGTCACCGACCGACGTTCCCGGTTGGCTCCCCAGTACAACTCCAGCGTGACGGGAAGGCGAAAGCGAGGCGCATACGTCCCCTGGACCTGCCGAAGGGTGACCTGCAGGCCTCCGGCCTCTGGGTCCGGACCCGTCTCGACCTCCAGGACCGGGTAGCCCGGCCGGTACAGCCACTGGTCGAAGAACCACCGCAGGTCGGTGCCGCTGGCGCGTTCCACAGCGGACCGGAAGTCGTCGGTGGTCGCGGTGTCGTGCCGGTGCTGGCGATAGAACTCGCGAATTCCTTCGAAGAAGGCCTCGTCCCCCACGAGTCCGCGGAGCATGTGGAGGACCCAGGCTCCCTTCTGATAACTGTTCCGGTTCAGGAGATCGAAGAGGTCCTGGCTGTCACGATTCACCACCGGGAGGAGGGTGTCGGAGGAGGTGAGGTAACGTTCGCCGGCGGCAGCCATGCGCCGCCTGAACTCGGGGATCCCGTCCGCGTATTCGAAGAAGACCGCTCCGAAGTAGGTGGCGAACCCCTCGGACAGCCAAAGTTGGCTCCAGTCCTCCGGAGTCACCGAGTCGCCAAACCACTGGTGGGCGATCTCGTGGGAGACGGTGCCCTCGATGTTCCGCCCCGATCTCAGCGCCTGCTCCGAATAGAAGATGGCGGAGCTGTTCTCCATACCACCGAACCGGGTCGCCGACTGAACGTGGGCGAGCTTCTCGTAGGGGAACGGTCCCACCACGTCGGCGAAGAAATCCACCATCTCCACGGCTCTCCGGAAGGAGGAGGAGGCGGTGGCCACACTGCCGGGATAGAGCCACGTGGTGGACTCCACACACCCGTCCACCCTGGGGGAGGCGGGGGCCCTGCCACACGCCGAGACCCCGAGCGAGTTTACGACCATCTCCGTACCGCCCACCACGAGGGTGTAGGTGGGATGGGGCAACTCCGTCCGGTAGTTCCACGTGCGACGGGCGCCCTCCGCCGGTCCAGGGGTGCCCGGAGCGGTGGGGTAGGGCTGCCCCACGAGCCGGCCGTTTGCCACTACCTGCCACGCCGCGGGTGCGTGGACGGTGAATCGCGCGGTGGCCTTGTCCGACGGGTGGTCCACGGAGGGGAGCCAGAAGCGGGTCCGGTTGGGCCAATTGTCCACGAAGGCCGACGGGCGCCCCTCCGCATTCCTCCCGAGCACGAGCCCGTCGTCCGGGACCCCCCGGTAGTGGACCTCCGCCACCACCTCGTCCCCCTCGTTCAGGGCTCGGCCGAAGGGTACGTGCAACCGGCCGTTCTCCAGCACGGCGTCCACCGTCGTGCCGTTCAGCATCACGGAATCCAGAGCGAGCCCGGTAAAGTCCAGGACCACCTCCCCCGGTCCGGAGACCCGGGAGCGAATCCGTATGGCGACCCGACCCACGATCCAGCTTGCCGTATCGGGAAGCGCCAACTCGATGTCGTAGTGGAGGACGTCGAGCCCCGTGTCGTAGGTGCCAGGAACGGCCCGCTGCCCCGCAAGGATGGGGGGAGGCTCATTCTGGGCCGCGGACGGCGTGGCACCGGCAAGGCCGGCGGCGATGAGCCCCACCGGCAAGGCAGGCAGGCGAAAGCAGCGGCATCGCAGACGGTCGATCAACTTTTCCCCTCCTTCCCGATGACCTCGAAGGGCTCCACCTCCCCGAAGTCTGCGAAGCGTCCCCAATACCGCGCCGCAGCGAGGGCGAACCGTGCAGACAGCTCGCGGGGCAGGCTCCCACCGACCTGGAACGCCTCCAGGGCCTCCAACTTCCGGGAGATGTGGGAGTCCACCGTCTTGAAGAAGGTGGGCCGGAAGTCCAGAGTCGCGGTTGCGGTACCGTAGGCCAGCAATGCCCGGGCGCCAGCGAGAGCGGCCCGTCCCAGGTGGTGCGCTTCCTTGCGGTAGGGGTCGCTGTCCGCCAGCGAGGGGATATAGGCCACGGCCGGGGAGAGCTCGCGGACGACCCGTTCCAGGAGGTGCTGTCGCTCCATGAGATCGTCGCCGGAGTCCGACGCTCCTGCGAGAATCACTCGCGCCCCGAGGCGTTCGGCCGCCTTCCGGGCGGCGGCCAGGTCCAGGCCCGACCCCGGCTCCCCGGACGAGAGAATGAACACCAGGACGTCATGGCCCTGGCTCCGGTGGAAGGCCAGGGTGGCCCCACAACCCAGCACCACGTCGCCGGGACGGGCCCCGAGGGCGAAGACGCTGGGTGGGGACTGCACGGGGGAATGGAGGGTCGGAAGTAGCTCGCGCAGGCGACCGAGAAGCTCCGAGCGATCGAAGGGCTTGGTGAGGAGAGCATCGACTCCCGCCCGAAAGGCCGCGTCGGTGTACCCGGGGGAGGAATAGCCGGTGGCCGCGATGATCGGGACCTCGGGAGCCAGGTCCTTGAGGGCTCGCGTGAGGTCGAAGCCATCCATTCCAGGAAGGTTGAGGTCGGTGATGACGACGTCGAACTCCTTGCTCTCGAACAGCGTCAGTCCGTGCCCACCGTCCTGGGCATGGGTCACCTCGTACCGGTCCGTCCCCAGCATGGCCTTCAGAAGCAAGGCCTGGTCGAGGGCGTCCTCCACCAGGAGAACCCGGATGGGTTGCTCCGGGAGGGGGGTCTGATCCGTCACCCCTCCCCCTCTCGGCCTCGGTTGACTTGAATGCGCTTCACCACCCTGAGAAGGAGCGCTCGCGGAAGGATGCGTGGAGCGAATGTGATCAGCCTGTTCATGAGGCCGGGCACCACGACCCGCTTCTGCCGAAAGAGCCCGTCCACCCCTGCCCGGGCCACCGGAGATGCCTCCATCATCCTGCCGGCCAGGACCGGGGGCGGTCGCATGCCGGCCCGCAGCTGGAAGTGGGTTCGCGTGGGTCCAGGGCAAAGGCAGGTCACCGATACCCCCGTGTCCCGGAGCTCCTCACCCAATGCCTCACTGTACGAGAGCACGTAGGCCTTCGTGGCGTAGTAGACCGTCATCCACGGCCCGGGGACGAAAGCCGCCGTGGAAGCCACGTTGAGGATCCGCCCGTAGCCACGCTCCACCATCCCGGGGAGAAGCCCGCGAGTGAGGACGGTGAGCGCCTCCACGTTCAAGTGGAGCATCTCCAGCTCCTCGGTCCCGTCGAGCGCCAGGTAGGGTCCCCACTGGCCGATGCCGGCATTGTTCACGAGCACTTCCACCGGGAGGTCCATGTCACGGACCTCACTGGCGAGCCGATCGGCCGATCCTGGTTGTGAGAGATCCGCAGGAATGACTCGAACCCGGGCGTCGTAGGTCTGAGACAGCTCATGGGCCAGCGCTTCGAGACGCTGCTCGTTCCGGGCAGTGATCACCAGAGGAAACCCGCGTGAGGCCAGGACCCGGGCGATCTCCTCTCCCAGTCCAACGGATGCTCCCGTCACCAGTGCCCAGCCCCGGCCCCAATCCTCCCCTGTGCTCATGCGTCCGTGCCGGAGGGAGTGTCAGCCACCGCATGGCCCTGAGACGGTTCCGGTTCCGGCAGAAGGAACCAGACGATGAGTCCCATCCCAAGGACGGAGAAGGCCCCCAGGACCGTGTTGCTCGCGTACCCTGCGCCGGCGAAGAGAGGGCCCGCCACGGCGCCACCCACGGCGAAGCCCACCTGGCCCAGGGCGACGGTCAGGCTCATGAGCGAGCCGCGGCGCTGATCGGTGACCAGCGCGGTCAGCAGCGCCGAGAACGGGGAGATGCGCATCGCCACCAGGACCATGGTCATGAAGAAGACGGGGTAGGCGACCCAGAATT
This sequence comes from Gemmatimonadales bacterium, assembly GCA_020344755.1. Taxonomy (GTDB): domain Bacteria; phylum Gemmatimonadota; class Gemmatimonadetes; order Longimicrobiales; family Gaopeijiaceae; genus Gaopeijia. Next base: position 1,939,252 of record CP070829.1, read on the forward strand.
CCCGGACCACCACTGTGGTGATGAGCATGACCACGAAGAGACCGGTGCAGGAGAGCAGGATGATCCCCTTCCGCCCGATACGGTCGGAGATCCGCCCGGCCTGGGGACCGGTGAGCACGTTGGCGATTCCCCCGATGAGAAAGAGTGTCGCGATCGCATTGGGTGTGGCACCCAGCTCCCGCTCCAGCCAGGTGGGCAGGTAGACCACGTAGAGGCTCACGCCCAGGAACATGAGGAAGAAGGCAAAGGAGGCGAACGCGATCTCCGGCCGACGCAGCATGGCCATGTAGTCCCTCATCGCGCCGCCGACCGAGAGCCGGCCCTGGCTCCGCTGCACGTCGGGCTGGGGCACCTTCAGGAGGATGAGGAAATACGCCATGAACATCAGGACGGCGAAGAGGATGAACGGGGCCTTGAACCCCATGCGCCCCGCCAGGACGATGCCTAGAGGAATCCCGATGATCTGACCGAAGGCGGAGCCGCTCATGATCCACCCGGTCGCCCAACCGCGGCGGTTGTATGGGAAGTAGTCGCCCACATAGGAGACCGCCGCCCCGCTCAGGACCCCTCCGGCCACCCCCGCGAATACCCGGACCCCCAGGAAGGAGTAGTAGTCCACAACGAGGAGGTGCATGACCAGGGCCACCGACATGATCCCCGTCCCGAGGAGGAGGATGCGACGACGTCCGATCTTGTCGGAAATGGGCCCGGAAATGATGGCGAACACTCCCACCATGAGGGCGTAGGCCGAGACCAGCGTCCCCAGGACCGCATCGGCGATGTCCAACTGCTCGCCGATGAGAGGGAGAATCGGCGAAATGATCATGATCTGGCTCGAGGCACCGAAGACCAGGAGCCATAGCGCGAATACGATGACGCCGGGGGAGGATCGGTGGGGGCTCAATGTGCCGTGGTGGGCAGGAAGCTCACCCGCTCTCCTTGTGGACGATCATGGAGTGCCGCTGATCGGTGGGGAGGATGACCATGTTGAAGATGTCTACGTGTTCCGGGGCATTCGCCACGTAGACTACGGCATCGGCAATGTCATTTGCAGTGAGGGGGGTGTAACCCTGGTAGACCGCCTCGGCCCGCTCCTTGTCTCCGTGGAATCGGACCTCGCTGAACTCGGTCTCCACCAGGCCGGGGTCGACACTCGAGACACGCACCCGGGTGCCGGCCAGGTCCATGTTCATTCCCTCGGAGATCCCCCGGACGGAGAACTTGGTCCCGCAATAGACGGCGCCTCGAGGATACGTCCACCGTCCGGCCGTACTGCCGACGTTGACGACGTGGCCCCGGTTCCGCTCCACCATTCCGGGCAGGAAGGCCCGGGAGAAGTACAGGAGTCCCTTGACGTTGGTGTCGACCATCTCGTCCCAATCGTCCAGGTCTCCCTCGTGAAGCAGGTCCAGCCCCAGGGCCTTGCCGGCGTTGTTCACCAGCAGGTCCACCTGCACCCCCTCGGATACGAGATCGGTGGGAAGGGCCATGACCGCGTCCCGGTCCCGGACATCCAGGGCGCGCGTGTAGATGTCCACACCGAAGGCCTCCCGCAGCTCGGTGGCCAGGGCCTGGAGTCGTTCGGCGCGGCGCCCCACCAGCACCAGATGCACCTCCAGGGCTGCCAGAGCCCTGGCACACGCCTGGCCGATGCCGGCGGTGGCTCCGGTGATCAGGGCGGTGCGTCCTTGCAGTCGGTTCATGGATCGGGAGGACCGGGAAAGGGGAGGGCTCCTGAGAATAGAGGTGGACGGCGTGGTGGAAAAGCACGACACGCCGCGTCCGGCGCTACGGACATCGGCAGGGGCATCGCTGCGGCCGCCCCTGGAGCCGGGCGTGGACAGAGGTACCCGGGGGAGCCTAGTCTGGCAGCACCTTCCGGGAGGGCCGAGTACTGCATGGTTCCCGGTACCCAGACGTGGAGGAGTGGATGACCGAGCGGCCGTACGACCGAAAGACCGTGCTGGGGTGGTCCCTCTACGACTTCGCCAACTCGTCGTACACCACCGTCATCGTCACCTTCGTCTACGCCCTCTTCTTCAAGAACTTCATGATGGGGGAGGGGGGCGACGGCACCACCCTGTGGACGCGGGGAGCCACGGTGACCGGAATCGTGGTGGCGGTCTCGAGCCCCTATCTGGGCGCCCTGGCGGACCGGGGAGGCATTCGCCGCGGACTGATGATGTCCAGCACGGTACTCTGCGTGGTGTTCACCGCGTTCCTCTGGTTTCCCATGCCGGGGCAGGCGCTGCTGGCGTTGGTGTTCGTGGTGATCAGCAACATCGCCTTCGAACTCAGCGGGGTGTTCTACAATTCGTACCTGCCGGACATCTCCCCTCCGGAGCGGATCGGCCGCATCTCCGGGTACGGTTGGGCCCTGGGCTACGTGGGGGGGCTGGGCTGCATGGGAATCGCCATGGCTCTCTTCCTGCTTCCGGACCAACCCGCATTCGGTCTCGACCCGGAGCGCCTGGAGCAGTGGCGGGCGGTTCCGATCCTGGTGGCTGCGTGGTACGCGGCGTTCAGCGTTCCCATGTTCCTCTGGGTCCGGGAGGCTCGCGGGAGGGGGAGGCCCCGACCACGGGTGGGCCAGGTCTTCCGGGAGGCGTCACGGCAGATCGCCGACACCTTCCAGGAGATCCGCACGCGTCACGTGGATATCTTCCGGCTCCTGGCCGCCCGAATGATCTACAACGACGGGCTCGTGACAGTCTTCGTCGTGGGCCCCCTCTTCGTCTCGTCCGCCTTCGGAATGGAGCCGCTGGAGGTCATGACCTGGGGAGTGGGAGTCCAGATGGCCTCCATGGTAGGTGCTTACGCCATGGGCTTCCTGGACGACAAGGTCGGAGGCAAGCGGACCATCCTGCTCACGGTTGTCGGACTCGCCCTCGGCGGGATCTGGGCGGTTACGGCCACCAGCACGCTCAGCATCTACCTGGCGGGCTTCTGGGTGGGGATCTTCGTAGGTCCCAACCAGGCCGCGAGTCGCTCGTTGCTGGGACGGTTCGTACCCGCGTCCAAGGAGACGGAGTTCTATGGGTTCTTCGCCCTTTCAGGGAAGGCCATCGCCTTTCTGGGCCCGTTCCTGTACGGTGAGATCAGCCGGATCACGGGGAGCGTCCGGATCGGGATGGGGACGGTTCTCACCTTCTTCGTCCTGGGGGGCCTGCTGTTGCTGACGGTAGACGAGGAGCGAGGGATCGAAGCCAAGGAAGCCACGGAGCGTGCCGCGTGAAGGAGCGACGGAGGATCTACCTGCCCTGGTGGGGGCTGACCTTGTTGGGCGGGGGAATCGGGTTCGTGATGGCGGACTACCCGGGAGCCATCCTGGGAGGGGTGCTGGGGTTCTTCGCCTGGAAGCTACGCTGAGCACACTTCGGGGGAGCATGCGGTGAGCCCGGGCGACGGAGGCCGCGGCATCGCGGGCCCCGTGGAGAGGGCGGACGTGGTGGTGGTGGGTGCCGGGGCCGCGGGTCTCATGGCCGCCATCTTCGCCGCCCGTGCCGGGGCGGACACCCTTCTGCTGGAGCGGACGAAGGACGGTGGGCGGAAGATCCTCATCAGCGGAGGCGGACGCTGCAATGTCCTGCCCGGTACCTTCCAGCCCGACGAGTACGTCACCGATTCTTCCCCGAACTCGTTGCGGAGGATCCTGCGCTCGTGGCCTCTCGCGGATCAGCGGCGATTCTTCGAAGAGGACCTGGGGATCGGCCTGAAGCACGAGGAGGATGGCGACAAGCTCTTTCCCGTGTCGGACCGTGCCCGGGAGGTGCGGGATGCCCTGGTCTCCAGCGTGCGCAGCGCAGGGGGTCGCATCCACTTCGAGCGGACGGTGGCGGAGATTCTCTGGACCGAGGGAGAGGGTTGGGCCGTGCGTGTGTCGGAGGGATCGGACTACCGAGCGCGCTGCGTCGTGCTGGCCACCGGCGGATTGTCCGTTCCCGCCACCGGAAGTGATGGCCGGGGAATCGCCTGGGCCCGCGCCCTCGGTCACGTGGTGAACCCCACCTACCCCGCCCTCACCCCCCTGACCGCGAATCCCACTCCGCACCAGCACCTGGCAGGTGTCTCCGTGGATGCGGTGGTCACGGCGCGCTCCTCCCGGCACCAGCGGACGGCCCGGGGTGGGTTCCTCTTCACCCATCGCGGGTACAGCGGACCGGTGGTCCTGGACGTCTCACACGTAGCCGTGCGGAGCCTGGCGGAGGGGGGTGAACGGGCAACGGTGACGGTGGATTGGACCGGGGAAGGAACGGAGCCCTGGCGGGAGCGATTGGCGCCGGGTCCAAGAACGGTGGTGGGGGTACTGGGGAGGCACCTTCCCCAGCGGTTGGCGGCGCAGCTTCTCTCCGATTCGGACGTGCCGGAAGATCGATCGCTCTCGCAGCTGCGGCGGGAGGAGCGCCTCGAGCTTCTGGATCTACTCACCCGCTACCCGCTCCCGTGGTCCGGGGATGAGGGCTACCGAAAAGCGGAGGTCACGGGGGGAGGGGTGGCGCTGGACCAGGTGGATCCCAAGACGCTGGAGAGCCGGCGGGTGCCCCGGCTCTACCTCTGTGGTGAAATGCTGGACGCGTTCGGACCCATCGGCGGCCACAACTTCTTCTGGGCCTGGGCCACGGGCCGCGCCGCCGGCCGCGCCGCCGGCGAAGCCTGCATGGCACAACTGGCGTAGAGGTTCGGTATCGGACATTCTAGCCTGCGGCGGGCTGCCCGGAGTGGCCCCCGGAGCCCACGGATGTGTCGTCCGAGAAAGCAGGAGAAGCTGAGCATGCGTCGTGTCGCCGGTCGTGTCGTTGGCCCCCTGACCCTCGTCCTGTCCGTCGTGGCCGGGGCCTGCGGTCCCGAGATGGCGGAGAATCCCGCGGATCTCGTGCTCGTGAACGGAAAGGTGGTGACGGTGGACGATGCCGTGCCCGAGGCCCAGGGACTCGCGGTTCGGGACGGCCGGGTCGTCGCCGTGGGCTCTTCCCGGGACATGCGGGCGTGGGTAGGCGCGGCGACGGAGGTTGTGGATCTGGATGGGAGGCTGGCCGTCCCGGGTCTTATCGAGGGTCACGGGCACTACCTCGGACTGGGTCGCGCCAAGATGATCCTGGACCTCACCACCACCACCTCGTTCCAGGACATCGTCGACATGGTGGCGGTGGCGGTGGCGGAAGCGGATCCCGGGGAGTGGATCACGGGGCGCGGGTGGCACCAGGAGAAGTGGACCTCGACGCCAGAGGCCAATGTGGACGGCGTCCCCTACCATGACGCGCTCTCCGCGGTATCGCCCGACAATCCCGTCTCGCTGACCCATGCCAGTGGCCACGCCTCCTTCGTCAATGCCCGTGCCCTGGAGGAGGCGGGGATCTCGGCCTCCACCCAGGATCCCGACGGTGGCACGATCGTTCGAGGTCCAGAGGGGCGGGCCACCGGGCTGCTCCGCGAGACGGCCCAGGGGCTGGTGGGTCGGGCCATGTCCCGGGCCCAGTCCGGGCGGACCGACGAGGAGGTCGAGGCTGAATTCCGCCGGCAGGTGCAACTCGCCGGAGAAGAGGCACTGGCGAATGGAATCACGTCATTCCACGACGCGGGTGTCGGCTTCGGGACGGTGGACGGGTTTCGCAGGCTCGCAGACGAAGGCGCTCTTCCGGTCCGCCTCTACGTGATGGTCCGTGCGTCCAACGAGCAGCTCAGGGAACACCTCGCCGATTACCGCATGGAGGGGTACGGAGGCGGGTTCCTCACCGTCCGGTCCATCAAGCGATCCATCGACGGCGCGTTGGGCTCCCACGGCGCCTGGCTCCTGGAGCCGTACGACGACCTGCCCACGAGCACGGGGCTGAACACCGATCCCGTGGACGGCCTGAACGAGACCGCCCGCATCGCCCTCGAGGCCGGCTACCAGGTGAACATCCACGCCATCGGGGATCGGGGGAACCGGGAGGTCCTGGATCTCTACCAGCGCACCTGGGACGCGGCGGGCGTGGACGGTTCCGGGATGCGGTGGCGGATCGAGCATGCCCAGCACCTCCACCCCGACGATATCGGCCGTTTCTCGGAGATGGGTGTGATCGCCGCAATGCAGGGGGTCCATGCCACGTCCGATGGCCCCTGGGTCGAGGAGAAGCTCGGCGAATGGAGGGCGGAGACCGGAGCCTACATGTGGCGGGATCTCTGGGACTCCGGGGTCGTCATCGCCAATGGGACCGATGTTCCGGTGGAGGCCATCGATCCCCTTGCCTCCTACTACTCCACGGTCAGTCGGATGACCTCCACAGGTGAGCCCTTCTACCCCGGCCAGGCATTGACCCGGTTGGAGGCCCTGAGGAGCTACACCCTGAACAATGCCTACGCCGCTTTCCAGGAGGAGGAGCTCGGGTCCCTTGCACCGGGGAAGCTGGCGGACATCACGGTCCTGGACCGGGATATCCTGACCGTCCCCGTCGACGAGATCTCCCGGACGGAGGTGGTCATGACCATCGTGGACGGCGTGATCCGATACCGGGCTCAGGAGGATTGAACGGCGGCAGCGGACTCGGCTGTTACACTTCTGTTACATTCGCCAGGTAACCCTTTCGCCTTCCGACACGTCTATACGAAAGACGGGAGTGAGATTCCGGGGTCGTCCGGAACGTTGGTGGACGAGAGCGGGCGGTGGATGTGGTGCGGTGAGAACGTTCCCGGTCGGCCCCGTCTCCTTCCTGGGCCATTCGAAGGCCGGAGCGGACGTCCGCTCC
>CP070829.1:1946076-1974147 GCA_020344755.1 Gemmatimonadales bacterium
TGGTGGCCTTCTTCGCCGGCTTCTTGGCGGCCTTCTTCACCGCCTTCTTGGTGGCCTTCTTCGCCGGCTTCTTGGCGGCCTTCTTCACCGCCTTCTTGGCGGCCTTCTTCGCCACCTTCTTGGCAACCGGCTTCTTCTTCACCGTCTTCTTGGCGGCCTTCTTCGCCGGCTTCTTGGCAGCCTTCTTGGCGGTCTTCTTCGGGGTCGCCTTCTTCACGGCGGCCTTCTTCACGGCCTTCTTGGCCGTCTTCTTGGCAGCCTTCTTGGCGGCCTTCTTCGGGGTCGGCTTCTTCACGGCCTTCTTCGCCGTCTTCTTGGCAGCCTTCTTCGGGGTCGCCTTCTTCTTGGCGGCCTTCTTGGCGGTCTTCTTCGGGGCGGCCTTCTTCACGGCCCTCTTTGGGGCCGCCTTCTTCTTGGCGGCCTTCTTCACCGTCTTCTTCGGGGCGGCCTTCTTCGCGGCTTTCTTTGGGGCCGCCTTTTTCTTCGTGGCCTTCTTGGCGGCCGCTTTCTTCTTCTTGGCCTCGTCCGCAGCCATAACGTCGATCCTCCGGAGGTTGGGTGAAGAACGCTCTGCGCAGGGAGCAAGACACAATAGGGCGATTCCCAGCCCAGTCCGCAATAACCACGTGTCACCCAAATACGACATGTGGTATGGCACGGGCACGTGTCCCCCGTATATGGGACCCTCGTAGTTGAGAGGTGGGGGCTCCATCGAAGAGGTGCGCCTCCTGGCCGCGGAGCCTTGGCCAAGCGTCCCGGAGGCGCCATAATTCACGCGTTTCCCTCGGACCGAACCAGGTGCCTTGATGTCACGTTCTGCCCCGGAAATCCTTGAGTTTCTGCGGTCTTCCGGTGCCCGGCGCGTTCAACGGGTCTGCTTGAAGGCCAACAAGAGCACCATCTGGTCCCTCACGCAGCAGGGGACCGTTCTGAACCTCCACGTGGCGTTCGCCGGAGCTCCCCGGAGGCTCCTCCGATATTTCGTGGTGATCGCCAACCAGGCCCATCGGCCCGATGCCGAGTATCACCGCGCAATGGCGCGAGTGGCGGCATGGCCGCCACTGGACCGCGAGATCCGGCGCATCCGGCAGGAGGCCCGGCGACTGGCCCGGCCGGCCCGGCGCGACCTCGGAGTAGGGCCCTGCTGCGCTACCCCGGCGCAGCGAGTCTACCTCCGGAAGCTCTTCGATTACCTGAACCGTACCCGCTTTGGGAGTCGCCTGCCGCGGACCATTCCACTCCGGCTTTCCAATCGGATGCGGACCAGCCTGGGACAGATGGTCCCGGGATTGAGGGAGGGGCGGCCCGTGGTGGTCGAGTTGGCGCTCAACGTCGACCTGATGCTCCCCGGGAACGGACCGGCTCGCCTCGACACCCTACTGCACGAGATGGCCCACGCGGCGGACTACCTGTTTCACGGTCAGACCGGCCATGGCCACTCGTGGAAGGGATGGGCCCGCCGGGCGGGGTGTGTTCCGGAGGCTTGCAGCGCGACACCCATCCGAAGGAGACGGCGGCGGGACTCCACCGTTACCCGCGTTCCACCACTCCCCCTCGGGGCACGGCTCAGGATCGCGGCCTGATCCTCTGGGGAATGGACTTCAAAGAAGGGAGCGGACCCGCGCCACGGCCGCGGATGGGCTGACTCCAAGCCGCTCGAACAGCACCTCGGCAGGCGCGGAGGCACCGAACCGATCGATGCCCACCGACCCACCCCGGGGCCCCACCCAACGCTCCCATCCCGTGGTAACGCCGGCTTCGAGGGACACACGCACCGCGGAAGCGGGACCGAGGACCTCAGCTCGATACCCGGGATCTTGCCGCTGGAAGAGGTGCCAACTGGGGAAGCTCACGACGCGCGTGCCGATCCCCTCACCCTCCAGCACGCTCCGGGCCTCCAGCGCCGTGTGCACCTCCGATCCGCTTGCCAGGAGCACGGCACTCGGCGGGCCGTCGCTCGCCTCGGCCACCACGTAGGCCCCACGCCGCAATCCCTCGGGGTTGTTCCCGTTCCGGCGGGAGAGGTTGGGTACACCCTGTCGGGTCAGAGCGAGGAATGTAGGTCCGTCGGTGCGCTCGAGCGCCACCTTCCAGGCCACGGCGGTCTCCGCCGGGTCCGCCGGACGAAGATCCATCAGGCCGGGAATCAGCCGGAGGCTCATGAGCTGCTCCACGGGCTGGTGGGTTGGGCCGTCCTCTCCCAGACCGATGGAGTCGTGGGTCCAGACGTAGACGACCGGGAGCTCCATGAGGCCGGCGAGCCTCACCGCGGGCCGCATGTAGTCCGAGAAGATCAGGAAGGTCCCTCCGAAGGGTCTCACCCCTCCGTGAAGCGCCATCCCGTTCATCACGGCGCCCATGGCGTGTTCCCGGATTCCGAAATGGATAACCCGCCCCCCTGGATTCTCCGCCAGGTGGTCCCCTCCGCCATCGATGTCGGTCTTGTTCGAGCCTCCCAGGTCCGCGGAGCCGCCGATGAACTCGGGAACGACCCGGGCAACGGCGTTGAGGACCTTCCCCGAGCTGTTCCGGGTGGCATCCTTCTCCACGTCTCTCAGGTCCGGCAGTTGGGCATCCCATCCTGCGGGGAGTTCTCCAGACATCATCCGAAGGTACTCCGCGGCGTCGTCGGGGAAGGCTGCCCGGTACGCCTCGAACCGCGATTGCCACTCCGCCTCCTCCGCGGCGCCTCGCTCGGCGGTCCTGCGCCACTCTTCCAGCGCCTCCGGAGGTACGAAGAACGGATCCTGACTCGGATACCCGTAGGCCTCCTTGGTGAGCCGAATCTCGTCCGCACCCAAGGGAGCACCGTGGGACGCAGCCGTGCCCGCCTTGTTGGGGGCTCCCCATGCGATCACGGTCTTGAGGATCACCAGGGTGGGGCGGTCGGTCTCGGCCTTCGCTTCACGGAGGGCGCGGTCCAGGGCCTCCACGTCGTTTCCGTCCTCCACGTGAAGGACCTGCCAACCATATGCCTCGAAGCGCCGAGTCTGGTCCACCGAGGTGGCCAGATCCGTGCTCCCCTCGATGGTGATGCGGTTGTCGTCGAAGACCCAGGTGAGTTTTCCCAGTCGCTGATGCCCCGCCATCTCCGCCGCCTCGTGGCTGACGCCTTCCATGAGGTCGCCGTCGGAGCAGAAGGCGATGGTGTGGTGGTTGACGATCTCGTGGCCGGGTCGGTTGAAGCGGGTGGCTAGCCATCGCTCGGCCATGGCCATCCCGACCGAATTGGCCACCCCCTGACCCAGGGGCCCAGTGGTGGTCTCCACCCCCGGTGTGTGGCCCAGTTCCGGATGTCCGGGAGTCGGGGAGCCCCACTGTCTGAAATTGCGGATGTCCTCCAGGGTGAGTTCGTACCCGGTTAGATGGAGGAGGCCGTAAATCAGCATCGACGCGTGGCCCACGGAGAGGACGAACCGGTCCCGATCGGGCCACTTGGGGTTGGCAGGATTGTGCTTGAGGTGCCGGGTCCAGGTGACATATCCCAGAGGTGCCAACGCCATGGGTGTTCCCGGGTGGCCCGAGTTGGCTTGCTGCACCGCGTCCATGGAGAGGACGCGAAGGGCGTCGATGCAGAGACGGTCCAGATCGTTCATCGGGGAATCCTCTCTCAGCCCACCACGAAGTTGAGAAGACGGTTGGGGACGTGGATCACCTTTCGCACGCTGGCACCATCCAGATACCGCACGACGTTCTCCTGAGCGCGGGCGGCGGCCTCGGCCACCTCCCGCGATGCGTCGGCGGGAATCCGGATCGTGGCCCTGAGCCTTCCGTTGACCTGTACCGCCACCTCAACGGTGCTCTCCTTCGCCTTCTCGGCGTCGAACCGTGGCCACGGAGCGGCGTCGAAGATGCTACCCTCATGCCCGAAGCCCGCCCACAGCTCTTCGGCGATGTGAGGGGCGAAGGGCGCCACCATCACCACCAGCGGCTCCACCTCGGCGCGGGCGGCGACGCGCCCACCGGACCGCACGGCGTTGAGGTACTCCATGAGGGCCGCAATGGCGGTGTTGTACTGAAGGCCGGGAATCTGGTCGGTGACCTGCTGAATGGTCTGGTGAAGCTTGCGCTCCACATCCGGGTCCGGGGCCCGGTCCTCGGCACTCTGCGCGGCATCCCACAGCCGGTTCAGGAATCCCCGCGGACCTTCGATCCCCTCGTCCCGGTAGTCGCCGCCCTCCTCGAAGGGGCCCAGGAACATGAGGTAGAGGCGGAACGCGTCGGCTCCGACGGACTCGATGATGGGGTCGGGGACGATGACGTTCCCCCGGCTCTTGGACATCTTTGCCCCGTTCCGGATGATGAGCCCGTGGGCGCGGAAGCGGGCGAACGGCTCCTCGAATTCCAGATGGCCCAGGTCGTGGAGCACCATGGTGAGGAATCGGGAGTACATGAGGTGGAGCACGGCGTGTTCGTTTCCACCGATGTAGGTGTCCACGGGCAGCCACCGCTTCGTAATCTCGTCGTCGAAAGGCCGGTCGTCGGAGTCGGTCGAGGGGTACCGCAGGAAGTACCACCCGCTGTCCAGGAACGTGTCCGAGACATCGGTCTCACGGCGGGCCAGGGCGCCGCACTGGGGGCAAGGCGCTTCATACCACTCCTTGACCCGCGCAAGGGGAGAAATCCCCGAGTCGTCGGGCTTGAAGTCCTCGACCCGTGGGAGGACGACGGGAAGGTCGGCCTCCGGCACGGCCACAGGGCCGCACCCATCGCAGTGGATCACGGGGATGGGCGGCCCCCAGTACCGCTGCCGGGAGATGCACCAGTCGTGGAGCCGAAAATTCACCCGAAGCTCCCCGAGGTCCCGCTCACCCAGCCACGCCGTGATGGCCCGTATGGCCTCGTCCTTGTCCATCCCGTCGAACTGGCCTGAATTCACCAGGCGGCCGGGGCCGACGTAGGCCGACTCGAGTGGCGTGTCGGCATCCTCGCCCTCGCCGGCCACCACGCGCGGGATCTCCAGACCGAACTCTCGGGCGAACTCGAAGTCCCGCTCATCGTGCCCCGGGACGGCCATGATGGCACCGGTGCCGTAGTCCATGAGGACGTAGTCGGCGATCCAGACCGGTATGGCCTCTCCGGTGGCCGGGTTCCGACAGTAGCCCCCGGTAAAGACGCCGGTCTTGGTCTTGTCCGTCTTCTGCCGGGCGACCAGATCCGTGGCCGCAGCCTGCCTCTGATAGGCGTCCACCACCACCTGGTGCTCGTCGGTCACCAGCAGTTCCACGGCAGGATGCTCCGGGGCCAGCACCATGAATGTGGCACCGAACACGGTATCCGGCCGGGTCGTGAAGACGCGTATGGTGTGGGCATCATCCCGGGCCGCCACCGACTCCGGGTCCACCGGATCGTGACCCTCGTCGTGAGGAACGAGGGGGAAGGCCAGCTCCGCCCCTTCGCTGCGGCCGATCCAATTCCGCTGGGCCTTGGTCGTGCTTTCGGACCAGTCGATCTCGTCCAGGTTGTCCAGGAGGCGCTGCGCGTACTTCGTGATGGCGAAGAACCACTGGGCGATCCGCCGCTGCTCTACCGGCGTGTCACACCTCTCACAGAGACCGCCCACCACCTGCTCGTTGGCCAACACGGTCATGCAGGACGGGCACCAGTTGACCGGAGCTTCCTTCCTTTCAGCCAGACCCGCCTTGAAGAGCTGGAGGAAGACCCACTGTGTCCACCGGTAGTAGGCCGGGTCGGTGGTGTCCACCGTGTGGTCCCAGTCGAACATCCCGCCGATGCGGCGCAGCTGGCGGGTGAAGTTCTCGACGTTCTTCGGGATGAGGTCCATCGGGTGGATCCCCATCTTCAGGGCGAAGTTCTCCGAGTGGATCCCGAAGGCGTCGAAGCCAATGGGCTCGAACACGTCGCGACCCCGCAGCCGCTGATAGCGGCCGTGGACATCGGCCCCGGTGAAGGCATAGATGTTCCCGACATGGAGTCCCTCGGCGGAGGGATACGGGAACATCATCAGATTGTAGAAGGGATCCGATGCCGCCCTCAGCCCGTCACGGGTGAATCGGTTGATCCCGTGGTCATCCCAGTACTTCTGCCACTTCTCCTCCACGCCGGAGGGATCGTAGCTGTGATCCTTTTCAGCCATTACGCCAGGTCCAATACGCGCTCCATGAGACAGAACCCGTAACGTAAGCGGGGGGGGAAGGGGTTACAACGGATCCTCCGCCTGGCGCGGCGGTGTCAGGCGGGTGTCCACCTCGTGGGGGTCCACGGCCCAAGCGTGCAGGGTGAGGCGGCTCGCGGGCCCTACACGGTTCAGGCGCGTGTCCGGGCCTCCCGGAACGAGATCAGCTCGTTGGCCTCACCGTCCCAGAGAGCAAGGCGGGTGAGTCGCCACGAATCCCGAATGCCGATGCGGGTCACCCTCTGGAATTCCGGGTATGCCTCCATGCATTCCTGGAGCTTGTAGTTCGGAATGCGGGCGTTGAGGTGATGGACGTGATGGATGCCGATGTTGGCGGTAATCCACTGGAGCGGTCGGGGCAGGACCAGGTAGGAACTCCCTTCCAGTGCCGCATCGAAGTAGTCCCAGTCCTCGTGGCGGTGCCAATAGGTGTCTTCGAACTGGTGCTGGACGTAGAAGAGCCAAACGCCCGCCGAGGTGGTCACCGCGAGGACCGGGAGGTGCACGAGTACGAAGGGCCGCCACCCGATCAACCAGACCATTCCCGAGACGATGGCCACGAGGCAGAGATTGGTGAGCCAGACGCTTCGCCAGGCCTGCTTCCAGTCACGGGGAATGTCCCAGGGGTAGCGATGCTTGACCACGAAGTGGAAGAGAGGACCGATTCCGAAGAGGACCAGCGGGTGCCGGTAGACCCGGTATGCCAGCCGTCTCAGCGGTGGCAGGGCGAGGAATTCCTCCAGGGTGAGCGTGCCGATGTCACCGAATCCGCGGAAGTCCAGATCTCCGGAGTGAGCGTGATGATAGGCGTGGGTCTTCCGCCAATACTGGTAGGGAATGAGCGTCAGCACGCCGATGCAGAATCCCACCCAATCCCGGGCCTTGCGGGACCTGAAGAAGGACCCGTGCCCGCAGTCGTGCTGGATCATGAACATCCGCATGAGGAACCCCGCGGCGGGGACCGCGAGGAGCACGGTGAGCCAGTACCCCACGTTCAATGCCTGGTATGCCAGATACCAGAAGAGGACGAACGGCAGAAGGGAGGTGAGCAGCTGGACGACGCTGCGCCGGGTATCAGCCCCGAGGAAGGGGGCGACCATGGCGCTGTACTTCTCGACCCTCGACCGGTCAGGCTTGGCGTGACTCAACGGATGCGTGGGTACGGGGGCGGTTGGCGCGGGCCGGGGCCTGCGCGGGCCGAAAAGGTACGAGGTGAGATGGCGCGACGGGAGCCCCCGTGCCGTCCATGTCCCCCGGGGGCACCTCCGGCGTCGAAGGGTCGAAGCCGACTCAGCGCGGAAGAAGCCGGAAGGCGTCCTCTCCCCGGCGACCGTTCTCCTTCAGGTGTCGCACCGCATCGCGGAGCCCGCCATGCTCGGCCCGGAGCGCCTCAAACTCGCTCAGACTTCGATAGTAGCGGATCCGGGACAGGAGGGTGGCATTGTTCAGGGGAAGGCTCAGAAAGCTCCCGAAGGTGAGGGATTCCAGCTCGGGCGCGATCTCCCGGTCGAAACGGCGACGGGCGTCGTCGAAGACGGTCCCCCGGCGCCGGACCTTGTCCGCTGCGGTCGACTCGGGGTCACCGTAAACCGCCTCGAGCTGCCGAACCACGGTTTCCAGGAAGCGGGAGAACCGCTGTGCGTCGCGCCAACGGGCCTGGGCTCTGAGGCATTTCACCGTGTCGGGCCCTCCACCGGGGCGAGTGCAGAAGAACTCCGCGGCGCCGGCCCGGCCCACGAAGGTGGCGTAGCTTTCGTTGAAGCCCACCTGACCCGGGATGAAGAGGTGGGTGTGGCTCAGCTCGTGGATGACCGTGGTGACCACCTCCACGTCATCGGCTTGCAGCACGGAGGAGAGCAGAGGATCGTCGAACCATCCCAGCGTGGAGAACGCGGACGTGGGCCTCAGGTACGTATCGAACCCGTCGGCTTCCAGAGACCGCTGCTCCGCAAGGGCCTCATCGAGATCGAAAAACCCGCGGTAGGGGACGTGTCCCACGATGGGAAACCACCAGGTGCGGGCCTGAAGCCGGTCCCGGTAGGCCGCCGAGAGGACCATGGCCAGGGTGTCGGACGGGAGCTCGGAGTAGCTGGTGTAGCTTCCGCCGACCTCCAGGTCGAGTTGATCCCGGGCGAAATCCCGCGCCTCCATCACCAGAGTGAGGGTTCCCCGGGTGACCGGGTCGGTGGCGGGATCGAGGACGACCTCGGGAAGGGGGCGCCGGTTGCCGAGGATCTGGATCTGAGCCAGGCCTGCCTTGACCACGTAGACCGGCGAGCAGGCTGCACCCGCCAGCACGAGGGCGGCGACCGCCGTGGCCGCCCTCGAGGACCTGAGAACCCGGTTACGCACGCCGGTCGATATCCTACCGGCCACCGCCGACGTTGCGCATGAGGGGCACACCGCCCTCCGTGGGGACGTAGACCACGGAGCCCGCCGGCAACTGGGCGAGCTGCTCGATGTAGAAGAAGCTCAAGTATTCGGGGGTGAGGCCTTCGGAGATGATGCGCTGGGCCTCCGCAATCCCCTTCGCCTCCTCGACCTGTTGCTGTGCCCGTTCCTGGATGATCTCCGTCTGGAATCGCTCTGCAGCGACCTGCTGTTCCCGCTGCAGCTTCTCCTCGATGGCCTCCCGCACGCGCGGCGGTGCCTGAACGTCCCGCACGAAGACCTCCAGGACGGCGATCCGGTCTCCCGCCTTGGCCTGGATGGCATCCCGCATGTCCCCTGCCACCTCCCGCCGGTTCGGGGAGAAGATCTCGTTGATGGACTTGGTCGCCACGGCATCCCGGACGCCGTTCCTCACCGCATTGAGGACGATGCGGCTCTTGATCTGATCCTCGGACCCGATCCGCTGGAAGAGCTCCGGGCCGTTCGCGCCGTCGATCTGGTACAGAATGGCGATCTCCAGGCTCACATTGAGCTGCTCGCTCGTCTGGGCGTCAATACGCTCCACACTGCCGTCGGTGGGAAAGCTCTGCTCCCGGACGGACATCTTCTCGATGCTGGCCAGGGGATTCACCACGTGGACACCCTGGGCCAGGGGGACCGGGGTCACCCTCCCCAGGAAGTGGACGACCCCCACCTCACCCACCGAGACCACCGTCACAGTGTTCAGGGCGATGAGGAGGAATCCGCCGCCCATGAAGGCGTAGCTCGCCAGCTTGGCGGCGCCGGCGTTGGCCTTGAGGACCGCCGGCCCCCCAACTCGGATGACGGCCCCCAACAGTATGGCCATGAGGGCAAGTATCAGGATGGCCACGAGGATCCTCCTGGGAGATGAAAAGTGGATGTGGCAGTCAGCACACCGGATACGGGTGTCCGTGGGCCCGTGTTCAACCCGAGGGTGGTAGAAAGAAGAACATCACGGTACAGCCCCGGCATGGTTATTCTTAATATTCCGGCCCACCCCGAGTCATCCCCACCGTCCAGCGAGGTCCTCCGTTGTCCCCGACCGGTCCATCTACTGTCCCCGAAATCACGGCAACCGAGCTCAAGGAGGCCCTGGACGAGGGCCGGGATCTTGTGCTGGTGGACGTCCGTGAGCTCTTCGAGAAGAGCATCGCGGACCTGCCCGAGCGGGGCCAGCTTCGCATTCCGGTGAGTGACCTCCCCGGGCAGATGCACCGGATACCGAGGGAGGGATGGGTAGTGATGTACTGTCGCTCTGGGGCCCGGAGCGGGATGGCCACGCAATTCCTTCGAGGGCAGGGATGGGAAGGGGTCGTCAACCTCAAGGGGGGGGTCCTGGCGTGGCGGGAAGAGGTAGACCCGAGCGTAGCCGCATACTGATGGCCGACTCCGCCGCTGCTCGACTTGTGTCGACGGCTCTTCTCGCTCTGAGCATGGTTGCGTGTGGAGGCTCCGGCCCGTCGGAGGACGCGTCTTCCCGGATCCTCGAAGAGGCCCCGGACGGAGGGCGGGTCCAGTCCTCCGAGGCGGGTCTGGTGCCCGGCTCCGGGGTGGTTCAACCTACCTCCAAGAGCGATGGGATCGGGGGGGAGGGGCTGGAACCCGAGCGTCCCCCGCCGCCTCCCGTTTCACTTCCCGAGGGTGAGAGCCGTCCTCGCTTCCGGCGGCCCGAGGCGATTCGGGGAGTCTATCTGAATGCCTGGGCCTCCGGATCCTCGCGCCGCCTGAAGGAGTTCGTGGACCTGGCCGGCAAGACCGAGGTGAATGCCTTCGTGATGGACATGAAGGATGCCACGGGCTTCGTCAGCTACGCATCGGGAGTTCCGGCGATCCGGGAGACCGGGGCGCTGGGCGAGCTTCGGATCCGAAATCTGCCGGACGTCCTGCGGCGATTGGAGTCGGAGGGGATCTACCCCATCGCCCGGATCGTAATCGTGAAGGACCCGCTTCTCGTCGAGGCCCGCCCGGACCTTGCGGTGCAGGACACAGCCGGCGGCGTATGGGTCGATTCCAAGGGCCTGGTCTGGCTCAACCTCTACAACCGGGAGGTCTGGGACTACCACGTTCAGTTGGCGGAGGAGGTGGCTCGACTGGGATTTCCGGAGATCCAGTGGGACTATGTGCGCTTTCCGGACGCTCCCGAGTCGGACATGGCGCGGGCGGTCTTTCCCGGTGACACACTGGGCCCCCGGACCGAGGCGGTGAGGGGGTTCCTCGAGTACGCCCGACAGCGTCTGGATTCGCTGGGGTACGATGTGGCCATGACCGCCGATGTCTTCGGCGTGACCACCACCTTCTCGAGGGACGTAGGGATCGGCCAGCTCTGGGAGCGGTTCATCGATCGGGTCGACGCTGCGCTCCCCATGGTGTATCCGAGCCACTACTGGGAGGGATCCTTCGACCTGGAACGGCCGAACGCCTACCCCTACGAGGTGGTGAAGGAGGCCATGGAGGACGCCATCCGTAGGACTGTGGCCGTGGATGGGGCCGGCCGGGTCATCCCCTGGCTCCAGGACTTCACTCTGGGCCCTCCCCGATACGGAGCTCCGGAGGTGCGAGCCCAGATCCAGGGGGTGTACGACGCG
Source organism: Gemmatimonadales bacterium (assembly GCA_020344755.1). Taxonomy (GTDB): domain Bacteria; phylum Gemmatimonadota; class Gemmatimonadetes; order Longimicrobiales; family Gaopeijiaceae; genus Gaopeijia. The sequence goes on from CP070829.1 coordinate 1,957,210, forward strand.
GGACTACGGGAGTGGATCCTCTGGAATCCCGGGAGCAGATATTCGGTCGAGGCGCTGGAGCCGTCCATCGGCTTCCACCTGGAGCCCCTGATCAGGGTCGGGGGAGAAGTGGTGGCCACCAGCGAGCGGTTCGCCGCGTTGGAGCGGGCGTCCCGGCAGCGATCGGTGTCCGATTCGCTGGCGCGTCTCGCGGCGGACTCACTGCGCTTGGCCGAGGACACCGTGGGCGTGGGCGGCGGCGGCGACACACGCCGGTAGGAGTCGGACTCCCGCCGCCCGCGATGGTGGGCGGACCCGGACCACCCCCTCGGGAGGCGCTCAGGAGGTTGCGGCGAACTGGAGCTGGTGGAGGCGGGCGTACAGCCCGCCCCTGGAAAGGAGATCCTCGTGGCTGCCCTGCTCCCGCAACTCTCCGTGGTGCATCACGAGGATCCGGTCCGCGTTGATCACCGTGGAGAGTCGGTGTGCGATGACCAGTGAGGTCCGTCCCCGCATGAGCTCGTCCGTCGCCGCCTCGATGCGAGCTTCGATCTCCGAGTCCACCGAGGAGGTGGCTTCGTCCAGGATCAGGATCGGAGGGTCGAAGGCCAGAGCCCGGGCGAAGGAAACCAGCTGTCTCTCGCCCACGCTGAGCGAGGCCCCCCGCTCCCCCAGAGGCTGGGCGTACCCCCTCTCCAGCCGCTCGATGAACGGGTGGGCGCCGATCCGCTCTGCGGCCGCCCGAATGGCCTGGTCCTCGATCTCCGGATCGCCGAGGCGGATGTTGTACGCCACGTCTTCGCTGAAGAGGAAGACGTCCTGAAGCACCAGACCGATGCGGCTCCTCAACTCCTGGATGGCCAACTCCCCAACGGGAATGCCGTCCAGGAGGATCGTCCCCTCCTGCGGGTCGTAGAACCGCATCAGGAGATTGACCAGTGTGGTCTTACCGGCCCCGGTGTGCCCCACGATGGCCACCTTCTCACCCGGCTGGACCCGGAAGCTCACGCTCCGTAGCACCCAGTCCCAGTTCCCGATGTCGTCCCTACCGTAAGCGAAGGAGACATCGCGAAACTCGATCTCCCCTCGGGTCCGGCCGGGCAGCTTTCTCGGACTTGGCGGATCCACGACCAGGGACTCCTGATCCAGGAGCTTGAAGATCCTCTCCGAGGAGGCCATGGCTCCCTGGAGGAGGTTGTACTTCTCCGAGAGATCCTGGATGGGACGAAAGAACCTCCGAGCGTACTGCAGGAAGGCGGCGACGACCCCCACGGTCAGCGAGCCGGAGAGGATCCGCTCTCCGCCGGACCAGATGATCAGTGCCAGCGCAACGGAGGTGAAGAGCTCGATGACGGGAAAGAAGAGTGCGTAGTAGGTGATGCTTCGGAGGTGGGCTTCCAGGTAGTCGGCCTCGAGCCGGTCATGCACCCGGGCATCGGCCTCCTCGCGGTTGAACAGCTGAACGACGCGCATCCCGGTGATGCGCTCGTGAATGAACGAGTTGATGCGGGCCACTCGCACGCGGATGTCCCGGTACGCCTGGCGGATACGGGATCGAAACAGGAAGGCTGCCCAGGCCACCAGCGGGAGGACGGCGAAGCTCACCAAGGCCAGTTGCCAGTCCATGCTGAGCATGGCCGCAACGATGAAAATCAGGGTGAAGACGTCTCCGAAGACGGTGACCAAGCCGGAGGAAAAGAGCTCGTTGAGCGTCTCCACGTCGGAGGTGATGCGGGTCATGAGCCGCCCCACGGGGGTCCGGTCGAAGTCCTTCAGATCGAGGCGTTGAAGCTTGCGGAAGATCTGTCCCCGCAGGTCGTACATGACGCTCTGCCCGAGCCACGTCGTGAGGAGCGTCTGGGCGTACTGGAGAACGAATCCGGCGGCCAGGGCGCCGGTGAAGGCCACGGCCAACCGAGCCAGGAGGCCCATGTCGCCCTGGGGAATGGCTTCGTCCAGGGCCAGTTGGGTGAGCCAGGGGCCGACCACGGCAAGGGCCGAGGAAAGCACCAGCAGCCCGATGGCCAGGAGCGCCAGCGGCCAGTACGGCCAGAGATATGTGAGGAGTCGCCGCATGAGGCGGGCGTCGTACGCCTTCCCCAGCGCCTCCTCCTCGAGATGGACCGGAAGCTCAGGCATCGACGGATGCCCCGGTCAGGCCGATCCGCACACGCGTCAGGAGCGGAGGGCCGACCCTATCCCTGCACCGACACCGACGACGACGGCGAAGGCGATGGCGGCCGCAATGACCAGCGCCATGGATACGAGGGCGGTCAGGACTGCCTTGCCCGTGGACACATCCAGGGCCTGACGAATGGCGACGATCCCGGCCACGAGCGTCCAGATCGCGACCACGAAGGAGATGGAGCCCCCTAGGATCGGGGCGACGGCCAGGACTCCCAGCACGCCCGGCGCCTGGGCGAATCCCAGGGTCCTCAGCAGCTCCCCCCAATCCGCCGTTCCGCCGAAGACACGAGTACCCACCAGGTTCGTCACCCCAGCCCAGATGAGCCAACCGGCGAAGGCGTTGAAGACGGCCGCCACCATGCCGCCCGAGCCCTGGAGGTACTCTGCGGCGGCGCCCGAGACCGCGACGAGGAGGACCAAGAGGCCGGCCTGACCGGTGGCGGACCGGTCCGCCTCCACCGCCTCGTAGGTGTCGACGTTCAGGAGTGCGGCTCCCACTGCCCGGGAGAGGAGACTGCCAGAGGAAGCGTCCATGACGTGAAGACCTCGGTCAGCTGATGGGAACTCGGCGCTTGAGAATGAACAGCCCCTGCTTGTGGCTGGTTACGAGGATATTGCCGCTCTCGAAGAAGGGATAGTTGCTCCAGGACCCGTCGAAGAATCCAGGAGCGTCTGCGGCGAATGGCGCCGTGTCGAAGTACGCGACCTCCCGGGGGCTCTCCGGGTCCGAAATGTCCAGGATGCGCAACCCGGCCGCGTAGTTGGACTGGTACATGAGATTGCCCCGGACGTAGAGGTTGTGATCCGTGGCGTTGCTGCCCGCCAGGTAGACGCCGGCCAGGACGGGATCGTCGAGCTCGGCCATGTCCCAGATCATGGTCCGGGTGGCATCGGTCAGCCCGCTCATCTCGTCCAGCTCGTCGTTCACGTAGAGATAGCGCTGATCGTCCGTCAGCCAGCCCTGGTGGATGTAGGCCGTGTTGGGCATTCGGGCCTGCCCGATGACCGCCGGCGCGTTCTTGTCCGTCACATCGCCGATGGAGATGGCCGTCTCGCTGAACGCGAAGCAGATCTCCCGACCCCGGTAGTCCTCGTCTGGTCCCCGGTAGAGAACGCATTGGGCGTCATGGGTCCCTCCCGTGGAGGACAGCCCCACGGTCGGATCGGTGTAGCAGCCGGCGAAGGTGGGGTCCTTCGGGTCCCGCATGTCGATCATGTGCAGGGAGCCGCAGGCCCTCCCACCCCCCGAGTTTCCCACCGTGTAGGCGAATCCCGTCTCCTCGTTCACCACCAGGTTGTGGGCGCTGGCCACGTCCGTATAGACCGCGTCCGGCTCGAAGACGGGCGGGTCGGAGGGATCCACCTCCCTCAACCGGGTCATGTCGAAGACCTGCATCCCGTGCTGGCCCGCATTGTCGGCCACCACCAGGGCATGGTCCCGGATCACCTTCACGTCCCGCCAGGCGTTGCCCCGGCTCCCCTCGGTCTTGGGGAGCTGCCCAAGGTAGACGGGGCGGGCCGGATCGGTGACGTCCACGAAGGAAGTGCCTTCGGAGCGTCCGACGACAGCGTACTCGCGTCCGGTCTCCGGGTCGGTCCAGCCCCAGACGTCGTTCACCATGGCCCCGCGAGACGCGCCCAGTTCCTGCACCGGCAAAAGAGCCACAAGGTCCACCTGATCGCAGCCGAAGATGGAGGCCTCTCCCTGCGCGCAGTCGACCTGCTCGCCCGTCACGGCTTCGTACCCTTCCGCCTCGCCCGAGAGGCTGCCGGCGTAGCCCCAGGCTCCTCCATCGCGCCGATAGGCGATGGCGACACCCGCACCGTAGGCATCTCCGGGGGATCCCACGACAGCCACCTCATCGCTGCTGGCCAGGGCCAGCCCGAACACGGGCATGAAATCCGTACCGGGGCCGTACTCTACCTCGCCGGGTCCCCAGCCTTCTCCCGTCCGTTGGAACCGTACCGCAGCGCCCAGCATCCCCCGCGCGTCGGGAGCCCCCACCCAGAGGGCTTCTCCGGAAAGGGCCACGGCGGTTCCGAAGCCGCCCACCGCACCGGTGGGAGGGGTCAGCACCGTGTCCCGCACCAGCCCCCCGTCTTCAGCATGGAACAGGACCACGGCCCCTCGCCCGCCACCGGCCAGGCGTGTCCCCACCGCCAGCTGGTCTCCCGCGGCCGCGAGGCTGCACTCCTTGTACGGATCCTGGGAGAGAAGACCTCCGGACGAGGAAAAGGGCGTGTCCGTCGTGGCGCGTCCCGCGCGGGACCAGTTCCCATTCCCGGCTCTGCGGAACAGGTCCACCACCAGCCCTCCCGCCGCCTCCGCCGCGCACACGGCGAGTGCATCCTCACCCAACGCTGCCAGTGCCCCTCCGAAACGGAGGTCTTCCGCCTCCCCCTCGAGGCTCGCCTCCAGCACGAGCCCGGAGGCGGTCCGTCGGAACACCTGCACCTGCTCCATCCCGTCCACCCGCACCACGAAGGCGCCGAGGGAGGGGGAGAGGGCGACGGCCGCCCCGGCTCCCGAGGACCCCGCCACACCCGTCACGCGCTCCACTTCAGTCCAGCCTCCGGCCTCGCGGGAGAAGAGATAGACGGCGCCCGCCCCGTCGCGTGCCGTCGGGGCTCCCACCAACAGCGCATCTGCCGAAGCAGCCAGGGCCCGCCCGAATCCGTCGGAGCGAGAACCGTCCGAGGCGGTCAACATTTCCGCCTGGGTCCAATTGGAGCCGTCGGGGCGGAAGACGTAGACCCGGCCCGGTCGAAGGATGTTCTGGGGCTCGCCCACCACGAGGGCGTCTCCACTGACCGCCGCGGCCCGCCCGAAGGCCGTGCCGAAGTCGTACAGCTGCTGCCCGTCAACCGGGAGCGGCAGAAGGGCGAGGATCAGAATCGGAAGTGCCCGCAGGTGCCGATTTCGGGGCAGGGAGGAGGCTGGATTCGGAAGGCGCATGGGAGGCTCGTCGAGAGGGGATGGAAGGGAGGAGGACAGTGCGGACGATCCGGGGGCCAGACAAGGGCGTGACCGCGAAGAAGGACCCGGGGGAGAACGGGCCGGAGGTGCGGCAAGTCACGTGCACCCGGGCGGCTCGCCGCCAGCGAGGGCGCCGCCTGGGACCCTCGGGGAGCTCCTTGCCCTCGCCACCGCGAGGCTTCTACCCTCGTCCTGAGGTTCATCACCGATCCAACGGGACACGAACATGGCGCATGCGCTGGTCATCGGAGGCACGAGTCTCATCGGCCGCCCCCTCGTCGAGGCTCTCCTGGCACGGGGCGACGCCGTCACCATCCTGCACCGGAGCCCCGGGACACCCTTCGGCGGCCGGGTAGAGGAGTTGTTGGCGGACCGGAACGACGGGGACGCGGTCCGCTCCGCGGTGGCAGGCCGGTCCTTCGACACGGTCTTCGACAATGTCTACGACTGGGCGCGGGGGACCAGTTCAGAGCAGGTGATCGCTACGGCCCGGGCGGTATCGGCAGGAGCCCGGCGCTACGTCTTCACGTCCAGTGTGGCAGTGTACCCCGAGGGCGGCGTATTCGACGAAGACGCCGAGCTGCTCCCCGCCGATCATCCCAACGTATACGGCGCTCAGAAGGCGGAGAGCGAGCGGGCGCTGTTCGAGCTCGGCCAGGGTACCGGGCTCGCTGTCTCGACACTGCGGCCGGCCTTCGTGTACGGGCCCCACAACCCCTTCGAGCGGGAAGCCTTCTTCTGGGATCGGCTCGTGGCCGGGCGGCCCATCCTGCTCCCTGAAGACGGGCGGCGAACCATGCAGTGGGTGCATGCTGCGGACGTGGCTCGGGCTGCGGTCCTGGCGGCGACCGTGGACGCCGGTGCCGGTCGCGCGTTCAACCTTGCCGGCGACCCCATCACCCAGGGCGACTACGTGCGGCTCCTCGCCTCTGCAGCAGGGCTGGAAGCGGAGTTGGTGCCCGTGCCGCGGGAGAGGATCCAGGCCGCCGGCGGAGAGTTGCTGGCTCCCCCACTCTATTTCGGCGCCTACCTGGACGTCCCACCCATCACCGTGAGCGGCGCCCGAGCTCGGGAGCTTCTGGGCCTGGAGCTCACGCCGCTGGAAGAGGGACTCCGGGAGACCTTCCTCTGGTATCGGGTCCAGGAACGTCCGGCGCCGGATCTCGCGTGGGAAGATCGGCTTCTGGAGTCCGTGGGCGGGGTTTGAGGGCCCCCCCTAGAGGCCCTCGGACTCGGCCGCCTGTCGAAAGGCCGGGTCGAATTCGGGATTGACGGTCCGGGGAAGGAACGCCTCCGTCTCGGCCCACCACTCCTCGAGGGTGGCCTGCAGATCTGCCGCGATCCGAGGCCGTGACGCCACGAGGTCCAGGGTCTCACCGGGATCCGAGAGCAGATCGTAGAGCTCCCAGCGGTCGTCCTCGAAGAAGTGGATCAACTTGTGGCGACCCTGCCGGACCGCGCTCACCGGGGTGGAGCGCCACGGACCGGGGACGGACGCGTCCCGTTCCAGGTACGCTGGAAAGTGCCAGAACAGGGGCCTCTCCTCCAACCTCTCGAGGCCGGCTGGGTCACCCTCGAGTAGCGGTACCAGGCTCTGCCCGTCCAGCACGACCCCGGTGGGCCTCTCGACACCGGCCATCTCCAGGAAGGTGGGATAGAGGTCCGTCCCGATCACGGGCGTGTCCACGATCCCGCCTGCCGGGGCCCGTCCCGGCCAGCGGACCAGGAGAGGCTCCCGGATCCCCCCTTCGTAGAGCATCCCCTTGGATCCCCGAAGGGGGGCCATGGACGTGACCGGGCCGAAACCCCCGTTGTCGGAGTAGAAGACCACGACCGTGTGGTCTGCGATCCCCAGGGTGTCCAGGGTGTCCAGGAGGCGTCCGAAACCCTGGTCCACACTCTCGATCATGGCCGCGTAGACGGGATCATCGTGGCCGTCCGAGCCGGCCATCCCTTCGTATCGCGACACCAGCTCCGGCTTCGCGTGGATCGGGGTGTGGACGCTGTAGTGGGAGAGGTAGAGGAAGAACGGGCCTTCCCGGTTCTCCGAGAGGAAGCGGATGGCCTCGTCGGTGAGGCGGTCGGGCAGGTACTCGCCCGAGGTCCCCTCCTCCAGGCCCGGGATCGTCCGGGATTCGTTCCGATAGGGGTAGAAGTACGACGCGGGGGTTCCCGATTCGTCTCCAGCGACACTCCAGTCGAAGCCCTGATCAGAGGGAAGGTGGCCCGGTCCCCCGAGGTGCCACTTTCCCACGTGGCCGGTGGCGTACCCCGCTGCACGCAGTGCCTCGGCCAGCGTCACGACGGTGGTGTCGAGCGCCGTCCGATTCGGGACCGGAACCAGCTTACGAAGGGCACTCCGGCCCCGGGCAGCCGATCCGACGGTGTACACGCCGGTCCGGGGCCCATAGGTGCCGGAGAGAAGCGCGGCCCGGCTTGGGGCACAGTTGGGCGCGTTCGCGTACGCATGGGTGAAACGGACGCCCTGGGAGGCGAAGCGGTCGATGCGGGGGGTCCGATAGTAGCGACTTCCCTGAATTCCCAGGTCCCTCCAGCCGAGGTCATCGACGTAGACCAGGACGAGGTTGGGGGCCGGTGCAGGATCTGCCGGAGCCGTGCACCCGAGAAGGGTCAAGGCTCCGACGGCCGTGATCAGGACGCTCCTCAGATACGCCCGCCGGTCGGTGGCGGATACCCTGCAGGTGGGGGGCACGGCGGACTCCTGATCTTTCGGTTGGGGCGGGCGGATTCCTCCTTCGGGCGCCCAATTTGAGCGGCGGGGCGGAGATCCGCGAGCGAGGGGGTGGGATCCGTCCGGGCCTGACGGGAAGGCAGCCGGGGCTATCGCCGTCCCTCGAGCTCCTGGAGGAGATCTTCCGCCGTGACCCCCTCGGCAAGCAGGGCCACCAGAGCATGATAGAAGAGGTCCGCGGCCTCCTCCACTGCCCTGGGGCCGTCCCCCTGAGCCAGAGCCTGAATGAGCTCCGCCGTCTCCTCTCCGAGCTTCTTGAGTCGGAGGTTGGAGTCGTCCATGAGTCGAGCGGTGTAGCTTCCTTCCGGGCGCTCTGCGGCTCGCTCGGCCAGGGTCGCAGCGAGGCCCGCCAAGGTGGGGTCCGCTCCGTTCCCGAAGCAGGTCCGCTCTCCGGTGTGACATGCAGGACCGGTGGGGCGGACACGGACCAGGACGGTGTCGCCGTCGCAGTCCGCGTGAAGAGAGACCACCCTCAGGGTATTCCCGCTGCTTTCCCCCTTCCGCCACAGTCGACCGCGGCTCCGGGACCAGAAGACGGCCTCTCCTGTGTCCAGCGTGCGCTCCAGAGCCTCCCGATTCGCCCACGCCAACATCAGCATCGTCCCCAGACCGGCATGCTGGGCCACCACGGGTACCAGCCCCCTCTCATCGTAGGCGAGGGTGTCCAGGTCGTCGGTCGTACGGAGGGTCCGGTCGGTCATGGGAGAAGTGGAGGAAGGAGAGGTGGGCAGAGGGTCTCCAGCTGGCCGACACGGCTCATCGGACCTGGAGCCCCCACCCTCGTAGCGCCGTCTTGAGCGCACCGACGGTGGTCAGGCGGTCGTGGAGAATGCCCGCAAGGAGTGCTGCCGAGGCACGTCCTTCGGTGAACGCGTCCCGGAGATGGGCTGCCTCCCCTGCGCCGCCGGAGGCCACCACTGGAACGGTCACCCGGTCGGCGACTGCACGGGTGAGTTCGAGGTCGTATCCGGTGCGCACGCCGTCGCGGTCGATGGAGGTGAGGAGGATCTCGCCGGCTCCCAGCTCGGCGCAACGGGCAGCCCACTCCACGGCGTCGAGCCCGGTGGGGGTCTTCCCACCGTGGGTCCAGTGGCGCCACGACCCGTCCTCCTCTCGGGCCGCGTCGATGCTGGCCACGATGCACTGGGATCCGTATCGACGGGCACCTTCGGCGAGAAGCGACGGGTCCCTCACCGCGGCACTGTTCACGCTGATCTTGTCCGCCCCGGCGCGGAGGAGCGGGCCGATGTCGTCTGCGGATCGGATGCCGCCCCCCACTGTGAGGGGGATGAAAAGGACCTCGGCAGTGCGTCGGACCGTCTCCAGGAGGGTGCCCCGTCCCTCTCGTGAGGCCGAAATGTCCAGAAAGCAGATCTCGTCCGCTCCCTCTTCCTCGTACCGAGCCGCCAACTGGACTGGATCGCCCATGTCCCGAAGACCCTCGAAGTTGGTTCCCTTCACGACCCGGCCGTCCTTCACGTCCAGGCAGACCACCACTCGAGGCCGGAGACTCACGAGTCCTCACCCCACTCGAGTCGCACCGAGCCTTTGGTGCTGAAGACGGCCTCGCCCTCTCGGAGCGCCTGGCGCAGGGCCAATCCCGTGGCCTTGACGGCGGCCTCCACCACGTGATGCCGGTCACGGCCCCGGTCCACCACCACGTGCAACGTGGCACCGAGGTTCACCGTCAGGCTCTGGAGAAAGTGCTCGTACAGCCTGGAGGGGAGGCGCCCCTCGAACCAGGGCCGCCCGCCCAGGTCCAGGGAGGCGCGGACGAGGGCGTCGTCCATGGGCACGGATGCCCATCCGTACCGTTCGGCCTCGGCTGGGACCTCTCGGGCCAGGGCCAATCCGAGGGTGATGCCCACGTCTTCGACCAGGTGGTGGCGGAGGTCCCCGGTGGCCTCCAGGGTCAGGCCCAGGCCGGCGTATCGCGCCAGAGTGACCACCATGTGTGTCAGGAAAGGCTCGTCGGTGACGACGTCGATGTCGCCTCCGGTGCGGCGCACGTCCAACTGGATCCGGGTTTCCCCGGTCTCACGGGTCAATCGTGTCATCCTCTGGTCCTCACGAAGGATCAAGGTCATCGAGTGTGGTGTCGCCGCTACCGAGAGTGTCCAGCCCGGCGTCTGCGGAGGAGCGCGCCGGCGCCGACTCGGTACTGGGCGTCGGTGACGCTTCGCGGGCTCCGCCGTATCGGCCGGCCACCGCCTCCGCGTCCAGTACGCCACGGTACAGCGCCATGCCCAGCACGACTCCGGCGGCCCCGGCATCTGCGAGGAAGTCGAGCTCGTCCAGCGTTGTGATCCCGCCACTGATCCACATGGGGTGTGGGGAGCGTTCGAGCGCACGCGCCACCTCGATCCGGTCGATTCCCTCCATGCGACCTTCCCGGCCGACGTCGGTGCAGAGGATCCCCGCCAGGGGCAGGGGCGCCAGGCCGTCGAGGAAAGCCTCGAGCCCCACCCCGGCTGCTTCGGTCCATCCCTTCCTGAGCACGACTCCGTCCCGGATGTCCGCCGCCACGGTGATGCGGCCGGGGAAGCGGGCGCTCACCCGGGCCAGCCATTCCGGGTCGTCCACGGCCCGGGTCCCCACCACCACCCTGGATACCCCGATTTCAAGGAGCGCGGCGACGCCGTCTTCATCCCGGATCCCTCCACCCACCTGCGCCTCGGCGGGACTGCCAGCCACGACCCTTCCGATCACCGCCCGGTTGTGTCCGGAACCCAGTGCCGCATCCAGGTCCACCACGTGGAGACACGAGAACCCCTGCTCCCACCACTCCCGGGCCACGCTGTCGGGATTCGGCAGGGAAATGCGCTCGTCCTCGGGGCGTCCGCCCACCAACTGGACACAGCGTCCGCCTCGAAGGTCTACGGCCGGTGCAGCGATCATCGTGGCCCTCCCTGGGTCTCGGCCACACGCCCTTCACGCCAGGCGGCGACCTGGGTTACGAAGTTCTGGATGATACGGCGGCCCTGGTGGGAGCTCTTCTCCGGATGGAACTGCATGCCCCACGTGGTGCCACGCCGGACGGCGGAGGCGAATCGGTCCCCGTCGTGGGTGGTCCAGCCGATGACGTGGGCCGGGTCGCGGGGCTCACAAACGTAGGAATTGGCGAAATACGCCACCACTTCCGGCTCGTCCCCGCCCGGGAGCCCCTGGAAAAGGACGTCGCTGGCCGACTCCACACGGTTCCATCCCATCTGGGGGACGACCCGGGCGGTGAGGCGCCGGACCCGGCCCGGAATCATTCCGATCCCCTCTCCCGATCCCTCCTCGCTCCCCTGAAAGAGGAGCTGCATCCCCAGGCAGATTCCCAGGCACGGAAGACCGGCCTCCAGCGCTTCGCGAAGCGCGCTCCGGTCCGGGGGGAGAGCCTGCACGGCGGCGGAGAAGGCCCCCACGCCCGGGAGAACGAGACCGTCCAGGTCCAATGCTACGCCCCATTCACGGGTCACCGTGACCCGTGCCCCGGCACCCTCCAACGCCTTCCCGAGCGAGTGAAGGTTCCCAACTCCGTAGTCGAACAGCGCAATCCTCATCGGTCCCCTCCGATTGCAGATTCGCCACCTCGGCGATCCGATGAGTCGACGGCCATGGAGCCGGCATGCCCAGCCTCGCCGTCCGGGGGGGGCGCCAGCTCGGGTCGCTCTGCCAGCACCGTGTCCAGCGCGGTCAGAAAACGCTCCATGAGCCGCCAGGGTCCCACGGTCACCCGGAGCGAATCCCCCACATCCGGACAGTCCGGGAACGGGCGCACCGCCACGTCCTCGTTCCGGAGCGCGTCTGCGAACTCCCGGGCCCGGCCCGAGGCGACGGGGAAGAGGAGGAAGTTGGCCTGCGAGGGAAGGGGTGCGAGGTGGCGGTTCCGGAGCTCGTCGAAGAGCCGGTTGCGAACGGCCACAGCCTCCTGGACGGTCTTCCGGACCCAGCCGCCCTCGTCCTGGAGTGCTCGGACCGCGGCGGACTCCGCGAGGCGGCCGACCTTGTAGGGTCCCCGGCTCTTCTCCACCTCCCGTATGACCCCGGTCACCCCGAAGGCCAGACCAACGCGGAGGCCCGCCAGACCATAGGCCTTGGAGAGGGTTCGGGTAACCAGGGCGCGGGGGTGGTGGAGGACCCTCGGGATGAGGCTCTCACCAGAGAAGTCCGCGTAAGCCTCGTCGAAAAGGACCACGGGGCCTTCCTCCTCGGTGGCATCCAGGAGAGCCTCCACCCAGGCCGCGGAAGGCTGCAGTCCTGTGGGGTTGTTGGGGCGGCAGACGTAGACCAGCGCCGGAGCGGACCCGTCGGCCTCCAGGAGTCGGAGGGGATCATCCAGGGCCAGGGACCACGGAATCGGGCTGCCGGTCCGCCCATTCATGAGGGAAAGAGGCTCCACCATGGAGAAGGTGGGCGCGGGGTAACGGACCGTGCCCCCGGACTCCGCCAGGGCCCGCCACAGAGAATCGAGGATGTCGTCGGAACCGCACCCGGTGGCCACCTGGTCGAGGCCGACTCCGAACCGTTCCGCGGCTGCGCCGCGCAGGTCGTCCGAATAGAGATGGGGATACCGGGCCAGGGCATGCAGATCCGCCTGGCGCACCACCTCAAGGGCACCGGGGTGGGTACCCCAGAGGTTGGTATTGTCGCTCAGGTCCGTCCCCACCGGGCGACGGTCCGGTGTGTAGAGGGTCAGTCGCTCGTAGTCCCGCCGGGGGAATGGGGTTGCCACCGGGTCGCTCACGCGCCGCCTCCTCGCATCCGAGCCGCCGCAGCGTGTCCGGGAAGACCCTCCGCCTCCGCAAGGATCGCCACCGGCTCCGCCAGACCTCTGGCTGCGTCAGGGCTGATCTCTTGCCAGGTGAACGAGCGCATGAAGTTCAGGGCGCTGAGTCCACTGAAGCTCCGAGCGGTGCCGGCGGTGGGGAGAACGTGATTGGCCCCGGTCATGTAGTCCCCGAACGCCACCGAGCTGGTCTCGCCGAGGAAGACGGTGCCCGACGTGGTCAGTCGGTCGAGATCCCCGCGGAGCGATGGGGTGCAGAGCGAAAGATGCTCCGCAGCGTAGGTCTGAGCGAAGTCGAGCATGGTGTCCCGGTCGGGGGCCAGGAGAAGAGCGCCCTGGGTGGCGAGGGCCGCCTCCACCACCTCCCCCTTCGGTAAAGACCGGACCTGCTCTGACAGGGCGTCCCGGACCCGGTCCAGGAGCGCAACGGATGGGGTGATGAACACCACTGCGGCATCCGGGTCGTGCTCCGCCTGCGCCACGAGCTCGGAGGCCAGGAGGGCGGGAGACGCCTCCCCCTCCTCGGCCAGGACCAGGACCTCGGAAGGTCCGGCGGGGGAGTCGATGACGACCTCTCCGGCCACCTGCCGCTTCGCCTCGACCACCCAGCGGTTCCCCGGGCCCACGACGGCGTCGCAGCGGGGGATCGCTTCGGTCCCATAGGCCATGGCTCCCACGGCCCCGGCGCCACCCACGGAGAAGAGGCGTGTGGCTCCGGCGATCGCGGCGGCAGCCATGACCACCTCGGACGGGCGGCCGTCCGCGGCGGGAGGTGAGCAGACGACGACCTCCTGCACCCCGACGGCCCTGGCGGGAACCACTCCCATGAGCACCGAGGACGGGTACGCGGCCCGACCGCCCGGGGCGTAGACTCCTGCGGTGGCCAGGGGGACGAAGCGTCGACCGAGCCGGATTCCCGGCTCCACTTCGAGGACCACCTCGTCCGGGATCTGCGCTCGGTGAAAGGCCTCGATGTTGCGAGCCGCCCGCTCGAGACTCTCGCGGACGGAAGGCTCCAACCGTCCCAGCGCTTCGTCCCAGGCGCTCCGGGGCACCTCCAGGGCGTCCAGCTCCACACCGTCGAATTCGCGGGCGAAACGGAAGAGGGCGGAATCGCCCTCCCGGCGCACCTGCCCCAGGATCCGCCGGGTATCCCTGGGGAGCTCTTCGTCTTCCTCCTGCGTCCGTGCGAACAGGCGCCGAACGAGGCCGGAATCCAACTGGTCGAGAGGGCCGTATGCAGCGAGCTGCAGTGTGCCGGTCATGGCATCAGCCTCTCGATTCGGGTCACCAGGATCCCCTCGGCATCCACTTCCTTCAGCTGGGCAATGGTCTGGTAGACCCGGTCCTGGTCCACCACCGCGTGAGCCGCAACCCACTCGCTACCGTCCAGAATCTCGACGATGGTCGGCCCATTGATCCCCGGGATGATCCGCCTGACCTCTTCCAGCCGGTCGCGACGGACGTTCGCCATGAGGTAGCGTTTGGCGCGCGCCCGCAGCACCGACTCCAGAGCCGCGGTCACGCCGTCCACCAGTGGCCTCAGGTCCCGGTCGTCCAGGACCCGCCCATTGGCCACCACGCGGGCGGAGGACTCCATGATGGTCGTGACCTCCCGGAGGCGATTCACCCGGAGGGTCGAGCCGGTGGAGACCAAGTCCACGATGATGTCCGCCACACCCAGGTGCGGGGCGATCTCGGTCGCTCCCGAGACGGGTGCGATCTCGATCTCTGTCCCCAGCTCGTGAAAGAAGCTGCGGGTGATGCAGGGGAAGGAGGTGGCCACGCGGGCTCCGCCAGGTACCTGGGAGGCGTCCTGAATGGCGCTGCCCTCGGGAACCGCCACCGCGAGGCGGCACCTTCCGAAGCCGAGATCCATGAGCTCCTTCACGTCCCGTCCGCTTTCTGCAACCAGGTCCGCCCCCGTGATCCCCAGATCGGCGGCACCGTCGGCGACGTACTCGGGAATGTCGGCTGCGCGGACGAAGATGGCCTCGAAGTCTGGACCGAGTCGTGCCACGAGAGCCCGTTCCGAGGAGAACTCCGCCTTGAGCCCTGCGGTCTCGAAGAGATCCAGCACGGTCTGTGAGAGTCGACCCTTGTTGGGGAGTGCGATGCGAAGCACGGGGAGATCCCTTGTTGTTCTGGGCGGTGGTGATGCCGGACTTGCCGGAACCGGCCGCGTCGACCCTGGAGGGAAAAAAAGCGCCGCGGCCCGTTTCGACGGGCCGCGGCGCGAGAATTGGTGGAGCGATCCGGCTAAGCGTGCACCACCATCCCCACGGCGCCCGTCGGGGCTCCGTGATGCGCGTGATGATGATGATGCAGCAGCAACCGTTCGTTCATGGCTTCAAAGGTCCCCCGGCGGCAGCCCCGGGTCAACCCCGGGGGGGGCCTCACAAGACGGCTTCGGCCGGCCCGGAGCACCCATGGACCGGCCCGCAGGGGAGTTCCGCGACCGAAGATCGCCCCACCGAAATAGCAGGGCTCGGTTGAGCAGGAGCAGATCCGCACCCGGAGCCGTACCTGCTGGTCCGAGCGAGCCGTCATGGAGACCACCGGGTGGTCGTTGAGCGAGGTGTCCTGGTCGAGCTCCTCTCCGGAAAGATCCTCCGGACCGAAGTCGATATCGCTGCAGTCCTCGTCGGAGAGGGCCAGCATCCGGTAGTCCAAGCCGGGGCGAACATCCACCGTGAACGTCTCGCGTTCGCCCTCGGCCGAGGAGCTGAGGATGAGATCGTGGGTCATCTCGCACCCGACGGAGTGCGCGAAGCTCTCCACGATCGACATCTGGAAGGCGACCTGCTCCTCGAAGCGGTTCTCCTGGATGTGGACGGGAGCGGCCATGAGCGGGACCACCAGCGCCGTCAGGACCCGGGCAGCGAAGGACATCTTGAATCCCTCTGTGAAAGGGCAATGAGGTGAGCCGTCGAGGGTATGTCCGACCGAGTCCGAAATCCGCCTTCGATGACCGGAAGGCAGGCTCATCCCCGCAGCTTGAGGAAGCCTTCCGGGTGCTGGCAACACGGGGAACTCCGACGTCACGCCGGGGTCGCAACCGGGCTATGGACTCCCACATCCGCATCCGGGGCGCCCGGCAGAACAACTTGAAGGACCTGGACGTGGACATCCCGCGACGCGCCTTCACGGTGGTGACGGGTCCTTCCGGATCGGGGAAGTCCTCTCTCGCCCTGGACACCCTCTTCGCGGAGGGGCAGCGGCGCTACGTGGAATCCCTCTCCACCTACGCGAAACAGTTCCTGGACCGGATGGAGAAGCCGGACGTGGATGCGGTGGAGGGGATCGCGCCGGCGGTGGCCATCGAGCAGAGGAATCCGACGACGTCGTCCCGGTCAACCGTGGGAACGGCCACTGAAGTCTACGACTACCTTCGACTGCTCTGGGCCAGGGTGGGACGGACGTATTGCCCGGACTGCAGCCGCCGCGTGCAACCGGACACGGTCTCCAGTGCCGTGGATCGCATCCTGGAGCTCCCCGGGGGCGTGCGCTTCCAGGTCACCTTCCCGCTGAAGACCAGCACCAAGGTTTCCCACCTGAGGGTCGTGGAGAACCTGAGAGCGCTTGGGTTCCAGCGGGTCCTGGCGGACGACCACCCCGTGGATCTCGGCGAAGATGAGGCGCTGAAGCCGTCCACCGCGGGAGCCGACCTGGCGAAGGTCGCGGAGATCCTGGTGGTCGTGGATCGGCTCCGCACCGGCGGGGACGACCTACACGATCGGCTCGCCGACTCCATCTACACCTCTTTCCAGGAAGGAGAGGGAGAGTGTCTGGTGCTGATTGCCGGAGGTGGGCCCGAGGGGGTGGAGGTTCCGGAGCGGATCTCCTTCACGGAGCACTTCCGCTGCCCGGATCACCCGGAGGTCCTCTTCGCCGATCCGACGCCCCAGCTGTTCAGCTTCAACAACCCCTACGGCTCCTGCCCCACCTGTACCGGATTCGGCGCGACGCTGGACTACTCGGTGGACCTCATCGTACCCGATCCCGAGCGATCTCTGGACCAGGGCGCCGTCGACCCCTGGACCAAGCCACGCTACCACAAGGAGCGGGACCGCCTTCGCAGCTTCGCCCTCGAGCGGGGCGTCTCGTTGCACGCACCGTGGCGAGACCTGCCGGACGGGTTTCGCAAGGAGGTGCTCGAGGGCACCGACAAGCGTCGCGGAGAGGGTAGCTTCAAGGGTGTGATCCCCTTTCTCGTAAGCCGGGAGAAGAAGCGATACAAGCAGTACATTCGAGTCTTTCTCCGGCAGT
>CP070829.1:1974247-2001175 GCA_020344755.1 Gemmatimonadales bacterium
TGTCCGTGCTCTCGATCATGGCGGCGTAGGTGGCGTGGTCCTGCCGCAGCTTGGTGCTCGACTCCCTCTCGGGACGGAAGTCCGCGTCGGTGGGTTCTCCCAGGGCCCGTGCCTTGGTCTCGTAGCGGCTCACGAGCTCCGGCTTCCCCTGGAGTGGCGTGTGCACGGCGTAGTGGGAGAGCACCAGGAAGAACGACGTGTCGGCGTGGGCCTCCAGGAACTCCAGGGAGACATCCGTCAGGCGATCCGTGAGGTAGGCCTCGGATGGATCCCCCTCCAGGTCCGGCACGTTCGTGATGGGCCAACCGGGGTTCTCATAGGGCGGGAAGTACGCCCCGGGCTGTCCCGCGTGGTTCACCGCGAAGGACCACTCGAATCCCTGGGCCCGGGGCAGATGGAGCTCACCTCCCAGGTGCCACTTTCCCACGTAGCCCGTAACGTAGCCCTCTTCCCGGAAGGCCTCCCCGACCGTCACCTCGTCCAGGGGCAGCTCCCGCAGATAGTCCGCCTGGCGGAGGACGCCGTTCTGCTCTCCTCCGATCCAGTTGGTCAGGTCCAGACGGGCCGGGTGCTTTCCGGTCATGAGGCTCGCCCGGGTGGGGGAGCAGACCGGGCTCGCCGTATAGAACTGGGTGAAGCGGGCCCCCTCCGACGCCAGGCGGTCGATGTGCGGCGTCTCGTAGAAGGTGCTGCCGTACACCCCCATGTCGGTCCACCCCAGGTCGTCGATGACGATCAGGACCACGTTCAGGTGTCCGGGGGGCGCCGGACCCGAGCACGCCGCTGCAGCCGCGGCGAGCCCCAGGAGGAGCCGGCGCATCAGAAGCCGACCCCCGTCTCGTCGCCATAGAACTCCCGGAGCCGGCGAAGCTCCGCCTTGAGTTCGTCCACCAGACCGGACCGGGCCGGGTCGGCGTACACGCTGTTCAGCTCCCCGGGGTCCTCCTCCAGGTCGAACAGCTCCCACTCCCCCGTGCCGTAGTAGTGCACGAGCTTGTATCGCTCGGTCCGGATCCCGTAGTGGGGCGCCACCCGGTGGGGCTGCGGATACTCGTAGTAGTGGTAGTAGATCGAGTCCCGCCAGCCGTCCGTGGTCCGGCCTGTGAGAAGCCCCAGGAGCGACTCGCCCTGGATGTCCCCCGGAACGGGCTCACCCGCCATTTCCAGGAAGGTGGGGGCGTAGTCGATGTTCTGGACCAGGTGCGGGATCCGGGTGCCCGGCGCGATCCGGCCCGGCCAGCGCGCCAGGAGAGGCATGCTCAGGGATTCCTCGTACATCCAGCGCTTGTCGTACCACCCGTGCTCGCCCAGGTAGAAGCCCTGGTCCGAGCAGTAGATCACCAGCGTGTCCCGGGCGAGCCCCGTGTCATCGAGATACGCCAGCATGCGGCCCACGTTGTCGTCGATCCCCGCAATGCAGCGGAGGTAGTCCTTGATGTAGCGCTGGTAGTACCAACGGACCCGGTCGTCCCCCTGGGGGTTCGCCTCCCGGAACCGGGTGTTGCGCGGTCCGTAGGCCGCGTCCCACGCGGCCCTCTGCGCGGGCGTCATGCGGGCGTATCCCGGAAAGGGGTCGTCCGGATCTTCCGGGGCCTCCGGAGTGATCTTCAGGTCGTACGCGGGCTGGAGGTGCTCCCGGATGGACATCTCCTGCAAGGCAGCGGGGGAGGCCCGGTTGAGGTAGTCGTCAAAGAGGGACTCGGGCTCCGGAATCTCCACGTCTTCGTAGGTCATGAGGTGGTCCGGGCCCGGCATCCAGTTCCGGTGGGGCGCCTTGTGCTGGCACATGAGGAGGAAGGGCCGGTCCGGGTCCCGCTCCCGTTCGAGCCACTGCAGGGAAAGGTCCGTGACCAGGTCGGTGACGTATCCCTCCATCCGGACCTGGCCGTCCGGGGTCCGGAAGTCCGGGTTGTAGTAGTGCCCCTGCCCCGGAAGGACCTGCCAGAAGTCGAACCCCTCCGGATCGCTCCGGAGGTGCCACTTCCCGATCATTGCGGTCTGATACCCCGCGGCCTGAAGGGCCTTGTTGAAGGTGGGCTGACCGGTGTCGAAGGGGTCCTGGGCGGAGTTGTCGATCTTCCCGTTGACGTGGCTGTGTTTTCCCGTCAGGACCACCGCCCGGCTCGGAGCGCAGATGGAGTTGGTGCAGAAGCTGTTCAGGAAGATGGCGCCTTCGGTCGCGATCCGGTCGATGTGGGGTGTGTGGTTGATGCGGGAGCCATAGGCGGATATGGCCTGCACTGCGTGGTCGTCGGAGAAGACGAAGAGGATGTTGGGCCTCTCCTCCCCCAGGGCCGGGAACGCTCGCTCCAGGGCTGGAAGCGCACCGAACAGGTAGGCGCCCGCCCCTGCCCGAGTCGCTCGCCCCAGGACCTCCCGCCTCGTGAAGTCCCTGCCCGTCGCTCCGGCCATGGCGCTATACCTCCTCGATCACGATCTCGTCCACGAATATCCAGGCGCCCTCTCCGGCGCCGGGGTGCCACTCCGGGAGCACCTGGGGGCGGGCGTGGACCCGCACGAACCGCGCCTCCAGACCGGGAATCGCCACCTCCAGCATCCTCACGCTCCGCTCGTCCCGCCGGCGGGCATCGGTTTCCAGCGTCCCCACCGGCGTCCATCCCTCACCGTCCGGGGAGATGGAGACCTCGAGCCACCGGGGAAGGAAGATCCACGGCCCCTGGGCCTCCAGGCAGTCCAGCCCCACCCTCGCGAGCACGATGGGCGCGCCCAGGTCCACCGTGGCCAGGAGGTCGATCCCGGAGAAGCCCAGCCACCGGGGATCGTCGTGGGCCCGGCTCCCCAGGCGTCCGTCGGTGAGTGCGGCAGCGCCCCCGGACCCGTACCGCGGATCGGGCCCGGCGGCGAGCCGGACCCGGGCACCCACCCCGGCGTGCACCACATCTTCGGGACGGTCGAAGGTCCTGCGGCCGGGCTGTCGGACCTCCGTCCCCACCTGACCGGTGAGCCGGTCCCCCAGTGCGGAGCGTGCCTCGGCCGCCAGGGCATCGAGGCGGGCCACCACCTCCGGGTACCGGGACGCCACGTCCCGAGTCTCGCCGATGTCCGCCTCCAGGTCGTAGAGGGCGTCGGACACCACCGGGAACGCGTAAGGCCCCGGGTAGCCGTCCATCCCCGGCTCCTGGTCCACGTACGACCGGGTGCGGTGCTCGAAGACCCGCTTCCACCGGCCCTCCCGCACCGCCCGCAACTCACCGCCGTAGTAGAAGTAGAACACCTCCCGGGGGGTGGCCGTCCCGTTCCCCTCCAGAAGCGGTAGGATGCTCACCCCGTCGATCTCGAGCCGGGGAAGGACCGCCTGCGTGACCGCGGCCACCGTGGGGAGCACGTCCAGGGTGGAGGCCATCCGCCGACACACAGACCCGGGGGCGATTCGCCCCGGCCACCGCATGATGGCGGGCACCCGCGGGCCCCCTTCGAAAGCGGTCCCCTTCCCTTCCCGGAGAGGTCCGGTCGATCCGGCGTGGTTTCCGTAGTTCAGCCAGGGGCCGTTGTCGCTGGTGAAGATGAAGAGGGTATCGTCGGAGAGTCCGTGGCGGTCCAGGGCCTCCAGGAGCTCGCCCACCGACCAGTCGATCTCCTGGATCACGTCCCCGTACATCCCCTGCTCACTCCGGCCACGGAAGCGGTCGGACACGCCCAGCGGGACGTGGGGCATGCTGTGTGCCAGGTAGAGGAAGAACGGTCCACTCGCGTTCCGGTCGATGAAGTCCACCGCCCGCTCGGTGTAGCGAGCGGTCAGGGTGGCCTGGTCCTCCAGGGTGTCGATGGTCTCGATCGCCTCGTTCCCCTCCAGCAGGGGAAGTGGCGGGTACTGGAGCTTGTTGCCCTCGGTAGCGGGGCGGCCATCGTAGTCCACCGGCCACATGTCGTTGGAGTACGGGAGCCCGAAGTACTCGTCGAAGCCGTGCTGCAGCGGGAGGAAGGGCTCCCGGTGCCCCAGGTGCCACTTCCCGACCATGGCGGTGGCGTAGCCCACCTCCTTCAACATCTCGGCGATGGTGGTCTCGGCCTCCCCGAGCCCGTGCTCCGCCCCCGGGCCCAGGGCTCCCAGCACCCCCACCCGCTCCGCATAGCAGCCCGTGAGGAGCGAGGCGCGGGAGGCGGAGCAGACTGCCTGGGAGGCGTAGAAGTCGGTGAAGCGCATCCCTTCGGCCGCCAGACGGTCCAGGTGTGGCGTGGTGAATCCACGGGCCCCGTAGACGCCTACGTCGCCGTATCCCTGGTCGTCGGTGAAGACCAGGACCACGTTGGGCCTGGGACGCCCAGGCTCCGGAGTGCAGGCCGCAATCCACTCCCCCATCCCCAGGGCCATACCGAGAGCCCCACTCTGCCTCAAAAACTCCCGCCGCGAGGGCCTTCCCGCCGTCATGAGGCCACCTCTCCCGCTGGACCGTAGGCCTCGAGGAGTCCCGGGTGGCTCCCGGCAGCGAGCACCTCCTTGATGGCCGACGGCGGGCGCCGGCGCCGGAGCGCCGCCGCCATGAACCGCATGGCCGGGTCCACGTGGCGAAAGAACGCCAGGTACCCCTCGCACAGCCAGTTGAGTCCCGGCTCCCCCTCGGGCGTCTCCAGGATCCGGTTCTTCGGACAGCCCCCGTTGCACACGAAGCGGACCTCGCAGCTCCGGCACTGCTGCGGGAGACCATCCCTTTTCGCCCGCCCGAACCGCCTCTGGCGATCGTCGTCGGCCAGCACGGGCAGCTCGGTGCGGAGGACGTTCCCCAGGCGGTACTCCGGCTCCACGAAGTGATCGCAGGCGTACAGGTCCCCGTTGTGCTCCAACGCCAGGGCGTGCCCGCACGTCTCCTCGAAGACGCAGAGGCCGGGGGAGTGGCCGGACCAGGCCGCCAGGGCCACGTCGAAGATCTGGACGAAGACGGTCCCCACGTCCTCCCGCACCCATTCGTCGAAGATGGTCACCAGGAAGTCTCCGTACTCCCGGCCCGTCACCGAACGCTCCGAGACGGGGTGCGAGGGGCCTCCTGCGGGGGAGGGCTCCACGATGGGAATGAACTGGAGCCACGTGACGCCCAGGTCGTCCCGGAGGTGCCGGTAGACCTCCATGGGGTGCGCCACATTGGCCGCATGCACCGTGGTGAGGACATTGAACTCCACCCCGTGGGCTCGCAGGAGCTCCAGGCCACGGAGGGTGCGTTCGTAGGTCGGCCGGCCTCCCTTGTCGACCCGATAGGCGTCGTGGAGGTGCCGCGGTCCGTCGACGCTGATCCCGATCAGGAATCCCTGGTCACGGAAGAACGCACACCACTCGTCGTCCAGGGAGGCGCCGTTGGTCTGGAGGGTGTTCAGGATCCGCATCCCGGGCTTGGCGAACTGCGTCTGGAACTGGACCGCCCGCCGGTAGAAATCCAGACCCATCAGGGTCGGCTCTCCACCCTGCCACACGAACACCACCTCGGGGGTCAGTTGGCTCTCGATGTACTGGCGGGTGAACTCCTCCAGCACCTCGTCGGACATCCGGAAGTCGGAGCCGGGGTAGAGGGCCTCCTTCCGGAGGTAGTAGCAGTACGCGCACTCCAGGTCACACAGGGCGCCGCGGGGCTTGAGCATCACGTGGAAGGGTCGCATCAGTGCGCATCCCTCCACCGGATACCCGAGGCACGCCCCTCCGTCCGGCCTCCGGTGCCGGCTGCCCGGCCCGGGCCGGACGCGGAGCCCTCGGCACCGCACCCGTACCGATCCCGGCCTCGTCCAGCGATCTGCCACTCGATCATGGGGAGGCAATCTGCCGGCTGCCGGCCGGCGACGCGAGCCGGGAGGGGAAGGGAGATGGAGCGTGGGCCGACTCCCCTGCCCCTGGGAGGACAAGGTGGCACCGGCTTGTCAGGTGGCGGAAAGCACCGTCCAGACCAAACCGTCCCGGGAACGCCAGGATCCACCGAAGCGGGTCCCGCCCGGACCCGATACCCCGAGGGGATGCCACTCGGCGTCGGCGCTGGTGTTCCCCCCTCCGGTGAGGGACTCGGGGTCCACCTCGACCTGCCTGGTGTCCATCCGGAGCCCTTCCCCGAGGACCTTCAGGGCAGACTCCTTGGCACTCCAGATCAGGTTGGCGGTCACGGCCCGATTCTCGGCCGTGGCCCGCCGTACCAGCGCCCGCTCGCTGTCGGTGAAGTAGTCGGACACGAAGGCGTCACTCCGTGACTCCACAACTTCGACGTCGCACCCGACAGCGCTCCCGCCCCGCCCGGCGACCGCGAAGCCGACCCCCCCGGCATGACTGATGGAGAGGTGGATCGCCGATTCCCGCGGGCCGGGTGCGGTGGAATTCCCACCTCCTGGGGCCTCGGTGAACGGCCGGGGTCTCCCGTCGGGGTCCGCCAGGATCTCCAGACTGGATGCCGGGCCCGGTTCCGCCGACCGGCCGAGCAGCGACGATACCGCGCACTTCGCGGCCCACCGGCCCAGCAGCCAGTCCCCCCGCCGCTTCGGGAGCTTCAAGCCCCCCAGAACCTCTCGCTCCCGAGGGGAGAGCCAGTCCTCCCCTGTGGGAACGTCCCCCCATCGGGCCCACGCGAGGTGGAGGCCGGCCCACACGTCACGGCCTCCACCTTCTTCGGAACTCATTCCCGGAGAGCCGCAAATGCGCTGGCGTCCACGGGCGTCGGCAACGCCGAGGTCCGGTACCCCTCGAGCACCATGAGCACCGCGCCGTGGGCATCCGTCACCTCCGCGTCGAAGACGCCCTGCCCCACGGGCCTGACCAACGCCGTGGCACCGTCCTCGCCGTTCGGTGGACGCAGAATCTCCAGCCGGTCGAAGGCGTGGGGGAGTCCCATCCGCTCCGAGCCCGCGATCTCGGCCAAGCCCGCCGTCTGGAAGGCCAGTTCCACCAGCCGAGGCGCCACCAGCGTCCCACGCTCCGGCGGAGCGTGGTTCGGCGGCACCCCGTCTGCGAATCGACCCGCCACCGTCGAGTCGGCACGCCAGGCCCGATCGAGGACCTGGTACGCGGGGCCATGGAAGAAGGTCCCGTAGATGGCCCCCGCCCCGACACCCTCCGCCGACGCCTCCGGAATCGACGTCTCGGTCTCGCTTTCGGGTGCCCGTGGCGACAGCCGGACCCGCCCGGTGAAGTGTTCGGTCACCTCGGGCTCGTCACGCCCAACCAGTTGGCGGGCTCCCAGGAGGCGGCAGTCCGCGACCACGTCTCCATCGTCCACCGCATAGCGCACCTCGACCCTCACGGTGCGCGGCTCGTCGCGGTAGAACTTGAAGGGCGCGTGGAACTCGACGTTCTCGATCGCCGCAACGTGGTGATCCGGGAAGGCGACGCGGGCCGCCTCCGCCATGGCCTCAAGCCCCATCACCCCCGGAAGCACCGGCGTGCCGTCGATCCGGTGATCCTCGAGGAAGGGTTGTTCCCCCGGGCTCAGCACCGTCTCCACGACGAGCCCGTCGTGAAGGCCGAACCCGCGCACCACGTCCACCATGGGGCCCGCGGCCGAGGCGCTCGCGGCGAGGAAGGCCTCGTCCAGGGCGACTCGCTCGGGGATCTCCTGGAGCATGATCCCCAACGCCTGGGCCACCACCACTTCACCACGGGTGCCAGCCGTCAACTCCCGGCGCACGATGGGGATCCCGGCCTCCGGCGGGAGCATGTCGATGCCGGCGGCCTTCATGATCGACGGAATCGATCCCCGGGCCGCCATGCCGATGTCGCGCCACGCGGTCCAATCCAGCGACACCGCTCTCGTGTCCGGTCGCGTGCGCCGGAAGGACGACACCGCCTTGCACAACAGGTCGTTGGCGGCGGAGTAGTCCACCTGCCCCGCATTCCCGAAGCGTCCGGCGATGGAGCTGAAGGTGACCACATGTCCCAGCGGCGCTTCGCCGAGGCCGGTCAGGAGGTTGTACCACCCCTCCGCCTTCACGTCGAAGACCAGCTCGAATTCGTCCTGGCTCTTCTTTGGGATGGAGCGACTGATCTCGAGCCCCGCGGCGTGGATCAGGACGTCGACCCGCCCGTCCGCGGCGACCACCTCCTGCATCGCCGAGGTGACGGCATCCGAGTCCCGGAGATCGAGGCTCCGATAGTGGACACGGCCGCCCGAGCTTTCGATCGCCTGTATCGCGGCGACCGCCGCCGCCTCGCGCTCGAGACGCGACAGCTCCCGCTCGACCTGCACCGGAGTGACCCGCTCACCCTCCTCCTGCATCCGCTGGAAGAGATCCCGCTTCAGCCCATCGGGATCGGTGGTCAGCCGCTCCAGATCCGGATTGTCCGGATCGGGTTCGGGAGCCAGGTCGAGGAGCCAGAAGGTCCCTCCACCGGCTTCGGCGAGATCCGTCAGGATCGCGGACACGATGGAGCCGGCCGCGCCGGTGACCACGAAGACACTCTCGCCGTCGAGGGGGTCACCCGGCTCCACCGGGCGCTCTTCCAGCCCCGTGGCCCACCGTGCATCGTCCCCGTAGCCGATCTCCACGGCTCCGGGGTCCCGCAACGTTTCGTCGAGGAGAAGACCCGCGAGCGCCTTGGTCTTCCGGGAGGGCGGGAAGTCCAGCGTCTTCACCAGCGCATCCGGACGCTCCCGTGCGAAGGCCTTGGTGTAGCCCGTGACGGCCCCACCGAGTACGTCGGTGGCGCCGGCCTCGTCGTACCCGTGGTATCCCCCGAGCCGGACCCCGGACAGGAAGAAGGTCCCCGGGGCTCCGAGATCGTCGTAGACCGCGCGCATGACGGCGTGAAGGTTCTTGACCCTTCTCCGGATCGCCTCGCTGCGCCCCGCGGGGTCGGTGAGTCCCGCATCCGGGGCCACGTCCATTGCCGGGAGCCAGTACATCCCGGAGAGGCCGCCCACCGCGGCCCACTCCGCTGCCGCCGACGCCAGCTCGTCCGTCGACCCGGTGGGGTCGGCGACGAACACCTCCACACCCCGCTTCGCCAGGAGACCGGCCAAGGCGGCCCCGACGCCCCCTTCGTCGGGGACGATCAGGACTCGCGAGCCTTCGCCCAGCTCGATCCCCGTCACCGGGAATCGATCGAGAGGGGGCCGCAGTCGGGGTACGGGCACCCGTCGTGGGATCCCCTGGGCCGCCTCCATCGAACCGCGCACCGGGCCGGATCCCGTCTCCTCGAGTCCGGTCGGGGCGGGTGTGCTCGCCGTCGGAACCGCTGTCGTCGGGTCTGCCTCCGGGCCTGTCTCCGACCCACCCGGGGCCAGGTCGGGTCGCTTCTCGAATACGAAGCCGATCGCGTGCCCCAGGGTGGGGTAGTCTCGCAGTGCCAGCGTCTCGTCGCGTTCGATCCCGTACGCTCCCCGGATCGCCGCGAACATCTCGGCCTGCTTGACGGTGTCAATTCCTAGATCGGCCTCCAGGTCGAGATCCAATTCCAGCATGTCCGGGGGGTAGCCCGTCTGCGCCGAGACGATCTCCAGCACCTTCTGGGCAACCGGATCCGTCATGCCGGCCGAGGTCACATTCGCCGGTTCCGTGGCCGCCCTCATGGTCCCTCGGGCCGGCTCAGCCCGGGGCGCGGACGCCACCGGGTCCACGGGTGGGGAGCCCGTTGCACCGGCTCCCTGTGGGGTGGGTCGGGTGTCCGCACCCGCCTCGGCCACGGCCGGCCGCGCCAGGTCGGACCGCTTCTCGTAGACGAAGTCGATGGCCCGGGCGAGGGTGGGATAGTCCCTGAGCGCCAGGTTCTCGTCCCTCTCGATCCCGTATTCCCCCCGGATCGCGGCGAACATCTCGGCCTGCTTCACCGTGTCGATCCCCAGGTCCGCCTCGAGGTCGAGGTCCAACTCGAGCATGTCCGGAGGATAGCCGGTCTGCTCCGAGACGATCTCCAACACCTTTTGGGCGACGGGGTCCGCCGCCGCGCGTGCAGTCTCGGCCTCGGGTACGGTCTCGATCGAGGGTGTGGTCCCGGGCGAAACTGCGGTCCCAGCCAACGCTGGCGAGGTCCCGCCCGCCACCTCGGCCTCCCTCAGCTCCGGTCGCTTCTCGAAGACGAACTCGGTGGCCCGGGCGAGGGTCGGGTAGTCCCGGAGGGCCAGGTTCTCGTCGCGCTCGATGTCGTACTCGGCACGGATCGCCGCGAACATCTCCGCCTGCTTCACCGTGTCGATCCCCAGGTCCGCCTCCAGGTCCAGGTCCAACTCGAGCATGTCCGCCGGGTAGCCGGTCTGCTCCGATACGATCTCCAGGACCCGGGCCGTGACCGGCCCGCGGAGGGCAGCGGACTGGCCGCCCCCCACCGATGGGGGGACCACCGCAGCGGCGGTCGCGATCCCGTCCGGGGTGGTGGACGGCGCCACCGCCGCCGCGGCCGCGGACGCAGCCACCTGGGTCGCGGCCCCGGTGGGCGCCGCTTCCCTCAACTCCGGGCGCTTCTCGAAGACGAACTCGATGGCGCGGCCCAGCGTGGGATAGTCCCGCAGCGCGAGGTTGTCGTCCCGCTCGATACCGTACTCGGCACGGATCGCCGCGAACATCTCCGCCTGCTTCACCGTGTCGATCCCCAGGTCCGCCTCCAGATCCAGGTCCAGCGCCAGCATGTCAGGCGGATAGCCGGTCTGCTCCGAGACGATCTCCAGGACGCGCCTGGACACCGGATCCGAAGGGGTCCCCGCGGTCTCCGGGGTGCCCGCCCCGCCCTCCACGGGGGCCGGTCTCACGGGCTCGCCCGGGGACACTCCGACGCCGGCCATCGGGGCCGGGGCAGGTGCGGGGGCCGGTGGGGCGGCACCCACGCTCGGTGCCACGGACGGAGGTGTGGGTGCAGACGGCGTCACCACGGAAGGCGCCGCCACAGCCGCGGCGCGGGCAGCGGGCGCGGACGTGCCTGTCCGGGATGCCTCGTTTCGTCCCGCGGCGGGTGGTGCGACCCCCATCCAGGTGGCGGCGCGCGGCGCCGGCTGTACTGCCGGCGGCCCCTGGTCTTTGACCCGGAGGGTGCGCTGCACCACCTCCAGCTCGGGCGCCGGATACCCGGTCACCCGGCTCAGCCACGCGGACCAGGCGCCCGCGTCGGCGATCCGGTGCCGGAATCCCAGGTCGTTCGGACTCCTGCGCGCCCCGTCGGGGGGAGGCGTCCACCGGAGAATGCTCATCCCGATCTGTGACCCGAAGCCGGCGCCCAGACGAAGGGCGTACTGGACCGGGTAGCTTCCGCCCCGGGAGAGATTCAGCGTCCCGAGCTCCGGATCCACCTCCCGGTAGTTGGCCACCGGCGGGATCACGCCGGTCTCGAGCATCTTCACCGAGAGGGACTCTTCGATCCCGACACCCATGGGATGGCCGGTGAAGCCCTTCGTGTTCGCCACGACGATGGCGTCGGCGTGGGCACCGAAGACTTCCCGCAGCGCACGCACCTCGGCCCCGGCGCTCCCGCCCCGGGCCGGTGTGTAGGTCTCGTGCGAGACGAACACCATGCGGTTCGCCAGGTCCGCCCGGCTCACACCCCATCGACCCTCGACCTGCGCGACCAGGCTTTCCATCACGTCGGTGATGTGGTCCAGGTCGAGGCGACTGCCGTGGAAGGCGCTGTTCGCCACCACCGATCCCATCAGTTCGCAGATCGGCCAGAGGCCCCGTTCGGCGGCCACGGCCACGTCCTCGAGGACGAGGCCGGCCCCACCCATCCCGATGATGAGGCCGTGCCGGCGCTTGTCGAAGGGAAGCGCGGCCTCCTCCACACGGGCATCGGTGGCCGCTGCACCGGAGGCCAGGAAGCCCGAGGCCCACCACGGGAACATCGCGTCGGTGGTGATGTCGTCGGCGGTGATGACCACGACACGCCGGCACCGTCCCGTCTCGATCCAATCCCGGGCAACCGCCATGCCGTGCATTCCCGTGGCGCAGGCGCCGTTCACGGCGGTGTTGGGGCCCCGGGCGCCGATGTACTCGGCGAACTGCGAGTGGCCCATGGAGAGGACCTGGAAGAGGAAGCGCCGGTCGAACTCGAACGGCTTCTCTCCGACCTCCTCCCGGAGCGCGGCGATGCGCTCGTCGAGGGCACCGGCCGCTTCGCCGGTCAGCGTGGCACGAAGCCCCTCCAACTCCTCCAACCGGGCTCTCCGGGCCCGGTCCTGGTGATAGTCGTCCAGGATCTGGACGAGGTAGTCGTACCCGGGGAACGCGGAGCCGAAGACCACGCCGGTGTCGTCTCGCATCTCCGCGGGAAGCCCCCAACCTGCAGGGAGCTTCGACCCGGTGGTGGTGGACTTGTAGCGCATCACCAGCGGGATGCCCGCGTCCCGGAGCGCCTCGATGCCGGCGGCGATCGCCAACCGGGTCACCCGATCGAGGGCGATCAGGCGGTCCTCCGGGAAGCCGAACTCCCCGACCAGGTCCACTTCGCCGCCCCGTCCCGCGAGCTTGATGACGTCCGCGGGGTCGTCGATGGTCTCGAAGCGGGCCTCCCCGTTCGAGCCCTTGACCAGCCGCGTGATCCGCCGGTCGAGCTGCTTGCGGGTGAGGTCGTCGGGCATGGACGTGATGAACCCGTCCCCGCGCAGGATGCGGACGACGTTCTCGTCGTCGAAGACCCGCCCCTCCCCCGGGAGGCCGATGGAGGCACCGGTGATCCCGACCCGGACCGGCTCCTTCTCGATGCGCGCGCCCCCGGCGTAGGTCTCGAAGCTCCTGTCCAGGAAGTCCGCGAACATGCGCCCGAGCTGGAGGTAGCGGTCCTCGCCGGGAGCCGGGCTGGTCGACGGGACGCCCGCCGCGACGGTCGCGCCCGGCGTCGGAATGGACACGGGCCCACCTACGACCGGGGCCGGGCTCCCGGGGGCCGCGTGGACCGGGACCGCGATCGTCCCTTCCGCGGCGCCGGTCTCAACCGCCAGGTCCGGAAGTCCGCGCCCGAGTCCCTGGGCGTACAGTCCGCACAGGGCCCGGTTCGCCGTGACCACGCCTCCCGTCCGGGGATGGTTCGTGAAGAGGACGGTCACGCCGTCCCGGCCGCCGAGCACGTCCTCGGCCATCCCGTACAGGGCCCGCTTCGGCCCCACCTCGACGAAGACCCGGGCGCCGGCCTCGTAGAGCGTCTCCAGTCCATTCCGGAACCGCACCGCCGAGCCGATCTGCCGGCCGAGGATGTCCACCATCTTCTCCGGCGCGTCGGGCCCCACGGGGTAGAACGAGGCGTCGATGTTGGCCACCACGGGGGTGTGGGGCGCACGCAGGTCCAGGCCGCGCAGGGCCTGCCGCAACGGCTCCGACGCACCTTCCACGATCCGGGTGTGGAAGGCGTGGCTCACCGGTAGGAGCGCCGTCCGGGTTCCGGCAGCGCCCAGGGCCTCGACGGCGGCCTCCACCGCACTGCTGGCCCCGCCGATGACGCATTCCTTGGTGCTGTTGATGTTGGCCACCACGACGTAGCCGTCCACGGTGTCCAGGATCTTCTCCACCTCCTCCACCGACGCGAAGACCGCCGCCATCCGGCCGTTGTCGTCCATGGAGACACTCCGCATCGCCTCGCCCCGGGCCGCCACCGCCTGGAGTGCGTGGCCGAAGGGAATCCCGCCGGCCGCCACAAGGGCGCCGTACTCGCCCAGGGAGTGGCCCATCACAAGATCGGGCTCGACCCCCCAGGCTCCCAGGAGCCTGGCGATCGCGGTGTCCACCGCAAGGACGGCGGGCTGGGTGATCTCGGTCTGCTTGAGCGCTTCCTCGGCCGCTTCACGCTCGGCCTCGTCCTCCGAATCCAGGAAGATCTTCGCCGTCAGCGGTCCCCCCAGAATGGGGGTCATGACGCGGTCCGCCTCACGGAACGTCTCCGCCACGACGGGCTCCACGTCCCGGAGATCCTTGAGCATGTTCACGTACTGCGAACCCTGCCCCGGAAAGAGGAAGGCGACCTTCCCGGGCGCACCCCGCCCCAGGTAGACCCCCTTGTTGCGGAGCGCCCGCCACCGACCCTCCCCGCCCTCCTTCAGGGCCTGGAGCGCGGCCTCGGCGAGGTCCGCGAGCTCCGTCGGGTCTCCGTAGTCGATCGCGAGCCGGACCGGGGCTCTCAGGTCCGATTCCCTCGGAGGCGCCGGGTCGGGTGCCTCCCCCGCCTCGGCCCGCGCCTTGACCTCGCTCAGACGCCGGGCGATGGCCCCCGCGTCCGTGTCGCCGATCACCAGCGCCCCCCGAAGGGGCGGTCTCGGCGCCTGCGTCCAGGCCTGCGCGCTGCCGGTGCCGGATCCCGCCTCGAACTCCGCTCCCTGCGCTCTCGCGCCGGGCGATCGATGACGCCCCGGGACGTACTCCTCCATCACCAGGTGGAAGTTCGTCCCCCCGAACCCGAAGGCACTCACCCCGGCCCGACGGATCGCGTCTCCATTGCCCGGCTTCTCCCACGCCCGGTGCTCCCGGTTCACGGCGAAGGGAGAGGTGGAGAAGTCGATGTTCGGGTTCGGCGCCTGGTAGTTGACGCTGGGGGGGAGTTCCCTGTGGTGAAGGGCCAGGGCGGCCTTGAGCACCCCCGCCGCGCCGGCGGCACCCTTGAGGTGTCCGATGTTGGACTTGACCGAGCCGAGCGCGACGGATCCCACGGGAAGCCCGAATCGGGAGAACACCTCCGTCAGGCTCTCCACCTCCACCACGTCGCCGACCTTCGTCGAGGTCCCGTGCCCTTCGACCATGTCGCCGGCCTCCGGCGCGACCCCTGCCCGCTCCCAGCCCCTCTCGAGGGCGAACTTCTGCCCGATCGGATTGGGAGCCGTGATCCCCTTCCCCTTCCCGTCGGACGAGCCCCCGATCCCCAGGAGGACGGCGTAGATCCGATCTCCGTCCCGCTCGGCATCCTCCAGCCGCTTCAGGAGGAAGACCGCGGACCCCTCACCCATGACGAACCCGTCCGCACCTTCGGCGTACGGCCGGGTGCCGGAGGCCGAGAGGGCACCGATCTTGGCGAACTTCACGAACGTCGAGGCGCTCATGTTCGCGTCGATCCCGCCGGTGATCACCGCGTCGTACTCATGATCCCGGAGCCCTTCGACGGCGGCGCTCATGGCCGCCATGGCCGAGGCACACGCCGCGTCTGCGATGTAGTTGGGCCCGTGGAAGTCGAAGAGAGCCGCCACCCGGCCCGCCACGATATTGCCGAGCTCACCCGGCATCGTGTCCTCGGTGATGTTCGGGATCCGGGTGCGCACGCCGGCCACCAACTCCTCGAAGACCGCCGAGCGCACCTCTTCCGGGAGCGCCTGGAACGACGGCGCCGCCTTGAGCTCCTCCCCCATCTCCGGGAAGAGGATCCGGGCGGCGGAGTGGAGGTGGAAGTCCCCGCCCAGCGCGTTCCCGACGATGACGGCGGTGCGGGCACGATCCAGGGGCCGCTCGGGATAGCCATAGTCCGCCAGCGCCTCACGGGCACACGCCACCGCCCACTTCTGCGCTGGGTCCATCACGTCGCCGACCTTGGGCGGGATCGGCATGCGCCACCCCAGGGGGTTCCACTCGTAGTCGCGGCACCACCCGCCGATCTTCGAATAGGTCTTGTCGGTGGCGCCGGGGTCGGGATCGTAGTACAGCCCCGCGTCCCACCGATCGGTCACGTCGGAGATGCTGTACCGGCCCTCGCAAAGGTTCTTCCAGAAGGTGGGTGCATCGGGCGCGTCGGGCAGGATGGCGCCCACGCCGACGATGGCGACGGGTCCGGATCCGGGGTGATTCATGCTCATGCTCAGTCCTCGATCCCTTGATACAGCGCAGTCGTGAGGGCGTCGGCGTCCGCCAGGAGCCCCGCCTGGGCGTCGTGGATCGCGGCGAGGCCGAGGGACGCCTCGAAGGCGGCCCGCTCCGCCGGCGTGACTCCGTCCGCACCCATGGCGATCCGGATTCCCTCCCCGCCGACCTTGGCCGCCGCTTCGCGCGCGAAGATCCGGGACGCGGCCGCCAGGGCCTCCGGTGCGAGTCGACGGTCCGCCTTGTCGTCCAGTTCACCCCCCGCCACCCGCGCCGCCCTTCGGGCCAGGGCTCCCGCACCCTCCACCCAAGCGATGATCTCGCCGAGCTTGAACAGGACGTGCTGATGACGGGTGAGCCGCTGCACCCTCGCCCGCTCCAGCAGCTCCGCAAGGGCGTGGGTGGCCAGGGCGGCGATTCCCGCGCCCACCCCCGGGCTCGCGGACTCGAGGGTCTCCAGGGCGGCCGCGGCATCGTGGTAGTGCTGCCCCCGGGTCTTGAGATGATTCTGCCAGCGATCGCGGGCGATGGTCATCTCCATGATCTCCGAGGTGCCCTCGTAGATGGTGGTGATGCGCACGTCCCGCTTGATCTTCTCCACCATGTACTCGCGCACATAGCCGTAGCCGCCCAGCGCCTGGATGGCCGCGTCGGCCGCCATGTTCCCCGCCTCGGTGGCCAGGTACTTCGCGATGGCGCCCTCGGTGTTGAGCGTGCCCTCACCGGAGTCGATGCGGAACGCCGTCTCCTCGATGTAGGCGCGCCCGGCCTCGAGCCTGCAGACGTGGGGGACGATCAGCTTGTGGGTGTAGCCCTGCTTCCGGGAGAGAGGACTCCCGCCCTGGATCCGCGTGGCGGAGTAGCGGAGCGCCCGGTCCACCGCCGCCCAACCGGCCCCCAGTCCGAAGG
Source organism: Gemmatimonadales bacterium (assembly GCA_020344755.1). GTDB lineage: Bacteria > Gemmatimonadota > Gemmatimonadetes > Longimicrobiales > Gaopeijiaceae > Gaopeijia. Next base: position 1,990,826 of record CP070829.1, read on the forward strand.
CCGCCACCATCAGGCGGGTGTAACCGAAGACGAGCTGCGCCTGCACAAGGCCCTGCCCCTCCACCTTTCCGACGACATTCTCCACCGGAATGAAGACGTCCTCGAAGGAGAGGGCCGCCGTATTGCTCGCCCGGATGCCGTGCTTGTCCTCGGGCTTGCCGGGCTCGAAGCCCTCCTGGCCCGCCTCCATGACGAACCAGGTCGGACCCCCGGGGGCCAGGGCCAGGACGCTGTAGAGGTCCGCGTACCCGCCGTTGCTGATCCACATCTTGGCGCCGTTGATCCGGTACCCCGTGATCTCGCCACCCTCGTCGACGGGGGTCGCGGTGGTCCGAAGGGCGCCCAGGTCGGATCCCGCCTCCGGCTCGGTGGCACCGTACGCCATGAGGAGCCCCTCCTCGGCGATCCGGCCCAGCCATTTCGCCTTCTGCTCCTCGGTTCCACCGAAGAGGATGGGGTCGCTCCCGAGGAAGGTCGCCAGCACCCCGGTGGCGATGGCCAGGTCGAGCCCACCCATCAACTCGCACACGCGGTAGACATCGAACGCCCCTCCGCCCATCCCGCCGTACTCCTCGGGGATGAAGAGGAGCTGGACTCCCAATTCGCCGCACATCCCGCGGACCGCGTCCTCGGGGAACTCGTGGGTTCGGTCGAGCTCCAGGAGGCGCTCTTCGGGAAGATTCTGCGCTGCGAAATCGCCGATGGACTCGAGGATCATCCCCAGGGTTTCGGCGTCGAGGCCTGCGGCTACGCCAGATACGGTGGACATGGCGGACTCCGGACCAGGAAGGCGGTTTGTCGGGCGCGGGGGAGGGACTCCACCGCAATCGACTCAGGATCCGCATCTGGCGCCTACAGGGCCAGTGGGCCAGACCCCCAAAAACCAAGGGGAAAAGGTCTTACCCTCCGTGGGGAGTTGGATGACAGCCGAATGGAGTGCCCCCTCGCACCCCCGGCCCCAGGGCAGCCCCTCGATGGCCAAACGGCCCTCAGCCCGCTGTGATCCCCCCATCCACCGGGAGGGCCACACCGGTCAGGAAGGAGGCGTCGTCGGAGGCCAGGAAGGCCACGGCGCGGGCCACTTCCTCGGCGGACGCGATGCGGCCGAGCGGGTGCTTCGCGGCCCATTCCCGGGCCGCCTCCTCCACGTCTCCGGTGGCCTCCCAGGCCCGGCGGATCATGTCCGTGTCCACGCTCCCGGGACACACGCAGTTCACCCGGAGGCCCTCGGCCGCGTGGTCCAGGGCCATGGTCCGGGTCAGGTTCACCACCGCCGCCTTGGACGCCGCATAGGCCGCCGCACCGCGGAAGCCCACCAATCCCACGTACGACGCCACGTTCACGATGGTGCCCCGGGTGCGCCGAAGGGTGGGCAACGCCGCCCGGCACATGAGGAAGGTTCCCCGGACGTTGGTCTCGAACGTGGCGTCCCACTCCTCCTCGCTGTGCTCCTCCACCGTCCGGTTCCGGTAGATGATCCCGGCGGAGTTCACCAGGACGTCCAACCGTCCGTGGAGTTCCAGCGTGGCCTGAACCGCAGCGGCAGCATCCTCGGTGTGACGCACGTCTCCCTTCACAAATGCGACGCCTTCCGGGGTGTCCGCCCCACTCCCTTCACCGGCGTGCCTGCCCATGAGGACGACCTGGGCGCCCCGGTCGGCCAGAGTGCGCCCCGTGGCGAGCCCGATTCCCCGGGTGCCGCCGGTGATGAGTGCCACCCGACCGTCGAACCTTCCTGCGTTGGATCGCTGCCCCGCCATCGTCCCGCCTTCGTGCTGTGAGCCCATCCCCCTGCGCTCTCCATGATAGGGCCTGGTCGCGTTCCCGGCTCCCTGCGCCCGGTGACTGGCGGACCGGGCGGCTCCGAGCCTCCCTGGATCGGCACCGGGCCTCCATGGGCCGGCTCCTCGCCGGCCCATTGGGGGTAGAACCAGTGAGGGGTCGACACCCTCCTGGGTGAGACCAGGGCTTTTCCAAGCGGGACCAGGGCTCTCCGAGGTGGGACCACGACCCTCCGAGGCAGGACCGCGACCCTCCGAGGCGAGACCACGACCCTCCGAGGAGACACCATGAGAGCCTGGATCGCTGGCCTGGTGCTGGCCCTCCTTCCGGCGCTCACCGGACCCAAGGGTGCGTCGGGACAGGTCGTCCTGAACCCCGGGGAGTGGAGCCAGGGCATCCTGGAGTCCACGGATCCCTGCGACCGGGAAGGCACCTTCTACGACCTCTACCGCCTTCCCGCGGACTTCCAGGGCCTCGCCCGGGTCACCCTGGAGTCCGGAGACTTCGACGCCATGCTCCAATGGGGTGTCATGGGAGGGGGACGCTTCCTCCCGGTCGCGCGGAATGACGACGTCGAGGGCCTGGCCCACCCCACGGACTCTCGCCTCTACGCCGTGGTGATTCCCAGTGAGCGCGCGGAGCTCCGCGTGGCCAGCTGGATGGGGGAAGGGTCGGGCCGGTATCGCATTCGATGGGACCCGGTGCCCACGACTTCAGCCGCCCCCGAGGACCTGGACTTCGGCGCCGACGTGCGGGGGGTGCTGGAGGAGGGGGATGCCTTCGCGGACGGGTCGTTCGAGGACCGATTCCGATTCCAGGGCGAGGCGGGCGACGTGGTCCGTGTGATCCTCGAGTCGGACGATTTCGATGTCTTCCTGGAGCTGTGGGATCCGGAAGGGCGGATGATCGCGTCGGACGACGACGGATTGGGCGTCTCGAACGCCTGGCTTGAAGTGGAGCTTCCCGTCTCCGGCGAGTACGAGCTGCGGGTCCGCTCCTACATGCTGGAATTCGGGGAGTACCGCCTCCGGCTGGGGCCCTTCGAGAGTACGTAGGCCGGCCACCGAAGAAGTGCGAAGGCGGGCGTGACGCGGGCGGCGTCGACCGGTAGACTGGCCCATCGCATCCGCAGCATCCTCCCTTCACCCCACCGCCCGTGCCCCGCTCCTGGACCCGCCTCTCCGGCCCGGCCCGCCTTCTTCTCGTGTGCCTCGCCGCCGTGGGTGGCTCGAGCCTCGTGGCCTCCGGGATCCAAAGTGGATGGGGAAAGGTCGTGGTCCGGGAGATCGCGATCCCCACGGAGAACGGTCAGTGGGTGGTGGCGGACCTCTTCAGGCCGAGAACGGCCACCGCCGAGGCTCCGGCGCCCTTCATCGTCGTGGTCCCGGGATTCCAGCGATCCAAGGAATCCCTGGCCAACATCGCCCTGGAGCTGGCCCGTCGCGGCTTCGTGGCGGCCTCCATCGATCCCTACGCCCAGGGGAGCTCCAGCGCATCCCTGAGCCGCCGGGCCGCCACCACCGAGGGTTACGGAATGTTCGCCCTGGTGGAGTACGCCGCGGGGACCCCGAACCTCAATTACATCGACCGCACCCGCATCGGGGCCACGGGCCACTCCGCCGGCGGCAACGCTGCCATCCGCGGGGCCAACTACTTCGGGCGTCGGGCACTGGAGACGGGCGAGCCCAGCAAGCTCCACTCCGTGTTCGTGTCCGGCTACGTCCTCACCCTCACCGACGAGGTCCTGGGCGACGTCCGCTCCAACGTGGGGATGAGCTACGCGTTCTACGACGAGGGCGCGTACCGGAACGAGCGGGGAGACGGGGACATGCGCGTGGCCCCGGAGGCCCTCCGGCTGGTGAACTCCGGGCTGGCCGGGGCGGCCGATCCGGTGGAGCGGGTCGAAGAGGTGGAGCTGGGACGGGAGTACGGAAGCATCGAGGACCGCACCTACCGCATCGTCCACAACGAGCGGATCCTCCATCCCTTCCAGCCGTACATGGTTGAGGCCACCGCGAACCAGATCGCCTACTTCCAGCGGGTCTTCGACCACCCCTCGGAGCTCTCCCCCCGGGACCAGGTCTGGCACTGGAAGGAGCTCATGGGGCTCATCGCCCTGGTGGCTTCGCTGGTGGCCCTGGTCCCCATGGGCCAACTCCTCCTGCGGGTCCGGGTCTTTCAGCCCCTGGTGCATCCCGTGCCGGCGCCCCTCCCGGCCCCGTCCGGGAACGGCAAGGCGCTCTTCTGGGGACTCTTCACCCTCGGCGCGTTGGTGGCCTGCTTCACCTACATCCCCATGGCGGAGCTGTCGCAGCGGCTCTTCGTGGCGGCATCCACCCGGCAGCTCACCTGGTTCTTCCCCCAGCGCATGAACAACGCCGTCATGCTCTGGGCCATCCTGAACGGGACCTTCGGATTCGTCCTCTTCTACCTGGCCTACCGCTTCCACGGCCGGACGCGCGGAGTGTCCCCGGAGATGTGGGGGGCCCGGATCGGGTGGGACGAGCTGGTCCGGACGCTGGGGCTGGCCGGGATCCTCTTCGCCTTCTACTACGGGCTCCTCGCCCTGGTCTATTGGTTCTTCCACGTGGACTACCGCTTCCTCTTCATGGGTGTGCGGCCGTTCCAGCCGGAGCTGCTGGTCCTCCTGGCCATGTACGTCCCGTTCTTCTTCGTCTTCTTCCTCTCGAACTCGCTGCGGGTGGCCGGGGCCATGCGCTTCGAGGGCGAATCGGAGGGGCGGAGCATGTTCGTGGCGGCGCTGGGCAACTCCGTGGGGCTCCTTCTCATCGTGGTGGTGCAGTACGCCACCTTCGCGGCCACGGGCACCGTCTACTGGACCGACGGGTGGCTCTACGTGAACCTGCTCTTCGGCGTCGTCCCCATGATGTTCGTCCTCCCCTACTTCCACCGGTACTTCTTCCGGATGACGGGACGGATCTACCTGGGCCCGGTGGTGATGTGCCTGGTGCTGATCATGATCCTCATCACCAACACGGTGATCTACATCCCGCTCTAGAGGGTCGTGGCGGGGGGGAGGGGTCGAGGGGTCGGGCGCGAGGAGGGGCCGAGGGCCGCGCGGAAGAGACCGAAGTTCGGGCGGGTGTGACCACCGGGGCAGTGCGGTCGGCCGTCACTTGACGTCGGCCCCCGTGAGCCATTATCGGTCCCGATACCCGGGTCCTCCGTCGGTGATGACCGATCGTCGAGGACCGCATGCGAAGCCCAGTCCCGGAGATGAAGAGGATGCGATCTCTCATGGCTCTACCCGGATTCCGCCCCATCTCCTTCCTCGCCTCGGTCCTCGTGGCGGCACTCGTCCTCACCGCTTCGCCGGCGGAAGGCCAACTCAGGAGGCTTCGGGAAGCGGCCAAGAAGGCGGTCACGGACGAAGCTGCGGAACAGGTCGAGAGACTCCTCCGTGAAGCGGTTCGGTGCGCGCTGAATGACCCTGTCTGCGTCGAAGAGGCGGAGAGGGAGGGCAAGCCGGTCATCTACACGGATCAGAACGGAGAAGTCATCACCGACGAGGACGGCGCTCCGATCACCGACCGGGAGCAGGCGGCGGCCGAGTCTGGAGTCGAGCTCACCGACGAAAGCCCGCCGCGGCCGGGCGAAGGGGCGTGGGCCAACTACGACTTCGTGGCCGGCGACCGGGTGCTCTTCGTCGAAGACTACGCCGACGACAACGTCGGTGACTTTCCCCGTCGGCTGGAGTTCATGAGGGGTAACTGGGAGGTCGTGGAGTGGGAGGGGCGGCAGCTGCTGCGCAACACGGGCCCACGCTCAGCGGCCTTCAAGATCGTCCTGCCGGAGGCGCTCCCGGAGATGTTCACCGTCGAGCTGGAAGCCTACCTCTCCTATGGCAACCAGCAGCTGATGGTGCTGACCTCAGCGCTACAGGGCGAGGGGTTGGGGTCGGGCTATGAAGGCAACTATTTCCAGATCGATGGGCGGGGGGTCGGTGTCGAGGACCGGGACAGGACCGGTGTGAAGGCCACCAACCGGGCACCGGAGGTCAACGAGGCGCTGACGCCCATCCGCATCATGGCCGACGGACGCTACGTGAAGATGTACGTGGGAGAGCGCCGCGTCGCGAACATCCCGAACGCAAACCTGCAGCGCTCGAACGAGATCATCTTCCTCAACAACTACGTTGCGGATGAAGAGCGGCCGATCCTTCTTGGCCCGATCCGGGTCGCAGCTGGCGGAAAGGACCTGTACGACGTGCTCGAGGCCGACGGTCGGGTCTCGACGCGGGGGATCTACTTCGATACCGGCAGCGATCGGATTCGGCCCGAGTCCACCCCGACCCTGAAGGAGATCGGGGAGATGCTGCAGGATCACCCGGACCTCCGACTGATGATCGAGGGCCACACCGACTCGGACGGGGACGACGCCCAGAACCAGGATCTCTCGGAGCGGCGAGCCGCATCCGTGAAGGTCTTCCTCGTGGACGCCTACGATATCGACGCGTCCAGGTTGGAGACGGCCGGGTTTGGAGAGTCGACTCCGGTCGCGCCCAACGACACGCCGGAGGGCAAGCAGCAGAACCGCCGGGTGGATCTCGTAAAGCTCGCGGGAGACGCCGACCCGGAGGTTTGATCGAGAGCGGGGGTGGGGCGCAGGAGCACAGCGCCTCGCCCCCACTCGCAGCCGATGGTCGCGACCAGGCGGTGACGATCCCGCCGCGGGTGGGGGAGGTCGTCCGAGCCCGCGCCGCATGCGGCCTCACCATGGAAGCGAACATGGGAGCTCGACGGAGAACGCGCGCTCCACCGAGTCCAGGAACCCGAGCGAGGCGGGCCTTCCCTGCGCATCCGACGATCTGACCGGCACGGGCCCCAAGCGGCGCGAGTTTCCGCCGCTGCCATTAAAGGAAACGGGGCACCGAGCTGAAGCCCGGTGCCCCGTACACGGGATGGCCGCGCAGGCGGCCTCGAGTGCGCCTACTTCACCGAGAAGTGCCCGGTCCGACGGTTGCCTTTCGCATCATCCGTAAACCCGCACTTGAGCAGCTGGTCGGCCTTGGCCCCCTCTTCCCCGACCTTGCCGACACCCGACCACACCTGGGCCGAGGTCGGCTGGTCGATGTAGAGGAACGAGATGGTCACGCCGTTGTCCTCGAACGAATCCGCTCCGAGGGTGCCCTGGATCTTCATGTTGAGCTTCCCGCTCCCAGAGAGGCCAGGAAGGGGCGTGCCGTCCTCGGCGAAGCGGGCGAAGAGACCGGCGCTGGCCGGCCCGCTCACGTGGTTCATCGCCTGATCGTGCGGCCCGACCCGGAAGAAGTTGGTCTCGGACTGGGAGAAGAAGAGGCACACGCCTTTCAAGCCGCCGGACGGCCAGAAGCTGGCGAAGATGAAGCCGCTGGTCCCGGCAAAGGTCAGGTTGCCCTCATCATCCATGTCAAATGGGGGAAGGAAGAAGGCTCCCGTCGTGCGTCCATTGTCCATCATGTGCTGCGCGACGGCGGCCATCATCGCTCCTCGATCGGGACCGTCCACCTTGGCCATGGACCGCTCGACCGCCAGGTCGTCGGCCTGCGGACTCGTGACGTCTCCGCTACAGGCCGCCAGGACTGCGAGAATGGGGATCACGGCGAGTCGCTTCATACGGTTCTCCTGGGTTGCATACGCTCACCGGTCGGCTGCCACGGCAGGTCAGCGAGTGTCGGGGGGTGAGACGAGAATCGCAGGGCAGCTTCTCGTCTGGAACACGCCCATCTACGCCCGAACCCCTCGTGGCCGCAACTGTCCATTCGTGCCACACCTGTGGGAAACATTCGGCGTGGGGGGGCAATGCGGCGTCCGGCACGCCGAGACGCGAGTGCCGTGATTCTCCACCGGTGTCCGCGTGTTCCCCCCGACGGCCCGGGCAGAGCAAAGAGGCGAACCTGATCTGCACCGGCCCTGGAGGTGGGCCCTACCCATCTACCCCAATCGGGGAGGCGACGATGACCGAGAAGATCCGGATCGAACAACACAGCTTCGGCGGCATGCTTTGGTTTGGGGGGTGGCTGTTCACCCTCGGCCTGCTGAAGCTGACCTTCTGGAGAGGCGTGCTGGCTCTCCTGGTCTGGCCCTACTATGTCGGTGCGGATGTCGCGGCGAGGTTTGCCGCCGGTCCGTAGGGACGGTCCTGGAGGTCGATCGACTCGTCGCTCTGACGCCCGGGGATCGCATGACGGCAGGGCGGGGGGGGGAGCTACCCCCGACGTCTTCCCGCGGCCACCTGCACCCTGGAGTCGGAGTCGCAGAGGGTGTGCCCGCACAGCAGCCCCCAATATCGCCATCGTCCGGAGCTGACCCTTCAAAGAGCCAGTAGAGAGCTGCAGAACGTCAAACCCTCAACGAACACCTCCGAAGACCTCGAAGACCCGATCGCTCCGCGTACTGGTCCCGGCACCGACAAGCTCGGGCAACCGATCCAGCTGCTTCAGCGAAGGCGAGCGCTGAGCCCTGGGTCTGGCCGGAATCGCCACACGTCGTTGTCGATCTTCAGGTAGTTCGTCAGGTCGAAGAAATCGAACGTCTCCCGGTCGCCCCCGAAGGTGTAGATGGACCCGAAGGCCGACAGCGCCGCAAAATCGTACTTGATCTCCCCGGGGTCTGCGGCCTGCCACGGCGCGCCGGACACCAGCCGCCAGTCGCGGCCGTCTGAGCTGCTCCAGATGTCCATGGGATTCGCCGCGGCGAAGGGGTTCGTCGGGTCCTGACTCTGCCCGAAGCCGCCGAACAGATAGATCCGGTCACCGATCACCTCGGCCTGATGCCCTGGGCGCGGGGACCAGTCGGCGGATGCGGTAACCTGCTCCCAGTTCACCCCATCCCGGGTGCGCCACACGTCGTTGAAGTACGGCGGCGTGCAGAATCCCACCGGTTGGCAGATGAAGCCCTCCTCCCCACCCAGCAGGTAGATGTAGCCGTCCTTCACCACGGCCGCCGCTCCCGCCCGAGGCGCCCAGGGCGCGTGCTCCGTCAGGAGCTCCCAGGTGCTTCCGTCCCGCGACTTCCATACGTCGTTGAAATAGACCCGAAGGGGGGGGCCGCCGATGACGGCGGGGTCGTCGTTGAACGACCCGCCGAAGACGTAGATCTCATCCCGCAACACTACGCTCGTGAGCCCGGCCCGCGGCCCCCAGGCGGCGGCCTCGGTGACCAACCGCCACTCCTCTCCGTCCCGGCTGACCCACACGTCGTTGAAGAACTCGGACGTCGAGATGAAGGGGGGACAGGCCGGGGGGGTGCACCCGGGGGTGGGATTGGGGATGAGCTCGAAATCCTGTCCCCCCAACACGTACATCTGCCCTCGCTTCGTCACGGCCTGGAAGTAGGCCCGTGCCGGCCAGTGGCCGGCCCCGCTACCGTCATTCACCTGCGTCCACGTCCCACCGCGGTCCCGGCTCCGCCAGACGTCGCTCCAGAGGTCGCTGTCACCCGGAATGACCACCGGCCCCGCCGGAGGCCGGGCGGTGCGGCCGCCCATGACATAGAAGGCGTCACCGATCCGCACCGCCTGCAGCCCGGCACGATCCGTCCATCCGGCGTCATCCGTCACCTCCATCCAGCCGGCCTGGCGAGCGGAATAGCGGGCACTCTCCGAGACCGGGGACACCGTGCCCTCTCCCGTCGACTGAGTCGGAGAGGGCTCACAGGCGCTGAGAGCGAGCACGATCATCAGGGGGGCGGACACACGCTGGAACATGCGGATCATCCTCCAAATCCGGGAAGTCAACTGATGCCCCATGGGGGAGCGAGACGCTCGATCGATCGGCTGCCGCGGCGGCGCGCGCGAGGGCTCCAAGAGACTGGCGAGGACCGGGGGGCAGCTCTTCCGTGGGGACCTATCCCACCGTTGGGTCAACCATCTGGCGTCGCAACTGTTCATTTCCGCCACATGTGTAGGAAACATGCGGCGTCCGCTGTAACGCACCAAACCCGCAGATCTCACGGCCGGCCATCCTCCGAGGGAGCCGTGGCACTCGGGTTCGGGCGTGTGTCCGGCGCCGGACGTTCCGCCATTCGACACTGCGAGTGTGCCTTCTGGCACACGTCACGCCGTGTGCCAGAAGGCTTCCCCCATGCCTTCAGCCGGGGGCCCACCCGCGAACACCGCCGACGCTCGTCAGTCGGATGCCGGGCGGGCGAGCGTCCCCTTCGGCACCCTCCGTCGGATCTCCGCATAGCGGGGGCTGCCCCTCAGCCGGTCGAAGGGTAGCCAGGTACTGCCGACGGCGAGGATCAGCGGGTCGTCGTCCGCCAGCGCTCGCTCCAGCCAGTCCAGCGCCTCTTCCGTCTCGCCGAGCCCTTCGTAGGCATGGGCGATGTAGATCGAGAGGGGTGCTCCCGCTTCTGCCCCCGCGATCACGCGCCGGAGGGAGGCTCTGGCCTCGTCGGGCCGGCCCAAGAGTCCCTGAGCCCGAGCCACGAAGGCGACGTACATCGGCGCGTCCCCCGACAGAGAGGCCGCCTCCTGGTACTTCGCCAGGGCGCCTGTCCAATCCCCTCGGGCCTCGAGTACGCTCCCGAGGTTGAAGTGCGCGAGGGCGAAGCCCGGATCCAGTTC
>CP070829.1:2001275-2027862 GCA_020344755.1 Gemmatimonadales bacterium
TCCCGACTCGGTGAAATCCCCCCGGGACCTCCTTCGGGTTGCCTCCCTCACCCGCTCTTGCGATTCTCCGCCCATGGCCTCCTCCACCGACCAACCACGCGGCCGCCTCCGCTTTCTGGAAGTGGTCTTCGAGCCCCGGCCCGACGGGCGTGCCAAGGTATCGGTCCGCATGGAGTGGCGCGGACGGGAGATCCAGGGAGACGCCGAGGGAATCGCCACACGCGAGGGAGACCTTCGCATGGGCGCCCAGGCTTCCCTGGCCACCATCCATAAGGTCGCCGCCGGCGTGGTGGAGGCCGAGCTGGTGGGAGTGAAGGCGGTCCGGGCTTTCGACGCCTGGGTCGTGATCGCCTCGGTCCGGGCCCGGGCGGGAGAAGGGGAGTACCGCCTCCTGGGGGCGAAGGCCTGCGATGACGAGGGAGAGCTCATGCGCGGCTCCGCCATCGCCGTTCTCGACGCCCTGAACCGAGTCCTGGAGAAGGTCCTTACCTAGCAGTCTCGGAGCTCCCTCCAGGGCTGTGCCGGAAGAGCTGCCAGATCCCCGGCGCGACCGGAAGGAGAAGGACCGACGGCGGAGACTGGGCTTCCCGGAAGCGGAAGAGCGGGACCCCCTGGTATTCCACCCAGGGGAGAATCTCCGCGCAGCCGGGGGAGATGGGATCCCCCTCCGGCCGGTAGACTCCCGCAGGTAGCTCCAGTTCGGCTCCGGGAGCGTACCATCCCGCTGCCTCCGCGTACCGCCCCGCCGGGATGACGCCAGGGGGCAAGGACTCGATCCACGCGCGAATCCCCTGGGTCAGCGTGTCCTCCGCCGCGGGGATGAGCACCCACAGGTCTTCACCGGAGGAGAGGCACAACCGGCGGGGCCGCCCGACGGAGGCGGGACGCCGGGAGCCCTGCACGATCACCACCGTGTCCGGAGGAGGCGCTGGAAGCCGGACCGTGTCCGCCGCGAACGCCACCCGCAGCGAGGGCCGGCATGCCCGCTTCAGAAGCGGACACGCGGTAACGGAGGCGCTGAACCCGGCCTTTCGGCTTCGGTAGACGCTGGTGCCGCCTCCGTGATTCAGCCCCAGCCCGTGTACACCGACCCGCAGGCCGCCCCACGCGACCTCCACACCGGCGTTCACATCGAAGCCGTTGTGCTCCGCCCGGAGCGCCACAACGGCACCCGACCCGGTCTGGACCTCCCAACCGCCCCCGAAGAACCATCCGCCGGTTCCCTCGGGCGCATACCAGGGAAGACCGCTCCCCTCACGGAACATCCCGCTCCCGTACCCCGCCGAGAGGCTCACCTGGTTGTCCGGGAGCCAGGCGAATCGGATTCCCGGGAGGTACACTGAGGCCACGCCGTAGACCGTGAGCCGGGTATCGACGGACCGCCCGTCGTCGAAGGACGCCCGGAGACGCGGATCGCCGAACCCGAGCCGAGCGGGCGCCAGCTCCACTCCGCCCTCGCCGGTCGGGGCGTTGAGGTAACGCGCACCCACCGCGAGCCCCAGCCCGGAGCGGGCCGGGTTCAGCAGCAGCGCCTTGCCGAAGAGCCCGGCCTGGGTCCCTCCCTGAGCCGTCCCCGCGAAGGACTGGAGCGTCGCCCCCACCTCCAGGCGATCCCAGAGTCCGACGCTGAACGCCCCATCCCCATGGAAGCTGGAGCGGGCCGCACCCGGATCCTCTACTGCCCCGTTGCCGTCGACCTCCGGGTCCGCGTCCACCCGTACGAGGAAGCCCGACCAGGAAGCTCGGAAGGCCAGGCTCGGCAGCACCACGGCTGCGGGGACGTCGAAATACCCGGAGCCATAGCGGAGCGTGGACGAGAAGGTCGGGGCCTGGGCAACCCCCGGGACCACGCCCCCGGTCATCGCCATCAGGACCGCCGCCGGGACCTGGCCCCACCGAATGCGCATCCGGGTGCCCGGCGCTGCGGCCCGGGACATCGGTCGGTTCACTCCCGGTCCCAGGCCCTCAGGCGCTCCAGCACCCGCTCGACCTGGTCGTCGTCCACGTCCAGATGCACCACACCCCGGAGGCGACCGGCACCGAACGGGAGGATGAGGATCCCCGCCTCCCCGAGGAACTCCATGAGCCGGGACGCCGCCGCCGCTCCTTCCTCCGCCTCCACCATGACGATGTTGGTGGCGGGCGGAGGGGCGTGGAAGCCCGGCAGAGAGGAGAATCCCTCCGCCAGAGTCCTGGCCCGGGAATGATCCTCCACCAGGCGGTCCCGATGGTGCTCCACGGCGTGAAGGCCCGCGGCTGCGATGACCCCGGACTGACGCATGGCTCCCCCGAGCCGCCGCCGCACCCGCCAGGCCTCGTCCATCACGTCCTCCGGTCCCGCCAACATCGACCCCACAGGTGCACCCAGACCCTTGGAGAGGCAGGTCATGACCGTGTCCACGGACCGGGTGAACTCGGTCAGGGGAAGGCCGGTCTCGGCGGCCGCGTGCCAGAGGCGGGCGCCGTCCATGTGCACCGGGAGCCCTGCGTCCCGGGCCGCCGCCCCCAGCGCGTCCAACGCCTTCGGGGGTACGATCGTGCCCCCCGACGACAGGTGGGTATTCTCCACGGACACCAGCGTGGTGCGGGGGAGGTACCGCGAGCCGCCCCGGAATGCGGAAGCCAGGTGCCCGGGTGTGAGCACGCCGTCCTCCGTCTGTACCGGGTGGAGTTGGATGCCGGAGAGCGCCGCCGCCGCTCCCTCCTCGAAGTGGAAGACGTGCGCCCCTCCCTCCACCACAGCCTCGCCACCCCATCGGCCCAGGGTGGCCAGTGCCGTCTGATTGGCCATGGTCCCGGAAGGGAAGAAGAGGGCCCTCTCCTTCCCGAGAAGCTCCGCGACCCGCTCCTCGAGCCGCCGGGTGGTGGGATCGCCGTCCAGGAGATCGTCCCCCACCTCCGCCGCCGCCATGGCGGCGCGCATCTCGGGAGTGGGCCTCGTGACGGTGTCGCTGCGAAGGTCCACCGGGGGAAGTCCCGTCGCAGCCCCGGGGTGGGTGGTCACCGCTCGATCCGGGTCACCCGTCCAGGTTACCGAGGCTCTTCTCCACCCTCCCCAGGCGCCGGGCGATGGAGATGATCCAGCCGAAGATGAAGATCCACGCGATGGCGTACGCGAGGAAGACGTGCCAATACGCCCGGCCCAGGGTCTGCTGACCCAGCTCCTCGGCCTGGGCCACCAGGGGAGCCGCGGCGGCGGCGAGGGTCACGATTGCGACCATGGTCGACCCGAAGAGCTTCATTGAACGCCGCATTATCCCGTCACCTGCCGGAGGTTGAGTTCACGCTCGGCCCGTTCCAGGCCGTAGCGCAGCATCAAAACGCCCACGAAGAGGACCGTGAAGGCCAGGAACCCGGTGAGCAGTGTGGTGAGCATATCGGGGTCGAGAGTGGGCCCCTCGGCCTTCAACACCACGGGCTCGGGGTGCAACGAGCGGAACCACAGCACGGAGACGTGGATCAGCGGGATGTCCAGCGCCCCCACGATCCCCACCACGGCGGCGAACCGCTTCCCCTTTTCGGGGTTCTCCGTGGCCGCACGCACCATGAAGTATCCCACGTAGATGAAGAAGAGCAGGAGGGTGAGGGTCAGCCTTGGTTCCCACGTCCAGTACGTACCCCAGGCGATCTTCCCCCAGAGAGGGCCGGTGAGCAGGACGATCCCGGTGAAGATGATCCCCCCCTCCGCCGCTGCCACCGCTGCCATGTCCGCACGCTCGTCACCCAGCCATAAATAGACGGCGCTGGCGAAGGCCACGATGCCGAACGCCATGAACGCCACCCATGCCGCCGGAACGTGCATGTAGAAGATCCGCTGGATGACACCCTGGTTCGCCTCCGTGGGCACCCAGAAGAACACCATCCAGAGCACCAGGACGCTCAGGGCGACACCCAGGAGGGCCGTGGCCGTCCCAATCCATCCCGTCCGCTTGTACATCAGTCCTCCACGACGAATCGAAAGAGCCCGGCTCCGGCAAACAGCGCCACGAGGGCAAAGGCCGCCAGCATCCGGAGATTCCCCTCCACCTCGGCAATCGGGCGCCCAGCCAGGAGCCGAGACGTGCCTGACGCGCCATAGACTACCATGGGAACGAGCAGGGGGAAAACGAGGATGGGGAGAAGCGTCTCCCCCAGCGCCGTCCCGGAGGAGACGGCGCCGAACAACGTGGCCAGCGCAACGAAGCCCAGGGCACCCACCGCCAACACCGCAAGGAGCATGAAGGGGTGGTTCCCGTAGTCGAGCTGGAAGAACACCCCGAAGACGGCGAGGACCAGTAGGACCACGAGGTACACCAACACGAAGTTGCTGACCACCTTCCCGAGATAGAGGGCATCCCGGGGGATGGGGCTCAGGAGCACACCCTGGAATGCACCATCCTCGGCCTCGAGCTCGAAGGTCCGCCCCACGCCCATGACTCCCGCGAAGACCAGGGTCATCCAGATGAGCCCGGAGGCGATGTCCTGGGCCGCCACGATGGCCTGGTCGATGGAGTAGTTGAAGAGGACCCCCACCAGGACCGCGAACCCGCCCATGGTGGCCAACCGTTGCTTGGTTCGGAGCTCCTGGAGCAGGTCCTTGCGAATGACCGCTCGGAGTTGCCGCAGATAGGTCATGCCGACGCCTCCACCGTCTCCCGGTAGAGACCCGGAAAGCCCGCGGCCTCCAGGCCTTCGGCCGATTCCCAGTATGCGAGCCTTCCTCGGACCTGGATGGCGGCGATATCCGCCATCTCGAGCCCCTCCGTGAGGTTGTGGGTCACCATCACCACGGTGCGCCGGCCATCCCGCAATGCCTCCAGCACCCCCTTCAGAACCGCCGATGCGTGGGCGTCGAGCCCGGTAAAGGGCTCGTCCAGGAGGACCACGTCCGGATCGTGCAACAGGGTCCGCGCCAGCGCCAGCCGCTGTCGCATGCCCCGGGAGTAGGTCCGTACCTGGTCGTCACCCCGGGCCACCAGGTCCACTGCGGCAAGCCCCGCGTCGATTCGTTCCTCCAGGTCGTCCAGGTCGTAGAGGTCTCCGAAGAAGCGCAGGTTCTCCCGGGCCGTGAGGTGCCCGTACAGGAAGGTCTGGTGGGAAAGCACCCCGATGCGGTGCTGCCAGCCGGGCTCCCGCGTCCGGAGCAGCTCGGGCCCCAATCGCAGCTCGCCGGCTGTGGGTCGCAACGCCCCCGAGAGAAGCCGGAGGAGCGTGCTTTTCCCCGCCCCGTTGGGTCCGAACAACGACAGGAACCGACCGGACTCCAGAGTGAAGGAGACCCCGTCCACCGCCCGCTGTGCCCCGAAGGTGCGGACCAGCCCCACCGCCCGGAGAGGTGCCGCCGAGGCGGCATCCGGATCCGGCGGAGGGTTGGCGGAGGCGGCGCCCACGGAGGAGTCAGGCGCCGCGGACCTCATGGAGCGCCCGCCGTTTCCTGCGGGACCAGCGCTGCGCCGCACGCCCCGCAGAAGCGACTGCCCGTGGGGTTGTGATGGCGGCACGTGTCACAGCGGACCTCCTCCTCCAACTCCTTCCGGGCCGCGGCGATCTCCGCCTCCACCAGGTCACTCCCCTCGGACGCCTCCAGTTCCTGCAGCACGGCGAGCGCCTCGGCGGAAAGTTGGCGCTTGAGCGCCGTGTAATCGTCCACGTCGAGCTTCCCCGTGGCGAAGTCGTACTCCGCGTCGCGGAGGGCCAGGAGTGTGACCCGGCGCCGCGCTTCCGCCTCGGTCATCTCGTCGTCCTGGTGGCGGAGTGAGGCCCAATGCCCTTGAAGGACCGGCTGGAGGATGAACCCCACCACCGCCGCCACCAGGATCAGGGCACCCAAGAGCGCCATGGCTCAGTCCCCCGCGGGCGCAGGATCGGCCACCGTAGCCTTGGAGGCCACGGTCGGAGCACGGACCTTCTCGGCACTCGGCCAGAGACCGATCAGGCTGCCGGCCATGAGAACGAAAAGGCCGGCCCAGATCCAGCCCACCAGCGGCTTGATCATGAAGCTGAAGGTCGCCGCCTGCGCATTGGGATCGTTCTCCAGGATGATCCCTTCCAGATCCACATCCGCCAACGTGATGTAGAGGTCCTCCAGGGGGCGGGAGTGGATCCCCACCTCGGTGGATTGCTGCCCCTCCGGCCGGATATAGCCGCGCTTCTCCGTGCGCATGGGGCCGATGGTCTTGCCGTTCCGCTCCACCATGACCAGCGCCACGGCCTGCCAGGCGAGGTTCTGATCCGGATCCCGGACGTTGGAGGAAGTACTCTCGTAGGTGAGCCGGTAGGTGCCGCCCAGCGGTGACTCGAGCTCCGTGACCTCCCCGGGCTGCATGGTCTGCTGGACCTCCACGTAGTAGGGCTCCGCGGCGAAGGCCGCGAAGATGAGCACCACCCCGACGTGGACGATGTAACCACCCCAGCGACGACGGTTGCGCGAGACGAGGTGATAGAAGGCTGCGGCGAACCCTTCACCCTCGATTCGAGCGCGGGCCTTCGTTCCCTTCCAGAACTCCACGACGATGATGTAGAGAACGAAAGCCGAGAGCCCGAAGGTCGTGAGGGCCAATCCGTGCCGGACCCCGGTGAGCCACAGCACCGCCGTGACCCCCAGGCCCACTCCGAGCGGCCAGAGGAAGTTCTTCTTCAGGTTCCTGGCCGAAGCTCGGCGCCACGCAATCACCGGACCGATCCCCATGAGGGCGAGGAGGGCGATTCCGAAGGGAACGTTGATGCGGTTGAAGAAGGGTGGTCCGACCGTGATCTGCTCGCCGAAGAAACCCTCCGAGATGAGGGGAAGCAGCGTCCCCCAAGCCACCGCGAACGTCGCGGCGACCAGGATCAGGTTGTTGAACAGAAACGCTGATTCTCTCGAGAGGAACGACTGGATCTGGTTCTCGCTCTGCAGCTTCGGGAGCCGGTAGATCACCATCACCGCACCCCAGGCCACGATGGAAGCCATGAAGGTGAGGAAGATGTAGGCGATCGTGGTGTTCTCCGCGAAGGTGTGCACCGACTCGATGAGCCCCGATCGGGTCAGGAAGGTCGCGAAGACGGTCAGGACGAAGGTGCCCAGCACCAGCGCCATGTTCCACACCTTCAGCATCCCCCGATTCTCCTGGATCTGGATGCTGTGCAGGAAGGCGGTGGCAGTGAGCCAGGGCAGGAGCGACGCATTCTCGACTGGATCCCAGAACCAGTAGCCACCCCACCCCAGCTCCTCATACGCCCAACGCATCCCCAGGACGATTCCCACCGAGAGGAAGAACCAGGAGAGGAGAATCCACTTGCGGGTGACTTCGATCCACCGGGAGTCCAGCCGCCCGTTCATGAGGGCGGCCATGGCGAAGGCGAAGGGCACCGTGAAGGCGGTGAAGCCCAGGTAGAGCGTGGGTGGGTGGAAGGACATCCAGTAGTTCTGGAGCTGGGGATTGAGCCCGGCCCCGTCCACGGGGGTGAATCCCAGCTTCTCGTACGGGTTCACCTCGGCAAAGAGGAGAACCACGATGAAGAAAAGCTGGAGCCCCATGAGGGTCCCCACCACGTAGGGCATGAACTCCCGGTTCTTCCGCTGGTTCGACCAGACCGCCAGCGCGGAGAAGAAGGAGAGCAGGAGCAGCCAGAAGAGGAGGGAGCCTCGCTGGCCCGCCCACAGGCCCGCCACCTTGTAGAAGACGAAGAGGTTCCGGCTCGAGTAATTGGCCGTATACCAGTACTCGAAGCGGTCGTTCAGGAAGTTGTCGACGATCCCCAGGGACGCCAGCAGGATCAGGATGAAGGTGGCGTAGACCGTGCGCTCTGCCGAGAGGACGAGGTCACCCCGCTCCTGTCTGCCTCCCAGGTAGCCCAGGGCCATCCCCCAGGCGGTGACCGGGAGGGCGACCCAAAGGGCCAATTCACCCAGTATGTTCATCCGGCGGCGAGTTCCTCGGGGGTGGCCTCGTAACGGCTGCCGCACTTGGTGAGCACCGTCTTCGCTTCAAAGACGCCGTCCTCGCGGAACCGACCCTCCACCACCGCATCCACGGTCATGCTCTCCGAATCGGAGAAGGTGTCCGGCAGGACGTTGCGGTACTCGATCGTCATGGTGACGTCGGGACTGTCCACGTCGTGGATGACGAACCGGTGGAGCAGCTCACCCGGCGCCTCCTCGTGGGACCCGGGCACGACCCGGCCGCTGACCTTCACTCCCACCTCCTTGAAGGTGGGATCGGCCGTGATCTTGGCCTCCAGCTCGGTGGGGGTCAGGTAATAGACCATGGTGTCGGAGACACCGGTCCAGATCAGATATGTGACCACGGCGGCGACTCCCACCAGGCCAACCATGAAACGGCCGTTCTTGGCCATGAGCAAACCCTCTTGGTCTGGTCCTCGTTGCGTGCCGGGTCTCACCATCGGCTGGACCCGTTCCACGGTTTAACAATCTGTTAACAGACGTACCACCGCAAGCCGTGAAGTTCCCCACGCCGAGTAGGGGATCTTCCGGCCACGGACGCCCCTCAATCTCCGGGCGGCGTGGCCTGCCAGCGCGTCCAATGCAGAGCCGTGGAGACCGCGCGCCGCCACCCGACGTGGAGCGCCTCGCGGGTGTCCCCGGACATCTCGGGCTCGAAGATCGTGGGGTGCTCGCGAGCCTGAAGGAAGTCGTCGGGCGACGCCCACACCCCCGCCCCCAGGCCTGCCAGCCCCGCGGCTCCGAACGCCGTGGTCTCCACTACTGCGGGACGGCGGACCGGGACGCCCAACAGTCCGGCCTGGAAGCGCATGAGCCAGTCGTTCGCCGCCGCTCCTCCGTCGACCCGGAGCTCGGTGAGTCCGATCCCCGAGTCCCGCTCCATGGCCTCCAGCACATCCGCAGTCTGATACGCCATGGCCTCCAGGGCGGCGCGGGCCAGGTGGGCCCGCCCGGTTCCCCGGGTCAGACCCACCACCATCCCCCTGGCCTCCGGTTCCCAGTGGGGAGCCCCCATCCCCACGAAGGCGGGAACGAAGTAGACCCCCTCGTTCTCCGGCAGACCCGCTGCCATCGCCTCCGAGTCGGCGGAGGACGCGAGGAGCCCGAGTTCGTCCCGCAACCACTGGATGGCGGCCCCCGCGATGAACACCGCGCCCTCGAGGGCATAGGAGGGTCGACCCTGCTCGTCGCACGCCACCGTGGTGAGGAGGCCCTCCTTCGACAGGACCGGCTCGGTTCCGGTGTGGAGGAGGAGGAAGGCTCCGGTTCCGTAGGTGTTCTTGGCCAGCCCCGGGCCCCAGCAGCCCTGGCCATAGAGGGCGGCCTGCTGGTCTCCTGCTACACCGAGGATGGGCAGGTCACTGCCCAGGAACTCTCCGGACGCGATCCCGAACTCGCCCCTCGAGGGCTTCACGTCAGGGAGGAGGGCCCGGGGGACCTCCAGGTGGCCCAGCAGGTCGTCGGACCAGTCGCCGCGGTGGATGTCGTAGAGGAGGGTCCGAGAGGCATTGGTGGCGTCGGTGACGTGGTTCCTTCCCCGGGTCAGGCGGGCCACCAACCAGGCATCCACGGTGCCCGCCGCCAGTGCCCCCTCCTCGGCCCGGGCCCGGAGTTCGGGAGCCTGCCGGAGGAGCCAGGTGAGCTTGGTTCCCGTGAAGTAGGGATCCAGGACCAACCCGGTCCGCTCCCTGAACTGGCCCTCGTGACCCGCATCCTTCAGCTCGCGGCAGATCCCGGTTGTACGGCGGTCCTGCCAGACGATGGCCCGATGCACCGGCTCAAGGGTCTCCCGGTCCCATACCACCAGCGTCTCCCGCTGGTTGGTGATGCCCAGCGACGCCAGCCGTGCCGCTCGGGCTTCGGGGGTGCTGGCCATCGCCTCCCGGGCCACCCGGGCGGTCACCTCCCAGAGCTCGACGGCGTCGTGCTCGACCCAGCCGGGCCGGGGGTAGTGTTGCTGGAACTCGGAGTAGGCACGGCCCAGGATGCGCCCATCGTGTGCCACCACCAGCGCCGTGCTCCCGGTGGTGCCCTGGTCGATGGCGAGTACCGCGGGTGTGGACATCCTCCCTCCCAGTCCTTCGTGTATCGAGGCACGGGACCGGAACGGGAGTCGCGGGCCTCAGAAGGGTCGCAGCCCCCCGAAGGCATAGCGCCATCCCGCCGCGGCCAGGAGGGCCACCAGACCGGAGACCGGCAGCCCGACGACGGTATAGTAGTCCCCCTCCACACCGGTGACCAAGGCCCCTCCCATGCCCTGGATTCCATATCCTCCGGCTTTGTCCATGGGCTCGCCGGTCGCTACGTACTCGGCCACCTCCTGGGCAGCCAGGCGCCGGAACCGGACCCGGGCGGTATCGTGCCGGGAATGGACCTCCCCGGCCCCGGGCCCCGCCAGAGCCAGCCCCGACACGACGGTGTGGGTGCGCCCCGAGAGGGAGGTGAGCATGCTCTTCGCCTCCTCCTGGGTCGCGGGCTTCCCCAGGATCGCGCCGTCTCGCACCACCACGGTGTCTCCGGCGAGGACCAGCGCGTCGGGATGCCGGAGCGCGACCGCGGCCGCTTTCGCGCGTGCCAGGCGCTCCACGTGCTCCTCCGGTGTCTCCCCGGCGAGGTGGTCCTCCGCCACGTGTGCCGGATCTACGGTATGCGCCAACCCCAGCCGGGTGAGCAACTCGGTCCGCCGGGGAGAGGCAGACGCCAGGACCAGCGGTGGAACCGTCACCGTTCCAGGACGAGGGTCACGGGGCCGTCGTTCACCAGCTCCACCTCCATGTGAGCACCGAAGACCCCACTCTCCACCTGGCCCGGGGCCCGCTCTCGAAGGAGCTCGAGGAACCGCTCGTAGAGCGGCACGGCTACGTCCGGGTGGGCCGCCTTCACGAACGAGGGTCGCTTCCCTTTTCGGGTGTCCCCGTAGAGGGTGAACTGGCTGATCACGAGGAGATCCCCTCGGGAGGCGTCCAGGCTGCAGTTCATGAGCCCGTGCGCGTCCGGGAAGATCCGGAGCCCCACGATCTTGTCCGCCATCCAGCGGACCTCTTCCTCCGAATCGCCCTCGGTGAATCCCACCAGGAGGACGAGTCCCGCCCCGACGGAGCCCACGGCGTCACCGCCGACGGTTACGGAAGCACGGGAGACCCTCTGCAGGACGACCCTCACCCCCGGTGGGCCCTCACTCCACGGTGACCGACTTCGCCAGGTTCCGCGGCTGGTCCACGTCGCATCCCCTGAGTACGGCGACGTGGTATGCCAGGAGCTGGAGGGGGATGGAAGCCAGGATGGGAAGGAGGCAGGGGACCGTCTGGGGAATCCGGATGACGTGGTCCGCCTTCCCCTCGAGCTCCGGCGCCTCATCGCTGACCACGGCGATGACCTTCCCCTGCCGCGCCTTCACCTCCTCCACGTTGGACACCACCTTCCCGTAGACGCCGTCCCGGGGTGCGAGAAACACGACCGGCATGTTCTCGTCGATGAGGGCGATGGGGCCGTGCTTCATCTCCGCGGCCGGATACCCCTCGGCGTGGATGTAGCTGACCTCCTTCAGCTTGAGTGCCCCCTCCAGGGCCACCGGGAACTGGTACCCGCGTCCGAGATAGAGGAAGTTGCTGACGTCCCTGTAGACCTCCGCCAGCTCCCGGATCTCGTCGTTCAGCTTCAGGATCTCCTCCACCTGCGCTGGGAGGGCTTCCAGGGCGGCGACGATCTCGCGCCCCTGGAGCACCGACATCTCACGCCGGCGGCCCATGTAGAGGGTGAACAGCACCAGGGCCACGATCTGCGAGGTGAATGCCTTGGTGGATGCCACCCCGATCTCCGGACCCGCATGCAGGTAGACACCGAAGTCCGTGGTTCGGGCGATGGACGAGCCCACCACGTTCACGATCCCCATGGTGGGAGCACCACGCTGCTTCGCTTCCCGCAGGGCAGCCAGGGTATCCGCGGTCTCCCCAGACTGGGAGATGGCCAGGACCAGGGTCCCCTCCGGAATCACCGGGTTCTTGTATCGGAACTCCGAGGCGTATTCGACCTCCACGGGTACTCGAGCCAGCTCTTCCAGGAGATACTCCCCGATGAGCCCGGCATGCCACGACGTCCCACAGGCGGTGATGGTGATCCGCTCCACCCGGTCCAGGACGACCTCGTGGTCCTTGAGACCACCCAGGCGGGCCGAGCCTTCCTCGGAGAGCAGCCTCCCCCGCATGACGTCACCCAGGGACTCGGGTTGCTCGAAGATCTCCTTGAGCATGAAGTGCTCGAAGCCACTCTTCTCGATGGCCGCCAGGTCCCAGGTCACCTGGTGCACCGCCCGGCTCACGGACCCCCTCTCGAGGTGGTAGGTCCGGTATCCGCTCCGGTCCAACACGGCGTAGTCCCCGTCGTCCAGGTAAACCACGTCCCGGGTCACCGCCACCACGGCTGCCACGTCGGAGCCGGCCATGAAGGTGCCGTCCTTCCCGATTCCGAGGAGGAGGGGACTTCCATTCCGCGCCACGACGATCTTTTCCGGGTCCCGACTGGAGATGACGGCGATTCCGTAGGCCCCTTCCACCTCCTGAAGCGCCGCCGCAACAGCGTGCTCCAGCCGCGTACCGTTGGCCCAGACGTGATCGATCAGGTGGACGATCACCTCGGTGTCGGTATCGGAGCGGAAGGTATACCCCTCCGACTCCAGCATCCGGCGCAGAACGTCCGCGTTCTCGATGATTCCGTTGTGGATCAGGGCGATCTCGCCGTCCGAACTCATGTGGGGGTGCGCATTCACCTCGTTGGGCGGGCCGTGGGTGGCCCACCGGGTGTGGGCAATCCCCACCGTTCCTCTCGGTGCGTAGCCATTCAGCGCCGTTTCGAGCTGCGCGATCTTGCCCGCCCGCTTTACGGTCGCGACGCCCTTCCCGTTCAGGACGGCGATACCCGCCGAGTCATACCCGCGGTATTCCAGGCGCCGCAGCGCCTCCAGGAGGACGGGGGCCGCCTCCTCGTGACCCAGGTATCCGACGATTCCGCACACGTTGGTCTTCCTCTCTTATTTCGTTCGAGCGAGGCTCAGGCCACGCCGTCCAGGATCTCTCCGGCCCGGGCCACCAGCGCCTGGGCCTCCGCCCCACTCGGCGCCTCGGCGATGAGGCGCACCACGGGTTCGGTGCCAGAAGGGCGCACGTGTAGCCACGCCTTGCGAACTTCCCATGCAAGCCTCAGGCCATCACTGTGATCCGCGCCTTCCGGTTCGAGATCCTCGAGTATCGCAGCATATGCGCCACCCAGCGCCTCTCGGGGGAACGCCCGCTTCGTCTTGACGATGGAGTAGGAGGGCCACCGGGCCACCGCCCGGGAGAGAGGTACCCCTTCGTCCACCAGGTGCTGAAGGATCAGCGCGGCACCCACCGGGGCGTCCCGGGTGTGGTGAAGCGCGGGCAAGATCACGCCGCCGTTCCCCTCACCCCCCACCACGGCCCCTTCCGCCTGCATCCGTCTCGCCACGTTGATCTCACCCACCGGGGCGCGAAGGAGGGGGGAGTCGAAGGACCGAGCCACATCTTCCACCACCCGGCTCGTGCTCAGGTTCGTGACCACCGGGCCCGGGGTGCGTCGAAGCACCACCGCCGACGCAAGGGCGAGGGTGAGGTCCTCTCCGAGGGGACGGCCGCTCTCGTCCACCAGGGAGAGCCGATCCACGTCCGGGTCCACGGCCAGGCCGATGTCGGCCCCCACCTCCCGGACCAGCCCACCCAACTCGCCGAGGGAGTCTGCAGTAGGCTCCGGATCCCGCGGGAACCATCCATCCGGCTCCTTGTGGATAGCCGTCACTTCACACCCGAGGGCGTCCAGGAGCCCGGGCATGATGACGCCCCCGGCGCCCCGGACACAGTCCAGTGCGACCTTGAGCCTGCGCGTCCGGAGCGCAGGAACGTCGATGAACGGCAGCCGCAGGATCGCCTCATGGTGGCGCGTCACCGCCTCGGAGTCCTCCGAGACCCGGCCAAGGGCGTCCCACCCCGCCCGAACCGGATCCTCCCGGGAAAGGAAGGTCCGAAATCGGAGGGACGCCTCCCCGTCCAGGAACATCCCTTCGCCGGATGCCAGCTTGAGCGCGTTCCACTCCGCGGGATTGTGACTCGCCGTGACCCCGATTCCGCCCGCCGCACCGTGGTGCTGTACCGCCAGCATGAGTGTCGGGGTCGGGACGACTCCGATCTCCACGATGTCGACCCCCACCGACTGGAGGCCGGACACCACGGCGCGGACCAACATCGGTCCACTGGTCCTGGAATCCCGACCCACGACCACCGGGCCTTCGGCGCCCTCCTGGCGCAGGAACGCTCCGAAGGCCGCAGCGACCCCGGCGACGAGCTCCGGCGTCAGCGACGGGCCGACACGACCACGGACACCCGATACGCTGACCATGAGATCGGAGGGGAGAACGAGAGGCATGCGAAGGGGTCTACCTGCGAAATCGGAGTGGTCCCGGAGGTGCCGGGGGGAGCGCACGAGATGCGGCCACCCAGTCCGCGATGACCGCTAGCCGCTTAATTTCGTGGAGTTGCGGGTGAGGCGTCAACGCGGCTCGCGGCCCACCCACCCGAGGGCGGCGGCGCCCCCCCGAGCAGGAGCGACGCCGCTGGCGGACCGACACGGCGTGGACTTCAGGAGTGGATTTCAGTAGACGACCGTCACCACGTTCGAGCAGGTGGACAAGTCATCCTCACAGACCCGGTAGGTGTAGGTGACTCCGCCCCGCTGGTTCGTGCGGTCCGTGTACGATCCCGTGTTCGGCACGGTGTCGTAGAGATCCCCGTCCCGGAGGATGCGCACCTGCTCGGAGGTGGCACCCGTCCAGGTCAGCGTGACCATGTGACGACCCTTCTCCTTTCCGGCCACGAAGTCGAGCTGGATCCCCCCGGAGGCCGGGGCCTCCTCCACGGTGACGTCCGTCGACGTGGTGTGGGAGTCCCCGTCGTCGTCGGTAACCGTGAGGGAGACGGAGTGGGTGCCCGCGGCGGGGAATGTGTGATTGGCCGTGGGCCCGGCGGCCGTCCCGCCCGCGCCGAAGTCCCAGCTGTAGCCCACCACGGTCCCATCGGTGTCCGTAGAACCCGTGCCGTCGAACTCGCACGCCAGGTAGGTGCAGTCGAAGGTCATGACGGAGGTGGGCGGGGTGTTGGGGGTTCCGCCTCCCCCACCGCCGCCGGCGAGGCCGTTCACGGCAGCGAACACGTTCACGCGGCCGGCGCCGAAGAGGGGATCCGCCCCGTTGGTACCCAGGTCGTCCGCACTGTCCTTCATGCGGGTGAGCTTGGCGTCGGCGCCCGTGATCCCCAATGCGTGGAGCAGCGCCGCGAGCCCCGCCACCTGGGGCGAGGCCATGGAGGTTCCGGCCATGAGCACGTAGCTCGACGGCCCGTCGTAGTACGACGAAGCAATGTAGCTGTATCCGCTGGCGTCCTCGTCGTCCCCACCGGGGGCGGACAGCTCCACCTCCGACCCGTAGTTCGAGTAGCTCGCGAGATCGTCGGACCAGTCGGTGGCACTGACGGCAACACACTCGGGCCACGCTCCGGGATAGGAGACGGGCCCGGCCTCGTTGCCGGCGGCGCAGATCGGCAGGACACCGTTGGCCCGCGCGTACTGGAGCGCCGACCGGGTCGTGGTGGACCCCACCGAGCCGCCCAGACTCAGGTTCAGGACGTCGGCCCCGTTGTCCACCGCGAAGACGATCCCGTCGGCGATGGCGGACGAGGGGCATCCATACGAGGCGAAGGGACCCCTCCCACCGCTCTGGCCGCACACCTTGGTGATGACGAAGTCGACGTTCTCTCCGAACGCCACACCCGCGATCCCCACGTCGTTGTCGGCCGCGCCGGCGGCGATCCCGGCTACGTGCGTGCCGTGGCCGTGGTCGTCCGCCGCGTCCCCGTCATTCCCGAAGAAGTCGTACTCGGCGGCGATGCGGCCCTGGATCTCCTCGTGGTCGTGGCGGATTCCCGTGTCCATGATCCCGATCCGGGCGGAGCCGGTCACGGTCCCGCTCAGGTATTCGTAGGCCTCACGCCAATCCATGTCGGCGTCCACGGCCCCCGTGGTAGCCACCGAGGTGCCCGAGCTGTTGTAGATCCGCCCGTCATTGTCCAGGTCCCACTTGAAGCCGATGAAGGGGTCGTTCACCGGCATTCCTCCCAGGTCCCCGAAGATCCGGATCCAATCGGGCTCGGCGAATTCCACCCCGGCATTCCGCGACAGACCCTGGATGACCGCCGCCTCGGCGCCGGCGGGAACGTTCAGGACATGGACCCCCACTTCCAGGATCCGGGCCACCTCAGCTCCCGCTCCCGCGGCCAGTCGCGACGCATCGGCTCCGGGCGCGAACCGTACCAGGACCCGGCCGGGAACGAAGGCGGACTCCTGGACTTGGAGCGTCGGCCCTGCCACCCGGGCGGTGGCGGTCTCCGGGGCGGTCGGGGCGTGGGCCCGCTCGGAACAAGCCGCAATCGCGAGGGCCGCGGCCGCCAGGGGAAGGGCGCGACGCATGGAGGGTCTCCTTGTCTACCGGCAGTGCAATCCTGAAAGGGCGATACATCCACGCTACCGGCGCCCCGCAACAGGGTGCAACGCTTTCCTGCCCCCGCGGGCACATTGGCCTGTTGAGCGCCCCGGGGGGTCCGATCTCCCGGTTGGCCGGGGCGACATGGGGCGGGTAGATTCCGCCCGCCGCGCCTCCCGCCCCTGCCGGGCTACCAGTCACACCCTACGCACAACGGGACCCATGTCCTCGACCCCGACTCAACGATTCGGCACGCTGGCCGTCCACGCCGGACAGTCCCCGGAGGCCACCACCGGGGCGATCATGCCACCGATCTTCCAGACCTCCACCTACGTCCAACCCGCCATCGCGGAGCCACTGGGAGGCATCTACGACTACGCTCGGGTGGCCAATCCCACCCGGGAGGCGCTGGAGCGAAACCTCGCCGCACTGGAGGGTGGCGCCCACGGGATCGCCTTCGCCAGCGGGCTCGCGGCCATCGAGTCGGTGTTGAAGCGCCTCTCCGCCGGCGACCACATCGTGAGCGAGGAGAACACCTACGGGGGCACCACCCGCATGTTCACACGGGTGCTGTCGAAGCTGGGCCTGGAGTTCACCTTTGTGGACTCGAGGGACTCGGACGCGGTGGCGGACGCAATGACACCCCGGACCAGGCTGGTCCACGTGGAAACCCCCACCAACCCCATGATGCGCCTGTGCGACATCGCCCGGGTCGCCGAGGTGGCCCACGCCGGAGGGGCCCTCTTGATGGTGGACAACACCTTCGCCTCGCCCTACAACCAGCGGCCCCTGGAGCTCGGAGCGGACGTGGCGGTCCATTCCACCACCAAGTACCTGAACGGCCACTCCGACATCATCGGGGGCGTGGTAGTGGTGGACGACGAGGACCTGGCCGAGGAGATCCGTTTCGTCCGCAAGTCCTCGGGCGCCGTCCCGGGGCCCATGGACGCCTGGCTCTGCCTCCGGGGGACGAAGACGCTGCACCTGCGCATGGGGGCCCACAATTCCAACGGGCTCGCCGTGGCCCGGTTCCTCCAGGAGCACCCCCGGGTGGACCGGGTCTTCTATCCGGGACTCCCCTCCCACGAGCAGCACGAGCTGGCGACGCGCCAGATGACAGGCTTCACCGGGATGGTCTCGGTGGACGTGGGGACGCTGGAGCGGGCCCGGGCCCTGGTGGAGCACACGCAGCTCTTCCA
This sequence comes from Gemmatimonadales bacterium, assembly GCA_020344755.1. Taxonomy (GTDB): domain Bacteria; phylum Gemmatimonadota; class Gemmatimonadetes; order Longimicrobiales; family Gaopeijiaceae; genus Gaopeijia. The sequence goes on from CP070829.1 coordinate 2,018,938, forward strand.
GTTGGCGGAATCACTGGGCGGGGTGGAGTCCCTCGTTTCGGTTCCCTCGCTCATGACCCACGCGTCGGTTCCCCGGGAGATGCGCGAGCGCATGGGCGTCACCGACGGACTCGTGCGCCTGAGCGTGGGGATCGAGGACATAGACGATCTCTTGGCGGATCTGGACGGGGCGTTGCAGGGTTAAAGGGGACGCACCCGGCACTCGATGGAGCCGCGCCGGGACTGAAACCGGGTCATCCGCCCGGTCGTAGGGCGGTTCGGAGCATGAGGCTCCACGACAACCAGAGCGGTAGAGGACCACATGGACGACCAGGATCGCACGCCGGCACCCTCCGACAACGGAGCCCGGGCTCGACGGATTCTCACGGACATCGCCCCGCGAAGCTGGGAGCATCCGGCGGACAAGGCGGCCCTGGCGGCCCTCCGAAAGCTCCCGGTTTTCGACGAGGTGCTCCGCCGGCTCTTCGGGTTCTTCGGCGAGAAGCCCATCCGCCTCGCCTTCCAGGCGAACGCCGTGAAGGTGGGACCGAACCAGTTCCCGGAGATCTACGGGCTCTACCAGGACGTCCTCAAGACCCTGGACGTGGAGACGGAGTACGATCTCTTCGTGTCCCAGACGCCCATCGTGAACGCAGGGGCGTACGGGATGGACAAGCCGTTCATCATCCTGAACTCCGGTATGCTCATCATCCTCAACGAGGAGGAGCTGAGCTACATCCTGGGGCACGAGCTGGGCCACATCCTCAGCGACCACGTCCTGTACCGGACCATGACGGTCCTCCTCATCCAGTTGGCGTCCATGGGCTTCCCCATCGTGGGGATCGCCGCCCGCGCCGTGCTGGTGGCGCTCCTGGAGTGGCAGCGCAAGGCCGAGTTCTCCTGCGACCGGGCCGGGCTCCTCGCCGTGCAGGACCCCCATGTGGTCATGAGTGGCCTCATGAAGCTGGCCGGCGGCGGCGAGACGAAGTACGACATGAACCTGGACGCCTTCATCCAGCAGGCGGAGGACTATCGGGAGAGCGGCGACGTCGCGGACCAGGTCTTCAAGGTGCTGAACCTCCTGGGAGCGACCCATCCGTTCCCCGTGTTGCGGGTCTCGGAGCTGCGGAACTGGGTGGAAGGCGGTAGCTACGACCGTATCCTCCGGGGCGAGTACGCCCGCAGAGGTGAGCCGGACCCGGCGTACCAGGACGACCTCCGAGAAGCGGCCCAGGCGTACGCCGAGGGAGCCCGGGACTTCATGGACCAGGTTCAGAGCGCCGCCAAGCGGATGGGGGAGAGCATCTTCGGAGGCTTCAAGCGCCAGCCCTGATTCGCCGTCCTCCGCCTTCCGCGGGGCTCGACGCCTCCCGGGTGCGCCCAGCACCCGGGAGGCGTTGAAGTTTCGGGGGCGCGGGACTACAGTCCGGGCCCGTCCCCGGGTCGCCCCCCACCTGCGGTCCACACACGACCCCTTCCCGCTGAAGGATGCGAATTCTCATCGTCGGAAACGGAGGCCGCGAACACGCCCTCCTCTGGAAGCTCCACCGAGACCATCCCGGTGCGCACTTCTTCGCCACCCGGCCCAACGGCGGGATGCTCGACCTGGCCCGGCCGGTGGAGATCGCTCCCACGGATGTGGAGGCCCTGGCCGGATGGGCCGCCGCCCGAGCCATCGATCTCACGGTGGTGGGGCCGGAGGCACCCCTGGCCATGGGTCTTGCGGATCGACTCCGCAAGGCGGGGCTCCCGGTCTTCGGCCCGTCGGCAGCCGCGGTCCGGATCGAGAGCTCGAAGTCGTACGCGAAGGACCTGATGCGTTCCGCGGGAGTCCCTACGGCCGACTACCGGACCTTCAGCGATCTGGCGGCCTGCGAGACGTACATCCGCGAGCAGGGTGCGCCCATCGTGGTGAAGGCATCGGGTCTCGCCGCGGGAAAGGGCGCCGTGGTGTGCATCACCGTGGACGAGGCCCTCGACGCCGCCCGGGCCATGCTGGGTGATCTCTCGTTCGGGGAGGCCGGACGGGAGGTGGTGGTGGAGGAGTTCATGGAGGGAGAAGAGCTCTCCGTCTTCGGGGTCACCGACGGGACCGACGTGGTCCTGCTCCTCGCATCCCAGGACCACAAGAGGGTCGGCGAAGGGGACACGGGACCGAACACCGGCGGAATGGGAGCCTACGCCCCGGTCACCATCGCGACGCCCTCGCTTCTCCAGGAGGCCCGGGACACGGTGTTCCTTCCGACCCTGCGGGCGCTGGAGGCCGACGGCTCCCCGTTCCAGGGACTGCTCTACGCAGGCCTCATGGTCACCCCCCAGGGGTTGAAAGTGGTGGAGTTCAATGGCCGGTTCGGGGATCCCGAGACCCAGGTGGTCCTCCCCATGCTCGAGTCTTCACTCCTGGACCTGCTGGTGGCGTCCGCCGAGGGGCGGGGCCTGGGCACGCTGCCGGCCCCGCGCTGGCGGGACGGCGCGGCGCTCACCACCGTGGTGGCCTCGGGCGGTTACCCCGGATCCTACGAGAAGGGAAAGGCGATGGACCTCTCGACCGTACCCGCTGGGGAGGACACCCTCGTCTTCCACGCCGGGACGACACGGGAGGGAGACCGCCTGGTGACCTCCGGCGGTCGGGTCGTGGCCGTCACCGGCCGGGGGGCTTCCCTGGAGGAAGCCGCGCGCCGCAGCCGCGAGGGGGCCGGAGCCGTCCGATTCGAAGGAAGCTTCTACCGCAACGACATCGGGTGGCGCGAGCTGGCCCGTCAGAGCTGAGGACCGACCATGATCGTCACGACGACCAACACCCTGCAGGATCACCGCATCGAGGACTACCTTGGCATCGTCACCGGAGAGGCCATCCAGGGAGCCCACATCGGCCGCGACATCCTCGCGGGCCTGCGGGACGTCTTCGGCGGACGAGCCGGAGCGTACGAGACCACCCTCCGCGAGGCGCGGGAAGAGGCCCTGCGGGAGATGGTCCACGCGGCGAAGGCCCGGGGGGCCGACGCGGTCATCGCCGTGGACATCGACTACGAGGTACTCGGCAAGGCGGGAGGGATGCTCATGGTCACCGCTGCCGGTACCGCGGTGAAGCTGGCTCCGTAGCGGGAGCGCCATGCCCGAACTCCCGGAGGCGGAGGCCCTGGTCCGCAGCCTGCGACCGCTCCTCCCCGGCTACGCCTTCGACCGGGTGCAGGTACTTCGCCCGGACGTCCTCCGCGTCCCCGCCCGGGAATTCCGCCAGGCGGTCTCCGGACGGCGGGTGACCGAGGTCGGACGCCGGGCGAAGAACATCGTGCTCACCCTGGACTCCGGAGCGGCGCACCTGGTGGTGAACCTGGGGATGACCGGAGCCCTCGTACCCCTGGGCTTTCCCGAGGTGGAACCCCCGCGCCCCACCCACCCGGCGCTGCGCTTCTTCCTGGGCTCGGGACGAAGCCTGGTGTACGACGACGTCCGGCGCTTCGGCTGCGTGGAGTTCCTCACTGCGGCGGAGTGGGCGGACCGCACCCGGCGACTGGGCCCCGAGCCCCTCTCCGCCGGCTACGGCTGGCAGTCCCTCCACCAGGGTCTTCAGGCGTCCCGGACCCCGGTGCGCAACTGGCTCCTGGACCAGCGGAAGATCGCAGGGGTGGGGAACATCTACGCCAGCGAGGCGTGCTTCCGGGCCCGGGTCCACCCGCAACGCAGGGCCGACCGCATCACGGAAGAGGAGGCGAAGCGGCTCCACCGTGGGCTCCGTCAGGTGCTTCGGTCCGCCATTCGGCACGGGGGTACGACCCTGCGCGACTACCGGGACGCCAGCGGAGAGCCGGGGCGCAACCGTTCCAGGTTACGGGTCTACGGAAGGGAAGGATTGCCGTGCTGGAGGTGTAAAACTCCGGTCCAACGCATCGTATTCGGTAATCGCTCCGCGTTCCTCTGCCCGAGTTGCCAGTGCTGAGAACACCATCGCTGAATCGACCACGGACGCTGGCGGGCCCACGATCCCCCGGGGGTGGCCGGTCCCCCTGCGGCGCCCGGCCCTCGCAATCCGTCGCACCCGGCGGTCGACGTCGGGCGTGCCGGAGCGGTCCCGCCATGCTCGCCGTCCGCGTCATCTTGCTCCTGGCGGCGGCGGTGGTGCCGGGGGAGGGGCGGTCCCAGGAGCGGGCGCCCCGGGACGACGCCTTCCCGGGTGTGGCGCTCCCGGTGGAGGCTTTCACCCTGGAGAACGGGATGCGGTTCCTGGTCCTGGAACGCCGGGCCACTCCCACCGTGGCGTTCGTGGGTGTAGTCGGGGTGGGAGGGGTGAACGAGACGCTGGGGAGCACCGGGACGGCGCACCTCCTGGAGCACATGCTGTTCAAGGGTTCAACCACGGTGGGCACCCGCAACGCCGCCGCCGAGATGCACCTGTTCGTGGAGATGGATGCGGTCCACGACAGCATCCTGGCGGAGCGAGGGCGCGCGGATCCGGACCCGCAGCGGATCGCCGACCTCGAGGCCCGGATCGAAGCCCTGGAGGACGAGGCCCGGATCTACGTCATCCCCAACGAGTTCGACCGGATCCTATCGCGGGCGGGTGCTCGGGGCCTGAATGCCACCACCTCCAACGAGGCTACCACCTACTTCGTAGAACTCCCGAGCAACCAGGCCGAGGTCTGGTTCGCCCTGGAGTCCGACCGCATGAGGGATCCGGTCTTCCGCGAGTTCTACGCGGAGCGGGACGTGGTCATGGAGGAGCGCCGCCTGCGGGTCGAGACCAACCCCGCCGGTCTCCTGTTCGAGGCTCACCTCGCCTCGGCGTTCACCATGCATCCGTACGGCGCGCCGGTGGTGGGGTACATGTCCGACCTGGAGACCCTCTCACGCGGGCAGGTGCAGGACTACTACCGCCGCTTCTACGGCCCCGGAAACACCGTGGTGGCGGTGGTGGGCGACGTGGATGCCGGGCAGGTGCGGCGCTGGGCCGACCGGTACTTTGGTGATCTGCCCCCGGGTGAGTCGCCTCCACCGGTGCTGGCGAGAGAGCCCGAGCAGCGCGGCACTCGACGGGTGGAGGTCCTCCAAGACGCGGAGCCCGCACTGCGCATGGGGTGGAAGGTGCCCTCGGCGACCCACGCCGATGCCCCCGCCCTGGCCATGCTCGCCACCCTTCTCACCGGGAGCCGCACGGCTCGGCTCTACGATGCCCTCGTGCAGAAGACGCGTGTGGCCACATTCGTCGCAGCGGGAATGGGACCCGGGGAGCTGCATCCTCGGCTGTTCAGCCTCGAGGTCACCCCCCGGGCACCTCACACCGTCGACGAGGTGGAGGAAGAAGTCCTCCGGGTCCTGGACGAGTTCAGGGCAGTGCCCCCTCCCGAGGAGGATCTGGAGCGCGTCCGGAACCAGATCTCCGCGGGCGCCGTGAGGCAGCTCCAGTCCAACCTGGGATTGGCTGTGCAGCTGGCGAGCTCCGAGTCGGCACTCGGAGATTGGCGGGCCACCTTCGGGCTCACGCGGCAGATCCGGGAGGTGCGGGCCGAGGAGGTCCAGGACGTGGTCCGGAAGTACTTCCGTCCCGAGAACCTCACCGTCGCGGTGCTCCGTACCCGGATGGGGGTCGACCGCCCATGACCCCCCTTCTGCCCTGTGGCGTGCCCTCTCCCCAGACCGTCTCACCGCGCCGGTCTTCCCCGCCCCGTCGGTGGAGTCGGCGCCGTATTCGACCGCTCCTGCGCGGCTCCGCTCTCCTCGTGCTGCTGGCAGCGCCCGGATGGCAGGAGGCCGCGGCCCAGACCCGTGGGCGGGACGCCGTGGCATCCATCCGCGTACGGCCCCTGCGGTTCGACGCACCGGAGCCCCGGGAGGAGCGTCTCTCCAACGGCGTCACGGTCTTCCACCTGGAGGATCACTCCCTGCCGCTGGTCAACGTCTACGCCCGCTTCTCCGGTGGATACGCCCGATTCCCCAGGGAGTACTACGCTCCCGGCACCGCCCTCCCGGTGGTCCTCCGCTCCGGCGGAACCTCGGACATGCCGCCGGACTCGGTGGAGCGGGTCCTGGAACGGTATGCGGTCCAGTCCTCCTTCGGAGGATCCGGTGAGTCGGTCTTCTCGTCCATCAACACCCTCACGGAGCACCTCGACATCGCCCTGGACGTCTGGGGCCGCATGCTCCGTCAGCCAGGATTCGACACTGCGCGGGTGGCGATCTGGCGAGGGCAGGAGCTGGAGAGTGCCCGCCGTCGGCGGGACAACCCCGGCCGTCTGGCGTTCTCCGAGTTCAATCGCCTGATGTACGGCGATCACCCGGTGGGGTGGGAGATGGAGGTGGCGGACCTGGCGCCGCCGCTCCTCACCCCCGATCGGTTCCGATGGCTCCAGGCCCGGATTCTCTGTCCGGAGCAACTGATCCTGGGCGTCACCGGTGACGTCTCCTGGGGGGAGATCGAGCCCCTCCTGGAGCGGATGATGGAGGGCTGGCCCTCGTGTGCCGAGCCCCTGCCCGAGTCGCCGCCCGCGGAGGTGGGAGCGACTCCCGGGGTCTACCTGATCCCGCGCCCCGTGAACCAGAGCACGGTGGTCCTGGCCCACCCCACCGACATCCGGCAGGACGATTCCAGGGACTACTTCGCGTCCCGGATCGGGAACGCCATTCTCGGGGCCGGGGGGTTCACGAGCCGCCTCCTGAATCGGGTCCGCACGGAAGAGGGGTTGGCCTACGGTGCGTCCTCCATCTGGACGACTCCGAGGCGCTACGACGGCCTTCTCGGAGCCACGACCCGGACCCGGAGCGAGACCACCGTCCCGGCCATCCGTCTCATCCTCGAGACGATGGAGGAGATGGCCCGTGAAGAGCCCACGGAGGAGGAGGTGGCCACCACCATCGACGAGTCGGTGAACGGCTTCGTCTTCAACTTCGACTCCCCGGGCCAGATCGTGGCGCGACGCATGGCCTACCGGGCCGCAGGGCTATCCGACGACTGGCTCGAAGACTATCTGCGGGGAATCCAGCGCGTGGAGCCCGCCCACGTGCGGTCGGTCTTCCGCCGCCACCTCCGCACCGAGGACATGGTCATCCTCGTCGTGGGCGACCCGGAGGGGATGACCGAGCCCCTGGAGGCTCTCGGGCCGGTCACCCTGGTGGAGATCGCCGAGGTGGGGCTCCCGGATCCGGGTACGGTTGGGGCGGACGTCGGCCAGGGTGAGGCGTCGGCGGCTCCGCGGGACCGGAACGCACCGAAACGCTGAACACCGCGGTGGCTCAGGCCACCCCCCAGTGGATGGCTGCGATTCCGCCGGTGACCAGGGTCCAGCCCGAGTCCCGGAAGCCAGCCTGCTCCATCATGGCCGCCAGGTCCTTCGGACCGGGGAACTCCTTCACCGACTCCGGAAGGTAGGTGTAGGCCCAGGGATGCCCCGATACGATCCGGCCCACCAGGGGGAGGATCCGGTTGAAGTAGAACATGTAGAGGCCCCGCATGAGGGGATTCGGCGGCACCGTGAACTCCAGCACCACCAGCTTCGCTCCGGGACGCAGCACGCGATGGAACTCCCGGAAACCCGTGTCCAGGTCCGATAGGTTCCGGACTCCGAATCCAACCGTCGCCCCGTGGAAGGTCCGGTCTGGGAATGGGAGCCGGAGAGAGTCACCGCACACCGGTGTCACGTCGGCTCCCTTCAGCTTCGGGCGCCCCACCACCAGCATGGGTTGGGCGAAGTCCGACGCCACCACCCGCCCGCTGAAGCCCTCGCGGCCGGCCAATTCCAGGCTGAGGTCGAAGGTCCCGGCGCATGCGTCCAGGAAGACCCCGTCCCGGTGCGACTCCCACCCAAGGCGGTTCACGGCCTTCCGGCGCCACGCTCGGTCGATGTTGGCACTGAGGACATGGTTCAGCAGGTCATAGCGAGGTGCGATCTCCGAGAAGATCGTCTGGACCTGGTGCTCCCGGTCGCTGCCCCGGGAGGGCTTCGCCTGGGGATCGGGCATGGGTGCGAATCTCGTTGGACGGGCCGTGCGGCCCCGTTAGTTTGCGCAGACACGGGAATCACCCGGCCCTCCGCAAAGAGGCCGAGGGGGAAAAGCTACCCGGGGCAGGCGCCCGGTTCCATCCCCGGTGAAACCCCGACGAGGCGGGCGCCGTAGGGGCCATTGCCATGGCATCCACCACAGCCACGGCCGATGGTGCCTTCCCCCGGGATCGCGACTCAAGGGGACCGAAACCACTGGCCAACGATTACTCCGCCCAGGACGATCGCGCCCTGGCCGCGTTGGCGGCGAGGGGGCGCGAGGGTGCGTACCGGGAGCTCCTGACGCGGTACGAGCGCCCGGTCTTCAGCCTGGTCTACCGTATGGTGCGGGATCGGGCCCTGGCAGAAGACCTGGCTCAGGAGGCCTTCATCCGGGCCTTCAACGCCATCTCGTCGTACGACCCCACCTACAAGTTCTCCAGTTGGCTGTTCAAGATCGCCAACAACCACACCATCGATCACCTCAGGAAGCGGAAGCTGGACACGGTGTCGATCCATGGATCGCCCTCCGCGTCCAATGCCGATGAGGTGAGCCGCACCAGCATCACGCTGGAATCCTACGAGGAGCAGCCGGATGCCTACGTGGAGAGCAAGGAATTGGGCGGGCTCGTGGAAGAGGCCATCGGAACGCTCCGACCGGAGTACCGCACCGTGATCCTCCTGCGGCACGTGGAAGGGTATGCGTACGAGGAGATCGCAGAGACCATGGACCTCCCCCTGGGTACGGTGAAGACGTATCTCCACCGGGCGAGAAAGGAGCTGAAGGACCGTCTCGAGCCGCTCACCTCGTGATCGACTCGGGCCGTATGGAAACGATGAAACCTGCCGTCGCCTCGAACCGTAGGGTCGGACGCAGGACAACGAACAGCATGGAGCGCACACCGTGAAAGACCGGCACACCCATATCAGCACCGAGCGCATGCAGGCGCTCCTGGACGGAGAGCTCTCCGTC
>CP070829.1:2027962-2054493 GCA_020344755.1 Gemmatimonadales bacterium
TGTATCGGGATGCATCTCCGACCCCCGAGCGGGGGAGCGATCCGGTACCTTCGTTCTGCGGTGACGGTAACTCCAGAGGACCGGTCCCGTACCACGTCTTGATGGATCCCACCGCATTCGGTGGAGGGGGCTCTTCGGAGTGTCGGCCCCGAACCGACAGGCACTCCGATCACTCAGAACAGGGGGTTCGCAATGATTGCGAGGTTCCGTTCGATCCTCTTCCTGGCCCTACTGGGATCAGGCGGCTGGCTCTTCCCCGCAGAGGTCGCGGGCCAGACCGGCAATATCACGGGCTCAGTCGTGGACGCCGCCTCCATGAGACCTCTCATGGACGCCCAGGTGTACCTCGTGGGCGGCAGTCGCGGCACGCTGAGCAACGCCCAGGGCCGATACCTGCTGACGAACGTTCCCGTGGGGAGCTGGACCGTCCGGGTGGAGCTCCTGGGGTATGCCACCCAGGAGCAGGAGGTCACCCTGGCCGCGGGCCAGAACCTGACCCTGGACTTCTCCCTGAGCCAGGACGCCATCGCCCTGGCCGAGTTGGTGGTGACCGGCGTCGGGAAGGAGACCGAGCGCCGCAAGCTTCCCACCTCCGTGGACGTGATCAGCGCCGACGAGATCTCCCAGGTCCCGGTCACCTCGGTGGACCAGCTCCTTCAGGGGCGGGTGGCGGGCGCCACCGTAAACGCCCAGTCGGCCCAGGCCGGTACGGCGGCCCTCATCAACTTCCGGGGGGTCTCCTCGGTGTTCGGGGCCCAGACGCCGGTCATCTACGTGGACGGCGTCCGGGTGGACAACAGCCAGTCCACGGCGGCGGGTACCGGCGGTGAGCAATCCTCGGCCCTGGCCGATCTCCTGACGTCCGACATCGAGCGCATCGAGGTCACGAAGGGAGGTGCGGCCTCGACGCTGTACGGCTCCGATGCCGCTACCGGCGTGATCCAGATCTTCACCAAGAAGGGTCGGCCTGGGGACACGCGGGTCACCTATCGGTCGGAGTTCGGATGGGACGTGCCCGAGCTGAAGTACATGTTCGACACCCCCGTGGCCTTCCCCAGCTTGGTAGAGGACGGATCCACCTCCCCCACCTTCATGGAAGACAAGTTCTGGCAGACCGGAGCCGCCCTGAACCAGTACGTCGGCGTGTCCGGGGGGAACGACGCCATCACCTTCAACGTGAGCGGCCGCATCCAGAACGAAGAGGGAGTCCAGCCGAAGAACGAGAGCACCATCTACGCGGTGCGCGGGGGAGTCCAGGCCCAGATCCGGGACGACTTCACGCTCAATTTCTCCGGGAACTACACCCGGAGCCAGTTCGAGCGCCTGTTCAACGGCACAGCCATCGCCGACCCCCTGACCACCTTCGAGGTCGGTGACGCCCTCTTCTTCTCCGGAGCTGCCGACCTGGACGAGGCGTTGGACATCTTCCTGAGCCCCGACATCGACGAGGCCGTGGACCGCTTCATCTTCTCCGGCGGCTTCTCCTGGGACGTGACGGACAACATCTTCGCACGCCTCACCACCGGCCTCGACTACCGCGGGAACTCACAGCGGATCCTGGAGCCCATCGGGTTCACCCCAGGTGAGCCCACCGGCCAGCTGACCCGGTACGATCGTCGCTTCACCTCGTTCTCGCTGGACGCGGCGGTGGGGTACTCCTGGGTCTCGGAGGACGGGTCTTTCGCCAACGACCTCACGCTGGGTGTGCAGGGGTTCCGGGATGACGAGACCCGCTTCTCTTCCACCGGGACCACCTTCGCCCTTCCCGGGGCGCCCGACTTCGACGAGGCTGCGGACATCAGCTCCTTCGAGAGCAACACGGAAGTCTTCTCGGGGGGCGTGTACCTGGACGAGAGCTTCGACCTCTGGGAGCGCCTGACCCTCAGTGCGGGTGTCCGTTTCGACGGATCCACGGCCTTCGGAGACGAGGTCAGCACCGAGGTCTACCCCAAGGCCGGTGTGAGCTATCTCCTCTCTGAGGAGGAGTTCTTCAACCTGGGCCTCGTGGACCAGTTCAAGCTCCGGGCGGCCTATGGCGAGACCGGAAAGCCGCCGTCTCCCTTCGACAAGGACCGGAGCTTCAGCGCCATCTCCTTCCGGGGTGAGTCGGCGCCGCGTTTCGACAACCCCGGCAACCCGGACCTCAAGCCGGAGCGTACGGCGACCTACGAGGTAGGCTTCGACGCATCGTTCTTCAACAGCCGGCTCGGCCTCGACGTGACCTGGTACACCGCGACGACGACCGACGCCCTCTTCTTCGTGCCCGAGCCGCCCAGCTCGGGACAGGGGACGCAGCTCCGCAATGTGGGTGAGATCCAGAACACCGGTTGGGAGATCGGCTGGAATGCCCAGATCCTGAACCGGGAGCGGTTGGCGTGGGCCCTGGGCGGGACGTTCCAGATCGTGGACAACGAAGTGACCGACATGGGGTTGGCCGCCCCCTTCTACGTGGAATCCCAGAAGCGGGTGGAGGAAGGACACCCGGTGGGTGCGTGGCATGTCACCACGCCGGTGGACACGAACGGTGACGGCCTTCCGGATGGCTCGGAGCGGCAGTTTACCGGAGGTCAGCCCACCCCGGACCGGAGTGGGAGCCTCAACACGACCTTCCGCATCGGGAACAACCTGACCCTGTCCTCCCTGGCGGACTTCGCCATGGGTCACGAGGTCATGGACTTCGGGTCCGTGTGGGCCACCTTCAACGGCATCTACCGCAGGGAAGAGGTAGAGGGCGTGCCGTTCCCCATCCGCTACGATGCCGCGGGGAACGAGATCGGTACCTACAGCCAAAGCGCGGCCCGCAGCGGCTTCATCTACGACGGCGACTGGTTCAAGTGGCGGGAGGTGTCGGTTCGCTACACGCTGCCCGAGTCGCTCCCCGCGCGCGTAGGGGCAGCACGGGGAAGCGTCTACGCGTCTGGCCGGAATCTCTGGATCTGGTCCCGGAACGACATGATCGACCCCGAGCTCAACGGGCTCAGTGGGGCAGGCCTGGCCTTGGGCGGTGAGTCCAGCATCACGGCTTCGGCGCCCAAGCGGTGGCGATTCGGTGTGGAGCTGGTCTTCTGATGCGCGAGCCATCCTTGACCCACATGAGCGGAGCGACTGGAATCATGATTACGCAACGCAAGAGCCGGTCCGGTGGCAGGTGGGTGGCTCCCCTGTTCCTGGCCGCAATGATCGGGATCGCGGGATGCGACTTCCTCGATCCCACGAAGGTAGAAAATCCACGCACCACCGCCGACGACCTCGCGAACGCGCAGGAGCCCACGAGGGCCCTCCTGCCTGGTCTCCGAGCACAGTTCGCGCGGCTGATCGCCGCGAACACGGTCGTGTCGGAAGTGGTGAGCGACAACTTCTCCATTCACGGAACGGGTCTTTTCAAGGAGTGGGATTCGCCCCGCGACGTGACACCCACGGTGGCGAACTCCACGGGGACTTCGACCGGTAACTACTGGAACGCCCAGGAACTCCGGGCATTGGCGTCCTTCGTGATCGACGAGATCGCCCCGGGAGACGAGACGGCGGCCGCGGAGGACGTGGCCGAGGCGCACTACTACCGGGGCATGGCCTATCTCCTTCTGGCGGAGAACTTCAGCTACGCGCCGCTGGCGCGAGACGAAGCGCCGGTTCCGGCGACCCAACTGCTGACCTTCGCGGTCCAGGACCTGCAGGCGGCTACGGGTGCAGGGGGTGAGGTGGCCACTGCGGCACAGGCCGGACTGGCCCGGGCTTATCGATGGCAGGGCGATGCCGCGAGTGCGGCGGCGGCGGCGAACGCGGTGCTCGGCGCCGACGCGACCTTCCTCTTCCTGCAGGAGTACGACGCGTCCTCCATCGACAACAGCCCGTTCGCCTTCCTGGTTCTCAGGGCGCTGCAGGAAATGCAGCCCCTGCCGCGGCTGGACTTCCTGGATCCCAAGTACCTGGACCGGGAGCAGGGGATTGCCGTGGCCAAGGCCGAGGAGATGCACCTGATCCTTGCGGAGATCGCCCTGGCGGGGGGAAACCTGCCTGGGGCCCGGGATGCCCTCGGGGCAGCCATCGACCTGGCCCAGAGCCGAACCACCACGTCTTTCTTCGACGAGGACCCCCGGCTCAACGCGGACCTGAGCGTCCGGCCACGGAGCAGCGCTATCGAGATTCGAGCCGACGCCAACAGCCCGTACATCAGCGGCTTGGTGTTGGACCGGCCCGGCAACACCACGCAGAGGGTCGTATCCGGCACGTCCGTGGCTGCTGCCGACGTGGCCGACATGTCAGCCGACGAGCTCTGGTACGCCTTCCACCTGGTCCGTCAGGAGATCCTCTTCCTGGAGGGCCGTCGGATGGCGGACCTGGGAATCCGGCTCCCGATGATGCTCCGGGAGATCGACGCGAACTCCGCCATCGACCCGGGTGATCCAGGGACGCTGGCGTTCGTTCCGGCCTACATTCCACCCGCCGACCAGATGGACCTCTTCACGCCGGCCAGCCCCTACGATGGCAACGGGAACCTGGTGACGAACCAGGTGACCATGACGGTCGACATGAATCGGATTCTCGCGGACAACCTCGTGACTCCCTTCTGATCCGCGTGATCGAAGGCGAGGCTTTCTCGCTCACAGCGGCCCGGTCCCCCTCCGGGGGGCCGGGCCGGTTCGCGTTCTCGAAGGGCTCGCACCGGCCGTCTGCCGGGTTCTCCGGCCCCTCGGGCTTCGGCGCCGGACGACGCGGCCGCCCCCCCCGGGCCCCGGCCCGGCTGCATCTTTGGCAGGGGGGGCGGACCGGGCCGCGTGCATACTCCATCCCGGACGTGGCGCCGGTAGAGAATCCCTGGCGCCGTCTCTACCTTATGGGGTTGAGCCGTCCCGCAGGGTAGGCGGGCGGCTTCACCCCACACTGGAAAGAAACCATGAGCGACCTGCTCCGGGCGAAGTTGCCGGATGGAAGCGTGAAGGAACTCCCGGCGGGATCCACGGCAGGAGATGTGGCGGCCGCCATCGGCCCGGGCTTGGCCAAGGCGGCGGTGGCCGCCGTGGTGGACGGGGAGACCGTGGACCTCGTGCGCCCTCTCGAGGGCGAGGTGGAACTCCGGATCTTGACGGAGCGGGATCCCGATGCGCTGCCGGTCCTTCGTCACTCCGCCGCCCACGTGCTGGCCACCGCGGTCCGCACCCTGAGACCCGGTGCCGGGATCGGGTTCGGGCCCGCCATCGACGAGGGATTCTACTACGACTTCGAAGTGGAGAAGCCCTTCACGCCGGAGGAGCTGGAGAGGTTCCAGTCGGAGATGGAGAGGGTGGTCGCCGAGGACCAACCCTTCCGACGCCGACGAGTCACCAAGGAGGAAGCCCGGGAACTGTTCGCCGACGACGCCCTGAAGCTGGAGCGGCTGGAGGAGTTCGGCGCTGACGAGGTCATCACCGTTTACGAGAACGGGCCCTTCCTCGACCTCTGCCGGGGCCCCCACGTGCCCAGCACCGGACGGCTGAGCAACTTCACGCTCCTCTCCACCGCCGGCGCGTATTGGCGAGGGGACGAGCGGCGCCAGATGCTCCAGCGCATCTACGGCACCGCCTTCTTCAAGGAGAAGGACCTTCAGGAGCACCTCGAGCGACTGGAGGAAGCCAAGAAGCGGGACCACCGCCTCCTGGGGAAGCAACTGGACCTCTACTCCACCGACGCCAGAGTGGGTCCGGGGCTCGTCCTCTGGCACCCCAAGGGGGCCACGGTCCGGATGGAGATCGAGAACTTCGAGCGGGAGCTCATCCTTCGGCACGGGTACGAGTTGGTCTACACACCGCACGTGGTGAGCGAGCGGCTGTTCGAGATCTCCGGACACCTGGAGAACTTTGCCGAGAACATGTTCGGGGCCATGGACGTGGAGGGTGGTCGGTACCGCCCCAAGCCCATGAACTGTCCTGGACACATCGCCATCTACCAGGCGCACCAGCATTCCTACCGGGACCTCCCCATCCGCATGGCGGAGTTCGGCACCGTGTATCGGTACGAGCGGAGTGGGGTGCTCCACGGAATGCTCCGCGTACGAGGGTTCACGCAGGACGACGCCCACGTCTTCTGTACCCGGGGGCAGGTGAGCGACGAGATCGTGCGGCTCCTGGACCTGGTGCACGAGATGCTTACCACCTTCGGCTATCCCTACACGGTGGAGCTGGCCACCAAGCCCGAGAAGGCGCTGGGATCGGACGAGGATTGGGACGACGCCGAAGCGATGCTTGCGGACACGCTCCGTGCGCGCGGCGTGCCGTACGAGGTGGACGAGGGAGGAGGCGCCTTCTACGGGCCCAAGTTGGACTTCAAGCTCATCGACGCCATCGGGCGGAAGTGGCAGGGGCCGACGGTCCAGTTGGACTTCAACCTCCCTGAGCGTTTCGGGCTGGAGTTCGTGGGTGAGGACAACGAGCGGCACCGTCCCCTGATGCTGCACCGGGTCCTCGTGGGCTCCATGGAGCGCTTCGTCGGGGGTCTGGTGGAGCACTACGCGGGTGCCTTCCCAGTCTGGCTCGCCCCTGAGCAGGTGCGGGTCCTTCCCATTTCGGAGCAGTGGGAGGAGAGCGCCAGGTCCCTCGTGGCGGACCTGAAGGGCGCGGGAATCCGTGCAGCCCTCCATGGTCGCGACACGCTGAGTGCCCGGATCCGTGACGCGGAGCTCCACAAGGTTCCCTACATGGCGGTGGTGGGTGAGCGGGAGGCCCAGGCTGGCACCGTCGCCGTCCGGCGCCGCGGAGCCGGGCGGAAGCAGGTCATCATGGACCGCCCGGAGTTTCGGGAGCAGATCCTCGAGGAGATCCGAAGCCGGGCCCTCGACCCGGAGTTCCAGAGAAACGAGGAGGGATGATGCAAGACCGGAGAGGGTGCGAGTCCATGAAGCTCGTCCGCTGGACGCTGACGGTGGCAGGATTCCTGGCGGCCCTCCTCCCCTCCGCGGCCGCGGCCCAGCAACTCGACTGGCAGGGCTCGATCCGCCCCCGGGCCGAGGCTTGGGAGGAGGCCGACGGGGAGACCCGGATGTTCACGGGAATGCGGACCCGTCTCTCGCTGGCCCGGGCGCTCAGCGCCGATGCCAGGCTCTACATCGAGGTGCAGGATGCCCGCTTCTGGGGTGAGGCCCTGCGAACCACCGAGGCGTCGGCAGACGCCTTCGACCTGCACCAGGGTTACTTCGAGCTCGGGCACCGGGGGGTGAGTCCTCTGTGGCTCCGAGTAGGGCGCCAGGAGATGGAGCTGGGAGAGGGGCGGCTGGTGGGAGCGCCCCAGTGGACGCACCAGGGCCAATCCTTCGACGGCGTACGGGGGGCCTGGACGGCTGGATCCGCAACGGTGGTGGACTTCTTCGGCATCCAGACGCGGGAGTCCGAGTCCGCCGCCCTCGTTTCCGATGCGGCATTCTTCGGGGTCTGGTCCCGCACCGGATTGGGGGACGATCGAGCCCTCGAGCTGTTCGTCCTCCACGACCGGGACGAGGGTACCCTATCCACCGCCCGCACCACCGCCGGGTCCCGCTATGAAGCGAGGGCGGGTGTCGTCTCCTACCGTCTCCAGGCCGCCTACCAGGCGGGCGAGGTCACCGCGCTGGACGTCGGCGCCTACATGGTGGCAGCCAGAGTCGGGGCACCGGTGTTGAGGGGCCGGGGAGAGGTGGCGGTCTCGTACGAGCTCTATTCCGGTGACGCCGATCCGAACGAGGGCGAGACGGCCGCATTCTCGGATCTCTACGGGAAGAATCATCCCTTCCTCGGGGCCGCGGACCTGTTCCGGGACGTCCCCGGGGACACCAACGGTCGAGGCCTCCAGGACCTCGCGATGAAGCTGGGGTGGACCGTGTTCGGGGAAGGCCGTCTCGGGTTGGACCTTCACCGCTTTCTCACGGCGGACGACGAGGGTCTGAGCGGAGGCACGCTGGCGGACGAAATCGACCTTTCCTTCCGTTGGCCCGTCATGGGCGGCGTCGACCTGTTGGCCGGTGGCTCGTGGGTGTTCCTGGCTGAGGCCGGCGAGACGCTGGGCCTCGCGGCCGGCGACCTCCTGTTCGGCTTCGTGCAGATGTCCGCCGCGTTCTGAAGAACCCCCGCGGTCAGTGACCGCGTAGCGCTGGTCCGCCGAACACCTCCAGACCCTCGGCACGCACGGCCTTCCGCAGCGGGAGGTGGAGCGTGGCCAGTGGAAGGCCGTGTCGGATGGCGAGTTCCAGTGATGCAGCGTCGTAGGTGGAGACGCCGTGGGTCCGGGCAAGACGCCTGACGGTGTCGAATACCCGGTGGACCGGAATCGCATCGACGGTGATGGGGAGGGAGAGGAGAAGCTCTCCCGCCTCCTGGCTCTCGGACACCTTCATCCGGTGCCGCTGCTCCGCGGCGATCAGCCCGTTGGTGACCTCGTAGGGCCACACCGGAGACACCAGTGCCTGCTTCTCCTGAAGCGCCTCGAGGACTGCGACCGGATACCCTCCGCCCTCATCTTCGAAGCACCAGGCCAGCGCCACGGAAGCATCCAGGACCAGGTCCATCGGTCGCTACCTCCGGGCGTGGTCCATGAGGTCGCGCACGGTGAGGCCGCGTCCCAGGGCACGACCCGACCGGAAACGGAGAAGCCCTTCCACGACCCTGGCTCGGTCCATGGCCTCCACGTCGGAATAGGGGACGATGAGCGCGATGGGCTGCCCGTGCCGGGTGATGGTGATCCGTTCCCCGTCCTCTACGCGCTTGAGCAGGGCGGGGAGGTGGGTCTTGGCCTGATAGGAGCCAACACGAGTCATGGACGGTGGGAATCCCCTGGAAAGAAGCGAAGGTCGACGGGGGTGCTATATCTAGACTAGTCTAAGACTGGTCTGACAGCCAGTCGCGTCTGGGCTGTGAACGACGGTTGATCCTGCTTGGCAATCCCACCGTGGGTCCCCGTCCACCGCACCGCACCCGCGAGGGCCCGCGTCTCGTTGTACCAGCCCGTCGCCGACGGGCCGGTGGCTCGGGACTCGCCGGTTGACGAAGGTGGAGAGAAGGTCGATCTTCCAACGTTCTCGCGACGGTAGGTTGGCGGGGCAGACAATTCGGAAGTGAGCCGTTGCCGCGGCTCCACCCCACGGTCTCGAGTGAGGCCTCCCGGGTCCTGGGCACACCGACGAGTTGTTGTCGGGGTGTATTTGGGTCCGGGATTCCGGACCTTCTTTTTTTGTCTCCGGGTCCGGACGCTCAATCTCAGCGGAGGGTTCGGCAATAGACGAGAGAAGGGTTCGGATCAACGAGCAGATTCGGATCAGTCCGATCCGGCTGATCGGGTCCGGCGGGGAACAGCACGGGATCGTTGCGCTGGACGATGCCCGAGAGCGGGCGGCCGAGGAAGGACTCGACCTGGTCGAGGTGGCTCCCGATGCCCGACCTCCCGTGGTCAAGCTGATGGACTACGGGAAGTTCAAGTACGAGGAGCAGAGGAAGGCCAGGGAGAGCAAGAAGAAGCAGCACAAGATCCAGGTGAAGGAAGTGAAGTTCCGACCCGGGATCGAAGAACACGACTACGAGTTCAAGATCCGGCACGCCCGGCGGTTCCTGGAGGACGGAAACAAGGTGAAGCTCACCATGATGTTCCGGGGGCGGCAGATCACCCATCCAGAGCTGGGGCGGGAGGTGCTGGAGAGAGCGACGAAGGACCTGGACGATCTGGCGAAGATCGAATCCAGACCGAACATGGAGGGCCGGACCATGTCGATGGTCCTGGTGCCCCTGAAGTCAGGGAGTTGAGAGCATGCCGAAAATGAAGACCAACCGGGCGGCCGCGAAGCGGCTCAAGCGTACCGCCTCCGGGAAGATGAAGCGGTTCAAGGCGAATCACAGTCACATCCTCACGAAGAAGACGCGCAAGCGGAAGCGCCGCCTGCGCTCCTCCGACCTGGTGGCGAAGTCCGACCAGAAGCGGATGGATCGTCTCATGCCATTCGGGAAGTAGGAGGTCCGGAATCATGCCACGCGCGAAGGGGGCCGTGCCCCGCAATCAGCGAAAGAAGAAGGTCTTCAAGGCCGCCAAGGGGTACTTTGGCGGCCGGAAGAACCTCTACCGCACCGCGAAGGATGCGGTGGAGAAGGGCTGGGAGCATGCGTACCGCGACCGGAAGAAGAAGAAGCGGAACTTCCGTCGTCTCTGGATTGCCCGGATCAACGCGGCGACCCGAGAGCACGACCTCTCCTACTCCCGATTTATGAACGGCCTGACGAAGGCCGGGGTGGAGATGGACCGAAAGGCGCTTGCCGATCTGGCGGTCCGGAGCCCCGAGGCATTCGGCGCCCTGGTGAGCCGGGCCAAGGAAGAGCTGGCCAAGGCATCCTGAGCGCTGGCGAGAGATGGGTCACGAAGGGTTCCGCGAGCCTCTCTCGCGGAACCCTTCCGCGTTTACCGAGATCATGGATTCATTGCCATGACTGATGTGAATCCCCTGGTGGCCGAACTCCGATCCCTGGAGGCCGAGGCCCTCGCCGAGTTGGAGAGGGCGGACGACGCCCTGGCGCTCGACGGTGTGCGCATCCGCTACCTCGGGCGCAAGGAGGGGCGGATCTCCCTGGTCCTCCGGAAGCTGGGCCAGATGGATCCAGCGCTGCGCCCTGCCGTAGGCGCTGAGGCGAATCGTGTGAAGGAGGCGCTGCAGAGCGCCCTTGAAGGCCGGACCGCCGCCCTCGAGGCCGGGGCCGGTACCGGGAGCACGACCGACCTCACTCTTCCGGGCCGGCGTCAATGGGTGGGTGGACGGCACCCGGTGACCCGGGTCATGGACGAGATCTTCCGCATCTTCGGAGACCTGGGATTCACTCGGGCCCGGGGTCCCGAGGCGGAGACGGAGTGGTACAACTTCGAGGCGCTGAATACGCCGTTGGACCACCCGGCTGCCGATGAGCAGGACACCCTCTATCTGCAGGGTGGGGGACTGCTCCGGAGCCACACCTCTCCGGTTCAGGTGCGCACCCTTCAGGCGTTCGAGCCGCCGATCCGGATCCTGGCGCCCGGGTGGGTCTATCGAAGAGATACCTACGACGCGACCCACACGCCGGCCTTCCTTCAGGTGGAGGGACTCGTGGTGGACGAGGGGATCTCGTTCGTGGACTTCAAGGCGACCCTCGCCGAGTTCGCCCGAAGGCTCTGGGGACCCGGGACGACCGTCCGGTTCCGTCCCTCGTTCTTCCCCTTCACCGAGCCGAGCGCCGAGGTGGACGTGAAACGGGTCATCACCCTCCCGGACGGCTCTACCCACGAGACGGACTGGCTCGAGATCATGGGAGCGGGAATGGTGGACCCGAACGTCCTCGACGCGGCCGGGGTGGACCCGGAGCGCTACACCGGCTTCGCCTTCGGAATGGGCCCGGGCCGCATCGCCATGCTCAAGTACGGAGTCACGGACCTCCGCACCTTCTTCGAGAACGACATCCGCTTCTTGCGGCAGTTCTCGGAGGACAGCCCATGAACATCTCCTATCGCTGGCTAACCGAGCTGGTCCCCGGACTGACCGTGTCCCCAGAGGAGCTGGCGGAGCGGCTCGCGCTTCTGGGCTTCCCCGTTGAGGAGGCCTTCTCCTTCACCCAGGGGCTCGGAGACCTGATCGTGGCCCGGGTGGTGGAGGCGGGTCCCCACCCCAACGCCGATCGCCTCACCCTCTGCCGAGTGGACGCCGCTTCGGGGGAAGAACTCCAGGTGGTGTGCGGCGCACCCAACGTGCGTACCGGGGGCGTGTATCCGTTCATCCCGGTCGGGGGCGTCCTTCCGGATGGAATGAAGATCCGCAAGGCGAAGATCCGGGGGGAGCACTCCAACGGGATGCTCTGCTCACCCCGTGAGATCGGGCTGGGCACGGACCACAGTGGGCTCCTCGAGTTGACCGGGGACTACGAGCCCGGTACGAGCTTCGTCACTGCGCTGGGGTTGGACGACACGCGCATGGACGTGGAAGTGACCGCGAACCGGGGCGACCTCCTCTCACACGTGGGTTTGGCCCGTGAGTTGATGGCTGGCGACGGAGGCGTGGAGCTGCCCCCGATCCCCGGCGCACCCGAGGTGGACGTCCGCCTCGTGAGCGATCCGGAGCGGGTGCAGGTGGACGGAATCGTGGTCCGGACCGAGGCCCCGGGGCTCAGCCGAAGGTTCCTGGGAGCCGTGGTGCGCGGGGTGCGGGTCGGTCCCTCACCGGACTGGCTGCAGATGCGCCTGCGTGCCGTCGGCCTCCGTCCCATCAACAACGTGGTGGATGCCACCAACTACGTCCTCGCCGAGCTGGGTCAGCCGCTGCACGCCTATGACCTGCAGCGATTGGAGGGACCCGAGGTCGTGGTGCGAAGGGCCCGGCAGGGGGAGCCGGTCGAAACGCTGGACGGCGAGGACAGGAAGCTGGACGAGTCCATGCTGGTGATCTCGGATGCGGCGAAGACGGTAAACGTCGCCGGGATCATGGGAGACGAGACCTCCTCCGTGACCACCGATACCGTGGACGTCTTCCTGGAGTGTGCCCACTTCGAGCCTGCCAGCGTCCGGGCGACCAAGAAGGCTCTCGGGATCCCGTCCGACGCGGCGTACCGGTTCGAGCGCTTCGTGGACCCAGGTGGGCAGGAGCGGGCTCTTCGCCGTTGCCTGGAGATCATCCTGTCCACCGCCGGAGGCACGCTTCATCCCCAGGTGGCGGACGTCCACCCGCGTCCCTGGAAGCCCGCGTCGGTGAAGCTCCGACTCGGCCGGGTGGAGCACCTCCTGGGCATTCCTTTCGAGGCATCCGCCGTACAGGACCTGCTGATCCCCCTGGGATTCCGCTGTACCTCGGATCCGGTGGGTACGATGGAGGTCGAGGTGCCGAGCTGGCGGGGAGCCGACGTGACGCGGGAGGTCGATTTGATCGAGGAGGTTGCGCGGCGGCACGGCTTCCACCGCTTCCCGGAAGATCTCAAGCCGTTCCGGCCGGGTACGGTCCCCGATCACCCTCTCTTCATCCTCGAAGATCGGCTCCGCGACCACCTCTGCGCCGCCGGCTTCTTCGAGGCCCAGACCCCGGCCTTCGTACCGGCGCCCGAGGGCGAAGTGCGGCTTCTGAACCCGCTTTCCCAGGAGGAGCCTGTTCTCCGTCGGGAGCTGGTACCGTCGCTTCTCCGGCGGCTCGAGTACAATCTGGCCCGTGGGAATCGGGACGTCCGTCTTTTCGAGCTCGCCACCTCTTTCCACCGGCGGCCCGTCGACGACGCCCCCGCCTTCGAGGAGCCGCGCGTGGCCGTAGTGGCCACGGGGCGTCGGGCCCCGGCCCATTGGTCGAGAGGAGAAGAGGCCCTGGACATCTGGGACCTGAAGGGACTGCTCGAATCGGTGGTGGAGTTGACCTGGGGCGGGCCTGCTCAGGTCCGCCCCGGCGAGGTGGAGGGATTTCCAGGAGTGCCGGGCGCCACGCTTCAGGTGGTCTCGGGGGAGGATCGGGTCCTGGGTGGAGGCGGGGTGGTCTCGCCCGGAGCCCTGGACGTACCGCCGTGGGCGGGACAGGTCCTCGCCCTGGAGCTGACCCTGCCGAGTGACCCGCGAATGGACTCCACGGTGGTGGCCCGAGCCCTTCCTTCCTTCCCGGCGGTGGAACGGGATCTGGCCGTCGTCGTCCCGGTGGAGACGGCGGCTGCCGCCGTGGAAGCCGTGGCCCGGGATGCGGCCGGCGACGACCTGGAGAGCATCCAGATCTTCGACGTCTACGAGGGAGAGGGGCTTCCGGTTGGGACCCGTTCCCTGGCCTTCCGCTTCCGCTTCCGGTCTCCGGAGCGTACCCTGACCGACGACGAGGTGGACCGCGCCACCCGTCGCATCACCAACCGACTGGGGGAGGAGTTGGGTGTCCACGTCCGAGGTGCGTGACGATCTGATGGGCCTTGAGGCCCTGGCCGCCAGTGTGGCTCGGGCGCTGAAGCGGATCCGAGCGTTGGAGACGGATCTCGAGGCGATCCGCGCCCGCAACAGCGAGGTGGAAGACCTCCTGCAGCGCATGACCACGGGAGAGGAGAGCCCCGCCCGGATGGTGGAGCAACTTCGGGCCCTCCAGACCCAGAATGGCGACATCCGGGAGCGCCTCGAGAAGGGGCTTGCGGTCACCGACCGGCTGCTGGCCCGGGTGCGGTACCTGGAAGAGCACGGGTGAGATCATGAGCGAAAGGAAGTCGGTCACCGTTCGGATCGCAGGCGAGGAGCACGTAATTCGGGCGTCGGCACCGCCGGAGTACACCCGGGCCTGTGCCAAGCTCGTCGATGATCGCATCATGGAGATCCGTGCCAAAGCGGGGCTCCTGGAAGCCCACAAGGCGGCGATCCTTGCGGCGCTCTCCATCACCGACGAGCTGTTCCAGGTGCGGGAACAGCTGGCGGACACCCAGGCCAAAGTCTCGGGCACGACCGCGCGGCTGATGGACCAGCTCCAGTCCGCACTGGAGGATTGAGACCGGCCCGTTCCGCGCCGATCGCCGGGTCTCGGGGGGCACACGGTTCCTGCCGCTGGGGCCACGCGCCGGTTGTGCATGGGGCCCCGACCCGGACCCGTCTGCTTGCGTCCCGGTCGCGGCGATCCCTATGGTACCCTCGTGATCACAGGGACGTGACGGGCTCGTGACCACGGAGCGTCCCGCAGGCAGCTAGAACGGGCCTTGGGCCCGACCTGGAGACATACATGACATCGCCGCTGGTGACGGCGGCCGCGGCCCTGGGTCTTCTGATTCTCGGGTATCTCGCGGGCTGGTTCCTCGCCCGCTCCCGGGAGAGGGCCCGGCAAAGGCGGCTCAAGGAGGAGGCGCGGGACGAGTCGACCCGGTTGCTCCAACGGGCTCGAGACGAGGCGGTCAACCTCACGAAGGCCGGCGAGCTGGAGGGGCGACAGGCGGCCCTGCAGCTCCGGGAGGACTGGGAGAAGGAGGAGAGCCGGCGCCGGGAAGAGTTGGAGCGCGCCGAGCGGCGGGCGGAAGAACGGGCCGACTTCCTGGACCGGAAGTTCGACGACCTCAACGAGCGCGAGCGGAAACAGGAGGCCCGGAGCGCGGAGTTGAACGACCTCCAGGATGTCCTCCGTGCCGGCGAGGAGGAGGTGGCCCGGGCCCGGGAGACAACCCGCCGCAAGCTCGAGGAGCTGGCCGGGTTGTCGTCCGCGGAGGCCCGCAAGAAGCTCCTGGACGATCTCCTGGAGGCGGCCCGCGCCGAAGGTGCGAACGCGATCCGCGAGGCCAAGGAGGCGGCCCAGCGGACCGCGGAGCGAGAGGCCCGGAAGATCCTCGCGCTTGCCATCCAGCGGCAGGCAGCAGACACCACCGCCGAGCTGACCGTTTCGGTGGTCCAACTCCCCTCGGACGAGATGAAGGGGCGCATCATCGGGCGGGAGGGGCGAAACATCCGGGCATTCGAGCAAGCCACGGGGATCGACGTGGTGATCGACGACACCCCCGAGGCCGTGGTGCTCAGCGGTTTCGATCCCGTGCGCCGCGAGATCGCACGGTTGGCCCTGGGGCGCTTGGTCGAGGACGGCCGCATCCATCCCGGTCGCATCGAGGAGACGGTGGAGAAGGCCCAAAAGGATGTGGAGGAGGGGATGATCCAGGCCGCCGAGGAGATCCTCTACGAGCTGGGCATCCACAACCTTCACCCGGAAGTGGTGCGGACCCTGGGCCGCCTCAAGTTCCGCACCTCCTACGGCCAGAACCAGCTCCAGCACTCCCGGGAGGTCGCATTACTGGCCGGGAGCATGGCGGCGGAGATGGGCCTCGACGTTCAGGTGGCCAAACGCGCCGGTCTCCTCCACGACGTGGGAAAGGGCCTTACCCACGAACACGAGGGCACCCACGTGGAGCTGGGGCACCGGCTCTGCAAGAAGCACGGGGAGGGGGAAGTGGTGCTGAACGCCATTCGGGCGCACCACGACGAGGAGCCCCACCACTTCCCCGAGACGTTCCTGGTCACCGCGGCGGACGCCATCAGCGGCTCCCGGCCCGGGGCGCGGCGGGAGATGTTCGAAGGGTACGTCAAGCGACTGGAGAAGCTGGAGGAGCTGGCCCTGAGCCACGAGGGTGTGGTCCGGTGCTTCGCGATCCAGGCCGGCCGGGAGTTGCGGGTCATGGTGGAGCCGGAACGGGTCTCGGACGCTCAGATGGCCCAGATCTCGGAGGCGGTGGCGAGGGAGATCGAGGAGGAGCTCCAGTACCCGGGTCAGATCAAGGTGGTGGTGATCCGCGAGACCCGAGCGGTGGACTTCGCGCGCTGACGCGACCCACGCCGGGAGAAGGGTCGAACGGTCCGCCAGGGGTGTTATCTTCTCCGGGCCGGGGGCCGAGCCCCGGCTCGAACACCGCCAACGGGAGTCCTCGCAGTCATGAGCGCCCAGATCATCTCCGGCACGGAGATCGCCAAGGCTATCCGCTCCGAGCTGAGGGAGCACGTCGCGAACCTGAAGGCCCAGAAGGGACTCGTGCCAGGCCTTGCCGTCGTCCTCGTAGGGGAGGATCCGGCCAGTCAGGTCTACGTCCGCATGAAGGGAAAGGCAGCAGACGAGGCCGGGATCTTCTCGAGACAGATCACCTTGCCGGCAGAAACGCCCGAGGATGAGCTTCTGGGTGTGGTGGAAGGCCTGAACGCGGACCCGCAGGTGCACGGCATCCTGGTGCAGCTTCCGTTGCCCGACCACATCGACGAGCAGAAGATCCTCCTGGCCATTGATCCCAGGAAGGACGTGGACGGATTCCATCCCATGAACGTGGGCCTCCTGAGCACCGGGGCCACGGACGTTCTCGCTCCCTGCACTCCGTGGGGAGTGATCCAGATGCTTCTCCGCACCGGGAATGATCCAGCCGGGAAGCACGCGGTGGTGGTGGGCCGGTCCAACATCGTGGGACGACCCATGGCATCGCTTCTCCTTCGCAAGGCGGTGGGAGGGAACGCCACGGTGACGGTGGCCCACTCTCGCACCCCGGACCTTCCCGCCGTCACGCGGCGAGCCGATATCCTCATCGCCGCCATCGGTCGGGCCAACTTCATCACCGCGGACATGGTGAAGCCCGGGGCCGTGGTGATCGACGTGGGTGTGAACCGCGTGGACGACGACTCCGACAGGGGGTATCACCTGGCGGGAGACGTGGCCTTCGACGAGGTGAAGGAGGTCGCCGGTTCCATCACCCCGGTGCCCGGAGGGGTGGGGCCGATGACCATCGCCATGCTTCTGTCGAACACCGTGGACGCGGCCGAGCGTATCCACGCCGACGGCTGATTCGCGGAGGACTCGGAGTGGGGGACGACGGGGTCCTGGACCTGTTTTCCGCTGCCGCCAGGGGGGCGGGGTCCGATCCGCTCGACTCGGACGACGGGATCGCTGCCGAGGACGGGGGTGTCGAGGGTGCGGGGGTCGGAGACGTGCGCGTCGATGCCCAATCTCCTCCACCGCTGACACCTGAGCCGGAAACCGACGTGCTGTCGGTCTCCGAGCTCAACCGCACCGTGCGGGCGCTCATCGAGGGGGCGTTCTCGACGCTTTGGGTCGGGGGTGAGATCGGCAACTGGAAGCGCGCCGGGTCTGGGCACTGCTACTTCACGCTCAAGGACGACAGCGCCGAGGTCCGTTGCGTCATGTGGCGGGGAGAAGCTTCTCGGCTTCCAATGGACCCCGAGGACGGGATGGAGGTTCGGATCTTCGGGCAGCCCACCCTCTACGAAGCCCGGGGCAGCTACCAGCTGGTGGTCCGGAAGCTGGAGGCGGCGGGAGAGGAGGGGCTCTGGCGCCTGGCCTTCGAAAAGCTCCGGACCCGCCTCCTGGAAGAGGGCCTCCTTGCGCCGGAGCGGAAGCGACCGCTTCCCCGGTTTCCCCGGACCGTGGGGGTGGTAACCTCCACCACCGGGGCCGCGCTCCGTGACATCCTCACAGTCCTTCGGCGGCGGGCCCCCTGGACGCGGGTCCTGGTGATGGGTGCGCGGGTGCAGGGAGAGGGAGCGGCGCACGAGATCGCGGAGGCGGTTCGCGCCATGGGGAGTCGCGGTGACGTGGACGTGCTCATCGTGGGGCGGGGAGGCGGTTCCATGGAGGACCTCTGGGCCTTCAACGAGGAACCGGTGGCCCGGGCCGTGGCCGAGTGTCCCGTACCGGTGGTCTCGGCTGTCGGGCACGAAGTGGATGTGACCATCTCGGACCTGGTTGCGGACCTTCGGGCACCGACGCCGTCCGCGGCGGCGGAGGCGGTGGTGCCGGACGTGGAACCGCTCCGGCGGCAGCTCGGAGAGGTTCAGCTTCGCCTGCGTCGGGCCCTTCAGGCCGCGGTGGAGCGGAGGCACAGGCGCATCGCGGATGCTCCCCGG
This sequence comes from Gemmatimonadales bacterium, assembly GCA_020344755.1. Classification (GTDB taxonomy): domain Bacteria; phylum Gemmatimonadota; class Gemmatimonadetes; order Longimicrobiales; family Gaopeijiaceae; genus Gaopeijia. Next base: position 2,046,275 of record CP070829.1, read on the forward strand.
CGTCTCGCCCAGGCGCTCCAGGCCAGAACCCGCCCCCTGGCCCACCGGGTCGAGTTAGCCCGGCACGGGCTCGAGCGGGGCGTGCGGCTGGTGCTGGCGGACCGCGTTCGCCGCACGCAGGTGACGGACCGCCTGGAACGGGCCGTGGATGCACAGCTCCGGCGCCTTCGGTCGGAGATGGGAACGTTGGCCGGACGCCTGGAGGCACTCTCACCCCTGGCGACGCTGAAGCGTGGATACGCCATCCCGGTGGACGGACGGGGTCGGGTGCTCCGGCGCCGGGCCGATTTCGGGACGGTGGAGCGCTTCGAGCTCCGGGTCTCGGACGGGCGGATTGGCTGCAAGGTCGAAGACATCATGGACGAGGACGGACGATGACGGACGCGCGGGAGATGGATCTGGGACTGGAAGAGCGGCTCCGGCGGCTGGAGACGATTCTGGCCGCCCTGGAGTCGGACGAGCTGGAGTTGGAGAAGTCCCTGGAACTCTTCGAGGAGGGCATCGGCCACATCCGTGCCGCGGAAAAGACCCTGTCGGAAGCTACGCTGCGCGTGGAGGAGGTTCTCTCCGACGGGCAGACGCGGTCCCTGGACGGCGAGGACGGGGAGCCGTGACCTCGGCACCGACCGGGGAGTCCCCCGGCGTGGAACCCTTCGATCTCGACGGGCACCTTCGGCAGGAGGCGCGGAGCGTGGAGGCCGCCCTGGAACGGTCCCTGGACCGAATCGGGGGCCTCATCTCCGAGCCGGCCGCTGCGGCGGTCTCCCACGGAGTCCTTTCGGGGGGAAAGCGGCTTCGGCCGATCCTGTGTCACGCCGCCTATCGGGCGGGGGGGGGGCTGGCCTCGGACGAGCAGGTGTATGATCTGGCGGTGAGCTTGGAGCTCATCCACGCCTACTCCCTGATGCACGACGATCTTCCCTGCATGGACGACGCAGAGCTTCGACGCGGCCGCCCGACCACGCATCGCGTGCACGGGGAGGAGAGGACGGTGTGGGCGGGGGCCTCGCTCATTCCCATGGCAACATCTCAGGTGCTCTGGGCCGGGGAACGCATGGGACTCGGGCGGCAACAGGCGGCGGAGGTGGCGAGCCTACTCCTGGAAGCCGCCGGTGCCGGGGGGATGGTCGGAGGACAGGCGCTGGATCTCCTGGGGGAGGGGCGTCGACTGACCGCCGGGGAGTTGGACACTCTTCACCGGCACAAGACCGGGGCTCTCCTCACCGCTGCTCTGACCATGGGAGCCGCCGCCGCCGCCGCCCCGGCTTCGATCCGGTCCGCCATGGCGACATACGGGCAGGCGGTCGGCCTGGCGTTCCAGGTGGCGGATGACCTCCTGGACGTGACCGCCACCGCGGAGGAACTGGGGAAGAAGCCTTCGGACCAGGAGCTGGCGAAATCCACGTATGTGGCGCTCTTCGGGCTGGAGGAGGCTCGTCGGCGGGGGAACGCCCTGGTAAGCCAAGCCCGGGAAGCCCTCCTCCGGGCGGGTGTGGAGTCTCGGCCCCTCCACGCCCTGGCGGAGTTCGTGATGTCCCGACGGCGGTAGTCCGTCCCTCCGCCTCTGATTAGCTTGCCGGAATCAGGGACCGTCCCGGAAGAGCGGGGGTATTCCCGAGGTCTCCACTCCAAGATGCGTCGTCCCATGAGGTCGGACAGCATTCAAGCCCATCAGGAGGAATAGAGCGGTGGCTCTCCTCGACACGGTTCGATATCCCGCCGACATTCGCGCCCTCTCGCAGGAACAGCTCCGTCAGCTCGCCGACGAGGCCCGAGAGAGGCACATCGACGTGGTGGCCCAGAAGGGAGGACACTTCGGTGCCTCCCTCGGCGTGGTGGAACTGACCGTCGCTCTCCACTACACCTTCGACACCCCCCGAGACAAGATCGTCTGGGACACGGGCCACCAGGCCTATATCCACAAGATCCTGACGGGTCGGAACGATCGCTTGCCCTCTATCCGGACCCGGCACGGCTTGGCGCCCTTCCTCCGTAGGGACGAATCGGAGTACGACACTTTCGGAGCCGGCCACGCCGCGACCTCCGTGTCCGCGGCCTGGGGCATGGCGGTGGGACGTGACCTGAACCAGGACGACTTCTCGGTGGTGGCCGTCATCGGCGACGGCGCCATGGGGTGTGGGCTGGCCTACGAGGCGCTGAACAACGCGGGGCACACCGACCGCAACTTCGTGGTGGTTCTCAACGACAACGACATGTCCATCGCCCCTCCGGTGGGCGCGCTGAATCAGTACCTGACCAGCGTGGTGACCAACCCGGCCTACAACCGGGTCCGGGACGTGGTGAAGGACGTCCTCCACAAGGTGCCGAAGTCATGGGGGGGCATCATGGAGGAGATGGCGGGCAAGCTCGAGGACGGGGTGAAGCACTTCCTCACACCGGGGATGCTCTTCGAGGCGCTGGGCTTCACCTACGTGGGGCCCGTGGACGGGCATGACCTGGACGCCCTGGTGCCCACCCTTCAGAACGTGCGGCGCATGCACGGCCCCATCCTGGTTCACGTCCTGACCCAGAAGGGGAAGGGGTACCACCTGGCGGAAGAGGACCCCTGGACATGGCATGCATCGTCACCCTTCGACAAGACGAGCGGTTCCCGCGTGAAGAAGCCGGGGTTGCCCCGGTACCAGAAGGTCTTCGGCAAAGGCCTCATCGAGCTCGCGGACGAGAACCCCAAGGTGGTGGCCATCACGGCGGCGATGCCTGACGGCACGTCCACCGACGCCTTCGCGGAGGCACACCCCGACCGCTACTTCGACGTGGGAATCGCCGAGGGACATGGAGTGACATTTGCCGCGGGGCTGGCCACGGAGGGTATCCGGCCGGTGGTGGCCATCTACTCCACTTTCCTGCAGAGGGGCTTCGACAACATCGTCCACGACGTGGCCCTTCAGGACCTCCCGGTCGTCTTTGGAATGGACCGGGCGGGGATCGCCGGTGAGGATGGCCCCACCCATCACGGCATCTTCGACATCGCCTACATGCTCACGATCCCTGGGATGACCGTGACCGCGGGCAAGGACGGCAAGGAGATGCTGGGCCTCCTCAAGACGGCGGTGGCGCACGACAAGGGCCCGTTCAGCGTACGCTGGCCCCGGGACACGGTACCGGAGGACGTACCGCATGTCTCCCAGATCGATCCCGTGCCCCACGGGACCTGGGAAGTGATCCGGAAGGGGGAGGGTATTGCCATCCTCGCCGTCGGAACCATGGTGCTTCCCGCGGTGGAGGCGGCCGAGCGCCTCGAGGAGGTGGGACTCCGGCCCACCGTGGTGAATTGCCGCTACCTCAAGCCCTACGACCGCGCCGCCTTCGAACAGATCGTTCGCCACCACGGCGTAGTCCTCACGGTCGAGGAGGGCACGGTCGTGAACGGGTTCGGAGCGTTCATGGCCCGGGAGGTGGACGCCTTCCTCGGGCGTGGCGACCTCCAGATGGACGCCATGGGAATCCCCGACGAGTTCATCGAGCACGGGTCCAGGAAGGAGCTTCTCCGAGAGCTCGCCCTGGACGCAGAGGGCATCGCCGCAAGGGTCCGCAGGCTCGCGGAGGTCCACGGCCTCGCCGAGGTGGCCCGGGAGATGGCGTGACCCAGCCCCTTCCCGCGGGCGCCAGCCCCGGGGCCCCGGTACGTTCCCTCGGCGTGGTCGTGCGCCGGTCGGTGGAGGCGGCTGAATCCGTCAGCCGGATCTGTGACGCCGCGAAGGAGTTGGGGCTGGAACTCTTCCTGGAGCCCCACGCCCTCACGGCGGCCCATGGGAACGTCCACGCCTACTCGGACGCGGCCGATGTGGATGCCGTCATGGCCGTGGGCGGCGACGGGACCTTCCTTCGGGCCGCCCGTGACCTGGTGGGAAGGCCGGCACCCCTCCTGGGGATCAACCTCGGTCATCTGGGCTTTCTCACCTCCGCCGGAGCTCCGGAACTGGAGGCCTTCATGCGTCGCCTGGCCGAGGGGGACTACCACACCGAGGACCGCTTCACCCTGGCGGCCCACGTCCTGGATGGGACCGATCCCCCGATGGTGGCCCTGAACGACGCCGTCATCCACACCGACGGGGTGGCTCGGGTCGTCCGGTTGAACGTCCGCATCGGACCCGAGGGGCACGAAGAGGATATCGGGGGCTTCTCGGGAGACGGCATCATCGTGGCGACGCCGACCGGTTCGACCGCCTACAATCTGTCGGCGGGAGGACCCATCGTGATGCCCTCCATGGAGGCCCTCCTCATCACCGCGATCTGCCCCCACACTCTCACGGTTCGGCCCCTGATCGTCCCCGCCGACACCTCGGTGGTGATCCGGTCGGTGGAGCCCCACCCCTCACTGGTCCTGACCATGGACGGGCAGGCTGCGACCCACCTTCCCTCGCTGGGGGGCATTCGGGTTTCCCGCGGTCTGGAAGTGGTACGGATGGTTCGGTTCGCGAGTCGCACCTTCTTCCGGACGCTCCGGCAGAAGCTTCGCTGGGCATCCAGGCCCGGCGGCGATCTGGAGGAGTAGGCCGAAGGGGCATTGAAGCGCCCCCCGCGCCCCCCCATTCTACACAGATGCTCATCGAGCTTCGGATCCGCGACTTCGCCGTCATCCAGGACCTCACGCTCCCGCTGGGTCCGGGTTTGAACGTGCTCACGGGGGAGACGGGGGCGGGGAAGTCCATCATCGTCGACGCCCTGGCCCTCCTCCTTGGTGAGCGGGCGTCTTCCGAGGACGTGCGCGCGGGGTCCGCGCGAGCGCTGGTGGAGGGCGTGTTCGACGTCTCCAGTCGCCCGCAGGTGCTGCAGGCACTGGACGAGATGGGCATGGCCTCGGACGACGGCCTGGTGATTCTCCGGCGTGAAGTGCAGGCCGAGGGCCGTAATCGAGCCTGGATCAATGGGTCCCCGGCGACGGCGTCCGCCGTGGGCACCCTGGGGGCTGGTCTCGTGGATCTGCACGGACAACATGATCACCAGACACTCCTTCGCCGTGGGGCTCAGCGTGAGATCCTGGATGCCTTCGCCGGTGCTCGGACACTCGCCGCACAAGTGCGAGCGCGGTTCGACGCGTGCGTCGAGGCCAGGAGGACGCTGGCGAGTCGGACGGAGCGACTCAGGCAGCTCGAGGCCGAGGGCGACTTCCTCCGTTTCCAGTTGGAGGAGATCCAGGCGGCCCGCATCGAACCGGGGGAGGAGGGAGCGCTGCAGGAGGAGGCCCAACGGCTCTCGCACAGCCAGGAGCTGGCGGCGGAGCTCAGCCGGGCGCACGAGCTCCTGTACGCGGGGGAGGGCGCCATCTCCGATCGTCTGGCTGAAGTCGGTCGACTGCTGACGAGGGTGGTGCGCCTCGATCCGGGACTCGGGTCGCTCCAGGAGATGGTGGAGGCCGCTCTCCAGAGTGTCCAGGAGGCTGGGCGAGCCGCGGGGACCTATGCCGCCGACGTAGAGCATGACCCCCTTCGCCTCCAAGCGATCGAGCATCGGCGGGACCTTCTCTTCAAGCTGAAGCGCAAGTACGGGCCGGAGCTGCAGGACGTGCTGGATACGGAGGAGCGTCTGGTCCGGGAGGTCCGGGAGCTGCGAGACGCGGACGATGACCTGGCTGCGCTGGAGAGCCAGCTGGATGCGATCCTGGAGGAGGTCGTGGAACTCAGCGCACGGCTCTCCCGGGCCCGGGAAGGTGCCGCGCAGGAGTTGGCGCAGCGGGTGGAGAGGCTCCTGCCGGCGTTGGGAATGACCTCGGCCCGCGTGGAGATCGCCCTCCTGCCCGAGCCGGAGATGGGCCGAAACGGAGCGGAAAGCGTGGAGTTCCGGGTGGCGCTCAACGAGGGTTTCGAGCCCCGGGGCCTGGCCCGCGTGGCTTCGGGCGGCGAGCTCTCCCGGGTCATGTTGGCGCTAAAGACGGTCCTGGCCGAGGTGGACCAGGTTCCCACCCTCGTCTTCGACGAGATCGACGCCGGGATCGGGGGTACGGTGGCCCACGGCGTGGCGGAGACCCTGTCCCAGGTCGCCCGTCACCACCAGGTCTTCGTCATCACGCACCTGGCGCAATTGGCGTCCCGGGCAGAGGCTCACCTCCTGGTGGAGAAGGGGAGCGAGAAGGGAATCGCCACCACCCGGGTCGAGTGCCTGGCGGGGGAAGACCGGATCCACGAGATCGCACGCATGCTCGGGGGCGACCCGGGCTCGGAAGCCAGTCTGGAGCATGCGCGGTCCCTTCTCGCGTCGGTGGAGTGAGTCCGGGGGGGCTCCCCCTCACAGCCCGCCGACGAACGCCCCTCTTATCCGCCCCAGAGGCTCCGGATCACCCGCCCACCGAACTCAAGACGGGTTGCCTTGAGCGCCTGGCTCCCGGCGCCGGCGATGGTCAATTCGACCCGGGCCCAGACCTCCGCGGGAAAGTCACCGGAGGGCGGGTGGTACCGCAGTCCGCCACCCACTCGTTGGACCGTCCGCTCGGTTCCGACTTCCAGGACGGACGGATCGGCGTAGAGGTCACCCGACGGATAGGGAAGACGCTCAACGGGTCGGGCCGGAAGGGGGCCGACGTTCTGGTAGCGATCCTGCCCCTTCCGGAGGTACCGGTAGCTCAACTCGATCCAGAGCGCCCGACCCATGGCAACGGCTGGGCGGGCCTCCACCTCCAGGACATCCCCGGGGTCCCTTTCCACGACCCTGGTATTCGCCACGGGGAGTAGAGGGAACTCAAGGGGACCCACCCGCCTGGCGACCTCGGCACTCTGCAGCACCTCGTACCGCACCCGCGTCGCCAGGCCGAAGCGCCGAGAACGAAGCCACAGGGCCGTGCCTGCGGACACCCCCACGTGGCCTTCCCCCGCCGGGAGGTCGAAGAGTGCCCTCGGCTCGTCGCCTCCGCCCGTGGGCAGACGAATCGAACCCTCCGCGGTGATTCCGTACGCTGGCCGCCCGGAAGAGGGTAGGGTGGGGCCTTCCAGCACCCGGATCCGGCCGTGGAGTCGAATGTCGCCGAGGCCCCACAGGAGCTGGGTGGGAAGCGGCAGCAATTGGTAGTGCCCTGCGGGATCGAAAAGGAGGACCCGGAGTCCATCGTTCGTGAGTGGCGCCTCGGCGAGAGGCACGGCGACTGCGACCGGTGGGAGACCTGCCGCCCCCAGGACGGCGTTGAACTCGGACACGGCCGCCACCAGTGCGTCTCCTCCCGGTGTCCCCGCGGCGGGGAAGAGGGTGGACGCACCGTACAGGTCGATCCAGCGGTCAGCCCAAGCGCCCCAGGCCTCCGACTCCCCGGCGGGGAGACCCGCCGCGGAAGCCGCCAACTGATCCGTGAAGGCCTGGATCTCCGCGGATCGGAAGAAGGCAGGATTGACGCCCAGCTCCGCCCCGCCCAAAGGAAGCAGGCTCACCTCTCCTTCGACGCGGGACTTCACCAGGGGGACCGTCACGCCCAGGGTGAGCCAAGGGGTCACCCCGATCTCGGCCTGAAACGGAACCCGAATCTGGCTGGTCTGCATGTAGGAGCGGGTGCTCCCCAGGGCGGGCTCGTACCCCGGAATCGCCGTGATGTCACGGAGTGCCTCGACCAGCCCGGTGGAGCCGGGGAAGAGCGTCAGGGCGTTTGACGACCCGAGCTCACTCCCCAAGGGGCGTACGCCCCCATCACTGTCGAAGGCCTCGTGCGCTTGCAGGAAGACACCTGCCGTGCCGACGCGAAGCTGTCCTGTACGGAGCACGCTCCACTCCCCATCCTGAGCCCACCCCGGTGCGGGAATACCCATCAGGAGCAGGGCGAGCAACGTGAGGCGGCTCACCGGGAGGACCGCACTCCGGGGGTCTCGAGGAAGGGGGCACATGGATGGGCGAAGGGGCGTAAACGGTTGTTCCCTCGGGAACCTGGAACGCGGATCCAAAGGTAACGTAGGGCCGCCCCGATGTCTTGACACTCCCGAAGCGGCAGGTAACTTTTCCAATCACCACGCGGGAATAGCTCAGTTGGTAGAGCATCACCTTGCCAAGGTGAGGGTCGCCGGTTCGAGTCCGGTTTCCCGCTCTGAAGGGGGGCGTCGCGGGTTTCCGCCGACCCCCCCTTCGCCATTGGCGCCGTGGCCAAGTGGTAAGGCAGAGGACTGCAAATCCTTTATCCCCGGTTCGAATCCGGGCGGCGCCTCTAGGCTGTCAGCGCGAGTGAGCGGCCGGGTCCACAGGGCCTGGCCGCTTCTTCGTATCCGTGGTTGGGAGGCGCCGCCCGG